>NZ_CAXURX020000002.1:0-2353538 GCF_964253885.1 Caballeronia sp. LjRoot31
ATGGCAACCAAACGCGCGAAGAAGACCGACATAGTGAGTCCGAGTTCGGCGGAGCTGCGAAAAGCCGTCGAAGCCATCGCTATCCAGCCAAAAAGCGGCAAGATCACGCTTTTGACTCGCAAGTTATTCAATGTGCTGCTGGCGGTCGCTCAGCAGGCGGACGAATCCGGGGACACTTATCGCGCGCTTTTATCGGACATTGTCGCGAATGCGGCGTTCGATTCCAACGATACCGCGCTGGTGAAAGAGCATTTGCGCCGCATGGTGTCGGTGCAGGTTGAGTGGAGTACAGGCACGTCGAGTCTGAAGCCTGGGCGTAAGTGGGGCATATCGACGTTGATCGCAGACGCCGAAATTCTCGAAGACCCCGCCACGCGGCGGGTGTGGGTCGAGTTTTCCTTCGCCCCAAAGATCAAGAAAAAGCTGCTTGACCCGGTGCAATACGCGCGCTTGAGTCTGCAGTTTCAAAGTCAGCTCCGCAGCAGCGCGGGCCTTGCGCTGTACGAAATCTGCGTCCGCTATCTGACGAATCCGAGCCATCTCACTATGCGCGAGACTTGGGAATGGTGGCGGCCGATCCTCTCAGGAACGCCCGACACCGAAGCGGGCGACGAAGCCAAGCGCGAGTACAAATATTTCAAGCGCGACTATCTTCGGCCCGCGATCGCGGAAGTCAATGCCGTTACCAACATCTTTGTCGAGTTGATCGAGCACAGGGAAGGCCGGCGGGTAGCTGAAATTCAGTTTCGCGTGACCGAGCGCAAGCAGCCTATGCTTGCACTCGATGAACATCCGAATGTGTTCGACAGTACGTTGGTCGATCGCATGGTGAAAATCGGGATTCCGCTGAAAGATGCGCAAACACTTTACGCGGACAGTGAGGAAAACCGAATTCGTTCAGCGTTGCAAATGACTGAGCAGAGAATGCGAAGCACGTCGCTGCCCCCGGTGCGAAGTGCGGCGGCGCTTTTCAAGGACGCTTTGAAGAAGGGATATGCACCCCAGGTCGAAGCATTGCCGGCAGTAGCGGCTCCAGCGAAAACCAACGGAGCGCCAGCGGACGACCTGAAGGCGCGTTTGCTGAGCGAATATTCCGTGTTTCGCCGGAAGGAAGCACGCTCGTTATACGAGGAACAAGGTGAGTCTGAACGGGAGCTGGCCCGTCAGACCTTTGAGGAAGATGTGTTGCCGGAGCTCGGCACACACATGCGTGACGATTGGCGGAAGCGGGGTCTCGATTCAAAAATGGGCGAAACCTCGTTTTTCGACTGGCTTGCGCGTAAGACTTGGGGGGAGCCGACCGACGGCGATCTGCTGGCATTCACGTTGAATCAGGGTCGTGCCGCCTAAGAACCCCGTTAGAGGTGTTGGTACTAAGGGGGCCGGTAGCTGAAGTCGCGCTTGTGCCCCCTTGGTGCCCCTATTCGCTTTCTCGTGCGCCGTTATCCAGGTTGCTTCATCGTTTTACCGTATCCGCTTGCAGCATCTTCTCTATCTGTTGAAGAATTTCGTCGCGTTTGTCTTTCGACAAACCACGTAAGCGCAACTCGAGCCTGTCGTCTCCATACGTCTTGAGATCACCCACGGCAAGCCCGTCCAGCTTGATTTCCAACCGCTGCGCATAGCGTTGACGCCCTGCGGGTTTGGGCGTTTCTTGTGCGCTTGCACGGCCTTTCACAATGTCAGCGACTTGTCGGGTGCTCAGATCATCCGATGCAATTTTGTTGATCAACCGCAGCGTGGCATCTGCGCCGCGCGCCGTATGAAAGCGTGAGACCTGATAAGCCATATTCGAACCAAATCGATCCGGCCGGGCGACCATCTCATGCATCACGTTCTCGGGTAGCTTCGCGATAGCTAAAGCGACGGCGATCGTCGATTCGTCGAGGCCCAGGTGGTCGGCGAGTTCTCGCTGGCTCTGGAAGTGCTTTTCATCGAGGAAACGCTTCCAGACGATGGCGTTATCGAAGACGGTTTGCGAGTCCCGTTGTACGTTTAGGTCATAACCCAGCTTGTAGCTTTCGATGCCAATAGGAAGGTCGATGACAATCGCCTTCACGGTTTCTTTATTGGCTTCCTTCAGCGCCCGTACTCGGCGGCCACCGTCGCTAACAAAGAAAGTGCCCGGGTTTTCGTGATCGGGAATCACGTGAATGGCTTGCTGCTGGCCTTGCTTCGCCAGATTGACGGCCAATTCCGCGATGGACGCCTTCAGATAAAAATGCCTGGGGTTGAACGGGCTCGGCTTGATGGCCTTTAGCGGCAACTCAATGACCTGGCCGCGTACGTACCTGTTTTTCCGGCGCCACACCTGGAAGTTTTCCGACTCCTGCGCCGCTGGGTCGTCGTGGAATTCATCTTCGGTGTAAGCGCTGGAGCGGCCGGTGACCTGCTTGTCATTCCCCGCCTCTTGATTGACGATTTCGTCGATAGCATTGATGCGATCAAGGGCCGTGCGCTTTTCGCTGCTGGTCGTATCCGGCCGGGCTTTGAAGCCTTTTGCGAACTGGGTAGGTTTCATTCGGGATCCTTTATGCGCATAAAGTCAGGGAAGCATGGCGAGAACTTCGTCAGCGCACGCACGTATTTCAATGGCGGCCAGTCGCGCGCCGCGGTCGCTCATCTGAAGTACGGTCTGGCCTAGCGCCATCGCCTGCTTGTAGCACTCGCGGGTCGGAATCTGGGTCTTCAGCAGAGGGAACCCCAATTCTTCCAGCGCACGCTTCAGCTCGCGCGTCAGCATACGTTTCTCCTCGGTTTTGTTGAGGAGAAACACTGCGCGCAGATCTTCATTCATGACCTGTGCTTGCTGAATGAGTTTGACGAGGCCCACGCTGGACCAATAGTCAGCAGGTGACGACGATGTCGGGACAATGGCAACCGTCGCAGCGAGAAGGACGACGCCCGATACTTTTTCCGTAATTGAGGGCGGGCAATCAACGACGATGATGTCGTAGTCGTTGACGAATTTCTTGATCTCTCGATGAATCTGGGCCCCTGCTTCGGACAGGTTCACGATAGGAAACGGGATGCCGCTGGCCTCGTCGGCCGCAGCACTGGCCCAGTGGACCAGGGTATTTTGCCCGTCCGCATCGACGACGAGCACCCGCTTTCCTTTCTCGTGAAACGCCGCGCCTAGATGCATTGCTATCGTGCTTTTTCCTACTCCGCCCTTCTGCTGCGTGATCGCAATGATTTCAGCTGCCACGTTTTGCTCCCAAATTTAGCTTTTCGAATTTTACATTGAAAACTCAATTTTTCTAGCGATAACTCATCGGGTTGGCCGTTTGGCCGATTTTCTGTGGGGTTTATGCGCATAAAGTCCCCGCGCTGGAGTTGCTTGGCTATGCGCCGATGCTGTTGTCCAGCATTGAAATCTATGGACCCGTCCTGCGAAGCGGTTGAGGGGCTTTTGATATTTGGCCCGTGCGCTAATGAAGTTGATGCGATTCCAGCGCACCGCCGATCACCGTGCCGAGAATCGTCGATCCGACTGTTGCCGATTCAAGCCACGCGTTGGCCGGGATGAGCTTTTCGGGCGGCAACGACAACAATTCCGGCCATGTTTCGAGTCGGATTGAGTCGGAAACCTTGGATTTGGCTGCTGGGCCTCGGTCCGTTCTTTGGATGTTTCGGCAATCCCACCAGCCTCTTCGAGCCATTTGGGTGAGAGTGCGGGCTCGCTACAGAAGGCCGATTGGACTCGATCGATGGCCTCTCACACGGCGACGTTAGTACATGGTCCGTCGGCCCCGCTCAGTGATGATCGACGTTCGCTTGTGCCGGAACCGTTGCGGCCGTGATGAGTACCTCGCCTGGCAGAAAGCGACCGCGAGTCGGCGTGGAGCCATGAAATTCGTCAAGGAGGCGGAGCTTTTATGCGCATAAAGTCCACGTGCGGCTAATTCTGAGGTAGCTGTCCAAGGGACGGAAGGCGCCCGGCTCGGAAGTCGGGACAAAACTTGATCAGTCAGCCCCGATTCGCATCCGATCCGCGCAGATGCCCTATTGGCGGTTGTGGGAATGGAACATCGGCGGAGTGCAAATTGGAGGCTTTGGGGGCATCCCGATTCCGAACGCCCGGGTCAAATTCGAAATGTCTGGAGTGATCCACAGGCCGGAACGTTATCTACAGGCGCTTGTTCGCCGCTACTTCCGACCCCGCCGCCACGGAAATTCGCTATACCCGCACCTCCACTTGTTAAAAGCGTATCTCCCCGTGCAGGCGACCGCAGTCATAATGCTCGCCACAATCGCCGGTTTAGATTGAAATTATAATAGTTAGAATTATTAGACGCGATAAACGCCATATGCGACAGCTACCGCGCTAATTTGGAAAGGTCATTTCGATGAAGCTATTAATCGACCACGGACTTCAAGACGCAAAGAACGGAGGAACGAATCGAACAAAGAGTAAGGAGTAAGGCGCACCCCTTAACCCATTCAACGAGCTGAAGTTGTAAAGCGCGCACTCGCGTCCGTCCCGTATTCGCTAAAAACGTTAAAGAACGAGAGAACGAGACCAAATCGACTACCTCCAATCAAACGCCATCCTCACCCCCTAAAAATCACCTCCAAACCCCTACGACCCGAAAGACCCCCAAGTATTTTGTAAGCATTCACTCGTAAAATCCGGCGACCGTACGAAGCCTGCGACCTGATTTATCAATACCGGCCGTCGCGGACAACCGGGCAACGGACAAACCAGTCACCCTCTCCACTTAGCCAAGGGCATTTCAGTGCATCTGACCTCGACTCTCGCCGCGTGGTCCGCCCACGACACGCGTCTTCTCATCGCATGCGCGCTCGGTCTGGCGTCAATCATCGTTCTTATCAGCGCGCTGAAACTTGCGCCGTTTCTCTCAATTCTCGTCGGCACTTTTGTCGCGGGTTTCACGGCGAACTTGCCGCTGGAAGCCGTCGCGAGCGCGTTCAGCAAAGGGGCGGGCGGAATCCTGGGGGATGTCGGCATCATCATCGCGCTCGGCGCCATGCTCGGTGCGCTAATGGCGGAATCGGGCGCGGCGGACCGGCTGGTCTCCACCATCCTCGATCACTCCACGCCGCGCACGTTGCCGTGGCTGATGGCGCTGGTGGCCATCATCATCGGCTTGCCGCTGTTCTTCGAGGTGGGTCTCGTCATGATGGTGCCGATCATCTTCGTGATGGCGCGCCGCTCGAAGCAACCTATCCTGCGTATCGCGATCCCCGCGCTGGCCGGCATGACAACGCTGCACGCGCTGCTGCCGCCACACCCGGGCCCGCTGATTGCGGTCAGCGCGCTGCACGCGGACCTTGGCATCACGATGGGGCTGGGTTTCATCATCGCCATTCCCGCCGTGATTCTCGCCGGGCCGGTCTATGGCATATGGCTGTCGCGCCGCATGCACGTGGAGGAGCCGGAGGAAATGGGCAAGCTGTTTTCATCGAAAGTCGATGCAAACGGAGCGCTCGACGCGCCGAGCTTCGGCATCTCGTTGCTGACCATTCTTCTGCCTGTCGTCCTGATGCTTGGCCGAACGGTGGCGAAACTGGCAATTCAGCCCGAAACCTTTCTCTTCGATGCCCTCAATTTTCTCGGTGAGCCGCTTATCGCCCTGGGGCTCACCGTTCTTTTCGCGATCGTCGCGCTGGGCTGGTCACGCGGCATGCCGCGCGACCGGGTGGGCGGCATCCTGCGCAAAAGCCTGCCGCCGATCTGCGCTTTGCTGCTGACCATCGGCGCGGGGGGCGGTCTCAAGCAGACGCTGGTTGTCGCCGGCATCAGCACGACGATCGGCAAGATCGCCATCGGCTCGCACATGCCGCTGATCCTGCTGGCCTGGCTGATTGCGGTGGCTTTGCGGCAGGCGACCGGCTCGGCGACCGTCGCGACCACGACCACTGCGGGGATCATCGCCCCGGTCGTGGCGGGCTTGAGCGCGACCCACAACTCGCTGCTGGCGTTGGCGATCGGCGCGGGTTCGGTGTTTTTCTGCCACGTCAACGACGCCGGTTTCTGGATGATCCGCGAGTATTTCGGCTTGCAGCTGAAGCAGACCGTCTACGTCTGGTCGGTGTTGCAAACCATCGTCTCGGTAGTCGGCCTCGCGTTGACGCTTGTCATGTGGGGCGTGCTGACGTAAATCGTGGGCAGATTGGCAAGGCAAGCGGGCACTCCGACCCTAAACTGCAAAAAAGGAGATATCGATCATGCTTGCCTTGCGTCCCTCTTGTGAATGCTGTGGAAAAGCGCTGCCGCCGGACGCGCGCGACGCGATGATCTGCAGCTTCGAATGCACATTCTGCGAAGCCTGCGTGTTGTCCCGGCTCAGCAACGTGTGCCCTAATTGCGGCGGCGGCTTCCAGCTCCGCCCGATTCGGCCGAAAGCCATGCTCGAGCACCGGCCGGCCTCAACCGACGTGCACCCGTCCGGCGTGAATGAACAAGCGCATCGCGCATTCTTCGATCGCTACAGCGCGATCCCGCCCGCCGAATGATAAACGCAAGCAGGCCTGAAGGCCGTCAGCCGATGACGTCGCCTTCGTCCTGATCGTCGTGTTCCCGAGTCAGGGCATTCCCTGATCTGAGCGGCGCTCATACCCATCCGCACGAATCGTCGATTCCTCCTTATCGGCGTGCGCTCGCACAATCTGTTCATCGATCCACTCCATGAACGGAAGCCACCATGCCAACACCCCAAACCGGCCGCACTCTCCATATTGGCGAGGGCTTTGAAGGCCCGGGCGTCAATCTCGCTCACATCAACGTGCTCGTCGGGCCGCGCAACGGTCCCGCGGGCCAAGCGTTCGCCACCGCACTTGCTACGCCTTCGGCCGGCCACGCGCCGTTTGTCGTCATTGCGCAACCTGGGGTGCCGACCAAACCGCTCACGCTGTATGTCAACAAGGCCCCCATTGCCGGTGAATTTCACGGCAACGCAACCTGGGGGGCGTCGCAGGCAGGCATTGCGAAGGCCGTCGCTGAATCGCTCGAAGACGGCACATTGCCGCCTGAAGCGGAAAACGATTGGGTGGTGGTAACGGCGAACTGGGTGAACCCGTCTACCGACGATCTCGACGCCGTTTTTCGCAACAACTACCGTGCGACGAAAAACGCTCTCAAGGCCGCCATGCTCGGCTTGCCGTCGAAGGAAGACGTGTTCGCGGCCGCGCGTGAAGTATCGAATCCCTTCTACACACCCCGCTTGCCGCAGGCAGCCCTCTAATGCAGGCCGCCCTCTGAAAATCAGCGTGCCGGTGCCGTGCGTCGGCAACCGTCGCCACGCCTCATGGAGACTCAAAGAATGGAATACGTCCGTCTTGGCCAGTCAGGCCTGAAAGTATCGCGCCTGTGTCTCGGCACCATGAATATGGGCACCCCGCAATGGAAGCCGTGGATTTTCGACGAACAAAAGAGTGAACCAATCGTCCGCCACGCGCTGGAGGCCGGGGTGAACTTCATCGACCTGGCGGATTTCTATTCGGCCGGCGTCGGAGAAGAAGTCGTCGGCCGCATTCTCGGACGTCTTGCGCGGCGCGAGGAAATCGTGGTGACGACCAAGGTCGGCTATGACATGGGTTTGTATCAGAACGCCGGTGGTCATTCGCGCAAACACGTGCTCGACGGTATCGACGCATCGTTGCGGAGGCTGGGCATGGACTATGTCGACATCTACATGCTGCATTACTTCGATACCGCCACGCCCGTGGAGGAAACCATGGGCGCGCTGAACGACATCGTCCGTTCGGGCAAGGCGCGTTATATCGGGGTATCGACCATGTACACGTGGCAACTGGCGAAGATTGTCCAGATCTGCGAGCGGCATGGCTGGCACAAGCCTATCAACATGCAGTTGCAGTTGAATCTTGCATACCGCGAGGAAGAGCGAGAAATGATGCCGTATTGCGCCGACCAGGGATTGGGCGTGTCCGTCTTCAGCCCGCTGGCGCGCGGTCTCCTGACGTGCGACTCCGCGTCCACGCGCAACCAGACCGACTTCTTCACGTCGCAAATGTACGGCGACGCGGCGTCACGGGAGATTGCGGCGTCGGTGGCGCGCGTGGCGAAACGGCGTGGCGTGAGCGCGGCGCAAATCGCGCAGGCGTGGGTGCTCCAGCGCGATGGCGTCGCCAGCATGCTGGTCGGTGCGGATTCACCTGCCCAGTTCGATAGCGCGCTCAGTGCGCTCGGCACCCACCTGGACGCGGACGAACTGTACGAACTCGAGCGCAACTACACGCCGTGCGATGTCATCAATGACTACACGGCCGGGCGTCGTACCGCACGCGAATCTCGCGCGCCACAAGGTGAATTCGTTCAACCGATGAAGGACGCCGCATGAATCTGCTTCGCAAAGAGCATTACATCGATGGCGCCTGGCACAAAAGCGCCGAGACTTACGCCGTCCGCAATCCAGCTACGGGAGAAGTGATCGCACATATCGCGAAGGCCAGCGTAGCGCAAACGCACCAAGCCATCCGCGCTGCGGAGATTGCGTTTCCCGTTTGGCGCTCACTCACCGCGAAAGAGCGTGGGACGCGCATCAGGCGCTGGGGCGAACTGATGCTGGAGCATCGCGATGCGCTCGCCGAACTGCTGACGCGTGAGCAAGGCAAGCCGCTCGCGGAAGCAAAAGGCGAAGTGGCCTACGCCGCAAGCTTCCTCGAATGGTTTGCCGAAGAAGCGAAACGCAGCTACGGAGATGTGATCCCGAGTTCGAAACCCGGCTCGAAGATTATCGTGACGCGTGAGCCGGTCGGCGTGGTCGCAGCCATCACGCCCTGGAACTTCCCGCTTGCCATGATCACGCGCAAAGCAGGCCCCGCGTTGGCGGCTGGTTGCACGATGGTGCTGAAGCCGTCCGAGGAAACGCCGTTGAGCGCGTTGGCACTCGCTGTGCTCGCGGCGCAAGCCGGCATCCCGGCGGGCGTGTTCAACGTCGTATCCGGAGACGCTGTTGCGATTGGCGCGACGTTGACCGCATCGCCCGCAGTGCGCAAGTTGTCATTCACCGGATCGACGCGTGTAGGCAAGCTACTCGCCGCGCAATCCGCCGACACGTTAAAGAAGCTCTCTCTGGAACTCGGGGGTAACGCGCCGTTCATTGTGTTCGACGACGCCGATCTCGACGCTGCAGTACAAGGCGCGATGGCATCGAAGTTTCGCAACACGGGCCAGACCTGCGTATGCGTGAACCGTTTTTTCGTGCAGGCGAGCGTGTACGCCGCATTCACTCAACGGCTGACCGAGGCAGTACGCAAGCTTCGGGTAGGGGACGCGCTCGAGCAGGAAGTCGATCAGGGGCCGCTCATCAACGAGGCCGCATTCAGGAAGGTCGGCGATCACGTCCAGGACGCGTTGAGCAAGGGCGCGACAGTACTGACCGGCGGACGCCCACATGCGCTGGGTGGGACGTTCTACGAACCGACGGTGCTCGCTCACGCGAACCGCACCATGTTGATCGCTCAGGAAGAAACGTTTGGACCGGTGGCGGCTTGTTTCCGCTTCGAGACGGAGGCGGAAGCGATCACGCTTGCCAACGACACTCCGTTCGGACTTGCCGCGTATTTCTACACGCGCGACCTGGGCCGCGCGTGGCGGGTGGCCGACGCACTCGAGACGGGCATGGTGGGTATCAACGAAGGAATCATATCGACCGAGGTGGCGCCGTTTGGAGGCGTCAAGCAGTCAGGCCTTGGCCGTGAAGGATCAAAGTATGGCCTCGATGAATACATGGAAATGAAGTACATGATGATCAGCGGCCTGATGGGCATTGACCGCTGAACGCCGAAAGGTGCCGGCTATGCGCCAGGCGGTGTCGCTGCCCGCGCATAGCCGGCATCAGCGCAATTGAAGAACATATAGGTAAGGAGACGCAGTGAGTCATCAGGACACGTCAAGCAGTGCATTCCCGATCAGTCCGCCGCCTCATGCGGGCACAACGCCTGTCCGTACGCAAGCGCCGCAGACGCCGAAACCGGTGTTACTCGACGACATTCCGTTAAACCGGTTTCACATGAAAATTGCGGGCCTGACATTTGGTGCGCACTTCACCGAGGGTTATGCGCTCGGCACGGTGGGATACGCGCTGGCATCGATGAACCGGCAGATGCCACTCGATTCATTCTGGATGGGAGCAATTGGCAGTTCCGCTTTGATCGGGATTTTCCTTGGCAGCCTGGTATTTGGCCGGCTGTCGGATCGACTCGGTCGCCAGCGCATTTTTCTCAGTAGTTTTGTCATCATCACAGTAGCGGCGTTCCTGCAATTCTTCGCTACCTCACCTATGGAGCTCTTCGCGTTGCGGGTGTTGATCGGCTTTGGAATGGGGGGTGACTTCACGGTCGGTCATGCCATTCTCGCTGAGTTTTCGCCACGCAAGCATCGTGGTGCATTACTCGGCTCGTTCAGTGTGGTGTGGACAATCGGTTATGTCGTGGCGAATGTGCTCGGCATGTCCTATGGAGACGCATCACCGGACGCGTGGCGCTGGCTTCTTGCCTCCGCGAGTCTTCCTGCGTTCATCGTGCTGCTGTTGCGTATCGGTACGCCGGAGTCGCCGCGTTGGCTGCTTGGCCAGGGACGGGCGAAGGAGGCGCACGACATCGTGCGCAAGCATTTCGGTCCCGACGTGATACTCGACGCAGAGGATGCAATTGCCGGCATCCATACGAAACAAGGCTACGGGCGGCTGTTTCAGCCAGACCTGATCCGCCGGACGCTGTTTAATTGCGGTTTCTTCGTCTGTCTGGTCATTCCGTACTTCGCCATCTACACGTTCCTGCCGGGTATTCTGAAGGTGATCGGGCTGAGCAACGGTTTCGGTGCGGACCTGTTGCTCAATGCCGTGCTCGTGATCGGCGCGGTGCTGGGAATCTGGCTGACGATCAAATTGCCACGTCGACACTTCCTGATCGGATCGTTTGCCGTGACCTGCGCAATGCTCGTGGCCATGAGTTTGCTGCCGTCGTCCGCCACGCTCGCCATGATTGTTGCGTTCGCTGTCTTCACCCTGACCATGTCGGCGTTCAGCAATCTCGTTGGCGTCTTCCCGCCGGAATGCTTTCCGACGGAAGTACGCGCGTCGGGTGTCGGGCTGGCTATTGCATGCAGTCGGCTTGGTTCAGCGATCGGCACGTTCCTGTTGCCGGTGGGTATCGCGGAAATCGGGTTTCACTACACGATGATGGTCCTGGCCGGCGTGCTGTTGATCGGCATGATCGTATCCATTGCATGGGCACCCGAGACACGCAACCTTACCTTGCGTGCCGCGAGCAGTTCGTCATAACGAGCCACGCCACCGGCTAAGCACAGCCTCCCGAAAAGTCTCACCTCAAAAAGGCGTCCGCATTGCGGACGCCTTTTTGCTTTCAGAAACGCGCATCGCCTCCCTCACACACTCTCCATTTCGTTTTTAGGAATTCTCAGTTTTGTCCTAATTCTTTCGGAGAGTTCCGAGGGTCATCTGAGGTGCCCGGTCTTAATATTCATTCACTCGCAGACGAACCGGTTCATCGCCTCCCACACGAATCCAGACGATGAAAAAACAGGTGGCTCGCACTGCGCGCTCAGCATCGTGGGACGAAGTAGTCCTAAGCGCTGTAAGTGTCTACAAACCCACATTCATTTCTCTATTGGAAACGTTCATGAAATCCTTCATCTCTACCCTCGCTGCTGCTGCAACCTTGGCCACCCTGGCGCTCGCTTCAACCGGTGCAAGCGCTGCTGACGGCACGATCACTTTCACGGGCGCCGTGACCGATACGACTTGCTCGATCGATGCAAAAGCGGCTGGCGCCGCTGACAAGAACGTCACGTTGCCGACGGTGACGGACAGCACGCTGGGTGCCCCAGGCGCAACGGCCGGTACGACAGGCGCGACCGATCTGACCTTTGCGCTGAGCGGCTGCTCGACCGAAACGAAGGCAGTCGCCCGTTTCGAGAATGGCCCGACGATCGACCAGAGCACCGGTTATCTGACGAACCAGGCACCGGCCGGTGCGCAGAACGTTCAGGTTCGTTTGCTCAACGCATCGCGTCTGCCCATCAACGTGGTCACAGGCGCAAACAACGACCTGGCAGGCAACGGTGTCGCAATCGTGTCGGGTGCCGCGAACCTGCAGTACTTCGCTGAGTACTACGCCACCGGCAAGGCCACAGCCGGCCCGGTCAACACCTCGGTCCAGTACACGGTCGACTACCAGTAAGCCGTATCAGCAGGCATCTGCGGGGTGCAGATGCCTGTTTTTTTACCGAAATTTCGAGATACGTTTTTCACGGAGAAACATCAATCATGAAGTCCATTAGTCGAATTGCATGTGGTTTGGGTCTGGTCGCAGCCCTCTTGGCCGGCAGTGCGGGCGCGAGCGTGACCGTGAGCGGCACGCGGGTGGTGTATCCCCTTGAAAATCGTGAGGTGACGGTCAAGCTGACCAACAATCGCGCTGAACCGTCGCTGGTGCAGGTATGGATGGACAAGGGCAATGCGGACGCCAAGCCGAGTGAAGCGAGCGCGCCGTTCGTGCTGACACCGCCGATCTTTCGCATGGATGCCAACAAATCGCAGACGCTGCGCATGATGTACACGGGTGATGCGCTGCCGCAGGACCGCGAGTCGGTATTCTGGCTGAACGTGCTCGACGTGCCGCCCAAGACCGCGAAGAGCACCGAGTCCAACACGCTGCAGTTTGCGTTTCGCACCCGCATCAAGGTGTTTGCGCGTCCGAAGGGCTTGCCCGGCACGGCCGACGAAGCGGCCGGAAAGGTGACCTGGAAGCTTGTACCGTCAGCCGACAACAAGGGCTACGACGTGAAGGCGACGAACCCGACGGCGTACTACGTGTCGTTCAGCAAGATCGACGTGGTGGGTGCAGGCCAGACCTATACGAACGACATTGGCGGCATGGTCGAGCCGCGCGGCACCGCGCAGTTCCCGATCAAGAACCTGAAGACGGTTCCTGCCAACGCGCACGTCAAGTACCAGGGTATCAGCGATTTCGGCGGCGCCCTGCCGTTCGAAGCACCTATTGCCCCGTAAGGCCCCGCAAGACTCGCCGTAAGGCTTCGCCCCGCACCGGGGCGAATTGAAGGTGTCGCGGGCCATATCGAGCCGACGCCTTCCCCCAACACTCAACACGCGTTTTACCGAACGGACTGTCCCGAACAGCCCGGTGGGTCAAGTCGCGTCTGAATTGACCTAACCATCGCAGGCTGAATCATGAAACTCGCTGCTCAAACCGCATTCAATGCTCAGTACCCGGTCGCATTCCGGCTGCGCCTGAAGCCGCTTGCCGCGATCGCTTTCTCGATGATGGCGTGCGGTGCGATTTCTCAAGCCGTGGCGGAGGCCGCGACAACGCCGCAAACCCAGACCGGCGCCATCGATGAAGTCAGTTTCGACAACATGTATCTGCGCGGGGACGCGGGCACGGCCATCGACACCAGCCGTTTCACGCGCGGCAACGCGGTGACCCCGGGAACGTATTCGGTCGACCTGATCGTGAATGGCGCGCGTTTGGCGCGTGAAGACATCCGCTTTGTTTCAACCGACGGCAAGCTGGGCTCAACGCCTTGTTTCAACCGCGCGTTGTTGCAGCGCGCGGGCGTGGATCTGGCGAAGGCCGATGCGGCCGCGGGACGTGGCGCGGCAACGACTGCGGCAACAACTACTGCCAACGCCGACACCTGCGCTGAGATTGGCGCCATCGTACCGGGCGCAACGGTCGATTTCGATTTCACGCAGCAGACGCTCGAACTGAGCGTGCCGCAAGCGTTCATGAAGAACTCGGCACGCGGTTATGTGCCGCCCGAACAATGGGACCAGGGCGTCAACGGTGGTTTCATCAGCTACAACGCGAACACGTATCACACGGCGAGCTCGGGCGTCGGTTCGAGCCAGAGCTATCTTGGCCTGAGCGCCGGCCTGAACATTGGCGCGTGGCATATCCGCCACCAATCGTCGATATCGACCGGAACCGGTCAAAAGACGCAATTCGACAACATCGCGACCTACGCGCAGCGCGACGTGACGAAGCTCGGGTCACAACTGACCGTGGGCGATACGAGCACGACCGGCGAGATCTTCGACAGCGTATCGTTTCGCGGCGTGCAACTGGCCACCGACGACCGCATGCTGCCTGAATCGATGCGCGGTTACGCGCCGGTCGTACGTGGTACCGCGGAAACGAACGCCCGCGTGACGATCCGTCAGAACGGCCAGGTGCTGGAGGAAACGAACGTCGCGCCGGGCCCGTTTGAAATCAACGATCTCTACTCGACCGGCTACGGCGGCGATCTGGTGGTGACCGTGACGGAAGCCGATGGCCGCAGCAAGGAATTCACGGTGCCGTTTGCGTCGGTGGCGCAATTGCTGCGCCCCGGCGTCACGCGTTTCAGCGCGACCGCCGGCCAGTTGCGCAACGATTCGCTCGATACGAAACCCGTCTTCGCCCAGTTCACGATTCAGCGCGGCCTGACCAACACGGTCACCGTTTACGGCGGCGCGGTCGCGTCGAGCGGGTACGGTGCAGTGAACGTGGGCGGTGCGTTGAACACGGGTATCGGCGCATTCTCGATGGACGTGACGGGCGCCTTCACCAGCATCCCGAACGCGCAGTCGATGCACGGCACGAGCTTGCGCGTGGGTTACAGCAAGTTCATCGCGGCAACAGATACGAACGTGTCGGTCGCGGCGTACCGCTTCTCGACGGCGGGTTACATGAACCTGAACGATGCCGCGTCGGTGCGGGATATTGCAGATCACGGTGGCGATATCAACTCGGTTTATCGGCAGCGTAACCGCATGCAGGTGTCGATCAATCAAAAGCTGGGCGACCACGGCACGATGTTCGTGACGGGTTCGTCGCAGAACTACTGGAACCACGGTGGTAACGACACGCTGTTCCAGGCCGGCTACACCAACGCGTTCAAGTACGGAACGTACAGCCTGACGGCTGGACGCACGCGGTCGATGGACGGCCAGATGTCGAACGAATTCATGCTGAGCACCACTATTCCGCTGGGCCACAAGGCGCATGCGCCGATGCTGACCACGACCGCCTCGCATACCTCCGACGGCGCGACGAACATGCAGGCGAACGTGAGTGGTTCGCTGGGTGAAACGAACCAGTTCTCGTACAACGGATATGGTACGTATAACGCGGGCGGCAGTTCGGCCAACAACGGCAACGCGGGTTTGAGCGCGACGTATCGGGCGCCTTATGCGACGTTGAATGCATCGGCGAGCGCGGGTGGCGGCACGCGTCAGGTGTCGGCCGGCGTGCAGGGTTCGGTGGTGGCGCATCCGGGCGGGGTGACTTTATCGCAGACGGTGGGCGACACGATCGGGATTGTAGAGGCGCCTGCTGCAGCCGGTGCGATGGTGACGAGTTCGCCGGGAACGAAGGTGGATTCACGCGGTTATGCGGTGGTTCCGTACTTGTCGCCTTACACCATGAACGAAGTGGATATTGATCCGAAGGGCACGTCCACCGATGTCGAATTTAAATCGACGTCAGCGCAAGTGGCGCCGCGTGCAGGCTCTATAGTGATGATGAAGTACGAGACGGTGAGTGGTCGGGCTGCATTGATTCAGGCGCCGAAACTGGGTGGTGGGACGTTACCATTTGGAGCGAGTGTGGAAGACGAACAAGGCAAGAGCGTGGGTGTGGTCGGTCAGGACAGCAGAATATTTGCACGGGGTCTTGAGGATCAGGGAGCGCTGACGGTGAAGTGGGGAAATGGCCCGGTCGAACAATGCCGGATTGCTTATACGCTGCCGAAGAAAGATGCGAAGGCGTATAACCCCGGGTATTTGTCGCTGCAGTCGCATTGCGTGTTGGGAAGTGAAATGGTGGCGGGGGCGACCAACGCTGCGATGCCGGCGACTGTTGCACGGTAAAGCTTGGTCCGGCTGACGTTTGAACAACTGAGCGAAATATAATGACTGGAATCATTCCCCGAGGCTGCTGAATGCGTATGGCTATCCTGCTTATCTGCATGAGGCAGTGCCCGCAGTGGATCGGCGAATGCAAAAGCAAGCTTCGCCATTTCATACCGTCAGGCATCCAGTTGGGCGATGTTTCCGGTTAAGGTCCTTATGTACTTCTATCTTAAGTTGAGACTGCCGTTCAAACGGGCTGGGCAGTTTCGTGGCACAACCAATCGGCGAAGCCGGTCACGGTGCTGGCGTCGCGGTGCGCTTCCGGTACGTCCAGCCAGTATCCGAATGGTCCGCTGATCTCGACGTCCGACATCCTCACCAAAGCACCCTCGGTCAACTCATCAGCAATCATGTTCAGATCCACAACGGCCAAGCCTACCCCGCGTCGCGCCGCATGGATTGCCTGCTGCAGATTCGAAAATTCAATACCGTTCTCGGCATAACGCGGTGGCAGTCCCGCTTTCGCCAGCCAGTCCGGCCAGAGGTTCAGACGCACATCCTCATGAAGCACGTGAAGCGCGGGCAATCGATCCAGCAATATCTCGACCGGTGTCCCGCTGAACGACGCCGATCCCACTAGCGCGTGCCGCTCTACGATCAGCAGTTCCGACCACCCATGCGCCGCAGCGTCGCGCCCGAAGCGCACGCTGCAATGACACTCGTCGCTTTCCTGTGTACGAATAGACAGATCGACGTCCGGCAACTGGTCCGCCAGTGCCGCTAGCCGCGACGAAAACCACTGCGTGGCAAACGTGGGCGGCAATGACACAATCAAACGCTTGCGCTCGACGCTTCCCGTCAGGTGACGCGTTCCGCGCTCGATCACGTCAAATGCCTCTGTCACCGACGGCATCAGCAACACGCCTGCCTGCGTCAAGCGGATCCCTTTATGGTCGCGCTCGAAAAGCTTCACGCCCAGTGACTCTTCCAGTAGCCTGATCTGACGGCTTACGGCTCCTTGTGTGACACACAACGCTCGCGCCGCGCGATTGAAACTCAAATGACGCGCCGTTTCTTCGAAGAAACGCAACGCAATCAACGATGGAAGATGTCGCATAGTGATTCCTGACCGCCCAACCTTCTCGGTTTTCTTTGTGGCCGAGTAGACGTACGTACCTCCACGTGCCTCCTCTGCGAACCAGAATCGCTCCTGTCCCGCGTTTGATTAAATTACCTTGGTTCCCGGTACGAAACAATAGTCCGTTCGGTTGACGCCGAAACAAAATGAATTCTCATATCGGGCATCAGGAAATGTAAGAACGGTTGTTGGAAAAGGCGGGACATAGGCCGTCCGGCCAGTAGTTGGGGACTCGCGAATCGCCTATGCTGGATACATCCCATTTACGGAGGCCGCATGACCGTACGTAATCTCGACGCACTGTTTAACCCGAAGTCGATTGCCGTGATCGGGGCGTCACTGCGTGCGGGCAGTATTGGCGAAATGGTGTGGTCGCGGCTGAGCGCCGCCAACTTCGCGGGCCCGGTCTGGCCGGTGAATCCGAAGCATCGTCAGTTGAACGGGGCCGCGGTGTTTGCGCATATCGACGACTTGCCGGAGATACCGACCGTGGCGGTGCTGTGCACGCCACCACCCACATGGCCCGAGATCGTCAGCCAACTGGGAGAGCGTGGCACGCGGGCGGTGGTCATAATCGGGCAGGCGGGGGAGCCGAAGGGCCGCGACTGGACACACCGTACGCTGGCGGCTGCGCGGCCATTTTTGCTGCGTGTGGTCGGTCCGGCGAGTGTCGGCGTGATGACCCCAGCTGTGGGCGCTGTGCTGGGGGCGCCGTCATGCGCCATTGCGGCGGGCGGGGTAGCGTGGGTATCGGCGTCGAACGCGTTGACCAACGGTGTGATGGGCTGGGCGAACGCACGTGGCCTGGGTTTTTCGCGGGTGGTCGCGCTGGGCGACGAGGCTGACGTCGACGTGGGCGATATCCTCGACTTCCTCGCAAGCGACTCACGGACGCGCGCGATCCTGATGGCCATCGAATCGGTGCGAATGGCGCGCAAATTCATGTCAGCGGCGCGGGCGGCGGCGCGCAACAAACCCGTGCTGGTTTTGCGCACAGGTCACGACGATCCTTTCGACGCGCTTTACAGCGCCGCTTTCCGGCGCGCCGGCCTGGTAAGGGTGGACTCGCTCGACGATCTGCTCGATGAAATAGAGACCCTCGGCGTGGGCCGCGTGGCCGCAAGCGACCGGGCGACCGTCATCACCAGCGATCGTGGCGTGGCCGCGGTCGCCGCCGACGCGTTCGCCGCGGCCGGCGATGCGCTCGCGCTCTGGCCCGAGGCCGCGCGCGTGTCAGTCGCCGCCGTGCTGCCGCATGCGCGTCTGGAGAACCCACTGCAACTCGGAGACACTGCAACCGCCGCAGACTTCGGTGCGGCGCTCGAAGCGCTGGCGCCGCATCGCGAGACCGGGACGGCGTTCGTGGTCCATGCGCCAACACACACCGCGCCTGTTGCGGAAGTCGCGCGCGTGTTGATCGAGCAGCAAAGCCACGCGTATCGCGGTTTGCTGACCTGCTTTTTCGGCTGCGTCGACCAGGCCACGCGCGACGCGTTGCATGCCCACGGCATTCCCGTCCATACCACGCCTCAACGCCTTGCGCGGGGTTTCGCGCGGCTCGTAGATTATCGGCAGGGTCGCGAGTTGTTGATGCAGACGCCCGACGGGCCGCGCCCTCAGACGCTAGTTGCGCTGGACAGCGCGCAGGCTCAGGTCATGGCCGCATTGACTGCGGGCGTCGCGGAACTGGACGGCGAGCGGGCGTCGCGGGTGCTGGCGCAGTTTGGCCTGGTGGTGAAGGCGGGATCAGCGGGGCCAGGGAGCGAAGACACTATCGAAATCGATGTCCGCTTGCTGAACCATCGCGTGTTTGGACCGGTGTTCGAATTCAAGGCTGTTGGCGCACTCGGGCTACCGGACGCGTTGCACGAATTCGCCTTTCCGCCGCTCAACCCGGTGCTGGCGCGTGACCTCGTGATGCATTCACCCAGAGCGCGCGAACTCCCGGCGGAGAACTTGCTGAGGGCGTTGACGGGGCTGTCGCAGGCTGTTTGCGAGATCGAGCAGATTGTCGCGTTGCGGTTGACGGTGCGCGTGACCCGCCAGGCGGTCGTGGTCTACGAACCGCATCTGACGCTGGCTGCGCATCGCACGCCGCTCGCCATTCAGCCGTATCCGCGGCAACTGGAGGAGGCTCTCGACTGGAACGGCTTGCGTATCACCGTGCGGCCTATTCGTCCCGACGACGAAGCCGCCCATAGTGCTTTCGTCGCCGCGATGACACCGGACGATCTGCGTCTGCGGTTTTTCAGCTCCGTGCGCAGTTTCGATCACTCGCAACTCGCTCGGATGACGCAGATCGACTATGACCGAGAGATGGCGTTTATCGCCGTCACGGGTGAACACGACAGTATCGAGACGCTGGGGGTGGTGCGCGCCGTTGCCGATCCGGACAACGAGACGGCTGAGTTCGCGGTCGCGGTGCGCTCGGACCAGAAGGGCAAGCGGCTGGGAACGTTGCTGTTGACTCGGATCATCGCGTATTGCCGGGCACGCGGGACACGCTGGCTGGTCGGCGAGGCGTTGCGCGAGAACACCGGCATGATCGGACTCGCGCGCCGTTTAGGATTCGAGATAACGGCCACGGAGGATCCGGGCGTAACCGGTTTCAGGATGCGGCTCGCCGAAGCAGACGCAAAAGCCGACGCGCTGCCGTCATGAAGGCTATGAAGATCGTGCAGGTGAAGATCGCCGGCATCCGGCCGCCGTAGTGAGCGACCAGAATGCGTGCTGCAGCATGCTTGCCCGCGACCGTTGCTCTTCGAATCAGGCAGGCAGCTTTGCGAGCGCTTCGTCGACCTGTGCGCGCGATACAGCCAGCTCGTCCAGCCACGCATCGGCATAAGTGCTACCGGTTTCACGCTCCAGACGCGCGATCGTCGCCGCGCAACGCGTAGCGTCCTTAGGCGTAGCAATAAACGCTTTCACCGACGCGCCCGACGTGAACGCTTCGAACAGCGGAACGCGAATGTCGTCAGGCAGGGCGCGAGTGGTCCATTGATACGGCTTGCCATTGAACGACAACTGCGGCGGCATCACGCGTTCTTTCTTCGCTGCGGGAATCAGGCCGAAATTGCGGGCTGCATCGGCGATCTGGTCGGCCGTAAAGAGTTCGTCCGCGCTGATGTCGAACTGCTTGATAAACGTTTCGATCGACTGCATTGCGGCCGCGCGGTCGTCGCGCTTTTGCTGCGCGCGAGCGACAATATCGCGCAGCTCGTCCGCTTCCTCGCTCGTGATCGTGAAGCTGGACTGTTTTTGCTGAAGTTCGGAGAAGCGCTGAAATTCGGGATCGGAGAGGAGTTTCGCCATTGCCTTGCGTAGAAAAAGACGCGAAACGTCGCGTGAAGCGACGATCCGCTTTTTGAGAGGGTCGCCATTCTAACGCGTCGCGCGGATCTGGAAGTTGGCGAATCCGCCAACCGGATCGTCCCAACGAAGCGAGCCGACTCTTCCCAACGAATTTGCCCGCCGAAGTTGCTCACCATCTGCCACTCATCTGCCACTCCTAAGCCGCGCTCGAATCCCGCGAATCGCTGAACTCAGCACCCGGTTCGCGAAACATGGATAGCGCCGCCGCCGCTTCACCCAGCAGCGCACTGACCTCGTTTATGGACGGCGCCACGTATTCGTCGATACGCCTGAGATACGGGCACGTCAGCGTCGCGATCGCTTGGCCGGACGGCCCGAGCAGCGGAAAACTCACGTCCATCACACCGAAGGTCTGCTGACTCTCCTTATGGAGAAAACCGTCCGCGCGAATCTGTGTGCAGGCATTGTCCAGCGCGAGCGGATCGAGCGCGGACTCACCTTTTACACGCGTGTGCTCGGCCAGCATGTGCGCGCGTTGTTCCGCGCTTTGGAACGCAAGGATCACGCGACCCGAACCGGTATCGATCAACCCGACCCGCGCGCCGAGCCGCACCGAAATTCCCCATGTTCCCGGCCCGTCGACTTGCGCGATCACAAGCAGATTCCCCCGGTCATAGGCGGCGAGATGACACGACTGCTCCGCGCGATCGGCAAAACGCTGCATGACAGGCAGGGCTTCCGCGATCAGACGGTTCATCGGCGGATGCCGGTGCGCGAGCGCATACAGTTTCAGGCTCAGGGAATAGCGGTCGCCCGCGGGCGACCGCACCACGTACTGGCGCGCGACCAGCCGCTCGAGCATCCGGTACATCTCGCTTGCGTTGCGCCCGAGCGATTTCGTGATCTCGGCACGCGTGAATCCATCCTTTTGCTCGGCGAGCAGTTCAAGGATATCGAGACCTTTATCCAGCGCGGGCGCCCGGTAGCGCTCGGCGTCGGTGGGATCGTCTGCCTGCATGATGGCCTTCAGTTAGGTCGCTCAAAAACAAGATGCTAAGGGAAAACACGGGCCGCTCGGGGGCGCACTTAGCTTGACTTCGACTTGTCCGCATATGAATAATACGTTCACTGATGAATGATTATACTGATGCAAACCTGCGGCAATGCTCATACGACCATCTGAATGTCGCCCGAATTTCGTCCGTTCTCAAGGAAGTTTCTGTGCAGCAAACTCCTCACAAGCCCACTGACGCCCGGCTCATTCTTCAAAGCCCGCAGGACAATTGCCTGATTGCCGGCGCGCGTCTGCAAGCGGGGGAACATGTGGAGATCGAGGGGAAGTCCGTCACGCTGGCGAAGACCATCGACCTTGGGCACAAAGTCGCACGCCGCGCGTTGCGGACCGACGAAAAAGTGCTTCGATATGGCGCGATCATTGGCCATGTGACATCTGACGTTCAGCCCGGAGAACATCTGCACACGCACAATCTCGAGAGCGACTATCTCCCGACCTATACCCACGACGCCGGCCATGCGTTCGTGGATCACCGGGACCGCTAAGCCGATGACAGCCACCACCACTGCGCCGCTTCAAGGATTCCTGCGCGCCGATGGGCGCAAGGGCATCCGCAATGTAATCGCGGTTGCGTATCTCGTCGAATGTGCGCATCACGTGGCGAGGGAAATCGTCACGCAATTTCGTCCGGCGTTCGACGCCTTCGACGACCCCGCTGCCGATCGCGAACCGCCCGTGCACCTGATTGGTTTTCCGGGCTGCTACCCGAATGGCTATGCCGAAAAGATGATGGAGCGGCTGACCACGCACCCGAATGTGGGCGCGGTCCTGTTCGTCTCGCTCGGCTGCGAGAGCATGAACAAGCACTATCTGGTCGACGCCGTGCGCGCGAGCGGCCGCCCGGCCGAGGTTCTGACGATCCAGGAAAAAGGCGGGACGCGCAGCACGATCCAGAATGGCATCGACTGGATTCGCGACGTGCGCGCGACGCTCGCGCAGCAGCCGAAAGTGCCGATGGCGCTCGACGAATTGATCGTCGGAACAATTTGCGGCGGCTCGGACGGCACCAGCGGCATTACGGCGAATCCCGCTGTGGGGCGAGCCTTCGATGCGCTGATTGACGCCGGTGCCGCGTGTATTTTCGAGGAAACCGGCGAACTGGTCGGCTGCGAGTTCCATATGGAAAGCCGGGCCGCGCGGCCGGAACTGGGCCGTGAAATTGTCGCGTGCGTGGACAAGGCCGCGCGCTATTACTCCATCATGGGACACGGTTCGTTCGCGGTCGGCAACGCGGATGGCGGCCTGACCACGCAGGAGGAAAAGTCACTCGGCGCGTATGCGAAAAGCGGTGCATCGCCCATTGTGGGGATCGTCAAGCCCGGTGACATTCCGCCTGTCGGCGGTTTGTACCTGCTCGATGTCGTTCCCGATGGCGAACCGCGTTTCGGCTTTCCGAACATCAGCGACAACGCGGAAATCGGCGAACTGATTGCTTGCGGAGCGCACGTGATCCTGTTCACGACCGGACGCGGATCGGTGGTCGGTTCCGCCATCTCGCCCGTTATCAAGGTGTGCGCGAATCCGGCGACCTACCGGAATCTTTCCGGGGACATGGACGTGGATGCGGGCCGGATTCTGGAAGGTCGTGCCACGCTGGACGAAGTTGGCCGCGAAGTATTCGATGCCACCGTGAGGGTGGCGGCGGGCGCCGCGTCCAAGTCGGAATCGCTGGGTCATCAGGAGTTCATCCTGACCTACAAGAGCTTTGATCCAGTTGGCCCGGCGTGTCTGCCGGCGAGCGCGACGCCGCGGCATGCGGTATCGATTACGTCGATTTGAGCCTGATTCACAGGTCGAACTCATCAGCCCAACTCACAAGTCCAACGCAATGAACCCAATCACCGGAAATCCCGTTGTGAAAAAGCGCAAGGTGGGTAAAACCTCGCTGGAAGTCACGGCGTTGTCGCTGGGCAGTGCACCGCTGGGCGGCCTGTATCACGAACTTTCCGAGGCAGACGCGCAAGCGACCGTGGACGCCGCGTGGCAAAGCGGTATCCGTTACTTCGATACCGCTCCGCACTACGGCCACACGAAAGCCGAACACCGGATAGGCGATGCGTTGCGCCAATACCCGCGCGAAGACTACGTGTTGTCGACCAAGGTTGGCCGGCGCTTTGTTCCGCGCACCACGCCTTACGACGGCAGCGAAGGCTGGTCGGACCCGCTGCCATTCCAGGCGGTCTACGACTACACCTACGACGGCATTCTTCGATCGTTCGAAGACAGCCAGCAACGTATGGGTATTGTCGATATCGACATTGTGCTGATCCACGATATCGGCCGCGTCACGCACGGCGAAAACAACGCGCGCTACTGGCGGCAACTAACGGACGAAGGCGGTTTCCGGGCGCTCGATGAGCTTCGCAAAACCCGGGGCGTAAAAGCGGTTGGGCTCGGTGTGAACGAAGGCGCCGCTATCCAGGAGGCGATGGCGGAATTCAACATCGATTGTGCGTTGCTGGCGGGACGTTACACCTTGTTGGAGCAGGCAGTGCTCGATGACTTGCTGCCGGAATGCGAGAAGCGCGGCGTCAGCATCCTGTTGGGCGGTGCGTTCAATTCGGGCATTCTCGCCCGGGGATTGACGTCCGATACGGCGCCAAAAGCCGACAACCAAAAGTTCAACTATGGCGATGCGCCGCAGGCGATTATCGAACGTGTCGATGCGCTGGAACGGATCTGCCGTGCGCATGGCGTTGCCTTGGCGAGCGCGGCCCTGCAGTTTCCTTATGCGCATAAAGTTGTGGCCACGGTCTTGATGGGCGCACGAAATCCAGCGGAAGTGCGTTTGAATGCGGCTTCGTTCGCTGATCCGCTGCCGGACGCTTTGTGGGACGCGTTGCGAGCAGCCGGTTTATTGCATCGTGACGCGCCCGTGCCACGCAACGATCAAGCAAGCGCCGGTCACACCAACGCAGGAAGACCATGAGCACTGAACGGATCGACGCGCATCAGCACTTCTGGGACCCATCGCGTGGTGACTATGGCTGGTTGACGCCCGAGTTGCAGAGCTTGTACCGCGTCTTCGGTCCCGCTGACCTGAAGCCTCTTCGTGAAGCAGCCCGGATTGCGCGCACAGTGGTTGTCCAGGCTGCGCCGACTATGGATGAAACGCGCT
Organism: Caballeronia sp. LjRoot31; assembly: GCF_964253885.1. Taxonomy (NCBI): domain Bacteria; kingdom Pseudomonadati; phylum Pseudomonadota; class Betaproteobacteria; order Burkholderiales; family Burkholderiaceae; genus Caballeronia; species Caballeronia sp. LjRoot31. The sequence goes on from NZ_CAXURX020000002.1 coordinate 24,507, forward strand.
ATCTACTCGATCTCGCCCGCGACGACGAGTCTATCGCCGGCATTGTCGGCTGGGTTCCGCTTGATGCAGCGGATAGCTCGGAGTTGATCGACGAACTGGCGCGTGAACCCAAACTCAAGGGTGTGCGCCCGATGCTGCAAGATCTGCCCGACGACCGCTGGATCGAAAATCCTGCACTGACTCCGGCAATCCACGCGCTGATCAAAAACGATCTCGCCTTCGATGCATTGATATTTTCGCGTCATGTACCTTCGTTGAAGGTGTTCGCCGCGCGCTTTCCTGAGCTGCGAATCGTCGTCGATCATGGTGCGAAGCCGCAAATCAAGGATGGTCACGCCGCCTGGCAAAGCTGGGCGGACGGCATAGCCGAATTGGCCGCACTGCCGCAACGGCTGGTTTGCAAACTCTCGGGTCTGGCGACGGAAGCCGCGCCCGGTTGGTCAGTGGCCAAGCTCAAGCCTTATGTCGATCATCTTCTTGAGCATTTTGGACCCGAGCGGCTGATGTGGGGCAGCGACTGGCCGGTGCTGAACCTGAACGGCAACTATGCACAGTGGTTTGACGCAGCGCGGCAATTGACGGCGCACCTCGATGCGTCCGCACAGCAGGCAATCTTTGGGGACACTGCGCGCGAATTTTACCGGCTGTAGAAGTCGAGATAAACGCATGAAGAATGAGCGCGGTATACCCGGAATTGCTCAACTGCAATTGCAACGAAAGCAGAGAATGGTAAAAAGATTGGCGAGATTGGCAATCCAACTGTGTGGCATGCGGTGGTGCCCTGTAATGCTGGCGAGGGCGGCCCTATAGCGCTGAAGAGGCGTGAAAAACTGCATCCCGAGGCATGAGCCGGCGAAATGCAAAGGCGGGATCAGAAGGAAAACGCGATGCTATCGTTGTACCTGCGTTGTAACCTGCGTCGTAACCCGCCTCCGATGAATCATCGTTCACGACCGGCCCGAATCATTTAACCGAAGTTTTGACCGAAAGCGATCGAAAGCAAACTCGAGCGATCTGACCTTTAAAAACGATCGCTTAAACTGAACATCTCGAAACCGAATCAAAACCTGAAAACTGAAGGATCACTCACGATGAAACTGCTGCGCTATGGGCCGAAGGGTCAGGAAAAACCGGGTTTGCTGGATCAGAATGGCAAGATTCGCGATTTGTCCAAGGTAGTCGACGATATCGCCGGCGCGGCGCTATCGGATGCCGCGTTGGCCAAGTTGCGCGCGCTCGATCCGGCCTCGCTGCCTGAAGTGCCGGGCGAACCGCGCATTGGCCCGTGCGTGGGAGCCGTGGGCAAATTTGTCTGTATCGGACTGAATTACGCCGATCACGCGGCCGAATCGAACCTGCCCGTACCGACGGAACCGGTGATTTTCGGTAAGTGGACGAGCGCGATTTGCGGTCCGAACGACGACGTTGAAATTCCGCGCAACTCGAAGAAAACGGATTGGGAAGTCGAGCTCGGCGTAGTGATCGGCAAGGAAGCCAAGTACGTCAGCGAGGCGGACGCACTGGATTACGTCGCCGGATATTGCGTGATCAACGACGTCTCCGAACGTGAATGGCAGCTTGAACACGGCACGCAATGGGACAAGGGCAAGGGTTTCGATACCTTCGGTCCGATCGGTCCGTGGCTGGTCACGAAAGACGAAATCGCCGATCCGCAGCAACTCGATATGTGGCTCGAAGTGGACGGACATCGTTATCAGAACGGCAGTACGAAGACGATGGTGTTCGGCGTGGCCGCGCTGGTGTCGTATTTGTCGAAGGTGATGAGCCTGCAACCGGGCGATGTCATTTCCACCGGCACGCCGCCGGGCGTGGGCATGGGCGTGAAGCCGTCAGCGGTCTACCTGAAGGCTGGGCAGACGATGCGGCTCGGGATTCAGGGCCTGGGCGAGCAGCAGCAACGCACGGTCGACGCGAAGTAAGCCCTTCGAAGCAAATCGTTTATTGCGGCGCAACCAGGCAAGCCGGCGAGCAAATTAACGCCGACCAGGCAAGCTAAAAAAAGGTCGTTCCAACGTCAGTTGGAACGACCTTTTTTACGGCAACCATCAAAGCGATGGTTCATCGGTTCCGGCCGAAGGGATGGTCCATAGTCGTCATTCGAGCCGCCGACGCATCAACGTGGCGGCTTCGCTCCAAAAGCGCGAATGTTTTCGCCGCAGTAACCTTTAGGCGCATAAAGCCGGGTCCCAACACTGCCGCCGTAAAACCACCGCATCGGCGAAGGCATGAAAAGTCCGGTCAACCAATTCACCCGGCCCACGCACTCAGCTCATTCACTCGTTAAACGCCGGCTCAAGTTCAGCAGCCATTTCGCTGATCCGATGAATGGTTCCCTGCGCGACCGCCACGAGTCTTTCGGCGCCGCCGTCGGTGACATACACGTCACATTGGCAGGTCGCCTGGGTCATGCCGGCATAGACCACGCGCGCACGCGCCATCAACGTGCCGGAAACCGCCGGCCGCAAATAATTGATCTTGTATTCGCCCGTGACCACTTTCGGTCCCAGGCGCAATGCACCGGCGAAGGTCAACGCGTTATCGACGAGATAACTCACTACGCCGCCGTGCACGAAACCGTGTTGTTGCCGGAGTTCGTCGCGGATGGTCAGACACAGCGTGAGACTCGAGGAGTCGACCTGCATGAGCTTCGTACCCAGCAAGGCGCTAAACGGCTGCGCATTCAATGCGCCCCGTGCGATATCGACAATTTCGGCCATTCGGACACTCCTACACTTGGTTTCGGTCCAGTCAGCGTGAGTCCCACAATCCGCATCGGGGCAGGAGCCTTCGTCGCGGTCCTGCACAAGACTGTAGGTAGCGTAGGGTCACTCCGCAAGGACGATCTCAAAATCGCGGACAAATTACCGGGTTTGCACGGCTTTTCTCAATGATTTGAAACGAAAGCGCGCAAAGCGTTCGGCATCGCGCTGATTTTTCCAGCCGCAATGAAAACGCCTCGCGGTGTTGGCGAGGCGTTTGATGCGAGAGCGCTGAACGTCCGGCGTTGGGGTGTCAGGGCAACGCGGCGTAGGCGGTGGCAAGGTGATAAGGCGTTGTCGACGGTAATTCCGGGCGCATGACCACGCCTTCTGCCGACTGGCTCTCGATCCACCCTTGCGGTCGAATAAAACGTCCAGCAAAACGCGCGATCTGCGCCGGCAGTTGTGCGCGCACGGACTCGTCCGCATGCGTTGCGAGGGCCCGCAGATATTCGGTCTGAGCCCAGATGCGCTGCGTAGAATCGATCACGCCGCCCTGTTCGTTCAGCGATGCCGCTACGCCGCCAGTCACCGGATCAACGCCGAACTGCTGCGCGAAATCGAATCCCCGGACTAGCGCCCGGTTCAGGCCCGCTGCATCGAAAGCCGGGTGCCCGCTGGCTTTGGCGAGAAACAGCCACTCGAACTGGTGCCCGGGTTCCAGCCAGTTATTGGCGCTGCCGATCGTCAATTCAGCGATGCAGCCCGTTTCGTGATGTACGAAAGCCTGTGCGAACGCGGCTGCGAGCTTTTCCAGCCGGCGATCGAAGATGGGATCGGCAGTCGTTTCACGGGCGGCGAGCCACGCTTCGGTCAGATGCATCAGCGGGTTTTGCAGCGGCGGCCCGAGCACGGTGGAAAAATCTTCCGTCATCGCCGAACTGAACAAGCCGCCAACGCCACCGCCACCGCCGCTAATTTCCATCCGCCGTTCAATCAACACCGACGTTTCTTCAAGCACCGCCAGCGCTTCCTCCGCGGCCGCCGCGCCAGCCCGTTTTGCATACTCCGCGCACGCAAAAATCACGAACGCATGCGTGTACAGGTCCTTGTGGCGCTCATGCGGCGCGCCGTTTGCGTCGACGCTATAGAACCAACCGCCGTTTTTCGTGTCCTGAAAATAGGTCCGAAGCGAAGCGAACAGCGTGTCGGCATGATCGATATCGCCTGCTTGCGAGAACACGAATAGCTGGCGAGCGCAGGCCATGGCGCGATATCGCTGCGGCGGCAAGGGCGTGCGGCCATCCTCGGCCACGGCCTCAAACGCCAGCCGCAAGACTGCGTTGAAGCCGGGTCCACGCCAGATTGGCAGCACAACACGTTTATAGTGCGCACGAAGGGTGGTGGTGGTCGGGGGCGTTGCGGCGGTCGGATGTGGGTCGTGCATACGGCTTTATCGATGTTGGTTGCGCGTGGCGGCGTGCGTGGAACGTGTCCGGTGCGCCACTCGATGCGGGGCACCAAGGATAAATCAAAACGCCAGCGTTTCGGCACAACGATGGTTTATCCGCACCGCACCGCGCCGCGCTGGCCGACGGCTCTTACGCGCGCCCCGCGCCATCATCCCATCACACAACATCTATAAGGAGCAAATCCACTCATGTTAAGCAATGTAGAACTCATTTCCCGCCTGATTCTGGCCGCGGCGCTCGGCAGCGTGATCGGTTTCGAGCGCGAGCGGCTGTCATGGGCCGCCGGGCTGCGCACGCACATGCTGGTGTGCGTCGGCTCGACGCTGATCATGATGGTGTCGGCATTCGGTTTCTTCGATGTCCTCGGCCGCGACCACGTCGTGCTCGACCCGTCGCGGATCGCGGCGCAGGTCGTGTCGGGAATCGGCTTTCTCGGCGCGGGCTCGATCCTGTTGCGCGGCGAGATCGTTCGCGGCCTCACCACAGCGGCGAGCCTCTGGTCCGTGGCGGCGATCGGGCTTGCGGTCGGCGGCGGCATGTATACGGCATCCATCGCCGCGACAGTGATCATCCTGATCATCCTCGCCGGCATCAAGCCGCTGGAGCGGCGTTTCATTTCCGTGAAGCAGCGCCGCCAGTTGACCTTGCTCGTCGATCGGGGGACGCTGAATTTTCACGCGCTGCACGAGACGCTGGGGGTGGGCAGCGTGCGCGTGAAGCAGTTCGTCGTGCAGCAAAGCGATGATTCCCCAGAGCTCGATGAAGTGCAGATCTCGCTTTCGCGGGTATCGTCGAATGAATACGAGGCGATCTGCGCGCGGCTGCGCGCGCTGGATACCGTGCGGGAATTCAAGGAAGAGGGCTCGGCTTGAGGCTGCGCGCGTCCGTAGCCCGGGCGTGCAGGCGTGCGACAATGCGGCCTCGAAAACCCATGCAGCCGCTTTTTCTGTTGCAAGGCGCCAAGCCGGACCGCTTCATCGGGCGTGTTTTTAGCCGCCCGCGGTCGCGTCCGGCCGCGCTGTCAATCATCGACTTATGCCAGATTCCGCCGTAAATCCCGCTCTCCAAGTTGCTGATTCCGCTGATGCCGCCGGTTCGCGTCGTACCGATGGTGCTTCTGCGTCCCCTTCCAGGCCTGCGTTTGCTGGCCGTCCGGCTGAATCGGATGCCGATGCCAAGCTCGCCCGCGCCGCGCGCTCGGCGCAGCGTCTTGCGTTGCTCAGCCGGGCGCCCTACGGCGCGCCCACGCTCGATCTGTTCGCCGAAGACGCTGAGCGCGCCACGCTCCAGGCGTTGAATACCGATATCCGTCAATCGTCGTTGCCAGGCTTCGAGTTACCCGAGGTTTTCATGGCGGCAGTACCGGGCGAGGACGGATCGTCGGGGGCTGTGCGAGCGTGGCGCAACGGGGCGTTATCGGTCGAGGGGGCGGCTGTGTCGAGCGCCGCTGTGTCGAGCGATGATGCGGCGGCGCAAACGGACAGCCAGACAGCCGACGCGGCAACGCTGGAGTTAGTGTTCGACGATGTTCCCGCGCCTCATGACGTGGTTGCCGGGCCGGTCCAGCCCGAACCGTCAGGCGATGCCGCGCAGGGGGTTCCGGTCCTGGCGGCGTTGGGTGAGGGGAACGCGCAGGGTTCGAACAAACGCGCGTCCGCGGCACGCGCCAGAGGCGCTGCCCGGAATGTGTCGACGACCGGACCGTCGCCAGCCGCTGCCGTGTCAGAAGTCGGGACGGTGAAAGGTAAAAGCGGACCGAGCGATGCCGTCACGCAAGTTCTGAACCGTTCGCCGGACGCATCGAATGTATCGAAGGCTGCCACAAAGCCGGCCACGTCCCCGTCCCCTCGCGACGTCGCACGAGCCGCGGCAACTCCTCATCGCGAGCCGCCGCAATCCTTGGCGGCGGCATTAATCGACGATGATCGCCGGACGCGCACGAGCGCCTCAAGCGCCCCTCAAGCATCTTCCCGTGAAGCGTCGGAACTCGATACCGCTCGCGCGACCGCGTACGCGGACACTATCGACGCGTTGTATGCCGTGATCGCGGACCAGCGCGGCGCGGCGGCCGCGTTGTCGCGACGCGTTAAAACGGTCTTGATGATCGTCATCTGCGTGTTGCTCGTGACTGTCGCGACGGGCGTGGCGCAGAGCATCGCGCTGCTTCGCCTGACCCGTGAAAACACAGCGCAGCAACAGCGCATCGAGCAATTGATGCTGACTCAGCAGGCCACGCTGGCGTCTTTCTTCGATACCGATTCAGCGACCATCGAGGTTCCGAACTGGGGCGATGCGAGCGCATCCGTTGCCAACAAGAATCCGGACTCCGCGCCGCATAGCCGTGCCGCGAAGCGGGCTCAAAGCAAATCGCGTTGATATCGAAACGAGCGTGGGCATTGCTGCCGCGCTCAAGCAAGGCGCATGAAAAGGGGCCTTTTCGGCGCGCTCAACTCCAATCAAAAGATCAAGGTCGGCGCGCCGCTTGATGACGCGACTGAAGCCGGTCCGATCAACAATCGCACGCAGTGTAATCACATCATGAAGATGATCGTGAGCGGCGTTCAGGCAGGGGCGACGCGTGCGGCGGGGTCGGCTGAACGCGCACCGGACGATTACTTTGTTTCGCCCACTGTGTCGTCGAACGTGACAAACGTCACGAACGAGATGGACGTCGCGCGTACTGAAATCTTCGGTCCGGTTGTCGCTGCAATTCCCTTCGTTACCGGGCAAGAAGCCCTTAACATCGCGAATGACACCGGGTTCGGTTTGGCCGGTGCAGTGTGGACGAACGACGTGGGCCGTCCTCATCGGGTGGCGGGGCAGGTCAACGCGGGAACGTTCTGGGTCAATGGCTACATGACCATTAACGTGGCGTCCCCGTCCGGCGGTGATGGCTTGATCGGACACGGACGTTCGAGTGGGATTGAAGCGTTGTACGAGTACACGCAGACCAAGAGCGTCTGGCTGGAAACCGCTAGAGAGCCGGCCACGACGTTCGGCAATTTGTAGAGCAACGTGTCCTCCCGCCGCCGATGAAACGCGAGAGGGCAATTCGGAGATAACAATGGAAAGTACGTTGGCCGCGCAGCAACGGGGAAGTGGTGGGCTAAGGAGTGCAAAGCTGTTTCTTTACGCGGCGATCATCCTCGTCATTGCTGAGTTTATCGGCTCGTTTACGTTCAAGGTTGGGCCGGGGAAAGTCGTCCTGCTGCCGATGATCTGGGCGCTGCTGTTGGGCGCCGCGCTGGGATTGGCAAGTGAACGGTGGAGCGGCGCAGCGCGGCTCGACGTGAAGACCCAGTTCCTGGCCGCAGCCATCCTGCAGCCTGCGCTGTTGCTCTTCGTCGCGAAGCTGGGCCTGCTGGTCGGCGGTGCGTTGCCGAAGCTTGCCGCCGCGGGCTGGGCGCTGGCGTTTCAGGAGCTGGGACATTTTGTCGGCACGATTCTGCTGGGACTTCCGCTTGCATTGCTGCTCGGTATCAAGCGGGAAGCGATCGGGGCGACGTTTTCCGTCGGCCGTGAGCCGAGCCTTGCGATCATCGGCGAGAAGTACGGCATGGACTCTCCGGAAGGGCGTGGCGTGCTGGCTGAGTATTTAACGGGCACCGTGTTTGGGGCGGTTTTTATCGCCATCCTGGCGGGTTTCGTAGCAAGCCTAAATATTTTTCATCCGCTGGCGCTCGCGATGGGTTCAGGTGTGGGCTCAGGCAGCATGATGGCTGCTGCTTCCGGTGCCATCGCTGCGCAGCAAACGCCCGAAATGGCGAAGACGGTGCTGACATTCGCTGCGGCCAGCAACCTCATAACAACGACGATCGGCACGTATTTCACGCTGTTCATTTCGCTGCCGATGGCCGTGTGGGGATATCGCCTGCTGGAGCCATTGATCGGCCGGACGAGCCGGGCATCGGATGCATCGGAGGCGATTGAAAAGTCCCGTCCGAAGCCAGGCGGCGGCGAAACCGAGGTTGAAACGGCTGCGCCGCAACTGGGCTATCGGGGCAAGCTGCTCGCCTGGGGCGTCACCGCTGTGTTCGCGCTGGGCTGTGACTGGATCACCCACGGCACCACGCCGCTCATGGGGCTTCCGGGCATGCTGATCATGGTACTGGCGACAATGGTGGGCGACGCCATTTATACGGTGACCGGGCGCAAGATTCCGGCGGTCTGCTGGGTTTCGATCGTTGCCATGTTCATGACGTCGCCATTGTGTCCCTGGGCATCGCAGATATCGACGTATAGCGCGCAGAACGATTTCCTGGGCATAACAACCCCCATGCTGACGTTCGCGGGATTGTCCATCGCTAAAGATATTCCGGCGTTTCGCAGGCTCGGCTGGCGGATCGTGCTGGTGTCGTTTGTGGCGAATGCCGGGACGTTTCTTGGCGCTACGCTTGTGGCTCAGATTTTCCACGTGTAGGACTGCGGTGTTTCGATAGCATTTTGTGCCGGCGCTTCGGCGCGCCTTGCCCGCAGACAACCTGACTGTTTCATTTGCCCCGGGATGCTCCGCAGAAGCACCCCGGGTACGAACGCCCCTTCATACTTCACCGCGTTTCAGACCGTCGGCGTGTTCCATCAACAACCGGCGCAACAGCACGACCTGATTGACGGCATCCGCTTCAAGCAGCGAGAGACCGTGTTTGGGAAAGACTTCCTGAGCATCGATACCCGTGCTGTTCGCGTCACTCCCGATCCGCGCTTCGATGCCCTTGCCGACACGCTCAACCCATGCTGCAAGGTCCCGGTTCGGCGCGGTTCCGGCCCGGCCAAAACGAGCCCGGGTCGCAGTGCCCGCCACACGCCGCAACAAGGCGAGGGCGGTCGAGCCGGTCCGGTCGTCGTGACTCGTATCGAGCTTTTCCAGCCTCAGTCGAGCCAGCACCTCTTCCGCGTTATTGCTCGCCAATCCCGCTGCGCGCCGTAGCCGTTCCAGCTCGATCTCGCTGTCTTCGCCACGTCCCAGCGATGCGCCGAGATAGCCAAGGTTCGCGGACACTGCTTTCGCCAACTGGTCGCTGAAGCGGCTGGGCTCACGGCTTGGCCATAGGAGGAATGTGGCGAGCAACGCAATCACGCAACCGAACACGTTGTTCTCCAATCGCGTGACGGCGTAGACGAGCTCGGCACCGCCCGGCGCCGCAAAGTCGGCGACCAGCACAAAGGCCGGGGTGATGAACAGCACGAACAAGCTGTAGCTGACGGGACGCAAGGCCATCGTCGCGCACACCAGCGGGAACACCACCAGCGAGATCGCGATCGGTGAATGAACGACCAGGCCGATCGCGGCCGCCAGCAATCCGCCGACAATGCTCCCTGCCGCACGCTCGATGCTGCGCGGCCAGCTAGTCGCAATGGACGGTTGCAGGATCAGGAGCGTTGCCATCGTTGCCCAATAACCGAAGGGCAGATGGAGCAGCCTGACGGTCAGGAAGGCTGCCGTTGCGGCCACGCCGACGCGAGCGGCGTGGCGCGCGCCTATTGATTGCGTCGATGCGTTCGCCTTCAACGTTTCCACGCCACGTTTCAAAGTCGTGAGCGTGGCCGACCACACGCTTGCGCGCCGCTGAGCCGGGGATTCGAGCTCGCTGAAGTCGACATCGAAGCGCAGTGACACGGTCTCGCCCAACGCAACTTCAAGCTGGCGGGCGAGCGCCTGCAACCGGTCGCGCAGCGCGGTGGGCGGCTCCCAGGGTTTATCGGCAATGGCCCGTGCGAGCCGCGCGAGGACTTCGGCGAATGCGTCGAGCACACGCACCGCGCGCGGCAGATTGGGCAAGCGATGATGGCCGCGCTCGCAGGCATCGGTGACGGCAATGAGGTACGCGAAGATCCGTTCGCTGTCGGCGAGCGCGAGCAGCAGCATGTTGTACGTGTCCTGCCGGTCTGCCTTCGATGACGGCACGCGTGCGAGCGCCTTGCGCGCCAATTCGATGCTGCTACGCGCCTTGCCCCGAAAACGTGAAGCGTGCGAAGCCCAATCCCCGAAGCCCGCGCTTTCCCGTTTGAGCAGCCGTGCGCCGTCACTTGCGATGTCCGCGAGGCTCGCATAAGCCGATCGCATGGCCGCGCGGCTCGCGCTGAACGGGTGAATCCGCCACACGGTGAAGCTGAGCGCCGTTGCGAAGAGGCAGCCTGCGAAGTAGAGCGCGAGGAAGCGCAACTCGCCGCGTGATCCATGGATGGGCCGGTCCACCATGACTACGCAGGCAGTCGCGGCAAGGATGGAGACCTGGGCGGCCGCCGCGCTCCACACGCGCCCCAGCGCGCCGAGAAATGAAAAGACCAGAACGGCGCCGGCCGCGGCCACGATACCCACGCCGGACGCGTACGCGGTCAGTCCGCCACAAACGGTCGACAGCACCGCGAAGCCGGTCATGGAAGCGAATCGCATGCGGTTCGAGCCGGCGGCATCGGCGAGACAGGTCCAGAACGCGCCGATGGCAGCCCACGAGAACTCGGGCATGTGCAACAGGTTGCCAAGGAGCAGCATGGCGGTCGACGCGAATGCGGCCCTCAGCCCTTCGGACAAATCGGCCTGGCTCAACGCGAACGAAACCATCCAGACGGGCCGGTGGCGCGCAATGGAATCAAGCATTCGGGAGAACGCTTTCGTGCGGCGGCTTGCCGCTTGTCGTGACTGCCGGTGAAAGTTGCGAAGGCGGAGCATAGCCTGGATTATCAAGGGGTGGATGCCGGTAATCGGGTGGCGAGCGCTGTACGCGCACTAATTTTCGGACCAGAAAAATTAAATCTCAAAAAAATGACGTGAATCCAGCCAGAAATACGAAATGTCCGATGTTTTTGGGGAGCGTCATTTCTCGCCTGCGTTGCCGTTCCCGGCACGTCCGGGAAATCCAGTCATTACTACCGATTTCCTACGCGCCTATGGCCTTCAACTGTGGCAGAAACGCACTGATGTAGAAAAACTACAGGAGAAATGCTGCATTGCACTAGGAATCAGCTAGTGGAAACCCTATAATGGCTTCTAAGGGATAACCCTTGACCACCTACCAGGAGTTTGACATGAGCTACCTCTTCGCATTGCTGCAAAAATTCGCATCGTTGTTCGAATCGCCGCATCTTCCGATGGATTCGGACTACTCGTACCAAGCGCGCCAACAAGAAGCAGAGCGCATTCGCAAGTCACGCGGCACGATCATGGGTATTCGTCTGTGAGCTGCAAGGAAGGCAGTGCGGATTGCAGGAAAAACTGAGCGGTTGTCGATTTATGCTTGACAAGGTTTTTTCGTAGTGCGATTCGCCTGCTTTCATTGTTGTGGATTATGTAGTTTTTCTAGCTTTATAGTTTCACCGATCGCCACATTCTGTCCCTACGGGCTCCATGGCTGTCGTGTCGCTTCGCTGCGACATTCCTCTCCGGCGCCGCTCGGCGCATGCTTCCCAGATCATTCCCAGCTTTACCCTCCGGCGCTCGGCTCGGCCAATCCACGGGTTCATATTTTCGTTGCTTACACGCCGCAGGCCGAAATAGTGCCAGGCTGGCCTGTCATTTCGATGAAAAAGCTAGTGAAATCATGGGTTTAGAATATTTCAAGACGAGTCGAACACGCCAGGCTCTTTGATACGAACACTTACAAGCGCTCACGTCGTGCAACCTTACGCCCGGCTAAAGTGGTTTCAACGACGCGGCACCTGACGGCACATCCGCCAACGGCTTTTCGTTCCGGCTGGCCGCGCGTCCTTAAACGAAATCAAGCTGAAAAAGGGAAAATAGTCATGAACACCTCACGCTCAATCCTTGCTGCGCTGCTGACCGGCGGCGCGCTCCTGACCGCTACGACCGCGTTCGCGCAGGTCGATAACGGGATGATCCACGGACCCGTGCCCGCGCAAGGTTATGCGCAGCCACGCATGGTGCAGGCCGCCGTGGTGATCAACCTCGGCTGGCATGGCGACCGCTATTGGGACGGCCACCGCTACTGGCAGCGCGACGAATGGATGCGCCACCACCCGCACGATCACGGTCCGGCGGGGTATCACCACGACGACCACGGCCACGATCACGGCTAATCGAGCCGATAACAGAACCCGTCGCTAACGCCGGCTTCCCGTAAGGGAAGCCGGCTTTTTTTCGCCTTTCGTCCCGTGTCTGGAGGGCTAGGCCGGCCGATCAGCTTCAAGTCATAGGCCATCTGCAGTCCCGCGCGATTCCAGACGCTGCGCTATTCTTGTTGGCGCGGCCTTGAGAGCCGCATCGGACAGCCTGGACGCATCCCTTTGGGGCTGAACCGGCTGTCGAATCGAAGCTCGGAATTTAAGCATTGCGGGGAAAATTTGAATCAAATCACTATCGGCGTGGTGGGCAGCGGCTTGATGGGCGTCGGCATTGCGACGCAAGCGGCGCTGCACGGCTATCCGACTATCGTTCATGACATAGACGCCGCGCGGCTTGCGTCGGTGCACGCAAAGGCAGAAGCAATCCTCGACGAATTGATCGACGCTGGCGTCTTCAATGCGGACGATAAACCGGACGTACTTGCGTGTATTGAAACTACAGATCAACTGGAAAGGGTGGCTACGGCGGGTTTCATTGTGGAAGCCATTCCGGAAGTGCTCGAACTGAAGAACCGCATCTACAGGGCGCTCGAACCGCTACTGCGCGACGACGCTATTTTCGCCAGCAACACGAGCGGCTTTCCGCCCGATCTGCTCGCGCAAGTGCTACACAACAAGTCGCGTTTTGTGATCGCGCATTTCTGGAATCCGCCGCACACCATTCCGCTGGTAGAAGTCGTGCCGGGCACCGATACCGATCCGGACATCACGCGCCGCACGGCTGAACTGATGACGGCTATCGGCATGGAACCGGTTGTGCTGACGAAGGCTATTCCAGGTTTTGTCGGTAACCGGTTGCAGTTTGCGGTGCTGCGCGAAGCGCTCGCCATTGTGCGTTCGGGCGCAGCGACGCCAGAGGTGGTCGACACCGTGATGAGGGCGTCACTCGGACGGCGTTATGGCATGGTCGGACCGCTGCAAAGCGCGGATCTCGGCGGGCTGGACACGTTGCTGGATATTGGCACGCACCTGATGCCGGAGCTGGCAAAGGACGAAGACGTGTTGCAACTGATGCGCGACCACGTGCAGGACGGGCGGGTCGGCGTGCGCAGCGGACAAGGGTTTTATGAATGGGACGACGCGCACCATGCGCGCGTGAAAGAAGGGCGCAAGCGCCTGATTCACCACACTGCAAAGAACACCGGAAAGCACCTATGAGCGATAACAACGCGGTTCATTTCTACAATCCCGACGAGGGTCACCAGCTACGTCACGATCCATTCAAGGCGATCGTCGCGCCGCGAGTGATCGGCTGGATTTCGAGCTGCGATCCGCGCGGCCATGTGAACCTCGCGCCCTATAGTTTTTTCGGCGCGTTCGCGACGTTCCCGTACATCATCGGATTCTCGAGCGAGGGGTTCAAGGACAGCATTTCGAATATCGAAGCGACCGGCGAATTCGTTTGGAATCTGGCGAGCAAACCGCTTGCCGAGAAGATGAACCAGACCTCGGCAACCGTGCCCCACGAAATCGACGAATTCGAGCTGGCGGGACTCACGAAAGCACCGGGCGTGAACGTGGCCGTGCCGCACGTGGCGGAGTCGCCGGCTGCGCTCGAATGCAAGTTGTTGCAGATCGTGCGGCTGAAATCCCTGGACGGCACGCCGATGAACAACTGGCTCGCCCTCGGGCAAGTGGTTGGCGTGCATATCCGGCGCGAGTTCCTGAAGGACGGCCTCTTCGATACCGCCGCCGCGCAGCCCATCATGCGTGCGGGTTATCGCGGGGACTACGCGGGTATCGGCGAAATGTTCGAGATGATCCGGCCGGGCTAGTGATGCGCCGAGGCGCGGCGTTACGAGGCGCGGCGTTAATTCGGCGCGGCGGTGTTCGAATCATCCGCCGCGCCCCGCTCGCCATTACAGCCTGAACACGCTCACGGCGCGGCTCAACTGTTCGGCTTGCTCAAGCAAGCCGGCTGTCGATTGTTCCGCCTCGCCGACCAGCGCCGCATTCTGTTGAGTCGCTTCGCCGATCTGCGCTACGGCAAGATTCACTTGCTCGATACCGCTCGATTGTTCGCGCGATGCCACGCTGATCTCGCCAATGATTGCGTTCACCCGCGCGACGCGCTCCACGATCCCGTTCATCGTGCCGCGGGCTTCTTCGGCGATCCGGTAACCATCGGCGACCCGGCCGACCGAGTCGGCGATCAGCGCCTCGATCTCCTTGACCGCTGCGGCGCTGCGCTGAGCCAGTCCGCGCACCTCCGACGCCACCACGGCAAAGCCCCTGCCGTGCTCGCCGGCTCGCGCGGCTTCGACGGCCGCGTTCAACGCCAGGATGTTGGTCTGGAACGCGATACCTTCGATCACCGACGTGATGTCTGAAATCTTGCGCGCGGACGCATCGATTTCCCCCATCGTCGCGACGACGCGGCCGACCGCTTCTCCACCGGCGCGCGCTGCATCGGATGCCGATGCCACCAGTTGATCCGCCTGCGCCGTGTTGGCGGCGTTCTGTTGCACGGTGGACGTGATCTGCTCCATGCTCGCCGCTGTTTCTTCGAGACTGCTGGCTTGCGTCGCGATGCGCTGCGCGATGTCGCTGCTGCCCGCCGCCATCCGTCCCGTGCCGTCCGACATATCCGACGACGCGCTGCGCACCTGCGTCACGATGCGCGCAAGACCGGTCGCAATCCCGTCGATGGCAATCATCAGCCGGCCGATATCGTCCTCGCGCGTGGTCGCGAGCCGCACGCTCAGGTCGCCTGCCGCGATGCGTTCGGAGGCCCGTGTGAGTTCCGCGAGCGGCCGCCCCACCAGCCGGGCTACCGCGAACAGCAGCACGGCCACGAACGCGGCGATCACCACTAGCCCGATCAGCAGGAAACGGTTGCGCGTGGCGTGCACGCCCGCGAGCAACTCGTCGCGATACGCAATCCCGCCAATCAGCCATTGCCATTCCGGAACCGTGCGAAACACGATTTCCTTCGCCCCGCCGTGCACCTTGGGATCGGCGGCGTCCGCGATCTCGGGGGCATCGAAGGAAAGACGGCCTTCTTTCGCGTCGAGCATCTGCTTGAACGGTGCGATGCGTTCATCGGCGAGCGGGGCAGTGCTACCCGCCACGCTCGTAGGACCGCCCACGCCCGGATGCACGAGCAGCTT
The DNA here is from genome assembly GCF_964253885.1 of Caballeronia sp. LjRoot31. Classification (NCBI taxonomy): domain Bacteria; kingdom Pseudomonadati; phylum Pseudomonadota; class Betaproteobacteria; order Burkholderiales; family Burkholderiaceae; genus Caballeronia; species Caballeronia sp. LjRoot31. The sequence goes on from NZ_CAXURX020000002.1 coordinate 39,888, forward strand.
GCCGCGATTCGGCCCATTCGATGCATCGACGACGAAGAAGTAGCCGTTCTGGCCGATCGTCAGGTCGCGAATGTTCTGCTGCAGCGTTGCGATTTCCGGTGTGACGTCCACGCCGACAAACAATGCGCCGATCACGCGGCCCGAGGAATCGGTGACGGGTTTGTACTCGGTGATGTACTGCTTGCCGAAGAGCGTCGCCATGCCGATAAAACGTTTCCCGCCCAGCATGGGCGCGTACGCCGGGCCTTTCCGGTCGAGCAGCGTACCGATCGCGCGTGCGCCGTCCTGCTTTTTCAACGACGTCGTCACGCGCACGAAGTCGTCGCCGGTGCGCGCGAACACCGTCGCGATTGCGCCGCTGCGTTCGAGGAACTGATCGGGAATCGAGAAATCCAGGTTCATCGGCTTGTCGCCGGCCTTGAATGTGGGTGTTGCGACGCCGCCGATATCCACCTTCTGCGTTTCATCGAGCGTGAAATCCGGGGGCAGGAAGCTTGAGAACAGCGTCATGTAGCGCTCGACTTCGGCGCTGACGGCTTTGTCGTAGAGGCGGATCATTGTGTCGATCGCGCGGTCGTCGTCGTTTATGCGTTCGAGCGCTTGTGCATCGATTTGCTGACCGGCCAGATGCGTGACCGCAATGGTAAACCCGGCTACGACCGTGGCCGCGAGGGTGCAGGCGAGGATGGCGAACTTCGCGCCGACACTGGCCCGGCGGATGTTGAATAGAGACATGGATGAACTGATCAAGCGAGATGTAGGGAAGATGAATGGTTAACGGCGCCGGCTCGGGGTTCTTGATCGCTCCGCTTCCGCCGCGTCCTGTTCACAAGCGCTGCAAAGCAGCCAAAACCCGACATCGTCCACGCGGCCACGTTCCTGGAATATGATGGCCCGACGGTAAAAACGCCTCCAACCCGGACGACACACCGGCGAAATTCCAAAAAAACTTAACGAAACGACCGTCCACTTGCTCTGGCGCGACATGAAAAAAAGCGCCAAAATCGGCTCGGCACTGCTCGCAAACCCTTGCCCCATAAGCCTCCGGCTTTCCATCTGCCAAAAAAAGAAAAACAAGGTGTCGTATTTCCACATGTGACTGTCGGAAATAGTCGGCAACCCGCACTTTTTTCTGGCAACTATGTATGCAGAGCGCGGACGCACGTCCGCCAACCAGGAGAGCGTTCGATGAATTCCCACAAGGTCGTGGTCGAAAACCTGTGCAAGGTGTTCGGCACGAGCCCGAAGCAGGCGATCGACATGCTTGCCGGCGGCGCAACGAAGGAAGAAGTTTTCGCCCGCACCGGACAGATTGTCGGCGTCCATAACGTGTCCTTCGAAGTGAAGGAAGGCGAGATTTTCGTGCTGATGGGCTTGTCGGGTTCAGGCAAATCGACACTGATCCGCCTCATCAACCGGCTGGTCGAACCGACTGCCGGCAAGGTGCTGATCGATGGCCGCGACGTGGCTTCGGTCCCGCGTTCCGAACTGACGTCGCTGCGCCGCAAAGACATGAGCATGGTGTTCCAGTCATTCGCGCTCATGCCGCAACGCACGGTGCTCTCGAATGCGGCGTTCGGGCTTGAAGTGGCGGGCATCGGGCGCAAGGAACGCGAGAAACGCGCGATGGCCGTACTCGAGCAAGTCGGTCTGGCGCCGTTCGCGCAGAAGCTGCCGGCGCAGTTGTCGGGCGGGATGCAGCAGCGCGTGGGGCTCGCGCGGGCGCTGGCCGTGAACCCGTCGCTGATGATCATGGACGAGGCGTTCTCCGCACTCGATCCGCTCAAACGCAAGGAAATGCAGAACGTGCTGCTCGATCTGCAACGCGAACAGCAGCGCACGATCATGTTCGTGTCGCACGATCTGGAGGAAGCGCTGCGCATTGGTACGCGCATCGCGATCATGGAAGGCGGCAAGGTCGTGCAGATCGGCACGCCGCAGGAAATCATCTCGAACCCCGCCGATGACTACGTGCGGGCGTTCTTCGAAGGAATCGACACCAGCCGTTACCTGACCGCCGGCGACCTGATGCAGACGGACGTGGTGCCGTTGATGAAGCACGGTTCGCAGATCGATGCATCGAGCGTTTCGCAGGCGCTCAACGGCAGCGCCGACTACGCGTTCGTGATGGACCACGAGCGCAAGATCCGCGGTTTCGTGTGCCGCGATGCGATCGGCCAGGCGTCGCCGGAAATCAATCTTATCGAATGCATCCAGCGCACCACGCCGCTTGATATTGTCGTCAGCCGGGTGGTCGCCAGCCACGCGCCGCTGCCGGTGGTCGAGGCGGACGGATCGTATTGTGGTTCGGTCAACAAGACGAATGTTCTCAAGGCCCTGACTCGGCATCGAGGTTCCCATGTCTGAAATTATCCCGCTCGGCACCTGGGTCGATCACGGTGTCAAATACCTGCTCGACCACGATGCAAATACCTTCGACGCGATCGGTAAAGTCATCGAGAGCTTTGCGGCGCTGGTCGAACACGGCCTGCAGGCCATTCCGATGTGGCTGATGATGGCGATTTTTGTTGGCATCGGCTTGTGGCGCGTCGGCTGGCGGTTTGCGCTATTCACGCTGCTGTCGTTGCTGCTGATCTATGCGACGGGCTTCTGGGACGAGATGGTGATCACGCTCGGCCTCACGCTGTCCGCCACGCTGATCAGTTTGCTGCTTGGCATTCCGCTTGGGATCTGGACGGCGAAGAGCAAGACCATCGAGACGATCGTGCGTCCGGTGCTCGACCTGATGCAGACCATGCCCGCGTTCGTGTACCTGATTCCGGCGGCCATGCTGTTCGGTCTTGGCCGCGTGCCGGGGATCTTGTCCACGGTTATCTTCGCGATGCCGCCCGCCGTGCGTCTGACGTCGCTCGGTATCAAGCATGTCAACCGCGAGATCGTGGAGGCGGGTCAGGCATTCGGCTGCACGCCGTGGCAACTGCTTTACAAGGTGCAGTTCCCGAACGCGCTGCCGTCCATCATGACCGGCGTCAACCAGACCATCATGATGGCGCTGTCCATGGTGATCATCGCTTCGATGGTCGGTGCAGGCGGTCTCGGCAACGACGTGCTGGCGAGTATTCAGCGGCTGGACATTGGGCTTGGGTTTGAGAGCGGCTTGTCGGTGGTGCTGCTCGCGATCATTCTTGACCGCATCACGGAAAGTTTTGGCCGGTCGCCGGGTATGGCGCGGGCGCCGTTGTTGTCGGGCATTCGCAGCGTGATGCGCGTGCGCCGTGCGCCGGCTACGCAGCGAGGTTGAGCAGCGAGGTTGAGCAGCAGAATCAAGCATCAGATGAGCGATTAGATCAGGCAGCGAAGTAGAGGCCAGGGCCCCAAGGATAAAAACCCGATGAAACGCGACGCGATGGTGCCGAACCGGATTCATCCTGCTGAGAATTCACCGTTATCGAAGCTGGCGCACTTCGGGTTCCTGACGTTGCCTAATTTTTCGATGATCGCGTTCACCAGCGCGATCGAAGTGTTACGCATGGCGAACTATGTTGGCCGGGCGGAGCACTACACGTGGTCGGTGATCACGCCGGACGGTGAACCGGCGCGTGCGAGCAACGGCATTACCGTGAAGCCGACTAAAACGCTGGCTGAAGCGGGCATGCCGGATGTGTTGATCGTGTGCGCGGGCTGGCATGTGCGCGATTACGTGGATGACAAGGTGATCGCGTTGCTGCAGCACGTCGCGGCGCAAGGCGTGCCGCTTGGCGGCGTGTGCACGGGTCCGTATGCGTTGCTCGCGGCGAACTTGCTGGATGGGTATCGATGCACGGTGCATTGGGAGGACATGTCGCCATTGCACAAGCGTTTCCCCGATGTGCGATTCGCCGATGAACTCTTTGTGATCGATCGTGATCGCGTGACCTGCACGGGCGGGACCGCGCCGCTTGACCTCATGCTGAACCTGGTTGGCCAGCGTCTTGGTCAGGCGCACGCGGCGCAGGTGTCCGAGCAGTTCATTGTGGAGCGGATTCGCGGCACGACGGATTACCAGCATATTCCCGTCGATGCCCGCGTCGGGTTTTCACGTGCCGAGTTGATTGAAGTGGTGCGGCTGATGGAGGCGAACATTGAAGAGCCTTTGTCGCTTGAGGAGCTTGCGCGGCTGGTGAAGCTTTCGCAGCGTCATTTGCAGCGCATGTTCAAGATGTTCCTGAGTGTTTCGCCGACGCATTATTACCTCACGTTGCGATTGCGGCGAGCGCGCGAGTTGTTACGTAATACCGATGCATCGATCTCGCGTGTGACGGCCGTGTGCGGCTTTCATTCGCCGTGTCATTTCAGCAAGGCGTACCGCGCGCAGTTTGGCCACGCGCCGAGTATTGAGCGCAGGCAGTCGGCTTGATGATCCATTTTTAGACGTGGTGCGCTCATTGGGGCGCGGCATCGTCGTGTCTGGTGGTTTCCAAAATAGGGAGAAACATGAAACTTCACGGAATCGCGTCGTCGTGCGCGCTGGCTGTCTTGCTGAATATCACGATGTCCGGTGGCGCGTTTGCGTCTGATCCGGCCACGTGCCAGAACGTCCGTTTCGCCGATGTAGGCTGGACCGATATTGCCGCGACTACGGGTCTGGCGACCACCGTGCTGCAGGGCCTTGGATATAAACCGACGAAGACCATCGCGTCGGTGCCTATTACTTTTGCCGGTATCAAGAACAAGCAGATCGACGTATTCCTGGGTTACTGGTCGCCGACGATGGACCCCATTGTCGAGCCGTTCCAGAAAGCCGGGCAGGTGAAGGTCTTGGCGGCGCCTAACCTGACGGGCGCGAAATACACGTTGGCGGTGCCGGACTATGCGTATAACGGCGGCCTGAAGTCATTCGCCGATATTGCCAAGAACTACGACAAGCTTGACGGCAAGATCTACGGTATTGAGCCGGGTAATGACGGCAATGCGTTGATCAAGAAGATGATCGATTCGAATCAGTATGGGCTTGGCAAGTTCAAGATGGTGGAGTCGAGCGAGGCGGGCATGCTGGTGGAAGTGGGTCGTGCGATTCGCGAGAAGAAGTGGATTGTGTTCCTGGGTTGGGAACCGCATCCGATGAACGTGACGATGAAGATTGATTATCTGAGTGGTGGGGATGACGTGTTCGGGCCGAACTATGGTGAGGCCAAGGTGTTGACGGTGACGCCGCCGGATTATGCTGCGCGATGCCCGAATGTGGCGAAGCTGGTTGATAATTTGCGGTTCTCGACGGACATTGAGAATCATGTGATGACGCCGATCATGAACAAGACTGATCCGAATGTCGCGGCCAAGCAGTGGCTGAAGGCGAATCCGGCGGTGCTGGATAAGTGGCTGGCGGGGGTGAAGACGTTTGACGGCAAGGACGGGCTGCCGGTGGTGAGGGCTTACGTAGCGCAGTGAGGGTTGCTCGCGCCGGTGGACCGAGGGGGTTTGCTGGTGCGAGTGGTCGGGGGGTGGGCGGGTTTGGTGGTTCGGGGGGTAGCGGTTGGGGTCAGTGCCGGGGTGGTCGGTTCTGGGGTTAGTGGTCGGGGTCAATGCCGGGTTGGTGCTTTCGGCCGTGGTGGTCTGCGAGAGTCGGATATTCTCTTTATCACTATTAGCCACTGTGCGTGGCGGCACGTCATTTCTTTGTCCAAAGCGACAAAGAAACGAAGCAAAGAAAGCGCTTTTAAACCACGCTACCCTAAGTGTCCACAGCGTGCAGTTTCTATTCATAGGTGCCCCAAAAGCACGGTGCTCGCCAGAGCGGAGGATGTGTGAACCCCTCCTTCTCGCGAATCCTGACACGAACACGCTTCGCCCCGTACGCTCTCGGGCAAGCACATTTGCTAAGGAATCCGCACGGCCATACGGGTATTTACGGCTCCGGTTTTGACGGGTTAGCTACCTGGTCTGTGTGACCGTATTCATTGGCCACAGCTTGATGCGTGTTTGTGTTTACTGCTTCAGTTTTTGTGAATTGGCTGCGCGTTCTGTACAGCTATTTTCGTCGGTTACGGCCTTACGCATTCTGCAGCATCGTTTCTTGGCGGGTTGGCTACATGGTTCGTTATGCATACAAATTTGGAGGGTGGTTCACGCGGATAGCGCGGGGTGGTCCTTGGGCAGGTTCAATCACTGGTGGCGAAGCGTGTGGGTATCCGTGTTCGGAGAAGGAGGGGTTCACACATCCGTCGCTCTGGCGAGCACCGTGCTTTTGGGGCACCTATGAATGAAAACTGCACGCTGTGGACACTTAGGGTAGAGCGGTTAAAGCGTTTTCTTTGCTTCGTTTCTTTGTCGCTTTGGACAAAGAAATGACGTGCCGCCACGCACAGTGGCTAACAGTGATAAAGAGAAAATCCGACTCAGGCAGACCGCTAACACCGAAAGCACCAACCCGGCATCAACCCCGACCGCTAACCCCAGAACCGACCACCCCGGCATAGCCCCCGACCACTAACCCCCGAGAACCGACCACCCCGACCTCCAACCCCCAAACCATGCCCCCCCGCCCAACCCCCGAACAGTGCGAACGCCCCCTAAATAGCCCGCGCCCGCCCCGGAAAAGTCTCATCAAAATCCGCGGCAAGGTCGAGCGTCGCAACGCTCGCTGCATCGTCCGCCGCTGCCGTGCCACGCTGCTCCCGATACATCATCGGCGCAAGCCCGAACTGCTTCCTGAACTCCCGCCCCAAATGCGACGCATCAGAAAAACCGCAACTCGACGCAATGTCCGCCACCGTCTTGTCCGAACTCGTCAGCAACCACGCAGCCGTGCGCAACCGAACCTGCTTCGCATAAGCCTGCGGTGCCTTGCCGGTCTCCGCCTTGAACAAACGCTCCAACTGCCGCGTCGATAAATCCAGCTTGTGCGCAAGCTCATCGAGCGTCAACGAACGCCCCACATGCTGCTCCATCAGCAAGATCGCGCGCTTCACTTTCGGATGCGTGGCAGGCGCAAGCCCCGGCGGATGCGGCTGCGGCGCATTGCCCTTCTGCATGTCGTCCACCAGCAAAATGCGCAACGCTTTTTGTATCGTGGCAGCCTCGAAATGGCGCAGCAAAATGGCCGCGGCAACATCAATCGACGCCCGTCCGCCCGAACACGTAATGCGCCGGTGATCCATCACGAACAAACGGTCCGCAACCAGCATCTCTTCATTCACACCCGGAAAACGCTCGACGAAATCCCAGTAGTGAAACCAGCTCACACAGATCCGATAACCCTCCAGCACGCCGGCCCGCATCAGGGAAAACACACCCGTGCAAATGCCGACAAGCGTGGCGTCCGTGGTCGCGGCGCGACGGATGAATTGCAGCGTGGCATCGCTCGCGCCCGCGCCGGAATGCAGCAGGCCACCCACGACCACCACATAGTCGAAAGACTCAGCCTTCTCGAAGGTTTCCCAAGGCGTGATCTGGATGCCGCAACTCGCCCGCACCGGCGCAAGCGTTTCCCCAATCACACTCCATGAGCACCGAACCGGCTTGCTGAAATCGCCTTCATCAGCCGACAGGCGCAATAAATCGACGAAGCCGGAAAATGCCGTCAACGTGAAATTCGGCAGCAACACAATGCCAAAACGGATGCGCTGTTTGGACGCCGTGTCGGGCGATTGAGGGGGAAGAAGGTCAGCGGGATTCATGCGCTTGCCATTGATGTGCAGCCGTCATTCGGGCCATAGGTGACGGGCGACATGGCGGCCCGGTAATCAATCAGCATATCACCGTCATTAACTGGTTTGAAATGCCGGAATTCACGCGGGCATCGAGGCGCTCGGGATTTTTGATACCCCTTCCACATAATCCGGAAAGGAAAACGACTTGCCCCCTTGGTCAGGGCAAGCCGTTTCCGATAGCCGGCTGCGTACCCGGCTATTTCCGAAAGCATTAAAGCGGGTTTAGTACGAGCTGGATACTGGCTTGGCGACCTGATTAATGAGCAGCGTGCTTGACGTGCTTGGCCTTCGTGTACTTGTGGTGATGATGCGGCTTTGCATACGACACAGCCGGTGCAGCAACCGCCGCAACAATAAGGACCGCGAGGACTTTCTTCAGAATATTGTTCATGGGGCGAACCTGATGGGCGAGAGTTTGATGACGGTTGATTCAAGCGCATTCAAAAATGCCGGCACAGTGTATCGCAGCGATTCTTCAACCCGGAAAGGGTAAATAAGACCTGCGTTGCAAGTGTTGTATAACCGCCGACACGTAAATCTTGCGCCGATTTTCCGCCTCCGCTCCTGCCCGATTTGTTGCATTACCCCACGTACCAAGATCGAAACAGCGCCATGCTGCGCTTAGCTGCCTGAACCGCTAGCTGTCACCGGGGCTCCCGGTCCGCTCGGCGTTGCGGTACCCATGCCGGTTTGCGTTCCTGTTGATGAAGTCTTGGCGTGCTTCATCTTCTTCTGGTGCGACATGCCAGGATTTGCCGTCGTTCCCGCCGACTGGTTAGTGGTCTGAGCGTTGTCACCAGCCTGTAAGCCTGTGCTTGAACTCGGCGGATTGGTTTGGGCGAAAGCCGTGCTGGAGATGCAAAGTACGGCGCCGATCGCGCATGTCCTTGAGAGTGCCATTGAGAATTGCTTCATGCCTGGTTTCCTTTCTGTAAGACGGGCGAGGAGACGTCCATAGGTTGTCGACAGCGGGCAAGCGGACGCTCACTAGCTTGCTCGACAGCCTGTTCAGCATGCGACGTGCCACCACTATGGCGCCGGGCTACGCGGGCCGCCACCTGCCGGTTTCCGCCGCCGATCATCGCTAAAGCGCCTCGCCATCCACCCGCGTTGCGTTACTGACGCCGCCATCCCACGTGCATGCCGTTTTTGTTCTATCAGCGGAAATTGGCGTGCGGTGCAATGGCTACCTAGCGAAATCCCATGCAGTCCACCAACAAGGCACCTCATGAACGTCAGCGTTTTCGATCTGTTCAAGATCGGCATCGGTCCGTCAAGTTCGCATACGGTCGGCCCGATGATCGCAGCGTGCCGCTTCGCCTCGCATGTCGAGGACGCGAACCTGCTCGCGTTCGTGCGCCGCGTGCGGGTGGATTTGTTCGGCTCGCTGGGCGCGACCGGCAAGGGCCACGGTACCGATAAAGCCGTGCTGCTTGGACTCGAAGGCAATCTCCCCGACTCGATCGATCCGGATGCGATCGAACCGCGTCTGCGGGAGATCCGCGAGTGCAAGAGCTTGAACCTGCTCGGCAAGCACACGGTTAAATTCGACGAACGTGAGCACATCGGCTTCTTTCGCAAGTTGATGCCGGGCGCGCCTGGATCGAGCGTCGTGCATCCGAACGGGATGCGCTTCCAGGCCTTCGATGAAAACGGCCAGCTCGTCGTCGAAAAAGAGTACTACTCGGTCGGCGGCGGTTTCGTGATCAACAGCGAGGGCACGCGCGTGAACGGCGTGCAAACCGGTGGCGAGGTGCCCCACCCATTCCGCACCGGCGACGACCTGATGCGCGTGTGCCGTGAGACGGGGTTGTCGATTGCTGAAATTACGCTGCGCAACGAATGCGCATCGCGCTCAGAGCGTGAAGTGCGTGACGGCCTGCTCGCGATCTGGCGCGTGATGGCGGCGTGCGTGGAGCGCGGCTGCAAGGTGCGAGGCGAATTGCCCGGCCCGATGCACGTGAAACGCCGCGCTGCCGACCTTTCCGCGCAGTTGCGCAAGCATTCGGAGGAGTCGTTGCGCGATCCGCTCTCCATGCTCGACTGGGTCAACCTCTACGCGATGGCCGTGAACGAGGAGAACGCGGCGGGTGGCCGCGTGGTGACGGCACCCACGAACGGCGCGGCCGGCGTGATCCCTGCCGTGCTGCATTACTACGTGAAGTTCATGCACAACTCGACCGACGAGGGCATCGTCACGTTCTTGCTGACGGCGGCGGCTATCGGGATCATCTACAAGGAAACGGCGTCTATCTCCGGCGCCGAAGTGGGCTGCCAGGGTGAAGTCGGCGTGGCGTGTTCGATGGCCGCAGCAGCGCTTGCCGCCGTCATGGGCGGTACGCCGACGCAAGTAGAAAACGCGGCCGAAATCGGTATGGAACACAACCTCGGCATGACCTGCGACCCCGTTGGCGGGCTCGTGCAGATACCCTGCATTGAACGCAACGCGATGGGCGCGATCAAGGCGCTCAACGCGGCGCGCATGGCTATGAAGGGTGACGGTACGCACTATGTGTCGCTCGACAACGTGATCAAGACAATGCGCGAAACCGGCGCGGACATGAAGACGAAATACAAGGAGACGTCGCGCGGCGGGTTGGCCGTGAACGTCATCGAGTGCTGATTTGAAGGTTTTGCAAGACTAACAAGTTTAAGGAAACACCATGAGCCGCTATTCGATATTCAGCCTGTTGCGCAACGGCATGTCGTATCACGAGAACTGGGAACGCCAGTGGAAAAGCCCGGAGCCCAAGCAGGAATACGACGTGGTGATCGTCGGCGGCGGCGGGCATGGTCTCGCGACGGCCTACTATCTTGCCAAGGAACATGGCGTGCGCAACGTCGCCGTGCTCGAGAAGGGCTGGATCGGCGGCGGTAATACGGCGCGCAACACAACCATCGTGCGTTCGAACTATCTGTGGGACGAGTCGGCGGCGCTGTACGAAAAAGCGATGCAGTTGTGGGAAGGGCTCTCGCAAGATTTGAACTACAACGTGATGTTCAGCCAACGCGGCGTGATGAACCTCGCGCATACGCTGCAAGACGTTCGGGATACTGAACGTCGCGTGAACGCGAACCGCTTGAATGGCGTCGATGCCGAATTCCTCACGCCTGAACAGATCAAGCAGATCGAGCCGACCATCAACCTGAATAGCCGCTATCCGGTGCTCGGTGCGTCCATCCAGCGGCGCGGCGGCGTGGCTCGTCATGATGCGGTTGCATGGGGGTTTGCACGCGGCGCGGATCAGGCAGGCGTGGATATCGTGCAGAACTGCCAGGTCACGGGGATTCGCCGCAACGGCAGTCAGGTGATCGGCGTGGATACCACGAAGGGTTTTATCAAAGCCAAGAAGGTGGCGGTCGTCGCAGCAGGCAACACCTCCACACTCGCCGATATGGCCGGCATCCGCCTTCCCCTGGAAAGCCATCCGTTGCAAGCGCTTGTGTCTGAACCCATTAAGCCCGTGGTCAACACGGTGGTGATGTCGAACGCGGTGCACGCGTATATCAGCCAGTCCGATAAGGGCGATCTGGTGATCGGGGCGGGTGTCGACCAGTACACGGGCTTTGGTCAGCGTGGCAGTTTTCACATTATCGAAGGGACGTTGGAGGCGATCGTCGAGATGTTCCCGGTGTTCTCGCGTGTACGCGTGAATCGGCAGTGGGGCGGGATTGTGGACGTGTCGCCGGATGCGTGCCCGATCATCAGCAAGACCGATGTGAAGGGTCTGTACTTCAACTGCGGCTGGGGTACGGGTGGCTTCAAGGCGACGCCGGGTTCGGGCTGGGCATACGCCCACACCATCGCGCACGACGAGCCTCACGCGTTGAACGCGCCGTTCTCCATCGACCGTTTCTACACGGGTCACCTGATCGACGAGCACGGCGCTGCGGCTGTCGCCCACTAACTGGCTTGAGGAAATAGACATGTTGCTGATTGAATGTCCCTGGTGCGGTCCACGCGCTGAAAGCGAATTCTCGTGCGGCGGCGAAGCCGATATCGCCCGCCCGCTCGATACCGAAAAACTCACCGATAAGGAATGGGGCGACTACCTGTTCATGCGCAAGAATCCGCGTGGCGTGCATCGTGAGCAATGGATGCACACGCAAGGTTGCCGGCGCTGGTTCATGGCGCAGCGCGACACCGTGAGCTACGCATTTCAGGGTTATGACACGTTCGCCCGGCCGCTCGCCGTGATGGAATCGAAAGAAGAAGGACAACCGAAATGAGCCAGAAAGACCGACTCGCCACGGGCGGGCGCATCAACCGCGCCATCGCGCTCACGTTTACCTTCAACGGCAAGACATACCAGGGCCATCAGGGCGATACGCTCGCCTCCGCGCTGCTTGCGAACGGCGTGCATTTCGTTGCGCGCAGCTGGAAATATCACCGGCCGCGCGGCATTGTGACGGCCGACGTGGCAGAACCGAATGCCGTGGTTCAGCTTGAAACCGGCGCTTATACGGTGCCCAATGCGCGTGCCACCGAGATCGAGTTGTATCAGGGGCTGGTCGCCACCAGCGTGAATGCCAAGCCGAGCATCGAGAACGATCGCATGGCGGTGAACCAGAAGATCGCCCGGTTTATTCCGGCGGGCTTCTACTACAAGACCTTCATGTGGCCGCGCAAGTTCTGGCCGAAATACGAAGAAGTGATCCGCGACGCAGCGGGTCTCGGCAAAGCGCCCGAACACGTGGACGCGGATCGCTACGACAAATGTTTCGCGCATTGCGACGTGCTCGTGGTCGGCGCGGGGCCTTCAGGTCTTGCTGCGGCGCATGCAGTGGGTTTGTCGGGTGCACGCGTGATTCTCGTCGATGACCAACCGGAACTCGGCGGCTCGCTGCTGTCGTATCGCTCGGAAATCGATGGCGCGCCGGGTCTGAAGTGGGCGCAAAAAATTGAAGCTGAACTGCGCAAGATGCCGGATGTGAAGATCCTGTGCCGCAGCACGGCGTTCGGTTATCAGGATCACAACCTCGTCACGATCACGCAGCGCTTGACCGAGCATTTGCCGGTATCGATGCGTAAAGGCACGCGGGAACTGCTGTGGAAAGTGCGCGCCAAGCGGGTCATTCTCGCCACGGGCGCGCAGGAACGGCCGATTGTATTTGGCAACAACGATCTTCCGGGGGTGATGCTGGCGTCGGCGGTGTCGTCGTACTTGCATCGCTATGCCGTGCTGCCGGGACGCAATGCGGTGGTCTTCACGAACAACGACAGCGGCTATCAATGCGCGCTCGATCTGAAGGCGGCAGGCGCGCAGGTGACGGTAGTAGACCCGCGTCTCGCCGACGACAAGGGCGCGTTGCAGGGCCAAGCCAAACGCTATGGCGTGAAGGTGCTGAACGGATCGGCCGTCACGGTGGCGCATGGCAAACTGCGCGTGGCGTCGGTCGAAGTCAACGCCTATTCGAACGGCACGGTCGGCGTGAAGCAAGCCGACTTGTCTTGCGACCTGCTCGCTGTGTCCGGCGGCTGGAGCCCGATCCTGCACCTGTTCGCGCAGTCCGGCGGCAAGGCGCACTGGCATGACGAAAAACTCTGCTTCGTACCCGGCAAAGCGATGCAGGCCGAGAGCAGCGTAGGCGCGTGTGCCGGTGAATTCACGCTCGCCCGTGCGATCCGTTTCGCGGTCGATGCCGGCGTGGACGCCGCGCGTGCCGCAGGTTTGATCGTTACCCGCCCGACACCCGTGCAAGTGGCCGAGGTCAGCGAGGCGCCGCTCATGCCGTTGTGGTTGGTCGGTGGCCGTGAGCTGGCAACACGGGGTCCTAAGCAATTTATCGATTACCAAAACGACGTATCCGCTGCCGATATCTTCCTCGCCGCGCGTGAAGGGTTCGAGTCCGTTGAGCACGTGAAGCGTTACACGGCGATGGGCTTCGGCACGGATCAGGGCAAGCTCGGCAACATCAACGGCATGGCGATCCTGGCTCAGGCGCTGAACAAGACCATCCCCGAAACCGGCACCACGACCTTCCGTCCGAACTACACGCCGGTTACGTTCGGCACGTTCGCCGGCCGCGAGCTGGGCGAGTTCCTCGATCCCGTCCGCAAGACCGCTGTGCACGAATGGCACGTGGAAAATGGCGCGGCGTTCGAGGACGTCGGCAACTGGAAGCGGCCTTGGTACTACCCGAGGAACGGTGAAGACATGCATGCGGCGGTTGCGCGCGAGTCGCTGGCGACGCGCACCAGCGTTGGTATTCTGGATGCATCGACGCTTGGCAAGATCGACATTCAAGGTCCCGATGCCGCGAAGCTGCTCAACTGGGTCTACACGAACCCGTGGAGCAAGCTGGAAGTGGGCAAGTGCCGATACGGCCTGATGCTCGACGAAAACGGCATGATCTTCGACGACGGCGTGACCGTACGCCTCGCTGACCAGCACTACATGATGACGACCACGACCGGTGGCGCCGCACGCGTGCTGACGTGGCTCGAACGCTGGCTGCAAACCGAGTGGCCCGACATGCGGGTGCGCCTGGCGTCGGTGACGGATCACTGGGCGACGTTCGCTGTCGTCGGCCCGAACAGCCGGAAGGTGTTGCAGAAGGTCTCCCGCGATATCGACTTTGCGAACGCCGCGTTTCCGTTCATGAGCTATCGCGAAGGGACCGTGGCGGGCGCTGCGTCGCGCGTGATGCGAATCAGCTTCTCCGGCGAACTTGCTTACGAAGTCAACGTGCCGGCGAACGTCGGGCGCGCGGTGTGGGAAGCGCTCATGGCCGCCGGCGCCGAGTTCGACATCACGCCATATGGCACGGAAACCATGCATGTGTTGCGCGCCGAGAAGGGTTACATCATCGTCGGACAGGATACCGATGGTTCGATGACCCCGTACGACCTCGGGATGGGCGGACTGGTCGCGAAGTCGAAGGACTTTCTCGGCAAGCGTTCGCTGACGCGCTCGGATACCGCGAAGGCCGGGCGCAAGCAACTTGTCGGCTTGCTTGCTGAGGATGCGTCATTCGTGATTCCGGAAGGCTCGCAGATCGTGCCGGGTCCGTTCACCGGCGACACCGCGCCCATGCTCGGTCACGTCACATCCAGCTATTTCAGCCCTATTTTAAAGCGCTCGATTGCGATGGCCGTCATCAAGGGCGGTCTCGACAAGATCGGCGAATCAGTAATGATCCCGCTCGCCAACGGTAAGCAGATGCCGGCAAAAATCACCAGCTCGGTGTTCTACGACAGCGAAGGAGCACGTCAACATGTGGAATGAAAACAGAAGCAACCAGACGATCGTGGATCGTGCAATCGGGCAGGGCGTGTGGCAGGAATCGCCGCTGGTAGGCGTGGATGGCCTGCTGAAAAAACATCAGGCGAGTGCATCGAAGGCGTTTCGCCTGGTCGAGCGGCCGTTCCTGGAACTGGTCAATGTGCGGGGTGACCTGCGTGATGCCGCGTTTGTTGCGGCAGTTGAGAGCGTGATTGGTTGCAAGCCGCCCGAGAAGCCGAATACGACGGCGACGGGCAACGGCTACGACCTGATCTGGCTCGGTCCCGACGAGTGGCTCGTACGCTCGGCCGCCGCGCATTCCGCGACGCAGGCTGCGCCGATGGAAGCCAGATTGCGCGAGGCGTTCAAGGGCTTGTTCGCAGCCGCCGTTGATATCGGCAGCGGTTACACCGTGCTCGACATCAGCGGCACGCGTACGCGTGATGTACTCGCACGCGGTTGTCCGCTCGATCTGCATCCGCGTTTGTTCGGTGTCGGCCAGTGTGCGCAGAGCCACTACTTCAAGGCCTCCGTGACAGTGCTGCCGACCGGTGACGACAGCTTCGACCTCGTGATCCGCCGCAGCTTCGCGGACTACTTCGTGAAGATGATGCTCGATGCGGCCGAGCCGCTGATGTGGTGAAACCGTACGAACCATTCGAAACATTAAGCGCAGGCGGACGCGGCTGGCGCATTGTTGTCGATGAGCTCGTGGTGCCTACGCGCATTGGTTTGCATGCTCAGGAGTATCTGGCGCCGCAACCCGTTGCTATCGATGCGAGCCTGCATTATCGAGGCGTACCGGCCGAGGAGAACGCGCACGAGCTGATCGATTACGAGGCCTGGTGTGCGGATGTGTCGGGTTATCTGGAGAGCAAGCCGCATACGCGCTTGCTCGAAACCCTGGCGGTGGAGATCGCGGCGCTCTCGTTCACCCGGTGGCCCGCGCTCGATGCGCTGACGCTGCTGCTGTATAAGCCGAAGATTCGCGAAGGCACGCGGCGCGTGGGCGTTGAGATCGACTGGCATCGTGCGGATTTCGACGCATGGCGTGCGTCGGTTGGGTTGCATACGGCGCAAACGGCGCATACGACGGTCACGCGCTGAAACGGCCATGACGTCGACGCGTGTTCAAACCGCCGGACTTTCGCAGCTTGCGTGCGAGCAGCATGATCCTGATGCGGCACTCGCACTGCTCGATCGCAGCCTGGCGCTTGGGCATCGGCGAATTGCGTTGATCCGCTATCTGCATGCACAGTATCTTGGTGCGCCGCTCGAGCCGCGCCATCATGAGTATGTTCACAAGGTGGCGGAGCGCTTGAGCACCGAGACGATTGCGCGCATAGCGATGGCTGCGCGTGCGCGGCTTGAGATGTGACCCGGTTTCCACGGCGGTAGTTGACTAGAACTAAAAGGGCATCGCGGCTGCCAAGCCGAGATGCCCAAAAAATGACGATTTACACCGCCGCGACGGTTTCCCCCTTACGCGCCTTTGCACCATGCGCGACGAAATACGGCGTATCAACACGCGCTAGCGGCTCATGCCCCCGGATCTTGTCGGCGATCTTTTCGGCCAGCATGATTGTTGGCGCATTCAAGTTGCCGGTCACGATCAGCGGCATGATCGACGCATCGACCACGCGCAGCGATTCGAGCCCGTGTACGCGGCCTTCGTTATCGACCACGGCCAACTCGTCGTAACCCATCTTGCACGAACACGACGGATGGTAAGCCGTCTCCGCACGTTGCCTCACGAACGCGTCGAGTTGATCGTCCGTGGTGAGATCAGCGCCCGGATGCAACTCCCGTCCACGATATTTCGCGAGCGCCGGCTGGTGCATGATCTCGCGCGTAATGCGGATCGCGTCGCGGAATTCACGCCAGTCAAGCGGGTCCGACATGTAGTTGAACAAGATGCTCGGGTGCGCGTTCGGATCGCGAGACTTCAGCTTGATGCGGCCGCGGCTGGGCGATCGCATGGAACCCACATGCGCCTGGAAGCCATGCATCTTGATCGGGTTCGAGCCGTTGTAGTTGATTGCGACGGGCAGGAAGTGATATTGAATGTTGGGCCACAGGTCGTCGTCGCGCGTACGTATAAAGCCGCCCGCTTCGAACTGATTGCTCGCACCAATGCCCGTACCATTCAACATCCATTCAACCCCGATCTGCGGCTGGTTCCACCACTGAAGCGCAGGATAAAGCGACACGGGTTCAAGGCATTCGTACTGCATGTACATCTCCAGATGATCCTGGAGATTCTCACCGACGCCGGGCAGGTCATGCACTAAAGGCACGTCAAGTTCCCGCAGCCACGTCGATCGGCCGACACCCGAACGCTGCAGTAATTGCGGCGATGCAATCGCGCCGCTGCACACCAGCACTTCGCGACGTACATGCGCGGTGACACGTTCGCCACCGTGTAAATAGGCCACGCCAATCGCTTTTTTCCCGGCGAACAAGACGCGATCCGTGACGGCATGCGTCGCGATCGTGAGATTCGGCCGGCCTTTCGCGCGGTCGAGATATCCGCGCGCGGTGCTTGAGCGGCGACCCTTAGGCGTCACGGTCCGGTCCATCGGGCCGAAACCTTCCTGGCTGTATCCGTTGAGGTCATCGGTTCGGGGATAACCGGCCTGCACACCGGCTTCGACCATCGCGGCAAACAACGGATTGTTGCCGGGCTTCGAGGTCGTTACGTGCACCGGGCCGTCACCGCCGTGATACGGGTTCGGTCCGGCATCGCGCGTTTCGGCCTTGCGAAAATACGGCAGGCAATCAGAATAGGTCCAGTTTTCAAGGCCTTTTCTCTCGGCCCAGCCGTCGTAGTCGAGCGCATTGCCGCGGATGTAGCACATGCCGTTGATCAGCGACGACCCGCCCAGTCCTTTACCGCGGCCGCATTCCATGCGCCGATTGTTCATGTACGGTTCGGGATCGGTTTCGTAGGCCCAGTTATAGCGCCTTCCTTGCAACGGAAACGCCAGCGCGGCCGGCATTTGCGTGCGGAAGTCGAAGCGGTAGTCCGGACCGCCTGCTTCAAGCAGCAGCACGGTCACGTCGGGGTCTTCGGTGAGACGCGAGGCGAGCACGTTGCCCGCCGAACCCGCGCCCACGACGATGTAGTCGAACTCGTTCGCGCTCATCGCGTCGCTCCTTAGAATACGGGTTGGTAGGGACCGAGTTCGACTTGCACGGACTTGATGCTTGTGTAGTGCTCGAGAGTGGTGATGCCGTTTTCGCGGCCTACGCCCGACTGCTTGTATCCGCCCACGGGCATTTCAGCAGGCGATTCGCCCCACGTATTGATCCAGCAGATGCCGACTTGCAGCGCATGAATCACGCGATGCGCACGCGACAGATTCTCCGTGACCACGCCCGCGGCGAGGCCGTATTCGGTCGCGTTGGCACGCTCGATCACTTCGTTTTCCTCATCAAATGTGAGGATGCTCATGACCGGGCCAAAAATCTCTTCTCGCACAATGCGCATGTCGTCGCGGCAATCGGTGAAGATGGTCGGTTCGACGTATTGCCCTTGAGCGAACGCGTCATGCACGATCCGCGATCCACCCGCGATTAATCGCGCACCCTCTTGCTTGCCGCTTTCGATGAACCCCAGGACTTTATGTAATTGCGCGGCGCTGACGAGCGGGCCGAAGTTGGTGTTGGTGTCCGTTGGAGAGCCTACTCGAATGCGCTTGACGCGCTCCAGTAGAAGCGCTTCGAAGCGCTCGTACACCGGTCGTTGCACGAACACACGCGTGCCGTTCGTACAGACCTGGCCTGAACTGAAGAAGTTGGCGCTCATCGCAATGTCGGCGGCGCGCTCGAGATTGGCGTCATCGAAAATGACGAGCGGGGACTTGCCGCCCAGTTCCATCGTGACTTCTTTCAGCGATGAACCGCCGGCCATCGACATGACTTTCTTGCCCGTCTCCACACCACCCGTAAACGAGATCTTCGCGATGTCCGGATGCGCGGCAAGCAACGCGCCCACGCGGCCATCGCCTTGCACGACGTTGAACACACCTGCGGGAACGCCGGCTTCGGAATAGATTTCAGCGAGTTTCAACGTGCTGAGCGGCGTGATTTCGCTGGGCTTGAAGATCATCGCGTTGCCGGCGGCGAGCGCGGGGGCGGACTTCCAGCAGGCGATCTGGATCGGATAATTCCATGCACCAATGCCCGCGCATACGCCAAGCGGTTCGCGTCGTGTATAGACGAACGAACTCGCGCGCAGTGGGATCTGCTGACCTTCTATGGCCGTTGCAAGCCCGGCGTAGTACTCGATTACATCGGCGCCGGTGACAATGTCCACGGCGCGTGTTTCGGCAATCGGCTTGCCCGTATCGCGGGTTTCGAGCGCGGCGAGTTCGTCGTTGCGTTCACGCAGAATATCCACCGCGCGACGCAGGATGCGCGAGCGTTGCATTGCGGTCATGGCGGCCCATTCGCGCTGGCCTTCGCGCGCCGAGCGCACGGCGCGATCGATATCCGCTGCGCTTGCCTGTTGAACGCTCGCGAGCATTTCGCCCGTGGCGGGGTCGAGCGTGTCAAAGGTTTTGCCGCTGGTGGCATCGACGTAAACACCGCCGATGTACAAGCGCTGCAGTTCGAATACGGGCATGGCGTAGTCCTTTAAGTGAGGGTCCGGCCGCGTGTGTCGAGCACGAGGTCGATGTAATCGTTGGCCAGACGCATGGCCGCTTTCGTGTCGAACGGTTCACCTGAGAGCGCGCCGCGCAACCACAAGCCGTCGATCAATGCCGCCAGTCCACTTGCCGCGCGACGGGCGGTGGCGCGCGGCAGTGCCTTCGAAAAATCAGCGCACAAATTGGAATACAGGCGGCGCGTGTTGACGTTCTGCAGCCGCCGCAATTGCGGTTTGTGCATGCTCTCCGACCAGAACGCGAGCCACGTCTTCATCACGGGATTGCTGACTTGCGCGGCATCGAAGTTCGCCGCCACCACGGCACGCAAGCGTGCTCGCGGTTCGTCTTTCGCAACCCGGCGCCTGCGCGATGTTGCGTTCCACAGGTCGCGCAGCACATGGCGCATGGTGGCTTCGAGCAGGCTGTCCTTGTCGCCGAAATAATGACTGACGATACCCGTGGAAATGCTCGCGCGTTGCGCAACCGACGCCAGCGTCGTGCCGGCAAGACCCGCATGGTCGATGGTCAGCAGCGTGGCGTCGATCAACTGCGCCCGGCGGATTTCGCGCATTCCTAGCTTGGGCATGGGTTTTGTCTAAAGAAGCGTTAAGAAAACCAGGATTGAATCCTATGTATTTTATATTGATTGGTCAATCAATATAAAACCGCCATGTCGGATTCTGTCAAACCCGTGTCGTGTTCGATGTGCGTCGGTGGTGCGGCACAGGACTACGCTCGTTAGGCGGTGCATGGCTATGTTTTGCCGTGCAGATCGTCCACGAGACAAGGAGACAGGCAATGAGCAGTAATCGCGGCGTCGTGTATCTGGGGCAGGGCAAGGTTGAAGTGCAATCCATCGACTATCCGAAGATGGTCGATCCGAGCGGCCGGCAGATCGGTCATGGCGTGATTCTCAAGGTGGTCACCACGAATATTTGCGGGTCGGACCAGCATATGGTGCGGGGCCGCACGACGGCTCAGGTCGGCCTTGTGCTCGGGCATGAGATTACTGGCGAGGTGATCGAGGTTGGGCGCGACGTGGAGACGCTCAAGATTGGCGATCTGGTTTCGGTGCCGTTCAACGTAGCGTGCGGCCGCTGTCCGACCTGCAAGGCGCAGAATACGGGCGTGTGCCTGAACGTCAATCCGTCGCGTGCGGGCGGTGCCTATGGTTACGTGGACATGGGCGGCTGGATCGGCGGTCAGGCTGAATACGTGTTGGTCCCGTACGCCGATTTCAATCTCCTGAAGTTTCCCGACCGCGACCAGGCGATGTCGAAGATCCGCGATCTCACGTGCCTGTCCGACATCCTGCCCACGGGCTATCACGGTGCCGTGATGGCGGGTGTCAAGCCGGGTTCGACGGTGTATATCGCGGGCGCGGGTCCGGTCGGAATGGCCGCGGCGGCATCCGCTCGTTTGCTGGGCGCAGCTTGTACGATAGTCGGCGACATGAACGAAGAGCGTCTCGCGCATGCGCGCAAGGTTGGCTTTGAGACCGTGGATTTATCGAAGGATGCAACGCTTGGCGAGCAGATCGCGGCCATTCTCGGCACACCGGAAGTGGATTGCGCGGTCGATTGCGTCGGCTTCGAGGCGCATGGTCACGGCAGCAGTGGAAGCCATCAGGAAGCGCCTGCCGCGGTGCTGAATTCGCTGATGGAGATCACGCGGGTAGCGGGTGCGATCGGCATTCCGGGACTCTATGTCACCGACGATCCAGGCGCCGCCGATGCAGCCGCGAGGAAGGGTGCGCTGAGCATTCGCTTCGGGTTGGGCTGGGCTAAGTCGCATTCGTTTTTTACTGGGCAGACGCCGGTCATGAAGTACAACCAGAACCTGATGCAGGCTATTTTGTGGGATCGCTTGCCGATTGCGGATATCGTTAATGTGTCGGTGGTGACGCTTGATCAGGCGCCGGATGGGTATCGGCAATTTGATGGTGGTGCGCCGCGCAAGTTCGTGATTGACCCGCACGGGATGTTGAAAGCGGCCTAAGGGGGGCGTTCGCACTCGGGGTTGGGGTTGGCGGTTTTGGGGCGTTGGGGTTCGTGGTCGGGGTCAGTGCTGGGTTGGTCGGTTCTGGGGTTAGTGGTCGGGGTCTATGCCGGGTTGGTGCTTTCGGCGTTAGTGGTCTGCGAGAGTTGGATTTTCTCTTTATCACTGTTAGCCACTGTGCGTGGCGGCACGTCATTTCTTTGTCCAAAGCGACAAAGAAACGAAGCAAAGAAAGCGCTTTTAAACCACGCTACCCTAAGTGTCCACAGCGTGCAGTTTTTATTCATAGGTGCCCCAAAAGCACGGTGTTCGCCAGAGCGACGAATGTTTGAACCCCTCCTTCTCGCGAATCCTGACACGAACACGCTTCGCCCCGTACGCTCTCGGGCAAGCACCATTGCCAAGGAGCCAGTGCGGCCTCACGGGTACTCGTAGACCCGCGCTTGCCAATGAACACGCTTCGCCACCCGTGCTCTCGGGCACGCACGAATTGACCAGGAACCAGCACGGCCTAACGCGTATTTGCTTCTACGGTTCTTCGTGGGTTAGCCGCTTGGTTAGTGCGGTTATTTTCGTAGGCTACGGCCTTACGCATCTTCGCGGCCCCATTTCTTGGCGGGTCGGCGGCGTGGTCCGTCACGCATAAAAATTGGTGGTTGGTCGTCCGCGGATAGCGCGGGGTGCCCCTTTGGCAGGTTCAATCACTGGTGGCGAAGCGTGTGGGTATCGGTGTTCGGAGAAGGAGGGTTTCACACATCCGTGGCTCTGGCGAGCACCGTGCTTTTGGGGCACCCGTGAATAGAAACTGCACGCTGTGGACACTTAGGGTAGAGCGGTTAAAGCGCTTTCTTTGCTTCGTTTCTTTGTCGCTTTGGACAAAGAAATGACGTGCCGCCACGCACAGTGGCTAATAGTGATAAAGAGAATATCCGACTCTCGCAGACCACTAAGGCCGAAAGCAGCAACCCGGCATAGACCCCGCCCACTAACCCCAGAACCTAGCCCCTCGACCCCCAACGCCCCCCCGACCGAGTGCGAACGAAAACCTAAGCGGCGCTTTGGGCGATGACCATCGGAGCAACAACAGCGAGCGGCGGCAACTGGCGCCGCCGTTCCCGCGTAGGCGCTGTGCCGAATGAGTCTCGATAGCTCTTGCTGAAGTGGCACGCCGACTGAAAGCCGCAAGCCATCGTGATGTGCATGATCGACATATCGGTCTGCAACAGCAATTCACGCGCACGGCGCAACCGCAGGGTCAGGTAATAGTGCGTCGGCGTCATGCCAAGGTGCTCGCGAAACAGCCGCTGCAATTGCCGCTGCGACATCCCCGCCAGCCGCGCAAGTTCTTCCCGCGACAACGGCTCCTCTATGTTGTTCTCCATCAGCGAAATCACTTCGAACAGCGACTTGTTCGCCGAGCCCAACCGCGCGACCAACGGCATGCGCTGCTGCGCGCTGGTATCGCGAACGTGCTCCACAATGAACTGTTCCGCAATCTGCGTGACCTTCGCCGACCCCACGCGCGTGGCGATCAGGTTCAACATCATGTCGAGCGGCGCAACGCCGCCCGTGCAGGTCACGCGATCCCGGTCGATCACGAATAACTCTTTGAGAAAGCGCGTTTCCGGGAATTCCTCCTTCAGCGCCGACATGTTTTCCCAATGAATCGCGCATGCATAGCCCGCGAGCAGACCGGCTCGCGCGAGAGCATAGGTGCCGGTGCAGAGACTGCCGAGCACGCTGCCCAGCCGCGCAAAACGGCGCAACGCCGACAGATGCGCGGGCGTGGTCTCGCGCTGGACGTCAATGCCGCCGACCACGAACACAATGTCAGGTAGCCCGACGCACTCGACCGGTCCGGTATCCACAGAGAGGCCATTGCTTGCCGCCACGGGGCCGCCGTCCGGACTCACGATCGACCACGTGTACAGCTTCTGCCCGGTCAGATAGTTCGCCATGCGCAGCACTTCGATGGCGTTGGTGAACGCGATCATCGTGAAATTGGGCAGCGGCATGAACGCGAAATGCGCGAGCGACGCGGTTCTGTCGGGGGACATGGAGGAGGGAATCCTTCGAATCTAGGGTGTGGCTATGTCGTGGGGACACGACTATGGACATTTTGTAGATGTTTGCAACTAGCATGCCATCAGGCTAAACCCTATCGGCGTTGAAGCTTACGAAGACGTAAGTGATTTGCTACGCACCGCGACGGGGATCAGGGCCGCGATTCGCACCGCTTGAGAGCGCGAACGGTTCGCCGCAGTGCAGCATCGAATTGACGTCTAGAACGGCGCATGGGCGACTTGTGTAAAACGGACGCGCATGTCGGAAAAGGCCAAGAACACGTCTAAATTCATAAATTGGCGTGGGGGGTGAAAGTCAAGAATAGACGCATCGGAAAGCGGGTCTCAGCGTGGTTTCAAGTGCCTTTGCATACCGGCCCGCCAAGCAAACCGCCTTTCAAAAAACGACTTGTCCCCGAACCCACGGATGTTTCAATGTCAAATTCCTCGACTCGCCCCGCCGCCCCGTTCTTCGAAGAACCGCTTGCCACCCGCGACGCGCCCGTGCGCAGCGCCATCCTGAAAGAGCTGGAACGCCAGCAGTCGCAGATCGAATTGATCGCGTCGGAGAACATTGTCTCGCGCGCTGTTCTTGAAGCGCAGGGTTCGGTGCTGACGAATAAATACGCGGAAGGTTATCCGGGCAAGCGTTATTACGGCGGTTGCGAATTCGTCGATGAAATCGAAACCCTTGCGATCGATCGCGTTAAGCAACTCTTCAACGCGCAATTCGCCAACGTCCAGCCGCATTCCGGCGCGCAAGCGAATGGTGCCGTGATGCTCGCGCTGACCAAACCCGGTGACACCGTGCTCGGCATGTCGCTCGATGCAGGCGGTCACCTGACGCACGGCGCGAAGCCGGCGATGTCCGGCAAGTGGTTCAACGCGATCCAGTACGGCGTGAACCGCGAGACCATGCTGATCGATTACGAGCAGATCGAAGAGCTCGCTTTGCAGCACAAGCCGACGTTGTTGATCGCCGGCTTCTCGGCTTATCCGCGCGAACTGGACTTTGCGCGGCTGCGTGCCATTGCGGATAAGGCGGGTTCCAGGCTGATGGTCGACATGGCGCACATTGCCGGCGTGATCGCCGCAGGGCGTCATCAAAACCCGGTCGACCACGCACATGTGGTGACATCCACCACGCACAAGACGCTGCGCGGCCCGCGCGGCGGTTTTGTACTGACCAATGACGAAGACATCGCCAAGAAGATCAATTCAGCGGTGTTCCCGGGCCTCCAGGGCGGTCCGCTGATGCACGTAATAGCTGGGAAGGCCGTCGCCTTCGGCGAGGCGCTGCAGCCCGGTTTCAAGACTTACATCGATAACGTGCTGGCGAACGCAAAGGCGCTGGGCGAAGTGCTGAAGGCCGGCGGCGTCGATCTCGTGACCGGCGGTACGGATAACCACTTGTTGCTCGTCGATCTGCGTCCGAAGGGTTTGAAGGGTAACCAGGTCGAGCACGCGCTGGAACGCGCCGGGATCACTTGCAACAAGAACGGCATTCCGTTCGATCCGGAAAAGCCCACGGTCACCTCAGGGGTGCGCCTCGGCACGCCGGCCGGCACCACGCGTGGTTTTGGCGTGGCAGAGTTCCGTGACATCGGCCGCTTGATCGTGGAAGTATTTGACGCTTTGCGCGATCACCCGGACGGTCACGCTGAGACCGAACACCGCGTGCGCCGCGAAATCTTCGCGCTGTGCGAACGCTTTCCCATTTATTGATTACGCCCTCCTTTTCCGGAGCAAGAGATGAGCACACTTCACGACAGCAGCATCATCATCGACGGCCTGAATATTTCCAAGTTCGAGCCGTCGGTATTCGAGGACATGAGAAAGGGCGGCGTGACCGCGGTGAACTGCACCGTGTCGGTCTGGGAGAGCTTCCAGAAAACCGTAGATAACATTGCTGAAATGCGTCAGATGATGCGCGAGCACAGCGACATCCTCACGCTTGTGCGCACCACGGACGACATTCGCCGCGCGAAGCAGGAGAACAAGACGGGCATCATTTTTGGTTTTCAGAACGCGCATGCGTTCGAGGACAACCTGGGCTATATCGAAACGTTCAAGCAACTTGGCGTGAATGTCGTGCAGCTTTGCTACAACACGCAGAACCTCGTGGGCACCGGTTGCTATGAACGCGATGGTGGTCTCTCGGGCTTCGGTCGCGAAGTGATCCAGGAAATGAATCGCGTGGGCATCATGGTCGACCTGTCGCACGTAGGCGGCACGACGTCTTCCGAAGCTATCGCGTTCTCGAAGAAGCCGGTGTGTTATTCGCATTGCTGCCCGTCGGGCCTGAAAGAACATCCGCGCAACAAGTCCGATGAACAACTCAAGGAAATTGTCGACGCGGGCGGTTTCGTCGGCGTGACGATGTTCGCGCCGTTCCTGAAGCGCGGCCCGGATGCGACGGTGGAAGACTACCTCGAAGCAATCGAGTATGTGGTCGACCTGATCGGCGAAGACAACGTGGGCATTGGCACGGACTTCACGCAAGGCTACAGCACGGAATTCTTCGACTGGATCACACACGACAAGGGTCGTTATCGTCAGTTGACGAATTTCGGCAAGGTCGTTAATCCAGAAGGAATCCGAACGATTGGAGAATTCCCGAACCTGACCGCCGCGATGGAACGCGCCGGCTGGAGCGAGTCGCGCATCAAGAAGATCATGGGCGAAAACTGGGTACGCGTGTTCGACAGCGTCTGGAACGTCTGACCCGGCTCACCCAATACAAAGGAACCCACACGATGCAACCGCAACTGCCTATTGACGTCGATCCGGAAACCGGCGTCTGGACGACCGACTCGCTGCCCATGCTCTATGTGCCGCGCCATTTCTTCACGAACAATCACCTGGCGGTTGAAGAAGCGCTGGGCCGCGACGTGTATGCGAAAAGCCTTTATACAGCGGGCCACAAGTCGGCGTATCACTGGTGCGATAAAGAAGCCACGCAGCACGGCATCAGCGGCATGGCGGTGTTTGAACATTATCTGAAGCGCCTGTCGCAACGCGGCTGGGGTTTGTTCTCGATCGTAAAAAGTGATCCGGCTGCATCAACGGCGACCGTGCATCTGCATAACTCGTCGTTCGTGCTGGCGCAGCCGGGCAAGGAAGGCAAGCTTTGCTACATGTTCGCAGGCTGGTTCTCAGGTGCGATGGACTGGGTCAACGACACCGCGACGGAAGGCACGAAGAAAGGTCCGAAGTCGTTTTCGGTCGAGACCCAATGCGCGGCTGAAGGCCATTCGCATTGCGTATTCGAAGTGACGCCGCTGGCAGCGTGAACGCCTAGCACGTAGATATAAATCCGAGGTCGACCGCGATGCGTTACCCCAACCTTTTCAAGCCTCTCACGCTGAACAAGCTGACCTTGCGCAACCGCATTGTCAGCACCGCGCACGCTGAGGTCTACGCGGAACCGGGCGGTTTGCCCGGTGATCGGTATATCCGTTATTACGAGGAAAAGGCCAAGGGCGGCGTAGGATTGGCCGTATGCGGCGGCTCGAGCCCGGTGTCTATCGATAGTCCGCAAGGATGGTGGAAGTCGGTGAACCTTGCGACCGACAAGATTATTGATCCGCTCTCGCGTCTGGCCGAAGCCATGCACAAGCACGGCGCGAAGATCATGATCCAGGCGACTCACATGGGCCGTCGCACGGCTTATCACGGCGAGCACTGGCCGCATCTGATGTCGCCGTCCGGCGTGCGTGAACCGGTGCATCGCGGCAACGCGAAGATCATTGAAGTGGAGGAGATCAAGCGCATCATTTCCGACTTCGCGGCGGCCGCCAAGCGTGTGAAAGATGCGGGCATGGATGGCGTCGAAATCTCGGCGGCGCACCAGCATTTGATCGACCAGTTCTGGAGTCCGCGCACGAATTTTCGTACCGATGAATGGGGCGGTTCGCTCGAAAACCGTCTTCGTTTTGGTAACGAAGTGCTCAAGGCCGTGCGTGAAGCGGTAGGTCCGGATTTCTGCGTCGGCCTGCGCATGTGCGGCGACGAATTCCACGAAGACGGCCTCGATCACACGCAGTTGAAAGAGATCGCGCAGTCGATGTCAGAGTCCGGTCTGATCGACTACATCGGCGTGATTGGTTCTGGTGCTGACACGCACAACACGCTCGCGAACTGCATGCCACCTATGGCGCTGCCGCCCGAGCCGTTCGTGCATCTCGCGGCGGGCATCAAGTCGGTGGTGAAGCTGCCCGTGATGCATGCGCAAAGTATTCGCGACGCGGGGCAAGCGGAGCGCTTGCTTGAAAGCGGCATGATCGATCTGGTCGGCATGACGCGGGCTCAGATCGCCGATCCGCACATGGTCATCAAGATCCGCGATGGCCGCGAAGACGAGATCAAGCAGTGCGTGGGCGCGAATTATTGTATCGACCGGCAGTACAACGGTCTTGATGTGCTGTGCGTGCAGAACGCGGCCACATCACGCGAAGAGACCATGCCGCACGTGATCGAAAAATCGCGTGGACCGAAGCGCAAGGTCGTGGTCGTTGGTGCGGGTCCTGCGGGACTCGAAGCCGCGCGCGTGGCGAAATCGCGAGGGCATGACGTCGTATTGTTCGAGAAGAACGACTACGTGGGCGGCCAGATCATGCTGGCGGCCAAGGCGCCGCAGCGCGAACAGATGGCGGGCATCGTGCGCTGGTTCGACATGGAAACGAAGCGCCTTGGTGTGGATCGCCGTCTGGGCGTTGCCGCCGATGACAAGATGATCATGGCGGAAAAGCCGGACATCGTCGTGCTGGCGACAGGCGGTTCATCGTTCACGCAGCAAGTGCCGGCGTGGGGCGTCGAGCAAGGTCTCGCCGTGAGTTCGTGGGACATCCTTTCAGGCAAGGTCGAGCCGGGCAAGAACGTGCTGGTCTATGACGGGGTCAGCATGCAAGCAGGCGCCGGCGTAGCGGATTTCATCGCGAGCCGCGGTGGCAATGTCGAGATCGTGACGCCGGACGTGAAGGTCTCCGACGATGTGGGCGGGACGACCTTCCCGATTTTCTATCGGCGTCTGTATGCGCAAGGCGTTATCGCCACGCCGAACTACTGGCTCGACAAAGTGTATGAGGAAGACGGCAAGAAGATCGCCGTGATCCGTAACGAGTACACAGAAGAGCAGGAGGAGCGCGCGGTCGATCAGGTGGTGATCGAGAACGGCATTGTGCCGAACGACGAGCTCTACTGGAAGCTCAAGCCGGAGTCGTTGAATCGCGGCCAGATCGATGTGCACAAGCTGTTTGCATCCGAGCCGCAACCTTCCTTGAGTGAAGACCTGGGCAATGGCCGCTTCCTGCTGTTCCGCGTAGGCGACTGCATCTCCATGCACAACATTCACGGCGCGATCTACGACGCGCTGCGCCTCGTCAAGGACTTCTGATAATGAGCCCGGTGTTTGTCATTACCGCGTTGTTGTGGTTGTCGGTGGCGGGTCTGGCATTTGCACTGTTCAAGCGTGCGGCGTATTGGCGTGAGGGCCGCGCGACGGCAGCGGGTGCATACGGCTGGGGCAATTTGCTGTCGATCCCGAAGCGCTATTTCGTCGATCTGCATCATGTGGTCGTGCGAGATCCGTATATTGCGAAGACGCACGTGGCAACAGCCGGCGGCGCAATCGCAGCCATGGCGCTCGTATTCATCAACTACGGGCTGGCTATCTATTCGCCGTGGCTCGACAAGCTGATTTTCTTGGCAGCGCTCGTGATGCTGGTCGGTGCGGTGTTCGTGTGGCGTCGCCGACATGGAGCGAAGGCAGTGCCGGCGCGTTTGTCCCGTGGTCCGTGGGACAGCCTGCCGCTGCTGCTCGGTTCATTCGCGCTTGGGCTTGTGCTGTTCATCGTGTTGCCCGCTGCGGCAATGTCCGGCGCATTGGCGATCATCGTCGCGTTATTGATTGCCGCGGGTGCCTTCACGATGACCTTCGGCGCGGCTCGCGGCGGTCCGATGAAACACGCGCTCGCGGGTCTGCTGCATCTCGCGTTTCATCCCCGGCAGGAGCGTTTCACGGGGCGCAGCCACGAGCATGACGTCGTGCCGCCGACCGCGCTCAAGATGCCCGTGCTCGATGCAAAGGAATATGGCGTTGGCAAGCCGGTGGAGTTTCGCTGGAATCAATTATTGAGCTTCGATGCCTGCGTGCAATGCGGCAAGTGCGAAGCCGCATGTCCGGCGTTCGCAGCGGGTCAGCCGCTGAACCCGAAGAAGCTGATCCAGGATCTGGTGACCGGCATGGTCGGCGGTACGGACGCCGCGTATGCAGGCAGCCCGACGCCCGGCATTCCGCTCGGCAAGCATTCAGGCGCACCGTCGAAGCCGCTGATTTCCACGATGATCGAGGCGAATACGATCTGGTCCTGCACCACGTGCCGTGCGTGCGTTCAAGAGTGCCCGATGCTGATCGAGCACGTGGACGCCATTGTCGACATGCGTCGCAACCAGACGCTGGTCGAGGGCATTGTGCCGGGCAAGGGTCCGGAAACGCTGGCGAACTTGCGCGAGACGGGCAGCGCGAACGGCTTTGATATCGGCGCGCGTTACGACTGGGCCGTGGACTTGCAAGTGCAGGTCGCGCAGCCAGGACGACCGGTCGATGTGCTGCTCATCGCAGGCGAAGGTGCGTTCGACATGCGCTATCAGCGCTCTCTGCGCGCGCTGGTCAAAGTGCTGAACAAGGCCGGCGTCGACTACGCGGTGCTGGGCGGTGTGGAAACGGATACCGGCGATACGGCGCGTCGTCTGGGCGATGAAGCCACGTTCCAGCAACTGGCGACACAACTCATCGAGACCCTTTCGAAGTATTCGTTCAGGAGGATCGTTACCGCCGATCCGCACGTGATGCATAGCCTGCGCAACGAATATCGCGCACTGGGCGGCTTGTATGAGGTGCAGCATCACACGTCATTGATCGCGGAGCTGGTCGCTAGTGGCAAGCTCACGCCGGCCGCTGAAAGCGCGCTCGCTGTGGGCAAGACCGTCACGTATCACGACCCGTGTTATCTCGGCCGATACAACGGTGAGACGGAAGCGCCGCGCAAGTTGCTCAAATCGATCGGCATCAAGGTCGTCGAGATGGAACGCAATGGCATGCGTGGACGATGCTGCGGCGGTGGTGGCGGCGCGCCGCTAACCGACATCCCCGGCAAGCAGCGTATTCCCGACATCCGTATCAACGATGCCCGCTCGATCAACGCGGAGATCGTTGCGGTCGGTTGTCCGAACTGCACGGCGATGCTGGAAGGTGTGGTAGGCACTCGGCCGGAAGTGCTGGATGTGGCTGAACTCGTTGCAGCGGCGCTGGAGTAAGCAATGGATACCATCAAACGAATTGATCCGCGCCGGCCATTTTCGATCACGGCAGAAGGGCTAAAACGCATTACGCTGGGTTTTGTCGGCGTGGCGGGGGACGTTCAAGCGGGCGCCACGAGCGGGCATCGTGACCAGGCAAAGCCGCACCGTACAACAGCCACAGCGCAACGTTCGTTACTCGTGGCCGCGCACAGTGATCGTGGTTCGCTTGACGACCACGCGCGCCAAACGCTAGCGGCAGCCGCATTACTTGCAGACTCGACAACCCAAGTCGTCTTGCTTGTCCTGGGCGAATTGAAGGATGACGCGGCTGCGTTGGGCGCGGACAAGGTGATCGAGATGCCGGCATTTGATCGTCGCGCATTCGCACCCGATGCCGCACTGAATGCGCTCGCCGCATGTGTCGCGGCGTATTCGCCTGCGCATGTTTTCCTCCCCGACAATGCCACCGGTGACGGCGATCTTGGTCGCCGATACGCGGCGCAAGCGAAGGCATCGGTGGCGACACACGTGGTCGAAATCGACGCCGTGCACGTGGCGGTTTATACCCAAGCGCGCAAGGCGTTTGCCGTGCGTTCTCTCCCCGACGTGATCCTGCTCGCTCCGAATGCGGTTGATGCAAGGTTGCCGTTCATCGGCGCAGGGGAGCGGGTTGCGTCAGAGCAGTTCCTCGTTGAAGACCACCAGAAAACAAGTCCCTACAAAGACCTGGGCATCGAAGAAATAGATGCCGCGCAAGTGGCGCTGGAAGAGGCGGATTTCATCGTGTCGGCGGGTAATGGCGTGACCGATGTTCCGGCATTCGAGCGCCTTGCCAGTACGGTAGGCGCTGCAATCGGCGCAAGCCGCGTAGCCGTCGACGACGGCAAGTTCCCTCGCGACAAACAGATCGGCGCAACGGGCAAGACGGTCGATGCGAGCATCTACATTGCGTTCGGTATCTCCGGCGCGGTGCAGCACTTGCAGGGCATCAAGGATTGCCGTCACGTGATTGCAGTGAACCTGGACGCGAGCGCACCGATCGCAAAACGCGCGAACCTGACGATCATCGGCGACGCGCAGGAAACGATCACGGCGTTGACCGATGCCGCTGCGGCCGCACGTAACGCGCGTGCCAACCCGGGCTCACTCACACCGTCCGGCGGTCAAGCCTCGACTACCGCGAAGCTGGAAGGAGCGCTCGCATGAATCTCATCAAGCACGCGCGGGGAGCGTTCAATTGACTAGCGTGAGTAATGCGTCGATCACGAAGCGCGTAAGCAAGATCGCTGTGCTCGTATCAGTGGGTCGTCATCCGGTGAGCGGGACGGCGCGCTATAGCCGCAACGACGCCGCTGCTCTGACCTTGGCTAAGCGGCTCGCCATCCAACACCAGGCCACGCTCGACGTGTTGCACGCAGGCGATCCAACCAATCCCGCATTGCGCGAATATCTCGCGTTGGGCGCGGCAAAGGTGGAAGTGCTGACCGTAGCAGAAGGCGATGAAATCGCGACTGCGCTGAGCGCACGCTTGAAGGGTTACGACCTCGTGCTGACCGGCACGCGCGCCGAAGGCACGGAAGACAGCGGCATGCTGCCGTACCAACTTGCCGATGCATTAGGCTTTGCGCTGCTTGGATCGGCGGTGGATATCGATATTGAAACCGACGTTGAAGCGGCTCAAGTCACCGTCCGGCAATTCCTGCCGAAAGGGTTGCGCCGGCGCGTGCAGGCAAGCTTGCCCGCCCTGGTCGCGGTGCATCCAATGGCCAACGCCACGCCGCGATACGCGTACGCAAAACTGCGCGAAGGGACGATCGAACCGGTACCGGTGAGTGCCGCCAACGCATCGGTAAGCTTCTCCTGGACGATCAAGCCCGCGACGGCAAAACCCGTGCGGCTGGCGGCGGCCGAAAAGCGTTCGGGCCACGCGCGCATGCTCTCGGCCACGACCACGGAAAGCCGGGGCGGCAGCGTCGTAATTGAGGGGACTTCCGTCGAAAAAGCACAAGTGATCCTGGCGTATTTGCGCGAGCATCAACTCGTCGACTACTGATTCGCGACACGAAAATTCCCGCACGTTCAAGGTCGGGCGGCGCACCAAAACACGGAGTACACGATGAAAGTTTCCGCAGACGTTCGCGCAATGATCGAACGCCGCAAGAAGGGTCACACGCTGGAAGCGCCGTTCTACGCGAGCGAGGAAGTCCACGCGCTCGACATGGACGCGATCTTCCGGCGGCACTGGATCCAGGTCGCGGTCGAACCGGACGTGCCTGAAGCGGGCGACTACATGACGGTGGAACTCGGCAACGATTCCATCCTGATCGTGCGTGACGACGACATGCAAATCCGCGCGTTCCATAACGTTTGCCGGCATCGCGGTGCGCGCCTGTGCAGTTCGGAGAAGGGCTCGCTTGG
This sequence comes from Caballeronia sp. LjRoot31, assembly GCF_964253885.1. Classification (NCBI taxonomy): domain Bacteria; kingdom Pseudomonadati; phylum Pseudomonadota; class Betaproteobacteria; order Burkholderiales; family Burkholderiaceae; genus Caballeronia; species Caballeronia sp. LjRoot31. Next base: position 73,196 of record NZ_CAXURX020000002.1, read on the forward strand.
CAATATCGTGTGCCCGTATCACAGCTGGACCTACAACCTGAACGGCGACCTCATGTTCGCCGAGCACATGGGCGAGCAGTTCGACAAGTGCAAGCACAGCCTCAAGAAGATCCACCTTGAAAACCTCGCGGGGCTGATTTTTGTCTGCCTCGCTGAAACGCCGCCGGCGGATTTCGCGGTATTGCGCGCGTCGATGGAACCGTACCTGCTGCCGCATGGTCTGGCCGACTGCAAGATAGCTGCCGCTATCGACATCATCGAAAAGGGTAACTGGAAGCTCACGATGGAGAACAATCGCGAGTGTTACCACTGCGTTGCGAACCATCCGGAACTGACCATCTCGCTCTACGAATATGGCTTCGGTTACCAGCGTTCCGCCGACAATGAAGAAGCGATGGCCGCCTTCGACAAGACCGTTGAAGAACGCACAAAGCAATGGGAAGCGATGAACTTGCCGTCGAAGGAAATCGACCGGCTCGCTGACCTTGTGAGCGGTTTTCGCACGCAACGTTTGCCGCTCGATCGCAGCGGCGAGTCCCAGACAATGGACGCCAAGGTGGCGTCGAAGAAATTGCTCGGCGGTTTCCAGCAAGCCGATCTCGGTGGCCTCTCGTTCTGGACGCAGCCGAATTCCTGGCATCACTTCATGAGCGATCATATTGTGAGTTTCTCGGTGATTCCGCTGTCGGCCGGCGAGACGCTCGTGCGCACTAAATGGCTCGTGCACAAGGATGCGAAGGAAGGCATTGACTACAACGTCGACAACCTGACGGCCGTCTGGCGCGCGACCAACGATCAGGACCGCGCGCTGGTGGAATTCTCGCAACTCGGCGTGACGAGCAGCGCGTATGAACCGGGCCCCTATTCGCCGTTCACGGAAGGCCTCGTGGAGAAATTCTGCGAGTGGTATATCGGCAGGCTCGACGACTACGCGAACACGCCGGATGAAGCGAGCGTGAGCACGCACGGCGAGAAAGTCGTGTCGTTCAAGCGCTGACTTATCGAATACTTAAGCGAACAAACAACGTCGCACTCAAAGCTACAGCGGAGAAACAGATGATGCGCGATCAGGCGACGTTCGAGCCTGCCCCGAACCGAGTGACCCAGCCCGAGTTCTGGGGCACGCTTCCCGCCCGTTGGGACAGCGACACCGACGAGACGCTCGTCTGCTGCCACGTTCGTCAGGAAACGCACGACGTAAAGAGTTTTTTCTTTCGTGCGCCGGTCGAACGGACCTTCGTTTTCGAGCCGGGCCAGTTCATCACGCTGGAGCTGGAGATAGACGGCGAATCGATTAATCGCTGCTATACGATCTCGTCGCCGCCTACACGTCCGCATACCATTTCCATCACGGTGAAGCGCGTGCCGGGCGGCAAGGTGTCGAACTGGCTGCACGACAATCTTCAGCCGGGCGGCAAGGTTCGGGTGCTGGGGCCAGCCGGCGAATTCACTTGCGCGCGGCATCCGGCGCGCAAGTTCCTGTTCTTATCGGCGGGATCGGGTGTCACGCCGTTGATGTCCATGAGCCGCGCGCATCACGAACTCGGCGAGGATCGCGACATCGTGTTCGTGCACAGCGCCCGCACCCCCGACGACATCATCTTCGCGCGCGAGCTCGATCTGATTGCGTCGAACCAGGCGAATTTCCGCACTGCGTTTGTATGCGAACGAGTCGGTGCACGTACAAGCTGGCACGGCGTGACGGGTTTTCTCACGTTGCCCTTGCTCAAGCTGATCGCGCCGGATTTCATGGAGCGGGAAATCTTTACCTGCGGTCCGGCGCCGTATATGAAAGCGGTGCGTGATCTGCTTGCAGAAGGCGGTTTCGACGCGACGCATTATCACGAGGAAAGTTTCTCCTTCGAGACGATCGCGGAAGTCGCCGCGCAACTGACCACGGCGCACGTGGCCGACGCGTTGCAGCCCACCGGGGCATTCAGCGAGATGCGGGAGGCAGCGGTTGGCTTTGACCTGTCGCCCATACCTGCACCCGTGCCTGTAGAGACCACGTTCAAGGTCAGTTTTGCCAAGAGCAATCGCGAGATCGAATGCGGCAGCGCGCAGCACGTGCTGGATGCCGCCAAGAAATGGGGCGTGCGTTTGCCGGCATCGTGTACGCAAGGCATGTGCGGCACCTGCAAGGTCAAGCTGCTCTCCGGCGAAGTCGAGATGAAACATAACGGCGGCATTCGCCAGCGCGAGATCGATCAGGGCATGGTTCTGTTGTGTTGCAGCAAGCCGCTGACGGATCTTGTCGTCGATAAGTAGGGTATTCATCAGGCCCGGCGACGCAGCCGGATAAAACGAGGTCGCATCCGGACAACTGGGTGTCGAAAAACAACCAGTCGGCGCATTTCTGGCCGGTGATTCTAAAGCCTCAATGGTGTGGAACGTAAAGGGGAGTACGACAATGAGACTGATCAAGAAACTGCTTGTTTTAAGCACTTTAAGTGCCGCGCTGGCTGCAACCAGCGCGGGTGTAATTGCCGCCGATGCGAAACCGACCATCAAGATCGGTTACGTGGAAGGCTGGGATGACAGCGTGGCGACGACGAACGTGGCGGCGCAGATCATCGAGAAGAAGCTGGGTTATCCCGTGCAACTCGTGCCGGTTTCCGCCGGCGTGATGTGGCAAGGTGTGGCGCGCGGTGACCTCGATATGACGCTGTGCGCCTGGTTGCCGGTCACGCACGGCGCCTACTGGGAGAACTTCAAGTCGAAGGTCGTCGATCTCGGCACCAACTTTCCTGACGCGAAGATCGGCCTGATCGTGCCGGAAGATGCGGACGTGACGAGCCTGACGGATCTTGAAGCGAAGAAGGCGGAGTTCGGCGGGCGAATTGTCGGTATCGACGCCGGGGCCGGCGTGATGCAGAAAGCGGGCGAGGCGATCAAGGCCTACAACCTCGACTACACGTTGATGCCGAGCTCGGGCAGTGCCATGACGGCGGAACTGGCGCGTTCGGAAAACGCGAAGAAGCCGATTATTGTGACAGGCTGGAAACCGCATTGGATGTTCGCGAAGTACAAGCTGAAATTCCTGGAAGATCCGAAGAAGGTGTTTGGTGAATCGGAGCACGTCGACAACATCATCAATCCGGAACTCGAAAAGAAGGCGCCTACCGTGGTCGCTTTCCTGAAGAAGTTCCAATGGAAACCGGGTGAGATCGACAGCGTGATGCTGGCGACCACGAACGGCGCCAAGCCGGCCGCCGCCGCCGATGCATGGATCAGCGCTCACGGCGATCGCGTGTCGAGCTGGACTAATTAGACATCCAGAGCTTTAGCTTCAACGAAACAACGCCGCTTTTCAGCGGCGTTGTTTCGTTTCGGAGACTTCTTTCAAAGGCTAATCACAGCACCACGGTCCGATCGCCATTGATAAACACGCGCCGTTCAATGAACGCCTTCACCGCACGCGCAAGCGTGATGCATTCCACATCGCGCCCTGTCGCGAGCAGACGCTCCGGCTTGTACGAGTGATCCACGCGCTCGACCACTTGCTCGATGATCGGACCTTCGTCGAGGTCATCGGTCACGAAATGCGCCGTTGCGCCGATCAGTTTCACACCACGCGTATGTGCCTGGTGATAAGGCTTCGCCCCTTTGAAACCGGGCAGAAACGAATGATGGATATTGATCGCGCGCGCGGCCAGTTTCCGGCTCGTCTCGCCCGACAGGATCTGCATATAGCGCGCGAGAATCATTAACTCCGCGCCGGATGACTCGAATAAATCGAGCAGGCGCGCTTCCTGTTGCGGCTTGGTATCGGCGGTGACAGCGAGGTGATGGAAGGGCAAGCCATGCTGCACGGCAAGCGGTTCCAGATCACGATGGTTCGACCCGATCCCGACAATGTCCATCTTCAGCTCGCCCATGCGCCAGCGGAACAACAGGTCCGCGAGACAGTGCTCAAGCTTCGACACCATGATGAGCACTTTCGGCCGCGCGGCTACGTTGTGAATCGCCCACGTCATGGAGAAACGCTCGGCAATAGGCGTGAATTCCTGCTGCAACGCGGCGATCTGCAGCGTTTCATCGTGATCCACGCCGTGAAAGACGCAGCGTACGAAGAAGTGCTGGCTGAGGTCATCGTCAAAGACGGTGAGTTCATCGACGTAACACTGGTGCCGATCGAGAAAACCGACCACGGCGGCGACTTGTCCCGCAGCACTGGGACAGGCCACCGTGAGCACGAGTTGATGAGAAAGGGGGTCTATGACGCTACTAGTGACATTGCTGCCGGCCATGCGGTTCTCCACTATGCGAATGGCAGCGCCGCGAACGCAGCGCGCATGCGTTGCAGTAGAACAAATTGCATGGGGCGGCGGCTAGAAGCTAAACGCCGTGACGCTGGTATCGGAGCGTCAGGCGGGTCTTCAGGCAGTCACGCCGCACTCAGCCAGCAGCCAGTCGCGAAACGCGCATACGGTCGTGGTTTGAGCGCGCGGCGCATTCAAGATATAGCCGCTCTCCGTCGTGACCGGTGTGTCGAATAACTCGATCAGTTGACCGCTCGCGACGAGTTCGTCGACCAGCGGCGCCCAACCGAGCGCCACGCCCTGGCCCATGATCGCCGCGTGCGCGACGAAGCCATAACTATTGAACGTGATGCCACGATGCGCAGGCGGCGCTGCCAGCCCGTGCGCCGCGAACCAGCCATGCCACGACAGCCAGCGCTCCGGGTTTGTGGGTTCGAGATGAAGCAAGGGAAGACTAACAAGATCCGAGGGATGGCCGGGCTTGCCATGACGCGCGAAGAACGCGGGGCTGCATACCGGCGTGACCTGCTCGGGAAACAATTTGACCGTACCGCGTCCGGCCCAGTCGGTTGCCGTCTGACCAAAACCGATCACGATATCCGCATGGTCGTGATCGGCGGCAATGACGTCTTGCGCAGTGGTGATCCTGACATCGACATCGGGCATCAGCGCCTTGAATTGCGACAGGCGCGGCATCAGCCAATACGTTGCGAAGCCGAAGTCGGTGAGGAGATTGAGCGAGCGCTGCGCAGGCGATGCATGGCGCGACCGAATGTCGTTGGTAGCAACGCGGATGGTGTCAAGGCTCTGGCGCACGGCTTCGAACAGGCGTACGCCGTCCGCGGTAAGCGTCACGCCCCGGTGCCCGCGCTCGAACAGCGCCGCGCCGAGGTTCTCCTCGAGTTGCACCACACGCTGGCTGACCGCCGGCTGCGTGGAGCCCAGTTCACGGGCTGCGGCGGTGAAGCTGGCGAGACGCGCGGCGGACTCGAACATCGACAGCGCCTGCATCGGCGGCAAACGATCCTGTCTCGACATAAGTCCCCCTTATGAGCTCATAACGTTTTGCTCTCTTCACAGCCGCGCAACGAACGGCAATAGTGATGCGCGACACGGACCGTTCGCCGTGCGGTACCGGCCATGCTGCGCCCTTTGCCGCGTCACCTTCCTGATTCTATTCGAGCCTCGCCCCGATGCTTAAACGCAAACCAAATATCCTTATTCTGATGGCTGATCAAATGACGCCGTTCGCGTTGTCCGCGTACGGCCATCACGTAACGAAGACACCGAACATGGACGCGCTTGCGGCCCGGGGCGTGGTCTTCGATTCGGCATATTGCGCGAGTCCGCTCTGCGCGCCGTCGCGTTTTTCGTTCTTGTCGGGCAAGCTGCCCTCGGCGATAGGCGCCTACGATAACGCCGCCGAATTTCCCTCGCAAACATTAACGTTCGCCCATTACCTGCGCGCGGAGGGGTACCGCACGATTCTCTCGGGGAAGATGCATTTTTGCGGCCCGGACCAATTGCACGGTTTCGAGGAGCGCCTGACGACCGATATCTATCCTGCGGATTTCGGCTGGACGCCGAACTGGGACGACTTCGAGACGCGCCCGAGCTGGTATCACAACATGAGTTCCGTGATCGATGCCGGGCCGTGCGTCCGCACGAATCAACTCGACTTTGACGATGAAGTGACTTACACCACGCGCCAGAAGTTATTCGACATGGCGCGTGAGCGGCAAGCCGGGAAAGATGAGCGGCCGTTTTGCGTGGTGGCGTCGCTTACTCACCCGCACGATCCGTACGCGATTCCGCAGAAATACTGGGACATGTACCGCGACGAAGACATTCAGATGCCTGCGTACCGAGACACGCTGGATGCCGCCGACCCGCATTCGAAGCGCCTGCGTTATGTGTGCGAGACGGACAAGACGCCACCGACCGACCAGCAGATCCGCAATGCGCGCCATGCGTACTACGGCGCGATTTCTTACGTCGATGCACAGTTCGGCGCGATCCTTGAAGCACTCGATCAGGCGGGAATGGCCGACGACACTATCGTGATCGTGACGTCCGATCATGGCGAGATGCTGGGCGAACGTGGCCTTTGGTACAAGATGACCTTCTTCGAAGGTGGCTGCCGCGTGCCGCTGATCGTGCACGCGCCGGGACAATTCGAGGCGGCGCATGTGAGCGCTTCCGTCTCGCATCTCGACTTGCTGCCGACGCTGGTGGAACTCGGCCGTGGCACGCCGCGACCGGCATGGCCTGATACGCTCGATGGCCGGAGTCTCGTGCCGCATCTGCGTGGCGAGCCGCAGGCACACGATGAAGCCATTGGCGAGTACCTGGCCGAAGGCGCGATTGCGCCGATCGTGATGCTGCGCCGCGGCGACTTCAAGTTCATCCATACGCCCTCCGATCCTGACCAGCTCTTCAACGTCACTGCGGATCCACTCGAACGCATCAACCTCGCCACGCTGCCCGAACACGCGGTGGCGATCTCCTCGTTCCGCGAGGAAATCGCCGCGCGCTGGGATCTCGACGCGCTGCGCGAAGAGGTCGTGCGAAGCCAGCGGCGCCGGCAGTTTCATTTTGAAGCGACCACGCAAGGCCGGATCGAATCATGGGACTGGCAGCCGTCGGTAGATGCCAGCCAACGTTATATGCGCAATCACATTGACCTCGACACGCTCGAAGCCATGGCGCGTTTCCCCGCCGTCAAACGCTAAAGCCCAAGCTGCTGAACCACAACCAAAACCCCACTACCCACAGGAAGCCAACATGAAAAAGCCCTTCAAGCACGCGCTATTCTGCATTGCGGCACTCTGCGCATCCATCGGCACGGTCGTCGCTGCCGAGCCCCAAAGCTGCCTGCAGGTGAAGATGGCGGACCCGGGCTGGACTGACATTGACGCCACGAACGCCATGGCCGGTGTCGTGCTGAAAGCGCTTGGTTATAAGCAGAGCGTCTCGAATCTTTCAGTGCCGATTACGTATCAGGGCTTGAAGAAAGGTCAGGTCGACGCCTTCCTGGGTAACTGGATGCCCGCACAAGGACCACTGGTCAAGCAGTTCGTCGATGAGAAGTCGATCGACGTGGTGCACCCGAACCTGACCAACGCGAAGTTCACGCTGGCCGTGCCGGACTATGTGGCGGCTGCCGGCGTGCATACGTTCGCCGACTTGCAGAAGAATGCGGACAAGTTCGACGGCAAGATCTACGGCATTGAACCGGGCGCGCCGGCGAATCAGAACATCAAGAAGATGATCGATGAAAAGGCCTTCGGACTGAATGGCTGGAAGCTGGTGGAGTCGAGTGAAACCGGCATGCTGACGCAAGTCGAACGCTCCGTGCGCGACAAGAAGTGGATCGTGTTCCTTGCCTGGGAGCCGCATCTGATGAACACGAAGTTCCATCTCACCTACCTCGATGGCGGCGATAAATACTTCGGCCCGAACTTCGGCGGTGCGACGGTCAATACGGTCGCGCGGGCCGGTTACGTGGGTGAATGCCCGAACGTGGGACGGCTTTTCAAGCAGATGACATTCAATGTTGACCTGGAGAACGGCATCATCACCGACGTCCTTCAAAACAAAACCAATGTGGATACCGCTGCCGCAGCTGCGCTCAAGCGCAACCCGGATCTCGTGAAGGGTTGGCTTGACGGCGTTACCACGGTTACGGGCGGAAATGGCTGGCAAGCAGTGCAAACAGCGCTCGGTTCCAAATAACAACGGTGGGTCGCAACTGGACAGGTTTGCGTCGCAAAAGGTCGAGCCCCAATAAATATGGCCTCTTACTTTTGCAAGGCTGGTGCATGCGCGTAAAGCTCAATGCATGCACCAGCATCCCATGCGTCAGATCACTGTAGTTCGCCAGTCTCTGCAATAAAAATTCGAGCGGGCAGCGTTGCGCGATGTCAACCCATCGCCGGAGCAGCGCGGCTCTTGCTTCGTCCAACGAAACATGCAACGGGTATCAGGGAGAATCAACGATGAAGAAGCGAAATGCCGCAAAGCTGGCGGCTCTGGCGCTGAGCGCAGGCGCCGTCTCCGCACCTGCTGTGGTTCACGCGCAAAGCAGCGTGACGCTGTACGGTATCCTCGACGCCGGCATTACCTACGTCAACAACACGGGTGGCTCGCACGTCATCAAATTCGACGACGGCGTCTCGTACGGCAACCGGATCGGTTTCAAGGGCACGGAGGATCTGGGCGGCGGAATGAAGGCGATCTTCGCACTCGAGTCCGGCTTTCACCTCGGCAGCGGCCAATATGCTTTTGGTGGCGCGGAGTTTGGCAGGCAGGCGTATGTGGGCTTGCAGAACCAGTGGGGCACGATCTCGGCGGGTAACCAGCTCGACCTGACGAACGAGTTCATGGAGGGTTACAACATCTCCTCGTTTGGCAGCGGCTACGCGATCCACCAGGGTGACTTAGACCGCATGAACGGCGACCGCTTGCCGAACTCGATCAAATACATGTCGCCCGATATCAGCGGCCTGACTTTTGGCGGCTTGTATTCGTTCGGCGACGTTGCGGGTGACTTCCACGAGAAGAGCGCATACAGCTTGGGCGCGCACTACGCGCACGGTGACTTCACGATCGGTACGGCGTACACGCGCCTGAACAATCCGAACGGGATTTACGCATTCGACCCGTACGCGATGATCGGCACGAAGACGTTCCTCGGCCAGACCGTTGCAACCGTGAGTCCGACGACAGGCGCCGTGACCGACTTGTTCAGCAGTACCGCGTTCAACGTCGACAGCCAGGCTACCTTCGGAATTGGCTCGTCGTATGCGCTCGGCAATTTGATGCTGCTGGGCAACTACACTTACACCACGATCAAGGGTTATGGACAATCGTCGCACATGCACGTGGGCGAAGGTGGCGCGTCGTATAACTTCACGCCTTCGTTGATCCTGTACGGCGGTTATCAGTTCACCGCGTTTGAAGGTCACAAGTGGAACATGGGCTCGCTCGGGTTGCATTACCTCTTGTCCAAGCGTACCGATGTCTATGTGTCGGGCGACTACCTTAAGGCATCGAGTGGTGTGAACGCGGTGATCGGCTATAGCTTTACGCCGTCGACATCGAGCACGCAAAGCGATGTTCGCATTGGTATCCGGCACTCGTTCTAAGCGCTTTCAGTTGGTTTCAGCTGGTCGCGACGGTTTCCCCAACGGGCGCCGTCGCGCGTGGCGAACTGCGGTCCTGGCGCGGACTTGAGCCGAAACGTGCGCGGTAGGTGCGTGAAAAGTGCGAGGGTGATTCGAAGCCGCATGCCACGCAGACCGTGGTAATGGACATGTCGGTTTGTTGTAGTAATTCGCGGGCGCGTGCAAGGCGCAGTCTGAGATAGAAGTGGGTGGGCGTGTCTTTCATTGCCGAGCAGAACAGGCGTTCCAGCTGACGTCGCGTCACGCCGATTTCCTCTGCCAGTGCATCTGGCGACAGCGGTTCCTCCATGTGTTGTTCCATCACGCCGATCACCTGGATCAATTTGCGATTGTGGATGCCGTAGCGCGCTGCGATCTGCATGCGCTGGTGGTCCGAGCGTTGGCGGATGCGGCCGAGCACGAATTGTTCGGAGACCTGGGCGGCGAGTTCGGCACCGTGGCGGCGTCCGATCAGGTCGAGCATGAGGTCGATGGAGGCTGTGCCGCCGGCGCACGTGATGCGTCGCGCATCGATTTCGAATAGCTCCTGGCTGACCGTGAGCGATGGATAGCGCTCCTGGAACGCCGATGCCGCTTCCCAGTGGAGCGTTACGCGTTCGTGCTGGAGGAGGCCTGCTTCGGCCAGCACGAAGCTTCCTGTATCGATACCACCTAGCGTTGCGCCTTTGCGGTCCATCCGTCGGAGCCAGTCACCCATTTCGCGTGTGTATTGGCTTAGCGGGTTGAAGCCTGCGACGACGATGACGTTGGTGGCGGAGTCGACGCTGGTCAGGGCGCTTTCGGCGTTGAGCGAGATGCCGTTGCTGGCGCAGACGGGGCCGCCGTCGAGGCTCAGGATGTGCCAGCGGTACAGGGCGCCCTGGAAGCGGTTGGCGACGCGTAGCGGCTCGATCGCCGACATGAAGCCGATGGACGAAAACTCGGGCAGCAGCAGGAAGTGGAAGTCTTCGGTGGCGGGCATTTACACGGTAGGGATGTTTTTGCAATCGGACTAGCAAGCTAACAAGCGGAAATTGCGGGCGCAATGGGGCCAAATCCTAGGTTTTTCGTTCGCACTTGAGTGTGGGGTTTGGGCGGGTGGTTAAGGTTTAGGGGTTAGTGGTCGGGGTCCATGCCGGGTTGGTCGGTTCTGGGGTTAGCGGTCGGGGGTCTATGTCGGGTTGCTGCTTTCAGCGTTAGCGGTCTGCAAGAGTCGGATTTTCTCTTTATCACTGTTAGCCACTGTGCGTGGCGGCACGTCATTTCTTTGTCCAAAGCGACAAAGAAACGAAGCAAAGAAAACGCTTTCAAACCACGCTACCCTAAGTGTCCACAGCGTGCAGTTTCTATTCATGGGTGCCCCAAAAGCACGGTGCTCGCCAGAGCCACGGATGTGTGAACCCCTCCTTCTCCGAACACGGATACCCACACGCTTCGCCACCAGTGATTGAACCTGCCCAAGGAGCACCCCGCGCTATCCGCGGACGACCATCCACCAAATATGTGCGCGCCTCGAACCACGTCGCCAACCCGCCAAGAAACGAAGCCGCGAAGATGCGGGCGGCCGTAACCGACGAAGATAGCTGTACAGAACGCGCAGCCAATTCACAAAAAACTGAAGCAGCAAACACAAACACGCATGAAGCTGTGGCCTATGAATACGGTCGCACAGACCAGGTAGCTAACCTGTCAATAAACCGCAGCCGTAAATACCTGTGAGGCCGTGCGGGTTCATTGGCAATGGTGCTTGCCCGAGAGCGTACGGGGCGAAGCGTGTTCGTGTCAGGATTCGCGAGAAGGAGGGGTTCACACATCCGTGGCTCTGGCGAGCACCGTGCTTTTGGGGCACCTATGAATGAAAACTGCACGCTGTGGACACTTAGGGTAGCGTGGTTGAAAGCGTTTTCTTTGCTTCGTTTCTTTGTCGCTTTGGACAAAGAAATGACGTGCCGCCACGCACAGTGGCTAATAGTGATAAAGAGAAAATCCGACTCTCGCAGACCATTAAGGCCGAAAGCACCAACCCGGCACTAACTCCGACCACCAACCCCAGAACCGCCCCCCCAAGTGCCAACGAAAAAACCTTGATCGAATGCGAACAAAACCATTCCGTCGCTGACAGTCAACTCCCGGTCGCAACCGGTCGCCTCCCCACCATTATGCGGCGTTACTTTTACCCACGGTCGGACATATCCGAACGCGTCTGTCCCACACAAAAAATCACCGGAACAGGAAGCCAAGCCATGACATCAATCCCGACAACGAAAAAGCTGCTCGCCTGTCTGTTTCTCGCGTTAACCTCAATCGGCGCATCCGCGCAAAGTAAGGAAGACGCAAGTTGCCACACCGTTCGATTCGTCGACATCGGCTGGACCGACATCACCTCGACCACCGCGCTCGCATCAGTCGTATTCCAGGGCCTCGGCTATGACGCGAAGATCACCCAGGCCTCAGTGCCTATCTCACTCGCCGGCCTGAAGACAAAACAAATCGACGTGTCACTAGGCTACTGGTGGCCCGTGCAGGAAAAATCCGTCCAGCCGTTCCTCGACGCCAAGCAAATCGACAAGCTCGACCCGCCAAACCTGTCGGGCGCCAAAGCAACGCTCGCCGTGCCGAGCTATGAATACGACGCAGGCCTGAAGACCTTCCAGGACATCGCAAAACACAAGGACGAACTCGACGGAAAGATCTACGGCATCGAGCCGGGCAGCAGCGCAAACGCCCAGATCCAGAAGATGATCGATACCAACCAGTACGGCCTGGGCGGTTTCAAGCTGGTGCAATCGAGTGAAGCCGGCATGCTCGTCACGGTCGACCGCGCCGTCCGCGACAAGAAGTGGGTCGTGTTCCTTGGCTGGGAACCGCATCCAATGAACATCCAGATCAAGATGAATTACCTCTCCGGCGGCGACGCCGTATTCGGCCCGAACTACGGCGAAGCACGCGTCTATACGCTGACCAACCCCGACTTCCTGACCCGCTGCCCGAACGCAGGCAAGCTGGTTTCGAATCTGCGTTTCACCACGCAACTGGAGAACCAACTGATGATTCCGGTCATGGCCAAAGTGCGTCCCGCCGATGCCGCCAAGGACTACCTGAAGAAAAATCCCCAAGTGCTTGACGCATGGCTCGCGGGCGTAAAGACGGTGGACGGCAAGGACGGACTGCCGGCAGTGAAGCAATATCTTGGCCTTTGAAAGGACGACGCAACATGAACTATGAAGTGATCGTGACCTGCGCGGTAACCGGCGCGGGAGATACCACGAGCAAACACCCGGCGATCCCGGTCACGCCCAAGCAGATCGCGGAGGCGGCCATCGAAGCCGCGCGGGCAGGAGCAACCGTTGCGCATTGCCACGTCCGCGATCCACGCACGGGCCGCGGCAGCCGCGACCCGGCGTTGTACCGCGAGGTGGTGGACCGCATCCGTTCATCGGACGTGGACGTGATCATCAACCTGACTGCGGGCATGGGCGGCGACCTGGAAATTGGCGCGGGCGAAGCGCCGATGCAGTTTGGCGCGGGTACTGACCTCGTGGGTGGCTTGACCCGGCTGGCACACGTGGAAGAGTCGTTGCCGGAAATCTGTACGCTGGACTGCGGCACGCTGAATTTCGGCGATGGCGACACCATCTACGTATCAACCCCCGCGCAACTTCGAGCCGGCGCGAAGCGGATACAAGAGCTGGGCGTGAAGCCGGAACTCGAGATCTTCGATACAGGGCATTTGTGGTTCGCGAAGCAGATGCAAAAGGAGGGTTTGCTCGATGATGCCCCTCTGTTCCAGCTATGCATGGGTATCCCCTGGGGTGCACCGGCGGACGTGGGCACGCTCAAGTCGATGGTCGACAACATGCCCGCGGGTGCGCAGTGGGCAGGGTTCGGAATCGGCCGCATGCAGATGCCGATGGTCGCCCAGGCAATGTTATTAGGTGGCCACGTGCGCGTGGGTCTTGAAGACAATCTGTATCTGGACCGTGGTGTGCATGCGAGCAATGGGACGCTGGTTCAGCGGGCGGTAGAGATTATCGAACGTCTGGGTGGTCGTGCGTTGACGCCGGCAGAGGGTCGAAAGAAGCTGAACCTGCCGGCTCGCGGCGAGCGTTTGCTTGACCGCCGCAAGATCGAGCAGTTCGCGTAAGAGCGTAGAAGATACAAGCCTGAAACCCGCCGACGCAGGCCGTGCGAAAGCGGGGAATTCAGGTTAGAAGCAGGCACAAGACACTAAAACATCGAAGCAAGTTAAAAGCCAAATTAATAAGGAATCCGGTATATGCAAGTCAAGACGTTTGCTGCGTTGGGAGTAGGGGTCATTGGAAGCGGCTGGGTATCGCGAGCGTTAGCGCATGGACTTGACGTAGTAGCGTGGGACCCGGCGCCGGGCGCCGAGCAGCAATTACGGGCGAACGTCGCGAACGCATGGCCGGCGCTCGAGCGAGTAGGGCTGGCAAAGGGGGCATCGCAGGAAAGACTGCGCTTCGTTGCGACCATCGAGGAGTGCGTCGCCGACGCCGACTTCATTCAGGAAAGCGCGCCCGAGCGTGAGGGCCTGAAACTGACGCTCCATGAGAAAGCATCCAGGGCAGCAAAGCCGGAAGCCATCATCGCGTCGTCGACATCGGGCTTGCTCCCAACGGATTTCTACGCGAGCGCCAAGGACGCTTCGCGCTGCATCGTGGGCCATCCGTTCAACCCGGTTTATTTGCTGCCGCTGGTCGAAGTCGTTGGTGGCGAAAAGACGTCGGAAGCAACGTTGCAAGCCGCATCGACATTCTATGAATCGATAGGCATGCGCCCGCTGAGAGTCCGCAAAGAAGTCCCCGGTTTCATCGCGGACCGCATGCTGGAAGCACTCTGGCGCGAGGCACTTCATCTGGTCAACGAAGGCGTGGCGACCACCGGCGAAATCGACGATGCCATTCGTTTTGGCGCAGGCATTCGCTGGTCGTTCATGGGCACGTTCCTGACCTATACGCTCGCGGGCGGCGAGGCCGGCATGCGTCATTTCATGCAGCAATTCGGCCCGGCGCTAGAATTACCGTGGACCAAACTGGTCGCACCAAAACTAACGGACGAACTCATCGACCGGGTGGTGGACGGCACCACGGATCAGCAAGGCACGCACTCCATCAAGCAACTGGAACGTTATCGCGACGACTGCATCACGAGCGTGATGACGGCCATTGCTGAAGCGAAATCCCGCCACGGCATAGCGGACTAGAGAAGGCATACGAGTGACGCACAATCGAACAATCCATCGCGACACGGTGAGGCCCGAATGGGTCGACTACAACGGCCATCTCCGTGACGCGTTCTACATGCTGATCTTCAGCCTCTCGACCGATGCGTTCATGGACCGCATCGGCCTGGACGATGCCGGCCGCACGTCGCGAGGCCGCTCGCTGTTCACGCTCGAGGCGCATATCAACTATCTGCACGAGATCAAGGAAGGTGCGGCGGTTCGCGTGGAGGCATCGGTGCTTGCATTCGATGCCAAGCGTGTCCACTTGTACATGGAGATGTTCGAAGGCGATGGAACGGAGCCCATCGCGGCGAGCGAACAGATGCTGCTTCACGTCGATACAACCAACGGCGCGAAGTCCGCAGCCTTCGATGCAGATATCGCCGGCCATATCGAAGCAATGTTTCGCGACGCGCCGAAAGAAGCGCGTTATGCCGGCCGCGTGATCGGCTTGCCGTCGGGACCGCGGGCGGCGGTGGCGGCATTGGCATCGGCTGTGACCAAGCCGGCCTGAGCACGCCACGTCCGCAACAGCAACGCGTTCGTCACTACGCTCACGCTTGAGAACGCCATGGCTGCGCCCGCGAGCATCGGATTGAGCAGTCCGAACGCGGCAAGCGGAATGCCGATCAGGTTGTACACGAACGCCCAGAACAGGTTTTGCTGGATCTTGCGATACGTGCGCCGCGCGATATCGATGGCATCGGCTACCAGTGCGGGATCGCCGCGCATCAGCGTGATGCCGGCGGCTTGCATGGCGACGTCGGTGCCGGTCGCCATCGCGATGCCGATATCGGCGGCGGCGAGCGCGGGCGCGTCGTTGATGCCGTCGCCGGCCATCGCTACCGCGCCTTGTGCCGATGCCTTCAGTTCGGCAATCACGCGGGCTTTGTCGGCGGGAAGCATGTGCGCGTGAACCGCATCGGGTGCAATGCCGAGTGACTTTGCGACGCTGGCCGCGCTGCCGGCGTTATCGCCGGTGAGCAGGACGCTTTTGATGCCCATCGCGCTCAGCCGTTCGATAGCTGCGCGTGCGCCGGGTTTCAGCGAGTCGCCGAACGCGAGCAGGGCGAGCACTCGCGGATGCAGCGTGACGCTTGAACGACCCTCTCCGCCGAGTTCCACCAGCCATGACACCGTATTCCCAAGCTGTTCCAATTCCGCCGCCCGCGTAGCCAACCGTTGCGGCGCGACCAATTGCAACTCGTCAAGCCAACGATCACTGGCTATCGCCAGATGACGTTCGCCGACCCGCGCCTCAACGCCGCGTCCCGCCACCGCTTTCGCATCGCTCGCGGCAATGGCTGGAATGCGCTCACCGTCGGCGGCAGCAACAACCGCGCGCGCCAGCGGGTGATCGCTGAGCCGCTGCACGGCCGCCGCCAGCCCCAATGCTTCTGCGCGGTCCAGGCCTTCGTCCGCCTCCAACACCGTCATGGAAGGTTTGCCGACAGTCAGCGTGCCGGTTTTATCGAAGGCCACAATCCTGATCCGATGCGCCATTTCCAGCGCCTGCGGGTCCTTGATCAGCACGCCGTGCCGTGCCGCGACGCCCGTTCCGGCCATAATAGCGGCGGGCGTCGCCAACCCAAGCGCGCACGGACACGCGATCACCAGCACCGCGACCGCGTTCAGCACGGCCGTTTCCACGCCCGCGCCCATCAACAGCCAGCCGACCACCGTCACGATCGCGATCACAAGAATTACTGGCACGAATATTGCCGATACCCGGTCCACCAGCCGCTGAATAGGCGCCTTCTCGGCCTGCGCTGATTCAACCAGCCGGATGATCCGCGCGAGCGTCGTCTCGGAGCCAGTCGCGGTCGTTTCGACAGCGATTACCCCTTCGCCGTTGATCGAACCCGCAGTCACGCGTGCGCCGGTTTCCTTCGCCACGGGCAGGCTTTCGCCGGTAATCAGCGATTCATCCACGTGCGTGCGGCCTTCGCGAATCAGGCCGTCGACCGGCAAGCGCTCACCCGGCCGCACGATCGCCACGTCGCCGTTGCGCACATCCGCCAGCGCGATGTCGCGTTCGTTCCCGGTCGCCGCATCGCGAATCCGCGCGCGTTCGGGGCGCAGCGCGTCGAGTGCGCGAATGGCGTCGGTGGTTTGCCGCTTGGCACGCGCTTCGAGCCATTTGCCGAAGCGCACGAGGGTGATCACCACCGCTGCCGCCTCGAAATAGAGGTGGGCAGACTCGCCGGCATGCGCGAACAGTTCGTACACGCTCAAGCCCCAGGCAGCCGAGGTTCCGAGCGCCACGAGCAGATCCATGTTGCCTTCGCCCGAGCGCGCTGCCTTGAAGCCGCCGACATAAAAGCGCGCGCCCAGCACGAATTGCACGATGCTGGCGAGCGCCAGCGAGACCCAGACGCCAAGATGAAGATCCAGCCCGAGCATGGGCAGCACCAGCGGCAAGGTCAGCAGCGCGGACACGATCACCGCCACGAGTTCACCGGTGTGCGCGGGCGCGGCGACAGGCGCGGCTTCCGGTTCGATAAACGTCGCTTCGTAGCCGGCCTTGGTCACGGCGGCAACGAGTTGCTCGCGCGACACGGAGGTATCGGCGTGGACGGTTGCTTTTTCGGTCGCCAGATTAACCGACACTTGTTCCACGCCCGGCACCTTCGCCAGCGCCTTTTCCACCCGCCGTACGCACGACGCGCACGTCATCCCGCCGATAGCAATTTCAGCGGTAGTTGGCACGGCGGCGGCTGCGGCAGGATCGGTGGTCGGAATAGACGGTGCAGACATGACAACGCTTCCTGGTTCAGTGTGAGCCATTAAATTCAGCTCGATGTAACCAGTATCGACATTCCAATGATTGGAAGGTCAAGGCGTATTTTCAATAGGAGGAGGCGCGTTGAACATGGCGTCGGCGAGCGCTGTCGCGGCGTCTGTTTCGCGCTGGCGCACGCCGTTGATCGCACCGATCCGGTCGGCCGCCACCTTGTTCTGGCTCAGTTTTGCCTTGCCGACGAGCCGAGTGACCTCGATTTCGATTCCGACAATGGCTTGCAGCATGGTCTGGATGAAATCCGGCGGCGCGTCGCCCATTTTCCACGGCGCTGCTTCGCCGGCTTCCATTTTCCGGGTGAGGCGCGCGACCACGCCGCGCACGAAAGTCTCGTCGTCGCGGATCGTGATCCGGCCATGCGCGTGCACGACCAGATAGTTATAAGTTGGCACCTGCCGATGTGTTTCCTGCTTGCTCGGATAAAAAGTCGGCGATATATAACCCGACGCGCCCTGGAAAATAATCAGTGTGTCAGAACCGCTTTCAATTTCCTGACAAATAGGATTTGCCCGTGCCACATGTGCGCGCAAAATGCCGTGTTCGCCCTGACTTGCGTCGAACTCGAATGGCACGTGATTCGCATCGAGACCATTTGCGCCATGTGTGACAAGGGCGGCAAGCGGATTGTCAGCCATCAGCCGATGTAAAACCTCGGGGCGTTTTTCTTCGAAGTAGGGGGGCAGGTACATCGGCGGCTCGTGGGCGAATTAGAAAGAACTGGCTAAAAAAACCGAAAAAAATCATGTTACGCGATGCAGGTGCCGGTCGAAACTTTTCTGAAACCCGGCGAAGGCGTTCAAGGGGCGTTACGCGCTCCTTGCCTATCGTCATTGGATAAGATAAAAACCGTTTTCAAGATAGATTAAGCGCCGCGACGCGGATTTGCAGAAGACCGGGAGGCGAGGACCGGTCCGCGCACTCGACGAACGAAGTGAAAGCCTTAAATAGATCCTTAAATTGAATGAAAAATAATCGACGCTGGGCAATTTCGTTGTACACGGCGCTATGGGTGGCCGCTGGTTTGAGCAGTTTGGCAGTATTGGGCGGGTGCGCGACGCAGGCGCCTGTTGTGACCAGCGGGGATGGCTGGCGCAAGGATCAGGTGGCAGACGCTTATGTGTTTGGATATCCGCTGGTGGTGTCGGATATTGCACGGGAGAAAGCCACGGGCGGCGATGCGTCGCAGCCCGGCCAGACGCCCGTGAATACGTTGCGGCATGCCACGGCGTTGCCGCCGGTCGGCGCGTCGGGGCGGCCGAGCGTGGATACGCTTGAATCAACCGCATGGCTGGATGTCTCCAGTGGACCCGTGCTGGTTTCGCTTCCCAATACACCGAATATGCCGCGCGGCCGTTATTACGACGCTCGCGCCTTCGATGCCTGGACCAACGTGATCTATTCCAGCATCCCTCGCGGGCCGGATCGGGCCGTGCCGGTGAAAAAGCTGAGTGGGAAGGCGGCGCGGGCGGCCAGACTGGCCGCGGAGCAAGCCAATGTGCTTGCGTTTGTGCCCGTGGGATATACGGGAACGCTTCCTGACGGCGTGACGCGGGTTGAAACGCCGACCCGCTACGTGTGGCTTTCTCTTCGTGTGCGCGTGAATGGCCAGCGCGACGTGCGTGAGGCGCGCAAGTTGCAGACGGCGATGAGCATTGAAGCGCCTTCCGCCGATAAAACCAGTGCCGCGACAGCCGGCAGTGCCTGGCCGAACGTGACGGCCAGCACGCCGACGGTGGTGACGGGCGCGGGTGGCGACAAAGCTGATTCGCTCGATGCCACCGCGTTTTTCACGCGTCTGGCGAAGGCGATGCAGGACAATCCACCGGCGCCGAATGATCCGCACGCCGTTAGTTTGCTGGGTGATCTTGGCGTGAAGGCGGGCGAGCCGGTGCAGTTCCGTCCTGCGGATGCGGGTTTGCTGGCGACGGGTCTAGCCGATGGCCGTACGCGGGTGGACACGGTGCCGTCGAATGCGATCAGCCGTAACGGCTGGGTTTGGTTCGGCGATGGCGCGGGCAGTTACGACACCGATTACACGTTGCGCGCGTTCCTGGCGCGGCGTCAGCCGGGTACTGGCACGAAGGACGATGAGGTGAAGCCGGTTGCGTTTTCCGACAGCGACGGCCACGCGCTGAACGGTGCGAATGAGTATGTGTTGCACTTTGCGCCGAACCAGTTGCCGCCGGTGCGGGGGTTCTGGACGTTGACGGCGTATACGAAGGATGGTGCGTTGATCGACGACAAGTCGTTGCGGCTTTCGCTGAATGATCGTGACCGGTTGAGGAAGAACCGTGATGGTTCCGTCGATATTTCCGTTTCGGCTGCGGCGCCTGCGAAGGCGCGTGCGTCGAATTGGGTGCCGGTGCCGGATGGCGATTTTCAGTTGATGTTCCGATTGTATGCGCCGAAGCCCGAAGCAACGAACGGGACGTGGGCGCCACCGGCGATTGAGCGGCAATAATTTTTGGTTTTTCACTCGCACCGGAAAAGGGGGCTGGCGCGGGTGGTCCGGGGTTGGGGTGAGGGTTGGTGTTAGCGGTCGGGGTCTATGCCGGGTTGGTGCTTTCGGCCTTAGTGGTCTGCGAGAGTCGGATTTTCTCTTTATCACTATTAGCCACTGTGCGTGGCGGCACGTCATTTCTTTGTCCAAAGCGACAAAGAAACGAAGCAAAGAAAACGCTTTAACCGCTCTACCCTAAGTGTCCACAGCGTGCAGTTTTCATTCATAGGTGCCCCAAAAGCACGGTGCTCGCCAGAGCGGAGGATGTGTGAAACCCTCCTTCTCCGAACACCGATACCCACACGCTTCGCCACCAGTGATTGAACCTGCCCAAGGAGCACCCCGCGCTATCCGCGGACGACCAACCACCAAATGTGCACGCGCCTCGAACCACGTCGCCAACCCTGCTGGAAACGAGGTCGCGAAAATGCGTGAGTCCGTAGTCGGCGAAAATAAGCGCCTGGTCCACGCAGTTAACCCGCGAAGAAATGAAGTACCAATACGGAAGTACCAATACGCGAGATGCCGTTGCTGGCGGAAACAACTGTTCAGACCACGTAACCAACGCACCAAAAAACGAAACCGAAAAGACGCGTGAGGCCGTGGTGGTTCCTTAGCAATGGTGCTTGCCCGAGAGCGTACGGGGCGAAGCGTGTTCGTGTCAGGATTCGCGAGAAGGAGGGTTTCAAACATCCTTCGCTCTGGCGAGCACCGTGCTTTTGGGGCACCCATGAATGAAAACTGCACGCTGTGGACACTTAGGGTAGCGTGGTTTGAAAGCGTTTTCTTTGCTTCGTTTCTTTGTCGCTTTGGACAAAGAAATGACGTGCCGCCACGCACAGTGGCTAATAGTGATAAAGAGAAAATCCGACTCTCGCAGACCACTAACACTGAAAGCACCACCCCGGCATTGACCCAGAACCGCTAACCCCAGAACCGACCACCCCAGCACGACCCTGACCACCAACCCCACCCTCCAAAACCCCGAGTGCGAACGAACAACCCTTGGGGTTCAATTTGCCAGCGCAGCGTCGTATACTCACTCCTCCTGTATCCCAAGGCTGCGCGTGGCTTGTGCCGGCGCGCGCAACCGCGCTACGAGGCACGCATGGCAAGCCTGAACAAGACTTCCCTGACATCCGCCGGGCGTAACCTGATCAAAGGCGCAAACTCGATTGCGCAAGCCCGACGCACCCGGCGCATCGTGATCGGGCTCCTGCTCGCTGTCATCGTAATCGGGCTGCTCGGCTTTTTCGCCGTCCCACCCCTCCTTCGACATATCGCGGAACAACAACTCTCCGCGCAACTCGATCGCCCAGCCAGCATCGAACGAATCGCGCTTAATCCCTACACGCTCAGCCTCGAAGCCGATCGCGTCCATATAGGCGAAGCGCCCGCAAACCTGAGCGCAGGCACCAAAAGCGGCGATTTTGTCGATATAGAACGCCTGATCGTGCGCCCTTCATGGTCGTCGCTATTCCGCCTCGCGCCGATCATCAACGAACTCAAGATCGATTCCCCACGCTTTCACATAGTGCGATTCGACGCGCAACGTTTCAATTTCTCCGATCTCATCGAAAAATTCTCGAAACCATCGGCTAATCCGTCCACTCAACCGGCGCGATTCTCCGTATCGAATATTCGCGTGGAAAATGGCCGCATCGATTTCGATGACCGCCTGCTTAAAACGCACCACATAATCGATCGCTGGTCGATCGGGATTCCATTCATCGCCAATCTCAAATCCACTACCGAATTGTTCGTGACGCCGTCGCTGCAGGCGCGCATCGATGGTTCGCCGTTATCCATCACCGGGCGCACAAAGCCGTTTGCCGAGTCGCGCGAGTCGGAGATCGCCCTGCAACTCGATGGCCTCGACCTGCCGCAAATGCTGTCGTACGCGCCGGTCGCGCTGCCGGTCGCGGTCAAGAGCGGACGCTTGTCGACGAACCTCGATGTGAGCTTCGCCCTCAGCGCCGACACCCCCGTGGTTCGCATCAAAGGCACGGCGGATCTCGCGGATCTGGCCGTGACGGACAAGCAGGACACGCCGTTGTTCGCCGCGCAAACGTTGCATGTGAATGCCGAAAACCTGGAACCGTTGCGCAATGTGTATCAACTGGATGAAGTGCGGTTGATGCAGCCGGACGTAAAACTCTCCCGCGATAAAACCGGCGCCTTCAACTTCCAAAAACTGAGCGCATCAACACCCGCTTCTCAGCCGGCCGCCCAGCCCGCTTCCACGCCCGCCAGCGATGCCAAACCCGCCGACACCGCGGCGCAACCGCTCGACCTCGCGATCAAGCATCTGGCGATCGATCAGGGCCATATCGTCTTCGATGACCGCCTGATGGCGCAACCCGCCACGCTCGGACTGTCGGACCTGAACGTGACGCTCGACGATTTCTCCACGCTCGGCAAACCCCCGGCGCGCTATACGCTGAAGACGGCCTTCGATCACGGCGGCGGGCTCGACGCATCAGGTAGTTTTACGCTGCCGGGCAAGAACGCCGACGCGAAACTCGCGCTGAGCGACTTGCCGCTCGCGCCGTTGCAACCCTATGTGGCGAACGCGGTGGCGGCCCGCATTACCGATGGTTCGCTCGGCGCAAATCTGCCGCTGCAAGTGGACTGGTCGAAGCCCGAACCGTCCATTCAGGTTGGCGCCGGCGATGTCACGCTCAAGTCGCTGAAGCTCGTGCCGCAGTTGAACACCGCAGCGAATGCCGCGCCGGTCACGCTGGCGTCGGCGCAAGCGAAGATCCAGAAGATCGACGTCGCGGCGCGCACGGCAGCGCTGGACAGCGTCGTGCTGAACGGCCTTTCCATCGATGCAAAACGCCTGAAGGACGGCAGTATCGATCTCGCCGCGCTCGCCGGTCCGCACGAAACGGCGCCGGAAGCCAGCGCGACGCACAAGGTTGAAAAGGCGAATGAGGCGGGGCCGGCGTGGCGTTATCAAATCGCGCAAGTGTCGCTCAACGACAGCACCGCTGACTTCACCGACGAATCCACGCCGCGCCCGGTGAAACTCCACATTGCGCCGTTGCAGTTGGGCGTCAAACAGGTCACCGACGACCTGACGAAACCGCTCGCCATCGACGGCAAGCTGACGATGAACGGCAAAGGCGCGCTGGCCGTGGCCGGCACGCTGACCGCGAAACCGCTGAGCCTCGCGCTGCACGTTGACGCCAACCAACTCGACGCATCGGCATTCGAGCCGTACTTCGGCGGCAACCTGAACGCGACGGTCTCGAGCGCGCTGCTGAGCGCAAACGGCGACGCGTCGTTCTCAGGCGCGGGGCGCGCGTTGAAGGCCGGTTACAAGGGCGATGTGTCCTTGTCGAATGTGCGGCTGATCGACCGGGCGAATTCGGACCAACTGGCCGGCTGGAAGCTGCTCGGCCTGACAAAACTGAATGCCCGCTACGACGAACGTGGCGCCGACGTCGAGGCCGCGCGGGTGACGTTCGCGAACTTCTACGGCCGCGTGCTGCTCGACGCGCAAGGCAAGCTCAATCTCAGCGATATCGTCGCACAGGACAAAGGCGCGGCCACCACGCAAGCCGCCGCTGTGACGGCGGCTTCAGCACCGGCAGCGGCTCCCGCTCCCGCAGCGCCGAAACCTGCGCCGAAAACCGCGTCGTCATCGGCGAATCTGCGCTTTGGCCAACTCGTGCTGCAAAACGGCCGCGTGACCTACACCGATAACTTCATCAAGCCGAATTTCACCGCGAACCTGGTCTCGATCACCGGCACTATCGGCGCATTCGGTACGCACTCGACCACGCCCGCGCCGGTCGATGTCGCCGCGAAACTGTCCGCGAACGGCCCGGTATCGATCAAGGGTGTCGTGAATCCGCTGATCGCGAAACCGTCGCTGGATCTGACCGCGAGCGCGCACGATGTCGAATTACCGAATATCTCGCCGTATTCGGCAAAATATGCGGGTTATCCGATCACGAAGGGCAAGCTCAACGTCGATCTTCACTACACGCTCGCCGACGAAAAGCTCACCGCGAACAACCATCTTTTCATCGATCAACTCACGTTCGGCGATCACGTCGACAACACGACCGCGACCAAACTGCCGGTGCGGCTCGCGGTATCGCTGCTGAAGAATTCGAAAGGCGAGATCGACGTCGACATCCCCGTTTCCGGCTCGCTGTCGGACCCGCAATTCTCGATCGGCGCGTTGGTGTGGACGGCAATCCTTCATCTTGTCGAGCGCGCGGTGACCGCGCCGTTCTCGTTGCTGGCGAATGCGTTCGGCGGCAAGAACCCCGAGGAACTCGGTTACGTGGAATTCGATCCGGGTTCGGCCACGCTCAGCGACGCGGCGAATGAAAAACTCGACACCATCGCGAAAGCGCTGGCGGACAAACCGTCGATCACGCTGGAGATATCGGCGCGGGTGGACCCGGCGCTGGACGAACCCGGGTTGCGCGCGGCCTATGTTGACCGGCAGGTGCGGCTGGCGAAGATGAAGGACGCGAGCGAGGACAATCCGAACATCAATCCGTCGACCATCCCCATTTCCGCCGATGAATACAGCAAATTCCTCACGAAAGCGTATAAAAGCGCGGACTTCAAGAAACCGCGCAACCTGATCGGCATGACGAAGAGCGTGCCCGACGCGGACATGAAAGCCGCGCTCGCGGAGCACGCGCCGGTGGACGAGGGCGCGCTCGGCGCGCTTGCGCAGCGGCGCGCGTCGGTGGTGAAGCAATATTTCGAAGGCAAGATCGACAGCAAGCGGATCTTCATCGTCGCCCCGCACCTCAACGCGGATGGCATCAAGGACAAGGGTGCGCCCACGCGGGTAGACTTCGGGCTGAAGTGACCACGAAGCGACAAAGCGAAAACAAGCGGCTTCTGGCACGCGTTTTAGACGGTGCGCGCAGAAGAACCGGGTCCTGGGAAAGGCCACGACCATCGGCATTCTCGCCAATCCGCGCTACACTCATTTCATGAATGCGGCGGCGCATCGCGGCGCGCATGACAGGAACGCGGAGCGGCCAAGAACAGCCGGGCGTTGCGCGGAGCGGCTCGCAGCCCGGCGTAGCTTCCAACTGCGTTCCCGGACTCATTGCGCTTCATCGCAAGGCCGTCAAACGAGCCGTATAAAGTAAGCGCTTCGCGCGAAGCGCCCACGGCGTTCAGGCTTTCCACACCCGAATCCAGCGCTGCACAACCTGCAGGAGAATCCCATGCTGTTGCATGATCTGGCTGACCGGTATGGTCCGGCAATCGTCTTTTTCAACGTCATGGGCGCGGCGCTCGGCCTGCCCGTTCCCGCCATGCCTACATTGATCGTGGTCGGTGCGTCGGTGGCCATGATGGGCTTCAACGGCCAGGCCTTGTGGCCCCATCTCGCGCTGATGCTCGGCATTGCCGTGGTCGGCGGCGTTCTGGGCGATCTCGTCTGGTTCCAGGGCGGCCGCCGCTACGGCGACCGCACGCTCAAGACCATCTGTAAGCTGTCCTTGTCGCGCGATACCTGCGTGAAAAAAACCGAGCGTTTTTTTGGCCGCTGGGGCGTGCGCGTGCTGCTTGTCGCGAAATTCATTCCGGGTTTGTCGCTGGTTTCGGTGCCGCTCGCCGGTGCAATGGGCGTGCGCACGCGCTCGTTCATCGCGCATGACGGTGTGGGCGTGGCGTTATGGGCCGCGGTAGGACTCGCGGTGGGCGTGATCTTCGCGGCCGAGCTCGACATGGTGTTCGCCATGATCGCGCGGCTCGGAAGGCAAGCGCTGCTGGTCGTGGCGGTCGCACTGGCCTGTTACGTGGCCTACCGCTACTGGCGCCGGAAGATGCTGATGAAGACGCTGGAAACGGCACGCATCACCGTCGATGAACTGTATGCGCTGATGGAGAACCAGCCGCTGCCCGCTATCTTCGATATCCGTTCCGCCGAGAAACGCGTGCTTGATCCCTTCGTGATTCCAGGCTCCGTTTTCGCCGATGAACGCGAACTGCAGAAGATCGTGGAAAGTTACCAGCCGGATCAGAAGATCATCATTTACTGCTCGTGTCCGAACGAGGTATCGGCGGCGTGGATGGCCAAGGCACTCCGCACTGCCGGTTTCAAGGACGTCGTGCCGCTGACCGGCGGACTCGACGCCTGGCGTCTCGCCGGTCTCGACCTCAAGCCGCTCACCGACTTCGGCGGCGCGCGCGAGGACCTGGGCGAGATGGCCGCCATGTGCCCGTGGCCTGCGAAAGCGCCGTCCGCCGACAAAGGCGCGTTGCATGACGCCGTCTACCTGCATGGAGATCGCCACGCATGAGTACTACGCCCGAAGGGATCAACGAAGCGCCTGACCACGGCCACGGTCACGCGGAATGGCGTGACGGTGAGCAGCCTGTGTCGGAAGATCTCAACGCGATCATGAACGACACGATCAGCATGGCGCCGACGGAAGCCGCGGCCGACGCCCCGTTCTCGCCGCTCCAAAGCCGCAAGCACCAGATGTACCCGTATCTCACGGTCGAGGAAATCGACCGCATGCGGCGCTTCGGCAACGTGCAGTACTGGCGCGCGGGCGAACTCATGTTCGAAGTCGGCGTGCCCGGCCCGGGCATGTTCGTGCTGTTGAACGGCCGGGTGCGGATTACGCGGCGCGACGGACTGGGCCACGTGCATCTGGTGACCGAGGCGGAGCCCGGGCAATACCTGGCGGAAGTCGCCCAGTTGTCAGGCAAGCCCGCGTTGGTCGATGGTCACGCGATAGAAGACGTCGAAGCCATCCTGATCGTGCCCGAGCGGCTGCGCGCGCTGCTGGTGGCGGAAGCGGAACTCGGCGAACGGATCATGCGCTCGCTGATCCTGCGTCGCGTCGGGTTGATCGAAAAGGGCAGCGGGCCGATTCTCGTAGGCCAGTCGGACGATGGACGGCTGGTATCGCTGCAAGGCTTTTTGAGCCGCAACGGTTATCCGCATACCGTGATCGACGCGTGCACCGATCCCGAGGCCATTGCGTTGCTCGAACGGATCTCGACATCGAAGGCGGATTTCCCGCTTGTCATTTGTCCCGACGGCACGGTGATGCGCGCGCCCGACGAAAACCAGCTCGCGTCGCAACTCGGCTGGCTGCCGGAGTTCGATCCGGCGCATATCTACGATGTCGCGGTCGTCGGCGCCGGGCCGGCCGGATTGGCGACGGCCGTGTATGCGGCGTCCGAGGGGTTGTCGGTGGCGGTATTCGATTGCCGCGCGCCCGGCGGCCAGG
This sequence comes from Caballeronia sp. LjRoot31, assembly GCF_964253885.1. NCBI lineage: Bacteria > Pseudomonadati > Pseudomonadota > Betaproteobacteria > Burkholderiales > Burkholderiaceae > Caballeronia > Caballeronia sp. LjRoot31. The sequence continues at coordinate 100,400 of NZ_CAXURX020000002.1, forward strand.
CCGGCGCAAGTTCACGGATCGAAAACTATCTCGGCTTTCCGACCGGCATTTCCGGTCAGGCATTGGCCGGGCGCGCGTTCGTGCAGGCGCAGAAGTTCGGTGCGCACATCGCCATTCCGACCGAGATCAAGTCGCTTCACTGCGACTGCATGCCGATCCAGATCGAGCTGATGAACGGGCAGCGCGTGAGCTCGCATACGATCGTGATCGCGACGGGCGCGGCTTATCGGCGGCCGGATATTGTCGGGCTCGAAAAGTTCGAAGGGCATGGCACGTATTACTGGGCATCGCCGGTCGAAGGGAAGCTCTGCAAGGGCTCGGAAGTCGTGCTGGTGGGCGGTGGCAATTCGGCCGGACAAGCGGTGGTGTATCTCGCCTCGCACGCGGCGCGGGTGCATCTGCTGATCCGCGGACCGGGGCTGGAACTCAGCATGTCGAAGTACCTGATCGACCGGATCGCGGCATTGCCGAACGTGACGGTGCATACACGCACGCAGATCGAGTCGCTGGAAGGCGATGGCCGGACGCTCGCCGCCGTGCATTGCAAGACGCCTGACGGTCCGCTCACGCTCGACGCGCGGCATCTGTTCCTCTTCACCGGCGCCAACCCGAACACGGCGTGGCTGCGCGGCTGCAATGTCAACACCGACGGCAAGGGTTTCGTGCTGACAGGACCTGCTGCCCATGCCGGCCACGCGGACGGCTCGACCTCGCTGGAAACCAGCGTGCCGGGCGTGTTTGCCATTGGCGATGTGCGCTCGGCGTCGACCAAACGAGTGGCGGCGGCGGTGGGCGAGGGCGCGGCGGTCGTATCGCAGATTCACGGCCTGCTGGCCGAACGTCAGGAACTGGCGCTCAAGGCTGGCGCGGTGGCGTAGGTGCGGCTAAATGTGCCGGGGCTGGATGCGGCGGGGCGGCGAACCGGAGCGTGAATTCGATCCAGCCGTCCGCCGAACAACTCACCGACGCCGAGCCGCCGTGCAGCCGCATGATCGCCTGCACAATGGAAAGCCCCAAGCCGCTCGATTCCGTGAACTCGCTGCGGGCTGTATCGCCGCGATAAAAACGGTCGAACAGGCGCGCGAGATCGTCGGGCGCGACGGGCATGCCCTGATTGCCGATCACGATAATCGCCCCGTGCTGCGTGTCCTCTCTGCCGGTCAGCCGGATCGTGGTGCCGGCTTCGGCATAGCGCACCGCGTTGACTACCACGTTGCTGATCGCGCGGCGGGACATGATCGCGTTGGCGCGCATCTCGCCTTCGGCATGCACTTCGAAGCTGAGATCGCGTTCGTCGGCGAGTCCTTCGAAGTACGTCGCAATGGTTTCCAGTTGCTCGCAAATATTCAGCGGCGTGCGCTCTATGTCCTGCCGCTCGTGATCCGCCTGTGCGAGAAACAGGATGTTCTGCGCAATGCGTCCAAGCCGCTCCAGCTCCTCCAGATTCGACTCCAGCACGCTCTTGTATTCGCTCTCGTTGCGCGTATGCGCGAGCGTAACCTGCGTCTGTCCGATCAGTACGCCGATAGGCGTGCGTACCTCATGCGCCAGATCCGCGGAGAACTGCAGCAGCCGTTCATAACCGGTCGCCAGGCGGTCGAGCATGGCGTTGAACGACATCGCGAGGCTTTGCAGTTCGGTCGGCGTGTTTTCTATATCGAGTCGCGCGGACAAGGTGTCGGGCGTGATTCCGGCGACCCTGTCGGCCATTTTTCGCAGTGGCGCAAGACCACGGCTTGATACCCACCAGGCGAGCAGCGCGGTGATCAGCACCGCGCTGACCACGTTGATCCAGACCCGCACGAGATATGTCGAGAGAACCCGCGCTTCCTGGGTCATCACGTGCGCCGCGATGATCTCGATGACTTCGCCGCTGTCGCCGACCTGGGCTTGCGCTGCAACCCAGCGCATGCGCACACCGTCCCGGCGCGTTCCTTCATAGAGCGCGTCGAGATTAACGGCGCGTTGCACGGGCACCGGGACGAGCGGCGGCAACGGCATGTTTTCCGGGTTCACGCTGATGAACGGCGCGAGGCCGGGGCGCTGGAAAATAATCACGTCCTGACTGTCGCCGAGCATGGTTTCGAACAGCTTGGGCCGCGCTTCGATTTCCTTGATGGTGTAGAGATCGTGCAGCAGCGAGCGAAAGTGTTCGACCCGACCGATCAACTGGTAATCGGCGCGCGTGGACAGCGTAGCGCTGGTCGCATGATACAGCGACCCTCCGACCATGCTGACCACCACGCACACGATCAGCGCGAACAGGCAGGTGATCCGGACGACCAGCGAACGCGAACGCCATAGCGGACTCAATGCGAATCCCCGGATGCACCGAACGAATAACCGATGCTGCGCACCGTGTGGATCAGCTTGATATCGAAGGGTTGATCGAGCTTCGCGCGCAGGCGTTTGATGGCGACATCGACTACGTTGGTATCGCTGTCGAAATTCATGTCCCACACTTCCGATGCAATCAAGGTCCGCGACAACGCTTCGCCCTGCCGCTTGCAGAAGAGGTGGAGCAACGCGAATTCCTTGTTCGTCAACGCGATGTCCATGCCTTGGCGCGTCACGCGTCGGCGCAGGACATCGACGTGAAGATCCGCGACCTGGAATACATCCGACTCACGTACTACGCCGCGCCGCAGCAACGTACGGATGCGCAGCACGAGTTCGGTGAACGAGAAGGGTTTGACAAGGTAATCGTCCGCGCCCAGTTCGAGGCCGTGAATACGGTCCCGGACATGATCGCGCGCGGTCAGGAAGATGACTGGCAGGTCGCGCTTCGCGCGCAACGCCTGCATGATCTGCCATCCGTCCAGGCCGGGCAGCATCACATCCAGCACGATCAGCTCGTACGGATGGGCCAGCGCCTGATGCAAGCCATCAGCGCCATTGCGGATCAGGTCGACCTGATACCCGGACTCGGTGAGTCCCTTCTTCAGATAGTCGCCGGTCTTGCGGTCGTCTTCTATAACCAGGATGGTCATGCTGCGGGCGCTTCGCTTTGCGTGAGGGTTTGCGTGAGAAACAAGGCCCATTCTATCCACCTGCCACGACGCGCGGAAAAGATGACAAAAAAGTCATTAACGCGTCATGCGCAGATCAGCGTGCGGTCGCTAAGATGCAATCCAGACGAGGCCGCGCGCGTAGCACCGTGCAACGCGGCCATGTGTCCATCAAGACCCCTGAATCCTCGAGCTACAGCATCTCGCTCCCTGTTCGATCCATCCACCACGAGACGAGCTTGAACCCATCTTCGACTCAACTTCCGGCTCATGCCATCACCCAGCCCGGCTGGGTTCGCATTACGCACTGGATCAATGCGCTGGCGGTCGTGGTGATGGTGACGAGCGGCTGGCAGGTCTATAACGCCTCGCCGATTTTTCGTTCGTTCGTTTTCCCGCCGAGCATCACGTTGGGCGGATGGCTGGGCGGCGCGCTGCTGTGGCATTTCGCGGCCATGTGGGTGCTGGTCGCGAACTTCCTGGTGTACGTGGGGATGAACATCATCTCCGGACGATTCCGCCGCAAGCTGTTTCCGCTCAGCATCAAAAGCCTGTTTGGCGATCTGCGCGCCGCGCTGACCGGCAAGCTCAAACATGACGATCTCACGCACTACAACGCCGTGCAGAAGGCTGCGTATCTGGCGGTGATCGTGGACATTGTGGTCGTCATTTTGTCGGGCCTGGCGGTCTGGAAGTCGGTGCAATTCCCGTGGCTGCGCGATCTCATGGGCGGTTACGACAACGCCCGCGTGGTCCACTTCTTCGCGATGAGTTTCCTGGTGGCATTTTTCGTGTTGCACGTGGTGATGGTCGCGCTCGTTCCACGCTCGTTGTTGCTGATGATCCGGGGCCGCTGAACCATGCTGAACAGAAAGAGCGAACTGATTGCCGCGAACGCGAAGCTCGATGTCGACAACATCCTCAAAGACGCGCGCAACGAATTGAAGGCGCCGGCACGGCGTCTTTTCGGCAAGCGAATTCTGTCGCTTGGCGGTCTCATGCTGCTGTCGGGGTGCAATATTTCCGACGATAAATCCGTCAACACCGTGCTGCGGACCATGTCGCGTTTCAACGACGAAGCGCAAGCTTTCCTCTTCGATCCGAACAAGCTCGCGCCGACCTATCCCGAGTCGATGATCACGCGGCCGTTCCCGTTCAACGCGTTCTATGACATCGACGATGTACCGCTCGTCGATGCAGCTACGTACAAGCTGCCGGTCGGTGGACTGGTGAAGGGCAAGAACGTCTGGACGCTTGAAGAACTGCGTGCGTTGCCGCAGGAAAGCCAGGTGACGCGGCACATCTGCATTGAAGGATGGAGTGCGATCGGCAAGTGGGGCGGTGTGCGTTTCTCCGACTTCCTCAAGCGTTCCGGCGCCGACACCACGGCCAAATACGTCGCGTTCCATTGCGCGGATAACTATTCAACCAGCATCGACATGCCCACGGCGCTGCACGCCCAGACGCTCCTGACGCTGACGTACGACGGGCAGGTCTTGCCGCCGAAATACGGCTTCCCGATGAAGCTGCGCATGCCGACGAAGCTTGGCTACAAGAACCCGAAGCACATCGTCTCGATTACCGTGACGAACGAATATCCCGGTGGTTACTGGGAGAACCAGGGTTACAACTGGTTCGGTGGTGCCTGAATTTTCTCGCGTCAAATACTAAAACTGGAGCCTCCATGTCAATTTCCTCATCCACATCATTGCGTTTGAAACTCGGTGTATCGGTTGCCGCGCTCGCGTTTGCCAGCGTTGCGTTTGCTCAGGCGCCGGCGGCTAAACCAGCGCGTATTCGTGGCGATATCGTCTCATTGTCCGGCGATACGCTGACTGTGCATCGTCGCAGCGGCGACACCGTGACCATCGACATGAAGCAGGACACGCCGGTCACGGCCGTGAAGAACATCAAGCTCTCCGACATCAAGACCGGCTCGTTTATCGGCACGGCCGCAACCACCGGTACCGACGGCAAGATGACGGCGACCGAAGTGCTGGTGTTCCCGGAAGCGGCACGCGGATCGGGTGAAGGCCACTATGCGTGGGACCTTTCGCCGAACAGCACGATGACGAATGCAAACGTCGATCAAATCGTGACGGGCACGAGCGGACGTGATCTGAAGCTCTCGTACAAGGGCGGCAGCAACACGGTGACGGTACCGGACGGCGTGCCGGTGGTGACGTTCGCGCCAGCCGCGCGCACGGACCTGGTCGCCGGCAAGAAGGTGTTTATCGTGGCGTCGCCGGTGAGCGGTACCGAGTTTGCAGCTTCGCGCGTAGTGGTTGAGAAGGATGGCGTCGCGCCGCCGATGTAATGAGGCGCTAAGGCGTTTATGCGGATCCGGGCGCTGCTAACAGGTCCTCAATCCGCACAGGGAGATTACGCACGCGTATGCCCGTCGCGTGATACACGGCATTCGTAATGGCAGGCGCAATGCCTGCCATGCCGATCTCTCCGATCCCGCGCGCGCCGAGCGGATTCAGCGCGAAATCCGGATAGTCCAGGAACGTCACGTCCATCTTTGGCGAGTCGGCATGCGTCGTCATCACGTAGTCGGCGAGGTTACGGTTCAGCGGCGCGCCGGAACGCGAGTCGTAGTGCGTCTCCTCGAAAAGCGCCATGCCGACGCCCATCACGATCGCCCCTTCGATCTGGTTCAGACCCGTGCGCGCGTTAATGATCTTGCCGCCATCGATCACGCTCACGACCCGGCTCACGCGTAACCGTGCAGTTTCCGGCTGCCACGTGACCTCGATAAAGTGCGCGCAATATGAGTGAATCGACACTTTGTCCGCATCGGCATCTGACTGGCTCGAACCGGAACGACCTCTGCCTATCAGGATGCTGACCTGCGCAGGCGCCAGGATTCGTTCGAACGGCACGCCCGCTCCGGGCGAGGTCCCTTTGCGATAGACCATGCCTTGTTCGAAACCCAGCGCGTCCACCGGCTGCCCTTTGAACGGCGAGTTGTCCGCCTCGGCAGCAGTCGCGAGAAGCTGCTGGACGACCGCCTGGGTGGCCTGCGTCACGGCGGGAACCAGCGACGCGGTCACCATCGAGCCACCGGACAACGGTCCTGGCGGCAAACGGGTATCGCCGATCACCACGGAAATCTTGTTGAGCGCGATACCCGTCAGATTGGCGACCATCTGGGCCAAAACGGTGTAGGTGCCCGTGCCGATGTCCTGCGTCGCCGTCGACACGCGAGCGGTCCCATCGCCATGCAGTTCGACGATCGCCTCCGCAGGCAATCGCCTCGCCGCCCACGACCCCGCTGCCATGCCCCATCCGAGCACCAGGCCGTCACGGCGCATTGAACCGACTGCCGCGGTGCGGTTCGACCAGCCGAACTTATCGGCGCCGAGCGTCAGGCACTCCTTAAGATGCCGCGACGAGAACGGCACATTCCGGCTCTCGTCCATCGTGGGCTCGTTGATCAGCCGCAAGTGGAGCGGATCGACGTTGAGCTTGATGGCGAGTTCGTCGACGGCCGACTCGATTGCGAACAGGCCCGGAACCGCGCCGGGGCCGCGCATTGACGTGCTGGGCGCGATGTCCCGGCGTGCAAAGGCGGCAGTCACGCGCAGGTTAGGCGAGCTGTACAGATAGCCCGTTGTCTCGCCGCAGTTCTCTTTACGTGTTTCCCGGCGAGCCGTCTGATAGATATAGTCTTGCTGGAACGAGGTGAAATGCCCATCGGGAGTGGTCGACAAACGCATGCGCTGCTGTGTGCTGGTACGGTGGCCTACGTTGTGAAACATCATCTCGCGGGTTACCACCAGCTTGACCGGGCGCTGCAGATTGCGCGCCGCAGCGCCTGCGAGCAATGAGTGCGACCACGGAAACAGTTTGCCGCCGAACCCGGAGCCAAGGTATTTCATGATGACGCGCACCTGATCTTCCGACACGCCGAGCATCAGCGCCATGACTTGCCGCTGGTTCACAATCGACTGCGATGTTTCGTAGAACGTATAATTTGTGCCGTCGAATGCGACAACGGTCGCGTGCAGTTCGATCGGGTTATGCGTTTCGATCGGCGTGGTGTAGGTCTGATCGAGCTTGAGCGCATTGGGCGCATTGGCGAAAGCGGTGTCAACGTCGCCTCGTTGTGTATCGACCGAAGGCGTGTTTTCCGCCGACATCTCCGTGCGCACATCGGGTGGGTTCGTCGAATAGCTTACCTTCACCGCACCGGACGCCGCGGTTGCCTGCTCGAAGGTATCGGCCACCACCACGGCAATGTACTGGCCGTAGTAGTAGATGTTGTCATCCTCGAACGGCGGGCGTTTCTCATCGATTCTCGCATCAGAGGCGAAGCCGATACGATAGAACTTGCCGATATTCTCGCGTGTGAAGACCGCTTTCACGCCGGGCATTTTCGCGGCCGCAGCGGTGTCGAGCCGCGTCACGCGTCCCTTGCCGATCGTCGCGCAAACGGGCACCGCGTAGAGCATCCCGGGCAAGGTGAAATCCGACGTGTACGTCGCGAGGCCGCTTACCTTGAGCGGGCCATCAATTCTTTGGAAGTCACCGCCAATAAATGGCTGCGCTTTCTTCGTAGCTAATTGCATTGTCTTCTCCGCGACGCGAACATCGAGTCAGGCAGTCTGGGTGGCAAGCGTGAGTGCGTGCTGAATGCAGCGCTTCGCCAACTCGACCTTGAAGCCGTTCTGGCTTTGCGGGCGGGCTGACTGAAGTGCGGCTTCGGCTGCCGCACGAAACGCAGGGGCATCGGGCGCGCGTCCGAGAAGCGCCGCTTCCGCCTCGTGCGAACGCCACGGCTTAACGCCCACGCCGCCCAGCGCGATCCTGACGTGGTCGATCCTGCCCGACGATACAGTCAGGACAACTGCAGCCGATGCCAACGCGAACTCATACGATGCACGGTCACGCAGTTTCAGATAGACGCTGCGACTACCGGGCATTGGCGCGGGCAGCGTCACGTGGATGATCAGCTCGCCGGCATTGAGCGATGTTTCGCGTTCAGGCGTAGTGCCGGGCAACAGGAAAAAGTCGTCAATGGCGATGCTTCGCCTGGCCTCCGGACTCTCGGTGTGGACGGTCGCCTCGAGCGCCGTCATCGCGACATTCATGTCCGACGGATTGGTTGCGATGCAGTGGTCGCTCGTCCCCAGGATGGCGAGATTGCGGTTGAAGCCCTCGATTGCGGAGCAGCCGCTGCCCGGTTCGCGCTTGTTGCAGGGTGTATTCGTATCGCGGAAGTAGATGCAGCGCGTCCGTTGCAGCAGGTTGCCGCCGGTCGTCGCCATGTTGCGCAACTGCGCCGAGGCGCCCGAAAGCAGCGCTTGGGACAACACGGGATAATGCGTCTTGATCAGCGGATGATTCGCGAGATCGGCATTGCGAACCATCGCGCCTATCGTGACGCCGCCGTCGAGTGTTTCGACCTTATCGAGCGGCAGGCGGTGGATGTCAATGACTTGCGTTGGGCGCTCTACGTCGAGCTTCATCAAGTCGAGCAGTGTCGTGCCTCCGGCCAGGAAGCGTGTCGATGGCGTGCCTGGAGGGTTGACTGCGCTGGTCTGCGCCATTGCCATGTTCAGCGCCTGTTCGACATCGGCCGCGCGCTTGAGCTGAAAGTGTTCCATTCGTTCGCTCCGTTTAGGCTTTCTGGCGAACTTGCTGGATCGCGGAGACGATGTTCGAATAGGCGCCGCAGCGGCAGATATTGCCGCTCATTGCCTCTTTGATGTCCTCGTCGCTGTGACCGTAGGGTTCTTTAAGCAAGGCGACGGCGGACATGATCTGCCCTGACGTACAGTAGCCGCATTGAAAGCCGTCATGTTCGACAAAGGCTGCTTGCATCGGATGCAGGTTGCCTGGCCGTCCAATGCCTTCGATAGTTGTGATCGCTTCGCCTTCGTGAGTGACCGCAAGGCTCAGGCACGAATTCACGCGCCTGCCGTCCACATGGACCGTGCACGCGCCGCATTGGCCGTGGTCGCAACCCTTCTTGGTGCCGGTCAGGCGGAGATGTTCGCGCACGCAATCGAGCAGCGTGGTTCGCGGATCGATATCCAGTTCATGGAGCGTGCCATTGACGTTCAATCGCACATGAACGCTGTCATTGTCCGTTGGCACGACGCCGCTTGGCGCAGCGTTCTGGCTTGCATCGTCGGAATCCGCGAGCGCAAGAGAATGAAGTTGGCCGGTGCCCATTGCGACACCCGCGGCACCGACGCGTGTCAAAAAAGAGCGGCGCGTCACGCGTTCGAAGAGCGTGGCCGGCTCATCGTCAGTAGTGTCCGGCTGTTGAGGCTTGTCGTTCATGAGTCAAACTCCCGTTGAAGCACGGATAGAAGAGGACCGAGATCGTCTTGGCGTTCGATACACATCATAGGCAACCACGGTGGCGTAAAGATGGCCGCGAGATGGCGGCCAGATGGCGCAGCGTCTTCGAGCGGCGTGTGTGCGTTGCCTGACGACCGCCTATGGGCGGCGGCCGCTCTTTTTCTACTCGCGTTTATCCAGCACCTCGACTGTCGCGATCAGATCCCCAAAATCCTGCACCAGCAGGTTCAGCACGAAGGGCAGGACAGTGTTCTTTTCCATCGATTCACATGCGTTGTTCGATGCCGTTCTAAGCCTCTCGAACGACGCACGCGCAAGCCGGACGTTATCGTCCTGATGGCTTTGATCGGCATCGAGCGCGGCAGCTAATGTTTTCGACAATTCGGCGAATGCATCGGCGGTCACTTTCAGCGCGTCGCGGTTGATTGCGCTCAGTCGGCCCGCAAGTTGTGGATCGCCGGTGAAAGCCTGACCCAGAAACAGCGCGTCGCGATGCAACCGGGTCAGCATGGGCGCGACCTTGTCGATCACGTTCCCGCGCGTGCGCTTCACCGGCACGATGATGTGCTCGCGGCCGGCTTCGGTGATGGCGTCATCGAGTGCCTGCTCCGCAGCCGCAGATTGCCGATGCAGGCGCTCGGCTTCGTTCGCGTCATCGGGCTTGCGCAGAGTCAGCGTGATCAGTTCGCCCAACGCGAGGACGATGTCACTCGCGCGATCGTGGGCTGCATTGATCGCGCGGTTCGGCATCAGGAACGCGACGAGAAGCGCCGCGCCCGCGCCGATCAGGATTTCAAGCACACGGTCGATCGGCCGTTCGTACGGCGAGCCCAGACCGCTTGCCGGAATCAGCACAACGACGACGAGCGTGACGCAGGCGAGCCGGAGGGTTGGACGCCAGGCAGCTAGCGCTGCGAGCGGCAAGAGCGCGATGGCGAACACGATAAGCGGCTGGGCGCCCCGCAGGATGGCGAACAAACCGACCACGCCGACCACTCCACCGATCACCGCCCCAATGATCTGGTCGCGGCCGGTGTTCAACGCCTGGTTGAGGCTGGGCTGCGTGACGACAACCAGGGTGGTGATAACCGCCCAGTAAAGCTCGGGGAGCGTCGCGAGTTTTGCGACGTAGTAGCTGAGCAGGCAACTGATGAGCGTACGGGCGAAGCGCTGGAGTTCCGGCGCGGACGTGAGTTTTTTCGTGAGCACTAGGGGTTTATTGGGTGAATTCCGTTGGGTTTGTCTGGCTCGGGCCTGGGCGGTGCGTTTGCGAACGGCGGCGGAGCGGAATCCCTGATCGTTGCCGCCAGTCGTAGTGGTCAGTTTAAGGGCAAAGCCGCTCGCAGCGGCCCGTGGCGACGCCCCCATTCACCGCCGCGAGCAAAACCCGCCTGATCGCGTTACCATAAATGGTTAATTCGCCGGGTTTCGGATGTTGAGAATGTTGGAATGTTGAACAGACCCCGGCGGCAGTTTCCCCGATAACCACGACCATCAGGAGCCAAGCATGAGCGACAGCACTTTATCGCGTCATTATCCGAACACGCAGTTGTACATCGACGGTGCATGGCGCGCGGGCAGCCGCGACACCGCCGTCGTCAATCCGGCGACGGAAGCGGAAATCGGCCGTCTCTCGCTGGCCGGCGAACAGCATCTCGCCGACGCCGCCGAGGCCGCCGGACGCGGTTTTGCGGCCTGGCGCAAGATATCGGCATTCGAGCGCAGCAAGCTGATGCGCCGTGCCGCGCAAAACCTGCGCGACCGCGCCGAGGAAGTGGCCGCGATCATGACCATGGAGCAGGGCAAGCCGCTGGTCGAATCGCGCATTGAAGTGCTGGGCGCAGCGGACACCATCGACTGGTTCGCTGAAGAAGCACGCCGGACCTACGGCCGCGTGATCCCGGCGCGTGCCGGCAATGTGCGCCAGATCGTGACGCGGGAGCCGGTCGGCCCGGTTGCCGCCTTCACGCCGTGGAATTTCCCGATCAATCAGGCTGTGCGCAAGGTGTCGGCAGCGCTCGCGGCAGGGTGCTCGGTGGTCCTGAAAGGACCGGAAGAAACGCCGGCAAGCTGCGCGGCGCTGGTTCAGGCTTACATCGATGCAGGGTTGCCCGCTGGCGTGCTGAACCTCGTGTTCGGCGTTCCCGCTGACGTTTCGAAGTTCCTGATCGCGCATCCGCTGATCCGCAAGATCTCGTTCACGGGATCGACGGCAGTCGGCAAATTGCTGGCCGCGATGGCCGGCGAGCACATGAAACGCGCCACGATGGAACTCGGCGGCCACGCGCCCGCGCTGGTTTTCGCCGATGCCGACATTCCGCGCGCCGCGAAACTCCTGGCCGGCGCCAAGTTCCGCAATGCCGGTCAGGTGTGCATTTCGCCGACGCGGTTTATCGTCGAAGAATCCGCTTATGAGGAGTTCACGGAGCATTTCGTCGCGACGGCGAAGAAACTCAAGGTCGGCAACGGCCTGGAAGAAGGCGTGCAAATGGGCGCGCTTGCCAACGGCCGCCGCCTTCAGGCGATGGAACGTCTGGTCGCCGATGCTGTTGAGCAAGGCGCCAAGGTGCTGACGGGCGGCGAGCGAATTGGCCGTGAAGGCTATTTCTTCGCGCCGACGGTGCTCGCGAATGTGCCGATGTCGGCTCGCATCATGACGGAAGAACCGTTCGGCCCGATCGCACCGATTTCGACTTTCAAGTCTTACGACGAAGCTATCGCGGAGGCGAACCGCTTGCCGTATGGTCTGGCTGCGTATGCGTACACGCGCTCGAGCGCGACGTCGGCGGCGGTGGGTGAGGACATCGAAAGCGGTATGGTGTCGATCAACCACCACGGACTGGGAATTCCCGAGACGCCGTTCGGCGGCGTGAAGGATTCGGGTTATGGCTCGGAAGGCGGCAGCGAAGCGATGGAAGCGTATTTGGTGACGAAGTTTGTGAGTGAGGCGCGGTAACTCAGGTTATGGCGCGGCGAAGCCGCGCCATTCAGTGGGTTACTCAAACGGGTTAAGTAGTTTGACGCCCGTTTTCTCGAAGTCTTTGATGTTCCGCGTCACGACCGTAAGATCATGCATCAGAGCGGTGGCGGCGATTAGTTTATCTATTGCGTTTTCAGAGTTCGGGACCCGCAAGCGGCCCCAGAGTTGAGCGACGTCGTCATCGATCGGGATGACGTCCATCGCATAATCGTCCAATATTGTCCCTATCCACGCTTCGAGCATCGCAGCCTGCGGAGCGTCACCTCGATGCCTTACCGCTTCAGTTCCACGCCGTAGTTCGCCCATTGTGATGGCTGACAAGTGCAGCGGGGACTCGTCTTTGATCCTCTGTTTAATAAACTTCCGCACGCCTTTGTTGCCGTTGGTGCCTTTTCGAATTTCGCTAATAACGTTGGTATCAATCAAATACACGTGGCGCCCCACCCGTATCTTGAATCCGCTCGAAATCTGCGTCTTCTCCGACGTTGGGCATACTGGCTAACACTTCTGCCAGACTGCGTTTTTTGGGGCGGCTAAGCGCCTGAGCAAGAATTTCCCGATGCTCGGCTTCGGCGCTTCGGCCATGCGCAGCCGCGCGTTCGCGCAGGCTTTGGACCAGCGCTTCATCTATCCCGCGAACCAATAAATTTGCCATTGCAATGCCTCCCATTGAATGTTATCAATGATAGCACTCAAAGCGATAAATGCAATCATTGCTATCAGGTATTCTGCGCAAAATCCAGCCGAAAAAAAACCCGGCCGAAGCCGGGTTCAACGTTCCCGCGCCCTGATCTCAAAAGGGCGCGGTCACCTGCAACAAATACCAAATACTTACGCTGCCAGCAGCGAGCGCAGCACGAACGGCAGGATCCCGCCGTGCTTGTAATAATCCACTTCAATCGGCGTATCGATACGCAGCAGCACCGTCACGCGCTGCGCGCTGCCATCCTTGCGATGGATCACGAGCGTCACTTCCTGTTGCGGCTTGATATCGGACGTAAGCCCTTCCAGATCGAACGTTTCTTCGCCCGTGATATTGAGCGACTGCACGCTGTCCGACCCCTTGAACTGCAGCGGCAACACGCCCATACCAACCAGGTTCGAACGGTGAATCCGCTCGAAACTACGCGCCACGACCAGCTTCACGCCGAGCAATTGCGTACCCTTCGCGGCCCAGTCGCGCGATGAACCCGTGCCGTACTCTTCGCCGGCAAACACGATAGTCGGCGTGCCTTCGTCGATGTACTTCATGGCTGCGTCATAGATCGACATTTCTTCGCCGCTCGGCTGGAATATCGTCACGCCGCCTTCCACGCGCGAACCGTCTTCCTTCAGCGGGATCATCAGGTTCTTGATCCGCACGTTGGCGAAGGTGCCGCGCATCATGACGTCGTGGTTGCCGCGACGCGAGCCGTAGCTGTTGAAATCGGCCTTCTGCACGCCGTTCGCCTTCAGCCACACGCCTGCGGGTGAGCTTTCCTTGATCGAACCAGCCGGGCTGATGTGATCGGTCGTGACCGAGTCACCAAAAATGCCCAACGGACGCGCGCCCTTTACTTCAGGAATGCTGTCGGCCGGCGTCATCGAGAAGTCCTTGCCGAAGAACGGCGGCTCGGCGATGTACGTCGACTTCGGCCAGTCATAAACCTGACCCGCTTCGCCTTCGATCTTGCTCCACAAGTCGCCGGTCTTCGTGAGTTCGGCGTAGTTCTTGCGGAACGCATCGGCGTCGAGTGCGTACTTGAGCAGTGCGTTGACTTCTTCGCTCGTCGGCCAGATGTCGCCGAGGAAAATGTCCTTGCCGTTCTTGCCCTTGCCGACCGGTTCCGTCATCAAGTCGACCGTCATGTTCCCGGCGATGGCGTAAGCCACGACCAGCGGCGGCGATGCCAGGAAGTTCGCACGGATGTTCGGGTGAATACGCGCTTCGAAGTTACGGTTACCGGACAGCACGGCAGCAGCGACGATATCGTTCTTCGTGATCGCGTCGTTCAGTTCCGGCGTCAGGTCGCCTGCGTTACCAATACACGTCGTGCAGCCGTAAGCGGCCAGCGTGAAGCCAAGCTGGTCGAGGTACGTCAGCAGGTTGGTCTTCGTCAGGTACTCGGTGACGATCCGCGATCCCGGCGCCAGCGACGTCTTGATGTGCGGAGCGACCGTCAAACCAGCTTCCACGGCCTTCTTCGCGAGCAAGCCAGCGGCAAGCAGCACGCTCGGGTTCGACGTGTTCGTGCACGACGTAATAGCGGCGATCAGGATGTCGCCATTCTTCACATCGACCTTGTTCGTGGTCGTGTATTGCTTGCCGAGATCGGCGGCTTTCTTGCCGAAACCGTTGTCGCTGACAGCCTTCGAGAACAGTTCGGTGAAGTTCGATTTCACGTTACCGATTTCGATACGGTCCTGCGGACGCTTCGGACCTGCCAGCGACGGCGCCACCGTGCCGAGGTCGAGCGTGACGGTCTTCGTGTAGTCGATGTCGCCGGCCTTCGGCACGCCGAACAGGTTTTGCGCCTTGAAATAAGCCTCGAATGCTTCGATTTCGGCTTCGGTACGACCCGTGCCCTTGAAGTAGTCGATGGTCTTTTCATCGACGGGGAAGAAGCCCATGGTTGCGCCGTATTCCGGGGCCATGTTGCCGATGGTCGCGCGATCCGGCAGCGACAGCGACTTCGTGCCTTCGCCGAAGAACTCGACGAACTTGCCGACAACCTTCTCTTTACGCAGCATTTCGGTAACCGTCAGCACCAGATCGGTTGCCGTCACGCCTTCGCGAATCTTGCCCTTCAGCTCGACGCCGACCACATCCGGCGTCAGGAAATACACCGGCTGGCCGAGCATGCCGGCTTCCGCTTCAATACCGCCCACGCCCCAGCCCACCACGCCGATACCATTGATCATCGTCGTGTGGCTGTCCGTGCCGACGAGCGTATCCGGGTAATACACGGTGTCGCCGTCGACCGTCTTCTTGTGCACGCCACGCGCCAGATATTCCAGGTTCACCTGGTGGACGATACCCACGCCCGGCGGCACGACCTTGAACGTATCGAAGGCTTGCATGCCCCACTTCATGAACTGGTAGCGCTCGTTATTGCGCTGGAATTCCAGCTTCATGTTCAGGTCGAGCGCGTCTTTCTGACGGAAGTAATCGATCTGCACCGAGTGATCGACCACCAGATCGACCGGCACGAGCGGCTCGATAGCCTTCGGGTCCTTGCCCGCGCGTTTCGCGACGCCACGCATCGCGGCGATGTCGGCGAGCAGCGGCACGCCGGTGAAATCCTGCAGCACGACGCGCGAGACGACGAACGGGATTTCATCGGTACGATCCGCGACCGGCTTCCAGTTCGCCAGTTGCTTGATGTGTTCTTCGCCGATCTTCTTGCCGTCGTAGTTGCGCAGCACCGATTCCAGCACGATGCGGATCGACACCGGCAGGCGTTCGATCTTGACGTTCAGCGCCTTTCCGAGTGCGGGCAACGAGTAGTACTTGCCTTTGCCGGAACCGCTGTCGAATTCCTTGAGCGTTTTGTGGAGATTGTGGGCCATGTTTTTTTTCCCTTGGTTTAAACGAGGAAATACCTTCGAAACGTTTGATCTAAAAGCGGGTGAAGAATCCTGACTAAATCACGTACAAATCTACATATTCATTGACCGGCATTGCTTCGAGCGTTGCCTGATCCAGCGATACCGCGAGGATCGCCTCTTGCTGCTTGGCTGGGAAACGCCGTGCGAGATTGGTCCTGAACTTCTCGACCAGAAGGGGGATGCCGTCTTCCCGGCGACGCTTGTGTCCGATCGGATATTCGACGACGACCTCGTCGAATTTGCTGCCGTCATTAAACTCGACCGTCAGCGCGTTAGCGATCGAACGCTTCTCCGGATCGTGATAATCCTTCGTGAATTGCGGGTCTTCCACGCATTCCATCTTCGCGCGCAACGTGTCGATGCGTTGATCCTTCGCTATGCCGTCTTCGTAATCCGAAGCGGTCAGGCGACCGTGGATCAACGGCACGGCGATCATGTATTGAATGCAGTGATCGCGATCGGCGGGGTTATCGAGCGGACCCTTTTTATCGATGATACGAATCGCCGCTTCGTGCGTGCGGATCGTGATCTTCTTGATGTCTTCAACTTTTTTGCCGGTTTCCGCGAGCTTGGCGTGCAGCGTCATCGCCGCTTCCACCGCCGTTTGCGAGTGGAATTCAGCCGGGAACGAGATCTTGAACAGTACGTTCTCCATCACGTACGAGCCGTATGGACGCTGGAACTTGAACTCGTTGCCCTTGAAGAGCACATCGTAAAAACCCCATGTTTTAGCGGTCAGAACCGACGGATAACCCATCTCGCCCGTCTTCGCGATCAGCGCAAGACGCACGGCGCGAGAGGTCGCATCGCCGGCGGCCCACGACTTGCGCGAACCCGTATTCGGCGCATGCCGATACGTGCGCAGCGAATGACCATCTACAAAGGCCAACGAAACCGCATTGATCAACTCATCGCGCGTGAGGCCGATCATCTGGCCGACTACTGCCGTTGAAGCGAGCTTCACCAATAAAACGTGATCAAGCCCAACCTTGTTGAACGAATTCTCCAGCGCGATACAGCCTTGAATTTCATGCGCCTTGACCATCGCGATCAAAACGTCTTTCATCGACAGCGGCTTCTTGCCGGTAGCCACCGCGTTACGCGAAAGCCAGTCGGCCGTGGCCAGGATGCCGCCGAGATTGTCCGACGGATGGCCCCATTCGGCAGCGAGCCATGTGTCGTTGAAGTCGAGCCAGCGGATCATCGCGCCAATGTTGAACGCAGCCTGAACCGGGTCGAGCTGGAAAGAGGTGCCGGGCACCTTGGCGCCGTTGGGGACAATCGTGCCGGGCACGATGGGTCCCATCAGCTTGGTGCAGGCAGGATAGGTGAGTGCTTCGAGTCCGCAGCCGAGCGTGTCGATCAGGCAGTTGCGCGCCGTGTCGAGCGCGAGCGTGCTGTCGACTTGAAAGTTGAGAACGTAGTCGACGATATCGACTAATACTCGATCCGGCTCGGGCCGGACGTTGGAAATCGGTGCGGACATCGAAAAACCTCTGGTAAAAACTTACTTGACGTTCTTGATCAGTGCGTTGGATTGCGTCGGAGCCGGCGTGCCTGCTGCAGCCATTTCATCCGTCTTGCATTCGTCGGCGAGACGCGACGAGTCCTTGTCCGAGAACAACATGGCCTTGCTCGGGATCACGACGAGGTCCATGCCCGTTGCTGCATCGTGGAAGCGGTCTGCGCCGGTCGTGGTGTTTTCACGCGGCAATTGATAGTCTTTCTTCGCCCAGTTCACGGTAATGACCTGGTCACGCTTCATGTCGCCTTTCAGGTAGAAGGCCAGGCCTTCATTGCACGACCATTTCGTCGAACCTTCCGGGATCGAGTCCACTTTTGCCGCAGCTTTAGCTTCTGTGGCGGGTTTACGCTTGATCAGGCGGCGTGCCGGCGCCGGGCGTTTTGCGACTGCCTTCTTGGCCGTGGTGGTGGTCGTCGTGGCGTCTGCGGCCAGCGCGCTCGTGGTGGCGAGCATGCCCGAGAGGGACAGGGCGCCGACAACGCTAGCGATCAGGAGTTTATTCATCAATGACAGCCTTTCTAAATTTCGTTTAAATGTTCAATCGGGGTCTTTGCAGCGCCAGTTCGCGGGGTGAAATGACCGGCTGCATTGGCCCGTTTTGCGAAAGCACGCGCGCCGATTCGGGCTATCCGGCGCACGCAGCGCGCTATTTTCGCTTATTTATAGATTGGAACTTCAGATTTTCGGGACCGGTGTAATTTGCACTCGGCCGGATGATCTTGTTGTCGATACGTTGTTCAATGATGTGAGCGCTCCAGCCCGAGGTCCGCGAGATCACGAACAGCGGCGTGAACATGGCCGTGGGCACGCCCATCGCGTGATACGACACCGCGCTGAACCAGTCCAGGTTCGGGAACATTTTCTTCGCGTCCCACATCGTTGTTTCCAGGCGCTCGGCGATGTCGTAGAGCTTCGTATCGCCGGCTTCCTTCGCCAGCTTTTTCGCGATTTCCTTGATCACCTTGTTGCGCGGATCGGAGATCGTGTACACCGGATGACCGAAGCCGATCACGACTTCCTTCGCGTCCACGCGGCGACGGATATCGGCCTCCGCTTCATCGGGCGTCTGATAGCGCGATTGAATGTCGAAAGCGGCTTCATTCGCGCCGCCATGCTTCGGACCTCGCAACGCGCCAATGCCGCCGGTAATGGCCGAGTACATGTCCGAGCCCGTGCCGGCAATCACGCGACAAGTGAACGTCGATGCATTGAACTCGTGCTCGGCGTACAAGATCAATGACGCATGCATCGCATCGACCCATGACTTCGACGGCGGAACACCATGCAGCAAATGCAGGAAGTGCCCGCCGATGGAATCGTCATCGGTCTCGGTTTCAATGCGCCGGCCGTTATGAGAATAGTGGTACCAGTACAGCAGAATCGAGCCGAGCGAGGCCATCAGGCGGTCGGCAATATCCTTGGCGCCGGAGATATTGTGGTCTTCCTTCTCGGGCAGCACGGTGCCAAGCACGGAGACGCCGGTGCGCATCACATCCATAGGATGAGCGGATGCGGGGATCCATTCCAGCGCGGCTTTCAGGTTCGCGGGCAAGCCGCGCAAACCCTTGAGCTTGGCCTTGTAGGTCTTGAGTTCAGCGACGGTCGGCAGCTTGCCATGCACGAGCAGATAAGCGATCTCCTCGAACTCGGACGTCCCGGCAATATCGAGGATGTCATAGCCACGATAATGCAAGTCATTGCCCGTCTTGCCGACGGTGCACAGCGCGGTGTTCCCCGCTGTCACGCCCGACAGCGCAACCGATTTCTTCGGTTTGAAGCCGCCGGTGGCGGGTGCTTCTTTCTCTAACGTATCGCTCATTCGACCCAGTCTCCTGATATGTAGAACGCGTTACTTGTCTTGTGAAAAAAGCGTCTCCGCGCCTTCGGGCAGCGCCTGTGCCGACGCTTTCGCGCGGCGCAGCACCGACCAGTAATACCGATAACTCGCACGATCGTGCAGCGTGTCCTGATACCGCGTCGGTCCCCACTGCGCGTTTTGCGCGGCGAGCAAAATCGCCGTGGCGGTCGCAATCTCATCTTGCCGCGGCAGGAAGGCATCGACGATCGGCCGGATCTGATCCGGGTGAATGCTCCACATGCGCGTGTAGCCAAACTCGTTGCGGGCGCGCTGGGCGTCGCCCGCGACCACGCTCATGTCGCGCACTTCGGTGGAGACGTTATGCGACGCCACTTTGCCATGCGCGTGGCAAGCCGCCGCGATCTCGAGTTTCGCGCGCCGCACGAGCGGATGATCGAACTGGCCGGGCGAGCGCATTGCAGTGTCGGGGATCGCGCCGTTATGCGCCGACACAAAGTCCATCAGCCCGAAGCTCAGCGCTTCGACGCCCGGAAGCGCCGCGAGTTCGAAGACTTCGGCCAGCGCGCCATGCGTTTCGATCAGCAACTGGCAGGGGATGGCTTGCTTGATCCCAAGCTCACACCGCGACGCTTCGATGAACGCGACCATCTCGACGGCATCGAAGACGCTGCGAATCTTGGGCAGCGTGATATAGGCGGGCGCTTTTTTGGCGGCGCGCAGGATGATGCGCACGTCGTCGCGCCATGCGCGGTTCTGGAAGTCGTGAATACGCACGCCGACGCGACCGAAGCGGTCGTCCTCGCTGCCGAGAAACGATGCCACCAACTCGGCGTGCGACGCTTCCTGACCGACTTGCGCGCCGTCCTCGCAGTCGAGCGTGACGTCGAACACCGGGCCGAGTTGCGCCTGCAACGCGAGCGATTTCCGGATCAGCTTTTCGCTTCCTGCATAGTGATCGCAGGGGGGCATCACGGCGGGTGGAACGTCGCCTTCAAACAGGACTTCGGCGGGGGTGAGAGCGCGCATCGTCGGCGTCGGGTTGCTTGTAAAGAGGGTGGAAACGGCGGATTCGGGTGGGTTCGGACGTTATTCAAGGCGCCATCAGACGCCAGATGCCAAACGCACTCGAATCAGCAGCGAGCGCCGGCCCTGTGGCCAGGCGCTCGCGTGAAACGCAAAGACTGCCAGACCCGCTTACTTGCCCAGCAGATGCGCAACGCCTTCACGCTCTTCGAGCAATTCGTTCAGCGTGCCGGTCATTTTCTCGCGCGAGAACGCGTCGATTTCCAGGCCTTCAACACGCTTGTATTCGCCGTTTTCGCACGTCACGGGGACACCGTAGATGATGTCTTCCGGGATTTCATACGAACCATCAGACGGAATGCCCATGGTGACCCACTTGCCGTTCGTGCCCAGCACCCAGTCACGCACGTGGTCGATAGCCGCGTTGGCCGCCGACGCCGCCGACGACAAACCACGCGCTTCGATGATCGCCGCGCCGCGCTTGCCGACGGTCGGGATAAACGTGTTGCGGTTCCATTCGTCGTCACTGATCAGCTTGGTCAGCGACTCGCCTTCCACCGTAGCGAAACGGAAATCCGGGTACATGGTCGGCGAGTGATTGCCCCACACAGCCAGCTTTTCGATAGCAGCAACCGGCTTGCCCGACTTCGATGCCAGTTGCGACAGCGCGCGGTTGTGGTCCAGACGCAGCATGGCGGTGAAATTCTTCTTCGGCAGATCCGGCGCCGACTTCATCGCGATATACGCGTTCGTGTTGGCCGGGTTGCCGACCACGAGCACCTTGATGTCGCGGCTTGCCACTTCATTGAGCGCCTTGCCTTGCACCGTGAAGATTTCGGCGTTAGCGGACAGCAGGTCCTTGCGCTCCATGCCCTTCGAACGGGGACGGGCGCCGACCAGCAACGCGACGTCGGCGTCCTTGAACGCGACCTTCGGGTCGTCGGTGACGACCACGCCGGCCAGCAACGGGAACGCGCAGTCTTCCAGTTCCATGACAACGCCCTTGACGGCGCCTTGCGCCTGCGGCAGGTCGAGCAACTGAAGGATGACCGGCTGATCCTTGCCTAGCAGGTCGCCATTGGCGATGCGGAACAGCAGCGAGTAACCGATTTGACCTGCGGCGCCGGTGACGGCAACGCGCTTTGCGGACTTAGCCATTGAGAACACTCCTGAACGGTGCGTGAAACGCTAGGGGAAAACGCCATTTTAGGCGCGTTACGCGAAGCGTTGATGAAGCATGTGAATCGAACTGCGCGGGCCGCCCCGAAAATCCAATGGCGCCGCGCCTGAAGCGAGATTGTCATTGTCTTTCCGGTAGCATGCCGGCAATCGCAGCCCAACCCTCGTGCTGGGAATCTGGCTCTGCGAGCATGGGGATTTGCGCTGGATCCTGCTGGTTCAGCGCCGCGCAACACCTCATGCGTCGCGTTTTCGAGGGCGCGCGGGCGTTGCAAGAGCGGGGCACTGGCAGCGGCAGCGAACACGAAAGCCGTTCGGCTTGAGGCGGTGAGCGGCAGGGCGTTCTGGTGACCAGCGCTAGGCCGGCCGACGCACCGGGTGCGCCGCATGACACACGCAGCATCCCGCAAACCCTTGCTCGCCAAGGAGTGTAGGATTCGATCAAGGCAAAGTCAACCGTATCATATGTCTTATATAAGACATAGGAATGTCCGGGAAAACGCTAGACGCGACTCGGCGCTTTATGATGAAATGCGCGCATGAATTCGAACCCAGCGAGCACCACGAACCTTCCGGGCGCAGCCGGCGCGACGGAAGTCGTGCCCGCTTCGTCGCCGACGTTCAGCCCGCTATACCAGCAGATCAAGGCCCTGATTACCCAAGGGCTTGAGTCGGGCGAATGGAAGCCCGGCGAAATGATCCCCAGCGAAGTCGAACTCGCGGCCCGCTACAAGGTGAGCCAGGGGACGGTGCGCAAAGCCATTGACGAACTCGCCGCCGGCAACCTGCTCGTGCGCCGTCAGGGCAAGGGCACCTTTGTTGCAACGCACAACGAAGATCGCGTACAGTTCCGCTTTCTCCGGTTACTGCCGGAAGACGGCGACCTTCATCCCCACGTGAGCCGATTGCTGGAGTGCCGCCGTTTGCGCGCACCCGCTGAGATCGCTCGCCAACTGGACCTGAAGCCGGCCGACCCCGTCGTGTGTATCAAACGCTTGCTGCAATTCGACGGTGAAACCACCGTTCTGGACGAAATCTGGTTACCCGGCGCGGTTTTCCGCGGGCTGACGGCTGAGCGCCTGGCGGATTACAAAGGCCCGCTTTATGCAATGTTCGAAACGGAATTCGGCACGCGCATGATCCGGGCATCGGAAAAAATCAGGGCGGTGGGCGCGGACGACACAGTCGCGGAATTACTTGGCGTGGCCGTCGGGTCGCCGCTGTTGTCGGTCGAGCGGGTGTCGTACACGTATGGCGACCGGCCGGTGGAAGTGCGGCGCGGGTGGTATGTCACGAACGGCTATTACTATCAAAACGATTTGAGTTGAAACGGGACGTGGATGGCTTGGCGGCGAACCCAAGGGGCGCCTTAAAAGCCTTTCTCACGCGATCAGCAATAGCCTCTTGCGCGGCATTTCGCTGCAGCGCGATATAAAAAGGCGCTAAAATCGCGGACTAGTGTGATAACAAAGTTGGGGTCTAGCATGGCTGAAGCCGTAAAAAAACCAAGACCTGAGTACCGGAATATCGGAATTGCTCAGCTAGCAACCTACCGCTTGCCACTAGCGGGGAAGGTTTCAATTCTTCACCGTATCAGTGGTCTGCTTCTATTCGTATCGCTGCCGTTTCTGCTCTATCTGCTGGACCAAAGCCTGACGTCGGAGATTAGTTTCGACTCCTTCAAGGGCTTTCTCGCCAATCCCCTCGTCAAGATCGTCGTCCTCGTGCTTTCGTGGTCCTTCCTGTTCCACTTTTGCGCAGGCATCCGCTTCCTGCTGCTCGATACCCATCGCGCAGTGAGCAAGGAAGGCGGCAAGCAGACGTCCATCGTCGTCCTCACGGTGTCATCTCTGCTGACAATCGTCGTTGCGCTTAAACTCTTCGGAGCCTTCTGAGAATGGCAGCGAATAACAACAATCGAATCGGTCCCAAGCGCCTCGTCGTTGGCGCGCATTACGGCTTGCGCGACTGGCTGGCGCAACGCATTACCGCCGTCGTGATGGCCCTGTACACACTGGTCCTGCTGTTCTGGTTTTTCGGTGCGCGTGATTTTTCGTACGACGGCTGGGCATCCATATTCGCCATGCAATGGATGAAGCTCGCGACGTTTGTCGCGCTGCTCTCGCTCTTCTATCACGCGTGGGTTGGCATCCGGGACATCTGGATGGACTACGTGAAGCCGGTCGGCTTGCGCCTGTTCCTGCAAGTGGCGACGATCCTCTGGCTGGTCGGCTGTATCGGCTACGCGGCACAGATTCTCTGGAGAGTGTAAAGAATGGCTGCAATCAAAACGTCCCTGCCGCGTCGCCGTTTCGACGTAGTTATCGTAGGCGCAGGTGGTTCCGGCATGCGCGCGTCGCTGCAACTCGCTCGCGCGGGCCTGTCGGTCGCGGTGCTGTCGAAGGTGTTCCCGACGCGTTCGCACACCGTCGCGGCTCAAGGCGGTATTGGCGCGTCGCTCGGCAACATGAGCGAAGACAACTGGCATTACCACTTCTACGACACCATCAAGGGCTCCGACTGGCTCGGCGACCAGGATGCGATCGAATTCATGTGCCGTGAAGCGCCCGGCGCCGTCTACGAACTCGAACACATGGGCATGCCGTTCGACCGTAACGCCGACGGCACGATCTACCAGCGTCCGTTCGGCGGCCACACGGCGAACTACGGCGAAAAGCCGGTGCAGCGTGCATGCGCCGCCGCCGACCGTACCGGCCACGCGTTGCTGCACACGCTGTATCAGCAGAACGTCGCGGCCAAGACGCACTTCTTCGTTGAATGGATGGCGCTGGACCTGATCCGCGACGCCGACGGCGACGTGCTCGGCGTGACTGCCATGGAAATGGAAACGGGCGACGTCCACATTCTCGAAGGCAAGACCACGTTGTTCGCCACGGGCGGCGCGGGCCGGATCTTCGCGGCATCGACCAACGCGTTCATCAATACCGGCGACGGCCTCGGCATGGCGGCCCGCTCGGGCATCGCTTTGCAGGACATGGAATTCTGGCAATTCCACCCGACTGGCGTGGCCGGCGCGGGTGTGCTGATTACCGAAGGCGTACGCGGCGAAGGCGGCATCCTGCGCAATTCCGACGGCGAGCGCTTCATGGAACGCTATGCGCCGACGCTGAAGGATCTGGCGCCGCGCGACTTCGTTTCGCGTTCGATGGACCAGGAAATCAAGGAAGGCCGCGGCGTGGGTCCGAACAAAGACCACGTCTTGCTGGACCTGTCGCACATCGGCGCCGAGACCATCATGAAACGTCTCCCGTCGATCCGCGAGATCGCGATGAAATTCGCGAACGTGGACTGCATCAAGGAACCGATCCCGGTCGTGCCGACCATCCATTACCAGATGGGCGGCATTCCTACGAACATTCACGGCCAGGTCGTGGGTACGCTGAAGGGCGGCTACGAAGAGCCGGTCAACGGCTTCTACGCGGTCGGAGAATGTTCGTGCGTGTCGGTGCACGGCGCGAACCGCCTGGGCACGAACTCGCTGCTGGACTTGGTGGTGTTTGGCCGCGCGGCCGGCAACCACATCATCAAGCATGCGCTGGAAATGAAGGAACACAAGCCGTTGCCGGCCGATGCCGCCGACGCCGCGCTTGAACGCCTCGCCGTGCTGGAGAACTCGTCGTCGGGCGAATACACGCAATCGATCGCTAACGACATTCGCGCGACCATGCAGGCGCATGCCGGCGTGTTCCGCACGTCGAAGCTGTTGGCGGAAGGCGTGGACAAGATCAAGGAATTGTCCGAGCGCGTGAAGCACGTGCATTTGAAGGACAAGTCGAAGGTCTTCAACACCGCGAAGGTCGAAGCGCTGGAACTCGCGAACCTGATCGAAGTGGCGCGTGCGACCATGATTTCGGCTGAAGCGCGCAAGGAAAGCCGCGGTGCGCATGCGCAAAGCGACTTCGAAGTCCGCGACGACGAGAACTGGATGAAGCACACGCTGTGGTTCAGCGAAGGCGACAAGCTCGATTACAAGCCGGTGCACATGACGCCGCTGACGGTCGAATCGGTGCCGCCGAAAGCGCGTACCTTCTAAGGCAAGGAAATCGAAATGGCAAAGCGTACTTTTGAAATCTACCGCTACGATCCGGACAAGGACGCGGCGCCCCGCATGCAGACGTACGAGATCGAGATCGACTCGCACGAACGCATGTTGCTGGACGCGCTGCTGAAGCTGAAGTCCGTCGACGAAACGCTGTCGTTCCGCCGTTCGTGCCGTGAAGGCGTGTGCGGTTCGGACGCCATGAACATCAACGGCAAGAACGGTCTGGCCTGCTTGCAGAACATGAACGACCTGCCGCAGAAGATCGTGTTGCGTCCGCTGCCGGGCCTGCCTGTTGTGCGTGACCTGATTTGCGATTTCACGCAATTCTTTAACCAGTATCATTCGATCAAGCCGTATCTGATCAACGACACGCCGCCGCCGGAAAAAGAGCGTCTGCAAACGCCGGAAGAGCGCGACGAGCTCGACGGCCTGTACGAGTGCATCCTGTGTGCTAGCTGCTCGACTTCATGCCCGAGCTTTTGGTGGAACCCGGACAAGTTCGTAGGTCCGGCGGGCCTGTTGCAAGCCTATCGATTCATTGCGGACAGCCGTGACGAAGCGACGGGTGAACGTCTCGACAACCTGGAAGATCCGTACCGTCTGTTCCGTTGCCACACGATCATGAATTGCGTCGATGTGTGCCCGAAGGGACTGAATCCCACGAAGGCTATCGGCAAGATCAAAGAATTGATGGTGCGCCGCGCTGTCTGAGAAGGACTTGTGTCATGAATGACTCCGGGCATCAGTCCGACCCTCTACGCCGCGCACGCCTTCGCTGGCGCGCGCGGCGCGGTCTGCTGGAAAACGATCTGATCTTCGAGCGTTTTTTCAGCCGATATGAGCATGACCTCAGTGACGCGGACGTTGGTGTTTTGACGCAACTGCTGGAACTGGGCGACAACGACCTGATGGACTTGCTGCTGGCACGCAAGGAACCGGAAGGCGAACTGGCCTCGCCGGATATGAGCCGCGTGCTGGAGATGCTGCGCTCGGCCTGAGTTAGTCCACTGAGCCAGCCATGCGGCGCGTGCAAGAGTCGTGCGAATTATCGAAAACCTGTTTCCATACTTCGATTGAGGATGTGCTATGACCCCGTCAGATGTTAAAGCCACGCTATCGTTCAGCGACAACTCGCCGAGCGTTGAAATGCCGATCTACAAGGGCACCCTGGGCCCGGACGTAATCGACATCCGCAAGCTGTACGGCCAGACCGGCAAGTTCACGTACGATCCGGGCTTCATGTCGACGGCGGCGTGCAATTCCGCAATTACGTACATCGACGGCGATAAGGGTGAGTTGCTGTATCGCGGGTATCCGATTGAGGAACTCGCGGTCAAGGCGGACTTTCTCGAGACCTGTTATGCGCTGCTGCACGGCGATCTGCCGACGGTCGAGCAGAAGGCCGAGTTCGTTGAAACCGTCACGAAGCACACGATGGTTCACGAGCAGATGCATTTCTTCTACCGCGGTTTTCGTCGCGATGCACACCCGATGGCGGTGCTCGTGGCAGCCGTTGGTGCGCTGTCGGCGTTCTATCATGACTCACTGAATATCAACGACCCGCGTCACCGTGAAGTGTCGGCGATTCGCATGATCGCGAAGCTGCCCACGCTGGTGGCGATGGCGTACAAGTTCACGATCGGCCAGCCCTTCGTTTATCCGAAGAACGATTTGTCGTATAGCGCGAACTTCATGCACATGATGTTCTCGAACCCGTGCGAAGAGTACAAGGTCAATGATGTCCTCGTGCGTGCGCTGGATCGTATTTTGATCTTGCATGCGGATCACGAGCAGAATGCTTCTACGTCGACCGTGCGTTTGGCTGGGTCGTCGGGTGCGAATCCGTTTGCTTGTATTGCTGCTGGCATTGCTTGTTTGTGGGGCCCGGCGCATGGCGGTGCGAATGAAGCCGCGCTGAACATGCTGGAAGAAATCGGTTCCGTCGATAATATTCCTGAGTTCATCAAGCAGGTGAAGGACAAGAATTCGGGCGTGAAGCTGATGGGCTTCGGGCATCGCGTTTATAAGAACTACGATCCGCGCGCGAAGCTGATGCGTGAAACGTGCCATGAAGTGCTCGAAGAGCTGGGTCTGCATGATGACCCGTTGTTCAAGCTGGCAATGGCGCTGGAAAAGATCGCGCTGGAAGACGAGTATTTTGTGTCGCGTAAGCTGTATCCGAATGTTGATTTCTATTCGGGTATTGTGCAGCGCGCGCTCGGTATTCCGACGGCCATGTTTACGTGCGTGTTTGCAATGGCGCGGACCGTGGGCTGGATCGCGCAGTGGAACGAAATGATCGCTGATCCGGAACAGAAGATTGGCCGCCCGCGTCAGTTGTTTATTGGTGATACGCCGCGCGAAGCGAAGGCGATTGATAAGCGGTAAGTTGTAGAAGTTTTCTGTGAGTTGCTATTGTGGCTGAATCAAAAACGCCCCAACGGATCATCCGTTGGGGCGTTTTTGTATTGAGTTGCCGCAGCACTACATTTTTTTGCGTTTTCGTCCGAATTTTCTCTGGGGAGACGAGCTTGCGGAACAGTAGCAGCATCCGCCGCCCTCCACGGGTCACGGGCCCTTCCTCGCCACGCTCTGCCTGCGGGCGGCATCGTTCGCTCATAGCAGCCGCATTGGACGTCTTTTTGCTAACGTCAGTTTAAACCGCCTTGCCTTTCTGATTTTTTCAATCTCAAAAATCAACATCTCTTTTACGAAAGACTAGCCGTACGGATTTTATATGGAATGCGAATCGATTAAGAAACTGTTCTATTTCGTCAACAGGTTTATTGTCGCATAACGTGACGACAATTTGTGACATCGTCGTTGGTTCGGGAGGCCTACACTGAAAGGATCAAAATAGGCGATCAAAAAATGAGAGATTTATATAATTCGTATAGCGTATTCTTTAAAAATATTAGCGTGCAACTAGCTTTGCATCAAAGCCTTCTGTTCTCCATCTCTGGCTCTTTACGCCGACTCTTTAGATACAGCTTTGCTGTCCTGCTCGCATTGCCGCTGACCTGCGCGTGGGCCGGTTCGATAAATTACAGCTATGACTCACTGGGCCGCCTCACAAAAGCCGTGTACGTAGACGGGACAACGGTTACTACGCTTAACTACGGATATGACGACGCAGGGAATTGGACGGCCGTCACAACTACTACGCCTTAAGTATCGGATTGCGCGGCGCTATCCGCGAGCAGAAATCTGCCGATTGAAAATAACGAAAATAAATCTTGGATACTTATGTACGGATCGATGCGAAAACACCTAGCCGGTGCATGTTTAGTACTTCTTATGGGAGTGGACGCGGCTAGCGCACAGATTGAAAGCGGAACGCAACACATCCAGCAAGCGACCCCGGCCATCAACCTAGGCTTGGCAAAAACGAGCGTTGTAGAGCCTGACCTGACGATGCGCGCGGCGGTTGTTCCAAACGCTGGGAAGAGCGGCAAGGTGACGGTTCGCCGAGGCGAAACAGCAATTCGTTACTCGTCCGCTGATCTGCCCGACGCAGCAAATACCGGACGAGGACGCGCAGAGTCGGAAAAGGGCACCTTGCGGGCCATCATGGTGCCAGCGAGTGCGGAAGAATCGCAGCAAGCGCGGGCATCCCGTGTCTTTCCCTCAAACCTTAACGAAGGCACGTCGCTGGATGTAAGTGCCACCGCGGGCGGATTGCTAAAGGCAGCTGGTATTACCGGCGACACTAATGCGCGAGGTCCCGCATCAATTGCAGAGCTGGCGCGTTCGCTTAGAAACGATCCAGACTTAATTTATCAGTATGTTCGAAACAATATTGAATATTACCCATTCTTCGGCGTGCAAAAAGGTGCACTGGGCGCGGTGCTAGACAATCAGGGAACAGACCATGACCAGGCTATGCTCTTGGTTGAGTTGCTTCATGCGTCCGGATATGAGGCCAATTATGTGAGTGGCGCAATCACGCTTGACGCAACGCAGGCAGGTTCATGGTTTGGCATCGACACGTCGAATGCTTGCGGGTTTTATAGCGTGCTGGCGGAAGGGCAGATTCCTGTATACGATTTTGTCTCGAGCAAGGCTGGCGATTGTCCCGGCCTTTCCGCTTCGATGCTTACCGTGACAATCGAACATGTTTGGGTCAAGGCCAAGATCAATGGCGCATGGTATGTTTTCGACCCGTCCATGAAGACACACACCATCAAGTATGGAGTCGACCTTGCCAGCAGTGAGACCACGGGTTACAACGCGGGGTCCTATCGGTTTTCGGCGCAGGCCGGTGCTACGTTCTCGACTGGCGCAGTTCAAAATATTAACCGCACAAATATTCGCGACAATCTGGCCATTTACGCCGGCAATCTCGCGAACTACCTTCGCAAGAACAAGCCGGCTGCCACGCTGGACGACGTGATCGGCGGCAAATCAATCGATCAATTTTACGGCCAGCTTCGTCAAACCGCGCTGCCCTATCAGGATTTGGGATGGCCGTCCGTCGAATTCGCCGATATGCCGAACAACCGCAAGGTCACGCTTCGCGTTCAATATCAGGGGATCGACCAGTCGTTTACGTCCGACGCGGTCTATGGGCGACGCCTAACGATCACGTATAACGCAGCCAGTCAGCCTGTGCTCAAACTCGATGGCAATCCCGTCGGCCAGCCGGGTAAAACCGCGCCGGCTGGCAGCCAAACGAGCATCACCTTTACTGTGAAGCACAATGCATATGTATCACCCAGTAGCGATCAAACGTTTTCACAGAACATCCGCGCAGGCGGGACCAATACCTACGCCATTGCCGACGGCTGGGGTCCGGCAGGACGTGGCCCTGCGGAGAACTATCGGCGGGTGATCAGCGATTTGCGCGCGTCAGGCGCGGTCGATACATCGGAGCCGCTCTTGGGTTCTACGCTGGCATTGATGGGCGCACAGTGGATTGCGCAAAGCGACCAGGCCGGCCATGTGATGGGTCAGATCGCAAATGCCACGCTGATTGCGCAGCATCGTATCGGTGTTGTCGGCTATGTCAATAACGCTTACGTCGACCTGCCAGGCAATATGATCTCGATGACGAGCGCGAACGGAGATGCGGCGACCGAGCGCGCTACGTTTATCAACTGGGCAATGCACGCGAGTATTCTCGAGTCGGCCGCTGTGCAACAGACCACAAGCATTTCCGCTGTATCCACCGTTAAACTTATCGATATGGCCGCTGCGGCAGGCCAACGTATTTACAGCGCGACCTCCTTGAATTTCAACGGGGTTGTGCAGCCGAACCTGGTCAATTGCAGCAGTCAGATAGCAGGACTGAAGGCTCAGTTGGCAGAAGGCTACGGGGTAATTACGCCTGCCCGATGCGACATCACGGAGAACAACTGGTCTGGTGCAGGCTACTTCGCCGTCGGCCCCTACCACTTTGACGCCATTATTAGCGACGGCCTCTCGGGTGGATTTAGTACCAAGCTCCAGCCGGCCGCGCAGACGAACATCAATGTCAACAGCAATCAGCAATTACCCAGCAGCCTCGCAGGCTCGGCGTTCCAGTATGGAGATCCCATTGACATGGTGCAGGGTAACTTCCTGTATGACCACGACGACATAGACGCGGGCCTTGGCGGCTATCCGCAAGATCTTTCGTTCAAACGACTTTATAGCTCCGGCAAGCGTTATTCGAACGGTGCTTTGGGCAAGGGTTGGACCCATAACTTCAATGCGACGGTGACAACTGGCTCCGATGGCTTCCAGGCAATGGGCGAAAATTCCGCGCTAGATGCGGTCGGCACGCTCGTGGAGCAGAAGGTGTCGCTGGATTTGATGATGGATCCGGCTCTGCCACTCGATAAAATGGTCATTGCCACAATCGGACAGCGGTGGTTTGGTGACCAGTTGATCGACAACACAGTGATCGTCACACAAGGGACCTCCGGCGAAGTGTTTGTGAAGCTGCCGGACGGGACCTACAACCCGCCTCCGGGAAAGTCCGCGAAACTGACCCGGAACACCGACGGCACGTATAGCTACGAGTCACTGAATCGCGCCGTACTCAAATTCAACGCAGGCGGCAAAGCCGATACCTATACTGACCCGAGTGGTGTGCAGATCAAGTACACTTATTCGGCGGCAGGCGACTTGACGCAGGTAGTCAATAGCTTGGGTCGCGCATTGACCTTTACTTACTCGAATGGCCGGATTGCTCAGGTCAAGAACGGCATGGCGACTATCGGTTACGGCTATGACGTCAGCGGAAACCTGATCACCATCACCGATGCCCTTGGCAAGAACACCACGTTCTCCTATTCCGTACCCGGCAGCATTTCCAGCGTCTACTATCCAAGTTTTCCAACAGTAGCAGCGGTCACCAATATTTATGACACGCTTGGCCGCATTAGCAGGCAGACCAATGCGCGTGGAAAGGCATACGACTATTACTTCGCCGGTTCGCGAACGGAAGAAATGAGTCCCGGCGGCCTGACGCGCACGAACTATCTTGATGGGCAGGGAAATATCCTGCAGTCAATTACGCCGTCGCTCAACGTTACGGTCAATACCTATGATGGCCAGTCGCGCTTGATTCGCTCGCAATTGCCGGAAGGCAATGCGCTCGAATATAGCTATGACGACGCAACCTGCGCGGGTGCGGAGAAGCGCTGTACGCATAACGTCAAGACCCGCAGCAAGGTTGCGCCTGCGGGTTCGGGTATCGCCCCGATCACACAAAGTTTCTCTTATGAGAGCGCGTTTAATCGCATGGAGAGTGCGACGGATGCAATAGGAAATGCGACCCGGTATTCCTACACGGCGCAGGGTTTGCCACTTTCTGTGACATCGCCGCCGGATTCCGCTGGCGTATCGCCGGTGACCAGCTACAGCTATACGAGCTATTCACCACCTGATTTCCCTTCGTTCTATCTGCCTACCTCCGTGGCCATAAAGACGTCGGCGACCAACGCGGTCACCACCACGACGGCCTACGACGCTAACAACCACTTCCCGCCAGCGACAAGCACCGTTGATGCCGGACCCGGGAAGCTGAATCTCACCACGTCCTTTACTTACGATGCGCTCGGAAACCTCCTGAAGGTGACATCCCCAAGCTTGAACACAAATACGTTCGCTTATGACGCAGCGCGGCGCGTTGTGCAGGCTGCGGATCCAACCGGCATGAAAACTGTAACGTCATACGACGCTGACGGACGTCAGATCGAAACCGCGAAGCAAATTAGCCGGGCGGGAACGCAGTGGATGGCGAGTTGTTTTCGCTACAGCGTGACCGGTAAGGTCATACGTGCATGGGGACCAGGAACAACTGCTTCAGCGACCGCTTGTCCGGCCGAAGCAGCGCCGGTTAGCGTTACCGATACAAATTACGATGATCTCGATCGTGTTTCGATTGTGGCGCAACGTTTACCTGCTGCGGAAGGCGGTGATCGCACTACTGAAACTTTCTACTACGCTGACGACACGGTGCAAGCCGTTAATCGAGGAGTTGGAACCGCACTTGCGCAGGTATATGCGAATTATGTATATACCCCGAACGGCAACTTGTCAGCGGCCACTGACGCAAACGGCAACGTGACCTTCTATACGTACGATTCGTTCGATCGGCCGTCACGGATTTACTATCCACATCCGATCTTGTCCGGCTACTTCAACCTGAACGATTATCTGGAAAACACGTACGACGCCAATGGCAATGTAACGACTTTGCGCAAGCGAAATACACAACAGGTTACGCAGACCTGGGACAAGTTAAACCGCTTGGTAGCGCGGGCGTATCCCCAAGGAACCGGCAACGTTCAATTTACCTACGACCTGCGTGGACTGCGCACGGCTGCTCAATATGCATCAGGAGCCCACTCGAACGTGTATACCTGGGACAACGCGGGCAGGTTACGCAGTGCTGTCTTGGACGGACGTACGCTTTCGTACCTTTACGACCCGGATGGAAACCGTACCCGGCTTACGTGGCCTGACGGTTTTTTTGTGACCACTGAATACGACTCCCGCAATTATCCTCTAGCGACGAAGGAAAACGGCAGCGCCTCCCTTGCGGCTTACGGTTACGACCCACTGGGCCGGCGATTTGGAATGGACTGGTACAACGGCTCGGAGACACTGTTCCAATATGACACCCAAGGTCGGATGTCCGGGTTGAGCCGTAACTTCTATGGCGCCGACACTGAGCAGGCTATTTACAGCCGCAATCAGTTGGGTGAAGTGACGGGTGTGAACTGGGATAACAACCTGAATCAGTGGACCGGTGCGGTGCGTGGATCTCGTGGCTTTACGGCCAACGGATTAAACCAATACAAATCGATTCCCAGTGGCACGCCGGCCTATGACGCAAACGGCAATCTCACGCGAGATGGCACTGCTTCCTATACGTATGATCTGGACAATCGACTGAGGTCGGGGACTCGTGCTGGCGTTACGACAACCCTTGAATATGACCCGGAGGGAAGGTTGCAACAGATAGTCACGGGAGGGGCCGCGACCAATCTGCTGTATGACGGCAATGATCTGATTGCGGAATACGATGGCGCGGGCAAGCTGCAGAAGCGGTACGTGCATACTCCTGGTACCACGGAACTGATTCTCTCGTATGACGGGCCTGGTACGACGACGAAAAACTATTTCTATGCGGACTATCTTGGAAGCATCACTGCTACGGCCGACAGAAACGGTATTCGCACGGGTGGATTTAACTACGGACCGTACGGAGAGCCAGGGGCAGCGCCGCAAAGGTTTGGTTTTACAGGGCAGGAGTACATTGGAGAACAGGATCTGTACTATTACAAGGCGCGCATGTATTCGCCAACGCTGGGACGGTTTCTGCAGACAGACCCGGCGGGACCGAAGGATGATCTGAACCTGTATGCGTATGTGGGGAACAACCCGGTGAATCGGGTGGACCCCACGGGGCTGGCGAAGGTGGCGGTCGGGGTTGCAATTCAGGTTGCCGGCGTCGTCACTGATCCCAGTCATTATATAAAGCGGGTAGGGGCTGGAAACATTGATTCAGTCGTTAGCGTGGCGGTTGGTATTGCCCAGTCCCCCGGCTTCGTAGGTGGCACTTCATTTGGAATGACAGTGAATGGCGTAAATTATAACGTGCGTAGTTTTGTGCTCCCAATGGGCGATATTAATCTGGGAACGATTCATCCTGATGATGGCCGTCACAGGTGATAGTGATTTCATTTTATAAGGTGTTTTTATGCACGACGACGAGAGACCAATTCTTGATAGCGAGATTGAGCTTATAAAGGCCTTGCTGAATTATGCATTTCCCGGAGACGACGCATTTTTTACTCAAGTAGATCAATTGGAAAAAGTGATTTCATGGAATTGTGACGACACGCTGCTAAAGCTTTGCTTAAAAAGTGAATGTTCTAACTATCAAAATCAATTTTTCCGCAAGAATTTGAGCGGATTTATTGAGGCGTCGGGAATTGATTTGGATGGGGAGGCGGTGAATGCAATTTTGTGGATAACGGACGGCGAAATTAGGGATCTTGAGTTTTTGCGGCCGGATTCGAAAAAGGTTCAACGCCCTCCGATGGCTACCGACCTTCGGAGTTTTGTAAAAGCAATCTGAAGGCGTCGTCTTTCCGTGCGGCGCAAAGAGCGGCCGATGAAAAACGAAGGGCCGCTGACGCGGCCCTTCGTTGTTTTAAGCGGTGGTAATGATGAGCCTGCCGTGCTCGACGGTGATGCGCACTTGCTGGCCTGCTGTTCCTCAGGACATGCAACAGTCGTTTCATTGGTACAAGCTGGCGGCCGATGCTGGAAACGCTGAGGCACAAGTGAGCGTAGCGCAGCTCTATATAGATGGATCCGGCGTGACGCAAGATTATCAGCAGGCGTTAAAGTGGGTTCAGCTAGCTGCCGATCAAGGTTTGGCTCTAGCACATACAAAGTTGGGCTGGATGTATATGAATGGGTACGGAGTTGCACAGAATTACCGAGAAGCCCTGAAATGGGAAACATCTGCCGCGCAGAAGGGCGATCCTGCGGGACAGTTTAATCTTGCATTACTTTATCTCCGCGGCCAGGGCATTAAAGTTGATAAGCAAGAGGCTCTCAAGTGGTTACAACTATCCGCGGGGCAAGGATACGAGGCGGCGAAAACTGCACTGACAGAGCTATAGCAGAGCGTTCAGACTGCCGTGTTCACGTACGTGTTTGTGATGGCGCGTACGGGGCTGGACTGCACAGTGGAACGAAAATGATAGCTGTTTTGGAGCAGAAGATAGGCCGTCCGCGTCAGTTGGTCATCGGCGAAACGCCGCGCCAGGCGAAGGCGATCGACAAGCAGTAGTTTGCATTGAGTAGGGGTTTGAAGGAAGCCCCGGCGCGTATTTGCCGGGGCTTTTGCATCCACGATGCCTGATTGTTTCTCCGCCTGCCATTCGTCCTTCGCGCTTGCCCCCCAACCCCACCTGCCCAAGCCAAAACTCGCGCAAACACGAGCAATATCAACATGCGACTTGTGTAGTAATGCCAAGATATCCAGGCTTACTGACCCTGCGGGCTTGCCCGCAAACCGCACGAGGAGCTACCGATGTTTCCAGAATTTCGCGATCTGATTTCCACGCTCAAGACGGAAGACGCCCACTTCGCTCGATTGTTTCAGCGTCACAACGAACTGGATCATGAGATCAAGAACATGGAGGGTGGGCCGCTACCCGCGGACGGTCGGACTATCGAAACGCTCAAGAAGGAAAAGCTGCTTTTGAAGGACAAGCTCTATGTCGTCTTGAAGAAGGCCGCGACGCCGGCTTAAGCAGGCAGCGCCTCGTTTAACCCTGAGAGGCGGGGCGCCTAGTTATAAGGAAGAGACTTTGACATCACAGCACGAAAAATCCGACGCTCGCCATTCTGCCGTGCGAAGCGTCGCTCGCGGCGACGTCCTGGAGACCGGTACTCCGCGTGCCGCACAGCTCGATGAAACCGGCCGCGCCGTTCAGGCGGCCAACGAGCAAATCACAAGCACTTTGCAGCACGTATTGTCGACGGGTGCCGCGCAGGACCCGGGCACGCTGATGGACACCATCAAGACATTGATGAGCGGCCTCTCCCCCGATGAAACCACCGCCCTTCGCAGCGTCATGCTCGAGGGTGATCCGGCGCTTTGGCATGCTCGCGTTTCACGGCATCCCGACGACGAACTGTCACGTGACTGGCGCGGCGGCGGGTATCCATATCGGAACCTGATGTCGCGCCATGCGTACGAGAAGCAGAAGTATGCGCTGCAGGTTGAATTGCTGAAGTTGCAGGCGTGGGTACGGGAGACCGGCCAGCGTCTGGTGATCCTGTTCGAAGGGCGAGACGCTGCGGGCAAGGGTGGCGCCATCAAGCGCTTTATGGAGCACATGAATCCGCGCGGTGCGCGCGTCGTCGCGCTCGAAAAACCGACCGAGTCCGAGCGCGGCCAATGGTACTTCCAGCGTTACGTGCAACACCTGCCGACATCGGGCGAAATCGTGCTGTTCGATCGCTCCTGGTACAACCGGGCGGGCGTTGAGCGGGTCATGGGGTTCTGTTCGGAACACGAATATAACGACTTCATGCAGCAGGTTCCCGAATTCGAGCGGCAACTCGTTCGAAGCGGCATGCATGTCGTCAAGTTCTGGTTTTCGGTGAGCCAGGAAGAACAGCGCCGGCGCTTCAAGGAGCGGGAGATTCATCCGCTCAAGCAATGGAAGCTCAGTCCGGTGGATCTCGCCTCGCCGGACAAATGGAACGAATACACGGACGCCAAGGAAGCGATGTTCGCGCAAACCGATACGGCGGATTCTCCATGGGCGGTGGTTCGCTCGGACTGCAAGAAGCGGGCGCGGCTCAACGCAATGCGCCATATCCTGCATAAGCTGCCGTATGCGAACCGGGACGTTCGCGCAATTGGGACGGTCGATCCGTTGATCGTGGGGCGGGCTTTGTAGGCTGGTGTTTGACGGGTTGTTGATACATTCAACGGGTGTAGGTGCAGTCAGCGCTTACACCCATTTTTATGTCCGAAAGTTTGTTCCCTGGGCAAGGTTTCTACACCACGTCACTGAGAACCCCGGATGTGACAGATCTACACGAAGATAAACCAATACGAATGGCGAGCGATGGACCCGGTTTTCATCGCAGGCCGCGACCATCCGGCCCATATCCTGCTGCCCATCGAAGAGTTTCCATGGGGCACCGACGCTTCCAACGCGAACATTGTCGAGCGGTTAGCTGCTCCAGACGCTGCGAATATCGAATTCAAGGCGCCGCGGTCAGGCCGCTTATTCCACCCAGCTGATTTCTCCTGATTTGCTTCCTTAACAGGCCGGCCGCGCGGCTAAACGGCTGATTCTTTTCTGCATTCCGGTTGAGCGGCCCATCCCGGTACTCCCCATACAGGTAGCCCTACTACCACCCTAACTCACTGTTTTATATCGGTTTTTTCTTGGTTCACTAGCGCAAAGCGCCGTCCTGCGTGGCATAATCATCAAACCAAAAAACACCCCCGCAGTCACAACACCTGAAAAGACCATGGCCCAGACCCTGTACGACAAGTTGTGGAATTCGCATGTGATCCACACCGAGGAAGACGGCACGTCCATCCTCTACATCGACCGTCATTTGCTCCACGAAGTGACCAGCCCGCAAGCGTTCGAGGGTCTGAAACTGGCCGAGCGGCCGGTGTGGCGGATCAGCGCGAACCTGGCAGTGTCCGACCACAATGTGCCCACTACCGATCGTTCGCACGGCATCGCGGACCCGATCTCGAAGCTGCAAGTCGACACGCTCGACAATAACTGCGACGCCTACGGCATCACGCAGTTCAAGATGAACGACCTGCGACAGGGCATTGTGCATATCATCGGGCCGGAACAGGGCGCGACGCTGCCGGGAATGACAATAGTCTGCGGCGACTCGCATACCTCCACGCACGGCGCGTTCGGCGCGTTGGCGCATGGCATCGGTACGTCGGAAGTCGAGCACGTGCTCGCCACGCAAACGCTGCTGCAAAAGAAGAGCAAGAACTTGCTCGTCAAGGTCGAAGGACCGCTGCCGCGCGGCTGTACCGCGAAGGACATCGTGCTGGCGATCATCGGCAAGATCGGCACGGCGGGCGGCAATGGTTACGCCATCGAATTTGGCGGTTCGACCATCCGGGCGTTGTCCATGGAAGGCCGCATGACGGTCTGCAACATGGCCATCGAAGCGGGCGCGCGGGCAGGCATGGTTGCCGTCGACGAAACCACGATCAACTATCTGAAAGATCGCCCGTACTCGCCGCACGGCGCGGAATTCGAGCAGGCGGCAACCTATTGGCGCACCTTCACGTCCGATCCGGGCGCGAAGTTTGACCGCGTCGTGGAGTTGAATGCGGCTGAAATCGTGCCGCAAGTGACGTGGGGCACGTCGCCGGAAATGGTGACGTCCATCGACGGCCGCGTGCCGGATCCCGAGCGCGAAAAGGACCCGGTCAAGCGCGACGCAATCGAACGCGCGCTGAAGTACATGGCGCTCGAACCGAACACGCCGATGCAATCGATCAAGCCGGACAAGATTTTCATCGGCTCGTGCACGAATGCACGGATCGAGGACTTGCGCGCCGCAGCCTATGTGGTGAAGACGCTTGGCCGCCGCGTGGCGCCGAACATCCGTCTGGCGATGGTCGTGCCGGGTTCCGGCCTCGTGAAGGCGCAAGCAGAACGGGAAGGGCTCGACAAGGTATTCCTCGACGCGGGTTTCCAGTGGCGCGAACCCGGCTGCTCGATGTGCCTCGCGATGAACGCCGACCGGCTGGAACCGGGCGAGCGCTGCGCATCCACATCGAATCGCAACTTCGAAGGGCGTCAGGGCGCAGGCGGCCGCACGCATCTGGTGAGTCCGGCAATGGCGGCGGCAGCGGCTATTGAAGGCCATTTCGTCGATATCCGCGAACTGGCATGAAGCGCGTCTTTACTCTGCTGGCGTTGATCGCGGTCGTCGCCACTGCTGCGGGCTGCAATACGGTCCACGGCTTTGGCGAGGATCTGCATCACCTCGGCAACTCGATCAGCAACGCGGCCGACAAGTAAGCGGTTTTAAAGAACGGTCAAGCAGACCAAACCGGTGACGGATCATGGAAAAATTCACAGTACATAGCGGGCTCGTGGCGCCGCTGGATCGCGATAACGTCGACACGGACGCGATCATTCCGAAGCAGTTCCTGAAGTCGATCAAGCGCACGGGTTTCGGCCCGAACGCCTTCGACGAATGGCGTTATCTCGATGTCGGCCAGCCGGGCCAGGACAACTCGAACCGGCCGCTGAATCCGGATTTCGTGCTGAACCAGCCGCGCTACAAGGGCGCGTCGATCCTGCTGACGCGCAAGAATTTCGGCTGCGGCAGCTCGCGCGAGCACGCGCCGTGGGCGCTCGACCAGTACGGTTTCCGCGCGATCATCGCGCCGAGTTTCGCTGATATCTTCTACAACAATTGCTTCAAGAACGGTCTGCTGCCAATCGTCCTGACCGAAAGCCAGGTCGACAAGCTGTTCAACGAAACCTACGCGTTTAATGGGTTCAAGCTGACGGTCGATCTGGAACGGCAGGTTGTGCTGACCGGCGACGGCACGGAATACCCGTTCGAAGTGCCCGGTTTCCGCAAGTTCTGCCTGCTGAATGGTTTCGATGACATCGCGCTCACGCTGCGCCATGCCGACAAGATCCGTCAGTTCGAAAACGAGCGTCTCGTGAAGCAGCCGTGGCTGAATAACCGCCTCGTCGGGTAAGTACGAGCGAGCATAAACGCGTACGAATCAACAAAGAAAAGGAAACACCATGAAGATTGCAGTGCTGCCCGGCGATGGCATCGGTCCGGAGATCATCAAGGAAGCCGTCAAGGTCCTGAACGCGCTCGACGAAAAGTTCGAGCTCGAAGAAGCGCCGGTCGGCGGCGCGGGTTACGAGGCGAACGGCCATCCGCTGCCGGAAGCGACGCTCGCGCTGGCGAAAGCATCGGATGCAATCCTGTTTGGCGCCGTGGGCGACTGGAAATACGATTCGCTCGAACGCGCGCTGCGTCCGGAGCAGGCCATCCTGGGTCTGCGCAAGCATTTGCAATTGTTCGCGAACTTCCGTCCGGCCATTTGTTATCCGCAATTGACGGCGGCTTCGTCGCTGAAGCCGGAGATCGTGGCGGGGCTGGATATCCTGATCATCCGCGAACTTAATGGCGATATCTATTTTGGCCAGCCGCGCGGCGTGCGCTCATCGCCGGATGGGTTGTTCGAAGGCGCGAAGGAAGGCTTCGACACCATGCGTTATTCCGAGCCGGAAGTACGTCGCATTGCACATGTGGCGTTTCAGGCCGCGCAAAAGCGCGCGAAGAAGCTGACGAGCGTCGATAAAGCCAACGTGCTGGAAACGTCGCAATTCTGGCGTGACGTGATGATCGATGTATCGAAGGAATATGCGGACGTCGAGCTGTCGCATATGTACGTGGACAACGCGGCCATGCAACTGGTGAAGGCGCCGAAGGCGTTCGACGTGGTGGTGACCGGCAACATGTTCGGCGACATTCTCTCCGACGAAGCCGCCATGCTGACGGGTTCCATCGGTATGCTGCCGTCCGCCTCGCTCGATAAAAACAACAAGGGCCTGTACGAGCCGTCGCATGGTTCGGCGCCGGATATCGCGGGCAAGGGCGTGGCGAATCCGCTGGCGACCATCCTCTCGGCCGCCATGATGCTGCGCTACTCGCTCGGTAAGCCCGAGCAGGCTGACCGGATCGAAACCGCGGTGAAGAAGGTGCTCGCGCAGGGTCTGCGTACGGGGGATATCGCGACACCGGACGGCCGTACGGTCGGCACGCAGGAAATGGGCGATGCGGTTGTCGCGGCGCTTTAAGCTTTAATACTGGTAACGCGCTTTTTCATCGGATGGTTTGGCGAAAAATTCCGATGGAAAAGCGTCTCGCGGCGGACGTTTTTGCCGGATGCCGCCGATCGCGATATTTCATCTCGATTCGTCGCTTTTAGCGCACGAACCACGTCAAAAGGCGTGGAACGCTCGCGCGGAGGGACGAATATGCGGGTTATCGTGTAGACTCTTTTGTTATGGCGAAGATCTCTTCAATCTCTCTGGACTCGATTTCATGCGGCGGTTTTAGCTCAGGCGCCCGCACGACTCGTCTCGCCATTACGCGTCTGGACACGCATCTGGGTACGGTTGCGCTGTCCAAACGCATTACGAAAACCATTTCCCTCAAAACGATCACGTTCAACTGATCGCCCGTCGTGTCCGCCCATCTTCCCCGCGCGGTCACGCCGGCGGAGGGTCTGGCCCAAGCGGGGAAGTGTCCACACATAAGGTTTGTCATGAACGTAGGTCTCGTTGGTTGGCGCGGCATGGTCGGCAGCGTCCTGATGCAACGCATGCAGCAGGAAGGCGATTTCGACCTGATCGAACCGGTGTTTTTCAGCACCAGCAATGCGGGCGGCAATGCGCCGTCGTTCGCGAAAAACGAGACGAAACTCAAGGATGCAACAAGCATCGACGATCTGAAAAAGTGCGACGTAATCATTACGTGCCAGGGCGGCGATTACACCAACGAGGTGTTCCCGAAGCTGCGCGCGGCCGGCTGGAAGGGTTACTGGATCGACGCGGCTTCGTCGCTGCGCATGAAGGACGACGCAGTCATCATTCTTGACCCGGTGAACCTGAACGTCATCAAGGATTCGCTTGTCAAGGGCGGCCGGAATTTCATCGGCGGGAACTGCACGGTCAGCCTGATGCTGATGGCGCTGGGCGGTTTGTTTAA
Organism: Caballeronia sp. LjRoot31; assembly: GCF_964253885.1. Taxonomy (NCBI): domain Bacteria; kingdom Pseudomonadati; phylum Pseudomonadota; class Betaproteobacteria; order Burkholderiales; family Burkholderiaceae; genus Caballeronia; species Caballeronia sp. LjRoot31. The sequence continues at coordinate 142,667 of NZ_CAXURX020000002.1, forward strand.
TCAGAACCTGGTCGAATGGACGACCGCCATGACGTATCAGGCGGCTTCCGGCGCGGGCGCGCAGAACATGCGCGAACTCTTGCAGCAAATGGGCGTGCTGTACGGCGCGGCCAAGGAAGATCTGGCGGACCCGTCGTCGGCTATTCTGGATATCGACAAGCGCGTGCAGGCTGCCATGTCCAGCGATCGTATGCCTATCGATAACTTCGGCGTGCCGCTAGCGGGTTCGCTGATTCCGTGGATCGACAAGGATCTCGGCAACGGGATGTCGAAGGAAGAGTGGAAGGGCGGCGCGGAAACCAACAAGATTCTGGGATTGCCTGCCATGGGCGAGCCGGGTTCGGTTCCTGTGGACGGCCTATGCGTTCGGATTGGCGCAATGCGTTGCCACTCGCAGGCGCTGACCATCAAGCTCAGGAAGGACGTGCCGCTGGACGAGTTGCACGGCATTTTGGCGTCGGCGAACGACTGGGTGAAGGTTGTTCCGAACGAACGCGAAGCGTCGATGCGCGATTTGTCGCCGGCGGTGGTCACGGGCTCGCTGACGGTGCCGGTCGGCCGCTTGCGTAAGCTCGCCATGGGCGGCGAGTATCTGTCGGCGTTCACGGTCGGTGACCAGTTGCTGTGGGGCGCGGCGGAACCGCTGCGCAGGATGCTGCGCATCCTGCTGGACAAGTAAAGTAAACTACGCGCCACGACGCGCAGCAGTTCACCAAAGCGTCGCGCTTGCGCGGCGCTTTTTCGTTGTGCGGCTGAATGGTTGCTGGCTCGCGCGGCTCGGTTGCCGGTATTGCGCAATCGGTCTGCGGCCAGTTTTTGGATATTGCCCCGTTTTGTTGGTTTCTTGTTCGCTGTCCACTCGCCTGGAGTATCAATGATCGTTCGTCCGAGTCGGCCGCTTCATTCACCGCTTCGCTTCCTCAGCCGCTCGCGGCGCGCGGCGCTGATCGCGGCAAGCGTCGCGAGTGTGCTGCTCGGAACGTTCGTTTCCTCCGATGCCACCGCCCAGGCCAGCAGCGCGTCTGCCGTTTCGGAGGCTTCTGCGCCGGTGTCGGTGTCGGCACCTGTGGCACCTGTCACGCAGTACAGCGTGAAACCGGGGCAATCGCTCAGCGATATCGCCTCCCAGATCACCGGCTCGAACGACCGCGCCACGCGCGAGAAGATGTCACGCGCGCTCTTCGATGCGAATCCCAACGCGTTCATGGGCCACGACCCAAGCCGGTTGAAACTCGGATCGGTATTGAACGTGCCGGCGGTTGAGGGTGCGGGAGTGACTGCTGCCCCGTCTGAGGCTTCTGAGGCTTCTGCGCCTGTGGCAGCATCGTCGCCGGTAGTCGAGGCTAGCGGGTCCGTAGGGGCTGCGGCTCCGGTCGAGGGGACATCGAATGCTGCCGGTGCAGTGAGCGGAGCCGCGATGGCGGCGAGCGGCGCGGTCACTGCGGTTGCGCCCGGCGCATCGAGTGAGGCGAACGCGGCGTTGCCGACATCGGAAGCTCAACCTGCGGCGAGTGCGAGTACGAACGCGAGTGAAGCGGCGCCTGCATCGGAAGCGGCTCCGGTGTTGAGCGCATCGAGCGCACCTGCGGCGACTGTCGCACCGGTGAGCGCGCCATCAGCGACAGGTTCTACGGCTATATCGGCGAACGGGTCGATTGGTTGGCTTGTCGGGGCTGTCGTGGTGATCGGCTTGTTGCTGCTCGTTATGCGTGGTGGCAAACGACGCCGTGCTGCAAGCGCCGCCGCTGCGTTGACTGCCGCTGAGCGCGCGCCGCAAGCGCCGCCGGTGGTATCGACGGCGCCTGAGATAACCGCTGTGCCCCCTCACGATGGATCGACGAGCCACGCGCAAGCTTCCACGGGCGCTGCCGATCTCGACGGTGCATCGGTTCAGCGCGCTCAAGGTGAGCTGAACGTGGTGGCTGCGAGCATGGAAAACTACGATGCTGCGCAGTCCTTCGATACCCCAACCGAGGACAAGCCGTTTCCTCCGGCCGAGAGCAATGCAATAGACGACGATGCCGACGGCGCGCAAGTAACGCCGGGCGAGAGCCGTGCGCAGGATGCCGCAAGTCCGGCCCGCGACACGGACACCAAACGCGCGCCATTCATGCCCGACGCGCCCTCAGCGCTGCATCGCGATTTCACGCCGCCGCGCCCGGGTGCGATCGAGGCGGCATTGGCGGCGGAACGGGCAGCGGCGGATCGCGCCGAAGCATTGCGCGCAGAAATGGAGGCTCGGGAACATGAGCTTCGCGAGGCGGCTGCGTTAGAACAGGCGACGCGAGAGGCCGTGGCGCAGGAAGCTGCGGCGCGTGAGCTTGAGGCGCAAGAGGCGACAGCGCGTGAGTTGGCAGCGCGAGAAGCTGCAGCTCGCGAAGCCGCAGCCCGCGAAGCTGCCGCTCTCGAAGCGCAAGCCCGTGAAACACAAGCCCGCGAAACCGCCGCTCAAGAAGCAGCGACGCGCGCATCCGCCGCGCACGAAAGCGGAGAACACGTGGCATCGGCCCAGTCGGCGATCGCACCCCAATCTGCAACGAACGAGCTAAACGATGCGGAAGACGCGTCCGCCTACGACGACGAACCGTCGCCGGCTTCCCGTTTCCCGCAACCCAAATTCCCGCAGGAGGCTATCGAAGCCCTGAGCGCGCTCGATTTCGGTCTGCCACCGCGTCAGGAGGCGCCCGCGCTCTCGGACGTCCATCCACCGGTGCCCGCTGCCTTCGCCGAACCCACGGCGCAAAACGAAGCCCCCTTGGCTCCCGCGCCTGCCACACCCCAGCCTATCGCCGACCCGGCCGTCTTCGATCGTCAGAACGCGCAACATAGCCACCCTGAATCAGCCACGACCCCGCCATCCGCGAGCGAGCAAATCGAATCCGGCACGGCTGGCGCGGCATCGGTGGCGGGCCTTGGCGCATCGCGTTTTGGTCCGTTGAGCCTCGATTTCGATTACAACACGCCCGCGAGCCAGAGCGAGCCGCTACCGGCCTTCACGCCCGAACAAATCTCGACGATAGCCCGCAACAAGCTCGAACTGGCCGTCGAATACATTGAACTCGGCGATTTATCCGGCGCGCGCACGTTGCTGCAGGAAGTGATCGAATCGAACGATCCGGCTACGCGCCAACCGGCCGTCACGCTGTTATCGACGCTGGCGCCGCTGTCCTGAGATGCCTGTGAAACGCATTGCATTAGGCATCCAGTACGACGGTTCGGCGTTTAGCGGCTGGCAGACCCAATCGGACGTCGAGACCGTTCAGGACGTTCTCGAACACGCGTTGGGAAAGTTCACACAGACGCGCGTGCAGACGGTCGTCGCGGGGCGCACGGATACCGGCGTTCACGCGCTCGGCCAGGTCGTGCATTTCGATACCGAACTCGAGCGCACCGACTTCGCCTGGGTGCGCGGCACGAACGCGTTCTTGCCGCAGAGCGTCGCGGTGCAGTGGGCGCGTCCGATGCCCGATGACTTCCACGCCCGTTTCGGCGCCTATGAGCGCACCTATTACTACGCGCTCTATGTCCACCCCGTCCGCTCGCCGATGATCACCGGCCGCGCCGGCTGGTGCTACGCGCCGCTCGATGCCGCCGCGATGCGCGAAGCCGCCGCCAGCCTGATCGGCAAGCACGATTTCACCGCGTTCCGCTCGTCCGAATGCCAGGCGAAGACGCCGGTGAAATACCTGCATCAGATTGATATCGTGGAACAGGGCGATTTCATCCACTTTCGCTTTCGGGCGAACGCGTTCTTGCACCATATGGTGCGCAACCTGATGGGATGTTTCGTCGCGATCGGGCGCGGCAAGCATCCCGCGTCATGGATGGCGGAATTGCTGGAAGCGCGCGACCGCAAACGCGCCGCGCCGACGTTCATGCCCGATGGCCTGTATTTGGCCGAGGTCGGCTATCCTGAGAACTTCGCGGTGCCTGCGCCACGCCTGGGAAGCTATCCGTGGAGCGCGGTCTGGCAGGACAACAAGAACGAGACAAAAGCATGAGTAACGGAATGAGCAGCGATTTGCGTCGGACGAGAATCAAGCTGTGCGGTTTGTCGAAGACGGAAGATGTCGATACCGCCGTCGCACTCGGCGCCGATGCCGTGGGTTTTGTGTTCTATCCGCCCAGCCCCCGTTCGGTCAGCGTGGGGCAGGCGGTTGAGCTGGCGGAGCACGTGCCGCCGCTCGTTTCGGCGGTTGGTTTGTTCGTCAACGCCACGCCGGAATGGATTCGCGAGGTGACATCGAATGTGAGGTTGTCACTGCTGCAATTCCACGGCGATGAAACCCCGGCCCAATGCGCAGCGCTCGCTGAAGTAGCCGGCTTGCCGTGGTGGCGCGCTGTGCGGGTAGGGCCTGATGCCACTGCGCGCGATTTGGTAGAATCATCTCTTAATTATTCAGCAGCCAGCGGTTTGCTCCTCGACACCTTCGTCGACGGCTACGGTGGCGGTGGAAAGGTATTCGATTGGTCACTTATCCCAACAGATCTCGGGCATCGGGCCGTTTTGAGTGGTGGGTTGAACGCGCAAAACGTCCTTGACGCCATCCGGCGCGTGCGCCCTTACGCAGTCGATGTCTCCAGCGGCATCGAACTAGCGGGGGCGAAGGGCGTGAAAGATCACGCCCGAATGGCGGCGTTTGTACGCGCGGTGCGCGAAGCAGACGCTGGATGATCAAGATGGGAAACGACGTGGGTAAGCGCAACGCTGCCACGTACCGAGAGAGTGACACATGTACAACTTACCAGACGATCGGGGCCATTTCGGCCCATATGGCGGCACATTCGTATCCGAAACGCTGATTCACGCACTTGATGAACTTCGCGATGCCTACGCGGAATGCAGCAAGGATCCGGCGTTTATCGCGGAATACGAATACGAGCTGAAGCACTACGTTGGCCGTCCGTCGCCGATTTATCACGCCAAACGCTGGAGCAACATGCTCGGCGGCGCGCAAATCTTCCTCAAGCGCGAAGACCTGAATCACACCGGCGCGCACAAAGTTAATAACGTGATTGGCCAGGCGCTGCTCGCGCGCAAGATGGGCAAGCCGCGCGTGATCGCGGAAACCGGTGCGGGACAGCATGGCGTCGCCACGGCGACCATCGCCGCGCGTTTCGGCATGGAATGCGTGGTCTACATGGGCTCGGAAGACGTGCGGCGCCAGGCGGCGAACGTGTACCGCATGAAGTTGCTCGGCGCGACCGTTGTGCCGGTCGAATCCGGCTCCAAGACGCTGAAAGACGCGCTCAATGAAGCCATGCGCGACTGGGTCACGAACGTGGAGAACACGTTCTACATCATCGGTACGGTGGCGGGGCCGCATCCCTACCCCATGATGGTGCGCGACTTCCAGCGGGTGATCGGCGATGAATGCAAGGTCCAGATGCCCGAAATGACCGGCCGTCAGCCGGATGCGGTGATCGCGTGCGTTGGCGGCGGATCGAATGCGATGGGCATCTTTTATCCGTATATCGACGATAAAGACGTGAAGCTGATCGGCGTGGAAGCGGCCGGCGATGGCATCAGCACCGGGCGTCACGCGGCGTCGCTGATCGGCGGAAGTCCAGGCGTTCTGCACGGCAACCGCACGTATCTTCTTCAGGATGAAAACGGCCAGATCATCGAGACGCATTCGGTTTCAGCCGGCCTGGATTATCCCGGCGTCGGACCGGAACACGCGTGGTTGAAGGACGCAGGCCGTGCCGAGTACGTGGGTATTACCGACGAAGAAGCGCTGAAGGGTTTCCACGATTGCTGCCGGATCGAAGGGATTATTCCGGCGCTGGAATCGAGCCACGCGCTCGCTTACGCCGCGAAGCTCGCGCCCACATTGCCCAAAGACAAGCTTCTGCTGGTCAATCTGTCGGGCCGTGGCGACAAGGACATGCATACGGTCGCCGAGCGCACCGGCATCACGTTCTGAGCCCGCAACCGATGCGCGATGAAATCGATCATGCAAGTGCGCACGGCGCCGCCGGTGCTGCCGGTAGCGACGTCCACGGCGGCACCACTGACCGCGGTATCCACCTGCATCATCGCGATTTCCTGACCGATGCAGCGAACCTCCCGGACGGCTCGATCGACCTGATCGTGGCCGATCCGCCGTACGGCCTGGGCAAGGATTACGGCAACGACTCGGACATGCGTTCCGGCGATGCCTTCCTCGACTGGACCTACGGCTGGCTTGAACTGGCCATTCCGAAGCTCAAGCCAAGCGGTTCGCTTTATATTTTTTGCACGTGGCAATATGCGCCGGAGATCTTCGTGTTCCTCAAGCGCCGCCTCACGATGGTCAACGAGATCGTGTGGGACCGGCGCGTGCCGAGCATGGGTGGGACGGTGCGCAGATATACGTCAGTGCACGACAACATCGGCTATTTCGCGGTATCGAAGGATTACTTCTTCGATCTCGATCCCATCCGCATCCCCTACGACGCAGTGACGAAGAAGGCGCGTTCGCGCAAATTGTTCGAAGGCAGCAAGTGGCTGGAGCTGGGTTACAACCCGAAGGACGTCTGGTCGGTGTCGCGGTTGCATAGGCAACACGCCGAGCGCGTCGACCATCCGACGCAAAAGCCGCTTGAGATCATTGAGCGCATGGTGCTGGCGAGTTGTCCGCGTGGCGGGCGCGTGCTCGATCCGTTCATGGGCAGCGGCACGACCGCGGTTGCCTGTGCGCGACACGGGCGCGAGTTCGTCGGCTACGAGATCAACGCCGACTATCACGCGATTGCTGAAAAGCGCGTCGCGGAGACGGGTTCCGTCGGAGTCCGGGTTGAACCGAAATCCGAGACCACGGACACTGCCGTCGACCAAGCGAGCGCCGCCTAAGCTGCTGTTAAGTCACTGCTAAAAAACACTACAAGGCGCAAATTTCGCGCAAAGAGATTAACTCATGTCCCGTATCAAAAGCACATTTGCGGCGTTGGCCGAGCAGGGCAAGAAAGGTCTGATCCCGTTCATCACTGCCGGCGATCCGAACCCCGAGCAAACTGTTGAATTCATGCACGCGCTCGCCAAGGGCGGCGCGGACGTCATCGAACTGGGCGTGCCTTTTTCCGATCCGATGGCCGATGGCCCCGTGATCCAGCGCTCGTCCGAGCGCGCGTTGGCCAAGGGCGTCTCGCTGAAACACGTGCTCGCCGACGTGAAGCGCTTCCGCGAGACCAACACCGCGACGCCGGTGGTCCTGATGGGCTACGCGAATCCGATCGAACGGATGGGTACCGAAGCCTTCGCCAAAGCGGCGAAGGAAGCGGGCGTGGATGGCGTTCTGGTCGTCGATTACCCGCCGGAAGAGTCGGTGGAATTCAGTGCATCGATGCGCGCTGCGGGTATCGATCCGATCTTCCTGCTCGCGCCCACATCAACCGATGACCGCATTGCCGCAGTCGGCAAAGTGGCGAGCGGCTATGTCTATTACGTGTCGCTGAAAGGCGTGACTGGTTCGGCAAATCTGGACGTGGCCAGCATCGCGAGTAAAATCCCGGCCATCAAGGCGCATGTCGCGTTGCCGGTGGGGGTGGGTTTCGGCATCCGCGACGCTGCGTCGGCGAGGCTGGTGGCCGATGTATCGGATGCCGTGGTGATTGGCAGCCGTCTCGTGCAATTGCTCGAAGAAGCGCCGCCGGAGAAGGCGGCGGAGATGCTGACGAGTTTTATCGCCGAAATTCGCTCTGCGCTCGATTCTGCAAAATAACCCGTTATTGCGGCCCGGAGGGTTCAAACCCGTTCCAAACGGGCCGCAAAACACGTGAAACAGGAAGGACATACGATGAGCTGGCTCGACAAACTGTTACCGCCGAAGATCAAGCAAACCGATCCGAAAAGCCGCAAGGGCATTCCGGAGGGGCTGTGGATCAAGTGTCCGTCGTGCGAAGCGGTGCTGTACCGCAATGACGTCGAGGCGAATCTGCATGTCTGCCCGAAGTGCAGCCATCACATGCGGATTGGCGCGCGCGAACGGCTCGATGGTTTGCTCGATCCGGAAGGCCGTTACGAAATCGGCCAGGAAATCCTGCCGGTCGATGCGCTGAAGTTCAAGGACAGCCGGAAGTACCCGGACCGCCTGAAAGAGGCGATGGAAGATACGGACGAAACCGACGCCATGGTCGTCATGGGCGGCGCCATCCACACTATTCCGGTCGTGACTGCGTGCTTCGAGTTCTCGTTCATGGGCGGCTCGATGGGCTCGGTGGTCGGCGAACGTTTTGCCCGCGGCGCGCGCAACGCGCTGGAGCAGCGCACGCCGTTCATCTGTTTTACGGCGTCGGGCGGCGCGCGGATGCAGGAAAGCTTGCTGTCGCTGATGCAGATGGCGAAAACCACGGCCATGCTCACGAAACTGGCCGAAGCCAAGCTGCCGTTCATCTCCGTTCTCACCGATCCGACCATGGGCGGCGTGTCCGCCAGTTTTGCGTTTCTGGGCGATGTGGTGATTGCTGAACCGAAGGCGCTGATCGGCTTTGCGGGCCCGCGCGTGATTGAGCAAACGGTGCGCGAGAAGCTGCCGGAAGGGTTCCAGCGTTCGGAATTCCTGATCCAGAAGGGCGCGATCGACATGATTGTGGATCGCCGGAAGATGCGCGAAGAAATCGCGCGCCTGATTGCACTGCTGACGCTGCAGCCTGCTGACGCTGTAGCCTGAGGGTTTTCGTTCGCACTCGGGGTTTGGGTTTTTGGGGTGCTTTTGGGGTGCTTTTGGGGTTGGTCGTTGGGGTGATGTTGGGGTGCTAGGTTTTGGGGTTAGTGGTCGGGGTTGATGCTGGGTTGGTGCTTTCGGCCGTGGTGGTCTGCGAGAGTCGGATTTTCTCTTTATCACTATTAGCCACTGTGCGTGGCGGCACGTCGTTTCTTTGTCCAAAGCGACAAAGAAACGAAGCAAAGAAAGCGCTTTAACCGCTCTACCCTAAGTGTCCACAGCGTGCAGTTTTGATTCATAGGTGCCCCAAAAGCACGGTGCTCGCCAGAGCGAAGGATGTTTGAACCCCTCCTTCTCGCGAATCCTGACACGAACACGCTTCGCCCCGTACGCTCTCGGGCAAGCACGAATTGCCCAGGAACCGGTACGGCCTCACGCGTTCTGCATGCTTCGTTTCTTGGTGGGTTGGCTGCTTGGTCGGCTCGCTTATCTCGTGGGTCACAGCTTGATCCGTAACAGCTCGACGTCACGCGTATTTACTGCCTCGGTCTTTGGTGAATTGGCTACGCGGTCTACACCGTTATTTTCGTCGGTTATGGCCGCCCGCATCTTCGCGACCTCGTTTCCAGCAGGGTTGGCGACATGGTTCGAGGCGCGTACAAATTCGGAGCTCGGTTATCCGCGGATAGCGCGGGGTGTCCCTTGGGCAGGTTCAATCACTGGTGGCGAAGCGTGTGGGTATCGGTGTTCGGAGAAGGAGGGTTTCACACATCCTCCGCTCTGGCGAGCACCGTGCTTTTGGGGCACCTATGAATACAAACTGCACGCTGTGGACACTTAGGGTAGCGTGTTTTAAAAGCGTTTTCTTTGCTTCGTTTCTTTGTCGCTTTGGACAAAGAAATGACGTGCCGCCACGCACAGTGGCTAATAGTGATAAAGAGAAAATCCGACTCAAGCAGACCACTAACGCTGAAAGCAGCAACCCGGCATTGACCCCGACCACTAACCCAGAACCGACCACCCCGGCATAAACCCCGGCCACTAACCCCGGAACCAGGCCCCCCAGCATCGACCCCGCCCACCAACGCCAAAAACACCACCGAGCACCAACCCAGCACCACCGAGCACCAACCCAGCACCACCGAGCACCAACCCAGCACGACCGAGCACCAACCCCTAATCACAATCATCCATGGCGACTTCATCGTTCACCTTCCCCACCCTCGACGCGTGGCTGACTCACCTGGAATCGGCGCATCCTGTCGGCATCGACATGGGTCTGGCACGCATCAGCCAAGTACGCAACGCACTAGGACTAACGTTCAAATGCCCCGTGATCACGGTCGGCGGAACGAACGGCAAGGGTTCGACCTGCGCGATTATCGAAACCATCCTGGTGCGCGCGGGATATCGCGTGGGCTGCCATACATCGCCGCACCTGCTCGACTTCAATGAGCGCGCCCGGATCAATGGCGTCGACGCCACAAACGACGAGCTGCTCGAGCATTTCGAAGCGGTTGAACAGGCGCGCATGAGCTTGGCCGAACCGGTTTCGCTGACCTATTTCGAATTCACCACGCTGGCGATCATGCGGCTCTTCGCATCGCGTGAACTGGACGCTGTGATTCTCGAAGTAGGGTTGGGCGGGCGCCTGGACGCCGTCAATATCATCGATACCGACTGCGCGATCGTCACCAGCATCGATATCGACCATACGGAATATCTCGGCGACACACGCGAGAAAATCGGCTTCGAGAAAGCCGGGATTTTCCGCCCGAATACGCCCGCCATTTGCGGCGATCCCTCGCCGCCGCAGTCGTTGATCGACCATGCCGCGGCGATCGGGGCGGATCTGTGGCTGGTCGGCCGCGATTTCCGCTACGAAGCGCAAGGCGGCAACGAGCGCCAGCAGTGGAGTTATATCGGCCGGACGCAGCGGCGCTCAGCGCTCGCTTACCCGGCTTTGCGCGGCGCGAATCAACTGATCAATACATCGGCGGCGCTGGCCGCGCTCGAATCCTTGCGCGAGCGCATTCCCGTGTCCGCGCAGGATATCCGGCTGGGACTCGCGAACGTCGAGTTGCCGGGACGTTTCCAGGTCGTGCCGGGCAAGCCGCAAGTGATCCTCGATGTCGCTCACAATCCCCACGCCGCCGCCGTTTTAGCTCAGAATCTCGGCAACATGGGCTTTTTCCCCTACACGTACGCAATCTTCGGCGCGATGGGCGACAAGGACATCGCCGGGGTCGTCGAGCATCTGAAGGGCGAAATCGATCACTGGAACGTGACGGCCCTGCCGACCCCGCGCGGCGCCTCATCGGCCATGCTGGAAGGCGTTTTACGCGATGCCGGCGTCAACGACAGTGGCGACAGCAGCGTTACACAATTCAACAGTCCGGCCGACGCTTTTCAAGATGCGTTAAAGCGAGCGTCCGAAAATGATAGAATTTTGGTTTTCGGCAGTTTCCATACGGTGGCCGGTGTAATGGCTTACCGTAAATCGCAGCGTCATTGAACGGACGGCCGGCCAGCCTCTCGCACAAGCCAACCATGTCCTTTTTCTCGTTCGGCAAGAAAGACGACGCGCCCTCAGGTCGCGACGCATACTCCGACTCCCCGCGCGGCTCGCGTCAGACCGTGCGTACCGAACGACGGACGCGCCGCAGCGACCGTCCTGAAGCCGACGCAATGATGCTCGACCCCACCCTGCCCGAAAAGCAGCGTGCGCGGCGGCGTCTGGTCGGCGCGCTCGCGCTGGTCGCAGCGGCGGTGATCATCCTGCCAATGGTGCTGGATTCACATCCGAAGCCCGTCACCGACGACATCTCCATCGATATCCCTGCACGCCCGGCTGCGCCTTTGCCCAAGACGAGTCATAACGACGCGACGGATGCCGGCGCGGTTGATTCGTCAGCGGATACGCAAGCCGGCGTAGCGCCGGACGGTCCTGCAGCGGCTCCGGACAATGCAGCGGCGGTGGCTTCAAAGCCCGGCTCAAAACCTGATTCGAAGCAAGCCTCTAAGGCAGTAGAAACGCAAGCTCAGGCCAAGGCCGCCGCGCCGCAGCCCGAAGCGAAGCCAGTGGCGCCGCCGGCAGTAACAGCCGCCAAGCCGCCCGTGGAAGCGCCTGCGGCCACAGCAGCAACCCCGAAACCGAACACGCCGGCCTCCCCGGCGGGAAGCCGTTTTGTGGTCCAGATCGGTACTTTCGACGATGACACCGCAGCCCAGGGCTGGGTGACCAAGTTGAAGGCGGCGGGAGTGCCCGCATATATCGAACATCGGAAACAGGCTGACGGCACCACTCGCACGCTGTTGCGTGCCGGACCGTTCGCCGACCGGGCGGCTGCATCGGCGGCGCTGGTCAAGGTGCGGCAAGCCGGACTGGGCAGCGGCAGCGGTGGCAGCAATAACGCGTCGGCGAACTAGCTGTAGATGTTTACGAGTTTCGACTACGCGGTGATGGCCGTGATCGGCCTCTCCGCGCTGCGCGGCATGTGGCGCGGCCTGCTGGCCGAAGTGTTCGGCCTGATCGGCTGGATCGCGGCGCTGTTGATCGCGGGGCGGTTTGTCGGGGCGGTCGTGCCGTACATTCCGGCGCACTGGCCGGGCGGGGCGCTGACGCAGTGGCTGATTGCATTTTTGCTGATTGTCGCGGGTGTGCTGGTGGTGTCGAGCGTGGCTGGCGCGTTGCTGACGCGCGTGACCGAAGTGGTCGGGCTGCGCGGTATCGACCGGTCGCTTGGACTTTTGTTCGGCCTCGTGAGAGGGGCCATTCTGGTAGTGATCCTGGTCGCCCTCGCGGGCTTGACCGAGCTGCCGCAACACGATTTCTGGCGTAACGCGTTGTTCCGGCCCGCGGCCGAACAGGGCGTGCGAGAACTGAAACCGCTGCTTCCCGATACGCTCGCCGCGTACCTGCGCACCACGCCGGACGGCTCGCAAGATCCGCCCGCCACGCCTGCGCAATGACGTCCTGGCCCGCTACCCGAGAATCCCGCGACGGCTCGGCGCAATACCCTGCAGTCTTTGTCCCCCCGTCAGGGGCTGTCTGCATTCGTTGCACCGATACGCCTTTTGGACCCGTTTCGACTCTTTGAAGGACCATGCCATGTGCGGCATCGTAGGCGTAGTTTCCCAGACTCCCGTTAATCAGTTGATTTATGACAGCTTGCTGCTGCTGCAGCATCGCGGGCAGGACGCGGCTGGCATTGCGACGGCTGACGGCAATAACTTCCACATGCATAAGGCCAATGGCATGGTGCGCGACGTGTTCCGCACGCGCAACATGCGCAGCCTGCCGGGTAATGTCGGCATTGGCCAGGTGCGGTATCCGACGGCCGGAAATGCGGCGAGCGAGGAAGAAGCCCAGCCGTTCTACGTGAACGCGCCATTCGGCATCATCCTCGCGCACAACGGCAACCTGACCAACTGGCCGCAGTTGAAGGAAGAGATGTTCCGGATCGATCGCCGGCATATCAATACCGCGTCGGACACCGAAGTCCTCCTCAACGTCTTCGCTCATGAATTGCAGCTGTCCAGCTCCGGCCTGGAACTCGATCCGGCCGCGCTGTTCAAGGCGGTGAGCGGTGTGCATCGGCGGGTGAAGGGTTCGTACGCCATCGTTTCGCTGATCGCGGGTTACGGCCTCGTGGCTTTCCGTGATCCGTTCGGTATCCGTCCGCTGGTGCTCGGCAAGCAGGAAACCGCGACGGGCGTGGAATGGATGGTGGCATCGGAATCGGTGGCGGTTGAAGGTATCGGCTTCGAGTTCGTGCGTGACGTGGAGCCGGGCGAAGCCATTTTCATCGATAACGACGGCAACCTGCACAGCCAGCAATGTGCCGAGAACCCGAGCCTGAACCCCTGCATCTTCGAACTCGTGTATCTCGCGCGTCCCGATTCGTGTCTCGACGGCGTGCCGGTCTACAACGCGCGCCTGCGCATGGGCGATTATCTCGCCGAGAAGATCAAGCGCGTGCTGCCGGACGTGCCTATTGACGTGGTCATGCCGATTCCCGATTCATCGCGTCCCGCCGCCATGCAAGTGGCCGCGAAACTGGGCGTGGAATATCGCGAAGGTTTCTTCAAGAATCGCTATGTTGGCCGCACCTTCATCATGCCGGGCCAGGCTGTGCGCAAGAAGTCGGTGCGCCAGAAGTTGAACGCGATGGCGATCGAGTTCAAGGGCAAGAACGTGCTGATCGTCGATGACTCCATCGTGCGCGGTACGACATCGCATGAAATCGTGCAAATGGCGCGCGATGCAGGCGCCGCCAAGGTGATTTTCGCGTCTGCTGCGCCGCCGGTAAAGTTCCCGAACGTGTATGGCATCGACATGCCCACGCGCGGCGAACTGGTCGCGCATGGCCGCACGGACGAGGAAGTGGCGCGCATGATCGGTGCGGATCATCTGGTGTATCAGGACGTAGCCGATCTGAAGCAAGCCATTCGCGACATCAATCCGGCGCTGCGTGAATTCGATGCATCGTGCTTCGATGGCAACTACATCACTGGTGACATTGACTCGGCGTATCTGGATCGGCTGGAGAAGGCGCGTCTTGCGCCGCAAGCGCAGTCGGATCGCGATGCCGCGAGTGACGCGATGGAAGGCGACGTATCGCGTTCGCAGTTGCACTTGCAGTTGTCGGTGGAGTGACGAGTTTGACTCCGGCGCGCGATAAGCGCGTGACAGTCGTGATAGGATTGGGTTTGCGTCGATTTGAGATCAGCTTGCGGACGCGGGTTTTGATGAACGGGCTAGACGTTTAGCTTGAGTCGGAACCCGAAACAGCTAAAGCGAACCGGTGGCGAATCTGGACCACGCACCGGCGACGCTACAGGCTTTTCCGCACCGAGCCCGCTCATGCTGACGCAGAAGCGGGCTTTTTTGCGTCCCGGTTTTTTGGCCGGGCTAATGAATAGATGGAATAGATGGGAATGGAAAACACGAACATGGACGAAAACCTCAACTTCGATACGCTCGCCGTTCGCGCTGGAACGCTGCGCAGTGAGTTCAATGAGCATTCGGAAGCGATTTTCCTGACATCGAGCTTTGTGTTCGAGAGCGCCGCGCATGCGGCGGAGAGCTTCAAGAATTCCGAAGAGGCGTACACGTATTCGCGCTTCACGAACCCGACGGTTGCGATGTTCCAGAACCGGCTGGCGGCGCTTGAAGGTGGCGAGGCGTGCATGGCGACGGCGTCGGGCATGGCTGCGATCATGTCGGTGGTGATGTGCTCGATGCAGCAAGGGGACCATCTGGTCAGTTCGAAGAGTTTGTTCGGATCGACGATCGGGATGTTCTCGCAAATCTTCACGAAGTTCGGGATTACGACCACGTTCGTCGATGCTACCAATCTCGATGAATGGCGAGCTGCCGTGCGTCCTGAGACGAAGATGTTTTTCCTGGAGACGCCGTCGAATCCGCTGACCGAGATTGCGGATATTGAGGCGATCGGGAAGATTTCGAAGGAAGTGGGTGCATTGTTTGTCGTCGATAACTGTTTCTGCAGTCCGGCGCTGCAGCAGCCGCTGAAGCTTGGCGCTGATGTCGTCATGCATTCGGCGACCAAGTTCCTTGATGGTCAGGGGCGCGTGCTGGGCGGCGCGTTGGTTGGGTCGAAGCAGTTCATCATGGAGAAGGTGTTTCCGTTCGTGCGCAGTGCGGGGCCGACCTTGTCCGCGTTTAATGCGTGGGTATTGTTGAAGGGGATGGAGACGTTGTCGTTGCGAGTGGAGAAGCAGTCGGCGAATGCGCTGGAAATCGCGCGTTGGCTGGAGACCCATCCGGCGATCGAGCGCGTGTTTTATCCGGGGCTCGAGTCGCATCCGCAATATGCCATTGCAAAGAAGCAGCAGAAGGCGGGCGGGGCGATTGTGTCGTTCGAGTTGAAGGGCGAGACGCGTGAAGAACAGCGCGCGAATGCTTGGCGGGTGATTGATGCCACCAGGATCTGTTCGATTACCGGCAATCTCGGGGATACGCGCACGACCATTACCCATCCGTCGACGACCACGCACGGGCGGTTGACGCCGGAGGTGCGGGAAGCAGCGGGGATTCGCGAAGGGTTGATCCGGCTGGCGGTAGGGTTGGAAAATGCCGGGGATATTCGAGGGGATTTGGCGCGCGGTTTAAATAGCCAGTAATTTTCGTTCGCACTCGATTGGACGGGGGGGTGGGGTTAGTGGTCGGGGGTCTATGCTGGGGTGGGCGGTTCTGGGTTAGTGGTCGGGGTCAATGCCGGGTTGCTGCTTTCCATGTTAGTGGTCTGCCTGAGTCGGATTTTCTCTTTATCACTGTTAGCCACTGTGCGTGGCGGCACGTCATTTCTTTGTCCAAAGCGACAAAGAAACGAAGCAAAGAAAGCGCTTTAACCGCTCTACCCTAAGTGTCCACAGCGTGCAGTTTTGATTCATAGGTGCCCCAAAAGCACGGTGCTCGCCAGAGCGGAGGATGTGTGAACCCCTCCTTCTCCGAACACGGATACCCACACGCTTCGCCACCAGTGATTGAACCTGCCCAAGGAGCACCCCGCGCTATCCGCGGACGACCTCCCTCCAAATATGTACGCGACGGACCACGTCGCTAACCCATCGAGAAACGGGCCGCGCGGATGCATCGGGCCGTAGCTGGCGAAAAGAATCGTGCATGCCGCGCAATAGCCCACTAAACATGAAGCCGTAAGTATGCGTTTGGCCGTGTAGTCCACCAAAAAAACAGCGCACGCTTGGCCAACGCTCCAAGAAACGCGGCAGCGAATACGCGTGAGGCCGTGCAGGTTCCTGGGCGCCTCGTGCTTGCCCGAGAGCGTACGGGGCGAAGCGTGTTCGTGTCAGGATTCGTGAGAAGGAGGGTTTCACACATCCGTGGCTCTGGCGAGCACCGTGCTTTTGGGGCACCCATGAATGAAAACTGCACGCTGTGGACACTTAGGGTAGAGCGGTTAAAGCGCTTTCTTTGCTTCGTTTCTTTGTCGCTTTGGACAAAGAAATGACGTGCCGCCACGCACAGTGGCTAATAGTGATAAAGAGAAAATCCGACTCTCGCAGACCACCACGGCCGAAAGCACCAACCCGGCATTGACCCTGACCACTAATCCCAGCACCGACCCCCCCCCCGCCTAAACCACCGGAGAAATGACGTGCCGCCACGCACAGTGGCTAACAGTGATAAAGAGAAAATCCGACTCTCGCAGACCACCACGGCCGAAAGCACCAACCCGGCACTGACCCCGACCACTAACCCTAGAACCTAGCACCCCGGCACACACGTCAACCCCGCCCCCAGAACCCCGCCCGCCCAATCGAGTGCGAACGGAATCCCCCCTGAATCTTTAAACCTTGAGCAATTCCACTTCAAATACCAGCGTCGCATTCGGCGGAATCACCCCACCGGCGCCGCGCACGCCATAACCGAGTTGCGGCGGAATGGTCAACTTGCGCTTACCACCTACCTTCATCCCCTGCACACCTTCATCCCATCCCTTGATGACCATGCCGCCGCCGAGTACAAATGCGAACGGATCATTACGGTCGTGGCTGGAATCGAACTTCTGGCCGTCCGTGAGCCAGCCCGTGTAATGCACGCTCACCGACTTGCCGGCAACAGCTTCAGCGCCTTCGCCTTCCGTCAAATCTTCATACTTGAGCCCTGAGTCGGTCGTCACGATCGCCATGTAACACTCCTTGTAAAGGCCGGCACCGCCGGCGGGATCTAAAACCGGTATTGTAGGGCTTTCGGGTGGCATCGTTACATCCGGCGAAGCATGCACGAGGTTTGCTGCACGACCTGGCCAATATCTCGCAAATGGGAGAGGAGGGGCGGCCAGCCCCAAACGGAAAGCCCGGAAGCACTCTCCTATAATGGCTGGTCATCTCGATAACACCGGGCAAGATACTCGCATTCATCAACGCTCAAGGATTTCCTATCGTGACAACGTCTTTCTCCGGCACGGTCGACACGGGGCGCGTTCCCCGTCCTGAAGCGCCGGTCGCGGGCACGGACGGCGTGCTCGTGCTGGATACCGCGCAGCGCTGTCTGTCAGCCGATACCGTCTTTGCACATCTGTTCGATCTCGACGCGAGCTCAATCGAAGGGCGTGCTCTCGCCGATACCGCCTTACCCAAACCCCTGATCGCCGTGCTCGCCGAAGCTGCCGACGCCGCTCTTGCCGCCGGCAGCGTGCGGCGTGCGAAGGTACGCATCGATGAGGGCGAGAGCATGCCGTCAAGATTGCGTTCGTTCGCCATCCTCGCGCTGCCCGGCAGCATCGGCCGGGCCGATACGGTGTCGCTGATCGTTTCGCCGTGCAGCCCTGGAATACCAACGGAAACCAAGCCCGCGCAAGCCGATGAGCGCACCGCGCATCTGCGTGCCGAAGCCGCGCTGTTCATGCGCGATCATGTGCTCGGGCTTGTGTCGCATGATCTGCGCGGTCCCTTGAACGCTATCCACAGCTGGGGCTACGTGCTGGAGCGCAAAGTCGATACCGCCGATGCCCCCGCCCAACGCGCGCTTACCGGGATTCGCTCCGGCGTGGAGCAGCAGGTGAAGCTGATCGAGCAATTCATCGATACCACCCGCGCCGAGACCAAAACGCTGGCGCTCGACCGCGAGCCGCTCGCGCTGCGGCACCTGATGGACGAGAGCGCGTCCCAAGCTCGCGCGAGTCTGGCGAGCGCGCGGCACGTCACGCTGCACGTCGAGTCCGCGTTGGTCGAAGAGCAGATCAGCGCCGACGGCGAACGTCTCGCCCAGGCGCTCTGGCTGATGCTTGCGTTCGCCGCCGAGGCAAGTGCGGCGGGATCGAAGGTGGTGTTGAACGGCCTGGTGGAAGGCGGTGCGTTCAGCGCGGTCGCCACATTCACCGCATCGCAGAAAGCGCTTTTGGATCCTGACGTTCCCCACGTGCTTGAGGCGTTTGCCCGCAATCAGGCAACGTTGCCACGGGAAGCCGCGCGGATCGCGTGGGTACTTGCCCTGTGCAAACGTGTGGCTGAAGCGCACGGCGGCACGTTCGAACACGACGATCTCGCCGATGGCGCCGCCGTTGCGCTCAGGTTTTGCGTGCCGTTGAGCGCCACCTGATTTAACTTTCGGTCAGCTTGCACCTCTATACTGGCGGTTTCATTTTGTGGAGCAGGTTGCTTTGAATCAGGTTGTCGCGCTAATTGGTGCCTTGTTACTCGTCGCGTTGAACGGGTTTTTCGTCGCGGCCGAGTTCGGACTCGTCAAACTGCGCGCCACGCGCGTTCAGGCAATCGCACGGTCGAACGGTTTGCCCGGCCGTTTGCTGGCCAAGGTCCATGGCAAGCTCGACGCGTATTTGTCGGCGTGTCAGCTCGGCATTACGCTGGCGTCGCTCGGGCTTGGCTGGCTGGGCGAACCGGCATTCGCCGAATTGCTGCACCCGTTGTTCGCGCTTGCGGGTATCGAATCGGTCAAGCTGATTGATGCGGTCTCGCTGTTCTTCGCGTTCTCCTGCATTTCGTTCCTGCATATCGTGGTGGGTGAGCTCGCGCCGAAATCGTGGGCAATCCGGCGCGCGGAACAGGTCGGCCTGTGGGTCGCCATGCCGCTCTACGGTTTCTATTGGGCAATGTACCCGTTCATCTGGGTGCTGAATTCGAGCGCCAATTTCGTGTTGCGGTTGTTCGGGCTCGGAACGGGACATGGCGACGACGCTCACTATTCCACCGACGAACTCAAGTTGATCCTGCGTGGCCGGCGCCTGAGCGGGGCATCGACGGCTACGCTGCCAGACACAATCGGGACTGCCGGGTCTGCCTATAACGCGGATGAATGGAACACCATCGCCCATTCGCTCGATTTCAGCCGCATGACGGTCTCGGACCTGATGCGGCCGAACCACGAGATGGTCGGCCTGCGCAACGACGTGCCCATGCGCGACAACATGCAGGTGATCGCGCGCCACCGTTTCAGCCGCTATCCCCTTTTCGCCGATGCCTCCGGCGAACACGTGCTCGGCATGATTCACCTGAAGGACCTGCTGCTCGCACGTAATGGCGCCGGGCGCGGCCTGCTGCAAGGCCTGACGCGGCAGGACACGTTGCAGGACGAACTGGCCAGGCATGTGCGGCCGGTGCAATACGTGGCGGGGAATCTATCGGCGCTTGAACTGTTCCGCCGGTTTCGCAAGGGCGCGCCGCACTTTGCGCTGGTCGGGCGCAAGGGGCAAAAACCAATAGGCTTTCTGACGCTGGATAACCTGCTGGGTGCGCTCGTCGGCCAGATTCACGATGAGTTCCGTCAAGGCGACGCGGACTGGTCGCGCATGGACGATGGCACGCTGATGGGCAAGGGCAGCTTGCCGGTGGTGTCGCTGGAACGGGCGTTGGGGATTGATATCGACGAGGGTCAGGCGGAATCTGTCGGCGGACTCGTGATCAACGCGCTGGGCGACCTGCCGAGCGAAGGGCAACGGGTCGGCTTCGATCGATTCGATATCGTGGTGAAGAAGATGAACGGGCCTCGCATCGTGCTTGTACGCGTGTATCCGCATGAAGAGGTGGCGCAGGAAGCGGAGTGACCTTCTACTCCGCTCGGGGCTGCGTTAAATTCAAACCCGCGGCACCCCTTCCTCCATCAGCAACGCCACAGGCATCGACGCCAGCGCGTCACGCATGAATAAACGCTGGCCATCCGACTTCGGCGCGTTCGGGCTCAGCCAGTCGAACAACGCACGTGAAGCCAGCGCTTCTGGCAACAGGATTGCTGTATCGCCCCAATGTGCAGCATCCACCAGCGGCAGGCCGGTATTATTCTCAGCCAGCAGCGAGTCGGCCAGCCTTGTCGCGATCACCACCGCGTACGCGCTGCCCGCATGCCGCGCAAACGCAATCACGCTGTCCGCGTGCGCGCCTTCCACCTTCAGCGGAACATAAGCGCCCTTCTCGAATAGCGAATGCGCATGCGTCCGCAACGCCAGCGCGCGCCGCACAATACCCAGCTTCACCCGGCCATCGCGCCAGTTCTTCAATTGCTCCGATGGCGCCCCCTCAGCCTCGCCTTCGCTCAACCACGCCCGCCGTTGCTCGAAGTCGACGGGTCGTCGGTTATCGGGATCGACGAGACTGAAATCCCATAGTTCGGTCCCCTGATAAAGATCCGGCACGCCCGGCGATGTCAGCCGCAACAACGTCTGCTGGAAACTATTGATCGCGCCGGTCCGCGCGACACGTTCGACGAACGCCGGCAACTCGCCGAGGAAACCATCGCGGCGCTGGGGCGCGAGGATATCGAAGAGAAAATCGCGGCACGCATTCTCGTACGCCTCATCGGGTGCGAACCAGCTCGTGCGTAACTTGGCTTCACGCAGCGCCTTCAACTGCCATGCACTCACGCGTTCGGCGAGTTCCTTTACGCCGTCCTGATCGTCGGGAGAGAGCGTCGGCGGCCAGCAGCCGACCAGCGTCTGATACAACATGGCTTCGGCGGCCGCGCCCGGCGCCCAGTCGTGTTCATCGCCGTTCAGCGCTCGCCGATGCGGCGTGTTCAACGTCGACCAGCTTCGCAACGTCGCGGCCCATTCATCGGGAATCTCGCTCAATCCCGCGATCCGCGCGCGCACGTCTTCGCCGCGTTTGTGATCGTGCGTCGCGGTGTTGAGCATCGCGTTCGGGAAGCGTTTGGCACGTTCGTAATTGCCCGCGTGGAACGCGTCGACCGACAATGAGAACTCGCCCGGATCGGCGCCCACTTCGTTGCGCGAGATTAGCCGGCCGTATCGATAACACGCGGTGTCTTCAATCGCCTTGGCGGCCACCGGCGAAGTTAGTTGGGAGAACAGAGTTTGTGCGTTGCGTCGATGTGAACCGCTGGAGTTCGAGCCGGCGCTGTTCGCTTGCAGATTCTGGTTAGGCGCACCAGCGGACTGGCGATCGCGGTCCCTATCTCTATCCCGGTCGCGCCCACGATCGAGCAAACGCTCGCGTTCACGCGGTTTCTCTTCGACCGCTTCCTCACCGCCCGGACCGCCGAGCCACTGCGCGACCTGGTCAAGGATGACAAAATCGGCGGGCGCCAGCGCGGCTTTGGCGCCTTGATACGCTTGCGAGAAAAAGCGCTCATCTTCCTCGCTGCGCTGACCACCGACGGGATAGATCCGGTACACCGGAAAGTGCACCACGAGTTCAGCCACGACCCGGCGCAACGATGAATACGTGAAGTCGCGGGTGATGGGGGTATCGCGGGCGATCCGATGCAACGCTCGCGCCACGCGATCGAGTTCGGCGGACAAGTTCTCGGACAGGATCTTGCGCCGCGCGGCTTCGGCTTCAACGGCAAAGTCCGCCGGACGTCCAGACAATTCGGCCCAGCTTTTTGCCAGTGGTTCGGCGCCGCGCGGATCGTGCAGCAACGCGCCGACGTCGTTCATGAAGTCGTAGCCGGTGGTGCCGTCGATACGCCAGTCGTCACGCACGGGTTCGCCGCGTGCGAGGATTTTTTCGACGACGAAATACGTGCGGTCCTGCTTCAGGTTCTCCGGCCGATGTTCCGCGAGTTCTTCAAGCCGGCCACGCAAGCGCTGGCAATATTCACGCGGTTCGGCGAGGCCATCGACATGATCGATTCGCACGCCGTCGATCAGCCCTTCGGCAAACAACCGGAAAATCAGCGCATGCGATGCCTCGAATACTTCGGGGCGCTCGACGCGCATGCCGCCGAGCGTGCTGACGTCGAAGAAACGCCGCCAGTTCACTTCGTCGGCGGCGGTGCGCCACCAGGCGAGCCGATAATGCTGACGCTCCAGCAGCCGATGCAAACGGTCGCGGCCAGCGGGGTTATCGCCGGAGTGGGCTTGTACGGCAGTGTCTATAGCGCGCTTACCCTCGGCCGTTGCCGCGTACTCTTTTAAAGCCGCCCGCGCTTCGTCGGCGCGCGGCTGGTCGCCCGGTTGCGTGGACAGACCCGTGAAGCGCTGCGCCATCTCGGGCGCGTAGTCCTGCAACACCGACGTGTAGTCGAGCGGACTCACCGGAAACGTGTGCGCGTAGTACTCGATCTTGAAGCGGCCCTGGTCGGCGTCGAAAACGAGCTTGATCTTGCCGCCCTGCAGTTCCTCGCCATACGCCGCGCCCAGGAACGGGGCGAGCACCTTGCCGCGCAACGCGGGATCGGGCGAATGCCAGTCGATATCGAAATAGCGCGCATGCGCCGCGTGCCGTCCCCATTCCAGGATGTCCATCCACCAGAGGTTTTCCGACCCGCCCACGCCCATGTGATTCGGCACCACGTCCACGATCACCCCCATCTCGTGCGCGCGCAGCTTCTCGACGAAACGCCTCAAGCCTTCTTCACCGCCGAGTTCCGGATTGACGCGGGTGTAGTCCACCGTGTCGTAGCCGTGCGTCGAGCCGCTGGTCGCCGTCGTGATCGGCGATAAATACGCGTGGCTGATTCCGAGCGCAGCCATGTAGTCGACCTGGCGGACGGCGTCGTCGAAGGTGAAATCCTTGTGTAGCTGCAGCCGGAGCGTGGAGCGTGGAACGGTCATGGTCTCAGTCGGTGGGTGAAGCGTTATGCGTGGCCGCCTTCGTCTGGGCGGATTTTTGCCGGGCCTGATCGACAGCGAGCAGGCGGTCGACGAACGAATCGTCATCGAAGAGTTCGGATACGGGTACAGCCAGCCGCCGGCGCCAGTTCGGATGCTCGTCGATGGAACCGGGCAGGTTCGGCATCTCGGCGAGCGCGAGCAGGTCTTCCAGCGGGTAGATCGCAAGCGGCGCGGGCGTGGACGCCACGAACGCGAGCGCTTCGTCTACGGGTGCGGTTTGCGGGGAAATATCGGCGGCCACGGAGACATCGGGCGCAGCGACACCGGCTTCCTGAAACGCAGACCACAGCAATTTACGATCCTCGCCTCGCTCCACCTGGGCGATCTCGACAGGATCTTGCCCGTCCGCTCGCGCGGCCGTCTGCCCGATCTTCGCGCGCCACACAATGTCCTCGCCGATCCACCAGCCGGTGACCGTCGGCAGGTCGTGGGTGGTGGTGGTTGCGGCCACGTCGTGATCCCAGTCGGCCGGGGCCTTGAAGCCCGGGCCTTTTTCCGCGCGTTCAAACCAGAGCACGCGGATGCCGAGCAGGCCGTGTTCCTGCAAGCGTTCGCGGAAGCCGGGCGGAA
Source organism: Caballeronia sp. LjRoot31 (assembly GCF_964253885.1). NCBI lineage: Bacteria > Pseudomonadati > Pseudomonadota > Betaproteobacteria > Burkholderiales > Burkholderiaceae > Caballeronia > Caballeronia sp. LjRoot31. The sequence continues at coordinate 166,461 of NZ_CAXURX020000002.1, forward strand.
CCGTGCCGAGATCCTCGCCGATCACGATGGCTTTATGCCGCCACGATTCGAGCGCGATCAGCCGCAACAGGTCGTCGAGCGGATAACGCAGGTAGGCGCCGTTCTTCGCACTTTCGCCGTCGGGCACGAGCCATAGACGCCGCAAGCCGAGAATGTGATCGATACGAATGCCGCCCGCGAGCGTGAACGCGGCACGCAGCATATCGATGAACGCTGAAAAGCCCTGCGTGCGCATGGCGCGCGGGGAAAACGTGGTGAGGCCCCATGACTGCCCGGCCTGGTTGAACAGGTCGGGCGGCGCACCCACCGACACGCCTTGCAGCATTTCATCCCGATACGACCACGCGTGGCTGCCCGCGCTGTCGCAACCCACGGCCAGATCGGCTATCAAGCCAATCGCCATGCCCGAGTCGCGTGCGACGTGTTGCGCATGCGACAAGCCCTTGGCCGCGAGCCATTGCGCGAAGAGGAAAAAATCGACCTCGTCTTTATGCGCGGCGGCGAATTCCGCGACGGCCGCGCTGCGCGGATCGCTTAGTTCACCGGCCCAGTTGCGCCAGTGGCCTTCGTTGGCTTCCTTCAATTGCGTTGCCTGCAGCGCCTCGAAGCGCGCGTGATCTTCCAGCGCGCGTCCGCCGCGTTTCACGAAGCGGGCGAAATCCTTGTGCAACGTGTCGTTTTCGTGAGCACTGAGTTGCGCGTTGAACTGCGCGAACAACGCGCGCAGCACGGCCAGTTTCGCGGTCACCACGCGCGGCCAGTCGATCAGCTGCAGCGCCTCGAGTTCGGCGAATTCATCGGCGACACCGGCTGTTTTTATTGCCGCTTGTGCCGCTTCCACGCCCAGCACCGCTGCCGGATCAATGTGCGCGATGTTCAGGAACAAGCGCGATGAAGGCGAGTACGGGCTGAATTTATTCGGCTCTGCGCTGAACATCGCGTGCATCGGGCTGATCGCGATTGCATGGCTGCCGCGCTGCGCGCTTTCTGACGCAAGCGTCGCGAGCGCGGAGAAGTCGCCTACACCGCCGTCGCCCACGCGCCGCAAACCGTAAACCTGCGCGGCCACGCCCCACATCGGCGGGGTTGCCTGCGGGGTAGCCTGCATGCTGGGCTGGAGCGCGTGCCAGGCATCGTCGACGGTGTAACAGCGTGGCGGCGCCACCGCGAGCGTCGTGCGCTGCTCATTGATCACCAGCGTGTGATAGCCCGGCTCGGAGATCGGCGAGAGCAATGCGGTGGCCCCTTTCGGCGACGTAAACCGCCCGTCGATGACCGCGCCGCTTTCCAGTTCGATCCGATACCGCGCGCCGGATTTCACGGCCGCCATCGGCAGAGCAATGGCGCGATCGATCTCCGCGGTCATCAACGGCGGCAACTTGCGCCCGGACAATTCCGCATCGAGCGTCGCTGCGCTCTGCTTGAGTTGCGTGGGATTGTCACAGGGCAGGCCGAGGCGTTCCAGCAGCACTTTCAGCGTCTCTTCCGGTACGCGCCGGATCTCTTTGTGCGCGTCCCGCCACTCGACCTCGAAACCGGCCTTGGTGGCGAGCGCCTCGATAGCGCTGGGGGTTTTATCCGGCGTAGCCGGGGTATTGAGGGTCGTGCTCACGAGGTTTTCCCCGAAGCTTTGACGCGGCGTGCGTCATGATTGAATGCGGCATCGGCGAAATCGCCCGTCAGCCACGCGATAAAAGTCTCTGCACCCAGCTCGCCGCGATCCGCCGCGTCGCGGGCCCGAGCCGGCGTTTCGAATACGACCTTGCCCGGCGGATGGCCGGTGAGTGGCACGGCTTGCTTGCCCAGATTGAGCGCGACGGAATAGGTGCTGCCGTCGCCGAGCCGCCAGTTTGCCAGCACGGCTTTCTCTCCGATCACCTTGGCGCCTAGCGCCTTCGCATTCTTCAGGTGAGGCATCAGCAGCTTCGTGCGCACGGCCAGCGCCGAGCGATAGAAGTGCAGCCAGTCGTTGTGATCGGCGGCTTGCTTGCTTTCATCGGGCGACGACATTTTGAAGGTCTCGATGGCGTTGGGATCGGGAATCTGGGCGCGGCGTTTTTCGTCGGTGAAAGCGGAGAACTTCGCAAATTCCTTACGACGCCCTTCACGCACGGCATCGGCGAGTTCGTCGTGGTAATCGGTGAAAAACAGGAATGGTTGCGTGGAACCGTACTGCTCTTCCATGAACAGCATTGGGATTTGCGGTGTGAGAAGCATCAGGCCGGTTGCAGCGTAGAGCGAGTCTTCGCTGCATAACGAGCGCAAGCGCTCGCCCATTGCACGGTTGCCGACCTGATCGTGGTTTTGCAAAAACATCACGAAAGCCGTGGGCGGCAAGCCAGCGCTTGGTTCGCCGCGCGGCCGGCCGTCGTGGATGGGCGAGGGCTCGCCTTGATACACGAAACCCTCGCTCAGCACGCGCGCGAGCTTCTGGATCGGCTGGTCGCTGTAGGCGCTGTAATAACTTTCGTCCTCGCCGGTTAGCAGGACGTGGAGCGTGTTGTGTGAGTCGTCGCTCCATTGCGCGTTGAAATGCGATTCGAGCAGGTTCGATGTGTTGTGCTCGTTCTCCAGCACCAGATGCACATGCCGGCCCGGTTCCACGGACGAACGTACGCGGTCCGACAGTTCGCGCAACCATTCGTCGTCGTTGATGGCGTGGACGGCGTCCAGGCGCAAGCCATCGAAACGATATTCCTTCAGCCAGTACAGCGCGTTGTCGAAGAAAAAGTCGCGCACTTGCGGACGTTCGAAATCGATCGCCGGACCCCACGGCGTATTCACGCCTTCGCGAAAGAACGGCTTGGCGTAGGCGCTCAGATAGTTGCCGTCCGGTCCAAAGTGGTTATAGACCACGTCGAGGAAGACCATCAGTCCGAGACCATGCGCGGCGTCGATGAGTGTCTTCAGTTCGTCAGGCGTACCGTAGGCCGAATCGGGTGCGTAGGGCAGCACGCCGTCGTAACCCCAATTGCGGCTGCCGCTGAAGTCGTTGAGCGGCATCAGTTCAATGGCCGTCACGCCGAGATGCGCGAACTCCTTCAGGCGGCGCGTCACACCGGCATAACCGCCCAGCGCGCCCACATGGACTTCGTAAAGCACGGTTTCTTCCCACGGCCGGCCATGCCAGTTCGTGTTTTCCCAGCGATACACACGCGGATCGATCACTTCGCTCGGGCCATGGACGTCGTCGGGCTGGAAACGGGAGGCCGGATCGGGCACCGCCAGATCCGCATTGATCCGATACCGGTAACGCGTGCCCGCGCCGCCTACGGCCAGCGCTTCGAACCAGCCGTCGGCGGTTGGGGTCATGTCGATGAGCGTGGTCGCCGCACTCTCTTCATCAGGGTAGAGCTCCAGTTGCACAGCCGTAAGCGAAGGCGCCCAGAAGCGATAACGCGTATGTCCGGCATCGGTGAGATGAGCGCCGAAGGGCAGGCAATAGGCATGGTGACGCTTGTGCGGATCGATCGGGGTTTCGGACATGATGTGTGTGGCCTTCAGTGCGCTTGGTCAGTTACTTGGCTTGGAGCCTGCCCGGCGTTTTGCATGACTTTTGCATGACATCTGCGAACCGTCTTCGAGCCGTTCAATTTTCCTCCTTTGCGGGCGGCGCGTGCTCGGGCACGGGCGTCTTCCAGGGTTCCGCTGTCCGTCGCGGTCCGATTGTGCCCGGGTCCGGCGGCAACGCCGTCAAGAGCCGCGGCCCCTCGTGGGCGCCGGCCATCCAGACGGCCTGCCAGTCGGCGTCCCCGGTCGGCTGCGCGAGCAGCACGGCCACGCTGTGCGCCTGTACCTCCAGTTCCCCGCCGATCAGCGGATACTGCAGCGCGTCGGGCACAGCGCTATCCATGAGCACGTTCCATTCCAAGTGCGGTGCTGGGGCGGAGAAGCTCAGCGCCTCCGACGATCCGTTCATCATGATCAGGATGACATCGACTTCCCCGTTCAGGCCGGGCCCCGCGCGACGCAGCGTCAGCGCGCGTCCTTCGGGGTCCTGCCACGCGTCGATAGTCAGCGCCGAGCCGCGTTCGTCGAACCAGCTGACGTCGTAGAGACCCGGCAGCACTTCACGATCGCCGTGGAGAAAGCGCATTTCCCGCAACAGCGGGTAGTTTTTGCGCAGCGCGATGACGCGGGCGACGAAGTCCGTCATCGTGCGGCCGGCGGGCGAATCCGCTTGGCGCCAGTCGATCCACGAAATCTCGTTGTCCTGGCAATACGCGTTGTTGTTGCCGCGTTGCGTGCGGCCGAATTCGTCGCCGGCGAGCAGCATGGGCGTGCCGAGCGACAGCAGGTTCGTCGCGATCAGCGCGCGTGCCACGCGGCCGCGGGTTTCGAGGATAGCGGGGTCATCGGTCGGGCCTTCCTCGCCCCAGTTTGAGCTGCAGTTTTCGTTGTGGCCGTCGTTGTTGCCTTCCTGGTTCGCTTCGTTGTGTTTCTGCTCGTAGGACGTCACGTCCGCGACCGTGAAACCGTCGTGCGAGGCGACAAAATTCACCGATGCCCAGGGCTTGCGCATACGCCGATGAAACAGCTCGGCGGAGCCGGTGAGACGCGCGGCGAGATCGGGCCGCACGCCGGCGTCGCCGCGCCAGAAGCGGCGTATGCCGTCGCGGAATTTATCGTTCCATTCGGCGAATCCTGGCGGGTGGTTGCCGACCTGATAACCGTCCGGGCCGATATCCCAGGGTTCGGAAATCATCTTGCGCGTATTGAGGATCGGGTCCTGGCGGATGGCGTCGAAGAAACCGGAACCCGGGTCGAAACCATGGCCTTCGCGGCCTAGCGTCACGCCGAGATCGAACCGGAAGCCATCGATATTGAAGGCCGTCGCCCAGTAGCGCAGCGAGTCCATGACCATTTGCAGGACGCGTGGATGCGACAGGTTCACCGTATTGCCGCAACCGGTTTCGTTGATATAGAGCCGTTCGTCGCCGGGGATCAGGCGGTAGTAGCTGGCGTTATCGAGGCCGCGCCATGACACGGTCGGCCCGAGTTCGTTGCCTTCGCATGTGTGGTTGTAGACCACGTCGAGAATCACTTCGATGCCCGCCGCGTGGAGCCGGCGCACGGCGATGCGCATTTCGTTCAGCCGGTTGGTCGACAGGTATGACGGTTCGGGCGCGAAGAACCCTGCCGTGTTGTAGCCCCAGTAATTCTTGAGACCGCGTTCGACGAGGAAGCGATCGTTGAGGAACGCGTGTACGGGGAGGAATTCGACAGCGGTTATGCCGAGCTTTTGCAAGTGTTCGATGAACCACGGCGACGATAGCGCCGCGAACGAGCCGCGTTCGTGCTGGCGAATGTCCTGGCGCAGCATGGAGGTTCCGCGCACATGTGTTTCGTAGATGACGGTTTCGCCCCAGGGGACGTTCGGGCGTGTGTCGCGGGACCAGTCGAAGGCGTCGTCGGTGACGACGCATTTGGGGGTGGCGGGGGCTGAATCGCGGCGGTCCATCGACAGGTCGAGCCGGTTCGAGTGCACGCGATAGCCGAACAGTGCGTCGGACCAGCGCCATTGGCCGACGAGTTTTTTCGCGTAGGGGTCGAGGAGGAGTTTGTGGGGATTGAAGCGATGGCCGTGGTGCGGCTGATAGGGGCCGTGGGCACGGAAACCGTAGACCGTGCCGGGGTGTGCGCCGGGGAGGTAGCCGTGCCAGATTTCATCGGTGCATTCGGGCAGCTCGAAGCGGGCGAGCTCTTTGCGGCCGGTGGTATCGAAGAGACAGACTTCGATTTTGTGTGCGTTCGCTGAGAACACTGCAAAGTTGACGCCTAAACCGTCCCAGTTGGCTCCGAGCGGGTAAGCCGCGCCCGGGAGTAACTTGTCGGGAAATGAATTAGCCATGGGGTTTCCGTTCGCACTCGGGTTTTTGGTGGTTTGGTTGGTTGGTGGTTCGGGGGTGGCGGGGTGGTGTTGGGGGGCTAGGTTCCAAGGTTAGCGGTCGGAGTTGATGTCAGGGTGCCAGGTTCCTGCGTTAGCGGTCGGGGTCAGTGCCGGGTTGGTGCTTTCAGCGTTAGCGGTCTGCATGAGTCGGATTTTCTCTTTATCACTGTTAGCCACTGTGCGTGGCGGCACGTCATTTCTTTGTCCAAAGCGACAAAGAAACGAAGCAAAGAAAACGCTTTAACCGCTCTACCCTAAGTGTCCACAGCGTGCAGTTTTCATTCATGGGTGCCCCAAAAGCACGGTGCTCGCCAGAGCAGAGGATGTGTGAACCCCTCCTTCTCCGAACACGGATACCCACACGCTTCGCCACCAGTGACTGAATCTGCCCAAGGGGCACCTCGCGCTATCCGCGGACGACCACCACCAAATGTGTAAGTGCCTCGAACCACGTAGCCAACCCGCCAAGAAATAAAGTCGCCAAAATGCGTAGGTCCGTAAGCGACTAAAAGCACCGCGCATGTCAAGCAAACACACTAAAAAAGTGACGCAAAAAATAGGCAGACGGTCGTGCGGTCCACTAAGAATAGACTCGCAGATCACTTGCCGAAGACCATCGGCTAACCGATCAAAAAACGAGGCCGCAAAGGCATCCTAGGCGTAGCTCAAGAAAATAAGTGCGCAAACCGGGCGGCAAATCCACTAAGAAACGGAGCAGCAAATACGCGTGAGGTCGGCCGTGCTGATTCCTGGGCAATGGTGCTTGCCCGAGAGCGTTGGGGGCGAAGCGTGTTCGTGTCAGGATTCGCGAGAAGGAGGGGTTCAAACATCGGTGGTTCTGGCGAGCACCGTGCTTTTGGGGCACCTATGAATCAAAACTGCACGCTGTGGACACTTAGGGTAGCGGGTTGTAAAAGCGTTTTCTTTGCTTCGTTTCTTTGTCGCTTTGGACAAAGAAATGACGTGCCGCCACGCACAGTGGCTAATAGTGGTAAAGAGAAAATCCAACTCTCGCAGACCACCACGGCCGAAAGCAGCAACCCGGCATTGACTCCGACCACTAACCCCAGAACCTGGCACCCCGGCACTGACTCCGACTGCTAACCCCTTAAAGCACCCCCGTCACCCAACCTCACCCCCACCCTCTAACTCGCCCCACAACCATAAACCGCCCCACCAAACCCCAACCCGAGTGCGAACGAAAAATCCTCGACCAAGTGCGAACGAAACCCCCCCTGTTAATCGGCCCTCAAAACGATGGTCGCCAACGGCGGTAAAGTCAGAGCAGCCGACCACTCCCGCCCATGACTCGAAACATTCTCGGCGTGAATCACGCCCCCATTCCCCATATTCGATCCGCCATACACCGACGCATCCGAATTCACAATCTCACTCCACTTCCCACCCCTCGGCAACCCCACCCGATATCCCAGCCGCGGCACCGGCGTCATATTCGAAATCACCACGCACTCTCGCCCCTCACCATCCGTACGCCGGAACGCAAACACACTATTGGCCGCGTCATCGCCGATCAACCAGTCAAACCCGTGAGGATCGCTATCAAGCTTGTACAGCGCCGGCTCCTCTCCATACACCCGGTTCAAATCGCGAACGAGCTTCTGCAAGCCACCATGAAACGCATCGTCAAGCAAATGCCAGTGCGGCGATGCATCGTGATTGAACTCGCCAAACTGACCAAACTCACCGCCCATGAACAACAACTTCTTGCCCGGATGCGTCCACATGAATCCCAGATACGCACGCAGATTCGCAAACTTCTGCCAATGATCGCCCGGCATCTTCCCAATCAACGAACCCTTTCCATGAACCACCTCATCATGTGAAAGCGGCAACACAAATCGCTCGGAATACGCATACACCATCCCAAACGTAAACATGTTGTGGTGGTACTTCCGATTGACCGGATCCTCTTCCATGTAGTGCAACGTGTCATGCATCCAGCCCATGTTCCACTTGAAATCGAAACCAAGCCCACCGTGCTCAAGCGATGCCGTCACACCCGGCCACGCTGTCGACTCCTCAGCAATCGTAATCGCACCAGGAATCTGGCGGACTTCGTGGTTAAGGCGCTTGAGAAATGCTATCGACTCCAGATTCTCGCGGCCGCCATACATGTTCGGCACCCACTCGCCCGCCTTGCGCGAATAGTCCCGATACAACATGGAAGCCACCGCGTCCACGCGCAATCCATCGACGTGGTAACGCTTCAACCAGGCCAACCCCGACGCCACGAGGAACGCGCTAACCTCGTTACGGCCGAGGTTATAGATCATCGTGTTCCAGTCCTGGTGGTAGCCCTCTCGCGGGTCCGCATGTTCGTAAAGCGGCGTGCCATCGAACTCGATCAAACCATGCGCGTCGTTCGGGAAATGCGCCGGCACCCAGTCGAGAATGATCCCCAGCTCGGCCTCATGCGCGCGGTTCACGAACTCAGCGAATTGCTCCGGCGTCCCAAACCGCGCCGACGGCGCAAACTGCCCCAACGGCTGATATCCCCACGACCCGCCAAACGGATGCTCCGCAATCGGCATGAACTCCAGATGCGTGAACCCCATGCTCTTCGCGTACGGAATCAGGCGCTCGGCAAGCTCATGCCAGTTCAACCCGCGATTGCCTTCCTCCGGCACCCGCAGCCACGATTCCGCATGCACCTCGTACACGGAGATCGGCGCGTGCATGGTCTGCCTGGGTCCGCGTGAGTTCATCCACTCACTGTCGGTCCACGCGTATCCATCGATAGCCTCAGCATCCGCCACCACCGAAGCCGTCGCCGGCGGCAACTCGCTCTGCATCGCGCACGGATCGGCCTTCAGCGGCAACGTGTGGCCTTCTCGCGTGACAATCTCGTACTTGTAGCGCGTGCCCGCGCCAAGCCCCGGCACGAACAGTTCCCAGACGCCGGCGCTATGGCGCAGGCGCATGGGATGCCGGCGGCCGTCCCACGAGTTGAAGTCGCCCACCACCGAGACGCGTCGCGCATTCGGCGCCCATACCGCAAAGCGCACGCCGGCCACGCCGCCATGCACGACCGGCCGCGAGCCCAGGCATTCCATCACCGCGTACGGGTCCCCGCCGGAAATGCGGTTCAACGCTTCATCGTTTAATACGGGGCCGAATGAATAGGTATCGGCGACTTCCTGCGGCGTACCGTGCCAATCGATATTGAGCCGATACGCCTGCATCTCGTCGATAAACCCAATAAACAACCCCGCCGGATGAACCTGCGTCAGCGTGCCAAGCGGCTTGCTGCTGTCGCGATCGAGCACCTGCACACCGCTTGCACCGGGCAACAGCACGCGGACCACGGGGCCGGCGTCGGTCTGATGAAGCCCAAGCTTCGAAAACGGATCGGGATGGCGAGCTTCGACGAGCGCGTCGATATCGAGCGGATGCAGACCTTCGGTCAGCAGTTTTTCGTCTGTGCGCTTATTCATGTTCGGTTCCATCAGAGGTGTCCTTGAGTGCGGCGTCCACAGGTCGCGTGCCAGGGGCAGCCGGCGCGCCCGTATCGCCAAGCAGGCGGCTCGCGAGCGACGCGAGGCCACGCAACGGCAAGCCGATCCACGTCGGACGGTTCGCCGCTTCGTAGCGAATTTCGTAGGCTGCCTTCTCGATCAGGAAAAGATCGAGCAGGGCGGCGAAGGTGGCTGCATCGCCGGCAATCGGCTGTGGTGAAGCCTCTACCGCCGCGTGATATTCGAGCAGGAAACCTTCCTCGCCATGACCACGCAGGCGCTCGAACAGCGCACGCCTGCGATCGGCGGTCGCTTGTGGCGCGTTGCCGGTCGTCGGTTGCGCAGCGGCGCTGGCATACGACAAGGAACGCAATAAACCGGCCACATCCCGCAACGGACTCGATTTCTTGCGGCGCTCTTCCAGCGGCCGCGCAGGTTCGCCCTCGAAGTCGATCAGGAACGCGTCGCCCTGCGCCATCAGCACCTGACCCAGATGGAAGTCACCGTGAATGCGGATGCGCAGCGCATCGGCGTTTTCAGGCACGAGCCTTTGCACGGCCGCGAGCAGCAAATCACGGCGATCGAGCAGGCTCTGCGCCATCTCGCGGTCGTGCTCGCTGAACTCCAGAAGCTTCGATGCGAGGATATCGAGCGCAGTGACAAGCAGCGTGTGCGTGCCGTCGTTCCAGCCACGCACGTCCTTCTTCGATGCCTTCTCCGGCGCAAAAGCGGGGTCATCCGAAGGTTGAGCGAGCGCAACATGCAGTTCGCCCAGCCGCCGTCCGATGATCCCCGTGACTTTCCGATACCCCTCGATCCCGAGCATTTCCTTCTCGCGGTCCACCGAGTGGTCGCCGGTATCCACGGCCAGCGCGAGTTCATCCACGGTCCGGCGCAGGTAATCGAGCACGTAATTCCACGCATCGCCCTGGTTGTCGATAAACCCTTGCAAGATGCACAGCGTATGCGGCACGCCTTCCGGGTCCACCCGCACCACTTCGCCGAATAGCGGTCCCGTATTCTGGTAACCGAGCTTCGTCAGGTGCCGGCTCATTTCGGCTTCCGGATGAATCCCGCCGACAAGCCGGCGCACGAGTTTCAGTACGATCTGATCGCCGATCACGAGCGAGCTGTTGCTCTGCTCCGCCGCCAGCCAGCGAATTTCCGGCGGTGGTTCTCCAGGCTTGAAGTTGGCGGCAAGCGCGTCGAGCCGTTCGGTGGGAATAAAGCGGATCTCGCTCTTCTGCACCGTGGGAATGACCGCCCGCTGCAAGAGCTTCTTCAGCACGCCGTAGGTGAAGTTCGGGACGGCGAAGGCGTCCGTGATATGGCCGATATTACGAACCTGGCGCACACGGGCGAGCGCGAGCTGCATATAGAGCGGCGAAGTCGTTTCGGTGCCCCATGCAATGGTGAGCGGCAGCACGTAGCGTTCGACGTGATCGCCGACATCGGCTTCGATCTCCGTGAACGCAAAACCCGCTTCCGGAATGGTCGTCAATGCCGCCAGACGCACGCCTATCAGCTTCTTGTCCTTCGAAGCAAACCAGCGCCGCTTGCTCAAATAAGACGGCAGCACTTCCGACTCCAGCAAGCGCACGTTTTCCGGTGTTGGGCCGGTCTGGCCGGCGCGGATCACCATTGTCACGAATTCGGGCAATTGCTCGGACGGCGCCTGGCTCCATGCCGGACGCTGATTGCCCGGACACAACTGGAACCACAGGAAACCGTACGGCGGGAAGGTCAGCAAATACGTGAGCTGCCCGATCGGCGGGAACGCGGAATCCGCGGTCATTTCCAGAGGCACCGACCCGGCGTACTCGGACAAATCGAGTTCCACGGCCTGCGGCGCCCGCGACAGATTCGCCACGCACAGGATTGGCGGTTCACCCTCGACCTCACGCAGATACGCCAGGATCTTGCGGTTGTTCGGACGCAGGAAACGAATGGTGCCTCGGCCAAACGCCTGTTTCCCGCGACGCACCGTGAGCATCTTGCGGGTCCAGTTGAGCAGCGAGTGCGGGTCTCGGCTTTGCGACTCCACGTTGACGGCGTCATACCCGTAGAGCGAACCCATCACGGGCGGCAGCACGAGTTGCTCGGGGTCTGCGCGCGAAAAACCGCCGTTTCTATCCGATGACCACTGCATCGGCGTACGCACGCCGTCGCGATCACCCAAGTGAATGTTGTCGCCCATGCCGAGTTCGTCGCCGTAATAGATCACGGGCGTGCCCGGCATGGACAGCAGCAGCGAATTGATCAGTTCAATCCGGCGCCGGTCGCGCTCCATCAACGGCGCGAGACGGCGGCGAATGCCGAGATTCAGACGCGCGCGCCGATCGCTCGCATACGTGTTCCACAAATAGTCGCGCTCGGAATCCGTGACCATTTCCAGCGTGAGTTCGTCGTGATTGCGCAGGAAAATGGCCCACTGGTTGGTCGGTGCAAGATCCGGCGTTTGCCGCATGATGTCCGTGATCGGGAAGCGGTCCTCGCTCGCAATCGACATATAGATGCGCGGCATCAGCGGGAAGTGGAAGGCCATGTGGCATTCGTCTTCGTCGCCGAAATACTCCTTCACGTCTTCCGGCCATTGGTTCGCTTCGGCCAGCAACATCCGGTTCGGATATTCCGCGTCGATAGTCGCGCGGATCTTCTTCAAAATCGCGTGTGTTTCCGGCAGGTTCTCGTTGTTCGTGCCTTCGCGTTCGACGAGATACGGCACGGCATCCAGCCGCAAGCCGTCGATCCCCATGTCGAGCCAGAAGCGCATCACCTGCAGCACTTCCTTGAGCACGGCGGGGTTGTCGAAGTTCAGGTCCGGCTGGTGGTTGAAGAAGCGGTGCCAGTAGTACTGCCCCGCGACCGGATCATGGGTCCAGTTGGACGGCTCCGAGTCGATGAAAATAATCCGCGTGTCTTCGTACTTCTTGTCGGTGTCTGACCAGACGTAGTAGTTGCGATGATTCGAGCCCGGCTTCGCGAGGCGCGCGCGCTGGAACCACGGGTGCTGGTCGGACGTGTGATTGATAACGAGTTCGGTGATCACGCGAATGCCGCGCGCGTGCGCTTCCTGGATGAAACGCTTCACGTCGGCGAGCGTGCCGTAATCGGGATGCACGTTGCGGTAATCGGCGATGTCGTAACCGTCGTCGCGCCGTGGCGACGGATAGAACGGCAGCAGCCAGATCGTATCCACGCCGAGTTCGGAGATGTAGTCGAGCTTCGCCAGCAGGCCGGGGAAATCGCCGATGCCGTCGTTGTTCGCATCGAAGAAAGACTTGATGTGGATCTGATAGATGATCGCGTCTTTGTACCAGAGCGGATCGTTGCTGAGAGTCGAGTTCTTGTTACGCTTCACGTGTCGCTCCTTGAGCCGCGACGGTGTTTCGTCCCGGCTGTATGAGTTGTTCTGTGCCACGTCGGCGAGTGCCGTCGTGATGATGACTGTCAGGTGACGCTCAGAGGGGAGTCGGCGCCCGTGGCAAACCCCATGTCGGCGCGATTCTCCAGATCGCGAACGGCCGCGTGTTCGGGTCGAGGCGGATATGCTGCTTTTTGCCGCGCCATTCGAACCGCTCGCCCGTCATCTGGTCCTCCACGGCCAGTGCGTCCCATTCCTGCACGCCCCAATTATTCAACGTCTGCCACGGCAATTCCACGTCCGCGCCCTGTTCGTTGAACGGATCGAGATTGATTGCGACCAGCACGATGTTGTCGCGCGCGGCATTCGCTTTCTCGAAGAACAGGATGTTGTCGTTGTGAGCGGGAAGGAAGTTGACGCCGAGATGTGAATGCAGCGCCGGATTCGCCTTTCTGATCCGGTTCAGCGCCGTGATTTCCCCGACGATGTTGCCCGGCCGGTTCCAGTCCCAGGCCCGGATCTGATACTTCTCCGAATCGAGATATTCTTCGCTGTTCGGCAGCGCGGCGGCTTCGCAGAGTTCGAAGCCGCTATACACGCCCCATAGCCCCGACAGCGTCGCGGCGAGCGCGGCCCGGATCACAAAACCGGCGCGGCCTGAGCGTTGCAGGAAACGCGGGTTGATATCGGGCGTATTGACGAAGAAGTTCGGCCGGAAATAGTCCTTCGCGTCCGTCTGCGTCAGGTCATGCATGTATTCCAGGAAATCTTGCTTCGACTCGCGCCAAGTGAAGTAGGTGTACGACTGCGAGAAACCGAGCTTGGCGAGCCGGTTCATCACGCGCGGACGCGTGAACGCTTCGGCGAGGAACATGGCGTCTGGGTGACGCGAGCGCACGTCGCCGATCACCCATTCCCAGAACGGCATGGGTTTGGTGTGCGGATTGTCGACGCGGAAAATCTTCACGCCTGCCGCGATCCAGAACAGGAACACGTCGCGCAACGCGAGCCAGAGTTCCGGCTTCGCGTCCTGCGCGTAGAAGTCCGGATTTACGATGTCCTGATACTTTTTCGGCGGATTTTCCGCATAACGCAGCGTGCCGTCGGGGCGCCACGCGAACCACGTGGGATGCTCCTTCAGCCACGGATGATCCGGCGCACACTGCACGGCGAAATCGAGCGCGATCTCCAGACCGTGGGCACGCGCGGCTTCCAGCATCTGCTTGAAGTCGTCCAGGTTGCCGAGTTCCGGATGCACGGCGTCGTGGCCGCCTTCCTTGCCGCCGATAGCGTACGGGCTGCCCACATCGCCGGGTAGGGCCGTCAGTGTATTGTTCTTGCCCTTGCGGTTCGCCACGCCAATGGGGTTGATCGGCGGGAAGTACAGCACGTCGAAGCCCATCTCGCGGATGCGCGGCATCTTGCCGATTACATCGACAAACGTGCCGTGACGGTTCTCGTCGTCGCTCATGGAGCGCGGGAAGATTTCGTACCAGCTTGCAAAGCGCGCGGCGGCGCGTTCGGCGTCTATCCGATACGTCACCGGATCGCGCGACAGGAACGGCCGGTGCCGCGCCGCCTCGATCGCCAGCGCCGTTTCCGGTGCGAGCGCCAACGCGAGGCGGGTGTCTGCATCGGCCTTGGCGAACTGCTTGACGATCCGTTCCAGCGGTTCCGTCTGCACGCCTTCCGCGGTTTTCACTTCGGCCAGGATCAACGCGAACAAATGGCGCGCTTCCTCCAGTTCGAGTTCAACCGTCTGTTCGGCCTTCAGCTTCTTCTGCATGTGATCGATCAGCGAAGCGAAGTCGTCGCGCCACGCGATCACGGTGAATTCATGACGGCCTAAGCGGTCCAGCGGAATGTGCGTCGTCCACAGATCGTTGCCGAGCGGCAGGACCGGCACCATTGGCGCTTCGTGCCAGTCGGTTTCATCGGCGGCGCGCCATTGCACGGCGGCCGCGATCTTGTCGTGGCCTTCCGCGAAAATCGCCGCCGTGATTTCAACCGCTTCACCTACGATCCGCTTCGCCGGAAAGCGCCCGTGATCGACCGACGGCGTCACGCTTTCGATCGCCACCCGCGGCGCCACCAACGCCTCGTTCACCGACTTCTTGTCAGCTGCCTTGGCGCCGCGCTTGACCTGGGGTTGCGCCAGCAGGATGGGCGGCTCGGCCGCGCCGCGCAGCAGTCGCACTTCGCCAGGTTGCAGCAGGAAAGGCTCGAGCGGCAGCGGCGTTTCCGTCGTGTCCTCGTCAATTGCCCGAAACCGCGTGAAGTTGCCCGGTGCGCCGTCCAGCAAATGACGGGTATCGACATAAACCGGCGTGGTGAGGTCCGGGTTCAGCACGATCAGCGCCGCCTCGGCCGCGACCCGCAGGTCCGGGCCGCTGCCGCGCAGAATGGCCGCGTAAGGCGTGCCCGCGCCGGTCAGCGCGCGCAGTTCGCCCGTGCTCGCCAGCGCCGCCGAGTTGCGTTGCAACGCGTTGGCGTGCGCCACTTCCGCCGATACGTTAAAGCGCGCGCCTTCCCTCGCGCGCCGGAATTCTTCCGCGCTGCCGTGGTTGTAGGTGAGCGGCTGCGTGACGCCGTATTCGAATCCCATGGGCACGAGGAGGCCGGTGCCTATGCCCGCCGCCGTGTACAACGCGCGCCGGTAGGCACGTTCTACCAGCGACGAGTCGCCGGTGTCAGGCAGATCGTGGAGCAGGCGCGAGCCGTAGGGCTCTTCTGGAAACGCAATGGGCGGCGCGATGCGAAATAGCGCGGCGTGTTCATCGAAGAGCCAGTTGCTCTGGAAATCCCACCATCGCGACGATGAAAACACCGAGTCGAAACCGGCATCGGCGAGAGCGGCGAGGTCCTGACGGCTGATGCCGACGGTCCATGCCAGCCATTTCGTTTGCGGATGACGTTCGCGAACGGCCGCACCGAGCCTGCGCCACACGTGGGCCGGCACCTTGTGCGGCGCCTCGAAGCGAAAGCCGCCAATGCCGGCATCGGCCAGCAGCATCAGCTCGCGCGCCCACCATTCGGTGAGCGCCTGGGCCGCTTCGCCATCAGCGAAATTCGCATGCGCCGCGCTTTCTTCATGCGGCGCATGACGCGGATCGAGCCGGGCTTCAGCCGCTTCGAACGGATGGAACCAGTGCCGGTTGTCCCGGAACAAGCCGCCTTCAGCGCTCACCTGGTCGAGGGTGATATCGACCAGCAAGGTCAGGCCGTGCTTGCCCGCCTGACTTGCAAGCAGACGCAGGCCCTCGCTCGCGGGTGCGTCGGATTCGAATACAGAATGGAGTTTGTGATGATCGGCCACGGCCTGTCGATGGCCGTTGCTGCCTGGCTGGAACGGCGCGCCGATCAGGACGTGATCGAAGCCCAGCGCGGCGGCATGTTCGAATTGTGCGGACCACTCGCGCAATGGTCCGACGAGAAGCGGATCGATAAAATAGATTCTTGGTGCGTATGCTTGAAGCATGTGATGGTGTTCCATCGGTCGTCTTTTCCAGTTCGTCCTGCTATGGCGTGGATGCGGGAAAACGCGATCGCGCTCAACCAGGCAATAAACCAAACCGCAAGAACGGCTACGGCAGACGAGCCTCAGACAGTCTTCAAAGCACCAATTCCGGGGTAACGAGTGCGGTGCGTATCGACTATCAACCATCGACGTCAGGTCATCAGGCGATACGCCGTTCGGTGCGGCGCCAGGGTCGCTTGAGGGACACAGCACGTAGCGTGCCGCGCCTCTTTCGCGTTTCCTGGGGTATGTCGGAGCCTGAGCGTAGCCAATGGTTCGCGACCAGCATGCGGGTTCAGGTCAGACGACATGCGTTCGCGGCGCACTGCAATCCAGTGCGCTGCGAACGGCCAACCCTGTAACCGTACCATCGAAAAGGGGTGTGTGGAACGTCAGGCGCTGCGTGCGACGAATTGCGCCAATTGTGCCTGTTGCGCTTCACGACGCTCGGCCTCGGCCACCGCCATGACCGGTACTGCCCGAACCCTGCCCGGCACACGGCGCGTGCGCAACGGTGCTTTGGCGGGACGCATATCGGTGAGACTCGCGTATAGCTGGACATACTTCGCTACCGCTTGGTCCCAGCCGTAATCGCGCGCCATCGCGTTGCGTTGAAGCGCGCGCCATTGTTGCGGACGCATGAAGGCGTCGATGGCGCGCGTGGCGGCGGCGATCACGTCCTGCACACGGTCGCCATCGAAGAGGAACCCGGTCGCCGGGCGCGAGGACGTTGCGCCCTCGAAGCCGCCAACGGGAGATGCCTGGAAACCCGTCTGATGCCCCGCAGAGTCGGCTGCTTCGGCCGTATCCACGATCGTATCCGCCAGCCCGCCCACGCGCGATGCCACGGGCAATGTGCCATAACGCATGGCGTAGATTTGCGTGAGGCCGCAAGGCTCGAAGCGGCTGCCATGCAGCAGGATGTCAGCACCGGCATGCAGCACGTGCGCGCGGCGCTCGTCGTAACCTATATAGACACCCACCCGATCCGGCCAGGTCTGCGCCAGCCGCTGGAACGCGGCTTCTATATATGCTTCGCCTTTGCCGAGCACGGCAATCTGCAAACGCGGATAGTGTTCCAGCAGCGCGGGAATGGCTTGCACGGCGACATCGGCCATTTTCTGCGATGTCATCCGGCTGCCGAGCGCGATCACCGGCGCGAAGGGGTCGGTGGGAAGGCCGAACATCTGCTGCAACTCGCGCTTGCAGGCGTGCTTGCCGCGCATATCGTCGAAACAATAATGGCGGGCGATTTGCGGATCGGTCCTCGGGTCCCAGGTATCTACGTCGATACCGTTGATGATCCCCGACAGCTTGCCGGCGCAACTTTGCAGCACGCCTTCCATCAGGTGGCCAAAGCGCGGCGTGAGGATTTCGCGAGCATACGTTTCGCTGACGGTAGCAACGTGGTCGGCATGGACAATGCCGGCTTTCATCAGACTCAATGCACCATAAAATTCGATGCTCGCAGGTTCGGTCAACGCGGGCACGAGCCATTTGGCAGGCACGCCGAGCGCTGCACCAAGCGAGAGCGAATAGTTGCCCTGGAACGCCAGATTGTGGATCGTGAAAACGCTTTTTGCGTGCACGCCGGCTTGCTTCATCAAGAGCGGCGTGAGTCCAGAATGCCAGTCATGCGCGTGCACGATATCCGGCTTCTTGAACCCTCGAACGCCTTCGGCAATCTTCACCGCCGCCGCCGATAACGACGCGAAACGAATCGCGTTGTCTTCGTAGTCGCGTCCTTTCGCGTCTTGATAGAGGCCTTCGCGTGCGTACAAATGATCCATGCGCAGCAGGATCACGGGCACGCCGGTTTCTGGCATGCGGCCGCGATACAGCGCGCCGTCCCCGCCGGGGAGCCCCGTCACCGAAGCCACCTTCTGTAATCCCTCGACCATCTGCAGCGCTTTCGGATAGGCCGGCATGAGTATCGCGGCATCAACTCCGGCTTCACGCAACGCAACGGCGTACGCGCTGACCATGTCACCCAGTCCGCCGGTTTTGGCTAGCGGCACAGCCTCGGAAGCGACAAGCAAGACGTTCAAGGACAAAGCTGACTCCTGGCGTTTGATGGATGAAAAGCGATGGGATGCGCTTGGGGCCAGAAGAATCTGCGGCGCATGCGTCCGGTGCTTTTATCGGAGGGAAGAGAGGGTGCGGGATAGCTAGAGCAAGGCGTGTGCCATGTTCTTAAGAATCTGCTGAAACCGGGGAAAAGAGACGGGCTCTGATAAGCCCTGAGGTCGACGTCAGGCGGACCTGGGAAGCCGTGTAAAAAAGCACGCGCTGCGGGCGGCGTTTTTACACGGAGAGTTCGGGAATCGTTATACGAAAGACGGGGTTGGTGGTGCGCTTATCCATCGAGACGCAAGAATTGTCAGCCCTCCAGATTAATTTATCCGAGCCGGAAATTACGCCCGAAGGCATTCAAGCGTGACGGCAATATTTGCTTCTTGGGTCAGATCAAATCAGCTCAAGGCCCAAGTAAGCTGGCCGCCGTGTTGACACATAATCCGATCACCGCGGCGTTGAAGAAGAACGATAAGACGGATTGCGCGAGCGCCGCTCGCCGGACTTCATTGGAGCAGAGCACGACATCCGAAGTCTGCGACGCGACCGCGATCGTGAATGAGAAATAGAGGAAGTCCCAATAGTCCGGCTTGAGATGGGCATCCGGGAATCTCAGCGATGTCTCGTCGCCCTCTGACTGATAGTAGTGACGTGCGTAGTGGAGTGTGAAGATGGTCGGGATGAGGAACCACGCGCCCAGCATTGTGAATGCAGTCAGCAGATAGTGGAGCACCGCGCCGCGCAAGCCCAGGTTCTTGGCCATGGCGAGCTCGAACACAATGGCGATGAGGCTTGCTATAGCGGCCAGGCTGATGATGAGCAGCACCATGCCTGCATTCTCATCCTCGCGTTCGGCGAGCTTCTGCACTTTGTCTTGACGCGCAAGCGCCATCTGAATCCAGATAAGCACGAGATACAGCCATACAGCACTGTCCCATCCAATGAGGCCGCGCACGATCGGCTTGAAGTCATGTGGAACCAAAAGCGCCACGATCACACCAATCACGAGTGCAATGACTGCCCGCGGGCGATAGCGAAGTACTTGGGGAACGAGATTCATTTTTTATAGCGGTCTGGTTATGGCGGGTTATGGCGGTTATGGCGTTAAGCTGGCACGGAACGGTATCGGGCAAGACACAGCAAGATGCGGTGCTTCACGGTCCTAAAGTGCCGCGATTATTGCCCGTGCGCCTTTCAATTGCCAGCGGCCAAGGGCTGGTTGTTATCCGCTTCATCGTGCATGCCTCGGCCGCCGCAAGGCGTGCCTTAAAAAAACTGCTCGGGGGATATCGACAGGTGCAATCGATCATCGCCTCTCTGAACAACGCGAATTGGGACTTCACACCATGACACAACTCGATCACCCCATGGCGCGCGCACAGTCGGCCACACGCCGGCGTTTTGTTCTCGGCGCGTGTGCGTCAGCAGCCGCGCTCGCGTTCACTTCTGTGGGTTTCGGTTTCCCAACATTCTTTACCCGAGCTTTCGCCGATACCCCGCCTGCAGGTCTCGACGGTTTCCTGCTGCTCTCGCGCAAACTGACTGGCCGCACCACGTTCGATCCCGCGCTGGCGCAGCGCGTGTATGACGCGCTGTCGAAGTCGGACAGCGAGTTTGTGGGCAACGTGAGCGCCCTGAACGTGTGGCTCGCGGCGCATGGCGGCGTGCCGTCGGATACGGTGACGCAAGCGCTCAAGGCGGACACGCCCAAGCTCGCCGGCACGGTTACCGCGATCATGCGGGCGTGGTATCTCGGTCTTGTCGGCGATGCGCCGCGCGTGAGCGTGGTGGCCTACGAGCGCGCGCTGATGTTCGATCCCGTCAACGATGTGCTGACCATTCCGTCGTATTGCCGCGACGTGCCGTTCTACTGGGCGCAGAAGCCGCCTGGCGCGGCGTGAACCCAACGCATCGAACGTATCAAGAACGCATCAAGCCGGCGCGCTGCCTGGCAACATCTGCCTGACAACACAATTGACAGCAGGATTGTTGGCACGCTCGACAGCGCGACCGAAGCAAATAAAAACCACCCCTCACAGGACAACAACAAATGGCAAATTCGAATTCGGCCGATGTAGTGGTCGTCGGATCGGGGGTTGCGGGCGGACTCGTTGCGCATCAACTCGCGACCGCGGGCGCATCCGTGATCCTGCTCGAAGCCGGGCCGCGTATTCCGCGCTGGCAGATCGTCGAGAACTTTCGTAACTCGCCGGCCAAAGCCGACTTCGCTACGCCGTATCCGTCCACGCCTTACGCGCCGCATCCCGAGTATTCGCCTGAGAACAACTATTTGATCCAGAAGGGCGAGTATCCGTACGCGTCGCAATACTTGCGGCTCGTAGGCGGGACGACCTGGCACTGGGCAGCCGCTGCGTGGCGCTTGCTGCCAGCCGATTTCAAGCTGAGGACGCTCTATGGCGTAGGTCGCGACTGGCCGATCCCTTACGAGACCCTTGAACCCTGGTACTTCGCCGCCGAAGTGCAGCTTGGCGTGTCCGGTCCGGGCAATAACGTTGATCTTGGTTCGCCGCGTTCCAAACCGTATCCAATGGATATGCTGCCGCTGTCCTACATGGACCAGCGTTTCTCCGATGTCCTCAACGCGCAGTCTTATCATGTGGTGCCGGAACCGGTCGCGCGCAACAGCCGCCCGTACGATGCCCGTCCAACCTGCTGCGGCAATAACAACTGCATGCCGATTTGCCCGATCGCCGCCATGTATAACGGCATCACGCATGCGGAGAAAGCCGAGCGAGCCGGTGCGAAGCTGATCGCGCAAGCGGTCGTCTACAAGATCGAGAGCGACGACAAAGGCCTGATCACCGCCGTCCATTACAAGGACCCGAACGGCAACAGCACGCGTGTCACCGGCAAGCTCTTCGTGCTCGCGGCTAATGGAATCGAAACGCCGAAACTGATGTTGCAGTCCGTATCCGACAGATTCAAGAACGGCATTGGCAACAGTTCGGATCAGGTCGGCCGCAACCTGATGGATCACCCGGGCACCGGCGTGACCTTCCTTGCCAACGAACCCGTGTGGCCGGGACGCGGGCCGATGGAAATGAGCTCGGTAGTGAACTTCCGTGACGGCGCTTTCCGCTCGGAATACTCGGCGAAGAAGCTGCATTTGTCGAATGGCGTCCCTACCATGTCGGTCACGGCGGACCTGATCGCCCAAGGCGTGACCGGAGCGGAACTGGACCGCCAGATCCGCGACCGCGTCGCGCGCACGATGAACATCAACAGCTTCCACGAGCATCTGGCCGAGCCGCAGAACCGGGTGGTGCCCTCGTCGGATCGCAAGGATTCGCTCGGCATCCCGCAGCCCGAGATCTATTACTCGATCAACGACTACGTGAAGAAAAGCGCGGCGGACACACGCGTCCAATATGCGCGGATTGCGGAGTTGTTCGGCGGCACGGAGATCACCTTCGACGATAAATTCGCTCCGAACAACCACATCATGGGGACGACCGTCATGGGCGCGGACCCGAAGGATTCCGTCGTCGATTCCGAATGCCGCACGCATGATCACGCGAACCTCTTCATTGCCGGCAGCGCGGTGATGCCGACGGCGGCATCGGTGAATTGCACGCTGACGTTGTCCGCGTTGTCGCTGCGTCTCGCCGACAAGCTGAAGAAAGAACTTTGATTGCGCGCCGACGGAGATCCACGATGAAGAACCCCAAACCTCGCGACGCGAAGACCTTCAATAACCTTAGCATTGGCAAGCTTGGCAAGCGCCTGGGCGGCGCGCTCGCCGTTCTTGCGCTTGCCGTCACGGGCGTGAGTTTCCACACGCTGATTCAGTCGGCGCACGCGCAGACTGCCGCGACTGAGCCCACGGTCGTGCAGCGCGACACGCTGGCCGGCGCGGCGCTGATCAAGCGCGGCGAATATCTGGCGCGCGCGGGCGATTGCGTGGCGTGCCATACCGCCGACAAAGGCCGTCCGTTCGCGGGCGGTTTGCCGATCAGCACGCCGTTCGGGACTATCTATACGCCGAATATCACGAGCGATCCGGATACCGGCATTGGCCGCTGGAGCGACGCCGACTTCCTGCGCGCGATGCACGAAGGGATTGGCAAAAGCGGTGAGCGCTTGTACCCGGCTTTCCCTTACGCCGAATATACGAAGGTCACGGGCTCGGACGTTCTCGCGATCCGTGCCTATCTGAATACGCTTGTGCCGATCCACTACACGCCGCCGCGCAATGCGCTGTCGTTTCCGTTCAACCAGCGATGGCTGATGGTGTTCTGGAACATGTTCAATTTCAAGGAAGGGCGTTTCGTGCCCGACCCGCAGCAGAGCGCGGAATGGAATCGGGGCGCTTATCTGGTTGGCGGACTCGCGCATTGCGAGGAATGCCATACGCCTCGCAATGTGATGCAGGGCCTGAAGACGAGCGAGCGCTTCAGCGGCGCCGAGTTGTCCGGCTGGCATGCGTTCAACGTCACGCCTGACAAGACTGCGGGCATTGGCGGATGGACCGACGACGAGCTGACGCAATATCTTGCGACCGGTGTGGCGCATGGCCGGGCGAATGCGGCTGGCCCGATGGCGGATGTGGTGCAAAACAGTACGCAGTACATGACGTCCGAGGATCTGCGTTCGATCGTGGTGTACTTGCGCTCGGTGCCCGCGCAGAGCGGCGGCGACATCCATCCGCGTGATTCCTTTGGCAAGCCGACCAGCGCGGAGGTCACGGCAATGCGCGGAACGGCGATCAGCGGGGTGAATGGCGCGCAATTGTTTATCGCCAACTGTGCGACTTGCCATAGCTGGACGGGCGAGGGTCGGGGCGGCAACGCGCCGGGGGCATATCCATCGCTGATTCATAACGGCGTGGTGGGGGCATCGGCGGCTAACAATCTGACAATGGTCATATTGCACGGCGTGAGTCGTCAGACGAAAGACGCTACCGCTTTCATGCCCGCATTCGCGGATGAACTCAGCGATGAACAGATTGCCGCCATCAGCAATTATGTGACGAAGACGTTTGGCAATCCGCAATCGACGACGTCCGCCGATCGGGTCGCCAAACTCCGTTCGACACCGCAATAAATACGGTGTGATTCAGCTTAGCGCGGCAATTATTGCCGCGCTAAGCCGATCGTGTTGCACATTGATGGCGGTCGTTCCAGAATGTGCAGGGATGCGTTGTTGGAAAGCGAGTTGGCGCGCATAACTGTGCGTTTTGGAAGATTAAGATTACTGCCATGACTGCCTCTACTTACCCTGTCGTTTGCTGGCATCCGGCGAACAAAGTTGGCCGTGACCTTGTGGTTGGCGATTTGCACGGTTGCGTCGATGCCCTGCGTTATTTGCTTAGCGAAATTGCTTTCGATGGTTCGCGTGATCGCCTGTTTTCCGTGGGCGACCTGGTCGATCGCGGGAGCGATTCGCTTGGCGGCATCGACTTGCTCGATAAGCCCTGGTTTTACCCTGTGCTTGGCAATCACGAAGACGCGTTGTGCGCGGTTGCTGCGGGCAAGATGCAGCGCCACATGTGGTATTCGATCGGCGGCGCGTGGGCGGCGAACCTGACGGATGAGCAACTGAAGGGGATTGCGACGAAGTTGGCGAGTGTTCCTTTGGTGCGAATTGTCGGCGATGGTCCGACGCGGTTCAACGTGCTGCATGCGGAATTTTTTGGCAGCGACGCTGATCTGGAAGTGGCGTATTTTCCTGACGATGTGCGCCAGCAGTTGTTGTGGGGGAGGTCGCTTGCGCTGGGGACGGGGAAGGCTGCCTGGCAGCGGGGGTTATCGCCGACTTATTGTGGGCATACGCCGATGAAGGCGATCAAGCAGATCGGGTCGCAGATTTTTATCGACACAGGCGCTTATACCGATGACGGGCGCCTCACTATTGTCGAGGTGGGGACCGATCAGCGCTGGTCGGTCAAGCAGGGTTGGGCGAGTGCGGAAGGGGCTAGGGAGTTGGCATTACCGTAGGGGGGTCGTTCGCACTCGGGTTTGGGTTGGTGGGGTTTGGGGTTAGTTGGTCGGAGTTTATGCCGGGGTGCCTGGTTCCGGGGTTAGCGGTTCTGGGTCTGTGCCGGGGTGGTCGGTTCTGGGGTTAGTGGTCGGGGTCAGTGCCGGGTTGCTGCTTTCGGCGTTAGTGGTCTGCTTGACTCGGATTTTCTCTTTATCACTATTAGCCACTGTGCGTGGCGGCACGTCATTTCTTTGTCCAAAGCGACAAAGAAACGAAGCAAAGAAAGCGCTTTAACCGCTCTACCCTAAGTGTCCACAGCGTGCAGTTTTCATTCATAGGTGCCCCAAAAGCACGGTGCTCGCCAGAGCGGAGGATGTGTGAACCCCTCCTTCTCGCGAATCCTGACACGAACACGCTTCGCCCCGTACGCTCTCGGGCAAGCACGAGGCGCCCAGGAACCCCACGGCCTCACGCGTATTCGCTGCCACGTTTCTTGGAGCGTTGGCCAAGCGTGCGCTGTTTTTTGGTGGACTACACGGCCAAACGCATACTTACGGCTTCATGTTTAGTGGGCTATTGCGCGGCATGCACGATTCTTTTCGCCAGCTACGGCCCGATGCATCCGCGCGGCCCGTTTCTCGATGGGTTAGCGACGTGGTCCGTCGCGTACATATTTGGAGGGAGGTCGTCCGCGGATAGCGCGGGGTGCTCCTTGGGCAGGTTCAATCACTGGTGGCGAAGCGTGTGGGTATCCGTGTTCGGAGAAGGAGGGGTTCACACATCCTCCGCTCTGGCGAGCACCGTGCTTTTGGGGCACCTATGAATCAAAACTGCACGCTGTGGACACTTAGGGTAGAGCGGTTAAAGCGCTTTCTTTGCTTCGTTTCTTTGTCGCTTTGGACAAAGAAATGACGTGCCGCCACGCACAGTGGCTAACAGTGATAAAGAGAAAATCCGACTCTCGCAGACCACTAACACCGAAAGCACCACCCCGGCATTGACCCCAACCGCTAACCCAGAACCCTGGCAACCCGGCATAAACTCCGACCACTAACCGTGAACCCTACCAACCCAAACCCGAGTGCGAACGAAACCCCAGCGAGGCACGCAGTGACATCCCCCGAGCAACCCCACGACCAACAACCGCAGAGCGAGATCAAGGGCTGCCCGGAAGACCTGCCCCCAGGTCTGCGCTACGTCGATGACTCCCGCCCCGGCTACACTCGCACATGGAAAAACGGCGCCTTCGTCTATTTCAACACCCAGGGCAACCCCCTCTCTGACGACGCCGACATCAAACGCATCAACGCCCTCGCTATCCCTCCCGCTTACACCAACGTCTGGATCTGCCCCGACTCGCGCGGCCACCTGCAAGCCACCGGCCGCGATGCCCGCGGCCGCAAGCAATATCGATATCACCCGCATTGGCGCGAAACCCGCGACGCCACCAAGTACGAACGCATGCTGGCGTTCGGCGCCGTATTGCCGAAACTCCGTGCCCGCGTAACCCGGGACCTCGACCTCGAAGGTATGCCCCGCGACAAGGTCCTGGCCACCGTGGTCAAGCTCCTCGACACCACGCTGATCCGCGTAGGCAGCGAAGAATACGCGCGCGAAAACAAGTCCTACGGACTAACCACCCTGCGCAAGAAACACCTGAGCGTCAAATCCGGCACGCTACGCTTCCAGTTCCGCGGCAAAAGCGGAATAGAACACGATGTCTCGGTGAGCGACCCGCGCATCGCCAGGATCATAAAACGCTGCATGGACCTGCCCGGCCACGACCTGTTCCAGTACCTCGACGCGAATGGCGAACGCCACACCGTCAGCTCCTCCGATATCAACGACTACCTCCACGACATCACCGGCGCCGACTTCACCGCGAAGGACTACCGGACATGGGCCGGCAGCGTGTTCGCGCTGGCGGCGTTGCGCAAGCTGGCGTGGGAAACCGTGACCGAAGCGCGCAAGCACGTGGTCGGCACGATCAAGGAAGTATCGAAGATATTGCGCAACACACCGGCCGTATGCCGCAAATGCTATGTCCACCCAGCGGTGATCGAAGCGTTCGAAGCCGGTGAACTCGCCGATGAACTGCCACCCTCCCGCCGATCCGGCCTGAAAACCGACGAAACCTTGCTCGCCATTTTTCTGGAGAAGGACGCAAAGCGCCGAGCCCGGGAAGCGGCGCGCGGTCGCAAGAATCCCGCAAATGGCGCTGATCCGCAGCTCGCCGGACTGCTCGACAAGTCCAGTCAAAAAGCGAAAGCGGCTGCGCTAAAGAACTCGTCGAAGGACGTCAGCACGGAGGCGCTGGCGAAGGTGTCGAAGACCGCCACACCGAAAAATGCATCGGCAGCCGCGCGCCCCGCGAGCAAGAATATCGCGCGCGTACGGTCATCGACGGCGGTGGCTATCAGATAAATCAACTAATTGAGTTGCCCAGCTAAATTGCCCGGCCTAACCGACCTTGCTCATTTCGAAGACGTTGGTCACGGCCTCGCCATTCCATTCGTATTCCAGATAAGCAGCATGATGGCAATCGCGCAGCAACGTAGTGCGAAAAGCGGCGAGGCATTCGCCGCCGTGATCCCGCACCGACGGATACGCGATCCCCGGCGCCCCCGCTTCCCGCACAGCCCGTCCCAACGCCTGCCCCGCGACGTAACTGGATGGCGAAAGAATCGCGGGATCGAGCGCAGCTTGTTCCAGCCGGCCTTTGCACAGATCGATGACATCGCCTTGCGCCAGCACGGTGTAGAGCCGCATCTGCTGACGCAACGGCGCTTGTTTCGTATCCGCGAGAAACAGCGCGGAGTGGTAACGCGTTTCCTCAATGGCCGAGCGCCGGTCGCGCGCGCAATAAAACACGCCGTAGCTGCCATCGGAGAATCGGCTGCCGTTCGGGTTCAGATGGGTGAAGGCGGCCATGATCGGACCGTAACCGGCGCCGAACTGACGCTCGGCGAGCGGCACCAGATCCAGGTCGCCCACTTCCGTGCGCAAGCGGTCATTGGTCATGGCCTCGAGCGCGTAAAGGGCATCGAAATCCTGAGGCGACGCAACGCGATCGAACAGGTTCACGGCAGGGAAACGCGTAGGAATCACGCGATAAGCCGGCGACCAATTGAGGTCAGCGTGCGGCCAGTCAGCGTGCCAGTCGTTTTCAGCTTGCGGCAGATTGGATAGATCGCTCACGCCCAACCGCCTCGCATCGCATCGAGATATTGGCGAACCGCCACGAGATCGCTCACGTTGCCCGCGAGCATGCGGTCAAGCGCGCGTCGTCCGCCAAACGGCGGCGCGGTATTCGCGCGCTTGATCCAGCCATCCGCGGCTTCGGCTTGTGGCAACAGGATCTGCAACGCCTTGTAAATGCCGAGAATCAGCGAAAGCCGCTCGAGCGTGTCGCGCCCAAGACGCGCCGTTTGCGGCGTGGCTTTCCACTTGAAGAACGTAGACCGCCCCGGAGAACCGAGCAAAACGATCTGCTCATCGGCTGACAGGGCCCAGTCGCGCGCGATATTGAAAAATGCACGCAAACCTGCCGCGGACATGTCCGCGATCGACGGCTGTGGCGTAGCAATTGGACCCGGAACGCGTTGAGCGCGTGGCATATGGATAAGTCTCGTTAAGAACTTGATTCGTATATTAGTCTATTTGTGGACTAATTCAAGTTTTAACTGCGACCGGGAGCCGCGCCCCAAGTGTATGTCTGTTCGCAGCGGGGCCAAAAAGCGCCGCTGCTGGTGTTTAGCGTGGTATGGGAAGCGTTATTCCTGGACGTTCCCATCTGAATCCGTCGGACCGTAGCGCCGCCCCGACACGTGCGCGCGCAATACTTCTGCGATCTCTGATGTAGTGAACTCTGCCGGCACGACGCTGAACTGGCTGCAGGGATCACTCTTACGCGCCCATTCGACCATTCGATACGCCTTGCCCCACGGTCTTTCCACGGCCTCGGAAAGCCGGCATTCGTGCAGCGGCAGGGCGTGGTCGGTTTTCATCGTGGACTTGATGTTCTGAAACGATGCGCTGGCGGCCATGACGTGTCCTCGCGGTGAAAGCCCTGATTTAAAAGCCGCCGCCGGTGGCGGCGATAAAAGCTGGCGTTTGTAATGTGCCTTCCGACAATTAAGTGCAACTTAAAACCAGACGGGTTTACGTGCACACTGCTCATCGCCGCGCGAATGCTTTTCCGTCGCCCGGCATTACTGTATATTCATACAGGTGAATGCTTTTGCATGGACACGAAACATGAACAGTCATTCCTCTGCTGAAGCCGCTGCGCTCGCCCGTTACGTGCAGGCTACCCGCGCGGTATCGGCCGCTTTTGACGCTACGCGCAGCGAACCGGAACTGGACGCGGACGGCCGCACGGTCGCGCTGGCACTGCAACGGCTGGACAGCGCGTTGCTTGAACTCGACACTTCGCAGCGCTCCCTGGACGCTATACTTTTGCGCGCTGGTGGGCACTGAACACTCTGGAGCACTTGCTGTGAGACCTGTTTTATCCACACTCTCTTCGAACGTCGTGCTTGCGGTCCTGGCCGGATTCATGGGTCTGGGCTCGCTCGCCGCCGCTGCGGCGCAGCGGTACGTCGAAGTCTGGAATCCGCCCGAAGCGCAAATGCATAAATCGAAGGCCAAACCGCGCTGCGTGCAGTCGGCGCAGGTAAAGAAAAAGCGCAAGAGCGGCCCAGCCGTCAAGCAGGTCGCCGATAAAACCAGCATCGCACCACCGGCGCTCGCGCCTGCCCCGGCGAATCCGGGACACGCGAAAATGGCGCCCAAAGGGACGGACTCAACGCCGCGCCTGCCGCCGCTGATCGGACCGGACGGACGCGTATTGCGCGTGTGATCCTGAGTTCGGGGCGTTGATCCAGTGCGCGGTGTACACCGTTCTAAAAAGCGGACCGCACAACTCCGCCGTCCACCCGCAGCGCAGCGCCATTCGTAGCGGACGACGCTTCCGAGCACACGTACACCACCATATTCGCCACTTCTTCCGTCGTGGCAAAACGCTTCAGCAGCGAACTGGGCCGCGCCGTTTCGAAGAAGCCTTTCTCGAACTCTGCGAACGATTTGTCGCCCATGCCCTTCGCGGCCATTTCGTCGAGACCGTCAGAATGCGTCGGACCGGGTAATACCGCGTTCACCGTCACGCCGGTGCCTGCGCAGTGTTCGGCGAGCCCACGCGACAATCCCAGTTGCGCCGTCTTCGTCACGCCGTAGTGAATCATCTCGACGGGAATCTGTATGCCACTCTCGCTGCTGATGAACACCACGCGACCCCAGTTCTTCGCTTTCATCTTCGGCAGATAAGCACGCGCCAGCCGTACGCCTGACATCACGTTGGTATCGAAGAAACGCAACCATTCGTCATCCGGAATTTCCTCGAACGGCTTTGGATCGAAAATGCCGAGGTTGTTCACCAGCACATCGACAGCCGGATAGCGTGCAACCAGAGAATCGATCTGGCTGGCGTCGGAGAGATCGCCGGCGAAACCTTCCGCGTTCGCGCCGGGCACCCCGGCACGTAGTTTCGCCAGGGCTTCATCGACGGATGCCTGTTTGCGCCCGTTCACGATCACACGCGCACCTTCACGCGCCAGTCCGGTGGCAATGGCGAGGCCAATGCCTTTCGTCGATCCCGAGACGAGCGCGAGTTTGCCTTCCAGATGCAGGTCCATGAAATGTGTACTCCTTGATCAGTCAATTTCGAAGAGCGCTCAGAAGCGAATGAAAACCGCCCGCCACAAGGGATGTTCTCCTTCTGGCAGGCGGTAACACAACAGTCTGCAGCAGTTTCACGAAACGCCGCTGCACCTGAGCGCCCTGGCGTTCGCCGTTTATCTTGCATCATCGCCACATAGTGGGGCGGGCGGATGACGCAGCGATTGACTTAAATCTATAGTCGTCCCATGAGCAGCAGCACGATCACAACGATCACGACCACGCCCAGGATCCCACTTGGGCCATACCCCCAGCTACGGCTGTGCGGCCATGAGGGGAAAGCGCCGAGCAGCAGCAGGATCAACACGACAAGCAAGATTGTTCCGATCATTCCACTTCCCCTTAATTATTAAAGTCTGCTGAAGAGTGAATGGCGATGCCGCGTTTGATGCGGCGTGAGTATCGGCGGATTGCTTCTTTACGTGTCCGCTGCGCCAATACCCTCGCGATTACCGCTTTCTTACAGCAAGCGCTGTGCCCGTCGGGAAAAGCATGTGGAGTAAGGCGGGTGGCCGAAAGAGGAACAAACAGCCGTCGGCTATCGGCAAATTCTGCAAGCACGCGAGGGGTTTGAAAAAACCGCTCGCGCTTTAATACGAAGGGGCTTAAAACCGCGTTTGGAAAAGCCCGTCAAGTCTTCCATGTGCCGCTTAGAACAGCCCGCGGAACACCCAGAACAATCCCGCGGCCAGCGCAATCGAAACCGGCAAGGTCAAAATCCAGGCAAGCGCGAGGCTGCGCACGGTGCGCCACTGCAGTCCTGAACCGTTCGCAGCCATAGTTCCCGCGACCCCTGAGGACAGCACGTGGGTCGTACTGACGGGCAAGCCGTAGACGTCTGCCGCGCCAATGGTCACCATCGCGACCAGTTCGGCCGACGCCCCTTGTCCATACGTCAGATGGGTCTTGCCGATCCGTTCGCCGACCGTCACCACGATCCGCTTCCAGCCGACCATCGTGCCCAAGCCGAGCGCCACCGCCACGGCCACTTTCACCCACGTCGGAATGAACTTGGTCGCATGGTCGAGCTGGCCTTTGAAGTTCTTGAGCACGGCGGCGTCATCGGCGGCGAAAGCAGGGGCGTTTTGCTTGTCCATCAGGCGCAGCGCTTCGGAGGCCACATACATATTGTTGCGCACGTTATTCACGATATTTTGCGGCACGGCCGCCATCGAGGACGCAGGCCCGACTTGTCCGTCGATGATCTCGGTGAGCTGCTCCAGCGCGACAACCGTGTCCGGCGCGACCGTCTTGGTCTGCACGTAGCGCTGCACCGTACCGCGCGGGTCGGCAACGGGGGCGGCGCCGTTGGTGTACTTGCTGAGCACTTCGGAGGCGTGATGGCCGACCGACAGGAAGGTCTGCGTCTCGGCCGGCGTAACGGCCTTGTTCAGCGCATAGGCGGTCGGCACGGTGCCGATCAGGATCAGCATGATGAGGCCCATGCCTTTCTGGCCATCGTTGGAACCGTGCGCGAACGACACGCCCGTGCAGGTCAGGATCAACAGGCAGCGAATCCAGAATGGCGGCGGCGTGTTTTTCTTCGGCTCTTTATAGAGCGCGGGAACGCGCACCACGAGCTTCATCACGTAGAGCAGCAAACCCGCCAGGATGAAGCCGACCACCGGCGAGAACAGCAGCGACTTGCCCACCGCGACCGCCTGGCCCCAGTCGACGCCCGAGGTTCCCGACGGGCCGTGCATCATCTGGTTCATCAAGCCGACGCCGATCACCGAACCAATCAGCGTATGGGAGCTCGATGAAGGAATGCCCAGCGCCCAGGTGCCGAGATTCCAGATGATCGCGGCGATCAGCAACGCGAAGACCATCGCAAAACCCTGCGATGTCCCGACGCCCAGGATCAGTTCCACCGGCAGCAGTTGCAGGATGCCGAACGCCACCGCGCCGCTCGACACCAGCACACCGAGAAAATTCCACATGCCCGACCAGACGACGGCGAGGTTCGGCGCGAGCGAATTCGTATAGATGACGGTGGCGACGGCGTTTGCCGTATCGTGGAAACCATTTACGAATTCGAACCCAAGCGCGATCATCAAGGCGACGCCGAGCAGGATGTAAGGCAGCATTGAAGACTGTTGGACCGACTCCAGGTCGTGCATCAGGTGCGTCACGCAATAGATAATGCCAACGCCGATCACGACGAGGAATATCGGCATGCTCAGCCTGCGTCCGAGCGAGCGAGGTCCGTTGCTGTCGTTGCTGTCGGGAAGAGTCAAGTCAGGCATGGAACGTCCTTTGGGCTAGAGGCTGCGCGAGTACGGAAGGGAATTCAGGCGTAAGGAAATACCGGCAAGGCGTCGCTTCTGGCGAAATGCGTTGCTCATGGTTGCATAGGCTTTATGTCGGTTTGATGACGCTTGAAACAATGAAATTCGTCTGATCTGACGGTGTGGTTTGCGACTTGCTGCCCGGCAAGGACAGCCGCTCATCATGGGGAAGTTATGTTGCAACTCGTCGAGTTGAGGATGGTTGCTCTGGATGCGCCGAACGGTCCGCCAGCCGAAGCGCTGGCGCGATTGAGCCGGTTCGCAACGGCGCGCCGGACGGATTTCGTGCTGCGATCGCACAAAGCCAGGACGAAGCTGGCTGATTGGGAAGTCGCAATCGAGACTGACGATGACCATCGGGTTTTCGTGGCAAGGCGCCGTGACTGGCCGCTGATCCGGCGAATTGAAACCGAGGCAGGGCCTTTTGACACGCTGCATGCCTGGATCAAGTCGGAGGCAGTGCTAACTGATCTCAAGAACCTTCTCGGCGATACCAGCTTTGCATTGAGCGAAGCCACCGAGACGGCGATCGTCGAGTGGGATACGCCCGGCGAGATGGATACCGGTGTGCACGTGCGCGCCACGCTGCGGCTTGACCCGGATCACCCGGCAATGCTCACGCTAACCGCTGCCCCCGACGCACGCGAGGCGCTGTTCGCGACCGCCCATGAGATCGCGGAGACGCTGTCGTTCCTGATCGTGCCGATCGCTATCGACCGCTCTTCGCGTGAGCCGGTCAGGGCCGGCAAGCTGAAGTTGTCGAAAGACGCCAGTCCGACCGATGCATTCGTCGAGATCGGCAAGTCGGTTGCGGCGCAATGGTTCGGCAACGACGCTGCATCGCGCGGCGGGCTCGAGGTGGAACACGTGCATCAGTTGAGAGTGGCGCAGCGCCGCTTGAAGACGGCGCTCAAGCTTTTCCCCGAATGGATCGACGGCACCTGGACCACCCGGGTCACACCCGATCTGAAATGGTTCGGCGACTTGCTGGGTGATGCCCGCGACTGGGACGTCTTCGCCGACGCTACGCTTGCCGCCTACGCGGCATCGGATGACTCGCAGCATAAGGACACGTGGAAACCGACGCAAAGCGCCGCCGATATCCACCGCATCGCGGCCCGCCAGCGCCTGCAGGACGCGATGAATTCCCCGCGCTACGCTCTTCTCGCGCTGTCGTTTGTCGAGTGGTTCAGCACGCTCGAAGCGCCCCCGAAGCATGCAGACCAGACGCTCGCCGCTTATGCGCAGAAGCGCATCACGAAGCATTATCGGAAGATCGAGCGGGCGCCGGATCTCACCACGCTCGATGCACCCACGCGACACAAAGTGCGGATACACGCCAAGCGCCTGCGTTACGCACTCGAATTTTTCAGCTCGCTGCTGACCCGGAAAACCCGTAAGCAAGTTGAAGACGCATTGGGGAATCTGCAAAGCGTCCTGGGCGATGGCAACGACGCGGCCGTCGCTGCTCAGCGGCTGGCCGATCTGAAAGAAGCCAGCGATTTCCAGAAGGGTTTGGCGAAGGGCTTTGCCGTCAACGCGCAACGGATGAGCGCAATGGAAGGCGAGCGCATTCTGCGCAAGATAAAACCGCCGCGGATCAAGTGAATGCATCGATATAATCTTCCGTACTCTCTTGCCACGCGCCCCGCGCTCGCCCCATGACCGAAGAATCCCGTAGTACACCGCACGATGCTATCGAAGTAGGCGGGTCAGTCTGGCTTCGCAGCGGAGAGGTCACGCTTGGCGGAGCAGCGCGCATCGCGTTGCTCGCGGCCATCCAGCAGACCGGTTCGATCACGGGCGCGGCGAAGGCAGTCGGAATGAGTTACAAAGCGGCGTGGGACGCCATCGACACCATGAACAACCTCGCCGGCACCACGCTCGTCGTCCGTGCCACGGGCGGCAAGGGCGGCGGCGGGACCACGCTGACGGCGCAGGCGCTGAGACTGATCGATACCTATCGGGTTATCGAACGGGAGCATCAGGCGTTTCTCGAACGCGCGGGCGCGGCGATTGAAGGTTTCGCGCAGGACTGGCGGCTTATTGGACGAATCGGTATGAAAACAAGCGCACGCAACCAGCTGTTTGGCACGGTCAGTAAAGTCACGCGCGGTTCCGTCAACGATGAAGTCGAACTCGCGTTGCCCGGCGGCCAATTCATTGTCGCGGTGGTCACGCACGAAAGCACCGCATCCCTCGGTCTCAAGGAAGGCGTTGAGGCGTTTGCGCTTGTGAAGGCGTCGTGGGTAATGCTGATGGTCGATGACGCCGGAGGGTCTTCCGGACCCGTGCGGATCTCGGCGCGAAACCAGTTGCGCGGCAAGGTGTCGAGCGTGACGCCGGGTGCGGTGAACGCGGAGGTTTCTCTCGCACTGGACGACGCTACCACCGTCACGGCAATCATCACCAATGAGAGCGTGACCACGCTCGGCCTCGTGCAAGGTCAGGTTGCCATCGCGGCGTTCAAGGCGTCGAGCGTGATTCTTGGCGTGACGGATTGAGGGTGTCGAGCGCATCGTCCGGCTGCACGATGCCTTCGCGCAAACTCACGACCTGATCGCCGAACATGGCAACGTCGTCTGGATCGTGCGTAATGAGCACCATTGGAATATCCAGGCGGCTTTGAAGATCAGCCAGTTCCTGGCGCATGCGCTGGCGCAAGGTCATGTCGAGCGCTGAAAAAGGCTCGTCGAGCAAGAGCAATTGCGGATGCGGGACCAGTGCGCGCGCCAACGCAACGCGTTGCTTTTGCCCACCCGACAATTGCGCCGGAAACTGCCGGGCAACCTGGGTCAGATCGAACGCGTTCAACCAGTAGTCCACATTGGTGTGCGCAACGTGTTTCGACGGATTCCACCAGCCGCGCTTCAGGCCGAAGGCAATGTTCTGGCGCACGTTCAGGTGCGGGAACAGCGCGTAGTCCTGAAACAGGTACGCGATCCGGCGCGCTTGCGGGCTCAGGTCGATTGCGTTGGCTGTATCCAGCAGCGTGGTTCCATTCAGGACGATTTCGCCTTCATCCGGCTTGATCAGGCCTGCAATGGTTTGCAGCGTCAGGCTTTTGCCTGCGCCCGACGGCCCGAACAGCACGATGCGCTGACTGGTTGAGCGAAACGCGATATCGAGCATGAAATCGCGCTCGGGCGTGATGAAATGCTTGCGCAGGCGGACGGAAAGGGCGGTCATGGCGGTTACGTTTAACGCACCGATGCGGTGGAGCGCTGCGGCAGCAGCCGTCCGGCTGCGAGCAGGATGACCACGCACGTGACCGAGGTCACGATCACGAGGATGTTTGCGGTGCTGTCATCGCCGGCCTGGACTGCGGCATAGACGGCGACCGAGAGCGTCTGGGTCCTGCCCGGCAAGTTCCCCGCGATCATCAGCGTGGCGCCGAACTCCCCCAGCGCACGCGCAAATGCGAGCAGCGCGCCGGCCAGGATGCCGCGGGCGGCGAGCGGCAGCGTCACGCGGAAGAACACGGCGGCTTCGCTGACGCCGAGTGTGCGTGCCGCGCGTTCGAATTGCGGATCGACCGTCTCGAATGCGGTACGCGCCGACTTCAGCACGAGCGGAAACGCGACCACGGCGGACGCGATTACCGCGCCTTGCCAGGTGAATACCAACTGGATGTCGAACTTGTCGAGCCATGCGCCGATCACGCCGCGCCGGCCTAGTAACACGAGCAGGTAATAACCGAGCACGGTCGGTGGCATGACCAGCGGCAGCGTTAGCAACGAGTCGACGAGCTCACGCGCCGACGAACGCCAGCGTGACAAACCGAATGCCACGGCGACGCCGAGCACGACATCGATTGCTGTCGCCCATCCCGCTACTTTCAGCGACAACAGCAATGGAATCCACGCCTGGTCCATGGTTTTGCGTTCTATCTGGGTTCTATCTATATAGCAGCGTTATTTCACTGGCGGTTTGAAGCCGAATTGCGCGAGCGTTTTCTGGCCGTCCGGTGACAATACGTACGCGATGAACTGCTGGGCATCGGCGGCGTGTTTGCTCTGGGCGACCTGGGCGATGGGGTAGGTAATCGATGTTTGTGTCGGCACGTTCAGCGCCACTTTCACGCGATCCGGCATCACGGCGGCGTCGGTGCTGAATACGAAGCCCGCGTCCACTTCGCCGCGCGCCACGTAGTCCAGGCTTTGGCGCACGTTGGCCGCGAGCACGCCCTTGGCGCTGACTGCGTCCCATACGCCGGCTTCCTTCAGCGCGCCTTCCGTATAGCGGCCGACCGGCACCGATGCCGGGTCGCCGTAGGCCACGCGTTTCACGCTGGCGGCCGTGAGATCTTTGACGCTGGCGGGCGCAAACGTGCTGTCTTTCGGGACGATCAGTACGAGCGAGTTCGCGGCAAAGTCGCGACGCGAGTCGGTATCGATGACCTTTTCGTCGATGGCCTTGTCCATGGCCTTTTGATCGGCGGAGGCGAACACATCGGCGGGAGCGCCTTTCACGATTTGCTGCATCAACACGTCGGAGGCGCCGAAGTTCATCAGGACTTTCGTGCCGGGATGCTGTTTCTCGTAGGCGTCGCCGATGGCTTTGAACGCATTGGTCAGGCTTGCCGCGGCGGAGACGACGATTTCATCGGCGTGGGCGGCGGATTGCAGCGTGAATGTGAAGACAGCGGCGATCAGCGAGTGTTTGAGATTGAACACGATGGACAGGTCGAAGGGAATGGAAAGCGTATCGTAATATAGTTGGGGTTATAACGGGAGGGGGTTTTCGTTCGCACTCGGGGTTTGGGGTGGGGGGGGTTGGGCGTTGGGGTTGGCGATCGGGGTCTATGCCGGGTTGGTGCTTTCGGCCGTGGTGGTCTGCGAGAGTCGGATTTTCTCTTTATCACTATTAGCCACTGTGCGTGGCGGCACGTCATTTCTTTGTCCAAAGCGACAAAGAAACGAAGCAAAGAAAACGCTTTTAAACCACGCTACCCTAAGTGTCCACAGCGTGCAGTTTTCATTCATAGGTGCCCCAAAAGCACGGTGCTCGCCAGAGCCACGGATGTGTGAACCCCTCCTTCTCGCGAATCCTGACATGAACACGCTTCGCCCCGTACGCTCTCGGGCAAGCACAGTTTGCCAAAGGACCCGCACGGCCTCAGGAGTCTTCACTGCTTCATGACTTGCAGGTTGGCGGCGTAGTTAGCGCGGTCGTCTTTGCAGGTTACGGTCGGACGCATATTTACAGCGTCGTTCTTTTTTGATTGCTTGCGTGGCCTGCACCTTATTTTCGCCTACTATGGCCTTGCGCATTTCGATGGCCTCGTTTTTGTGCGGGTTTGTAATATGGTTCGAAGTGCGTACTAATCTGGTGGTTGGTTGTCCGTGGATAGCGCGGGGTGATTGGCGAAGCTGGCCCGGGGGCCCTCCAGCGCAAGCCACTCACCCAACCTACCACGAAACGAAGCCTTAAATGCGGGTGGGGCCGAGCGGGTTGCCGGGCGAATGGTGCTTGCCCGAGAGCGTACGGGGCGAAGCGTGTTCGTGTCAGGATTCGCGAGAAGGAGGGGTTCACACATCCGTGGCTCTGGCGAGCACCGTGCTTTTGGGGCACCTATGAATCAAAACTGCACGCTGTGGACACTTAGGGTAGCGTGGTTTAAAAGCGTTTTCTTTGCTTCGTTTCTTTGTCGCTTTGGACAAAGAAATGACGTGCCGCCACGCACAGTGGCTAACAGTGATAAAGAGAATATCCGACTCAAGCAGACCACTAACACTGAAAGCAGCAACCCGGCATAGACCCCGACCACTAACACTGCCAACCCGAACCACCCCATCCCCCAAACCAAGCGCGAGCGAAAACCCTTTTACGATTCCGACGTCCCCGAAAACCTAACATCGATATGTTGCGCCGGCGGTGCAATGGGCTTGTCATAGCGCCCCGCTTTCCATCGAGCACGAATATAAGGTTGCTCACGGCCTGACAAATGCAGGGCAATATCAGTGATCCAGCGCTGCGAAGGCACCGAAATCCCATAGAGCGTGATGGCCACCATCGCAAGACTCACCACAACCGGCGCCCCTGACAACTTGCCGGGTTCCGCCCGCCACGCGAACACTACGAACACCAGCGCAGCGAGCGCGCCGAGCCCGCATCCTGTCACCACTTCCGACACTGAATGCGCATTCAACAAGATTCGCGACACGCCGACCACAATTCCGATCAACACGCCCACCGACACTCCCGACGCGCGCACCCACCTACGCCCCGGCAAACACGCGACGAACAACGCAACAGGCAACACCGCCGACGACACCATGGCATGACCGCTGATTCCGGTGAAATCCAGATCGCGCACACCGACACCCCATCCTATGAACGCGATTTTCGTCAACGCCACGAGCCCGCTGGCAGCGCCGAGCACACCAAGCCAGCACGCTGCGTAACGCCATGGATAACCAAGCGCCAGCCATGCGGCTACCGCGAGTGCGAGCGGAATCATGACCCCGACGCTGCCGAGCAAAGTAATGGAGAGCCAGAGTGAATGCGGCAAGTCAGGCATGAAGATTGATTCTGCAGAGCAGGGAAAGCCCACAGTATATCTGCCCAAGCGCGCTCCGAAATTTTTAGAGGGAATCTAAAAATAACAATGGATTGAATCAAAGTTCCTGCAACGTACCGTATCAACTGCGTACATGTCGGCAACGTGACGCAATGTGAAATTCAGTGGTACGCGCACGGTCCCGGAATAGATGCTATTGTGCACTGCACAACATTCGTCATTCTCGAACGGGTTTGGCGATCCATTCTTCTGTGCGGACCCTTAATTCGATGCCAAAAAGCCTGACAAAACTCTGGCTACGAGGCTTGAAACGCCTTGTAGCGACTCAGATCGCTCCGCCCCGAGCGCCCAAAACGCGCGCTCCGGCGCGGCCTGTTCGCGCCAAGGCGGCCAAACCGGTCGCGGCGAAACCGAAAATCTCGGCCAAACCACGCGTCACTCGCGAGTCACGGGTGAGGCCACGAGCCTCGGCGTGGGCAGCGGGAAAGTGGAGCCGGTCGTTCCATTCGGCCCCGCCGGCCGCGGGCCGGTTCGTCAATCACCTGGCGTACGCGTTGTATCTGCCGACTGGCGCATCCCTCACGGACATGCCGCTCGTCGTGATGATGCACGGCTGCCAGCAATCGGCCGAAGAGTTTGCGCAGGGCACGCGCATCAATTTGCTGGCGGACCGTTACGGATTTGCCGTGCTGTACCCCGAGCAATCGAAAACCGCGCACGTCCACCGCTGCTGGCACTGGTACGAAGATTCCGCCAATTCCGGCGGAGGTGAAGCGGCGGCGGTTGTTTCCCTCGTGCGCGAGATTGTTGCGCTTCACCATTTCGACTCCGAACGTATCTATCTGGCCGGTATGTCAGCCGGTGCGGGGCTGGCAGTCATGCTCGCCGTCAAATATCCGTCGCTGTTCGCGGCTGTCGGATTGCACTCAGGCGTGGTTTTCGGCGACGCAAACTCCGCGATTGGTGCAATGGACGCTATGCGGCGCGGCACCCGTAGCGACCCTGTCGGCTTGATCGATGCCGCAGTCGACGTCGCCGATTACCCCGGCATGCCGGCCATCATCGTGCACGGCGAGCTGGATTCGGTCGTATCGAAAATCAATGCCGAGCAACTGACGACGGAATTCCTGCGCCTGAACCGTTTCATCGACGCAAACGGTGCGTGGCGCAACGGCGAACGCCGCGAGGAAACTCAAGCCGACGGCACTGTTGTGACGGACTACGTCAAAGGCGGCCGGCGAGTGATCAAGACGTGCATCGTGCGCGGGTTGGGCCATGCCTGGAGCGGCGGTGACGACACCGTGCAGTTCCATTCGTCCAAAGGCCCGGACGCGTCGGCCATGCTGTGGGAGTTCTTCAAATACCAGCGCCGCGTGCAATCGGCCGTGCGTGACGAGACCCTGGTTTAGCCCTCAAGTGTTGTAAAAAAGTCTTTCGTATCAACGTGATTCTTTTTTGAGCGCTAGCATTTGCTTAGGGATTACCCTATACTTCGTTCAAAGCACTAGGTAATTACCCTAATCAATCAAGCGAGGTTCACCATG
This sequence comes from Caballeronia sp. LjRoot31, assembly GCF_964253885.1. NCBI lineage: Bacteria > Pseudomonadati > Pseudomonadota > Betaproteobacteria > Burkholderiales > Burkholderiaceae > Caballeronia > Caballeronia sp. LjRoot31. Next base: position 206,812 of record NZ_CAXURX020000002.1, read on the forward strand.
TATCTGCTCAGCCGCCTCTTCCTGTTCCTGACGAAATCCGCCGACCAGCGTGACAAGGAGCGTAACGATGCTTATCTGGCCGAAGCCACTGACATTTACGACCTCGAATACCGCATGCAGAAGCTGGATCGTCGTGCATCGTCGCGTCATCCCTCGTGGCTCGCGCAGTAATTCGTTAGTCAGAGTAGAAGGACAAGCAGGATTCGCCACGCTGAAAACGGCGTTGTCGAAGCAAAAAAATGCCGGCCACGAAGGCCGGCATTTTTGCGTCTGGTGATTGCTGGAGCAACAAGCGCGGGCTTTCTATTGCTTAAGTCTCTCCGCGCCTTCGAGCTCAGACCAACTTGACGCGTACGTCGACGTTATTGCGCGTCGCGTTCGAGTACGGGCACACTTGGTGAGCCGTCTCTACCAGCTTTTGCGCTTCAGCCGCGTCCAGTCCCGGCAGTGAAACCCGCAATTCAACGTCCAGTGCAAAGCCACCCTTGTCGTTCGGGCCCACGCCCACGTCGGCGGTAACCGTCGTGTCGGCGGGAACGGTCTTCTTTTGCTGACCGGCGACAAACTTCATCGCGCTCAGGAAACAGGCCGAATAGCCAGCGGCAAATAGCTGTTCCGGGTTCGTGCCGGCGGCGCCCGAGCCGCCCAATTCCTTCGGCGCGCTCAATTTCACATCCAGGTTTTCATCCGACGATACTGCCCGGCCGTCGCGGCCACCCGTGCTCGTTGCGGTTGCTGTGTAAAGGATGCTCATGATGTTCTCCTGTTCAATGGTTGCCGCTCGGCGGCAGAAAGAGGGTACTGCAGGTCTGAATCCGGTAACGCGGTGTCAACGGGATTAAATATATCGCGATAATGATTTGTGTGCAAACTAAATTTGCGAGTGAGCGATTGGTTGTGACTATCGGAGTTTTTAGGCTTCGTTGTGTTCCATCAGCGACGCGCGTAATCGCATCAGATCGTCGCGCAGCTTGATGAGCCGGTCGGCGTCCGATCCGGCGGCGCAATAGATTTCGCCGGGGATATCGCGGATAGCCTTCTTCAATTCACGACCGGCGTCGGAAAGATGGACATGCACCTGCCGTTCGTCTTCAATACCCCGTACGCGCTTGACATACCCCTGCGCTTCAAGGCGCTTGAGCAGAGGTGTCATGGTCGCCGAATCGAGGCTTAGCCGTTCGGCCAGCTGCTTGACGGTCAGATTGTCGCTTTGCCACAGGACCAGCATGGTCAGGTACTGCGGATAGGTCAGTCCGACCTTGTCCAGCAGCGGTTTGTACGTCTTGGTCATCGCGAGCGAGGTCGAGTACAGCGCGAAGCAAAGCTGGGCGTCGAGTTCGAGCGGGATTTGCGGGGAAGAGGTCATGGCAGTCGCGCCTGAGTACGCTAAAACGGATATGACGCTAGTGTACGCAAATATTTAGCGCACTAAGCAAGCCGCGTGTTCTCGCTTCACGGCACGCCACAAAACAAAACAAAACAAAACGTCGATGACTGGACAGTCATCGACGTTCGTTCATCCGGGAAGGTTCACACCGACGGTTCGGACGGATCCGGGATATCCGGTGAATCTTCCGATTGCACACCGAAACAGCCGCGATACGTGGCGTAAAACGAGCAATACAACGCGGTCGTGACGAGGATGGACGCCGGCATCAATACCGCGAGCGCCATTTCCTGCGCGGTGCCGAGCACTTGCATGAGCGCGCTGAGTCCGAAGGACACGGCGAGCGCAATTCCAATCCACAACACGCCGTAGATGACGAACGCACCGCGATTGCGCCAGCAACTGACGAAGCTGAAAAACAGCGCTTTCACCGGCGGCACGTCGTGCCAGGCGACCAAAATAGGTGCGAACCAGAACAGCATGGCGACCGGCAGGTAACAGACCATGGCGACCAGCACCGCGAGCGGGTTGAAGCTTGCTGCCACGGTTTCCGGATCACCGGCCGGGCCGTTGCCGAGCATCATGTTGAGCAGCAGGCCGTCATCGACCAGCGCGGACGCGGCGAAGATCAGACCCATGGCTGCCACATAAATCACGCCGAGCACAAGCAGGCGGCGTGCGACGATTTGCCCATAGGCACGAAAGCCGTCGACGAGCACCGTCGGCCAGACCGGTTTCTTCGCGATGGTATTGCGGCAAGCCGCCATGAACCCCACTGCCACGCCTGGAATCAGCAGCAGCGGCAGCACCGGACCGATCACCGGCAGCCGCGAGATCAGCGTCATGGCAAACAGATAGGCGAAGAACACCGTGAGAAACGCGAGCGGATTCCGGCGAAACAGCCAGATACCCTGTCGGAACCACACATAACCGGTTTTGGCGGGGACTTCGATCAATTGCATTGATTAATTACCGTGAACGGAAGGAGGCGCAACGTTGATGCGCTCGCGCAAAATGCGTTCGAAATGGCCGGGATCGTGAGGTTTTAGCATCTCGGCTTCGCGTGGCCGGTAAAAATCATAAAGACGCGACACCCAGAAGCGCAACGCGCCCGCGCGCAGCATGTCGTTCCAGTGATGCGCTTCGGCCGGCGTGAACGGCCGCACCGTCTGATACGCGCGCAACAACGCGTCGACCCGCGCGATATCCAGCGTGCCGCTTGGCCAATCAATGCACCAGTCGTTCACGCACACGGCGACATCGAAGAGCCATTTGTCGTTGCCGGCGAAATAGAAGTCGAAAAACCCGCCGAGCCGCGTTTCATTCGCCGTCGGATGCGCGAACAGCACGTTGTCGCGGAACAGGTCGCAATGGCACGGCCCTTCGGGCAGCGACCGATACGCGTCCGATGCAAAAAACGCCGTCTGATAGGCGAGCTCGCTCGCGATCAGCGTGCGCTGTGCGTCGCTCAAATGCGATAACACGGCGGGCACGTTCTCCTGCCACCACGCGAGACTTCGCAAGTTCGGCTGATGCGTGGGGAAATCCCGGCCGGCCAAATGAAGCCGCGCCAGCATCTGGCCCACTTCGATGCAGTGCAAGGGGCCCGGCGCCAGTTCCGGCGCGCCTTCCAGTTTCGTCACGATCGCCGCCGGCTTGCCGTTCAGCGTGCCGAAAAGCGTCCCGTCTCGACGTGGCATGGGGTCCGGTACCGGCACGGCGTGCGACGCCAGATGGCGCATCAAATCGAGATAAAACGGCAATTGCGTGGCCGTGAGGTTCTCGAAGATCGTCAACACATACGCGCCGCGCGTGGTCGTCAGGAAGAAGTTGCTGTTCTCGATACCGGATGCAATGCCACGGAAATCGACGGCTTCGCCGAGTTCGTACTGTTGCAGCCAGTCGGTGAGCTGGGAATCGGTGACAGCGGTGAATACGGCCATGCGGGAGAGCGTCGGTGAGGTTGAACAAGCAGGATGACCGACAGGCGCGTCAGTCAGGCGTTGCGTGGCCGGGAAGCGGCGGCGCGGCGCAGGGCTCAGCGGATGAAACGGGCAGCGGTCGCGGGTTGTCGAGCACTCAAGCACTCACTCGTTAAGCGCTCGGCAACCCTTTACTAAGCGCTCAGTACGTCAGGTTCCACGAAGGCAGGCGCGTGCTGGGCTTGCCATTATCGCGCACGGTCGGCGACGTATCGGCGGGCGCGCTCATCTGATAACGCGTGCCGAAGTTCGAGCGCACGTCGATTTCAACCGGTTTGCCTTTGTCGCGATACTCGGTGATTTCAGTGCCGTTCGTGCTTTCTTCGTGGTAGCTCGGCAGGCGCGGCGGCGAAATTTCGACCTTCGAGGTGACTTGTGCGGCGGGCCGGTTGATGGCCTTCAGGTCCGGCAGTCCGGCATTCTCTTCAGGCGACATGACATGCGCCGGAGGAGCATCCGTCGCGACGGCCGATTGCGCGTAGGCGCCCATGCTGGCTGCGGCGAGAATGGCCGCGATGGCGACAGATTGAAGCGGCTTCATGATGTTTCTCCAGATGAGTGCCCGGATTTTAGCAAAACGCACTCGCTAAAGGGACACTAAAGGGACGTTAAGGCCCTAGCAAAAGTCTTATTTTGCGCTGGTTTCATTGAAAGCGTGTTGGCGCGGTGGAACGTGTTGAAGAAACGCATCGCCGGGAGGGGTGTTCATGGGCATGTGGTTCTTCCGTGTTAATGTCGATTCATCACAAGAGCGCAGAAGATCATGACAAACGACCGGACTCAAGCAAGCCATTCCACGCCTGCCAACAATTTCCCCACGGAGTCCTTCGACGACCCCGTGGCCGCGGTCGCGCGGGTATCGGCAATCTACGAAGCCAACACCTCTTTCCTGCGCGACGCGTTCGCGCGCTATAGAAAGCATGAACCTTTTTCACATCGCGTGCGGGCGTGTTATCCGTTCGTGCGCGTGCGTACCGAGTTGAATACGCAAATCGATTCACGCCGTTCATATGGCTTTGTCGCGGGGCCGGGCATATTCGAAACCACGCTGACGCGGCCGGATTTATTCGGCCATTATTATCGCGAGCAATTGCGGTTACTGACCAAGAATCATCACGTTGGCATTGAGGTGGGTGTGTCGGCGCAACCCGTGCCCATTCACTTCGCGTTTGCGGAAGGCATTCATCTGGAAGGCGACCTGGACCGTGACCGGCTGCTCGCCATGCGCAATATCTTCGATATGCCCGATCTCGCATTGCTCGACGACCGCATTGTGAACGGCACGTATGAGCCGGCTCCGGGCGAACCGCATCCGCTCGCCTTGTTCACGGCGGCGCGGGTGGATTTCTCTTTGCATCGGCTGAAGCATTACACCGCGACTTCGCCTACGCATTTCCAGAACTATGTGCTTTATACGAACTACCAGTTTTATATCGATGAATTCGTGAAGCTCGGGCGCAAGATCATGTCCCGCGCGGATGATGAAGAAACACGCGCGTATAGAAGCGAATATACGTCGTTCGTGGAACCCGGCGACGTGATCACGGGCAATGAGAACCTTGGTGATTCGCAAGAGGAGCAGCAGGGCGTCGCCCCTCCTCGCTTGCCGCAAATGCCCGCCTATCATCTGAAACGTGCCGATGGCAGCGGCATCACCATGGTCAATATTGGCGTGGGGCCGTCGAATGCGAAGACGATCACGGACCATATCGCGGTACTTCGGCCGCATGCGTGGATCATGCTTGGGCATTGCGCGGGATTAAGGAATACGCAACGTCTGGGCGACTATGTATTGGCGCATGGTTATGTGCGTGAGGACCACGTGCTCGACGCAGACTTGCCGCTCTGGATTCCGATTCCCGCATTGGCTGAAGTTCAGGTCGCGCTGGAGAAAGCGGTCGCGCAAGTGACGAAACTCGAAGGCGTGGATCTGAAGCACGTCATGCGCACGGGAACCGTGGCGAGCGTGGATAACCGTAATTGGGAGTTACGCGATCACCGCGAGCCGGTACAGCGTTTGTCGCAAAGCCGCGCCATTGCGCTCGATATGGAAAGCGCAACCATTGCTGCCAATGGATTTCGGTTTCGCGTGCCTTACGGAACCTTGCTTTGCGTCTCCGATAAACCTTTGCACGGCGAATTGAAATTGCCAGGCATGGCGGACCAGTTTTATCGCGCGCAAGTGGATCAGCATTTGCAGATCGGCGTCAAGGCGATGGAGTTGCTGCGAATGAACGGGCTATCGAAACTACACAGCCGGAAGTTGCGAGGGTTTGCGGAAGTTGCATTCCAGTAACGCATTCCAAGAACGCAAAAAAGCGGCTCCGAAAGGAGCCGCTGATTGAGCGCTTACGTTATCGAATCCGCGATCAAACCATCAAAGATAGAACATCCGGTCTTCGTCCGACTTGCCTTCGGCCGGCTGTTCTTCCGCGGTCTCGCGGTCTTCGTAGAACTGGAGCACCGCTTCCAGCACCTGATCCGGATCGTCGATCACCTGCATGAGGTCGAGATCCTTCGCGCTGATCACGCCGGTCGGGATCAGCGTGTTGCGGAACCACGAGAGCAAGCCTTCCCAGAACTCGGCGCCCACCAGCACAATGGGCACATGCCGCGACTTCTTGGTCTGGATCAGCGTCAGCACTTCGGCCATTTCATCAAGCGTACCAAAGCCGCCCGGCATGACCACCACCGCGTCCGAATTCTTCACGAACGTGACCTTGCGCGTGAAGAAATGCCGGAAGCGCAGCGAGATATCCTGCCACTGGTTGCCCGACTGCTCGTGCGGCAACTCTATGTTGAGCCCCACCGACGGCGACTTTCCCGCATGGGCGCCCTTGTTGGCCGCCTCCATGATGCCGGGGCCACCGCCGGAGATGACGGCGAAGCCGGCGTCAGAGAATTTCTGCGCGATTTCCATGGTGAGCTTGTAATACGGCGACTCCGGTTTCAGGCGCGCCGAACCATAGATGCTGATGGCAGGGCGAATCTCCGACAGGTACTCGGTCGCCTCGATAAACTCTGCCATAATCGTAAACATCTGCCACGATGCGCGGGCCTTCTTGGCCGTCGCGCGCTCTTGATCTGCGAGCGATCGCAGACTCGGAATCACTTTTCTTTTGTTCATAATGCCTGAAGAACTTAATCTTGAAGGTAAGACCCTGCTATTGGTCGACGGATCCAGCTATCTCTATCGGGCCTACCACGCCATGCCGGATTTACGCGGCCCTGACGGCGGTCCAACCGGCGCGTTGTATGGAATGGTCAACATGCTGCGGCGGTTGCGAAAAGACATCAACGCAGAGTATAGCGCGTGCGTATTCGACGCCAAAGGCAAGACATTTCGTGACGACTGGTATCCAGATTACAAGGCAAACCGGGCGTCCATGCCCGAGGACCTCTCGAAACAGATAGAGCCCATCCACGTGATCGTGCGAGCGCTCGGCTGGCCGCTTGTAATGATCGAAGGCGTGGAGGCCGACGACGTCATTGGCACGCTTGCGGTTGCCGCCGAAAAGCGCGGCATGAACGTGGTCGTGTCGACCGGGGACAAGGATCTGGCGCAGCTTGTGACGGATCATGTCACCCTCATCAATACGATGTCCAACGAGACGCTCGATCGCGCCGGGGTGCTGAATAAGTTCGGCGTGCCGCCGGAGCGGATCGTCGACTATCTCTCGCTCATCGGCGATACGGTCGATAACGTACCGGGTGTCGAAAAATGCGGGCCGAAGACGGCGTTAAAGTGGCTTGCACAATACGAAACCCTTGATGGCATCGTGGCACACGCGGACGAGATAAAAGGTGCGGTGGGAGACAATCTGCGCAAGGCTTTACCGTTCCTCCCCATGGCGAAAAAGCTCGTTACCGTACAGACGGAATGCGACCTGACGGAGCAGATCGTGTCGATCGAGGAAACGCTTCCGGCGCGGCCCGAGGCCCGCGACGAATTGCGCGACCTGTTCACGCGCCACGGTTTCAAGACCTGGCTGCGGGAAGTGGAGATTGCGGACGCGGTGGAAGGTCCGGTCGACACGCCACCCGCGCCGGCCACGGAAATGGAGCGGCATTACGACACCGTGCAGACGTGGGAACAATTCGACGAATGGCTCGCGCGCATCAACGCCGCCGAGCTGACTTCCTTCGATACCGAAACGACCGCGCTCGACCCAATGCTCGCGCAACTGGTCGGGTTGTCCGTGTCGGTCGAGCCGGGGCATGCGGCTTATATTCCGGTCGCGCATCGCGGACCGGACGCGCCCCTGCAGTTGCCGCGCGACGAAGTCCTGCAAAAGCTTAAATCGTGGCTTGAGGATCCGTCGAAGAAGAAGGTCGGCCAGCATATGAAATACGACGAGCAAGTGCTGGCGAACTACGGTATCGAATTGAACGGCGTCGAGCACGACACGCTGTTGCAGTCGTATGTGCTGGAGTCGCATCGGCCGCACGACATGGACAATCTCGCGCTGCGGCATCTGGGCGCGAAGACTATCAAGTACGAAGAGGTGGCGGGCAAGGGCGCATCGCAGATCGGCTTCGACGAAGTGGCGCTGGAGCAGGCCGCGCCCTATGCAGCGGAAGACGCGGACATCACGTTGCGGCTGCATCAGGCGCTTTATCCGCAACTCGCCGATGAAGCGCAATTGCTCTACGTGTATCGCGATATTGAAATGCCGACGTCGCGCGTATTGCGCAAGATGGAGCGCAATGGCGTGCTGATCGACGGCGAATTGCTGCGTGTGCAAAGCGGCCAGATCGCCACGCGTTTGATCCAGCTCGAAGCCGAGGCGTACATGCTCGCGGGCGGCGAATTCAATCTTGGTTCGCCGAAACAGATCGGCCAGATCTTCTTCGAGAAACTGCAATTGCCGGTGGTCAAGAAGACGCCGAGCGGCGCGCCTTCCACCGACGAGGAAGTGCTGCAGAAGCTCGCCGAAGATTATCCGCTGCCGAAGATCTTGTTGGAACATCGCGGGTTATCGAAGCTGAAGTCTACTTACACCGACAAGCTGCCGCGCATGGTCAACGCCAAGACCGGCCGCGTGCATACGAACTATGCGCAGGCCGTGGCGGTGACGGGGCGGTTGTCGTCGAATGAGCCGAACTTGCAGAACATCCCTGTGCGGACCGCTGAAGGCCGGCGGATTCGCGAGGCGTTCATTGCGCCGCCGGGAGCCAAGATTGTTTCGGCGGATTACTCGCAGATCGAGTTGCGGATCATGGCGCATATCTCCGGCGATCCCTCGCTCATGCGCTCGTTCGCCGAAGGCGAAGACGTGCATCGGGCGACTGCCTCGGAGATTTTCGGCATCACGCCTATCGAAGTGTCGAACGATCAGCGGCGCATCGCGAAGGTCATCAACTTTGGCTTGATCTATGGCATGAGCGCGTTTGGATTGGCGTCGAATATCGGCATTTCGCGCGATGCGGCGAAGCTTTATATCGACCGGTATTTTCAGCGCTATCCGGGGGTCGCCAACTACATGGAAGAAACGCGCACGAAGGCGAAGCGCGATGGTTTTGTGGAGACCGTGTTCGGACGGCGCTTGTGGCTGCCCGAGATCAACGGCGGCAGCGGACCGCGCCGGCAAGGCGCCGAGCGTGCCGCTATCAATGCGCCCATGCAAGGCACCGCTGCCGACCTCATCAAGCTCTCCATGATCGCGGTGCAGGACTGGCTGGAAGCATCGAAGATTGAAAGCAAGATGATCATGCAGGTCCACGATGAGCTCGTGCTCGAAGTGCCCGAAGGCGAATTGGCGGAAGTCCGCAAGCGCCTGCCGGAGTTGATGTGCGGCGTTGCCAAACTGAAGGTGCCGCTGGTGGCGGAAGTTGGCGTGGGCAATAACTGGGAAGAGGCACACTGAAGGCGCGTTGAGCGTGCCGGGTGGTCCATCCAGCTAGTTTTGATTGATGTCATAGGGGAGTTTGAATGCACCGTTTCATCATCGTCGGCGGCGGAGCGGGCGGGCTTGAACTGGCCACGCGTCTTGGCGACAAGTTCGGCAGCGCCGACGGCAAACGCGAGCCGCGTGCGCAAGTCACGCTGATCGACCGCAATTCCACGCACATCTGGAAGCCGTTGCTGCACGAGGTCGCGGCCGGCAGCATGGACCCGTTTTCGCAGGAATTGCCGTATGCCGCGCAGGCGCGCTGGCATGGTTTCGAATTCCAGCAGGGCGATCTGCTCGGCATCGACCGCACGGCCAAACGCGTCACGCTCGGCCCCCTTCTAGACGATGAAGCCGGCGAGTTGATGCCGCAGCGCGATCTCGAATACGACACGTTGATTGTGGCGATCGGCAGCACGACGGCTTTTTTCGGCGTTCAGGGCGCGCAAGAAAATTCGCTCGCCCTCGATACCGTCGATCAGGCCGAGTTGTTCCGCAAACGGCTGATCGCGGCGTGTATTCGAGCGGAGTATCGGACGCCGGAGCCGGACGCGACCGGCGCTTCCAATGCCGGGCCAAGGCAGCCGCGGATCCAGGTGGCGATTGTCGGCGGCGGGGCGACGGGCGTGGAGTTATCGGCGGAATTGCGCAACACGGCGCAAGTGCTGCACGCTTACGGGTTGCACAAGCTCGATCCGAAACACGATATCGGCATTGTGCTGATTGAAGCCGGGCCGCGCATTCTCCCCGCGCTGCCCGAGCGCGTGTCCACCGCAACCGCCGACTTGCTGGACAAGCTTGGCGTCGCGCTGATGACCAGCGAGACGGTGGCCGAAGTGTCGCGCGGGTTTATCCGCACGGCGAGCGGCAAGACTATCGCGGCGGATCTGACCGTGTGGGCGGCCGGTATTCGCGCGCCGGGCGTGCTCGCGAAACTCGACGGCTTGGCCACCAACCGGATCGGGCAGTTGATCGTGCGCCGCACGCTGCAAACCGAAACCGATGACAACATTTTCGCTCTCGGCGATTGCGCCGCGTGTCCGTGGCCCGGCGGCGAGAAGGAAGGACGTAACGTGCCGCCGCGTGCGCAGGCCGCGCATCAGCAGGCAAGTTTCCTGCTGAAATCGCTGGAGCGCCGGCTTGAAGACAAGCCGTTACCCGACTACACGTATCGCGACTTTGGATCGCTGGTGTCGCTCGGGCATTTCAGCGCGGTCGGGAGTCTGATGGGCGGGTTGATCGGCGGCAACATGCTGATTGAAGGGCTGTTCGCGCGTTTCATGTATCAGTCGCTGTACCGCATGCATATTGCGGCGCTGCATGGCTGGGCGCGCATGGCGCTTGATACCGTCGCGCACTGGCTGCGGCGCTCCACCGCGCCGCGCGTCAAGCTGCATTGAGGCTGTTTAGAATGGGCAACCACCTTGAAGCGCAGTGCGCGCTTCAAGGCCGGCTGCCGTGTAGTGATCGCGTAGTCGTTGCCGTGCTTTCGGCTTGGCGGCCGGTAGCGCGGCGTTCCCGTACCGGACGTCTGGTTCGCTAGCATCGTGTGCCAGTGGTCCTTCGCGGCCCATGCCGCTGGAGCTTTGCATGCTTACGCCTGAAATCGACAGCCTCGTTCCGCATGTCCCGTTCAACCGGCGCACGTTTATCAAGGCCGCGGTCGGCAGCGGTTTTGCCGCCTGCGTGATGCCGGTGTCCGCGCAAACCATCATTACCGATAGCAACGGTCTGGAAGCCGGTCCGGTCGGCTTCAAGGCCGCCGACGGCACGCTCGTGCCCGCGTACCGGGCGCAGCCTGAAGGCAAGACGCACTTGCCGGTGATCATCGTGATTCACGAGATTTTCGGCGTGCACGAGCATATTGCCGATGTCTGCCGGCGCTTCGCCAAACTCGGTTATCTGGCCGTCGCGCCTGATCTTTATGTGCGCGAAGGCGATGCGTCGAAATTCACGTCGATGCAGCAGTTGAACGATCAACTCGTCTCCAAAGTACCGGATGACCAGGTGCTCTCCGATATCGACTCGACCGTCGCCTGGGCGGGCGAACATGGCGGCGATTTGAATCGGCTGGGGATCACCGGTTTTTGCTGGGGCGGCCGGATCACGTGGCTTTATACCGAGCGCAATCCCCGCCTCAAAGCGGCGGTGGTCTGGTACGGGCGCGTGGTGGGGCTCAAGACGCCGAACAATCCGGCGAATCCGCTCGACCTCGCGTCAAACTTGAAAGCGCCGGTGCTTGGTCTGTTCGGCAAGCTCGATCCAAGCATTCCACAGGACTCGCTTGAGCAGATGAAGCAGGCAATAGCCACGGGGCCGGCGGTCGCGCGCGGCTCGCAAATTGTGGTCTATGACGACGCGCCGCATGCGTTTTTCGCGGATTATCGGCCGAGTTACCGGAAAGCCGATGCGGAAGATGGCTGGAAGCGCACGCTGGCGTGGTTCAGGGAGCACGGGGTGAAATGAGCGGGAAGGAGGACGTTGCCGCCGCAATCCTGTCTGTTTCAAACACCGCATGTGAAGTTGGCCGCGCCGCCGTTTTGTCCAGCGCGGCGCGTGATTCCTGCAATGGGCGGTGAGGGGCCGCCCATTTATGCCGTTGCGCCTTCCTCCGCTCCTGGCAGAGCAACAGTCCCAAGTTCTTGCGATGAGCGATGAGCGAAGAGCGAGCCTCTCACTTATACCGCTGCGCGTTCTTTCACTCCCGGCAGAGCTAAGATCTCACGCAGCCGCGCCGGCAGCCACCGGTCGCGATGCATCCGCACACCATTCGCTCCACGATCCCCCATAAAGCGCCGCGCCATGCAGGCCGGCGATTTCCATAGCCAGTGCGTTGTGGCAGGCCGTCACGCCCGAGCCGCATTGCAGCACCACCCGATCCGGCGACGTCGCCCCAAGCAGCCCGCTAAATGCCTCGCGCAGTTCGTGCGCGGTCTTGAAGCGGCCATCGGCGTTCAGGTTGTCCTTGAAAAAGCGATTCAGCGCGCCCGGAATATGGCCGCCGACCGGATCGAGCGTCTCGTTCTCTCCGCGATACCGGTCCGCCGAGCGGGCATCGATCAGCACACGCTCGTGCGTGGTCAGGTTGCGCATGACGGCGTCGACATCGAACGTGACGGCCAGCGGCGCGCCGGCCTTGAACGTGCCTTCGGACTCGGGTGGGGTGGCTGTATCGAGGGGCTGGCCGGCCGCTTGCCATGCGTTGAGGCCGCCGTCGAGCAGCGCGACGGAATCGTGGCCGAGCCAGCGCAACAGCCACCACAGACGTGCCGCGTACATCCCGCCCTGGGCGTCGTAGGTCACGACTTGCTGGCCTTCTTTCAGGCCCAGGCGCTTGAGCGTGGCGACCAGCGCCGCGCGTTCCGGCAACGGGTGGCGGCCGTTCTTGCCGGTCTTTGCACCCGACAAATCGCGATCGAGATGCAGATAATGCGCGCCCGGAATATGTCCCGCTGCGTAAGCGGCTTGCCCGGCTTCGGGCGCGGCAAGGTCGAAGCGGCAATCGACGATAAGCACGCTGCCGGGCGCGGCGGCGAGGCGTTCGACAAGATTGGTCGCGGAAATAAGCGTGGTGTGGTGCGTGTGCGGCATGACAGCTCCCGGAGCGAACGCGCGGCTTGGTGGGCCGAGGGACGGCGCGTTGCGGTAGTTAAGTTTCAAGTCTAAACAAAAAAGACCAAGGATTGAGCACATCGTCAATGTTTGTCGTTGCTGGTCAGACGGTACGGCTTGCTCTTGACGCCACTCCCCGCCACTTCGCCCGGCGCGCGTTCGGGGTAATACAAAAAATCGTCACTGAATTAGGACATTTCGTGTATCGAGGCCCCGTCCTTCGCCGCCAGTATCAATCACCGCGCAACTGTTCCGGCGCGGGCAATCCATACGCGTAACTCGTTTTACACCGGACATGCCCCGGGTCGAGCGCGCTATCCCACGTTACGCAACGAGCCGAAAACCAAGGATTGCAAATGGCGACAAAATCACCCGGTGTTCTCACCCCGCGCGTTATAAACTCCGGCTCAATGAGCAACCACGAACAATTCCACGTCGTCTACGACGGCCCGGCGCTCGACGAGCACCGGATGAATATCCGCGACCTCGCGCCCGCGCTCGTCGCCATTGCCGATTTGTTCTCGGCGGCCAATACCGAGCTCAACGGCAATTCGGCGGATGTACGCGTCGAGGTCAAAGGCAACTTCAAATCAGGTTCTTTCCAGATCGAATTGATCTTCACGCAGGCGCTGCTCGTTCAACTGCGTGACATGTTTGCCAGTTCGACCGCAACAGCGGTGTCCAATGCTTCGGCAATCCTGGCGGTAGTGGGTCTTGTTGGTGGCGGCGGTCTTATCGGTTTTCTCCGGCAATTGCGCGGCCGGCGCCCCGAACATATTGAAGACAACGGGGAATCCTTCAGCGTCTGGATGACGGAAACTGAAGTGATGGAGGTTTCGAGGCCGGTTTTTCGGCTTTATAAAACGAGGGCCGTGCGCGTTTTCCTGCAAAAGGCTTTGTCTCCGCTTGAGCTCGAGGGCATTACGAGCTTCGGTGTTGTCCGAGGCAACGATATCGACCTGGACATCGACAGCGCGGAACTGGCGGCGTTTGCGTTTTCGGATGAGCAAGAGGACGTGGTCTCTGATTCCACGACGAGAAAAATGCTGCTGATTGAGTCGGTGACGTTTAAAGACCAGAACAAATGGCGCGTGCACGATGGTCAGTCGGCGTTCTTTACCGCCATGGATGACAGCGAATTCCTGAAGGAAGTCAACGCAGGCGAGCGTTTCGGAAAGGGCGACGTGCTTGTGGTCGATCTTCAGCAAATCCAGACCGTCGCCAACGGCATCCTACGCACCGAGTTTCGCATCCTCAAGGTCCACGAGCATCGCGCGCCGCTGCAGGCGGCATTGATCTAAGAGCTAAGAGCAGCTAAAAAAAAGCCCATCGATCCGATGGGCTTTTTTTCATGGCTTGCGTTGGTGACCGAGTGAAGCGTCCTCAAATCTCGCCCAACTGCCGCCGCAAGAACTCATGGAAGTGCTGCATCCCTGACTCCATCGGGCTCTGATACGGCCCGACTTGCGACTCGCCGCGATTCATCAGCGCGCGCCTTCCGGCGTCCATGCGCTCGGCGATCTCATCGTCCTCGCGCGCCGTTTCCATATACGCCGCCCGTTCCGCCTCGATGAAGTCACGCTCGAACAGCGCGATTTCCTCCGGGTAATAGAACTCGACGATATTCGTGGTCTTCTGCGGACCCTGCGGAATCAGCCACGACACCACGAGCACATGCGGATACCACTCGATCATGATGCCCGGGTAATACACCATCCAGATCGCGCCGAATTCGGGCGGTTTGCCGTCGCGAAAACGGAGCACTTCGTCGTGCCACTTGCGGTACGTCGGGCTACCCGGTTTTTCCAGGTTCTTGTGCACGCCAACCGTCTGAACGCTATACCAGTCGCCGAATTCCCACGTCAGGTCATCGCAGGAAACAAAGCTTCCCAGACCCGGATGGAACGGCGCGACGTGATAATCCTCGAGGTACACCTCGATAAAGCTCTTCCAGTTGTAATTGCACTCGTGCACTTCGACGTGATCGAACATGAAGCCCGAGAAGTCGAAATGTTTCGCCGTGCCGAGCTTGGCCAGATCGGCGGCAACGTCGCGTCCGCTGGACTCGAACAGCAGCCCCTGCCAGTTCTGCAAGGGCGATTTGCCGAGGTTCAGGCACGGGTTGTCGGCGAAATGCGGCGCGCCGAGCAACTGGCCGTCGAGGTCGTAGGTCCAGCGGTGCAGCGGACACACAATGTTTTCCGCTGTGCCGCGTCCGTTGAGCATGATGGCCTGACGGTGGCGGCACACGTTCGAGAGCAACTCGATTTCGTCCTGTTTATTACGGACGAGCAGCCGCCCTTCGCCTTCGCCGGGCAAAGCAAAATAACTTCCCGCCTCGGGCACCATGAGTTCATGCCCGATATAGCGAGGACCGCGTTTGAACAGCGTGTCGATTTCGCGCTTGAGAAGCGCTTCGTCAAAGTAAGCCGTGACTGGCAACTGACTGTGAATGGCGTTCAGTTGCAATGCATTGCTCAGATTGGACATTCCCACTCCCGTGAAGACGTGAAAGCAGTGAACAACCCAACCATCGAAAATTCGATTTAGGGAGCCCGCGATTATACCGAAAAGCCTCTCAATGGGGCGCTTAGGGCCTTGATTTGGGTCAATTCCCGCTGAGTAGTTCCGCACGGCGCTGCGTTTTTCATCGACTTTCGGAGATAGGCGCTGATAGCCTGAGACAGGCCACAGGCATGGGTAAGAGCACGCTGAAGGTCGGAAAAGCAGCTTTTGCCGTAGAATGTCCGACTTGTTTCCAAAAATCCGACACCACACTCACGATTCATGGCGAAGACCGCAACGCAGGAAGGCTCGGCAAGCGCGGACAACGCGCCGCTCCCGGAGAACTACGAAACGGCGCTGGCCGAACTGGAGGGGCTCGTGGCGCGCATGGAGGGCGGCGCGCTGAGCCTTGAAGAATCGCTGGCGGCTTACCGGCGCGGCGCCGCGCTAGTCGGCTTTTGCCAGCAACAACTAGAGAAGGTCGAGCAGCAAGTTCGCGTGCTCGACGGCGACACACTAAAACCGCTGCCCGCCGAGGTCCAGCGCGCCACTCAGGGCGCCGGCACAACGGCAGATAACGGGGACGACTTATGACTTTCGATCAATGGATGCGCGCGAGCCTTGACCGCGTGGAAACGGCGCTGGAGCATTACTTGCCGGGAACGGACATCGCGCCCGCCAAACTGCATGAAGCCATGCGCTACGCGGTGCTTGGCGGCGGCAAACGGGTTCGCCCGCTGTTGTGCCACGCAGCAGGTGAGTTGACCGGCGCCGGTTCGCAGCAACTGGAAGCGGCGAGCGCGGCGCTCGAGATGATTCACGTGTATTCGCTGGTGCATGACGACATGCCGGCCATGGACGACGACGCTTTGCGTCGCGGAAAACCAACGGTACACGTGCAATATGACGAAGCGACGGCATTATTAGTCGGCGACGCCCTGCAGTCGCAAGCTTTCATTGCGCTGACGACGGACAACGGCCTGAGCGCGGCGCAGCAGGCGTCGCTGACGCGCGAACTGGCGCTGGCAAGCGGTTCGATCGGCATGGCGGGCGGCCAGGCAATCGATCTGGAAAGCGTGGGCCGCAAGCTGTCGCGCCCGGAACTTGAAACCATGCATCGCAAGAAAACCGGCGCGTTGCTGCGCGCGGCCGTGCGAATGGGTGCACTCTGTGGCGAAGCGCCGGATGCAGCCGCCATGAACGCACTGGACGCCTACGCGGCTGCGGTCGGACTCGCGTTTCAGGTGGTGGACGACATTCTCGACGTCACGGCCGACTCCGCCACGCTGGGCAAAACAGCGGGCAAGGACGCGAAGGATGACAAGCCGACCTACGTGTCGATCATCGGGCTCGATGCATCGCGCGAACTGGCGGCGCAACTGGGCCGCGATGCGCACGCCGCGCTCGCGCCCTTTGGCCCGCGTGCCGGTCGGCTCGGGGAATTGGCTGACCTGGTTGTGAACCGGGTGCACTGAAACATACGATAAAACGCGGGACCGGCGGGCGTGCCTGATGCAACTTGCGGCACCTTACGCATGCTGTCTTAAGCAGCGCCGGGTAACAACCGAACGGCTTCCGCCAGTTTTCCTAAATGGGACGACGATGTACGACTTGCTGAAAACCATCGACGATCCGGCCGCCTTGCGCGCCCTGGACCGCCACGAACTAAAACCGCTGGCCGAAGAACTGCGTGCCTACGTGCTCGACAGCGTGTCGCAGACGGGCGGGCATTTGTCGTCGAATCTCGGAACGGTCGAACTGACGATCGCGCTCCATTACGTCTTCGATACCCCGCACGATCGCATTGTCTGGGACGTGGGTCATCAGACTTATCCGCACAAGATCCTGACCGGCCGTCGCGATCAGATGAAGACGCTGCGCCAGGCCGGCGGCATTTCCGGCTTCCCGCGCCGTAGCGAATCGAAATACGACACCTTCGGCACCGCGCATTCCAGCACGTCCATTTCGGCGGCGCTCGGCATGGCGATCGCCAGCAAGCTGCAGGGCGACAACCGCTATTCCATCGCGGTGATCGGCGACGGCGCGATGACCGCCGGCATGGCGTTCGAGGCCATGAACAATGCAGGCGTGGCCGACGACGTGCCGCTGCTCGTGATCCTGAACGACAACGACATGTCGATCTCGCCGCCGGTCGGCGCGTTGAATCGCCATCTGGCGCGCTTGATGTCGGGGCGTTTCTACGCGGCAGCGCGTGCCGGGGTGGAGCGCGTGCTGCGTGTCGCACCGCCCATGCTGGACCTCGCGCGCAAGCTCGAGGAACACGCGAAGGGCATGATTGTTCCGGCCACGTTGTTCGAGGAATTCGGCTTCAACTATATCGGTCCGATTGATGGACATGATCTGGAATCGCTGATTCCGACGCTGCAAAACATCAAGGAATTGCGCGGCCCGCAGTTCCTGCACGTCGTGACGAAGAAGGGGCAGGGTTACAAGCTTGCCGAAGCCGATCCGGTTCTCTACCACGGTCCCGGCAAGTTCAATCCGGCGGAAGGCATCAAGCCGTCGACGGCGCCATCGAAGAAAACTTATACGCAGGTCTTCGGCGAATGGCTGTGCGACGCTGCCGAGCAGGATTCGCGGGTCGTCGGCATCACGCCGGCCATGCGCGAAGGCTCGGGCATGGTGGAATTCGAGAAGCGTTTCCCGGATCGTTATTTCGATGTGGGTATCGCGGAACAACACGCTGTGACGTTCGCGGGCGGTCTCGCCGCCGACGGCATGCGCCCGGTTGTAGCAATCTATTCCACGTTCTTGCAGCGCGCCTACGACCAGTTGATCCATGACGTCGCGTTGCAGAACCTGCCGGTGGTATTCGCTATCGATCGGGCTGGTCTGGTGGGCGCGGACGGCGCGACGCACGCGGGTAATTACGATCTCGCGTTCCTGCGCTGCATCCCGAACATGACGGTGATGGCGGCTTCAGACGAAAACGAATGCCGTCAAATGCTGTACACCGCTTTGCAGCAGCCCAATCCGTCCGCGGTGCGTTATCCGCGCGGTGCCGGTACGGGCGTGAAGATCGTCAAGAAGATGACCGCGATTCCGCTCGGCAAGGGCGAAATTCGCCGTGAGTCCACGCAGAAAGTGGGTTCCGGCAAGCGCATCGCGATCCTTGCGTTCGGGACCATGGTCGCGCCAGCGCTGGCGGCGGCCGAGGAACTGGACGCTACGGTTGCGAACATGCGTTTCGTGAAGCCTATCGACGCCGAATTGCTGCGTGAACTCGCCGCCACCCACGACGCGCTCGTGACCGTGGAAGAAGGCGCGATCATGGGCGGCGCGGGTTCGGCATGCGTGGAAAGCCTGTTGGCGAGCGCGGTCATCAAGCCCGTGTTGCAATTGGGCTTGCCCGATGTATTTATCGATCACGGCGATCCGGTCAAGCTGCTGGCATCGTGCGGACTGGATGGCGTGGGTATCGCCAAGTCAATTCGCGAGCGCTTTCTCGATAACGTCAGTAGCACCACTAGCGCCGTCGAAACCGATGCGGGCAAGCTGACGAAACGCGTCGCCTGACGCGAAGAACGTGTGGTGAAGACGGGCGTCGGGGACGCCTGTCTGGTGGTTCATCCGTGCGCGTCAAGGTTCGCGCGACGAGATTCACGCCACGGACAAGGAAAAAGAATGAATCAGATGAATCCCGCCTTTGCGATGCCCGATGTCCAGAGTTCGCTCGACGTCAGGCAGATTCCAATCCAGCGCGTGGGCGTAAAAGCGGTTCGATATCCGCTGACCATCCGGACGTCCAGCGGCGAATTGCAGCCGGGCGTTGGCGTGTGGAATCTCGACGTTCATCTTCCCGCCGATCAAAAAGGCACGCACATGTCGCGCTTCGTCGCTTTACTCGACGAACACCGCGCGCCGCTCGACCAGGCTGCATTCCGCACCATGCTCGCGTCGATGCTGGCGAAGCTCGAGGCGCATTCGGGGCGTATCGAGGTGTCGTTTCCGTACTTCGTCATGAAGACCGCGCCGGTGTCCGGCGTGCAAAGCCTGATGGATTACGAGGTTACGTTGACCGGTGAGGTGCGTGGCGGCGAGACGCGGATATCGTTGAAAGTGCTCGTACCGGTTACTAGCCTGTGCCCGTGCTCGAAGCAGATTTCGCAGTACGGCGCGCATAACCAGCGCTCGCATGTGACTATCGCGGCGGAGCTGAAGGGCGATGTCGCGATCGAGGATTTGATCCGTATCGCGGAAGAAGAAGCCTCGTGCGAGTTGTGGGGTTTGCTGAAGCGGCCCGACGAGAAATTCGTGACCGAGCGTGCTTACGAGAACCCGAAATTCGTTGAAGACCTGGTTCGCGATGTCGCCACGCGACTGAATGCGGACGAACGAATTGTGGCGTATGTGCTGGAAGCCGAGAACTTCGAGTCGATCCACAATCACAGCGCCTACGCCGTGATCGAGCATGACAAGCGGGTTTCAGGCGCGGCTGCCTGAACGAAGTCGGGTAGCTTTTTTAGCGCTTGCAGCTACTTAAGCCTTAAGCCGCCGCCAGCGATGTCAAATCCCAACGCGGCTTCACGGTGAACGCGTAATCGCGCACGGCCTGATCAGGCCAACGCGCGAGACGCAGGGCTCCGGCGAGGGCGATCATCGCGCCGTTATCGGTACATAGCGACAAATCCGGGTAATGCACTTCGAAGCGACGCTTTTTCGCGGCGGCGGACAACGCCTCGCGCAATTGCCGGTTCGCTCCCACGCCGCCCGCCACGACCAGCCGGTTCAGGCCCGTCTGCTTTAACGCAGCGATCGACTTTGTGGTCAGCACATCGACGGCGGCATCGACGAAACCCCGCGCCAGATCCGCTTTCGATTGCTCGCAGATGTTCGCGCCAAGCTTGCGGCTGTGAGTCAGTACTGCGGTTTTTAACCCGCTGAAGCTGAAATCCAGATCGCCGGAATGCAGCATCGGGCGCGGCAGTTTAACTGCGCCGGATGTACCGAATTCGGCGAGCCGCGAGACTTCCGGGCCGCCCGGATAACCCAGGCCCAGCAATTTCGCGGTTTTGTCGAAGGCTTCGCCGGCGGCGTCGTCCAGCGTCTCGCCGAGCGTTTCATATTCGCCTACGTCGGTCACGCGCATCAATTGCGTATGGCCGCCCGACACCAATAACGCGACGAACGGAAACGGCGGCGGCTCGCTCACCAGCAGCGGCGACAGTAGATGCCCTTCGAGATGATGAATTCCGACGGTCGGCAGGTCCCACGCCATAGCCAGCGCATTGGCGATGCTCGCGCCCACCAGCAGCGCCCCGGCGAGGCCGGGGCCTTGCGTAAATGCAATAGCGTCGATATCCGTTGGCACCGTGCCGACTTCCGCCATGACTTGTTCGAGAAGAGGCAATGCCCGCCGGATGTGGTCGCGAGAGGCCAGTTCCGGCACTACGCCACCGTATTCCCGATGCATGGCGATTTGCGAATGCAGCGCGTGCGAAAGCAGGCCCCGCTCGGTGTCGTAGAGCGCAAGGCCGGTTTCGTCGCAGGAACTTTCGATGCCTAGAACAAGCATGGGGCAGAGGTGTTTGGATTAACAGATGAGTATAGCAGTGGGCGGGTTTGGCTTCGCTTCACCCAATGGCGTTTGCTTTTGGACGGTAGTGGAGGTGGACGCCGTGGTCCACGCACCGCGACCCGCGCACTGCGGCGAACCGTGAACCACGGCCCGCACTCCACCCCTTCGAACCCAGGCACACCAACCGTTACAATGCGCGCCATGGAAACTTACGATATCGCAGTCATCGGAGCGGGCGCCGCGGGCATGATGTGCGCCGCGGTAGCCGCGCAAAACGGCCGCCGGGTGGTCCTGATCGACCATGCCGAACGGCTCGCGGAAAAAATCCGCATCTCGGGCGGCGGCCGCTGCAATTTCACGAATATCAATGCCGGACCGGCCAACTTCCTGTCGGCAAATCCGCATTTTTGCCGCTCTGCGCTTGCTCGCTACACACCGCAGGATTTTCTCGCGCTGCTCAAGCGTCATCGCGTGGATTGGCATGAGAAACATAAAGGCCAGCTTTTCTGCGATGACTCCAGCGAATCGATCATCCAGCTCCTGAAAACCGAATGCGACGCGGGCGGCGTGACCTGGCGCCGGCCTGTCACCGTCGAGTCGATCCGCCACGATGGCGCCCGGTTTTTCCTCGACAGCAGCGCCGGCACGATCTCAAGCGCAGCACTCGTCGTAGCAACCGGCGGCCTGTCGATCCCGAAAATCGGCGCGACGGATTTCGCGTATCGGCTGGCGAAGCAATTCGGTCACAAGCTGATTGATACCCGTCCCGCCCTGGTGCCGTTGACCTTCGCGCCCGCCGACTGGGAGCCGTTTGCGGCGTTATCCGGATTGTCCGTGCCCGTGGAGCTCAGCGCAGGCGCTGGCCGCAGCCGTGGGGAATTCAGCGAGGATCTGCTGCTCACGCACCGCGGTTTATCGGGGCCGGGCGTGCTGCAGATTTCGAGTTACTGGAACCCGTCGGAGCCTATTTGCATCGATTTGTTGCCCGGCGTCGATGCCACCAGCGAACTGATCGCGGCCAAGCGGGAAACGCGCAAACAGGTCGGCACGTTTCTCGCCGAGCGCGTGCCGGCGAGGCTCGCCCAAACCTGGCTCGACGTGCAGCGTGTGCCCGCCGACGCCCGTCTCGCCGATCTCCCCGATAAAACGCTGCGTCAGATCGGCGAATCCCTGTCCCGCTGGACACTCACGCCGAACGGCACGGAAGGGTACCGGAAGGCTGAGGTCACGCGCGGCGGCGTGGACACCCGCGAGCTTTCATCCACGACCATGATGAGTTCGCGCGTCGCGGGTTTATATTTCATCGGCGAGGCGGTCGATGTCACTGGCTGGCTCGGCGGCTACAACTTCCAGTGGGCATGGGCTTCGGGCGTGGCGGCGGGCAAAGCGGCGGCCGAACTGGTTCGCATCTAGAACCGCAAAGGCACGACCAGTATGGCTTTCACCCGTAAGGGCGGGTATCCGTGCAAGGCCGTTTCCCCCGGGAAATCCTGATTTCGACCTGCTATACTGCTTCGTTCGTAGCGGCAATCGGCACCAAGCGGGCGCGAGCGCAAAATGAGTGAAAACCGGGCGGTGATCCATGAAGATAGAAGACGATCCCTGCCGCGAACGGCCACTCGATCCTGCCTCGGCGTCATGCCGGCCGGCTTCAAAGGTACCCGAATCACCCCGTTCATGATCCCGCTTGAGGAAACGTCCCAAGCGGGTTTTTGCTTTAGCGCCATGAACGGCTGACGTCCGCATTCTCTCAACACAGCACCAGCAGAGTTCCCAAGCGATGAGCCTCAAAGACCAGATCACCGACGACATGAAAACCGCGATGCGCGCCCGCGAAACCGATCGCCTCGGCACCATCCGGCTGCTGCTCGCGGCAATCAAGCAGCGCGAAGTCGACGAGCGCGTGACGCTGGACGACGCAGCCATCACGGCGGTCATCGACAAAATGATCAAGCAGCGCAAGGACTCGATCAGCCAGTTCCAGACGGCCGGCCGCGACGACCTCGTGGCGAAGGAGCAAGCCGAACTGGTCGTTCTGGCAGCCTACATGCCCGAGCAGATGTCCAATGAAGCCATCGACGCCGAGATTCAGGCGGCTGTGACGGCAACCGGCGCTGCCGGACCACAGGACATGGGCAAGGTGATGGGCGTGCTGAAACCGAAGCTGGCGGGCCGTGCAGATATGACCGTGGTGTCTGGGCTGGTCAAAGCGGCGCTTGCGAAATAAGCTTGCGAAATAAACCTGCAAGATGAGTTTGCCAAATAAGCCCGCTTAAGTACTTAAGAAAGTCTGATCCAGAAAACTCACTAAGTGATTCCGCATTCGTTTCTTCAGGACTTGCTGAACCGCGTCGATATCGTCGACGTGGTGGGCAAGTTCGTCCAGTTGAAGAAAGGCGGCGCGAACTTCATGGGCCTGTGCCCGTTCCATAACGAGAAGAGCCCGTCGTTCACCGTCAGCCCGACGAAGCAGTTCTATCACTGCTTTGGCTGCGGCGCGCACGGCACGGCGATCAGCTTTCTCATGGAGCACACCGGGCTTACGTTCCCCGAAGCAGTCAAGGAACTCGCCCAGTCCTGCGGCCTGACCGTGCCGCAGGAACCGTCGATGCGCGGTGGAGTTGGCGGCGTGTCGGGCGGCGAAGGCTACGCTCCCGCGCCGAGCAAAGCCGTCAGCGTTGCGTTGACCGAAGTCATGCAGACCGCCTGCGAGTTCTATCGCAAGCAATTACGCGGCGCGCCCAACGCTATCGAATATTTGAAAAAGCGCGGCCTGACGGGCGAAATCGCGTTGCGCTTCGGGCTCGGCTACGCGCCGGACGGCTGGCAGAGCCTCGAAGCGGCATTCCCCGATTACAAGAACGACAACCTGGTGGAAGCGGGTCTGGTGATCGTCAGCGAGAAAAGCGACAACCAGGGCCAGTCTCGCCGATACGACCGCTTCCGCGAACGCGTCATGTTCCCTATCCGGAACGTGAAGGGCAATGTGATCGGCTTTGGCGGGCGCGTGCTCGACGGCGGCGAGCCGAAGTACCTGAATTCGCCCGAAACACCGCTGTTCAGCAAGGGCAGCGAGTTATACGGCCTTTTCGAAGCGCGGCTGGCCATTCGTGAACTCGGATACGCGCTGGTCGTCGAAGGGTATATGGACGTTGTTGCGCTGGCGCAATTGGGTTTTGCGAACGCGGTTGCTACGCTGGGTACGGCTTGCACGCCGGTTCACGTACAGAAGTTGTTTCGTCAGACAGATACCGTCGTGTTCAGTTTCGATGGTGACTCCGCCGGCCGCCGCGCCGCGCGCCGCGCACTGGACGCCTGCCTGCCGCATGCCGCCGACAACCGCACGATCCGCTTCCTGTTCCTGCCGAAGGAACATGACCCGGACAGTTACGTGCGTGAATTCGGCACTGACGGTTTCGGCGAGCAGGTTGACCGCGCGATGCCGCTGTCGCAATTCCTGTTGAACGAAGTCCTGAACGACAAGGAACTCGATCAGCCGGAAGGCCGCGCCAAGGCGCTTTTCGACGCCAAGCCGCTGCTTCAGGCGTTACCGGCGAACGCGTTGCGCGTGCAGATCCTGCACATGCTGGCCGATCGGCTGAATACACCGTTTGGTGAAATCGCGGCATTGTGTGACATCGACTCGCGAGCTGCCGCCGTTGCCCGCGCTGCGTTGCCGAAGAGCGAGCGTCGTCGCGTAAAGGGTCATGAGCAGCGTGCATTGCGTAATCTGGTGATGTACCCGGCCATTTACGCCACGCTCGATCACGAAAGCGAGCAGACGCTGATCACCATGACCGAGCACGGCGAGTTGTTCAGCGAGGTGATCGGGCATGCGCGGGAACTGGGAGAAACGGCGGAATTCCAGATGCTGTCGGATCTGTTGCGCAACGCCGCAAATGCCCCGACTTACGAGGATATCTTCCAGGAAATTCTCGCCTATGATGAAAATGTACGGGATCTGTTGATGCGCGATCCGGCCGACGAAGGCGCCAACGAACGCGTACAGGAGCAGAAAAAGCTGCTCGCGGAAGAGTTGCATGCAACGGTTGTCAAGCTGCGTCACGACAGCTATAGGAATCGGCTGGATCAACTGGCGCAGCAATCGAGCTTGACTGCGGAAGAAATTGCCGAATTTTCGGATTTATCGGCTAAAGCTGCTCAAATTAAGGCCTTGCGCGGGGTGAGTCGGGACATTTAAGACCTACATGCTACAATTAAAGATTTTCAGCAAGTTGTTTTTTGACTTTTTGTGCTCATTTGCGAAAGAGGTGAGGCACGCATGGTTAAGACTGCTAGCGGGAAGAAAACGACGGTACGCGGCTCAAGCGAGTCGAAACGGGCAGTGGCCCATAGCCGGTCAGTTCCTTCCCCCGGAGTGTCGAAGGCCCGAGCGATCGCCATTCCCTCTCCTCCATCGGGTGCAAGCAAAAGAAACCCGGTTGCGTCGGCAGTGAGTAACGGGTCTAAAGGCCCTAACGGGTCTAAAGGGTCGGCCAGAACGGCGGAAGTCGTGAGGCCGGTGGGCAAGAAGACGCCGGGTCAGTCGAAGGAGCAGGTTGGCCTGATAGCGGGCGAGGCTGGCAGGAGTGGCAAGGCCGGAACTCCGGCCGGCAAGCAAGCGAGTGCAACGGAAGCGGCTGCTAATGCGGGCCGGAAACGCAACACGAAGCAGGGGTCGAAGCTGGCTCGCGTGCGCGTCGTGAAGCGGGGGCCGGCGCAGGACTCGGGGCGACGCACTGCCAAGGGGTCGCAGGACAAGGCAGCGCGCGCATATTCTGTATCTACGGTTCCATCGGCTGTCGTCCAGCAGCCGCGAGTCGAGACTAAAGCCGGTACGGCGAACTCCATGACGAAAAAGCTGAACGAAGTACCCGTCGATGACGACGCAACGCAAAACGTGCAGGCCGACCCGGCCGTGGCCCCCGCTGCGGATGCTGTAGCCGCGCCTCCGGCCAAGGTCGAAAAGGTCAAGGCGCGCGACCGGCGTGCGAAGGAAAAAGCGCTGTTGAAGGACGCGTTCGCCTCGAGCGCGCCCGGTACGGTTGAAGAGCTCGAAGAGCGGCGTGCGAAGCTGCGCGCGCTGATCAAGCTCGGCAAGGAACGCGGCTTCCTGACCTACGCTGAAATCAACGATCACCTGCCCGATAACTTCACGGAAACGGAAGCTATCGAAGGGATCATCAGCACGTTCAACGACATGGGCGTGGCGGTCTACGAGCAAGCGCCCGACGCTGAAACGCTGCTCCTCAACGACAACGCCCCGGCGGCTTCATCGGACGATGAAGTTGAAGAAGAAGCCGAAGTCGCGCTTTCCACTGTCGACTCCGAATTCGGCCGCACGACCGACCCGGTCCGCATGTACATGCGTGAAATGGGTACCGTCGAACTGCTGACGCGCGAAGGCGAAATCGAGATCGCGAAGCGGATTGAAGACGGCCTCAAGCACATGGTCATGGCCATTTCTGCTTGCCCGACGACTATCGCTGACATTCTGGCCATGGCTGAGCGCGTGCAGAACGAAGAAACGCGCGTGGACGAACTGGTCGACGGCCTGATCGACCCGAACGCCGCCGACGCCGACGGTTTCTCCGAGCAGGAAGCGGAAGCTATCGAAAGCGAAGAGGAAGAAGAGGAAGAGGCGAGTGAGGACGAGGAAGAAGTCGACGAAACCACGGCTCAGGCCAACGCCAACGCTGCGCAGTTGGAAGCGCTCAAGCGTGCGTCGCTGGAGAAGTTCTCGCTGATCAGCGAGTGGTTCGACAAGATGCGCCGTGCGTATGAGAAGGAAGGTTATAAATCGAAGGCTTATTTGAAGGCGCAAGAAGCCATTCAGAGCGAGCTGATGACCATCCGCTTTACCGCGCGGACTGTCGAGCGTCTGTGCGACACGTTGCGTGCGCAAGTGGACGAAGTCCGTCAGGTGGAGCGTCAGATCCTGCATACCGTTGTCGATAAATGCGGTATGCCGCGTGCCGAATTTATCGCGCGCTTTCCGGGCAGCGAAACGGATCTCGAGTGGTCGGAGAAGGTCGTGGCCGAGAATCATGGCTATAGCGTGATTCTCGCGCGTAACGTTCCGGCGATTCGCGAACAGCAGCAACGTTTGCTCGACTTGCAAGCGCGTGTTGTGCTGCCGTTGAAGGACCTGAAAGAAACGAATCGTCAGATGGCGGCCGGCGAGTTGAAGGCGCGTCAGGCGAAACGTGAAATGACGGAAGCGAACTTGCGTCTCGTGATTTCGATTGCCAAGAAGTACACGAACCGCGGCCTGCAATTCCTGGATCTGATCCAGGAAGGCAACATTGGTTTGATGAAGGCGGTGGACAAGTTCGAATATCGTCGTGGTTATAAGTTCTCGACGTACGCCACGTGGTGGATTCGTCAGGCCATCACGCGTTCGATCGCCGACCAGGCGCGCACCATCCGGATTCCGGTTCACATGATCGAAACGATCAACAAGATGAACCGTATTTCGCGGCAGATCCTGCAGGAAACGGGGCTTGAGCCGGATCCGGCAACGCTTGCTGAAAAGATGGAAATGCCGGAAGACAAGATCCGCAAGATCATGAAGATCGCGAAGGAGCCGATCTCCATGGAAACGCCGATCGGTGACGACGACGATTCGCATCTTGGCGACTTTATCGAAGATACGAATACGGTGGCGCCGGCCGACGCCGCGCTGCATGCCAGCATGCGCGACGTGGTGAAGGACGTGCTCGATTCGCTGACGCCACGCGAGGCGAAGGTGTTGCGGATGCGTTTCGGTATTGAGATGAGCACGGACCACACGCTCGAGGAAGTGGGCAAGCAGTTCGATGTGACGCGCGAGCGGATTCGCCAGATCGAGGCGAAGGCGCTGCGCAAGCTTCGTCACCCGAGCCGTTCGGACAAGCTGAAGTCGTTCCTGGAAGGGAATTGATGTTGGGTTGATGAGTCAAGCGCGGCGGGCCGAATGGTCCGCCGCGCTTGTTTTATAGGCCGTTTCAAGGCAAACTCGCAGACCTTCGCGAGTGCAGTCGGATAGAATTCGCTGCGTGCCGGAAGCGTCGCTCGACGTCTTCCTAGAGTTCGTCTACTCGCGGCAGGGCGTTTTCCTGCAAAAGGGCCGGAAGCTTAATTGGTATAAGCTGTCGACTCATAATCGACCGATAGTGGGTTCGAATCCCACCCGGCCCACCAGAATTCTCCAGCATTAACAGTCACTTGCGCTGTGCCGTTAAGCATAAAGTGGCCACTTGGACAGGTTATGCTTTATTGTCCGATGGGCCACGTTATGCTTTATTGCTAGGCACTGAGGGGGCTTTGCCCCTGCGAACCCTTTGTTGTAAGGCTGCGGCCAGGTCGGCCGCAGCCACCCCCTTCCGCGTAATCCAGCGTGCTCCGAACATCGCGTTCGATCCTGTTTTCTCTCTCCAAGCGCTCCAGGCGCCCTTTAACGCTCGTCGTACACGGCCCCCGGCCTCGGCACAGTCTCCGCAGCCCCGTGTAGCCGTCGTAAGGTGGCTCCGTAGTGAGTTTCGACTGCCCCGACCTCAAGTTTCGCCGATATCCGCAAGCCGATCCGGGCCGCGAGCAACGCGTGGCGATGAGTTTTTTCTACATTAGAAGCCGAACAACTGCAGCTACAGCCCATATTTCTCTTTGTATTTAGAGCAATAACGCTGTCGCGATGTCGTCTTCGTGCACGGGAACACATGGACGCCGGCGAAGGTCCGTTCCAGTCGGAGAGAACCGACTCCACTTCGGCGAGCATCGCGGTCTGGTCGCGGCGCGACGGACATGTCAATCGCGCTCATTCGGGCAGTCTTTGGCACCTCAGCAGCGCTGGAAGGGTGCCAACTCTTTTGTTTAGAGTATTTGCTCTAATTCGTAAATGCCTGCGTATTCGCAATTTGTTTTTGTTCTGCGCACATCGGCAGCATGGGCGTTCAAATTTAAACCTCTTTCCCTTGATTCATCCGGACTTTAGAATGTGCTTATCTGATCGAGCGACGCGAGCGAAACCGGTTTCCAGGGTAATGAAAGCTACTCGTTTGCTCGAGATAAATAGCCACGCTTGTTATCCATTCCAACGAAAGAGAGAGGAAGTTGCTGTGTTCTGAATAGATTTGATCTCTTCGCGCCGGGCAGCTGTCCGTGCTTGTCGGCGCATTTTCGACTTGATAGTCGATAACTCAAACTATTCGGAGCAACACGATGAGTTTTCCAGCGTATTTTGTTTCTTGGCCTGCAGTAGAAAAAATAGAAGGCCTAAATCCTGTGCAGATAAAAGAATATCTGAAGAGGGATTTTGGGTCGCGCGAAGACCAAATTGTGGTCGCGCCACCTGATTATCCGCAGTTAGCGGAAGGGCTCGAGATTGGTGCTTTGTACGACTTGGTTTCAGGGCCGGATGGGCCTCATGCCTGCATGAATCGTCTTTCTTCATACTACCAAGACAAGTATTATCTGGAGTGGTGTGAAAAGCTGGTCAGCCTTGTGACAAAAGGAAAGAAGCTAAAAGGCGGCCCTTATCGAATGGTCGACTGGTCTAATGCGCTTTCAGAACTCGTGCAGGACAGGGATAAATATCCTGCCACAGAGGGACGAGGGCCTTTCTGGGAGCTGCTCCGTTATGGCCTACGAGGCATGACATTTGGTCCAGTTGCATGTCGGAAGCTCGCAGTCGATTTCCAAACATGGGAATCAGATGCTTGGGCGTCGCGTGATTTTTATTTTTTACAAATGTATCTTCATATTCAACGATGCTTCAATCTCCCGGTTGGAAGCTGCATGGTAACTTACCCGGAACCTTGGGATGAAGACGGCAAAGTGTTCACCGAACCGAAACTCGGAATAGAGACGCTTGCGTTGTTGGACGCTCCGGAATTACCGCGGCATGACGATGTCGAGACTGACATTATCGAGCGAGTGTATGACGATATTTAATACGAGCATCTTCTAAAGGGATGCTCTAGCGAACGCAGCAGCCATGCTGCGCTCGCTTTTTTGTTTCGAAGCCAGCGATCCGGTCCGGCCATCACCTCAGACCGCCGCGTTCCTGTGTAAGAACGCACCCGCGCGACTGTGAGATGTTCGACCGCCGGCGAACCATCCTGGCTGTCACCCCTCTTGATGAAAAGGGCAGCCAGGCACCAGATGCGACAGAGATCGTTTACAGCAAGCACGGGTGCGCCGAAATTCTTGGTTTGCTGTGCGGAATTTTGGGTACGAGGCTAACTCCGGTCTCAGCGTAGAGTCGGCGGTGTCGCTTCATCACGGCGCGGAACATAACCTGCGCGAGTTGTCGCACTTCATCAGGAATAGCCACGCCATCACGCGTGGTCAGCGGCACAGACAGCTTCTGCCACGCAGCCGGCGGGTGATGAAGTGCAACTATGCTTGAGCGAGCGCACGAGTGACGAACGATTGATGAGGTGAAGAAAGTCGTTCTGTCGACTGGACAGGAATGGATCAGAACGTTCACCACCTGGTTGCGAACTATCTACCCGAATGCGGCGCACACCTTCGTAGCCTACACGGCTCTTGATTCGGGCATCCATGGTGAAGCGCTGAAAGAGCGCTCTCCACTGTTCTCGATCATGCAGCACGGCGACGTGACGCCACACCTGCAACAGCGGAGGTACGCGCGCGTCTTGCCGCGATTCATCGACGACGGCAGCAAATCACAACTGGACAAGACAGCGTGTCGCAACTCAATTGCGGCGACAGCAATGGCTTGATCCCATGCATGGTTGACGAGGAGGCACCGAGTCCATATGGCGCCCGTCAGGCAGAAGTCGACCCTGATCAGCCGTTAAACCAGCCGTAAGCTCAATGGCTGCAGCTGAAGTGGAACCGCCGACCAAAGCGTGGAAATCCGCGACCGGCTCATTGGCCTTGATGAATTCCCTTCCCCCTTGTCTCTTGCCGTAACCGCCTTGCGATTCCCGCTATCCAAGGACCTTCGCGGAATCCAGTGCTGGAGGTAACACGATCGGGCAGTGATTATGCTCGTCAGACACCGCTCCAAAATCCTGTGATCAATGCCCCGCGACGACGGTTTCGATGAACTAAGGCCCCCAATCCTCGGTCAATCACAGCCACATCCAGATAGGAATTAACCGATGCTAAAAGTCAATTCTCTTGCCTTATCGACAAGATTCCTTGAATCAATTCATTTGAATATTTCTCGTTTAATCTTGATAGAAAATCTGGCTCCACATCATTGGCAAATCCAAGCAAACCCTGCAATCTGTAAATTTCTCCCTCGGGAAGCTCTGAGAGTGAAAATTTATGAACCAATGCGCTGATTTCTCGCTTCCTGTTTCGCCCAAGGGATAGATTGCCTTCATTGTTGATTATAATTCCAGTCACTCTACGACTATGCTTGGTTGACAAGAAAATCGTCTTCTTCGTATTAAATCGAAGTGTAGGATAATTAATCCCCTTTGCAACCTCTCGAATAAATTTCTCTATCTCTTTAGATTTATCTTTTTTGTTCGTGGAAAAAGTCAAGTCGTCTGCATAGCGGGTGTAAACTATATTTTCGTGGGCACACCAATCGCTGACCAACGAATCAAATTCAAACATTATCGAATTCGACAATAATGGTGAACTTGGGGCACCGATGCTAAGACAAAGCTTATCCCCAGCCTTCAATTGGATGCATGATAGTCTAGCGACATCGTTGATTGCGTCCATCTCGAGGACCATGCTTAAATGTCGAATCATGTGCTTAATCAAATCATCTGATTTAATTGAAGTGAAAAAATTCTTGAAATCAAATTTTGACAGGTAACGCTGCGACCTGTGGGCGTCAGCGTTTTTCTTAATGCTTGATCCGGCTTGGTAGGCACTTGCACACGCGTGGACAGGTAAATAGCGGAAAACGTTCTTAATCAGCCAATGTTGAATAAACTTGGTTTCTTTGGCTGGCTGTGCAATCGTTCGATTACCGCCTGTTCGCTTTGGAATTGTATATACCTTATACGTGTGCGGAGAGCGCACAATCAATCGATTCAATTGCGCTTCAGTCAGGCCGAGCGATTCGTGCAAAGCGCTGCGAAGATGCATTGTCATACGTCCGCTCCCGAGCTTGATGCTTGCGAAATAGCTCGAAGGCGATGCTTTTGTTTGGGATCTTCCGTATAGTATTCAAGGCACTGCGCCTTGATTCTCAGGAAATCTTGAACATGTGGTTTCTTTAATGAAAACCTGAGTTTATGGTAAGGCTCTTCTGTTCGCATAAAGAATTGCGAATCACTGTAATGAACCTTCTTAATCAACCTAAATCGCTCGAGTAGGAACAATCTGCTTTTTAGTTCCTTTTTCGTTATGGCAATTCCAAGGCTGGTAACGTAGTCAAATATTTCGCTTTCTTTTAGTGCGCTAAACAGTTTTACAATTTCACAAATCAACACAATCACATGCGCGCGTGCGCTGACCTTAAACGTCTGGCTTTTTTCCAGTTTATCCAACTCTTCTCTTAGATCAGAGATTGCATCACTAACAACGTCCCCATTAATTTCCTTCGGATTTTCAATGACCCACGGATAACTCTTGACGCGCGAGTTATCAACTGCGCGGATGAATCTCAATATACCTAAGTTGATAAATGAGTTTGCGTCACCAAATTCGGTGGACGTAATAGCTATCATTTTTTCGCGAAATTCATCTAGCTGTGAAAACGCGCCTAACTCTACCAAAGAGCCGGCGCTTTCCAGAATTACGACAACAAGAGAGCAAATACTTCCCAAATCTGATTCAAAATCCATCAGATTCTGAAAAACTCCGTCCGCCTGCCAAGAAGTAATCTCTTCCGGTCGAAAAATCTCATAATCAGCGTCATGCGACCGCGTTATTGCGTCGCGGAGTGACCGGATGTCCGGATCTGGGTCGTCGGGACGCTCCTTTTGAGCGACCGGACCACCGCAGAGCAGCACGATAGGACTGTCGCAAAACTCGACTCGGCTACCCGCAATGTCAACATTGGATAGCACCGAGGGCCGAGGATCTGACAGCATAGGATAGGGTGTTCTTTACCTGAACCGGCCGCAGATAACGGCTGTGGACCGTAAGGCTCCGCCTGGAGGGCCGCAGGCGTTATCTGCGGAATAAATCCAAGCAATAAAATTGAGTCTGGCTAAACGCCCGACTAAGCTATTCAAATCGTTCTAGCTTTATTCGCGTAAAGAACCACGCGAGTATCGCTCGCGCAAACCGACGCTGTCAACATGCATGGTTGGTGCGGCGCCAACCGTCGAGTTCCATCTCTGCCTTACGGGGCATGTAGCATCGGCCTGCCGTTCTGTGGTTACTTGACGGCCGTTTCCGAGTCTGGAGCTGCCGTTCGAGTGTCCCGTCTTCCGGGCTGGGAAATGACCGGAGCTGGCCGAGTTGAACGGCGATGTGACTGGACCAATGCGACGAGCGTGCGCTTGAGCGCTTCGTACTCAATGCCTTCCCCGAAGTGGATGACGAGTCGACGCGACATGTGCCTCTCCGCCACCCCGAAGTAACAAATGGCGCCCAAAACTCTGCATTTAGAGGAATTCCTCTAATTCGAAAATCCCCTCCCGATTTCTGCCTGTTTTTCTTCCCGGCGATTCACGAGCAGTTCGCTTCGAATCCGAGGCCCTTTTCCGTACCTCTTTCCCGCTTTAGAATGTGCTTAATCTCAGTGAACGAATACCACGAGTAAGCGGGCGCGGCTCCTAATATTATCGGAAGCCCCATCCGTATTTATCGACGCGCATTTTTACGACGCAATCACTAATCTAGACGGAGGAAGCGGCTGTGCTCTGAAAACATTTGACCTGTTGCGCCGGGCCCGTGTCCGTGCTTCATGGCGTTTTTTTCGACGTGAACGTCGTTACCGACATATTCAGAGCAATTTATGCCGACCCGCGAATACCTGGAAGCCTACTCGGATTTAAAAAAATGGGATAAACCCCGTCATCCACGATGGTTTAATCGGTGCCCAGAGACGGAAGAAATCATTGAGAACCTGGTTTTGGTTGTAGCGCCTCCTGATTATCTTCAATTGGCGGAAGGCCTTGAAATCGGCGGAATTTATCATTTCGATTACGAGGCCTCGCATTGGTTTTGCATCTCGGAGCGCTCATCAGATGGTTACTTCTTCGAGTGGTGTGAAAAGCTTGTCAAGCTCGTCACGAATGGAAAGAAGCTGGAGAGAGGCCCATTTCACATGGTCGATTGGTGTACGAGGCTGTCTGAATTGGTGGAGGACAGCGAGAAGTATCCAGAAAAAGAAGGGCGAGGCCCTTTTTGGGAATTTCTTCGTTACAGCTTGCGCGGAATGACATTCGGACCTGTAGTTTGTAAAAAACTGGTCGCCGACTTCGACAAGTGGGAGCCCGAAGCGTGGTCGTGGGGAGATTATCGCTTCTATCGATATTATCTGGCTCTCCGGGAGTATTTCAGGTTTCCTGGCGAGAATGGATTCATCGTCTATCCATCGGGTTGGTACGAAGAGGGCGGAAGGCGATTCAAAGAGCCTAAGCTTGGTGCCGACCCTGCCGATAACGTCCAATCCATCGATGGGCCGGGCAGCACTGATGTCACCAAAAGCGCCTATCAGTACGATGATATTTAGAGCGGACTGAATGCCGAAATAGTTATTGAGGCACGCCCGCCGTGCTGACCGAAAATATGGAAGATATAAAAGTGATTAATACGGAAAGTGAACTCGTCGCGATTGGACGATTGGTACCGTTGCAGGATTTCAAGCCCAGGCCGAAGCAGACCATCGGCCTACCAAGAGAAATATCGGTATTAACTTGCGCAATAGGACCGACAGAAGGATATTGTCTTTCGAGAAAACCCGGCGAGGCGAGCTTTGGTTTTGGGCATATTGAGTTGGACGATGGTCCATTAATGAGCATTCGCTTCCAGCTTGACGACCTGCAGGTCTACTGGGTGGCTCAATTGACGGACCCCGAAATCTGGGCGGCAATTGACGTGTGGAAACGGGCGGGGCGCGTTCCGATTTTGTTTGATGTTGAAGAAGCAAATCGCCGTCACCAGATGGTATGCGTCATCGATTTGCCGTCAGACACTTCTCGCCACGATTTACATCGCCTTCGCCCTGACCGCGCGCCCACTGGGCGTACATGGCAAAGCATGGTTTCGCTGGCAGCGAGCGGCCAGCTGCAGATGCAGGCCACGACCGACCTTCAAGGAATCCCGCTGCGGCACGTGCTTGCCAACGTATTGCTCACCAAGCGATTGGAAAAGGCCGTTCCAACCGGTGATTGGCATAGCAGGCGCTAGTCGCCGGCGGCGTTCGGGAAGACCACATTCGGCATCGGACTTTCGGTCCCGGGCACCGCGCGAGCGCTTATTCAACCGCTTTCTTTCTGCCCGAAGAACACTGAGCGTGCACTCGACATCGAGACTGCCCTTCGACGGCCAAAATATCAGATGCGCTGGGCACCTTGCGGCTCGTCCCTAAACGACGGGCGCGAACCTTGAGCTGCACAGCATCCAGGCGACGGCAGACTCGAAGTCGTCTGACACTTTGCTGCTCGGCGGAGGCCCGGAAGCCTAGAAGCGCGTCCTTCGGCAGGAGAACAGGCCGCCGTCGTGCAAAAATAGCACCTTGAGCGAGAAGGGCGGGCGGCGAAAGCCACCTTCTTCGCCTTACGAACCGAAGAAGGAGCTTTCTGATTGGTCCGCCTGCTGACCTACGGTTTCCCTTTCGTACTGATCGCGATTGAATTCATTCTGCGGCTCGCGCTGCAAAGCGACACGAGCGCGTTTTGGACCCGCTCTGGCTTCGGCTGGCGCCGGGCTGGTGGTGCCGCTTGTCGCGCCGAAATCTCGCATCGCGGAACTTCCGGATGACGTAGCGCATGAACTCAAGCGCTTGAATGTAACGGTGAGGTCGAAAAGAGACGAAGTTTTTTGTTTGGTCTGTGTGCTGCTCCTATTGAGTTCGCTCGCCGTTTGGGAATGGTGCATGATCCTCGCCGAGAAGAAGGACCTGACGTTGATCTTTGGATTCTCGCGTCCATTGGTCATTGGCCTGATCTCCTATTTCGTCGCTGTTATTGCTGCGGAAATCAAGGAGGCTCTGTGACGGAATTGACTCGCCTCCTTGCAGTCGCAATCGACAACCTTTCTCACGGCATTGGCCTCGAGGCGATTTTTACTGCCATACTTGCTGTGGTGTCGTATTTCGTAGGCATCGGTGCTAAAAAATATGTGTGGCACCGCGAAAAGTCGCAATCTCTCATTCTCAAAAAGAACGGGACCGAAATAGATCTACCTTCAGTTCAAGATCCAGACTCGCTGCGAAAAAGGATAAGTGCACTCTTCGACATTTCTCCACGACTCGCCGTTCTGTACGGATGGAATCTGGCCGAGGCGACCATAATTGATCGTCTATCTGTTACCGACGAGAAGGTTCTTTCGACGGTACCCGATATAGTGGCGCTTGCGGCGAACTTGCCTGACATAGATGAAGATGCACTACAAAGGTTGTCCGAATTGCGAAAATTTCGGAACCTGATTGCACACTCGCCGGGCTTGGCTGAGACAGAGAATAATCGTCTCACAGAGGTGGCCAAAGAAATCTATCCATTGTTAATGCGGCTAAGGCCGAGGTTCGGTCAAAAGGCGGAGGAAGCGCCCTGGCGGATCTAATGCTGGGGAGCGGCAACGCCATTTTCCAAATGATCCTTCGGTGATGGCCGAAGCACGACCGTGTCGGCTACAAGCGAACGCATCATACGCTGCGTTCGCTCTTCGCTTCTAGGCTACTCGGGATTGCTCCATCTTTTTCATCTCCTGAAGCACGCTGAAGACGTCGCGTACCCCGTCTAAATCTTCTTTGGGCACATGCGCTAGTACCTCGCGAAGATTTACGGCCTTCCCTTTAGCGGCAATCTCAGGGTAGACCCGCTCGATGAGCTCGCTCGTCTTTTTCCGGCTTTCCTCGCTGAGGCGCTGTCTGTGTTCATTCCACCGCACAGCTAGCGCGCGCGCTTCCTCGTTGGCGTGTATGTACAGCTGGCGCACGTTAACATTAAGGTCTCGTGCCGTTTCCCTGACGCTGACGACGGCAGATGACTCGTTCAGTGCAGCTAGTTGAGCGCGAATCCGGTCCCAATTGCGAACTTTGCGTGGCGCGCGTTCCTTCAAGTCAGGAAAGAGCGAATTCAAATCATGAATGTCGGCGCACGCCTGGGGCCACTCAGTGAGGTCGCCGGCCAGCAGCTTTGGAAGCGTCAATCCGCTTTGTGAGGCGATGCGCAAAAGAGCTGGCAGTCCCGGCGTGCCTCCCTCCGTAAGCCAGTAACGCACAGTGTTTTTCGGAAGACCAATGCGTCGAGCGAATCTCGCGCTCTTCCCGTCGTCCAAATGTTGGACCAACTTGCGGATGCCGTCGAGCATAGCTTCCAGTGACGGCCTTGACGCCAAGTCATATTTCACAGCGAGCATCGCCCCCAGCTGACCTGCAATCCAGGCTTCTGCGGGCGTAGCTGGTTCCGAATCACCGACCCCGAGGAATCCCCCACACGAAGTACACCACCCAGGTACGACAAAGACGGATTTGTGCCGTGTGTTGGCGCACCCGCAATCGGGGCACACATGCACGAGCCGCCTTTGGTGTTTAGGGCATGCGCTTACGGCGCCGACATCCCAAGATAGCCGGAAATATGGTGTCGCGCCTGCGGCACGGTCATCGGCAAGGCAATGCGGGCACCACTGCGCCGAGGCGGGACGGGCACTTTGCTCCGCGATGACGTCGCGCCAAGGAAGCAATGTCAGCGAATGCAGATTGTCGACACTGGTCAACTTCGACAGTGCGCACGCCCAGTCGTGTGCTGTGTCGGACATTCCACTCAGACTGATTCCGTGCCATCTCCAGCCTTCCGAATGGCTCCACTGCATGGCTCGTTCAACTGTGTGCCCTAGGTCGGCTGCTGAAATGCAGTGTGACATAGCCAGCCGGCAAAAATAGCTGCCCATGCTTTCGACTTCCGGCGTCCCGACGCCGATCGGAGCGACCGGATTCAACACCGAGCGCGTCATTAGCAGTTTTTGGGTCATTGGATGTTCCATATTCATGCTGCCGCACGCTTAAGCTTGGGCATCACCCGGGTAAAACTCGGCCCAATGGCCGTCTCTCCGTCTACAATCTCTTCGAGGATTCGCTTGCGCTGAGCCTCGTTAAGGAGTGCGCGTTCCAACGAATTTACCGACCACGAGCCTGCAGCTTCCGCGAGTTTGGCGGCGCGGATGAGAACGCTGCTTAATGTGCCAACGCATCCGAGCGTGTTCTCAAGCAATGCCCTCGTATATTGAGCGAGTTGTCCTCCCCACAGGTTGGGCAACGTTTTCTCGAACGCCAGCACGCAGCGTTCGAACGCCTTCACGTCTTCAGGCCGGTCGTCGCGATAGCGCTCGAAATGAAGCACGTGAGTGCGTCGAGCGAGTTGCCCGGACAGCGACACCAACTGATGGAGGTCATAGGAGCCGACTAAGACCATCTGAGTCCCGCACTGGTTTGCCAACGACTTCAGCGTGTCGAGTTGAATCTCGAGTCGATGATTACCCCGGGTCTGACGGATGATGTGCGCCGCCTCATCGATGACGAGAAACTGCACCTGCCGTTCGCGCAGACTTCGTTCAACGGCCGTCCGCAGGGCAGCCAAGCTGTTGCCACTAGAGCCGCGTGGCCGTACCGCTCTTCCGGTCTCTTTATCGACGCCATAGAGCATCTTGGGCCCGTCGAGGTCGTCGCCGAGCTGGCTAAGAATTCGCCGATAAAAAAGCTTCCATGAGAAATCATTCTCGCCCGACGACGGCGCTTCGACGTAGACGGCAGGGATGACGCCACCATTCGCTTCCATTTGCGAACGACCTCGTTCGAGCGCGGACTCAACCATGTGCCTCGATAGGGTCGTCTTGCCGGCGCCTGTCGGCCCGCAAACAAGCAGAATGCTGTCCTGGCTTCCGGGGTATATGAGAGTGTCAAGCTCTCCCATCACTTCGGCAACGCGAGTGTGCTTGATGCGCTTGCTTGAGAGCGCGTTGATGGCTTCCATCTTTGACGGCTGTACCGTTTCGGTCTTTTGTGTCATGGTTTTCTCAAAAATCGTCGAATTCGTCGAGTTCTACGTAGTCGTCTTGTTCATCCGGCTTTGCGGCCGGATTGGCTATTACACTGTTCTGCGACGGCATCGGTGATGTCGTTGGCGGAGGTGTTGGTGTCTTCTCTGCATCGTTGACGAGTCTTGTTCGCGGCGCGACGACCGGCTCAACGCTCGCAAGGTCAAGGTCGTTGTACAGAAGCCTGTTCTCGGCCTGACGCTCGAATTCAGTCGCGAGAGCTCCATCCGGCGTGAAAACCTGAATGAATTCATGAAGCCGCTTTTTGTCGCGCTCGCTGTCCGACAGCGATCCATGACGGCGGTTGTACTCTTCCGTCAACGCTCGCTTTTCCACCTCCGTCAGCAGCCCGAGGCCATGCAGGCTCCGGCAAACTGCGCGAACCCAGGCGTCTTTTACGCGCACATAAACAGAGGAGGCATCCCACGGGTCGTACCGTACAGCTACGCTCTCGCCATCAAGCTGGGCCGAATCGAATGCTGCATTCCAGTAAAACCGCTGGTCCACCTTGACGCCACGCTGACGGTGCACCTGACGCGTGCCCGTGCGGTCGACTGGCGGACAAGTTGCAATCAGAAAGTCGCGATTGAACTGAATATGCGTCTGCGGACGTTTGCCGCTCTCTCGCATGCCGCGCACGAAGGCCTCGCGCGGTGACTCGTCGAGTGCTGGGTGGATGTTCTGGTCGTAGAAT
The DNA here is from genome assembly GCF_964253885.1 of Caballeronia sp. LjRoot31. Classification (NCBI taxonomy): domain Bacteria; kingdom Pseudomonadati; phylum Pseudomonadota; class Betaproteobacteria; order Burkholderiales; family Burkholderiaceae; genus Caballeronia; species Caballeronia sp. LjRoot31. The sequence continues at coordinate 246,545 of NZ_CAXURX020000002.1, forward strand.
TCACACGCCCAATGTTGTATGCCCGCGTAGAGCGCCCCGATGGTCCACTCTGCGAGCTTCTGGGGCAGGTGGGAACCGGTCACCATACGCACGTTTTTCGTCGCCTTGGTGTTGCCCGCGAGGTTGTGGATGTACTCCGTGTTCAGGCGACCAAACATGCGCTCCAGCACTGCACCATGTCGCGGTTGCCCTGACGGTCGAAACCGCAGGTGCGTACCCATCGCGCGGAGGAACGATTCGAATGCAGCCGACAGGAAATCGCTGCCATTGTCGACAACGATGAATTCGGGAAGTCGATTAAACCGCCGCACCATGTCGCGCACCGTCATCATTACGGAGGTGTACGAAGGCGAATCGAACGTCAGGTAAAACGCCACGATGCGTCGCGACCAGGCGTCTACCGCGAGCGACAGCCATGGGCGGCCAAGTGGCTTCCCAGTGCGGCTTGAGATTACCTCGATGTCGAGTTGCGTGTGGTCAATGTGCACGTACTGGAACGGCCGGCTACCATGGACCGGTGAGTCGTGGTGCAAGACGTCAATGAAGGTACTCTGCTGGTAAGCGATTCGTTTCCCGTATCGCGTACGAACGTCTCTGTTGGTTTCGCGCGCTTTGATTCGCGCGATCAGCGTGGGATACGATGGCGGCACTTCGCCTTCCTCTGAGAACGCGACCAGCAGCATGCGGTGGCAGGCTTTGTAGTTGATTGCATTGCTGTTGACCCATTGCTCATCGATGACCTCGCCCATCAATTCGACCTGGCGCGTGCTCAATCGGGGTTTGCGGTTACCTCTCGAGCCGGAATCCGGCACTAGCGCGAGAACTTCATTGGAGCCATTGGCTAGAGCGATTTCCTGACGGGCTTTCCAGCGGCGAAGCGTCCGTCCGGACACATTGGTGGGTTCTGATTCAGCCTCCAGCAGCGCTTGCCTGCGAAGCGCAGTCTGGAAGTCCTCCTTCGAATAGCGACTCAGGTCCTGGCTGGATTGCTGGTCTTGCTGAGGGCACTTCACCTGGCCTTTTTCGTGTGCACTCTCGAGCCAGCTACGCGTCAACGTAATGGTCGAGCCATCCTCCCTGTTGCAGATGACGGATTCCCCAGTCACCATCACGATGGTCAGCTCACTTCCTTCGAAGACGAACTTGGCGCCATTAGCAATCTTTAGAGCGAACCGGTCAACGCCGGGCAAACTGCCAGAGCGTGTGTCTGCAAGAATGAAATCTCGCAGCGCTTCATCGCGGAAAAGTTGGAAGCTTCGCTTGTCACCCAGTGATTGAGTATCGAGGTCGGTTGCGACGCAGTTTCCCGCGATCGCCCGATTCAGAAAATCGGCATCGAACGCGTGTGGGGCCCCCAAAAGTTGCATGAAGGTCAAAGACCCATGCTCCTGCAGCGTGTCACGGAGTCGCTGCAGAACGTCGTCTGGGCACGGTTCTGCGAGGTGCAGATAGTCAGCCAGGTAGAGGAGGTTGTCCACGCGCCGGCGAGGAATCGAAGCATCGCTGAACACCCGATAGCGGATGCCGAGGTCGGCGAGGTGCTTCTCGATTTGCGGGGCATACCATTGACCGTCGCCACCCTTGGAATAGAACCACGGATACTTCTCAGCGAGTCGGGCAAGCTTTGTCTCTGACTTCCATTCTTCGAGCGTAAATCCGTCGTTACGAATCGTGAGGAAGTTGGGATGAATGCGAACGTTGCGAATTTCGCCAGTGGACTCGTCCACCAACTTAAGCTTCAGTTCACACGGGCGCTCGTAGTATTCGAGAACGTCGTCCGAGTGCTCTTTCGTCACGGCAGCAGGGAACTCGATGTGACGTGTTTCAGTGCGAATTTCGCGCCCCATCTTTCTGCTCGATAGGATGGTGGCTACGCTCCCGCCTTGGACCGTCGGTGGTGCAACCGGTGCTTCAATGCGAGCGGTCTGGATAAGCAAGCGCCCCTTGTCCGGAGTGCCGAGTTTGTCGAAGAGGTTGGTGAGTTGAATCTTGTCGAGCATCTGAGTTCAAAATGTTGGTCGCATATAGAGGTTTAGGGATGTCTGCGATCCATGTTTCGCATTTCGGTCGTATACGACCGAAAACTGCTCAAATATCCCGCTCACGAGATTCATGAGGCGCCCGAGTCCCACGGGCCTCGCTGCTTAGGCCGCTGGGCGCGCATTACTGGAGCAAGCGTTCATGGTCGTCGCGAAGTTTCACCGCACACCTTGGGGCAGCCGCCACTTAGCCTTCGCCTGAGAGTTTGTCAATTAAGGCGGTCCTCTCCGCGTACCTGCTACGGGCCGATCTCGGCGCCGCGGCGGGATTACACTCACGTCACACGACGCAGAGGTCTCTGTGACAGGTATTGAGCGATTTATTTTGATGTTTGCGATTTTCGAAAAGATCGTGTGAATCAAATCTGTTTTTCCACTTCGTATTTGAATCCGCGAAGAGAGCGAACAAATTACGTTGGCATCTCGCAATTTCAGCATTTATACTTAAAGAGTCATACGTCGGCCGAGCACTGGCCGCCCGGCGTTAAGCCGCTCTTCCGACTGAAGAACTGTGCGTTGACCTTCAGCGTGGACGGGTGCGACCGGTGGCGCGTTTGAAGACACTGGACTACCACGGGGGTAGGTTGAAACAGTCCAAGCGGTGGCGAAGATAGAGCCGCAACCTGAAAGTCTGTCGGAGCCAATTCAAAAGTGAATGGTGGAAGGGGCGCCAGCGTCAGCTAGCAGGGGCCCCGGTATTCCCTTCTATGCTTACGTAAGCATCTGCATAACTCTAAAAAAACATATGCTTACTGAAGCATATCCTCAATTTTCAAAGCATATGTTTAGGTAAGCAGATGCTTTGCGCTCTTTGCGACCTTTCAGCTTCGACGCTCACGCCTGTCCGATGCCACATGTATGTGGCGCATGTTCGGATTAAGAGTTGATGGTTTGTGTAGCAGATACTCATGCGTGGACTGAGTGACAGGGTTCTGTGTTGCTTGTCACGCGGGCGCTTACCAGCACTTGTTCTTTACAGTTTGATGAGCTGGCCGCTGCGCGGCGGGCAGCCAGGGAGGCGATCTACAGGATTGCGTGTGCGCGTAGCGTGACGGGCCTGCTGCCCCACAGAAGGGGTGCGGGGGCATCGCGTCGTCTGTGCGGGGTGTGCTGCCCTCCGTTTGCCGGTCATACGTCTATGTGGCCATCGTGTCATAGCGAATTCGCGTGCGTGCCGTATCTGCAAGCCGGGCCGTTCGCGGATTTGCAGCGGCAAGGTTGAGTGACGGTCGACGAACCCGGCTGCAATAGCAAGATTCAAGGACGCGGTCACCTACAGAAATGGTTCCGATATCGCGTGCTCAGTCATAGACAGTGGGCATGTAGTGAATGTGCGTTGTACTTGTTCAATCATCGTTTTTGGTGAGAAATAAGAGAGATCTTGGAGAATGCGCAGCATGTGTTGAGCAACAGGCTATAATGCGAACATAGCTTTCCATCTCTGTACGCGTTCAGCAGCAAGCGAGCGGGTGCAGGGTTCCGGGGACGAGAGTTCTCTGGTGCTGAAGTAGCGACCGCAATGGCGTACTTCCTTTTGATCTTGGTGCCGATATGGCGTGTCTCGTCACGTCGGCAGACTTGAGGCCTGCTGGCCTCAGGAGATCCTCCGTTTTTCGTGGCGGAGAAGCACCGGACCTACGACAGCTATGTCGTGGAACGGCTCTTAGTCCAAATCAAAGGAATAGAAGCTGCCATCTCTCTCAATACCGACCCTGTCATTGCTGTCGGCGTCATCTCCCAACTCGAGCAGTTCCCTGCATCTCGAAACACTAATCTCGCGCGCGATCTGCCAGCGGATTTCCCTATGCTGCGCTGTCCAATCGCAACTGAAGATGCACATCTCATTCCGGCCGATATCTCCAAGTACCGAGTCAGCTTCAAATGCGTTCCCGTAAACAATCTGTTGCTACTATCGATTCAGGTCCAGATTGAAGGGGTCCAAATCCACTGGCTAGCGGACCTTGCGGACCCGGAAGTCTGGGCGGCATACGATATGTGGAAGGAGGCAGGCCGGATGCCAATGCTGCTCCGCTTCGACCAGGGTAGTGAGCGAGACTGCATGTTCTGCGTCCCGGAAATACCGCGACAACATCTAGCCTTCGAACAACTACGCACACAGAAGAAGATTCCGGCAGCGGATTATGTCTGGAAAACGATGGTGACACTGTCGGTCACTGGAATACTGCCGCGTCTGGCAGTCAGCCTGCTTCCCGACGTTTGCCTCAAGCGGGTGCTCGTCAGTGTTCTCGCGACACACCGAGCGGAGCCATTCGTAAAAGGGCGGTTGCAGGGCGCGAAGCAGAACTCCACTATTCGTTCCTTCTGACCGGCAGACGCTATCAAAAACGCAGGCTGTGCCAGATGATGACGCGCGTTTAAAGATCAGCGCGCGTCCGTTCTCACTCTATCGATTTCGCACGAGGGTGTCATGTCACGTCTTCTATTCGTGAGGATTCCTTAGTCTGCGGCGATCGTGAGTTGCATGGCGGCATACGTGCGCATCATGATGTTTTGAGCGAACTCGCGTGGTCTTCGTAGAACTGTCTTTGAATCATCAGGGCGCTGTCAGCGCTATACGAATAAGCAGTCAGCTGTCGAAGGATCGCGTCGTCGGCGATCGACCTCGCGGCAGTCGATGTGCAGTGGAGGCGCGAAGCTCGCGCCAGAGGCTAATCAAACATGTTAGGTAAAGCAATGAACGGATTTGAAGTAATCGATTTGAATTCCAACCTCGTCGCGCTCGGCCGCCTGGAGCAACTTGATTCTCTGGGATATAGACCGAAACAGTCCATCGGTCTGCCCTACGATACTCCAGTCCTGACGTGTCCGGTCGCGGCTCATGATGCGGAATGCTTCAGCATGAAAGAAGGTCAAGCCAATTTCGGATTCGGGAGGATTCACACACAGCAGGGTCTGCTTCAGAGTATTCGCGTGCAAATTAACGATGTGCAGATTTTCTGGCTCACAGATATTACCGACCCGGAAGTCTGGGCCGTGCTGGAGAAGTGGAGGAAGGCTAAGCACGCCCTGATTCAGTTCGATGTTCGAGGTCAGACCGAGGAGCAGGGGTATCGCTATTTGCCAAGGCAGGGGTGCCACAAGGCAAATACCAGAACGAACAGTTCCGAAATTTGCCGGCCCCTTCAACCCGAAGCTTATGGGACGATATGACGGCCTTGGCTAGTAGTGGAAAACTGCAGCGCCAAGCAGATACGGACATTGAAGGCATGCCGTTGCGTCGGGTCTTTGTAAATGTTTTACTCACAGACCGTTTCAAGCCGTGCGTCGCTGCCGACAAAATGGTTGAAATGCCGGCGCCTATGAAGATAGTCTTTCAGCGGTAAATTTCCTGGAGAGGAAAGTCATTCGGTTTCTCGATGCGCGGCCAGTGGTCGCGCATTTTCCTCGTTAAGGTACTCGCGCAGAGTAACTGACTCGAGAGCGCACGTGACCCGGTCGACTTGGCTGCCAGCCTGCTGACCATGATGATGTCTACTGCAAGATCTACGAAGATGTTGATTTGCACCGATCCTGGCGACCTACCTGGCCGCGCTAACGGATTTCGTGGACGGAGGCGCGCAATTAAGTTGACTCATTTATCGTCTCTGTCTGGGCAACACAATACGTCCAGCAGTAGGCTATTGTGCCGTCCGTTTGCATCAGGCATTATTTGCATAACGACGTAGAAAGCCTCGAGTGTAAAAACCATCTATTGAGCAAAACACTGTAATCCGTTATAATGCCCTCATAGCTTTCCTTTCTGTAGTTGCTCATCACAAGTGAGCAGGGTGCAGAATTCCGGAGACAAGAGTTTTCCGGTGCTGAAGTAGTGGCCGCAATGGTTCTACTTCCTTTTGATCTTGGTGCCGATGTGGCGTGTCTCGTCGCGTCGGTGGCCCTGAAGCAAATTGGCTTCAGTTGATCCTCTGTCCTATGGGGCGGAGAAGCACCGGGACTATGGCATTTGTGCCATAGCGCGGCTCTCAGTCGAAATCAAGGAATAGAAGTAATGGAAGCTCTCAACTCTCTCAATGCCGCCCAATCCTTCGCTGTCGGGGACATTACCAACCTCCAGCAACTTTCGGAATTCGATACATCGGAATGGGCTGATGGTCTGCCGGCGGACTTTCCCGTGCTGCGCTGTCCAATCGCAACTGACGGTGCGAATTTCCTTCCGACCGGCGCTATCAGGTACGAAATGAACATCGCATGCCTTCCCGCAAATGATTTGCCGGTGATGACCATGCTGCTCCAGTTAAACGACGTGCAAATCTACTGGCTGGCAGACTTTACAGACCCGGAGGTTAGGGCAGCATACGACAAGTGGAAGGAGGCTGGGAGGCTACCCGTTCTGCTCGACTTCAATCAGAGTAAAAAGCGAGATTGCACGCTTTGCGTTGCGGAAATATCAAGGGAACGCCTCGAATTTGAAGACCTACACGGATTCAAAAAAAACGCACCAGCGGATTATGTCTGGAAAATAATGACAACAATCGCTGACAGCGGGCTGCTGCAACACGTAGCGGTAAGTGTCTTACCTGATTTCCCTCTGGAGCGGATGCTAGTCAATCTGCTCGCAACGAAGCGAGTAGAACCATTCATAAAAGGGCGGTCGCATGGCGCAAAGCCGAATGCGAGCTTTCCCTCGTCCTGACCACTACGCTTTATGTGAAACATAGGCGATCCGGGATGACGATGCGCGGTTCAAGGGTACCGCGCAGTGACTTCGCGTATAGAACTGCGTGCTTGTCTTCCAGGATACGCCTCCCTTGCTCCAGGGCTTCTCCTTGGCAAGGTTATGACTCACGTGGATTCATATGCGCTCGGCGGCTCGATGCGAAGTGCTAACTTGTGCGAATTGCGTCGAGCTGTCATTCGGAAAGTCTCGACCTATACAGAGATGCAGGTTTGTCGGATGCAAGTTCAGGCTGCGGCCGATCTGCATTCGCGATCTCTGCATCCCGGTCAAAAGACCACCGGAAATTAACATATACGTAGTGGAGAATTTATATGAAAGGCAACAACTCATTCGCTTCCAATAAGCATCCCGTCGCTCTCGGTCGACTCGAGGAACTTCAGTCGCTAGGCTGCCGCCCCGATATGGCCGCCGGATTTCCCGAGGACATGCCGTTCCTGACTTTCCCGCTGACGGCAAACGAAGGGCAACGTCTACCCAAGAATGCTAAACAGGTCAATTTCGGTCTAGGTCAGATTCAACTCGCCGACCGAATGCTGATGACAATGCGTCTTCAACTCGAAAGTACGCAGCTCTACTGGATTGCCGAGATGACCGACCCAGAACTATGGGCTGCTTTCGACATGTGGCGAAAATATAAGCGCATTTTCTTCGGCCTGAATGTCAAGCATGATAGCGGGTGGAATTCCGTGTTCGCCGGGATAGATTTCAGGAATGAGCCACTTACTGCGGAGAAATACAGAACCGGTCCGCGGCGGGAGGCGACTGCTTACGAGTGGCACGACATGGCGAGCCTTGTTACCGGATTCATTCAAGCGCAAGCAAGTACAGACATTCCTGGTGTTCCGTTGCAGCATGTCTTTGCGAGCGCACTCCTGACGCAGCAATACGAAGGTGTGGCTAAAGAAGGGATGCTGGTGAAGAAACTCGTCACCGTACGAGCTGGTCAGTGGGACGTCATTCTCGGCTGAGTGGTCATATCGGATTTGTACTGATAGACGCGGCTGCTTTAGCCGCGTCTTTTTTGTCGCGGTGCGCTTGCGATCGTGTTGGCGAATAGCTCTTTTTTGCTTGAGCAATCCTTATCTGCATGTGAGCCGTATTCGGTATCAGCGCGAGAACGTCGTTCGCGCCATTGACGCCAGCGAATTCTTGACGCTCTTTCCAACGTCGTAGCGTACGACTGGATACTGAACCGCCCCGGATTTGGTGGAGGCTCCAACTCTTGAGAGAATGGAGCCATGAACAAGTCGAACAGGTTTTCTGCTGAAGTCCGGGAACGTGCAGTGCGCATGGTGCAAGAGCATCGGGGTGAGTATCCGTCACAGTGGGCAGCGATCGAATCCATCGCCCCCAAGATCGGCTGCACGAGCCAGACTTTGCTGGGGTGGGTCAAACGAGATGAAGTCGATAGCGGCGAGCGCGAGGGCGTGAGCACGTCGGAACGCGAACGTCTCAAGGCACTGGAGCGCGAGGTCAAGGAATTGCGCCGCGCCAACGAGATTCTGAAACTGGCGAGCGCGTTTTTCGCCCAGGCGGAGCTCGACCGCCGCCTGAAGTCCTGAAGGCCTTCATCGATCAGCATCGCGACACCTTCGGGGTCGAGCCGATCTGCAAGGTCTTGCGGATTGCCCCGTCGGGCTACCGGCGCCATGCTGCGCAGCTTCGCGATCCGTCGCGCCGCTGCGCTCGTGCTATACGCGATGAACGCCTTCGACCCGAGATCCAGCGTGTCTGGCAAGCCAACATGCGTGTCTACGGAGCGGATAAAGTCTGGAAGCAGATGAACCGGGAGCGTATCGCGGTGGCTCGCTGCACTGTCGAACGGCTGATGAAGCAACTGGGTTTGCGTGGCGTGATGCGAGGCAAACGTGCTCGCACGACCATTGCCGATGCGGCGGCTGCCCGTCCGCTGGATCGGGTCAACCGGCAGTTCAGGGCTGACCGGCCAAACGAGCTCTGGGTTTCTGATTTCACCTATGTCTCGACGTGGCAGGGCTGGCTCTACGTGGCCTTCGTGATCGACGTGTTCGCCCGACGGATCGTCGGTTGGCGCGTCAGTTCGTCGATGACTACAGACTTCGTTCTGGATGCACTTGAACAGGCACTCTATGCGCGGCGGCCTGGCGGCGATGGAACGTTGATACATCACTCCGACAGAGGCTCGCAATACGTTAGCATTAGCTATAGCGAGCGATTGGCCGAAGCGGGTATAGAGCCCTCGGTTGGTAGCCGTGGCGACAGCTACGACAACGCACTGGCCGAGACAATCAACGGCTTGTACAAGGCTGAACTGATTCATCGCCGCACCTGGAAAACACGGGAGTCCGTCGAGTTGGCAACGCTGGAATGGGTGGCCTGGTTCAATCATCATCGATTGATGGAACCCCTCGGCTACATCCCACCGGCTGAAGCTGAGGAAAACTACTATCGGCAACTTGAAACACCGGTCGCCGAACCCGCATTAACTTAAACCAACCAGCCTCCACGATTCCCGGGGCGGTTCATACAGCTTCCCGATTCGCATCCGTCACCGGCAACGCCTATGGCCTGACAACGCGGGCCTCGACCGTCGGGTCTCTCACCCCTTCCCCGCTTTAGGAGGCCGCCTGCGGAGTCCGGTCTATCCATCCTCGCCCTGAGAGTGCGAGCTTTGCCATCAATTTCGATCAACGGCGAATCGTTGCCTGGAGCGCATCAAGCACACTCATCGCGTTCGGAACAGGCGCCGCAACTTCAAGGAAACGCTGACCTGCGTCGGTGAGCGGGACTTCTGTGTCATCGCAGTAGATGACGTCGGCGCGAGCCAGGAGCGCCAGAAGATCCTCGCCTGAAAGCGAGCGCACGCCAACTATCATCTCGAACTCTTGCTCGTCTTCTCGAGCTTGCTGTTCTGCATCGGATTCGCTCGAGAACAAGTCGAACGAGGTGGCTTCGTAACCCCCCGCATCAACGTACTGAATTTCGACGGGTTGGCCGTCTGAGTCGACGTGGCAGAACAACGTGATCTCGCTCGCTCGTTTCGCTAATTCATGCTCTACACCGCGGCCAATGATCCAAACTCCGTTTGGCCCTCGCTTCGTCAGGTGCGGCGAGAGCGCGATCTCTGTCGTCGCGAGGTCATTCAAGCGAGCAATGGGGATATGGGGTCTGCCAACGAAGACGTCGCATCCGCCGCAGCGAAACTCAGTCCTTTCACGCCAAGAACGCCGCCACGTACCTTCGGGCCACGTTGGGCGCTGTCTGAATGCCTCGAGTAGATGCGGAATGAGTCGCTGCGTCTCCTTCCCGCAAAGCGAATCGGTCAGTCGGACGAACTTTCGCTCATCATCGCTTCGTGTGGCCGGAAGATGAATCTCGGCGAACGTGACGAACTGCCATTTCAGAACACGCGACTGCTCGAGTTCCAACAGCTCGGAGATGGTGTCGCTGAATGCGTATAACTGCTCCCTACGAAAGGGAATCGCATCAGCGGGTCTTGCAAACCGGGTTGCATTCGGATCGGGGCGAATAGACGCGATTGCGGAACGCCAGTCTGGTTGTTCCGCCGACCAAATCAAGCGCGCTTCGTCAAACTCAACCTTAGAACTATTCTCCGTGGGCGTACCGGCATAGACGCGTACATCTGGTGGACTACTGAGGAAGGTACGGTTAATCGCGCTCGCAGGCGGCGTATCAGAGTGTCGCTGACCCGACTTGACGGTCACGTCCAAGACGAGATCAAGGTCTCCACACTCAAGCGCGCCCCTTGCGTAGGAGCCCACTACCCACAAAGTGCGAACGGACACGGTGCTAAAGTGGACTTCCTTAAAGAATCGGTCCGTCCACTTGATTGTTGCCACGTTTTGGGTGTCCAACCGGCCGCAGATGCGGGAAAGAACGCGGGTGAAATGCTCTCGAGATCTTCGACGTTCCATTTGGGAGGGCGGTTTTTTGGCGGGGGTCCACTGTCGATAAGCGTTGTCACTGCAACGGTAATCACGCATCTTAAGCGAAGGCGCGTCTAAAACGTCCGCCAAGCGTGAAACTCCCGTATATGGTGGCATAGTGGCTCATGTCGTTGCCATCGGCATCGCAAATGTTCCACTTGCCAACGTTCTTTGCGACTTCGCCCCGCTTACCGACCAGCTAAACAGGGTGTCACCCGCGCCGCGCTGGAGTCGACGCGACGGAACTCGCTTTCAGGAGAAGTTCCTTGCAGGCGAAATGATGAAGGGCGCGAAGGATGCGAGAGCGGGCCGCTTTGAGCAACGCCAATCGGCTTCGTCATCGCGCGTGAGCGGCGCGTCGCACAGCGTCCGGTCTGGAGAGGTCGCCGAATACTGCGGACCGTAGCGTTCCACGGCGGCGAATCCTTCGCATCCGACTTCCTCGCCGCGCTGGCCACGCGGGCGACTTCGAGTTCACCGACTACGAGGTGTATCGAGATGTGACCTCTTCGCCTTGCGCAAGCGACCACCACGATCAAGACAACGACCGATGCCCGCCGACGAGCATCCCGCATGGCCTCGAATCGAGCGACTTGCCCATCTTCGCGGCGGCAGCTACTGTGAAACGCGCTCGGTTGTGAAGCGCACCATTGCCACGGCCCGACCTGATGCTACCGGCCGCCGTGCCCATGCACCGCATCATTGTTGCGAAAAGGCCGGTTGAGTTGCTCGATCAACTTGGGAATTGGTATTGAATTAAATAAAGTCATGATTGCATTTTTGAAAATGAATTACTAAATAGTGACGTTTTTCGGCGCCCGCAAATCGAGAGCGGAATTCAGTCTGAATTTCGCGTTGCTCTATCAGCATTCAAGTGATATACATTAATAGTCACGCGTCGGCCGAGCACCGAGCCGCCCGACGATAGGACCGCCTCTTCCGACTGAAGAGCATCGGTGGTGACCTCCAGCGTGGACGGGCGTGACCGGTGGCGCGCTGGGGAGATAGGACTACCACGGGGTAGAGTTGAAAAAGTCCAAGCGGTGTCGAAGAGAGAGCCGCAACTCGAAACGTCTATCGGAGCTGTCAATCTAATGACGGTGGAAGGGGTACCTGCGTAGTTTGGCAGGGGCCCCGGCATTGCCTTCTATTCCTTAGTAAAGAGATCCTGACTAGGATCTTCTTTTGTGAGCATATCCAAACCATTTCTCAAAATGAACACATCCTTATCAAGGGATATGCTTGATCTTCAAGAGCATATGTTTACGTAAGCATATGCTTCGACCTTGGTGTTTGTGTGATTCGGCGGCCGCTGCGCGGCTGGCAGCCAGGGAAGGAGTGTAGGGGGCTCTGCGGCTTTGTGACTCTTGCCAGCACCTATCTCATTTGCGAACTCGGGCGTTGAGCGAAAGCGCGGGCCTGGCGCCCATCCAAGGCCGTCGCCCCTATCGTTGTGATCGCTGTTGCGCTGCACACCAGAGCGAGAGCGCACACTTGAAGACTATTAGAGTCCACTGGTGGCGCTGAAGTTTTCGCCTGGTTGCAATGAGTGCAGTGCCTAGGTCGCTTCTGGCTCGCTTCCTAGTACTACAGCCGTAGATACTAACTGACAGGCGGGGTAAAACCACGGCGTCGGTAATGGGACTGTTGTGCGCGCCACTGGTGAGTACGTCGCCAAATTGACCATGCAATCACATGATTGATCGGATGGACGGCGCGCCATAACAGGCGGCATAACAGTCGACGAATTTCCTGCGGGCTGAGAGGCATCATGCCTTCAGGAGTTTTTTTTACCCTCGATCCGAAGGGTGACAAGTACTGCGTGCGCCAGAAGTGCCAGGGTGATATGGCGGTACCACCCGCGCCATAGACGCACCTCATACTGATCCAGGCCGCACTCCCCCTTGGTCGCCTCGAAGCCAGTTTCGATTTCCCATCTGCGTCCTGCGACATTCACCAGAATCTGCAGTGAAGCTTTACTGCATGGAGCGTAGACGACATAGTAGGCATGCTCGCGCTTTTCATCCAGACTGCGCCGTACCAGCAGGTAGTGTCCGAAGCTATATTCCTCGGCGGTGATCTGCAGCCTCCACAGTGGCGTCATTGCCCAATCGTACAGACGTTCGCCTTTGGCGCCCACGCCAGCCGATAGGCGCTCCCATGCCGTTGACGGCAACGCTTCGGCTATCTTGTCTGCGCGAACGTACTTCGGCCCTTGCCACCATAGCGGCTCATTCTTTGCGACTGCCAGCACGAAGGCCTGCCCGCGTGACTCCAGCCACAATCGCAGGTCACGGTCACCACCATAAACCTCATCACCTGTGACCCAGCCGCATGGCAGGCCGGCATCCAGCGCACGCTCAAGCATGCTGCGCGCGAGCTGTGGCTTCGTTGCAAACTCCAACGTCGGCGGGACGCCGGCTGCTTTGCAGCGAGCTGGGTCATCGGTCCATGCCCGCGGCACATACAGCTCGCGGTCGATGAATGCACTGCCGCCATGACCGGCATAGCAGAGGAATACGCCGACCTGGCAATTCTCGATTCGGCCCGCCGTGCCGCTGTATTGGCGTTGCACGCCGGCCGAGTGCTCACCTTTCTTGACGAAACCAGTTTCGTCCACGATCAGCACTGCATCACGCTCGCCGAGTCGTTCACCCACGTATTGGCGCAGTACATCGCGCGCGGCGTCGGCGTCCCACTGTGCCCGCTCGAGCAGGTGCTGCACGCCGTCCGGTGTTGCCTCGCCAATCCATTCGGCAAGTTGCCAGCCGTTCTTGCGCTCGACTGTGCCCAGCAGCCCCTTCATATACGCCAGTGAGCGCTGCCGGGGTTCAGGGCGTCTGAACAGGTGTTCGAGACGTTCATGCAATGCGTACAGTTCACGTTCCCACGATTTCGCAATTGCTCGCATCGGTTTATACTCACATAGTAGTACTAATGAATTATAGTAAAAAAATCTACGGCTGTAGTACTAGCGAGATCGAATTGTCCGTCAGTCTCTGTGCAAAGCGGCAGTGAGTTCCGAAATACCGTTTGTACGCGGCATAGGAGGTAACTATCGCCGCGGGCTCACGTTGGCGAAACGCGTATAGCACGTGAATTAGCAATGAAGCACAAGTTTCAATTTTTCAAACGTGACATGAAGAAATTTGCGCGGTGTATTGAAACGATTGGAGGATATCTTTATAATTGCAAAAGCTTTCCATCTCCATTTTTCTCGCTGATGAGGTGAGTGAAATGTGGAGATTTCCGAGGACGAGTTTGTCCCGATGCTGTGGCAGATGCGGCAATCGCACTGCCCACCTTTGATCTTGGTGCCGACGTGGTGTGGATCGTCACGTCTGGCCGAGTCTGAAGCATTTGCTTCAGGGTGTTGTCGTCCGTCACAAGGACAACCACGCATTGGAGCCGCTGCAATTGCTGCGGCAAAACTCTCATCGGAAGAACTGAAAATGGAAGCTCACATCTCTCTCAATATCGCCCACTTGCCAGTCGGAATCGGTGGCCTCGTAGAGCTGCGGTCCCTCGACGTACGCCCGAAACAAACCATCGGAATGCCCATCGACACTCCGGTACTGGCGTGTCCGCTTGCACCGACGGATGCGCATCTGTTGTCGAAGTGCAATGGCCGGGCTAATTTCGGCTTTGGGCACATCCCCCGCCAAGACAGCCTTCTGATGACAATCCGTGCACAGATTGGCGGGTTGCAGATTTACTGGGTAACCGAAATGGCCGACCCGGAGGTATGGGCTGCAATCGATAAATGGAAGAAGGTCAAACGCGTCCCAGTCATGCTCGAGACTCATGAAGGCGAGCGAATTGACCTGGTCTTCGGTGTGTTCGACATGCCTCCGGGCACGTTGCGGAATGAGGCGCACCGCCATGGGCCTGACCCGGTCCCGACGGCGCAAAGATTGCATGACATCGTATCCTACGTCGGAAGCGGTGTTCTACAGACGAGGGCAACGACCGATGTGCTGGGAGTACCATTGCAGCAGGTACTGGCGAACGTGATTCTCACGGAGCGATTTGCGCCGTTTCTGAAACAGTCGCCCATTCCAGCGTAAAACCCGCCGCGGGCAACTGTGATGCATACGTCCGCGCCCGCGTACTGTCCAGGCTGCCAGTGCTCATGTGGAAAGGGCAGCCGCGCATTAAATGCGACGGCGATCCGGTCAAATCCACGCCCGACGCGCGAGAGCCAGTCGGGCAATTTTTTAACCGGCTCATTCTAAGAAAGGCACGGATTTTTGCTGCGAGTTCCCGTCGCCCATAGAGTCAAAAACTCGCCAAAGAGCACAGGCTAGGTTTGCATCAGGAACCCTACAGCTTTGAGGCCGGAGGATGGATGCAAACTCTCGCCACTTCTCGGCGATGATGTACGCCTTCTCAGTCTCGAGACGGTGTAGTCTTCGCGCTCGCATCTTGGATCATCGCGATTACCCCACGAACACCGCCAAGAATCTCGCGTGGAACTAGCTGCTGCACCTCGCGAAGGTTGGGTGTTTTCCCTCTCGAGAAAATTTCCTCGACAGCCGCTTCGATCGCTCGGACCGCTTCGAGTTGGTGTTCCTCGCGATGGGCGCGTTGAAGCTCTGCCCACTTCGCCCCGATGACGCGCGCTTTCTCGCTTTCGAGACGGTAGAGCTCTCGCGGATGTAGCTTCAGTCGCCGCGCTGCTTCCCTGACGCCAATTGAGACCGCGGCTTGAGCAAAGTCGTTCATTTGCGCCGCGATGTTAGCGATGTCATGCTGGCGCGGCGATGCGCGTTTCGTGTAGTCCGGGGCAAGCTCTCTTAACGACGGAAACCCCCGTTCGGTCGCAACCGTGCCATGGGTAGCTCCTAGCAACAACGCATCGAGCGGCACGCCTGTCTGCGACGCGATCCGCAGGTGAGCGGCCATTGTAGGGACGCCTCCCTGCTTGAACCAGTAATGCGCGGTTGTCTTGTTCAAGCCGATACGCCGAGCAAAAAGCGCGCTCTTTCCGCCGTCAAGTTGTTCGACTAGCTTCCGTACACCCGCCATCATGGTGGAGCGATCAGGCGCCGAACTCAACGACGCTTGCGCAACCAACAGTTGTCCGACCTGCGCAGCCTTCCATGCCTCGGCAGGACTCGCTGACCAAGGCACCTGTCGGTAGCCACCGAGAAACGCTCCGCAATAGCAACACCAACCCGGAACAACGCAGGTAGCGTTGTTTCTTGCATTCGGTCGGCCGCATTCTGGGCACTCGTCTATGAGTCGGGTGAAATGGCTTGAGCAAACGTCGACATCACCGACGTCCCACGCTAACCGGAAGTACGGAGTTTCTTCTTCAACCAGATCATCTTTGAAACATGCGGCACACCATCGAGCATTCGCGGGCACCTGACTATTGGGCGCGATCACATTTCGCCATGGCCGGAGAGTCAACAAATGCAGACGCTCAACGCTTGTCATCTTCGACATCGCGGACGAATATCGTTCAGCAACATCGCCCATGCCGCTGAGATTCGTGTCCTTCCAGAAGTTCTTCGCCGGAGCCGCCCAGCCGCAAGTCTCTGAAATCCTGTGCAGCAAGTCCGTTGTTGAGACGCAATGCACGACGGCCAGCCGACACAAGTAGCTGGGCAGGCTCTCTACGCTTTCGGTTCCCACGCCGATGGGCGGCAACGAGTAGAGCGTAGAGCGAGGAGAGTATATAACCTCGTTCATCCTGCCATCCCTCCTTAACTAGCCAACTTGAACTGGCCTACGGAATGCACCAAGTTCGGGCCGATTCCCGCCTCGCCATCAATGATCTCCTCCAGAATCCGGTTGCGCTGGGCTTCGGTCAGAAGTGCGCGCTCTAGCGCGCTTGTCGTCCACGCGTTCTTGATGGTCGCGAGCCGTGCTGCGCGTTTGAGCACACCGCTGAGCGTGCCTATGCAACCCAAGGTGTTTTCATGGAGAGCATTCAAATGTCTCGTGAGCTGTCCGCCCCATAGTTCGGGAAGCGTTTTCTCAAAGCCAGAGACGCAACGAGCGAACGCCTGAACGTCTTCGGGCCGGTCTTGACGGTAGCGTTCAAAATGCACTACGTGTGTGCGACGTGCAAGTTGCCCGGAAAGCGAAACGAGTTGATACAGGTCATAGGATCCGATCAACACCATTTGCGTGCCGCTTAGATTCGCGAGCGACTTCAAGGTGTCGAGTTGGATTTCAAGTCTGTTGCGGCCACGAGCCTGTCGAATGATGTGTGCCGCTTCGTCGATAACGAGGAATTGCACCTGACGCGCGCGAAGGCCGCGTTCGACTGCAGTGCGCAGAGCCGCGAGGGTGGTCCCCCGGTTAATGGCGCGAGCTCGGTTCATTCGGCCGGTTTCCGGGTCAATTCCGTACAGCAGCTTGGGTGATTCGGCATCTTCATCAATCTGCGCGAGAATACGCTGATAGAAAAGTCGCCATGAGAAGGCGCTTTCCCCGGACGAGGGTGCCTCTGTATAGATCGCGGGAATGATTCCACGCTTTGCCTCCAGTTGATCGTTCGCTTTGCTGAGAGCAGTGTTGACCATGTGTCGGGCGAGCGTCGATTTACCGGCGCCGCTGGGACCACAGACCAGCAGGATGCTGTCCTGGCTGCCGGGATAGATAAGAGTGTCGAGTTCGGTCATTACCTCGCTCACACGAGTGTGTTTGATCCGCTTCGCAGCCAAGACTTCAATCTGTGAAATGGCTTGTGACTTCGCGTTGTGATTTTTGCCGTTCATTGTGACTCTCCTAAAGGTCCTCGAAGTCGTCGAGGTCTGAAAGCGCAGCACTATCGGCTTCAAGGTCATGAGGCAGTGGGGCGTCATCAGAGGTATCGTGCTGGGGTGCCGGAACGCACGCACCGGATGCGCGACTTGCCCGGCTAGAACGATCAGGCACAGCGATGGGCTCAATGCTTGCCATCTGCAACGCGTTGTACAGGCCTTTATTCTCCGATTGCCGCTCCAACTCTAGTGCGAGTGCTCCTTTTGGCGTGAACGCCTGCATGAACTCTCGGAGGCGCTGCGCATGTTGCTCGTCGTCACCAGGCACTTTAAAATGGTTTTTGTATTCAGCGGTCAGCGCACGTTTCTCAACTTCAGTTAGTTGACCGATACCTTGAAGGCTTCCACAGATAGCTTGAACCCATTCATTCTTCAGCCGGACATAGACGGATGACCCGTCCCAAGGGTCGTATCTAACATGCAGCGACCGACCTGCAACGTTTGATGCCTTGAAAGCCTTGTTCGCGTAATATCGATGGTCGTATTTCACGCCGCGCTGAGAGTTGACTGTTCGGACGCCGGAGCGGTCGACGGGCGGACAGGTGGCGATCAAAAAATCCCGATTAAACACGATGTGCCGCTGAGGGCGCCTCCCGTTCTCTCGCACGCCACGCCGAAATGCATCTCGCGGGGATTCGTCCAGTGCGGGATGCGTCTCCTGGTCGTAATACTCGAATGCCCAGTGCTGGAGTCCTTGATAGAGGCTGCGCAGCGTCCACTCGGCCAGATTCTTTGGTAGATGTGATCCGCTCACCATGCGCACATTCTTTGTAGCCTTCGTGTTGCCCGCGAGGTTGTGAATGTACTCGGTGTTCAAACGACCGAACATACGCTCGAGCACTGCACCATGCCTTGGCTTGCCCGCTGGGCGGAAGCGCAGATGCGTACCCATCACCCGAAGGAAGGTTTCGAACGCCAATGACATGAAGTCACGACCATTGTCGACTACGACGAACTCGGGAAGCCGATTAAACCGACGCACCATATCCCGGACGACCATCATGACCGCGTGATACGAGGGTGTATCGAACGTAAGATAGAAGGCAACTATTCGCCTCGACCAGGCATCAACCGCCAATGTGAGCCAGGGACGGCCCAACGGCTTGCCTGTACGACTCGAAATAAGCTCAATGTCGACCTCAGTATGGTCAATGTGAACATATTGAAACGGACGGCTTCCGTGCACAGGACTGTCGTAATACAAGACATCAATGAATACATCTTCCTGGTACGCTGCGCGCTTTCCGTGTCGGGTTCGTACGTCGCGGTTCGTTTGGTGCGCCTTGATCCGTGCAATCAAGGTCGGATATGACGGCGGCTTCTCGTTTATGCCATTGAACGCGTCCTCCATTTTCCGGAAGCACGTCCTGTAATTGATTGCTTTGCTGTCGCGCCACTCGATATCGATGACCTCGTCCATAAGACGGATCTGTGTCTCGGTCAGCCTCGGCGTCCGATTGCCTTTCGAAGTGTTCAATGGTACTAGCGCGAGAGTAGCGTTATCCCCATTGGCAAGAGCAACAAGTGCCCGAGCCGCCCAACGTCTCAGTGTCCGCGGCGATACTTTCCCCTCGGAATTCATGGAGTCGATGAGCGCTTGTCTCCGAAGGGCGGTCGCCAACTCCTCCTGCGAGTAACAGCTAACATCCTTGCCTGAGGTCTTCACGTCCTTTTGTACGGCTGTGACCTGATTCCTTTCGTGCGCAAGTTCAATCCATTCACGGGTAAGCTGGATGTTCGTGCCATCCTGCCTACTGCATACGATTGACTCTTCTCCAACTATGACCATCGTCAGCTCCTGGCCTTCGAACAGGAACCGGGAGCCCTCGGCGATTTCAAGCGAAAAGAGTTCAGCTTCGGGCATCTGTCCGAAGCTTCTGTCCGCAATGAGCAGGTCGCGTAGCGCTATGTCGCGGTAGAGGAAGAACGATCGCTTGTCTGCGAGGGTCTCTCGATCGAGGGCAGTCACAATGCGATTGTCAGCGATAGCTTGGTTGAGGAAGTCGGCGGAGAACTTGTATGGCGCTCCGAGCAATTCGAAGAATGACAGGGCGCCGTGTTCAGATAAAGCAGCGTTCAATCGGCCGACGCTGTCCGGAGGAAGCGGTTCTGCGCCCGGCAGGAAATAGTCGGCAAGGTCCAGTAGGTTCTCCACGCGTCGACGTGGAATGCAATCCTCGCTGAGGATTCGGTACCGCAGGCCTAGCTCAGCAAGTTGCTTCTCAATCTGGGGTGAGTACCATTGCCCGTCGTTGGCACGGACATAGCGATACGGATACTTCTCCGCCAGGCGCAACAGCTTCGCTTCGGACTTCCATTCCTCGAGCGTGAAGCCATCGTTTTGAATGGTGAGATAATCCGGGAAGTGTTGGATCTTCCGGATTTCGCCAGTTGCTTCGTCAATCAGATTGAGCTTCAGTTCACACGGCTGCGCGTAGTACTCCAGCACGTCTTTCGCGTGCTCTTTGGTCACGGCGACAGCGAATTCGATGTGTCGGCTTTCAGTCCGGATGTCGCGCGCCATCTTCTGACTCGCCAGAACGGTAATGACGTTGCCGCCCCGCGATGTCACCTTGCGAACTGGCGCTTGCATACGTGCGGCGAGGATGAGCTTCTGACCCGCCGGCGGAGTACCCAGTCGGTCGAAGAGCTCGGCAAGTTGGGCTCTGGTCAGCATGGCGTGTCGCGGGAAACCGATGGTGATGACATTGCCGCCTTTCGATTTCACGTCACTAACGGGCGCGTGCACTCTCGCGTTCGCAATGACCTTCTGGCTGGCAGGCGGGGTGCCGAGTCGTTGACTTCCTCCTCCCCCTCTCGCTGACGCGCTCCGGCCGAACGCCAGGAAGGAGGAGAATTCCTACTGCGCTACGTGATGCTCCACGTAGTCGCTTCGGCGGGTTCCTGCCACGACGCCCTTATCTCAGGCGAAGAATCTGCACAGGCTAACGAGCGCTGTCCGCGCTCTAAAATATTGGTTGCACCGACGACGTCGGCGTGATTCTCATATCCGCACGACACGCACGCGAACCGGGCTTGAGTCTTCCGGTTGTCCTTCGCCACGTTTGCACAGCACGGGCACATGCGGCTCGTATTGCTCGCCGGTACCGCGAGCAGCATGCCGCCGGACCAGTCCGTCTTGTACTCAAGTTGGCGGCGAAATTCGCCCCAGCCCTGGTCGAGAATAGACTTATTGAGCCCTGCCTTCGCCCGGACGTTCTTGCCCGCCGTCTCAATGGTGCCCCTCGTCGACTTGCTCATGTTGAGCACCTGCAGGTCTTCGATACATACGAGCGCGTGGTTTTTGCTAATCGTTGCAGAAGCTTTGTGCAGGGAGTCTTTGCGGGAGTTCGCGATGTCGGTGTGAATCTTCTGGACGCGGGCCTTGGCCTTCTTCCAGTTACGGCTGAATTTCTTCTTGCGCGCCATGCGCCGCTGGTACCCGGCGAGACGCTTCTCGTGCTTTTTGAAACTGTTGAGCGCGGCGATGTGCGAGTCATCGCTCAGCGTGGCGAAGCGTGCGATTCCGACGTCTACACCGATCGCGCTTGTGGCCGTTGGCAATGGTACCTCGACTTCGCGCTGCGTCTGGATGCTGGCGAACCATTTCCCGCCGGACTGACTAGCTGTGACGCTGCGCAACTCGCCGAGCACGGGCCGACTGTTGCGGTAGCGGACGTAGCCGAGCTTCGGCAGAAACAGACGGCTGTTGCCCTGCTCGAGCTTGACCTCTTTCGGGTCAGGGAACCGGAAACTATCGCCGCTGCCCTTGCGCTTGAAACGCGGAAATCCTGCCCGTTTTTCGAAGAAATTCGTATAGGCGCGCTCGAGGTCCTTTAGCGTCTGCTGCGATGGATGCACGGGCGCTTCGGCAAGCCAGGGCGTTTGGGCGCCGTGGCGCCATCCGGTGAGCAGCTTGCACAGACCAGCATAGCCGAGCTTTTTCTCGCCGGCCGCATGGCGTTCCTGCCGCAGCGTCAACGCCTTGTTATAGACAAACCGGCACGCGCCGGCAAAGCGGCGCATCTTGCGCGCTTGCTCACCGGTGGGCATGAGTTCGAATTTGAAGGCTTGGAGGCGTCTCATGAGACCGTATAGCTCGGTCCACGCGGCATCAAAGCGACTTATGCGAAAGAGGTCGCGATTTACGATGCATTTGATTTTCACGTCAACGTGAAAGCGCGGCGTCTTCACGAAAGAGATCGTGGACCATATGCGTGGGGTCTTCGTGAGCGTGTGCGCGGATTTGAGGCGGTCCTCGTCGAGGTCGACGACGAGGACCGTCACGAGCACCCGCTGATAAACTATCCATACAAGGTATCTGGGCCCGAGTCGTTCAAAGAGCTTGGCAAGGTGGGCTTTTCTCATCATGGCGTCTCGCGGGACACCGGCCCGAATGAGAACGTGGAGAGGAACGCGGTGTCCATGAGGAATGAGTTGCGTATATGATTGAATGTCGCCTGACGCAAGTACAGGTAGCGGGCGTGAGGTGCAACACGAGCTAGAACATAAGCAATGAGCAAACGACCGGATACAGCTCCTCAAGCGGAGGAGGTCTTCGAGCAGTGGGAGGAGAGGGCAAGAGAACTCATCGTGTCCACGATGACGACGCGTAAGCTGAGCTATAAGGGGCTGGCGCTCCGGCTCGAGCGGCTCGGAATTGTTGAGTCTGCAGGTCAGCTCAACCGTAAGATCAACCGCAAGCGGTTCTCCGCGGCCTTCATGCTTGCATGTCTTGAGGCGATGGACGATTAGCTCCCGTCCTTGGGGAGTGGGCCCCGCGTTTGAATCTATCGCCGTCGGTGCAACTTTGCAGTTAATTTGCGTTTGCTTTTCCGACATGGCAGCCTCCGCCCGTGTAGCGTCTATTCCCGCTCAGTGTAAGGCAGTGTTTCGCGCTGCCACTGCGCCAACAGGCGGCGGAAATGGAGTGTATGAATGGAGCTCGCCTGGACGGCGGCTCGCAGAGCAATGCAGCGGCATGCGTGTAAGGCTTTTGCTCCCGTCTTTGCGATTCGCGTTTCGCCGCCTTGAGGTACGCTTTGAAGGTCGGAGTACGTCGAACCGTGGATACGACCTTTTTCAGCGTGTCGACATCAAAATCGCGTCGGCTGAGACGAGATCTGAGCATCCAGAATTCCGAGACGAACCAGGCCTTTTCGGCCCATTCTTCTCGAGGTGCTCTTTTCGACGCTTTCATTCGGTGACTCCAACTGAAGATTGCTTGGAGACGAGCAAAGTGCCTTCCACTCAGCGCCTTGCACAGAGCTGCTTTACGTAACGCACACACAATTAGCCGACGTTTCGAAGGGTCTGAAGTGTGAGCTTTGAGTTCGAACGTGGGCGAACCCACGACAAAACATAGCACTGCGATCTAATCTTGGTTTTGCGGATTAACGAAACGACTCAAAATCGCGGAGAATTTGGCTGGACACTGAATGTCCGACTCGTTCACCCAGATGGATCGGTGTAGTAGCTCGGTAGGGATTGCACTTCTTGAGGCATCTACGATGGTCAGTTGAGTTGGCTTGCGTCTCTCTACGTCCTCGCGTAGCAATTCGGCTCTTTCGCGGTATGCAATCGGATGGCTGTGCAGCCGATTCCCGCCGATTGTTGCGCCAATCGTTTTTTGTGCTATACAACCGGGTAACATGCGAAGGAGTCGCCGAAACCCATAGTCGATCACCAGCCAACTATTGAGCACGATCCGAAGCTTCGTTTCGTGCGCGACAATCGCGGACAGTGGTTCGAGCAGCGGCAACGGTTCCGGTGAAGGGAGTACGCGCGCACGACATTGATCCGAGTGATCGCGTGCGGGAACGCGAAATAGCACTCCTTCGACTCCGAGGTAAAGAATAGCGTCCATGGCAGCCGTTCCTCTGAGCCGCGCGTTTCGTGCAGGCGATGGAGGCCTGGATTGTTGGTTTGCGGCGAGGGAAAGGGTCCTCTCGAACGGCTTTTTCTTTGTATTTGAGAGGTCGCGTGGGTTTCCACATGCCTAAGTTAAGCACATGTCAGCGAAAATGCAAGGTGAAGAAACGCAAGCCGTCGATTTAGCCTGGGCAAATCTCGCCTCAAGAGCGCTCCGAGCTGCGTTGATTCAGAAAGGGGTGAGCTACGCTGACCTATCGCGGACTCTCTCTAAGAGCGGTGTTCAGGAATCCGCGCGTTCGATCGAAGGAAAGGTGCATCGCGGCACCTTCAAGTTCACTTTTTTCCTTCAGACCCTTAGCGCAGCGGGCTCTGCTCTTCCCGGAACATGGTTGTATCCGCGACAGGTTGGAGGATCTTGGGAAGCGCGAGCGAGAGAAGCTTTCAAGGCTGACCTTTCAGCTCAGCCCTGGTTGAATATTGACATGTTGTCCCGACGTCTTGAAGAGGTTGGCGTTCATGTCGAACCGGAATTGCTGGAGAGTCAGATCGAGGACGGCACGTTCAGCGCCGCCTTATATTTCCAGTGCGCGACCGTCTGCCGCTTTGATGCGCTGTGGCTCTATCTTGATATCGCCGCTGTCAACGAAGTCGCTCTGAACAGAAGGTTGTGAGGGTTAGCACGTCCTTGGTTCGGCGGAAATTTTTCTTGAATTCCGCGTACGGCGATCTATAGTTGATCGCGTGAGAAATCCCATGTGGTCGGCCGAGAAAACTAAGTCAAATTTCAACCATCTCGCCTCGATATTCGCCGTCCGGTATGGTGGGCAGCCGGCTGTATGAAGCTGAGTAAATACCCATACCGGCCCTCTCGTCGAGGGCAATCATGCCAATTTGGTCCCTTCCGCCAGTCTCGAGTGAGCCTTGCATCCGCCTGCTCGAATGGCGCATCTTCGAGATTCTCCCGCAGGACAGCCGTCATCTCGTTGGCTTAGACATCGGTGATAGGACAGGACGAGTTAGCTCCGCTGTACTCAAATTTGACGCTGAAACGTTGCGAGGTGTGACGCAGTCCGGGCGCGTCTACACGCTTGTTGGCCCCGCCGGGTCCGCTGACGACGCTCAGTATGTCTGGGAGCGATGGTGCAGCGCGAACGGCGTACAACAGAGCACCGACGTAACAAGCGGGATCGATTCCTGGAGCGAAGATGACAACCGCTGAAGAAAGGACGCGAGCTGTAGTGGGTGCTCGCGACCTGCTGGCAACTCTTGCAGATGGTCGCGGCCCTTATTGCGCGGACCTTGTTCGAACGCTGGCCATGACGCTGCTCCGACATTACCCGAGTAAGTCTGATATGGACGTGTCGGCCGTCGCGATGCCCAGCCTATGGGCGGATCCGGCGAAGATCGCAAGCCGTAGGGAGCGTTCGTGAGCGAGGGCGGCCAGGCGGGTGGCGCTCCCGCTGTTGCGAAAGGATGTTTGGAGTGCGGGTCATCCTACCGTGCTTGTTTTGATCGCAGCCGTGACGTTCGTTTGAGGCGTCTCATTGGTCAGGGCGCAGCGTTCCACAGCTAGTCGTTGGCTGCGCTTCTGCCAGTGAGTCGCGTTTCGATTCGTGTCGGGAGTTGCGTCGACAACACGGCTACTCAAAGGTTTGTCGGGAGCAACGAGTCAATAACGAGCGAACTACTGGAAATTGCGCTTGGCCGGATGCCATTGGGCAACGTCGTGCTGGCTGCGCCGTGAGATGGACGTTGCGCGGTAATTTCGCGCGACATGCCGGCACGCAGAGCGCTCGGCCGCCTGAAGACGTCACGGCGGGAGCTGCGGTAGCGGCGAACTTGTTCGACATCTGCATCCCACGTCGCCGCGAAAGAGATCTGGGCCTTTGCTTTGGACAATCCGCCACTGTTGTCGTCCCCGCGATCGGATTCGTCTCAGTTTGGCACTGTTGCGCATCAGGAAGTCGTGAAGCGCAAACGAGAACGGTTAATTGAGGCAAGCGGCGACCGCGAGTGATCTCCTAGTGGGCTTGGGGGGGCTATTTGGCTCATTAGAGTGTAGGTTTCTCAATCGTACGGATAGCGAGGTGCTAAGCATGCTACGAGTAACCGTCGAATTGTGGCCCGGTGGCCGCGAAAGTGGTCGTCGCGTGCTGGCGACCGCGAATATAGGCCGGGTGAAAAGTGGGGTCCTTGCAGACTACAAAGTCGAACTGTATGAAGACGTGCAGGGAAGAGTGAGCTCGGCAACGATGTACGCGTACCCCCGCTTAGCCTCAGGCATATGGGACCTGGTGGCCCGCGCATTGACCATCGCGCTGGCAGGAAACGAGGTCCTGCCGCCGCGTCCGCAACAACTCGACGTTCCCATTCGCGACCCCGACGGTGTTTCCTATGTGCGTCTCGGAGACATACCGGAGCCGGCGCGGACCTTGTTCGAAAAACGCATCGCGACTTCCTCTCGTCCAGTAATCGAAGAAGATTCGCAGCCGATACAGTGTGCTTACGCCTCGGACTGGCTAAATTTCCTGTCCGGTACCTGATAGCGCGACCACAACGGTTGATCCTTTGTTGGACCGCGACATCGTTGCTTGATACGGGAGGCCGCAGCCCTTGGTTAGCTTGATGCTGTTCACTAAGAGTAGTTGAGAAGAATCGCATCCATTGAAAAAATGATCTCTTGAAGCCGTTCTCGGCGAGAAAAAGGAGCGACGATGCCACGGTCCACCCGCAATACAAGGGAAGATCCTTTGCGCGATGACGCCCGGGTGATACACGTGCTGCGTTGCGCTGCTGTAGCGGCAATCCTGTTCGACCTCTCATCTGCACTAGCACTTCTCGACCTCCCTGACGCGGAACTCGGGCGACTTTTCAAAACGCGTCTTGCTCAAGTCATCGGCTTGTCTACAGCGTTGAACATTGACCAACGTTCGGTTCGTGAGCAAGACAAGAAACAACCTGGTGAAACCAATCTCGGCCCGAATCCCCGGACGTCGATACGTTACTCCCTTGTTGCGAAAGGCAAGTTGCTTCGCACAGCGGTCGTCTGCGAAGCTTTGGGTATCACCGAGCAGAGATTGGGCAAAGACGTCGCCGCATCTCGCATCTTCAGCGTTGAGATTGAGGGCGAGCAATACTACCCGGCGTTCTTCCTTGCAAACGAGCTTGACCGCAAGGACTTAGCGAAAGTCGTACGGCGGCTGGACGGCTTAACCGGCTGGCGCAAGTGGAATTTTTTCACGAAGCCGAAGGCATCGCTTGGCAATCTCACTCCGCTCCAAGCGCTCTTGTGTGGCGACATGAAGCAGGTGTTGCATGCGGCTTCGGCTCTTGTCGAGGAGTGAGAGAAGCTTGTCATTGGGGCGCTACAGGCTTTTTGAAAATCGTGAAGCCATGAAAGAGATTTGGGCCTTTGCTCTGAGAAATCCGGAGCTACTGTATGTACCCGCCGCCGGGTTCATCCTCAGCTTGGTAGTGATACGCATGAAGAAGCGATACGTAAACGAAGGGCTTTTGTTCAGACGCTCCCCTGCCACGCGGCGTGACTATGTCACTTCAAATACAGTGGAAGAGGATGAGATGCTTTCAGAAAACCATATCGACCTGACTATTGCCCTTAATAAAATTCACGAACTCGCCATGGCAGACGGTGATTTAGGCTACGCGTATTGGTACAAGGTCGGTCAGCTTCTAAAGCGATCAGCTGACATGCAAGCGGAAATTGACTCGCTCAGTAAGGAACCGAAACGGTACCGCGCAAAGCTTCCCAAGACGGACTGAAACGGACGAGTTCCACGGCAACCAGCGCAAAAGCCTGCGCACTGGCCGGCGTGCCATTCTCGGCGCTCAAGAGCATGACCGAGCGTGTTCGCTCCGACGCGAAACTGGCGTCCGCACGTCCTGACGCGTGGCTTGATTGAGCATCTCTAAATACAGGAACTGTAGTAGCGCGTTCGTGACGCAACCAGTCGGACGATCGATGCAGCCGTTACGTCATAGTGGGATACGCCATGACGCATCCCTTCCGCGAGACCAAAAAATTATTGTCGGATTGGCGGGACTTGTCGAGCCAAAAACTCGCTCGCTTAGATGGAGATTTTCGCATCGGAACAAAAACGCCAGCTAGTCGGCCATGTTTTCGCGCTCCGCTCTCGATGGGCAACCATCCACCGATTTGCTCACTTCTCGACGCGGCGTAGGCATCACAGCGGGCCCAAAAGCAGGGCCCGTCAGGCGGACCCGGGCGCGCTATACGGAGTGTTGCGGAAACCGCGGTTTGCCTTAACCTAGTCGGAGTTCCAATCCAAAAGAATGCCCATTCTTTCACAGCCAGTTCGACGAGCAGAACAGGCCACGCCGCGTATGCACCAAATGCCGCAAACGGTCTTCGAGCGATTATTGCTACAGAACGCGAGAGATCGGCCAGCGGCCGAGGTGGCGCCGAGGATGTCATCGCGTTTGTCGACACGCTCGCGCGGAACGAGGGGCCGGAGAGCGTATGTGAGCTGCTTGACCTGGCTGCCAAATTCGGGGACTACGAGATCGTAGACTTTGAAGTCTATAAGGAGCTGGTCGCGAGATCGAGCGACATGTCGGCATCGAGGGAGGCGGACACGGCCGTCCGCGCCCGTTGAGTTGGATTAATCGGGTATTTGGATTCAGAGGTTGATATCCACAATGTATGTTGCATTGCGACAATCGAGCATCTTGGGCATCTACAGAACATCGGGCGCATAGCGACCCACAGGGGCGGTCAGCTTGCCGCGATGCGGACATTCAAACTGATTGAGCGTGGGCCGCCAGACGACTGATCAAGTAACAACCATCAATTGGAACGCATCGCGTCAGGGAACGCCAGCCTTTATTGCCTCACGGGCGCGATACGCTGCAACTTTTGCAATCGTGCCGCACGCCCGACCGTGCGGGCCACCTTTTGTCATACCGCACCAGCGTTTGCTGCCGTTGCGCGTGTGATCATAGAAATTCCATTGGCAATCAGGACATGTCTTTAGACGCGCCCACTCGCCCGATGCGATGGCATTTGCGACTACAGCCACGATATAGCCAACGAAGCTCGTTTCCGACGATTCGATAATCAACTTCGTCACGCCACTCATCGATCGGGTTTTAACGCTCAGTGCAGCGCTGCTGAACCATTCATTCAGTGCCTCTTCATTCGCGCCCTGCTCATGGCATGCGCCGCGTAGATCAGCGCGCAGCCGCCGCAGCTTGTCCAGAGCGTCGGTTCTGGATCGCGCTTGGTGCGGAAATTCCTTGCGCCACAGTTGCGGCGTACGTGCCAATTCAGGCAGTTCGTCAGATTCTTCGCGCGTGTCGTTTGGAATCGACCAGGTATTGATGAACCGCCGCACGACTTCGAGCTCGCCTGGTGCAGTCTGGTTGTGGTCCGGCATGGCGTCTCCGTGTTGCAAAGTCAAAGAGTTTACGTAACCATCAAAATACTACGATGGTTACAAGGACGCAAGATGTTCACGAAGACCCAATCGACAGGTCCCACCTTTTCACGCGACATCCGGGCGTTGTTGCTGATTCAGGGCGTCATGAACGCATCGCACTTCATGACCGTTCCACTGCTCGCGCTGCACATGTCGATGACCTTGCATTTCAGTGCTGCCGCGCTTGCCACAGTAATGTCGGCGAATCTGGTCTCCGCCCAGGTGTTGCCGCTGATGACCGGTGCGGTCGCTGACCGCTTCGGCTCCCGGCGAATGATGGCGTTGGGGCTTTGGTTGAGGGGATTGGGATTTATCGGATTCGGCGTCACGAACGACGTAACCGCCTGGGTATGCTTTGCCTTCGTGACCGGTTCGGGCGTTGCATGTTACGAGGGCGGTCTTTACGGAATTCTCGGTCGTCAGCCGAAGGCATCGCTTTCCACGCTGTTCGCCGCCAACAACCAGATGCTGAACATGGGCACCGCGGTCGGTCCAATAATAGGCGGACTAGCGGGTCTCGCCGATGCCCGTTTCGCGTTTGCTGGAAGCGCGCTTTTGTTTGGCTTGCTTGGCGCGGCGGTGTTTCGACTAAAGGTTGGACTCTCCGAAACATCGGAATGTCGCCCTGTTCTGTCAAGTCTCCGCGCGACGGCGACCAATCGTGGCCTGTGGCGCTTGATCGTGGTCGCGCTTCCCTGGTTCTTTTTGTTCCCGCAGTTGTATGTCGCTTTTCCACTGTATGCGGGGCGCTTGGCGGGTCCGCACGCGGCATCCGCGGTCTATGTCGTGAACGGCGTAATCGGACTCACGTTCATGCTGTCGATGAAACGCTGGCTTGTCCGGATCAATCCCATGAAAGCGACCATGTATGCCTACCTGGCTGCCGCAATTGCATTCGCCAGCGTGGCCTTTCTCGACGGCGTCGGGTGGTTCCTCCTATTCATCGCCGCGTACACGATCATCGAGACAATCATGCTACCGGCACTCGAAACCATGACGGCATCGCTGGCCATAGATGGAAGCCAGGGGACATTCTTTGGTGCACTGAGTGCCACAGGGGCACTTGGTGGTGCCGCTGGATACTACACAGGGAGTTGGCTCATTCTGAACGGGACATCACTCGAAACATGGACAATATTCGGCAGCGTCGGAGTTCTCGGATTCGTAGCGTCCGCGCTGATACTTCCGGCAATTCCGCGTCAGGTGTTGCTAAAGTAGGTTTGTGCCAGCCGTACTGTCACCTCCGCTGAAAACTGGCAGCGAGGACTTACTTTTGGATGGCAAGTTTGAAGGTCTCTTTTCATGGCTGGTCTCTGCCTCACGCGCCTGGCAGAAGACGACCCACTTGCTGCAGGACGCTATCGCGTTTCCGCGCGAAGTTCCCGCACCCCGCACCCCGCGGCCGAGCCTGCGGCGCAGCAAGGTCCGCAACGTGGCTGAGTCGGCGTAGCCGACTTCGCTCGCAATTGTTTCGAGGTCGCAGCCAATCGAGACGAGGTTCTGCGCCCGTTCGATTCGCAAGTCCTGAAAGAACGCCAATGGAGACTTGCCAAGTACCGCCTCGGTACGGCGCTGCAAAGTACGTGGTCCGACGGACAACGCAACCGCCGCTGCCTGAAGCGAAAATCCCAAGGAAAGATTGTCGCGAGCCCATCGCTCGAATCGCGCGACTAATGGATCGGCTTGGGCGAGATAATCGGGAATGATGTATTCAGCTTGGGACGAACGCTTGTCAATGAGCATGAAGCGGGCAACGAGCGTCGCAAGGTCTGGACTCGCCTGACGAAGCAACCATAGAGCAAGGTCGAGATGCCCCATTGCGGAACCCGCTGTGACTACACGATGAGACGCGACGACCATACGTGAATCGTCCAGATTGACGACGGGATAGCGTTGGCGGAAAAAGGGCGCCAGTGACCAAGTGGTCGTCGCCTCACGATCATCCAATAGCCCGGCTTCCGCTAGCAGGAATGTCCCGATACAGGCCGCCGCGACCCCGGCGCCGGCAGCGTGCCAAGTTCGCAGGTACGCCATCGCTTCGCGCATGTCACGACGCCCCAGCGCTTCGATCAAACGCTCGGGCTGTCTGACATTCGGCGCAGGCACTACTACCCAATCCGGGCGATGAACGGCGCTTGCAAGTTCGACCGGCGTCGTCAAACCATGCGTCGTACGGATACGCTTATGCACGCCGACGAGCCGCACGTCGAAGGGCGGTGCGGCAAACCCTTGGGCGGCCGCCAGCTCGTACTGGATGCTGGTCGTGCCGATGCTTCTTGTGGCGAGCGGCATTGCCGTGATGGTGCCGACCATGACGAACGTCACGCTGTCATCGGTAGACGCCTCCCGCTCTGGTATTGCGTCGGGAATACTGAACTCCGCGAGGCAGGTAGGCGGCTGATGATGCTCTGCACCAACATGGCCTCCACAGCATCTCGCGCGGCCGGAACCCGAGCCCGTTGCAGCGACATAAACTCGAAGATGTTTTCCAGCCGGTCGTTCACGTTTTCGCGCCGGTGAAGCTTTGAAACTGTCTCCGGCCAATTGCTCTCGATCGTCAAGAAGAGAGCTTCGAGCGTATTGTTATCTTGGCCGCCCTCAGGGATGGGTTGCGAGTAGTAGTAGCGACGGAACTGAGTGGCGTCCGGACTGACGCGGAGCGGCGGCAACGGGGCGTCTTTGCGATAGACGAGAAGCCGCCCACTCGAATCGCAAAAGGCTTTGAGATATGCTTTGGGAATGAAATGATGACGTTTTGTTTGCTGCATCGCGTTGATTCTTATCTGCCTTAGAGGAGCGTCGCGTAAACTTGAATCGTATTGCGATGCCACGAGTCATGGATGCCCGAAGGCACTTGGAAGTCGACGTTGAGGTCGCGCTAGATCAAGCGACCGCGAACAGTCGATCGACGCCTTTTAAATAGATCGGCGCAACAACCTGACTTCCCGCGACTGTACCGAATTGCATGTCACGCGTGGTGTGCGTCGCTCTCGTCAGCGTGATGCGCCGAGCCATTGCCAGGTTCCGCGCCGCCCATCCCGCCACCTCCACCGCCGCTTGAGCCGATACCACCACCTTTGCTACCCGTCGAGCTACCGCTGTCCCTTGCTTTCGTGCCCGAAGATCGCGCGGGCCTTGCGCAGGAATCGGCAGGCCGTGCGGCACGAGATCGAGATCGAGCACTTCGCGTACGAAATTGCGCAGAGAAACGACAAGCTCCGCTGTATGGATGGGCCGCCCTTGCGTCATCTTTAGCGCGGCCTCGGCGGCGAGCCGAACCTGCTCCTCGGTGCCGAGGAGGATGACGTCGGCGAGTGCCGCTTCGACGGCGTCACGGATGCGTAGGGACCCGCCCGATCCGCCCGGCCCCGCGAATTCGTCGGGCAGCGCGGACTTCTGTGGGCGCATCGCGAGCCGCCTGGGTTGCGAGTGGCACTGCCATCGAGGCGCGTTTCAGGTCGCGAAGATGAGCTGGGTCGACCGGGAGGTTGCCGGTAAACGAGCCCCGAGCGTCTTGTATGTAGCAATGAGTGTGCGTAGCCGTTCGTTTATCTGCCGGTTCTCGCGGCTGGCACCTCTTGAGCTGCCAGCCAAGCTGCAGCATGGTTCTCGCGGCGCGCATAGGCACGCCAAATCCCGCCCACCCAGTGGCCGAGGCGCTCTGCATTGCTGTAGCGGGTTTTCGTGCTCATGGTCGTCACTGCTACATGCGTGTGGGCTATTCCAGTCTGCTCCAAATCGGTTCTGCTTCCGGCTTCAATGTGTTATCGATCTGCGTCAGGACGGTGGCGGCTTCAGGATGCTGATCGCCACCTTGCCGGCGCGCAGATGGACTCGGCGCGCTGTTTTGTCCTCAGCGGTCAACGAGCATATGCTCTGCTTGCGCGCCGACTGGACGACGGCACCATACTGAGTCTCAAACCGAAAGGATAAGACCTATGCGGACACCGTCCGCCTGCTGCTGACCGTCGCACCAGATGTGTCAGCCAACGACACCTTGCGCTCAAGGGCGGGATCCGAAGATGCACCAGACCAAGAAGGGAAAGCATTTTTCCCTGGCTCCTTCAGTGAATAATTGGGTCGAACGGTAGGTCCGGGCCGGTGAGGAACTGGACACTTTGTCGATATTGTCTGGGGCTAACACCCTGTTGATGAACAAAAAAACGGGTGAAATTTCCCGGAGAGTCGAATCCTAAATCGGCCGAAATGTCCTTAATGGGTATCTTCGGATCGGACACATATTCGATCGAACGCTCCATTCGAAGCATACTGCCGAAAGTCGAAGGCGTTATTCCGGTTTGCTTGCGAAATAGACTGAAGAAGTGTGGACGCGAAAGTCCGACCCTATGCGCCAAGTCGTCAAAGTCCAATGCAATGCCGCTACGGCTTCTCATGGCGTCGATGGCTAGGCGGATTCTGCCATCGTATGCGATACCGCCGACCAACGCAGCCGCTGATAGAGTATCCCTTCGGGGCGTTGGGCCTGCAAGTTCAACGACTGTGTCGGCAATCAGCCCCTCCAGCGCTTCTAGCGATCGGCTCTCACGGTCCATCAGAATCTCGAGTAGTTGGTCATGAAGCGAACTCAATCGATGTCGGAGTGGCAAAGACGACTCGGTAAAGAATTTCGGGTGCAGGCTGTACGCCAGCCTTCCGCTGAGGTTTCTGAGCCAGCTTGGTTCGAGATACAGCGCAAGAAGAATCGTGGGCTGCGGATTGGGCTGATGCTCGTAAAAGTGTGGCTCCCACGCATTAACCAGCAGCACGTTCTTGTTCGATAGCGCTATTTCGCGGTTGCGCACGCCGAACAGAATATCCGGCCCCCCTTCCTTGAATACGACATGCGAGACCCGGTGAGCATGAAGAACCATACTCTTGTTGAGCAGCAAGAGCGCGACTCTTCCGAACGGTCCGTGGATGATGCGTAAAGGTTCCGACATGTCTGCTGTTCCCACAATCTTGACGTGCTTTAGGGTGCGAACGCTATTCCATTGATTCAAGCGAAAAAATCACCATCCAGAATGATAAGTGTCGTGTTCGCATGACAAGTGCTCCTTGATCAGGAGCACCGACGACTGAGTTGTTTCCTTAATATCACAGTACGGACTTCGCGTGCTCTGCCGCTGGCATCGGGCATCCAAGATGCGATTAGCTCCGGATCAGGAGGGCAAGCGTCAGTGTAGGACGTAGGGCGCTGCATCTTCGATTCTAAAAAACTGCATCATAAGGAGGATGATAATGGCTGGAATCGGTAACGAAAAGGTGTTTGAGAACGACAATGTCGTTGTCTGGAACTTCGCCCTTGCTCCCGGCGAGGAGTCCCCCGTGCATACGCATACCCGGCAGTACATGTGGTACGCAATCGAGGGGGCGCCGCTGCGGCTCTTCAATGAAAAAGGGGAGGACATCGGGGTTTTCGAAGTCCCGACTGGCGCGGTCTACTCCCTCAAGGTCGAAGACGGATATATCGAAGTGCTGTCCGATATCAGCAAGGGGAGCCGATTCCCCGTTACGCACAGTGCCCGCAACGAAGGGACCACGCCTTATCGAGAAGTTCTAGTCGAATACAAATAAACAAAATGGCAACTTTAAAAATAATCTGCATTACCTAGTGCAATGATAGGGAGTCTACCAGTTGGCGATAAAGAATCACTGATGTGATCGAGCTGACTTACTGCGACGCTCACTGATTCTAGGGACAGGTAACGCACAGATTGCAACGTGTGACACCTGGCTCATGGCTCTATCGTCGTTTTTTTACCAAGACGTCTTTCGAGCTTCGTACGGAACTCGTCTGATTGTTCAATAGGACAAAATTCATGTCAAAACTTCAAGGAAAAATAGCGATTGTCACCGGGGGAAATAGCGGAATCGGCTTGGCTATCGCCAGACGCTTCATCGCCGAAGGTGCATTCGTGTATGTAACTGGTCGTCGTCTGGCTGAGCTGGAGAAGGTCGTATCCGAACTGGGGGATCAAGCGGTGGCTGTCCAGGGCGATGTAGCGAATGTCGAAGATATTGATCGACTCTATGCCAAAGTACGTGACGAAAAGGGAAGGGTCGACATCGTGGTTGCCAACGCAGGGATTGTTGGCAATGAGACTCTTGAAGAGACGACTGTGGAAAACTTCGACCAACTTTTTGCAATCAATGCTCGGGGTGTGCTTTTCACGGTCAAACAGGCTATTCCCTTGATGAGTGACGGGGGAGCCGTTATTGCAATTACTTCCATGGCTACCGCCAAGGGGATCCCGGGTTATAGCGCCTACAGCGCAACCAAGGCTGCTGTGCGGTCTTTCGTGCGGACCTGGACCGCCGAATTGAAGAGCCGAGGTATCCGAGTTAATGCCATCAGCCCAGGCCCGATCGATACACCGATCTTGGATACGC
The DNA here is from genome assembly GCF_964253885.1 of Caballeronia sp. LjRoot31. Classification (NCBI taxonomy): domain Bacteria; kingdom Pseudomonadati; phylum Pseudomonadota; class Betaproteobacteria; order Burkholderiales; family Burkholderiaceae; genus Caballeronia; species Caballeronia sp. LjRoot31. Next base: position 281,705 of record NZ_CAXURX020000002.1, read on the forward strand.
ACGCACCGAACCCTGAAGAGGCAGACAAACTTCGCACAAGCTTCGCGGCTGTGGTCCCGCTCGGTCGACTTGGCAAAGCAGAGGAAATTGCAGCCGCTGCGTTGTTTCTCGCATCGGACGAAGCAAGCTTTGTTGCCGGCGTCGATCTTCCCGTCGACGGAGGTGTGACTGCAGTCGGCTGATCGTCTGACGTGCCCTGGATTTATTCCCAATTCTTTAACCAGTCACAAATAATGCAGATTTCCGGAGAAATGATTGAAGGGCGCCGCATATACCGAGGCGGGAGCAATGCTGTCTATGCCTTGACAGCGGCGAGCGGCGAACGGATGGAGCCGGGCTTCGGTACGGCTAACGAAGAAGATGTGGCTCGCGCTTGCCTGTCGCGGAAGACGCGTTCGATTTGTATAGGCAGCTGCCAGATGAACGGCGTGCGGTATTCCTCGATGTGATCGCGGAAGAGGTCCTTGCTCTCGGCGAAGTACTCATTGACCGGGCGCATCTGGAGACCGGGCTGCCGAAAGCACGCCTTAAGAATGAGCGCGCACGCACGGTGGCTCAACTACGGCTGTTCGCGGACGTGGTTCGCAGCGGACGGTGGCAGGTGCTGTACTCGACTCGGCGTTACCGCAGCGGAATCCGCTGCCGCGCCCCGATTTGCGTCAGCGCAGGATTGCGGTCGGTCCGGTTGCCGTCTTCTGCGCAAGCAATTTTCCGCTCGCCTTTTCGGTGGCGGGGGAGATACCGCTTCTGCGTTTGCTGCTGGATGCCCTGTCGTGGTCAAGGCGCATCGAACGCATCTCGGGACGTCGGAGTTAGTTGGAAAGGCGATCCAAAACGCGGCGATGGCGACCGACATGCCTGACGGCATATTCTCGGTACTCTATGGCGACAGTTACGCCTGCGGCGAAGCGCTCGTCCGGCATCCCGCAATCCGGGCTGTCGGGTTCACCGGGTCACGTCGCGGAGGGCTTGCGCTCGCGCAAGTTGCGCAAGCACGTCTTGATCCAATCCCTGTCTACGCAGAAATGAGCAGCATCAACCCAATTTTCCTGCTTCCGAATGCGCTTGCTCTGCGAGTTGAAACGATCGCGAAGGATTTTGTCGCGTCGCTGGCGGTCGGCGCAGGACAGTTCTGCACGAATCCTGGAGTAATGATTGCCATCGAAGGGGAGGCTCTTGATGTGTTCTGTACGCACGCTGGCGCTGCGCTCGGTGCATCTGCAGCGGCTACCATGCTTACGCCCGACATTCATCAAGCGTATTGCCGCCGTGTCAAGCAATTGAGCGAACTGCTGGGAGTGAACCTGTCGCCCATGGCAAGCCGCCACAGGGCCGATTTGAGGCTTACGCGGCGCTGTTCCGTACAAGCGCCGAGCATTTCTTGGCAGAGTCGAAAATGCACGAAGAAATGTTTGGCCCAGCGTCTCTCGTCGTCGGTTGTCGGGACGCAGATCAAATGCGATTAGTAGCCGAATGCATGTCGGGACAGCTAACGGCGACGCTTCACTACGAACCTGGCGATGAAAACGTCGCACGTACACTGCTGCCGGCACTTGAGCGCAAGGTTGGGAGAATACTGTTCAACGGATTTCCGACCGGCGTTGAAGTTAGCTACGCAATGGTGCATGGCGGACCATTCCCGGCAACTTCGGACAGCCGCGCCACCTCAGTAGGCGCATCAGCGATTGAGCGCTTTCTGCGTCCTGTTTGCTACCAGGACGTACCCGATAAGCTGTTGCCGTTGGCACTTCGGGAGGCCAATCCGCTCGGAATTTCTCGGGTGGTTGATGGCGAACTCGCTAAGGCTTGATGTTCGTGCCAGGCAGTGAGAACAGGCCCCAGCATGAGCGATGCGTCAGCGGGGCAGAAGTTCGAATGGTCAAATAGTGTGGGGTGTAGCGGCTCGACGTGTCCGTTTGCTGGGCCAGCAGTCCTGGTTTGTTGATCGTATATATAGACGTTAAAGCGATGGAGTTCTTATGGACGAGGTCAGGCGTCAAGAAATGCAAGTAATGGGGCAGCGGATCAGCTTCCTCGAAGCTGGAGATGGGCCTGTCGTCGTGCTTTTGCTGCATGGGATGACGAGCGACGCAACCAACTGGACGGAGACATTGCCGGCACTTGCTGCGCTTGGCTATCGAGCCATTGCTCCGGACCATCTGGGATTTGGTCAATCGTCCAAGCCAAATGTTCCGATCAAGCCACGGACCCTGGCGGACATGATCAGTCCGATGCTGAAAGCTCTGGAAATTAGTTCGGCGGTGTTGGTTGGGCAGTCGATGGGCGGTCACGTTGCAGGATTGTTTGCTGCAGATTTTCCCACATCCGTGGATGGATTGGCGCTGGTTAACGCAGGATATGGGCTCGCGTTGGCCGAGGCCGACACTGTGTTTGATCTCGGACACGCGGATCAACCCGGGGGATTATGGAGTTTGAATCCCTCGACCCGGCGCGAGTCACGTGTGCTACTAGAGGCTGTGTTTTATGACCAGAGCTTCGTTACGGAACAGGGCGTCGACGAGTTTTTCGCACAACGGCTTGCTGCGGGAGATGGATGGGCGATTAACTCTATTGCAGAGTCGTGGGTTAAACGGGAGGACACGCTCGATCCTGTTCTCGGGCTACTTGGGAATGGCCCCGTGCTGGTAGTTCAGTCGCGTCACGATCGTATTGCGCCGTTACAATTAGGGCAGCGCTTACACGACGGAATTCCTGGTTCCCGGTTCGTAATTCTTGAAGGGTGCGGACATGCGCCGCCAGTAGAGATGCCAAGGATGTTCAACGATTTGCTTGTCGAGTTTTTGCGGCAGATTGGTAGATAGCATTGAAGCTGTAGCACTAACGGCGGACGGGTGTTAGCGGCGGTGCAAAACCACCATTAGACGGCGGCGAGAATGCGCTTTTATGGGTGCGACCTCGGTCGCACCCAATACCAGTTTTCTGTCCCTTCGCGGGGTCAAGGATTCGCTGCGCCAAGCTGCGCTTGCCCTTGACCCCGCTACGAGACATTTTGCTCAAGCGTTGCTCAAAAATCGTTCCCGGAAAAACACACGCCGCTGTTTAGTGGCGGATTTCGACCGCCGTTCACAACGGGCGACGGGTGAACCCGTCGCCGCTTCGTGCGGGGTTGTGCCTTACCGCCCAACGCACGATCCCATACCGGCGCAGGCCCCGCCGGACTCACCTCGTGGCCGTTGCGTTCAAGCGCTGTGATCTGCGTCATGTCCTCGTCGGTCAGGCGGAGCGACTGCGCAAGCAGATTGCTCGCGAGATTTTCGCGCTTCGTCGACGACGGAATCACCGCATAACCAAGTTGCATCGCCCAGGCGAACGCAACCTGAGCCGGCGTCGCGTCGCGACGACGTGCGATTTCGCCGATCACCGGGTCTTTCAGCACCTTCCCGTATGCAAGCGTCATGTACGAGGTGACGTCGATGCCTTCACTCTGCAAAAAGCCGACGAGCTTACGGTATCTGCAGATACGGACTCAGTTCAATCTGGTTGGTCGCAATACCGCCTTGGCCAGTAACGCCCGCGCTTCGTCGCGCAAAGCGCGCGACTCGCGCAATGTGATCTCGGGATAACGCCCCAACGACATCCGCTTCTGCTTGCCATTCCAGTGGTAGCGATAGTGCCAGGTCCGGCCCCCCGACAGCCGTCACGGCCAGGGAAGGCCATCGAAATCGAGAAGGGTGTAGCTCTTGCCAGTGGCCTTGGAGTGGCGCACCCATGTTGGATAGAGGCATATTCCAGCTCCTGAACATGGGTCAGGAGTGGATGCTGGTCTCGTCGACCGCGCCCCTCTACAAACAAACCGGAAACTAACGCACCCGCAAAAATGGCCTCGTTTTTGGACTTAAAACGGCCAGATGCCGGTGGATTTCGGTGGACGTTGGTGGACTGCCGAATCGGGAAAACGTCCCATCAAATCAAAAGCTTGTAGAATTCGGTGAATGTCCGCAGATTTCCGTGGATCGTAGAATTGGAGCGGGGTTTGCGAGACATACCTCGCTTACCACTAGTGTCGCGACATGCGTGAACTGTCGGCGATTGCAGGGGGCTCAAGTCATTGTAAACTTGGCCGACTTAGTCGAAAATCGGGGAATGGAAAAATACATCGTTACCCTGACAGTTGAAGAAAGAGAGCAACTCGAAGCGATCGTGAGCAAAGGTTCGCACCAATCCAGCAAGGTGATCAATGCGCTCATTCTGTTGAATTGCGATATATCTTCGGGGCGTATGCGCCGCACTGGGCAAGAGGTTGCTGCGGTTCTGCACGTGAGCGAGCGCAAGATCGATGGCGAGCTTGAGGCCCGGTTGATTGCGCTAAGTTGTAGCGAGCCTCCCGAAGGCCAGGCGAACTGGTCGTTGAGGTTGCTGGCCCAGCGTGCAGTAGAACTGGAGTACGTGGATAGCCTCTCGCACGAAACGGTGCGGCGCGCGCTTAAAAAAACGAACTGAAGCCTTGGCGCAAGATAGGCTGGATCATCCCGCCGCAAGCGAACGCGGAGTTCGTAGCAGCCATGGAAAACGTGCTCGATATCTACCACCGCCCCTACGATGCGGCGCGCCCCGTAGTATGTATGGACGAAACGCCCCGGCAGTTGATTCGTCAGACCCGCGAACCGATCAAAGCAGCACCGGGGCGTCTTGCGCGAGAGGACTACGAGTACGAGCGCTGTGGCGTGTGCAATGTCTTCATGGCATCAGAACCCCTGGCCGGGCGGCGTCTTACCAAAGTCACCGAATCCCGGACCAAAGTGCAATGGGCTCGCTTCGTACAAGAGATTGCCCAAGCCTATCCGGATGCACAACGAATCACCCTCGTGATGGACAACCTGAACACCCACACGGCCGCAGCCCTTTACGAAACCTTCCCGGCGCCGCAGGCCAAAGCGCTGTGGGACCGGTTCGAGTTTATCTACACGCCCAAACACGGCAGCTGGCTGAACATGGCCGAGATCGAACTCAATGTGATGATCAAGCAGTGCCTGGACCGGCGCATCGACAATATCGACACGGTGCGCCGCGAGGTAAGCGCGTGGCAAGTTCGGCGAGATCAGCTTAAGGCACGGATTAACTGGCAATTCACCACTGGCGATGCCCGCATCAAACTGTCCAGGCTATATCCGACGTTTGAGGCGTGACGAGACACTAGATACTATGAGGGCGGCCTCGCGGCCGCCGCCCTCATAGATCTAAGAGGTAAGCTCGCTCAGACACGGCTAGAGGGCAACAGTTCGACTTTACGACGGTATTGGCTGGGCGTTACGCCCTGTTGGTACAGGAAGAAGCGCGTAAAGCTTCCAGGTGCATCAAATCCAAGGTTGAGGGCGATATCATGAATAGCCGAATCCGAGGCCACGAGACTGTCGATTGACGCCTCCATTCTCAACATGCTGCCGAATGTTGCAGGGGTCATACCAATCTGTCTTCGAAACAGATGGAAAAAATGCGGACGAGACAAGCCGACTGAACTGGCAATTTCGTCGAAATCCAGCGCTACACCGCCGCGAGCCTTCATCAGATCGAGCGAATGACGAATTCTCGCGTCATAAGCTAAACCACCCGTTAGCTGACACTCGAGCAAGTCCTTCCAACGGGTGCCGACACAGGTCAGTTCGATAATTATCCGGACTATCAGATCCTCGACGACGCGGGAACTTGTCGACTCTCGGCCCATGAGCAAATCGAGAAGGTCTGTCCTCAATCCCGCCAACTTGCTTCCCAAAGCGACAACTGGTTGAAAGAAAAATTTCGGATGTGCGCTGCAGGAAAACCGCCTGTCTACCGTTCGAAGCCATTGCGGCTCGAGATATAACGCCAGAAGAACGGTCGAAGGGGCCTCGCGGATATGATCGTAAAAATGTGGTTCCCATGCGTTGACCAGCAGCACATTGTCATCGGAAAGGTGATGCTCGCGTTCGCGGACGCCGAAAAGGATATCGGCGCCGGCGCCTCCAATCTTGAATACGACGTGACAGACGCGGTGCGCGTGCACGGCCATAGTCCTGTCAAGCAGCAAAAGGGCTACACGACCGAAAGCGCCGTGGATGATTCTCAGCGGTTCTGACATCGTAATTGTCTCCTGCCTAACTGCGTCTCAGTCGTGGGAGAAAGTGTGGTGCGGTCCGTTCGCTGGGTTCCTTGTCTCACTGCACTTTCCCAGCGCGGCGGCACATGTTGTACTTTGCAGATCCTGACTTAGAGACTGTTGCAGAATTACAAAAAGGGGCTGTTAACTTTTTGGCTCTGGTGTTAACTTCTGTCTTGTTTTCCCTGACAGGAAGCCATGGCTAAGGAACTTATAGACGACCAATTATGGGCACTCATCGAACCGTTGCTGCCCAAAGCTGCGCCGCGCAATCGCCGGTATGCAGGACGCAAGCCAATACCTGATCGCGCCGTGCTCACAGGCATCGTGTTCGTGCTGCGCGCAGGCCTCGCGTGGAATTTGCTGCCGCAGGAAATGGGCTGCGGGTCGGGCTCCACTTGCTGGAGGCGCCTGGACCAGTGGCATAAAGCGGGCGTATGGCAACGCATGCACGAAACGATGCTGGCGGAACTGCGCCGTCGGGGCCAACTCGATATGGCCAGAGTACTGGTCGACAGCTCCTCCATTCGCGCGTTGTACGCGGGAAAAAAACAGGCCCAAACCCCACGGACCGGCGCAAACTCGGCAGCAAACACCATATCATCGTCGATGCGCAAGGCATCCCGCTCGGCGTCATCCTGACGGGCGCAAACCGCCATGACGTCACTCAGCTTGACCCACTGGTCGAAGCCATTCCGCCAATTCGAGGCAAGCCAGGACGGCCCTTGCGTAAGCCCAAAATTGTTCAGGGCGACCGAGGCTATAGCTCTGAGCCACATCGGCGACGCTTTCGCAAACGCGGCATCACTCCTGAACTCGCGAAACTGCGCTCACCCCATGGCAGTGGTCTAGGCAAAACACGTTGGCCTGTCGAGCGTACGATCGCTTGGCTGCACTCCTATCGCCGCCTGAAGATGCGCTACGAGAAATATGCGCACATACACGAAGCCTTCCTCACGCTCGCGTGCGCTTTAACTTGCTGGACCCGGCTAAAAAATATGCAAACTTAATTCTGCAACAGTCTCTTTAGCCACGAAATGATAAACCATCTGATTGGAGGCAATCTGTGTGCCGAGCACTGATTTGAGATACGAGTGGAAGCGGCCTACGGTCACGTGAATGGTCGATCGCAGCCACCCATTCTGCGATTGCACAATCTACGAAGATTTGACGAGATTCCACGACGATGCTCGCGTGACGAATTCCCCGTGCGATCTCACTGAAAAACGCCCGCAGGCCGAGGCCTGCAGGCAAATCTCCATCCCTTGGAAAAAATGGAGAGGACGCTTTGAAGCTGTCCAGCTTGTCGGTGGCACCGGCGCTCGCGTTATTCTGAAGCCACGTCACGATACTCAACCCACAGCACTGCCGTCGCAATGTTAGTTTGCCAGAATATGCGATTGCGCCCGTCTTCTCAACCTGCTCTAGAGAGTTAGCAAAGACTGGCTAGACGGCGAGGCACATGTATTTGATTTCAAGGTAGTCGTCAATCCCGTAGCTCGAGCCTTCACGGCCCAACCCCGACTGCTTGACTCCGCCGAAAGGAGCGGTCTCCGTCGAAATCAATCCCGTATTAATGCCGACAATTCCATATTCGAGCGCTTCAGCGACTTTCCAAATGCGTGAAACGTTCCGGCTATAAAAGTAGGCTGCCAGACCAAATTCCGTGTCATTGGCCATGTCTATTACTTCGTCATCCGAGGAAAATTTGAAGATGGGGGCGACCGGTCCAAAAGTCTCCTCTTTGGCGACCATCATCTTCGACGTCACGCCGATGATCACCGTCGGTTCAAAGAAACCATGCCCCAAACTATGGCGCCGTCCACCCGTCAAAAGCGTTGCACCTTTACTCATCGCGTCGTCAATATGCGACTCGACCTTCTTGACGGCCGCTTCATTGATCAGCGGGCCGACGGTGACCCCCTCGTCAGTGCCGAACCCAACCTTCAATCGATTTGCTGCGGCCGCGAGCTTCTCGGCGAAAAGATCGTAGATGCGCTCGTGGACATAAAACCGGTTTGTGCAGACGCAAGTCTGACCAGAATTCCGGTACTTTGAAATAATTGCACCTTCTACAGCCTTGTCTATATCAGCATCCTCGAAGACGATGAAAGGCGAGTTGCCCCCCAGTTCCAGAGAGACTTTCTTGATTGTCGGAGCACACTGAGCCATCAGCAGGCGGCCGACCTGAGTAGAGCCGGTGAATGAAAGCTTGCGGACGATGGGGTTTCCGGTGAGCTCGCCACCAATAATCTTTGGGTCGCCAGTTACGACACTAAACACTCCGGCTGGGATGCCGGCGCGTTCAGCGAGCACAGCCATTGCCAGCGCTGAAAAAGGCGTGGCTTCGGCTGGTTTGACCACAATAGGGCAGCCAGCAGCGAGCGCCGGTCCTACTTTCCGGGTGATCATCGCAGCAGGGAAGTTCCACGGAGTGATCGCTGCGCAGACGCCGATTGGCTCCTTGGTCACGATAATCCGTTTGTCGTTGGCGTAAGGTGGAAGCGTGTCGCCCGAGACCCGCTTACCTTCTTCTGCGAACCATTCGAGGAACGAAGCGGCATACAGGATCTCGCCCTTTGATTCCGCAATAGGCTTTCCCTGTTCGCTGGTGAGGATCAGCGCGAGGTCATCGACGTTTTCGAGCATCAGGGCATGCCATTTCAGCATGATTGCGGCGCGTTCCTTGGCGGTCTTTCCTCGCCACAACGGCCACGCCTTGTTCGCCGCATCGATAGCCCTGCGTGTTTCCGAAGCACCCATAAGCGGGACGGTTCCCAGAACAGCCGCATTTGCGGGGTTGACGACATCGAAGGTTGCCTGGTTGTCGGCACCTTGCCATTCACCAGCAATAAAAGCCTCTTGCCGGAACAGCTCCGGATTTTTCAAGTTCATGTCTCTATCCTTAACCTTGGCACAGTCGCTGGGTGCGTTTCCGTAGCGGCTGGACTAGCTGATCGCTTTGTGCGGACGAGAAATTGGAGATTCCTTCGACCGGGCGCGTTCTCTGCGGTCCCCGGGACTGATGGCACGAAAAACTGGCCTGTTGCACCCGGGGCGTTGCAATCGTCTTGTTACGTTATTCTGCCGATACGGTGGACAGGCTTTCCTGAGCCAGAGCGGCGCTACGGAGCTTTGGCATAACATCCTCCGCGAGGTGTTTCATCGTCTTGAGCTGCCGATCGAGCTCTGGTCCGGACCCGTCGGGGGACGACATAAGCAGGCCGCCGAACGGACCTACGCGTTCGCGAAACGCAACAAGTTTTTCCGTCACGGTCTTCGGCGTGCCAAAGATCGTCATGCTTCTGATCAGGTCTTCAGTCGTGATGGACTCATCCGGCGCGTTCGGATCTTCTTTCATCACGACCGTATAGTTCGCACGTTTCATTACGGTCCACAGGTAGTCAAAGTAGTAATACAGGCTGCCCTTCGGGTTAAGAACGATGTCGAGCGCTTCCTGTTCGCTATCCGCGATGACCATGTTGCGCGCGACGTACCAGTCCTTTCCGTCCGGAACACGGTCAACTGCGTTGCAGCCCTCGACATATTTCTTGTAATGGCTTGCAACGATGTACTCAGGGCAGAAATTTGCACTGATTGGCATCCAGCCGCGCTCTGCTGCCGTCTTCACTGTGCCCGAGAAGGGCGACATTGCAGACATTGCGATCGGAGGAAGCGGGCGCTGGTAGGGCTTCGGCATGAACCCGATGCCGAGTGCCGGGACGATGGATTCGGTGATCTTGACGTTCCAATACTTGCCTTGAATATCGTACGGCGGATCTTGGCCCCAGATCTTGGTGATGATGTCGATGGATTCCAGCAGCTTTTCGGTTCGGACCTTCCCGTCTGTGTTACCGAAAACCTCGTGGTCACTGGAGAGGCCTGACGGACCGATGCCGAAAATGAATCGCCCTTCGGACATGTGGTCGAACTGGGCTGCTTCAGCAGCGACGATGATGGGGTCGTGATTCGGTAGCGCAACGACGCCCGTAGCGAACACGATATTCTTCGTCTGGCGCAGGAGAGAAGCCATGAACATCATTGGCGCCGCAATCGGTTCCGTGGTCGCCGAGAAGTGCTCGCCTACCCACGCCTGATCGAATCCGAGCTCGTCGGCGTAGATAATCTTTTTGGCATTTTCCTTCAGGGTTTCGTGGAAGGGGCGAGTTGAAGGGTGCAGTGGCATCTGGAAAAGACCGAGTTTCACAATAATCTCCTGTTGATTTATTGAAGTTGCTCAAGGGGTTGAATCTGGACCCGGGTGCCGTTGTGCCAGACAAAGGGGCTGTTTTTGTCGCCAATAAGTACGTCAAAGACGCGACCGATAAATACCGTGTGCGTGCCGTAGGCGAGGGCGCCGTCCTCCTGACAGAAAACGGATGCCTGAGCTGTGCGCAGGTACGGCAGACCCAGCGGTCCATAGCCCCACTCGTCCGACTCGAACCGGCGGTCGCGCATCGCCGAGTTAGAGAATGATTCGACGACGTGATCGTGATCGCAGGTCAGCACGTTGATACAGAAGGCCTTTGTCGCCTTCAGACGACCGGAGATGCTGGCGGATTCGTTGACCGCAATCAGCATGGACGGCGGGTCGAAGGACACGGATGCCACTGCAGACGCCGCCATCCCGTGAGGCTTGCCGGCATCGTCGCAAGTCGTGATGACGCAGACTGAGCTTGCCATTCCACGAAGTGCGGACTTAAAGACCGAAAGAATTGGGTTGGTGTGCTCGACGGCAGCGGGTTTTGCTTCACAAGTGTCAGACATTTGAATCACCTTCATAAAGTTTGCACGGGTACTGTTGACCTGGAGAACCAGGTGCCTTCCTCGTTTCGAAAGTCGGCGCGCCGTTCACGCGTTGCCTCGGTCCGCATCAGGTGTATTGCTACGCCGCCGTCTTTGTTTCGTCGCCGGAGGGAGTCGGGACGTCAGCTGGAATGATTCGCCGTTCCTTCAGTTCATCCCAGAACTCGTTTGGTATCCGAGTTGAAATCGCTGCCACATTCTGGCTGACCTCGTTCGTATCTTTCGCACCAAGTACGAGGCTTGAGACGGCGGGATGTGCATGTACAAACTGGACGGCCGCCTGAGGCAAAGCTACGTGATGTTTCTCGCAAACGTCTTCGATGACCTTGACTTTGGCGATAACGTCAGCGGGCGCAGCTTGATAGTCATACGTGTTGGCCGAAGCCCGGCTGCCTGCTGCAAGGATCCCGGAGTTGAAGACTCCAGCGCCAATGACGGAAACGTTGCGGCGCAAACACTCGGGGAAGAAATACTGCAGGGGTTCGTGGTTCAACAGGGTGTATCGGCCGGCGAGCAGGCAGCAGTCAAGGTCGAATTCGTCGGACATTTCCAGAACCGCATCGGTCTCGTTTACTCCAATTCCGATTGCCCGCGTGTGCCCATTCCGGCGCAGTTCGTCTAACGCCTTGAACCCACCATCCACGAGTTGCTTCCAATAGACTTCGTTGTTGTCGCCATGGGCGAGTCGACCGATGTCGTGGACGAGGATGATGTCGATGAGGTCAAGGCCGAGTCGTTGTTGGCTGTCCTCAAAGGAGCGCATGATGCCGTCGTATGAGTAATCAAATTCTTCGACAAACGGCAATGCATTGACCCAGTTGATGCCGAAAATGGCGTCGCCTTTCTTGGCCCGGCTGACGGGCGTCAGCAAACGGCCGACCTTTGTGCTAACAACCACTTCTGCTCGGATATTTCTAGTTCGCAGGAAATGCCCGAGGAAATGCTCTGCCTTTCCCAGCCCATACATTGGCGCTGAGTCAAAATGGCGAATGCCTTGCTCATAAGCGCTCCAAGCTGTCGTCTCAAATTGGTCGTAGTTGACATCCACGCCGAACCCGGCAAGCGGTACCGTACCCAAACCGATCGCGCTTACTTTCACGCCGGACTTTCCAAGCGTGGTGGTTATAAGATTTCCCATTTGCTATCTCCTTTAGTTTTCGCCCCTTAAGGAGGCGAGTTTTTTTGGTTATGTTGTTCAGCTATATGGAGTAAGTGATTACTCCGCTCATCTCTTAACCGCGCAGAGCGTTCTCCCGCGCTGGCGCGACTAGTGAGGGGGCGTCAACAGACATCGGCCCGACGGCCGAACAGGCATCTCTGCGGAGATCCGCTCTAAGAGAGTTGTGGGCTTCTTTTTACTGAAAATGAATAAAGGCATGACGTCGTCTCCCTGAAAACATTGTGATGACGTTTGTGCATGCCTCGTGCCAATGAAACTAAGTCAATGAAAATCAATGACTTAGGATTATCGCTAACTTGGTTGTGCGACAGTGCCGCGACACACAGACGTCGCGTGCGCGACAGTCGGCGCAACGTTGCTGTCGTGCCCAGTTCTGCATGGGTACGGGCATTCCCGAATTGTTGTGAACGAAAACGGTGCCATATTCAAACTCTCGAAATGGCGTCAGGATGTTTTAAGCATCAACTAAAACGCTAATGAATGGTCTGGCTGTAACTGAGGGATTGATGCGATGAATATGTCTTCTCATGCGAATGGGGTCCTGAAGCGACTTGGCCGGCCCGCTGCTGTCGAAGGGGTACATCCGTTTTCCAACACCGTTCGCGCTTCGTGGGAGCGATGCGTCGCTAGCTATGGACTTCAGCCGGACGACGTGCCCGAGGCGCATATCCTAGGCGGCGATGAATATAAAGATGTGCTGGGGCCACTAAGCGATCTCCTCTGTGTTGCCAAACCAGAAGTGGATCGGCTCTTCGCGCGGCTTGCCTCACACGACTACCTCGTTTCGCTCGCACAGCGCGATGGCGTGATGGTCGCGCTTAGGTGTCCGGACTCACTGTTAAGTCGCGTGACCAATCATCATCTGATCTTGGGCAGTGTCTGGGACGAGGCACACCAGGGCACAAATGGAATAGGAACTTGCGTTAAGGAAAAACAGGCGCTTTCGGTCGTGATGAATGACCATTTCGGAAGTCATTTGGCACCCTTGTCCTGCAGCGTGTCTCCAATTCTCGGACAGGATGGGCGTTTACTCGGCGCATTAAACGCGACGAGCTTGCAGCCCTCGAGTCGCGCCACGCAAGACCTGATTCTCGGAATGGTCAAGCGGTCGGCCCGACGGATTGAGAACCTGCTTTTTGCCCAGGCAAACCGCGAGCACCTGATTCTTCGCTTTTCCCAATATGACGATTTCTCCGATTACGCATCGGAACTGTGGCTCGCCGTTGACGGTGACCTCGTGATCGCATCCAGTTCGGATCTCGGGAGACCGTTGCCGATCGCCCTTCGCATATTTACCGGACTTAGCGTCGGGGAGCTGGTTGCGCGATGCTCCAAAGACATCCGCAATGAGGGCATCGCGAGGATCGACCGTGAAGGCGCGCGCGGCTTCGTCAAGCTGATTATGAATGGTGCACCGGAACGCAGGTCAGGTTTGAGCCGCAGGCCGCCGAGCACAGGAGCAGCAACAATCAGTGAGGATGTCTTTGCCAGGAGCAATGCGCAGGAAGGTTCAATCGACTCCCTCTTCGGTGACACGCCGGGACTGAAAGAACAGACACGCGTGGCAGAAAAGCTGTTGAAGAGAAACCTTCCGATCTTAATCCAGGGTGAAACCGGATCCGGCAAGACGGCCCTCGCCAACGCCCTGCATCACGCGGTCACCAGCGGCCGTGGAAATTTTGTAGTAATTAATTGCGCATCCATTTCGCGTGATTTGATTGAAAGTGAGCTTTTCGGGTACCGCGCCGGTGCCTTTACAGGTGCTGCTCCGAACGGTTTCAAAGGTCGCTTGCTGGAGGCAGACGGAGGAACCCTATTCCTGGACGAAATCGGGGATATGCCCATCTCGCTCCAGTCGCGGCTGCTGCAGGTCCTGTCCGAAGGGAAGTTCGTTCCAGTGGGTTCAACCAAGCCGGTCAGCGTCACGTTCAGACTGATCTCCGCGACGCTCCACGACGTTTCCGAGCTTGTTGCCGGAGGGAAGTTTCGAGAGGACCTCTATTTCCGGCTAGCGGGAAATGTCGTGACGATACCTCCATTGCGCAAGCGTGCGGACAGGCAGTATCTGATTCAGTCTGTATTTCGTCAGGAATTCGCGAAAGCTGGCCTGGATGCCGGGTTAAGCGATACGGCACTTACGCTGCTGACGGCTTATGACTGGCCGGGCAACATCCGTGAGCTTGCTCATACGGCCCGGTACGCGGCTGCGCTATGTGAGGATGAAGCCGTATCGGCTGAGCATCTGCCACGACACATAGCAGACCTGAGGGTAGGCGTGGGCAGTAGCCTCAAGGAAAGCGCGGATCGCAATGTCTTGCTGCGCGCTCTTGATGCTGACGGCTGGAATGTCTCGACCGCAGCTCAGAAGCTCGGCATTTCCCGGTCCACCTTGCACCGCAAGATGGCAGCTATGGGAATCAATCGAGCCCACGACCACGCGAACGAAAAAGAGCTTTGACCTGTTGGCATGGACTGGTGCCAACAGCAAGCTGTCGACGGTTGATGCTGCGCACTCCTCAGCTAAGCAATTAAGTACCTCGTTCGCCGTAGCGGGCCGTTCCTTGTTGTACGCGCAACGCTGCCCGGGCATGTAGCACCACTGCTAATCCTCGACTGATCTCCCAGCTCTCCTCGCCAGCACGCCGAACAGGCCCACTGGGGCGCTTCAAGTGAGCGACCTATGAACCACCGTTTTTCGCGACGCGACCTTCCCAGACTGATTGCTAATTTTTCAGGTTGACGGGGCAATTCAGCCAGCGCCTCGCCGTGCACATCGCGTACCGTGCGTAAGTGTCGCGCCTGCAACGCCCGACTGTCGCAGGAGTGTCGCAATCCCATTCAGCCAAAGGTATATGTTGTTGATTTAAAACAATAATAATACTTGGCATATTCGCTGCACCTACTCCTTCAAAGCGCAGTCATCTCAGAGGCCGTCAAAGAGCCGAGCCTACGAGACGAAGGATGACGAGGCGCGCAATTCAGATAATGCGAACGAGATTCTGGCGTTGCTCGGGCAATTAAGCGCGAGCGGGACGAACCGGACGAAATAGGAGATGAGTCACTATGGACTGTCAAATGTACGGTTGGATGGCCAGCTTTGCGCACGCGCAAGCGTTGTTAATGGAAGTCGATTCAAATCGTCTGAATCGAGGACGCCATGGAAGGTAACGCGCCTGACCGTAACATAACCCTCGTCCAGGCAACTGGTGTCGCGAAATCGTTCGACGGTGTACCGGCACTCCGGAATGGTCAGTTCCTCCTTAGAGCGGGGAGCGTGCACGCACTTTGCGGCGGTAACGGCGCAGGTAAGTCGACGTTCTTGAGCATTCTCATGGGCATCCTAAAGCGCGATGCGGGCACCATTGCAGTCGCTGGAAGGGAAGTCGATTTTAGCGGCCCCCTGGATGCTATAGAGAGTGGGATCGCCATCATCACGCAGGAGCTTTCGCCCGTCCCTTATCTGAGTGTCGCAGAGAACATATATCTGGGAAGGGAGCCGCGCACGGCCAAAGTTATTGTTGACACCAAGAAAATGCGCTCGGATGCAGAAGCACTGCTCGAGCGCCTCGGTTTCGATATTGATCCAGCGGCCACGATTGCGTCCCTTAGCCTTGCTCAGATCCAGCTGGTCGAAATCGCGAAAGCTTTCAGCTTTGACGCGCAAATCATCATCATGGATGAACCGACCTCGGCTATCGGCGAGCGCGAAACACATGTCTTGTTTGATGCTATCCGCCGCCTGACAAGGCAGGGTGTCGGTTTTATCTATGTGAGCCATCGCCTCGAAGAAATATTCGACATTGCCGACACATACACGGTATTTCGGGACGGCGAATTCGTCGAAACGGGCGACATCAAAAGCATTGATCGCGCGCACCTCGTAAGACAAATCGTTGGTCGCGAAGTCGCTGAGCCTCGGCAGTCGTCGCGCACGAATATTGGTGAGACGGTGCTTGAAATCAAGGATCTCAGCTGGACAGGCAAATTTGAAGATGTGTCCTTGCGGGTGGCCGCTGGCGAAATTTTGGGCATCTATGGGCTGATGGGTTCGGGCCGCACAGAGTTTGTAAGCTCGGTCTTCGGTATATCACCGCGCGATTCAGGCTCGGTCCAGTTCGCAGGTGCCGAGATTCCAGCCGGGCGGCCGGACAAGGCACTTCACGCGGGAATATCGATGGTTACGGAAGACCGCAAGCAGAGCGGTCTTGTACTCAACTCATCCATCCGGCACAACATCTCATTGACCGCCCTCAGAAAATTGTCATGGCGCGGCATAGTGAATGGACGGAAAGAGCGCGACCACGCGAACGACATGATTCGTCGGCTCTTCATCAAGACATCCTCTGACAGCCTCGCCGTTTCGACCATGAGCGGCGGAAATCAGCAAAAAGTCGTAATCGCGCGCTGCCTCTCGACCAAGCCGAAACTATTAATCTGCGACGAGCCTACCAGAGGAATTGACGAAGGTGCAAAGCAGGAAATCTACGCACTTCTAGATAGTTTCGTACGAGATGGAGGTGCGGTCCTGATGGTTTCGTCAGAGGCACCTGAAGTTTTGCAGTTGAGCGATCGCATCGCAATCTTCAAAAAAGGTCGGCTCAGCCAGATGCTTCCGACGGCGGGCGCAAATCAGGAGATGCTGCTGCACGCTTCATCCTGAGCGGTCGTTTAAATTTATCCAATATCAGAGACAGTTATGAGACAAGATATCCACGCTAGTAAGCAAATGTTCGGATTGCAGATGATTGGGAATATAGGATGGATTAGACGACAGATGGGAATTTACGGCATCGTTGTCGCATTTCTTGTCCTTTGTCTATTTCTGAGTTTTGCAAATGAGTTCTTCCTGACTTGGGGGAACTGGACAAACATCATTCGGCAGACCGCAATCAACGGAATTCTGGCGATCGGTGTCACTTTCGTCATTCTCACAAGCGGAATCGATCTCTCGGTTGGAGCGGTGATGGCGCTTGCTGGGGCGGTAGGGGCAAGCTTTGCGACCGCTACGAATCCGCATTCGATTGTACTTGCCATCGCCGCTGGCGGCGCTGTCGGCATTGTGCTTGGAGGGCTGAATGGGCTGGCGGTGGCTCGACTGTCATTGCCCCCTTTCGTTGTCACCCTTGGAATGCTGAGCGTCGCGCGCGGTATCACCTACATCTTCACCGATGGCCGTCCTATCCCCGATCTCACCGACAGTTTCCTATTCCTTGGTAGCGGCAGCATCCTTGGTGTACCTGTTCCAATTCTCATGCTGCTACTGGTGTTTGGGACCTGCTGGTTCGTTTTAAGGCACACCGTATTTGGTCGACACGTTTATGCAGTTGGCGGAAGCGAGAAAAGTGCGACTACAAGTGGAGTGAAAGTAAAACGTGTCGTCGCGCTGGCGTACGTTATCTCCGGTTTCATGGCGGCTCTTGCCGGCCTCGTTCTGACAGCACGCACCACGGCGGCGTTGCCACAAGCAGGGATCGCTTATGAGCTGGATGCAATTGCAGCTGTAGTTATTGGCGGGACAAGTCTGTCTGGAGGAAGAGGTTCATTGGTAGGCACGCTGTTTGGATCGCTGATCATCGGGACGATTAACAATGGTCTGGATTTGATGGGCGTTTCTTCCTACTACCAGCAGGTTGTGAAAGGACTGATTATTGTCGGAGCGGTCATGCTTGATGCCTCACGACGTAGATAAGCGATTGCGTTGAGTATTCCAAAACACATCAAAAACACAGGTTAAGGAGACGGATCATGAAACTGACGTATAAGACCATATTTGCTTCACTCCTCGCCGCGAGCGCAATCAATGTTGCGCATGCAGAAAAGGTTTATCGGATCGCCGTCATGCCATTTGGCTTGCCCGAGTATATGTCTCAGTGGAGCAAGGAGATGCAGCAACACCCATTGGTGAAAGACGGTACCGTGAAACTGACTGTGCTTGACGGGAAGTTTGACGCCATGGTCCAAAGCAATCAGATGGACACCGTCATTACTCAAAAGTACGACGCCGTCATCTTTGCGCCAATCGACTATCAGGCCGCTGCCGCGCCAATTGCACGAGCAACAGCCGCCAAGATCCCTGTGATTGGCTCGGTGACGCGTGCAGGCTCGGACAAGCTCTTCGCTTACATTGGAACCAATGACGTGCAAGGCGGAAAGCTGGAAGCGCAGCACTTGGTGGACAGGCTCGGTGGAAAGGGCAATATCGTAATTCTCGAGGGTCCCATCGGTAATTCTCCGCAATTGCTACGACGCCAGGGTATTGACGAGGTCCTCAAGGCGAATCCGGGGATCAAGGTGTTGGCGTCTAAAACTGCCAATTGGTCCCGTGCCGAGGGTCTGACGGTGATGGAGAACTGGCTATCGCTCTACGGTGACAAGATTAACGGCGTAGTCTCCGAGAACGATGAAATGGCGTTGGGTGCGATTGAAGCGATGCGGTCAAAGGGCATGGACCTCAAGAAGGTTCAGGTCGTTTCTATCGACGGTATCCCCGACGGGCAACGGGCAGTCAAGCAAGGCACGCTCTTTACACTTTATAAAGACGCTCACTTCGAAGGACAAGGCGCCCTGGATCTGGCTATTCGGGCCGTAGTCGGACCTTCTTATCAGCCACGCTCTAACATCTGGTCAAAGGGACTCGACTGGAAAAATGCGAGCGCAAAACAGTACGACGTGCCCTGGGTCCCCCTGACCCAGAGCAACATTGACCAGTACCTCAAATGATGTAACGCGCGCGCATCTGTGCGCCAGTGTTCGATGAAATTTCAAAAAAGAGAGGGTTTGCCGTGCTTTCTGAAAAAGTGATATTGGTAACGGGCGGAGCGAAGGGGATGGGCGAGGCGCACGCAAAACTGCTCGCGGCTAAAGGGTCAATCGTAGTTGTTGCTGACGTCGACCCAAAGGGAGAAGATGTCGCACAGGACATTGTACGAAGCGGGGGGCGTGCTGTGTTTCATTCCCTTGACGTGGTCAAGGAGGCACAATGGGTGTCAGTTGTGGCAAAGGTCACGCAGGCGTACGGTCGGATTGATGGCCTCGTGAACAACGCTGGGGTGCTGATTCGTAAGCCGGCCGAGGAACTCGGCGAGGATGACTGGGATACAGTATTTGATATTAACGTTAAAGGGACTTTTCTTGGCTGCAAGGCGGTGCTGCCTGGTATGCTAAAGGCAAAAAACGCCTCCATAGTGAACATCTCGTCGATATCCGGGTTGGTTGCCAATATGCAAGGAATGAGTGCGTACTGTGCAACTAAAGGCGCTGTGCGTTTGTTCAGTAAAGCGCTTGCCGTTGACTATGCCAAGTATCACATTCGCGTCAATTCTCTTCATCCCGGAACGATCAGGACTCCAATGACAGCCGCATACGAGGCGGATCCCGAAAAGCTCAAAATGCTGCTCGGCACAACAATCCTCGCCCGCTTAGGCGAGGCTTCAGAGGTGTCGGAAGCCTTGGCATTTCTGTTGTCTGACGCGGCCTCATTTATCACCGGATCGGAGATGACGGTGGATGGTGGATTCACCGCAGTCTGACTTCTCCATCGCACTTGAGCGAATTTTTTTGAAGGGTGGCACCGCTGTCGTTGAGGCGAGTGCGTTTTAAAGCGGGTCCTGCGCGAAGAATCACCAAGCGGTTCGTTCGCTGACGTCTTCACTCAATCCAGCAGATTGAAAGGAGGCGGTAGAGTCGCAGTCCTAATTTTTGTTATATCGAGATTGCAGTGAGCCAAGATATCCTGATTATCGGTGGAGGCATTGTCGGAGTCGCGACCGGCTTGGAGCTGATAAAAAAACATCCAGACCTGTCCATAACGATTCTTGAAAAAGAGCTATCAATTGGCAGCCATCAGACCGGACATAACAGCGGCGTTGTGCACGCTGGCGTCTATTATCAGCCGGGAAGTCTCAAAGCCCAGTTCTGTCGCGAAGGCGTCGACGCAACGAAGGCGTTTTGCCAGGAAAATGACATCCCGCTTGAACAATGCGGCAAGTTGCTCGTTGCGACGAATCAAGAAGAGGTCGCGCGAATGGTGGCGCTCTTCCGGCGTGGCATCGAAAACGGGCTCGATCTCGAGCGTCTTGATGCTAAAGAATTGAGGCGGCGCGAGCCCCACATTGTTGGCGAAGGTGCAATCTTTGTGCGTACCACAGGTATCGTCGACTACGCCAGGGTGGCTGCGGCGATGGCCTCGCAGTTCGAGCGCTTGGGCGGAAAAATCCAGCTTTCAACCCAGGTGACGGATGTCTACGAGGACCGCAATAGCGTTACTGTAGTGACGACAAAGGGCGATTTCATTGCGCAGCACGCAGTCATGTGTGGCGGGCTAATGGCCGATCGACTCGCACGTCT
Source organism: Caballeronia sp. LjRoot31 (assembly GCF_964253885.1). Lineage (NCBI taxonomy): Bacteria > Pseudomonadati > Pseudomonadota > Betaproteobacteria > Burkholderiales > Burkholderiaceae > Caballeronia > Caballeronia sp. LjRoot31. Next base: position 302,131 of record NZ_CAXURX020000002.1, read on the forward strand.
TTGCGGTATCGGAGACGACTTCCGGGTTGTGCCGTTCCGCGGGCAGTACTACAGGCTGGCAGATCGGCACAATCATGTTGTCAAGCACCTGATCTACCCAATTCCTGACCCTTCACTTCCATTTTTAGGCGTTCACCTGACCCGCATGATTGGCGGCTTTGTCACAGTTGGACCAAACGCGATTCTGAGTCTTGGACGGGAAACGTATGGGACAGCCATGCCGAACCCCCGTGATCTGCTGGACACCCTTAGCTACGGAGGTTTCTGGAAGGTCGCTCGCAGTAACTTGCGTTCAGGCATTACGGAGTATTGGGCTTCGCTTAGCCGTAAGCGATATCTCCGCCTTTGTCAGAAGTATTGCCCAGAGCTTGCCGTCGACGACCTGTTGCCGCATCCGCCAGGAATTCGGGCTCAGGTTGTGTTGCGCGATGGGACACTCCTGCATGATTTCCTCATTCGCCAAACGGCCAGAACGATCCATGTGTGTAACGCTCCGTCGCCGGCTGCGACGGCCAGTATTCCAATTGCTCGCCACATTGTAAAACTTGCTGCACAAGCGTTCTCGCTTCGCAGCATCGAGCAGGTGTGCTAGGAGTTGTAAAATTTTACATCTTTCTTTTTTTGAGCGAGCCTAGCTCGCCCTCATGCTGAAGCCGGATGCAGCAACTCCAGCGCGCAATCTCGTCGTCGCGTTCGAGTATTGATTTGAACGGTTCCCATCGGAACCGTATCGCAGCCGGGAGCCGCAAGCGCCTCGGCATCACTTCTGGGGGAAATGCGGCAACCTTCTGTACGTACCGGACGCCCACGACCTCGTTCGCCAGCAACACACTTTCGAGCAAATACTCGGCCCCTGTATAGAAGGAATTCCGAAGGGCTACTCGGTCGAAGGCGTCGTCGATTCGCTCCCCTTACATGATCTCGTGTGGGCGGTCATCGGAAGCCGAGAATCCACCTGCATCCCTTTCCCATTCATCAGATGCGAAATTTCGATGAGATAGACCCCTGCGACAAACATCAACAATCCCTCTTCGTTCCGCGTGCGAACGAACTTCATCGGCTTCGCGACTTTGATCGCTTTGAATGTCTGGGCTGTTATATGGGAGATACAAGAATCAATCGTATCCCGGCTAGTTGCGCATCACGCCACCGGCGCCGATCGTTGCGCGTCCTTGTTTATTCGCCGGGCCGTGTCGAACTTGCCGCATGGCGAGAAGCAGGCGTCACCAATGATCTGCGGTCGGCTTGCCCGGCGCATTCGGAGCCGCTGTGACAATTGCGAAGGAAGGCGTTTGCGATGGTAACTGTTGTGCATCATTTCGTACCCCCACGACGTTAGTTGCTTAGCGCTGCCCATTCCGCTACATGGTGCAGAAGGCTTTAGACCGAACAGGCTGGAGTCGTGGGGGGATGCAGATGTTTTACTTGTATTCGACGAGGACTTCCCGGTAGGGCGCAGAGCCGACGTTTCGTGCGCGATGAGTTGCCGGCACACGAGCTCCTTTGCCGATTTCTGACAGAATCTCGAGGTAGCCGTTATCCAGCTTCAACGAGTAGATGGCGCCTGTGGGAACGTCGAAGATTCCCAGGTCATTTCCGCCTTCGTCGAAAATCTGCAGCGGCGCTCCATTGATGGCGTACCACATGTAGGGGCGCTCATGGGTGTGCATCTCGGTATAGTCGCCCGGCTCAAGCGTGAAATTCCAGACGATTACCTTGTCGTTTTCAAACACTTTCTCTGTGCCGACTCCTGCCATGATTGTCTCCATATATAGATGGCGAATTTTGATGATCTGACTTAGATACTTGTTGTCATGAAGGACTGACTCTTCTTGACGGCTACCCGACTTGGGCGACAGTCGGAGTGGGCACCATCAACGCCACAGTCGCCGCACATGACCGCTATGCCCGTGACCTAAGTATCCACCGAAGGCACGTCGATCACTTAGCCGTATATCTCGAGTTTAGTCACTTAGGAGTCGGATTTATCATTCCGGATGGTCGTTTTCGTCGGCAATGGCAAGCAACCGTCAGTTGTTCGTTCAGGCGTACGCCGGCAACAGTCCGACAAAGCGCATGAGCGGATGGCCTATTCGCTCGCAAACGCCTTGATTGGCGGGAGTGCGCACTGTACTACTGTGTAGACGCGGGAGATGGTGGACGTTCGGATCGGGGTTCAGACTCATTGCGTCCCACTCAGACTTATAAACGGGTGGGCGGCGCATTCAAGGCGCCCCTACGCGCCCAATGCCTCCACTTTTTAAAGTCGCTTGTACCGCTAGCTTCGTCGTCAGAGCCGGGTCTATGTCGATCGGCTGAGCCTTACTTCGGACAATCTCAGATGAAGTATCGCCTTCATCCCGTGTGCGATAGGGCAGTGTGCCAAAGGTGTCGCAATCGCAACTGTTACAAGCTCCTGACCCAGAGCAGAGGCGGCACTCGCCAATTGGCATAGATCGTGCGCAGTTCATTTGCGTTCGTTAACTATTAAATAAGAAGACACGAGGAGCGAAAGCTATTGCGACGGCGGCTTGCTGCACACAGAAATTCGAAAAAAGGGAATGCGGAGTTAGGTTCTGAGTGAGCGTAGCCGCGAGGCTGGTGGGATCAAGTTCGGCGGGAGGAGGGGTATCTTTGCAACCAGACTTAACATTCCGCATGACCCCTCGTTGTTCCTCCAAGGAATCGCCGCCAGCAATCACGGCGCGGGTCACCGACAAGTGCCTTCGCAGCCGTTGTCGATGAAGCTGAGTGCCCGCCCAGCGGTGCTGGTCTTCGCGAAGTATTGCGCTAGGAGGTTGCAGGCAACATGACGAATCATTGTTCCCGCACCGTCGAACAAACGATTCTCTTCTTGCCGACGCTTCGGGCGGTTTGAGCAATGAAAATTCCGACCCGGATGCTTGCACGCAACTATTGCTTCAAATGCTGCGACAAACCGCAGCATGGGCCGCAGAGCGGTCATGCAGTGCCGTGATGACCTATCAGGGCGACTGTGAGACGGGGCGCCCGCGGACGAGGGTCAGGCGACACCGGATCGACAAATTGTGTGAAAGTCGCGTCCAAGATGAAGTCGTTTCGTGTAGTTTCTCTTTTAGGAAACAATTCCGCCTGCCTCATGCGGCTGTCGCGGCAATGCCAGGAGCTAACCCGAATTCCCTGGCAAATGCGTCGACGAGATATTCTCCAATCGGCAGAGCGGAGGTCGCTGCGGGGGACGGGGCGTTGCAAACATGAAGACTGCGCTTCGATGGCTGAATAAGGAAGTCGTGAATCAGCGAACCATCGCCCGACACCGCCTGTGCGCGAACACCTGCTGGGTATGGTTCAAGGTCGGAAAGCTGCAACTCAGGGCAATACTTTTGGCAGAGCTGAAGGTATCCCTTCTTCCAGAGCGAGTTGCGCACTGTGGATAGTCCGGACGGGCCATACGTTTTGAGCATTTTCCAGAATCCGCCGAAGGATGCCATCTCCACCAAGTCACTGAGATTGACGTTACCCCACCGATAGCCTTCCCGTGCCATCGCGAGAACCGCATTTGGCCCAACGGTCACGTACCCGCCGATCATCCGCGTGAGATGGACACCGAGAAACGGAAGCGATGGGTCTGGCACGGGATAAATAAGATGCCGAACAATGGAACTCTTTGAGTGCGGCAACCGGAAATACTCGCCACGGAACGGCCGATGCGAAAACCGATGTCTAGCTGGCACATACGTGCCAGCTTGTCTGCCATCAAACCTGCACAGACAATGGAGTGCTTTGAGCGAAGCTTTCCGCGTTCCGTCGTGACCGTGACGCCGTCGTTGTCTTCACTCATCCGGATGACCCGTTGTCCCAGCATGATGGATGCGCCATTCTGCTGCGCTATGCGTGCCATGGTCCGCGTTATGGCTGGATAATCCGCAATTCCGCTAGCTTCAACGCGAATAGCGGCTTTGCCATTAATCCGTGGTTCTTCGCTGGTCAACTCGTGCTGATCCAGCCATTCGGGTTGCAGTTGATTTTTCGTACACCGCTCGAATAGATCTTTCAGGCGTCTGACCTCAAGATCGTCGGTTGCGACGATAAGTTTGCCGCATTGCTCATAGCGAATGTTATGGCGACGGGCGAACTCATACGTTGCGGCGGCACCACGGAGACAGAAGTCGGCTTTGAGAGTGCCGGGAGCGTAATACACTCCGGCGTGTATCACGCCGCTGTTGTGCCCTGACTGATGCGCTGCCAGCGAATCTTCTTTCTCCAGCACAACGACCTTCATCCCAGGGTATCGGTCGGTAAGTTGCATCGCCGTGGACACTCCAATAATTCCACCGCCAATGACTAGAACATCCGCGTCCGCGTCGCGAAGAGAGAGCACGGTACTCATCTTGAGAAAGTACCGCGTTGACGCATCAGTTCGCGATGCAGTCCAGGATGCCTCTTGAAAGGAGCGCGACCGTGCAACCAGAAATAGTTGTTTGCGACGACCAGTTCGCCAGCCGGTAATGTAATTTCCTTCGTTGCGGGCGATCTTTCCATCGAATCGGACATCGCATGCAGAAAACGCGCTTCAGTGATGTTGCGCGGGTGAGCGAATTGGTCGATGAACGACATCGCGAGCCCGAACTCCGAGTGGAAGAAGAGCGGTCGCTCGACTGGTACAGAGACATTCTTCGAGCCAGGCGCCTTGTACACAATCGGCAGTGCACCCATCGGATCAAGTGCAAAATCGTCGCGTTCCTTCCAGTCGTCAAGGTGCATCAGGCGAGACTCGCCTCCTATAGCGTTCTTTTCCTCGAACTTCATCATCAGCAGCCAGTGCGTCTCTTCCTCAACGTAGGTGCCGTCCGTATGCAGGGTGAAAAGCCGATAGGCCTGACGGAGATACGAATCACTAGCGTCGGTATCCTTCACGAAAAAACGGGCATAGTAGGTGCCAGACATCGCGTCGTGGTTGCTCGTTCCCAGCAGGTGAGCGACGGCAGTGCCGAACTTGACGTAGTCATCGCTGTCGGAGGTGACGCGCTGCACTCCAACCGTGAACCCGCCGCTCAAGCGGTCGCGCGCGATCTGAGAGACAGTCACGCCGAAAGAGCTCCCGAGCGCGCGGTCCAGTTCATAGGCGAGGACGTGGCGCATGAAAGGTACGTACTGGAGGTTCTGAACGTCTATGTGCTTCACCGTTTCGAAGAAGCGGGCGAGCGCATCCTCGCTGAGTTCGATTTTTCGCAACCGGTGGTGCTGGGGATGCGATGCGATTGAAAACGTCTGCTGGGCAAGGTCCAGTTCGGCGGGTGCGTTCATGTTCGATTTCCATGTGGTGATTTGTATCAACATTTCACGGCAATTCCGAGTTCGGATAAACTGGACGAACCGAATTTTTTAATCTGAAAAGTCGATTAAATGGACAGTCGCCACCTGAGAGTGTTTGTCTCGCTTGCGCAGGATCTGCATTTTGCAAGGACCGCAGACCGGTTGAACATCGCCCAATCCGTGTTAAGCGAACAAATAAAAAAGCTTGAGTCTCACCTCGGTGTGAGACTTCTTAACCGCAATAAGCGCACGGCAGTGACTTTGACTGACGCGGGCAAGATTTTTCTCACCGAGGCTAGACTGGCATTGCGCCAATTGGAGCACGCCGAAGCTGTAGGCAGACTGGCTGCTAACGGCGACGTAGGCAACATCTCGTTGGGCTATGTCGGCTCAGCGGTTTCAACGGGCGTCCTTCCGGCTGTGCTTAAGGCCTTCCACAGCAAGAATCCGCAGGTCGAAATGCATATAGCGGCGATGGAAACTCCGCGGCAACTCGAACGTCTGCGTGATGGTCGACTGGATGTCGGACTACTGCGGTCCCGTTCGCGATATCCGGAAGGAGTCGTAGCGAAAGTCGTCATGCGTGAACAGCTTGTAGTTGCTGTCGCGACCAACCACTTGCTCGCCAAAGCTTCGATCGTCCGTGCGCATGACCTGGCTGACGAAGCGTTCATCGTTCCGCAGTTCAGTGAGAGTGAGGGCCTAGCTGAAAATCTGTCAAGCCTAGGACGTTGCGGAGGGTTTGACGCAGTGCCACGGCACCGTGTTGCCGATTTCCTCACGGCACTCTGCATGACGGCTGCTGGCTACGGAGTGGTTTTGGTCCCGCAGTCAATGAGGTCGCTGGCACCCGATGACGTTGCGTTCCGTTCTATAGCAGGTTACGACGAGCAAGTCGAACTCGCGCTTGCTTACCGACAGCGCGAGAGCGCCCCCTCTGTTCGACGATTCGTCGAGTCTGCTCTTTCGCAGGTTGGCGAGAGAGAATTGACAGGGCGTGAATAACTGGCCGCGGAGTTCTGTTCTCTAACGCGCTTCATTTCGACGCAAGAAGTTGCCTGCAAAATGCGAGGGAGGCGACGAGGCCGGTGCTGCTTGAATACACGTAGACGTTCGCGGCAGTAGAAAATGACGTGCATTGAAGCCTTCGGTGCAAATTGCTGCATGCTTGAGAGCAACTTTCCTGTAGACAAGGGCTCATATTCGTTCGGCAATGGCCGGAACGCTTTCAAGCGTTTGACGTCTGAAGCCAGTGGTGGTGAGAGAGCTGCATTTTCCGGAACACAGTGTCGAGGGTCTATGGGCTGACATGACCGTCGTAAAACACTTAAGCACAGCGCGAGCCACTCTTTCACGTGACGCGTTAGCCACCGTGAGGACTCGCCTTGTCGCGCGGGTGGATTGCTGACGGTGGCGGCATCGAGCAGCCGGACGGCAGCTTCCTGCATCAGCGAACTCCCGACCCGAAGCAGCCATTTAGAACCTTCATCAAAAATGTCCGTTTTCGGCCGAAATCTAGGCAGGAAACGTTTCCCGATTGTCCAGAGCGCTGACTGGGATGTTGTTGCATCGCAAAGGATGGCAAGATTCAACTTCGAACGCCATTGCGGACACACACGGATTCGACCAGTAAATCGATAGGCAATTATATGAATACATCGGCAGTGCCAGCCGCAAATGCAAGATCTGGATCGCGTACTCGCTGCCGCAATAAACCAGATAGATCAAACGCGGCTACCGAACGTCGAGATAACGCTGACTGAAGCGCTCCGAAGTCCCGATTTAAATGTGTGGCTAGGAGCATCTAATTTCGTCCATGCCCTCGCGCGGGGCGTGGCAGATGCCGTGATTCGGGATACGAGGTTTCCTGGGGCGCCAGTTCGCATGATTCGCCAGGGGATGGGGGGCGCTTCCGGGTTTTATCCGGCGTTCGTGCCGCAACATCTAATCCAGCGCTTGGCAATGCTAGGGTCGACGGACGCCGCGATAGAGTGGCTTCAAAAGGTCCTTTCGACGGCGGAGGCCACAGGGGCGCTCATTCTCGTTCTTTGGGGTGTCCCAGTCGACGAGCCGGTCGAGCTGACCGAAAACACAAGTATCGTTCCGTTCGAAGCCATTCCTGAAAGCGAGATGAAGCAGCTACTTGCTCATCGAGGCCATCGAGATAACGGACTGATAGCATCGGCAATCGACATGAGCGGTCCGAGTTCAGCTTTGATGATGAAACGGATCATTTCGCCGCTGACCTACGATCCGGATCAAGGTCCTCAAGATGACTCGAGCTCTACACAAGCGCACGAGCTCCTAAAAGAAATCGCGACTGTTTTGACGTTGATTGGTCCGCGGGTGTCCCTCGGCCTGACCACTTGGTTCACGTTCGACGATCCTGACTTGGAGATATGGGCCGGGCGTATGTCGCCGATAGCTGAAATCGTGCCCGCGCAATTTAGAGAATATCCCGTGTTGGATGCAGCTGCAGCTGCAGCGCAAGAGCTTGTGCAGACGTTCCTTCGGTTACCCGGGCATCTCAGAACTCACCTTCGTGTAGCCATTGATCGGATCAACCAAGCTCAGCGCAGAAGAAATGCTGGTGATCAAGCTGTTGAGCTGGCGACGGCGCTGGAGATGCTCGTCGGAGACAAGACCAACAATGAGATGACGCATAAAGTGAAGGTGCGTACGGTTCGTATTATTGGGGGTAATCTCGAAGAACGACGACGGAATGCCGCTATCGTAAATAAGGCATATACGATCCGTAGCAAAATGGTGCACACCGGTGTCGTCGAAGCGGATGCCACGGAAACTATCCTTGGTGAGCGCCTTGCTATCACAGACATTGTTGATATGGCGTTGAACCTGTGCGTGCGGCTAACTACGGCGCTGATTCGGCGAGGGAACATTCCAGACTGGGGCGAGTTTGATATAAGGGAGCAAAGCGATCAAATCGATGAGAGTGGTGATTAGCCAAGAAGAATCGATAGCGACTTTCGTCAAGTTATTGCGTGTCTAAATCGTTCGGCGCGCGGTGAAACTCGACTTTATGTTGGACGGAACGCCGCACGAAAATCTCGTATTCGGCTATAGCGCCGAGTGGCAGCGCAAGACCGAGTTGGTTGGGTCAACGACCAAAGAGCGACCGCTGTTGATTCGGCAACGGACGACTTTGTCCTTTTATGGGATGTCCGCTTCTGGCCGGTAGCGTGCGGCTTCGACGGGGAAGGCAAAATCGAAGCTGAGTCAATCCGCTTCTTTCGTAAATTTCGAAGGGTGAGCGCCCGCCAAGCACAGCGCCGAGCTTACTGGTCCGAACAGACGCTAGCCGCTGCTGCGGAGCCTTCGTCCCTTCCGCCCGAGAGCGTCTACTGCGGGATAGGAGGCGGACTTACGAAGTGGAGTGGTGCATTTCAACGATGGGTCCCACTCACTGCTGCATGATCGTCAATTTGTTCTCAACTGACTTGACTCCCGCAACACCTTTTGCGGCCTCGTTTGCCTTATCGATTTGAGTGCTGTCAGGTACGCTTCCGGTCAACGTGACGGCGCCACCACGCGCCCGAACCACAACATTGCTTACGTTCACGCCTTGGGATTTTGCGAGCGCCTGTCGTACTTTTCGACCTAGCGCTCTGTTTGCCGCATTTGTCGCTTTCCCTGATGCCACGTTCGAGCTGTCAGATGCGTCGGCCGGGTGTTGAGCGACTTCACTCCCGCTTGCCTCCGGTACATGCTGGCTGAACGCAGGGTTGATGCCCAAGCAAACCAGAAATGTTGCGATGCATACGCGATGATACATTTTGTGTGATGTCATGCTTTGCTCCAACGCTAAGGGGCTGTATATCGTGAAGGGCTGTCATGCTCCAATAATTGTCCCTTATTGACGAGGACACCCTTGCGTAAATTCGTACCGTCTTCCACGAAGCAGGGACAAGAATTTCAGCCAGCACGTGCTCTGTCTCGCCAGCGTTCAGAAAGACCGGAAGATTCTCCGCCTTGTCGTCTATCTGCGGCAGGATAACGTTTTTCCAATGCGGTGCCGAGCCCGCAACGGCCACGGCGGGTAAGGCCTTGGATATTGGGTCAGGCACGGGGACCACCGCGCCCACGCGGAAGTCCCCCTGCGTAAGCCGGATTGTTCGCAAGCCGACGTTCTCGACCTTCACCGTAATTGCAATAAGCGTCCAGTCGGTGCCAGGCAGCCGTCGGTCCTCTACGGTCAGGGTGGTGTTCGCTTTGGTGAAGGGTTGGCCTTGAAACCAGAACCACCAACCGCCGGCAATAATCGCTGCGATCGTAAAGAAAGATTGCGCCAGAGCAAATATGTCCTTCTGATATGCCACACTCCAGCGTTTTAATTTTGGATTGGCCGCGCCGCTATCGCCAAGGGGATCGGTCATTTCAAATATCCTCAATAACATGAGTGCCCGGTGCGCGAATCGAAATGCTTCTCACGTTGCGAACAGAAGCTCACTGGCACATCGGCCCGATGCAGAAACATGAATCTTGCGCAATGTACATTGCGCGTCGCGACTTGTTGGGAGCTGAACGACAAATCCACAATAGACTACATCTGCGTGCTCAGCTGAATTTTTGATGGTTTCTGGCGCCCACATTTAGGGATGAGCGAGGGTGGATCTACCTTCCGGGACAGCGGGCTGCCGTGGGGACTCTGAGCCCCAACGGGGGCAGTCATTGCGCGCGCCGCGTCGTGGCCACAATATGCAAGCTCATGCCTGCGACAGCCCCGAAATAGATAATCGCTTACCACCCGAGCGTTATGCTCAGTGTAGTGAACCTGGCGTCGCTGTTTCATTTGCAACACTCCACTGCTTGCGCAGTCTCTAGTGTGTTGCATCCACTGGTTGAATCCGCCCTCGGAAGCGGTCGTTGCGGTAGCTCGAGCCCGATCGTCGACTTTCGGTCGCGATACGCCTTTCACACAATCGTTGCGCTCGGCGCTGCGAACGCTCTCGTGCATACGACCTCTGCCATGAACAATCCTCCGAATTCCGTAAGCGGACGGCCGCCGACGTGCGCGAAGCGGGCTGCTCAATGCTAGTGGCGAAGGGTATTCGCGAGTGCTGCAAATAAGTACGTTGGACGCTCTTTAGTCAAGGATATCGAGGTAAGCCAACCAACCCGATACATCATCAATTCGTTTTTTCTATTTCGCAACCAAACCGCTGTGCGACTATCGCGGAGCCGCTAGGATGGCATATCAACTCGAACCACGGTTTGCTCGGGAATCGCTAAGGCTGTCGAAGCGATCGAGCGAGGATCGCGCAGGCGCGGTCTTATGTTCACTACCGAACACAAAACAATGCACCACTGTAATCAGTCTACCCCGGCTCGCCTAAGCTAGTTTGACTACCGAAGGGAAGAGTCAAAGACTCGAATGATGTGTTCAGCATCTTCCAAAAGCAATCATCAAACTGGAGAGAACATGGGCAAACCCTTTCGAATCCTGTCGCTCGACGGCGGCGGTTCGTGGGCGCTGATTCAGGCCCGAGCCCTGATGAAGCTTTACGGTGAGACCGCGACCGGCCACGATGTGCTAAAAGACTTCGATCTGGTCGCGGCAAATTCCGGCGGCTCACTCGTGCTAGGGGAGCTCATAGAGAACCTTTCACTCAAGGCGATCGACAACCTCTTCCAGAACGCTGCGCAGCGCGCGAGTATTTTCGCGCCGCTCGGCATCGCCGGATTCGGCGACAAGATCCTCGAGGCGACCCTGCATCTTGGGCCAAAGTACTCAGCGGCGCGTAAGTTTATCGGCATACAGAGGCTGTTGACGAATTACGGAGCGACGAGCCTTGATCAACTGCTCGGCACGCTGCCGAGCAGCAACCGTCCGTGGCCTATGATTATGATCCCTGCGTTCGACTATGATTTACGCCGCGCAGTCTTTTTCCGCTCGGACACCCAAAGTCTCGCCTACAACTGGACAAAGCCAAAGGCGCCGACCCTTGCCGAGGCGATCCACGCGTCGACCAACGCGCCCATCAATTACTTCGACCAGCCCGCAGTGTTCCCTGCGAGCGCGGGCTTCGTGCCTCACCGTTACTGGGATGGTGCCGTTGGCGGCTATAACAATCCCGTGGAGGCGGCCGTGCTCGAGGCGCTTGTGAACCAGAATCGATATGAGATTGAACCAGGCTCGATTGTGGCGCTGACGATCGGCACTGGCAATACCAGCCTGCCGCTCGTCGAACCCGACTCGCCCACCACCGCTGACCCGGCGCTTGTGCTGCACCAGCGATCGCCCAATCTTCCCGCGGATATCGCCGAGATGGGCAAAAGCGTTGTCTCCGATCCCCCGGACGCTGCGACCTACGCCGCCCACCTCGCGTTGGGTGGCGCAGGGTGTTGCTTCCCCGACAAGTGCGTCTCCGACTCCGTCGTCCGCATGAATCCACTGATCCGCCCGTGCCTGCAGAAAGACACCTGGGTTTTACCCAAGGGGCTTACAGCCAGCAATTTTGAGTCTCTCGTGGATCTAGATATGGATGCGACGAAACAGTCCGACGTCGACCTAATCAACACATTTTGCGACCTTTGGCTCAACGGCGACGTGCCCAATCAGGCGATCCGGGCAAACGAACTCTTCGAGACGCTGATCGGCCAGGCCGACTTCGCGGGGGCCGAACTTGCGTGGCGCAAAGTCGCCGTACTGCCCGTACCCAACCCCCCTTGACGTCGGCCATAACTTCGCCACCCGTGGATGATACGTAGTCTTATCATTAGTAAAATTAACCATTGACAACGGTTTTTTGCCACATCCGTCCCCGCACTTTTTGCTCCTTCGACAAGTCAGAGAATGATTGAGGTCATCCGACTCAGTACGGCCATGAGGCGACGATCGTGAAACCGCTCCGAACCGGCCGTCTGCTTATTATGCCTGCCGTGCCCGCTGCGTGGTTTGTTCCATGGAGCCAGTTGCTGGCAACCCGCGCCACAACAAGCGGCTCATTGGGCAGCGGAAGCTCTACTGCATGATGCGCCTTTGATACGCAGAAAAACCTCGAAATAACTACCGCGATGCGCCAGAAGTACTGGGACGCCCTCGGGGACGTGGGGAGACGCGTTTTTGAGATTTGCTACGAACCTCAGCTTGGCCTGCCACAATGGCGAGGACTCCGGGATATTCGCGAAGTCCAGTGGGTGGTCATTCAACACTACGAAATATGGCCCACGCCATTGCTCGATTCGGGACGCTGATTTCCCAACCATCGGTTCTGCCGCCTTGCTCCCTTCCCAGGATCCGGTACGCGAACGGCTCTCTGAGGAGTTTGGCGCTACCGGCACCCATTCCGTTTTATCGCCGTACACATCTGATTTCGCTTGACGATGAGGGCGATGCTGAAGCTGGCTGACGCGCAGCTCGAGGGGAACGCCCAACGGCGGCGCCGTTAGTTACTCGCTTCGCACGCCGGTGCGTCCCCAACTGCGACGTTGAGGGCGCACAAAAACCAATCTAGGTATCCGGTTTCAACGCGCTCCATCGTCGCAAGTGGGTCGGGAGTGTGAGTTCGCTGATGCAGGAAGCTGCCGTCCAACTGCTCGATGCCACCACAGTCAGCAATCCGCCACGTTGCTGACGTAGAACCCAACCCGCCCCAATGTCGACAAAGGCCGATGAAGGAGCGTTCGTCTTTGACAATCGGATGACCGGTTACCCGACTACACCCAGTGGCTTCGCGATGAGGCTTAGGGCATTAATGTCGATCGCGTTAGGGTTCGTCGTGATCTTTCTGCTCGGTTCAATCGCCGGCGATATAGTCAAATATATCTATGTGAACCATTCAGATATCACGTACGTTGTTTTGCAATTGGCATCTGACTGCTTCAGTTGCGCAATCGGTGGTGCACTAACCGCGGTTGTCGGACGTAGCCAGAGCGCAAGCCTTATCGTCGGCATCCTCCTGGCGGCGCTCGTCGTCATCGCTGGACTTCGGATCAAAACAGCTTATCCGACGTGGTATTGGATAACTCTAGCAATTCTTATTATTCCATCTATCGACGCTGGTTCTAAGGTCATGAAGAAAGAGGTAACCAAAACTTGGTTCGATATTCAACAAAGATGACCTGATGGGACTCGGCGTTGTTGAATAAATCGATCTTGAGCTTGAGGACGGCCGATCTGGCATGATCTGCGGTGATTTCACCTGCAGAAGAGTCCATGCCGTATAAACACAATCAGGGTCGCCTTCACAAGATTGAAAAAGCGCGTTATAAAGTGACCAACTGGCGCGAATATAACAAAGCGTTGCGCCAACGTGGCGATATCACAATCTGGTTCACCGAAGGGGCGCTCGCCGCATGGCATCCTGCCAAGACCGGCACGCGTGGCAGGCCGCAGGAGCATTCCGATCTTGCAATCGAGACCACCTTGTTTATCCGTCAGGTCTTTCATCTGCCGTTACGCCAGACCGAAGGTTTCATGAACTCGCTCGCCCACCTCATGAAGAGCACCATCAGCATTTCTGATTACAGCAGCGGTTCCAAGCGCAGTATTTCAATACCCCGACATGCGCTGAGCCAGGCGCTCGAACCAGGTAGCCTCGTCATTGTTGATTCCACTGGACTCAAGGTCTACGGTAAAGACAAATGGCACCAAGAAAACATGATGTCCCGGCTCGCCGGACCTGGCGCAAACTTCATCTTGCGATCGACGAACGCCATCAAGTTCTTGCTTGCGAGTTCACCACTCCGGAAGTCGCCGATCCCTCGGCGCGGGTGGATCTACTCATCCAAATCGACGCCCCTTTTGATACCTTCATCGGTGACGGCGCGTACGATGGTGATCTGGTTTATCAAGCTGTCCTGAACCAGCAGCCCAACGCTAAAGTGGTATTCCACCGCATAAAACAGCCGTGCTCTCAATGCCTGGCAATACGCAGAGTGACCACCATATTGAAGCCATTGCACTACAAGGTCGGCTGGCCTGGCAGAAGATCACAGGCTACAACCTGCGCAACTATGCCGAGCTTGCGATCCAGCGCTACAAGCGCATTTTCGGCAACACCATGAAGGCGCGAGCGCTGCCGCAGCAGAAAACCGAGGCGTGGTTCAGTGCGTCTGCATTAAACCGAATGACCAATCTCGGAATGCCGGTGTCCGTTAAAATCTAAAAAGTAGCGAAACATCGGGGCGCTTTGATCAAATTCTTCTTCATTCAACAACGCCCTTCGACGGAATGAAGAGGCGTGGACTCGGGCGGTTGCTACGTGGTAGTACAGACCTGATGCAGTACATGAGTCGCACAGTAGTGCGATGAGGGGGTAGGGTGAAACACCCGCGCCACTCGCCCTTCACGCACCTGAATGACTAAAGGTGTGACACGCGGAATCCGCATCCGCACCCCCTTGTTGATCATCGGGAGGTTGAGTCGACTACAAAATGCCCGATTCGAATCGCTGAGCAATGGAAACGGCAATGCCAGCGTTTCCGCCGTAATGCGTTGTACGAGGGGCGACTGGGTGCTGATTCCATATAGCGCGATACCGCGAGATGCAAACTCCGGATGGAGCCTGACGAAGCACAGGAGTTGTTCAAGTCCCCCAGTTACGGACCGGTCGGTCGGCGCGATTTTCGGTGGCGATTCCTCGGGCGGCAATATAAATGGCAAAAAAATGAGGATAGCGTCTGAAGGCGAGGTGCTCAGATCGCACATATCTCCTACCGTCGATGGAAGGCAAATGTCGGGCAGGCGCAGCCCTACCAAGTCGGAGATGTTCACGGTGGTGTCCGATTAGCGTTGTGTAGATGCGACGCCTTGAAGGGACGTGGTCCGAGACGCGCTGACTGATCCCGCGTCACCGGCCGAGTAGGGCCACTGCTGAGATTTGAAGTATTGGCCAAGTTCATGGTCAATGTGCTTGATGCTATCGTTCACTTCTTGCCCGAGGCCCTGTTTCATCGCGCCCGGTATGCTCAACGCTGCGCCGCCTGCCGAGAGAGCCTGCCCTGACGCGAGACCATATCCCGCACCTGGCATCTTGCCCGTCGTGCTATCGATCTCGAACGCAATGAGGGACCGCATCGCGACGGTCGAGTCGAACACTGTGACTTTCGTACGCAGTTCCGCGCGACCAGCGCCATAGCCGATCAGGACACGCAGCCATTCATTTCCGCCACGGACTTCAAGAACATTGCACCGAAGGGTCAAATCAGGATGAGCGTCGGGTGATACGACTACGAGGCCTCGCCCGCTGAGTACCTTGCTCAGCTGATCCGTGAGGGTCGCAACTACGAGTTTTGCATCCTCCAATTGCGAGGCACGGCGCGACGCATGAGGCGGTGCGGGGCTGTTGTTTTCTACGAGTACCGCTACAGTGTGAGGCGACGAAGTTCCAATGGTAGAGGAACTCGTTTCCATGTCCTTTACCCGCGTGCCAGCGCAGGCGGCTAGCATGAGCGTAGCGGCGGCAAGAATCAGCGGCGAAAAGTGCTTGCGGATGGGTGTCATGGAGATGATGTAGGTGCATGGATGCGGGTTTATCGAATTGTCCGTTTTTAAAGCGTTCTGCGCGACGCACGATCATCCAAAATTGAATGGTATCGGGCCAAATGAGCACTCAAGTTCTAATCGATTCGCTTTCGGCAACGGATGGACGAGGTAAGACAGCCGTCCTGCATGTCCTTACCGATGCAGACTACGACCTAACGAGATTCATGCATGCGCATCCACACGGTGAGCTCTTTCTGCTTCGTTCGGGGTTTGTGAAGTCTCATTCGGCGGCGGGGCAGTGGCTGATTCCTGCGGGACATTTGTGCTGGATTCCGCCAGGTGCAGCGCATGGCGCTGAGACCGATAGGATTCGTGGGGTGCGTATCCACCTTTCGGCGGAATTGTGCCGAGGACTACCTTCAGAACCCAGAGTATTGGCGAGCACGCCCATCATTCTCGCGATCATTGACCGCTTGGCGGCAGACGCGAGGCCGCGCATGTCACTTTCGCCTCCGGAGGCCAATCTTCTGAAAGTACTCCTCGACGAAATCTCAGGCGCTCAAGGCTTACCTATTGTGCTGCCGATGCCAAACCACGCCGCGTTGCGTAACGTTGCCCAGCGATGGTTACAGCAACCAGACGACGATGCGGGGCTCGACGAGCTGGCTGCGGCTGAAGGGTTGTCCCGACGCAGCCTCACACGTAATTTCAAGGCGGAAACAGGCTTGTCAGTGGGTCGCTGGCGCCAACTCGCAAGATTGCTTCATGGGGTAGAACTGCTGGCTGCGGGGAAGTCTGTCACGGAGACGGCGTTCCTTCTTGGCTACGACAGCGTGAGCAGTTTTGTGATGCTGTGCCATCGGCACACTGGACTGAGCCCCGCAGCACTCGCGCGTGCGGTTGGGAAAGCTCCGACAGTTTAACTACGCCATCGCGAAATGGTCATTGTTGATTCCCAGTTGTGAATGGCTGTTAAAAACTATACCGCCGTCGTTCGCCCTGCGGTCGATTGACGGCCGTTCAGAGTCGACTTCCGCCGATGGCTGACAGGCAAAAGCCGGCTATTTCAGACACTCGGCAAGATCGTTGGGCGGTCATTTGACGGGCAGCTCGATACGCGAAAGCAGCCGTCCGTAAAGTAACCGTCAGACGGTCAAGGTATGGACGTCCGATGAAGGGGCCGCCATGCTTTCCCTGGGTGGAGTCAAGGCTGTCCTTCAGTCCCGGGAATACCGTCAAGATCAGTTAGCCATGCGAAGCGGCGTTTAGTCCATATTTGCCGATAAGGGGCGCCGAGCTCGTATCTCTGATTTAACGTTCCCAGGCGTAAAGAAAAAATCTGCGGATTCTCTGCGGCGCACGCGTAGATAGGGCCTCCACAGTTGTCGCAGAACGCATGGATGCGTCTCGCTCCGCTGTCGGCTGTCTTCTCGTAGGTACGCGGCGTTCCGCTGAGAATGCGAAACTTATCCGACGGCGCTGGGACGTTCGCACGAAACACCGTGCCGGATTGACGTTGACAATCTGCGCAGTTGCAGATTGAGATTGTATTGGGCTCCACCTCTGCTTCATAGGTTATGGCGCCACAATGGCATTGACCGTCGACTTTCACGATCCCTCCAAGATTCGTAGGTGCCCGCACTCCGGACACGAAACCGATAATAGCAACTCGATTGCGGCTCGGCGACTGCACGAATGTGTTCTGGCCGGCTATCGAGACCCTTGTTCGCTTCACCGTCCTTAAGCCGAATTTCGTCGCGATCATGATCTGGGCGCCCGGTTCATATTCCGGTACGTTGCAAACCACGGCCTGCGAAGGCTGATAATCCTCAGTGCGCCGATGGACTTCGCGTCGATTTCGATGGACCTCTACCTGCCGGCTTTGCCGGCATTTGGGTCGGCGCTCCATGCAGACCCGGGAACCATCGAGCTGACGATTTCCGGCTACCTGATCGGGTTTAGCCTGGGTCCGCCAGTGTTGGGTCCCTTCCGCGATCGACACGGCCGGCGCATGCCGATTGCCAGCGAGCTTGTGCCATTTATCAGCGGTTCCGCGGCATGCCGCAATCTCGACGAGCGTATGCATTCATTCTCTTTCGCAGGGTGCGAGTGGCCGTCGTTACTCCCCGGCTTTCGAACACACCCTTAACTACCGGTACCGCCGAGAACGCGTTCGGCCATCCAGCATAGTAGGCCAGGCACCGGACGGCGGCCGTTTAATAGCCGCCATTCGTCGATGGTCGGCGAGAGCATCGGACGGAGCCGCTTTTGCATGCAGGTGGCCGACGGAGGACTCGGGACGGCGAAGCGCGTGCATCGCAGCATTTTGCTCTGCCCTTGCTGGCTTACCTGATACTTTCGTGGCGACAGTGACACCCAAATGGAATTGGCCGCGGCATCCTCGGCAGAGAGTCGCCGTTGGTTGCGCTAGCGTCGAGGGGCTTACTATGTTCGACAGCCTGTCGCGTAGCTGCAAAGGAAGGGTAGGCTGATGGCTCATTTTGTCGTGTAGCGTCTCCGGAATGGGCAATTATGTCGTGTAGCGTCGCCAGAATGGGCAATTCTGGCGCGTAGCAGCGAAGAAACTGCGGCTACTCGTTCACCGGGGCGCTAGACAGATTGCGCGGTGCTACGACACGGCGTCTCGCACGAGCGTCGCGGGGCTTTCCTAGCCCCACTAACCGTCTGTCGGGACAGGGCGCACCCCGCAGAGGAGACGCGCATCTCGGCCTGCCTTTGAGAACGCCCCCTCGACCCGGCGAGCACGTCTTTGAGCATTGAGATGTATGTCTCGCAGCGGCGAAGACGCGGCGCGGTTTGTCGCAGCAGCGAAAGAGCATGAAATTTAGCTGTGTCAGTGGGTGCCTTTTGGCCACATGCCATGTGTTCCGATTCTCGGGTATTGGCGCGGTCCAGCCGTTAATTTCACCAGCGGTCCAGCCCGAACGGGTCAATAGGCGCCCCAAGCCTTCGCCGCTTCCTTCGACTCTGCCTGTAACTTCTCGATGACGTCTTTCACGTCTCGCTTGAGAAGTTGGCACTAGATACCCGATACGTTTGGTCCTCTTGGCAGTAACGATGACGGGGTCCGTAGTTTTGCTAGCAGGAGCATAGCGGCGACCATCGGATGAAGGTATGTGGCAGGAGATGCTTCCATGCTTTCCAGAAATTACCGTCAAAGACCAGAACGTGCCGCTTATGCGCTGGTCGAAAGCAGGCCCGTTGTCTGACCGCTGGCCAACATCAACCGGGCTAGGGCACCTTGCGCGTTCTGCAACTGGGCCTTGATCTCGTTGATCTGACTGGTTGTCCCATTCGTAACTCTGCGCGTCGGCCCGCACACCTGGCAAGCTGCGGTCGGCCGCATGTTCCTTAGGCGGATGGCGCTTGCGGGTTTCGCTGTTACGCAGGAGGATAAAGCATCGTAACGACAAAGCGTGCCAGAGTTCCTCGCAATTGGGCCTCGGCGGCAGCGCCGTCAGGTTGGCTTTCACGGTCCAGCGAAAACACGGTGACAATGCCATCGCTGATAGTCATCGTCCTGTGAAAGGGCAGTTCACCCGTGGCCGGGATGAACCGGCAAGGCGTGAACGCTATCCCGGGAATAATGTGTTCGAGGTCGCGCGGCTCAATTTCGTCGCCCTCCCGCAGAGCGCGTAGCACGTCGGGCGGGTTGTGGGGGTGTTCCGAATGCAAAGAAAGCACAATCGCGGTGTTGAGGACGGCCATTACGCGCCGACGGGAGGTTGCGTAAGCCTCCACCGGACCCAAGCGGATGTAAGTACTATTTCGGTGACTCGATAACAAATCGGTGAACGATTGGAAAGGTTAAGTGGGATGAGACAACGGATGGATGGGAACTGAAAACCGCGCTGCTTACCTGCGCTTCTCCATGGATAATCCGTTCTTGTCTCACCATGCTTAGGTTTGAGATCAACGCTCAAGATGCATGCTCTGTTTTTCGAGATGCATCCTGGTGGAGTTGAGCCCAGCCCCCATCCTATAGGGAGCCTTCAGACCCAACCCGTGAGCATCTTTTTCATGCACCCCGGAGCCAGCGTCGCCCGTCAGCCGTTCGTCTCGAGGCGCTAACTTCGCCACCTCGCCCGGGGTCTCAAGACTATCCCACAGTCCCGGGGTATCCCGTGGCCGCTGCCGTTAGTTTCCCCGACCAGCCACGCGGCGACCCAAAATTCGCGGGTTGCTCATAGTATACGGCGGCTCGGGGGGAGATAATTCGCGCTCTTGGGTATCCACTTGAAAAGCTCGTTGCTCTGAGTGAGTAATTTTGTCAAAAAATTTTCCGAATTGAATTCGATGTCGCACACAGCATATTGACGGCGTTGACGTGTTCTACAGAACGGACAGTCCATGACAGTGGTACTCTGGTTTCCTAACCACGATGCCCAAAGCAAAGCCTATATGAAGGGAACTTGGACGCCGGCAGATATCCCGCCATTGGACGGCAAACGAATTCTGGTCACTGGAGCAAATAGCGGCATTGGCTACCACGCCGCATTGGTGTTCGCGCAGAAGGGGGCGCATGTCATCCTGGCGTGCCGTGATCCGCGTCGCGGAGAAGCGGCACTAACCCGTCTGAAGACCAACGTGGTTGGTGCGAGTGCCGAGCTTGCAGCCCTGGACCTTGCATCTCTTGGATCGATTCGGGATTTCGCGCGCGGCGAGCTTGCGGAGCAACGTCCACTTCATGTGCTAGTCAATAACGCAGGTGTCATGGCACCGCCAAAGAGGCTTGAAACCGCTGACGGTTTCGAGATTCAGTTCGGTACTAACGTGCTTGGGCATTTTGCCCTGACAGGCTTGTTGATGCCGCTACTGGAAAGGGCCACCGTGCCTGAACGTCCGCGCGTAGTGACGGTTGCATCCATTGCCCACAAACGGGGATGTCTCAACTTCGACGATCTGCAATCCACACGACGCTATTCGCCGATGCGGTCATATCAGCAATCGAAGCTCGCAGATCTTATTTTCGCGCTCGAACTCAGCCGCCGTTTGCGCGCGAGCGGCTCGCGTGTGATGTCGGTCGCCGCCCATCCGGGCGTGGCGAATACCAACCTGTTTCGTGCCGGAGAGCGGTCCGCGCTGGATGGCGCAATACGCGCCGTGGCAAGCCATCTGATCGGCGCACTGCTGAATAGCGACGACGCGGGCGCCTTACCAACACTGTATGCGGCAACCTCGCCAGACGTAACTGACGGCGGTTACTACGGTCCAACTGGCTGGACGGAAATGCGCGGTGACCATGTGGGCAATGCTGCGATTGCGTCGCAAGCAAAGGACCTAGAATCTGCACGGCGATTGTGGGAAGTGTGCGAAACGCTGACGGGGGTGCAATTCTCGTTGCGAGCGGGAGGCTGAGAGTATGCGCCGTCTTACAAAGTCGAGAGCCGGCATACGACGCGGCGTGGCCTGTTGGATTTGCCGATAACGGCCATTCGTCACGAGGTCGAGACGCTGATCTGCGTCGGGCGCTCGATCTGATTGCTGCGAGGAAGATATTTGCCGAACCGTCATTGAGTGTCGGTATTGGCTGCGGGACCTGCAAATTGTCTACCGTGCAGAGACCCGCATTTTCCCTCGGAATTTCCTCAACGCATGCCGATCGATACGTAGCTGTCTGAATCGGTTTTCTTCTTGCTCTGGAACGGCGACGACGCGGCGCGCCATCTCGCCACAGAACGGCCGAGACAACAGGCCCGGTGAGCCGCTTGCGAATGGACCCGGACAGGCCCGGATGCCCTACGCGCCCGATCTGGAATGCCATGCGTACCGGTAATCCACGCCGTTGTAGAAGAGCCAGTCGCAAAGGCGCGCCTCTTCCTGGCTACGAACGCGTTTTCCATCGTTGGTAAGCGTCCGGCCGTTGCCTTGATTGTCCCAAACGTCGGGTGAGCCCTTCGAGCCGAACGCGGGTAGATCCCGGGCGAAGACGAACCGGAAGAGGTCCCACTGGGTCCGGAAGGTAGGGGAGCGGTCCTTGAGCTGGTCGATGATCTCGGTGAGCTTGCGAAAGCCCCCAACGGTGTCGGTGGCCCAATCGGGGATGTCCGGCGTCTTCCCGGTGGCTTTGCCGATGATGCGAAGGCCCAGCGCGTGAAAGGTCGAGGCTTTCACCGAGACGCCGTCCATGCCCAACCGCTCGAAGGATTTGGCAGCGCGTTCGTCAAGTTCCACCGCCGCCTGCTTGTTGAAGGCCAGCAGGACGATGCCTTCCGGGGCAACGAAGCCTCGGTGAATGGCATACGCGGCCTTTGCAACCATGGTGGACGTCTTGCCCGAGCCGGCCGAGGCGACCACCTGTACCCTGTTGTCGAAGCAGACGACTGCGCGTGCTTGCTCCTCGGTCAAAGGCTTGCTCTCCACCCGGTCGAACAGGTCCTTGCAGTCCTGCAACTCGCGCTCGGTGTGAGCAGCGTTGAGGGCGTTCCAGTGGGAGCGGTGGTCGGCATCCAATTGGCTGAGGGAAAGCGCCAGGGCGGTGGCTTCTTGTCCGAGCTTGGCTTGCACGCCGGGCTTTCGCATGCGTGTGCGGACGGCCGTAACGTCCACCGACGGCCGTGCCGCCTCCAAGGCCACTTGCATCTCATGGGTGATCCAACGCCGGTCGGTCTCCGCGGCGCGCTCCCGTTGGGCCTTGAGCCCAAGCCAATGAAGAACGGTCTGGTGAGCACCTTGCAAAAACGCCACGTCCTCGCGCATTCGCTTGTCGACCAGCGCGGCTTCCAGCGCTTGGGTCAAAGTGGCCCCATGGTCATTGGGCAGACCATCGGCCTTCACTCCACGGGCGTCGCCTGGGTGGAGGATGATGTCTGTCCACAGGACTCCCCGATTGACGCGGTAAGAGGTCTCCTCCTCGACATTTGCGCGGTGAGTCCGACCATTCACCGTCAGCAATAGTTCTAAGCCTTGGAGGCGCAGCCGCCAGTCTGGCGATCTTGTTAAATTTCGGCCCCAGGTCGAGGGAGCCCATTCCTTTGTCATCCGTTTTCCTACGATGTCCCCGAGCACCTCATCGGCCAACCGAGAGGTCAATCATCGTAATGATAGCTTGCGTGGCTGGGTGGGCACGGCCGCGATGTCGAGTCTAGTTGGCTTGACGTGGGGGCGGTGTTCCTCAGCGCTTGGGGTGGAACCTCGCCTCGATGGCGTCGTCGAGCCACACGACGAACCGTGCCACCGTGTCGATCGACGATTCGAGCTTGCCGTGATCCACATGAACCGTCGGCGGAGTTAGCCAGCCCGTCGCATCAATGTCCATCCGTTCGAGCAGTTCAGTTTCGCGAGCGTCGAGAAACACCGAAGGGGCGGAACCCGGCTTGCGACCTAAGTGCTTGGGCTTGAGGTTCGTGATCTCAACGTCGTGCTGGATGCTGTTACGGGTCTGTACGATGTCTTCTAGGACGGCGATGGCCACCGGCCCATCCGCGAAGGGGATGCCGAACGCCTCGGTGAAAATGATATTGTAGCCTCGCATCCAGCCCTTCCGGAACACGCGTTTGCGTTTCTCCTCGGTGAGTTCTTCGCAGTGCATTTTCACGCGAGTATGTAGGTACGCCTGCAAGCTCGACGCGAGAAGGGACAGTCATGCGTGGCCCAGGACGTCGATAGAGTCATGGCTTTCCTGCCATTCCGCCAGAAATGGCGGCTCACCGTCCTCCGCGTATGGTGGGACATACGGGTCCTCCTCGTTCTCTATTAGGCGTAGCCGTTCGACGAAGGGGGCTGAAGAGGTGGTGTAGAGCTGCCGGATGAAATCGAGGCGGCGGTTCAAGAACCATGCGACATCCATGCGCTTGCCCGAGGTTGACCGATGCCGCTTGGCGCCGTGCGCGACGCCAAGGGCAGGTGGTTATTACGTCGTTTCGGCGGTCTTCTTCAGCTTCGCCCGCTCGTCGAGGAACGTCCCGATCCCGTGGCTCCGGGGGAACGCTTCCTTCACGGCGTCGCTCGTGACCGCTCCGGTGTCGAGAAGGTGGGCAAGCTCTTCTTCCCAGCGCAACAGGCGATGGGCGACCAGGAACTCATCGACCTCCTTGAACTTCTTCAGCGCACCGACGTCCTGACCGTTTGCCACGAACAGGTCGGCGACGACGGTTTCCCCGTCGCTCGTCGTGATCGTCACCGTTGACGCAATGGCGATGATCCGGCTCAGCAGGCTTTCCTCCTCCTTCATCCCACCGTGGCGCGCGGACCCCATGAACACCTGGGAGACCTCGCTGCCGTACCACCCGCTGATCAGCAGCGCGTCCTTGCCGTATTCGATCAGTTGCTCGGCGCGGGTGTACCCCGGGTTGTAGATCAGGCGACGGTACCCCTGGGCGTAAGCGCTCTCGATCGAGGGGAGGAAGGGCAGTTGGCGGATCGCCTCGGGCACGTCCCAATCCTTCGATGGGGTGGAACGGTGTCGCGGCATGATCCGGGCCGCCGGACCGCAATGCTCGGTCAGGGCCAGCGACGCGGCCACCAGCTCGATGCCAGAGTGATCCTTGATCTCACCCGACCCGAACAACAGCACGCCGCTCATGCGTTCCGCGAGGGCGGCGCGCAACGGATGGAGGAGCGGGGGCGGTACTGTATCGGTGGTGGCCGGCGTCGAGACCAGCTCGATGGTGGGCCACGGACGGGCAAACGGGGTGCGAGGTTCCAGTTCCCCGTCCTCGGTCACGACGCCGACCAGTGCCGTCTCCTCGTCCGTGTGGTTCGGGCGTGACATGACCATCAACCGGACATCCTCGTGGAGCGTCTCCGGCGTCGGGGTGTCCAGAAGAACAGCGATGCGATGCCCAGAGGTTAGGGCGTGGTTGCACGCCATTTCCAGGCGATCGGCCGTGTCGTTCCACGATTGCTGGTCCAGTTCGAGCGGACCGACGATCAGCAGCGTGCCGCTCGGGACCCGGTCCAACCCGGAGGACCACAGGCCGTACTCGCCGAGGTCTATGCTGCTGCCCCATTGGCTGCCGGCACGCTCCGCGTAGATCAACGCGCCATCGGTGGCGTCCTCGTACGCTTCCAGCAAGGCGTTGATCGCGTCCTGGGAGGTCGTGAGGTAGACGCCGGGAGTGGGACCCGTCGGCCAGATGTGCGGCGCGCTGCGGGGGACGACAACGCCTGGCGGCGACAGGGCCGTCAGAAGTTCTTGCGGCGTCATGTCGACCGCGCAGCGCTTCTTCAGGCGGAACACGAGACGGCCGGTCGAGGTGGTGTCCAGCTCGGTGGCGGCGACCCGATCCGGGAACGCGATCACCTCGGGCCAGTTACGAAGCCCGGGCAGCGCGGCGATGAGATCGAGCGCCTGGCCATGATTCAGGGAGGGGTGCGAAGGCTGCAAGAGGCTGCGGACGAGCCCGGCCAGCAGCTTCAATTGCTGAGTGTCCATTGTCTTCTCCAAGGCGGCTAATCCGGTACACGCTTTGCGGGCCGCCCATCAGAAAACAACGACTAGGGATGGGGTGGGTGCCTTGAAACATCGTCTTCGTCATGCTCCCAGGGAACGCGTGCGGCGGGCGACGACAGCCTGCCGCAACTATATCAGGAAAAAAGCGGTGTTCGGAGCACGTGAAACCAGCGGGTGAACACGTCGCCCGGAAAGGGCTCACCTCGTCACGCCGGCCCGCAGGCGGTGAAGTTTCGAGCACGGCAAACCCAAGCCCCTTTGCCCAAAGTGGTTGCGAAACGCAGTAAAGGGCAGGACGTGTTGCGACCGACCGAGCTGGATGTAACGGATATTCCGCGGCAGATAACGCTGGAAGGGAACATCCTGCGTGTCGGATCCCGACACGCTTACGCTGGGTGTCGCAGTAATGGAATCCGAGACTTACCGCGGCTACGGCATATGGCGCCACGCAATACGGCAGCAGGAAGAGTTGCGTCAACCCGAGCGCTACGCTGCGAGCGGGACAATCACTCAAAGCAATAAGGTGATTGAAGTCTCCGGAGTGCTGGGCCTTTTCGAGACTGACGAAGAGGCACAAAGGCGGATTTGGCTGGGGCTCGCGCGTGGGTTGACAGCCACGGGTAGGCCGAATTGAATTGTCGAAGTGGGCGCCAGAATTTTGTTTTGGCAAATCTTGCGGTCATAAATAGTTGTCGTGACCGGGTTCGGCAAGCATGTTGATGTCACCAGCGTTGGGTCTGCCAGTGGCCAATAAATTTCCGCTTTTCCAACCTCGACTTGAGGTACAATTTCCGGAAAACCAAAAGGAGTCTCAGTTGCCCAGACCCAACTTCAAACTGTCTTATTCCGAAGCCTTCTCCCGGCGTGCCAAGACTGTCACCGAGCCAGCGCTCGTTGAAGCACGGTTGCAAGAGCTATCAGCGGACTTGGACATTGGCCTCCTATACAACGCCGTTCAGAGCGGACTTGGCGCCCGGAACGAAACTACCCGCGCTTCCGCTGTAACCGCAGCGGGCGTGCAGCAGTGGTTTAAGACAGTTGAGGCCTTGCGCGCCCAACTGAGTGAAAAGCAATGGCATATTCATGATCCCAAAAACTGCCCCTTTATCAGTTCGCCGGATCACTCCGTTTCCATCGTGGTGATGACAGGCAACATCGAAACGGGTAAGCAAGGCTTTGAAGATCCCACCAACCAGGCGGAAAAAGGCGTGGTGGCTGAGGGTTACGTCCGAACCAATAGCCAGTTGGAGTTGTTCAACCAAGATTCGCTTAAGATCGCAAAGGCAAGGAAAAAGGAAACCCAAGTCTGGGCCTTTCTCTATCACTACGACAAAACGTTGAAAGAAGTGCGGTTCGAGCTCTCCTATCCAACAGGGTTCAGCAAGAAGAAAATCACTGACTGGGGCGAACGCCTGATTCTCGGTAGCATCCCCAACAGTTCTACGGAATTCACGATCCGCAAGGACACGCCGAACGCTCCCGCAACTGTAGAAGTAGAACCCAAATCGGGCACTTTTTGATCTACCACCATGTCAGAAATCAACCCTTCGCAAATCACGTTTGCCCGGGTTAGAAGGCGCATAACAAAAGCGCAATTGGCCAAAGAGTTGAGCGTCACCAGCCGTAGTATCCAGAACTACGAAACGGGGACCTCCGCTCCTGATTCAGAAATCCTGGCAAAGATGGCAAAACTGCTGAACTTCCCACAGCAGTTTTTTCTCATTGAAGAAACGATGCCTACCATCGCAGAGCATGCAGCCAGTTTCCGCTCACTCTCCAAGATGACGGATGCGATGAAAAACTGTGCCCTCAGCGCAGGTGCCATCGCCTTCAAGGTCAACGAGTGGATAGAGGAACGGTTTAACCTGCCTCGCGCCGATGTGCCTGATCTCAGCGACCTCTCTCCCGAAGAAGCCGCCGCCACCTTGCGCCGTATGTGGGGCTTGGGGAACGCGCCCATTCCCAACATGATTCACCTGTTGGAGTCCAAGGGGATTCGCGTTTTTTCTTTGGCTGAAGAAGCCCGCGAGGTGGATGCCTTCTGCACGTGGTATGACAGCAAGCCTTTTGTCTTTCTCAACACGATGAAGTCTGCCGAACGCAGCCGCTTCGATGCAGCTCATGAGCTAGGCCACCTGGTACGCGATGTCTACAGCATGCAACACGGCGAGCCCCACGGCCCAGAAATGGAACGACAAGCAGATGCATTTGCCGCAGCGTTTCTTATGCCAAAGGAAAGCGTGATCGCTAACAAGCCACCAGCGTTCACCATCAAGTATCTGATGAAGCTCAAGCACTACTGGGGCGTGTCGCTGGCTGCGCTTGCTTATCGGTACAGCGCATTAAAGCAAGTCACAGAGTGGACCTATCGCAACCTGTGCATTGAGCTGGCTAAAAACGGTTATCGCACGAACGAACCGGAGCCGATGGAGCGCGAAAGCTCCCAGTTGCTAACGAAAGTGTTGGATTATCTGCAAAGCCAAAAGGTAGGCCGAGGTGAAATTGCCAAGAACTTGTGCATTAGCGTGGACGAGATTAATGCGCTGACCTTCCAACTGACGCGGCTGTCAGTCGTGTCTGGGGATGCGTTATCTGAAGCGCCTTCACGACACCCACCTAAACTCCGATTGGTATAGGTGCATCGTCGCGCGGAGTCGGACTGTCTGAGATCTGCGTGACGTTTTCTGCATCGGGCATAGGCTGGCCAAACATAGGAACTGGGAGCTCCATAATGGGCGCAGTTGTCGGCAGGCATGGGAAAGCTGGTATCTCCGACCGCGCGGACCGGGCGTTGGGCAGTGCTGCAGGTGCGTTATCGCACGCTGACGGTGCCGACGCGGTTTTTGACATGCCGGATGCAGAAGTTGGCCGGTTAACTAAGCAGAAAGCAAGGGTGCTCAAGAGGGCGGTGGAGGCCCTGAGGGCCAAGGACAGAGGCGGTCATCCATTGACCGAACCGGTATCTATCGAGTTGCCCGTCGAATCTGGGGAGCGCGAGCACCCGGAGCCTCGCAAAGAGGACTTTGAAGTGCGGGGGCGGGCGTACCATCAGAGCTTGGTTTCGAGTAAGAAACTGCTGTCTTCGGGCGATATGCAAGAAGCACTGGCGATCACGTGTCAGGCGCTGAGCGCCGCTATCAAGGCCTCCCGCATGTTCACTGTCCAGGTGGAGGGACAAACGTACTATCCCGGGTTTTTTGCAGACGGTGAGGTTGACCGGTCGGTCCTTGAAAAAATATCGCGAGCATTGGGAAATGTGCCGGGATGGATTAAGTGGGACTTCTTCACGGCAAGGCGTGGCTCGCTCGGCGACATTAGTGCGCTCGCAGCTTTGCGCAAAGGAAAGGTTCAGGACGTTGAGCGCGTGGCTCAGGCGCTTGCCGAGGAGATTGCCAGTGAGCCTGAGGCCGCTGAGCGCAGAACGCGGTCGGACATCGTTAAGGGTCGGCGGACGACCCGTCGCTGACATTGTCCCTCTCCGTCTGATCGCCCAGAAGCGGTCGTTCAAATTGAACAGATCGCCTTTCAAGTTAGTCGTCGCACGCGCGCTTAGACCGCCCTGAGACTGCCGCTTCGTCCCGCTCTCTTTGCGGTTTCGCCTCGCCCGGCGACCAGCGCCCTAAGCACCTCGCGCACCCAGCGGTGGCCCGCGTGTCCGTGACTGCGCTCGTGCCACAGCATGCTCACCTCGAAGCCCGGAACGGGAATCGGGCACTCGACGACCCGCAACGTGTCGGCGTGATCACGCACGAGTCGTTGCGGCACTAGAGCGACGAGGTCGGAGCGGGCCGCAATATCCGGCACAAACAGGAACGAGGCCGCGGACAGCACCACATTGCGCCGAAGGCCGAGGGCCGCCAACGCGTCATCCACAGGCGTGGCAAAGCCGCCGCCGCGCAACGACACGATGACATGCTCGAGCTGCGCGAACTGTGAAGCCGTGAGCTTGCGGCGCAGCTTGGGATGGTCGCGGCGGCCTATCAACACGTAGCGCTCGTCGAACAGGTGGCGGCTGCGCAGGCCAGTCGGGGCGTCACCGGGCGTCATTAGTGCGAGGTCGACCTCGCCATGAGCCATTTGCGCCGCCAGTTGCGGCATGTCCAAGATACGTAACGCTATCCGCACACCGGGCGCCTGTTGGCGCAGCTGCAGTACTAGCGGCTGCACGAGCGCGGCCTGTAGGTAGTCGGTGCAGGCGATGGCCATAGTCAGCTGCGCCCGCGCGGGATCGAAATGGCCATGCTGGATCACCGTGGCGCGCAATTGATCCAGCGCATTGCGCAAAGGCACCAGAAGTTCGTCGGCCTTCGCCGTGGGAGTCATGCCGCGCTGCGCCGGAATCAGCAACGGGTCACCAAACAGGTCGCGCAGGCGCACGAGCTGCGCGCTCACCGCTGGCTGGCTCAGGTGCAGGCGGCGGGCGGCGCGCGTTACGTTCTGCTCTGCGAGCAGGGCTTCGAGGGTGACCAACAGGTTCAGGTCTATGCGTTTGGTATCCATGGAATGGATAGTAGAGGAATAGATTGACGATTTCACTCTATAGCGGTTTTTGTCCAAACTGCAAACGTTGGCGCGCGCTTGGCGTGCCTGTATGGAGAAGCCTCGTGTCCCCTTTTGCATCATTGCCCCTGATTACCGTCGCTGGCGCCTCCAGCAAGCAAGGCCGTAGCGTGGCCTGCACCCTGCTGGGTAGCGGTCGCTACCGCGTGCGCGCTCTGGCACGAAGTGCCGATAGTGCACCGATGCGCGAGCTGGCCCAGCGCGGCGCCGAGATCGTCATCGCGCCGTTGGTGGGGGCGGGTCGCCAAGCCGAGCTTGCCGCGGCTATGCGCGGCTCGCACGGTGCCTTCCTGATGACCCCGCCGATATCGCCCGTGCCGCCGCCGGGCCGCCCCGAGTTGGCGCTGGGGATCGAGCTGGCTGATGCGGCGCTCGCCGCAGGCGTGGAGCATATCGTCTGGAGCAGCCTCGAAAACGTCGAGGCTCGCACCGGCGGCACCCTGTGGGCGCCACACTTCACCGAGAAGGCCTTGGTGGAGGCATACTTGCGCACGCTGCCGCTGCGCAGCTCCTTCATCCAGCTCGCCTTCTTCTACAGCAACTTCCTTGAGTACTACGTGCCACGGCCGGAAACCGACGACAGCCTCAGCTTCGCCGTCTATCTGCCGCCAGATACGCTCGTGCCATTTGTCGATCCGCTGACCGCAACCGGTCCCGCGGTGCTGGCGCAGTTTGACGAACCGGAGTCTTATTCTGGCCGAACCCTGCCGGTGGTCGGTGAGGTCCTGACCGCGCGCGAGATCGTGGACACCTTCGTCCGCGTGACGGGCCGGCGTGCGCACTACGCATCAGCCTATACGCGCGAGGAATTACTAAGGCACTTCCCCGCGTTCGGTGCCGACGAGTGGCTGGTGCGCGAGCTTGTGGGAATGGTCACCTATGCGGTCGAATACGGGTACTACGCGCCAGAACGAGACATGGCATGGAGCCGACGAAACGACCCGAACGCACTGACATGGGAAGGTTTTCTGCAGCGTAGTGGTTGGTGTGGAGAACCCACCAGCTTCGGGGTTGCAACGGGCACATAGACGACTACGCGTGCGGCCGACTAAAAGGGCGTCTGGCTCGGTCGGCTTTTCAACATACACCCTTACGCGGGAAAGCTCGACCAACATTTCTTATCGCAACAGGTGCTCCACGATTCCGGCGGCGAAGTGGGCGGCGGTGCAGGAAACCGACATCTCGCCGGCGTCCTTCCGGGCGTCTGTAAAGCGAGCGGAACCCCGAAAGCAGTCAATCATGACCGACCGCTTGTCCGCATTAAGCCTCACATCAACCGGCTCAGGACGACCTAAAGTACCAGTTGGGGTGCCCCGAAGCGGTCGTTGCACGCCGTGCTGGGCAAGGTGCTACAACTTCGACGGCCCGAATTCTCTCCGATGGAATCGGATATGCTCGACTCTTTTCATTTCCGAATTGCCGTTCCTGCACTTACCCCAGATCCCACAAGTGTGCGATTGGGCCTGACTAGAATTTCGTCAGTCTCTACAGAAGGTTTTTCGTTGCGGTTTGCTGACCTACGGGCTATCAAATGTGCTACGCGAAGCGCACTGTTAATCTTCCTGCGGCGTTTGCGTCAGTCGCTCAATTTGATCCAGCGAGTCGAGTGCCCCTCCTGCGATTCCAATGCCGTGATCTTCGCGGACCTTGAACTCGCGCGGATTGATACGAATCAGCCGGTCAGCATAGTGCTCACCGAACCGACGCACAGTCGGAATCGCGCGTCCCGCACCAACCTCGACCGCGACAACTTTCTGGCATTGCGCAATCCAGCTTTCCAGATGCCGAATCTGCCGGTTGGTCCGATCTTCTATCCAGTGCGAGTCGTTGAACATCAGAATGTTCGGTCTGGCTACGGCGCCACACGATGGGCATTTTGGTACTGGTGAGCTGAGCCGAAAATTGCGCTCGTCGAGCACAGGAACCACGTCATCTGCGGGCCAGGTTCGCTGAGAACATTCGTCGACGCATTGCAGCCTATGAATCGATCCATGGCATTCTGCGACTCTGTCCTTCGAGAATCCCGCCTTCTGGAAATGCCTGTCCACGTTGCTCGTGAACACGAACGCCCCGCGGGGCATCTTCGTCGCCCATCCGCGTAGGATGTCGAAGCCCCGGTGCGGTTGAGTGCGGCGATACAAATCCAGCCGATGCCCGTAGAAAGACCATGCGAACGCTGGGTCGCTCCGAGAACTCTGCGGCGACGCGATTTCTTCAAAGCGGATGCCGGCAGTACCCAGCGCTGGGTACGCACGCCATAAGCCTTCAGTGCCACGAAAATCGGGCAACCCGGAATCGACACCCATACCGGCGCCTGCGGTTATAAGCAACCCATCCGCATCCTTCAACCACTGGCCGGCGTGCTCGATTGCGTCGCTCATTCCCATAATCCCCTCTCAGCAATCCAAGAACTGCAGCTTTCCGTGTCGTCAGCGATTTGGTCAAGCGGCACGGCCGTGCCAAAGACATGGAGCTTTGCGTACAGGTCTCAGTTGTAGATGACTGAAGCGCCATTATCTCGCTCACAAGCGCGCTTTTTTCAGCATAACGCCGGATCGGAGGCGTGCCACAGGAAGCCGTTTTGATTCACTATAGAGAAGCAGAATCGTACGCCTTGCTTCCCTATAGTGAAGCAAATTGCGATTGCGCTTTCGAAAGGCCGCTCCGGCTAGGAAGAGCGCCGGAGCGGCCACGACGAAGGTCGAGACGAGGATTGCGACGACGAAGGAAATTTTCAGAAACCACGTCGCGACAAACAAGGCGGCAACCAAGAATGTGAGACTGTGGCCGTCCACTGGCTGATGGCCTGATCGCGCCGACCTCATGGAAGCGCCGAGGGCCGGCTGCTAGTCATTCATTCGGTCGCCTTCGTGCGAGGCCGCCATCAGCTACTCCAGGGATTCATGTCCTCGATGTCCACATGTTTCTCGGTCTTCAACGTCCCCGCCAAGTGCAGAATCGACAGAGTTTTGGCGCGCACGATGACGTCGCCTTCCGGCGTCACATGCCACTCTAGGCAGGTGCCCGGTTCAGCGTGAAGTGCTGCCCTCACTTCTGCGGGGATGGTGGTCTGTCCTTTCGATGTCACCGTTGATCTGGCCACAATTCTCTCCTTGTCTCTCAGCTGATTCTAATCTCTACAGTCCAGCGGCGAGCGAGTCTGGCGGCAAGCCCAAGCCTTGACGGTCACGCCAACTAGACATTTTAGAGTAAATACTCTAATTCGAAAATCGAGTGCCATTCTTGCTAAGTTTTTTCGTTCTGGGAATTGCGATCCATCTTGACCTTGGCTGAGGGTGTTTCTTTCTGCTCACCGCGGAAATACAATTCGAATCATTCCTTCCACACGAGGCCTGCAAGCAGCCAAGCACATGTGTTCCAGATGCCGATAAACCTCAGTCATTGAATAACTGAGATTCTCGCCATCAACTACTGAGAGAGCTCTAGACGCTATTAGTAGTGCTATTGATACATCATTAGTCGAATACGCTACTTCCCTCCCTGATCGTCCGAACGCCATCTATATGGCGCGCCTGTGTCATCGGCGTTTTATCAACTGTTGATGCAACGAAACTGATTCTCACGTTGTGAGACTGCGCTCGTGCGTCGACTATTCAAAAAAGGGAAGTAAATAATGTCTGTATGTTTTGTGGCATGTCGAGGACTTAAGAAATACGACGGGGTCGTCGATGATGATTTTCGAGACTTGCACTTCGACCATGACGCAGTGGAAGTAGAAGGAAACACTGAATGGCCTTACTTTAGCGACGGTCTTGAGGTTGGAGCCATGTATATGTACGAAAAAGATACGTGGTTCGGATTCGGGAAGGAGCGAGTTCTCAATGAGGACTTGGAAAAGCTTGCTGGCTTAGTTGGTTACGATTGGCGGATGCCCGGTGCGGATGACCCGGGCCCGTTTCGCGAAATGTTTCGGTGGGGTGGGGACGGGACGATGGGTTCAGTTGCTTCCGCAAAGCTAGTTGCAGATTTCGCCGCATGGGATGAGCGCGCGCGAGCTCTCGGGGACGACCACTTCTATGGCTTCTACAAAAACTCTCGAGCAATGTTCGAGTTTGCATCGCGAGATGGGTGCGTTTTCCTTCGATGCTCGTGACGAAACGATAGGAACTTAGTCAATCGGTTGGTTCGATACCTCCTCGCGGCGCGCCAAGCAATGCGAGGCGTACGGATCATCCACGTTTGTCGCTCCTATACTTTGGGTGCCCTTGGTAACAGGGCTCTTTTCCCTCAAAACGGCGAACCGTTGCAAATGAACAGAACTAGCATGCAAATGAACGGAATCAACATGCCTACTGCGGCGCCAAAGCAGCGAACCAGCGAAATCAGCTACGAAGAGGTCGCCAATGCTGTCGTTGCATTCATGGTCGACTGCGGAATGAATGAAAACCATGTCAACGTAGGCAACCTTTGTTTCGCATTTGAGTATGCATATCGACCACTCCCGCGATTCTGGCGAGACTTCGACCTTGAAACGATAATCGTGGCCATAACGCGTCAATATCCCGGTTGGCATGCAGCTGCTGAGGCTCGTCAACGGACTGCCGGCGATGTGTTACGTGAAGTCGAGGAAATTCTGACCTGCCACTCCTTCGATGAAGCTAACGCAGAAATGATGATGGCTCTCCCGTTGGCGGCGCGTCCGCGAGATAGAGAGACGGCATCCGATTGGATTTTCTCGGAACTTCGGAAACGGAATCTCGAGCGGGAACTGAGATTTGCACAGCGCGATGGAGACCGTAGTGGTGAGGGCGCACTCGATATTTTGCGCTGCATCGAGCAGGCCACGCTTGGAATCGAATGCGAGAGACTTGGAACGGGAGTCGCTCGGCTCATACGAAACCGCTGTCTCGCTGGTCACTGACGGGTCGTCATGCCGGGTTGTACGCAAGACCCGGCAACCTCATTAGTCGAGCCGAGGGTAGTAGTAACGGAATTGGAGAACGCCTCTTATTGTCGAGAGTATTCGACGCCAAAGAGGCCTCCCATTCCACCCGTTAGTTTTAAATCGCGCCATGGTCATCAAATTGAACTATACGATTCGCGACGTTTGATGCAGAAAGATCGTCGACGCGCCCATTCCGTTACAGCACAGAGTGGCGTGTTCTTAGTCATTGAATAATGGGATGTGTAATGCCTGTAGTTTTTATCGCGCGTAAGGGTTTGATGAAGTTAGATGGAGAATTCGAGGCTGATTTCTGGGCTAAAAGCCTGGACAACGTCGTCGAAGTGATTGGCAATCCGGATTGCCCACATGTCGCAAATGGACTGCAAGTTGGCGGTGCTTACCAGTTCGAGGACGAGCAATGTTTCGCGGTTGCGAAGAAAGTCAGCGAATTTGCGAAGCACATGGAACAGTTGGCGGACATGGTTGGATACCACTGGCGGATGGCAGGTGCGGATGGCCCCGGCCCATTTCGCGATTTGTTTCGCCATCCTGGCCAGTTTGGGACTATTGGTCCCGTGGTCTCAGCAAAGCTTGCTGCCGATTTTACGCACTGGGACGAATGCGCACGGGCAATCGGAAAACGCAGCTTTTACGCGTGGTTTGCTTCCATGCGGCGAATGTTCGAGTACGCGAGCAATGACGGTGGCGTGTGGCTGCAATACGACTAAAGAGACCTTTTCTTCCATAAGCGTCCCAGGAACAGCCAGCCGCTGCAGTGACGACAAAAAACGCGGCCCGGCATGCCGAGATGCCGGGTGGCATTCAAGGCAAGCGGGATCACGTACTCATTAGTTGATGAAGATGTTTAGAGAAAAAGACGAAATTGATGTGTGTGGTGGAACGGTCCGATCGGGGGCCCTGTTACCGCTTTGGGCGCTCGGAAGTAAAGCACCGGAACTTGCCGGCATCCAGGAGGATACCCCGGTCCTGACGTGCTCTATAAGTGCCTCGCTGGCGGCGTTGATTGTGTCGTGTGACGAGGGAGGTCATCTGTCGTTCGGAAGTTTCATGACTCGCGAACCTGACTTCATCCGTCTACGCTATCGCGACGCAGAAATCTTCTGGTTAGCCGACCGCTCCGACCCAGAAATCTGGGAATCTATCTACAGGTGGAATCGCGCCGGGCGAGTGCCGATAAGGCTTACGGTCACTGGTGAAGCGCAAGAGAAGTTCCTTGTCGCTACAGTGGATATGCCATCGGATACGAGCCCTTTCGACGCAACATATCGATATGGTGGAGGGGAGGAACCGAGCGCTCACATGTGGACGTGCCTAATCGCACTGGCTGAGAACGGAAACTGGCAATACGACGAGGAGGACGGTGAGATATACGACATCGACGACGTACCACTTCAATATAGTCTCTTCAGGGTGTTAATGACTCGACGATGGCTAGAATACGTGAACCATCAAATTTCCTTGGCTGACGCAGACCCAAGCGCGGACTGAAATGAATCTCGGTTGCAGCGACCTCGGCGGATTTGCTTCAATGCGGATGCGGTTTCGCTGATTGTGTTGGTCGCACCGACGGACGTGCTGGCGAGAGTCCGGGACCCTATTGGAACTGCGTCCCGAACCTGACGCATTCGCGCCAGCCGACGCTCACAGTCTTGCATGGCGCGATGTCGAATTCCTCAGTGGATTTGTTGACCATCACTGATAGGTATCTGCGCTCTCGTTATTGACTTTCCTAGTCAGGAGGCAGAGTCTTCAAGATGTCGAAATCTCAACCTTTTCGTCCTGGCTTCGGCTCGCACGAGAGAGTTTGGAATGAGACGCCTCTCAATCGAAAGGTCGTTCCCCCATCTTTCGGACCAAGGGAGTCATTCCATGAGTACGATTCTGAAACCAAGCAACACGTTGGCTCTGAAGGTCGCCAACACCGGGTTCATGCTCGACCGCCTCGGGATGGACTGTGATGATTTGCAATTCCTCGGGGAATTAACAAAAAACTCGATTGAAGCGATTCAACGATTGCCCGACAAGAAAGGAGAAGTCGTTTGGGATGTAGATTGGCTAGATCATGAATTTCTCGGCGTGTACCCTTTATGTCACCCATCGGCCGAGCACGAGCCGCCCGATGAGAGTGCCGCCCCTTCCGACTGAAGGGCATCGGCGGTACACGCTAGTGTGGACGGGTTGTGACCGGTGGCGCGCTAGGGAAATTCGTTCCACGGGGATCGGTCCTTAGATAACGAACGCGCTGGCGAAGCTAGAGGCGCGGGACCTGAAAACAGTCTGGCGGATTCATCGCATTTAACGATGACGAAGGAACTCAGCGACATCGCTGGGGGCCTATGGCATCGCCGCTCTTCTTACGTAAGCATATCCTCACTAGCAACCCTCAAAAAACATATCCTCCCTTGAGGATCTCCTTTTGGTTTGAGAGAGCGTGCTCGATTGAGCATATGTTTCTCGCTCCGCACGTCTGTGTCGTTGTCGCTGCGCGGCTGGCTGACCAGGGAGGAGGTCCTGTTGCGTCGGTTCAATTTCCGCTGGGCGCTGAACGCTAGCGATCCAGCGAACAAGTGGTATTGGAGACTTCGGTTGAGCAACGCAGAAATAGAGTGCGTGAACGCATGGTGCACGCATGAGCGCGGTTACTCGGCAGGGGTCTTGACAGCTAGCTTCAGTATTGCGAAGTTTGGCTCATTCCTCATCACCGGCAGAAGTCTGGTAGGCATTTGTCGCAGCCCGCAAGTCGGCCTGGTGGTCCAGCACT
Organism: Caballeronia sp. LjRoot31; assembly: GCF_964253885.1. Classification (NCBI taxonomy): domain Bacteria; kingdom Pseudomonadati; phylum Pseudomonadota; class Betaproteobacteria; order Burkholderiales; family Burkholderiaceae; genus Caballeronia; species Caballeronia sp. LjRoot31. The sequence goes on from NZ_CAXURX020000002.1 coordinate 339,536, forward strand.
GACGTCTTTAAAATAAACAATTCGGTCCCCATTTTGTGATGAAGCTTTAGTTTTCCTTGCTCTAGCAGCTTCGCCACGTGCCGGCGGGAGACGAATAGAATCGTTGCCGCCTCGGCAGTGGAGAGAAAGTCTTCGGCATCGGCCTGCCGCAAGAAGTACAGGCTGACAATTTCTTCGATAATTGCGGACACGCCGCTTGTGAGTTCACGTTGAATCTCGGAAGGTAAGCGGGGCCCCAGCTTTCGAAACATTTCCTCCATACGTTTATGAACGAGTGCCATCGCGTCGGCTTTGGATGGCACTGAGACCTTCGCATTTGTTGGCATCGTAGCTCACCGGTTATGGGGACCTTACGAAGTGTAGACCATTCGCAAAACAACAAAACAAGAACCTATGAGCAATTATTTTCTGTCGCCGCTCCTGTTAGCTAACGTCACGAATAGGGTCGGGCGCCGCCGGGGACGGCTCACTGGAAAGCCCGTCATGGAAAGACCGTTTCTCATTAAACGCCGGGGTCCCATAAGACGCGAGTTGTTGCATGGATACCAAATCGGCGTATCTGGGGCGCGAGTCCACGCGGAGAACCAGATTAGGCTTTGGATGGCGAGCCTCGCAAACATGTGCAGTGCGGCCAAAGTGAGCCGATTGTCCATTGTGTCGCTCACCGAATAGGCAACCACGTTGCGTTTGAAGTCATCGACAACGGAAAAGCCCTAACGATCCCGCCGGAAGAATGGCGCCAATAACGGGTCTTGAGCTTGGCGGCTGGAGAGCAGTTGACCACACGAAACAAGCGAGCTCGACTTGCGCCATAATTTGAACCGCCCCGGATTTGGTGGAGGCTCCAACTCTTGAGAGTGATTCATCGGGTTTTGCCCAACCCCGAAGGATGAAGCGCACGACTGCTGCAGGCGGATCTGGGAAGGAAGCTTCAGTGATGGGGCTTTCGCCATCATCATTACGCTACCTGTTCTGGAAATCCATCGCCCGAATGCTACGCCGGGTAGATTGGGCGAAGAGCTTCTGGCGGAATGGTCTTCCTACTTGGCCTACGCGATTGCGTTCATCTACGTTGGCATCATCTGGCTCAACCATCACTACATGTTCGAGCGTCTCTGTAAGGTGGATGTGACGCTCAACTGTTTTAATCTCGGCATCGTTGGCACCGCAGCCTTGATCCCGTTTCCGACCGGCGTGCTGGCGGGTGCATTCCGCGACGGTAACCTTATGGATCAGAAGGCAGCCGTGGTGCTTTATGCCTTAATAGCCGGACTGATGTCGGCATCGTGGCTCCCTGCTTTTCGGCATTTGCGTCGCCATCCTGAGCTCTTGAAGCCGCACCTGCCAGCGACTGCTTTTGCGTCGCAGGTGCTTCGACCGGCGCGTGGCATCCTGCTTTACTTCGTTGCGGCTGTGCTAGGTTGGTTTGTTCACCCGTTTCTCGCGGTTGGGATCTTCATCTTGGTTGTGGGCTACTACGCCTTGACGAGCCAGGGCATCTATTCGAACCGGTGAATGCTGGGCGAGGTGATTGGCGTGCCCTGCGACCGGACAACGCAGACGGTCTGTGTGGATTGAAAAACTCGTTTGGTTTAAATATGTCAATCGCGTTCGACGGATGTTACCGATGCCCACCATCCACACATGTACTCTGTCAGCGTCTCCGGCCAATGTAGCCAGAACGCGTCGCCGTACTTATGCACGATGACCACGGAGTGCCCGAACTGCATTCGCGCATACTCACCGTCAGCAAAGTTCGCGACATCAACAAACGCTGCTCTAGCGAGCATCTCGGCTGCGTGCTCGCCCGATACGACAGCCGATGTAATCGCGCAACTCGCATCACCAAGCAGAATGTCCTCGCGCTTCGAAAGCGCCGCAGCGACATGCTCGATCCTGGCACCATCTTCGGACAAGAGCAGCTTGTTATAGCGATTGATCGCCAGTGCATAAATGTCCGTTGGAGAAAGCGGCATGCGTGCGGCGGGCAATGTCACGCAGTCGCTCACATGCAAGTCGTTGGCCAACGGAGTCGCAAACGTCACCCAAATTTTCTGTAACAATGGGCGTAAATCGATTCGTAGATCGCGCCATGAGGTTGCGACAGTCGCAGTGCCGCTCCACGCCTTCGCTGCCTTTTTAAAGCCTGAGCTTTTCACCGTCTGGATCGAGAAAACAGGTGCCAACGACTCGTGCTTCGGTGAATTTTCCATCATCGTAGACCTTGATAGTCTGGTTGAGACGACTTGCGCCGGCGCGCAGCAAGGCAAGCGCTACGCATTTTTTGAGGACCGGCGACCAGATGCATGATGTGAGATGTCCTTCGCTCGGCGTTCCCGGGCCTGCTACCAAGTGCCCGCCAGCACGGATCGTGTGCGAAGGGTCCACGCATTCGATGCCAACAAGCTGCAATCGCGACTCATGAGTCATGGCGGTGCGCTTCGCCGCTCGCTGACCGACGAAAGGTAGAGCCTTCTTGCTTCCCAGTGCACCCATGCCGACATCCTGCAATGTGGTGGAGGGTTCGGTCTCGACACCGACGTGCATGAGGCCCTTCTCGGTGCGCATGATCATTAGCGCTTCAACGCCGAATGGAACGGCGCCAGCCGCAATAATCCGCTCGAACACATCGCGTCCGTAATGAGCGGGAACGCTCAATTCAAAGGTCATTTCTCCACTGAAACTGACTCGCGCAACCCGACATGGAATGCCATCCAGATGGCCTTCACGGAACGACATGTGCGCAAACGCATCCTTGCTGGTATCAATATTTGTCGGTAACGACTGCATGACGCGACGAGACTCGGGACCGGTGATCGCGTAGGTCGCCCACTGATCGCTCGCCTGCATGATCGCGACCCGGAATCCCTTGCCGCTTTCCCGCCAGTACTCGAACGCTTCGAGCACACGCTGGACGCCCGCGCTCGAGGTGCCGACCAAAAAATGATTCTGGCTCAAGCGGGAGATCACTCCATCGTCCAGAATGCCGCCTCCCTCGTTGAGGATCACGGAGTATCGGCATCTACCGATGCCAAGTGTCCCAAACTCGTTCGCGTACACCGCATTCAACAGATCAACGACATCTGGCCCCTTGACCTCTATCTTTCCAAGAGGCGATCCGTCGAACACGCCGACCTTGCTTCTGACGTGAAGCGTCTCGCGATTCCATGCCTGCTCGTCGGTTTCCGAACCCTGCCGATAAAACGCCGGTCGCATCCAGTTCCCGTATTCGAGTATCTGTGCGTGGTGGCGCAGGTGCGCGTCATGAGCGGCAAGATATCGACGGGGGATGAACATGTCGCCGCGTGCATGACCGGCGAAAGCACCGATCGTCACCGGCGAGTAGGGCGGCCTGAATCGAGTGGTGCCGACCTGATCTGGCGTGCGGTCTGTCGCTACGCCGAGCAGCGCCAGTGCGTTGACATTACTGGTTTTCCCCTGGTCCGACGCCATCCCCATCGTCGTGTACCGCTTCAGATGTTCGACCGAGATGAAGTTCTCCCGCGAGGCTAGCCGGATATCGCTTTCTGTTACGTCGTTCTGAAAATCGACCCACGCCGATGCCTTCGATCCCTCTACGCGCCATAGCGGTGAAATACGATATTGGGTGTCGGACAAATCACTCGGCTTTGGCGTCACCGGCTCCGCGCCGGCTTTCAAGCACAACAGGGCGGCGATCGACGCGGCCGCATTCGTCGCTTCAAGGACCGCGCTCTGTGCGCCCATTGTCCCGTTGGCCGAGCCGATAACCGTGCATCGCTCCCGGGCGGGATCAGCTTGCGGCCTGAACATTGCCAGGTCGGGGTCATATCTTAGCCGCCCCTGAGCTTGAGAATAAAGATGCACTGCGGGCGACCAACCACCAGACATGAGTAACAGATCGCATGACACGATCCGACTCTTCCCGTCAGCCGCGCGAATCTCTACGTTCTTTACGCGCTTCCTGCCGGATGCATTGCACACGACAGCACCGAGATGCAGTGTGATCCGCCTGCTCCGACACGCAGTGGCGAGTTCGTCAGAAAGCGTCGCGCGACTGTCCACGATGCCGCGAACCGGCGTGCCGCCATCATGTGTGGAAAAAAACGCCTGGTAGGCACGGTCGTTGTTGGTGAAGCCGATCGCCGATATGCCCAGCCGCACGCCATAATGCGCCGCATAGGTTGCACCTGCATTGCTCAGCATGATGCCCGGGCGATCGTTATTGCCAAACACAATGGGACGCTCGTGCGCACCGGTGGCAATGACCACATGCTTCGCACGCACAATCCACAGCCGTTGCTTGACGCGCCCCGCGCGCGATGCAATGGGTAGATGCTCGGCAACCCTCTCTAAGAGAGTCAAGGTGTTGTCGTCGTAATATCCCGTCGCAGTGGTCCGACGGAGCACTCGCACGTTCGGACGCGCACGGACCGCTTCCGCTTGACTGAGTGCCCAGTCCAGCGAGTGCTGTCTCCCTGCATCGCTCGCCATCCACATGAAAGATGACCCCACTGCGGCGTTCTCATCGACGAGGATCACCGACGCCGCGGCCTTCGACAAGCTGTCCGCCGCCGCAAGTCCAGCGGGCCCCGCGCCGACCACCAGCACATCACAGTGAGCATGGCGGATGTCGTACTGATCGGGGTCCGCGTTCTTCGGGGCAACGCCGAGTCCTGCTGCCTTGCGGATGGACGACTCGAACGTATGCCAGTTTGGCCACATGAACGTCTTGTAATAGAACCCGGCCGGCAGGAATCGCTTCAGCACGCCCAGTGCGGCGCCGACATCGAAGTCGACGCTGGGCCAACGGTTGACGCTCGACGCGGTGAGGCCTTCATAAAGCTCGACTTGGGTCGCCTTCAGGTCAGGCTCCGAGCGCTCCAAACCGGGTTCGAGTTGCACGATGGCGTTTGGCTCATCAGCACCGGCGGCCAGGATGCCTCGGGGCCGATGCAGCTTGAAACTTCGTCCTACAACAAATACTCCGTTCGCCAACAGCGCGGAAGCGAGGGTGTCCCCTTCGAGGCCCTCGTACGATTTGCCATCGAATACAAAAGACACGCGTTGCGTGTTGTTCACGCCTGGCGCAATGCGGTCATCGGTCTTCACGTTGACCCCTTGTATTCGCGTCGTCGTTCATGAATGTCACCGATAGAATGGCATTCGTCTTCGTATTCCGCCGGACCGTAAGCCACTCGCCACAACCGTGCCGATGCACCCAACGTTCTGAAATTTCGCCGCCGCTGTTGGTACGGAAATACAGATACTTTTGCAGATCATCGGCTGATGCGTCCAGTGACGGGATCGATGCAGTGCCTTCCCCGATACACCAGAACTCCGCCTCCGGGCGTTTGCCGCAAAACGGACAATCGATTTCAAGCATCTCGCCTCCCGGTCATCGGAACACCACGGTGCGGCGGTTCTCGTCGAGGATTATCCGCTGCTCCAAATGCCACTTCACTGCCCGCGACAGCGCGCTGCACTCGACATCGCGACCGAGCGCGGCGAGTTCGTCGGGGGACATTCCGTGGTCGACACGCGCGACATCCTGTTCAATGATTGGCCCCTCATCCAGATCGGAGGTGACATAGTGCGCGGTCGCTCCGATCAGTTTGACGCCACGCGCATGCGCCTGATGGTAGGGACGTGCTCCCTTGAAGCTCGGCAGAAACGAATGATGGATATTGATGACCTTGCCGGGAAGTCGTTCGCAAAGAGACTCGGAGAGGATCTGCATGTACCGCGCGAGAACGACCAGATCGACACGGTACTCGTCAATAAGCGCAAGGAGCTGTTGTTCACGTTCGAGTTTGGTCTCGGGAGTGATGGGAAGATGAAAAAATGGCACGTTGTAGTGGTCGGCGAGCCCGCGGAAGGTTTCATGATTGGAGACGATCGTCACGATGTCGGCGTTCAGCGCCCCCAGGGTCGTGCGAAACAGAAGGTCATTCAGACAGTGGCCATACTGGGAAACCATGACGAGCATCCTGCCTTTGACATCCGCCGGCGCCAGGCGCCATTTCATTCGATGCAAATCGGCAATGGGCCGAAAATCCGACTCGATGCTGTCGAAACCAACGATCACCGGAACCTCGAAATCCATGCGCAGAAAGAACTGCCCGGTGACTTCGTCCGTCGACTGGGCGCTCTGCAGCACATTGCCGCCGCGGCTCGAAACGAACGTGGCGACATCGCGGATGATTCCCGGATGATCGTCGCAACTCAGGTTGATGATGTAGCGCCTGTTTTCCATTGCCGGCCCTTCAGTGCGCAATACCGGATGCGCCGGCTTCGTCGATGAGTGCGCCAGACTCGAAGCGTGAGAGGCCGAATGGCGCCGCAATCCGATGAGCGGTGCCCGTGGCAAGGTGATGAGCCATCATCCATCCGCCGACCGGGATTCCCTTGAATCCCCCCGTTCCCCAACCGCAATTCACCAGCAGGCCCGGGACGCCGGTTTCGCCTAGGATAGGGCTGGAGTCTGGTGAAACATCGACAATGCCGGCCCATTGCCGCAGGATACGCAGGCGCCGGAAACCGGGAAAATGCTCGGCCAGCGCGATGAGCGTGGCGGTTTGCGCGGGCAGGGTACCTCGCTGCGCATAAGAAACGTAGTGGTCGAGACCGCCGCCGATTACAAGCTCGCCCTTGTCCGACTGACTGACATACATTCCCGTTGCGGGCGAAAGAACGACCGTATCCAGGACCGGCTTGATCGGCTCCGAGACCATAGCCTGAAGCGTGAAGCTTTGCAGGGGCAGGGTGACGCCCACTTTTTGCGCAAGCAAGGAAGTGCTCCCTGCTGTATTCAGAAGAACGCCAGACGCCTTGACTTCGCCTTGATCAGTCGATACCCCGACAACACGACCATGGTCATCTCGCAGAAAGCCCTTTACTTCGCAGTTCTGCACAATATCTACACCAAGGGAACTGGCGGCGCGCGCATAACCCCACGCAACGGCGTCGTGGCGCGCGGTGCCCGCCCGGCGCTGGACAAACCCGCCGATAACCGGAAGTCGGGCGGTGCTGGACATATCGAGCGCGGGGATCATCTGCGCCACCTGTTCACGGCTCATGATTTCCGAGTCGATTCCATTGAGTTGCATTGCATTTGCCCAGCGCACGACGTTGTCCGTGTCATGTGGCGTGTGAGCCAACGTGACGATGCCTCTTTGCGAGAACATGATGTTGTAGTTCAGATCGCGGCTGAGATTTTCGTAGAGCTTCAACGAGAACTCGTACAGCGCTGCGGATTCCGGCAGCAGATAGTTGGAACGGATCACCGTCGTATTGCGTCCCGTGTTGCCGCCCCCGATCCAGCCCCGCTCAATGACCGCAACGTCGCGGATGCCGTGCACTTTCGCCAGGTAATACGCGGCTGCGAGCCCGTGACCACCGCCGCCGATGATCACGAAGCGATAATTTCGCTTGAGCGCAGGGGTTCTCCAGGCTTGCGTCCATCCCTTCTGGTCTCTTAATCCTTCCCAGAATAGCCGGCCAGCGGAATATCTCATTTCAGTCTCTGATCTGAATGTTCTACGCGCTGCTACTTACTGGCCCCGGCTCTTGACCTCGACCGTACCTACGGGATTCCATGTTCCCTTGCTCTCCTTGAACAGGCTGACGTGCGAGGTTCGCAGATCGCCCTTCTGGTCGAAGGAAACTTCGCCGGATACCCCGTTGAAAGAGACTTTATGAAGTGCGGCCAGGATGTCGGCAGGTGCGGTTGAATTGGCGAGTTGCATGGCCTTGATCAGCGCCCAGGCCGCGTCGTAGGCGTAAGGGGAGTAAAGAACCGGCTTGCCATACTTCGCGAATCGCTTCTCGAATGCGGCACCATTTGGCAACTGGCTGATGGGGTAACCCGACTCCGACGAGATGGAACCCTCTGCCGCCTCGACGCCCGCAAGCTGGACGAACTTATCGGTCTCGATGGTGCAGGACGCGAACACCGTTCCCGACATACCGAGCGAGGTCATCTGGCGCCGCATTGGACCTGCCTGGGCGTCCACGCCGCCATAGATCAACACTTGAGGCTGCTTCGACTTCAAGTTCGTCAGGATTCCGCGAAAATCGACCGCTTGATCGGTCGTGTACTCGCGCCCGACTGGCGTAATGCCTCGCCTCGCCAGGCTCTCGACGGCAGCGTCGCTGAATGCCTGGCCAAACGCGGTCCGGTCGTCGACCACGACAACCTGCTTCGCCTTCAGGTTGTCGACCACATAACCGACCAGCGCATCCGCGACGTCCCGGTCATCGCCTATTGTCCGGAACGTGGTTTTCATTCTCTGGCGCGTGAACATTGGATTCGTCGACGACGGAGAAATCTGCGCAATCCCGGCGTCGCTATAGACCTTCGACGTAGCCAGCGTCGCTCCGGAGTTGATGTGTCCGACCAACCCTACGATATGGTCGTCCACCAGTTTTTGTGCGACCGTAACCGCTGTCTTGGGGTCGCCCTGATCGTCCTGCACATCGAGGACGAACTGTACGGATTCCCCTTTGATTTTGATGTTCTGCTCATTGGCTTCATCGATTGCGAGCTGCGCGCCATATTGAGAGTCCTTGCCGATATGAGCAATCGCCCCCGTGAGGGGTCCTGCATAGCCGATCTTGACCACCTGGTCAGCGAATGCGCCAGAGGCTGCCAACGCGATAGATATCGCGAGTGTGCTTTCAAGGATCTTCATGGGATTCCCTCGTTTTATTGGTTTGCGGCCCGCGCCGACCTGCACATCCTCAAACCTCAAAAATCGTGCGTCAAAGCAGTTTTCCTGCGGCTTTGCATGCGAAAACTGATGCAAGGCTCCGGCCTCTCTCCTAAGATATGGGCCTACCATGAGTTTTTGATGCGATATCGGCCGCTCAGGCTGACTTGCCTGTGTCCAGCGTGGCGATACGATCGGTTAAACGGGAGTAAATACGGTGGCATCTTCAAGTAAGCGGCTTCCCCCGCTGAATACGATTGCGGCATTCGAAGCCTCTGCGCGCCATATGAGTTTTACCCGCGCCGCTAAAGAGCTATGCCTCTCGCAGGGGGCGATCAGCCGGCAGATCCAGATTCTGGAGCAGCGTCTCGGAGTGCCGCTGTTCGTCCGGCGCCATAAAGAAATACAGCTGACGAGGCCCGGCGTGATTTTTCAGCAAGCGATCACCGAGAGCCTTGGGACCATACGGCGGGCTGTGGCAGTCATTGAAACGCTCGATGACCGAAGCGTCACCATTTCCGCAAGCGTCGCGATGTCGAGCTTCTGGTTAATGCCAGCAATCCTCACCTTTACCGATGAACATCCGGACATCAAGATTCGCGTCGTCGCGAGTGATGAGCTCATTGACCCGTCACGTGAGCACATCGACCTGACGATCCGATACGGAGACGTTCAGATTGCAGGGATGCAAACTCAGAAGCTTTTCGACGAAGAGATATTCCCCGTTTGCAGCCCGGCATACAGGGATGCTCACCCTGTTTCTTGCCCGGAAGACTTGACCCGCCAGACGCTGATCGAGTACGACGACGGCATCTCATCGTTTACCTCCTGGGACAACTGGTTGAAACTGGCGCGCATCCGTCACCCGGTGCTGCATCCTTTCCTGCGCCTGTCCAACTATGATCTCGTCTACCGGGCCATGTGCGGAGGTAAGGGCATTGGCTTGTCTCCCGCGTACAGCATTCCGGCGGAAGCCAGAAACACGTTACTCGTGCGTGCTCTTGATATTGGCATCAAGACAGGGCTGGCAGAGCACATCGTTTACCCCGAAAGTGCGTCCTTAAGTCCCCCGGCCTCGTTCGTTCTCGACTGGCTGCTAGACCACGCTCGCTGCAGCGTCTGGTCCAGTTAAATTGAGGTCAGTTGAAAGCGTGAACACCGAGATTTCGCAAATTTAGGAATGGACGCATACGTGAATCGAATCATCAAAGCTGTCTTAAGGAGTTCCGTGAGAGAGCCCTGAAGCTGGCAATGACCAAGGGCATCGTCTATAGAGGCATGGTGTGTATTGCTTGCCTACTGCAGGAGAATGCGCAGATTCGTCACGGAGTCGATTACCCCTCACGAAGCCGGCGACCTTCTGGTCGCCGGCGGTATCGGTAAGCGGATCTGCCCAGAGTGCAACAATGGGATGATCAGTGACGGGTCTCGGGTGAGGTATGTCGCACAACGCGATGTTGGGGATGAGAGACATGATGCGGCGGGCGATGCACGACGCGATGCTCGTCGTTGTCGCGATGAATTGGTTCCGCAAAGGTAACGGTTGGGATCACTGCAGTTATCAACAGTGCACACGCTAGAACGGCTTTCTTTTTCATGTATTTCTCAAGGGAGGTGAAGGAGGCAAGGCCGTTGAACTAGTCATGATCATGATCGTGCCCTTGGTCGTGGCCTTCGTGGTAGTCACCACCACCATGGTGGTCGTCGCCCCTGCCGGGGAAAAAGCAACCGCTGAGGCTGCTGGTTAGCGAGAACGCAATCAATATCCATATCAGTGGTCGTTTCATCATGTCTGTTCCTTTATTTTGTTTTCTATCAGGCCGATGCGAGTCAAGGCCTTGTGCGGTGCGCATCATTTAGTGCGACCAGTAGCCTTACCGGCCCAGTCAATCGGGTTTGTGCGAGACTATCAAGATAACTGCAGCAATTATCGGTCCACGGCTACCTCGATCGGCTCACACGACAGTCGCGCTGATCCGAGAGCTGCAGCGACAGAACAAGTGAAACGTATCGGATGTTGGCCTTGCCATGTGTTGATGACCCTGGCCGCTATTACGGGCTCTCGCGTTCCCGAGATGGTGCCGTCGCGATCCAGCGTGCGTCGGGCAAGCGTTAGGCGCGCGCATTCACCGCGTAGAGCACGGGTGATCGCTAAACTCAGATCCACACTCAAAAAGGGAATGCCAGTGGTGATCGCAGAGCCGAGCATGGCGAATAGGCGGCGTTGCGTGATCGCTGTGAGTGCGACGTTATAGACATGGAGTCCTAACAGTGTCTGTTGACTTCGCCTGAGCCAACAGAGCACGCTATAGGTCAACGAATTGAGAGCGACAATGACACCGTAGAAAACAGTTCCATTCGTTCGGGTGGTCGGATTCGCGAGAGTCTGTGTTAGGACGGCGTGTGTAAGAGGGAAGCTCACACCCATCAGCAGGAACAGGTTTGCCAGCGGGAGTGGGCGGTCCGCTGTGCGTACGTATTCGATGAGCGCATGATGGTTGCGCCCACACTACGCCGATGATGAAGAAGCTGATCTAGTCGGGCCACCGTTGTTCTAGAGCGGGGCCAAAATCCGCAGGCCACGCAGCGCTCGGTCGCCGATGGCACGTTGATTTCGATCACGGGTAAGTCGATGGCGGTCGCGAACACACTGGCACTGAATGCATCGAGCTGGGCGGTCGGGACTGAGTCAGGTTGCCGGATTACGCACGTGGGTTTGCTCGGCAGGGTTGCTGGAGAGATCCCCGGAGAGGGTGGGTCGATCTTCAGAATTTGGGGTTGTCCAGAACATAGAACAAGCCGGCGGAAATCGCGATTGTTACCGGCAGCGTGACTATCCATGTGAGTGCGATGCGGAACAACACGCCGCTTTGTACCCCCTGACCGCCGGCGACCATCGTGCCTGCAATACCGGAGGTGATGATATGGGTCGTGCTGACCGGCAGACCGGTGAATCCGGCCGTGCCAATCAGCACCGAACCCACCAGTTCCGCGCTGGCACCCTGACCGGGCGTCATATGCTGCTTGCCAAGGCGCTCACCGAGCGTGCGCACCACGCGTTTATAGCCGACCATGGTGCCAACGCCGAGACAGAGCGCGCTCAGCATGCGCACCCAGAACGGTGCATATTGAACAGGTGGTCCCATCTGCTTGAGCAGATCCGCGGCCTTTGCCTTGTCCGTAGGACTGACATTCTTGATCTCGCCGATGTGCTTCATTTGCGACAGTATGTCGTACACCGCACCGCGTAATTGTGCGCGGGTGGTCCGTTCGCTGGAATTGGAATTGTCTTGCCCATTAGGCTTAAGTGCCTCGCTCGCCAGCTCGGGACCAGCATGTTGCAGCAATGCAGCCGATTTAAGCGCCTGGGGTTTTACGTCGTCGCCGTATTGCTGAATCAAGGGGATGGCGGCGGTGGCATTCTGGCTTAGTTGGGTCATCTGTTGGGCCGCCTGTGGATTGAGCGCATAGCTGGCCGGCAGCAAGCCGATGATGGTCAGCATGATGAGGCCGATGCTTTTCTGGCCGTCATTGGTGCCGTGCGAGAAGCTGACGGAGGTACAGGTGAGGATCAAAAGCCCGCGCAGCCACCAGACAGGCGGTTCTCCTTCCTTTGGCGCTTCGAACAGATGGCCCTGGCGCACAACGAGCCGCAGGATGCCGTAGAGTCCGCCAGCCAGCAGCAGGCCAAGCAATGGCGAAATGGCTAAGCCTTCCAATACGGTCACGATCTGCTTCCAATCAACGCCTTGTGTCAGACTGCGCGACTTCAAAAGAGCATCGGCGACGGCAACGCCGATAAGCGCGCCGATAATGCAGTGAGAACTGCTGTTGGGAATGGCGAAGGCCCAGGTCAGGATGTTCCAGAACAAGGCGGCGAAGATTGATACCAGCATGGGCAGTGCTGGGGATCCGTCGGGAGGCGTCAGCACATCCGGCGGCAGGATCTCGACGAGTGCGTAGGCGACGGCGATGCCTCCCACGAGGACCCCGACGAAGTTCATTAGACCGGACCACAGGACGGCAGGGACCGGCTTCAGGGACTGTGTGTAGATTACCGTTGCAACGGCGTTTGATGAGTCGTGGAAGCCGTTCGTGGCCTCAAATGCCAGAACCATGGCAAAGCAGACCAGCAGCATGCCGATGACAATGCCCGATGAGGGAACGAAGTGAACGAGCATATACGCTCCCAGGATTACTCGACGGCATGAATTTGAGATCCGGACGTATCCGCTGCGTCAGGACAAACCTTGATTTTATGTATCTGCCGTGACACAGGTAAGGCAATGACCACAATAGCCGGATTCCGGGTCGGTAGCGCTGATCCGGCATTTCAGGTCAACAAGAGGGCCACGCGGACTTCGCTCACACTTCATGTTTTAGTGCGGCGCAATGCTACATCCCACTTCGAGATGGTCGGACTCGGCCTTTTCTCCGGCCACGCAACGCGCGGTTATCGACTTACGTACTTGTTCAGCCCGCACCCCGGGGAGCTGCGGTATTCCCAACTTGCCGACATTCTTCGCTGAGCATAGCGACCGAGGGTTATGCCGTCGGCACGGGAACAGCGGCCGCAAGACCGCTTCGTGAATCTCGACCTATCCAACGGTTCAGTCTTCGACAGAGTCCTTCATTCGAATACCACTACTTGGCGGATCGCTTTGCCTTCGTGTAGCAGGTCAAAACCAAGATTGATCTCATCGAGCTTAAGATGCCCCGTGAGCAGCTTGTTCACCGGCAGACGACCCTGCAAATATAGATCGATGTAGCGCGGGATGTCCCGCGAAGGCACGCATGTGCCGATATAGCTGCCTTTGAGGGTGCGTTCCTCTGCCACAAGGCTGACCGCGGGAAGCGGCCAAAGCGCGGTTGACGGCGGCAGCCCGGCCGTGACGGTCGAACCGCCGCGACGCGTAATGCGGTAAGCCAGATCCAGCGCATTGATCGAACCGGCGAATTCAAAGGCGAACTCGACGCCACCGGAACTGAGCGCGCGGACGTGTTCGACAGCATCAGCCCGACCGGCATTGACCGTGTCCGTGGCGCCGAGGGCGCGCGCCTGCTCGAGCTTGGCGTCGGACAAGTCGATCGCCACGATCTGCCGGGCGCCCGCTGCCTGCGCGCCAATGAGCGCCGCCAGGCCAACACCTCCGAGGCCCGCTACCGCAACCGATGCGCCGACCCGGACCTGCGCCGTGTTGACCACGGCGCCAACGCCTGTGAGCACGGCGCACCCGAACAGCGCGGCTTCGTCCAGCGGAACGGCAGGATTTATCTTGACGACAGAGCGGCGCGAGACGGTCGCGTACTCGGCAAACACTGAACATCCGAGATGATGGTTCAGGGCCTCACCACCGCGCGTGAGACGACGCGCACCGGACAGCAACGTGCCGGCGCCGTTTGCAGCAGCGCCGGGCTCGCACAAGGCCGGGCGGCCTTCGGCACAAGGCGCACAGTGGCCACAGCTCGGCACGAACACCACGACAACATGGTCGCCAACCTGGAGGTCGGTCACGCCTGCCCCTAGTTCCTCGACAACACCCGTGGCTTCGTGACCGAGCGCCATAGGCATTGGACGTGGCCGGTCGCCGTTGATCACGGACAGGTCGGAGTGACACAGGCCGGCGGCGGCGATCTTGATCAGCACTTCATCGGCGCCTGGCGGTGCGAGGTCAATCTCTTCGATATGCAAAGGGCGGGAGACGGCGTAGGGCGGTGTTGCGCCCATCGCCTGCAGGACTGCTGCCTTGATCTTCATTGTGCGACCTCCATGACCCGGTTCTTGAGTTCCTCGACGAGTACGCGGGTGTTCTCCGAGTAGTCGACCGGAACGATGACCAACTGCACGCCGCCTTCGCGGAATGCCGCTTCCAGTGTCGGCGCCAGCGCTTCGGCCGACTCAACGCGCCGTCCTTTGGCGCCATAGGCATCCGCATACTTGACGAAGTCGGGGTTGCCGAAAGTGAGACCCCAGTCCGCGAAGTTGTCGACGGCCTGTTTCCATCGGATCATTCCGTAGGCATCGTCCTGGATGATCAATACGACGAGGTTCAGATTCAGCCGGACGGCGGTCTCGAGTTCCTGCGAGTTCATCATGAAGCCACCGTCCCCGCACACCGCCATCACGCGCCGGGCAGGGTAGAGCAGTGCCGCCATCATGGCCGACGGCAAGCCCGCCCCCATTGTCGCCAATGCGTTGTCGAGCAGCAGCGTGTTGGCACTGCGTGTCCGGTAACATCGCGCGAACCAGATCTTGTACATGCCGTTATCGAGCGCGACGATGCCGTCGGCCGGCATCACCTCGCGCACGTCGTGGACGATGCGTTGCGGCGTCAGCGGGAAGCGCGATTCCTGTGCCCGGTCCAGCGTGCGTCTCAAGATACCTTCGCGCAGCGGCGCCAATGCAGCCGCGTTTGGAAGCTTGCCTTGAACCTGGTCGGCAAGCCGCGCCAGACTCAGGCCGAGGTCGCCCACTACTTCGGCATGCGGGAAGAACACCTCTTCAACGTGCGCTGGCGTATAACCCACGTGAACGACCTTTGGTCCCTTCGGCCCCATGATGAACGGTGGCTTTTCGACCGTGTCATGCCCGATCGCCACGATCAGGTCTGCACGATCGATCGCCTCGTGCAAGTAGTCGCGCGCACTCAGCGCGGCCGTTCCCATCCAGAGTTCCGTGGCCTCGTTGTTACCGACCGCAGCGACAGTGCCCTTGCCCATCTGGGTGTTGAAGAACGGGATACCGGTACGCCGGATGAACTCGGTCAATTGACCTGCCAGCCGTGGCCGGTTGCTGGCGGCACCGAACATGACCAACGGCCGCTCGGCTTGCATCAGCAAAGCCGCGGCCCGTTCGATGGCAGCCTCTTGCGCCACCGGCAGCTCCACGGGATGCAGCGGAACGAGCGTCACGTCATCGCTTACCTCTTGCGCGGCCACGTCTTCGGGCAGCTCAAGATGGACCGGGCCAGGCCGCTCGTCCGCGGCCAGCCGGAACGCCTCGCGCACGACTGTCGGAATGCTGGTCCCGCTGACTATTTGCCGGGACGCCTTGGTCAGGGGTTTCATCGTGGCGACAATGTCGACTATCTGGAATCGCGCCTGGTGCGCCGTCATGATGGGCTTCTGGCCGGTAATGAGCACCATTGGCATGGCGCCAAGATGGGCGTAGGCGGCACCCGTAACCAGATTTAGCGCGCCGGGACCGAGTGTCGCCATGCAGACGCCGGGCCCGCCCGTCAGGCGGCCGTGGGTCGCTGCCATGAAGGCCGCGGACTGTTCATGGCGGGTCACGATCAGCTGGATACTGGAGCGCCGCAGCGACTCGACGACGTCGAGATTTTCTTCGCCCGGCACGGCGAAGATTCGCTCGACGCCTTCATTCTCCAGCGCCTTGACGAACAAGTCGGATGCTTTCATAGGGAGTCACCTTGCTGGTTTAGATCACAGCTAATCGTGGGTTGAATTGATGGTTGTGTCCGCGTGCTATTGAGGCGTGAATCAGCGGGTCTTACTTGCGCGCGCCGGGCTCGCCGAACTGCTTGCGGCCGATATCCTCGTGTGCGCGTGTTGCATGCGCTGCTGCTTGCGCATGTGTTTCGCAAACGTGGGATGCAGAATCGAGCTCGCTAAATGCAGCGTCAAGCTTCATGCGCATGAATGCGCTGGTAGTAAAACGAGTAGCCGAGCTGTAGTACTTGAGTTGCAACTGCCTGACCATCTCGAAATACGCATCGGCCTCCGACTCGTCCAGCCGGAATCCGTCGTAGTTGACCATTAGCGAAACCTTGTGGCCGATGCGATCGCAGAATGCCGTGAGCACGCGCCGAACACTTTCGATATCGCCGTTCGAGCGGATCGCCATGCCTTCGAAATTCGCGAACATCGCGTTGCGCCCGGCGTCGTAGCTGAGCCGGTCGCTCACCTGCAGATCGAGCAGCACGGTTGCCAGTCCCATGATCTGTGGCCAGAAAATTCGAGGGTCCATCAATCGCACGTCTCGCACAATGGGTGCGAAGTCCATGTGGGCGAGAATGTCGCGGTCGATATCGATGCCGGGTGCAGTCTCCGTCAACTCGAGTCCTTCAGGCACGCGACGAAAGACGCATCGTTCAGTCACGTACATCACTGACTGACCGCGTTGCGCAGCGAGCGATCCATTGAATGTAATCTGCTCGACAGCCTCGACGAGTTTCTTCTTCGACCCTTCCGAAATAATACGTAGGCGTCCATCCTCGACCACCACTTCCAGGCCGCCGGCTGTGAACGTTCCGGCGAATACCACGCGACGGGCGTTCTGGCTGATGTTGATAAACCCGCCGGCACCGGCTAGTCGCGGCCCGAAGCGGCTGACGTTGACGTTGCCGCATCGATCGATCTCCGCCATGCCGAGACACGCAAGGTCCAGCCCTCCACCATCGTAGAAGTCGAACTGCTGATTCTGATGAAGCAGGGCATCAATGTTGATGGCGGCGCCGAAGTTCAAGCCGCCCTGCGGGGTGCCACCGATCAGGCCGGGTTCGGCGGTCAACGTGAGATGGCTTAGCAGCCGCTCTTCCGCTGCCACGGCTGCAACGACTTCTGGAACGCCAATGCCGAGATTAATCACGCCACCGAGCGGCAGCTCGAACGCGCATCGGCGTGCGATCACTTTGCGCTCGTCGAGCACCGGGCTTTCCATCGTCCCCAACGGGACTTTCATTTCGCCGGAGAACGCAGGGTTGTACGCGGTGCCGTACGTCTGGGCGTGCGTGTCAGGGCGGGCGACAACAACGCGGCCAACAAAGATTCCCGGTACGACCACTGCGCGCGGATCGAGCGTGCCGCTCGCGGCGATCCGTTCCACCTGGACGATCACCAATCCGTTTGAATTATGGGCGGCCATGGCGGCCTCCATGGCATCGAGCACGAGCGCCTCGCGTTCCATCGTCACGTTGCCTTCGGGGTCGGCCGTGGTGCCCCGAATCAGGGTCACGTTAATTGGAAAAACCTTGTAGAAGAGCCAGGTCTTGCCGTCGATGTCGATTGTGCTCACCAGGTCTTCTGTCGTGCTGGCGTTGATCTTTCCGCCTCCGTGACGCGGATCGACAAAGGTGCCCAATCCAACCTGCGTCAGCGTGCCCGGCCTATGCGCCGCGATGTCCCGATACAGATGCGACATCGTCCCTAAAGGAAGGTTGTACGCCTCGATCAGGTTATCGGTCGCCATGCGGGCGAGCTTCGGCAACAGCGCCCAATGTCCGCCGATAGCACGTTTGACCAGCCCCGGCAGTGCCAGGCGATTGAGCCCCCGATCCCGGCCGTCACCGGGCGCGGCGGCGAACACAAGGGTCAGATTGCGTGGCTCAGCCGTGCCGGCGAATCGTCGCTCCAGCGCCATGATCAATTCGTCTGGTGTACCGATGCCGACAAAGCCGGAGCAGCAGACGCTGTCGCCGTCGCGAATCAGCGCGACCGCTTCGTCAGCGGTGACAATCTTGTCTTTCATGACGCAGCTCGAAGAAGAGGTGAATGTGCGGTCGCGGTTGGTTCCAAGCAGAAGGAAAGACGTTCTCCCGCTGGAAACCGGTGTCCCACCTGCAAACGGCTAACAGCTTGCTGAACGCTGAGCGGAATATTGTCGAGCCGTCAGGTCGTTCGCTTACACAGCAGCAGGCGCAACAAACAGACCTGTCTTCGGTGGGCAAAGCGATCTGATCCGGTAGCGCGGCCGTGTTGAACAATCTATCGTCGTGCTCAGGCGAAGTCAGTCGCCCCGGTGTCCTTGTACGTCACAATACGTCCCGCAAATACGATTCAACTGCGCACAGTTCTGCCGAGCGTAGCCCGACCACTTCATCCCCATCATCACCAATGGTAGGGCAAATTTCTTAACGCGCACGGTGCGCTAAAAGCCTCCAATTAAATGATTAGGGGGAAGTTGTTTCAGACATCGACTTGCGTCATTGCAGCACCATTGCATGTCGGGGCAGACTGATAGTGAAGACACACCCTGTGTCCGGGATGTCGCGCACGCTGAGAACCCCGTCGCTTGCCTCCACGCTGCGGCGGGCTATCGAAAGTCCCAATCCGAGCCCTGTTCTGTCAACGCCGTTTTGCTTGAATGGCTGGAACATGCTTTCCACATCGGTTGCCGACAATCCCCCGCAGTGGTCCTTTACATCGACCAGGATTCGGCCCGCCACAGCGTACGCGTCAAGACTGACCTCGGTGTGAAGGTGAGTGAACTTGAACGCGTTCTGCAGCAAATTCCCCAGCGCCGAGAATAGGAGATCCCGGTTCGCGCAAACGGCAAGATCTGCATCGACGTGAGACACCGTGAACACACACCCGTGAGCGCGGGCCGCGAGGTCCGCCGCCTGTTTGATCTCGCCAATGAAATCAGCCAGTGAGAACATTTGCGCTGGTGTCGGGCCTTCGGCTGTCAGCCGAACCTCAGCCAGAGAATGATCTATCAGGTCCCGCAGCCCGGTCAGGCTGCGCTCAAGCACTGATCCCGTCGCGCCTGAAAGGCTAAGATTGCCGGCTTTGGCTGCGGTGAAAGCGAGCGTTGCAGTCTGGAGGAAATTGCGCAGTTCATGGGCCAAAAATCCCAGGCGTTCATTCATCTCTTCGACGTGTTTGTCTGTCGAAGCTGAGTCACGCTGATAACTGAATTCCGTCACCGCATCGGCAATCGCATTGTCCAGGCAGCGGTTGAGCGTTCGAAATTCGTCGATTTGAAACGGCGCATCACGCTCATAGGCCAAGTCTGTAATCGCCTGACACAAATCGCCGTAGTCGTGGACGACCTGATCGACGGAAAACCCGAGCTCCAGGAGTTGTCGTCCATGCTGCGCGGCTGACATGCCAATCGCCGAAAACGACGGCTCGCCACCCGACGGGCCGGAAATCTTGCGACTGTCCATGGGCTCGACCGTTTGTTCGATGCGCAGTGTCTGAATAAGCTGATCCAGAAAAAGCGGCACGCCGTTCTGCAACTGCTGCACAGTTGCCCCTCGGGCGGGCCGGTGCGCGACTTTTACGCGGCACCGTTCAATGAGGTCGTCGCGGTTGTTTGAAAGAAAATCGTGCATCATGATGCAATCCCTCGTTTTGTCGGCTGTACTTGCCTGAGCGCCTGCGGTCGCCACAGGACATTCGCTCAGGCGCCGTGAACTTCGCTCAAGATGGCGAGTAGTTCAATTTGCCCCCCAGGCATACCCCCGCATGTCATGTGCGCATGCCCAACCGTAGGGCTAGTGCGCCAGTCGCGAACGACGCTGTATGGCCGTCAAATGGCCAACGGTCAAATGACGACGGTTAGCACGTACCATTTCGGCGGTTGGCATCAGCCTGAAACATTCGAACGGACTGTAGGGTTGCCGGACAATGCGCTCGCCGTTATCGTTCACGCGTGGCTGCACATGCAGCTGTCCTGTCAAGAAATCAAACGGTATGGTTCCCGCGGTCCCGCACCTGCGACCGGTCCGCAATAGCAGATGATCACTGGTTATGCGCGGCAGTCAGGGGTTGTGCACTTTGAGATGCACTAGGCAAGGTAAATGGCGCTTGGTCAGCGGATTCATACGAAAAAGGTCTTCCATTATTTTCGGCCAGCCACGAGGCACCCGGTACTCAAGCATGTTCAACGTTTCGATGCCTGACGACCAACTGTGTAGGCGGGCGGTTATTTCATCTCCGTCGATGCCCCATGGCATGGGCGGCAAACGATAGTACGGCGTTTGCATGACGCCCCACATGGTTAACTGAGAGAACCACCGTGGGATCACGTCGAATGCAATTTCGGCGCCGGGAAAACGCTTGACTATCTGGGCAAACAGGCGTCTCACCGCTTCAGGCTCAAGATACATAAAGAGGCCTTGAACGACGATGAATACATCGGGGGTCCGTTCAATCTCGTCCATCCAGCCTGGCTCGAACACACTCGCGGCCACGTGACGAAAGCGCCTGGACGAAGGAAGGAATTGCTTGCGCAGTTCGATCGCAACCGGCAGATCGACCGTGAGCCAACGCATCCGACCATTGTCTACGCGGTGGACCTGCGTTTCCAGGCCTTCACCCAAGGACACGATCAAGCCGTCTGGATGGCGCTCGAGCCAGCGCCTCAAAAGCTCGTCGATTTCTGCAGCTCGCGCGGCGAACGAACCGACGGGGTCTCCAAAATGGCGCGTGAAGTCATAGTCGATTGCATCGCATATGCGAACGCTGTCAGGGTCGACTAGAACACCGTCGGAACGACGTGCTTCGCATGCCCGATCGTAGAGCGTCCAGAGCATCGTTTCCGACACGCCGTCCAATTTGGACGTAACCTTCGCCACGCCGTCACCGTTGCGATTGCGCACACGCCGATTCTCTCCACGAAGCGGCGGCGCCAGCGCGGCGGCTGTCAATTCGCACCCAGACGTTCGGCATTCGCGGTCGCGCGGCCGTGAATGGGCGCCAGACTTTCCTGCACAATGCGGGCCGTCGAGTTGGCCAACAGCAGAGGGCGCGTGGGATATTCCGTCGCAATCTTCAGAAGCGCCGCCTGGCGCTCATGCCATTGCGCGGCTGTATGACTCGAACTCAACGCAAGAATAGCGGCTGAAGCTGCGGACATTTGCCTGCCGGTCTCCATGGCCAGTTCCAGGCTCAGATTTAAAAAACCCGATCTCAGGGCTTCGATCGATTCAGACGCCGCTTCAACTTTCTCGCGACTCATCAGGCTGAACTCGTATCGGTCGCGCTCGTTTGGCATCGGCCCGGCCAATGCCATGCGTGCCGTGCGATGTCCAACGACCTTGTTTGTCGCGTTGAACATTTCGCCGGCTTCCATCAAAACGCGCCACCAGTTCATCGAAAGTTCGCCCAAAGACGGGAGCAAGACTGATGTATTCATATTGTCCTCGGAGTAAGTGAGCGTGCCGATTGACCGCGTAGGGACAATGGCAATGCAGATGCGGTGCCGTTCGGTGCTGGCCGTCTGGTCAGCGCTGAAGTCAAGAAAATTGGTCTACTGGACCGCTCAGTGCACTAACGTCTATGTCGCGTCGGCCGACGACAACATTCACGCACGTTGACGTTACCGCCAAGTGAATCGACGGCCACGCGGAGACCCAGAGGTGGCGATGGCAGAAGGTGAGCGCGCTAGATGCAAACTAATCCGTTTGCTTACAACGAGGCCACCTGTCAGAAGCGTGACGTAAAAAACAAAGGTGACTAGGTTCATGTTTACACCGCTCGGAAGACTCCGGCCGCCGTTGGGGGCAGTGGAGATCGACTATTCCTGCACGACCGTTTCGGGGCGTCTCGAACTCGCAGATTCAAGACGAACGCAATAGACAGTGCACGCAATCAGAGTACGCGTCGGTACGGTGCCGTACCACGCCTCGAACGGGTTCGTGAGGTTGGCGGAGTGACGTGACAGCTGACACGAGCGAACGCCGCCCGCACCAGCCAGCGAGCGGTCAGCCACACGTTCATCACACGGCGCGCTCTGCCACCGAACCATGCGATCAATCTGGTTGGTTATCCGAGTACCGACCACCGTACAGACGCGCCCAGTTGCAAGTGGGACTGTGCTATTTAAGTCGGCGAGCCTCAGCGATTCTTGAGACCGGTGAATGCGACCCAGGGCGATAGGCCTATATCGTGAGTAATGGCGAATAACCGGTGGGCGAAATCTGATAAGCGGACGTGTCTGTCGCGGTTGACTTGCTTGTGCGAATGTCGACTTATTCGATACTCCGAAAACGCGCGCACCTCAGTGCGTTTTCGGAACTCGGTGCAGGGCCGTAGGACCATCAAACATCGCTTAGGTGCGCGCGTTGTGTGCTGATGCTGCATGTACGGCATCGGTGCATGGGAGGCATGACGTATGCAGAACACTCGCCCGCGATTGCCGGGCCGCAATCACTCGCGCTTCACGACTGGATCACAGCATGAATCCACTGATGCTCTTCCTTTTCGCGGCCCTTCTTCTTGCAGTCGTTGATTTTGGCGTCCAAGTCCGTCTGTATCGAATGCGTCAAGACGACTCACTGTCGCGAGGCTAACGATTTTTATGTCTCTGCTCGAATTTCTCTCCAACGGCTTGCTAAGCTATTCATGGTGGCAGATTCTCCTGGCCGTGCTCCTCTCGACCCATGTCACTATCGTTTGCATGACGGTCTATCTCCACCGCTGCCAGGCGCACCGTTCGCTTGAACTGCATCTCGCCGTGAGCCATACATTCCGTTTCTGGCTCTGGATGACAACAGGGATTGAGACCGGCCCATGGACTGCGGTTCATCGAAAGCATCACGCCCGATGCGAAACTGATGAGGATCCCCATAGCCCGCAGACCCGCGGAATCTGGAAGGTGATTTTCGAAGGGTCGGAGCTATACACCGCGGAAGCCAGGAACGAAGAAACGTTGCGCAAATTCAGTCACGGCACACCGATCGACTGGATGGAGCGGAACGTCTATGCGAGGTACCCGAATCTTGGAATAAGCCTACTGATTGGTGATTGATGTCGCGCTATTCGGTATTGTCGGCGTATCGGTCTGGGCCGTTCAGATGATATGGATTCCGTTCTGGGCAGGTGGAGTCGTGAACGGCTGCGCGCACTTTTGGGGCTACCGCAATTTCGGGCCTGCCGATAAAAGTACGAACCTGTTTCCGCTGGGAATATTGATTGGCGGCGAAGAGCTTCACAACAATCACCACGCATATGCGACTTCGGCAAAACTATCTAACAAGTGGTACGAGTTTGACATCGGCTGGATGTACATTTGCATATTTTCGAGCCTGCGATTAGCCAAGGTCAAGAGAGTGGCGCCCACGCCGCATTTGATCAAGGCCAAGTCGATACTCGATAACGATACGCTGGAAGCGGTGCTTTCCAATCGCTATGAGGTCATGGCGAGCTATGCCAGGCTGGTCAGCAGGGCCTGTCGCCATGAATTGGCGAAGGGCGAGCGTCTGCGTCCACATGAGAAGCGTCTTGCGCGCCGCGAAAGGAGGCGGCTTTTCCGGGAACAATTGAGCCGGAACGACCCGCGGCAATTAGCGTTGCCGCAAATATGCGCCGGCAGCCCGAAGCTGCGGCTTTGCCTCGAATTTCGCAGCGATCTGTCGTCTATCTGGGAACGGTCGAATGCATCGCCCGAGCAATTGCTCTTTCAATTGCAGGACTGGTGCAGTCGTGCGGAGCAGAGTGGTGTGAAAGCGCTAGAAGAATTTTCTATACGCCTTCGTCAGTACGCTTGAGGCGCAGCGGTTGCTTATCGTTTCAACGGTCAGCGCCGCGGCGGGAATTTTGTCGCCGCGCGGGCGGCGGCTTCCGTTGCATTCGACGTCGTGAATGACGTTGGGACCAAGTCATCTGAGGACGTGGGTGAAAGATCTTTTTATGGCCCTGGGAATATGGTCGATCATGTCGAATGAGTTTGACGCTAGCACAGAAAAATGTATCTCCCCCGCCTGACTGACGCGCATCGGGCCATGGCGATTGCTAGCAATGTCGCTGCGCTGGAGCTAGCGGCAACATACAGCGGAAACAGCCGCAGGGATGACGCAGGTGTGACGGTTTTCCCGTTGCGAGGCCCGACAAACAAGCATCGCCTTACAAAACGCGTTCGCCTTCGATATCATGGCTGTCCAGCCACGACCGCTGGGCAAGCATCGAATTCGTATGCAAGCAGATACATAGTGTTTTCTGCCGTCTGGTTCCCTGTTATTTTTCTTCCCCGAGTCGCCGCGGTCACCGTACAGATGCGCGGATCACACTTGTGCGAAGGTATAGGCTCGCATTACACATCGGCGAGCTATGGATGTTTCGGACCGTCGGCAGCCTCGACGAACGGCGAATACCGGCAATCCACTGGCTCTGGCCACTTGTGTCCCGGCGTCGACGCATCCGTGCGTTCCCGTCAATGCCTCACAAAGCGGAGGTCAACATGTCCACGCTTACCGCTCAGCCGCAATCGCCGGCTGGGCCGGCCTTTATTGATACGACAGGCGCATTGGATGATATGGCTCCGCGCTTCGCGGGCTCCGCTGCTTCGCCTTCCTTCAATGGTGTCAATCTGCTCGAGGTCCGAGCAGAGCGAAATCGAAACGACGAACTTCTCGCGATGGTCGCGCACGAGCTTCGCGGTCCTCTGAATGCACTGAAGCTTTCCACCGAGATGATTCGCAGAGTTTCGTCCGGCCGTCGAGAGATTGAACGATCGGTCGAGGCCATCGACAGGCAAATCGCACATTTGACCCAACTCGCGGATGACTTGTTGGATGCGACGCGCGTCGCCCATGGCGTGCTTCATTTGCATAAAGTCAGGACGGACTTCGATACCGTTCTCACGGATAGCCTTGAGGGAGTTGGGCTTGCTGCAGAGAAACGTGGTCAAACGTTCAGCATCGAAACACCCGTTGAAAAAATCTGGACTAACAGCGATCCCATACGACTTGCGCAGGCCATCAGCAACATGCTGGTTAACGCCGTGAAGTACACTTCAATCTCGGGTTCGATTAAGCTGACCGTACGAGCAGAACGCAACGATCTGGTGGTTTCAGTGAAGGACAACGGGCAGGGCATATCGAGTTCTCTCCTGCCACATGTCTTCGACCTCTTTGCGCAATCGCGCAGGACGATTGCGTCTAGCGCTGACGGTCTGGGTATCGGGCTTGCGATCGTGAAGGCGATTGCGGAACTACACGGCGGGACGATTTCAGCTAGCAGTGCGGGCCCAGGCGCTGGCAGCGAATTTGTCCTCCGACTCCCGATCATTGTTGCGCGAGAGAATGTTTCAAGCAGTCAATGACGGGTATGTGAATCGCTCGTTCGACGGTGGAGCGCCTTCACTCTATCGTTCACAGGCTGCTAAAGAGCCTGTCGCTCTCGCGTTTTACCACCTTGTAGCATTCACAAACTTGCGCCTCCAGTGCATGGCGGTCTACCACCTCGATCAGTCCCCGGCTGTAGCGGATCGCTCCGTCTTCCTGTAGTTTTCTTGCGGTCTCTGTAACCCCGGCCCGGCGAACGCCGAGCATGTTCGCAATCAGTTCCTGGGTCATCCGGACATCATTCGATTCGAGGCGATCCAGGCTCAGTAACAGCCAGCGGCAGAACTGCTGCGCAATCGAATGGTGGCGGTTGCAAACCGCTGTCTGCGCCATCTGTGTAATAAGCGCCTGGGTATAGCGGAGGAAAAGACGTTGTATTGCGCCACCTCGCGCGAACTCCTGCTTCACGATCTCGCCGCTTAAGCGCAGTGCCTGCCCCGCGCTCTGCACAATGGCTCGATTCGGCATGGTCTCGCCGCCCATGAAGAGCGCGACCCCCAGAAGCCCATCTCGACCTACGACGGCAATCTCCGCAGAGGCACCGTTCTCCATCACGTACAACATCGAAATGATGGCGGTAGTTGGCAGGTAGACGTGGCTCAGATGGTCGCCTGACTCATAAACCACTTGACCGAGTTGCATGGAGACGGGTGACAGATGCGGCGCGATACGCTCTCGCTCGTCCGATGGCAGGGCGGCCAGCAGATAATTCAGGTGTGAAAGAGAATCGTCTGTGTCATTCACCAGATCGTGATCGAGTAATGCTCCGCTCCGGTTGACTCGTGCAATGAGCCGCTGCTGCTGGCTTATGTGCTCTTCACGGTTCTTCTCCGGGACCAAGCTCAATACCGCCGAGCGCAGCGTATCGTGACCCAGGGCATCCAGGATTTTAATTTTAGTCAGCGTTCCGAGGTCGCTTTTGCCATTTCGCCACGCGGAAATTTGCGAGCGTGTCAGAGCGAGGCTGTCCGCCAATTGCGCGTCACTGTTGAAACGACCTCTGCGTTTCAGCTCCTCGAACAACTCGTACCAATCGAACTGCATCGTGTGATAGCCAAAAAGATGTCAAATTTATTTGACACGACCTGGCGACCATGAAATACTGTCTTCTGACCCGGTGCGTCAAACGCATTCGACACTTATAGCACACGCACGACCTTGTCGTGATGCCGGGTTCACACCTTTCGCATTCATGCCGCTCTCGTGCACACACGGGATTGCTGCATGAACGCTCCAACTTCGTACATTCGTCTGCCTTCCGCCCTCTCCGACGCCCCGTTGGTCGTTCTCCCGCCTTCACTCGATGATGATGAATTCGCCGCCCATCAGGTTGAATTCATCCAGCGCGTGTTTGGTTATTGCGAGTTCCTACGTGCTCATTCCCGCGAAACGCCAGTCTCCGATGCGTTTCTGGCAGCCTTCGTCAATCTGTTTGAAGCCATGAACACAAACGCGCCCGAGGACGCGCGTCGGTGCGCTAAGCAACTGCAGGAGATTTTGCGTGTTGTGTTTCCTGGACTTGACCCGGGCGCGCGGTCGCCCATTGAGTTGCCCTAACAGCCAGACGTCGGGTCCGCAAGTACAGAAGGCATCCTGTGATAGCCAGGTGTGGTGTTGACGTGCGCTTTACATGGGCTGTGAACCCGGTTCTCGGTGTGTCCTTGCCTAGCGCATGGGCGCCGCCGTGAGTGCCTTTGAAAGCCATCTCGATCTCCGCGCTGATTGTAGCGAGGTCTTGGCGTAAGCAACTCGACGGTATGATGCACACGGTCGCTACGGTGGGGCCGGGCTGGGTGGCGTTCTTGGGTTGGTGGTGCTCGTTCTCTTGTTGCTGTGGATTTTCGATGGCTTGGGCGGTGCGGGCAGGATTTAGACTGATCAGCAGCCCTGAGGGTATAATTCGCTGCAGTGACAGATGGGACATGCCGGGCGTCTTCTTGGCGAACTGGAGGGCGGGAAATAGTCGGTTTTAAGGGACTTTCGCAGGCCTACCGTCTGCCTCAATCAAGCGATACAGAAGCCCGCGGCTGGCATTGCCACCTCCAAAGGTGGATCCTCAGTGAGATCATGGCGGACAAGCTATTGTGAACAAACCTCCCATGACTCGCTTCACAGAGAAAAACCTTGGCATTGCCAATAAAGGGTTTCCTGTTGTTTGCGTAGGCGGGTCGGCGGGCGGCCTGGATGCCTATATCCGGCTACTTCAGTGCCTACCGGCCGACATGGGAGTTGCGATCGTCATTGTTAATCACCTGAGGCGCGTGGCTACCCAGCTCCATGAGATTCTCCCGCGCTATACCGAAATGCCGGTGGATCTGATCACGGAAGGTTTGGTCCTGCAGCCAAATCACGTATTCATCATCCCGGCGCAGCGAGATCTGCACGTCCTCAATGGCGAGTTCCGCCTCAAACCGATTTCAAAGCCGAGGGGATGGCCGGACGTCATCACCGTATTTCTACATTCCATGACGCAGCATTGGGACGGTCAGCTTATCGCCGTGATCGTCTCTGGTTATGACGGCGACGGGGCGGCGGCGCTGTGCGGCATACAGGAAGCGGGCGGCATTACTATCGCGCAGAAGCTTGAGACGGCTAAGGAGCCAGATATGCCCGAAAGCGCGATAGCGACCGGGTGCGTCGATTTCGTTCTTTCGCCCGAAGATATCGCACAGGAGATCGTGCGAATTGCGCACGAAGATATCTTGCCGCGTAAAGCGGCACCTGAGCCGTACAGTCCTTGATGCACAGGCACCCGAATGGATTGCCAATTCACTTCGCTGTTCCCCATTGGTCTTCGGCTTTGAGACCGCGAGTGGACTGATGGACGTCTTCAATCAGTTATCGGGGGAAGGTTCGGCGTCGATTTCTCGTTAGTGTATGTAAGACAGATTATGATCGACCTGGGCTTCGCGGATCGACTAAAGGCTCGAAGAGGTCAAACGGCAAACTCGAATTCTCAAGCGCTCACACCGGCTACGCTCTCATGGATTGCCGCGGCGTTGCGGCATTCCCCGAGGGTCGAAGGTTTCAACACAGATAGGTGGCCGAACGAGCGGCTGAGGGACGCGCTCGAGTGGAACCGTTTAGAAGTTTGGTACTCACGCATACACGTATGGAAAATTGCGACGGACCTTGGGCTTTCGCATTTGATCAGCAAGTCAAGGAAATGAGCGACGCAGATAAAATACCGATGTGATTCGGTTAGCGCAGCGGCTCTCGCCCAACTGATGTTGGTAGTGCCGATTTGCAGTTCCATGGGACGTTGTTGCATAAAAGCGGGGATGGACTGAGGTGACGTTTACAAGCAACGGTCGAGGTGCTTGCGCTGTTAACCCCTGTCGGAATTGCGTAGATTCTCGATATTTGGCGGCAAGATGCGCAAGGACGAACGCAAGAGTCGCGAGCCCAAAGGGGTGGACGTTGGAGATGTTGTCATCCGCAGTGGCGATGTCGCGGTCCGCATTCTCCAAGCGGTTCAAGTCGCTCGTTGGCTTTGCGCCGCTCGACTACCTATTGCGGTGGCGAATGAGGATCGCACGCGATCTTTTGCGGCATGGATCCATGGTGCGGCCGTCGCCAGTCAAGCTGGATACTCATCGGAGAGCGCCTTCCGACATGCGTTCAAGCTCCTTTATGGCCATGGGCCGAAACGCTATTGGAAAGAATCGGGCGACTCGTAAGCTGGATTACAACTGAAGGCCGTGTCCAGTCGAACTCTGCAGTACGCGCTGAATTTAAAGATGACTCTCAACGACCGCCTTGGTGAAACACATCTGTCTCTTCTGTGTCCACTCTGGCAGCTCATGTTCCCATCTGGTCCGCCCATGACCGCCCGTCTATGGCCTTGCCGGTCCTCTCCATCTGCCGAGCGAGCAGCAATTGCGACATTCTTGTAAGCAGGCCGCTGAACAGCGAACGTCCAGAGATGGGACGATAAATTCAGATCTTGGTCGCCATTGTTGCGCACG
The DNA here is from genome assembly GCF_964253885.1 of Caballeronia sp. LjRoot31. NCBI lineage: Bacteria > Pseudomonadati > Pseudomonadota > Betaproteobacteria > Burkholderiales > Burkholderiaceae > Caballeronia > Caballeronia sp. LjRoot31. The sequence continues at coordinate 369,002 of NZ_CAXURX020000002.1, forward strand.
TCGTCGTGGATCGCGGCTGCGAGAGCCGATAATATGAACCAATCTTATCGCGTCACCTTCGCCGGACTCTGAATCAAACATGCCACGCCCAAGACAGTTGATTAGCCCAGCGGCGCGAACTCACCTACTTTGCTATTTAGTGGCAAGTGCACTTGCATCACATGCTTTGACGAAAACGTTGCGCGTCGACCACGTCGTCGAATCGGCACGCATCTGGTTGGCTAGGAATCGGATGTCGGCGGGTTGGCTTGACCGATTAGTGCTCGGACAAATGGCGTTAAAGTTGTCTCGTGAGCACCTCGCAGCTTCGCATGCGGTACGTCAGTCGGACGCGCTTACCATGTTCACAAATGAGCTAACGCTGGACTATCGAAGCCCACTGGTCGGGCACCTTTGGCAAAGGTGCAGCGATGCGCTATCCGCCAACTCCGACCGGACCGGCGCATAGCGGCCATCAAGAGGCGTTCGCGCCGCGCAACGCAATGACCGAAGTTCGGGACATGGCCGACATTCGTACACCGTCCGATTTTTCTTACTCGGACATCCATCAATTTCGCCGCGTGGACGTGCTTGTTGGCAGGCGGTGATACCGCATGGAGCGGGTCGACGAGCGGTTGCTTGGCTATCCCGAGCGACGTTCTCTCGGGTACCGCCGCTTTCCAGACAGGCGATCACGCGCGTCCTGGTACACGGATCAGCGAGGGCTGGAGAGGAATTTGCTCAAATTGCGTATTAGTACGCTCTCGGTAGGAGGAGCAATGTAAACGCTGGTACGAGTAATACGGCCTCGACGCTTGAGCGAGCCAATTCGCCTAATGGTTGACGCCTTGTTCGAAGAAAGCGCAGCATCGCTGGAATCCGACGATTGCACCGTTTCGCCAGTGCGCGCGACAGTGCGTTACCACGATGGTCGTCCAGTTACTGGCTTAGGATCGGAAAACTTCAGCATTGTAAGTGCGGAAGACTTCTCCGACTTGGCGGGTTTATTTTGCGTTACGGCATTTGCCGCTTTACCTCAAGCCGGAGTTTACGAAATCGCGATGCACGGTGCGAGTTGGAGCGGCTACGAAACCAAGAGCCATTGTTGTCTTGTCCACGTCACACGGGTCGCTCGGCTAAGTCATGCAATCGAGTTGGGACGGGCGCGATGCTGCATGTCTTAGCGCACCGTGCCGGATTAAACAGGTCCAAACCTCAATGGTAATAAATTCTGTTTTCAGCGTCGAGGAACCTTAATGAATTGCGCCTCTCCTGTAATCGCCGCTGACATTGCGGTCATTACTAGTTCTCTAATGAAATACGCTGTCAATGTCGACACCCGTATATCTGGTGCCGCACTTTATGAGAGCGTTAACGAGCTAATGGATTTGGCGGATCGACTGCAGGACACAAGTCCAATCGATCGGGAAAGGTTGGTACTCGCTCGTTCATTATTGGAGCGTTCTCTAACGGAGGCAGCATTGGAAATGCTGGACAGCATTTTTCGAAACTATGTTAATTGGCCGCCGCAAACCCGGCGTCCCCAAATGCATTTGTCCCTTGTCCCAAGATAGTTAGCCTGCGATCAAGCCACCGGCATCGAATATCGGGGCAGGCTGACTGTGAAGACGCATCCGACACCCGGGACGTCCGAAACGCTCAACGTTCCACCGTACGACTCGACGCCCTTTCGCGCGATCGACAAACCAAGGCCAAGTCCGCTCTTGTCGGCGGAGTGCTGCGTGAACGGTCGAAACATATGTTCAACACTACCGACCGGCAGGCCGCCGCAATGATCTTTCACATCGATCAAAACACGGTCGGCCAGGGCGTACACGTTCAAAGTCACTTCGGTATGCGCGCGTGTGAATTTAAAAGCGTTTTGCAGCAAGTTTCCAACTGCGGCATATAAAAGGTCGCGATCGCCAGCCACCGCGAGATGTGGGTCCACGAAGGAAACCGTGAGCGTGCAACCTCTTACGCTAGCTGCCAGATCCGCTGCGTGTTTGACCTCAGCGATGAAATCGGCCAGCGAAAACAGTAGCGACGACTCACTCTTTTCGGTCGATCCCCTGACGTCATCCAAGGATCGATCAATCAGCGTGCGCAACCCCATCAAGCCGCGCTGCAGTACAGAACCAGTGGCACCAGACAAGTTCAAATTTCCGGCTTTAGCCGCTTCAAACGCGAGCGTTGCAACTGAGAGAGCATTGCGCAATTCATGTGCGAAAAAACCCGCTTGTTCGTGGGCATCGCGCACCCGCCGCTCATCGGCGACATGGTCTCGCTGATAGCTGAATTCAGTGACCGCATCTGCAATCGCGTTATCAAGGCAACGGTTCAGAGTCCTGAACTCGTCAATCTGAAACGGAGCGTCGCGCTCGTCAGCGAGATCTGTAATCGCCTGGCAGAGATCGCCGTAATCGTGGACCACTTGGTCGACCGTAAATCCGAGCCGAAGAAGTTCATGGCCGTGTTGAGCCGCCGATGTCCCTATTTCCGACATTGCGACGGTACCGTTGGCAGGGCCGGAGACCTCGCGGCTCTCGAGCGGGGCTCCCGTCTGCTCGATGCGAAGCGTCTTTATAAGCTGGTCCAAGAACAGCGGCACACCATTCTCAAGCTGCTCCGCAGAGGCCGCTCGGGCTGGCCTGCTGGCAACCTTTAAGCGACACCTGTGGATAAGCTCGGCGCGATTGTTCGACAGGAAATCGTGCATCATCGGAACCTCCTTACGCTCTCGGATTGGCCGATTAGTGGCGAAAATACTCGCCCGTTAGCCCGACAACTGGTGGTGGCATCGCACGAAGCGCGTCAGCTTGGTGAGCTTACGGCAAGAAGACGGATGCTCAGTATGGGCCTTTTACCTTACTAAACGCGCCCAACAACAAAACGTCAGGCGCGATCGGACGCTAGCAGTCGGACCATGAGACGTTTGGCGCGTTCATGCTGAGATGAAAACTGATCTGTTTCTTCGATGACCGTGTTAATTCTACCGGTCCAGTACTGCAGATCCATTCCGTGAATACGTTCGATGCGGCCTTTGCCGCGGCCGGTTTCGCGAATCATTACCGACAAATGATCCAGAATCCCATCCGCATGTCGAGCGGACATCGATCTCGAACCAGGCAAGGTTGACCTCATAGTTGGCGAATTTCCCATGCGAACCCTCGTTGGTAAGTAGATCCTTCAGAGAGCACTTAGCGGACCCGCGTACGTGGTAAACCCGCTCCGGGCAGAAACGCGGACATGCTAGGCGATTAGGAATGGGAAGAATTCACACGTCTCGTAAGTTGAGCCGCCCCTTTTGTCGGGCATGCTCGGTGCTAAATGGCGATGAAATTGGGAGATAAAACATGCCGCTACGTCGCGACACGCGAGTTCATGCGTGGACAAATCGACAAATCCACCTTCGGGAGGAGCAAATGCGGGTGTTGGTTGTCGACGACAACCCGGTCGCAGCGGAGGCCCTTGCGATGGCTTTATCGCTCGAAGATATGATTTGTCGAACTGCATTTGATGGGTCCGAGGCTATCGCTATCGGTTTTGCGTGGGCGCCGCACGTCATCATCATGGATATATCCATGCCGGACTGCACCGGCTTCGAAGCAGCGCTTGCGCTACGCCTCGATCCGCGCACCGGAGGAGCGTCTATATTCGCATTCACGGCGCTGGATGAGACTGAGGTTCGCCGCCAGGTCGTTGATAGCGAATTCGACGGCTATTGCCAGAAAGGACAATCGCCCGCGACGTTGATTGCGCTGCTCATGAGGATGAAGCACTGACGGGCCGTCAGTCGACTCAAACGTCGGGCGCTATCGGGAACGCACCCGGCCGCTGTTTTTCGATCGCGTGGGAGATAAAAGCAATATTGCTGCGTCGCCAACTTCCACTTCAGAATCTGGCTTCAGGTGATCTACCCGCGATGTCCACCAAGCTGGTGTACGGAGATAACAGAAATAAAAGAACGACCCGATAGCCGCGGAATCAGGCTGTCGGACGTTGCCCTAGATGCTTCGGTAGCTGGTCTGCCAAATGAATCCATGGCAACCTTCGCGCGGTGCGCACATGGTCCGTAGGCGGAACGGATTCCGGAACGTCGAGGCTGCAAGTGGTCACGTCGATCTCGTCTGGCAATTCGGAGTGGACGAATGTCAGGTGCGTGCCGCAATCAGGGCAGAAACTTCGAGTACCCCAAGCGCTCGATGCAAAGCTTTTGGGCGAGCCTCGCGTGAGCTGAAATTCCCGCCTCTTCACGGAGAAGCACGCCACGAGCGGTGCTGCAGCCGCTTTTCGACAGTCGATGCAGTGACAGATAGTTGAGTTAAATGGTCGGCCAGTAACTTCATAGCGAATATTTCCGCAGAAACAACCGCCCGTGAGCACTTGCGCTGGCATCACCTTCTCCTATGAAGCGAACTAGAATTGAGATTATGCGTCATAGCACAGTTGGCTACAGGATGGCCATTCAACCGTGGAGAGCGGTCGTCGAACGCATCGCCGCCTGATCGGCCGAAACGGATCGTCAAGAGCCTCTCACTTTCTCGGACCGATCCTTCTTTGCCAGCATCGGCGGTTATCCACTTCGTTGCGGCTTTATTTGCATCCGCGGCCTTTCCCGGCTGTCCAATCAGTTCTGTTTTACGTGCGGCCCGCGTTCCTGTTCGGCGAGTTGTCGACTGAGGCTTAGTACCGCCCCAGCCTCGGCTAGCCGCACCTAGAAGACGCCTGCGACGACGGCCGAATTCGGGGAGTCCAATCAATTCCGTACTTTCGTGCCTAACTAACTGCGCGCTAGTCTAAGTAATTCCGTTTGCCGACAATATGAAGGTGAACCGAATTAGTTAGACTGTGCGCCACTACAAATCAAGGACTTAACATTGAATTCGATCACGCGCCAGATGACGCGGAACCGAATTCATTGGACTTGCCGGATTTGTAACGCGAATTCGTTAGATTCGCCGAAGGCTGAGATTGGCCCGGGTTGCGCCGGTTGCGCCGGTTGCGAAAGACTGTGCGGCCATCGTCGGCCATTTGTGAACGGCGGTCGAAATCCGCCACTAAACGGCGGCGTGTGTTTTTCCGGGAACGATTTTTGAGCAACGCTTGAGCAAAAGGTCTCGTAGCGGGGTCAAGGGCAAGCGCGGCTTGGCGCAGCGAATCCTTGACGCCGCGAAGGGACAGAAAACTGGTATTGGGTGCGACCGAGGTCGCACCCATAAAAGCGCATTCTCGCCGCCGTTTAATGGCGGTTTTGCACCGCCGCCAACACCATTCGCGGTTCATGTCTACGTCGCTGACAATCGAGCCGGACGCAGGCTCTTCAGATTAGTCGCCGACCCCGATTCCCAAGCCGGGCGGGCGCTTTTGTGCGAGCATTGTGAATCGATACCCCGTTTTGACCTGATGGGCACACCGAAGGACATGCTACCAAGCGTGACGTTACGGTTAGAAGCCGCTCAACTACTTTCGGAAGGGAAATCCCCTGTCCAGGTCGCCGCTGCGCTCGGCATTTCCATCCCAACCGCGCGGCGCTACCGAGCGCTTCTGGCCGAAGGTGGCTTGGACGCGCTGGAGCGCATGTCAGTAGGAGGGAAGAAGCCTTCCCTTAGCCTAGAGGCCCGGGAATGGATAGCAACAGCGCTACGCGGCTCAGCCTCGGCGCACGGATACAAGACAGACCAGTGGACGGACGGGCGCCTTCGTTCCTTGATCGCAAGGGATCTCGGGATCAGCTTTTCCCGTGTGTACGTCAGGCAGCTCATCATCGACCTCGGGTTCGCCGACTGCCTCAAACCCAAAAGCGACTCGCACGTCGGGTCGAGCCCACAAGTGTCGACGGCAACATTAATGTCTTGGGTAGCCGCCGCGTTACGCCATTCCCCAAAAGCACAAGGAATCGAAGCTGATAGCTGGACCAACGAGCGGCTTCGCGCGGCGATCGAACGCCGCTTTGGCATTCGATATTCTCGCGGCCATGTCTGGAAAATCGCGACGGATCTCGAACTATCGCATTTGATACGCAAAGCGCGTCGTTAAAGGAGAGAGCCTTTAAGCATTGCCGGCTGACGCTGCAAACACATGCGTGCGCGGCGGCGACCGGCCAAGGGCAAGCGCCGGCTAGGCGCATGTCGGGGGATGCGACTGATAAATTCAGTTCTCAGTCGTCATTGTTGCGCACGTTGTCGTGGATCGTGAGCGCGAGTGCAGATAACATGCGTCTACCCTATCGCGACACCTTCGCCGGAGTCTGAATCAACAAACATGTCACGCCAACAACAGTCGATTAGCCCAGCGGCGCGAACCCACCTACTTGCTATTTGGTAACGAGTGCGCTCGCCTCGCATGCTTTGACGAAAACATGGCGCGTTGACCATGTCGTCGAATCGGCACGCATCTGGTTGGTTAGGAATCGGATGTCGGCGAGTTGGCTTGACCGTCTGATGCTTGTACAAATGGCGCTAAAGTTGTCCCGCGAGCACTTGACTGGCGTGCATGCAGTACGTCAATCGGATGTGCTTACGCTGTTCACGAATGAGCTGACGCTGAACTATCAAAATCCACTGGTCGGGCACATCTGGAAAAGGTGCAGCGATGCGCTGGAGGCCAACGCTTCCCGGACCGGCGCACAGCGGCCAGAAAGAGACGATTGATCGTACGTTTCGTGCGACCGCTTGATGCGCGACTTGAGACATTGAAGCGGTACTCGAACGATTGCGTAACCCAGCAAATGGAGCGTCAATGATGACGTCAGCTTGCTGCCTCTGACTCACTATCGCCAGCTTGCCACGCTTGTTGCGAGCGGTCATCTGACAGCACCGCGACGCGCAACTGATCGAGGGTATAGGGCTTGCGCAAAGCCTTCCATTTGAAGCCGAATTTTTCGTCGACCTGCATGGCGTTTCCGGAAGCAAAGATAATCTCCAGTTCCGGCTGCATGGCGACCGCGAGTCGTGCCAGCTCGATGCCCGACATCCCAGGCATCGCGACGTCGGTCATCAGAATGTGAAAGACATCCGTTTCAAGCGCGTTAAGCGCGGCCTCCGCGTTTTCCGCTCGCTGTGGACTGATTCCGATCAACATAAGCAGTTCGCACGTCGCCTCCAGCGAAGCTGCATCGTCCTCGACAACGAGGAGACGCAAGGCTTCACGACGTTCCATCGGGGTTCCGTCGAGACCTGCCTGCGTGTCATCCGCTGCGGCGGCCTCCTCTCCGACCGGCCCGACCCCGAGCACCTGACGTACCTTGAGTGCAAGCTGCTGTCGACTGTATGGCTTGCTTAGTAGTTCCACACCTGGATCGAGTCGGCCGCCGTGGACGATTGCGTTCTGCGTATAGCCGGATGTGAAAAGTACCTTCAGCCCCGGTAAGGTCTGGACTGCGCGCCGAACCATTTCCGGGGTGCGAAGCGGGCCGGGCATGACGACATCCGTAAATAACAGATCGATATGTACGCCGCTCGCAACGACGGCCAGCGCCTGTTCAGCATCGTTAGCCTTGAGCACGGCGTAGCCAAGGCCGGTAAGCAGTTCAATTGCAGTCGCCTGGACCTTCGGGTCATCCTCCACAACGAGGATTGTCTCGTCGCCATGTTTCAGAAGACTCCCTGCAGTGCGTGCCTTAGCTTCGACCACCGTCCCGGTTGAACGTGGCAGATAGATCTTGACAGTCGTTCCGTGGCCGATCTCGCTGTAGAGCCGGATGTGGCCACCGCTCTGCCGGACGAATCCATAAGCCATGCTCAGACCGAGTCCTGTGCCCTGGCCTTCACCTTTTGTGGTAAAAAAAGGATCAAACGCGCGCTCCATGACCTGCCGGGTCATGCCGGAGCCGGTGTCCGTTACCGCCAGCATCACATATTGGCCGGCAGGGACTTCAGGCTCTGTCGCGACGTACCCGTCGTCGAGGTTGGCATTGGCAAGTTCCAGCGTGAGTTTGCCGCCATTGGGCATCGCGTCACGCGCATTGATCGCCAGATTCAGGATCACATTTTCGAGCTGATGTGGATCGACACTGGTGTTCCACAGGCCACCCGCAACCACCGTTTCAATCTCTACTGTTTCGCCGAGCGCACGACGCAGCAGATCGTCCAGTGCGCGCAGGTGCCGCGCTGGACTGATGACGACGGGAGCCAGGGGCTGCTGACGTCCAAACGCAAGCAGTTGGGACGCGAGCGTCGCGCCGCGGTCCACGGCGTCGAGGGCGTTCCCGAGACGCTCGCGGCTCCAGGAGTCCCGCCCGTGCCGGCTTTCCAGTAGGTCCAGATTGCCCCTCAACACCTGTAGCACGTTGTTGAAATCGTGGGCCACACCGCCGGTGAGGTTGCCGAGCGCTTCCATTTTCTGCGCCTGGAAGAGTGCCTTCTGCGTTTGCTCGAGCAGTTCATCTGAGCGCCGTCGCTCCGTAATATCACGCGTGACTTTCGCAAAGCCTGCGAGTTCACCATCTTCCCGGATGGCGTCAATCACCACGTGCGCCCAGAAACGGCTCCCGTCGTGTCTCACGCGCCAGCCCTCGGCCTCAAAGCGCCCCTCCTGCTTCGCAATCTCCAGCCCACGCAAGGGGACGCCGGCCGCCGCATCCTCAGGCGTGTAAAAGCGGGAAAAATGTGAGCCGACGATCTCGCTTTCGGTGTACCCCTTGATCCGCCGCGCGCCGGCGTTCCAGTTCGTGACGTACCCATCGGGCGACAGCATGAAGATGGCATAGTCCGTAACACCCTGGACCAGCAGGCGAAAACGCCGCTCACTTTCGAGTACTGCATCGTGAGCGGTCTTTTTGTCGCTAACGTCACAAATCACGACGCCGAAGCCAGCAAGGCGGCCGGCGGCATCAGGTAGCGCCGTTATCACGACGTTCGCCCAAAAATTCGTGCCGTCCCTGCGCACACGCCAGCCCTCTTCAACATACCGCCCATCCTCGGTTGCATCGCGCAACGCCGCTTCCGGGTTGCCAGCAGCACGGTCCGGTTCCGGGTAAAAAAGGGAGAACGACCGTCCTACTATTTCTTCGGACCGGTAGCCCTGGATGTCCTCGCCCCCTAGGTTCCACGTCAGGACGATGCCCTCGGGCGAGAGCGCAAAGATCGAGTAATCCCGGGTAGATTCAGCCCAAAGCCTGAGCCAGATCGAGGTGAAATCGTCAGTTTGCGGGATAAGGGATGTCATTTGGGCGAGGTTCCGATCGCCAGTCTCGCAGGCGCGTGGCAGAAGTTGGGGTGGGCTAACTTTAGCCCAACTCCGGCCGCAATTACCGGACCCGGCGGACGGGCCGACCAACAAGGTGAGGTGCCAGCTGGAATCGGCTACGATGAACGGATTCCGGGCCATCAGGCCGCCGTGACACTTCAGTTTTTGGGAAATCCATGCGACTGGCGCAGTTCATTTCTGTTGAAATGGAAGCGATTCTCGCCGAATGGGAAGCTTTTGCCGTTACGTTGCTGCCGGCGGCACAAGGCATGTCATCCCTGGAGTTGCGCGACCATGCGCAGCAGATACTGGAGGCGATCGCGAGAGATCTGTCCACACCGCAGACAAGGCAGGCGCAGATAGAGAAATCGCAGGGACGCCCGCCGCTGTCGAGCACTGCACCGGAGACCGCTGTCCAGACGCACGCAACGCTACGCGCCCGCAGTGGCTGCGATATCAACCAGCTGACTGCCGAATATAGCGCCTTGAGGGCCGCAGTGCTCAGGCTCTGGCTCAGCGGCGGCGGGACGCAAGCGCATGCACTCCACGACGTGATCCGCTTTAACGAAGCGATCGACCAGGCGCTCACCGAGTCGGTGGGCTTTTTCAGCACACACGCCGATCGGAGCCGCAACCTGCTGCTGGGCATGCTGGGGCACGACATGCGCAGCCCCCTGCAGACCATCCAGATGACCGCCGACCATCTTTCCAGACTCGGCGACGGCCGGGAAATCTCCGCCGCAGCGGCACGATTGATCAGAAGCGGCGCACGGATGCAGGCGCTTCTCGATGACATGCTGGACTTCAGCCGGACGAAGCTGGGCCTGGGCATCCGTGTCGCACCTGGTCCAGTCGATCTTGCGGCGCTGATCGCCGACGAACTGGACCAGTTGCGGGTCGCGCATGCAGGGCGGACGGTCGAACTCGAGGTCGCCGGCGATACCGGAGCTATATGCGACGGCCGGCGCATCCAGCAGATGCTTGGAAATCTTGTCGGAAATGCGTTCAAGTACGGGGAGCTGACTATCCCCGTTCGGGTGGTGGTGACCGGGAGCGAACAGGACTTGTCAATCCAGGTGGCAAACCGTGGACCGGTGATACCGCCGTCCGTACTGCAACGCATCTTCGAACCCCTCGAGCGGGGTCCGGGTGCAGAAACCCGGCCGGGCTCGCAGAATAGCCTTGGCCTAGGGCTCTACATTGCGCGGGAAATTGCCCAGGCCCATCGGGGAACCATTGAAGCGCGTTCTGACGAAACCGGCACGATCTTTACGGTTCGCCTGCCCCGCCACGCAGCCGTCCTGTCAGGCCTGGAGGGCAACGCCTAGCGATTTCGATTCTGATCGAGCCGTTCATCGCTCGCTGGATGGTTTCGTCGGAAGCGGTGTCGTGATGAACCATAGTGAGCGTGATGGTTTACGCCATCGGTTCAGCTCCCGCCTACGGATTTGCGAGGTGACCGGATGACCTCGATATCCGCCATTGTGGTTCGCATTGCTTCCGGGCGGCTTTGCCGGGCAGTCGGTGGGGTTCGCTGAATTCGTACTTCGACGGCCAAAAACGTGCTGGTGGTTCCGCGCGGTCTCCATCCTGTATCGGTCATAGCAGCAGGGTGTACAGTCAAGCAGGGAGCCGTGCGGTATGCATATTGCTCCGTCCTCTCATCTACGACAGGGTGCAGCCATGCATACGGACCCAAGCCAGTCGTCGACTGACGTCCTGGAAACGGTTCCGGACAGTTCAAGTCCCGCCTACGCGAGTTCAAATCCTCTTACACGTGTCTTTGACAGATTTGTCAGCGAGGTGACCCGATTCGCGGGCTCGCCAGTCGCGTTCGGCCTCGCAGTCATTACCGTGATTGTCTGGATAGTGACCGGTCCCATCTTTCATTACTCGGACGGATGGCAACTGGTTATCAATACCGGCACGACTATCGTCACATTCCTGATGGTCTTTCTCATCCAGCAAAGCCAGAACAAGGATAGTGTCGCGCTTCATCTCAAGCTGAACGAACTGATTGCGTCTCATCGTGCGGCGAGTAACGGAATGATCGGGATTGAAGACGCGAGCGAAGAGGAGTTGCGGCGCCGGGCTGCGGCGTACCTACGCATGAGCGGCGCGGCTGGCATTGGGCGACGACGACAGGACAGACACCAAAGAGGAAAGCCGGTCGGGTCAGGCTGAGAAGAGTTAGCTCGCGATCCAAAAAAGCACATCACCGACGTCAAGCCGGAAAGTGGCCGGCGATGATCGATGCCGCTTATGCCTTCACCGGGATTTGTGCTGCGTGCGATTTATTTTGCCGGCGGCCGACAGGGTCCCGGGCATAGTCCATGCGGCAGTGTTTGCGGCGCAGCCATGCACAGTAATCACGCGGTGCATATGCCAGAGTCGTTCTGAGAGCCGGACGCCCGCTCCCGGGTGTCATGCGTCCCGTTGATCGTATGACCGTCTGGCTGTTTGCCACGGTTGCGCACGCCTTCCCGTACTGGTCCGGATGAGGCCTGAGGTGGGCGTGTCGCGCCGGTCACCGGAGGAAACATGTTCATTCACAACAAACGTCTGCAATACACCGTTCGTGTCGCGGAACCGAACGCCGGCCTCGCCAATCTGCTGCTCGAGCAGTTTGGCGGTCCACAGGGCGAACTCGCCGCCGCATGCCGCTACTTCACCCAGGCCGTCGGCGAGGACGATCCCGGCCGCAAGGATATGTTATTCGACATCGCGACTGAAGAACTGAGCCACCTGGAAGTGGTGGGTTCGATCGTCGCGATGCTGAACAAGAGCGCAAAAGGACTTCTGGCCGAAGCGGCCGAAGCCGAAGCAGAGCTATACCGGTCAATGACGGGAGGCGGAAACGACTCACACATAACCGCGCTTCTCTACGGTGGCGGCCCGGCTTTGACCAATTCGGCGGGCGTTCCGTGGAGTGCGGCATATATCGACACCATTGGCGAACCGACCGCCGACCTGCGTTCGAACATTGCGGCGGAGGCGCGCGCCAAGATCGTTTACGAGCGGCTGATGAACGTGACGGACGATCCGGGTATCAAGGACGCCCTTGGCTTTCTGATGACACGTGAAATCGCGCATCAGAAGTCGTTCGAAAAAGCGCTGCATTCCATCCAGCCTAATTTCCCTCAGGGCAAACTGCCTGGCGTGCCGGAATATACGAACGTGTATTACAACATGTCGCAAGGAGAGGAGGCGCCCCGGGGCTCGTGGAACGAGGGGCCGGAATGGGAGTTCGTTAACTCGCCGCAGCCGGCGGTAGATGGCGGCGATGGTCTGGCGACGGTCAATGTCTCGAAAAAGGATGTGAAGGTGCTCCAGGCGATGGCCTCGCGTACCGCGTCGGATACGTCGTCCGACCCCACGACAGGCGCCGATCTCGGTTCGGGACAAACCGGGTGATTGCGCGAGCGCGGGGCGAGGCTTCCGCGCTCAAGGTTCCCGTGGCCGTCGGTGCACCGGACAAACGCCAGCGTGGAACGCTGTCCGACGCGGTGTGCAAGAAGAACAGGAGAAAACCATGCTCGGCGTCGTTATACCTGCCCACAATGAGGAAGCCCTGATCGGTGGGTGCCTGCGTTCAGTCATTCGCGCATCTCTCCATCCCGCGCTCGTCGGCGAAGAGGTGAGGATTTTTGTCGTGGTGGATAGCTGCTCGGACGGAACAGCGGCCATTGCGCGGGCGCTCGGCGCGCAGGTTCTTTCTGTCGAAAAGCGCAATGTCGGGGCGGCCCGCGCGACAGGGGCCGCCGCCGCGCTGTCGCAGCGTGCGAGGTGGCTATCGTTCACGGACGCTGATACGACGGTCGCGGATGACTGGCTGGTACAACAGCTTCGATGTGGAACGGATGCGGTTTGCGGTGTAATTGGCGTGGAAGACTGGACTGGCCACAGTAGCGCCGTCCGGGAGGATTTTGTTGCAACTTACCGGGACGCTGAAGGGCACCGGCACATTCACGGCGCAAACCTCGGTGTCGCTGCGACAGCCTACCGGCGGGTCAATGGATTTCAGTCGCGCATATTCAACGAAGACGTGGCGCTGGTTGAAGCGCTGATTGCTGCGGGGGCAACGATCGCATGGAGCGCGGCGCCCCGCGTTGTAACGAGCGCGAGGCTCGAGTGCCGCGCTCCTGGTGGCTTCGGCGCCGCGTTGTGCTCAGCCAGCCGCCGTCTCGAACGGGTGGCCATGTCAGAGACAGCAGATGAGGCGCTTGATGTCAGCGAGCCTGTTCTTGCCCGCATACAGGAAGACAGCAATATATGCTGGCCAGAACCGCCTGGTGTTGACTAACAGATCGCCGGGCTCGCTTTTCATCGCCCTGTGGGCCGACCGGCGAGTGGCCGAAGCGACCGGCAGTAGCAGGATGCCTGGCGTGGACGACAGTACGGAGCGGCCGCACTCATCAGCGCTGCTGAACTAAGGAGGCTTTGATACGCGATACGCCTCGGGGGGAGCAGATCCGGCTATACGGCGACATTCGCACACTGTAACGATGGCAGCGCCATGAAAGGAGGTACAGATGCAGCAGCTGAATGACTTAACACTGGCGAAGATCGAGCAGGCGATAGTCGCAATCGAAACGCAGATGACCGTTCGGGTCACGCAGATCGAACTGTTGGGAGCCGAATTATCGGCTGCCAGGGCGATCTTGGGGTCGTTGAAAGCCTTGCTTGTGGAGTGCGATGAGCAACGCACCGCGATAATCAACCGGACGTCCCGCTAGACCGGTTGCGGCAGGTGAGAACGAAGGGGCGCCGGGCGCCGGCGTTGCGCCGGATTATCTGGATTCAACGCCAAATTACGGCCTCACCCCGTCTATCGCGCCGATCTTGAGCCGCCCTCACGATTTTTGCCGCAGGCGCGGGACCGCTCATGCGGCCAACGCGCAGCGTTCCTATAATTTCAGAAACTTCGCGAAGAACACCATGAAGTCTTTTGACGTGCGCGCGCAGACGATAGGCGAGGAGATTGCCAACACCGCCATTCACGCTACGGCGCTGATATTGATCCTGGCGGTGGCGATCCTGGCATGGCCTGCTCGACGCGCCGATTCCGTGCGGGTCCCCGCACCCGCGATTGCGGTCTACCTCTCGACGATGGTCCTTCTGTATGCGACGTCGGCCCTATACCACGGTGTGCCACCAGGGCGGGGCAAGCGGCTGCTCATGAGACTGGACTACTGCGCCATCTATCTTTTTATCGCTGGCAGCTATACGCCGTTCGCGCTCGGGGTACTGGCTGCGCATGGCGGCATCGCACTTTTGATCGCCATATGGACGCTGGCAGGAGGAGGCGTCGCATTGCAGCTTTTGGGCAAGCTCTCACATCCATTTCTGTCGACCGGTTTCTATCTCGGTATGGGCTGGGCTGTGCTTGCTCTGGCATGGCCGCTTTTCACCCTGCTGCCGCTTTCCGGCGTCGCCTGGCTGGTCGCAGGCGGGCTGTGCTATACAGGGGGAGTCGTTTTCTTCCTGCTGGACAGTCGTCTTCGGTTCGCCCATTCGATATGGCATCTTGCGGTACTGGCGGGCTCGGGCTGCCACTTTTTAGCGATCGCCCGATATGCATAGCTGCAGCTTCTGAACACCGACTGGAATCGATTGGGGAATCGATAAAATGCTGGATCTCCACGTCCGGTTACGTATTGCGGTTTCCCTCACCTGAGACAGTGACGCGTTGGATGCAGCAGGTCCTCCCGACCGCAACTGCATATCAGGCGTGGAGCGCCCGCGCAACCGGTCCGCGTGCCGGGTTGCCACCTCCCGCTATGAACCGCGATTTCCGGGAGCGAAGCCACCCTTCGAGCGTCCTTTTGCGACCGTTCAACTGACGTTCGCCACGACGGCATCAACGACTGTTGAGGGTCGACAAGACTCATTCGAATATCGCGTCAACGGTCATTCACTTGCCCGTTGATTGTTGTGTAACCGGTCAGATGGCGACTCGGAACGCTTGCTATGCCGGTCTCCGATACATTCGACACCCATTCGAACGAGCAAATTCCGCATATGGCTGTCGATGACGTCGACGTGTAAATGGGTAGCCTGCTGATTGGCCATCTACGGGTTGGTGGTGGCAGGTCTCAAGCCTAACAGATTGAGACCTGCCACTTGTCGTAGCCACGCGCCTTGATAACACGAGTCAGGTTGAAAGATGCGACCAAAAACGGGGTTGCTGGAACGGAGATATTCGATTCGACAACTTATTCTTTATTTCTGTCCGCTTGGCCAGTTTATGCTTTTTCGAACCGGCTGCCGGGAGTTACTGCGCCCAATGAACGGACGGCTTATGCTTTAATTCGCGGTCGCTTTTAGGCTAACGGCACATGCGCGCGCGGCGTCCCCTTGGGGGGGGCGGCTGGGGACAGTCACGTTCAGCAGTGTCCTGAAAACCCGCGTGCAGCGGGGGTTTTCTTTTCGGGACTATAGGGCTTCGTGGGGGTAACTTCCGATCCTCCGGAATCGATACCCCAGACTCATTGTCGATTCTGCCCCACCAAAGAGTCCCGCAGCTGGCGCCGCTTGGACCTTCCGCAAGCAACTGGAAGGACCATGGGCGAGCACCTTATTTCGGCCCACTGTGAATTTTCCTATCCGACAAAGTGAATCCCAATATTTGGCGGCCGGCTGTGGAGCGTGCCCGAACCAGTCCGCCTGTTCAACGTTCATCAGGTCTTTCACGGTAGGCTGATTCGCGAATCGCTAGCGGTGTCAAAGCGTCTCTTTTCGGCAATAACCAGTCCTTGCTTTCGAAACGCGAATATCTGAGACGGTCGCCCTGCCTACGTCCAGGCCGTCCGCTGGGCGCGAGCGCGCCCGCGCCGACCGGCCTTGCATCCAGGGCCCGCTCAGCGTAAAATGTGTACACACAGATTCACAATCAGGCGCCATTTGTGGAGGCGAGATCATGGAAACAATCAAGGTTGGTATCCGGGAATTCCGGGCGGATCTGGCAGAGTATATTGCCGCGAGCACGCCGGTGGCTGTCACACGTCACGGGCAGACGGTAGGCTACTTCATTCCGGCACAAGGTCAGAACGAAGGGGATATTGCAGCTCTGAAAAAAGCAGGCAGGACGTTGGATCGGCTTCTTGCAGAGCAGGGCGTTGATGTTGAAGCAATCGTGTCCGATTTCAAGGCAGCTCGCAGGCCCGCCGGCGACCGCAAAAAGGCGCACGCGAAAACTGCATGAGTAACAAGGCGATCGTTCTAGATGCAAATATTTTGATTCGCGCTGTCCTCGGCAAGCGAGTGCGCGAACTTATAGTCGAACACGCTGTTGCAGTCAGATTTTTCGCCCCTGATGTTGCTTATGCTGACGCCAGAAAGTATCTACCCCCACTGCTGAAGAAGCGTGGTATTCCGAGTGAAGCTGCCATGCAGGTACTCGACGATCTGGTTTCAGTCGTTCAGGTCATTGATGCCGACATTTATCTCGACATGAAGCAGAAGGCCCTGCAGCGCATTGAGCGAAGAGACGCCGATGACTGGCCTGTTCTTGCGTGTGCGATGATAATTGGATGCCCTATTTGGACGGAAGATGCTGATTTTTTCGGCACTGGCGTAGCAACCTGGACGACGGACCGCGTCGCGCTGTACTTTGCGTAGTTGAAGCGTTGTCACTCGCGACCATAAACACATGCTTCCTTTCGGCCGGGTCGGAGTCGTTCAAAGGCCGACCGACATAGCAGGAAGGTAGGGTTTGTAGGTGAGCGGTGGACATCCAGTCCGAGCCAATGGAAGTCGGGCGAGAGAACGACGATCTGACGCGGCGGCCGTGGTGCACAGCTAGACCGCTCCGGGTTCACAACGGCTGTTTAGTCCGGCTGGGGCTTTCCGTCGACCTTCGTCGCATATTCCCTATTCAGTTGTCCTGCATATTGTTAGAGGGTACCCTTCCATGAGTCGGCATTGCAAGAGCGAGCGTATCTAGCGGCGGATGGTCAAGATCGTGGCGCCTAACTTGTACGTCGCGGTCGGCATCTCGGGTGCGATCCAGCACTTGGCGGGGATGAAAGACAGCAAGGTTATCGTCGCGATCAACAAGGACGCGGAAGCCCCGATCTTTGGCGTGGCGGATTATGGACTCGTGGGCGATTTGTTCACGGTCGTGCCCGAGTTCACAGAGTCGGTCTGATAAAGCTTACGTGTCAGTTCCAGGTTAGCGAAAGCATCGAGTTTCGAGGAGATGGATTTGCGCAAGACACGAATAGCCATTATCGGTGCGGGTCTTGCCGCGACACCTAACGCGTTAGCGCTGAATTAGTTGCGTGATTGTTTTTCATTTGGCCGACGTGCGATCCCGCAAGGTGCCGGTCCGCTCGTTCTCAGGAACCGCATATCAGGGGCCTTACAGGCGCTCCCGGGTTGCGTCATCTTTGTGCCTGTTCAGTAATGCAAACCGTCTCTTCAGATGATGCAGGGGAGAGCGCCGGAACATCTCGCGCCGCTCCTCTTCCTCGAAGAACGCGAGCGACGGCTTCACGAGGTCGCTACGGCTTATCAAGCCCACCAGACGACGCGACTGCGCGTCCGACACCACCGGCAACCGCTCCAGTCCATGCACCGCCAGCCGGTTGGACACGATCCGGCAAGTTTCCCCGGGCAACGCCATGATCGGTGTGTTTGCGCCGAACAGGTCGCTCATGACCTGCATGGCTGGATTGCCGGTGCGCGCGATCAATCCGTCGCGCTCGATCATTCCCACCAGCGCGCCGTCTCGCGTCACCGGAAACGCGCGATGGTTTTGTTTTTCACCAAAGTATTTCGCCATCACCTCGGCGACCGGCAGCTCTGCATCGATCGTCTGGACCTTGCGCGTCATGACTTCCTCGACGAAATGGCGTTCGAGAGGATCGATGCCGTACTCCCGATAGATGTGATAACCGCGGCGTGCGATCTTCTCGGTCAGGATGGAGCGCCGCATCAGCAGTACCGTGAATCCGTAGGCGACAGCCGAAGCCATGAGCAGGGGCAACAGTACGTTGGCGTCATGGGTGAGTTCGAACGCGAATACGGTTGCCATGATCGGTGCGCGCATCATTCCGCCGAGCGTCGCCGCCATGAAGACCAGCGGCCATACTGCCGGCTCCCCGCCAGGCAGGAACGGTCCGACGATGGTTCCCATGGCCGCACCCATCATCAGCAGCGGAGCGAGTACGCCTCCAGACGTGCCGGAGCCGAGGGCGATGATCCAGATGATCGCCTTCACCAGTATCAAGCCGGCCACGACGCTGATAGCAAGATGGTTGTGCAGCAAATCGCCGATGACGTCATACCCTACGCCGAGCGCGCGTGGCTCGACATATCCGCCGATGCCCACGGCAATGCCGCCAAGCGCCGGCCACCACATCCAGTGGATCGGCAATTTGCCGAAGAGGTCCTCGACCTTGTACAGCGCCGATGACAGGCCCCAGGACATCGCGCCGGCCATGAGACCCGCAACCACGCATGAAACGAGGCCGAGCGGACCCAGTGCGATGGTTTGCAACGGGAAGAGGGCGCCGCTGCCGATCAGAAGGGGTCGAGTGAAACCGGCCACCGCGCACGCGACGGCAACGGGCAGCAGGCTACGCGGGCGCAGTTCGAACAGCAACAGTTCGACCGCGAGCAGGACGGCGGCTACAGGCGTACCGAAAACCGCGGTCATGCCGGCTACGGCGCCGGCGACTAGCAGCGTCTTGCGTTCACCCGCTGTCAAATGGAAATACTGCGCGAGCAGCGACCCCAGTGCGCCGCCTGTCATGATGATTGGCCCTTCCGCACCGAACGGGCCGCCGCTGCCGATGGCGATGGCGGAGGAAAGAGGCTTGAGCACGGCGACCTTCGGCGACATCTTGCTCTTGCCGAACAGGATGGCTTCGATCGCTTCCGGAATGCCATGCCCGCGGATGGCTTCGCTGCCATAGCGCGCGATCAGTCCAATCACGAGTCCGCCGATTACGGGAATCACGATCACCCACAGACCGAGCGTATTTCCGGCGGGCGAGCGACTGTCGAACGATAGCGACTGGAAGAAGAAAAGGTTGGTGAAAAAATTGATCAGATGGAGCAGGACATAGGCCGTGACCGTGCTCAACGCGCCGATCACTACTGCAATGGCCGTGATGCGCAACAGGTGAGCATTCGCTGCAAAATCCCCTCTTGAAGCGTTTTCGTGCACATTAACTCCTCATCAATTCAGATTTGCGTTGCATCGGCTGCCGGAACAGCGTGACCTTGCTGAAATTGAAATGCCAGCAAAGGTGGGCAGTGTCGGTGTGCCCTGATCTAAAGGTCGATCTGCGGAACGCGGAAGGTGCCCGCGAGGGACTTCAGTTCTGCCCGATGCAATTGGGCGAGCCGCGAGAGGATCATCTCTCCGGGTTTCAGCAAATGAACCTCGACCTGACGGCGATCGATTTCGCTAGGCTTTCTCTTGACCAAGTCCAGCGCCTCGCACCGCGACACGAGCGAAACGACTCCGTGGTGATGCGCCTGAAGCCGCTCAGCCAGTTCGCCGACAGTTGCCCAATCCCGGTCCGGGTAGCCCTTGATATGCAACAACAGCAAATACTGCAGCGGAGTAATGCCTTCGTCCTGAGCAGCCTGCTCGGAGAACCGCTCGAACCGCCGCATCTGGTAACGAAATTCGGACAGCTGTTCAAAGTCTTCTTTTCTCAAGGTGCGAAAGGTTTCTTTCATGGGGATAGTCCAGTCAGGATCCTGGGTTAAAATAATATCACATCATGATATATATGGGCGCGTGCTGAATGTGCAGGGCCGGGAGGCCTTGGCGTGACGAGCGCTTGGCTGATGGGCGACAGCGCATGCAGTGAGCGCGGCCACGCACGTCAGTGATAGCAACTATATGGGCTGCGGTGACTGCTTGGAAATTTGGAGTACGAACGAATTGCCAGGGGCGCGCAAGTCCGATAGATTCCCTATCCCCTTTTGCGTGCACGGAGTGGGTCGATGCACTCCCAAGCCAGGACATGAGGCGGACCAGAAGCGGCGTTCCACGCAAGGTCGGTACAACCATGCTGAGCGCGCTTTTCAATAACCATTCTGGGGACCGCCGCACCGCCCCTTAAACCACTCCAAGCAACTCTTTCAATTGCGCGGTTCTCGACCGGCTAACCGGAACCTGGGTCTGATCGGCGTCGTCCATTACAAGGTTGACGCTCTCCTCCGACTTGACCAGTTCGACCGCATACGGAAGGCTCACGATATGACTGCGGTGCACGCGTAAATAGATGCTGTCGTCGAGTCGCAGTTCGAGATCCGCTAGCGAAAGATTGGAAAGATACCGATCATCCCGGGTGACAATCGTCGTGTAATGTCCGTCCCCCTGAAAGCGGACGATGTCCTTGAGATCGATCAGGATCACGCGGTTCTTCCGGTAGACGGGAATCTTGAACAGCCTGCGCGGCAGTGCAGCATTGCCGCCGGATTGCTGCCCCGACGGTTCGGTCGTGAGATCGGTGACATCGTAGAAAATCATGCAGGTGCCGCAAGCGCCCTGCGCGCCGCTCATTTTCGACACCTTGATCATCAGGATCCGATCGGGGATGTTGATCATCATCGCCACCGGCGGCGGCGACTTGATCGGGCAGCCGCCCGCGTCCTTCGATTGCAGCAGGAAGCGCAGCTTGTCGCGGCTCTTCTCCGGGTGCAGTTGCACCACGTCGATGCCGAACAGCTTGTCCTGGCTGACCCCCAGCGACTGCTCGCCGGCCGGCCCGAGGATCTGCAGCGCGACGTCGTTAAAAGCCGTCACGTGCCCTTGCTCGTCGAGCCAGACCATCCCCGGATTGAACTGCTCCAGCTTATGCTGGAATGTCTCGTTGCGACGATGTTCCGACGTCGGCGGCCCGGCGTGTTCAAACGGTTTCATCCAAGGCCTCCTGCCCTGAAAAGCGGTCGCCGCTCTCTGGCGGCTGTTCTTTGTTGTATGTCTTTTCCGAAATTCGCGCAAGTTTTCGAGCCGTTCACGCAGGTAAACCCGCCATTCAGGAAATCCGCTTGAACTGCTGCGCTGTGTCGTGAAATCGTGATTTTTCGGGCCGGGCGGGCGAAGCGTCGCGCATGGCGGGGTCACTCGGCCCGTCTCGGGTTTCATGCCCGTTTTCCGTTAATTGGCGCAAGCGAACTGCCGTTCGGGAAATCGCGTTGAATGGCGGCGCCAGAATGTGAAATGCTCATCAAAGGCTAATACGAAAACGCTTCATTTACGCTTCAGTTCGCCGGCGGATGAAAACCAAAGGAGGCCAGTGTGATCCCCCGTCCATTCGACTATTACGTTCCGCGTACCTTGCCCGAGGCTGTCGCTCTGCTGAGCGAGCATGGCGACACTGCCAAGCTGCTTGCCGGCGGCCACAGCCTGTTGCCGATGATGAAGTTGCGCATGGCCGAACCAAGTCAACTGATTGACCTCGGCAAGCTTGCGGAACTCAAGGGCATCCGCGAGGCAGGCAACGAAATTCGCATTGGCGCGATGACCACCGAGAACGAACTGATCTGGTCCGGATTGCTGCAAACACAATGTCCGCTGATCGTGGAGGGCGCGCGCCAGATTTCGGATCCGCAAGTCCGCTACCGGGGTACGCTGGGCGGCGACATTTCGCACGGCGATCCAGGCAACGATCACCCGGCGCTGATGTTGGCGCTCGATGCATCGTTCGTGCTCGTGGGGACAAGCGGCGAACGTGTCGTGCCCGCCGATGGGTTCTTTCTCGGCACTTATATGACGCTGCTCGAACCCGGCGAGATCCTGACAGAGATCCGCATACCCATTCCCGCCGCGGGAAGTGGCTATTGCTACGCGAAGCTCAAGCGCAAGACCGGTGACTTCGCGACCGCGGCCGCGGCAGTGACGCTGCGCATGAGCGGCGGCACTGTGGCCGACGTGCGCATTGCGCTGACGAATGTCGCGGAAACCGCCTTTCGGGCGACCGGCGCGGAGCGGTCGCTGCTAGGCAAGCCCATCGATGAACAAACGATAGCCGAAGCCGCGCGTCAGGCGATGGCCGCCTGCGCGCCGGTTGCGGATCTGCGCGGCGACGTTGAATACAAGACGGCGATGGCGGGCGAAATGACGCGACGGGCTCTCGCCACCGCCTTTTCGCGCGCAGTTCATTGAGCATTGGGTAATTGAGTATCGAGCGCGATTTCCTGGAGAGAAAGACATGAACAAGAAAGTCATGGTGTCGTTCAAGCTGAACGGCAAGGAAACCGATGTGGTGGCCGAGCCGCGCGAATTGCTGATTCATACGCTGCGCGAAAAGTGCCTTCACACCGGACCGCATATCGGTTGCGAGACTTCGCATTGCGGCGCATGTACGGTCGATTTCGACGGCATGTCGGTGAAATCCTGCACAGTGCTGACCGTGCAGGCCGAAGGCGCGCAGGTGCTGACCGTCGAAGGCCTTGCGCAGGGCGGTGAACTTCATGCGCTGCAGGAAGGGTTCATGCAGGAGCACGGTCTTCAATGTGGCTTCTGTACGCCGGGCATGCTGATGCGTGCCTATCGGTTATTGCAGGAAAACCCCGACCCGAGTGAAGAGGAGATCCGTTACTGGATGGCGGGCAACCTGTGCCGCTGCACGGGTTATCAGAATATCGTGAAGGCCGTGCAATACGCCGCGCGCAAGCTGCGCGGCGAACCGGTCGAGACCTCGCACCCGCTGATGGCAGCGCACGCGCACTGACGACCGCAAGCAGCTTGCATGGGACCGGAGTAGGCGCTGAAGCGCTAACTCCGGTCGACAGGAGAACCGTGATGGGAAACATTGACACCAATCTCGATCGTCTTGCCGCGCTGGAAGGCATGGGCTGTTCGCGCAAACGCCGCGAGGATCCGCGCTTCATTCAGGGCAAAGGCACTTACGTCGACGACATCAAGATGCCGGGCATGCTGTTTGGAATAATGGTTCGTAGTCCATATGCTCATGCGCGGATCAAGAAAATCGACAAATCGCGCGCGCTCGCCCATCCCGGCGTGCATGCGGTGCTGACAGCCGACGACCTGAAGCCGCTCAAGCTCCACTGGATGCCGACACTCGCGGGCGATGTGCAGGCGGTGCTCGCCGATGAAAAGGTGTGCTTCCAGAACCAGGAGGTGGCATTCGTCGTGGCCGACGATCGTTATGTCGCCGCCGATGCCGCGGAAATGGTCGAAGTGGAGTACGAGGAATTGCCGGCGGTAGTCGATCCGTTCGCCGCCCTCGCTCCGGATGCGCCGGTGATCCGCGAGGACATCCGCGACAAGCAGACTGGCGCGCACGGCGCACGCACGCATCCGAATCATATTTTCACGTGGAATATCGGCGACAAGGACAAGACTGATCGCGTATTCGACAACGCGGACGTGACCGTGGTGCAGGACATGCTGTATCCGCGCGTGCATCCGTGTCCGCTGGAGACCTGCGGTTGCGTTGCATCGTTCGATAAGGCGCGAGGCGATCTGACGGTCTACATCACGTCACAGGCGCCGCATGTCGTGCGCACGGTGGTGGGCTTGTTGTCGTCCATTCCGGAGTCGAAGATTCGCATCATCTCGCCGGACATTGGCGGCGGTTTCGGCAACAAGGTCGGCGTGTATCCCGGCTATGTCGTATCGATTGTCGCGTCGATCGTGCTCGGGCGGCCCGTCAAGTGGATCGAGTCGCGTATCGAGAACCTGAGTTCGACGGCTTTCGCACGCGACTATCACATGACGGGCGAACTGGCCGCTGACAGCGACGGCCGGATCAAGGCGCTGCGGGTGCACGTCACGGCGGATCATGGCGCGTTCGATGCCTGCGCCGATCCCACCAAGTGGCCCGCCGGCATGTTCCACGTCTGCACCGGTTCCTACGCAATCCCCAACGCGTTCGTCTCGGTCACTGGCGTTTATACGAACAAGTTTCCAGGCGGCGTTGCTTATCGATGCTCGTTCAGGGTGACGGAGGCGGTCTATCTGATTGAGCGGATGGTCGACGTGCTGGCGCAGAAACTCGGTATCGACAAGGCCGAAATACGCTTGCGCAATTTCATCCACAAGGAGCAGTTCCCGTACACCACGCCGCTCGGACTTGAATACGACTCCGGCGACTACGAGCCGGCGTTCAAGAAGGTGCTTGCCGCTGTCGACTACCCGGCGTTGCGCGCCGAGCAGGCCGCGCGCCGTGCCGATCCGCACGCTGAGTGGTTGATGGGTATCGGCATGGTGAACTTCACCGAGATCGTGGGCGCGGGGCCGTCGAAGATGTGCGACATCCTGGGCGTCGGCATGTTCGATTCCTGCGAGATACGGGTACATCCGGACGGCTCGGCGATTGCGCGCATGGGCACGATCACGCAAGGGCAGGGCCATCAGACCACCTATGCGCAGATCATTGCTTCAGAGGCCGGGATTCCCGCCTCGGTGATTACGGTCGAGGAGGGCGATACCTCCACGGCGCCCTACGGGCTCGGCACTTATGGCTCGCGCTCGACCCCCGTGGCGGGCGCAGCAATCGCGCGGGCGTCGCGCAAGATCCGCGAGAAGGCCCGGCAGATCGCCGCGCATTTGCTGGAAGCCAGTCCGAACGACGTCGAGTTTGATATCGATCGTTTCGTGCTCAAGGGCTCGCCGGAGCAGTTCAAGACCATCAAGCAAGTGGCCTGGGCCGCTTACAACAACGTTCCCAATGGCATGGAGATGGGGCTTGAGGCAGTGGACTATTACGACCCCCCCAATTTCACGTTTCCGTTCGGCGCGTATGTCTGCGTGCTCGACGTGAATCGCTACACGGGGGAAACACGCGTGCGCCGCTTTTATGCACTCGACGATTGCGGCACGCGGATCAATCCGATGATCATCGAAGGGCAGATCCATGGTGGCTTGACGGAAGGGTTCGCGGTGGCGATGGGGCAGGAAATGCCCTACGACGAAGCGGGCAATCTGCTGGGCGCAACGTTGCTGGATTATTTCATACCGACTTCGGCGGAGACGCCTCATTGGGAAACCGATTTCACCGTGACGCCGTCGCCGCATCATCCGATTGGCGCGAAGGGCGTGGCTGAATCGCCGCACGTTGGATCGATTCCGTGTTTTACGTCGGCCATGGTCGATGCGTTCGCGCATCTGGGTGTGACGCACATGAATATGCCGCACAACGCGTATCGAGTGTGGCAGCAGTGCCATTCGTTGGGCCTGACCAGGCAATAGTGATCCGGTCGCAACGAAACTCGATTATGCAAAGGGTGATGGAATGAAAGTCGTACTCGAAAAGGTGTTTCCACTAGACGCTTCGTCGGATAGCGCCTGGCAATTGCTGCAGGACATTGAGACGGTGGCCGGATGCATGCCCGGCGCGAAGATCACGGAGCGCGTGGACGCGACCCATTACAAAGGCACGATCACCGTTCGGCTCGGTCCGGCCACGATGTCGTTCAAAGGCGATATCGAGGTGTTGAATCTCGACACGGCGGTGCGCAGTCTGCATCTGGTGGGTAAGGGAACGGACGCCACGGGCAGCTCGGCGGCATCGATGGATCTGGTCGCGAGTGTCCAGGCCACGGGCGACACGTGCGAGCTGACGGGCAGGAGCGAGGTGACGATGAGCGGCAAGGCCGCCGCGCTCGGAAGCCGGCTGATGGGTCCGGTCGCTGACCAGATGCTCAAGCAGTTCGTCGCCAACTTTGCGGCGCGGCTTCAGGCCTTTGCGACCCCGCAGGTGACGTCCGTGGCATCGGAAGCACCGGGGAGCGTGCCCCAATCCGTCATGTCCGTCGCGCCGGAAGCCGCTCACGTCCCGCCCTCCGAGCTCAATGGCCTCGCGTTGGCGTGGGCGGTCATGCGCGAGTGGTTCCGTGGGCTTTTCGCCCGCAAGTCGGTCTGAGAGCGGACAGAGGCAGTCATGGTGACCGACCGGATGAACGATGTCGTGAGCCTGCAACACAGGCTGGAGGGTCATGGTTTTATCGCCGAGCGCAGCTTTGCGGCGACCCTCCTGCTGACGATGGAAATGCGCCGGCCGCTGTTGCTGGAGGGCGAGGCCGGTGTTGGCAAGACCGAGGTGGCGAAAGCGCTTGCGCGGCTCCTCGATACGCGGCTGATCCGGCTGCAATGCTACGAAGGCCTTGATGCGCACTCCGCGCTGTACGAGTGGAACTACCAGCATCAACTGCTCGCGATCAAGTTGTTTGAACAGGACGAGCGATCGGTTCTCGACAAGGAGCAGGATATTTTCTCCGAACGCTATCTGCTCAAGCGGCCGCTGCTCGAAGCGATCACGACGACGCCGGCGCCTGTCCTGCTGATCGACGAGATCGACCGCACCGATGAAGCGTTCGAAGCCTATTTGCTGGAGTTGCTGTCCGACTTCCAGATGTCGATTCCCGAGCTTGGTGTGATACGCGCCACAGAAAAGCCTTTCGTTATCCTGACTTCAAACGGAACGCGCGAGATTTCCGATGCGTTGCGCCGCCGCTGCCTGTATCAGTACATCGACTATCCGGGCTTCGAAAAGGAGTTGCTGATCGTGCGTACCCAGATTCCGGAAGTGCCGGAGAAACTGGCACGGCAGATGGTGGAGTTCGTGCAGTCGGTCAGGCAGATGGATTTGCAGAAAAAGCCCGGTCTGGCCGAGACACTCGACTGGGTATCTGCGTTGCTTCGTCTGGGGGTGAGCGTGATTGATACGGATGGGGTGGAGCAGATCATGGATTCGCTGTCCGCGCTCGTCAAGACGCGTGAGGATCAGGCCGGCCTGACACGGCCGGTCGTCGAGAAACTGGTGGCCGCATGTTGAGCGTGAATACTCGCACCGATGATCGTGCGCCTCCGTCGGGCATTGAGGAGGTTTTGGTCGCCCGCTACACCGGGTTTGCCGGGTGGCTGCGCGCGAACGACTTTCGCGTGACGACCAGCGACATCGCGACATCAATGGAAGTCGCCCAACTCGCGGGCCAGACCAACAGCCAGATCTTGCGCTGGAGCCTGCGTGCCGTGCTGTGCTCGCGCGCCGAAGAATGGCGGCGCTTCGATGACCTGTTCGACGCTTACTTCCTGATGCCGAATCGGCGAGCGCTGGTTGAAGTGCGTGCTGGCGGCACCGGCCGGATCGAGCGGGATAACGAGCGCGACAAGAACGCTGGCCAGCGCGACGGCAGCGAAGGTTTGCCGTTGTCCCTGGCCGGAAGCGGCGCGGACCCGGAGCATGCAGACGGCAGCACAGCCGACCAGGGCGCCTCAGGCGAAACCCCGCTCTCCCATGCGGACTTCCGCCACCTTAACGAGCCGGACGAACTGTTTGCAATCGACGAAGCAATCCGGCGTTTCGCGCTTCGGCTGCGAGGCATCCAGATTCGCCGTGAACGCCGCGCGAACGCGGGCCGTGTGATCGATATGGCGTGGACGATCCGTCGCAGTGTCTCGCGCGGCGGGCTGCCGCTCGATCTCGGCTGGCGCAGGAAGCGGCGTCTGCGTCCGCGCATCGTGCTGTTGCTGGACGTCAGCCGTTCAATGAGCCTGTACAGCTTTTTCTACCTGAGGTTGGCACGCGTGCTGAGCGCCCGGGTGACCGATGTCTATAGCTTCATCTTCCACACGCGCCTCGTGAGTGTCGCGCAAGCGTTGCGGGACCCCGACCCGCGACGCTCGCAGGAGCGGCTGCACATGCTGTCGGCCGGGTGGGCGGGAGGCACGCGCATTGGAGAGAGTCTCGATGAATTCATCCAGCAGCATGCGACTCGGCTGCTGCACTCGCGCACCGCAGTCGTGATCGTCAGCGACGGCTACGACGCAGGTGAGCCCGATAGCCTGCAGCAGGCACTCGCGACAATCCGCCGGCGTTGCCGCCGTCTGGTCTGGCTTAATCCTCTCGCGGACCGCGCTGACTTCACGCCATCGAGCGTTGGCATGCAGGCTGCGATGCCTTATATCGATTTACTGGCAGGCGCACGCGATCTGGCGAGTCTCGAGCGAGTGCTGCCCCAAGTGCTGTCCACCCTGCAATGAGCACCGATACCATCCTGCAACTCGAACAACGGCTGATTGAAGAGGCGCAGCCGTTTGCCGTGGCCACTGTTATTCGGGCCGGGCCGCCAACGTCTACCTGGGTCGGTGCGCAGGCGCTGATAGACAGTGAGGGCGCGCTGCACGGCTGGATTGGTGGCGGCTGCTCGCGAGCGATCGTGATCCAGGCGGCGCTGGCAGCGATCCGCTCGGGGCAGGCCAAACGCATTCGCATCAGCAACGAGCCGGCGACGCAAGACGCGGACGTTGAACTCCACACCATGCCTTGCGCGAGCAACGGCACCATCGAGCTCTTCATCCAGCCGACAGTGCCCGCGCCATTGGTACTCGTGCTGGGCTCGACACCGACCGCGCTCGAAGCATGCGTGCTCGCGCAACGCATGGGGCTGCGCGTGTGCGCTGCGGCGAACGTGAGCGCACCGTTTGCCGCTCTCGGCCTGACGCGCGTCATTCAAGGATTCGATGCCGATGCCCTGGGCCAGATCAAGCCGCAACTGATTCTGGTTGCTACGCAAGGCGACTGCGACGAGGACGCGCTTGAGGCGGCGTTGCGCACGTCGGCGGCGGCTGTGTTGCTTGTGGCGAGCGAGCGCAAGGCGGACAAGTTGCGCGACACCATGCGTTTGCGCGGTATTGCGCAGGAGCGCATGGCCGCGCTGCATGCGCCCGCCGGCCCTCATATCCACGCGCATACACCGCAGGAGATCGCGCTTGGCGCCGTCGCCGGATTGGTGACGCAGTGGCGCGAACTTGAGCTGGCAGCGGCCGATGCCGGTGCGCCGCGTATCACCGGCGACGATGCGGTGCCGAGCGTGCCGCCATGCGAATCGATGGCATCGGTTGAGCCCGCGGTGGCACGCTATGTCAATCCGGTGTGCGGCATGCCTGTCGATATCGCGTCGGCGAAACATGTTGTCGACTGCGGCGGACAGCGTGTCTATTTTTGCTGTGATGGTTGCAAGATCGAGTTCGAACATTCGCCCGATAAATATCTTGCGATTGCTCAAGGCAGGCGGGAACGGGAGAAGACATGAACGACGCGCGGAACATGACGGGGCCGGCGTTTTCGGTCGTGGTGCTGGCAGCGGGCTTGTCATCGAGGATGCAGGGACAGCACAAGCTGCTGCTGCCCGTTGATGGGCAGCCCGCAGTCAGGCGCACCGTGAGCGCGTTGGCTGCTGCAGGCCCCGAGGAAATCGTGGTGGTGACGGGCTTCAAGGGGCGCGCCGTCATGGAGGCGCTGGACGGCTTGCCGGTCATCTTTCAGTGCAACCCGCGCTATGAGGATGGGCAGATGACGTCGGTCGCCGCGGGTGTTGCCGCGCTCCGGTCGCCTTGCAGCATCGTGCTGGTCTGCCTCGCAGATCAGGTACTGCTGGAGGCCGCCGACTACCGCGAACTTGTCGACGCTTTCGCCGCGATGCCGCGCGGATCGATCCTGATTCCCATGTTCAACGGACTGCGTGGCAACCCTGTGGTTTTTTCCTCCAGCTATGCCGCCGAGGTCATCAGCGGACACGTCAATCCAGGATGCCGCAAGCTGATCGCCGAGCATCCGGATGAGGTGTTCATTCATGAAGCCGCGCATGATCGCTTCGTCGTCGATATGGACACGCCGGAGGACTATGCGAGCATTCTGGCGCGCGTGGCGCAGATTTCCGCCGAAACGGCCGGTCCAACTTCCAGGGTATGACCGGCGGCACGAACTCGAGCGTTCCGGCATGCACGCCAGCGGCATATGCTCGATCAACTGCGTGAACGTGACGCTCGCAACGTCACGTGCCCCCAAACCCGCTACGCCGAGCGCGGGTTTAAAGACCCAATGCCTGGCCGTCGCTACGCGGATCGTGAGCCCCTGACAGCGCACCGTCCGATTCAATTCGAATCACCCCCGGATGACCCGCAAGCGGACTTTGCGCTGCAATAGCGCTCACCTCATGCCCGCGCGCCGCCAGCGCGGCGAACACATCGGCACCGGCGTCTTCCTCCAGCTTCAACGCATCGCGGGTATCCGAGAAGGTCTTGCCAAGCAGGAAACGTGGATGAGCCAGCGCGCTCAACGGGTCCATCCCGTAGTCGATCAGCCGCGTCAATACCGCTGCCAGTGTCTGCGGCTGACCGTCCGCGCCCTGCGTGCCGAACAGCAGATGCGGCCGCCCATCCTTCAGGTACATGCCGGGATTGAGCGTATGAAATGGCCGCTTGCCCGGCCGCACGGCGTTGTGATGCGCGGGGTCCACACTGAACGACGCGCCGCGGTTATGCCAGAGGATGCCGGTGTCTCCTGCCACAACACCGCTGCCCCAATCGAAGTAGACCGTCTGCAACATGCTGACGCTGCGGCCTTGCCCGTCCGATGCACCGATGAACACCGTATCGCCCGGGCGAAATATGTGCGGCCAGGCCCGCGCTCTATGAAGGCTGATCGAGCGCGCGTGGGCATCGAGCGTGTCGGTCGAGAGCATGTCACCGACAGGAACGTGATTGAACTCGGGGTCAGAGACCCAACGGTCCCGATCGACGAACGCGCATTTCACTGCCTCCACCAGCAAGTGATAGTAGTCGGCGCTGCCCTCGGCAATGGACGACAGATCGAAGCGTGCGAGCGTGCCCATGATCTGCAGCGTGGTGACGCCTTGCGTTGGCGGTTGCAGGCTCACGAGTTCCCCGCCGCGATACGTCACGCGCAGCGGTGCTTCGTCGCGTGCGCGGGTGTTCGCAAGGTCGGTTGGCGTCAGTGGCGAGCCGGCCTGCTGCAGGCCGCGTGTAATGCGCTCCGCGAGTTCGCCTTCGTAGAATTCGCGCGCACCATAGGTTGCGATGCGTTCAAGACTGCGCGCGAGCGCCGGTTGAACGAAGCGCTCGCCAATCCCGGGAGCGTGGCCGTCGGGTGCAAATACCGCTGAAAAGCCCGGCATTGCGCGCAATTCATCGGCGCGAAACTGCTGCCAGAAATGTTGCGATGGCGTGACCGGAAATCCCTCCGACGCATAGCCGATAGCGCGATCGAACAGAGACGACCACGTGCGTTGGCCGCCCCATGACGTCTGGCTGATTGCGTACGCCTGGTGCCAGGTATCGACCGTTGCCGCCGTGGTCAGCGTCGAACCGGCGCCGCGCAACGGAATGGCCGCAGAGAACGAAGGCAGCGTCTGCGCCGCCTGTCCGATGCCCGATAACGTACGCAACATTCCCGTCCGGTCACCGATGACGCAGAATGCATCGCCGCCAAGACCGGTGAAATGCGGGTAGGTCACGCTCAGCGCGGCGCCAATCGCGATGGCCGCTTCAATCGCGTTGCCGCCCGCGCGCAGCACCTCGAGTCCTGCTTCGCTCGCAAGGGCGTGCGGGCTGGTGACTATGCCTTCGGTGGACGTGGCGAGGGTTGTGTTGTGCATGGATTGCGTCGCCGGTCAGCCGAGCGTGAAGCGCTCGCGGGTGGTCACATAGTCGCTCGCGCCAAACCGTCCGACCGGGAAGTAATGTTGAAGCCGCACGTGCCATGTTTCTGTATCGATCAGTTCGTCGCGTGCATGCAGTCTGTGGACGCGTCCAATGAAGATCTGCCGGCTTGTGGTTTCCAGCGTCTCCCACAACGTGCATTCGAACGCCACCGGTGCTTCCGCGATCCGCGGCGGCGCGACCCGCGAGCTTGCTACCGGCGTCAGCCCAACCTTCGCCAACTCGCTGACATCGGGCGGCAGACGTTCCCCGCACCGATGCATTTTTTCGGCCATCGCTTCGTCGCAAAGATGCACGACGAACTCGCGGCTGCGTGCAATATTCACGGCCGTGTCCTTGAGCGAGCCATCGTCGAGACGGTTGATGCTGATCATCACGATGGGCGGTTCCTCGCCCAACATGTTGAACATCGAGAAGGGCGCGGCGTTGATCGTGCCGCTCGCGCTCATGGTTGTCACCAGCGCGATCGGACGCGGCACGATCAGGCTCGCCATGAGCTTGTATCGCTGATATTCGGTGGTGGCTTCGAAGTCTATTTCCATGATGGCGTGGATCAGTGAGCTTAGGTTTGACGTTCGGATTCAACTCATGCCGAGCAGTTGTCCGAGGCTCTTCTCGCCCAGCATGCGTGAGGTCTCAATGCGCTCTTCCAGTTCGCGCAGATGCGCTTCCATGCGCGCAATGGCGCCGGCCGCATCGCGCGCTTCGATGCAGTCGACAATCGCCGCATGTTCCTCGTGCTCGCAGGGGGCGTGGCCCGGCGGCTCGTAGACGCCCACGATCAGCGAGCATCGCGACACCAGTTCCGTCAGGTAGCGTTGCAGGATCGAATTGCCGCCAAGCGCCGCGATACGCAGGTGAAAGTCGCTCGCCAGCCGCGCCCACGAAGGCTGGTCGAAGCGATGCATGGCTTCGTGCTCATCGGCTAGTTGACGGCGCAGTTCCTTGATGTCGCGTGCGGTCGCCCGTTGCACGGCGAGTTCTACCAGCACGCGCTCCATCGAGCGGCGCGCTTCAAAAATCTCGCGCGTTTCCTCGGGAGTCGGCTCGGCGATCACCGCGCCCTTGTTTGGCCGCAATGCAACGATGCCGTCGTACGCGAGCTTTTCCAACACGCGTCGCACGACTGCACGGCCCACGCCGAACAACTGGCACAACTCTGGCTCTGGAAGTTTGGTGCCGGGCGTCAGGCGATGGTTGAGCACACCGTCGAAGATTGCCTGGTAGAGGCGGGCATCGGCGTCCTGCGCTGTATCGGGCACGGTTTTTTGGGGCGGCTTTGCAGCCACTTTCAATGCGGGTTTCGGAGTCATTTTTCTGCGGGAAGGAGGGTCTGTTTCTTCGTGCCGACGAGACCCGCGCTCTCCATCTCGTCCATATGACGGGCGATTGCCCCGGGTGTTGTCATCCACACGTCGCCGTTCGCGCGGGCGGCGGCAATGTGCTGCAATGCACGACGCAAATGGCGCAGCCGATAGGGCTGTCCGACGAGGTAGGGATGCAGCGCGATGCCCATCACGAGCGCTTGCGGATGGCGGCTGCGGTTCGCCTGTTCGAGCATTTCGTCGAACTGGTCGATGATCATGTCGGCGAAGTCGCGCGCGTCGAGATGACGGCCGACCATCATCGGCAAGTCGTTGAGTTCTTGCGGGTAGGGGATGGACCACAACGAACCGGCGCGCGTTGCCATGCGCACCGGGCGGTCGTCGTGGCACCAGTTGAGCGTGTAGCCGTAGCCGGTTTCCGCGAGCAGGTCGGGCGTGACGCGGGACTCGGAGATCCATGGCGAGAGCCAGCCCGAAGGCGGCGTGCCGGCATGCGCGGTGATGCGCTCGCGGCAGTGCAGCAACAACGCGCGTTCGCTGTTTTCGTCCAGGTCGCTCTGGCGGTGCGCATTCGTATGGCCGTGTGCGATCAGTTCGTCGCCGCGTGCGAGACAGGCGTCGATGACCTCCGGGCAATGGTCATACAGCGATGTATTGATCAGCGTGCCCGACGGCAGTTCAAGCTGATCGAAGAGTTCGATACAGCGCCATACGCCCACGCGGTTGCCATATTCGCGCCAGCTGTAATTGAGCACATCGGGCTGCGGCGAGACCGGGCCGAGGGCCGCGCCAAGTCCCTCACCGAACGCAAAATGTTCGATGTTGAAGCCGAGATAGACCGCGAGGCCAGTGTCGCCCGGCCAACGAAACGCGTCGGTATCGGTGATCGGCCGGTATGGAAAACGGCCATGCGTGGTGAGCGGACCGAACGCAGGATCGTGCGACGCGCAAGCGTGGCGGATAGTGTCCATGTACAAAAAGCCCTGAGTGACAAACGTGCTGACAACGTGCCGCGCGTGAACCTTTTTGGGGGATCGCGCCCCGTGGCGGACCCGCGGCGCACCGCGATTGTGCGAATTAGCGGGTTTGATCGCCGACAGTTCGGTTTCGAATTGTGTGCAATTTACACGCCATATCGTCTACGTTCAATAGAGGTGATGGTTCGCAATAAAGTTATCGATATGCGAACAAAGTGGCATATGTCTTGCATTCGGGGTCTCGCAGAGATATTGCCTCCGCCGCTGATTGCGCCTGATTGCCGCTCGCCGGCGCTTTTATTGAGGAAATGCCCTGCATGAGCTCGTACTTATGAGTCAGCCCACTTCAGCCGTGCTTAAGACCGAGCCCGCCGATATCGAACTGGTGCATGTATCGAAGCAATATGGCGATTCGCTCGCCGTCGATTCGATCGACTTGCGGATTCCCGGCGGCCAGTACTGCTGCCTGCTCGGGCCGTCGGGCTGCGGCAAGACGTCGACGTTGCGGATGATCGCCGGCCATGAGTCGATCAGCGACGGCGACATCCTCATCGGCCAGCGCAACGTGACGCGCGCGCAACCCGCCACGCGCGGCACCGCGATGGTCTTCCAGAGTTATGCGTTGTTCCCGCATCTGTCCGCGCTCGACAACGTCGCGTTCAGCCTGAAGATGCGCGGCGTAGCCAAGGATGTACGCCGCCGGCGGGCGGGTGAACTGCTGGAACTTGTCGCGATGAGCGCCTATGCCGAACGCAAGCCGTCGCAACTGTCGGGTGGCCAGCAGCAGCGTGTCGCACTCGCCCGCGCGCTGCTCAATGAGCCGCGCTGCCTGCTGCTCGACGAACCCTTGTCCGCACTCGACCCGTTCCTGCGCGTGCAGATGCGTGCCGAACTCAAGCGCTGGCAGAAGGAGCTGGGCATCACGTTCGTGCATGTAACGCACTCGCAGGAAGAGGCGCTGGCGCTTGCGGATATGGTTGTTGTGATGAGCCATGGGCGCATTGAGCAAAGCGGTTCGCCCTACGAAGTATTCAACCGGCCGCGCACGGAATTCGTCGCGCGTTTCCTCGGCGGACATAACGTGCTCGGCGCCAACGGCCGCGCGTTTACCGTACGCGCCGATCATCTGCGGATTGCACCGCACGGGTTCACGCCGGTCCAGTCACCCGCGAGCGAAACCGGCTTCAGCCGTATCGGCGGGATCCCTTGCACGGTCCGCGAAACCGAATATCAGGGTACCCATTTGCGCATGACGCTCGCCCCGCTCGACGGTTCACCCGACCTGGTTTCACTGCTCCCCGATAACGAATACGACCCGCAGCGCCTGGGACCCGATGCGCGTGTCGTGGTCTGGTGGAACGAGCAGGACGCCCATGCGTTGGCCGCATAAGAGACCGCTTTGCGTTGTACGTTGCAGCAAACGACAATTTCAACCAAGGGAGATGGCCATGACCGAGCGTTACGAACACCCGTCCGAACCGACCACGAGCGAGACACCTGCAAGTGCCGCCACGACGGAAACCAGGGGTATGTCGCGCCGCACCTTGCTCAAAGGCGCGGTAGCCGCGGCGGGAATTGCCGGGTTTCCGTACGTGCATGCGCAGGAAAAGATCACGCTTCGCTACCTTGGCACGGCGGTGAACCAGAGTTCGGACATCGCGAAAAAATTCCAGGAAGATACCGGCATCCAGATCCAGTACATCCCGGTGACCACCGACGACGTCGCCAAGCGGATCATCACGCAGCCGAATTCATTCGATATTGTCGACACCGAATACTTCTCGCTGAAGAAGCTGATCCCCGCCGGCACGCTGGCCGGCATGGACGTAAAAAAGATCAAGCTCGCCGACAAGATCACGCCGGTGCTTACCCGTGGCGAGGTCGACGGCAAGAAGATCGGCGACCAGGGTACGGCGCCGAAGAAGGTAATGTTCCTGACGGGTGCGCGCTCGACTGAGTTCTCCGCGACGCCCACCGAATGGATGACGCTGATTCCCACCACCTACAACGCCGATACGCTCGGCATCCGTCCCGACCTGATCAAGCGCCCGATCACTAGCTGGGCCGAGTTGCTTAACCCCGAATTCAAGGGACGTGCCGCACTCCTGAACATTCCCGCGATCGGCATCATGGATTCGGCCATGGCAATCGAGGCAATGGGTCATGTCAAGTACGGCGACAAGGGCAACATGACCAAGGCCGAGATCGACCAGACGATCAAGATCCTGATCGAGGCGAAGCGCGCCGGCCAGTTTCGCGCGTTCTGGAAGGACTTCAACGAGAGCGTGAACCTGATGGCGTCCGGCGAGGTCGTGATCCAGTCGATGTGGTCGCCCGCCGTCACGAAGGTACGCACGATGGGAATTGCGTGCAAGTTCCAGCCACTGAAGGAGGGGTATCGATCGTGGGCGTCGGGCTTCGGGCTGCCGCGCTCATTGCAGGGCCGAAAGCTTGATGCAGCCTATGAGTTCATCAACTGGTTCCAGGACGGCTGGGCCGGTGCTTACCTCATGCGCCAGGGCTATTACGCGGGTGTGCTCGAGACCGCCAAGACCCATATGCAGCCGTATGAATGGGACTACTGGATCGAAGGCAAGCCGGCCGCGCAGGACATCAAGGCGCCCGACGGCCAGTTGCTCGAAAAGGTCGGCACGGTGCGCGACGGCGGTTCGTATAACCAGCGCATGGGGGCAATCGCGTGCTGGAACGCGGTGATGGACGAGAACATCTACATGGTCCAGAAGTGGAACGAGTTCATTGCGGCTTAATGTGATTTAGCGCAAGGCCGGCGTGCATGTCGCGTACTTCATGCACGCCGGCCACCTCTGTTTATCCAATAGGTAAAACCGCGATGGCATCGATCGAGCTTCCCATCCAGCCGCTGGAGGCGACCGTCAAGCACCGGCGTGCGGCCGCATGGCTCCAGGCGACGCCGCTCGCGTTGACCTTCGTCCTGTTCTTTCTCGTGCCGCTGGTTATCACGCTGATCGTGAGTTTCTGGGACTTCAACGAATACCAGATCATCCCCGCGTTCACGTTCAAGAACTATGCGGCGATCTTCGACGGCTGTTCTTCGATGACCGATGTCTGCGTGACCTTCAAGACCTACTGGTCGACGATAAAATTCTGCGCAATCGTCTGGGTGGTGACGCTCGTGATCGGTTTTACAATCGCCTACTTCCTGTCGTTTCATGTCCGTTCATCAGGTATGCAGACGGTTTTATTCCTCGTTTGCACAATTCCGTTCTGGACCTCGAACGTGATCCGGATGATCTCGTGGATACCGCTGCTCGGCCGCAACGGGCTCGTGAACCAGGCGCTGCTTTCATCGCATATGATCGACAAGCCGCTCGAATGGCTGCTCTATTCGAACTTCTCGGTCGTGCTCGCCTTCGTGCATCTCTATACGTTCTTCATGATCGTGCCGATCTTCAACGCCATGATGCGCATCGACCGGTCGCTGCTCGAAGCCGCGCGCGACGCGGGCGCGAGTGGCTGGCAAGTGATCCGCGAAGTGGTGCTGCCGTTGTCGAAGACGGGGATTGTGATCGGCTCGATCTTTGTTATCACCATCGTCATGGGCGATTTCCTGACAGTCGGCGTGATGGGTGGGCAGCAGATTGCGTCGGTCGGCAAGATCATTCAGGTGCAGACCGGCTACCTCCAGTTTCCTGCCGCCGCGGCCAACGCGATCATCCTGCTGGCAGTCGTGCTGATGATTGTCTGGGCGCTGACGCGGGTAGTCGATATCCGCAAGGAGCTTTGACATGGCCGCGACTCGTCTGAATCTGAAGCACCGCGAGCGGCGTCCCGCCAGTTTCTACTGGCTCGCGCTGGTGTTCGGGCTGTTCGTGCTGTTCCTCTACGGCCCGATCATTACTATCTTCATCCTGTCGTTCCAGGGACCGGAAGGCGGTCTCACGTTCCCCATGCGCGGTGTTTCGCTGCACTGGTTCGCAGTATTGCGTCAAGGCGTGGGCGACATCGACATCTGGGCCGCGTTCGGACGCTCGGTGCGTCTTGCCGCAGTCGTCACGGTGTTGACGGTGCTGTTCTCGGTTGCGGCAGGGCTCGCGTTTCGCAAGCGCTTTCGCGGCGACACTGCCGTGTTCTATGTGTCCGTCGCGAGCCTGATCATGCCGTCGATCATCGTGTCGCTGGGAATCGGGCTCACGTTCCGGCTGCTCGATAACGGCGTCAAGTATCTTGCCGGCGCGTGGGGCCATCAATCATTCGTCGACAACTACACTACGTCGATGGGCCTTTATACCTCGGCGCTCGGCGCACATTTGACGTGGACGCTGCCCTTCGGATTGCTCGTGATGTTTGCTGTGTTCAACCGCTTCAACCCGGCGTATGAAGAGGCGGCCCGCGACCTTGGCGCGTCGCCCTGGCAGAGCTTTCGCCATGTAGTGTTGCCGATCATCGGGCCGTCGGTGATTGGGGTCGGGATGTTCGGCTTCACGTTGTCGTGGGATGAGATCGCGCGCACGTCGCAGGCTATCGGCGACCAGAACACGCTGCCGCTGGAGCTTCAGGGACTCACGACTTCCGTCACCACGCCCGTGATCTACGCGCTCGGCACGATGACCACGATGCTGTCGCTGACAGTGATGGTGGTGGGGCTTCTGACGGTTCAGTGGCTGAGCCGCCGACGGTCGAGGGCGCTTGCAGGCTGACGGTCGAAAGCTCCGTTGCGGATCACGCCGCCGATAACGACCGTTCCAGCGCGGCCACGCCGGCGGGAAGATCCACTGGCACGCCGAGGTCGATCATCGTCCGGCCGAGTGCATGGATGGTCCTGAAGAGATGATGCTCGCGGCATTGCTCGCCCATCTGACCGATCCGTACGATCGGTGCGCCGAACGAACCTGCAATCTCGACATGATGATGGCGCGAGATATGGGCGCACACATCGGAACCGCTGACGCCCTGCGGCAACGCGATACCCACGACCGAATTCAGCCGGCTCGGCTTCGGAACATAGAGCTTCAGCGCCAACGCTTCAACGCCCGCTTGCAGCGCGTTCGAACATCGCAGATGGCGCGCGAACCGGCGCTCGAGCGTCTCGGCGCAAACCAGCCGCAGCGCCTCATGGAGCGCGAGCACGCCCGACACTGGCGCCGTGTAATGGTAGGACGCGTTGTGCCAGAAGTTCGTTGCCAGCGCCGCGTCGAGGCACCAATGCGTGGGTGGGACCGGACGCGACATGATGCGTTGCCAGGCCGCTTCAGAGAACGCGAGCAGCGAGACGCCCGGGATCGATGACAACCCTTTCTGGCCCCCGGTGATCACGGCGTCGATACCCCATGCGTCCATCGGCAGCGGCATGGTGCTCAGCGTGCAGACCGCGTCGACAATCACCAGCGCGCCAGCGGCGCGGGCGACCGAGGCGATCGATTCGAGGCTGCGATTCCAGACGGTGTTGGACGTCTCGCCATGTACGATCGTCACGATCTCCGGACGAAACCGGTCGATAGCGTCCGCCGCTTGCTGCGTGTCCGCCGCGGTACCGTCGACCACGTTCAGCGTTTCCACTTCAGCGCCGGTTCGCCTCGCCATCTCCGCCATGCGTTCGCTGAAGAAGCCGTTGCAGATGCAGAGCACGCGCGAGCCTTTCCACGCGAGATTCGTGATCGCCATTTCCATGGCAGCCGATCCCGGTCCCGCCACGCCCATCACCCATTTCGATTCGGTCTGGAACACATACCGGGCCATTGTCTTGACCTGACCGATAACCGCGGCCATGGTCGAGCCAAGGTGGTTGATCACGACGCCGTTGGCTTTCGCCACGGCGTCGGGGATGGGTACGGGGCCGGCGCCCATCATCAGCAGAGGTTCTTCGGGAAGAATTGAAGAGAGCGGCAGGACCGTTGGACACGCGATGCTGAACGTATCCGGCATGCCGGAATCTGCGGAAAGGGGGTATCGGTCGTTCATCAGGTTTCGTTTAATAAAGGCGTTATCGGATGGCTAAGCGGCGGGCCGCGGCCGCGATCCGTTCACATTGCCCGCGTCCTGCGCTGGCCGAAGCGGATCAGCAACCAGTAGAAAGCGAATCGCCGAGTGGGTGAGAATACCGGCGCCGAGGCCAAAACGAAACGGCTATTTGGCTCGGATGTGCTGATCCAGACCTTCGAACGCGGCGCAAGCTCAAGCGTTTCGCCTTCCCGCAGCCACCAGTCTTCCGACTCGCCTTCAATGGTCAGCCACACCGTACCCCGGCAAACCGTCAGGGTATGAGGCCGATCGATGAGCCAGCAGGCTGGCGCATCATGGGGTTCCTGCTCCAAGGTCCGGATTTCACGCATGTCCCTCTCCCATCACGGCCGCTCACAGAGAGACGGCCTCTTGACTGCATTATTTATTTAAACTCCAATCTTAGGAATGTACAGTCGCGAACAGTTGTGCCGTACTGTTCAGTGATTTTCCCTGCACACTTGAAGAGATCACGCACGCGATGAACCTCGTCATCGATCCGCATAATGGCGTTCCCATGACCGATCAGCTTGTGACCGGCATTTCGGGCCTGATCCGCTCGCGGCAGCTTTTGGCTGGTGTGAAGCTACCGTCTATCCGTGCCCTCGCGGCTACCCAGCAGATCAGCCGCTTTCCGGTTATCGAGGCATATGACCGGCTTTCGTCACTGGGGTTGATTGTGCCGAAGCATGGTTCGGGCTTCTATGTGGCGAATCACGTGGGGGGCGAGAGCGGCGCGTCGGGCGGTTCGGACCCTCGTCTTGCCGAGGAAGAATCGCATCAGATCCTGCAGCAGTTCAACTATCCCGGCGAGACCTTGAAGCTGAGCAGCGGCTTCGTGCCTGAAGCGTGGCGAGACATCGAGGGCATTGCCCAGACCGTGCGTCAGGTCATGCGGATGGACCCGAGCTGCGTGATCGACTACGCCATGCCGCATGGCGATGCGAACCTGAGGCACCAGATCCAGATGCGTCTCTCGATAGTCGGCATTGAGGCGGACATCTCGAACGTCATTGTCACGAGCGGTGCGAGCCAGGCGCTCGATCTGATTGTCCGCTTCATGCTGAAGCCGGGCGATACCGTGTTCGTTGAAGACCCTGGCTACTACAACTTGTTCGGACTGCTCAAGCTGCAGGGCGTCAGGATTGTCGGCGTTCCACGTCTGGCGAGCGGGCCGGATGTTGATGTTGCCGAGCATTTGCTCAAGACCATCAAGCCGAAACTGTTCTTCATCAATACTGTGTTTCATAACCCGACCGCGACGAATGTCGCACCACAAGTTGCGTTCAAGTTGCTGCAACTCGCGCAGCAGCACGACTTCATGATCGTGGAAGATGACATCTATGCAGACTTCCAGGCAACGCCGACTCAACGGCTTGCATCGCTGGATCAGCTCGATCATGTGATTTACGTGGGCGGGTTGTCGAAGACGTTGTCGTCGTCGTTGCGGATCGGTTATCTGGCGGCCAAGCGCGAGCTGATCAAGGATCTGGTCGATGTGAAGGTGCTCACCAGTCTGGGCGGTTCGCGCTTTAGCGAATGCGTGGTGGCGGCGTTGCTTGAGCGCGGCACGTACCGCAAGTATCTCGAGCGTTTGCGGCGGCGCATTCACGACACACTGTCGACGGCTGTTCAGCGTCTTGAGGAGAACGGTTGGGAGGTGTTCGATGAACCCAGTGGCGGCAATTTTGTGTGGACGCGTGTGCCCGGAATAGAGGACTCGATGGTCCTGGTCGAGCACGCGTTGAAATTTGGTATCACGCTTGCGCCGGGGAGCTACTACCGTCCGAATGGTGAGGTGTCGGCGTGGGTGCGGATCAATACGGCTCATACCGACGATGCGCGTGCGATCCGGTTTTTTGAGTTTATGGGGGGAGGTTGATGTTCGCTCGCGCCGGTGGACGGGGGTTTTTAGGTTCTGGGGTTAGCGGTTCTGGGGCTATGGCGGGGGGGATTTTGGGGTTAGTGGTCGGGGTCTATGCCGGGTTGGTGCTTTCGGCCGTGGTGGTCTCCGAGAGTCGGATTTTCTCTTTATCACTGTTAGCCACTGTGCGTGGCGGCACGTCATTTCTTTGTCCAAAGCGACAAAGAAACGAAGCAAAGAAAGCGCTTTAACCGCTCTACCCTAAGTGTCCACAGCGTGCAGTTTTGATTCATAGGTGCCCCAAAAGCACGGTGCTCGCCAGAGCGAAGGATGTGTGAACCCCTCCTTCTCGCGAATCCTGACACGAACACGCTTCGCCCCGTACGCTCTCGGGCAAGCACAATTGCTAAGGAACCCACACGGCCTCACGCAGTCTTCACTGCGTCATGGCTTGGCAGGTTGGCGGCGTAGTTGGCGCGGTCGTCTTTGCAGGTTACGGTCGGACGCATATTTAAAGCTTCGTTCTTTTTGGATTGCTTGCGCGGCCTGCACCTTATTTTCGCCTACTATGGCCTCGCGCATTTCGATGGCCTCGTTTTTGTGCGGGTTAGTAATATTGTTCGAAGTGCGTACTAATCTGGTGGTTGGTTGTCCGCGGATAGCGCGGGGTGATTGGCGAAGCTGGCCACGGGGGCCCTCCAGCGCAAGCCACTCACCCAGCCTACCAAGAAACGAAGCCTTAAATGCGGGTGGGGCCGAGCGGGTTGCCGGGCGAATGGTGCTTGCCCGAGAGCGTAGGGGGCGAAGCGTGTTCATGTCAGGATTCGCGAGAAGGAGGGGTTCAAACATCCTTCGCTCTGGCGAGCACCGTGCTTTTGGGGCACCTATGAATAGAAACTGCACGCTGTGGACACTTAGGGTAGCGTGGTTTAAAAGCGGTTTCTTTGCTTCGTTTCTTTGTCGCTTTGGACAAAGAAATGACGTGCCGCCACGCACAGTGGCTAATAGTGATAAAGAGAAAATCCGACTCATGCAGACCACCACGGCCGAAAGCACCAACCCGGCATAGACCCCGACCACTAACGCCGAAAGCACTAACCCCTGACCACCAAGCCCCCTCGCACCAGCCCCCCAAACCCCGTCCACCGGCGCGAGCACCCCCCCTTGCCCCCCCAATCACGTCTCCACGTCTTCCAGGCTGAACAGCTCGGTCTGGTCGTTGTACGAAAACACCTCGCCATAACGCCCCCAATTGATCACCGAATCCAGCGTATCTTCCGCGGCGCCATCGGTCAGGAAATCCTCCAGCTCCTGTTCAAAGCGCACCCGCGGAGCCCGATGTCCCGGTCGCTCGTTCAACACCTTCTTGATGCGCGCGGCCAGCGGCACGTGCTTCAACAAATGCTCGGCGAACATCATCTTGCGTTCATGAGTGCCCAGGTCGGCGAACACATGAGCCGAAGGCGTCAGATAAATATCCCCTTCGCGCAGTTCGGCGAAACCAAGGTGCTGCAACATTTCCGCGATCGGAAACAGGTCGTCGACTTCCAGATGCAGCGATCGCGCGATCACCGGCATGTCCGCGCGCCCGTTGTACGGAGCTGCTGCGAGCGTTTCAATCAGGCCGGCCAGCAGGTTGGTCGACACATGCGGTAACCGGCTGCCGAACTCAAGCGTCTGCTTGGTCGCCTCGCCGGATTGCCGCGCGGTCATCTTGGCGTAGATCTCGTCGACGAGGGATCTGAACGCCGTGTCCAGCCGATTGCGAGGATGCTTGAACGGCACCTGGATCTCGGCGATCACCCGGCCCGGATTCGACGACAACACCATGATCCGGTCGCACATGAACACCGCTTCTTCAATGTTATGCGTCACGATCAGCACCGACTTGATCGGCATCTTGCCCTGCGTCCAGAGGTCAAGCAGATCGGTACGCAAGTTCTCGGCCGTCAGCACGTCGAGCGCGGAGAAGGGCTCATCCATCAGCAACAACGTGGGGTCCACTACCAACGCGCGTGCAAATCCCACCCGCTGGCGCATCCCGCCCGACAACTCACGCGGATACGCGTTCTCGAAACCGTCGAGCCCGATCAGATCGATTGCCGCAAGCGCTCTCGCGCGTCGAGGCGCAGCGCCCACTCCCTGCGCTTCCAGCCCCGCTTCCACGTTCTGAAGCACTGTCAGCCACGGGAACAGCGCGAAGGTCTGGAACACCATCGCGACGCCGTCGGCGGGACCTTCGAGCGGCTTGCCTTTATAAGTGACGTCGCCGGTGGTCGGCTCGATCAAGCCCGCAATGATCCGCAATAGCGTTGACTTGCCCGAGCCCGAGCGCCCGAGCAAGCCGACGATTTCACCCTCGCGCAAGGAGAGATTGACGTCGTCGAGCACGAGCAGGTCGCCCTGGCTTTTCTT
Source organism: Caballeronia sp. LjRoot31 (assembly GCF_964253885.1). Lineage (NCBI taxonomy): Bacteria > Pseudomonadati > Pseudomonadota > Betaproteobacteria > Burkholderiales > Burkholderiaceae > Caballeronia > Caballeronia sp. LjRoot31. The sequence continues at coordinate 413,186 of NZ_CAXURX020000002.1, forward strand.
GAAGCCCCGGGACACGCCCTTGACGCTCAGGATCTCTTGGGCCGCACGGGGAGCAGGGCTTGTCGGCGTAGTGGGGGAGGCGACGTTGAAGTCTGAATTTGGCATGGAATGGATCCTCAATCGACTCGAAGCCTGGCTTCGGCAAAGGTGAACATGGGGCGCCACAGCAGGCGGTTGAAAAGCGTGACGAACAACGACATGACGGCGATGCCCAGGATGATCTTCGGATAGTCGCCCGCGGCGGTGGTCTGCGCGATGTAAGCGCCGAGGCCATGCGCGGCCACCTTGGTGTCGCCCCACTGCACGAACTCGGCGACGATACTGGCGTTCCACGCACCGCCTGAAGCCGTGATCGCACCCGTCACGTAATACGGGAAGATGCCCGGCAGCATGGCCTGGCGCCACCATTGCCAGCCGCGAATCCGGAAGTTGGCCGCCACCTCGCGGTAATCGTTCGGGTAAGCCGTCGCGCCCGCGATCACGTTGAACAGGATGTACCACTGCGTACCGAGCACGATGAGCGGCGACAACCAGATATCGGGGTTCAGGTGAAAGCGGACAATCACGATCACGAAGATGGGAAACAACAGGTTCGCCGGAAACGCCGCCAGGAATTGTGCGAGCGGTTGCACTTTCTCGGCGAGCGCGGGACGCAATCCGATCATCACGCCAAGCGGGACCCAGATCACCGACGATATCGCGATGAGGATCGCCACACGTAGCAGCGTAATCAGGCCGAGGACCAGCACGTGGCCGACTTCATCGAGATCCACGCCGGTGCGCACGTAGCTGACCACGCGCCAGACCACATAAAGCGTGACCGCGATAACCACGACGCTCCAGATGATGTCGCCGAAGCGCGACGGCGCCCGGCGCTTCGTCACACGCAAATTCGCGCGATCGAACGAGGGCATGCGCAGCGGGACGCGGGCGGCGGTGGCGAAGACCCAGCCGGCCGGCACGAGCAAGCGGTGAATCAGATGTGTGCGTCGAACCAGGCCAAGCACCCACGACTCCGGGGCGACACCGGAACTGGTTGTTTCCATGCGGAATTTGTCGGCCCAGGCAACGAGCGGACGAAACAGCAGCTGGTCGTAGCCCAGGATCACGACGGTCATCGTGAGGATGACCCAGCCTACCGCGCCCATGTCCTTTTCGGTGATCGCCTGCGCGAGGTACGCACCTATGCCCGGCAGCGTAATCGTATTGTTGCCGACCGTGATGGCCTCAGAGGCAACCACGAAGAACCAGCCGCCGGACATCGACATCATCATGTTCCAGATGAGGCCCGGCATCGAGAAGGGGACTTCCAGTTTCCAGAATCGTTGCCATGCGGTCAGGTGGAAGCTGCGAGCGACTTCCTCCAGGTCTCGCGGCATCGTGCGCAATGACTGGTAGAAACTGAACGTCATGTTCCACGCCTGGCTCGTGAAGATCGCGAAGATCGCCGCGCATTCGGCACCCGCCACGCGCGTTGGAAACAGCGCGATGAAGAACGTGACCGTGAACGAGATATAGCCCAGGACCGGAACCGACTGAAGGATATCCAGGATCGGAACCAGCACTTTTTCCGCCCGGCGGCTCTTGGCCGCGAGGGTGCCGTAGATCAGCGTGAAGACCAGCGAAGCGATCATGGCGGCGAGCATACGCAAGGTCGTGCGCAGCGCGTATTCAGGCAGGTTCGATGGCGCGAGCGAGATCGCCTGGGCCTTAAGCGTGGCGATAGGCGCCATGGTCTGATGGAAGCCGATAGCCGCCATCGCAATCAGGCAGATGATCAGGGGGAAGGCGACGAAGTCCCATCGATTAGGCAAGAGCCGCCAGGCAGACGCGTTAGCCGTGCGGTTCAGGTTGAATCCGAAGTCCATATATTCTCCGAACAGCGATGCTTGAAACATGACGACGTGCTCTTTGAGCTTCGAGCCTTGAATGCCGTCATGCATTGATTCACCAATGCATACGCATACATAAATAAGAAGGCATTGGCATGCGGCCAGGCCATGATAAAAACATGAACTGTAAGCTTTGATCGTTAAGAAATGCGGCTAAGCGACAGCGTGCGCGCGACTTGTCCGGACATGATTTGTCCGGGTAATTTCGACCGTTCTTTCTGGACGGCCCGACACTACTACAAACCGTGTTTCAGGCACAACCTCGGAGGCGTAACTTGTCCATTTTTGCCGGGCGGGCTGCGGTTAAAACGATCGTCTGTCAAGGATCACGCGCATGTGAGCGCCGCAACGGAGTGCGTGGAGTCGGGTCAGCGTCTGCTTAATGCGTGTGTGCATGAGGGTGCTTGTCGGCTGTTTGAAGGCTGAGGCGCAACGGGAGTATTTCGTTTCCCTTACGGATACCTGGAGAATGGGATGAATGCGGTTTTGCCGGCTTGGCGGTGATATCAGCGTTCACGCTGCCGTAGTGCGATGGCAAGGGTCGTCTTGGTTTTACTCAGTGCATGGTTTGGTTCGTGCCGTGTCGATTTAAGAAATTTAGTTATGCTTTATTATTCGGAGCCTTCATTTCAATCGTCAAGGCATATAAAAACGCGCTGATTTCCACCACTTGGGTGGAAATCAGCGCGGTGAAGCCGGGGATGTTCCTGCCTACGATCAGGCGCTCATGTGCAGATCGCCGTTGACACCCGCCGGGAAGAATCCGCCCTGCGTGACCGCCGCATTCGTCAGGTAGACGATGTTCAGGACATTCGGGTAATTGCGGCTGAACGCGAGGCCATTGGAATCAAGCGGCACGATGTTCGAGCTGCCTGCCGTTGCTCCGGAAATGCCTTGGTCATCGTTGCCCACGTTGTCGAGCGCGTCGCGTGCAGCGGAGATTGCATTAGCCGACGCAATAAGGCCGAGCGCCGGGTTAGCAATACCTTTTGAATAAAGCACCGTGCGCACAAGACCGGCGTGATACGCCTCCGCTGCCAGAATGCCGGCGGCTGCTTCCAGATAGGTCTTGTTCGTGATCAGCGGCGCGGCGCCTTTATAGGCCGTCACGCCGACGTCTTCAAAAATGAAGGCGGCGAGCAGGAAGGTCTCGTCGTTCAGATAAGGGTCGAAGGCCGTGCCCGCAGGAACCAGCCCGGCCGCTTGCGCCGCTTTGGAGAACGCCCCGTTCGGACTTTGATAGCCGACGTCGAGGGCCGGCATGGCGACCGCCGACGCACCGAGCGCCGTGCGCAGGAACGTGACATGTTCGAGTTCGTCTTTGGCGATCTCGTTTGCATACGCCTGGACTACCGGATCGGAGAAGGTCACTGCATGGCCCGGGATGACCGTTCCAGGCGTGCCCGCACCGCTCACCAGGCTCGCTGGCAGGCCCGCGCCGGTAGTCGCGTACGCATAGAAGGTTGCTTCGAGATATTCGAGGTTCAGTGCGAAGTTGAGTATTTCCGGATCGGTCGGGCCGCTACTTTGCGCCGATGCACCCGAGGAGCCGCCGCCACATGCGCCAAGGATCGTGCCGCCGATAAGTCCAAGCCCGACGCCCCCTGCGCTTCTAAAGAACTGTCTGCGTCTTGCCAGCTTGTCGGCGCGCTGCACGAGCACATCCATGACCTTTGAATTTTCTGACATGATATCTCCTTGAACCGTTCTGTGAACTAACCAATACGGCGACTGCGTCCGATGAAAGCCCGAGACGGAAAGAGCAGCGGACAGCAGACGACGAGGCGCCAGGCGAGCTGCCTGTGTCAAACGTGAATCACGAACGCGTGACGAAGCACGACGCGGAGCAGCAGAGCTGATCCGGCGCCTCTCATGTCACGTACGGGTGGATACGCACGCTGACCGCGAGACGGATGCGTGCGCGATCAAAAATATTTCGAGTGATTACCCGGTGAACGACGGTGAATTTTTTCAGATGGTCGTTTTGACGGAATGCAAAGACGTGTCCGGCATTCAATACCGACGTCCATGCCAAAGAGGTATGTGGCGCTGCAAGCAGTCCGGGATTGACGCGGATGCTTATCGCGAGAAAAAGCTCAGGCCAGCGCCGAGTACGCCGGCCGCGGACACCAGCGTGGCAATGCCGCATACAAGCCATAGGTAAACGCCGCGAGGCCGGTGCTGAGGTGGCAGCGCGGTCACGCTGAGCGCGATCAGCAAACCCACTACCAGCGGCAACATCAGCGCGTTGACCACCTGGGCGGCCACGTTCAGCGAAATGAGGTTGGGCGCAAGCCACACGACGGTCGCGCTGCCAACGACCGAGGCCACATACACCCCATAGAACCAGGGCGCACTCCCGGGCCGGTCTTCAAGTGAGCGCTTGTATCCCGCCACCTCGCCCAGCCCCCACGCGAGCGACAGCGAGCAGACAATGGCCGCCACCATCGATGCCCCGAGGACACCCGCGCCAAACAGAAAACGTCCGACGTGCGGTCCCACTGCTGTCGCGAGGACATCGCTGATTTCTCCCACGCTTTGAAAAGCGTGTCGCTGACCGTCTCTCGACAGCGTTGCCGCGACCGCGACCAGTACCGCTGCTGTGAGCAACTGCGTGAGAACCGCACCGGCGGCAGTTTCGATTCGGGCCGCGGAATAGTCCTGGGCGCCCAGCTTTTTATCGGCCACTGCGGCCTGCTGATAGAAGATCATCCAGGGATTGAAGGTCGCGCCAATCAATGCAGCCGCGAGATAACCGTAATGATGATCGGAGAGCGGAAGCTGGGTCATCTGGCGAAACATGCCGGGGATGTCCGGGTGGGCGTGCCACGCGACCGCAAAGAAGGACAGTTCGAAAGCGCCAATGACGATGGCGAACTTGTCCACGCGTTTATGCGAGCCGGTGAACACAATGCCCACCAGGAACGCGGCGGCGAGCGGCAACGTGACGGACCGCGAGACGCCGACCATCTCTCCTATGCCGGCGACCCCGGTGAACTCCGTCACCAGCGAGCCGAGTACGGCGATGCCTAACCCGACGGCCGAGACCCATGCCCAACCAGGACCGAAGTTCGCGCGAACCAGCTCTCCATGACCCATCCCGGTAAAGATACCCAGCCGCACGGTGAGCTCCTGGACCATGTAAAGCAGGGGGATGAGTGCCAGCAAGACCAGTAGTAGCTGAGGGCCCCATTGCGCGCCGCTCTGCGCCGCGGTCACCACATTACCGGCGTCGCAGTCGGCGAGCATGACGAGCAGGCCGGGTCCCCACAGGGTGAGCCAACGCAGACTGGGTGAAACCTTCGGTTTGAGCAGCGAGGAACCAGTCATGCGTTTTGAAAGGAAACGAAGCGTGTAGAGGGTGACCGATTGTATCGAGATTTCGGTCTTCCCAAGCCGGCACATCGTGCCCTTCACGCGTCCTTCAGCGGTCCTGGTTCGTGCCGGAGCATCAGCTACTCCTGATACTTCTGACGAAGGTCGCGATCGCGGCATCGAGCATGGCGGGGCACTGACGGTGCGGAGAATGTCCGCACGCCGGGAGCTTGGCGAGCTGTGCCTGCGGCACATGCGACGCGATGGCGTCGATCTGCGCCATGGTTGCGTACTCGTCGTCGTGTCCTTGTACGGCGAGCAGAGGGCACCGGATGGAAGACAGCCGGTCCGTGATGTTCCAGTGCCTGAATTCGGGATTCAGCCAGATATCGTTCCATCCGTAGAAAGCTGAATCGACGTCAGCGTGATAACGCGACAGCCTGGCCCGCAAATCGCCTTGCGTGTACAGGGCGGTTGCCTCCGAGATCGCCTTGACCGATACATCTTCAACGAATACATGCGGCGCAATCGCAATCACGCCACCTGGCGCGTCAGGGAAAGCCGCCGCATAAAGCAACGCGATAGAACCGCCGTCGCTATGACCGATGACCCACATCCGGGTGCGTTCGGCGCTGTCTATGCCGAGGACGTCGAGCAATGCGGGCAGGACGTCATGAGCCTGCCGTTGCATGAAATCGACCGGCCATTTAACGTCCGGTGCGCGTGGGGTCGAGCTGCCATAACCCGGTCGCGAATAGACGAGGCCACGCAACCCCAGTTGTTCGCATAGCTTCTGCGGCCAGTCCTTCCACATGGAAATGGAGCCGAGCCCTTCGTGCAAGAAGACGGCGACAGGAGCATCGGGCTGGCCGGCATTCAACCATTGATACTCGAGACGAAGCGATTCCCGATCGCCCGTTGCGGGCAGATCGGCCAGGCCGATTGCAGGGATGTGCTGGTCTAATCGGTCCATGACTCGCAGCCGGGCAATGGAGAGGGCGGAGAGGGACATTCAGGCATCAAGGGCCGGCTCGCGTGATTTAAATCTCTGGATTTTATCAGTCGCGGTTTTCGGCAGGTCTTCAGCGACCAGGATGTCGCAGCGCCGCAGTACTGGCCGTATCGGCGATGTCGGCCCCCTGCGCTTACGCGCAGAGCAGCGTTACCCTGGTCGGCATTATCGACGCTGGTATCACGTACTTCAGCAATTTGAATGGGCACGGGACCTTCGTGGCGAACGACGGCTCGATCCAGTCGAATCGCTGGGGTTGTCAGGCAGCGAAAATCCTGGCGGCGGTATCGGGCGGCGCGGCGCCTGTGTTTCTCGGCGGTGGCCCGGCACCCCGTATTTTCCAACGGGCTATATGTCGGATCGGGAGATTCGTCGACGGCAATCCGGATCGGCATGCGCACAAAGTTCTGAAGCCGATGCCTTAAAGCCGACGCATTGAAGCCGGCGCAGCAAAGCGCTTCAAGGAAGGGGGCTTTCGTCAAATCGATGATTCTCGATCAACGAAGGCCCTTGGGTTTTTCCGGGTCAGTCGGCCGGCCGTTTGTCGGCGAGCGCGCGCTTGCATTCATCGAGGACGCGCAACACCAGCTCCGATTGATAATTGAGGTCGTCGCTGTCCAGAATCTCTTCCACGGCATCGCGGGCCCAGTCGGCATCCACGAGTTCCGAGTGCCGCTGGGCGAGGTCGGCTGCAATGGCTGACAGCTTCGCGATGGCGAGCCATTCAGCCTGGCGCTTATGCCTGTCCAGCCACTTGTGAGCCGCTTGTACGTGAAAAGCCGCAGTGGGCCAGGAGCCGTTCAGATAATAAGCGCCGAGGCTTCCGCAGGTAAGCCAGCAGAGCAATTCCACGCGGTCGGTCGGGCTGAGATTGTGGCGTACATCGTTCATGGCGGAGCTCACGAAGATGATTGACGTGTGCCGGACGTTCTGATTCCGGCATGAAAACGATAGCACGCTACGGTGCAATGCGGAATCCTCCATTTCCGCCGGGCGTTCGCCGGCGAACAGGCGCCGCAGCGAGCTTGCTCCCGGCCGAGGGGGCGCCCCGAGCCGTCTCAGCCGGCTTTTGCATGGCGGTGCCGGGAAAAGTGCTTGAGCGGGGCGCCTTCGTCGACGCATGGAGGATCGTGTCTCCACTCCCCCGGTCATACGCCTGTTCTTGCCGATGTAACGTCCGCAAGCAACGCCGGGCGGCGCTTCAGGATGCCATCGCCGCAGTCATTTCTCCATAGGACGACTGCAGCCGGTCGATCTTTTCCCGCAGGTCGTCGAGCCGGTACGTGGCTTTGTTGGCCAGTTCCCGTACGCTTTCCAATAGATGCTCGCACAAGGCGGAATGCCGGGCCGCCATTGAATCGAACATCAGTGCCTCCACGCCTTCTGATTGACCCGCTGCCGTCGTGACGTGGACCGGAAGCGCCACTCTCTGGGCCGTCCTCATGCGTTCGGTCACGGCGGCGAATTTCTCGACGGGACCGATGGCCGTAAGAAGGGAGGCATCGACTTCATCGAGCGCCGCTTTCAGGTCGAGCGCGTTCTCTTCTATCGAGAGGGTTAGTCCTTCCACCTTTTGCGGCGTCATGTAACCTCGCCTGGCGAGGGTTTCACTTGCATTGACAATCGCGGCTGTAATTGCCGATACCGCCACTCGCTCCGTCTCAACACGGCTTTTGAGGTCGGTGCATTCCGCAATGACCTCATGGAAGGCATTAAGGTGTGTTTCGATCACTGGAGTAGTTAGCATAGTGATAATCAAAAGTGGACAAAAAATGACAAAAAACTGTTTCATGCGTCCAAGTAAGCATGCAACGTGCCAATCACGACAGTGAGATTTATCGAGAACCGTTGCTAGGTTCGACGCTATCGCGCAGAGGCAGGCAGGAGAAGGAAACAATGCGTCTGAATAGATACCATTTCGGACGATCCGATAATTTCGGTCAATTTTGCTTATTCGGGAGCCTGTAGCTTCCATCGAAACGAGAAAATTTCCGGTCCGATTGGCAGTAACGTTTACTGCGTCGAAATAGATTTTTTATGCGTTGCAGTTTTTAAACTGCCTGCGCTCACGGTCGGATACTCTATTTGATAATCCTCAAGCCGGGTTCGAGAAAAGAAACCGATATCTGGATTTTGAAAATGCGTAAATTATTCACAGATGCCATGAAGGTTCTTCAAAATGGAAACAATTAAAACGTTTGCATGTTTTCGCAGGTGTTTCGTCTAATGACCAGAAGAATCAAACCGGCAAGTTATCCCAGACCGTCGCGCATTTTGACCCATCTCGAGAAATGGTGCAGGGATCGCTATGGATTGGCCGGCACCTGCTACGCCGGCGGGGATATGCATTCGCGGTTGAAAAAGGCCGCACGAAGCGGTCTTCACGGATTTTAACGCGCGGCGGTATATGTCGTGATTTAAGCCAAATCGGACTATTGGTGCACATATGGGAAACGCGGCGCAATCCATTGCATCGGTCGTCCTCTGGTGTGATGAGGCCCGTGTGAAAAACTGGTGATTAAATATCGAAATTTGAAACAGTGCCGTGAATTGATAATGTGCCAGGAGGCCGTGTTTAAAACGTTTAGATAATCAATGTGCTCTGTTTAGCGTCACAATTACATTGTCCGTGATGAATGGCCGCTTGAGCCGCATGCTGGAGAGTTAGCTTTGGACCGTGCTGGCTTGCAAGCAGCTCGCCGATGAATGCAGCAGATCGCCCAGCCTGGGTTCGACGCGCCGGCCTGTTCTGTTCTATCTTGTGTGATGTTGTTCAAGCCGCCGGTAGCCTGAGTGTTATCCATGAGAAATCTTCAAACGCTTGCGCGACCAACGTGAATTACGCAAGGATTGTTCTCTTGAGGTTTTACTTACGCGGGCACCCCTGCCTTCCACTCTATCCACCTCACCCAAGGAGCGAAAAATCAGCTATTCGAGCATGTGCCGGGTGAACCCATGACGCAGCGCGTGCGTGCAATCTGGCGCCTCGCGACGCTGTTCGTGCGGGAAAGCCGCGCAAAGTCCGCCGCCGATGCCCCTATCCATCGCGTCTTGCGCTCGTTCGCCGCCGGCGTGCGTAGCCGTGGCGCCACCAGTCTGGCCCAGCGGGTGCCGGTGCTGCAGAACCTCTCCGGTGTGCTGACCATGGCGTCGGGCCTGCTGGCGCAACATCCGGGGTTGGCCGAGACGGCGGTGCGCGTCGCGCTCGCCGAACTGGATACCCTCAAGGCGCCGCTGAAAGACGCGCCGCTGCGCCGGGCCCTGGAGTCTGCGTTGCCGCCCGGACGGGCTGCCGCGTTGATCGATGTGGACGCCGAGCCTGAACGCTGTGGAATAGCGCGGCAGACGCATCGCGCGCTGATCATGCTGGATGCGCCCCCTCGCATCAACGCGAGCGCACCGCCGGTGGCCGTACGCGTCACGTTGATCCGTATCGATACACGCGCCGAACTGGTGCAAGACCTGGATGTGGCGAACTCGGCGGCGCGTTTGGCCGGGCGTTTTTCACGTGAGGTTCGGGAGCAGAACGTGGGCGCGCTGATCGCACGCCTGACGGAGTCGGTGACCGGGATGCTCGATTTGCGCCAGCGCGCCGCCGATCAAAGCTTTCTCCGCTACCGGTTGCGTGAGGTGAACAACGACTCGCGCGTCGTCGTGCCCGAAGTACTCTGGGATTTTTGCAGCGACACGGCGCTCGTCACGCGCGCCGTGCGCAGCGTGCCGCTTTCGGACGCCGATGCGCTGCGCGCCCACGGCCTGGACCCGGCCCAATCGATTGCCACGTGGATCGAGGTTTTTTTCGAGACGGCGCTCAGCGAGGGCGTGTTCCATGCCGGTCTTGAAGCGGCGGGTGCCGCGGTCAGCATCGAACCGGAAACCTTTGGGGCGCTCGTGCTTGACGGAGATTCGCCCCTCACGTTTTTCGCCGCGCACGAGCGCAGTTTCCTCGTTGCCGGGTCGAACGCGTTGTTGCACGGCGATCACAAGGCGGCTGCGCGTGAACACATGCGGCATGGCCGGCCCGACGAACACGAGACGCAGCATGCGGTGCGTGTGGAAGCGACGTATCGGCGGGAGGCGGAGCGTTTTGCCGGCGATGCCCATCGGCATCGGACAGCCGCCGATCTTTTTACCGCACTGGGCAAAGGACCGCTGGAACACGCCTTTGGCGACGCCCATACGGGCATCGCGTCCCGGGCGGCGTTGCTTGCGCGCTCGGCGCAGAGCATCGAGGAAATGGCGCGGCGGATTGCTCCGGATATCGACGTGTGGCCGATCGCGCGCAAAGTGATCATGCGTCTGGCGCTGGATCAGTTCAGTTCGCATGGCCTCGTCGCGCAACTGGCGAAGGAAGCCGTGCACTGGCCGCACGCGTTGCCGCGCGTGCCGAATCTGCTGGCGGATTGGGTGACGCGACAAAACCGCCGCAATGCGGATTCGCGTTCCGCGCGGTAGCTGTGCTTTGATATTCCGGTCGCTCGGAGCGGGTAAAAAGCTCGGGAAAGCATCACAAGGAACGTCTATTGCTCGGCTGATGGGACCTCAAACCGTCAGGACAGGAGCACACAATGACCACGACACAACCGGCCACTACGCAACGCGACCTCGATAACAGCAAACCGCTTGGGGACTCCGGCACTGGCGGTGACACACGCCAGGCAGCGAGGCCATCGAGCGCGAAAGCAGAACCTGGCGAGCCTGACGGCCGCAATCTCACACAGGATCCAAAGCAGACTGCCGAAGTCCCGCTCGGCAGCGGCAACACACCCGAAGCGAGTGGCAGCGGTGGGTTCGGATCGCACAGTTCCGAGCCGGAAGGGGTTTCGAAACAGACGCCGGTCGATCCGATGCCCGCGACCAATGACAAGGACGACAAGCCGCCGAAATAGCGGAACCGCGCCCGCTCCCTGGAGCTGGTCTGAAAATGAGCCGGTCAGGACACAAAAAAACCGGCCGCACTTTTCAGCACGGCCAGCCGTTTTTCACACAACCCATGGCGCTCAACTTACCGTTGCCGTGCCCAGATCGCGCCGAGCACGAATCCGATTGCACCTGCTACCAGCACGCCGTTGATCGGCTTTGCGATGACCGCCTCACGGACTTGGTCGATGGTTTCGCCGTAGTTAAGCTGAATCTTGCCGAGCACCTGGCGCGCTTTGCCTTCAGCCTGCGTCGCGGTGTCGCCGGTCAAACCGCCGACCGCATCCTGCACCTTGCCCACGACGGTTTGCGCCGCGCCTTCTACCTGATCCTGCACCATGGTGCCTCCCGTTCTAGTTGAAGCGGTTTATGAAGAATCCGGCTAACCGGAGCGTTTTGATTGAGCAGGGATCGTGCCCAGGCGTCATACCTTCCTACGCGGATTGCCCTCAGGCCGTGCCGATCAGCCGCGCGACGATGTCGACGAGTTCATCGATGGAAAGCGGCTTCCGATGGAATTCGAGGTGCGGGTGCGTGACCGCCGGCGTGCGCGCGGCGGCGCTGGATAGCACGACGGGAATCTGCGCGAGGGTGTCGTCGGCGGCGAGTGCGTGGCATAACGCGACGCCGTCCATGGTGGGCATCATCCAGTCCGTGATGATCAGGTCGGGCTTGTTGGCGCGCACTGACTCGAGCGCCAACAAGCCGTTTGACGCCGTACTGACCTCGTATCCTTCCATCTGAAGCACAAGCCGCCAAGTGGTCAGCAGGTCAAATTCATCGTCTACGACGAGGATCTTTTTCATGTCCGCGTGCCGGAGTCCGGGTCGGATGGCGTGAACGGGATCGTGCCGCGCGCCGATAACAATGTGGTCTTGCCGATGAAACCGTCCGTGAGACGCAAGCCATTTTCATCGATGACGAAGCGGCGAATGGACGAATCGTGGGCACTTTCGCGCTGCTTGATAACAGAGATGATCCGGTACAGCGAGGTGGTTGTCTCCACATATCGCATCAACACGATGTTCTCCGTCATCGCCGACGCGCGGATCGAGCCCCCATGCGCCATATCGGCATAAAGCGGCAGCTCCTCGGTGAGCAGCGTCGTGATGCTTTCCTGGCGCAGCCGGTGCGTCAATGCGTTCAGGAACAGCCCGAAACGCTCCATGCGGTTCGCCGAATCGTGGAATCCCTCAATCCCGTCCACCACCAGCCGCGACGCGCCCGCACGCTTCACTACCGCAATCAGCTCGGCCGCCAGTTCGTCGATGGCGAGTTCCACCGACGGCCGCCATTCGACGATCAGACGGCCGTCGGCGACTGCATCGGCAAGATGGATGGACACGGATTCCGCCTTGGCGACCAGCCGCTCCGGCGACTCGTAAAAGCCGAAATACACGCAGCGCTCGCCGTTAGCTACGCCGGCTTCCAGAAATTTCAGCGACAGCAGCGTCTTGCCGATCCCCGATGGCCCGATCAGCGTCGTAGTCGAGCCTTTCACCACGCCGCCGCCGAGCATGGCGTCGAAGTCGGGGAAGCCGAACGCCAGCTTCGACTTCAGGTCCGGCGCTCCTTCAAGCAGCTTCGCGCGTGCTTCCAGGCGTGGGAACGTGACGAGGCCGTCGGCGGTGATCTTGAAGAAGTGGCGTCCCAGCAGATGATCGCGGCCGCGCAGTTTATGCACTTCCACTTCGCGCGCGCGCCGCATGCCGGTGGCGAAACGGTTGAGTTCGACCAGGCCGTCCACGAGCGTATGTTCCGGATGCGGCTCGTTGCCTGACAGCGGCGCGAGGATCAGCGTCGTGCAGCCCGCGGCCGTCACGAACGCGCTCAATTCGTGGATGAACTGCGACAACTCCAGCTCGGTGGAACTGAATTCGCGGGCGCTGCGAAAACCGTCGATCACCATGAAACGCGGGCGGCTTGTCTTGATGGTCGACGCGATCAATGCGAGGAAACCGTTCAGGCCGTCGCGCATCAGTTCGTGGTAGCCGGACACGAACAGCATTTTGTCCGAGATAGCGTCGGCGTCGTAGAACGACAGCCCTTTCAGATGCGACAGCAGCTTCGAATGCGACTCCGCGATCAGCGTGATGTACAGCACCGGGTCACCCTCGGCCACGCGATGAAAACCGATCTGCGTGGACAAGATGGTCTTGCCCGCTCCTGCCATGCCTTCGATCAGATACAACCCGCCCTTGATCAGGCCGCCGCCGAGTATGTCGTCAAGGCCGGGCACGCCGGTTGTCACGGTGTTCCGGTCGGAATCGGTTGGGCTGGATGGAGTGGCTTGGTCGGTCATGGAGATCTCGTGTGCCGTCGCTCGGCTCGTTCGTATGTCGCGTAGAAACGGATTATCGCCGAGATGGCGGGCGATGTCGGAATTTGTAAATTTTCATGGAGGCGTCGATTGAATCGACCGGATTAAATCGACCGGAATCGGGAGTTGAGAGCTTGATCCGAGCCCGCGCGGCATCAGCCCTGCCGCATCAGCCTGATTGCGCGCACTTTTCGCGCCCGGTCGCGTTTGTCGAGTTGTGTCGCGCCACCGGCTGGTGATTTGCACTGGCGTGTTCGGGGTGCTATCGGCACGCACGAGCCTCGACGTTTTACGTATCGAAGAGCCCGATGTGCGAGGGTTTGCGCCTGGCGTGGCATCGCATGGCATAGGGACAGCGCGCGTTTTCCAGATCAGCGACGAAACGGGCGCATTCGCCGGCCTCGGCATGGGCTTGAACGGATTGTTCACGGCATTCGTGATGCCGGTCTTGTTGCCGATGGTTTTGCGCTGAATCAACTGACCTGCGGAGAATTGAAACGATCAAGGCCGTATAGGAGAAATTCGGAACTTGCTCATGGTTCGGACGGCACGGAGATGGTCTCATCTTGGCTGGTCGCGAGCGCTGTTATCAGCACACGCGAATTCCTCTCCTGTCTCACGCCTGTCACGAGTACGCGGTTCAGCGGTTGTTCGCGCGCAGGCATTTTTTGCGCGAGTCTTTCTCATGTCCTTGCATGTCTGTTCATTTCATTCACATTCATTCCGTTCAGTTTTCACGACTGCCAGCCTGGTTGCGTTGGGTGTTTTGTTCCAGGTCTCGCCGAGCATGGCGGCAAGGTCCGTCGATCCACGCATCTACTCGGGCGCGCCGTTCGCTTTCAAAGCGGATCGAGGAATCTTTTCCGCAGTGCCGACACACCCGGTCGATGCGCGCATCTTCTCGCCCATCAGTTCAGCCGGCGACCAGCACGCTCGAACGGCCGGTCAGGAGCACGCGCGCCTGCGTCACGATATATAAAACACGGCAGGAATTCCGCAATGCTTATGCAATGCCCCGTTACATGAATCGCTTCATGAATCGTTTCAAACCGGTAAGTGTTTTCAGGCGATGATGAGACTTTAAAAAGCCTCTTCATGCATTTTCCGCTTTAGCTTTTCTATCTGCCATAATTCCGGTGCTTTCGCATTCTTAATTGCGTTCAACCCGGAAATTCCATGAACTCCAACACTACAACGAGAGGCGGGGCACTGGTCTTGGCATGGTTCGTCCTGTGCGGCGCAGCGTGTGCTGCCGGGCCCGCAGCGCCCATGCTAGGCAGTGCCCCGGCGGCCGATGCACTCGGGGACTCAAGCGCGCGCCGCAGTCTTCTGACCAACGGCGCGGCCGACGAACCGCAGGCAACAGTGAATGGCAACATCGCGGAACTGCAGCAAATGATTCGCGACGGAAAGGTGACGGAATTGCGCACCACGTATAACGGCAGCTATGGCGCGAGCATGCTGTTTTACCCCGATGAAATGACGTTTTATATTGCATTGTTTCAGCAAAAGAAATTCTGGCGCGTGGTCAAGACTCAAGTGGATTCGCGTGCGGAAACAATATATGCGGACTTTGCCAAGAACAGCGCGGCGCTCGCCGATACCGAGATCCGCCGGACCAAGCTCGAAGCCGAAAAGAACTTTGCTGACCGGCTGATCGCAGTTCAACAAGGGCGCGCGAATCGTCTGCAGGCGGACCTCGATGTCGCCCGGGCGCAGCAAAGCCAGGTCGCCGATCGGCAGGCCGAGCAACAGGAAGCGATCCGTTCGCTGCGGGCGCAACAGGATGCCGCGCAAGCGCAATTGCGTGCATTGCAAACCAAGGTTCAGGATCTTCAACGTCAGTCGGATGTCGACCTGATGCCGTTGCCAAAGTGAAGCGTGCCTGACGGATCGGGCTTCCTTATCTTGCCTTTTCTGCCTGCGCTTCGATTGCTTGCAGCGCATTTCAAACTGTGAAAAAGCGGCCGCATTCGCGGCCGCTTTTCATTCCCCGCGCAGTAATGATGCGTCAAAAGTTTTCTGATTGTTCACGTTTATGGGTTGTTTCCGAAATCGCTCGAAAGTGTTTCATTAATTAGGAATTATCCAGTTAGGAATGCTAGTTTCTGCGTGCTAACATGCCGCGCGATTTCGGATTCCAGATCATTTTCAAGATCCAGGTCGAAGGCTTGAGGCGAATAAGGTGGCTGTGAAAATCGGGTAACTGTCTGATGGCCCATCCAGTACGCATTTGTCTCGATATTTCAGTCACACGTCAATTTAAGAATGGTAAACAAGATGTCCAATAAACTAATCGCTGCAGGTCTGTTGTCAATCGGCGCGCTCGCTGGCTGCTCTACTGCTTCGGGCCCGACTTTCAACGCCAACGAGATCCAGACGGCCAATGGCGCGCAGGTTTATCGCGTTGAATGTCATGGTTTGTTCGAAGGCGTGGCAGCATGCGTGAAGCAGGCGCAGAAAATTTGCGGCGACAAGCCCGCGTACAAGCTCGAAACCATGGAACGCCTGCGTGCCGCCCCGTCTGAAGACGCGGCCGATCCGCGTATCCTGACGTTCCAGTGTGGCGCGCCCGCGCAGCCGGAAGTCGCACCGGCGCCCGCACCGGCTCCGGTGCCGCAGGCCGCGCCGGAAATGCCCCGCCAGATCGATTTGAGCGGCGACGCGAATTTCGCTACCGACAGCGCCACGCTGACGGAAAAGGCGAGCAACACGCTCGACGAGTTCGTGTCTGCTGCCCAAGGCGTGACGTTGCGCCAGGTCGCAGTGGCGGGCTACACGGATTCGACGGGTTCTGCAACGCATAACCGTCAGTTGTCGCAACGCCGTGCGGAATCGGTGATGCAGTATTTGAAGAGCCATGGCCTGCGTTCGCAAAACTACACGGCGCAAGGGTTTGGCGCGGCGAATCCGGTCGCATCGAACTCGACCGTCGCTGGCCGTGCAAAGAATCGCCGCGTCGAAATTCGCGTCAGCACGCAGCAATAATCGGTGTAGCTGTTTCAACGCCCCGGACGCTGTTTCCAGGCGTCCAGAAGCGTAAAACCCCCGCAGGCGCGTTGCGCCTGCGGGGGTTTTTTTGATGCCCATATTCGATCTATCGGTTGCGTTTCAGAACAAGGTGAGTTGCGCGCGTCCCGGGCCGCCTTCAAGGGTCAGCAGATGTTGCTTGCGCTCGACGCCGCCCGCGTAGCCGGTCAGCTCTCCATCGGCGCCTATCACGCGATGACACGGCACGATGATCCCCACGGGATTGCGCCCGTTCGCTCCGCCCACGGCTCGCGACGCCCCCGCGGCCACGCCCATCCGGCGCGCAAGATCTCCATAGGTCCAGGAGGTGCCGAACGGGATCTCTTGCAATGCCGCCCATACACGCTGCTGGAACTCGGTGCCATTGAGCCGCAACGGTACGGAAAACACCGTGCGCTCACCGGCGAAGTACTCGGCGACCTGTTCCTTCGCCGCCATGATCGCGCGTGACTTCGGCGTTCCCGTATCGATGAGACCGGCGGGGAAGTGCTTCTGGCCGACGAAGAACAATCCCGTCAGGTAGTCGTCCTCCGCGCGATACGCGAGGTGGCCCAGCGGACTCGGTGCAATGTGGCATTCGCTCAAGATACGTCTCCGGCCAATTTTCTTAACACTCAGATGAACGGATTATCCGTCTTGCCCGCTGGCTTTGGCGGTTCATCGGCGAGTTTCACGGGTAAGCCTGCGTCATTCTGCAAGGCATCGACGATAGCGTTCACCGCCTTTTGCAGCGCGAGCGCCGTGCTCAAGCCGGTCTTGTCGCGTGCAATTTCCAGGTCGCCGGAAATGGAGAGGCGCGCGGTGTCGTTGGCTATCACGAGTGCGTCGCCGTTGATGTTGAGCGTATCGGTATCGTTGGCAAATGGCTTAAACACCTTTCAGTCCTCCAATGCGTTGGTCTTTCAGCGTGTCCGGAATGCCTGGAAATTGCAGCCCGCTCATGGCTTCAAGTTCATGGACCGTCTTGACCGTGTATTCGTTCGTCGGCGTGTTGTCGACCACCACGGCGAACGCCAGGTCGCGGCCCGGTAGATACACTACCTTATACAATTGCGTGGGCACGAGCACATGCGACTCACCAATAGTCTGCAACTGCCGTCCGGAAAACAGGGGCCCCGTGACCACGTAGGCATCGCCGGATTGCTCTACCAGCCGTCGCACGGACTGTTCTATGCGCGACCAGATGCGCCGGTTGTTCGATGGATTTTGCGGGACGACGTTCGCGAGCGAAAACGATTCCGCCATGCTTTGCTTATTCCAGCGATCACCGGCCGGGCTCATGTGGCCGCGATCGTAGCCGCTCTTCTTGTAGTCCGAGAGCGTGGCGCTGTTGCCGGGCGGCAGTTTTTTATCGACGAAAAAACGGTTGGTCCGGGTGTTGTCGCGGGCATCGTCCATGTGCTCCGCCGTCAAGTGTTCCGCCGACCACAACGGCCCGTGTGTCACGCCGGAATGCAGGACAGCGAAGTCGGAGTAACAGAGTTGCTGCGTCGAGACGCGCATCTTCGCATTGGCGACAATGGGCGCGCGGCCACCGGGGCTGAACTGGGAACAGTCGTTGGCCGCGAAGGCGTTGAGGGACAAGGTAGCGCCGAGCGCGGCCAGTAATGGTGCAACATACGGTGCAAAAAGCGTGAAGCGGATTTTCATGCGGCGTGCGGGAGTTGGGTTTCGTCGAGGCGGGAGTATAAGGCGCTGGGGACCATCACGCGACGATGAGATCGGTGGTATCGACGGTATCCATGCTGTCGGCGGCCAAGACACGCAAAACGCGCACGCGATAAAATTCCCCCGCCGTCGCCGCGCGCATGCGTGCATCGTGGGGCCGCGACGGTCCCATCCGACTTTGCTGATTTTTCCCTTGTTTTCCATTTGCGAGCTTCCGCGCCCATGACTTCGATTAGCCGCATGCTTTGTGCTGTTTTAGCTTTAGCCGTATCGATTGCATCGCCCGCTTTCGCCGATGAGCCCGCGTCCTCGCCATCGGTCGCTTCATCTCCGGCACCGTCCGACAACGACGGGCCTGCGTACGGCCCCGAACTCCAGGGCTTCGACTATCCATATCCGGTCGGCCGGTTCGCGATTTCATCGCAGCGGCAAATCGTACGCATGGCGTATATGGACGTCGCGCCCAAGCGTCCTAACGGACGGACCGTCGTCCTCCTGCACGGCAAGAACTTTTGCGCGGCGACGTGGAAGGAGAGCATCGACGTGCTCACCGAAGCGGGGTATCGCGTGATTGCGCCGGACCAGATCGGCTTTTGCAAATCGACCAAGCCGGTGCGGTATCAGTACACGTTCCAGCAACTGGCGCGCAATACGCACGCGTTGCTTGCGGCGCTTGGCGTAAAGAAGGCGACGCTCGTCGCGCATTCCACGGGCGGCATGATTGCGGTGCGATATGCGTTGATGTATCCGCAAGAGACCGAGCAGCTTGTGCTGGTGAATCCGATCGGGCTGGAGGACTGGAAGGCGAAGGGCGTACCGTCCATTTCGATCGATGACTGGTACGCGCGCGAGTTGAAGACCAGCGCAGACAGCATTCGCAAATACGAGCAAGCCACGTATTACGCAGGTCACTGGGACGCACGTTACGAGCCGTGGGTGCAGATGCTGGCGGGAATGTATCGCGGGCCGGGCAAGGACGTTGTCGCCTGGAATTCGGCCTTGCTCTACGACATGATTTACACGCAGCCGGTCGTGTATGAATTCGGGCAGATCAGGACGCCGACGTTATTGCTGATCGGCGATAAGGACACAACCGCGATTGGCAAGGATCTCGCGCCGCCGGAGATCCGGCCGACGCTCGGGCGTTATCCGGAGCTGGCTAAACGCGCGGTGGAGGCGATTCCCGGTGCGAAGCTGGTCGAGTTTGCGGAGTTGGGGCATGCGCCACAGATGCAGGACCCGCGCGCGTTTCATCAGGCGTTGCTCGCCGGGCTGGCGGCGCTTGGTGAGAATGGCAATTGAGCGGGTGCTGATAGAACCGCTTATAGAAACCACCGGTCAATCCCTCGTGCACATGAAACCATGAAGACGTTCCTGCTGTATGTCGTGACCGCCATCGCCGAGATAGTGGGCTGCTATTTCCCTTACCGATGGTTGAAGGAGGGCGGTTCGCCCTGGCTTCTCATCCCCGGTGCGCTGGCGCTCGCACTCTTCGCATGGTTGCTCACCCTGCATGCCAGCGCCGCCGGCCGCGTGTATGCCGCGTACGGCGGCGTGTATATCGCCGTGGCGATCATGTGGCTATGGATCGTCGAACGGATTCGCCCGACAAGCTGGGATCTTGCCGGCGTCGCGATCGCGCTGGCCGGCATGAGCGTGATCGCGTTTCAGCCGCGCGGGTGAGATCGCAGGCCGGAGCGACGCTAGGCGTCGAACCGGTCAGGCCTCCAGCGCCAGCAACGCAAACGTCGCGAGCCAGTGCTCGCCCATGTAGTCACCCGCCACATGCGCCAGGCCTTCTGCAAGGTGAGCGTTCGCTGTGGCGTCAAGCAAGCCGATACGCACGTCGCCCGCCGGCAGCCCACGTGCGAGTGAACGCTGGCACCACGCGCGGCTGAGATTCAGGCCGTCGAGGTGGGCGAGCTTGCCGTCGCTGCGATCGGTCACGGTGGCCGGCACGAACAACGTCGCGGGTTCGCTCTCGCTCAAGCGGGGCAGGAAGCGATCGAACCAGCCGGCGAATTCGGCTGCGGGCAACACTCGGTGCATCAATTCAGCCTCCATCAGCGACGACGATAAAAACTCATCGCCGCCCGGTTCCCACGCCTGACAACCCGCATCGTTCAGATACCAGCGGCGCGCGGTATCGGCGATCAGCGTTTCGAACGCCGTGTCACCCACCTGACGCGCGTAACCGATAGCCAGCGTCAGCGCGAACGCCGTATTGAAATGCGTGCCCACTCGCAGCGGATACGTCAATTTCGGCAGGTACTCCGTGAAACGTTCGACAAACGCGTGCGCGAGCGGCGCCAATGCCACGGACCAGCGTTGGCCTTCCGTTGACTGCATCGAGTGAAGCTGGCCAGCAAGCGAGAGCAGCCACGCCCAGCCGTACGGACGCTCGAAACCACGTGCCTCCGGACGCTGCAAGTACGCGACTTCGGCGGCGACGTTGGTATCGGTGAAATGCGAGTCGATCAACGCGCGAATTTCCGGTGCTTCCGGCAACGCGGGGAAGCGGTCGACAAGCCGCGCGATCAGCCAGTAGCCGTGCACGCACGAGTGCCAGTCGAAGCTGCCGTAGAAGATCGGATGGAGGGCGCGTGGGCCTTGTGCATCGGCGGCGCTGCCCATCACGTGGTCGAGCTTGTTCGGGTATTCGCGGGTGAGGTGGCCAAGTGCGAGCCGGGCGAATTTCGATGCCAGGGCGGCATCGAGCGTGTGCTGCGTTTGATGGGACTGCGGGTTCATGCGGTTCTCCAGAAAAACCAGGCGTCCGCAATTATGGCAAAGACTTCGGCTCAGGGGCCGCATGAATGGAGAGCCGCAACACGGTGCCAGGGCACTGTTTTCGGTTACTTAGGGTAATGAATAAATTCTTTCAATTTTGAAAATTGTAAGGTTCGTTCTGAACGTTTCATGCTTCCCATTGGCTGCAAACCGTTGATCCAATGGGAATTCAAAGCTGAAAAAGGTTTTGCGAAATTTCGCTCAATTCGTTTTCTGACAAAAACTTGTTCACCGATGTGCGGTGGGCTTCGTTGGAACGCTCAGGCAACTAACCTGGCTGGCATCGCGTCGAGTGCGGCCACGGTTCTGCGCAGTCCCTCGAAGATACGGTCCGCGACCTTGGCCGGAAAACCCTGCGGCAGCTCAGCCGACACACGCTCGATAACACCGGGCGTCTGTGCAATCAGCCGCTCGATGATCGGCTCCGCATCCTGTCCATACGAGCATCGCGGCGCCATTGCGTTGAAGTGGCGGCGCTGGATATCGCGAAAAGCGTAGTGGCGGTTCTTGCCCGACACAGCCATGGCAAGCCGGGCCCTGAACCACGACCACTGGTTCGCTCCCTTCCCCTCGACCGGCCAGATGGACATGACGTCATAAAGCGGAGTCAGTCGATATCGTCCGCCCGCGAGAAGCCGGATGCTGAAGTTCTTCGCGTGCCCGTCCGGGGCCGCCAGCAGCCAGAAGAGGATCTGCGTGGTCAGCAGCGTTTCAACGTCCTTCCTAGCCGTCTCGGACTGCTGGAGCACTTGCGCCAGATCGATCACGCCCGGGCCGCCTTCGTTCTCATACTTCTTATGCGAGGGCAGCCCCATCACCTGGCAAAAGTCCTCTTGCGGCAACCTCAAGATCCACTTGCCGCTTGAGTGCATCTGGCGGTCGAAGCGTTTTACGTTCAGCACGCGTTGCTTGCCGAAGGTCTTGATCTCCGTTTCAGCGACCGGTACGCCATAGGCCTGCAGGAGATGCATGCACAGCCATTCGTTTTCCACCGATGTGGTGAGGTCCGCGCGCCGGTTGCCTACCAGGCCGAGCGGAAGCTTCAGGATATGCGTGGTAGGCGTGGCGCCGTGGGGTTTCATCCACTGGCCTTCGTGCCAGAGAAGCGCCGTCTTTTCCTGCGCGCCGGCGAGGGAAATCCGGAAGTCGTCTTCGTCGTCCTGGGGGCCAAAAGTGCCGCTGCCCGCAGTCTGGTTCAGAAGAGTCTCGATTTCCCTTTCACTGAGCGGGGTGCCATCGATCTGTTCGACACCGGTGGGCTGCTCGTCGATGCCCAAAAGCTGGACCGCGCCGACGCAGTCCCGGCCAATGGCCTGCAACAGATCAAATGCATCTAGCGTATCCGTCCGGAATCGCTGGCCGATTCGCTTTCGAATGACTTCGCTGTCCGGCAGCAGGTTGTCGAAGTAGTTAAGTACGCGCTCGCCTTTGAGCGGGGCGTTATCGAGCGGGATGGGGAGCGACAGCGAAAGGGGGCGGCCAATGTCGGAGGCGGCCCACTCAGGGTCGTAGGCGAGTTCCATCGGGCCGCGAGTGGGGATGCGCCAGATGCCCATCCGTACGCCGTTGACCCATACCGACAGCGCTCGGGAATGTGGCTTGCGTCCTGCCATTACCACTCCAGCGCAGGCGCGGGGGAGGATGGAGCAGAGGAATCCTTGTCCAGAACCAGGAGTTGCAGCTCGTATGCACCAAAAAGCGTCAGCAACTGATTGAGTGTCAGCGCGCCGGAATCGGTCTCGAGCGTTGATATGCGACTTTGGCTGATGCCAAGCCTCGCGGCCGCTTCGGCTTGGGTGAGGCCCGCGCGCCGGCGGCCGGCCGCGAGAATCTGACCCATCTGATAAGGCGTTGCGATGGTCTGTTGCATGACAATTATCTCTCACACGAATAAACGCAATTTATTCGTTTGACAGATATTTGTCAATTATTTGTGTGGCAGATATTCGGCAATTATCTGTCACACGCATAATTGTCATTTATTCGTGTGAGAGATATTTTTCACAAGCCGCTCCGACATCGCACGATGCCGAGTGTTGAGCAGACTGAGTGGATCTAGCTTCCGCTTCCTGAGTCCTCAATTCCGCGCACTTCTTTTCACGCGGGGTTGCCCTTAAACCACGCGTTTTGTGTCGATTCTGCGGGTTTTTACCGCCTGCATAGACAAAACGCGCATTATTGAGATAACGGTAAGATTGCGGTCAGATGCCCACCTAGGCGACGCCCCTGATCACGATCCGGCTCGTCGCCGTGATGACGGGCTCGCCAGGACCTAAGCGTCAAGCGCATGTGGCCCGCTGCGCGGCGTTTGCGAGTCCGTCTGCTTGGAGACTAGCCCATGGAAGATTTCGATGAAACGCTGTACCTCGTGTGGCAAGCCAACCTGAATGTGCTTGCAGGCTCGCCGGCTGGCGGCGCGAGGATTGCCCGCATGATGAGTTTTTCCCCGTCGTACATGAAACTGATCCTGGCCGGAAGGCGTGATTTCAGTGAGGAGTTCGTGCGCGGGGTGGAAACCGTCACCGGCTTGCCGCCGCGCTGGCTGGACGAGCGCCGCGACCAGCGCGACATTCCGCCCGAGACCCAGCGCGCAATGGATGAGGAAACGCCCGCTGCCGTTTTTCGCGGCAATGCGCACCCGGCGCCCAAGCGGCCCGTCCTGCGTGGGCCGGAGCCGCTCCTCTCTCAGATGGAGGCGACCCGGCGCATCGCCGACCAGGCGCTCCAGCAAGTGGAGACGCATCGGCGGGACCAGATGTTCCGGCGCAACCGCGACCTGTTATTGGCCGACCTGCGCCGCGTGGAGCGACAGCTTTCGATGGTCCAGCTCGATGGCATCAATGCGAAGGCGGAGGATTTGCGCGTGTCGGGAAAACTGGACGACCCGGTGAAGGCCGATCTTGCCGGACGGATCGAGCAGATCGACAAACACCGGGCAATGCTGATGCAGCATGTGGAGAAGCTGGCCCTGCTACTGACCGGTCTCGACGACTAGAGCGGGCTAACGCGTCCGCTTGCCGTGGCTGTCGTGATCGTTGCGAGGCTTCGGCTCGGGCGCAGGTTCATGGTCGACCGAGATCGCGACCGGATCACTTGCGGGAAAACTCTCGTCCAGCGCTTCGTCCAGGGCGGCCTCGCGATGATTTGCGTCTACCGGCGCTTCCGGCTTGCTGTGCGGTGGTGTTTTCGCTTGCGGCATGGCAACGCTCCTTCAATGGACCGGCAGGTTTTCACTATAGCAGCGCGACGGTGCGCGCGTTGTCATGCACCGGCGTCGACGCCGGTACGCATGCCGCGATACGCCGCTGGCCGCACCCCCGTCCACTTCCTGAATGCGCGATGAAATGCGCTGGGTTCTGCGAACCCGAGCGCATGCGCGATTTCCCCGATAGTCTGCGTCGTGTCGGCGAGCCGCGCGATGGCGAGATCGCGCCGCAACGCATCGCGGATCGACTGATAGGTCTCGCCCTCTTGTTTCAGGCGGCGTCTCAACGTGGCTTCGGCCATGTTCAGCGCCGCCGCAATGCCTTCGCTATCCGGCCAGTCGATGGGCGGCGCCGACCGCAATTTGCGGCGAATCCGCGCGGCGAGCGAATCGGGATTGCGATATTTCACGATGAAATTGGCCGGCGCCTCGCGTAGGAAAACCTTCAGCGTGGCGGCCGTCTGAACAACTGGCAACATGACGCAGTCCGGCGCGAGATCGACATACGACGCGGGCTGGTCGAAGAACATTGCGTCGCAGAACATCAGCCGGTATTCGGCGGCTGCCGCCGGTTCCGGGCAGCGCAGATGCGCGGCCAGCACCGGAATGCGACGGCCGGCCAGCCAGCACAACAAACCATAGATCATGATGAACGCGGTTGCGTAAGCGAACATCGGGCGGGGTGAGCGGGTTTCAATACCGGTGTCGACGAGGCGAATTCTTACGCGCGTGGGGCCGGTGTCGATTTCGCATCGCAGGTCGTCCAGCACGAGCCGCAGGAAACCCGCGATGCGGGTCAGCGCCTGCCCAGCGTCGCGCGAACCCAGCGCCGCATGACAAAGCAGCGCGAAGCTGCCACGGCGCATCGGATGGCTGTCCTGGCCGAAGAATTCGTCGTCGAGCACATCTGCGACGGCGCTCCACAAGCGGCCGTATTGCGCCGCCGATACACGGGCGAGCGGTGCTGCGAGCGTGGCGGGGTTGATGCCCGCTCGCTCCAGTAACGCGACGCGTGCCACGCCACGACGCTCGGCGCACCGCAGTGCTTCTTCGACGAAATCTCCCGCTATGGTCCCGCGTTCGTTGCCTTGGCCACGCGGCGTCCTGGGAGCGGGCGGAGCCGCGGTCACGGCCGGCCGGGGCCGTTGAACATGCGGGTTTTTCGGTGTTGGGGTAGTCGTTGGGGTAGTCACTAGGTGGCGCATTCGCTCAGGAAGCTTGATCGTTTCAGGCATCGGCAGACGGGCGCGTCGCGCCTAGAATCTGGCGTGAGGCAATTTGCCATTCGCTTCACGCCTAAGCGCAGCAGTGTAAGCCCAGTGCGTTCCCCTGTATTTCACACGAGCCAGACCATCATGATCGACAGCTTCCTGACCGATGACCAACGCATGATCCGTGACGCCGCGCGCGACTTCGCCACCGAAGTGCTGGCGCCGCACGCGGGCCAGTGGGACCGCGATGCCGCTTTGCCGGACGAAGTGGTGCGGCAACTCGGCGAGCTCGGCTTGCTTGGCATGATCGTGCCCGCGGAGTGGGGCGGTACGTTCACTGATTACGTGGCCTATGCGTTGGCTATCGAAGAAATCGCCGCGGGTTGTGCCTCGTGTTCCACGCTGATGGCCGTGCACAATTCTGTCGGCTGCGGACCGATTCTGGCGTTCGGCACTGAAGCGCAAAAAGCTGAATATCTGCCGAAACTGGCAACCGGCGAGATGATCGGCGCGTTTTGCCTGACCGAGCCGCAAGCCGGATCGGAGGCTAATAATTTGAAGACGCGCGCTATCGAACGCGACGGCCAGTGGGTGCTTTCCGGCGCGAAGCAGTTCACGACGAACGGCGCGCGCGCGGGCATGGCGATCGTGTTCGCCGTTACCGATCCGGAGCTTGGGAAAAAGGGTTTGTCGGCATTCATCGTACCGACGAATACACCGGGCTTTAACGTCGGGCGACCCGAGCACAAGATGGGCATCCGCGCCTCGGACACCTGCCCGATTTCACTCGAGGACTGTACGATTCCTGCGGCCAACCTGCTGGGCGCGCGCGGCGAAGGGTTGAAGATCGCGTTGGCTAATCTGGAGGGTGGGCGGATTGGTATCGCCGCGCAGGCGGTGGGCATTGCGCGTGCGGCCTTCGACGCGGCGCGCACTTATTCGCATGAGCGCGTGCAGTTCGGCAAGCCGATCAAGGAGCATCAGTCGGTAGCCAACCTTCTCGCCGATATGCAGACCAGCCTGAACGCGGCGCGTCTGCTTGTGTTGCACGCCGCGCGCATGCGCACCGAAGGTTTGCCGTGCCTGAGCGAAGCGTCGCAGGCGAAGCTGTTTGCATCGGAGATGGCGGAGCGGGTTTGCTCGCAGGCTATCCAGATTCACGGCGGTTATGGGTATCTGGAAGACTATCCGGTCGAGCGTCATTATCGCGATGCTCGCATCACGCAGATCTACGAAGGCACGAGCGAAGTGCAGCGCATGGTGATCGCGCGGCAGCTTTAGAGTGCACGGAGATTCAGTGTGACGATGTCTAAACCACGCTGATTGACGCGGTCAGTTCGGACGGTTCGAAAGCGGCGAAGCCTTGTATGAAGGCTTCGCCGCTTTTTATTGCTCCCGGATAGGCTCACCGCTCGCATCCTGCAGGTTCTCACCGGTCGTCGTATTTCGATCCTGGAAAGAAAACGAATGCCCGGGGAGTCGATGATCAAATCCAGAACGAGGATATTTATAAGGATAGCTATCTATTTAACAATCGCTCGTGCAATGAAAGAGGCAATCTGTTTCTCGTGACAGTCGGCGGCTGATTTCTTCAGGTTTCGTCCGGAATTGTTCAGACCAGAAGGCGGTGAGCAGGGGCACATTCATAGGTGTATACCCCAAACCTCTTGCGTTGAAGTTATCGATATACCGATAATGTTGTCATGGATGTGAAAACTGCAGTGCGCGTCTTTGACGTGATCAACCTGTTTGCCGAAGTCCGGCAGCCGATGATCTACAGCGAGATTGCGCGTCGAACCGAAATCCCTTTGTCGAGTTGTCATGCGCTTTTGCAGACGATGGTGGCGAAGGGTTATCTCTACGCGCCGGGCGTAAAAGCAGGTTATTACCCGACGCAGCGCTTGTTGCATGTCGCCCGCGACATTTGCAGCGAGGACCCGCTGACGCTGCTGTTCCAGCCGTTGCTGACAGCGTTGCGTGACGCGACGGGCGAAACAGCTGCGCTCGCGACGCTCGCGGGCACTCGGGTGGTCTATCTGGACGTCATGGAATCACGCCAGAAGATTCGCTACAGCGACGAACCTGGCGGCTTCATGTACGTCCACGCCAGCGCGGCAGGCAAGGCGCTGCTCGGCGCGTTGCCGGTGGATGCACGCCGGCGCCTGCTCGACAATTGCGAGCCGCTGAGCGCATCGACGGACGGTTCGGTGATCGATCGCGCGGCGCTGGAGGTTGAAGTGGAGCAGGGCGTGACGCTTGGCTGGCATCGTTCGACCGGAGAGAACGTCGAGGACGTTGCAGGCCTTGCGAAGGGATTCTCGATCCACGGTGAAGCGTTCGCGCTTGTTATCGGCGGCCCGAAGGCGCGCTTGCTGAAGAACCAGGAGCACGCGGTCACGGCGCTCCTCGATATTTTCGACCGGATACCGCAGACGTTGATCGGCTAGCGGCTGTGATGATGTTGGTCGCGCCGACGGCTCAAGACGTCGTGCAAGGAGAAGAACATGCAGGATCAGAGGCGCTGGAAGAACCGGCCTGACGGTTCAAACTGGGGCGATTTCGGCCCAGACGATCAACTCGGACGACCGAACCTGATCACCACGGAACAAGTGCTGAAAGGTGCGCGCGAGATTCGTGCGGGCCTGAGTTTCTGCCTGTCGCTGCCGCTCGATTATCCGGGCGACAGCAAGCTGAATGTGCGTCGCCATCCTCCGGTTTTGCGGCCCACGACCAAGGATGGCCTGTCCTATGTGAACTTTCCGTTCGCGCGCCTGGAGGAGCAGGCGACCGACGTGGTCAGCGACGATCAAGTTCTGATGAGCCTGCAATATTCCACCCAATGGGACTCGCTTGCGCATGTGGGCGCGCTCTTCGACGCCGACGGCGACGGCGTGGCGGAAAGCGTCTACTACAACGGCTACAAGGCGAACACGGACATAGTCGGGCCAATGGAATACCGTCGCGACGACGCGTTTGCGCCGCACGTCTGTGGTAACGAACATAGCCACGCAGAAGCGCTCGGTATCGAAAATCTCGCAGTGAAGGGCATGCAGGGACGCGGCGTTCTTGTCGATCTCGTGGCGCATTACGGGCGCGAGCATCGTACCGTGGGTTACGACGACCTGATGTTCGCCATTGACGCAGACAAGGTACAGATCGATCGCGGCGATATGCTGCTGCTGCGCACCGGGTTCGCTGAACTGGTGCTGGAAATGAACCGTCATCCCGATGAAGCCGTGCTCAACAGTCAGTGCTGCGCACTCGACGGCCGCGACCAGCGGCTGTTGCAGTGGCTGACCGATTCGGGCATTGCCGCGCTGGTGGCGGACAACTATGCGGTCGAACGTTATCCGGCGCGTCCGGCGGAAGGTCACTATCCGCTGATGCCGCTGCATCATCATTGTTTGTTCAAGCTCGGCTTACCGCTCGGCGAGCTCTGGTATTTGCGCGATCTGGCGGCATGGTTGCGTGCCAACGCTCGTTCACACTTCATGCTCACGGCACCGCCGCTGCGTCTGCCGGGCGCAATGGGTTCGCCCGTGACGCCGATCGCAACCGTCTGATTTCATAAAGCACACGATATGACACGAGAACGAGTTTTGATTACCGGCGGCGCGGCCGGAATCGGTGCGGCCTGCGCCGAACGCTGTGAAGCAGACGGCTTCGAAGCCGTTGTGATTGACCGGGTGGGCAGCGGGTTTATCGCTGATCTTTCGGATACCGAAGCAACGGCGAAGGCACTCGATCAGGCGCTCGCGGGAGGCCCGATCACGCGGTTGGTCAACAATGTCGGCGTGGTGGTACCGGCCGGCGCAGGTGAGCAAAGTCTCGAAGAACTCGAGCTCGCGTGGTCCCTGAACGTGCGTTGCGCCATGCAGTGCATGCAGGCGCTGCTGCCGGGCATGCAGGCCGCGGGTTTTGGCCGTATCGTGAACATGTCTTCGCGCGCGGCGCTGGGCAAGGAACTACGCACTGCGTACTCGGCGACCAAGGCCGCGTTGATCGGCATGACACGCGTATGGGCCCTCGAACTCGGCCGTCATGGCATCACGGCGAACGCGATTGGCCCTGGCCCGATCCGCACTGAGCTCTTCGATCGCGCGAACCCGCCGGACAGTCCCCGTACGCGGGCGATTGTGGAAAGCGTGCCGGTGAAACGCGTGGGCACGCCGGAAGATATCGCGCATGCCGTGTCCTATTTCCTCGATGCCCGCAGCGGTTTTGTCACCGGCCAGGTGCTCTATGTATGTGGCGGAATGACGGTCGGCGTGGCGGGAGTCTGAGATGAGCATGGCTGATATCCGGCGTGTGGCGATCGTGGGGGCGGGGAGCATTGGCGTTGCGTTCGCCGTGGTGTTTGCGCGCGCGGGATGGCCCGTGCGCCTGTTCGATCCAGAGGTGTCGCGCCGCGATGCTGCACCGGGAGAGATCGGGCAGCGCCTGAATGAACTAGCGCGTTTTGGATTGCTCGACGAGGCCGCTGACACGGTGGCGGCGCGGGTCCAGATGGCAGCGTCCATAGAAATAGCGGTTGCCGACGCGGATTTCGTGCAGGAGTGCGCACCCGAGCGGGTGGACATCAAGCGTGCGCTGTTTGCGCAACTCGATGCTGCCGCGCCCGCGAAGGCGATCTTCGCCAGCGCTTCATCGGCTCTGACGGCATCAAGCTTTGTTGATGACTTGGCCGGCAGGCATCGTTGCCTGATTGCGCATCCGGGCAATCCACCCTACTTGATTCCCGTGATCGAGATTGTGCCCGCGCCTTTTACCGCGCCTGACGTCACGACACGCACGCTGCAGCTTTTCCGCGATGCCGGCCTGCAACCCGTGCTGGTATCGAAAGAAGTCGAGGGGTTCGTCTTCAACCGATTGCAGGGCGCAGTGCTGCGCGAAGCGTATTGCCTGGTCCGCGACGGCGTTGCGACCGTCGAGGACATCGACACGGTCATGCGTGACGGCCTCGGCTTGCGGTGGTCCGTGATTGGACCATTCGAAACGGTGGACCTGAATACGCGCGGCGGCATCAGTTCGCACGCGCAGAAGATGGGGCCTGCATACGAACGGATGGGCGCGGAACGCGGCCAGCACGATCCGTGGACACCGGAGCTGGTCGAGAAGGTGGCTGCGGCAAGACGCGCGGCGGTGCCGCTTGAACAATGGGAAGAACGCGTGGCATGGCGCGACCGCGCATTAATGGCGCTGGCCCGCCACCGGCGGTTGGTGGCTTCAGACAACGATTCCTGAGAGCCGAGCCACCGGCCTCTTTGCGGCGAGAACGTGACTTTAAATTTTGCTTAACTAAATAATACGATAGAGACATTGCAATGCAGAAAATAACGGGATTCTTCACTGAACTGATGCGCAAGTATTTGCCAGATCCGTTTGTATTTGCGATCGGGCTGACCCTTCTCACCATGATCCTTGCCGTATTGGTGCAGGGTCAGGGCATCGTGGCGCTGACAACAAGCTGGGGCAAGGGCTTCTGGACGTTGCTCGCGTTCACCACGCAAATGGCCGTGATCCTGGCGATGGGTTACGTGCTCGCGACCGCACCGCTGACTGAGCGATTCCTCGATCGCATCGTGATGCGAGTGCATGATCCGCGTATGGCGATCATTGTTGCCACGCTGGTGGGCGGCATCGGCAGTTATCTCAACTGGGGCTTCGGGCTGGTGATCGGCGGCATTGTCGCGCGCAAGCTGGCGCTCAGTGTGAAGGGCGTGCATTACCCTTTGATCATTGCGTCGGCCTATAGCGGTTTCACGCTTTACGGTCTCGGATTATCGGCAAGCATTCCCGTGCTCATCTCAACCAAAGGTCACCCGATGGAAGCGCAGATGGGCGTGATTCCGCTCTCGGAAACCATCTTTTCTCCGACCATGCTCGTGACCAGCCTGGTCGTGCTGATCACGCTGCCCTTGCTCAATGCATGGCTGCATCCGAAGCCGGGCCAGCCTGTGACCGAGATTGACCGCACGCTTGAGGAGCGCACGCGAGCAGCCCAAGCGGCTGTTCCCGCCGACGCCGGCGACGAACACACGTTCGCCAGCCGCCTGAACAACAGCCGCTTGCTGAGCGGCTTGATTGGATTGATCGGCGTGGTCTACGTGGTGCTGTATTTCCACGGCGGCGGCACGATGGATCTGAACCTCATCAACTTCATCATCCTGTTTCTCGGCATCATCTTGCTGGGCACGCCGATCCGTTACGTCGAGAAACTCAACGAAGGCATCCGCACGATCAGCGGCATCATCCTGCAATATCCGTTTTACGCGGGCATCATGGCGATCATGGCGTCGTCGGGACTGGTCAACACGTTTTCGGAGTTCTTCGTCAAGATCGCGACGCCGCATACGTTGCCGTTCTGGGGCCTCATCAGCTCGTTCTTCATCAATTTCTTCGCACCTTCAGGCGGCGGTCACTGGGTCATCCAGGGGCCGTTCATGATCGAGGCGGCGAAGGCGATTGGCGCGTCCGTGGGGCATACGGCCACTGCGGTCATGCTCGGCAACGCCTGGAACGACCTGATCCAGCCGTTCTGGATCCTGCCGGCGCTCGCGTTGTCGAAGCTCAAGCTGAAGGACATCATGGGTTATACCGTCATCATGATGTTCTGGATCGGTATTGTTTATACCGTCGCGATTCTTTCGTGGGGCTAGGCGGTTCAATCATCTTCCGGAGGTCCGATCATGTTGTTCCTGGTTCATATGGTGGTACAGATTCCCCTCGATGCCGACACCGAGCTCATCGATAGCCTGAAGGCCGACGAGAAAGCGTTCTCGCAAAAACTGCAGCACGAAGGAAAGTGGCGTCACTTGTGGCGCGTGGCTGGGCAGTACGCGAACTACAGCGTCCTCGACGTCGGGTCCAACGACGAGCTCCATACGTTGCTTAGCTCGCTGCCGCTCTTTCCTTACATGGCGATCCAGGTCACGCCGCTTGCGCAGCATCCGTCGGCTATCGCGCAGAACTAGAACCGAGTTCGATAAAAGGAGTGTCATGGCGTTCATTATCGAAACGTGGGACAAGCCCGGTCACGCATCGGTGCGCATTCAAGAGCGCGACGTGCACCTGGCCTATCTCGAAGCGAACAAGGCACTGTTGCTTGCGTGCGGCGCGAAACTCCAGGACGACGGCAGTAACGCGGGCGGCGGCTTGTATGTAGTCGACCTCGAGACGCGTGAGGAAGTCGAACGTTTCATCGCGAACGACCCATTCGCGCTTGCCGGTTTATTCGAGCGCGTGACGATTACACGCTGGCGCAAGGCCTATGTAGACGGCAAGGGTTATTTATAGGCCGTGCTGCATTGCTTTCATGCGGCTCGCCATGGTTCGACCCGGCAAGCGGCGTGACGCTCGGCAAGCCAAACAAATCTTTCAATATCATTTCCGCTGGCTGACTGTTCTGCGCGTGTTCCCGCCGCTGCGGCTTATCTGTTTCTTGACGCAATCTTGACGCAAGCATCCTGTCCTGGCGGCCGATCTGCCAAGGCGGTGGTACCGACGCGCAAACACGCGGGGTGCACGGCAAGAAAACGCGCTTTCCGATACCCTGCAGTATTCGTAGGTAACGACTATCTCACTTCGCTGAGTCCGTTCACCCTTGCTTCAAGGAGCACGAAGCCATGCAGACCAAAACAGTCAGGATTCCCGGCCCCGATCACCCCATCACGATCGAGCCCAACCCGGCGCGGATCACCGTCACGATCGGCGGGCGTGTCGTTGCAGATACCCGCGAGGCACTGACGTTGCGCGAAGCGTCGTACCCGGCGGTTCAGTACATTCCGCGTAAGGACGTCGACATGTCGCTGTTGCAGCGCACCGACCACGCGACCTATTGCCCGTACAAAGGGGACTGCTCGTACTACAGCATCCCGCTGGGTGGCGAACGTTCCGTGAACGCGGTATGGACCTATGAAGACACCTATCCCGCGGTCGCCCAGATCAAGGACCATCTGGCTTTCTATACGGATCGGGTAGACAAGTTCGACGTGCAACCGGCCGGCTGACACAGGCATGCGGCGTCGCCCGCGCGGCCGCATGCATCGGCGACGCCACACGCTTGCCCAAAGACAAAAGACTGACCAAGCCGTCCTTGATCGATAGCCGTTCGTGCACGCTTTTGCCATTCGACGTATTTTATCGATGACGCCACGAGCGCAGCGTTTGCCTTGGCCGTCGAGGCACTTCTATCAACGCTGGAACGGAATCCCATGACCCCCCAACGCCGCTTGCGGCTCGGCGCTTTCATGCGCCCGGCCACCATTCATACTGGAGCCTGGCGCTACCCCGGTGCATTCCCGGACGCCAACTTCAATTTCGCCCATCTCAAGCGTTTTGCGCAGACGCTGGAGCGTGGTCGTTTCGATGCCTTCTTCATGGCAGACCATCTAGCCGTGCTCAACATGTCTACCCAGGCGTTGAGGCGAAGTCACACAGCCACATCATTCGAGCCGCTGACATTGTTGTCGGCGCTCGCCGCGGTGACCGAGCGCATCGGCCTGATCGCGACAGCGTCCACCACGTTCGACGAGCCTTACCACGTCGCGCGCCGCTTTGCCTCGCTCGACCACTTGAGCGGTGGGCGCGCTGGCTGGAACCTCGTCACCACGGCCAATCCGGACGCGGCGCTCAACTTCGGTCTGGAAGAACATGTGGAGCACGGCGAGCGATATCGGCGGGGCCGCGAGTTCTTCGATGTCGTGACCGGTCTCTGGGATAGCTGGGCTGACGACGCCTTCATTCGCGACGTTGAAAGCGGCACGTTCTTCGATCCCGCCAAGATGCATGTGCTGAACCACAAGGGCGAGAACCTGTCGGTGCGTGGGCCGCTCAATATTGCGCGACCCGTGCAGGGCTGGCCGGTCATCGTGCAGGCGGGGTCGTCGGAGGCGGGGCGGCAGATCGCGGCCGAGACGGCGGAAGCGGTATTTACCGCGCAGACCACGCTAGCAGACGGTCAGCGGTTTTACGCCGATATCAAAGGACGGATGGCGAAACTCGGGAGAAATCCCGAGCATCTCAAGATTTTGCCGGCGGCGTTCGTCGTGGTCGGTGACTCGTTGGACGATGCGCGGGAAAAGCGGGCGCGCCTCGATAGCCTTGTTCATTACGACAGCGGCATCGCCTCACTCTCGATCATGCTTGGTCACGATGTCTCAGGCTTCGATCCGGACGGGCCGTTGCCCGAGATACCTGAAACCAATGCAAGCAAAAGTGCCCGTGAGCGCGTGATCGACTGGGCCAGCCGCGACAATCTCACGATCCGCCAGCTTGCGCAGCGGGTCGGCGGTTATTCGGGGCTTGAAATGGTCGGCACGCCCAGGATGATTGCGGACCAGATGGAGCAATGGCTCGTGGAGGACGGATCGGATGGTTTCAACGTGATGTTCCCCTATCTGCCGGGCGGACTCGACGATTTCGTCGACAAGGTCGTGCCCGAACTGCAGGCAAGAGACATCTTTCGACGTGAATATGAAGGCGTCACCCTGCGAGAGAATCTTGGATTGCCGAGGCCCGAGAACCGTTTTTTCAAGGCATGAAGAACGGATGACGCTGTCTGGCTGAGGCGTCATCGGGAAACAAACGTTTCTTTTCGCCAATTGTTTCGCACGCCTGAATATGATTCCATCGTCCGGTGGAAAATGGCGCGAACAGGCAAGCGGCAACGAATACTGCGTCGAGCCGGAGCGCGCCTGTGCCATTCCGGTTCTGCATTAAGATTGATGTCCCGGGGGTGCCTGTAGGGTGCCTATAGTCACCCCATCACAGGACAAACGAAGGTCATGGGACATTCACAGGCAGAGAAGGCGGCTACGCATCAGCGAATCGTCGATGTGGCGGCACGACGCTTCCGGGAACTTGGGCTGGACGGCATTGGTGTTGCCGACGTCATGAAGGAAGCCGGCATGACGGTCGGCGGTTTCTACAAGCATTTTGAATCGCGCGACGAACTCGTGACCGAGGCGCTCGAGGTTGCATTCAAAAGCCTGGACGTATGGGAAGCACGTGCAGAAAACCTCGCGCAAGCGGTACGCGATTACCTGAGCGAGGCGCATCGGGATGCCCCTGGCCAAGGCTGTGCGCTGGGCGCGTTGCTGGGTGATGTCGGGCGCAGCAATGACGCCACGCGTGAGGTATTCACTGAAAGGGTCAAGCACAATCTCGCATTCTCCGAGGGTTTGCTCGATATCGCGGACCCGGCTGAGCGCCGCGCCCGCGCAATGCTGCAGTTGAGCGCCTGTCTCGGCGCGATCGGGTTGGCGAGAGCAGTCTCTGACCCGGCTTTGTCGAAGGAGATCCTGGACAGCGTCGCCGGGCAACTGATGCCCTTGTTGCCAGGGGCGCCGGCTTGAAGGACACGCGTCGACACGCGTCGACGCGCGTAGCGCTACAGAAGGGCGTATACCGGTTTATTGGAAACAATTCTTGAAGCGGTGCGTGCATTACATTACATTCGACCCGTTGTCTGCCGGTCGGTCATCGAACATGGATCCGGGTGGCCGGCAATCGAATGCTGAATCGTGCTCTTTGGAGATTGACGATGAAAGTGCTTAACCTGATTTGCGTATCCGCAGTCTTGCTTGGCGTGTCCGGCATGGCCGCGGCGCAGGGCAACGGCAACGGTGGTTCAGGCGGCGGCAACGCGCATGGCGCTGCAACGGCCGGTCCGACCACCGGGGGTGACAATAGCTCCACGCCGGGAAGTTCGAGAGGCAAGCCCCACCTCTTCAAGCACAAGAAGAAGCCGGTAACCCCCGCTCAATAACGCCGGACGCTGAAATCCAGGCACCACCCGTGTTAGCCGGTGGCGAACACAAAAGGCTGTTGCGACTCGGGAAACCGGGCGTGATGGCCTTTTTTAACCTCTTACGCCGTTCGAATGGCGGATTGCCCGGGAGCGCGCGCTTCGGTCGACCGCATGTTCGATGCAGCTCAGCCTGCAGGATTTTTCAGCGATCATCTGGAAGTTGCCCGACGTTGCCCGTTGCGCTGCGGGGCGCCGGCCGGCGATAGTTTGTCCGGTTTTGATCTTGTTCGTCTTCAACGGCCACGCCCACTCGATATTCCAGTGGGTTAGTATCGGACATACGAGTGTGGGCGCTTTTATCGGGCTTGCGAATATTCGGAAACTGATTTTTCGTGCGAAATTTGAACTCCCGGGAGCGGCGTTGCTCGAATGGGGGCAAACGGTGCGCGGCGCCGCCCTCTGGCATCATGGTGTTACCGAGCGGCGAGAAACGGTAGCATTCGGTCAGCGCAAGTTGTTTCTCCGGGACTCAATGTGAGTCCGACGGCTGCGCACTGTGTAATGCATCAAGATTCCGGCGGATATCTGCCGGAACAGTCTGAAATACTAACGTCAGGTCGAAAGAGAATGGCTACAGAACCCCAGCAGCAAAGTCAGAGCGACGTGCTTAACGCCGCCCGCAAAGAGCGCAAGCGTGTCGCAATTTTTCTCGTGAACGGGGTACGGCTGGTTGGCCACATCGAATCGTTCGACCAGTATCTGGTCATGCTGAGTTCAGCCGCCGGTATCCAGGCGGTGTACAAGCACTCGATTTCGACCATCCAGGAAGACACCGGCAAAGCATTCACTGCGGGTGCGCCACGCACGGGCGCTCCGCGGGACGCGGACTCAAAGCGTCCCGTCGCTATTTCCCATAAACGGCGCTTGCCGACGAATATGGGCGGCGAATGAAATGCCCGGTTCATGCGCCAGGACGAAACCGGCGTGTGAACCACGGTTGCTACGTAAAAGGCCGGTTCAGGTTCGCTGGACCGGCGGACCGGTGAAGGCTTGGGAAGGATGCACAGGAACGCGGCGAACATTGCTGCGCCGGCCCGAATTTACCGCAGAACATGAAAAAAGGCGAAGCCCAATTGGGCTTCGCCTTTTTTCGATTGATTGTCACCATTTTGTCGCCATCTGGCGTGCCGCCCGACGGCGCTTACCAGGTCCGCTCGGACGTTCTCATCGCCCCGAGGACGTTTTCTTGCGCATCACCAGCACTGCACGCCGCCCGGTATGCACGATGTCTTCGCGCTGCTTCTCTTCAGGAGCTGGCCGCGTAGCGAGATCGAGCGCGTTGACAACCGATTCCAGCCGCGTGTCAGCGGCAACTTCAGCGTCGTCCACCTTCGCCCCGGCATCTGCGGCCAGCGCATGCCGCACGTCAACGGTACGGCACCGGACGTCAAAGCCGCTCGCGCGGATAAGCGTCTCGCGCGTCTTCCAGAAAACCTCGGCGGAGCGGGTCATCGGTCGCATGGCGACGTATTCAATAATCACGGGATAACCCCGCACCCGCGGGTAAGCCGAGAGTAACTGGCCCGAACGGATGTACTGCGTGTAACGATCGATTTTTTTCGTCAGCAGCGCAAAATGCGTTGCTTCGTCGTCCCAGTCGAGGTCGTCGAAAATGCCGACGTACACGCGCTTGAACAAAATGTTCACGCCGACGTAATCGATAGTGTCCACGTCGAGAAGAGACATGGTATTTCCCCAGCGCCCGATGCCGGGCAAAGATTGCAGGTGCCTATTGTAATGGACTGCGTCATCCTAAATAAGTACGCGGAGCATGATTGCAACAGTGTACGACCTTCAGGCCTGACGACTTCCAACAAGCTCCGAAATTGAGTGTTTTGGTACGCAGATCAAACTCCGATCTTGAAATAGGAGGATACCTAAAAAGAAGTGGGATTGATTGACAGGTCCCATCTCGAAAAACAAACTGGGTTCACTTTATTTAAATAGTTTGTGCGATTAGATCGGACAGCGCACGAGCGGAACCTTATTTGTCCGGCAGGAGTAACAACATGAAATCGAAGTCAACTAAAACCCTTTGGTCAGTCAAGTCCGCATTGATCGCGGCCGCATCGTCAATGGTAATGATAACGGCAGGCGCGTTTGCCACGACTATCGACGGCACCACGTCAGTGCGTGTTGGCGGGCGGGTACAGTCGGTGGACATGGTTACGCACCAAGTCACGGTCATCAACGCACAGGGCGGCACGGAAGCGTTCCAGGTCGGCAACAACGTGCCGAACCTCGACAAACTGAAAGCCGGCACGAACGTGGTAGGTTCGGCACAGCGCGCGGTCAGGCTGACAGTGCTTGATGCATCATCGTTGGCGGCCGTGCCTTCGCCGGACGGTAGCCGGGTCGTGGCCAGCGTGGCACGCGTCGACGGCGGGTTGATGACGCTCAAGGACACGCAAGGCGACGTACTGACGGTGCAGGCAAATTCGCCAGCGGCTGCCGCCACGGTTGTTCCGGGTACGCGTGTGCTGGTCGATCTCTCGAACCCGAATTCGCTGGGTTCAGGAAAAGCGCTTAACTGAAGCAGTCGGATTCCTCCGATAGCCGGCAATTCGTCGAAACTTCATCATGTGTACTTCGTTGGTGATTCAGATCCCCGCTGGATGACGAACGGCGAATCGCCCGGGTAAAACCGGTTGATTTCGAGCTTCTACGGAAGCGCGGTAACGCGGCAATCAAGGTACCTCCGCGACCACGCGTTATCGCTAAAAAATCCATTCGGCGCAAGCCGGATGGATTTTTTTTAAGCATTGCGCGTAGCCTGCCTCTTGTTTAAAGGGCGTTGCCCAACGATCACCCTTCCATCGAAAGTTATCCTGTCAGCTATGTGGACGATCCCCACAAGATCTCCCGCAACGACAACTTTGTCTCGGTCAACTCGACCATCGAAAAGGACCTCTACATGCTGCGCGCGGTGCTGAACGGCAGCGCCGATGAAGTCGTCGAACTGGCGAACACGTGCTTCAGGCAAGCACGCCGGGCGCGTTCGGCGTGCTCGCGATAAAGTAACCGGCGAACGCTTGGGCGCAAGCACGGTGCGCTTAAGGCATGTAATCCCGAGACGAGGGCTTTAATGAATAACGACGATGCAACCGGCACTGTGACCGTGATGCAGGCGCTGATGTCGCGCCGCTCCATTCGCGCGTTCCTGCCTGACGTGGTCGACGAAACCACCCTGCGCCAGATCTTTGATCACGCCCGGCGTGCGCCGTCGGGCAGCAATACCCAGCCGTGGAAGGTTTATGTGCTGACCGGCGAAGCGCGCGATGCGCTCTCACGAAAGATCCTTGCCGTGTACAACGATCCCGAGGCGGACAAGCTGCACGAGGAAGAATTCGCTTACTACCCGCGCAAGTGGACCTCGCCGTTTATCGACAGAAGGCGCGAACTCGGCTGGTCGTTGTACTCGCTGCTCGGAATAACGCGCGAGGATAAACCCCGCATGAAGGCCCAGCTTGGCCGCAATTTCGAATTCTTCGGCGCGCCGGTCGGCGTGATTTTCGTCACCGATCGCAGCATGGAGCAGGGTTCATGGCTCGACTACGGCATGTTCCTGCAGAGCGTCATGCTGATGGCGCGCGCATTCGGGCTGGATACTTGTCCTCAGGCCGCGTTCAACCGCTATCACCGGATCATCGCGGAACATCTGGCGCTGCCTGACAACGAGATCGTGGTGTGCGGCATGAGCATCGGTTACGCAGATCTGTCGCAACCTGAGAATGCGCTCGTCAGCAGACGAGAAGAGGTCGACGACTTCGTGCGGTTTTTGACGTAACGGCATGACCGGCATCGAAAAAAACAGGGGTTTTGTGATTTACTTCTTACGGATGTGCTACACGTTTTTACAAAGAGTTGGTTAAGATATCCACGCGTGTCCGATGGCTCGCGAACAAGGTCGTAAGTGTGGGAATATCTGGCACGTAGCGAAGCATGCAGGTCCAGCACGACAAACGCGGTGGACGCCAATGGCGCTGCCGCACCAAAAAAACCGCTTTTCGTGGAGAATCTCGTTATGTACCGAATCCGCATGGCTGCAATGGCTCTCGTCGTATCAGTATCAATTGCCGGGTTGACCGCCCCTGTCGCGATGGCGCAAACCGCCACCACCGACACGGGTGCTTCCACACCTAAGCAGGTGCAGAAGGCGCAACGCAAGGCTGCCCGCAAGGCCGCCCGCGCCAAGAAGAACGCCGAACTGAAGGATCTGGAAAAGAACGGCTACCAGCCAGGCGGTGACCAGACCAACTACCCGCAAAATATCCAGAATGCGGAGAAAAAGTCGGCGGCTGAGAAAGCCAAGGCAGCTTCTGCGCCCTGAACGCCAAGCTTTGGACGTACTGTGATCGCATGAAAATAACCCGCTGAAAGCGGGTTATTTTTTTCCAATGCGTCGAATTCGCGGCAATTCAATTCGTCCGCGCGGGGTTCCTGGCAAAGCGCAGATTCTTTTGCGGTTCCATGCAGTGGCTTGTCATGCTTGCCGATGTGTTCACGAAGTGCGAGCCTTGCGAATCCTTTATGGCATGCACGTTGCGAGCCTTTTGGCAGCGGCTACGCACCGGCAGATTTTTTGTTGAACCGGTAGAATCGGATGCCGCTTCGGGCCGGGCTTGTTGACGGACGGTCAGACGGTCAAACGTATCGACGTAGCGGGTCGCCGGTCTCAATCTCGGTTCAACCTACCGGCTTTATCTTCCACCAGGCGGTCTATGCGACGTTCCGCGTTTTTTATCCGCGTCATCGGTATCGGAATTCTGTTTCACGTATATATCGGCGTGCGCCTGATTCCGGTTGCACCCGTTGGCGCGCCGCTGCGATGGCTCGCAGTGCTCGCACTCGTAGCTTCCTGCTTGCTGATTCCGCTCGGCATGGCTGCGCGTAATATCAGTCAGCAACCGCTGTCCGATCGTCTGGCGTGGATCGGCCTGCTCACCATGGGGTTCTTCTCCTCACTGTTGGGGCTGACTTTTCTCCGCGATATCGTATTGCTGGTCTTGCACCTGATCAGCAGCGTGCAAAAGGATACGAGCGGCTGGCCTGGTTTCATCGCCTGGAGCGCGCTTGGCGTGCCGCTGCTCGCCGTGCTGGTGACCCTGTTCGGCATCTACAGCGCGCGGCGGCGTGCCGGGGTGAAGAACGTCGATGTGCCTATTGAGAACCTGGCTCCCGCGTTGAATGGCTTCACCATCGTGCAGATCAGCGATATCCACGTGGGCCCGACCATCAAGCGTCATTACGTCGAAAAGATTGTGGCTGCGGTCAATGCGTTGTCGCCAGACCTGATCGCCGTAACAGGCGACGTGGTCGATGGTTCGGTGCCGCATCTTGCCGCGCATACGCGGCCACTTTCCGACCTGAAGGCGCGGCATGGCGCGTTCCTGGTCACCGGCAATCACGAGTATTACGCCGGCGCGGACAAGTGGATTGCTGAATTCCGCCGCCTTGGGCTGAAGGTGCTGCTTAACGAACACGTGATTGTTGATCACGACGGTGCGCGTGCAGTCGTGGCCGGCGTGACCGACTACGGCGCGGGCAGTTTCGACCCGGCCCACAAAAGCGATCCGGCTAAAGCCATGTTCGGCGCACCAGCCGACATTGCGTTTCGTCTGCTGCTCGCCCATCAGCCTCGCAGCGCACCGGCGGCATCGAAGGCAGGGTTTACGCTGCAATTGTCCGGCCACACGCATGGCGGTCAGTTTCTGCCCTGGAATTTCTTCGTCCGGTTACAGCAGCCTTTCGTTGCCGGACTCGAAAAGCTCAACGACTTGTGGGTGTATACCAGCCGCGGCACGGGCTATTGGGGACCGCCAATACGCATTGGCGCCCCGTCCGAAATTACCCGTTTGCGTTTGGTGAACGTGAGTGGCGCGCGTCCTGCCTAAGTCCTGATTACCAGTCAGCTTCAAAGATTCAGGTTTTGCCCGGTGTCCTGAAAAGGACGCGGGTTTTGCATGGAATTCCTGTTGAATTGAAGTGATTGTGATAAAAATTAAAATTAATCCGATCTATTAAATGCTTCACCCGATTACTTGATAATCAGTAATTAATGCGGTTTCGTGGACAGAACTCCGGTGTGCGCGGTATAAATAGCGCTCGCAAATTAATGCGCTGGCGCTTCCAAATAGAATTAATCGTTCGATTCGGTGCGCGATTTAATTTTCCTTCGCCCGGAGAAACTGCATGACCGCAAAATGGACTGTGGCTTTATCGTTTGCCTTATTAACGGTGACAGCGCAGGTTGGCGCGCAAACCGATCAGCAACTTTCCAGTGCCGCAATTCAATCCGCGCTGAATGCCCCGCCAAAGCAGCTTCACGCGCAGATTGTCGGTATCGACGCGGGTGCCAGGACCTTGACGCTAAAAGGCGCGAAGGGCCGGGTGCTACCGGTGGCGGTCGGCAAGGAGGTGACGAACTTCGATGCCTTGAAGATTGGCGATCGTGTGGATGTGCAGGTCAGGGACGCGATGCTGATCAGGGCAACGAAAGCGTCAGCGAAGGGTGACGAATTGCGAAAACGTGTCGATACCGAGGTTTATGCGCCCGCATCCGGTTCTCAGGGTTTCGGCGCAGTCCACGAAACCGAGATTGTCGCAACAGTGCAGAGTGTCAATAGCAAGAATAAAACAATCACCCTGCGTGGCCCATGGCATACAGAGACGTTCGATTTAAGTTCTGAAATAGCCGCATATAAATTGAAGCCGGGCGACACCGTTCACGCCGTATTAATTTCAGCCACGGCAGTGGAGGT
Organism: Caballeronia sp. LjRoot31; assembly: GCF_964253885.1. Classification (NCBI taxonomy): domain Bacteria; kingdom Pseudomonadati; phylum Pseudomonadota; class Betaproteobacteria; order Burkholderiales; family Burkholderiaceae; genus Caballeronia; species Caballeronia sp. LjRoot31. Next base: position 456,120 of record NZ_CAXURX020000002.1, read on the forward strand.
TACGCCCACGGCGAAATAATGTGTGGACGTGGTTGAAAATCCGCACTTCACCATTTAAATGCGGATCAAAACCGCGCCTGCCGTGACGAGTGCGCACGCCAGCACGCGCCGCGCGGTCAGCTTTTCTCGCATGAACAGCCAGCCGATCAGAACGGCGAAAATCGAACTAAGCTCGCGCAACGCTGAGACCATCGCAATGGGCAGATAGCGAAAGGCAATGATCACAATGGTGTACGCGACCATTGCGATCGCTCCGCCGCTTAAGGCTTGCAGCGAGCGTCGCGGGTCGTCGAGGAACAGGCGGCGTGGGCCGCCGTATCGATAAAAAGCCATCGCGGCGAGGGGCAGGTTGAAGAGGATATACGCCCACGCGATATATCCGAAGCCGCTACCGGCTACGCGCACGCCGATGCCGTCCACGATTGTGTAAGCGGAGATAAACGCGCCCGTCACGAGCGCGGCCGGCACACTTGCAGTGGCGAAACGGCGCTTGCGGAATGCCAGAGAAATGATACCGATCGACACGAGCGCGACGCCCGCCAGCGCGAGCGGCCGAAGATGTTCGCCCGCGAAGACGAACGCGCCAGCGAACACCAGCAGCGGCGAGAGGCCGCGCGCAATGGGATAAATTTGCCCGAAGTCACCCGCCTTGTAGGCCTTCGCCAACGCCACGCAATAACCGAGCTGCAAAGCCGCCGATGCCGCGATGTACGGCCAGCTTGCACGCGCCGGCGCGGGCACGAACAGCAACACGATCGCCGAACACACGAGGTAGGGGAAAGACATCATGCCGAACTGCCATACACGGTCGCCGCTGGTGTGCAGGAAGGCGTTCCAGGTGGCGTGCAGCAGCGCGGAGAACAGGACGAGCAAGACGATGAAAGGCTGCATCAGGACCGCGGGAAGGGTGCTGGCATGGTGCCGGCGTACGTGGCAATGAAAGGCGTTTGGTGGCGAAAAGTGGCAAACGGCGAAACGCCATTATGTCAGAGAACGCGCGCTGCCGCTGGCCGGACGAGCCGCCCTGTCATGACAGTACCGCTTGACCACCGCCTGCGCGCATTGCGTTCGACCGCGCGGCGCTTTTCTCACCTACCCGTAGCGATGCGAAACCCATGCGCATAGGTCTTGCAGCAGACTGATTACATCACAGCCGGTCAGTGCCTGATTTACCAGAAGCCGTTTGTTTCAATCGTTGCCTCAGTCTTTCAATGAAAATTCAGACAAGGGCCGTAGGGGCGCTTTCGCGTCTCACGCAACGGCTCCTCGCCAGGAAATTGATTCGATTTCGCTTCAGTCCGACAGGGTTTTCCTAATAAACCGCCGCCCATGTCTAGCGTGTTTCGACCGCTGACTCCGCTGCATGGCTGTTGCCGCGAATGTAGTGTTCCAATTGGTGGATCGTGAATTGTTGCTCGACGATCAGGTTCCTGACGAGATCGCCGATTGATACCATGCCGATCAGCAGGCCGCCGTCGATCACCGGAAGATGACGTATGCGGTTTTCAGTCATGATCGTCATGCATTCGTCTGTCGTTTGATTGAGACGAACGTATCGGATGGCTTTCGACATGACATCGCCCACGGGCGTCTCTTTTGACAACCGGTCATGCAGCACGATTTTCCGGGCATAGTCGCGCTCTGTCACGATGCCGGTGATGTGCTCTCCGGACGTGACCACGAGTGCGCCAATCTGTTTATGTGCCATCAGCTTGATGGCGTCGAAGACACTCGCCGACGCCTCGATCGTGTGAAAGGACTGATCTGTTTTTGAACTCAGCAATTGTGCGACTGTTGCCATCATGTGCCTCGATTAAGAAATAGGTTTGAGCTGTTACTCGTGTTGCGCGCATATCCGCGCTTTTCAGCCGACGTTGTCAGCCGAAGTCGAACAGGTCACCGAGAAGCGACTTCTTCTTTTTGTACGGATAACGCCGGTCGCGATACTCATCGTCGCCGTAACCGTGGCGGCGATCGCGGTCGTTGTAATGACGGCCTTCGTCATGCCGGCGCGCGACCGGGGTACTTGCCGCTGCCGCTTGCGCTTGCGGGACAGATTCGTCAGCGGCGCGCCCGATCAGTTTGTCGAGCTCACCACGATCCAGCCACACACCACGACACGTCGGGCAATAATCGACTTCGATTCCCTGGCGGTCCGCCATCAGCAGATCCGGCGTCTTGCACACTGGACATTTCATTACTTTGGCTCCTTCATCAAAACCCTAACGAAGCCTCAATGTATCGGATGAAAGCGTAATGTAAAATTCGTATTTTTGGCGTCAATACTTCGGGAAAACCGATGTATCCCGGCATCGCCATGGAGACGTGGATGAACTTCAAGCATTTGTATTATTTCTGGGCCGCGGCGCATGCGGGCGGCATTGCGCGTGCCGGCACGCAGTTGCACATCACGCCTCAGACGCTGAGTGGCCAGATCAAACTGCTTGAGGACGCGCTCAATAAAAAGCTCTTTAAAAAGAGCGGCCGCAACCTTGAACTGACCGATGCGGGCCGGCTTGCACTCGATTACGCCGATGAGATCTTCTCGCTCGGCGCCGAGCTGGAAAGCGCGGTCAGGCAGGAGAAGGAAGCCGCGCGGGCGCAACTGCGCGTGGGCGTGGCGGATTCGGTTCCGAAGACGGTGGCTTATCGACTACTCGAGCCGGCATTGAACCTGTCGGACTCACTGCGGCTGATCTGTCATGAAGGCAAGCTGCATGCGCTGCTTTCGCAATTAGCCGTGCATAAGCTGGACCTGATCATTGCCGACGCCCCCATCCCGCCCGATGTGAACGTCAAGGCGTTCAACCATTCGCTCGGCCGTTCGACGCTGAGTTGCTTCGCATCCAAATCCTTGGCGGCACGCGCCGCAAAGGCTTTCCCCGCATCGCTGAGCGACATGCCGGTGCTGTTGCCCGGCACTGAGTCAGCAGTCCGAAGGAAACTCGATCACTGGCTGAAGTTGCGCACGATCTCGCCGCGCATTGTAGGAGAGTTCGACGACAGCGCGCTGACGCTCGCGTTTGGCCGCGAGGGAAGGGGTGTGCTGTTTGCACCGACGGTGCTGGCGGCACAACTTAAACGAGAGCACGGCTTGATTGCGGTTGGACACATCGAAACAATTGTTGAAGAGTTCTTCGCCATCTCCATTGAACGGCGGATCAGCCATCCCGCCATATCGTCGATCATGAGCGCGGCGCGCAGCAAGCTGTTCAATGCGTAGGTCGTGCCCGAGTCGCATGGGCGCGTCCTCCGCCGACGGGCACTCTGTGAATAAATCTCTTACATTACATTTAACTTTCTACTATAACTGTCGTACGTGTTGCGGACTGCCATGTCGCGTACCACGTCTCGGCCCGCCAGGTTTGCCTGCGGGCCTTTTTTTATCGCGCGGAACAATCGGGAAAATACTTTCATATTTCTTTCAGTATTAACCCGATCTGGTAAAAACCCTGTCAATTCTTTCATTGTACTTACTTGATATATTACATATTGTGTATTCCATCGCCATCGAAACGAAGGACAGGCGATGACGGAGACGTCCATTCGGCGTCCCGAATACAAGGCAGCGAATGCCAAGGAGACAGTGATGGAAATGAATCGCCAGGAAGGTGCGTCGCGGCTGGCGTCGCCATGGATGCAGCTCGTGTTTGGCGTGATCTGCATGGCCATGATCGCGAATATGCAGTACGGCTGGACCTTGTTTGTGAATCCAATCGATGAAAAGCATCAGTGGGGTCGAGCGGCAATCCAAGTAGCGTTCACGATCTTCGTGGTGACGGAAACCTGGCTGGTTCCTATCGAAGGTTATCTCGTCGACAAGTACGGTCCGCGTCCGGTTGTCGTCGCCGGTGGGCTGCTTTGTGCGATCGCCTGGGCGCTCAACTCGGTGGCTTCCTCGTTGCCGTTGCTGTATTTCGCGGCGGCCGTGGGCGGCGTTGGCGCGGGGGCCGTGTATGGCACGTGCGTTGGCAATGCGCTGAAATGGTTCCCTACTCGCCGTGGTCTGGCAGCCGGTATCACCGCCGCCGGCTTCGGTGCGGGATCGGCCGCAACCGTCGTGCCGATCGCGCACATGATCAAGAGCAGCGGCTACGAAGCCACCTTCCTGTGGTTCGGCCTCGGTCAGGGACTGGTGGTGTTCCTGCTCGGGATGGCGCTGTATGCGCCGCCCGCAAGCCTGCTTGCATCGGTCAAGAGTGCCTTGAAGAGCGATGTTTATAACGCGACGCCGAGGCAGGTCGTAAGCTCTCCGATCTTTTGGGTGATGTACCTGATGTTCGTGATGATGGCGGCCGGCGGCTTGATGGCGACCGCACAGCTTGGTCCGATTGCGAAGGACTTCGGCCTGCATGACTCGCCTGTCTCGCTGCTTGGCCTGACGTTGCCCGCGCTTACATTTGCGCTGACGATCGACCGCGTTCTCAACGGCTTGACGCGGCCTTTCTTCGGCTGGATCTCGGATCGCATCGGCCGCGAGAACACGATGTTCATGGCGTTTGCGATTGAGGCGGTCGGTATTTTGCTGCTGTCGAAATATGGACAGAGTCCGGTGGCGTTCGTCGTACTGACGGGTATTGTCTTCTTCGCCTGGGGTGAAATCTACAGCCTCTTTCCCGCGACTTGCGGCGATACGTTCGGGCCAAAATTTGCAGCCACCAATGCCGGCCTGCTCTACACGGCGAAGGGGACGGCGGCCTTGCTCGTGCCGTTCAGCAGCGTGATTACGGCCGCGACCGGCAGTTGGCACGCTGTCTTCATGCTGGCTTCGGGAATGGCTGCGGCGTCGGCGCTGCTGGCGCTCTTTGTGCTCAAGCCAATGCGGCAGGCTCACAAGGAGAAGCATGCATCCACCATAGCCGGCATGCCGTTTGGTTCGGCCTTGAAGGAGTGATCATGCTATGCGGCGAAGCTCATGTGTTCTCCAGCTTCGCTCGTTTGTAATGAAAGAATGGCCGGTGTTCATCCGGCCGTCCTACTATTTCCTGCCCACCAGATAGCAGACGCCTTCGGGACCGTAACGCTCACTATGCGTTTCGTTTGCCCTCAAATGGAACACGTCGCCTGGTCGATAACGCGTGTCTTTATTGTCGATGCTCAGCGTCAATTCACCTTCAAGAATCAGCGCCTTGGCTTCGAACGCATGCGCGTGGTCGTCAAGAGACGCGCCGGCTTCGCGCTCCACCAGCACGGTGGTCTGAAAACCCCCGCGCGCGAGCATTTCGATGAAATCGTCGCGTTCCATGATCGTTCCCCTTCTAGCGGGTCTTGGGTCACCTACTAATATAAGTTGAAACGACGCGGTGCAGACGAGGATGCTTAGCGCCGCGTTGTGCGGCGAACGTGGTCCTCCGAGCCCCTGGTATGTGAGCGAATTTGAAATTCGCGTAAAATATGAGGATGTACTCATATTTTACGCGTTACCTTCTGTCACGCGTGCCTACAATGATGGAAGCCACTATGCCAAGTCTCGATTTGAACCCTGAACATACCGCGCTTATCTCGATCGATCTGCAAACCAGCAATCTCGCGCGTCAGCTCGCGCCGCATTCCGCCGCCGACGTGCTCGGCAAGACCGTTCAACTTGCCAATGCATTGCGTGCGAAGGGCGGCACGATCGTCTGGGTGCGCGTGGATGTAACGGCATTGCTGAGCCTTCCCGCCGACGCGCCGCTGACGCGTCCGCCGGGTTCGCCGGGTTCGCCGCCGCCGCCCGCGAATGCATCGGAGTTGTCGCCGGATCTGGGCGTGCAGAGCGGTGACGTCGTCGTGACCAAGCGTCAATGGGGCGCGTTTTATGGCACGGATCTTGAACAGCAACTGCGCCGCAAGGGTATTCGAACGATCATCATGAGCGGCATCGCGACGAATTTCGGCGTGGAGTCGACGGCGCGCGCCGCGTTTGATCGCGGTTATGAACTGGTGTTCGCGGAGGACGCCATGACGTCGCTGACAGCCGATGCACACACGTTTGTGACGCGGGAAATTTTCACGCGCATGGGGCGCGTGCGGTCGACGGATGAGGTGGTGACGGGGCTGCAGGAGGGGTAAAAGTGGCCAGTTGTAGAGTTCTGTGTCCAACACCAATTATGACGATGGCGGTCGATATACTTGCCTCCCTATGTTGCCGGTCGAGCGCACTGGTAACGAGAAAGCACGTGCCAAGACACGAGGAACTTTGATGAAAACGATCAGGCGGTCACACCTTGCGAGAATTTTGTCCGATGTCTGGTGTGACGTGGTTCGCGACAGTTACAGCAAAGGCCGATTGAACTCGGAGGGCAGTCTTCAGGCAGCGTTTGTTTCGCTTTTGGATGAACGCTTGCGTGCCCCCGACGAACCTGAACGCCAAATCTTTATTGAACCCGCGGTCAGGCTGACAAGTAAGACGCCGGAGATGCCGGGCACGTTGATTCGCCCGGATATCGTCATTTTCAATTCGCTTGAAGCCGTGTGCTTCATCGAGTTGAAATATATGCCGCGGGCTTTGCCCGACACCGTAAAAGATATGAATAGCCTGTCTGCCATTGCGGGCGACGCAAGCGTTACGGTGACGAACGATCGCTATCGCGGCCCGGAACTGAAGACAAAAGTGTTCGGTGTATCCAGGAGCGCGTTGTTTGTCTGGGCGGGGATCCATAAGGGAAGTGCGGTGCAGCTTGCGGCTTGGGACGACCCTCGGTTCGAGCCGCACGGATTCCTGCAAATGAACGCGGTGACGCAAGCGGAGCAGGAGCCTGATTGCAAGTTCTTCACCGACGCATACAAGCGACAGCGCAACGTCGACCCGGTTGAATGATAGTTATTGGAGGCGACGCATTGCATCGCCCCCAATCAAACTCAGCTCTCCAGCCGCGAACCTTTCGCCAACGCCATCGCTTCAAGATCACGCGTCGATCCTTTCGCCGGCCGCCCGGCCCAGTACCCTGCCAGCAAGGATCCCGACAAGTTGTGCCAAACCGAAAACAGCGCACCCGGGAGCGCTGCGATCGGCGTGAAATACAGCTTGCCCAGCGTGGCAGCGAGTCCCGAGTTTTGCATGCCGACTTCGATTGCCAGCGTGCGGCACACGGCTTCATCGAAACCCAGCAGACGTCCGCCCCAATATCCGCCAAGTAAGCCGATACCGTTATGCAGGATCACGCCCAACATCACCAGCAAGCCGACCGACGCAATACTTTTCTGCGTCCCTGCAACCACGGCCGAGATAATCAGCAGGATTGCGATCATCGAAATGATCGGCAACGCAGGCTCGATTGCGCGCACGGTCTTGTTGAACAACTGATTGATGATCAGCCCCGCCACGATAGGCAATGCGACGATCTGGAGAATGCTCATGAGCATGCCGTGGACATCGACGGCAATAGACGCGTCCACGTAAAGGCGCGTCAGCAGCGGTGTGGCGAACACGCCGACCAGCGTGGACAGGGCACTGATGGTAACTGACAGCGCCACGTCGCCGCGCGCGAGATAGATCATCACATTCGACGCCGTGCCGCTGGCAACGCTGCCGACCAGCACCATGCCTGCGGTCAGGTCGGGCGGCATGCGCAGCAATTTGGCGATGCCCCAAGCCGCGAGCGGCATCACCAGATAATGCAGGCCGATCCCCGCTATAACCGGCGCCGGCCGGGTAAAAACGCGCCGGAAGTCGGCGAACGAAAGCGTTACGCCCATCGCGAACATGATGATGGTGAGTAGCGTGGTGACGTGCGGCGCAATGCCTGTGAACGTTGCCGGCGAAAAGTACGCGACGACCGAAATGAGAGCGGCCCAAAGAGGGAACAAGCGGGTGACGCGCGAAAGCATGGAGAGACGATCCTGGCTGATTGATAGGGGCGTCGCCCGGAGCGCTGGGTGCATCGGGCGCGGGCGATCAGTCACGAAGCAACGAAACGAAAAGAAGGGTGTTCCAGGCTTGACCGACGGTGCTATCGATAAATGCGGCCGGTGACGCAAGCCGTCACGGGTCTTTGTGGGACCGGCGGGCGGCGAATATGCGTCGACGTGAATTGTAACGTTTCGTCGGAAGAAACCCGCTGGAGCGGATTTCCCGCTTACCTCAGGCGCGCGACCGTCCCCGCGTCGGGCTCTCCGCCGAAATAGGTATTCAGCGCCAGTTCGAACGGCATCTTGTCGGAGGCGGCGTGGGCGAAGAGGGTCATCGACGAATGGAATTTCAGGTCGTCGGGGTAACCGAAAATCTGCTCCACCGAGCGCCCGTCGAGCGCATTCACGATTTGCGTGAGAATCAGCAGCCGCTCGCCGAGCACGGGATGAGCGAGGTAGGCCCGCGCCTCGTCCACCGATGAAATCGCGTAGCGGCGCGCCATTTCGCTATGACCCAATCCCTGGATCTGCGGAAACACGAACCACATCCAGTGCGTGCGTTTCTTGCCGGCCTCGAGCTCGGCCGTCACCGTCTGGAACAGCGGATCCTGCGCATCGATAAAACGCTGCAAGTCAAAAGGATCTGGATCGGTCATGCGAGCCTCCGGGGTCTTCCTGGGATATTGCCGCAAACCACGTTCCCGGCGTTTTTCGTGGCTAGACGACCACGCGGCCTCAGATCTAATCCCGGTCATCTGCGAACGATATTCCGCTTTCTGATATCTTCACGGCCATGCAAAACATCATCGAAATTTCGAATCTGTCGAAGAGCTATGCCTCCGGCTTCAAGGCGCTGAAAAACGTCACGCTGAATATCCGCCGTGGCGAAATCTTCGCATTGCTGGGGCCGAACGGCGCCGGTAAAACTACCCTGATCAGCATTGTGTGCGGCATCGTGAACGCCACGGAAGGCACGATCCGGGTCAACGGTCACGGCATTATCTCCGACTACCGCGCCTCCCGCGCGATGATCGGCCTCGTGCCGCAGGAGTTGACCACTGACGCCTTCGAGTCCGTCTGGGCGACCGTTTCATTCAGCCGCGGCCTGTTCGGCAAGCCGCCGAATCCGGCGCACATAGAAAAGGTGCTGAAGTCGCTGTCGCTCTGGGACAAGAAGGACAACAAGCTGGTCACGTTGTCTGGCGGCATGAAACGCCGGGTGCTGATTGCCAAGGCGCTCTCGCACGAACCGGAAATCCTGTTCCTGGACGAGCCGACCGCAGGCGTTGACGTCGAACTGCGCCGCGATATGTGGAATCTCGTGCGCGGCCTGAAGGCGAGCGGCGTGACGATCATCCTGACGACGCACTACATTGACGAAGCCGAGGAAATGGCTGACCGGATTGGTGTGATCAACGGCGGCGAGATCATCTTGGTCGAGGAAAAAGCCGAACTGATGCGCAAGCTCGGCCAGAAGAAACTCGCGCTGCAACTGGAAGACGAGATCGAGCACATTCCCGCCGGCCTGAGTGATTACCGGCTCCACCTGTCCGCAGACGGGAGTGAGTTGACCTACACCTACGACGCGCAGGATGAACCGGGCCGCATCATTGCGCTGCTGAAAGACCTCGCCGATAACGGCGTCAAGTTCAAGGACCTGCAAACGACGCAAAGCTCGCTGGAAGATATTTTCGTGAGCCTGGTCGGAGAGAAAAAATGAATATTCATGCAGTCCGCGCAATCTATCTATTCGAAATGGCGCGCACCTGGCGCACCATCATGGGCAGCATCATCTCGCCGGTGATTTCCACCTCGCTCTATTTCGTCGTGTTCGGCGCCGCGATCGGTTCACGCATTCCCGAAGTGAACGGCGTGAGTTACGGCGCGTTCATCGTGCCGGGGCTCGTCATGTTGTCGTTGCTCACGCAGAGCGTGTCCAACGCGTCGTTCGGCATCTATTTCCCCAGGTTTACGGGGACTATCTACGAACTGCTGTCGGCGCCGGTTTCGTATATGGAGATCGTGCTGAGCTACGTTGGCGCGGCCGCCACCAAGTCGATCATCCTTGGCCTCATCATTCTTGCGACCGCGCGGCTGTTCGTGCCGTTGCACGTCGATCACCCGTTCTGGATGATCGTATTCCTGCTGCTGACGGCGGTGACGTTCAGCTTGCTGGGATTCATCATTGGCATCTGGGCGGACGGGTTCGAGAAGCTGCAGGTGATTCCGCTGCTGATCATCACGCCGCTGACTTTCCTGGGCGGGAGTTTTTATTCCATCGATATCCTGCCGCCGTTCTGGAAAGCCGTCGCGTTGTTCAATCCGGTGGTGTACCTGATCAGCGGGTTTCGCTGGAGTTTCTACGGCACCGCCGATGTCGGCGTCGAGATCAGCCTTATCATGACGCTGGTGTTCCTCGCGGTGTTTATCGGCGTGGTCGCATGGATCTTCAAGACGGGTTACAGGCTGAAATCATAGGGAGCGTGGCTGATGCGTGACGTGCTGATCGAACGGTTCGGGCTCCAGCCGCACCCTGAGGGCGGGTATTTTCGCGAGACATTTCGCGGCGCGGACAGGGTAGCGCGCGAGCTCACGCGTGATGTTGCGCCCGGCGAGACGCGCTCCGCATCGACGGCGATCTACTACATGCTTTGCGATGGCGCGCATTCGGTGTGGCATCGAATCCGCTCGGACGAGGTGTGGCACTTTTATGCAGGAGAGCCAATCAACGTTCATGTCATCGATACCGCGGGGCAGTTGCTCACGCATCGCCTGGGTAACGCGCTGACGCATGACGACGCTGTATTCCAGGCGGTCGTTCCGGCGGGGCAGTGGTTTGCGGCGGAGTTATGTGACCCGACGGCGTTCGCGCTGGTGGGCTGCACGGTAGCGCCGGGTTTCGAGTTCAGCGAGTTCGAACTTGCCGATATAACCGCTTTGACAAAAGCGTATCCGCAGCACGAGGCCGTGATCGGAAGGTTGGGTCCGGCGGTAGGGGCGAAGCGCTGAGCGCATGCCGGTGCATGCCACACACTGCATACAACCCATACTTGGGAACAACGTAAAAGCAGAACAAAAAAAGCGGCGCGCTCATTTCTGAGGCGCCGCTTTTTCATGTTTCTATTATAGATTGGCCCTGACTGCGTCGCGGACGGCATCCATCATGCCGCCGTGATTCAGCGGTATGTCGAGTGAATCACCATAGACGTCCTGATCCGCTTGTGCACGTGCTTCCTGCGATTCGCGGCGTACCGGCGATTCGTAAGCTGTGTCACCTGAACGAATAGTGTCTCTGGCTTCGACGCGCTGCGCTTGATAACTCTTCACGATGAACTCCTTGCAGTGATGGAGCGGCGGGAGACTGCGATCCTACGGAACTGCCATGACAGATTTACGACTCTTGACGCTTTTCGGTGCACGACTGTAACGGTGGCGGACCGCTTGCCTCTGGCCGTGTTGCGCACCCTGCAATGAAAGCGCGGCTCTACAGTTTAATGGCGTTGCGTTATGGGATTCGTACTTCTGGCTTATGAAACGATGGCTGCACTATCAGCGTGCAGCCGCGACTTTGGGCTTGAAACTTGCGAATGACGCAAGCGTTTGCGGGAGGCAGGAACACGCCGGAGCGGTCGATAAACGTGTCAGGCAGACAGTACGAACCAGCCCGGTACTGCATTTATCCGCGTGTGTATTACCGTCGAGGGAAACAGTTAAAGCTGTTTCTCAGAACCGGCGTGTCCGGTGCACGTGTTTCACATAGCGAAAAGCACAACCGCATGATGCAGCCGTGCTTTCGTGCCATTTAACCGGGCTCCGTGACGCGTTCAGGCGTGCTGGTCCTGCAAATCGGCGTCGCTGGTCTCGTCCTGTGGCATGGAAGCCGCAAGAATCATCGCCGATGCGTTCTGTGGTTTCGGGTCGCGCTGTGACGGCCGGTACACCGAATCGCCTCGATGAATGAGTGCGCCGGTCAGTGCGCAGGCGCCGTCAGACGTGGCCGTGGTCACGCGCCATCCCTGGTAGCCATAGTGGCAGGTTGCCGCGTCGGACCAGTAGACGATCGCCGTCGCGCTGCTCGGCCGCTCGATCACGCGCACCACAGCCTCGGGGAACGGCCGTGGCGATTGCGGCGATGCCGACACAACGCGCGGATGATCACGCTCCCACGCTCGCGTGAGCCGCTCTAGAAACGGGTGCGCGGCCTTTTGCTGCGGGGCAGGTGCTGCCGCGCGGTTGTGGGTCGCTGTCAATGAGCGGACCGTTTGCAGCCACGGGTCCGCGCTTCTCGCTAACGCTGTCATGGTTCGTTCCTGGCATGGTTCAGGGTCGAACTTACGCAATCAGCCTGCCCGGATAAATACCCTTAAGGTGAATACACTGTCTTGTTAGCGCGAATAATCGCAACAACGCTTTATGCAATAAGGCTTTGCCCGATATCGCTATGCGGCAGAAACGCTGTGTGCGCTTCATTGAACGTTTTAATGGGTTCGATAGTGGGGCCATTTAGCGAGAGCCTCGCGTGCGGAGCGATTCTGTTTTGTATGGATTACGTAAGGTGTCAAGTTTCGCCGCATTCCGTGGAATGCGACTTGCGTAGGCCATACTAGCTGTGTACTTACAACGTTGAACGAGGTGTTCGTGAAGAAAAGTCATATTACTGTTGCAGTACTGTTTGCAAGCTTGGGCCTGACAGCTACGGCGTTTGCCCAAAGCGGCCCCGGCGGCCCGGGTAATCAAGATCGACCGCAAGAGCGTCCGGGTAGCCCCGCTATGCAAGGCCACAACGGCGGCGGTTATCAGAACCAAAGTCAAAACCACGGCCCACAAGGTGGCCCTGGTGCCCAGAACCACAACAACGGCCGTCCGCCCGTGCCCATGCATGCTGACAATGGCCCGGGACGCGCCGGTCCTGGCGGTCCGCGTGCAGAAGGCCCGCGTGATTGGCACAGCGGGGACCGCTTGCCGAGCGACTATCGTGATCGCCAATATGTGGTCGACGATTATCGCGGTTATGGATTGCGTCAGCCCCCGCGCGGTTACCACTGGGTGGGCGTGAACGGCGATTACGTGCTTGCCGCGATCGCGACCGGCGTGATAGCGCAGATCGTGCTGAGCAACGGGCACTAAGCGCTTACTCGCGGTCTTACTTGCGCCCCGCTGCCGTAGCGGACGTATCCGCGAGTCAAATTAACAAGGCCGGTCCAAACTCGCGTTTTGGACCGGCCTTGTTTCATGCACGCGGCGTGAGCTCTCCACCGCCACCGTTGCGCTACATCCTGGCGGTATCGGTGATCGCTTTCACCACGCGCGCCAGCGACTTCAACGCTACGTCAGGCGATTCTTCAAATTGCGCACCGACTATGGCGCCATCCACCGCCATGGCCAATGCACGCGCGTCGGCCTTCGCCATTCTCGACGATGCCGGCAAGAGCGTCCTGATAACCGCGGCCATGTCCAGCTTGTGACGCCGTGAAATATCGACCGCTTCGGGCAGGGTCCCGCCCACTTCCACCACCGCGTTGATGAACGCACAGCCGCGATACACATCGCTCTCGAACCATTCCGCCAGCGCCGGCACCAGCGCATCCGCATCTGCGCCGTGACGCTTCACGGCGTCTTCGAACCAGGTCATCCAGTTGCGATGCCTATACTCCAGGAACGCAACGATCAGATCGTTTTTCGCCGGATAGTAGCGATAAAACGTCTTCTTCGCGACGCCCGATTCCGCGATCACACGGTCGATTCCGGTCGCGCGAATGCCATCCCGATAGAACAGCGCGTGGGCCGTGACAAGAATGCGCTCTGCCGGTGACAGCTCGGCCAAAGGCTCTGTATTTGATGAATGATTGTTCATGGCGAGTCATTGTAGACAGGTCTGTCTCCTTGCGCTAGAGTGAAGGTGTAGACAGACCTGTCTACTGCCAGATCATGCTGTCGACCGACAACACAATCGACGTTACATCATTCGCCGATCAATTCTCCACGATCAAAAGGAAACGCCATGGAAAGCAAACCGCCGTTCCCGCCATTCGATGCCGACACCGCCCGGCAAAAGGTCCGTCTCGCGGAAGACGGCTGGAATTCCCGCGACCCGAAGCGGGTTGCTCTCGCCTATAGCGAAGACACACGCTGGCGCAACCGCGCAGAGTTTGTGGCGGGACGTGCTGAAGTGGAGGCGTTCCTGGCGCGCAAATGGGCGCGTGAACTGGACTATCGGTTGATCAAGGAATTGTGGGCGTTCACCGGATCACGGATTGCGGTGCGCTTTGCTTACGAATGGCACGATGATTCCAAAAACTGGTTCCGGAGCTACGGCAATGAGAACTGGGAGTTCAACGAAGCGGGCTTGATGACGCATCGGCACGCGTGTATCAACGACTTGCCGATCAAGGAGTCCGAGCGCAAATATCACTGGCCGCTCGGCCGCCGTCCCGACGACCATCCTGGCTTGAGCGACCTGGGCTTCTGATTGAAGCTCGGCCGGCAGTCTCTTCGATCATCGATTGCATCGACTGACTGCCGGCATATTAGCGGCCTCGCCGCCGGTAAAAGGCCCACCATCCCGCCAGCACGGTGAAGGTCGCAACGATCGCCACCATCAGCCAGAACCCGTGTTTGTTGTCGGCCAGCGGCACTCCGCCAACATTCATGCCGAAAATCCCCGCGACTATGTTGATCGGCAGCGCCAGCACGGTGACCAGCGTCAACGTGAAAAGCGTGCGGTTGCTTTGCTCGTCCGTGCGTGCGGCGATCTCTTCCTGCAGCAGCTTGATGCGTTCTACCAGCCCTGCCAGATCGCCCAGCACCAGCGAAAATTCCTCGGTGGCATCGCGAAGATCCTGAAGGTCGAGCGTTTGCAGCCAGCGCGGCGGCCGTGCCAGCAGCCGGAAAATCGATCCCGGTTCAGGCGCGAGCAAACGCTGCAACCTGACGAGCACGCGTCGCGACGCGCCGAGTTCGGAGCGGGTAGCGGGGGACCGCATGGAAAGAAACCGGTCTTCTATCTGGTCGATGTCAATGCTCGTGCGCCGGACGATTTGTACCAGCAGATCGGCCTGGTCGCGCAACAGATGAATGAGCAGTTCGGCCGTCGACCGGAAGACCTCGCCGTTGCGTACCGATTCCCGCAGTGTATCGATGGAACGCAGCGGTTTCAGCCGCGCGGTGATGAGCAGCTTTTCGCGCGTGTAGACCCATAACGTTGCGATTTCGGAGGGTGTTACGTCGAAGTTGAACATCACGTCGTTGATGACGGCGAGCAGCGCGCCCTCCTGATGTTCTATCCGCGTGGAATGCGAGCCGTCGCGCAGGTTCTCGAAGAAGGCGTCCGGCAGCTCGAGCTGCGTGCGCATCCAGCGTTCGCTTGCGCTGTTCGCGAGGTCGAAGTGCAGCCAGACGAAGTCGTTCGAAGCGCGTTCGGCGCTGGATTGCGCCAGCCACTCGAGCGCCCCGGCGGAGTCGATGGCCACGCCCGCCGCGTCCGGGGCGAAACGAAAGCCGCACACGATGCCGGAGAAATCGGAGGCGTAGGGTAGGGCGGTAGTCATGGTGAGTCGGTCATCAGCAACGGTAATTGGAAGGGACTGCGGATTTCGATTGTCCCTGCCGTGCAATTCGAATCAAGCAACGTCCGCCTCGATTTGCGTTATTGTTGGTCAAATGCCGCGTGACACAGAAAGTACTTATGGTTGTCACGCCCTATGGGTAGACTCGCGCGGTGCAAGAGGGCCGTCGGGCGCAGCCCGACCCTTTACGCTTCATCGGGGAAACACAAATGGAAGATCGCGTCGAGCAGGACGAACCTACGCAAACCACGGCAGACGGACTGACGCGGCTCGCGACGAGCATCGTCGAATTGCTGGGCGAGCAGGCCATCGACAGCCGTCTGGGAGCCAAATTGCTCAAGCGGCTGGAAAAGGAAGCGAAGCTGGTGGAGGAATCGGGGCCGCAGCCGCTGAACAAGGCTCAAAAACGCAGTTTGCGCGACGCGCTGGACGGTCTCGAACACGCAGTGCGTCAGGTCGATGCAAACCTGTTGGTATCGGCGAACGCAAAACTACGCTCCACCGACGAATCTTCCAGCAAAAAGGCCAAAACAAAATCCTGAAGCCGGGCCGGCCGTCGCCCTGCGAAGCGGGTGCGGCGCCGGTTTTAAGCGCATCCGGCTTTATCGGACAAGCGATCTGGCGGTTTTTTCATCACGTCGACACAAACCGCTTGCAGCAAACGAGCAAGTTGGCGCGGAAAATGCTGCGTTTGCTGCACATGCATAAATCTGAGCGGTCATGGTTTCAGTCTCTTCTACCCCAAGCTGCGTGTTATGGACCGACCGGAACGTCGACGCCGACGCAGGCCGTTGGCGCATTCTGGTTGTCGACGATAACGCCGCCAGCGCCGAGGGCCTCGCTGCGGCGTTGAGCGCGGATGGTTGTGACGCGCGGTATGTGTTGAGCGGCGTTGACGCGCTGCAGGCTATTGACGGCTGGGTGCCGCACATTGTGGTGCTCGACATCAGCATGCCGGAGCACGACGGTTTTGCGACCGCGCGCGTGCTGCGCCGGATTTCCCCCACCCGGAACGCCGGGATCATTGCCTTTACGGCGCTCGGCGAGGATTACGTGCGCTCGAAAGGCCTCCACGCAGGGTTCGACGGCTATTGCCAGAAGGGCAACGCGCCCGGTGTCCTGGTCAGCCTGATCAGCCGGCTGGTCCAGGTTCACTGAACATTCCCTGAGAATTCAGTGGGGCGATGAGCGTCCGATTTGAATTTTTTTGATTTCGTCGGGTCAGGCCCTCTAAAAATCCTGCTTACCGCGACTTCCGGGTGAGCCTTTTACAGGCTCGCCCGCAGCGATTTTCCCCGATTTGGACGTCCTCCCATTATTGGTTTATCCCGAAAAGTGTATTGAACTTTATGGGGATAAAAAGCCGATAGTAGGGGTATACACTGCATTTCATTGACGAAGCAGCTACCGAAATAAGTTTGACCGCTGCGACGCCTTCTGAATCAGTCGAAGTCCAACGTATATCGGAGCTCAGCATGAAAAAGAATCTTCTCGCATCGTTACTCGTCGCCGTTACGGCTTCTATCGCTGTTCCGGCGTTTGCCAGCGGCTACGGCCCGGCACCTTCGTATCGTCCGTCGGTGGGTGCTCCGGCTTCGCAACAAGGCATGAACTTGCAAACCATCGCTGCGCAAAACAACGCTGATGCGAACGGCTACGGTGGCGCACGCACCTCGGTGTCGCAATCGGGCTCGAGCCGCGATCGTACGAACAACGCGCAACCTGTTTTCTCCGGTCAATAATCTCCGGGCTCCTACGTGCACGGCCGGCGCTACTCGCGCCGCCGTGATCGCGCCAAGCCCGATGGCCATGTAGTACAGAAACGCACAAACGCCCGCTGAACGAAAGTTCTGCGGGCGTTTGTGTTTGTGCGTGAAGAACGACCGTTTCAGGTGCCTGTCATTTTGAGCGCATCGCGCATCACCGCCGCCAGTTCTCCCGCGGCAAACTTGGCCACATAAGCGTTCGCGCCTACTTTGCGCACATGCTCCTCGTTCGCCGACCCCGACAGCGACGAGTGGATCACGACCGGAATGGCCTGCATGCCGGCGTTTGCCTTGATACGGCGTGTCAGCGTGAATCCGTCCATTTCCGGCATTTCGAGGTCGGTCAGGACGAGCGCGATTTCGTCGGCGGCGCAACGGCCATGCTTTTCCGCCTTGCTCTGCAAGTCTTCCAGCACGTTCCACGCTTCCTGGCCGCTCTTGGTCATGATGAACGACACACCCATCGCAGTCAGGCTTTGTTCGATCAGGCTGCGCGCGACGCCGGAATCGTCGGCGGCGAGCACTTTGGTACCCGGTTTCAGGACCAGCCGGCCAGTGCTTGATTCATTGATCTCCACTTCCGTCGACGGCAGCACGTCGCGCAGAATCTGTTCGACATCGAGTACTTGCGCGAGTCGCGAGCCGTCCACGTTGCCGTCGAGGCGCGCGAAGCTGGTCACCGTCCGTCCGCCCGAATGCGATTCCGCAGACAAAACCTGATTCCATTCCAGCCGCACGATGTCATCGACTTCCTCCACGGCAAAACCTTGCGTCGTGCGTGCGAATTCGGTGACCAGCAGGATCTTGAGACCGTTCTTCGGCTGGCAGCCCGTGACCTGCGCCAGATCGATCACGGGGATGATCTGGCCGCGGATATCGGCTACGCCAAGAATCTCCGGGTTTGCGCCGGCGACCACGGTGATCGGCGGCATGGCGAGGATCTCGCGCACCTTGAACACGTTGATGCCATATAGCTCGCGTTGTTCGGAGTCCGGCGCTTCGCCCAGGCGAAACAGGAGCAGTTCGAACATGTTGTTGCCGGCGAGCCGAACCCGCTGTTCGATATCGTGTTGTGAACTGCTCAAGGTGGTTCTCCTGATTGATTTATGCCGGGCTTCTAATTAGCCGGTTCTTGATTAGCGGCGCAGAGGGGGGAAACTGAAGCACTTTTCGGCGTGTTGTCGCGGGAACGTTTCATGCAGGTCGAGTCGCGCGCGAGGCAGTATCGGGATAGACCCTTGGACGCATAAAAAGCAGTGTTTTCCAGCGTTCACGCGGCAGGTGTCTGGCCTATACTTTTTGAATGGGCTGGGTAATCTGGATGTAAGGCGCTGGATGTACGGCGAATGATTCAACGCGGTGGCTGGGGAGTGTCAGCCGACGTGCCGCGCTCTAAACGCCGGCTATCCAACCATGTGGAACGCCCGCTATCCGGCGGGCGGCGCGCGGTTCAACGGAGGCGTTCGATGGCAACAGTCGCACAAGTTCTTAATTCGAAATCAGATCACACCATCTTCACGATCGCCGATACGGCATCGGTCTACGAGGCAATTGCGATGATGGCGGAGAAGCACATTGGCGCGTTGATCGTGACCCACGGTGAAGCGATCGTCGGCATCATGACCGAGCGTGACTATGCCCGCAAAGTGGTGCTGATGGATCGTGTCTCGCGACAAACTCCCGTGCGCGAGATCATGACCTCGCAAGTGCGTTTCGTGCGTCCCGACCAGACCACGGACGACTGCATGGCCTTGATGACCGAGCGCCGCATGCGGCATTTGCCGGTGATCGATGGCGAAAAGCTGGTGGGCATGATTTCAATCGGCGATCTGGTGGCGAATATTATCTCCGAGCAGCAACTCACGATTCATCAGCTCGAAGGGTATATACGAGGCGAGCACATGTAGCTTGCCCGGGAGGATGCAGCGCGGCGTGAAGACGCCGCGCTGTGTTTTATTTGTTGCCGCTGCGTGGGTATCGTGCTCATGCAGTTCGTGTCATCTCGCGTAGGCCGCCTCCTTCCTTACGTCAAGACTCCCTGCGGCGGTTTCGTTCAGCTAATTGTGTTGTAAGCAAGTTGTGAAAATTGTCAGGTGCTGCGCATAGGCCTGATGTTGACGCGTCCAATCCACCGCCGGGTTTTTCCTGGCCCTGAGCTGAAAGGTGTAGCGCCGTTCATAACGTTGCCTGAACTTTCCACGTCACCTTAGGTTATCGGTTCCACTGGCCATGCGCCGCGTGTCATTGCCGCGGGTGCGCCGTTAACTTGGCCTCACGCTGCGGGGCGCGGCAGGCCGGATCAGCGACGCGGACAACGTGATCAGTTTCGCATTCAGGCGCATCACGGTCACGCATCCCTCTAAACGTCAACGGCCTGTGAAAGTTGCGACCGATGGCAAGATAAACTGGATCACCATGCCGCTCGAATTTCGCGTCGCCCCGGAGTCGCTATTCCTGCTCAAGCCCGAGGCCCGCGTGGCCAATGTCAATCGCTCATGACCCTGCTGCTCCAGATTTCAGATCCGCACTTTGGCACCGAACAACCGCCGGTCGTGGCGGCGTTGCTGCGTCTTGTCAATACGTTGCAGCCCGATCTCGTTATCATGTCCGGCGACATTACTCAACGTGCCAGGCGTGCGCAATTCAGTGCTGCGCGGGCGTTCATCGAACCGTTCGGTGCAACGCCTTTTGTTGTCGTGCCGGGCAATCATGACATTCCGCTGTTCAACATATTCGCGCGCGTTGCACACCCCTATGCCAATTATCAGCGCGTGTTTGGAGACGATCTCGAACCTGTCTTCGAATCGGCGGAACTGTTGGTAATTGGCGTGAATACTACGCGGGCGTATCGTCGTAAGGATGGCGAAGTATCGGCTCAGCAAGTGGAGCGCGTGGTCCGCCGGCTCGAACATGCGACGGCACGGCAACTGCGGGTTGTCGTTACACATCAGCCTGTTGTGGCTGCGCGTGCCAAAGACATCAGGAACCTGTTGCACGGCCGCGAACATGCGATTGAACGCTGGTCGCAAGCGGGCGTGGATCTGATCCTGGGCGGTCATATCCATCTTCCGTATGTGGTGCCGCTGCATGTTGCGAACAAGGACTTGCCGCATCCGATGTGGGCCGTGCAAGCGGGAACCTCGTTGTCTTCGCGCGTGCGCGGGAACGTGCCCAATTCGGTGAACGTGATTGACTACGATGCGTCGCATACGGGCGCACGCCGTGCGATTGTTGCGCGCTGGGATTTCAATCAGGCGAGCGCATCGTTTGAACCCATCATGCAGCACGAACTCGACCTGGATAGCGAGTCGCTCAAGACTCCATTAACCACGCTTTTATGAAACAGATCGAAGTGCGGTACACCGGCTTGTTTGAGGCAGCGCACGTGGCCGGTGAACATGCACTGATGTTGTTCGTGGCGTTTCCCGTTCGTGCAATTGTCGTGGTATGGGGTGCAGGGTAGCTTGTACAACGCTACAGCTTATTGCTGTCACGACGGCAAGCAGCCGCGTGTTCCTGCGCGTACATTTCGCGGGTATTCGGAATAAGGTGTGGAAACGGGTTCCACTGTGAGGTCTCGGTTCAGGTCCCCACGGCTGACCAAAGCCGGAAATAGGGGTGACGGGAAAGGGGATTCAGTCGCGTCATCACGCTGCCCATCCACTTGCCTTGATTGTTTCGAAAACCAGCGGCTTTCTGATGCACCTCCGCGGCCTCTACCCGCGAGCGCGTTCTTCAATGACATTCGCTCGTTGACCTTAAGCCGTGCTGCGAACGAAGGCAAGCAGCAACGTGTAGTCACCTTTGTCCGCGGCACGCAGTGCAGTTAGATATAGCGCGCGAGCGTTGTCGGCATTGACGAGCGTGCCTCCGCCACCCCACGGAAAATGAGGCTCTTTCATGCTGCGCAAAAGTGCATCAGCCATCATCCGTGAGTGTCGGCCATTGCCGTTTGGAAAGGGGTGAATCCAGACCAACTCACGGTGAAATCGGGCCGCTATTTCATCCGGCGGGAAGATTTTATTCTCAATCCAGTAGCGCACATTGTCGAAAAGATTTCGCAGCTTGACACTCACCTGCGTCCAATCACATCCGATGTTTTTATCGGACTTCCGGAATGTGCCGGCCCAGGCCCAGGTCTTGTCGAACATTTTTTTGTGCAGGGTGCGGCAGAAATCCTCACTGAGCACGTCTGGCTGACGGGCACGGCGAAGCCATGTCACCGACGCCAGGATGTTCTCCTGCTCCCAGTCGTTAAGCTCACCCTTTGTGGTCAGGTGCGTTGGCTTTAATCCGGCGATTTCGTCGGGGTCGAGAGGCGTTTGCCCCTCCTGTTCATCAAAATCTATCGCCATAGTGCAGACCATCGACCCCGAAGCAACTCTTCGGCTCGCTGCTCAACCTGTTTGCGAAGGCGGGCTGTAGTCGGGCGCTGGTCCTCCAAACTCATGGTGTGCGCTACCCCGCCGACCTCTTGCAGCGCAATGGCGCGCGCCCGCTCCGCGACCACTTGCGTGAGTGGCTTCCGGGGCACTAAAGCATAGACCATCTCGCAGTCCAGCCCCTCTGCCAGCTTACGCAATTGCCCAAGCGTGATTCGTTCATCCGCTTCCGCTTGCTCTGACTTGTGCAAAGTCGGCGCAGAGATACCCAGGCGCTCGGCCTGCTGCCGCTCAGTCAGCCCCAATGATTCTCGAATGAGCTTCAACCAGCCCCGAGGCGGCGCGCGGCGCTTCGCTAAATCGGCATACGCTTCGACCGATGTCTGAACTTGTTCAAGCCTGAGCTGGTTCATTCTCGAATTCATTTGTTTGCCTATAGGCTAACCAAAAACCTTGAAATGATAGCTTATAGTGCAGCTATAACTGGCTTTTCGCTGCCCTATAATGCATCAGATCATTCCGCTATGATAGCCTATAAGCAATTATTTATCCTGAACTTGCTGCACTATAAGCTATTGAAAACAGCAAAAAACAGCCCTCTTCAGAGGGCTGTTGAGTGCCGGTGACAGCGTAACGATGTGGGTATCCGGAACTTGGAAGTGGGACCCGTTTCCGCACGTTATTCCGGATACCCCATTTCGCAAGCGATGTGCTGGCAGGCTTTACGCTGGGAACAGTCAGGCTGGTGGCGTGTATCTTGAGCATCGAATCGACGCACCGGTATAGGCCGAGGCCAGGGCCGTCGCGGCATCAGTCCTGAGGGTGTATCGATAGTTCGGGAAAGCCGGTACGCGGATCCAGATCGCGTGAGAAGCGGACGCCGTCCAAACAAACGATCAGGATTTCCGCCGTCGTCCGCACTATGCATCCCGCCGATACATGGCCGCCGACCACGCGGCCTTCGGCATTCGAGACCGCCATGTGAAGATGCGCGCCGTCGGCTGAAAGTGAGCCGGCCAGCGTCAGGATTTCGAGGTCACCGGTGAGCCGGGTCGGCTGGTCGATGCCCGCGTAACGCAGGTTCGCCACGCTCAGGCTGCCGATGCCCTGCATCACGAACGCGGCGCCAATGGCCTGGTCCCGCGCGATTGTTTCAAGCGCAACACGCAGGTCGTCGCCGGGCATAAGGCGCACCGGAAGTGTTTGCATGAGTGAAGTCCCAAGGCTACGCGGTGTATCAATGATGGCATGATGATTCCGGCTTCGCACATCGCTCCCCAATCAAACTGACATTTCCCATGACAACCGAACTTCATATACTCGCCTGGACACTTGTCCTTGCCCTTATCCAGGTGCTGCTGCCGTCGGTGGTGCGCAGCCGAGAAACGGGCCTGGGACATAACGGCGGACCGCGTGACCAGCCGGGACCGCCCGTCGGCAAGGTGACTGGCCGTTTGATGCGTGCCCAGAACAACCTGTTCGAGACCTTGCCCGTATTCGCCATCGCTATCCTGATCGCGCATATGGCCGGCCGCGAAGGCACGCTGACGTTGTGGGGCGCGTGGTTGTACATCGTCGCGCGCGTGGTCTACCTGCCCTTGTATGCGGCTGGAGTTCCATTTCTGCGCTCGCTTGTATGGCTCGTTTCGCTTTTCGGCATCATCCTTGTTCTCGTCCCTATTATCTAAAACCATCTGAAACCGGAGTCCAGTCAATGACCGCTTTGCTCACCACCATCGACGTGGAAACCGCGCCGAATCCCGAGTTCGCCGTGATCCTGATGCACGGCCTGGGCGCCGATGCCAACGACTTCATCCCGCTGGTGCCCGAGTTGCGCCTGGGCGATCTGCCCGCTGTGCGTTTCGTCTTTCCGAACGCCACCGAAATGCCGGTTACCGGCAACAACGGTTATGTGATGCGGGCGTGGTACGACATTTTGTCGTTCGAAGGCGTGAACCGCCGGGTCGATGAAGCTGGCCTGAAGGCGTCGTGCGAACGGATTCGCGAACTGATCACGCGTGAGAACGAGCGCGGTATTCCGACTTCGAAGATCTTCCTGGCAGGTTTTTCGCAAGGTGGAGCAATGACCTACACGGCGGGGCTCACGCATCCCGAGAAACTCGCGGGACTGATCGTGCTGTCCGGTTACGTGCCGTCGCCTGGTTTGATCGATGCGGCGTTCAGCGAAGCGAATCGCGACACGCCTATCTTCGCCGCACATGGCACGCAAGACCCTGTGCTGCCTATCGAGTTGGCTATTCAAGGCCGCGACTTCGCGCTCGCGCATGGTTGCAAGCTGGAATGGCATACCTACCCGATGCAGCATTCTGTCTGCGGCGAAGAAGTCGAGGCCTTGCGCGCGTGGCTAGGCGCAAGACTGGGCGGCTAAAGCGCCTTGAACAAGGTGTTTTTATACAACTCGAGCATGCCGGCTGCGTCCACGCCAATGCAGACCGACTGCGCCGGACGGTCATCCCAGTCCGGCGCGGGAACGCGCATGGTCGACGGTTTTTGTATCGTCTGACCGGTCGCGATACCGCTGGTCAGCACCCGCACGGGACCCTTGCGCACCGTATAAAGATGCGGAGCCAGCACGTACGCCACCGCCGATGAATCGTGGACATAGATGCCTTCGAGTCCGGCGCTGTCCTGGTGGAACTGCGCGTAATGCCGCGATACGTCCCACACAAAACGGCCGGCCTCGCCTGCGCCATCGCGAATCGATGCAAGCCATTGGTTCGGCATGATCGTGTTTTGCGTGACGTCGAGACCGACGAGCGTGACCGGCCACGCCGCGCCGAGCACGAGATCCGCTGCATCGGGGTCGCACAGGATGTTGGCTTCGGCTGCTGGCGACACGTTGCCGAGCAAGCCGGCCGTACCGAACGCGCCGCCCATGATGACAACCTGCTTCACCAGCCCGGCGATACCCGGGTCGGCTTTCAGCGCGTGCGCCAGATTCGTCAAAGGACCGACCGCGATCAGCGTCACTTCACCGGGAAACGCGCGAACCGTATCGATCATGAACTGATACGCGGGGCGCGCGTCGAGCGTTGTATCGGCGAGCTGGCCCAGTTCGATATTGCCAAGACCGTTGTCGCCGTGAATCCAGCCGAGCGGCGCAGGTGGCACGCGATGCAACGGCGCCGCCGCGCCGCGCGCTACTGGCACGCCGGGTGCAAAACGCGAGCGCAGGTAGAGCGCGTTAGCCGTGGTCGTTTCTATGGTCGCGTTGCCGAACACGCTCGTGATGCCAAGCAGTTCGATCTCGGGATGCAGCGCCTGGAACACGAGCGCCATGGCGTCGTCGACACCCGGATCGGTGTCATAGATGACCTTGTGGATTGTCATAGGTAGAACGCGTCGGGCAGTTGTTCGCGGGCGGTAGTGTCGCGGGTCGCGCCATTGAGATTGCCGAGGCGAATGCTCAACTCGGGGCCGCCCAGTTCAATGATCACCTGACGGCACGCGCCGCAGGGCGCAATGGGGCCGTCCGTGTCCCCGATCACGGCCAGCGCAGCAAATTGATCACGCGCGTAACCTGCGGCAATCGCGCTGAAAAACGCCGTACGTTCCGCACAATTGCACAGTCCATACGATGCATTCTCGACATTGCAGCCATCGAAAACACTGCCATCTTTTGTGAGCAAGGCTGCGCCGACCTTGAACCTTGAATAGGGTGCGTAAGCGCGTTCGCGCGCGTTCTTCGCGCGCTCGAGCAACTCGTCCATTGTCATGATTTTCTCCTTAGTTCAGCGTCAGGAACATGCCTGCGATCGTCGCGCTCATCAGGTTCGAGAGTGTGGCGGCGAGCACGACGCGCAGGCCGTAGCGTGCCACTTCCGCGCGGCGTTCCGGCGCAACCGCGCTGAAGCCGCCGGTGAGCACGGCGATCGACGAGAAGTTCGCGAAGCCGCACAGCGCGAAAGACAAGATCGCTATGGTACGCGGATCGAGCACCTGCAATCCAGCCGCGGCGACGCTGGCGGAGTCCTTCAAATACGGAGACAGCGACGCGTAGGCCACGAACTCGTTGAGAATGAGTTTCTGACCGAGGAAGTTGCCCGCGAGCGCGGCCTGATCCCAGGGCACGCCGATCAGATACGCGAGCGGCGAGAACACGGCGCCGAGCACGGATTGCATGGATACATTAGGGTCGCCGAACCAGCCGCCGATGCCACCCACGATCCCGTTGAGCAACGCGATCAGGCCGACGAACGCAATCAGCATGGCGCCGACCATGACCGCGATCTTCAGGCCGACGGTTGCACCGGAACTGGCTGCTTCGATCACGTTCGCCGGGCGTTTTTCGTCGAAGCTGAGGTTCTCGAGCGTGACGCGACTGGCTTCGCTCGTGGGGTGGATGATCTTGGCGAACAGCAGTCCGCCCGGCACAGCCATGAATGATGCAGCGAGCAGGTATTCGACCTTCACGCCAAGGCCCGCATATCCCGCGAGCACCGAACCGGCGACTGCCGCCATACCGCTCGACATCACGGCGAACAGTTCCGCGTTGGTCATGTCGCGCACGAACGGCTTTACGACTGCCGGCATTTCGCTTTGACCCAGGAAGATGGTGGTGACGGCCGAGAACGATTCGATCTTCGACACCCCGAGCAGCTTCTGGAAGATCGTGCCGAGCACGATCACGATCCAGCGCATGATGCCGAGGTAATAGAGCACTGAGATCAATGCGGTCACGAAGATGATGGCGGGCAGCACGCGAACGGCGAAGACGAAACCGCCGTTGCCGAAGAGTTCGAACATCTTCGATTGAACGAGACCGCCGAACAGGAATTCGATGCCTGCGTTGCCGTAGCCGAGTACGTGGTTGACTCCTGCTGCCGCAGCGGAGAGCACGCTTTTGCCGAAGGGCACGAACAGGATGAAGGCGCCGATGCCGACCTGCGCCAGCAACGCGGGCACGACGGTGCGCAGGCGAATGCCGCGGCGATTGGTGGAGAAGATGAAAGCGATGAGCAGCAGTACGGCGATGCCAAGCAGATTGCGCGCGATCAGGGTCATGTCTCGTTGTTTATGTTTGTCGGAGGAATGGGCGGATGCTACGCCATGTGTGGGGTTTGGAGAATAGGGCGGGAGGGTTTGCTGGCGCGGGTCGGGCTTGGGGCGGGGTTGGGTTTAGGCGGTTAAGTGGTCGGGGTTTATGCCGGGGTGCCGGGTTCCGGCGTTAGCGGTCGGGGTCAATGCCGGGTTGGTGCTTTCGGCGTTAGTGGTCTGCGAGAGTCGGATATTCTCTTTATCACTATTAGCCACTGTGCGTGGCGGCACGTCATTTCTTTGTCCAAAGCGACAAAGAAACGAAGCAAAGAAAACGCTTTCAAACCACGCTACCCTAAGTGTCCACAGCGTGCAGTTTTGATTCATAGGTGCCCCAAAAGCACGGTGCTCGCCAGAGCCACGGATGTGTGAACCCCTCCTTCTCGCGAATCCTGACACGAACACGCTTCGCCCCGTACGCTCTCGGGCAAGCACATTTGCCGAGGGACCAGCACGGCCTCACGCGTATTCGCTGCCGCCTTTCTTGGAGCGTTGGTCAAGCGTGCGCTGTTTTTTTGGTGGGCTATACGGCCGAACGCATACTTACGGCTTCATGTTTGGTGGGCTATTGCGCAGCATGCACATTTCTTTTCGCCGGCTACGGCCTCATGCATCCGCGCGGCTCTGTTTCTTGGTGGATTAGCGATGTGGTTCGTTATGCGCACAAAGTTGGAGGGAGGTTATCCGCGGATAGCGCGGGGTGCTCCTTGGGCAGGTTCAATCACTGGTGGCGAAGCGTGTGGGTATCGGTGTTCGGAGAAGGAGGGGTTCACACATCCTCCGCTCTGGCGAGCACCGTGCTTTTGGGGCACCTATGAATCAAAACTGCACGCTGTGGACACTTAGGGTAGCGTGGTTTGAAAGCGCTTTCTTTGCTTCGTTTCTTTGTCGCTTTGGACAAAGAAATGACGTGCCGCCACGCACAGTGGCTAATAGTGATAAAGAGAAAATCCGACTCTTGCAGACCACTAACACTGAAAGCACCAACCCGGCATCAACCCCGACCGCTAACCCTACAACCTGACCCTGACCAACGCCCGCAAACCCAACCCCCGAGTGCGAACGAAAACCAAACCCCTAAGCGAATAACTCCATGACCGGCCAGTTGCGCTCAGCAGCAATCACCCGCAATTTCGCATCGGGATTGGTTGCGACCGGATGGGTGACACGCTCCATCAGCGGCACGTCATTGACAGAATCGCTATAAAAATAGCTCGCTTCGAAATCCGCCAGTTTCAATCCCTGGGACGCCAACCATTGCTCGGTGCGCACAACCTTGCCTTCACGGAAAGTCACCACCCCCACCGAGCGACCGGTGTAACGCCCGAGCGGATCATCGCCTTCAGTGCCGAGGTCGATTGCCAGCAAATGTTCAACGCCAAGCGTCTTCGCGATGGGCGCCGTAATGAACGCATTGGTCGCGGTAACGATGCAGCACAAGTGCCCCGCGTCAAGATGACGGCGCAGCAACGCAAGCGCTTCAGGACGGATGGCCGGTTCGATCACCGTCTTCATGAAGGTTGCATGCCACGCGTCAAGTTGCGCTCGCGGATGACGGGCGAGCGGGGCGAGCGTCAGGCCCAGATACTCGTCCATGTCGAGCGTGCCGGCGACGTATTGCTGATAGTACGCATCGATTTCCTCCGCATGGTCGGCACTGCCCTCGAAACCCAACGTGGCGTAGAAGCGTGCCCACGACTGATCGCTATCCAGCGGCAGCAACGTGTGATCCAGATCGAACAGCGCCAGAGTACGACTCATCCCACAGCCCTCGATTAAGCCCCTGATTACCGGTAGAAAGTGCGCCAGACCATACCGTCTGGCGCAGGTCGACCAACACGATTCGATCGTAACTTTAAATACCCAAAACTACAACAAAGCAAAATTGTACAACTCATTTGCGTGGCATCATGGCACGAATGGCAGTACAGTCGGAACGAACAGCGGACATAGCCTCATGTTGATTCTCTTGAATATTCTGTCGGGCGTGGCGTTGCTGGTATGGGGCACGCACATTGTCCGGACCGGCATCCTGCGGGTCTTCGGCGCCGAGCTGAGGCGCGTGCTGGGACGCAGTGCGAATAGCCGTTTCCGGGCGTTCGGCGCGGGCTTGTGCGTAACAAGCCTGGTCCAGAGCAGCAATGCGACCGCCGTGCTGGCTTCGTCGTTCGCGGCGCAAGGCCTGCTGCCGCTCGCACCGGGACTGGCGATCATGCTCGGCGCGGACGTTGGCACGGCGCTGATGTCGCGCGTGCTCACGCTCGATCTCTCGTGGCTGTCACCTATCCTGTTGCTCGGCGGCGTGATCGCGTTCCTGTCGTTCAAACAGACACGCACGGGCCAGGTAGGGCGCACGGTCATCGGGCTGGGGCTGATCCTGCTGGCTCTGCACCTGATTGTGGAGGCCGCCCAGCCCGTGATGCAGGGCGAGGGCGTGAAGATCATGTTCGGTGCGCTGACGGGCGACTCCATGCTCGACACGCTGGTCGGCGCGGCCTTCGCCATGATTTCCTACTCCAGTCTTGCAGCGGTCCTGCTGACTGCGACGCTGGCGTCGTCGGGCGTGATTTCGCTGAAGGTGGCGGTGTGTCTCGTGATCGGTGCGAACCTGGGCAGCGGTCTGCTTGCGGTGATTGGCACACTGGGACAAAACCCCGCCGGCCGGCGCCTCTCGCTCGGCAGTGTGCTTTTCAAGCTGGCCGGCGCGTTGATCGTGCTGCCGTTCGCCCCGTGGATCGCGCAGGGAATTGGCGCAGTGATCCCGTATCCGCGCGAGGCAGTGATCACATTCCATCTGGTCTACAACATGGTGCGCTGCGTCGCGTGCATGCCGCTGATCGATCCGGTCTCGCGCCTGTGTTACCGGCTGCTGCCGGACCGGCCCGAAGCGAACCCGGAACTGCGGCCGCTGTATCTCGATCCCGTCGCGCTCTCCACGCCCACGCTCGCGCTGGCGAATGCCGCGCGCGAAGCGCTGAGGATTGGCGACATCATCCGCACCATGCTCGACAACCTGCTCGACCTGATGCGGGCCAACGACCCGGTCAAGGCACGCTCGACCATCCGCATGGACGACGACGTCGATCAGCTCTATGCAGCGGTAAAGACCTATCTGGCGCGCATCTCACGCGAGCAACTCGACGAAGCGGATAGCCGCCGATGGACCGACATCATTACGTTGACGATCAACCTGGAACATGCGGGCGACATCATCGAGCGCGTGGTGACCAATATCCAGGAGAAGAAGATCATGCACCGGCTGGCGTTTTCGCCGGAGGGCTTAAGCGAACTGGAGGACCTGCACGCACGCCTGATCCTCAATCTTCAACTGGGCCTGAGCGTGTTTCTCAATAGCGACTTGCGCAGCGCCGAGCGCTTGCTGGCAGAGAAGGAGCGGTTCCGTGATCTCGAACGCAGTTATTCGTACGCGCACCTGGACCGGCTTGCCGGGCAGAGCGCGCGCAGCATTGAGACCAGCGCGCTGCATCTCGACATCATCAGCGACCTCAAGCGCCTCAACTCGCTGTTCTGCTCGACGGCCTACCCGGTACTCGACGCTGCCGGCGCATTGCGCGATACACGGCTGCGCCGCCGCGTGCTCGACGCGACCTACGGTAACGACAGCGTTTAAAACGCTAGGCGAGAATGACTTGCGGCAGCTTCTTGCGCAATGAAAGCAGCGCCGGACCTTCGGCGCCTTTCTTGTTGGTGATCAGCGTATCCACGCGATTGATCGGGCAAAACGCAATCCTGCTGCACTGTCCGATCTTGCTGTAGTCAGCGAGGATCACTACCCGGTCGGCATGCGCGACCATGGCACGGGCCACCTCGGTTTCAGCGTGATCGAAGTTGGTTGCGCCATGCCGGTGGTCGATGGCGACGGGCGAGAGCAAGGCCACGTCGGCGCGGTACCTGAGAATTTCGGAGACAGTCGTGCCGCCCACTGTGGCGAATGCCCGGTCGCTGATCGAGCCGCCGAGCAGGATGATCTCGTTACTTGACTCGGTCTTTTCGCCGGTTGCCCGCATCTTCTGGGCGACGTCTATCGAGTTCGTGATGATGGTCAGGTTGGCCAGCTTGGCGAGTTCTTCAGCCAGGATGGCGGTGGTCGTGCCGGCATCGATGAACAGGGTTTGTCCACTGCTGACCAAGGCGGTCGCTGCGCGTGCAATGGCGTTCTTCGACTTGACGTGCGTGTGGCTGCGCTCGGCGATCGGTGCTTCGTCTGCCGGGCGCGTCACGCCGCCATGCACGCGCCGCAGTTCACCTAGTGCTTCCAGATCTACCAGATCGCGCCGGACCGTCTCGCGCGACACACCGAGTTCGGCCATGATGCGTTCGGTCGACACGCGTTCAAGCGTGGCAAGCAGCGCGCGAATTCTCTGATGCCGATCTTCCTGCCACATGCTGTATTCCTGAGCGTTGAAGTCGAGTGGGTACTGGTGAAAACGAATAGAAAATGACTAGAAGCAACATGGCCGCCGATCCAGCTCAGCAGCCTTAAGTCTTGTGAACGGACTATGTGTCGCCTGTGTGTCGCCAATATTAATTAGTTGTCGAGCGCCACGTGTTACCCGAAAACCCAGTTGAAAGATTAACAAGAACTGGCGCTGCCGAGGTTGCATTTTTTTGGATACTTGCGAATTTGGGTATTTGAACTTAGTCTCTCCGTCACACTCGCGGATAGTTCCCTTGGGTCTTCCGCAGTGCCTGAAAACAGTCCTGGATTGTTGTCTTTTTCACCGTCGTCATTGTTCTTAAACATTTGGCCGCCAGAGTCGCGTGCGCGCCAGATGTGAGTGCGCACTAAAAACAAGTTTCGGACTATGCAGCATGCACGCAGCACGCAACTTTCCAAAAACGTAAGCACGCAGGCAGAGGATGGAAACACCATGAATCAAGACGGGTTGCGAGTGACCACCACATTTCGCCGCTTGAGCGGCAAGGCATCCATTACGGCAGCTATCGCCGCGCTGACCGCGGTCGCGGGGCAGGCCGTGGCGGCGCCGCCGGCATCGCTCATCGCTGCTGCGAAGAAGGAAGGCCAGTTGACCACGATCGCATTGCCGCACGACTGGTGCGGTTATGGCGCGCTGATCGAGGGCTTCAAGGCGAAATACGGCATCACGGTGAACGAGCTGAATCCGGACGCTGGCTCGGGTGACGAAGTCGAAGCCATCAAGGCGAACAAGGGCAATACGGGACCACAGGCACCGGACGTGATCGACGTCGGTTTGTCGTTTGGGCCGACGGCGCAGGCCGCCGGCTTGCTGCAGCCTTACAAGGTGTCGACCTGGGCGTCGATTCCGGATTCGGCCAAGGAGAAGGACGGCTATTGGTACGGCGATTACTACGGCGTGCTGTCGTTTGAAGTGAACACCGACATGATCGACAAGGTCCCGACCGACTGGCCCGATCTGCTCAAGCCCGACTACAAGAACGCCGTTGCACTCGCGGGTGATCCGCGCTCGGCTAACCAGGCCATTCAAGCCGTCTACGCAGCCGGGTTGTCACAAAGCAAGGGCGATGCATCGAAGGCCGGCGCTGCGGGCCTGAGCTTCTTCAGCACGCTGAACAAGAACGGCAACTTCGTGCCGGTGATCGGCAAGGCGGCATCGTTGGCGCAAGGCACCACGCCGATCATCGTGCGCTGGGACTACAACGCGCTGGCGGATCGCGATACGCTGAAGGGTAATCCGAAGGTGGCGGTGGTCGTGCCGAAGACCGGCGTCGTGGCCGGCGTCTACGTGCAGGGCATCAGCGCTTACGCTCCGCACCCGAACGCGGCCAAGCTGTGGATGGAATATCTGTATTCGGACGAAGGCCAGATTGGCTGGCTCACCGGCTACTGCCATCCTATCCGCTTCAAGGACCTCGAAGCGAACAAGAAGATCCCGGCAGCGCTGCTCGCCAAGCTGCCGCCGCCATCGGCCTACAAGAACGTGGTGTTCCCGACGCTCGACGAACAAAACGCTTCGAAGGCGCTCATCACGAAGCAATGGGATCAGGTAGTCGGCGCCAACGTGAAGTAACTGCTTGAATTAGTCACATGCAGTAGTCGTACGAAGTAACGTAGTGCACGGGTAGCCGGACCTGAGGTCCGGCTACCCTTCCGGCTCGCGCTTTGTGCCTGGTCCCCAGCGCGGCCTGTCAGTCGAGAGCGACATCATGAGCACTTCATCGAAGATCGCCACGCCCATGTCCGGACATGAGGAGCGCGCGGAACAGTCGAACCCGTCGCTCGGTCCCGGCATGAAGGCGGCGCGACGCGTGTCGCCCGCGTGGAATTATCTCGGCGTCTTACCGTTTTTCGCGTTTGCCGTCTTGTTCCTGCTGCTGCCCACCGCGTGGCTGATGGTCGGCGCGTTCCAGGACCCGCAAGGCCATTTCACGCTTGAGAATTTTCGCCAGTTGCTGCAGCCCAGCGTGCTCGACGCGTACTGGATCAGCTTCAAGGTCAGCGCGGCGTCGGCACTGGGCGGCGGCGTGCTCGGGCTCCTGCTGGCGTGGGCCGCCGTGCAGGGCAAGCTGCCCGTATGGATTCGCCCCACGCTCATGACGTTCTCCGGGGTGGCGTCGAACTTCGCGGGCGTGCCGCTCGCGTTTGCGTTCATCTGCACGCTCGGGCGCGTCGGGCTCGTCACGGTGCTGCTGAAGAAGTATGTGGGCATCAACCTGTATTCCACGGGCTTCAGCATCCTGAGCTTCACAGGGCTGACGCTGACCTACCTGTACTTCCAGATTCCGCTGATGGTTCTCATCATCACGCCGGCGCTCGACGGCCTGAAGCGCGAATGGCGTGAAGCCTGCGATTGCCTTGGCGGCAGTGCGTACCACTACTGGATGTTCGTCGCGTTGCCGGTGCTCTGGCCGAGCGTGCTCGGCGCCACGCTGCTGCTGTTCGCCAATGCGTTCGGCGCGGTGGCGACGGCTTATGCGCTTACCGGCAGTTCGCTCAATATCGTGCCAATCGTGCTGTACGCGCAGATTCGCGGCGACGTGCTGCACAACGAAAATCTCGGTTATGCGCTCGCGCTCGGCATGGTCCTCGTGACCGGCTTGTCCAACGGCGGTTATATCTGGTTGCGCTCACGCGCTGAAAGGGGCCGTCGATGAGCACCGTCACCACAGTCACTCCGGTACCGGACAACAAGGTTCGGGCCCAGACGCGGGCGGGCGCGTGGATCGCGATGGTTATCGGCGCGCTGTACTTCCTGCTGCCGCTGGCGGCGACCGTGGAGTTCAGCCTGAAGATGCGTCGCGATGAATACAGCTTCGATGCCTACCGCGTCGTCCTCTCCGATCCGCATTTCCAGGCGTCGTTCGGCTACTCCATCATGATGGGCGTGTTCGCTATCGTGCTTGGGGTGCTGCTGGTTGTGCCGACCGCCTACTGGGTGCAGTTGCGCTTGCCGAAGCTGCGTCCGCTGATCGAATTCATCACGCTGCTGCCGCTGGTGATACCGGCTATCGTGATCGTGTTCGGCTATCTGCATATCTACAACAGCAGTTCGTTCCTGCCGCTCACCGGCAACGAGCGCGCGACCGACTTCCTGCTGATCTGCGGTTATGTCACGCTGTGTTTGCCCTACATGTACCGCTCGGTGGATGCCGGCCTGCGCGCCGTCGATGTCCGCTCGCTGACCGAAGCGGCCGAATGCCTGGGCGCGAACTGGCCGACCATCCTCTTCAAGATCATCTTTCCGAACGTGCGTTCCGGGATCCTGTCGGGCGCGTTCCTGACGTTCGCGGTGGTGATCGGCGAATTCACGCTGGCGAGCTTGCTCAACCGCCCCGCGTTCGGGCCGTATCTGCAGTTGATCGGCGCGAACCGGGCGTATGAACCTTCGGCGCTTGCAATCATCGCGTTCGCTATTACGTGGGCCTCGATGGGGCTTATTCAGGTCTTCGGCTCGGCGCGCGCTCTCGCCGGACAAAAAATTTAAAGGGCAGGCTTGTCATGGCACTTCTCGAGATCGAAAACCTTTCCAAGACGTTCGGCACGAACACCGTGCTGCATCAGTTCGATATGCAAATCGAGCGCGGCGAATTCATCACCTTCCTTGGGCCCTCGGGCTGCGGCAAGACGACGGTGCTGCGAATGATTGCCGGCTTCGAAACCCCCACGCGCGGCACGATCAAGCTCGCCGGTCGCGACGTCACCCATGTGCGCACGCGGCAACGCAAGGTCGGCATGGTATTCCAGTCGTACGCGCTGTTTCCGAACATGACGGTGGCGGACAACATCGGCTTCGGGTTGAAGGTGTTGGGGCGGCCCCAGGCCGAGATCAAGGCGCGGGTGAAGGAAATGCTAGAGCTGATCAAGCTGCCTCAGCTTGCCGACCGGTATCCGTGGCAGATGTCCGGTGGTCAGCAGCAACGGGTGGCGCTCGCGCGGGCGCTCGCCAACAAACCGCAGGTACTGCTGCTCGATGAACCCCTGTCCGCTCTCGATGCCAAGATTCGCGTCTCGTTGCGTGAGGACATTCGCAGCTTGCAGCGCGAGCTCGGCATTACTTCGATTTTCGTGACGCACGATCAGGAGGAGGCGCTGTCGATTTCCGACCGTATCGTGGTGATGAACGAGGGGCGCGTGGAGCAGATCGGCACGCCATCGGAGATTTATAACTTTCCGCGTACGCGTTTCGTGGCGTCGTTTGTCGGAACGTTGAACCTGCTGTCGGGACAGGTGGTGGATCCGGCGAGCGGGAAGATCGTGGTCGGCGGCCAGGAATTGCGGACCTCGCACGCGCTCAATTCCGCCGATGCCGGCAAGCAGCGCATGCTCGCGGTCCGGCCCGAGGCGATCGTGCTGGAAGCGCCGGCGAACGGCCGCAATACGCTTGCGGCGACGGTCGAGGAGGTCAATTTCCTCGGCGCGGTGGTGCGGATCAGGACGCGCGTGGATCAGTCTGTGATTTCACTCGATGTATTCAACGACCCGAACCGGCGCTTGCCGGAACGCGGACAACCCGTGGCGCTCGGGTTCTCGCATGAGAATTTGCTGGTGCTGGAGGAGGGGGTTTGACCGTTGGCTAGCTGAAGCAACTGACGACAGACGCTGGTTTAAAAGGCCGCTTCGCATCGCGCAGGCGGCCTTTTTGTTGTGCGAACCGGGGCGATTCCATATTTCCGCACCGGTACGACCTCCGTTTTTCCCAACGCCGTCGCCATTCGCTCATCTTTCCCAAAAGCGACGCAATCTCCGCCTCCGTCTCAAAATGTTAAGGTAGGGCTCGGTTTATTTTGAGACGGACAGCAAAAGCGTGATTGTTACCACCCATCTGAAGGTTCTAGGCGTTTCCCTCGCCGCATCGATTCTCGTTCTTGGCGCCTGCGCGCCCCTGCCTCCCGCTGGCGGCGCCAGCAGCGCACTGCCGCCACCACCCACCGCGCAGGTCGCCGCCGCCAAACCGCAACCCGCCCCGAGACGTTCCGCACAGGTCGATTCTTCCGGCGCTCCAGGCGCACAACGGATTCAGGTTGGCGGTCCCAGCGGCTACCGGACCGAAGTCTCCATTACGCCACCCCGGCAGGTCTGCGATCTCGACGCCTTCGCCGACGGTGTCCAGTACGGTTATGCCTACACGTGGAATCGCCTCGTGATGGAACAGGCGCGCGACGGCGGCAAGACCACCGGTGCGCCGCAGCCTCAGTTCGATCCCTCAGCCATCCGTTTGCAGGACGAGCAGTACAAGATCGTATGGAACGGCGACCAGCGGGTGAATGCGTGCGCGTCGGATGGTTATCTGATTGGGCGCATCGTGGGTACGCACCAGGCTTACACCGATCTCAAGGGCGGTGCGGGCTGATCGTACTGTGCGTCGTTTAGTCGCACTTGTGGGCGTCGGCCACGTACGCCGACGCGCTGACGATATCGCCGTAAATCGTATATCCCGTGCCGTTCCCCGACGGTTCCGCGTCGATCAGCAACATGGTCTGCCCGTTCGCGCCGTGTACGGTGATCACGTCGCCGTCCGCGTTCGGCGAGTATTCGCCGATCTTCAGCGGCCGCGTGGCCCATTTCGCCTTCACGCATGCAACGAACGGCAGCGTGGCGAGATGCGACGTTCCTGAGCCGACGGGCACCGTCTTGATCAGCGAATCGTATTGGGTCGCGCAGGCACTCAGGGCGAAGGCGGCGACGGAGAGAACCACGGCGGCGGCGAGGCGTTGCGTTTTCATGCGGTAGAACCTTTTTATCGATGATAAATGCGGCGCCCGAAGGCGAGCATCGGAGCCAAGATGCTAACCGCTCACCCGATCAGGTGTGAAGAAAACCGCCCGAACGCGCACAAAACCGCTGCTGGACTCGTCCGAACGGCATAGACTCCCACACTTTTCTTAAGTCCCGTCAACCTACGCCGTTATACAACCGTTGCTAACCGTAACGTTCTATTCAGGATTTTGAAATCTGAACGAGCGCCGGATAGACGTGCAACGGTCCGGCATCTGCCGATCAGAACCAAGAACCAACAAAACGCCAACAAGCCGCGAGGCCAGAAGGCGTTGGAGCAAGTCCGGTAATCCGCATGTCTCGCAGAAATAGTGTCAGTTCAGTCCCTTTGCTGGAATCGCTGCTTCGTTTGCCCAAAGCGTGGCGGTTGCAGCGTTTCACCGCGCCAGTTCTCGCGTTGGTCGTATGCGCGCTGCTGCTGGTGGTTTTCGAGCATCTGTCGCACGCCGTCGACTATAAAACGGTCGTTCACCACTTGCGCGTGCTTCGCTTCGAGGCGTGGGCCGGGGCGCTCGCCGCCACCGTGCTGAGCTACGTGGCGCTGGTCGGCCGCGACGCCGTTGGCCTTCGATACCTCGACACCAAAGTGCCCCGTTCCGTGCTGTGGGTGGGTGCGACGGTCGCATCCGCGCTCGGCAACGCGACCGGTTTTGGTGCGCTGACCGGCGGCGCCGTACGCTGTCGCGTGTATGGCGTCGCGGGTGTCACGCCCGCGCAGGTTGGCCGCCTGACGGTGTTCACGAGCGTCACGCTGGCGCTCGCGCTGGCGTTGATGACGGCGATCGGCATGGTGTGCGCTGCCGATACCCTCGCCGCCATGCTGCATGTATCGCCGGATATCCTGCGATTCATCGGCGGCGCAGTCCTGATCGGATTCGTGGTGATGATCGTGCTGTGCCGCACCGTCCCTCGAACCCTGCAAACGCGCTGGAGCTGGCTCGCCGTCACCATTCCGGCGCGCCGGGACCTGGTTGCGCAACTCCTGCTCGCCACGCTCGACGTATCCGCCGCCGCGCTCGCGCTGTGGGCCGTGCTGCCGCATGCCCAGGTCGGATTCGGCGAATTCCTCACGGTGTTTTCCGCCGCCATGCTGCTCGGCATGATCGGCCATACGCCCGGTGGAGTCGGCGTGTTCGAGGCCGCGATGGTATTTGCGCTCGGCGCCAGCGTGAAGACACCTGAGATGCTGGCCGCGCTGCTGGCGTATCGCGCGATCTATTTCGGCCTGCCGCTGATCGCGGCCACATTCGTTCTGGCGGCGTTCGAAGGCCGGGCGCTCAAGGGACGCTTCGCGTTTTTGAATCCATCGAATGTGTCGCAGCTCGCGCCCGTGTTCCTGAGCGTCGTGACCTTCGTGGTCGGCGGCATGCTCGTGATTTCCGGCGCCACGCCCGCGTTCGGCAAACGCATTGAGGTGCTGCAAGCCGTATTGCCGTTGTGGGTGCTCGAAAGCTCGCAACTGCTGGGAAGCGTGCTGGGCGTGGTTCTGCTCTTCGTTGCGCGCGGTTTGCTGCGCCGGCTTGACGCCGCCTGGTGGCTCGCCATCACGCTCGCGGTGGCCAACCTGGCGCTGTCGATGGCGAAGGGGCTGGCGTTTGTCGAAACGGGCGTGCTCGCGCTGCTGATCGCGTTGCTGCTGGCGACCCGCGACCGCTTCAACCGGCGCTCGTCGCTGCTGGCTGAGCGGTTCACGGCGAGCTGGCTGGTGTCGGTGGCGATTGTGATCGGGCTGGCGGTCTGGATCATGTTGTTCGCCTTTCGCGATGTCAATTACAGCCGCGACCTCTGGTGGCAATTCGCCTTCGACGAACGTGCGCCGCGCGCATTGCGCGCGACGCTCGCGGCGGGCTTGTCCGCCGCGCTGTTCGCCGTGTGGCAATTGCTGCGGCCGGCGGCCGGGCGGTTCGAGAAACCCGCGCCGCAGGATCTGCTCGATGCTGCGCGCATTTTCCGCGCGCAGGAGCGCAGCGACGCCGGCCTCGCGATGATGGGCGACAAGAGTTTCCTGTTCTCGACCTCGCGCGAGGCGTTCCTGATGTACGCGAAACACGGCCGGACCTGGGCGGCGCTGCACGACCCGGTCGGGCCGCGCCGCGAATGGGCGGAACTGATCCGCCGGTTCGTGGAAATGGCGCATGCGCACAGCGGCCGCGCCGCGTTCTACCAGGTTCGCGCCGACGCGCTGCCGCTGTACCTCGATGCCGGCCTCACGCTGATGAAACTCGGCGAGGAAGCGCATGTGGTGCTGGAGGATTTCGACCTGAAGGGATCGCATCGCGCCCATTTGCGATACGCGCTGAAGCGCGGTGAACGCGATGGTTTCGACGTAGAAGTCATCGATTCGCGGCACGTTCCTGAACATATGCCGATCCTGCGCGAGATTTCCGATGCATGGCTTGGAAGCCGCGAAGCGCGCGAAAAAAGCTTCTCGGTCGCGGCCTTCACCGACGATTACCTCGCCGCGCAGTCCGTGTTGCTGGTGCGTCAGGAAGGCAAGCCGGTGGCGTTCGTCACGTTCATGACGACCGATCTGAACACCGAGGCCACGGTCGGCGTGATGCGGCATCAGCCTGACGCGTCACCGTACGCAATGGAATATCTGTTCACGAAGCTCGCGCTCCATTTGAAGCAGGCCGGGTTCCAGACCTTGAGCCTGGGCATTGCGCCTTTGTCCGGCATGCAGCCGACACCGCTTGCTTCGCCGTGGCATCGGCTGGCTGGGTTGGTCTGGCGGTTCGGAGGGCGTTTCTATAATTTCCGGGGCTTGCGCGGTTTCAAGAGCAAGTTCCAGCCGCGTTGGGAACCGCGTTATCTCGCGGCATCCGGCTCGGTCGGCGTGTTTTTCACGCTTGCAGATCTCTCGTTGCTGGCGGGAGGCTGGCGTTCATGACATTTTTCAAGAAATTCGCGGTTGTTTCCCTGCTGTCTGCGTTGTCAGTTTCAATGGCCCATGCCGGCACCTTGGCCGGCGGTCGTTATGGCGACGTGACGTTCACGAAACCCGCCGGCCCGATGCGCGGTTTTGTCGTGCTGTTCTCCGATAAAAACTGGACCCCTGCCGACACCCAGACCGCCGATGCGTTAGCCAAAAACGGCGCAATGGTGGTAGGCGTGGACACGGCGCGTTACGCGGCGAAATTGCCGGCGGAGAAGGAGGCTTGCCACAACCTGGTCGGCGATGCCGAGTCGGTGAGCCATCAACTTGAACGCGAGGTGCAATCAAGCCGTTATTTCGCGCCGATCCTGATGGGCACGGGGCAGGGCGGCGTGCTCGCTACGAAAATCCTTGCCCAGGCGCCGGATAATACGGTCGCGGGTGCGCTCGCGCTGAATCCCGATCCCCAACTGGACGCGCGTTTCAAGCTGTGCCCGCCCGATCCGACCATCACGCACGCGAAGGGCCTGCCCGGTTTCTTCGATAAGACCACGCAGCCCGTCAGCGACTCGCAGGCCGATGCGCTGCTCGCGCTCGCCGCGCCGCATCTGAAGGTCGAGCAAATGCGCGACGAAGACGTATCGGATTTGCCGCTCATCGAACTGCCCGCTTCGCGTCCGACGAACCTGCTTGCCATTGTGATTTCCGGCGACGGCGGTTGGCGCGATCTCGACAAAACTATCGCGGAGTCGTTGCAGAAGGATGGGGTGTCGGTGATCGGCATCGACAGCCTGCGTTACTTCTGGAGCGCTAAAACGCCCGAACAGACAAGCCACGACCTCGCACGCGTGATCCAGGCTTACAGCGCGCGCTGGCATTCGGAGCACGTCGCGCTGATCGGCTATTCGTTCGGCGCGGACGTGATGCCGTTCGCCTATAACCGGTTGCCGGATTCGGTGCGCGCGAAGGTGTCGTTTGTATCGCTGATGGGCTTTGCGCCCGACGCCGATTTCCAGATTCGCGTCACGGGCTGGCTCGGCATGCCGGCGAGCAAGAATGCGTTGAAAGTGCAGCCGGAACTGGCGAAACTGCCGCCGTCGATCGTGCAATGCATCTACGGCGCGGCCGAGAAAGATACGCTGTGTCCCGCGCTGACGCAGACCGGAATAGAAGTGGTGAAGACCACGGGAGATCACCACTTCGGCGGCGATTACAACGTGCTCGCGCGACGCATCCTGACTAGCTGGCAGAAGCAGATCGCCGCGCGGACCTGAGCCGGGCGGCGGTTGTCTTTCAGCATGTGTCGCGAGTCAGGAGCCGGACGTCACGCCGGCTGGATCGGCCCGAGAAAATCGAGCTTTCCTACCGGCACGCCGAGGTGCCGGAGGATGTCGTAAGCCGTGACAATATGGAAATAGAAGTTCGGCAGCCCGAACTGGAACAAATACTCTGCGCCGCTGAATTTCAGCTCGGTGTCCTTTTGCTTGATGGTTACAACACGCGTGTCACCCCCTTCGAACGTCCCGGCATCGATCCCTTTCAGATAGGCCGTCGTCTTCGCGATGCGCTCCCGCAGTTCCGCGAAGGTCGTTTCGGTATCGTCGAAACGGGGCGCGGCGACGCCCGACAAACGTTCCGCCGATGCCTTCGATGTATCGCTTGCGCGCTGGATTTGCGCCGCGAACGGCAGCATGTCCTCGGCTAGCCGTGCGCTCGTTACGTCGGTGTCGCTCAAGCCCTTTTCTTTCGCGTGGGCGGCGGCTTTATCGAGCAGGGAAACAAGCACGTCGAGGCTACGGACGAAAACCGGAACGGTCGCGCGATATATTGAAACGGACATGATGAGGCTCCTGATTGATCGGGCCACAAGCATACCGGGACGTCGTTCATAGCGCTTTTTCCGCCGCTTGAGCGGCGCGTTCTTTCGGCACTCGCGTGCCATTTTCAAGTTTGCGAAATGGCTGTCGTGCTCGCTGCCAAAGGCGAAAAGACGCGCCGCCGAGATTCGGCTCGTGAGAAACTGTGAATTCGAGTTAACGCTAAACACAGCTATCATTGATATTTAAACGGCCGGGACGCCCGTCATGATCTCAGACGACCTTACTCAAGAAAAACAACACATCGACCAAATCGACCGTCAGGCACTGCGCGAATTCATCGACCGGAAGTGGGACGACGAAATTCTCCCCGCGCTCACCGACTACATCGCGGTGCCCGCCAAAAGCCCGATGTTCGACCTCGACTGGGCGCGCAACGGATTCATCGAACGCGTTATTGCGGACGCTGCGCAATGGGCCGAACGGCAGCCCGTGCGTGGCCTTAAAGTCGAGATCATCCGTTTGCCCAATCGCACGCCCGTGATCTTTTTCGAAGCACCGGCTACGCGTTCGAACAGCAGCGACACCATCGTCCTGTACGGCCATCTCGACAAACAGCCCGAATTCGACGGCTGGCGTCGTGATCTTGGGCCCTGGTCACCCAAATACGAAGACGGCAAGCTCTACGGACGCGGCGGCGCGGACGACGGATACGCCACCTACTCGTCGATCAGCGCGATCGCCGCGCTGGACGCGCAAGGCGTCGAACGGCCGCGCTGTGTCGGCATTATCGAAACGTGTGAAGAATCGGGCAGCTATGACTTGCTGCCGTACGTCGATGCGCTGCGTGACCGGCTCGGCAAGGTGAGCCTCGTGATCTGCCTCGATTCCGGTGCGGGTAACTACGATCAGCTCTGGCTGACGACGTCGCTGCGGGGTCTGGTTGCCGGCGACCTGGAAGTGCAGGTGCTCGACGAAGGCATTCACTCGGGCACGAACGGCGGCATTGCGCCGTCCACGTTCCGGATCATGCGCCGCCTGCTGGAACGGCTGGAAGATTCGAGCACGGGCAACCTGCTGCCGAAGGGTTTTCATTGCGATATCCCGCCGCGCCGGCTGAGCGAAGCGGAAGCAACGGCACGCATTCTCGGCGATGACGTATGGAAGAAGCTCCCGTGGACCTGCGGCCAGAATGGCGGCACGGTGCTGCCCGTCACAACGGACCCGCGTGAAGCGCTGCTCGATTCCACCTGGCGGCCGTCGCTGGCGGTGACCGGGGCGGAAGGGCTACCATCGCTGATCAATGCGGGCAACGTGCTGCGTCCGCGCACCGCGTTCAAGTTGTCGCTGCGTCTGCCGCCGCTGGTCGAGGCCACGAAGGCGCTTGCGGAACTCAAGGCCATGCTCGAAGACGATCCTCCCTACAACGCGAAGGTCACGTTCAAGCCCGAGCGCGGCGAAGCGACCGGCTGGAGTGCGCCCGAACTATCGCCGTGGCTGGGCGATGCGCTCAACGACGCCTCGCGCCGGCATTTCGGCGCCGATGTCGCGTTTCTTGGTCAGGGCGGTACCATTCCATTGATGAGCACGTTGCAAGAAGGCTTTCCGCGTTCGCAGTTCATGGTGTGCGGCGTACTGGGACCGAGGTCGAACGCGCACGGGCCGAATGAGTTCCTGCATGTGCCTTTCGCGAAGAAACTCACGGCGACGGTAGCCGAGGTGATCGCGGCGACGCCTTGATGGCGGGTGGTCGACATTGACTTTCAGACGGCGCGCAACTTTTGCGCGCCGTTTTATTTGCACGGCGCGGTGATGAACCGGCATGTCGTTGAATTTGGTTGAATTTGATTTAATTGGGTTGAATTTGAAGCGCAGTCCTTTTCCTATCAGGAGACGCAGTCGCATGAGCACTGAAACCACGCGCGAATCGCGCATCGCCCCGGATACCTTACACGCCTTCGTCAGCGCGATCTGGACCCACGCCGGCAGTACGCCGCGTGAAGCTGAGCTGGTGGCCGATCATCTGGTGATGGCGAATCTGTCGGGACACGATTCGCATGGCGTCGGCATGATTCCGCGTTATATGGCGTCGCTCGCGGACGGCCAATTGCAGCTCAATACGCACGCTGAAATTGTCCGCGATGTCGGCGCGGTGCTGACTATCGAAGGCGCCAAGGGTTTCGGCCAGGTCGTGGCGTATGAGGCGATGGAGCACGGTATCGCGCGGGCGAAAAAGCTTGGTGTATGTGCGGTTGGCTTGCGCAATGCGCATCATATTGGGCGCATTGGGCATTGGGCCGAGCAGTGTGCGGCGGCCGGTCTTGTGTCGTTTCACTTCGTCAACGTGGCGGGGGACCCGCTGGTTGCGCCGTTTGGCGGTATCGACCGGCGTTTCGGCACGAACCCTTTTTGCGCCGCGTTTCCGCGCGAAGGCAACACGCCGCTGGTGCTCGACTTTGCGACGGCGGGGATTGCCTACGGCAAGACGCGCGTGGCCTATAACAAAGGCGTGAAGGTCGCGCCCGGTTACCTGATCGACCACGCCGGCGTGTCGACCATCGAACCGAAGGTGATGCACGAGGCACCGTTCGGCTCGCTGACGGCGATGGGCGCGCACAAAGGATACGGCCTCGCCGCCATGTGCGAGATTTTCGGCGGCGCGCTGTCGGGCGGTTTCACCACGCACGCGGATACCCTGGACACGACTAACGCGATCATCAATTGCATGACGTCGGTGATCGTCGATCCGAACGCCTTCGATGCCCCCAACGCTCAGGCTGAAGCCGATGCGTTCGTCGAGTGGGTGAAGGCGTCGCCGCTCGCGGCCGGTACGGACAAGATCATGGTGCCGGGCGAGCCGGAACAGGCGCGGCGGGCCGATCTCAACGCGAACGGCATTCCCGTCGATCCCACCACGTGGCAGCAAATCCGCGATGCCGCCGTGCAATCGGGCATGCCGGCGGGCGCGATCGAGGAGTTTGTGCAAGCGTTGAAGTGAGCTTCGGGTGTCGTTTTGCGTGAGGCGCGCAGGCTTCAGAATCGCCGCGCGAGCGAGGGTGCATGTGCAGCCCCGCCCGCGCGGTGTAACGCCAGCGCGTTGTAAAACATGCCCGCTAGCGTGTTCGCTTCCAAAGCGCCCGGGTTACTTTGTCTGCAGCATTTCGTTGCTGATCCAGTCGGTCACCGACGTCCGCTTGGGCTCCCAGCCCAGCAATTCCCGCGTGTGTTTGCCACGCACCCGGCTATTCGATCCCAGCCCGTACGACGCCATTTCGTAACCCCATTCCTTCTTGGCTTCCTCGAGCGGCCAGTCTTGCGGCGCGCCGAGGCCGAGGGCTTTAGCCATTGCCGTCGTCATATCGCGGAAGGCCGCTTCGCCGCTTTCGACGAAATAGAACGTACCAGCCGGGGATTTTTCGAGCGCACGCGCGTAC
Organism: Caballeronia sp. LjRoot31; assembly: GCF_964253885.1. Taxonomy (NCBI): domain Bacteria; kingdom Pseudomonadati; phylum Pseudomonadota; class Betaproteobacteria; order Burkholderiales; family Burkholderiaceae; genus Caballeronia; species Caballeronia sp. LjRoot31. Next base: position 501,084 of record NZ_CAXURX020000002.1, read on the forward strand.
AAGTCGGCGACATCGTCGATATGCACGTTCGACCAGATATTGCGTCCCGGTCCCACGTGGCGCACGATGCCGCTCTTTTTCGCCTGAGCCAGCAAGCGCGGCAACTGCACGCTTTTCGCGTTCACCATGGCGCCGTGGCCGTAGATCAGCGTATTGCACAGCACGGAAGCGCGCACGCCGCGTTTGGCTGCGTCGAGCACGAGGTTGTCGATGGCTACGCGCGGGGCTTTATCGGCGGTCGGTTCGGGCAGCTTGTCCTCGTAATAGATCGTGTCTGTTCCTTCGCCGCCGGATGCATCGCCGACAATGCTCGATCCGCTCGTGTGCAACAGCGGTTTGTTCGAGCCCGCAAGCCCTTCGATCAACGCCTCGACCGCGCCGCGATGGTCGCTGCTGGCGGCGTTGATGACGCCATCGGCTGCTTTTGCCTGCGCGATCAACAACGCCCGGTCGTCGAGGCTGCCGATCACGGGTTCAATGCCTAATGCCTTGAGTTCGTCCGCCTGTTCCGGGCGACGGATGAGGCCGCTGACCTGATGGCCATCGCGAACCAGACGCGCCGCAATCGAACCGCCGATAAAACCGCCTGCGCCAGTCAAAAAAATCTTCATGTTCGTTCTCCGTTAAATCGTGTGTCGACCGGAGTTGGCGTGTCGACCAGAGTTGGCGCTTTAGCGCTTACTCTGGTCCCATAGCGCTTACTCCGGTCCCATTGAGTCGATACATGCAAGTATCCCCGTCTTCGACTTTCGCAAAAACAGTGTTAGTCTCAAATCAATCTTGATTCCAGGTCAACAATGGATAGATGAAAACGACCACCGAAGAACTGCTGGCGTTCGTGACCGTGATCGACAGCGGCTCGATCACGGCGGCCGCAGAGACATTGCAGCAAACCGTTTCCGGCGTAAGCCGGGCCTTGACGCGGCTGGAGCACAAGCTCGACGCCACGCTGGTGCGGCGGACTACGCGCCGCTTGCAACTCACCGACGAAGGCGAGCTTTTCCTCGTGCGCGCCCGCGCCATCCTCGCCGCGATGGAAGATGCGGAGGAATCGATCGCCCGGCAACGCGAGCGGCCGGCGGGGCGGTTGCGCGTAGATGCGGCGTCGCCGTTCATGCTGCATTGCATCGTGCCGCACGTGCAAGCGTTCGCAGCGGCGTATCCAGAGATCGTGCTGGAACTGAGCAGCAATGAGCGGATTGTCGACTTGATGGAACAGCGCGTGGATATCGCGATCCGGATCGGCGCTTTGCAGGATTCCACGCTGCACGCACGCGCGCTCGGCAGCAGCCGGCTGCGCATCCTGGCGAGTCCCGCGTATCTCGCGCAACGCGGGGAGCCGCGTACGGTAGCGGAATTGCGTCGGCATCGGCTGATCGGTTTTACAGCGCCCGAGAGCCTGAACGACTGGCCGTTGATCGATGACGATTCAGCAAACCGGGATACGGGCGGGCGCTTTCGGATCGTGCCGGAGATCGCGGCATCGAGTGGCGAGACCATGCGGCAACTTGCGCTGGCGGGCGGCGGAATCGTCTGCCTTGCCGCGTACATGACCAGCGCCGATGTGGCCAGTGGACGCCTGCAAACCGTGATGGACCCCGTTTTGCTCGATGTCCGGCAACCGATCAGCGCGGTGTTCTACCAGAGCGCATCGATGGCGGGACGGGCGAGAGCCTTCCTCGATTTCCTCGCCGGACGGTTGGTGCTTTAAAGCGCCCGACGTATGCTGCCGGTTTCCCTTTTCCGATTCGTGAACCATTCGTCAATATTCATATGCCCATTGAATCCATCAACGCGCCAGGCCTTCCAGTTCCCGCAGGCCACTACAGCCACGCCACCCGCGCGGGTAATCTCGTTTGCGTGTCGGGGCAACTACCGATGCGTCCCGACGGCACGCATACAGGCGACTTGCCGTTCGAACAACAGGCCCAGCAGGCGCTGGACAATGTCAGCACCGTGCTGGCGGCGGCCGGCGCGGGGTTGAAGGACGTGATCGAAGTGACGGTTTACCTGGTCGGCGTGGATCACTGGAAAACTTTCAACGAGATCTACGCGCGCCATTTCGGTGACTGGAAACCCGCGCGGGCAGTCGTTCCCGTGGGCGCGCTGCATTATGGTTATCTGCTGGAAATCGCGGCGCGGGCCTGGGTGGAACCGGCTTGAGTTGTTGTTTGAGTGAGTGGTAAGTATGGATCGGGGCGGGCGCACAGGCGTTCGAATCCCGTTGGCGTAAAGCGGCAGCGCTTTTATCATGGCGAGGTCGCGTCCTCACAGGTGACCTCATGATCCAACTCGTGTTGCTTCTGCTGGGCGTGGACTACTTGCGCCGCCGTTGGCTTACGCTGGCCCTGGCGGGCGGCATCTGGCTGGTGATCGGGGTGTCGGTGTTTATCGACGCTCTCGACGGCGTCCTGTATTTTCCTATCCACGTCTTCGCTTGGCTGCTTCTCGTCGAAGGTCTTGCGACCCTTGCTGTTGCGGGCATTGGCGTGGGCGGCCAGCGCACGCTGCGTTACGTGAAAGGTGGCGCGTTCACGCTCGCCGCGCTGCTGATCATGGCGGGCAATCATCACGGCAACTTCGTTCTGTCGATGATCTTCGGCACGCTTTTTCTCGCCGATGGCTTGCTGCAGAGCGTGTCGGCTGTCGTTGTGCGCTATAGCCGATGGAGGATCGTGCTGGCCCTGGCTATTGTCGAAATCCTGCTCGCCATCTTTTTCTTCGAACCGTATCCGACCCACTATGTTGGCACAGCGCCTTACGCGATCGGACTCGGACTCGCGTTCGGCGGTTGGAACATCCTGTGGATCGCATTTCGCGTACGCCGTATGGAAAGCCTGCCGCCTGAAAACGAGAAGGCGCTGGCGCTTTCCGATGACGTAATCGCCGACTCCACCCTCGCTGAAAAGTCCGCTACGGCAAAGGCCGCTGCGGGCGCGGTGGCGACCGAGGCCGACGGCCCGTTTGAATGGGACGGTCCCCCCTCCGCCGATGAAAAAGCGCTCACCGTGCATGTGTGGACGCCCGTCGGGTCCGCGCGGGCGCAGGCCAATCGGCGCCTGATCGTGGACCGCTACATTGCCGCCATCGACGCGAACGGCGTCATCTCGACGGGCCACGCAGCGCTCGAGTCACCCGAGGGCATTTACATCAGTCTGTATCCGGGTGTGGAAATCGACCGTTCGCCGGACGAGTTCGGGCGCATCTTGCGCGCGACCCGCGAGAACAACGTGCCGGGCACGTTCCAGCCGGATTACGTGACGGAATCGAAGGCATGGTGCGAATCCACGACCCGCGTGCGTATTCGTAATTACCGGCCGGATCGGTTGCAGGCATTCTGGGAGAAATATCGGCAGGATCAGACGTATAACCTGACCTACCGGAATTGTTCCAGCACTGTTTCCAAGGCGCTGGAAGCGGCGCTCGAAGGGTCGGTGGGCACCTTTCATGGCCACGATACGGGTTGGCGCGCGTTCCTGCGCCTGATCGTCACGCCGGAGCTATGGGTCGCTGCGCAGATCCGCAAGCGCGCGGCCACCATGGCCTGGACTCCGGGCCTGACGCTCGACTACGCGCGGGCGCTCAGCATGCTGGCCGACCCCAGGCCATTTGGTTATCTCAAGATGGCGCGGCTCGCGGTGCGCAAGATGCTGCGCTCGCGGCGCGAATGGCGACAGGAAGCGTCCGATGCCGCCGACGCCCGCGCAGGCCGGATGGACGGCTCGAGCGTTTCATAGGTGTCGTGAGGTGGCGCGGTGCGACTTATCGGTGCGTCGCGGTCGTCCATTTGCCAGTTGTTTCTCCCGTTGTTGTTGGCAGCTCAGGCGTTGGCAACCCAAGCGTCCGCAGCTCGGGGATTTGCAACTCAAGCGTGTGCAACTCATGCGAGATCGAGCGTCCCCGTCATGTCCCCTAGCGGCGCTTCGCCGTTTGCCGCGAATGCCCGGTCGCGCGCGACCACGCCGTCAAGCGGCACCAGGTCGTGGACGCGCGTGATGAAACGCAGGATGGAGTTCGTGTCGTAGACCGTATGGTCGACGAGCCCCTTCTTCGCGAACGGCGCAATCACCAGGGCTGGAATGCGCGACCCGGGTCCCCATCGATCTCCTTTCGGCGGCGGCACGTGATCCCACCAACCACCGTTCTCGTCGTGCGTGATGATGACGACCGTGCTTTCCCATTGGGGGCCGCGCTGGATTCGCTCGACTATGTTGGCGAGATGCCGGTCACCCGATTCGACATCGGCATAACCCGCATGCATATTCAGATTGCCTTGCGGTTTGTAGAACGTCACAGCCGGCAGCTGGCCTGCGTCAATGTCCGCAATGAGTTTGTTGGTCGACGGATCATCGCCCAGACCGGCGTCGCGCAAGTGTTGCGTGCGAGCTTGCGTGCCGGGCGCAAAGCTGCGGAAATAATTGAACGGCTGGTGGTGATACTGGAAATCAGGAACCATGCCCGTGTCGCGATGCGTGAGCGCATAGTCCCAACCGCCGCTATACCACGCCCAGTCCACGCCTTTGTCCGATAACCGGTCGCCGATGGTGGCGTAACTCTGCGGCGGCAGCACGCGATAATTCGACGGGTCCGCCAGCGCCGGATCGCCGCTTTCCGCCGGGCGGACGTTACTCGGCTGATAGGGCGGCGCCATTGTGTTGACCGCGTAGCCGTCGGCTGTGAGCGCGCCGTCGTTGACGTAGGACGGGGGGCCATCGAGTGCCGATGCCGGTGAATCGGCCGCGAGTTTCAGGCGCGTGCCCAGCGGATCGTCTCCATCCAGGACAGACAAGAGCTTTTTCGCCGGACCGTTATGTGCATCCGGATAAAACGGAGCCTGTGCCGAAATCAGATAAATATGATTGAGCCAGGAACCCCCGAATGCGGCCATGAAGAAGTTGTCGCACAGCACGTTTTGCCGGGCGATGTTCCAGAGCTTCAGCGAGTCCGCCGAATTGCGGTAATGCCCCATGACCAGGCCGCCGGAATCGCCCCATGCGGCGAACTGGTTATTGCGGCCCGCGTTGATCTGCATCTGGTTCTGATAAAAACGGTGCACGAGGTCGCGCGTGATGACGCCATTCGGCAGCGGTTGCCCCTGCGCGTCGACAAGATGGAACGGTCCGTTCGGCACGCCGTCGATCTGCTTTTCCGAAATCATATAGCGCTTGCCGTCCACTTCCTGCGCTTGCGGCACGAGGCCGCCCCAGATTTTCGGCAGCACAGGCATGGGCGTGCGCCCGTCGCGGTCTAGCTGTACGTAGCGCGACGCCGGCACGGCTTCCAGCGGATATTGCACGCCGGGATAGTTACCCCAGAGGTTGCTGAAGCTGCGATTTTCCGCGTAGATCACGACAATATGGCGGACCTGCGCCTGCAGCGTTTTGTCGAGCGCGATATCAGCGGCCGTCTTGGGCGTAGCCGGGCGCGAGTCAAAGAGATTACAGCCGCTCAGCGACAATCCGGTAAGGCTGGCCAGGCCGACCCCAGCCGCAAGCAGGCGGCGGCGCACGGGATCGTGGGGCAGGTCGGACGCGGGTTGCTCGTCGCGGGGATCGTCAGTGTGGCTCATCGCTGCTCCTGGATGTCTGGCGGCTCATCAATGTGCTTATTGATGTAGCTAAATAATGTGACTCAATGATGTAGCTAAATAATGTGGCTCGTCAAAGTGATCCAATCTTGAGGCTGACTATTCTGAATCAAAGCATTGAATCAAAGCATTGAATCAAACCCGCGATTCAAGGCAATGCCCGAGCACAGGACGGCTACCCGGCCATATATGGCGAAGAGCGCCTGCGCGTTGTTTCATCGCCCTTCGCCTACCTGAATCTTGCCCGGAAACGCATGGTTGCCGATAGCTGACCGAACGGCCTATGCGCCCAAAGAATAGGTCGGCCCAGACGTCATAGGCCGTTCGGTCGACTGGAAAGCGTCACGCTGGGCGACTACTATCGTTCGAACTGCCCGGGAATCAACTCAGTACCAGTTTCACGCCGACAATCACCAGCGTGGCGGCCAGCACGTTGCGCAGCAGCACCTCTGGCGCCCGGGAGGAAAGCATGCTGCCCAGCACGATCCCTGGCAGCGAACCCACGAGCAGGGACAGCAGCAGGTCCCAGTTGACGGAACCGAGCAGCCAGTGGCCGGTCCCCGCAATTAGCGTAAGCGGAACCGCGTGCGCAATATCCGACCCGACTATTCGCGCAGTCGGCAAACGCGGGTAGAGGAGCAACAGGACGGTCACGCCAATGGCGCCCGCGCCGACCGAGGTGATCGACACCAGCACGCCCAGGATTGCGCCGGTCAGCACGGTCCAGGCCACGGTGCGGGTTTCACGACTCGCCGCCCCTGGTTTTCCGCTTGCCTCGCGGGCCATCCCGGTCTTGTAGGCCAGGCGCGCGAGTTGTGGGCGGAACACGAGCGAGACGGCGGTAACAAGCAGTGCGGAGCCCAGCACGAGCTGGATCACCCGGGCGGCGGCGGGGGTGTTCAAACCGTATCGGTTGAGCAGGACCAGGGTGATCGCCGCCGCAGGGATGCTTCCCGCCGCAAGCCGGCCGGTGATACGCCAGTCCACGGACCCCTTGATGCCGTGGACCAGGGTGCCGGCTGTCTTGGTCGCGGCCGCGTAGAGCAGGTCCGTGCCGACCGCGGTGGCCGGGTGGATGCCGAACAGGAGCACCAGCAGCGGCGTCATCAGAGAGCCGCCGCCCACGCCGGTCAGGCCCACGAGGAAGCCGACAGCCAGGCCGGATGCTGAATACAGTAAGTCGATGTGCGGAAAAGACATGCGGCGGGGAGAACCGGTTGAATGAGCGTCGGTCGAAAAACGGTCGATGATAGCGGGTCCACGGTGCGCTTGCCTCCGGTCCGCGAAAATTGATTCGCAGGCTCCGGCCGTACAATCGGCCGGGTGTCCAGGCAACTCTTTCAGGAAGGTGTAATGGAAACGAAGGAACAACAGCAAGCAAAGCAGGCGCTCAGCGACCGGCACGCCAGTGATATCGCTCGCGACCCTGCCCATGACGACATGCCCGACCCGATCCGCAGTACGGCCGGCGTTCGCGAGGTTCCTCCGTCGACGCCCGTCGACAACACGGACGGCGCATTTATCGCGACCGAACATACGAACTACGCGAACGAGCGCCAGTTCGTTCTCAAGGCCGGCAACACCTTCGTGGTCAACGACGCGAATGGCGATATCCGCGGCAATGACGACGGTCTTTTCGTGAACGACACCCGCGTGTTGTCGCAGTTGCGCCTGACCTTCGGCGGACGCTCGCCGTCGCTCCTGTCCGGCAGCGTGTCCAGCGACAACGCCGTCTTTACCGCGCACCTGACCAACCGGCCGCTGCCGCCTATCGGCGGGGCGACCACGCCCGAGGGCGTGATCCACGTCGAGCGCCGCCGGGTGCTGTCGCGGCACGTGCTGCACGAAGCCATTGTGTTGACCAACTACGGCACCGAACCGGCCACCGTGCCGCTTTCGATCAATTTTGCCGCCGACTTCCACGACATGTTCGAGGTGCGCGGGTCCACGCGCCCGAAACGAGGGGCAATGCGCGAGCCGTGCATTGAAGATGGCGAAGTCGTGTTGCGCTATACGGGTCTGGATGAAGTCGAGCGGACCGCGCGCATCCAGTTTTCGCCTGCACCGCATTCGCTCTCGGTCAATCGTGCTGATTACGTCCTGCGGATCCAGTCGGAAACGGCCATGTCGATCTACTTGTCGATCACGGCCGTCACGCACGCGTTGAGCGACGCGAGCGCGGAGAGCAAGAAGATCGCAGAGGAAGGCGCTGAATGTGCGCCGGAATCGGGGCGCCCGGCCATTCGCGAGGCACTTGTCGATGCGCATCGGCGCATGCGCGAGCGGCGGCGTTCGGTGGCGCGCGTGCGTTCGAGCAATCCGTTGTTCAGCGAATGGATCGATCGTTCGCTCGCCGATCTCGGTTTGCTGACGACTGATCTCGAAACCGGACCGTATCCGTACGCAGGCATTCCATGGTTTTCCACGGCTTTCGGCCGCGACGCCATCATTACTTCGCTGCAGATGTTATGGATCGATCCGTCGCTTGCCCGTGGCGTGCTGCGGTTTCTCGCGGCACATCAGGCACGCGAAGACTCCGCATTTCGCGATGCGGAAGTGGGCAAGATCATGCACGAGACCCGCAATAGCGAAATGGCTGCTACGGGCGAAGTGCCGTTTGCGATGTACTACGGCGGGGTCGACAGCACGCCGCTGTTCGTCGCGCTGGCCGGCGCATACGCCGAGCGAACCGGCGACACCGCGTTGATCGACGAATTGTGGCCTGCCCTGCAACTCGCCGCGCAATGGATCGCACGTCATTGCGACAAGAACGAATTCGGCTTGCTGAGCTACCAGCGCGCAACGGAAGCGGGGCTTGCCAACCAGGGCTGGAAAGACAGCGGCGACTCGGTGTTTCACGCCGATGGCAGTTTCCCGATCGGACCGATCTCGCTGGTCGAAGTCCAGGCCTATGCGTCCACCGCGTTTGCCACCATGGCCCGCTTCGCAAGGCGGCGCAACGCGCCGGAGCAGGCGCTGGACTTCGAGCAACGCGCGCAAAACATCCGCGAACGTGTGGAGACAATGTTCTGGATGCCCGAGTCGGAGTTCTACGGTATCGCGCTCGACGGCAAGGGCGAGCTGTGCAAGGTGTTGGCGTCGAATGCGGGACACTTGCTGGCCTTTGACCTGGTCGAACGCAGCCGCGGTGAAGCCGTCGCGCGCCAGCTTGAGTCGACCCTGTTCAACACCGGCTGGGGCGTCCGCACGCTGGCAGCAGGCCAGCCACGCTTCAATCCCATGTCGTACCACAACGGCTCCGTGTGGCCGCATGACAGCGCCATGTGCGCTCGCGGGCTCGCACGCTACGGTGACCGCGGCGGTGCAGTGCGCCTGTTGCAGGCACTGTTCGAAGCGGCCGTCACGTTCGATATGCGCCTGCCCGAGCTGTTCTGCGGCTTCACCCGGCAACGTGGCGAACGGCCGATCGGCTATCCGGTCGCGTGCTTGCCGCAAGCCTGGGCGGCCGGATCGCCGTTCATGATCCTGGAGGCCTGTCTCGGGGTCACGATCGACGCCGAGCACGAGGAGGTGCGTATCGACCGGCCGCAGTTGCCTGATGGCATCGATTGGCTGGAGATCGGTGAACTGAGGGTCGGCAACAAAACCGTGTCTATAACCTTTCGGCGCGTGGGCGGGCAAGTCGTGCCGTCTATCGAAGGCGATATCCGGGTGGTCGCGGTGCTTTAACCGCACCGCGAACGCTTGACCATCGCCTGGCCGCTTAGCGCATTGGCGAGGTATCGCGCAAAGGCTATATCTGGAATGGGGATAAAGGTCCTGGCCGCCTTTTCCACTTCCAGGCGATATCGTTCGCCCGGTGAACGGGTTCATGCCGGACGGTGCTGCCGGCGGAATTGCCCTAAAGCGGCAGCCTACCCACATGCGCCGCTAGCCGGAGCCAACGATCATCCACCGCTCTCCTGGGTCCGTTGCTTGCTGAAACCCGGTCTTCCATCATCGTTTTTAGGGAGACCGCACATGGCCCAGATTTCATATCCCAAACCACCCTTCCCGGAACAGCACCAGGACTGGCAACCCGGCCACAGCGCGCCGATGAATCCCCCGCCCGATTACGGCGAGAAAACCTACAAGGGCTCGGGCAGGCTTGCCGGCAAAATCGCACTGATCACGGGTGCGGACAGCGGCATCGGCCGCGCGGTGGCAATCGCGTTTGCCCGTGAAGGCGCGGACGTCGCAATCGTCTACCTGAACGAGCACGAGGACGCGAAAGAAACTGCCCGCTGGGTCGAGGAAGCGGGCCGGAAATCGCTGCTGCTGCCCGGCGATATCACCGACCCCTCGTTTTGCCGCGAGCTGGTCGCGAAGACGGTGGAGTCGTTCGGGCGCGTCGACGTGCTCGTCAACAATGCCGCTTACCAGATGGTCTACGACAGCCTCGAGGACATCAGCGACGAAGAATGGGACAAGACCTTTTCGACGAACATCGGCGCGATGTTCCGGATCACGAAGGCCGCCTTGCCGCACATGAAACCGGGCAGTGCGATCGTCAACACGACGTCGGTGAACGCGGACAGTCCGAATCCCGGATTGATCGCGTATGCGGCCACGAAAGGCGCCATCCAGAACTTCACGGGCGGCCTCGCGCAGTTGCTGGCGGAGAAGGGCATTCGCGCAAACGGTGTGGCGCCGGGGCCGATCTGGACGCCGCTGATTCCATCGACGATGAAGCCGGAGCAGGTCAGGAATTTCGGCTCGCAAGTGCCGATGAAACGTCCCGGGCAACCAGCCGAACTGGCTGCGGCGTATGTGATGCTGGCGTCCGATGAAGCGAGTTATATCTCCGGCGCGACCATCGCGGTGACGGGCGGCAAGCCGATCATCTAGACGCGAGGCTTGGGGCAAACGGGGCTTGGAGCGGACGCGCCGTGCGTGCGAAACTGGCGCTTTAACGCCAGCAATCACGACGCGCCGCTCAAGGTACCCACGCTCATGCCCATGCCATTCACCATCCGCCGTCTGACTGCCGCCGACGCCAGTGCGTATCGCGATATCAGGCTCGAAGGGCTCGCCCGACACCCCGATGGTTTCGGCTCGGCGTGGGAAGATGAAGCTGAACAGCCGCTCGCGTGGTTCGAACAACGGATCGTGAATGCTGCCGTGTTCGGCGGGGTCTTAAACAACGAAAGCGAGTTGGCGGGCGTGGCCGGCCTGATGGTGCCGCAAGCCGCGAAACAGCGGCACAAGGGCGCGCTGGTGGGCATGTACGTCCGCCCGGCCGCTCGCGGAACGGGATTGGGGCTTGCCCTCCTGCAAGCCGTCCTGAGCCACGCCCGCACGGTGGTGGAAGAGGTCCAGCTGACGGTTGCGCCGCATAACGAAGCGGCGCAACGGCTGTATCGCTCGGTCGGATTCGTTGAGTACGCGCGTGAACCGCGGTCGCTGAAGATAAACGGCAAGTATCAGGAGTCGGTACTCATGACCTTGCCGTTTCAAACCATCGTTAGCTAATCAGCCGACTAACGACCAACTCTCAACTAGCCGCCACTCGATTCCCGCAGCTGATTCAAGCGATATTCGCCCTGGCGAGCAAACATCCAGCCCGGATATTCGCTAGCGAGTTGGCTGACTTCATCGAGTGCGGCGAGTTCGTCGTCGTTCAGTTTTACTTGCGTCGCCGCAATGTTGTCGTCGAGTTGCTCGACCCGTTTCGCGCCGATAATCACGCTCGTCACCACCTTCTGGTGCAGCAGCCACGCCAGCGCGATTTGCGCCACGGTCACGCCCTTGGCTTCGGCCATCTGGGTCATGGCGTCGATGCAATCGAACGCGCGATCCATGTTCACCGGCGGAAACGAGAAGTTCGTGCGCCGGCCCGGCTCCGTCGAACTGCCGTCGCGCTTGTACTTGCCGCTCAGCAAACCGCCCGCGAGTGGACTCCACACCATCAGGCCCAGGTTTTCGCTTTTGAGCATCGGGACGATTTCACGTTCGAGGTCGCGCCCGGCAATCGTGTAATACGCCTGCAACGACTCGAAACGCGCGAGGCCGAGCCGCTCCGAAATGCCAAGCGCCTTGGCGATCTGCCACGCCGCCCAGTTCGATACGCCGATGTAGCGGACATGGCCATGCTGCACGAGGTTGTCGAGTGCGCGCAGCGCTTCTTCGATTGGCGTGGCGGTATCGAACCCATGCAGCTGATACAAATCGATGTGATCGAGTTGCAGGCGTTTCAAGCTCGCCTTCACGCCGTCAATGATGTGATACCGCGACGCGCCGCGCGAATTGATGCCTTTCGTGCCGGTTTCACCGTGGATCTTGGTGGCGACCACCACGTTTTCGCGAGGCACCTTCAGGTTCTTGAGCGCCTGGCCGGTGATGACCTCCGACGTGCCGTCGGCGTAGACGTCGGCGGTATCGATGAAGTTGATGCCCGCATCCAGCGCCCGGCCGACGAGTTTGTCCGCGTCCGCCTGTTGGAGGCCGCCAATATTGGTCCACATGCCGCCTTCGCCGAAGGTCATGGTACCGAGGCACAATTCCGAAACGAACAAGCCGGTATTGCCGAATTTTTTGTTACGCATGCTGGGTTCCTTAGAATTCGTCCTTGAACTGGCGGCCTGTAGACTTCACCATCGGCCGCTTCACGGCGGAACGACCGAACGCCCGTTCGGTGTTTCAGCAACGCCGCGATCCAAGCAGTATCTGCCTATGCCGCTTCGCCCGGCTAGCCTGATCCTGTCGGATCATTGCCCGATCCTGCAAAGGCCGCGCGTGGCTCTGGGCGAAAATATGCAGGCGCGAGTAAGCTGAGTGCCATACGCCGGCAGCGTGCGGTTGCGTGTAATTGCGTGTAGTTGATCGCGATTGGCCTCTGGCTGACGGCAACCCTTCTCCATCCTTGCAAGACTGTGACCGTTCCTGGGCAGCAGCCGCGCAAAAACTCACCCACTGCGAATCATGGCCCTGAATGAGACGGCGGATTCCGCCATCGACCCTTTGAACCACGCTGACCACGCTATCAACGGCGGTGCGCCTGCACCGCTTGATCCGGGCCTCGATCACGCCCGGCTCGATCTCGTCGCGTTGCTGGACCGCTTCACCGCTGACACCACCGGCACGTGCCAGACAGCGGTGCACGGTTTGTTCCTGCATCGCGTCGTGCATTGCGGCGGCCCAAGCCATGGCATCCAGACGCCGGCGCTTGGCGTGATCGCGCAAGGGTCGAAGCGGATCATGGTAGGGGACGAACTGTATGTGTACGACCCCATGCACTATCTGGTTTCATCGGTGGATTTGCCGGTGATGGGGCAAGTGACCGGCGCGACCGAGGACAAACCGTATCTGGGCATGCGGCTTGACCTCGATGTCGAGGAAATCACCAAATTGATCGGCGATGAAAGCCTGCCGCCGTCGACGCCCGCGGACGCCTCGCGCGGCCTCTATGTCAACCGGCTCGGCACGTCGATGCTCGACGCCGTATTGCGCTTGCTGCGCCTGCTCGATACACCCGAGGACATTCCGATTCTCGCACCGCTGGTCAAGCGCGAGATCTTGTACCGGTTGTTAATGAACGGTCCCGGCGCGCGCTTGCGCCAGATCGCGCTGCAGGACAGCCAGACACAGCGCATTGCGAAGGCGATCATGCTGCTGCGCCGGCACTTCGATCAGCCGCTGCGCGTGGAGTCGATCGCCCGCGACGTGCATATGAGCGTCTCGTCATTGCACCATCATTTCAAGGCCGTCACGGCGATGAGCCCGCTGCAATACCAGAAGCAGTTGCGGCTTCAGGAGGCGCGCCGCCTGATGCTGATCGACATGACCGATGCAGCGACAGCGGCGCATCGCGTGGGATACGAGAGCGCATCGCAATTCAGCCGCGAGTACAGCCGCCTGTTTGGTGCGCCGCCATTACGCGATACCCGCAAATGGCGCGAAACTGCGGGCGCTTGATCAAGGTTCGACGCGCGGCATTCACGAGGCTGAAAACGGAAAAAGCCAGGGACGTCCCTGGCTTTTTCGTCTTTAACGCCTGCGCGACCGGTCAATAGTAACGATTCGGAGGGCCGTAGTAACGCGGTGCGTGATGGCGTTCCCACTCGCGCCTTTCCCAGTAGCGATGCCCGTCGTAATACCGGTCACCGTGCCAGCCGCGGCTGTCGACATGAACGTAACCGGGGTGGAAGTGGTCGTCGGCGAACGCGGTGTTCGTGAAGCCGAGACTCGTTGCTGCCGCCACCGCGAGCGATGCGGCTGCCAGGCCTTTTCTGACTGTCAACATGATGGTTTCCTTCGCGCTTGTTGTTCGGCGTGTTCCGCGGTTTAGTACCGGCCGTAGTAGTCGTGATGGTGGTATCCGCCATCCGGCACGACGATACAACCACCCAGGGTGCTGCCGAGGAGTACTGCGAGCGTGACTAGAATCGCTAATCGTTTCATGGGTTTCTCCAAATGAAATCCGTGAAATCAATGTAGCGATTAGCTAAATGACAAGCCGTTTGCGTTTGTAAGGAAAAGTGTGGCCGGAAATATTCGGGAGAGGCAGCGAAGGCCTGATCCCCTGGCGCTGTTACCGAACGATCCTGGGCCTTACATTTGGGGTGAGCGAAACACCGACCACACGCCCGTCGCGCACGCCGCAGCTGCTGTCAACGCGCGTCCATTGCGACTTTCCGCGAATTTTGGCGAACGCGCGCATGGCGATTACTTCGTCTACGGGAATGGGATTGTCCGCGCTGAAGATAGGGGTGTCGTTATCGATCTTCGCACCCAGTACACGCCGGTCGGGGACCATGAACGTGTCGTACCTGGGCGTCAACGCCACCCATCGATCGAACGCCGCCACGCAGCGGATCACCGGTTCAGGGACGTGCATGCGGGTCAGGTAAGCGTAGTCTTCCTGCGGGGAGGCAGGCGATTCCTGAGCGTGACTGAGTTGATTGAATGGACCGAATTGACACAGCGACGCGCAGAGGATCAAGCCGAAAACAAGAGGTAAAGATTTCATGCGGGGAAAGGTAAAGGGAAAGGTACGGGCACGGGGCGGTTGACGGGTAACGTTGAAAGACGGCATCGGACCGTGGCTCGAAGTGTACCGCGTGAGCCGTCGCACGATGCGTTTCAATATTGACGCGGACTACGCGCCGTGGTCACCAGAATGGCGGGTTGATCGCGATTGCCACTTCCGGACGCGACAACCACCATAATATCGGTCACACGCAACTTTGCCGGATAACCGCGAATGACTGACATCAAGCTGAATGCAACCCCGTCACCCCGATTGACCAGCCTGTCCCACGGCGGCGGCTGTGGCTGCAAGATCGCGCCGGGCGTCCTTGCCGACCTGTTGAAACGCAGCGTGCCATTGCCGTTCTTTCCCGACTTGCTGGTCGGTAACGACACCGCCGACGACGCGGCGGTTTATCGTTTGAACGACGAGCAGGCGATTGTTGCAACCACCGACTTCTTCATGCCGATCGTCGATGACCCGTTCGACTTCGGCCGTATCGCGGCAGCCAACGCGCTCTCCGATGTCTACGCCATGGGCGGCAAACCGATCCTCGCGCTCGCGCTCGTCGGCATGCCGATCAACGTGCTGCCGCACGAGGTGATCGCGGCCGTGCTGAAGGGCGGCGAGTCGATCTGCGCCGAAGCGGGCATCCCCGTCGCGGGTGGTCATTCCATTGATTCCGTGGAGCCTATTTATGGCCTGGCGGCAATCGGCATCGTGCATCCGAAGCGCGTGAAACGTAACGCGTCGGCTCGCCCCGGCGACGTGCTGATCCTCGGCAAGCCGCTCGGCGTGGGCGTGTTGTCGGCGGCGCTGAAAAAGGATCAACTCGATGCCGCCGGCTACGCCGCGATGATCGCCGCCACGACCAAGCTGAACCGCCCGGGCGCGGATCTGGCCGCACTCGACGCCGTACACGCGCTCACCGACGTAACCGGCTTCGGCCTGCTGGGCCACACGCTGGAACTCAGCCGTGGCGCCGGGCTGACGGCACGCCTGCGATACGCCGACTTGCCATGGCTGCCCGGCGTGGAGGCATTCGCGAAAGCGGGCGTGGTCACGGGGGCATCGGGCCGCAACTGGACCGCCTACGGGCAGCACGTCACGCTGGCGTCGTCATTGCACGATGTGGCACGAAGCCTGCTCACCGACCCGCAGACTTCAGGCGGCTTGCTGGTGTCATGCGCGCCGGAGGCGGTTGACGAAGTGCTCGCCATCTTCCGTGCGGACGGCTTCGATCAGGCGGCGGTGATCGGAGAAATGATCGATGGCGAAAGCCGCGTGGAAGTCGTTTAGCGCATTTGTGGTTGGTTCATTGTTGATGTCCGTAGAGCGTCCCTGACCCGCTTCCGACTTCCGCCAGGAGCACGATGAAAGAAGAATCGCCGAAAGCCATTTTCTACGCGCTCGCCGCCAACTTTGGCATCGCCGTATGCAAGTTCGGGGCGGCTGCGTTCACCGGTTCCGGCTCCATGTTTGCCGAAGCCATCCACTCCACCGCCGATTGCGGCAATCAACTATTGTTGCTGGTGGGACTCAAGCGTTCACAAGCCCCCGCCGACGTGTTGCATCCGCTCGGCTCGGGCCGCGAGATCTACTTCTATTCCATGCTCGTCGCGCTGCTGCTGTTTTTCGTCGGCGGCGCGTTTTCCGTGTACGAAGGTGTGCATCGGATTGCCCGGCATGAAGTGGTGAGTAACCCCATTGTGGCGCTTGTCGTGCTGGGGATATCGGTCGTGCTCGAATCGTTTTCCTTGGCCGGCGCGTTGCGCGAGATCCGCAAGACGTCGGGGAAAAAGTCTCTCTGGCGATGGTTTCGCGAGACGCGCGAGTCCGAACTGATCGTGGTCACAGGCGAAGATGTCGCAGCCCTGGCGGGTCTTGCCATTGCGTTTTGCGCCGTGCTCATGACCATGATCACCGGCAATCCCGTCTACGACGCAGCGGGGTCGATCGGCGTCGGCCTGCTGCTCATGGTGATCGCGTACCTGGTCGCCCGTGAAGTGAAGTCGATGATCGTCGGGGAATCGGCGAGTCCGGAAGTGCGCCGGGCTATCGATGCGCACTTGCGCGCGCGCCCGGAAATTGTCCGCGTGATCAACCTGATTACGCTGCAGTGGGGCAAGCAGATCGTGGTGGCCGTGCAAGCGGAGATGGTGGACTACGACAGCGGCCGCGCAATGGTCGATGCCATCAATGTGATTGAAGCGGACCTGCAGCGCGCGTTTCCCCAGGCACGCTGGGTCTTCTTCGAGCCGGATATTCCCCGCGTGGCCGAGGCGCGTGCTTGAGCGCCGGTGAGCGTCGCGATAAGCCGTCCAACCATGGTTCCACTAAACTGCACGACGTCGCACAGAATCCTTGCATCACGGCAAATGAGCGGGTGGCCGATCATAGTGCGGTCGCGGGGTATCGGGTGTCGCGGGAAGCTGGGTGTCGCCGCTGGCGGGAAGTTGCGTGGTGCCTTCGTCCGGCGGCGCGACGCTGTCTACGTGCTTGGTAACCTTCGCAGCCGAGGGCGGGATGGGCTTCGCGGCGCGCTCAAGGTTGGCGTGTTCAGCGGCGCATACCCTCCCGGGCGCAAGAAGTGCTAACAGCAGTCCGGTCGCCGACAGCAACATGGCGGCGCCGGACAGGGCAACTCGCAAGGATCGCGTAATTTGGACGTGCATGCCCATATCCCGTAGTTTTGATCTGATGTTTGTTGCACGAACCATTCCAGCTTGAGAGTGAACACCGCAGGTTCAATCGCGCCGCAGGCCGGGCGCATCCGTGGCGGTTTCCCTAACCGAGTTCGTCATCCTCGCCTATGCGCAAAATTGTTCTCGTCGTCTTTCTTTTTGTCCTGAGCGTTCTGAGCGGCACGCTTGCATCTGCCGCGAATGCAGCCGCCGGCGCGGCCAGCCCAGCCCTTGGCTCATCGAGCGTCACCCTGACGCCCGAACAGGCGCGTGCCGCGCTGGCGGTCCTCAACGACCCTGCACGCCGCAGCCAGGTCGAGGACACGCTGCGGGCCGTCGCGGCTGCCGGAGCGCTCTCTACGCCTGTGCAGGCCGCCTCAGGCAGCTCGGCCCCGGCGGCGGCCGCTTCGGCTGCGAGCGGTGCATCGGGCGCGGCGAGCGTGCTGGCCAAGTCGCTGACGAGCAACGGGCTGGCATCGCAGATCTCGCATGAGGCGGGTTACTGGCTCGTGGAACTCAGCAGCGGCCTGCGCCGTTCCGTCACCGCGCTGCTCGACTACGGCTCGGTCATGCAGTGGTGGCACGAGCGCGCTGCCACTGCCAGCGGCCGCGATCTGATCGGCCAGGTGATCTGGTCGATCTCGATCTCGTTGCTGCCTGCACTCTTGCTGGAATACCTGAGCTCGCGATGGCTGCGCCGGCCGCGCGAGCGAATCGCTGCCCGCGGGATCGTGGATGTCGATGCAGCCCAGCCGGAACTGGCGAAGGAAGAGCAGGCCGCAGTGCACGCCGAAGCCGTGGCCGAGCGTTCGGGCAACGAGGCGGCTATCGAAGTCGCCGAGCACAAGACTGATACAGCCCGCGGCGTGCGTCATGCAGCGCGGCACTGGACTTTGTTGCAACGGCTGCCAAGCGCCATTCTTCATAGCTTGCTCACGTTGCTGCCGCTGCTCGTATTCGTGATCGCCACGACTGTGCTGATGTCTGTTTTCATCGACGACAGCACGCCGCAAGGCCGTTCCGTCGGCGCGCTGATCGACGCGTACCTGGTGTGCCGCGGCATTGTGATCGCGTGCGGGTTCTTCATCGCGCCTCGCGCGCCGGGCCTGCGCCTGATCCAGATCAGCGACGATGCCGCCCGCTTCGCACAACGCTGGCTGGTGCGGCTTGTGTGGGTGGCGGGAGCGGGCTCGGCGTTCGCTGAGGCAGCGGCGCCGCTGGGCATGACCGACACCGCTCACGACTCGATCCTGAAGGTGGTCGCGCTGGTCGTGCACGTGCTGATCGCTATCGTGATTCTCAAATGCCGCGTGCCGGTTGCGGTCTGGATTCGCGAGAGCGTCAAGGGACGTCGATCATTCGTACTGCTGGGCAATTGGATTGCTGATGCCTGGGCCGGGCTCGCGGTATTTTTCGTGCTGGCGCTGTGGTTCGTCTGGGCGCTCGATGTACGCAACGGGTATCGCACATTGTTTCATCTGTTCGGCATCTCGGTGCTCGTGCTGGTCGCGGCGCGCGTGGTCGCAATTGTTGCGTTCGGTGCGCTCGGCCGTATTTTCCATACGGCCGGCGGCGAGGAGGACCTGTCGAACAAGTCGATCGTGCATCGGCACGCTTACCGCTATTACCCGCTGCTGCGGCGTGTCGTGCGGACGGCGATCGTCGTGGTTACCTTGCTGACGCTGCTGCAGGTCTGGGGGCTTCACGTCCTGACGCTGTTCTCGTCGGGCGGGGTGGGCCATCGGCTTGCATCCGCGCTGATTACCATCGGGGTCGCCGCTGCGTTCGCCGTCATCGTGTGGGAAGGCGCGAACGTGATGGTCGAGCAACGTCTGGAAACGTGGACCACGAGTGGCGACAGCTTGCGGGCCGCGCGTCTTCGAACGCTGCTGCCAATGATGCGCAGCGCGCTCTTTATCGTGATCGCGATGGTCGTCGTGATGACGGGATTAAGCGAGATCGGTGTCAACACCGCGCCGCTGCTCGCGAGCGCGAGCATCTTCGGCGTGGCGCTTGGTTTCGGTTCGCAAAAGCTCGTGCAGGATCTGATCACCGGCATCTTCCTATTGATGGAGAACGCGATGCAGGTCGGCGACTCGGTCACGCTCGCGGGGGTCTCGGGGACAGTCGAGTACCTGTCGATCCGCACGGTGCGTTTGCGAGGCAGTGACGGCTCGCTGTTCACGGTGCCGTTCAGTTCGGTATCGACGGTGAACAACACGAATCGCGGCATTGGCAATGCCGCGGTACGCGTGAGCATCGCCCTTGGGCAGGACGTGAACCTGGCGGCGGATACGCTTAACGAGATCGGGGCGTCGCTGCGTGAAGATGATGCGTTCAAGGACGGCATTCTCTCCGACTTCAGCCTGTGGGGTGTAGATGCGGTAGATGGGTCGAGCGTCACGCTCGCCGGTCAGATCCAATGCCGCGACAGCGCACGCTGGGGCGTGCAGCGTGAATTCAACCGGCGCATTGTGGACCGCTTCACGGAACGGGGCATTGAGATAGCGAATCCGCAGCGCAATTTCGTGATCGTGAAGGGCGGCGATGCGGGTGAACTGGCTGCAGCCTTCAAGGGAGATCAGCGTGGCGATTGCTCAACCAATACAACCAATACGGCTGTGAACGTGAATGCGAACGCCAATGGCGATCAACGCGGCGAGCGCACCATCACCGGCGAGCCTTCGAACTTGCCGCCCGAGCGTTCGAAGCCCAACCGGCCATAAAATGCTTCGAGCGCGGCGCTGTCGGGTGCGGCGTGATCGATGGAAGGCGCGGCGGGGCCTTCTCCTTTCTGCGTGAGTGGCCGTGGCACGAGTGAAAGCATGACCCCGTGCCTGTCCGCCAGCGCGACCAGCCGGTCCATGGCCACGCGTGCATGTCCCCGATGGTGTTCTCCTTCGGACCACAGGGCCTCTAGCGCGACGGCGCAGTCGCCGGTAGCCTCGAGCCACATCTCGACGTGCTGGCGGTCCTCGACATGGCTGGCGTGAAATGCATCGATCATTCGTGAAGCGGCGGTGTCGGACATGGGCGCCTTGCAGGGAAGTGGACTCAACAACGAGCAAGCGAAACAGCAAGACGAGTGCTTGATGGCCGTTACCGGAACATTTTATGCTGCTTACAACGGCGTCCTTCGTCCTTCTATAATGCGCTCAACACACGCACGCACGGTCGTCCGGCGGTGGCACGGACGAGACGGGCGTGTTGTCCCGTCCGGCATCTTGCCCGTGTGTTTCACCTCGCGTCCTCCTTCCACTTACGGTGCCGCCCAGATGAAATCGATCGTCCGTTCCACGCTCGGCCTGCTCCTTCGTTCTACCCGCATCGTCACGCAGATATCTACTCACATTCCCTCACGAATTCCCGCGTTGAGCTTGATGGCCGCGATGGCTATGCTCTTGTTCAGCGCGTGTGAGCCAACGTTTGCGCAGGTCCCGGATAGCTCCCAACGTAGCGCCAACGGCAATGGCCGCGGCCAGCCCGTCAAGGTCATGATCATTTCCATGTTCGGCCCTGAGGCCCAGGTCTGGCTCGACAAGCTCGGACCCTGGAAGGCCATTCGCGTGGCTGGCCTGTCTCCGGATTATCCCGTTGTGAACTGCAACCGCCAGGAGGTCTGCGTGATGACCACCGGCATGGGGCATGCGAACGCGGCTGCTTCGCTGATGGCGCTCACGTTCTCCGACAGATTCGATCTGCGCCGCACCTATTTCATGATCGCGGGGATCGCGGGCATCGACCCGATGCGAGGCACGCTCGGCTCTGCCGCGTGGGCAAAGTATCTCGTCGACTTCGGGATCCAATGGGAGCTCGATGCGCGCGAAAAGCCCGATAGCTGGCCGAGCGGTTATCTCGGCATCAATACGAAAAGCCCGGCCGACAACCCCCCGCTTGATTACAAGACCGAGGTGTTCCGGCTGAATCCGGATCTCGCCGACGCAGCTTATGCGTTGTCGAAGAACGTGGTGATGTCCGACAACCCCGAAGCGCAGGCCGCGCGCGCCAGGTTCAGCTATGCGCCCGCGAACCAGCCGCCCAAGGTGATCCAGTGCGACACGCTGGCGAGTGATACGTGGTGGTCGGGGAAGGTCATCGGCGAGCGGGCGCGCGACTGGACGAAGCTCGTGACTGACGGCCAGGGCGTGTATTGCACGACGCAGCAGGAGGACAACGCGACTTACGAGGCACTGTCGCGTGCGGCGAGTGTGCATCGCGTGGATTTGAACCGGGTGGCGGCCTTGCGTTCCGGTTCGGATTTTGATCGGCCCCATGACGGGCAATCCGCCTCCGATAATCTCCTCAATTACGCCGCCCAGGGCGGTTTCGCGCCGGCTATCGACAACTTGTATCGGGCGGGGAATCCGCTGGTGCAGGAGATTGCAACGCACTGGACCGAATGGCGCGACGGCGTACCGCAACACTAGCGGCACGAGACCCGCAGCCCACCGCCCGTCCTCCGCATCAGCGCGCTACGAGACGAGCGGCGGCACGGAAGAAGAATTTTCTATCGATACCCCTGCCTTCATAGTTTCCGCGGACGCTGTTACAACTCGGTGCAACATATTCCTTCCGGCGGTCATTCGGACGTTCCGTTAGTCAAATTTCCGCATCAAAAATGTAAGCAGGGTGACAGTTTTTATCCAAGGGTTTTCCTGCGCCGCAATTCCGGAGGTTCACTGACCGGCTGTTACAACTCCGCCATTCCTCGCAATCCGGTTAATTCGTCGGGCATATCAACCGACTATTCCGCGCATCTGTTTTTTCCCCACGAAATCAACCGTCAAGAAAACCCTCTGTCAATTGATCCGGCCCATTTCGCTTCAAAATAGTTGCCATGAACCGGTCACATTTTCCTGTTACAACCCCGGGAAAAAATTACCGTTTCTCTTTGTTGTTTTATGGAAATTTATTATTGAGATGTTCTTGATTTCCCGCAGCGTGGTACTTACAATCCGTTTCACAGTGTTGTTACAAGATGTAACTCAGTGAAACAAAGTTTAAACGTAGCCCGACAGAACAAACGTTTGGCTAGGCAAAAAAGATAGCCGGCAAGAATGCCGGCAGGGTGCTCGGGGTTTATATCGAACGCAGGAAAATCATGAACGGTCGCGAAACGCTGGACTCGATTCGAGAAATCAACTTGTCGTACATCATGCTCGCGCAGCGCATGCTGCGAGAGGACCGTGCCATCGGGATGTTTCGACTGGGTTTGTCTAAGGAACTCGCCGACCTTCTGTCCGGGCTGACGCTCGCGCAGGTTGTCAAACTGGCGGCTTCAGACCAGTTGCTGTGTTTTTTCCGTTTCAACGATCACACCATGCTGGCTGCACTCACGTCGCCCGCGAAGCATGCGGATATCGCGCCGACGCACGCCGCCATCTTGCTGGCCGGCCAGCCAGCAGAACAGTTCCTCTAAGCACGAGAGCGCGCCATGCTTAAGAAGAGCCTCACCGAAGATGCACTGGAAGTTTTCCGCGCGATCGCATTGATCGAACTCGGGGCGCGGATGCAGGTGCTCGAAAGTGAACTGACACTGTCGCGTGACCGGATGATCCGGTTGTATCGCGAGGTGAAGGGCGTATCGCCACCGAAGGGCATGCTGCCTTTCTCGGCTGACTGGTATATGACGTGGCTCGCGAACATCCACGCTTCGCTCTTCTACAACACGTATGCGTTCCTGAAGAAAGAAGCAGGTTGCTCGCACCTCGATGCCCTGACGAAGGGGTATCGGTTGTATCTCGAACATTGCAGGAATAGCGATGTCGAGGCGGTACTTGATTTAACGCGGGCCTGGACCCTTGTGCGCTTTTTCGATGCGGGCATGCTGCAGCTCACGAAATGCTGCCGCTGCACTGGAAAGTTCATTGCGCACAAACATGATTTGCAAGAAAACGTGGTGTGCGGGGCCTGCCAGCCGCCGTCACGCGCGGGGAAGACCAAGAAAGCGGCGGCCGCCCGTCAGGCGAGCCTTGAGACCGCGCTGGTGGAGTTGAGTAGGGTATCGACTAACGAAGTGCCGGAACCGACGGTGCTCGAACACGTGGCGATGTTACAGCCGCGCACAGAAAGCCTGATTGCACAGGCTGCTTAGGCGGCAAGCGGACCGGTGGCCCCGAGGACCATCATTCGATGGGGTGGCCGCAGGACCCGCTGCTGTTTTTTAAGGTTTTAAAGGGGTGTTGGATTTTTTTGGGCTACCGAGGTTGGTAGCCCTTTTGCTTTTCCAGGGGACGCGGTGCGCTCCAACCCCTATGCCGACAATAACGACCCTGTCCTGTATGCAGTCGCACTGGCGACGCGAGCCACCTCCATCCCCGCGGTAGCAAACCGTGCAATCTGCCGCGCATACAACATGCCGGTGGTTGTGCAATTCAACGGCGTAACGGTATCGGTCAGCGGATCGACCACATCGGCAATTGCATCGCCGGCCTTGACCAATGCCCCGACCTTCGCGCGAAACACCAGCACGCCGCTCACAGGCGCAACAATAGGTTCGGCGCCGGCAAGCGGCGTAGCCGGATAGGAAAGCGCCGGCATGGCGGGCGCAGCCGCATCGATCACGCCACGATGCATCAGGTAATTGATGATGCCCTGCGCGTCAGCATCGGCGAATTCATACGACACGTCGTGCTGGCTGCGCAGTTCCACCGTCACCGAAATACCGCCATTGGGCACCGGGAAACGATCGCCAAACCTGGCTCGCAGATCCGACCAGCAGAAACTGTGAATCTCGTCGAACGGGTTGCCCACCGAATTCAACGCCAGCAGCGACGCCTTCGAATCCAGATATCGTGCAAGCGGCTCGACTTCGTCCCAGATATCCGGGTTGGTGTAGAGGTGCAGCGCCGCGTCGAGGTCACAATGCAGGTCGAGCACGACATCGGCATCGTAAGAGAGCTTTTGCAACGCAAGGCGTTGCGACTCAAGCTCGGTTTGCGGTTTTTGCTCGTCCAATGCATCACGCATCGCGCGGCGCACAGCAAGCTTGTTGGCATTGCTGTCCCCAGACAGCCGGCCTTCTATACGCGGTGCGATCAGCGCGGCCAGGTCGTGGAAATTGCGGTTGAAGTTGTGGCCGCTGTTCAGCTCGAAACGCCCGAGCAACGTGCCATGCATGTTCTGGTTCAAGCCGATCGGGTTCGATACCGGCACGATCACCACTTCGCCGTGCAGCTTGCCTGCCGCTTCGAACTCGGCCAGAAGGCGCCGCAGACGCCAGGCGACCAGCATGCCGGGAAGTTCGTCGGCATGCAGCGAGGACTGGATATAGATCTTTTCGCCGCCGCCCGGGCCGTAGTGAAAGCTCAGGATATTGCGGGTGGTGCCGATAGACGGCGAAATCAGGGTGTGCGTTTTGGTTTGCATGATTGTCGGTGCACGGCGCTCGGATACGCGTCGCGCTTGGGAAAAGTGTCGGCGTGTTCAGGAGAGCGGGGCGGAACGTTCGCGACGGCCACCGGGTTTTGCTGCGCGCCCGTGGCGCCGGTTATTACCTGCGAGTAGTTGCGGCGCCGCCTGCCCCAGACGCACGATCTTAGCTGAAAACGACAGCATTGCCGCGCCAGGAGAAAAAGACGCCGAAAACAAAACGGGCTCCGCGTTTGTCGCGGAGCCCGTTTTCTCAAGCGCTCAACCTGTGTCCGGAACGCGTTCCGGACACAGGTTCAGGGACTGCTTAGCTGCCGTACACGTCGAAGTCGAAGTACTTCTTCTCAAGCTTCTTGTACGTGCCGTCCTTGATGATCGAGGCAATTGCCTTGTCGATCTGTGCCTTCAGGTCGGTGTCTTCCTTGCGCAGGCCGATACCCGCGCCGTTGCCAAGGATGGTCGGATCGACCAGATCCTTGCCCACGAACTCGTAACCCGTACCGCGCGGCGTCTTCAGGAAGCCAACTTCAGCTTGCACGGCGTCTTGCAGCGCTGCATCGAGGCGTCCAGCTTGCAAGTCGGCGTAGACGCCGTCCTGGTTCTGGTACGGCGTAACCGTTACACCCTTCGGCGCCCAGTAGGTCTTGGCGTAGGTTTCCTGGATCGTGCCTTGTTCCACACCGACCGTCTTGCCCTTCAAGCCATCGGCTGTCGGCAGGATGCCGCTGCCCTTCTTGGCGATCAGGCGGGTCGGCGTGTTGAACAGCTTGCTCGAGAACGCAATCTGTTCGGCGCGTTGCGGCGTCATGGACATTGACGACAGCACGCCGTCGAACTTCTTCGCCTTCAAGGCCGGGATCATGCCGTCGAAATCGTTTTCCACCCATACGCACTTCGCATGCAGGCGTGCGCAGATTTCATTGCCGAGGTCGATATCGAAGCCGACCAGCTTGCCATCCGGACCTTTCGATTCGAACGGGGCGTAAGAGGCGTCGACGCCGAAACGGATGGTCGAGTAATCCTTCGCATTGGCGGTGACGGAAGTGATCGATGTGACGGCGAGCAAGGAAATCGTCAAAGCCGCGAGCAGTTTTTTCACTGTTTTTACTCCATAGGTGGTCAGTACATCCCGGATAGGTCAGTACCCGGGTTCGTCCGGCGTGAGGCCCCTCGGCACCGGACAGCGAGCATTCCGCGGATTGTGTCCGCAATAGAACCGCAGCAGGTTACCAAGCCAAAAAAATAAGGGAGTTGGTGAAAATCCCGATAGCTAATCTTGCAACCCTTGTGCGGTCAGGCATTTGAGCCTGTGCAGGCAATTGAATCAATTTTCGTGCAACGCGATTGTAAGTCCGATTGGTGAATCAGATGATGAGTCTCGTCATGAAACGTGCGTAGCGCATCTAGTGCGAGTGCGGTGGGCAAGGCGTTGCAAGCCCTTTGCTTGAGCGACACCTCGCAGGCCAGGCTGTTACGAGGTCAGGTCTTCTATCGGCGTGCCCGTCAATGAAACGATGAAGTCGAAAAACGCCCTCACTTTGGCCGGCAGATGATGGCGCGACGGATAGGCAGCATAGAGAGGAAAGGTCTCGTCGGGCCAATCGGGAAACAGGTCCACCAACCGGCCGCTGGCCAGCAATTGCTCGGCGCCAAGCGCGAGGACTTGCGCGACCCCGTGTCCTGCGAGACAAACGCCGTGCATTGTCCCGACGTCGTTCGCGCTCAGGCGTCCCCGGGCGGCAATAAGGATCTTCTTCTTGCCGCGATGAAATTCCCACTGGAAGGGGCGCCCGGTTTCGGGATCACGGAAATGGATGCACGTATGCGGCTCGCGTTCGAGATCGGCCGGGACGAGCGGGCGGCCATGTTTCTTGATGTACCCCGGCGATGCCACGGTAATGACGCGTGTATCCAGCAGCTTGCGCGCGATCAGCGTGGATTCACGCGGCTGACCGAAGCGAACGGCGAGGTCGAAACCGTCCGCGACCATGTCGCCAAGCTGATCGCGCGTGATCAGGTCGAGTTGCAGTTCGGGGTATTTTTCGACGAACGCACCGAGCCGCGGTCCAAGAAACAGACGCGAAAAGAACGGATCGATATTCACGCGCAAGCGCCCGCGCACCGCAGTTGCCCCTTGCGACGCGGACGCCGCCGCTTCTTCAAGTCCGCTTAGCAGCGGCACGATCTGCTCGTAGAAACGCCGCCCTTCGTCGGTGAGCTTGACTGAGCGGGTAGTACGGTCGAATAGCCGGATACCCAGCCGGGCTTCGAGTCGCGCCACCGAGCGGCTCACCCCGGATTGCGACATATCGAGCGCTTCGCTGGCGGCGGCAAAACTGCCGCTGTCGACGATCGCACTCAACACGCCCATGCCGTTCAGCATCCGTTCGTCGAAGCTCATGGACATGCTCTCCTGTCATTAATCGGCTGGAGCTCATGCTATCGTGAAATGAGTGCAATGATGGCGGAGTGGGCGATCGGACACGCAGCGTAGTCGACGAGTCACATGCCTGCCGACAGTCAAACCTTTTCGGGAACCTTGGTCTGCCTAAGCAAGGTTCCTGGACTCGACATATCGCTCGAACGGAAACGCTGCCGGTATTCCATTGGGCTGATATGAAGGCGCTTGCTAAAGGTTCGCCTGAGCGTGTCGGCGCTTTCGAATCCACATCGGCGCGCGATGCTTGAAACCGGATGGTCGGTGCTTTCCAGATATCGCCGGGCGGCATCGATGCGTGCGTCATTGAGAAAGGTCATCAGGCTGACGCCGCACTCCTTGCTAAAGACACGGGACAGGTTGCGCGCGCTCATGTTCAGCCGCTGCGCAAGAGACGCCACGGTGTGCGGCCGATGGAGATTATCGAGCAGGTACTGCTGAACCGGCTGGATCTGTGAATCGGCGGCAGCCTGCGTTTCCAGGAGCGGACTGAATTGCGATTGCCCACCCGCGCGCCGCACATACACAATCAGGTACTTCGCTACGTCCAGCGCCATCTTCCTGCCGAAATCTTCCTCGATCATGACAAGCGCGAGGTCGATGCCCGCCGTCACGCCGGCGGTCGTATAAAGACCGCCGTCTTTCACATAGATCTGATCCGGTTCGACTTTCGCTTTCGGAAACATGGCGGCGAGTCTTGCCGCATCCATCCAGTGGGTCGTCACGGTCTTGTGATCAATCATGCCGGCCGAACCGAAGGCGAATACTCCGTTGCAAATGGCGGCAATACGACGGCTGATGCGACGTTGCTTCAGCAGCCATTCGCTGAGCGTGGAGTCTTCCAGGACCTCAAAAATGCCGAGACCGCCCGGGATGATCACTGTATCGAATTCAGGGCAGGGGTCGAAGATCGTCCTGTCCGGCACGACCGTCAAACCACTGGACGAGAGCACGGATCCGCGCGTCGTGCCAACGGTCAGCATTTCGTACTCACACTGCCCCTGGCTCAGGATACGGACCTCGGCGAACGCATCTTTCGGCCCGGCGATATCGAGCAACTGGAAGCCGGGAAACAACACCATGGCGACGGTGATCTTGCGCATATGCGGGTCCGATGAATTCGGGGTCCGGGCAGGCGGAGCTTGGCGCCGCTGCGGCACCCGCTCACGCGATGAAACCACGCCGGAAATCAGGCTGACCCCGGGCGACGCCAGGAACAATTATTCTAAGTTGGCAAAATTTCGATGACCAGCGGGACGTGACGCCAATTGATCAGCACGGACCCGGCGCACTTGGATTGCGCCGTGCCGCGCTGTTTTAACAAAGTGCTTAGACAGCTTGGTGAAGTGAACGCCCATTCGCCGTTCGGGAACGGGCATGCAGGCTACGCTGTGCCAGGTTGCCGAACAGCAAACCCAACGTGGTCCACATGATCACTTGCATGCCGATGGCAGCAACCCGGAATTTCCAGAGCAGCACGGCAGGAAAAGCGGCTGGGACCTCGTTGATCGCCGGCATGCCAATCTGCACCGCGGCAATGATCACGACAAACACCGCTGCGCCGGCAATGGACGCATTCCATGATCCGACGTAGGCAATTGCCGCCCGGCGAATCCTTAGCGAAAACACCATGGTGGCTAGCGAGATCACGATCATCAGAAAGTACAGGCTTGTGCGATAGCCTATGGTCGCCGGGTCTCCAACCGAAGGTGGATTGGCGGGGTACTTGAGGTTCGGCACGATCACTAAGGCAATGAATCCCGCAATGGCCAGCCACGCCGACAAAGCATTGGCGCTGAGCTTGCCGGCCCGGCCAACCATTGCCGAGAAGGTCAGTGCGAACAGGCCGCCGATAGCCGCGCTGTAAGCCATTACGCCCGTGAGCAACCCGAGCCCTGCCTGCGTGTGACGGCTGACGAGTTCCGGTTCGGGCGCTTCGCCTTTTGCAGCATCTGCTTTTTCCTCGAACGAAATCGCCTGATCGACTTGAGGCTCGCCGACTATTTTCGCAAAACTGAACGTGAGCAGTCCGGCTGCAATGCCCGCGAGCATGCCGCGCACCAATAATTTGCCGACCATGGGAGTCTCCGGATCAATGGCAAGGGAAGCCGAGCAGGTGCCGGCCATCGTGTACAAATTCATGCACGTACATGCCGGGAATCAGCGATGTCGCGCCTTCTTCCGCACCCACGAAATAGATCGCGAGCAGCATCAGCAAGCCACCGAAAATCATCCACGGCATAAGCTCGCGAACGGGAAGCGGTAACGGCATGACGGTTGAATCCAGAACAGCGTCGATCATAAGGATCTCCAAAGGGCGTTAGCCCGGACAGGTGGACATTGAGAAAAATATGACCCGGTTCAAGCGTGAGCGGTGACGGCTGCAGCGTCGATAGCGGCTATTTCCGCCGCCGACAGCACGCCGGCTTCGACCAGGGTCTTCTTGAGCGCGAGAAAGAAACGTTCGTAATAGTCCCAGCGCGGTTGGCCCGCGCAATAGCCGTCCTCCCATTCGGCAATCGATTCGATCAGGTTCTGCCGGAAGGCTTCCCACTCGAAATATCCGGCCTTCGACAACGACAGCGCGAGGCCGAAGACATCGCGTTCCCAAGGTTTGTCGAAGAGAAATTTGCCTTGGCTGCGCGGCGGTGAATCGGGTTGACCCAGCATGCTTGATGCAGCGTATTCCTCGAAGCGCGTGAACATGATCAGCCCGCGGCGAGTGATGTGGGTGATGTCGGTGACATCGATGATGGCGGGGGCACCAGCGCAACGCCCATCATCGCCTCTGGCGTGATGAGTGCGGCCAGTGCCTCTTCGCTCATGCCGTCCGTTCCCGCTGGACGTTCCGGTACGACGAACCAGCGAATCTGCGCACTGCTGTCCCACACCTTGACCTCGGTGTCAGCCGTTACAGGCACGCCGAATTCGCGCAGCACCGCACGCGGTTCACGCACGCCGCGCGCGCGAAATACGGGGTCTTTGTACCAATACGGCGGCAGACCGAGTACCGGCCATGGATAACACGAGCACAGCGTACAGATGATCAGGTTATGCACACCGTCGCCGTTCGCGACTGCAGCCATGTGTTCGCCTTCCGCGCCGTCCATGCCCTGCGGCAAGTCCATTGTCGCGATGGCTCTGGGCGTGTCTTCGATCAAAAGCTGCTTGAACGCGGGATCGACCCACGCATGCGCGACAATGCGCGCGCCGTTGAACGGGCCCGCCACAGTTTCGAAATGGCCGAGCACGGTATCCACCGAGTCGCTGCCCAGCACGCCTTTCTCGATCAACAGCGCTTCCAGAGCGCGTACTTTTGCGGCGCTGGCCGCTTCGCGCTCATCGTCGTATTTAAATAGGTCGCTCATGGTCGTGGTTCCTGGCATGGATCAGTTGGGTGCAAGCAGATAGGTGTCGAAGAGATCGGCGTAGACGGTCGTATTGGGCTCGCTCTTCTCCTCGCCCCAGATGTCGGCGGCATTGAACGCCACGCGATACACGGGCATGGCCTGACCGATGCCATCAGGTCCCGTCGAAACGAAATATGAAAATGCACCGGGATAAACAAGGTCCACCGTGCCGCGTTTGTTACGAAGATATCCGGGCAAGCGCGTGTGCTCGACAGCATCGGGGTCCGCCACGCACACTGGCGCGCCCTTCGAAAAACGCGGCGCCTGTTCGAATGCGTGAAAGCCGGAATCGCCGTTGACCAGGTACGCGTTGATCTGCGCGGCAACCGCGGGATTAGGCATGGCTGGAAGCGCCGCTTGCGGATCAGCGCGGTAATGGCGGGTCTTTTCGTCGAGCTCATCAGCCGACAGATATCCCTCGTCGATAAAGAACTGCGAGATGCCCATCAACCATTTTTCGTAATAGCGGTACTTGAAATACTCGAACGGCTGCATGCCTTCGGCACCCGTGCGCAACGACGCCCAGGTCCATGTATTCCTGAATGTAGTGGGCAGGTCGGCCATGGGATAACGCGGCAACGCATCGGCCAGATGTGTGCTCTCGGCCATCATCACCGTATGGATGCCGAAGATGCGTTTCTCCCACGGCTCGACGAACACTTGCGTGTCCACATTTACCGGACCGAGATTTTCCAGTCCACCCAAGTTGTGCTGTAGTTTCATTCGATGTTCCCGGACGAAAGTGAGTTGAAGTTCAGTTGAAGTTCAGTTGAGCTGCGGCTCGGGTTTGCGGGTCAGGGCGTCGCCGAGGACTTCGGACACGATCCCAAACAACGCGCCCGTGATCAGCGCCGCCGCTGCAACGAGTGCGGGGTTATGAATGCCGGCCGTGGTGATGGCTCGGCCGGTGGCCACCGTCGTACCCACGGTCGACGCAAAACCCCACACGACCGCCGGCAGCACGTTCAGCAACTTGACCTTCGACGCCTGCACCATTGCCGCACTGCCAACGCCCACGCAAATTGCCGCGATGGCGGGCGTCTGCGCCGAACTTGCAATGGCAAGCAACGACAGCGACGCAATCACCAGACCCGTGAGGTTCGAGGCAACGCTTTGCACGAATCCGGCCGAGCCGCCACCGACCACGAAGAACGATGCCCATGCGATAAATGTCACCCAGACGGGGACGGGAAATACCGTGGCGGTGATGTAGGTATCGACTACGGCCAACACACCGATGCTGAGGGTAAAGGCTTCAGACTTTTTCATTGCAGGCTCCTTGAGGGTGGGGATTCAGGGCTGATGCAGGCAATCGAGGAAAGCTTCGCGCAGGCGCGGCATGTCGAGGTCGCGGCCGATGAATACGAACTTGCTGTCACGTGTTTCATCGGTGCGCCACGCGCGTCCGGGACGTGCTTCGAGCAGCATGTGGACGCTATGAAAATGGAACTGCCGCGGCTCGGACTGGAAATGCAGCACGCCCTTCATCCGCATGAGTTGCGGGCCGGACTGCTGCACCAGCTGGTTGATCCAGCGATTGAAGCGATTCGGATCGAGGGCGCCGCTTTCGACCAGCGCACACGATTGAATCGATGAATCATGTTCGTGGTCGTGGGCATTTTCATCAAGCAGATCGGGCTCGATTTCAAGTAGCGCGGGCAAGGAAAAACGCCGTACGCCAAGCAGCGAATCGGCTGGGACTCGCGAATGGCTCGCAGTGGTGATGGCCGCGGTCCGGTTCAGTGCACGCACCTGCGTTTCGAGCTGATCCAGCGCGTGAGCGTCGATGAGATCGACCTTGTTGATGACGACGATATCAGCGAACGCTACCTGCTCGCGCACGATCTCGTCC
The DNA here is from genome assembly GCF_964253885.1 of Caballeronia sp. LjRoot31. NCBI lineage: Bacteria > Pseudomonadati > Pseudomonadota > Betaproteobacteria > Burkholderiales > Burkholderiaceae > Caballeronia > Caballeronia sp. LjRoot31. Next base: position 533,393 of record NZ_CAXURX020000002.1, read on the forward strand.
TGGAGTTGTTGAGCGAAATGATGTGCATCGACAACGGTCACCACGGCTTCGAGTTCGACCGCTGCGCGCAAATCCGGGTCCGCAAGGAAGGTCTGCAACACCGGCGCAGGATCGGCGAGTCCGGATGTCTCGACGATCAGGCGATCAAGCCTTGCGTGCGTGCTGCCTTGCGTGCGCGTCAGCAATTCCTTGACGCTCGCCACCAGGTCGGCGCGCACCGTGCAGCACACACAACCGTTGTTGATTTCGATCAATGCCTCTGCTTCGGCGACGATCAACTGGCCGTCGATACCGACCTCGCCGAACTCGTTCACGACAACGCCGATGCGCCCGGCCGTGCTGTGCTGCATCAGGTGATTGACCAGCGTGGTCTTGCCGGCGCCTAGAAAGCCTGAAATCACGGTGACGGGAATCTTGCGTCGCGGACTGGATTGAGGTTGGTGCATGGCTGATCTCGACAAAGGCGTGAGGGATTTGGCCTTGTAAAGAGCGAGTACCAGGCCCGGTTTTGCCAGACGGCTTGAGTGAAACGCGCTCTGTCTCGATTGCCCCGCTCTTATGGCCGTATTGGTATAAGCGGTCGATAACGGACAAAATTCAGATATGACCGGCTTTAGGCTCAAGACAGGAAATGGTGCAGACACGGGCAGGCGTGCTCACATTGGGTGCGCGATGTGCTTTGATTAGTGGAGCTGGGTTTGAGAGAAGAGCGACGAGCGATGATTCAAGCCGCTGCGCACTAGGCGACCATTCAGCGCGTAGGGGTGAACAATCGCAAGAACAGACGTCAGCGATAATGCGTGAAGCGACGCCGCCTTCCCGCGCGTCGACCTATGAAGGAGTGACGGCGTGGTCGATTCATCCGCAGTCCTGGCTGTTTTGTCTGTCTATATTGCGGGCGTGGTTATTCCCGGACCGAACTTTGTCGCGGTTGCGCACAAGGCGGCTTCGTCGACGCGTTCCGAGGCCCTGGCGGTCGTCGCGGGCATCGTCCTGGTCAGCCTGTTCTGGGCGACGTGCGCCATTCTCGGCGTCGGAATTGTGTTCGCTGCATTTCCGTGGATGGCGCTGGTCGTCAAGATTGGCGGCGCGGCGTATCTCATGTGGTTCGGCTGCCGGCTGATCTTCAAGGCGCGAGCCGGCGAGTCGGGCATGGCTGCGGCGAGCGTGTCTGGCGGATTGCGCAAGGCATTCGTGCAAGGCTTCGCGACCAATATCACGAACCCGAAGTCGGTAGCGTTTTTCGCCGCCATCTTTGCTTCCGCCACGCCCGCGCATATGTCGCCGGTCACCTTCGCGGCCATGCTTGCGATGGTCGCTCTGGTTGCAACGACGTGGTACGACTTCGTCGCACTCGTGCTCTCACACGCGGGGATTGCGTCAGGCTACCGTGGGTATCGGGCATGGATCGACCGGGTCTGCGGCGGGTTGATCGTGGCGCTGGGCGTTCGCCAGCTACTGACTCGATGAAACGCGCTTGACGAAGAAGACGGCGGCGACGGACGGGACGGGCGCTACGGAGGCTCTTCGCTTACGGATGCGAATACGCACCCTTGTCGGCAGTATGTCGCGTCTTCTTGTGCTTCTTATGTTTCGGCGGCGGCGCGTGCCGCGAAGCACCGCCGGATCCCGACACCGACGACTGTCCCTCGCCGAAGTGATAAGTCTCCGCCAATGCGGCGGTCGAGATAAACGCAAAAGCGCTGAGGGTCGAGGCGATCACTATGTGCGTAAGCTTCATTGCGTGGACGTTCCAAAGTTAAAGTGCGTCAGCTTAAACCAAAGCGCCGCTGCCGCACTTCATTCCCCCGGCCTTGCCCTTACTTGCGAAGCGGCTGGTCCTGCATCAACCAGGACAACGCGAACGCAAGCAGGACGACCGAACCTGCCACAAGAAACACGAGATGCATCGATCCCGAGAACGCGTTGAGATAGGTATCGCGCAAAGCGGCGGGAAGATGCTGGACCATCGTGGGTCCCATCGATCGCGGTAACTCCGCACCCGGCGGCATGGCATCTGCCAGACGCGAATGCAGACTGTTCGTAAAGATTGCACCGAACGTGGCTACCCCCACCGAACCGCCAATCGACCTGAATAGTGTCGCGCCGGATGTCGCCACGCCCACGTTCTTGAACGGCACCGCATTTTGCACGGCGAGCACCAGCACCTGCATGACCATGCCGAGTCCAAGTCCCAGCAGCAGCATGAACAGGTACATGGTGTGAAGCGGGGTATCCAGTTGCAGCGTGGACAGCAGGAACATGCCGCAGGCCACGAGCGCGGTACCGCAGATCGGGAACCAGCGATATTTGCCGATTCTGCTGATCAAGCGTCCGCTGATGATGGAGGTGGACAGTATGCCGGCCATCATCGGCAAGATTTGCAGGCCGGCTTGCGATGGTGTTGAACCCTTCGCCACTTGCAGGTACAGCGGCAGGAACGTGATCGCGCCGAACAGCGAAAATCCGATGATGAAACCGATCAGCCCGCTCAGCACGAACGTGCGCTCCCTGAAAAGCTCGAGCGGCATAATCGGTTCATCCGCGAGCCGTTCTTCGTAGATAAAACCGCCCAGCGTAATGAGTCCGAGCGCGAGCGTGAACCAAAGCTGCGGCGAACTCCACGGCAGCAGTGTGCCGCCCTGGCTGGTAAAAAGGATGATACAAGTGAGCGAAGCGGCTAAAAAAGCGGCGCCCATGTAATCGATTTTATGTTTTACATGCGCCACATGCGGTTTGAACACGAGTCCGATCACGATCAGCGCCAGCACGCCCAGCGGCACGTTGATATAGAAGATCCAGCGCCACGAAAGATGCTCGACGATAAACCCGCCCAGCAGCGGTCCGACGACCGTCGCGAGTCCGAATACACCGCCGAACAAGCCCTGGTAGCGGCCGCGTTCGGCGGGTGGAATGACGTCGGCGATGGCGGCCATGGTCACGACCATCAAGCCGCCGCCGCCGAGCCCTTGCAACGCGCGTAACACGATCAACTGGGTCATGTCCTGCGCGACGCCGCACAGGATCGAGCCGGCGAGAAAAATGAGGATTGACGCCTGAATGACGACTTTGCGGCCGAACAGATCGCCGAATTTACCGTACAGCGGCACCACGATAGTCGACGTCAGCAGGTATGACGTCACGACCCACGACAGGCTTTCGAGCCCGCCGAGCTCGCCCACGATGGTGGGCAGCGCCGTCGAAACGATGGTCTGGTCGAGCGCGCCGAGCAGCATCACGAGCAGCAGCGCCGTGAAAAGCAGCCGGATTGGAGGTCGCTCTTCAATGGTGGGAAGTGCGACAGAGGGTTGCAGGGATTCCATTCAGCCGCCCGATGAGATAAATTAATGTTGGAGTTAATATTAGGCGACGCCGTCCCCGGGGTCAATTGCGACTATGACTAAAAATGTAACTGCTCCTTCCGACCATTCTGTTCCTTCCGTCCCCGCCGAGCCGCGGAAGGCTGGGCGCCGGCCCGGGCGGCCGACCGGCGCGCAGCACGGCGAGCCGCGGGCGTTGTTGTTGGACGTCGCGCTGGTTTTATTTGCGCGCCAGGGAATCATGGAGACCACGCTTGGCGCGATTGCGCGCGAGGCGGGCGTGACGCCGGCCATGGTCCATTACTATTTCAAGACGCGCGATCAACTGCTGGACGTGTTGATCGATGAGCGATTCGTGCCGTTGCGCGCCGAGCTTGGCCGCGCGTTTGCGGACTCGGACGCGGAACCGGCGGATGCGTTGCGCGCGTTTGCGGAGGGTCTCGTCGCGGTGGCGGAGCGGCATCCGTGGTTTGCGACGTTGTGGGTTCGAGAGGTCATCAGTGAAGGGGGGTTGCTGCGCCAGCGTATTGCCGAGCGTTTCGGCGATGCGAATAAGAAGGCATCGATTGCACGCATCGCGCAATGGCAGAAGGAGGGCAAGCTCAACCCGCACCTGGAGCCATCGCTCTTGTTTGTGTCGTTGTTCGGATTGACGTTGTTGCCGTTGGCGGTGACTTATACGTGGGCTGAGGAGAGTGGGGGCCGTGCGCCCAGGCGGGATCAGATTGCGCGGCACGCAGTGGCGTTGCTGATGCACGGGGTTGGGCCGTTGGTTGGGCCGTTTTGAGCGGTTGATTTTCGCTCGCGCCGGTGGACGGGGTTTGGGGTGGAGTGGTCGGAGTCTATGCCGGGTTGGTCGGTTCTGGCGTTAGCGGTCGGAGTCTATGCCGGGTTGCTGCTTTCGGCCTTAGCGGTCTGCGAGAGTCGGATATTCTCTTTATCACTATTAGCCACTGTGCGTGGCGGCACGTCATTTCTTTGTCCAAAGCGACAAAGAAACGAAGCAAAGAAAGCGCTTTCAACCACGCTACCCTAAGTGTCCACAGCGTGCAGTTTTGATTCATAGGTGCCCCAAAAGCACGGTGCTCGCCAGAGCGAAGGATGTGTGAAACCCTCCTTCTCCGAACACCGATACCCACACGCTTCGCCACCAGTGATTGAACCTGCCCAAGGGGCACCCCGCGCTATCCGCGGACGACCGACCACCAATTTGTATGCACGACCAACTACCTTGCCAACCTACGTTGAAACGAGGCCGCGGGATGCGTGAGGCCGTAACCGACGAATTCCATGCAACCGACCAGCCGACTCGCCAAAGGTTGAAGCGGTAAATACACATCAGGCTGTGATTGGCGAAGCTGGTCACGGGGGCCCTCCAGCGCAAGCCATTCACCCAACCTACCAAGAAACGAAGCCTTAAATGCGGGTGGGGTCGAGCGGGTTGCCGGGCGAATGGTGCTTGCCCGAGAGCGTACGGGGCGAAGCGTGTTCGTGTCAGGATTCGCGAGAAGGAGGGGTTCACACATCCGTGGCTCTGGCGAGCACCGTGCTTTTGGGGCACCTATGAATAGAAACTGCACGCTGTGGACACTTAGGGTAGCGTGGTTGAAAGCGTTTTCTTTGCTTCGTTTCTTTGTCGCTTTGGACAAAGAAATGATGTGCCGCCACGCACAGTGGCTAATAGTGATAAAGAGAATATCCGACTCTCGCAGACCGCTAAGGCCGAAAGCAGCAACCCGGCATAGACTCCGACCGCTAACCTCCGAGCCTAGCAACCCGGCATCGACCCCGACCGCTAACCCCAGAACCGACCACCCCAGCATAGACCCCACCCGCTACCCCCACCCCCCAAAAAAAGCATCTCAAACCGGCACCACGACGGGCGCGTAACCCCGTCCCCCATCGAGCATACGAACAGCAAACCCATAACACCGTTCGATCAAATCGGGCCGCATCACCTCCCGTGATGCACCTTGCGCGATGATCGCGCCGTCGGCCAGCAGGGCAATGGTATCGGCGTGCCGCCCGGCGAGATTCGGATCATGCACGATAGCCAGCGCGCCGATATGCCAGTCCCGCGTCAAGTCGCGCACCGTCATCAGCAGCCGGTGCTGATGCGCAAGATCGAGCGCGGCGGTTGGTTCATCGAGCAGAAGGTAACGCGGCGTTGCGTGGGTCGAACCATTCGCGTTGGCCGCGTCGGGCCATAGCTGCGCCAGCACCCGTGCGAACTGCACGCGCGCAAGCTCACCGCCCGAAAGCGTCGTGATCTCGCGGCCCGCAAGGTCATTGGCGCCGGCCAGCATCAAGGCATCGGCGACAATGCCCCGGTCATGGCGCGACGGCACACCGCCACGCAGATGCGGATATCGCCCGAGCAGCACGATTTCCTCCACGCTGAATGGAAACGCCGCTTGCGACGCTTGCGGAAGCACCGCGCGCAGCAGCGCAAGCCGCCGTGGCGAGATCGTGTCCAGCGGCTCGCCGTTGAGCGTAGTCGTGCCGCAATGACGCGCGCCCCGCGCTGGTCCGCTGATTTGGAAATCCCCGGCCAGTGCCTTGAGCAAGGTGCTCTTACCCGCACCGTTGCGCCCCAGCAGCGCGGTCAGCGTCCCCGGTTTTATGGTCAATGAGAGGTCGCGCAAAATCGGTGTCGCGCCATGTGCCACGCAGAGGTTGCTCGTCATCAGCATCGGTTGGTGCTCTCCATCGATATCAAACGCTTACAGGCCGAGCTGGCTGCGACTTCGCCACAACAGCATCAGGAAAAACGGCGCGCCGAGCAGCGCGGTCAGGATGCCGAGCGGCACTTCGGCGGGCGAGGCCACGGTCCGCGCAGCAAGATCAGCGAGTACGGTAAGGACGGCACCCAACAGCATCGCGCCGGGCATCACCACGCGTTGATCCGGACCGCACGCAAGCCGTACGCAATGCGGGGCGACCAGCCCGATAAAGCCAATCACGCCCGTGCAAGACACCAGCGCGCCCACGCTCAGCGCCGACGCAACCAGCACGGTGCGTTTGACCGCTTGCGTGGGTACGCCGAGATGCTGCGCTTCGGTCTCGCCCAGTTGCAGAGCATTCAACGCGTGCGAATGGCGCGCGATCAGCACAACGCCCAGCAACACGAACGGCAGCACCGCGCCGAGCACGGGCCACTGCGCACCGCCAAGACTGCCGAGGCTCCAGAACGTGAGCGAGCGCAATTGCGCGTCGTCGGCTATGTAGGTCAGCAGACCGATCGCCGCGCCCACGAGCGCATTGATCGCGATGCCCGCCAGCAGCAGAAGCGGCAACGCGAGCCGCCCGCGTGCCGCCGCGAGCCGATAGACCAGCGCGGATACCGCCAGTGCACCGGCGAACGCGGCTATCGGCAGGAAGTAGAGGTTCACCATTCCGACGGACCCGCCCAACAACGGCCCAAGCACGATCAGCGTCGATGCACCGAGTGCCGCACCGCTCGAGATGCCGATCAGGCCCGGATCGGCGAGCGGGTTGCGAAATAGCGCCTGCAATGCGCTGCCCGCCGCGCCGAACCCCGCGCCCACTAGCAGCGCCAGCAACACACGCGGCAGCCGTATGTTAAGGAGTACAGCATGAGCCTGCTGGAGGGCGGGATCTGATGCGATCAAGTCACCACTTGCGCTCAGTGCCGACCAGACCAGTGACGGTGTCATGCGGTAAGCACCCACGCAGATCGCAACCAGCGTTGCCAGGAAGAGGACTACTGCCAGCCCCGCCAGCATCAACGTTGCTACGCGACGTCTGCGATCGACCATCTCCATGGGTGCGACCGATGCCGCGGCAGAGGTGTTCATCAGGCCTGCCCCAGACGCTGGTTGAGCGCCGTCACGGCAGCCGGCAGACGCGGTCCGAACCCGAGCAGGAATAGCGCGTCGAGCGAGACCACGCGCTTCGCGCGGCCAGCGGGCGTGGCACCAAAACCCGGGCTCGCGAGCAGCGCCGCTGGGCCGCCGACTGCGCTCAAACCTTCATCGGTAATCAACACGATGTCCGGTGCAGCGCTGACCAACGCTTCCGCCGACAACGGCCGATAACCGTTGAATCCCTGCATCGCGTTCCGTGCGCCGGCATAAGCGAGCATGGCGTCGGCCGCCGTGTTCTGACCCGCGGCCAGCGCCTGATTACCCGTGTGATTCAGCACGAACAGGATGCGCGGCGGCGACCCGCTTCGACCGAGCGCCGACGCCTCCACCGCTCGACGTGCGCTCTGCCATTCGTTATCGAATTGCGCCCGAAGCGCATTGCCGGCAGTGGTTGCATCGAGTGCACCGGCAATGCCCGTGATCTTGCCGCGCACGGTGTCCGCGTCGTGGCGCTCGGGAAACGAAACCACTTCCACGCCGGCTTTCTGCACCTGACTCAGCACGCCCGGTGGCCCGGCTTCGGCGGACGCGAGAATCAGGTCGGGTCGCAGTGACAACAAGCCTTCAGCCGAAAGCGCACGTTGATAACCGACCTTCGGCAACTCGCGCGCGGCGGCGGGATAGGTACAGGTGGTATCGGTTGCGACCAGCGTTCCGTGCGCACCGGCTTGCGCGCCGAGCGCATACACGACTTCCGCGAGCGCACCGCCAACGACGATCACCCGTCGTTGCGGTTGCGCCAGCGCACGGCCCTGCAACGCGCCCGTTACCAGCATCACACCGCCGCCTATGAGGAGCTTTCGACGCTGGCCGTTGAAGCGTTCGTGGTTCATACCGGAACCTCATTTTGCAAGGGCACGATGCCTGCAATCAGTTCACGCCAGCCCTCGAGTTCCGGCGTGCCGGGTTTGCGGGCACCGAACAGCATCGCGATGTTTTCACCATCGGCATCGAACAATTCAAGCGATGTGACGATACCGTCGCTCGTCGGCTTGCGCACGACCCATGCGCCAGCGATGAGATCCGCGCGCAGATGCAAGTTGAAATCCGGATCGAGCACGTTGAGCCACGGCCCCATCACGCGGATGGTCTTGACCGGTCCCGTATGGATCTGGATCATGCCGCGGTTTCCCACGAATACCATGATCGGCAATTCGGTCTCTGCGGCCCTTTCCAGCAGGCCCTGCAGTGCGTCTACCCCGACCGGTTGCGCATAACGCCGGTCGGCCAGCCGCAACGCCTGCGTCCGCGCAAGGCTGAACTTACGCAGGATGCCGAAGAACTGATGCGTGTCGGTCATCGCATTCCATGCAGTGTGGAAGGCCGGTACGTCGATGTCACTGTCCGGCAGCACCGCGGGCGGCGGCGCGATCTCGCCGAGCGTCAGGCCAGGTATCTGGTCGCGCATCTGCCAGCGTTCGACCAAGGCATCGAACGCTGCGTGATTGCTATGCTCGCGCAGAAATACCTTATGCACGGCATGACCTTGCGGATCGAAGAATTGCAGGCTCTTTTGCAGGCCGTGCGATGTTTCTTCACGCACGGCAAAACCCGACGCCCAGTTCCGATAGAACACCCGCAGGTCGATCTTGCTTCCCAGCACGAGGCCTACCAAACCGTCATGGCTCATGTCTTCGAACGTGCCGTCTTTCTCATGGACAGCGGCTTCGTTGCGAGTCAGTACCATGACGGCACCGAGTTGCGGCATCTGCTCGAACAACTCGACAAAGCTCGGCTCCAGCCGCACCACATGTTCACCGGTGAACGCGGCCAGCGCTTCGCCCTCGCTGATACCGAGTGCATGCGCCGCTTCGCGGTTGCGCAGCTTTTGCGTGGTCTTGAGAGTAAGAAAGCCGTGGCGCAATTGATGCAGCTTCGCAGCGTCCGGGCGGGTGGTATTCAGCATGTTGCGGGTCCTCTAAATGCGGTGTGGCGGGTGGAAAATAGTCAGCATCAGAAATCAACCTTCATGCTGACCGAGACGTTTCTTCCGGGCGCGGTGTACGCGTCCTTGATCGGCGATGAATCGGCAATGCCGCGCACGTCCGACCAGTTCCAGTATTTGCGATCGAAGAGATTGAACACGCCGAGATACGCGACGACGTGCTTGTTGAAGCGATACCCGCCGCGCAGATCGACGACAAAGGACGAAGGCGGCGCAAAGCAGGTCGCCGAGGTGCAGCTCTTGGGCGTGATATCGCTGGATTTCTTCGCCGCCTGGAACAGCAGATCGGCTTGCGCGAACCAGCGTTCGCTAGGCTCGTAACGCACGCCGAACACGGCCGAGAACGGATTGATCGTGTCGAGCGGCTGGCTGGCGCTGCCGTTGTTGTCGACGCTGCCTTTCGTAAAGGCCATTGCCGTCTTCAATGAAAAGCCGGCCGGCAGGAACCATTCCGCACGTCCTTCGAAGCCGTGGATATAAGCCTTCGAATAGTTGACGTACTGGAACACGAGCGGATCGGTGGGACGTCCGGTGCCGCCCACTGTCTGCTGCGAAATAAAGTCCCGATACCGTCCGGCAAATGCCGCCGCGCTATAAGTCAGCGGACCAAGGCCCGTGCCAAGCTTGCCGCGCAAACCGGCTTCTATGGTGTCGCTGGTCTCCGGCTTAAGATTAGGATTGCCAATCGACGTATAGCCGTAAAGCGGGTTAGCAAAGCTGTTGTTCACCTGATCCGGCGATGGCGCGCGGAATCCGTGCGCATATTGCGTATAGGGAATCAAGGCGGGCGATATCTCATACAGCACCGCGAGGCGCGGCGAGAGCGCGTTGTCGCTCGATGAAACCGGTGTGCCGGTGTACTGCGGATCACCGGTCTTCGCACCCAGCCTGTATGTATCGAAGCGCAGGCCGGGCGTGACGGTCAGCTTGCCGTAGCTGATCTGATCCTGTACGAAGGCCCCGAGCAGCGTGTAGTCGGTGTCCGGGAATGCCTTGTTCGGGAATGGCGATTCACCGGTACCCGGGATCGTGCCGTTACGCAGGTTCGTGATGTGATCGACGCTGCCGTCGCCGCCATAGAGCAGTTTGTGCGTCAGGATGCCGGTGTGGAAGGTACTTTCCGCAAACGCCGAGCCGCCGATCATGCGCTCGCCATAACTGCTGTCGCGGGTGCGCGAGGGTTGCGAACCGCGCGTTTCGTGCGAGTACTGATCCTGTGACGAATCCTGGTAATAAACCTGCACGTGCGCGGTCTGGAAGAAACGCGCGGCTTCATTGCTGAAGTCGTAATCGAGGCTGTAGCGATTGCGTTCCAGCCGGTCGTTACCCGTCAACCCCAACGTGGTGGGCGGATTGATCGCGGAAAGCACATTCGTATCGATGCGCTGACGCACCGTTTCGGCAGTGAACTTGAACGTGTCGTGCGCGGTTGGTTTCACAACGAGCTTGCCCAGCAGCGTCTCGGAGTACGTGTCCTGCGGGTTCGGTGTCGTGCGGTTTGTGCCGGACGAATCGTTCGAGCCTTTGTTGTCGAGTTCGTGGCCGCGCCGGCCGTCGGCTATCACCATGCCCTGGATCATGTCGTTGCCGCCGGCGGCCTGCACCGTCGCGCCAAAACTGCGATCCGTGGAGTCATAGCTCGGGCGCAGCGAGAAATACGTCTTCTTGCCATAGATATCGAGGAGGTCCTGCGGGTCCTTCGTGATGAAGTTGACCGCGCCGGTGAGTCCGTCGCTGCCGTACAGCGCCGAGGCCGGTCCGCGCAAGATCTCGATGCGCTTCAGCGTGCCGAGGTCCGCATAGTCGCCGCGTCCCGCTTCAAGTGGTCCGAACGAGAACGAGTTGGGCAAGCGGATACCGTCTTCCATCAACAGGATGCGGTTCCCTTCGAGGCCGCGAATATTGATGCTCGAGTCGCCGTCGCGGCCGCCTCCCATCGCGGCTGACGACGGCCGGTACGGCGCTCGGCGTACGGTGACGCCGGGTTCGTATCGCAGCGCGTCCTTGATGTTTTCTGCTTGCTGCTCTTCCAGGTCCTCGGCCGTGATGACCGAGACGCTGGCCGCCGTATGGCTCGCGGCCGTGGCGGTGCGCGTGGCCGTGACGGTGACGGGGTCCAGCAGGTTGGAGGTGGTGCGTGGTTCCGCATGTTGCGCAGCGCTGTCCTGAGGCGGCACGACGGGTGTGTCGGCTGCTGCGCGGACTTCGGTGGTCCAGAGTCCGGCAACCCCGAAGATGCCGGCCAGCATGGCGGACAGCGGACGTCGCGCCAGATGAATGTGATGCACGTGAGTTCTCCCGATCAAACAAGCCCGTAAGCTGGCTGGGTGACTGAGAGCACCTGGCTGGCAGCACGCATCGATGTGCGGACTGTGTGTTGGTTAAGTTAAGTGATGGTTATGATTGTTAGCTTCGTAACACGACTGTAAGCTTGATGAATTTATTGTAAATAAGAATCATTGTCAATGATGATCGGGAAGAATGTTCCGATGTCTGCAACAAATTTGCAGATACGCCGTTAAAATGCGCGCCGGGCAAGCTGCCCGGGCGCTCGACAAAATGGCGCGTTACTGGCGGGAAAACAGGCCCCGACAAGGAGACATAAATCGATGACAACCGCTCAGGACCTAGCCCTTTCCCGATCTGATCACGACCATGCATCGGACGCGGCATCGGACGTATTAAGCGCGGGCACGATCTCCGCACGGCTCGATCGCCTGCCTGCGACCCGCTCGATGTGGGTACTCGTCGTCTTGCTGAGCCTCGGGTTCTTCTTCGAACTCTACGATTTGCTGTACTCCGGCTACGTTGCGCCGGGGCTGGTCAGGAGCGGCATTCTCACGTCGACCACCGTCGGCCTGTTCGGCCTGACAGGCGTCGCGAGTTTTATCGCGTCGCTGTTCCTCGGCTTGTTCATCGGCACGATTGCTTGCGGTTTTCTCGCCGATCGTTTCGGGCGCCGCGCGATCTTCACTTACTCGCTGCTCTGGTACACGGCCGCGAACGTGATCATGGCTTTCCAGGACACGGCCGGCGGCCTCAACTTCTGGCGCTTCATGGCGGGGTTGGGCATTGGCGTGGAGTTGGTGACGATCGGCACGTACATCTCCGAACTGGTGCCCAAACACATTCGAGGCCGCGCCTTCGCGTGCGAGCAAGCGGTGGGTTTCGCGGCCGTGCCGGTGGTCGCATTCCTCTCGTACGCGCTGGTGCCGAACAAGCCCTTCGGTTTCGATGGCTGGCGCTGGGTCGTATTGATCGGTGCACATGGCGCGCTGTTCGTGTGGTTCATCCGGCGCGCGTTGCCTGAGAGCCCGCGCTGGCTGGCGCAAAAAGGGCGGCTCGCGGAAGCGGACGCGGTGATGACGGCGCTGGAAGCGAAGGTCGAGAAAGAATATGGGCGGCCGTTGCCGCCGCCCGCCGCGCCGGAACCCGTCAGCACGCGCGGAAGCTTCCGCGACATGTGGGTCGCGCCGTACGGCAAACGCGCGACCATGATGATCATCTTCAACGTCTTCCAGACGGTCGGTTTCTACGGCTTCGCCAACTGGGTGCCGACCCTCCTGATTCATCAGGGCATCACGATCACGACGAGCCTGATGTACTCGACAATCATCGCAATTGCCGCGCCGGTCGGGCCGATCATCGGCTTGTTCATCGCCGATAAATTCGAGCGCAAGAGCGTGATTGTCGTGATGGCGGGCTTGATCGTGGTCTGCGGACTGGTCTTCAGCCAGGTCTCGGGCGCGGCCCTTTTGGTCTGCATGGGCGTAGGGCTCACGCTCGCCAGCAACATCATGTCGTATAGCTTCCACGCGTATCAGACCGAGCTTTTTCCCACCAGCATCCGGGCGCGCGCGGTCGGCTTCGTGTATTCGTGGAGCCGCTTTTCGGCCATTTTCACGTCGTTCTTTATCGCGGGCGTGTTGAAGGCGTTCGGCACGACCGGGGTGTTTATGTTTATCGCCGGGGCGATGGTGGTGGTGATGCTGGCTATCGGACTGATGGGGCCGAAGACGCGGGACCTGGCGCTGGAACAAATCTCGCATTGAGTTTTCGATCGCGCCTGTGAGCGTGATCTCGCCGTGATCTCGCCGCGATTTCGTCGTTATAGGACGCTATACGGCCTGGCGGCTGCGGCGGGCCAACGCGGCAGAAGCACGCGCGTTATGCCAAAATCTGCATAACGCGATTAATTCTCCCGTTACGCCATGTCCGACACGCTCACGCCTGCCGAAGCCGACTACGCGATGCGTCACTGGACGTATCGATCCACCGGCCAGATCAAGATTGGCTCCGCACAACATAAACGCATGTTCTGCGAGATGCTGCTCACTACTCACAACCCCTACAAACCCGCCGTCATCGACTGGCCGATGCTCGCGCCCGCCGTGCTCAAACGCGTCACGTCGCTGCCTATCTGGGATATTGCGGTGCAGACCGAAGGCCGGGCGTCGATTCGCGTGTCGACCTATGCGCGCGGTATCGAAGACCCGCTGCTGCGTGAAGCCGTCACCATGAACGGCGCCGAGGAGGCGCGTCACAAGATCGTACTGTCCCGGCTGGTCCAGGCATATGGCATCGAACTCGCGCCCGAACCACCGTATCCCGCGCCGAAGGACGCGTTGCGCGCGTGGATGCTCACGGGCTACAGCGAATGCATCGATAGTTTCTTCGCCTTCGGTTTGTTCGAAGCTGCGCGCCAGTCGGGTTATTTCCCCGAAGAACTGGTTGAAACCTTCGAGCCGGTGATTCAGGAAGAAGCGCGCCATATCCTGTTCTTCGCGAACTGGGTGGCGTGGTACCGGCGCAGCCTGCCGTGGTACCGGCGGCCCTGGTTCTTCATGAAGACCGCCGGCGTGTGGTTCTCGCTGATTCGCGACCGGATATCGCTGGCACGCGGAATTGACACCAGCGGCGCCGCGCAGGACATGAATTTTCCCGCGAATGTGGGTGATTCGGTGGGCGGCGGGGTATCGGCGAGGGCGCTGATCGATTTGTGCCTGACCGAAAACGAGCGCCGCATGGGCGGTTACGACGTCCGCCTTTTGCGGCCCGTGACAGTGCCCTGGCTCGCTCGGATAGCGCGGCGGTTCATTAAATAGCAACTAACTGTCTGCCGGTTTCTGCCCCGTGGATTGGCGGGGCTTATGATTGGTTTTTTTACGAGGATTTGCAACTAACTGTCGGCCGTACTCGCGTCCGCGAGTTTCCGCCACTTCACTTCTCCCGGCTCGCCGCTGCTTCGAACCGTCGCGATGCTTCTTCCACGTCCCGTCTGAACTGCGCAAGCGCAGTCAGGCTGGCAGCGGGGGGCTGTAGCGCGGTCCACAGCACGTCGATGAGTTCATCGGCGGTCGTATCGATCTGAGCCTGACTCAGATGCCGCTTCGCCAGCGCCGCGTCCCACAGCACATGCTCCATTGGCCCGAAGACCAGGGAGCGCATCAGCCGCAACGGCAAGTCGGCCCGCACCTGGCCGACTGTCTGGCCATGAGCGAGCACACTCATCAGCGGCGCGGTATAACGGCGTTGGAGGTCGGTGAGCGTGTCGCTGAGGTCATGATGTTTCGAGCGCCCCTCCGATAAAACCAGCGCACACAGCCCCGTCCCGTTCACCAGCATCAGCCGCAAATGCGTCCTGACGATAAACGCAAACTGCTGGCGCACGCTGCCGTCGCGAGGCAGTCCGGTTTCGAATGCATCGATGATCTCGTCATACCAATCCGCGATCACGCGCGCGCACAACTCCCGCTTGCCGCTGAAATAGCTGAACACGGTTGCCTCTGAAATCCCGGCACGCTGGGCGATTTCGGCGCTCGTGGCGGCGTCGTAGCCTTTCTCGGCGAAGACTTCACGCCCGGTCTGAAGAATGTCCTTCACGCGCTGCTGCGACTTGACCCCGGCGGGCGTGCGGCGATTTCCGATGACAGGGGGAGAGGACATAGAAGGCGTACGCGATGATGAACCAGATGTGAGCGTAGCTCAAATCCCTATTGACGGGAAGTGGTCTTCGGCGTGAAACTGCCGTCCATCATGGAAATTATCGAGTGTGAGTGCGACTCATAGTTGGGTCGATCATTTGATCCTGCAAGCACCACGCTGCCGACCTCGAGCCGATACACCGAAGAAGGAGACCCGCATGAACGACGTACCCGGTCTGAATTTCGCCTTGGGCGAAGACATCGACATGTTGCGCGACTCGCTCGCCAATTTCGCCGCGAAGGAGATTGCGCCGCGCGCCGCTGAGATTGATAAAACCGATCAGTTCCCAATGGATCTCTGGAAGAAATTCGGCGATCTGGGCGTGCTCGGCATGACGGTGTCGGAAGAGTACGGCGGCGCGAACATGGGCTACACGGCGCACATGGTCGCGATGGAGGAGATTTCGCGGGCGTCGGCGTCGGTGGGGTTGTCGTATGGCGCGCATTCCAACTTGTGCGTGAACCAGATTCATCGCAACGGCACCGAAGCGCAGAAGCGCAAATATCTGCCGGGGCTGGTGTCGGGCGAGCACATTGGCGCGCTGGCCATGAGCGAGCCGAACGCTGGATCGGACGTGGTGAGCATGAAGCTGCGCGCCGATGAAAAGGGCGACCACTACGTGCTCAACGGCACGAAGATGTGGATCACCAACGGGCCGGATTGCGACACGCTCGTGGTGTATGCCAAGACGGATATTGAAGCAGGCGCGAAGGGGATTACGGCGTTTATCGTCGAGAAGGGCATGAAGGGTTTTTCCGTCGCGCAGAAGCTCGACAAGCTCGGCATGCGCGGCTCGCATACCGGCGAACTCGTGTTCGAGAACGTGGAAGTGCCCAAGGAAAATATTCTTGGGGCATTGAACGGCGGCGTGAAGGTGCTGATGAGCGGCCTCGACTATGAGCGCGCGGTGTTGGCGGGCGGCCCGACGGGCATCATGGTCGCATGCATGGACGCGGTCGTGCCGTACATCCACGACCGCAAGCAGTTCGGTCAGGCGATCGGCGAATTCCAGTTGATTCAAGGCAAGGTCGCCGATCTCTATACGACCTTGCAGGCGTGCCGCGCGTATCTCTACGCGGTAGGACGTCAACTCGATACGCTCGGCGTAGGTCATGGCCGCCAGGTCCGCAAGGATTGCGCGGGCGTGATTCTTTACACGGCCGAAAAAGCGACGTGGATGGCTGGCGAAGCGATCCAGATTCTCGGTGGCAATGGCTATATCAACGAGTATCCGGTCGGCCGCCTGTGGCGCGATGCTAAGCTCTACGAAATCGGCGCAGGCACCAGTGAAATTCGGCGCATGTTGATCGGCCGCGAACTGTTCGCTGAAACAGCTTGAGCGGGTAGACAAGAACATGCCGATCATCGAATCGAAACTGAATCCACGCAGCGACGAATTTCGCGCCAACGCGGCGGCGCTCGAAGCGCTCGTCGCCGATCTGAAGCAAAAGGTCGCGAAGATCGCGCTAGGCGGCGGACAAGCGGCGCGCGACAAACACGTGTCGCGCGGCAAGCTGCTGCCGCGCGATCGCATCGCGCAATTGCTTGATCCGGGCACGCCGTTTCTCGAGTTGTCGCAACTGGCCGCGTACGGCATGTACAACGACGACGCCCCCGGCGCCGGCGTAATTACGGGTATCGGCAGGATTGCGGGCCAAGAGTGCGTGATCGTCTGCAACGACGCAACCGTGAAGGGTGGCACGTACTATCCGGTGACGGTGAAGAAGCATCTTCGAGCGCAAGAGATTGCGGAAGAGAACCGCTTGCCGTGCGTGTATCTCGTCGATTCCGGGGGCGCGAATCTCCCCAATCAGGACGATGTATTTCCCGATCGCGATCACTTCGGCCGTATCTTTTATAACCAGGCGAACATGTCGGCGAAGGGCATCTCGCAGATCGCCGTGGTGATGGGATCGTGCACCGCAGGCGGCGCGTATGTGCCTGCAATGAGCGATGAATCGATCATCGTGAAGAATCAGGGCACGATTTTTCTGGGCGGTCCGCCGCTGGTGAAAGCTGCAACAGGCGAAGAAGTCAGCGCTGAGGATCTGGGCGGTGGTGACGTACATACGCGGCTATCAGGCGTTGTCGATCACCTCGCCCAAAACGATGCCCACGCGCTGGGAATTGCTCGCAGCATTGTCGGCAATCTGAATCGCGTGAAGGTCTCGCCGCTGGCGCTTAAAGAGCCGCTGCCGCCGCGTCATGATCCGCATAGCTTGTACGGCGTGATTCCGTCGGACACCCGCAAGCCGTTCGACATCCGTGAAGTGATCGCGCGCATTGTCGACGACTCCGCTTTCGATGAATTCAAGGCCCGTTATGGCACGACGCTCGTATGCGGTTTTGCGCATATCTGGGGTCATCCGGTCGGCATCATTGCGAACAACGGCATCCTGTTTTCGGAGTCGGCGTTAAAGGGCGCGCACTTCATTGAACTGTGCTGCCAGCGCAAGATTCCGCTCGTGTTCCTGCAGAACATCACGGGCTTCATGGTCGGGCGCAAGTATGAAAACGAAGGTATTGCGCGCAATGGCGCAAAGATGGTGACGGCCGTTGCAACGGCGAAGGTGCCGAAGTTCACGGTGATTATCGGCGGCTCGTTTGGCGCGGGAAATTACGGCATGTGCGGCCGCGCTTATTCACCCCGTTTCCTCTGGATGTGGCCGAATGCGCGCATCTCCGTGATGGGTGGCGAGCAAGCCGCGTCAGTGCTTGCGACCGTGCGCCGCGATGGCATAGAGGGGAAGGGCGGTACGTGGTCGAAGGAAGAGGAAGAAGCCTTCAAGTCGCCGATTCGCGAGCAGTACGAAATACAGGGGCATCCGTATTACGCGAGCGCACGCCTGTGGGACGACGGCGTGATCGACCCGGCGCAGACGCGCGATGTGTTGGGGCTTGGGTTGGCGGCTTCCATGAATGCGCCTATCGAGGACACGCGTTTCGGCGTGTTCCGGATGTGACGGCAGCACTTAGCGCTTTAGCGCTTAGTGCTGCCCCATGCTTCGCGGACGGCAGCACTTGGCGCTTCAGCGCTTAGTGCTGCCCCATGCTTCGCGGACGGCAGCACTTGGCGCTTCAGCGCTTAGTGCTGCCCCATGCTTCGCGGACGGCAGGACTTAGTGCTTTAGCGCTTAGTCCCCGTCCCCTGCAAAGCTGACCTCTTCCTACCAGGCTTCGTCATGTTCAACAAAATACTGATTGCGAATCGCGGCGAGATTGCGTGCCGGGTGGCTGCAACCTGCAAACGATTAGGCGTGGGCAGCGTGGCGGTCTATTCGGACGCAGACGCCCAGGCGAAGCACGTCGCCGTCTGCGATGAAGCCGTGCACGTAGGCGGCGCGGCTGCGTCCGAGAGTTATCTGCGGATCGAAAAGATCATCAACGCTGCGTTGGAAACCGGTGCGCAGGCCGTGCATCCGGGGTATGGGTTCTTATCGGAGAACGAGGACTTTGCGCGGGCTTGCGAGAAGGTTGGGCTAGTGTTCATAGGGCCGCCGGTCGAGGCCATCTCCGCGATGGGATCGAAGGCGGCGGCCAAGGCGCTGATGCAATCGGCGTCGGTGCCATTGGTGCCGGGGTATCACGGCGACAGCCAGGACCCCGCGTTGTTGCAAAAGGAAGCGGATGGAATCGGCTACCCCGTGCTGCTGAAAGCAAGCGCGGGTGGTGGCGGCAAGGGCATGCGCGTGGTCGAGAAAAGCGCGGATTTTGTGTCGGCGCTGTTGTCATGCAAGCGTGAAGCCGCGAGCAGTTTTGGCAACGATCGTGTGCTGATCGAAAAATATTTGCAGCGTCCGCGGCATGTGGAGGTCCAGGTATTCGCAGATCAGCATGGCAACGCCGTGTATCTTTTCGATCGCGATTGCTCGGTGCAGCGCCGCCATCAAAAGGTGTTGGAAGAGGCACCGGCTCCTGGCCTCTCGGATGAGGTGCGTAAAGCCATGGGCGAAGCCGCGGTCGCGGCCGCGCGCGCGGTGAATTACGTTGGAGCGGGCACGGTCGAGTTCATCATGACCAACGACGGTCAGTTCTATTTCATGGAGATGAACACGCGGCTACAAGTGGAACATCCGGTGACCGAAATGGTGACGGGCCTCGACCTGGTCGAGTGGCAACTACGCGTGGCGAGTGGTGAACCGTTGCCGTTGTTGCAGGATCAATTGAAGGTGAACGGCCACGCGATCGAAGCGCGTATCTACGCGGAGAATCCATCGCGCGGGTTCTTGCCGTCGACAGGAACGCTGAAGCATTTGCGTCTGCCTGACGCGGTCGAGTTCCAGTTGAACGGCAACGTGCGCATTGATAGCGGCGTGCGTGAAGGCGATACCATCACCCCGTTTTACGATCCGATGATCGCCAAGCTGATTGTGCATGGCCGCGATCGTAACGATGCGCTGCTGCGCATGGCGCTTGCATTGAAACAATGCGAGGTGGTGGGGCCGTCGACGAATATCGAGTTCCTGCATCGGATTGTGGTTAGCGTTCCCTTCTCGGCGGCCGATCTCGATACGGGTCTGATCGAGCGTCATCACGATACATTGTTCGCGCCATCGACAGTGCCAAAAACGCAGGCGCTTGCGTTGGCTTGCGCCGCGTTGCTCACGCGTGAAGGCGGCGAGGCGCATGGCGTGTCGCCGTGGGATGCGTTGTCCCACTGGCGGATGAGCGGTGGCTACACGCAGGCGTTGAACTGGCGCCTCGCGGGTTCGGACGATGAAATCCTGGCCGTCTTTACACGCGATTCAACATCAGGCCGCGCCGATAACAAACAACTCGAACTGCTCGGCGAAACGCTCACGTTCGACTGGTCGCATGGGGATGAGCCACATGCGTTCGTAGTGCTGATCGACGATAAGCGGATCAAGGGCCGTGTGTTTATCGACGGCGATGTGTTCCATGTGTTCTACGCCGGTGCGTCGCTGGCGTTCGAATGGCAGAACCTGCTGGCGCATGCCGCCGATGCCGAGCATGGCGAAGGCCGCTTGACGGCGCCGATGCCGGGCAAGGTGATTGCGGTGCTGGTGGAGGCGGGCGCGGTGGTCGAGAAGGGTGCGCCGCTGCTGGTGATGGAAGCCATGAAAATGGAGCACACCATTGTTGCGCCGGCGGGCGGCACGGTGGGCGAGATTTTGTTCAGCGTTGGCGATCAGGTTACCGATGGCGCCCAGCTATTGGTGATGGAAGTGCAGCCCGCGAAATAACTAGAAGCGTCATTTCGTCTTGACGCTCCCCAATAGCGTTTCTTCAGTTTCCGTCTTCACGATAATCTCCACGCGCCGGTTCAACGCACGCCCTTCGGGCGTGTCGTTGGTCGCGATCGGTTCCAGGAATGCGATCCCTTTTGTCTTGATCCGCGCAGCAGGAACGCCGCGTGCGACTAGCGCATCGCCCACGGCATTGGCACGCGCCGTGGACAGTGCCTGGTTGTAGTCGAACGCGCCGACGTTGTCCGTGTGTCCTTCGACCATGATCGGGCGCGTGCTGCGCTTGAGGAGCACGGCTGCACGATTGAGCACGGCGATGCTTTCGGGGCGCATGGAGGCTTCGTCGAAGTCGAATAGCGCGGATTCCTGAAGACGCAGCTCCACGCCCTCGCGCACCGGATGGACGACGATGCCGACCTTCTGGTTGAGCGCTTCTTCCTTCGACCGGTTCAGGCCGGAAGCGCAGCCAGCGAGCAAGGCCGTGGTTGCGCACGCGTTCACAATCGTTTGAATGGCTTTCACTGCATGTCTCTTGAACGGATGGCGGGACGGGGGTTCCGATTATAGGGAAACGAAAATGGCCAAGTGTGAAATTAGAACAACATCCGGAAAGCCCGTTGAAAGCGCTCCGGCCTTGATTCTGGCCGATACCGGCCCGACTTACAATGCAGGGTTGGTACTCAGTTGGAAGTCTCCGTGAGACTGGGTTTGAAGCGGTTTGCGGGCTTTCACCCAAAGAAGAAATAACAAGGGCGTTTTATATGATTCCACGCGATCAAACCTCTGCGGACGAAAAGGACCGCACGCGGCGTCTGCAACGAACCGCGTCGGGGTTGCTGTACGCGGTGCTCGTCGCCGTTGCGATCTGGATGATCCGCGACTTCATTCCTGCGGTGGTATGGGCGACGGTCATCGCCATTGCGTTATGGCCGTTGTTGACCTGGCTCGAACAGCGGCCGATGTTCAGGGAGCACCGAACCTGGCTTGCGGTGGGATTGACCGTCGTGATCGGGCTGGTGTTCGTGGTGCCCTTTATCCTGGTCGCGGCGCAGGCGGGAAGCGAAGCCCGCGACCTGATGCGGTGGTTTCACGAATCGCTGAGCACGGGTATTCCCATGCCTGATCTCGTCAACCATCTGCCTGCGGGGTCGAAACAGATATCGGTATGGTGGCAGGAGAATCTTGCTACGCCGCTGGGTTCATCGCCGGCCGTGAAGCACTTTCATAGTGCGACGGTGGTTGCCATGACCCGGCACTTCGGCGGTCGGGTGGCGCACGGGCTGGTCGTGTTCGGCTTCATGCTCGTTACGCTGTTTTTCCTGTTCAAGGCGGGGTCGAAACTCGGGGAGCAGTTGCTTGAAGCGTCGAGGCGCGGGTTCGGTTCGGATGGCGCATCGCTCGTGCGGCGTATGGCCGACTCGGTTCGCAGCACGGTGACCGGACTGGTGGTGGTGGGGCTGGGCGAGGGTGCACTGCTTGGCGTGGCTTATGTTGTGACTGGCGTGCCGCACGCCACGTTGCTCGGCATGCTGACCGCCATCGCCGCGATGTTGCCGTTCTGTGCACCAATTGTCTTCATTGGCGCGGCATTGTGGCTGCTTGCTCAGGGCTCAATGGTGGCGGCGGTCTGTGTCGCGGTGTTCGGGTTTATTGTTGTGTTCGTGGCCGAGCACGCTATACGGCCGGTGCTGATCGGCGGCGCGGCGAGGTTGCCGTTTTTGCTGGTGCTGTTCGGGATTCTGGGCGGAGCGGAAACGTTCGGTCTGGTGGGGCTGTTTATCGGGCCGGCATTGATGACGATCCTGGTCGTGCTTTGGAATGACTGGGTGCATTGATGGGGGGTGTTGATCGGGTGTATTGAGGCAACGTCCGCACTGCCGCTGGCAGGAGAAAATTTCCGCAGCAGCAGGGCCTAAGCGTCGCTTGCAGTCGGTCGGAGCCAAGCCAGAATGGTTCTCCCCTCGGGCTGGTAGTGCGTCCCAAAGCGCACGAGACCGCGCTTTTTCAGGTGGCAGGTCATTTCGTAGCTGACTACCATCCCCGGCTTTGCGGGCATCAATTCCAAATCTATTGAACGGATGCGCGGCTCATAGACCAGCAACGTGGCTTCCATCTGCGCCTTGAGTTGATGCGCCGACACGGGCAGGTTCCTGTAGACGGTCGTCAGATCGGGAAGTCCATAGTTGGGCAGGTGCTTGAGCGTTCCCGCGCGGGTATTCAGTATGCGCCTGAGATTCTCCAGCACGCTCAGGATCTCAAGCGTGTTGTCGTCGTGGTCGTCAAGTGCGTCGCCGTTGATGTGGCCGAGCAGCATGTCGTAAAGGGAAGGTCCAGATCTCGTCATGGCTTCAGGCGGGGCAGGTTGGCCAATTGCACGTCGAGCGATTGCCCTAGCACGAACCAGATCAGGCCAGCGGTAACGCATACGACTCCAGCGATGGTCCAGGGCGAGAGCCGGCGTAGCCAATCAAGACGTGTGCCGCTAACGGTGTCAATGACGAAGCCACCGCGCCGGGGTTCCGTTCTCAGGATGCGCTCATTCAGCAAGGTCACCCATTCAGCGCGCTGGAGTTCGCCCTCGTGCGCGTAGCGGCCGAGGAAACCGAGGCCAAGGACGGCTGCGTAGCATTCCAGGAGTGCTACGTCAGGTAGTATCTCCCGCAAGCGAACGGCAATTCGTTCGTAGATCCGATTGCCGGCGTCATGATTCCCAAAACGTTCGACCTGCAATGGCTGAACGTCCCATTCCGATCGTTCGCCCTCCGGTAGACATCTCAACGCCGCCTCGTCCAGCAGCCCGCATTGGGCATACACAGCGTCTTCCCGTACGTCATGAGGAAATTGCTTCGCTTGCAGCGCCCGATCGAAGTCATCGACCACTCGCAGGCAGCGTTTCCGTAAGTCAGAGGCGGAATGCTCAGCCGTGTCTTGCGAAAGCAGAGAGACTTCGAGGGCGGTATCTCGCAGCAGTGCACGCATCGAAGCCGGGTCGGATTCGCGCCGGGTTGTCCCGCTCACGACGTCAGCACCGCATAAAGTTCAAACGATGCATCGGGCAAGGTGGTTGGAAGATAGACGTGGCATGCACGTGCAGCGAGCATTCGTGCATGCGCGGGATCGCGGGCGTCGAGCGCAAAGTACTGGTTTTCGAGGCGCACCGGAATCGCGGCAGGTACTCGTAATACCGCCTTCAACGGTATACCGGCGAGCGCTGAGTTGACAATCCGTTCGATGTCGTCTGGCGCACCGACCTTGCATAATTTTGGAACTTGTTCGGCGATCTGGAACGCCGGCGCAGAAGAACTCACCGATAAATAATAGTCCGCACCTTCCAGCAGTCGGTCGTCATTGAACTGGCCAGACCAGGTAGTCGCGCTCTTGCGCGCCAGGCCTATTGGAATCACACGGGACGGGATGATGGCATCGAGAAGATCGCGGATCAGGGATTCGAGGGCCGAAAACACTTCGTCTTGCTTAGCGTGTTCGTACATAGGAATGGACGTCAACGCGGTGCCAGTCGAAAATGTCATCAAGGCGCCGGTCAGTCCCGCCAGGACTTCGTAAAGGCGCTCGGGCGGCTGATTGGGATGGGTGCCGAGGAACGCCAGTTTGGGCCAGTGCGTATGAATGCAGTGCAGAAGCCAGAAGAGCGATACATCGGACACGCCGAACTCTGCAATTTGATCGACGCGCTCGCTGCGCCGCACAGAGAGCGCCGTACTTTTTGCCAGCAGGATGTCTGACAGACGCGCGACGCGCTCCTGATGCCGCGTATTGGCTGAAAGCGTAAGACAAGGTGGGACGTAAGTGCGATCGACCTCGAACTGGCCCCGTGCCCCGCGTGTGAGCCGCGCTATCGGGCATACGACATCGTCAGCGTGCGGTTCGAAGTCGAACAAGAGATGAACCGCGTGTCGTTCGACTGAAAGCTCTTCCACGCCAGTTCCGTTCAGGTCAGGCACTTCGATGAATTCCCGGAAATAGCGGCGTGGACGCGACAGGGTCTCGTTATCAAACCTGCAATTGCTGCCGTCTGCATTGAGCAACGGGAGCGCCGCGACCACGATCAGGCTCTGCATGTCGGGAGCCACGTCACGGCCGAGATCTCGCGGCCTCGGCAGCACGTCGGTGACTGACGTGTCGATCAGCGTTCCATCAGGTAGCCGCAACTTTAGACGCGTGAGAGACAGACGGCCGGCATCGAGCATTTCCTCATCGACCTGCACATCGATAACGCCCCACGGTTCAGCCACGGCGAGCGAGGCGAACTGCCGGTGAGAGAAATTAAGCCACTGTTCTTGCTGTTGAAAATGCTGCGGCGTGAGTATCAGACCTTCATGCCAGAGCGGTTTGAAAGTCCGCATAGCGATTAAGTTTATTGTTGGCTTATTGGGGAAGCATTCTAAACACGAACCATGCGGTGTCGTCTATTAAAGAGATAGCCAGCGCAATGGATTAAATTGAAATTGTATTTCAGGTGCTGGGCTCGTGTCTGTTTGGCGTTGAGTCAATTTTTTGGTGTTGAAATTTCACATATCTCTTCGCTCGGTTTGATTTTGCAAACATAGCTTCGTCATTTAGATCGAATCGGATACCTAACCGGTTGACGAACGTTCGTTCGTCCTGTTTTAATTAAAAATATGCATGGGCCAATTTAAGTTTGGTTTCGATGAACCCGGCCGGACGTTCGTCACATCTTTCGTCGCATCGTCATCCGTGTTCTCCTTTTCCGTACTTCGTGGTTAGCGTTCTACGCGGGCTGCACAGTCATAAATACAGGGCCACGAAGTCATGTCGGATAACTTTGAACGGGAAATTCCCAAGGCCCGAATTTCCATCGCTGTAGACCTGCACACCGGTGGCGCGCTGCAGCGGGTCGAGCTGCCTCTCAAGCTCCTCGTCGTGGGCGACTATAGCGCGGGACAGGCGCGTGACGCACTCGCCGAGAGAAAAAGAATCGACGTCAATAAGGCCAACTTTGATGCGGTTCTCACCGAGCTGAACCCGAAGATTGAGGTTGATCTGGCACACGCTCTGGAAGACGCGAACCCGGGCTTGAGCGTAGCGCTAGGCTTCAAGTCGATGAAAGACTTCCAGCCGGAAAGTGTGGCGGCGCAGATTCCGGAATTGCAGCGGCTCATCGCCATGCGCAACCTCCTGTGCGACCTCAAATCGAACCTGCTTGACAACAACGCGTTTCGGATTGAACTGGAGCGAATCGTCAAGAGTGCGGCGCTTTCCGAAAGCCTGATCGCCGAACTCGGGCACCTTGATACTGGGGAATTGATGTGACGCGCGCTGATAGTCTGCAAGTCGGCGCGCTGCCGTTCTCACCATCTACGCACGAAAATCGCTGCGTCTTAGCGAATCTGTTCGAAAAAATCGACCTGACTCCCGTCTACGACGGGCGGCCGCTAGAAGGGTTTCAGGACAACGATGCGCTATCTGCTGTTCCGGTCGATGAACGCTTGTCGCGGGCGCTTGGCGTGCTCATGGCGATGCTTGCCGATTCCGGCCGCCCGGTCGGGAGTCTCGATAAATCGCTTCTGGATTTTCATATTGACGCGCTTGATCGGCGCGTCAACAAATGCCTTGACGCGGTAATGCATTCGACGCAGTTTCAGACGATCGAGTCGGCTTGGCGCGGGTTGAAGTTTCTGGTTGACCGTACTGATTTCCGCAAAAACGTGAAAATCGAGGTGCTTGACTGCTCGAAGGAGACTTTGCAGCAAGACTTTGACGATACGCCAGAAGTGATCCAGAGCGGGTTGTACCACCACGCGTACATTCAGGAATATGACACACCAGGTGGCCAGCCGATCAGCGCGATCATCTCGGATTTCGAGTTCGTGAACTCGGCAAAAGATATTGCGCTGTTGCGCAATATTTCGAAGGTCGCGGCGGCTGCGCACATGCCGTTTATCGGCGCTGTGGGTCCGACATTTTTCGGCAAGAAGTCGATGGGAGACGTTGTAGCGATCCAGGATATTGGCGGCTACTTCGAGCGTGCTGACTATCTCAAGTGGATGGCTTTTCGCGGTACCGAAGATGCGCGCTACATCGGCCTTACGATGCCGCGCGTCCTCGGTCGGCAACCGTA
The DNA here is from genome assembly GCF_964253885.1 of Caballeronia sp. LjRoot31. Lineage (NCBI taxonomy): Bacteria > Pseudomonadati > Pseudomonadota > Betaproteobacteria > Burkholderiales > Burkholderiaceae > Caballeronia > Caballeronia sp. LjRoot31. The sequence goes on from NZ_CAXURX020000002.1 coordinate 559,837, forward strand.
TGGCCCTGCCAATACGCCCGTGCGTGACCTGAACTATCAGGAAACCGTCAAGGGTATGGATCCAAATCGTTTCCTTTGGGTCAGTGCCTCATTCGCCTTCGCGTCGAACATGGTGCATAGCTTTATGCGCAACGGCTGGTGTGTTCAGGTTCGGGGGCCGCAAGCAGGCGGGAAGGTTGCGGGCTTGCCTGTGCATCAGTATGACCTTGGTACTGGATTTCAAAACAAGATTTCAGCCGAGGTGTTGATCCCTGAAACGCGGGAATTCGAGTTCGCGAATCTGGGTTTCATTCCGTTATCGTTCTTCGAGAACCATGACTTCGCTTGTTTCTTCTCTGCAAATTCCGCGCAGAAGCCTGCGCTTTATGCCACCGCGGAAGCCACTGGTAACAGCAGGATCAACGCGCGCCTGCCTTACCTCTTCCTGCTGTCACGCATTGCGCATCATCTGAAATTGATTCAGCGCGAAAACATAGGTACGACCAAGGACCGACGTCTGCTTGAAGTCGAACTCAATAATTGGGTCAAGACGTTGGTCACGGAGATGACCGATCCCACCGATGACCTTCAGGCTGCGCATCCACTGCGTCAAGCGGAAGTGACGGTAGAAGACATCGAGGACAACCCGGGGTTCTTTTGTGTGAGGCTTTTTGTCGTCCCGCACTTTCAGGTGGAAGGGATGGATGTTGGTCTTTCCATGGTTTCGCAGATGCCGAGGGATAAAAGCCAGTCGACGTAACTGCGGACAACGGACCTCAATAATCAGCCGATGTCCTGCAAAGACATATCGGCCAACAGGAGACGCTCATCAATGGGAATCATGGTTCTACCGACGCAAGCCTATAGCCTGCGCATCTCGAAGCAACCCGCTGCTTTCTCCGTGCTGTCATTGGAGGGCCACGAGGCAATTAGCCAGACTTACCAGTATGTGATTGAGTTCACTTGCGCTCGCGCCGGACTTCCGATTGCAGACGTTCTGGGTAAACGAGCCAAGTTCCTCGTTGAACCGGTGGATCCGAACGCGGGATTGCCGGCGGAATTGGCCGCGCGCGTGGTGAAGCCACCTGAGCGACTGGTCAGTGGGATCGTCGCCGAATTCGATGAATTGAGTTCATCGGCCGATGAAACGCGGTACAGCGTGAAGCTTGTGCCGCGTGTGTCCAATCTTGACTCCGAGGTCGGGAGTCGGTTGTTTCAGAACCAGACAGTGCCGGCTGTTATCGAATCGGTGTTGCGGCACTACGGTAATACCGCCGTTGATTTCAAGTTCCAGCTTAGAGCCGAGTACGAAACCCATGAATACATTACGCAGTATGCCGAATCGGCGCTGGCGTTCATCCAGCGTATTGCTGCTGAAGAGGGCATCTGGTTCCGTTTCGAACAGACGCCCGAGCACGAAGTCATTGTGTTTGGCGACGACCTCGATGCGTACGCGCGTGATCCGAAACTCTCGGCGCCGTATCGCGAGGAAGGCGGTTTTGCCAGCCGAGGTGCGGATTCAGTTATGACACTGATCGAGCGCCGCAAGCGCGTGGCGCAATCGATTACGGTGGATGACTACAACCATCGTACTGCAGGCGTTGCGCTGCTTACGCAAGTGAATACTGCGCGCGACGACGAAACTACCGTCGGCAATCAGTACCGCTGGGGTGAGCATTACACCACGCCCGATGCCGGGAAGCGCGTAGCGACCTTGCGGCATCAGGCTGAATTGGCCCAGCAAGTGATCTTTGAAGGGAAAGGCAATGTGATCGGCATGACGCCCGGCGCTGTCTTTCGCTTTACCAATCGCGAGCTCGACAATGCTGAACATGGATTGATGATCACGCGTGTCAAGCACAAGGCGTCGCGCAAGGAGGCGTACACCTGCGAGTTCACGGCGATTCCGTCGGATCGTATCTATCGGTCGATGGTGGATCCCGCTGCCAAGCGGCGCATTACCGGCATTTTACCTGCGCGGGTCATGTCGCCCGATAACTACAAGTACGCGTACATGACGCCGCAGAGCGGGTACAGGATCAAGTCACCGTTCGATCTCGATGAATGGAGTCCCGGGGGTACCAGCCGGCCGGTTCGGTTGGCGAAACCGTACGCGGGGAGAGACTATGGGCATCACTTTCCGTTGATCGACGGGACCGAGGTGGCCGTTATTTTTACGGATGGGGATCCGAATCGGCCCATTATTATTGGTGCAATGCATGACAGTCAGCATCAGGACCACGTTAATAACGAGAACAACACTCGCAACATCCTTCGTACTGCTGGTGGTAATGAGATGCGGATGGAGGACCGCGAGGGAACCGAACACGTTCATCTGACGACACCGTTTCAGGCAAGTCAGTTGAACCTGGGTCATATGGTGAATGACCAGCGGGAGAAGCGAGGGCTGGGTGGTGAGCTTCGCTCGGATGAGCATGTGGCTATAAGGGGAGGGATGGGGGTTCTCGTTTCTGCTGAGGCGCAGCCCAATGCCGTCGGTAAGCAATTGGACATGCAGAACGCCAGCGACACGCTCACGCAAGCTTTGGAGATCATGAGCACGCTGAACGACTCGGCGACGGCCGCGAAGGCTTGGGTCGCAGAGATTGATGCGCAGCGTGTTTTGCTTGAGCAAAAGCTGTCGCAACTTCAGGCGCCGGTTGTGCTGGCGTCCGCCCCGCAGGGTATTGCGCTTGCGAGCGGTCAACATGTGCAGATGTCGGCGAAGAAACATGTCTTCGTGACGGCCGGGGATGGTCTCGACATAGGTGTCCTGAAACGCATCACGGCAGCGGCTGGCGATGCGATCTCGCTATTCGCGGCCAGACTCGGTATCAAGATTTTTGCGGCGAAGGGGAAGGTCCAGATTCAGGCGCAGGGAGACGAAATGGAACTTCAGTCGTTGAAGGACCTGTTGATCAGTTCGTCGAATGGCGAGGTCAAGATCACCGCGTCGAAGGGCATCACGTTGGGCGATGGATCCGGGGCGTATCTCAAGGTGGCGAACGGGAAGATCGAGTTGGTTAGTACGAGCGAAGTGGACGTTAAGGGCGGGCTGAATGTGGATGGGCCCGGGGGCGGGAGTTTTACGTTTCCGAGTTGGGACGGCGTACCCGTACAGGTCGTAAAGGACCGTATGAAGTCTGGTTTTTCTGAATAAGGTTGGAAATGACGACTGCTACGCCTGTTAGCCCAAGCAACACTTCTTTGCCGCCTAAAAAGGCGGATGACAGCCAACCCGCCGCGCTGAACTTTGCATTCCCATTCAAGAAGTCAGATGGCAAGGACTTCATCGATGAACACCAATTCAACGCGCTGCTCGCGCTCGAGAGCGGTGGCTTCTTTCCGGTTAGCGATTCGGGCATGTGGCACGGTGGCATTCACATCACCACGGGCGGTGCGGGCACATCGCTTGATCTGAAAAATGGCGTGAGCTGCCTCGCCGATGGCGAGGTGGTTGCATATCGAGTCGATCGGGCGTACCCGGTGAGCGAACTGTCGGCGCTAGCTGGTAAGCCCGCCGTCAAGGCGACCTACAGCACGGGCTTTGTGCTCGTTCGCCATACAACGGAATTTCCCCGCGGCACGAAGCTGACCTTCTTCAGCCTGTACATGCATTTGAAGAGCTTCGAGGAATATCAGAAAGACACTTCGCTCAAGATGCCATCGTATTGGACGAAGGTTTGGAAAGTCACGCCGTTCGCCAAGGACATACCGAAGCCGGATGTGCATCGTGGGAAGGCTGCTGCGGGACAGATTGGACTGAACATCCGTTCCGCGCCCATCGGCGGAGCGCCCAACAGCACGTCCGTGATCGGCATATTGCGTCAAGGCGCGCAGGTGCAGATCGGCGCCCAAAAAGGTTCCTGGGGACAGATTGCATTGATTGAGTCGGGTGGTCCTGTCATTGCCGCGACCGTTGGCAGTTTCGCCGATCCGAAGGCGAACACTGGCTGGATATTTCTGGGCAAAGCACATGGCCATCAATTGATGGAGGCGGTGCTGTCGGAGTCGCACTTCGATCAGGTCGTTGTGTTGCCTAAACCCGTCAAGATCAACGCGGGAGACCTGATCGGACATCTGGGCCACTACGACCATTTAAGCGAGCCGAGCGCGGGCAACCAGATGGTGCACATCGAGGTGTTCTGCGATGAGAAGGTCAAGCCATACATCGAGCAGGGCCGGGCGTGGGTCAAGAAAAACGCGGGGAAGCTCGAGCCTACGATCCTGCGTATCGACCGGAAAGTGAAGCTGTATGCGGCGATGGGCCGGGAAGGCGCCGATGCGCCCCAAACGGGTGTCATCCAGATTTATCCGCTTTCGGCGCTCGCACAGGGTCCGAAAGAGGATCAGTTCGAGGAAACGACCGCCGGCACGGATGGATCGAAGTTTCATTGGTGGAAGGTCGATAGCGCGGATGTTCGTCGCGCACCGATCTCGGGATGGGTGCGCGAACAGAATCACGCGGGTGGCAAGGTGACGCGCGAGTTCGCGTGTAAGTGGGTGGACTTTGAGATACACGAAGAAGCCCATGATCCTATGCACACGATGTTCGCCACGCCCAAGGCGTATCTGGATTATTGGCTCGATGCGGATGAGCCGGACGTGCCTGCGCTTGCGAAGTTGAGTCCGCTTGCGGGGAAGGTGTATCGGTCAGTGTTTACAACGGGAAGCGGCTCACACGCGGCTGACGAATTGCGCAAGGCTTCGCGGGACCCGTGGCTGCAGTTACGGTTATCGCGGCTGATTGTGAAGCATGAGAGCGAATGGGCAAATCCGGGGAAGTGGAAGCAGCTGTACGAGTGGATCGAGCAGCGTACCGGACCCGATCCGGCGCATGAGGAAGAGCAGAAGCGCATCGCGAAACTAGTGTGGTGGGATGCGGTGACGGGGAAAATTGAGGGGTTCCCGGAGTCGGCGGATGTGTTTCATATTCATCCGGTGGGATTGGTGGGGAATTTCAGGACAGTCCGCACGTTTGCTCTTGAAGAGGCGCGAGTTCGAGCGTTCCTACGGATGATCCGAGTAGGGGAAGGAACGCAAGGTCCACACGGCTACGAGACCTTGTTTGGAGGAGCATCCTTTATAACCGACTATGGCAGAGATTTTTCAGATCATCCACGAATTAAAATTAAGAGTGGGGCATACACTTCATCCGCTGCCGGGGCTTATCAGGTAATGGGGTACACGTGGGATGATCCAAGCCAGATCGCTCAGAGGGTTAAATACGGAATCACTGATTTTTCACCAAAATCGCAAGATAGATACTGCATTTTACTTATAAAATTCAAGCGACATGCGTTGGAGGATGTAAAGCAGGGAAATATCGAGGCGGCCATAAAAAAATGTAATACAGAGTGGGCAAGTCTTCCCGGTTCTCCATACGGTCAGCCGACTGTAAATTGGGATGTGGTTTTGAAAAAGTATAGTCTATTCCTACAGGATGAAATAGCTGGGAAGGGCGATCTAGCGATAGGATTGCATGAAATTGACGATCTAATAACGTAGAAAATATGAAACACATAATAGGCATCATTGCAGTAGTTGTTGTATTGGCTTTATTTTCAAATAATTCACACGCGTTTTTACCAAATAATCCATTATTGGATGGTGGCGTTGATATATATACAGAAAAATTAATTTTGCCAAAAGGTTACACCAGGGCCGATGGCATTTGGCGTGATGGTCAAGGGAAAGCAATTGATAAGCCGGAAGTAAATTTTGCAGGTAAATACTGGGTTGGCCTACACAGTTGTGGGGCAGAGTGCCGTTATTATTCAATGCTGGATCTTTCCACGGGTATTGAATCGCGTGCGCTCGATATGTTTTCTACTACAGAGCCCCCATCGAAAACGCGTGACGGAAAATCATATGTCACTAGCTTGGAAACTCGTGCACAAAGCAAGCTGTTGATTGCTCAGTATCACGTGACACTCAATCTCTCCGGAGCAGAAGAGTGCAGAGAACGGGTGTTTATTCTGAAGAAATTTTCTCTGATTCCCGTGACCAAAACAAAAATCGGGTGTACCACCACGCAGAATACTAGCAAGTGATGAGCAAAGCGGCTGTTGACTGCGGGCGTTGCAGCAGAACGGGTATCCGTTGTGCGGTATGCGCCTGCACGTCTTAGCAAGGGATTGAACCAAGCCCACGGATTCGCTTCGCAATTTCAGTTAAAGGTAGATTTTATTAATTGATCAGACGATCGCGGGCGAAATAATATTTTGAGATTGTAATGAAATTCGAATATATAACATTTGTTATTCTATCAATGCTGCTGTCTTCTCTTACATATGCTAAAGGTGTAGAAATACAAAAAAACGTGCTGGTGGGTGATTTTGAAGGGGTGGGAGTTAAGAGTCAATTTTTATACGAAACAAGGTCTGGTAGTTTAGAAGTCAGCTATTTTTCGCCCTCGTTGCGGCGGAATTTTCATTATGTCATTGATAAATTTGACGAATGTAGTTCGATGGCAATTTATGCGATTCCGGGAACACGGCGGATAGCAATTGACGGTAGTTGTTCGAGTCGGGGTGGTCAAATATTTATCAACATATACCAATGGAAAGGAAAGTTTTCAAATTGGTGCTTGATCCGTGAAGTAACCGGCGAGAGGGCGGACGACCCGTCTGGAAAGCCCGGGAAAACTGATAGCGTCTTACATACATCGGGTTGTATTTTGATCGGTGAATCGGCGCCGTGACGTTTAGGTAATTGGTTGCGTGGATATCCGGAATTCTGATTTGTGCACGTCAGTCTGGCATGTGATGGGCGAACCGAATAGTTATGCAAGAAGTGCCGCACGTTTTGGCCTTAATAGTGTTTGAGAAACATCTTGTTTTGTCTGAAAATGTAAAAAATGACGGATTTTGGTTCTGACCTTAGGATAAATTGCCTTAAGCTAGCGCCCTATTAGTGCGAGAACAGCCGCCAAATAAGATGAACCGCCAAAAGTCGTATGGAGATGCGAAAGCGTTGTCATTAAGACCGAAGTAAAGCGAGTGACGAATCCGGAAAAAATCAGCCAATCAATAGATGGCTACGGCCGGTGAGATCGATGAGTTGAAGAGCACTTCAAAGATTTCAGAACGCGCAAGCGTTCATTGATAAAGCTCCTTAAAAATAATGAGACACCATTCCATGAAAAATCTAATCTATGTAGATGATGACACCAGCCACGGTGGCAAGGTACTTACCGGTTCGGACCTCATCAAAGTGGGTGGCCGTCGCGCTGCCCGCATCGGCGACCGGGTGTCATGCCCAGAGCACGGTGAGAACGACATTATCGAAGGCTCTAGCAATATGAAAGACGGCGGAATTCCACTCGCTCGGGACGGTGATCACACCCGGTGTGGTTGCGTTCTGATCGCGTCATCGAGCGGCGCGAGAGTGCGGTAAATGCCGGTTGATTTTGCCCGCGTGCCGCCGAGAGTTATTGTCCCAGAAGCGCCGCGCCTTTCCTGGCCGTTGTGGGCACCGCTCTTCGCAATCGTGATGAGTGCCGGAGTCGCGCTTTCCGTCTATATCCTGCCGCCGAGCGGAACGTCCAACGGTCCGTGGTTCTGGATCAGTGTTATCGCGTATCCCGCGATGGCGTGGTTATTCCTTTTGTGTTGCTGGCTGGGTTGGCTTCATGCTCGACGAAGCACCGCAGAAGCCACCAACCATGTCAATGAGCGTGAGCTGCAGAAGTGTCACCAGCAGGCGAGCAAACCTCTTGCCGTGCTTGGTCACGCTTGGTACTTTTCGGAAAGCGAAGAGAAAAACGGGATTGCCGGCCTTGTTGACGGAAGCTTGAAACTGGAACCTCGCGTAAGTCTGGCTGATCCCGACACCGATGTAACCGCGCGGTGGATAGACATTCCAGGGCAGGCGTTCTACGCGGGCTCCGAGGTCGCCGAGGATGCGCGTTGCATAGCTACCTTCGAATGGCTCTTATTGAGGTTGGTCGGCAAGCTTGCTAACGATTTACGCTTGCTACCGGCGTCGATCACGTTGCGGGTAACGCTGTCTATTGCGGAACCGATCGATGCCGAAGCCGCAGGTCAGCTTTTGCGCCGGATGCTCATTGAGATGCGGTTGAACGCGGATGTAACAGTTGAGGCGATAAATGAAAACGTGTCGTTGTTTCAGATCGACGCTTGGCTAGACAGCAAAGATGCAAAGCTTGCACATCTGTTGGTGGCCATTCAGTTACGCAGCGCGGTCAGTGAAGTACTCGCAGCAGGCTCGGCGGAGGCAGGCGTAGCACTTCTTTTTGGCCTACCTTCGCATGCGCAAACGTCAACCGTACATGTACATCGTCCTTCGAAGGGCGCTCAGGATGCGATTGACTCAACGCTCGCTCTTGCTTCGCGCTGGGGCGCGAGTCGAGCGCCTGAATTCAAAGCAGCTTGGGAGAGTTCTGTCTCGCCACCCTTTCGGACAGCCATTCAGTCGTCGTCTGAGTTTGATCCGAATACTTCGCTAATAGGCTTGGACACGAGCGTAGGCGATTGCGGTATCGCTGGCTCATGGTTGGCGTTGGCTCTGGCTTCACAGCAAGCGCTGAACACCGGCGAACCGCAACTTGTTCTTGTCCAGGAAGGCGAAGAACTCATTGCACTCACCTGTAAAAAGCAAACATGAAAGAACATAAGCCGGTGCCAGTCGCGCTGTTCATCGGCGTCGGGATTTTTATCGTCTTCCTGGCAGCCGAGCTTTTCGTTTGGTTCCAGGGGCAGTCGCGCGGTTGGTCGCGAGATGCGCGCATCATGATCGAGTTGTGTCTTCTCTCGGGTCTGCTGCTGTGCCTGATGCTTGTGAAGTACTTCGAAGCCGTCACCCTCTGGGTGGCGTCGCTGCACGCGATGCGATGGCTGCAGCGCTACGACCACAACCATTCCACGAAACCGGGCAGCGCGCCCAGCGAAACCGCGCCTACAGCTTTCGCCAGCCTCCGCGATCGTCTTCGTTCGGTGCACGGTTATCGGTGGGGTTATCGCGACCGCTGGTTGCTGGTGTCCGGTGATGACCTGTTAATTGACAGACTTGCGCCAGGCCTAAGAAAGAATGGTTATACGATCCAACAGGGTACAGTTCTGCTGCACGCGGGAAGCGGCGGCCAAGAATGGCTCAAACATATCCGCAGAATGCGTCGTCATCGTCCAATCGACGCGATGGTCGCAGTTATCTCCGCCAGTGAACTAAGCACGAAGGCGCCGGACACTGAAGCACTCGATACCGACGCTCTCGTCAATCGTCTGGCGCAGCAAAACCGAACGCTCGGTTTCTCCGCGCCGGCATATGTATTGAACGCGGTGGACGTCGACGGTTCGGTTCCTGCGCTGATCGAGCCTGTTATGTGTTCCTGGTCGACTCGTTCCAATAACGCACGCGGGGTCGAAGCGTCGCTCACCGATCTGTCTGACTGGCTCGCCGATGCAGGCGTGCAACGTCTCAGTGAACGCAATGATGAAGTCTGCCTTGCGCAACTGTCGCAACAGGTAGCTCGACGCGCGGAGGCGCTGTCACGTCTTGTCTCGCAGCTATGCAACTCGCGGACTTGGCGCACGGAGGTGTTCGGCGTAATTTTCACACCCCTGTTCAAACAGCAGCCCACCGACGCCACTAACGTACCCCATCTTCCATCTTCACTCGCGCAACCAACATGGCATGCCATCGCTGCCCACAGCCGGACTGTGCGTGGCCGTCACGTTGGCTTTTCGTTCTCACGCGTCGCGGCATGGAGTGCACTCGCACTCGCGGCCATATGGATCACAGGCACACTGATATCCGTAGCCGCCAATCGCGACGCTATCCAAACCGCTTCCACGACGATCGAAAAACTCGCGGCACCACATGACGCAACCCAAGCCACGCAAACCCTCGACACCCTGCAAAACCAGATCGCCACGCTCGAAGCACGCCAGCACGATGGTGCCCCGTGGTACTCCCGCTTCGGTCTGAACCACGACGCTGCACTGTTAAGCGCCACGTGGCCAGCCTACGAAGCCGCAAACAACCGCATCCTGATACAGCCCTTACGCACCAAGCTGGAAGCCGATCTACGACAACTCGGCTCACTCACGGATCAGGAACTGGCGAGTGGTGGCGACGCGCAGGTTAAAGGCGCCTACAGCACCCTCAAGTCATACCTGATGTTAGCCGAGCCTCAGCACGCCGATTCGGGCTTCCTGATCCCTCAATTGCTGGCTACAGATCAACCTGCACGTCCGGAACCATCAACTGTCAACCCGGGCGACTGGCGCGACCTGACGCAGCGTCTCGTGGCGTTCCATGCGAACCACCTACGCCAACGCCCGTCACTCGCGATCACACCCGACGCAACGTTGATCAGCACAGCCCGTCAGACGCTTGTGAGCGTGATGGGTCTGCAGAACTCTACCGACACCGTCTACCAGCAGATCCTCGACGAAACCCGTGTCAAGTACCCACCCGTGTCATTGCAGTCGCTATTGGGCGACACCAGCAGCCGAGGCGTCTTCACAACGAGCGAAACCGTACCCGGCGTCTACACGCGGCAAGCGTGGGACGAGCGCATCGGCAAAGCTATTGATGACGCCGACGAACAACGCACAGTCACCCGCGACTGGGTGCTCTCCGATACACCAACACCAAGCGCAACCGCATCCACCGCGTCACTCAAGGAGCAATTGCGCCAACGCTACTTCGCCGACTACGGCCGTGCCTGGCAGCAGTTCCTGAACAGTGTGCACTGGCAGGCGGACACCTCGTTATCCGGCACTGTCGACCAACTGAGTCTTTACGCCGACCCACAACGATCGCCGCTATCGGCGTTGTTCAAGGTGATCGTGTATCAGGCCAGCACGGGCGCTGCGGGGCAATCGCTATCGGATACGCTCGTCCGCAAAGCCCGGTTGCTGGTGAATGGTGGCGACAAGGATAAAGACCCGTCTAACGCCACCAGCGAACCCGAAGCACCGCTTGCGTCGGCTTTCGGTCCGCTGCTGCGCGTCGCGGGCAGTGATCTGGCGACGACTGGCCCCGCCAAGGCCGCTGCTGCTCAACCTGCCAACACATCCGATATCAGCCTGCCGCGCTATCTCGAACGTGTCACTGGAGTACGTCTCAAGCTCCAGCAGATCATGATGAGCCCCGATCCCGACGCCATGTCTCGTACAGCAGCGCAGGCGATCCTGCAGGGAAAGACATCGGATATCGGTGACAGCCGTGACTATGCAAGTCGTGTTGCCGCGAGCCTTGGCGAGCAATGGTCGGGCTTTGGCAACGCTGTCTTTCAGCGACCGCTCGATCAAACCTGGGATGTGGTTCTTCAACCCGCTACCGCGAGTCTGAACGAAACGTGGCGAACGGCCATTGTCGCGGCCTGGAACAAATCGTTCGGCGGCCGTTATCCGTTTGCGGACTCGGACAGCGACGCATCGTTACCCGAAATGGCCCGCTTCCTGCGCGTGGACAGCGGCGTGCTCTCGCAATTTGTATCGACGCAACTCGGCGGCATCATCGAGCGACAGGGCGACCAATGGGTGGTCATGCAAGCCACTGGACGCAACACGCTCAGAGTTGATCCCGAGTTCGTGAGCGCATTGAATCGGCTCACGCGGGTATCGAACGTCTTGTTCCCAACAGGCGACGCTAGCCTGCGCTACGAACTGCGTGCTATCCCCACACCCGGAATTACGGACGTAAAAATCGCGCTGTCAGGCCGTGATTTGCACTACTTCAACCAACGCGAGGAGTGGACGCCGTTTGTCTGGCCGGGTGACGCGCTGGAAAACGGCACGCGTATAGAGTGGCAGACCGAGCAGGCGGGTCCGCGCGTGGCGTTCGACTTCGCGGGACGTTTTGGGCTGATTCGCTTGCTCGAACGGGCAACCGTGTCGCAGCAAGACGGCGCCCGTTACTTGTTGCGCTGGCCGTTGGGTAAGGAGGCGGAAGGCGTCGTGCCTGAAGCAATGGTTTCGCCGCAGGCGCCGGTCGCGAAGGCGAGCTCACCCGAGCCGTCGAGGCGCACGATGCCGCGCGAGAATGACGACTGGGCCGCTCGGATCCGGACAAGCGTTACCGTGCCGGAAGCAGCCTGGAAACCGGACGAAAGCAGGGTTAGCCGCCCATCTCCGCAGCCACTCGGACCCGTGAAGCCGCGCTTTTTGCAGGTGCAATTGCGCAGTGAGGTAGGAGCAGGTCCGCTCGATGTCCTGAAGCTTCGTCATTTCGTGTTGCCAACGCGGATCTTTCTGCGCAGCGACGCGGGTGGCCGTCCTATACCCATACCCACTGGACCTAATCCACCGCCTTTGCCAGTGACGGCGATAGAAGCGGCGAAACGCGCTTCAACGCCACTCCCTCGCGGTGCTTCGCCGGACATCGAATGAACCTCTTTCGCTGTCCCGCATAAATCGCTGCAGGCCAGCATTGACCGAGAATGAGCGCTGCGATGCAGCCGTAACCGAACCTAAGGATCCCAAACAAATGGATGACGCTATCCTGCGTTATTACGAAGCCGAGATGCGCTACCTGGGCGAGGCTGCGAAGGAATTTGCCGATGCCCACCCGGACCGCGCCCGCATGCTGAATCTTGATCGTGTCGGCGATCGCGATCCGTACGTCGAGCGGCTGTTCGAGGGTTTTGCGTTTCTCACCGGCCGCTTGCGCCAGAAGCTGGATGACGAACTGCCCGAGCTGACTGAAGGACTAGTCAGCTTGCTGTGGCCGCACTATCTGCGCATGATTCCGTCACTATCGATTCTAGAGATGACGCCCGCGCCCGAAACGCTGCAGAAAACCGAGCGTGTTCCCCCGGGCCTGGCGGTACGCTCAGGCAAGGTCGGAAGCAGCGGCGTGCAGTGTTTGTACCGCACAACGCAAGCCGTGACGCTAATGCCAATCCGGCTGACCGAGGCGACACCATCGGTGCGGCACGATGCCCGCTCCGTCATCCGCTTCAAGTTTGAAATCGATCGGTCCGCTCGTCGTGAAGCACTCGATTTGTCGCGCATCCGGCTCTATCTCAATGCCGATTTGCCGGTTGCGTTCGCGTTGCATCTCGCGCTCACACGTCAGGTGCAATCACTTTCGTTGCGGATACCCGAAGTGCACGACGGTGTAGCGACGCCGCTAAAAACTGCCCGGATCGAAGCGGCGGGATTCTCGGCAGAGGAGCGCTTGTGGCCGAAGGCCGATATTGCATTCTCGGGTTATCAACTCCTGCTGGAATATTTTACGTTCCGCGAGAAATTCCTGTTTGTCGACTTGTGCGGCCTGAGCATGAACGCGTTGCCGACAGACGCCTGGAACTTTGAGGTCGAGGTGCTACTCAACGAAAGCTACCCGGTCGATCTTCGGTTCACCGCAGCTAACGTACGGTTGTTCTGCACGCCGATTATCAACCTGTTCGAACTCGACGCCGAGCCCGTGCGGATCGACCATCATGAAACCGAGTATCGCGTGAAGCCGATGCATCACCACGGTGACTTCGTGGAAACGTATTCGGTCGAAGCGGTAGAGGCATTCGATCACGATACCGCCGAACGTTTCGAGTACGTGCCGTTTTCGACATTTCGGCATCGGGGCGGCATGCTCCGCCATGAAGCACCGGAGCGTTACTTTCATACGCGCGTCAGGCAAGGCGTAAAGGGTTTGTTCGACACATGGATCATTCTCGGCGGTCACGCGTGGGAATCGATGCCGGATCTGCCTGAGGAGACATTGTCGTTGCGAGTAACGGGTACCAACGGCATGCTACCGCGCAAAGGGTTACGCGAAGCGAGTATCAACGAACTGGTCGCGAGTGCACCAAACGTCGGGCGTGTCCGCAATCTTACGTCGCCTACGCTGCCGGTTTATCCGCCGGTGAATGACCGCTTCCAATGGCGCGTGCTGTCGCATCTCGCGCCTAACTTCTTGTCGTTGATGGACGCAGAAGTTTTGCGCGGGGCGCTGGCGTTGTATGACTGGACGGGGGACGAACTTAACCGCCGTCGTCTCGCGGGTATTCAGCATGTATCGCAGAAACTCTTGCGCAAGGTGATAGGCGGAGGCATCGAGCGAGGCGTGCTGATCGAGGTGACACTCGACAGCCACGCTTTCGCGGGACCCGGCGACGTGTACCTTTTCGGTGAGCTATTGCACCGGTTTTTTACGCTGTATGCCGAGATCAATCTGTTCACTCAACTGGCGATAGTCAGCTTGCCTTCGGGGAAACGCATTGAATGGGCGGCAAGTCATGCGGAGCGCTCGCCGCTATGAATACGCCCGACATGCCTGATGCAATGACGCCACTTGTGGGGGCCCTTCTCGCACGCGCACCGCAGATGAACTTCTTTCAGTTATGCCAACTTCTTGAACGTCTGATGCCGGAGGGCATGAGCCTTGGCGCGCGTGACACGCCAGCTGGCGAGACGGTCCGGTTCCGGCCGTATCCCAAGGTGGGGTTCCCGGGTACTGAACTTGCCGGCGTGGAATTCGATCACGAGCGTCCGGACCGGCCGCCTAGCATCCGGACCACCTTCCTCGGACTGTACGGCGTGAATGCGGTCATGCCGCCGCATCTGATCGACGACATCGTGCTGAGGCGGGAAGGGCACGAGGAAGTCATGTCCTTTCTCGACCTTTTTAATCACCGGATTGCGACACTCTTTTATCGCACCTGGCGCAAGTATCGGTATCCGTCGGGATTTGAACGGGGCGATGACACTACGTCGCGTGCGCTGTTGTGCCTCGCGGGCTTTGGCATCGGCGACAAGGCAGGCAGCGCGGGTTTGTCTGGTGCGCGCGTTCTTGGATTGCTCGGTCTCTTGACCCAGCGTACGCGAACCGTGGAGGGGTTGGCAGGCGTGGTTGCGCTAACGCTGCCCGGTGCCGGTGTAAAGGTTGATGAGCGCTTTCCTGTATGGGTGAGACTTCACGATCAACCAGGACTACGTTCGGGTGGTTCATTGGGCGCGCCGCGCGAAACCGCTGGACAAGGCCTTGGTCAAGGGCATGTTCTGGGACGGCGTGTCAGGAATCGCGGCGAGGCGGTCCGGCTTACGTTGCGTCCCTCAACCCCCGAACAGGCGCACGAGCTCTTGCCCGACGCGCCGCTTTATCAAGAGTTGATCGGCATATTGCGTGTGTACGTGGGTAACAAAGCGGACGTCGTGCTGCGTATGGAAGTATCCGCCGCAGTTGTGCCGGTACTAAAGCTGAGGCAGCCACACGCTCACGCACTCGGTAAAGGCCATCAGGGTCGCCTTGCCTGGACCACGCTATTGAAACCAGCCAATGACCGTGTCATCACCATCCCGTTAGGCCGATACGAAGCGATCCCCACAGAGAATGCTCCGCGTCCGGCGCCCGTTAGCCAAGCTGCATGAACCAGGAGTTTGCATGCACATTATTTCTACCGTAGTGGCCGTCGCCACGAGCCTGAGTCTATGCGCATGCGGCGCTTGGCAGGGCGTTTCCGACACGTCCTCAAGCGCTTATCAAGCCGTGTTTCACAAGCAGGTCAAGATACTGAATGTCGACTTGAACGCGCGTGCTTCGCTGAACCCTGACGAGGCTAACCGCCCAGTCTCCGTAGCCGTTCGCGTTTATCAGCTAAAGGATCGTAAGTCGTTTGATGGAGCATCCTACGACGACCTGTTAAAAAACGAGCGAGCTGTTTTGAGCGCGGACCTGCAAGACGCGGCGGGAGTGGTTGTCAACCCCGGCAGTGCTGCGAGCCTGTCGCAGCCCATGCGGCCGGACACGGAATTCATAGCGATCGTGGGTTTCTTCCGCAACCCGAAGAGTGATCGCGATTGGCGCCGAGTGGTGGCGAGGAAATCGTTATCGACGAGTGAGCCGCTTAAGTTCGATTTGGTCGGGCAGGAGCTCGTTGCCGCTGATGAAAATCCACGGGAGCAACCTGCACGATGACCTCTCACTCACCTCCTGTCGATCAGGATGGCGCTCGGCCGCCTGCCGATTTCGTGAAGCGTGTCGGTCAGCGGTTCCCAGGTATCTGGCCGGAACTAGACCGGCTTCGTGGTGAATTGCTGACCCATGTCACAGACTTTCCTGCCCATTGGTATTTGCCGTTCCATGCAGTAGCTCGCACGATGGATTCGGCACTAATGGAGATGGGCAGGGCGGGTCTGAATCCACCACGGTTTACAATCGCCACGGTCAATCTGGTCGGCACGATTGCGGGGTGGCGCGTCACGCAAGGCGTCTATAGGTTCGACGCCACGTTATTCGATGCCTTGATTACCACGCCCGTTTCTGGACGCTTACCCACGGACTTGCTATCAAGGCTGCCTGAGTGGACGGTCTACATTGAAACACCTGGCATGCAGTGGGCAGGCGAGCCATTGCGCGGAGTGTTCGCGCAGGTCGGCGAAATGGAGGACGGGGCGGAGTGCCTGTATCTCGTGCTTAGCGTCCGACGCCAGTTGTACGGATTTTTGATTCGGCTCGATCAACCGTCGCTTGAGGCCTCTCTTGATTTAGCCTGTCATCCTGAGTCCTGTAGAGAGATCGGCATCAGTGAAAGCGAGGTACGCGAGGTACTGCCGCGCATTGTGTCGTTGCTGCTGTATCTGTGCAGCGAGTCAGCAGAACTCGGCGACGGTACACGACTTCCCGTAAGGCCGACTCCGCGACGCACGAAAAAGGGTGTGCGTATGTTTCCTGCCGAGCGGCCAACAACGTGGGATGTCGGCATGCGAATGGGCGCGGCGTTGCGTTTGGCTTATCGCGAAGACGAGGAGGAACGGGCCGGCGGCAGCGGTGGTCACGCAAGCCCGCGTCCGCATATTCGCCGAGCACACTGGCACACGATCTTGAGCGGGTCCCGCCAGAATCCAACGCGCACACTTCGCTGGCTGCCTCCCATCCCGGTGAACGTTGAACGCGTCGAAGATCTGGTTCCAACGCTCAGGTCGGTTACCGCGGCTGGGTAAGTGTGAAGAAAAACAGCCGTTCGTAACATCACGGACGGCTGTTTTAGTTGGCGCTGGTCAACTGACTAAATCACGTACAAATCTACATATTCATTGACCGGCATTGCTTCGAGCGTTGCCTGATCCAGCGATACCGCGAGGATTGCCTCTTGCTGCTTGGCTGGGAAACGCCGTGCGAGGTTGGTCCTGAACTTCTCGACCAGAAGGGGGATGCCGTCTTCCCGGCGACGCTTGTGTCCAATCGGATATTCGACGACCACCTCGTCGAATTTCGAGCCGTCGTTAAACTCGACCGTGAGCGCGTTAGCGATCGAACGTTTCTCCGGATCGTGATAATCCTTCGTGAATTGCGGGTCTTCCACGCATTCCATCTTCGCGCGCAACGTGTCGATACGCTGATCCTTCGCTATGCCGTCTTCGTAATCCGAAGCGGTCAGGCGACCGTGAATCAACGGCACGGCGATCATGTATTGAATGCAGTGATCGCGATCGGCGGGGTTATCGAGCGGACCCTTTTTATCGATGATGCGAATCGCCGCTTCGTGCGTGCGGATCGTGATCTTCTTGATGTCTTCAACACGCTTACCCGTTTCCGCGAGTTTGGCGTGCAAGGTCATTGCCGCTTCCACCGCCGTTTGCGAGTGGAATTCAGCCGGGAACGAGATCTTGAACAGCACGTTCTCCATCACGTACGAGCCGTATGGACGCTGAAACTTGAACTCGTTGCCCTTGAAGAGCACGTCGTAAAAACCCCATGTTTTAGCGGTCAGAACCGACGGATATCCCATCTCGCCCGTCTTCGCGATCAACGCGAGACGCACGGCGCGGGAGGTTGCATCCCCGGCGGCCCACGACTTGCGCGAGCCCGTATTCGGCGCATGACGATACGTGCGCAGCGAATGACCATCGACGAAGGCCAACGATACCGCATTGATCAACTCATCGCGCGTGAGGCCGATCATCTGACCGACCACTGCAGTGGATGCCAGCTTCACCAATAAAACGTGATCGAGCCCAACCTTGTTGAACGAGTTTTCCAGCGCGATACAGCCTTGAATTTCATGCGCCTTGACCATCGCGATCAAAACGTCTTTCATCGACAGCGGCTTCTTGCCGGTAGCCACCGCGTTACGCGAAAGCCAGTCGGCCGTTGCCAGAATGCCGCCGAGATTGTCGGACGGATGGCCCCATTCGGCAGCGAGCCATGTGTCGTTGAAGTCGAGCCAGCGGATCATCGCGCCAATGTTGAACGCAGCCTGAACCGGGTCGAGCTGGAAAGAGGTGCCGGGCACCTTGGCGCCGTTGGGGACAATCGTGCCGGGCACGATGGGTCCCATCAGCTTGGTGCAGGCAGGATAAGTCAGTGCTTCGAGTCCGCAGCCGAGCGTGTCGATCAGGCAGTTGCGCGCGGTGTCGAGTGCGAGCGTGCTGTCGACTTGAAAGTTGAGAACGTAGTCGACGATATCGACTAATACTCGATCCGGCTCGGGCCGGACGTTGGAAATATGGCTCATGTGTTTAACAGGTCTCCGTAATTTATTTGCGTTTGTTCAACGGCTCGAACTTCAGGTCGTCCGGGCCCGTGTAATTTGCACTCGGCCGAATGATCTTGTTGTCGATACGCTGTTCAATGATGTGAGCGCTCCAGCCCGAGGTCCGCGAGATCACGAACAGCGGCGTGAACATGGCTGTGGGCACGCCCATCGCGTGATACGACACTGCGCTGAACCAGTCCAGGTTCGGGAACATCTTCTTCGCGTCCCACATCGTTGTTTCCAGGCGCTCGGCGATGTCGTAGAGCTTCGTGTCGCCGGCTTCTTTCGCCAGCTTTTTCGCGATTTCCTTGATCACCTTGTTGCGTGGATCGGAGATCGTGTACACCGGATGACCGAAGCCGATCACGACTTCCTTCGCTTCCACGCGGCGACGGATATCGGCTTCCGCTTCGTCGGGCGTCTGATAGCGCGATTGAATGTCGAACGCGGCTTCATTCGCGCCGCCATGCTTCGGACCACGCAACGCGCCGATACCGCCGGTAATGGCCGAGTACATGTCCGAGCCCGTGCCGGCAATCACGCGACACGTGAACGTCGATGCATTGAATTCGTGCTCCGCGTAAAGGATCAGAGAAGCATGCATTGCATCGACCCATGACTTCGACGGCGGAACACCATGCAGCAAATGCAGGAAATGCCCGCCGATGGAATCGTCATCGGTCTCGGTTTCAATGCGCCGGCCGTTATGCGAATAGTGGTACCAGTACAGCAGAATCGAGCCGAGCGAGGCCATCAGGCGGTCGGCAATATCCTTGGCGCCGGATATGTTGTGGTCTTCCTTCTCGGGCAACACGGTGCCAAGCACGGAGACGCCGGTGCGCATCACATCCATCGGATGAGCGGATGCGGGGATCCATTCCAGCGCGGCTTTCAGGTTCGCGGGCAAGCCACGCAAACCCTTGAGCTTGGCCTTGTAGGTCTTGAGTTCAGCGACGGTCGGCAGCTTGCCATGCACGAGCAGATAAGCGATCTCTTCGAACTCGGACGTGCCGGCGATATCGAGGATGTCATAGCCACGATAATGCAAGTCATTACCCGTCTTGCCGACGGTGCACAGCGCGGTATTGCCGGCTGTCACGCCCGACAGCGCGACCGATTTCTTGGGTTTGAAGCCGCCGGTGGCGGGTGCTTCTTTCGCTAACGTATCGCTCATTTGTGTCTCTCTCCTGATAGGGTTGACGCGTTACTTCGCCTGATTGAACAGGGCGTCAAGCTTGTCTTCGAACTCGTGATAACCAATGCTCGCGTACAGTTCCTCGCGCGTTTGCATGGTGTCGAGCACGTTGCTTTGCGTGCCGTCGGTGCGGATCGCGCGATACACATTCTCCGCGGCCTTGTTCATGGCGCGAAACGCTGAAAGCGGATACAGCACGATCGATACATCCACGCTGCGCAGTTCTTCAACGGTGAAAAGCGGCGTCGATCCGAACTCCGTAATGTTCGCGAGGACCGGCACCTTCACGGCATCGACGAATTGCTTGTACATCTTCAGGTCCGTCATGGCTTCCGGGAAAATCATGTCGGCGCCGGCTTCGACGCAGGCACGCGCCCGCTCAATCGCCGCTTCCAGACCTTCCACCGCCAGCGCATCCGTGCGTGCCATCACGACAAAATTCTCGTCGGTGCGGGCATCGACTGCGGCCTTCACGCGATCCGCCATTTCCTGCTGCGAGACGATCGCCTTGCCCGGCCGATGTCCACAACGCTTGGCGCCCACCTGATCTTCGATATGCATCGCGCCCGCACCCGCCTTGATCAGCGACTTCACCGTACGCGCAATGTTGAACGCGCTGGGACCGAAGCCCGTATCGACATCGACCATCAGCGGCAGATCGCAGACATCGGTGATGCGGCGAACGTCGGTCAGGACGTCGTCGAGTGTGGAAATGCCGAGGTCGGGCAAGCCCAGCGAGCCCGCGGACACGCCGCCGCCCGACAGGTAGATCGCCTTGAAGCCGGCACGTTTGGCGAGCAGCGCGTGATTCGCATTGATCGCGCCGACAAGCTGAAGGGGCTTTTCAGCCGCGACCGCGGCGCGAAATTTCGCGCCGGCGCTGAGTGTTGCAGTTGAGCTCATAGATGTGTCTCCGTTGACCCGTCGATACAGCGCAAGTTGCCTGCCAGATTCCAAGGTTCTGATTTTTAAGAGATTAGACCTTCTTCACAGCACCACGAAATTTCATTAATGAAATCATGGATTGCAAAAATGGCGTTAAACTTCACAATCCCTCGTTCAGCCATAAGTCATGAATCCTCCTCCACGCATCTGGGCAGTTGGTATCAGCAAGTTGCGCGACCTGTATCGCGACATCGCGGCGGAGTACGACGGCATTGCGGATCTGCGCATCGTGCCGCTGGGGTATGAGGACGCAGTGCACGAGGTCGAGAACGCAGGCGATGCGCGTCCAGACGTGGTTGTTTCGGCGGGATCGAACGGGAGCTACCTGAAGGCGCGGATCAGCGTGCCGGTCGTACTCGTGAATCCGACCGGCTTCGACGTGATGCACGCGTTGGCGCGGGCGCGTCGTGAAGGCGACTCCGTTGGTCTCGTGATGCACGGCGAAACGCCGTCCGAGCTCAAGCGGTTTTTCCGCGCATTTGGTGCACACGTGGAGTGCGCTTCGTATCTGTCGGCGGAAGACGCGGAGGCCTGCGTGCTCGATCTGCGCGACCGGGGTGTGGAGGCCATTGTCGGGCCGGGACTGGTGACGGAACTGGCCGAGAAGGCGGGCATGAAGTCGGTGTTTTTATACTCGCGCGCGTCGGTTCAGGGCGCCTTTGAAACCGCGCTGGAAGTCGCACGAGCCACGCTCGCGGAAACGCAGCGGCGCCGGCGGCTGGATCAAGTTCTGCAGCATCTGCGTGACGGCGTGATCGCGCTGACCGCCGATGGCCGCATAGAAGCGTTGAGCGGCAAGATGGCCGACATGCTGCGGCTCGCGCCGTCGCAAGCGGTGGGCAAGCGGCTGGCCGATCTCGCGCCGGAGGTGGCCAGCGCGGTGCCGAAGGAGCCGGGTGAATCGCTGGAGACGGTACGCGGGGCGAGTTATGTGGTGCATCGGAATGCATGGGGCGATGCGTCGACGTCGGCGGCTTCCGGTTCCATCATCACCTTCCAGGAGTCGGTGGCGTTACAGCGCATGGACCGCTCCGTGCGGGCGCGGCAACGTGCGCCGCAACTGGTCGCGCGGTATCGGATTGAGGATCTGAGCGGGACGAGCGAGGCGATAGAACAAGTGCGGCAGCGCGCCCGGCGTTATGCGCGAACGGATGCCACCGTGCTTATCCGGGGCGAAAGCGGCACGGGCAAGGAGCTGGTTGCGCAAGGCATCCATACCGAGAGCGCGCGACGCGAATTCGCGTTTGTCGCCCTCAATTGCGGCGCGTTCCCGGAGACGTTGCTGGAAAGCGAATTGTTCGGCTACGAGGAAGGCGCGTTCACCGGCGCGCGACGCGGGGGGAAAGCGGGGCTGATCGAATCGGCGCATCGCGGCACGCTTTTCCTCGATGAAATCGGCGAGATGCCGATGCCTTTGCAAAGCCGTTTGCTGCGCGTGTTGCAAGAACGTGAAGTGGTGCGTTTGGGTTCTACGGAACCACTGCAGGTCGATGTGCGCGTGGTCGCGGCGACGCATCGCGGGCTGAGCGAGCGCGTGAAGGCGGGGCAGTTTCGGGCTGATCTTTATTATCGGCTGAATATCTTGAATCTTGCTTTGCCGCCGCTGCGGGAGCGGTCATCCGATATTGCCGGGCTTGCCGCGCGGTTGCTGTGGCAGACGGGGCGCGTTGGGTCGGTCGATGCGGCGCACGGGGTGCTTGAACCGGCCATGCCATTGCTGGCGGCGTACCGATGGCCCGGGAACGTGCGCGAATTGCAGAACGTGATTGAACGGATTGCGGTGGAGCTGGACGAGATGCCGGGGATGCGAGTCACGCCTGAATTACTGAAGTCGATCGCGCCGGAACTTCAGGAAGACGAAACCGCTTCGGGCCCGGAAACGCTGAAGCAGCGCAGCCGCAAAGTCGAAGCCGATGAGATCCGCGCGATGCTGGATTCGTTCGGGGGAAATCGCGAGGAGGTCGCCCGGGCGCTTGGCATCAGCAAGACTACGCTTTGGCGGAAGTTGGCGGGGCGGTGAAGGGGCCTCAGCGAACCCTCACCCACGCTCCTGCACACAAACCCACGGCGACACCACCACAGCCCACAGTTCGGGATTCCGCGCAGCAAGATCCTCCGCCACCGGAGGCTCGACGCGCTCGAGCAATCCTGCCGACAACCACTCGGCGACCTGCTTCGCATCGTCACTGGCGACGGCTTCGGCCACACTCACCAGATCGATATCGCGAGCCACTTTCAACAACACGCCGCGCGCGAAAAACCGCTGCAGTTCAGACCATTCGATCTGCGCGGTTTCGGCGAAAAGTTTGAGATACAACGGACTGGCGGACTGAGCGTCTTTCATAGGGGAATCACAGGCAAGTTCGAGCGACCGACATCATAAACCATCGCGCCGGACGCTCTGCCTGGCTGCCAGCGACCGCTCAAAGATCGAAGAAAACCGTTTCCTTGGGTCCTTGCAAATGAATATCGAAGCGATAAATCGTATTCGATGTACCCGCTTCGCGTTGGGCGATCAGCGTGCTGCGCCGCTCCGCAGGAACGAGCGCAAGGACGTCATCGCATGCATTGGCTGCGGTTTCATCGTCGAAATAAATGCGTGTGTAGGCGTGCAGCAACATGCCGCGCATCAATACGATCACATCGATATGCGGGGCCGAATCACTCCCCGTGCTACCCGGTTTGACCGTGTCCACGACAAAGCGCAACGCCGGGTCCGTCCCCGTGCCCACCCGTGCGAAACCACGAAAACCCGACTCACGCGTTTCGGCGAGCGTGCTCACATAGCGACCGGTGGAATCGGCCTGAGCCATTTCGATCACGGCATCGCCGACCACTTTCCCGTCACCATCGAACACTTGCCCCACGATGCTGATGTGCTGCCCCGCCGATTCCCGATCCGCGATCGACGGCGTGAACAAGCTCTTCAGGTCGAAGTTGTATTGCTCGGGACACAGGCCATAAGCGAAATACGGTCCGACTGTTTGCGACGGCGTTTGTTTGTAGATGGTCATGTTCAAGCCTCCGTCGGAGTCTGGTTCGCGCCGCGCAGCACGATGTCGAACTCATAACCGAGCGCATACCCTTCCTCGGTCGTATCGATGGAAAAGCGCGAGATCAACCGGTCGCGCGCATGTTCCGGCGTGCCCTGGAAGATTGGATCGAGATCGAGCAGCGGGTCGCCGGGGAAATACATCTGCGTGACAAGGCGCGAGCCGAAGTAGTCGCCGAACAGCGAGAAGTGAATGTGATTGGGACGCCACGCGTTCGAACGATTGCCCCACGGGTAAGCACCCGGTTTGATCGTGAGAAATCGATACCGTCCTTCGTTATCGGTCAGGCAACGGCCCGCGCCCAGGAAATTCGGATCGAGCGGCGCCGCGTGCTGATCGGCTTTGTGAACGTAACGCCCGGCGGCGTTCGCCTGCCAGATCTCCACCAGCGTATTGCGCACCGGCCGGCCGCTTTCGTCGAGCACGCGCCCCGTCACGATAATGCGTTCGCCCAGCGGCTCGCCATTCTTTGCGGCGTTGCGCGTGAGGTCATGATCGAGTTTGCCGAGGTCGTCGGCGCCATACACGGGTACGCGCCGGTCCTTCAGGTTCTCTTTCAGCGGGATCAGCGGGCGCGACGGGCTACGCAGCACGGAGGACTTGTAGCCCGGATGGCAATAAGGCGGGTGGGAATCCCAGTCGCGCGGCGTCAGGATGAGGGAGGGGGCAGTCATTTTTTCTGTCTCGGATTTTTAAAATGTGAATCAACACTTTATCGAAGCCGTGAAGTTATGGAAAATGACCTTTTATGCATTCAGACATAACTGATCGTCATGGATACCGACCCTACATCGTCCGGCGTGCCTGTCCCGGCGGGTGCGCTAAATAAGCCGACCAAGATGGGTAAACCCGTCACGCCGCTCGCCAACCTGACTAGCGGCCGGATCAAGTTCCGGCACCTGCAGTGTTTCCTGGCGGTGACGCAATTCGGCAGCGTGCAACGCGCCGCCGATAGCCTCTCGATCACGCAACCGGCGGTATCGAAGACGATTGGCGAGCTGGAGTCCATTCTGGGCGTCCGGTTGTTCGAACGGGGCCGCCGAGGCGCCGCGCCCACGCGTGAGGGGAGACTGTTTGCGCCTCACGCCGCAGCCTGCGTAGGGGCTTTGCGGGAAGGCGTGGATGAGTTGTCGCGGCATGGCGTCGAGATGCCCGGCACGGTCGCGCTAGGCGTCCTGCCCACCGTCGCGCCTGCGTTGCTGCCGCCCACGCTTGCCGCGTTTCGGGCGCATTGGCCGAATGTCTCCGTGCGGGTATGGACCGGGTCGAACTCGCAGTTGCTCGAACGTCTGAAATCCGCCGATACCGACCTGGTCATCGGCCGTCTGTCTGAACCTGAAGGCATGGTGGGGATGACCTTCGAGCAGTTGTACCGCGAGCCGTTGACGGTCGTCGTGCGCCGCGATCATCCACTCGTGTACGAAAGCAATATCACGGCGTCGGTGCTTGCCCGTTTTCCGGTAGTCGTGCCGCCGTTTGGAACACTGATCCGCCAGTCCGCTGAAAGCGTGTTGACGGCGTTCGGCGCACAGGCGCTGAGTTCGCTGATCGAAACCTTGTCGGTGTCGCTCGGGCGCGCTCTTGCATTGCACAACGACGCGGTGTGGTTCGTCCCGTCGAGCGTGGTGGAACATGACATCGAATTGAAGCTGCTTGCCCGCTTGCCCATGCCCTTCGCGAGTACCGATGAACCCATCGGCCTGATACTCCGCCATGACCGCGTCCGCTCGCCTGCGCTGGACAGCCTGATCGATGCAATCCGGGAAGCGGGGAGGCAGCGGGAGGCGGTTCGTATCGGTATGAAATAGCTTGGAGAGAGGCTTGCCGCAGGCACTTGTTACCGCAAATGCGGGATGGGCAAAACCCCATTAGCATACGTTCGATAAAAGCTATATAAGTGGGCCAGACGCCGGGCCATGCAGCGTTCAAGGCACGTGCAATGCTGCCACAAAGCAGGCTCGAAGCGGACCTCGCGAGCGGCGGGTGAGCACTGCAAACAACCGTACTGTAAGCAAGCGCAACAGAATTTGCGTGCAACCAAAGTTCGCTCTGTGCTGTCTGACTCCGCAGCTCTTCCATCACCGGGATACCCATCAAAGCCGCCAGCAAGATGAAAACCGTATTGCTCGTCGACGACGACCCCGCCACCCTCGAAGCCTGGACCTTGTGCATGCAGTCACCGGACTGCACGGTGCTGTCCGCGTTCGACGGTAACGGCGCGCTTGTATTATTGGGCGAGCACAGCGTGGATATCGTGGTGTCCGACTGGATGATGCCGGGGCTCGGCGGCGCGCTGTTATGCCAGACGATGAAGACCAACTCGGCCTTTGCACACATTCCCTTCCTGATGATCTCGGGCCATCCGCACCCGCCGGCTTTCGTTCACTACGACGGCTACTTACAGAAGCCCGTCGCGACGGAAGCGTTGTTGTCGGCGGTGGACCGGTTGTGCGCAGCGAAGCGCCGCCGGCCGTTCTGAACCTGCGCACCGCGGTTTCATTTACCCCGTGCTACCGTGCTTATTGCGCGTAGCCGCGCGCGGTTCAGACGAGCCGCGCCAGCTCCTTCTCCATCCGGTCTTGCGCAAGCCGGTTCAACTCTTGAGGCACCACGCAATCGGCCGGCAGGGGCGGCAGCACGATCACGCGGATATGCCCGGGCTGATCGGGCCAGCCTTTTGCCGGCCAGTATTTGCCGGCGTTATGCACGACCGGCACGGCGGGCACTTGCGTCGAACACGCAAGCCTCACGCCGCCCGATGCAAGCTTGAGCGGGGCATCGTGCGCCACTCGCGTGCCTTCGGGAAAGATCACCACCACGTCGCCCAGTGCGAGCTTTTCCGCGCATTCGCGCGTAACCGCCTGATGCGCCTGACGAGGCGAACCGCGATCCAGGCTGACCATGTCCAGGCCCTTCAGCACCCAGCCGAAGAACGGGATGCGCTTGAGGTCGCTCTTGAACACGAAGCTGATGCGGCGTGGAAACAGCGCCATGAACGCGAGCGTTTCCCATGTCGACTCGTGCCGGCACAACATGATGAACGGCTCATCCGGCAGGTTCTCCAGTCCTTCGACCGAACACGATACGCCCGTGATCACGCGCATCATCCTGACCATCGCGCGGCACCATTGTTTGGCGAGCCAATAACGGCCGCTGCGGCCGACGAACGGAAACAGCGGCAGAATCAGGATCGACCACACCGTACCGCTGCCAAGCAGGTAGGTCGCGAACAGCCACTTGACGAAGGTTCGATGCATTAAGAAATGGACGGTGGTAAAAAGGTGCGAAAGGAGTGCGGCGGGTTGCAAGGCGTCCAGGGGTACGGTGACCCCCCGACGTTTGAGCCCGGCGAGCGAAACCCGAAGGATAGCGTGTGCGGCGGCGCATGTCCCAAACCCGATGCTGGGTGCGCGCACGCTGCCCGCCCGATGACAGTCAGGGAGACACCGGTCTCTCTTAAACGGAGTTGCAATGACGGACGAAGCAAACAGCGAAGTGAAGGGCGAGTTGACGAACGACAAAACCGCCAGGCAGGCCGGCGAGCCGACGCCGGCTTTCGACGATGGTCTGCTGGATGTCGGCGATGGCCACGCCGTTTACTGGCGTGCGCAAGGACCCAAGGACGCCCCCGTGATGCTGATTGTCCACGGCGGCCCCGGCGGCGCGATGAATCTCAAGTGGGCGGATGTGCTCGATTCATCGAAGTGGCGCATGGTTTTCTTCGATCAACGCGGCTGCGGCAAATCCACGCCCTTCGGCAAGCTGGAGCACAACGGCACGAATGATCTTATCGGCGATATGGAGAAGCTGCGGGTCGCCCTCGGCATCGAGAAGTGGGCGCTGTTCGGCGGCTCGTGGGGCACGACGCTCGCGCTCAGCTATGGCGTGACGCATCCCGAGCGCTGTCTCGGCTTTTTGCTGCGCGGGATTTTCCTCGCGCGCAAGGAGGACATCGACTGGTTCCTGTGGGACGTGCAGCGCGTGTTTCCGGATGCGCACCGGGCGTTCCTGGATGCCATCGAGACCGCGAGCGGCCAACGTCCGCGCAATGCCGCCGAGATCCTGACGCTCACCGGCGCGCCGCTGGCCCGTTTCGATAACGCCGGCATCAAGCTCGCCCGTGCATGGTCGGGCTTCGAGGCGACGTTATCGGTGGTGAATAAACCCGCGCCGAAGAAGGGTGCTGACCAGGCGCAGAAGGACGAATCGAAAGGCGACGAATCGAAAGGAGAGGCTTCGACCTTGGCGGCTCAAACCGATGTCGCGCAAGCCACCGCCGCGCTGCCCGAAGCGCCCCAGGCTGATCCAGCTCAAGCTGAGCCGGCGTCCCCCGAAGCGACCCGCGAGGCCAACGCCGCTGCGATCTCGATGTCGCTGCTGGAGCATCACTACATGGCGCATGAGTTGCCGCCGGAGCCGTTGTTGCCGCGTATCGGCAGGATTGCGCATCTGCCGTGCGTGCTCGTGCACGGCCGCTTCGACATGGTGTGTCCCGCCGATCAGGTGCAGGCTCTCGCCGACGTTTGGCCGGGCGCGCAGCTATCCATCGTCGATGCGGCGGGCCACTGGACCTTCGAACCCGGCAACGTGACAGCGTTGAAAGCCGGCGGCGAGTATCTTGCGCGAACGCTGGCCGCGAAGCCAACGCCGACCTCAACGCCAACGCTAGCCTGAAGGCGGCAGCAACCCGGCCGCCGACACGGCGAGACGCTCCCAGTTGAGATCCGTGCCGAACACGAGCGGATCGCCACGATAGTTGATGAAGATGGACAGCGTCACGCAGAGTCCGGTGCCAGTCGCCGATAAATACGGAGCGCTTACCATTAGCCGCTGCGGATGCGCGAGGGCGTCGACGAAATACGGCCGGTTGTCCCAGCGGCCGATCGACGGCTTGCTCAGCGGCGCGAGGCGAGGAGCGATCGGGGCAGTGCCGGCGCCGTCGATCATCGGGATACATTCGCGGCCGCCCTGATCGAGGAAAAAGCAACCTACCGTGCACGGCAGCGCCAGCAGGTCCTCGCAGGCCCGCTCCGGCAATGCGCCGGCGCACATTCGCTCGGCCGCCTCCGCGAAGCGCGTCCGATACGGCATCAGCAGCAAATCGATGCCAAGCTCGCGGGTCTGGCGCGTGTGGGCGAGGGTATCGAAGACGGTTTCGATTTGCTGCGTCGCGGCTTCCTCGGGCGACTCCCCGGGACCCGGCTGGCCAAACAGGAAGCCCTGCACGAAGTCCACACCCGAGCGCGCCGCCAGCAGCAAGTCCTCTTCGGTCTCGATCCCTTCGGCCACCACCAGCATGCCTGCCTCGTGCAACAGGCTCACCAGCTTCGGCATGACCGACTCGCGCAAGTCCGGCTGATGCGCATGGATGAGGCTGCGATCCAGTTTCACGATGTCCGGCCGCAGGGTCAGCAACCGGTCCAGATTCGAGTGCCCGGCGCCGAAGTCGTCCACTGCGACCAGAAAGCCTTGCGACCGGAACGCCTGAGTTGCGTGGGCGAACGCGCAGACGTCGTTGCCGCCCGATTCCAGCAACTCGATCACGATTTCTTCCGGCCGGACACCCGATTCCCGCGCGATGTCGGCGAGTTGCCGCGCATAGCCCGGATCGATGAAGCTTGCCGGCGTCACGTTCAGGAACAGCCAGGTCTGGCCGGGCAGCCATCTGGCGGCGTTGTGCAAATGAGTGACATGACTCAGGCGGTCGAGTGCGCCGGTCGAGCTCGCAACGATCGCCTTTGCGAACAGTTCGAACGGCTCCAGCAAACCGCCCGTTGATGCAACGCCGCGCAACAAGGCCTCGTAACCGACCTGGCGCTGGTGGGCCAGGCTGTAGATCGGCTGGAAATGCGAGCAGAGCACGATGCCGTCGAACGTGGCGGCCAGGTGAGGTTTCCCGAGTTTCCCGAGCGTGCGCCGCATCAGGAGGCTGCTGCCTGGAGACGGGCATTGCCGGTCGGCGCAGCCATGCCGGCTACTGCAACATGTCCCGCGACGAATAGTGAAAAGGCGCGCAGGATGAACGGCGTCAACCGTGCGGGCAACGATGTCAGCCCCGCCGTGCTACGACGGCGAACTCGCCCGGTCAGATCGGCTGCACAAACGCGAGCCAGGAACAGTTCGAACATGATGTTGGTCTGCGCGGGTGGTGAATAGGACGGTAGGACTGTAGGACTGTAGGACGAATGCGACGAGTGGGCCGCGGCTCGGCAACGCTTGAGGACGGACAACATCTTATCGGATCAAATGGCGGCCGACTTGAGCGTGGAGTCATCATGCCACGCGTTGGCGAGACGCCGGCAGCTTTGATGGGCGGGCGTTTGCGCGATGCTAAAAATTCCCTGGAAGGCCTGTCGGACGGTAAATTTGGGACAGGAATGGTACGATCGCGCCTTGCAAGCCGGCGCGCGATGCTCGTCGAATAGTGAATCAAGTTACGGAGGCGAACCGATGGCCCAACAGAAAACCAACCCGAAGCTGGAGCAGGCGCTGACGCGCGGCGACCTCGCGATTCGCCAGGCCAACTCCGGCCGCGCAACGGCCGTGCTGCGCGCGCTTGGCAAGATGATTGTGGAGGCTTCGGCGACCATTGGTGTGGAAGCGTTTGTCGTGATTCATGACGGCGACAAGATCTACGATCCCGCCGACGGCATGTGGCCGCAACAATTGCTGGTGTCGCTCGATGGCCCGGTGGAAGACGCGGACCCGGACGAACTGCGCACCGTGACCTTGATGGCCGACACTCCCGCAACCGTGTTTCGATGCGAATGGCAACGTGCGGACGGCAAGATCGGCCGTCAGGAAGGGCGTCCGCTCGCAATGGTGGCGTTTATCACCGACGTGGACATTCCCTGGCTCGACGACGAAGACTGAAGAAGCCTCGGCCTTATTCTGAAAAAACCGGCGGATGCGCCTTGCATCCGCTGTCCCCAGGCTTCTTCATTCGGTACGGCCGGCACCTGGTTTGCGCTTCAGGCGGAATTCTCTTCTTTTCCTAAAGCGCAAATGCGTAGCGCCCTCGAATTGCTTCTGCTTTACATATCGAATTCCATAGTGCCCCAAGGGCTTATTCGCAGCAGACTCTATTCATCAGTTTAATAGGTCTCACTTATTGTGAGCGGGTCATTTTTTCCGCTTCGCCATCCAGCCGTTTCGCTTGCCCGTTATTCACCCTCGATATAAAGTCGGCGACAGAAAATCCGTTATATAAGCATGAGCACCCGAACGGTGCAGCACCGGAGATAGCGGAGGCCAAAACATGGCTTTAGAATATTTCTAACCATAATTAATGGCAAAAAAGAGTCGCGCTTCACGTGTACGACACATACTTGCCTCCGCATAATTTTTCATGATACGAAATGCGGGGAGATGATTTGAGGCGTCGAACACGAAAAGCGCTGAAAATGCATATTTTTTTTAAATTTCTCTAAAGATTTATTTGGTAGCGCGCACCTCATCAATTGCCTTTGGGCGAGACTAAATCCGTCGTGTGATTCGTTTGCGTGAAGTCAAACGTTCCGCGGCGTCCTCCTTCTCGCCAAAAATGGGGTAGCACAAATGGAACAGCTTAATAAGGCAGGTCAAAGCAGCGTTTTTCGCAACGGACATATTGAACACGGTGAACGTGCAGGGCGGCTCGAGCGGGCGGTTGTCCAGGCTCAGGAGAAGCGCGAGTCCATGCCGTTCACGATCCGTATTGTTCGCGAAAACGCCGACCTTGAAAAAGTCGTTGAGATGCGGCGCATGGCTTATGGCCGGCATTTGCCGGTTTTTGCCCAGAAACTGGGCATTGAGGAATGCGATCGGGACCCGGGTGTGGCAGTGCTTCTTGCGGAATCGAAGCTGGATGGCGCGCCGCTGGGTACTATGCGTATTCAAACCAATGAATATGCGCCGCTGGCAGTGGAACAATCGGTGCGCCTGCCTGACTGGCTGGCCAGTAGCCGTTTGGCGGAAGCCACCCGGCTGGGTGTGGCGGGCGGTGGCGTGGGCCGTGTCGTCAAGGTAATGCTTTGCAAGGCCCTGTGGCTTTATTGCGAGCAGCAACTGGTCGACTATATGGTTATTACCGCGCGTGCGCCGCTCGACCGGGAATATGAAGGCATGTTGTTCGAAGATGTATTTGAAGAAAGAGAATTCCTGCCGATGGCTCATGTTGGCGGATTGCCGCACCGGGTACTTGCAAAAGACGTGATGGCGGCTCGGCGCCGCTGGGAGGAAGCGAAGCATCCGTTATTCCAGTTCATGGTGCATACGCATCATCCGGATCTGGATTTACGGACGTCTGATTTATCTTTCCAGCAGGAACCGGTACGATGCCCGGAGGTACCGCAAGTTGCTTACGGCAGGTAATAAAAGATAGCCCGGCCGTTCATTGACCGAGGCCACAAAAAGACGGTGGCGATTCACTGGGGTTTCGCCACCGTCGGCGCGACATCTGTCGTGCATCACGGGGGATTAAAAGGTATGGCGTCGGTTGCCTTATTTTCGCGGGCGAAGTCCGGATATACCGGGTCGAATATGGACCGGTTTCTGTACGCGTTCGCCGTTTATATCGTCCCGACACTGATTGCTCTCGGCACCCTTGCCACCCTGGTGTGGGGAACGCCCCAATTCGATTCGAGGGGCGGTCTCACCCTGCCCCTCCACGTCCTGAAAGACCCGTCTGGAACGCTCGATCCTGCTACCGCGCTTGAGCGGATGCCTACGGCTGTCTTGTCGAACCGGTTCAACACGCAGCTCGCCGAAACGCCATTCTGGTTCGAATTCGCCGTGCCCAACATGAGTCAGGAGCAATCGACTTACGGCGAATTACCGTCGCGTCACGCGCAAACGCTTTCGTGCTGGATTGCGTCAACCATGCAGCCGCTCGGCAGCGCCGATCGCCTGACCACGACCAACGAATTTACCCCCATCAAGGCGGGTTTCGCGCTCCAACTCGGCCACCTCGCGGAGCCGGTCAATGTGCTGTGTCGCGGCACGTTTTCCGGCCCGGCACAAATTACCGCGCTCGGTTGGAGCGGTCCGATGTTGCAAAAAAGCGCGCTCGACTTCCAGGAGAGTTCGGGGTTGATCGCGGGCGGATTGTTGACACTGGCCGTCTTCGTTTTCGTCACGGCAATGATCAACCGCGAGTGGACCTACGTGATCTTCGCGGTCTGGCTTGTCGGCAACCTGCGGTTGTGCGCGAACGCCATGGGCTGGGACATGGAGTGGCTTGGTCGCGTGATCCCGCCGGATTACCTGCAGATCATCCGGCAACTGACGTTCGCAGCCTATTACCTTTTGACGGCCGCTTTGTTCAGTTCGCTGTTCCGGCGCGAGCTGAAGGTCATTGGTTATAAATGGCTCCTGAGGATCGTGCATTACGTCGGCCTCGTGCTGTTTGGCGCGGCGATCGTGTTGCCCTATGCACGCTTTATCCCGACGCTCTGGGTAACCACCGGGTTCGGCGTGTTCGTGCTGATCTTCCTGCTGGCTCGTCTCGTCTGGATGACCCGCTCGCGCACGGTGATGTGGTATGTGGGCTCGCTGGCAATCGTGCTGTTCGCGACATTTTCTGAAGTCATGGGCGCAGCGTTCGGCATCAAGCTGCTGGTCGGCGGCGTCAATACGGTGATGGCCGCATTGTCGTCGAGCATGATGGCCGCCTTCGCTATTGCCGAACAGATGCGTGCCGAACGTGAACACCGGCGGCAGGCCCAAACCGAATTGCGCAACACGTATGACGTGACGCCCATTGGCCTGTTCACGCTCGACAGCGCTGGCCATTTCGTGCGCGCGAATCCCGCGTTGCGGACCATGCTGTCGCTGCAGAAAACCGAGTACAGGGTGCGGCACTGGAATGACTACTTCGAATCGGGCGCCTGGGGTGCTTTGCAGGCGCTGGCATCGAAGGGAAGTGAAGGCGAACTGGAGATGGGGGGCGCGGCATCGCGGGGCAATGGCGAGCGCCGTTTCCTGCTCAAGGCTACGCGCTCGAACGGCTGGATCGAGGGCTCGCTGCAGGATGTGACCGAGCGTTCGAAAGCCATCGAACGACTGCGGTTCCTGGCTGAACACGACCCGCTCACAGGGTCGCTCAACCGGCGCGGCGTGGAAAAGGCTATAGCGGCACAAAGCGAAGAAGGGACGTCCTGGGCGCTCGCGTACGTGGATCTGGATCGCTTCAAGCTCGTCAACGATCTGTTCGGCCATCGTGCCGGCGACGAAGTCCTGAAGCAGGTCGCCACGCGCACGCGGGCGTTGTTTTCAGCCGGGTTTCCGTTCGGGCGGATTGGCGGTGACGAGTTCGTCTGCGTGATGGGTGGCATGTCCATAGACGAAGCCATCGACTGTTGTCATCACCTGATCAGTGCATTGAGTGATGCGCCGTATCAGGTCGGCAACCGTGCGTTCCAGGTGAAGGCATCGGTGGGGCTGGTGGAGTGTTCGCACGGCGTGCGTGTGCAGGACGCGCTCTCGCATGCGGACCGTGCGTGCCGTGAGGCCAAGAAGAGTTCGAATGCGCGGATGGTGACGTATCGCAAGGGTGCGGCGGCGTTCGAGGAGCGGGCAGAGGAATTGAAGCTGGTTGAAACGCTGGGGCGCAATCGATTGCCTCCGGGTCTTTTTCTTGTGATGCAGCCGATCATGTCGCTGTCTGCGCCCACAGAGTCGCTTAATTTCGAGGTGCTGCTGCGCATGCGCGCGCCCGATGGTGCAACGCTGCCTGCCGGCAAGGTGATTGTGGCGGCGGAGGAATCCGGCAACATTGCGGCTATCGATAAATGGGTGATTACCACGTTGCTTGAGTGGATCGAGAAACATCAGGCGTCGCTCACGAATACGCGTTTTATTTGCGTCAATCTCAGTGGGGGTTCGTTGAATGACGAGCAGTTCATGGAAGACGTCTTTGCGTTGTTCGCGCGTTTCCGGCATATCGTTCCTTATCTTTGTCTTGAGATTACCGAGAGCGTCGCGTTGCATGATCTTGGCAATACGCAACGCTTTATTGCACGGGTTCATGAGATGGGTGGCAAGATCGCACTCGATGATTTTGGTGCGGGGTATACATCGTTTAAATATCTCAAGGATCTTTCCGCTGATGCACTCAAGATTGACGGCGAGTTTATTCGGACGATGTGTGCGCATCCGGCTGATATAGCCATTGTTGAAGCTATTGTTGCGCTCGCTCGCAATCTTGGAATGCGTAGCGTTGCCGAGTGGGTTGAGGATGTGGGGACGCTGCGCGCGCTGAAGGAAATTGGCGTGGATTACGTGCAGGGATATCTTATTGCCAAGCCGCAGGAAAGCAGTGCGATTCTTGCCGCTTCGTCGGCGGCGAGTTTTGTGAAGGATTTAGAGGTGGTGCAGTTTATTGATAGTATTGTTGTGCAGGATAAGGCTCTTGCCTTTACTTTCGATGTGGCGGCTAAAGCTGGTTTGCACTGAGAGAGGCGGGGGCGGTGTTATGCGGGGTTGGTCGGTCGGTTTTGAGGTTAGCGGTCGGGGTCTATGCCGGGGTGGTGCTTTCGGCGTTAGTGGTCGGGGGTGATGCCGGGTTGCTGCTTTCGGCGTTAGCGGTCTGCGCGAGTCGGATATTCTCTTTATCACTATTAGCCACTGTGCGTGGCGGCACGTCATTTCTTTGTCCAAAGCGACAAAGAAACGAAGCAAAGAAAACGCTTTAAAACCACGCTACCCTAAGTGTTCACAGCGTGCAGTTTCTATTCATAGGTGCCCCAAAAGCACGGTGCTCGCCAGATCGGAGGGTGTTTGAACCCCTCCTTCTCGCGAATCCTGACACGAACACGCTTCGCCCCGTACGCTCTCGGGCAAGCACCATTGCCAATGAACCCGCACGGCCTTACAGGTATTTACTGCTGCGGTTTTTTGACGGGTTAGCTACCTGGTCTGTGCGACCGTATTCATAGGCCACAGCTTCATGCGTGTTTGTGTTTACTGCCTCAGTTTTTGTGAATTGGCTGCGCGTTCTGTACAGCCATTTTCGTCGGTTACGGCCACCCACATCTTCGCGGCCTCGTTTCTCGGCGGGTTGGCGACGAGGTTCGAGGCGCGTACACATTGGTGGTTGGTGTCCGAGGATAGCGCGGGGTGCCCCTTGGGCAGGTTCAATCACTGGTGGCGAAGCGTGTGGCCGTGCGGGTCCCTTGGCGAACTGTGCTTGCCCGAGAGCGTACGGGGCGAAGCGTGTTCGTGTCAGGATTCGCGAGAAGGAGGGGTTCACACATCCGTGGCTCTGGCGAGCACCGTGCTTTTGGGGCACCCATGAATAGAAACTGCACGCTGTGGACACTTAGGGTAGAGCGGTTAAAAGCGCTTTCTTTGCTTCGTTTCTTTGTCGCTTTGGACAAAGAAATGACGTGCCGCCACGCACAGTGGCTAATAGTGATAAAGAGAATATCCGACTCACGCAGACCACTAACGCTGAAAGCACCAACCCGGCATAGACCCCGACCACTAACCCCAGAACCTAGCAACCGGGCATAGACCCCGACCGCTAACCCTGGAACCTGACACCCGGGCACTGACCCCACCCGAGCCCACCAAAACCGGTCCACCGGCGCGAGCGAAACCCTTACACCCTAAGTTGTTTTCATCCCGTTCAGGATCTTTGTCGCGGCAATCGGAATACGCGTGTCATCCCATTGCGCCAGCCATTGCACTTCCTTCGTCGTGAAAAACCCAGGCTGGTTACGCAATGCAAACTGCAACGAATCCACAATGTGATCTCGGATGATCTGGGGCGAATCTTCGTCGGTGACGATCGCGTGAAGGGCTTCGAGTGCGCTCATGGTGCAGGAGACCAAAATGATAGGTTGGCAAGAATGCTGGTAAACCATAACCCGATAAAAATCCGGAAAACAATTCAATTCAACGCTTTTTTAAACCCCTTTTCCACCCATTAGTGTTTTTACGTAGACGCGACGCAACAATCGCTGCTTGCATAACCCGATTGATCTTCAAAGCGATCTAATCGGCGTCATGCTGCACTGCACCGTTTGGGTGTCATTCCATTTTCTTGACTTGTCTCCATGTCGCTGTTGTACTAAATAAAGTCAATTGATTTAGTCGGCGAACGCGTCCGGTGCGCTTCATCTTCTCGAAGTCGCGGGCGAATAAAAATCTATGGAGCGAGACATGAAAAATCTTCGGCGTGCTGTCGCACGTGCGTCCTTCCTCGGACTTGCAGTTGCGTCGCTGGTGAGTTCAGGCGCGGCAATGGCGACTGACCAGATCGCGATCGGCCTGATTACCAAGACCGACACCAATCCGTTCTTCGTCAAGATGAAACAGGGCGCCGAAGAAGCCGCCTCGAAAGGCGGTGTCAAACTGATCACAGCAGCCGGCAAGTTCGACGGCGACAACGCAACCCAGGTGACGGCGGTCGAGAACATGATGACGGCCGGTGTGAAAGCCATCCTCATCACGCCGAGTGATACCAAGGCCATCGTTCCGACGCTCAAGAAAGCGCGTGCGGCGGGCATTCTCGTGATCGCGCTCGACACGCCGACCGATCCGCAAGATGCCACCGACGCGCTGTTCGCCACCGATAACTTCAAGGCCGGCGTGCTGATCGGCGAATACGCAAAAGCCTCGTTTGCCGGCAAGCCCGCGAAGATCGCCACGCTCGACCTCGCGCCCGGCGTGACCGTCGGTGTCCTGCGTCATAACGGCTTCCTGCAGGGCTTCGGCGTGAAAGAGGGCGACCCGTCCGTGGTATGCAGCCAGGACACTCGCGGTGACCAGTCGAAGGGCCAGACGGCGATGGAAAACTGCCTGCAGAAGGAGCCGGGCATCAACCTCGTTTATACGATCAACGAACCCGCGGCGGCCGGTGCGTATCGTGCGCTCAAAGCAGCGGGCAAGGATAAGGACGTGATGATCGTGTCCATCGACGGGGGCTGTGAAGGCGTGCGCAACGTGAAGGCGGGCAGCTTCGCCGCCACCTCGCAGCAGTACCCGCTGTTGATGGCGCAGCAAGGTGTGCAGGCGGGGATCGAATACGCGAAGACGGGCAAGAAGGCGACCGGCTATCACGACACCGGCGTCACGCTCATCACCGATAAACCCGTGTCCGGCGTCGCGGCCAAGGACACGAAGTTCGGGCTGGATAACTGTTGGGGCAACAAGTAAGCCGTCGCGCCGCATTTGAACCCGCGGCCCGGGCTTGAGCCTCAAGGCGTTTCAAGCCCGGGTCGCGCGAGCGGCGCATTTTTTCGATGTTGCTGTCGAGGTCCCGAGTCATGACGCAATCCACCTCTCCCACGGCCGGCCGCGCGACGTTCTCTGATCGTCTGCCATCGCTTGCCGATATCGGTCCGCTAGTGGCGCTCGTGATCGCATGCGCTTTCTTCATCTGGCAAAGCGACCGGTTTTTATCGATACAAAATCTCTCGCTGATTCTTCAGCAGACCATGGTCGTAGCGGTGATCGCGATAGGACAGACGCTGATCGTGCTGACCGGCGGAATCGATTTATCGTGCGGCATGCTCATGGCATTCGGTTCGATTGTGATGACGAAGTTCGCCGTCACGCTGGGCGTACCCCCCGTGATTGCCATTGCATGTGGCGTGGCGGCAAGCACATTGTTCGGATTGCTGAACGGTACGCTCATCACGAAGATCAAGTTGCCCGCGTTCATCGTCACGCTGGGGACGCTGAACATAGCGTTCGCGCTGACGCAGGTGTACTCGAATGCCGAGAGCATCTCGAACCTGCCGGACGCCATGATGTTCTTCGGCAACACTTTCCATCTTGGCGGCGCGGAGGTCACGTATGGCACCGTGCTGACCTTGTTGATGTACCTCGTGGTCTGGTTCGTGTTGCGCGATACGGTGCCCGGCCGCCATCTCTACGCACTCGGGAACAATGCCGAAGCTGCGCGGCTGATGGGACTTTCGTCGCAGAAAATCCTGATCACCGTGTATACGCTCGCGGGATTTTTCTATGGCATTGCGGCGCTGTTGTCGGTGGCGCGAACCGGTGTGGGCGATCCACAGGCGGGCCAGACCGAGAACCTCGACAGCATTACGGCCGTCGTGCTCGGCGGCACGAGTCTCTTCGGCGGACGCGGCACGATCGTCGGAACCTTGCTGGGCGCTTTGATTGTCGGCGTGTTCCGCAACGGCCTGACGCTGATCGGGGTGTCGTCGGTTTATCAGATTTTGATCACCGGCATCCTGGTGATTCTCGCGGTCGCCGCCGATAAACTCGCGCGTCCCCGCGCCTGAGGAGCCAAGCTCATGAACGACACACTCAAACCCGTTCTGGAAGCGCGCGGCGTCAGCAAGCGCTACGGCTCCGTGACCGCACTCGACGGCGTCGATTTCGAACTGCTGCCAGGCGAGATCATGGCGGTCATCGGCGATAACGGGGCAGGCAAATCGTCGCTGATCAAGGCGCTTTCCGGCGCGCTGGTGCCCGACGAAGGGCAGATCCTGCTGGACGGAAAACCCGTGCATTTTCGCAGTCCGCTCGACGCGCGCTCGCAAGGTATTGAAACCGTCTATCAGGACCTCGCGGTCGCGCCAGCGATGAGCATCGCGGAGAACCTTTTTCTCGGGCGTGAGTTGCGGCGTCCCGGCATCCTCGGCTCCGTGTTCATGATGATCGACAAGCGGCGCATGCTGCAGGAAGCCATCGCGCATATGGAGGGATTGCAGATCGGCATCCGTTCGATGAAGCAGGCGGTCGAAACGCTTTCCGGCGGTCAGCGACAGGGCGTGGCGGTGGCGCGCAGCGCGGCGTTCGCGCGACATGTGGTGATCCTCGATGAACCCACCGCCGCGCTCGGCGTGAAGGAATCGAACATGGTGCTGGAGTTGATCCGGCGCGTGCGTGATCGCGGGTTGCCCGTGATTCTCATCAGCCACAACATGCCGCATGTGTTCGAGATTGCGGACCGCATTCATATCCAGCGGCTTGGGCGACGCGCGGCGCTGGTCAATACGAAGGACATCCATATGTCGGAAGCCGTGGCCATCATGACCGGTGCAAAGCAGGCCGACGTGCAGGCGATCGCCTGATTGCCGATGACGCCTTCAATGTCCGCAAGCACGGCAACGCCGAAGCCGGCCGGCATGCGGCAGATGAACGAGCGCATTGTGCTACAGGCGGTGCGTGTCCACGGTCCGCTGCCAAAGTCCGAGATCGCGCGCCTGACGCATTTGAGCACGCAGACGACGTCGCTGATCGTGGATCGTCTGATAGACGATGGCTTGCTCGCCCGCGAGGCCAGGACGCGCGTGCGGGGACGCATGGGGCAGCCGTCGGTGCCGATCTCGCTGCGGGCGGATGGGGCGTTTTCCATCGGCGTGAAAGTGGGGCGCCGGAGTCTTGATGTGCTGACCATGGATTTCGCGGGGCAGGTGCATGCGCGTGATGTGATCGAGTATGCGTATCCCGATCCGCGTACGGTGTTCGCTTTGCTGAGCGGGAAGATTGACCAGATGATGGTCGCGCTCGGCAATGACGCTACGAAGGTGGTTGGAATTGGCGTGGCGGCGCCGTTGTGGCTTGGTGGCTGGCGCAATTTCTTCGATACTCCGCCGGACGTTTTCGCCGCGTGGAACGAGATCGATATCAGCGCGCGAGTCCAGGCGCTGACCACGTTGCCGGTGGAGTTCGCGAAGGACACCACCGCTGCGTGCGCTGCTGAATTGCTGATGGGGCAAGGGCGCGGATTGAGCGATTTTCTTTATGTGTTTATCGGCACGTTCATTGGCGGCGGGCTGGTCATTGATGGACGGCTGCATGCCGGGCCGAAGGGGAATGCTGGTGCTATCGGGTCGTTTCCGCTGATGAGCGAAGGCACGCCGCAGTTGCTCAATGTGGCGTCAGTGTATGTGCTGGAAAAGCGCTTCATCGATGCCGGTTTTCCTGCCGCCGCCGCTCACGATCAACGGGCGCTGTCGGCGCAATTGTGGCCTTTGTGCGAGGCGTGGCTCGATGCCGCGTGTCCGGCGCTCGCCACGGCTATTGCAACGGCGGCGGCGCTGGTCGACGTCGACGCGATCGTGATTGATGGGGAGCTGGATCGCCAGTTGTTGCGGGAGGTGTTGAGCCGGACCAATTCGGCGCTCGATGCCTTCGACTGGCAGGGGATGGTGAGGCCGAGACTGGTTGAAGGGGAGATAGGCGCTGATGCCCGGGCAATGGGGGGGGCAATCCTGCCGTTGTATGCGCATTTCGCGCCCCGTTATGTGTTGTTTCTGAAGTCCGGGTTGAGTGGGTGATTGGCGGGAAGGGTTGCTAGGTTTTGGGGGGGGGCGGTCGGGGTCTATGCCGGGTTGCTGCTTTCGGCGTTAGCGGTCTGCGAGAGTCGGATATTCTCTTTATCACTATTAGCCACTGTGCGTGGCGGCACGTCATTTCTTTGTCCAAAGCGACAAAGAAACGAAGCAAAGAAAACGCTTTAACCGCTCTACCCTAAGTGTCCACAGCGTGCAGTTTCTATTCATAGGTGCCCCAAAAGCACGGTGCTCGCCAGAGCCACGGATGTGTGAAACCCTCCTTCTCCGAACACCGATACCCACACGCTTCGCCACCAGTGATTGAACCTGCCCAAGGGGCACCCCGCGCTATCCGCGGACGACCACCCTCCAAATGTGTACGCACCTTGAACCTCGTCGCCAACCCTGCTGGAAACGAGGCCGCAACGGTGCATGGGGCCGTAGCTGGTGAAAAGAATCGTGCGGGCCGCGCAACGACCCACCAAACATGAAGCCGTAAATATGCGTTCGGCCGTGTAGCCCACCCAAAAAAAGCAGCGCACGCTCGGCCAACGCACCAAGAAACGCGGCAGCGAATGCGCGTGAGGCCGTGCTCATTCGTGGGCGTTCGTGCTTGCCCGAGAGCGTACGGGGCGAAGCGTGTTCGTGTCAGGATTCGCGAGAAGGAGGGTTTCACACATCCGTGGTTCTGGCGAGCACCGTGCTTTTGGGGCACCCATGAATGAAAACTGCACGCTGTGGACACTTAGGGTAGCGTGGTTTGAAAGCGTTTTCTTTGCTTCGTTTCTTTGTCGCTTTGGACAAAGAAATGACGTGCCGCCACGCACAGTGGCTAATAGTGATAAAGAGAAAATCCGACTCTCGCAGACCACTAAGGCCGAAAGCACCAACCCGGCATCAACCCCGAACCGCTAACCCCGGAACCCCAGCATCGCCCCCCCACCAACCCCACCAAAACCCCGTCCACCGGCGCGAGCGAACTTCTCAATCACGACTGGCTTCAATCATGGCTTTCAGCCTGGCGCGTTCTTCCGCCACACCCTGCGGCGTTTGCGGCCAATCGAGAACAACGCCGCTGTTCATCGCTTCCCGCGTGAGGGCGGCATAACGTGATTTGCTGATCTTGTCTTCTTTCATCGACTCGCTCAGTTCGTGCTTGATACCCTGCGGGAATTGCGGATAAGCCTCGGCGAGAGACGCATATTGGCGCGCATCGATCTCGGTCGATTCTTTCGTGACCGCCCACGACGCAACGAGCACGATCGCCACGAACGGGACCAGGGTGTATCGGAGGAAAAATTGGATTGGCTTCATGGTTGCGGCTGATTCGTCAGCCGTTATTGTAGAGCGTCGCAGTTTTTTTACTTGTGTCACTCCTTCGCCGGACAAAATGAAAAGGCTGTTCCAACTTTCGTTGGAACAGCCTTTTCATTCAACCCGAAAGCTCATACGCGCAAATCGGGTCTCACATGTTTCAGACCCGGCGGCGCACGACCAGCCCCCAGACGAACAGCAGGACGATAGCGCCGACCACGGAGGCAATCCACCCCGCAGCCTGTCCTTCGTGATACCAGCCGAGTGCGCGGCCGGCATAGCCCGCCACGAGCGAGCCGGCAATGCCCAGCAGAATGGTCATGATCCAGCCGATGCTGTTGTCGCCCGGTTTGATTGCCCGGGCGATCAAACCAATAATGCCGCCGATGATGATGGTGCCGATAAGTGAAAGCATGAAGATTCCTTCGTAGTGTTGGCAAAACGCCCGGCATTCCGGGCGCGCGCCGGCGCACCCTTTGCACGCGACACTTCTGTAACAAAAAGACGGGCGGTGCGCAAAGTGCCCGTCGAGTAGACCGATCAGCCAGCGTGTGGGCATTTTCGACGATGCCGGGGCTTCATGCAGGTTAAAATTCGTCGCTTAAGCACGGTGCAACACCCGCGCGCTTCCACACCGTTTCATGCAACTCGAGCTTTTTATTCCCATGACCGATTCAGACCCCGATCTCCAACCCGCCGAAGACACCACGCTCCACGAAGACCGCCTCTGGCGTGACGACGGCTGGACCGCAAGGGTGATCAAGAACGAGGATGACGACGGCTGGGCGGTCCAGATGATCAAGGACGGCGAAGCCGAACCGGCGCTCACCGGTCCCTGGACCATGGGCCGCGACAAGAAGAATCCCAAGCCGCTCGATCCGAACGCGTTCCGCACGCTGGTCAAGACGGCCTCCGAAGTATTGCGTCGGCACGAGCAACAGCGCCACGCAATGCTTCACAAGGATTTTACGGTTCGCGCGGACGGCGAGGATGTGACGGTGTCGCTGGATATCGTGCCCGACGAGGACGATCCCTACGCAGACCTGAAAGCGCTCGATTCGTTCGGTGCGCTGCTTGCCCACGTGCGGGTGTCCGCGGGATTCAAGCTCAGCAAGACCAGCGCGCAGGCCTGGGTGGACAACGACTTCCGCAAGCCGGACTGATCGCGGCACGCGCTGACACTGATACTGAGACGACATTGAGACTGACACGCCCGGGCGGCGTGCAGCACAGGTTCAATAGACGCCGGCTACACCTTCCGGCCGGTGCTTGAAGCGGCGATGTACCCAGTAGTATTGCTCCGGAAAACGCACTATTTGCGATTCCAGGAACTCGTTCATCCGGCGGGCATCGGTTTCGTCGCTTTGCGAGGGAAAGTCGGCGAGCGGCTCGAAAATCGTCATCTTGTAGCCCTTGTAATCGGGCAGCACTTCGGTCACGAACGGCACCACGCGCGCGCCCCCAAGGCGCGCCAGCCGCGACACCGACGTCAGCGTGCAGGCCTGTACGCCGAAGAACGGCACGAATACCGAGTTTTCGATGCCGTGATCCATGTCGGCGGCCAGCATCACCGAACCGCCCTTGCGCAGCAGCTTCAGAATGCGACGGGCACTGTCGGCGCGCATCACCATGTCGGCGCCGAAACGGCCTCGCTGCTCCACGGCGAGCGTGTTGAGCCGCTTGCTGGACATCGGCGTGTAAAGCGCGGTGATGGGCAGCTTCATGGAGTACAGCATGCAGCCCACTTCAATGGCGACAAAGTGGAAGCCCATGAAAATGGTGGGCGGTGAGTTTTCGTCGTCGAGATCGATACGGCTTTCGAGCTGCACCAGTTTTTCGATAGCGGGAGCTGAACCGAACCACTGCACGCCGCGCTCTACATAACTGCGCACGACGTGACGAAAATGCGAACGTCCGAGCAATTCGTATTCAGCGGCGGTCTTTCCGGGAAAACATAATTGCAGATTGACCTGCACAATATGTTTTCGACGGCTCGGAATGCAATAAAGCAGTGCGCCAAGGCCGCTGCCGAATCGCGCGACCAGGCCATAAGGCAGGCGAGCGAGCGAGCGGAGCAGCGCTACGACGAGCGCGAAACCGATGTTATTCAAACTTGCCCCTTGAAACGGGCGGCGAAATGCGTATGACGAGCGCCGAGTGAATTTAAGCTTCAACGATTGGCGCGCAGCCGGATGTTGAAGAGGAGTAACGGCGAAACCCAGGCGCGGCGAGAGTGATTAACCCTTCAGCCGGGGAACCAAGAGGCGAAAAAGCCGCGGAACAGGCATGTTCCGGAGAGCGTCCGACGCTGCAGGAATCTTGAGCGTTGCGGGTAATTCGCGAACCTGCGCCAAGGTAAAAGTCGAAAGTGCCGCCATGATCGCACACACGGACTCCGGCATACAGTTTTGGCGTGCCTACCAAGTCTTACATGCAAGCCTTACACGCATGTCATATATGCGCTTATTACAATGTGGCACGATGATTCGATTGCGACGCGCACAGCTTCGCCTACAACGGAGATAAAGCCATGCACTTTCTATTGATGTACGAACTGAGCACCGATTATCTCGAACGCCGGGCGGCGCTTCGTGACCGCCATCTGGCGGCGGCCTGGGCATCGGCGGAACGCGGAGAATTATTGCTGGGCGGGGCGCTGGAGGCGCCCATCGACCGGGCGATACTGCTGTTCGAGGCGGATTCGTCCACCGTGCCGGAGGCGTTCGCGCGGGCCGATCCGTACGTGACCGAAGGGTTGGTCACGCGCTGGGAGGTACGCAAGTGGAATACGGTGGCGGGC
Organism: Caballeronia sp. LjRoot31; assembly: GCF_964253885.1. NCBI lineage: Bacteria > Pseudomonadati > Pseudomonadota > Betaproteobacteria > Burkholderiales > Burkholderiaceae > Caballeronia > Caballeronia sp. LjRoot31. Next base: position 604,808 of record NZ_CAXURX020000002.1, read on the forward strand.
GAGGGGGCCACTCAGCCGGTCAGGCCGGCGTGAGCGTTCATGGCGGCGTCACGTAGGGTCATGACTCGCTGGTGGTTTCCTCGTGCGCGTCCTCATCGCGGGCGGTAGCAGCTCTTGATGCCGTCGCCTTCGCGGCAGAGGAAACCGGGCGGCGAGCCGTGCTGAACAGGCGCGTGAGCGTATCGTCCATTTCCTGCGAGCGCTCGAACAATTCCGCCAGCCAGTCCACGAACGCGCTGACCCTCGGCGCGGCTTGCCGGCTCTTGACGAATGCGACCGACACATTCATCGGCATCGATTTCCATTGCGGCAGCACCTCGCGCAGTTCCCCGGAACGCAGGTACGGCAAAGCGGCAATGCGCGGCGGCTGGATCAGCCCAAGTCCTTGCAGGCCGCACGCGAGATACGCGTGTTCGTCGGTGACTTGTACAAACCCCGCCATTTTCACAGCCACTGCTTCGCCATCCACTTCGAAGTCGAAATCACACGGCCGGCCGGTACGAGCCGACACGCAGTTCACCGCGACGTGCTGCGCGAGTTCATCGAGTGTCTTGGGCGTGCCGTGCGCCTCCAGATACGCGGGCGTGGCGCACGTTACGTGCTCGAAGCTGCCGAGCCGTCGTGCGATCAGCCCGGAATCGGGCAGTTCGCCGAGTTGCACGCTGCAATCCACGCCTTCGCCGACCAGATCGACGGCGCGATTGCAAATGCCGATCGACAACTCGATATGCGGATAACGCGCGTGGAAATCGGGCAGCGCGGGTACGACCAAGGCGGTAGCGACCGTATCGGGCAACTCGATGCGCAGACGCCCGCGAAGACGCTCGTCGCGGCCATGAAAGCCTGCTTCCAGGTCGTCGATATCCGCAAGAATGCGCACGCAGCGCTCGTAACACTCGGCCCCTTCGGCCGTGAGATTGAGGCGCCGCGTCGTGCGTGCGAGCAGTTGCACGCCGAGCAGCGCCTCGAGTTGTTGAATGGTCGTCGATACGCTTGCACGCGGCATGCCGAGAGATTCGGCGGCGCGCGAGAAGCTGTTGGTATCGACGACGCGGATGAAAACACGCATGGCATGAACGCGATCGGTCACGGGAGTTTTCCTGTAGAAGCGATAAATGCGATGACCGGCGGGCACCTTCGGGTGATGCAGAAGGAATGCCGGCAAGGTTCACACTTTAGGCATCAGGAAGGTTCGCGTGAATACATAAAAGTCGCAGATTCTTGCCTGCTTCTCCAGCTAGAGCGTGGGCAATTCGCCGCGCAAACGGCCGCTTTCCGCGCTGCCAATGGTGTTTGAGCTGCTTGCGCCGCCGATCCGCCCGCTCACCAGTCCGCTCATGTCGGCACCGGACGGCGCTTGATAGAGCCGCAGGCCCATCTCCGGCAGGATGGACAGCAGGTGGTCGAACACGTCGCCCTGGATGCGCTCGTATTGTGTCCATGCGGTGACGGCGGTGAAACAATACACCTCGACGGGAATGCCTTCCGATTGCGGTTCCATCATCCGCACCATCATCGACATGTCCTGTCTGATCTCCGGATGCCGTTGCAGATACGCGAGCCCATACGCGCGGAAGGTGCCGATATTCGTCAGCCGCCGCCGGTTGGCCGGCTCGCTGGCGAGCGCGCCGAGATTCTTGTTGGCCTGGTCGACTTCGATCTGCTTTTCTTCCAGATAATCGTGCAGCAAGCGGAATTGCTTGAGGCGCGCGGTTTCTTCATCGGTGAGAAAACGCACACAGGTGGCATCTATTCTCAACGTGCGCTTGATGCGCCGCCCGCCCGATTCGAACATTTGCCGATAGTTTCTATAACTCTCCGAGAACAGCTTGTAGGTGGGCACGGTAGTCACCGTGTTGTCCCAGTTCTGCACCTTCACGGTATGCAGCGCGATGTCTTTAACGAAGCCATCGGCGTTGGATTGCGGCATCTCGATCCAGTCGCCTATGCGCAACATGTCATTCGATGTGAGCTGCGTGCTTGCCACCAGCGACAACAACGTGTCCTTGAACACGAGCAGCAGGACGGCGGACAATGCGCCGAGCCCGGACAGCATCCAGAGCGGCGAGCGGTCGATCACAATGGACAGCACCAGCACGCCGCATATCAACGCGAGCGCGAGCTTGCCGATCTGGATGTAGCCTTTGATCGAGCGTGTCTGCGCCTGCATGCTGGCGGCGTAGACGTCCTGCCATGCGCTGAGCGCGCCGCCCATCGCGAAGAAGACGCAGATCCATGCGCCCGCATGCGCGAGCCGCTCGATCACGTCCGCCGCGTGACCGATGTGCGGCACATCGCCGATACCGATCGCCACCGCCGCGAACGGCACGGCGTACCAAAGCTGGTGATACGCGCGATGCCGGGCGAGGGCCTTGTCCCACGCTTCGCGTTCGGTCAGCACGAGCAGGCGGTGCGCGAAATACAGCACGATGCGCGCGACGACCCACTGCGCGAACAGCGCCGCCAGAACGAGCATCAGCAGGCCGAGCGCGAATTGCGCCCAGTGGTGGGTGGGGTAGTGCTGTTGCACGGTATCTGCAACAGTGTCTATCAGATTGTCCAAATTCAAAATCATGCGGGCCGGGTGAAACATGAAAAGGCGAACTCGACTACAACAAACGAAGCGACCCGTATTGTGCATGAAAGGCGGCTTTGCATTCTCAGGCTTTCACGCTTTCTCGCATTCTGTATAGGGTTCGTCACGCACTCCATTATGATTACGCCTTTATGCATTCCCACGCGCGAGCGCAACGCCCATGCGAACCGTCAAGCTGGAACATAACGACGACACCGTTCTCGATCCCGCCGATCCTCAACTGGTCAAACGCGGCTCCCTGCTGCTGGACGGCCATGAATGCGGAGGCTGGGAACAGCGGCGCGACGGCACGTGGATTGCGCGGCTTACAAGGTCCGGCGAGATGGTCGTCGCGGCGAGCCGTGAGCAGCTCATCGAGCGTCTAACGCTCATTCCTCTCTGATCTTCTGCCTTCGCTCATGTATCTGTCGATTCTGGCTGTAGGTATTGGCGGCGCGCTCGGTTCCCTGTTTCGATGGGTCCTCGGCCTGCGCCTGAACGCGTTGTTCCCCAATCTGCCGCTTGGGACGCTCGCGGCGAACGTCATCGCAGGCTATGTGATTGGCGTGGCGGTGGCGTGGTTCGCGCGTTTCCCCGGGGTATCGATGGAATGGCGGCTATTCGTCATTACCGGCTTGATGGGCGGCCTGTCCACCTTCTCGACGTTCTCGGCCGAAGTCGTCGCGCATCTGCAGCAAGGACGCTACGGCTGGGCGGCGGGCGAGATCGCGATTCACGTGACGGCGTCGGTCGTGATGACCATTTTGGGTATCGCGACGGTCTCGCTGACGCGCTAAAGAACCCGTGCATTCATCGATGCAACCTGTCATCCGGCGTTATGAAGCCGCCGATCTGGACGCGGTTATCAGTGTGTTTCTGCGCTCGGTGCGGGGAGTGGCGTCTCGTGATTACGATGCCGGGCAGATCGCGGCGTGGGCGCAGGTGGACCGCGATGTGTGGTCGCGTCGCCGGCTTGACCGGCCTACGTGGGTTGGGTTGATCGACGGTGTCATTGCAGGTTTCATCGATCTGGAAAGCAGCGGACACATCGACATGTTGTTCGTTGATCCGGCCAGCCAGCGTAGAGGCGTGGCTAGCGCGCTGCTTGATGCGGTGGAAAACGCGGCGCGTGTGCAACGGCTCGCGATCCTCGATACCGACGCCAGCATTACCGCGCGGCCGTTCTTCGAAAGGCACGGTTTTCAGGTCATCCGCTCGCAAGATGTGGCGCTGCGCGGCCAGTGGTTGACGAACTTCCGGATGGAAAAGCAACTTTTCGCTGTATAGACAACCGACCGGAAAAATAACCGGACGGATCCCTGAAAACGCCAATTAGGTGTTTTCAGGCCTTGTTTTGGGGGATTTATTTGTTTAGACTGGGCCGCAACTTGTATAGACAGGACTTGCGATGATCGAATTGACTCCCGGCCACCTCACGCTGGCGCACTTGCGCCAGATCGCCCGCGGCTCTGACGCCTTAACCCTCGATCCGGCCAGCTTCGCCGCCATCGACGCGTCCGCGCAAACCGTTGCCGACATCGCCGCCAAGGGCGAGCCGGCCTACGGCATCAACACGGGTTTCGGCCGTCTGGCGAGCACCCACATTCCCGCGGATCAGCTCGAACTGTTGCAGCGCAATCTGGTGTTGTCGCACGCGGTGGGCGTGGGCGAACCCATGTCGCGCCCGGTCGTGCGGCTGCTGATCGCGTTGAAGGTGTCGAGCCTGGGACGCGGGCATTCGGGCATCCGCCGCGAGGTGATCAACGCGCTGATCACCCTTTTCAACGCCGATGTCCTGCCAGTCATCCCGGTCAAGGGGTCGGTTGGCGCATCGGGTGATCTGGCGCCGCTTGCGCATATGTCGACGGCGTTGCTCGGTATCGGCGAAGTCACCATCCGTGGCGAGCGCGCGAGTGCGCTGGACGGGTTGCGCGTGGCCGGTCTCGAACCGCTGACGTTGCAGGCTAAGGAAGGGCTTGCGCTGCTTAACGGCACGCAGGCTTCCACGGCGCTCGCGTTGTACAACATGTTCGCGATCGAAGACCTGTATCGCACGGGGCTGGTATCGGGCGCGCTGTCGGTGGACGCCGCGATGGGTTCCGTCGTTCCCTTCGATGCCCGCATTCACACGCTGCGCGGTCACGCCGGACAGATCGATGCCGCTGCTGCTTATCGCACGTTGCTGGAAGGCTCCGCGATCAACTTGTCGCATCAGGATTGCGACAAGGTGCAGGACCCATACAGCCTGCGTTGCCAGCCTCAAGTCATGGGCGCGTGCCTCGACCAGATGCGTCATGCAGCCAATGTATTGCTGATCGAAGCGAATGCTGTCTCGGACAATCCGCTGATCTTCCCGGACACCGGCGAAGTGCTGTCGGGAGGAAATTTCCACGCGGAACCCGTTGCGTTCGCTGCCGATAACCTCGCCATTGCCGCTGCGGAAATCGGTGCATTAGCGGAGCGCCGGATCGCGTTGCTGATCGATGCGACGCTCTCCGGTTTGCCACCATTTCTCGTGCGCGATGGCGGCGTGAATTCGGGCTTCATGATCGCGCATGTGACGGCGGCGGCGCTGGCGTCGGAGAACAAGACCTACGCGCATCCGGCATCGGTTGACTCATTGCCGACATCGGCGAATCAGGAAGATCACGTTTCCATGGCGACGTTTGCCGCCCGCAAGCTTGGATATATTGCGGAGAACGTCGCGCATATTCTCGCGATCGAGTTGCTGGCGGCGGCGCAAGGCGTGGACCTGCGCGCGCCGCATCAAACCAGTCCGCGACTCGCCGACGTGATGAAGACGCTGCGCTCGGAAGTCGCGCATTACGATCTCGATCATTATTTCGCACCGGATATCGCGGCGATCGCGAAGCAGGTGGTCAGCGGTGAAATCGCGAAACATTGCCCGCTTTCGTTTGTTTCGGAAGTTCAATCCCATGTTCAACCGGACGCCACACGCCCAGCATGAGCACGCCCGCGTATCAGGAAATCAAGGATCACATTCTCACGCGCATTCATGCCGGGGAGTGGAAGGAAGGCGATCAGGTGCCTTCCGAAAACGAACTGGCGCGTGAGTTCAAGGTAGCGCGCATGACGGTCAATCGCGCGTTGCGCGAACTGACCGCCGAGCAGATCCTGACACGCGTGCAGGGCGCGGGCACGTTCGTGGCGCAGCCGAAATACGCATCGACGCTCGTGGAAATCCGCAGTATCTCCGACGAAATCACCGGACGCGGTCATGTGCATCGGGCAGAAGTGATGCACTTGGGCGCATCCGTACTGGACGAACGCCTCGCGCTGGAAATGCAACTCACCGAGGGCAGTCCGGTGTTTCATTCGCGGGTGCTGCACTTCGAAAACGACTTGCCGATCCAGTTGGAAGAGCGCTGGGTCAATCCCGCGCTTGCGCCGGAATATGCGCGCCAGGATTTCACCAGGATCACGCCGAATCAATACCTGATGGTCGCTGCGCCTTTGCAGCGCGTTGAATACAGGATTGAAGCAGCGCTTCCCGATGAAAGCACGGGCCTCGCGCTCTCCATGAAAGCGGGTGAGCCGTGTCTCATGCTGCATCGGCGGACGTGGTCGCGCGACGCGGTGGCGTCAGTGGTGAACCTCTGGCATCCCGGCGATCGATATCAATTCACGGGCCATTTCTAGGCCTGTATCCACGCCGGGCCCATTCCGGGTTTGGCGGAATTATTGTGGAAACCGCAATATAGTTCGCCGTGCTTGGATTATTCTTCAAATTTAGACGCGTTCTCCGTCTTTTTTGGCAATAAATCCCGAAGCACCTCCTCCAATTCCGCTTGCCTGGCCATTTTCATTCGATTGTTGCGATCTCAACAATGATGTTTCGCATAAATAAGGGTTTTCCCTCAGAGTATCGAAGCATAGACTTCTTACATCCGAAACAAATTCAGAAAAAGGCTTATATCCCTCTGAGATTGTTTCGAGACCACATACAAAATACTGGAGGTTTTCCCATGTTCAAGTCACTTATTCCCGCTGTGGTTATCGTGTCGGCATTGGCAGCTCCGACGTTCGCATTTGCGCAAAGCACTGACAACAACGGTCCGTTGACGCGTGCTGAAGTCAAGGCGCAACTGGTTCGACTGGAAAAGGCTGGGTACAACCCCGCTGGCGACGACGTAGACTACCCGGCGAACATCCAGGCCGCTGAGGCTCGTGTGACTGCACAAAACGCTCAGGCAGCGACGGCGTATGGTCCTTCGAGCAGCGGCACCTCGGCAACGGGCGTGCGTAGCTCGGCTGCAGCGGCGCAAAACGGTGCCGATTAAGCGCCCTTCGGTTGCTAATTCGACGTTGTGAAGATTTGAAGTGGACTTGGCTGGATCAGGTCCGGTGCAAGACTCGATTGGGTGTTAATCGCCCTTTTTGGGTGTTGTTCCAAATGAAAAACTCGCCATTCGTGTTTAAGCGGAGGGCGAGTTTTTTTTCGCTCGCGCCGGTGGACGGGTTTGGGGTTTTTGGCGGGCTTGGAGTCGCGGTGGGGGGGTATGCCGGGGTGGTGGTTTCCGGGGGGGGCGGTCGGTCGGGGTCGATGCTGGGGTGGTCGGTTCTGGGTGTAGTGGTCGGAGTCAATGCCGGGTTGGTGCTTTCGGCGTTAGTGGTCTGCGAGAGTCGGATTTTCTCTTTATCACTATTAGCCACTGTGCGTGGCGGCACGTCATTTCTTTGTCCAAAGCGACAAAGAAACGAAGCAAAGCGCTTTTAAAACACGTTACCCTAAGTGTCCACAGCGTGCAGTTTTCATTCATAGGTGCCCCAAAAGCACAGTGCTCGCCAGAGCGAAGGATGTTTGAACCCCTCCTTCTCGCGAATCCTGACACGAACACGCTTCGCCCCGTACGCTCTCGGGCAAGCACCATTGCCAATGAACCCGCACGGCCTTACGGGTATTTACGGTTGTGGTTCTTCGCTGGTTAGTGGCTAATAGTGATAAAGAGAAAATCCGACTCATGCAGACCACTAACACTGAAAGCAGCAACCCGGCATCAACCCCGACCACTAACCCCAAAACCGACCAACCCAGCATCGACCCCTGACCACCGAGCGCCAGCAGACCCCATCCACCCCCCAGTGCGAACGAAAACCAATTTCGTAACAACCTCTAAGGAAAAGTGGCCGCGGTTCAATGACCGGCCACCCCACGTGCGACCGCGCTTAATTTTCTTTGGAAGTCGGCGCGGCAAACGCAGCACTGAGGCGATCCCTGTTAACGACCGGCCTCGAAATGGCCGAGAATCGCGCCCGGATGCGCTTGCGAAGGGGCTCTTCGTAAAACCTGAAGATCAGCAGGCTCGCAACGACGGCGAACACCATCGCGATCCAGCCATTCGATTGCCTGAAACCCGCTATGTACGCGAGATAGGCAATCGGCACGTGAATCAGATACAGCGAATAACTTGCCTCACCCAGCTTGATAAATGCCCGCCGGTTCAAGACATTGATCACCGGCCGCTCAAGTAGCGCGAGCCCCAGGATCAACGCGGCGAACCACGGCGAGGCGAGATAGAACGCAGGAGAAACCGGCCGCCAGAGCCCAAGAACCGTTAGCGCGATCAACGCGATGCCGACGAGCTTGATGCCCAATGCGTGCCGGCTCACGCCTTGTTCGCGCAACTGGTGAAACAGAATGGCGGCGTAGATGCCAACGACGAATTCGAACAGGCGCGTCAGCGGCAGGCCAACGACAAGAAAGCCGCTGCGCGATAGCGGCAGGAAAGTTTGCAGGAACACGATCCAGAGCCCCTGCATCAGGAAGAAGCCGATGCAAGCGAATGTCAGCCAGGCCAAACGCATGGACATCATTTTTCGCAGCATGAGCGGAAACATCAGATAGAAAAACGCTTCGCATGAAACGCTGTCGGATGGTCCGTTCCAGGGCTGGTTGACCGCAGCAAACGGGAACCACGCATTCAGCAACAACAACTGGCACGCGAGACTCACGCCGAGCGACAGGTACACGTGATTCTTCAGCGCATACCACCGCGTGAGCAAGGTCGGATCGTTGCCGTTCAGCAGGTACAGCGTGGTCGGCACGCACAACGCCAGGCCAAGCAATATGCCTGGATAGATACGTGCAAACCGCGCCTGATAGAAGGGCCGCGGGCCCTTCACCGGCAGCTGGTCGCGGTAGGTAAAGGTGAGGATAAATCCGGACAGCACGAAGAACAGGGAAACGGCGGGACGACCACCATCGACGAAATCGAAGATCTGCGACGGGAGAGGGAGCAGACCAAGTTCTGAGTAATGCGAAACAACTACCGTGATTGCCGCAAGAAAACGGACGCTGGTCAGCGCAGGTAGAGAACCGCCAGACTGGTTTATCGGCGCATGCAAAGTGTTCTCCCGTTTCCCCGCTGTTTTAGCACTTCGGCAGGTTATCACCGTGCGGGCGGGATCAATGTCCGGGAACGCTCACACAGCGAAATTGGCGGACCACTGCGTAACTTTGGCGGCATTCAACGCCATCATGGTGCCGGGCGAACGAGCACTCGAACAGGGCTATGATTGTCCTCGGATAACTCGATTGCAGCGTGACCGCTGCATTACTCGCCGGTCCGGCGCATCGCCATCACGATGGCGACAGGCAACGTCCCGGCGTCGGCGCAGTTTGACCGATCAACCCGAAGATGGCGTCACGTGTGGCGCTAAAAAGGAGACCCTGCAATGAGCAGCATGGATGTTGTACAGACAGAGCGTGCGAGCGAAATAGCCAAGCGTGTGGAAGAGTTCGTGCGCACGGTAGTGGTTCCATACGAACGCGATCCGCGTTGCGGCAGTCACGGCCCGAGCGAGGAACTGGTGCGCGAACTGCGCGGCAAGGCGCGCGCTGCGGGCGTTCTCACGCCGCATATCCTCGCCGGAGGCGATCATCTCACGCAGCTCGAAACCGCAACCGTCCTGAAACGCTCAGGCTTGTCGCCGCTTGGCCCGGTCGCGGTGAATACCGCCGCGCCGGACGAAGGCAACATGTACCTGATCGGCAAGATCGGCACTGCGGCGCAGAAAGAACGGTTTCTCGCGCCGCTTGTAGCGGGCGATGCACGCTCCGCTTTCTTCATGACGGAACCCGCATCCGATGGCGGCGCGGGCTCCGATCCCTCCATGCTTCAGACCACGGCCAGACACGACGGCGAGCACTGGGTTATCGACGGTACGAAGGCCTTCATTACCGGTGCCGAAGGGGCATCGGTCGGCATTGTGATGGCGCGCAGCAACACGGGCGAAGACGGAGACCAGAAGGACGGCAAGGTCAGGGCGACCATGTTTCTTGTCGACTTGCCGCATCCCGCCGTTCACCTTGAGCGAATTCTCGACACCATCGACAGTTCAATGCCCGGCGGCCACGCGGTGGTCCGTATCAACGGGTTGCGCGTGCCCGAGAGTCAGGTGCTGGGTGAAGTGCACGAAGGCTTTAAATATGCGCAGATCAGGCTGTCGCCCGCGCGGCTGTCGCATTGCATGCGCTGGCATGGCGCGACCACGCGCGCGCATGAGATCGCGACACACTACGCCTGCACGCGCCGCGCATTCGGCAAGTTGCTGATCGATCACGAAGGCGTGGGGTTCATGCTCGCGGAGAACGTGATCGATTTGCAGCAGGCGGAACTGATGATCGACTGGTGCGCGGCGGTACTCGATGGCGGCTCGCTAGGCACATCCGAAAGTTCGATGGCAAAGGTCGCCGTGGCCGACGCGCTGTTCCGCGTGGCCGACCGCTGCGTGCAGGTCATGGGCGGCACCGGCGTGTCGCGAGACACGGTAGTCGAGCAAGTGTTCCGTGAGATTCGCGCGTTTCGTATCTACGATGGCCCCACGGAAGTACACAAATGGTCGATCGCCAAGAAGATCAAACGCGACACCCTTTCAGGGCTTAACAGGACGCTTAACAGGACTTAAGGAAACTAACATGCGCTGAAATCGCCATGAGTCTGCCGCCGCCCAAGCAGGGTGTCCATGCCCGCGCCAGATCAGCCGAACAACGCGCGCGCCTGCGAATAGCCGAGCGCGCGATGCGACTCCCACTGGACATCGTCGAAGAACTGGTCAGCGGTTGTTTCATGCGGGAAGTCGGGACTGGTGTTCTTATATTGACGTACGTCGTGAGGGGCGGCCGCGGTCAGGCGGGGTTTGATCGCGACGATCTGACCGGTGCGCCCGTCCGGAAACGCAACCATCAGGCGAATCGCGAGATAGTCGGGACCTTTTGCAAAAGCATCAAACGATTTGGCAATCAGGCTCGTGTTCAGCCGCAGGCCGTCGGGCGAAGAGATCTTGCACGATGACTCGAAAATTTCGATGCCGAAGTCGACGCGAACACGCCGCATCAGGTTGGCCAGGTCGTCGAACACATAATCCGGATCGCACCCGTTGTCGAAGATGACAATGAACGCCAACTGGCGGCGCAGCAATTCGTATGCGCCGGTGTTCTCGAAATGGCCGCCGTCGGTCAGATACCAGCGCCGGCCTCGCGGCCCGTCGAACTGCCCGAGCAGTTCGCTGGTCAGGCAGAACTGCGTGCCGAATACCTTCTCGCGAAAAATACGCTTTGGGTCCTTGTCGTCCGGAAGCGGTACACGTGCGCGCGGGCTGCTTTTCGTGCCGTGGCGAAACGGCGCAGAGTACGTGTCCCACCAGTAACCAAGGCGAATGTTGGCAATGCCCAGCAGCAGCGAATAACCCGGACGCGTCATTTGTCCAAGTCCGGTGCTCACCGCCGCGCCCGAGATCGCGATCCAGTCGCCCAGCGTCAGCGACTCGAGCCAGATGTCCGGCGTCGGGTGGCCGGACAGGATGTGCGTAGCGCGCGTGGAGATGTCGTTCGCGTGGTCCCATTCGCATTTCAACACGCCTAGTTTTGCGCCCACGGTCATGCCGGCTGGCCCGATGCTCATGATCATGCCGCGCGCGCCGCGCTGCACCAGCGACGAATTCCAGTCGATGGTCTTGTTGATCGTCGTGTTGATCAGATGCACCGGCGCGCAACTCTCGCCGTGGTAATAGTGGCCCATCGCAATGTTGTCGCCGGGGACGAGTGACGTGACGTCGCGGCGGTTCGCATGATCGAGCCGGACGCGGTTCGTGGCGCCAATAAACGCGCGCGTCAGGCGCGTGCTATAGAAGCGCTGGTAGGTCGAGAGATTGAGAAACTGGATGCAAAGGCCATCGACGACTGCGAGTATCAGGATGACGAAGCAGGTAAGTCCAAGGAATAGCAGGCCGCCGTGATTGGCATCCCGCCAAGTGCCTGATAAGCCGTCGAGGAGCGCGGTCTTGCTCGCATAGTGCCTTAACGCGGTGTCGGCGGCGCGCGCGGCGATCGACCAGAACGTCAGCGTAATCAACGCGGCGAGTATGGCGGCGACCGAGGCGAGCACGATCTTCGGCACCTTCATGATCTGATCCTTGACGGTGCTGCCCTCCGACAAAAGGAACTTGGCCGCCGCCCAGATCGCCGCGCCGGAACCCGCCAGCACGCCGAGCGAAGCGGGCACGGACGAAGTATCGGCAGAGGCGGCGGCGGTGGCCGCGGCATCGCTAGACGCCAAGAGCATGCACATGTGGCCGGAGAGGACCGGTGCGCATGCATAGCCTATTTGACCGAGAGCATCGATCGCCGCGATGGCGGCAGCCCAGATCATGACCTGGACGGGACCGGAGAAGAAGCGATGCCGGCCGATGCGAAGCGGCGTGGTGTACGCGTTCGTCAATGCGTTGCGCAAGCGGTCCGCGAACGCGCGGCTATCGAGGCGGGATGCGGGGCTCGCTCTCGGACCGGCGCGCCACGCAATGCCCGACGTGCCCGGCGAGGCATTGCGGTTCACGAAGGCCCATGCAATAGCGAATGCAGCGACGGCAAGAATCTCGGTCAGGATAACGAACCATGAGCCAATTCCAACAAACGAGTAATTAATCGAGGACGATGAGACAGTCGTGGAATGCACCGGAAAAATTGTCCCGGGACGATTGATTTCCACGCTGACCAGCGCGATCAAGGTCACCAGGATCAACGAGGCGGCCGGCAATACTTTGTAGGCCGAGTGGGTTCCCTGGGCGAGATTTTGCGTGAGCCAGTATGCGCGGCTCAAAGGTGAAATGAGCAGGATGGAAATGCCTATTGCCAGGAGGCCCGGAACGGATTTGAGCAACGGATGCCAATGGTAGGCGAAGCGTGCGAAATGAAAGATCGTTTGATTCGCGAGACTGATCCACAGCAGGACGGTCAGCAGCGATACACCAATGACGTATTGCAACGCGAACCAGTTGCGCAGCGAGAACGCAACGGATTGCAGCAGGTCGCTCATACCGTTCGGCACGAGGTAGTTACAGTTATCGCGCAGGTACGCAATCGGCGTGACCGAGGCGGGCGTGGCCGGGCCTGTCTTTGGGGCGAGCGTAGCGGCTGCCCTCTGTGCGCGCGTTTCGAACTCGCTAGCGGGTGTTTGCGCTTCGCCGCTGCGCAACGTATCGGGGACAAAGAGGCTGCCATAGAACGCGCCGATGTAGCTGCCGCCGGATACCGTCGATACATAACCGAAGTGCTTCAGCACTTGTTGATCCGCCATGGCCTGAAGGACACCGAGCGAGAATACCGCGCTGCGAATACCGCCGCCGGAGATGGCGAGGCCAGGTATGCCGGCGGCATCGTGCGGAGAGTGTGGAACGTCAGACAGCGACTCGAGCCCGACCGCTCGCCGATGACGCCGCGCTTGCGCAATCTCGATGCCGATGAAGTCCTGCGGCAACGTGGAGGACGTATCGTTTTCGGCGTTAGCGGCAGAGGGTGCCGATGCAAGCAAGGCCCGGCGCTTTGCAAGCAGGTGGCGTCCGAACAAACAGGCGATGAGCTTCAGCATGGCGGATTTTCCCGAAAAACTTTCGTGAGTCGGACGCTCTAATGCTTTGACGTGTATTCGGTGTTCGTACGGCGCAGACAGGTAAACCGTTGCCATGGCGCGCAATTGTCTGAACAATAACCAGACTGTTTGCGGTTATTGCGGCGCTTGTCGAATGTACTGCAAAGTGTTTTACGTGGGGAAGGTTTCACGATGACGCGGCAGTACGTCGATCGATATTGAGCGAATAGCGAGGGGTGATGGCGAGGCAAGCCAAGTTCGAGCCCGGACTCGCCGCCGCGAGCCGGAGCTTGAACCTTGGTTGAAGCTGTACCGTTCTAGCCGTTCTGCGTGCTGCTTTTGTAGCTTCCCGTGCTGGCGAATCCCTTGAGGATCAGCATCAGGTGGAAGTAGAGCCGTTTGCTGAGCCCGTGGTTGTACGCGTACAGATGCGCAAGGGCGATGCTCAGGGCCTGCATGGGTTGATGGTTGCGTGCATACACCGACACGACAATTGGCACGATCCGCTTGAGCGCCAGTTCACGCGCCGGCTCAAGACTGCTGTCGAGCTTCAGCGACTTAAGAAAGTCGTACGCCAATACAGCCGCGGCGGTGGTCGAGCGCGCCGTGGTCTTGGACATGGATACGTCGGTCTTTCTATAAAACGACACGTACTCCTTGAGGTAATACACCTTCCGGGCTGCAATGCAAATCTGCGCGCCGAACACGAATTCGCAGCCGATGCCGTATTGTTTCCTATAGCTGATTTTCTTGACCAGATCCGCATTGGCGAGCCAGCCATTGTTCGGCATCATCTGGATCAGGCCAGTGCGTCCGGGATTGGCTTGCAGGCCAACCACGGCTTCCGTGCGGTGGTAATCCGTATTGAGCTTACGGCTGGCTTCCAGGTCGACGTGGCCGTTATCGTCCATTTGATATTGATCGCCGAATGCAATTTCCAGATCCGGATAGAGGTTCCAGAGGGACAGCAGACGTTCTATGCAATCGGGAGCGAGGGCATCGTCATCGTGAATCAGGAGGATTTTATCGCCTGTGGCGCGCTCGAAAAGGCTGGCGATATTGTCCGCCTGCCCGAGCGACGGTTCATTCTTGACATAGGAGATACGCGTTTCGTGCAAATACGTTGTATCGATCAGGTTACGCGTGCGGTTATCGCTGGAATCATCACCAATGACTATTTCAATGCTCGCGTGAGTTTGCGCAAGACACGAGGTCAGCGATTCCATCAGCAGTTCGGGGCGGTTGCACGTTGGCAGGCAAATCGAGATTTTGGTCTGTCGCATGATGTCTTCACCGTGGGCTGAATGATTGGATCGACCGGGCGCATTCGGGCTAAGCTAAACCAGCAATAGCGGCGTCGGATGATGGAAAGACTGCGCAAGGACGGGCGGCGTTGATGGTTTTATACGGTTGCGCATTTATTTCGTCAACGCGATTAAATGGCGATAAAACCCGGACTGATTTATTTTTATTTTTTTACCCAACAAACGCTTAAAAATCTTTCATATCTTTGCACGGGTGAATGAGCGCTCGAATGCAGGAGCATTCGAGCGTCCGTGCCGGCGCGATGGCGTTTATTCGCCTTCCAGGTTGTAACCGCTGAACCCCATCAGCGCGGACAAGCGCCCGGTCATCTCGCCGACCATCCTGCAGACCTCGTCGAACTCGGGATTGATCTTTTTATCGATACGTTCGAGATACGGCACGTTGACCGCCGCCACGGCATCGCCGGCGCTTCCGATCACCGGGAATGCCACGTTGGTCACGCCGCGCATTTGCCGGCTGGGCACGATCTCATGTCCGGCCGCGCGAATCTCGTCGAGCAACGCCAGCAAGACCGCCGGTTCCACATCGTTCTCGCCTTCCACGCGTGTATGCGCGGCAAGCATTCTCTCCCGCTCGGCGAGATCGCGGAAAGCAAGCAGCACGTGGCCTGACGAGGTATCGGTTAGCCCCATCACCGCGCCGACTTTCAAGCCGAAGGACCATCGTTCAGGGCTATCGACTTGCGCGATAACCGCTACGCGGCCGCTGTGATAGATCGACAAATGACACGACTGCCGCGTCACGTTCGCCAGATCGCGTAACAGCGGCAGCGCCATGGCGGTCAGCGATCGAATCGGCTGTTGCCGGTGCGCCATCTCGAACAGCTTGAGCGTCAGCGTATAGCGGTCGTTGTGATCACCTTGCACATAACCGCGGCGCTCGAGCGTCACGACCATGCGAAAGATTTCACTCACGGTGCGGCCGAGTTTCACGGACAGTTCGTTGAGCGTGTAACCCTCGGCGGTGTCCACGAGCACGTCGAGAATATCGAGTCCTTTTTCGAGGGCGGGCGCGGCGTAGCGCGGGCCGTCAGTGCTCTCGTCGGACGCGTTCCGGGAAGGTTTTAGAACTGTATTCATGGCAATGTCTTGAGCGAAAGGGAGCGTATCGTCATCAAGCTGAGCGAGATCATCAAAGCGCTTGATCGCGGTTCGCAATACGAGCGGGCAAGCCGAACAGGATCAGCAGGGCCGCGAGGATCAGGACCGCCGCGATAGCGTACAGACCGCCTGACGGTACGCCGGTCATATCCACAACCTTACCGACCAGATACGGGCTGATGATGCCGCCCAGATTGCCAATGGAATTGATCAGCGCAATCCCGCCGGCCGCTGCCGTGCCGCTCAGGAACGCAGGCGGCAAGGTCCAGAACACCGGCAGGCAGCCGATCGCGCCCACGGCGGCAATCACGAGCGAGATCATGGCAAGCGTGGTGTCATGAGCGAAATACGCACTCAGCATGTAACCGATGCCGCCCACGCCGACCGCCAGCCCGAGGTGCCAGCGGCGCTCGCCGTGCCGGTCCGAACTCCTGCCGAGCGCCACCATGCCAATGCCCGCTGCCGCATATGGAATCGCGGTCAGCAGACCGATGCTCATCGGACTGGTGATGCCGGTGTTCTTGATCAGTTGCGGCATCCAGAACGTCAGTCCATAAAGTCCCATCAGCATGAAGAGATAGATCAGCGAGAGCAGCAGCGTGCCGGGCTGGCGCATGGCGTCGATGAATTTGTGCGACGTGCCGTGGTCCTCGCGATCCAGGTTGGCTTGCAATACAGCCTTCTCTTCAGCGCTGAGCCACTTCGCGCTGGCAATGCGGTCATCGAGAATGGCCAGCACCAGCAAGCCGAGCAGGGCGGTCGGCAAACCTTCGAGCAGGAACAGCCACTGCCAGCCCGCCAATCCGCCGAGTCCGGCAAAACGGGTCATGATGAAGCCCGACAACGGGCCGCCGATCACGCCCGAGATGGAGATCGATGTCATGAAAAGCGCATTGATACGCGCTCGCCGCTTGGCGGGGAACCAGTACGTGAAGTACAGGATGATGCCCGGCAGAAACCCTGCTTCGGTCGCGCCAATCACGAAGCGCAGCACGTAGAACCACGTTTCCGACGTAACGAACATCATCGCGGCCGAGGCGATGCCCCACGAGATCATGATGCGCGCGATCCAGACGCGCGCACCTACACGGCTCAGGATCAGGTTGCTGGGAATCTCGAAGATGAAATAGCCCACGAAGAAGATGCTGGCGCCAAAACCGTACGCCGCGTTCGAGAGGCCCAGGTCGCCCTGCATCTGCAGCTTGGCGAAGCTGATGTTGACGCGATCGAAGTAGGCGAAGATGAAGCAGACGATCAGCAACGGCACGATCCGCCACACCGCCTTGCGATACGCATTTTCTTCAAGCGCGGCAGCGGTTTCCGGGCTCGCCGCCAGCGGAATAGATCCTGACATGAAGGCCTTCTCTTTTTATATTGATAAGCTATACGAATCAATCAACCTTAATTCGACCAGCCACCGTCGATCATGTGAATCGTACCGGTGGTGAACGCGGATTCATCGGAGGCGAGGTAGGTCACCAGCGCCGCGACTTCTTCCGCCCGCCCAACCCGTCCAATAGGCTGACGTGCGACGAACGCAGCGCGGACCTGTTCTTCGTCCAGATGCGACGCCGCCGCTTGACTCGCGATCCGGCCTCGCAGCGACGGCGACTCGATGGTGCCGGGACAAATCGCGTTGCAACGAATGGCCTGGCCGACGAAATCAGCAGCCACGGACTTGGTCAAACCGATCACGGCCGCTTTCGATGCGCCATAAACGAAGCGATTCGGCACGCCTTTCACGCTCGACGCCGCCGAGGCCATGTTGATGATCGATGCCCCCTTGCCTGTGTCGATCATGGCCGGGAGGAACGCGCGAATGGTCCGGTACATGGCTTTGACGTTCAGGTCGAAGCTGAAATCCCAGTCCTTGTCCTCGCACTTGAGGATGTTGCCGTCGTGGACGTAGCCGGCGCAGTTGAACAGTACGTCGAGCGGGCCGGTCGTCGCGGCGAAGGTCTCGACATCGGCGGAATCCAGCACATTCAGACGCGCGGTGCGCAACGTGGAGCCAGCGCCTGCGTCGCGGGCGAGTTCGGCGAGGGCGTTTTCGTCGATATCGGTTGCCCAGACGTGGGCGCCTTCGGCGGCGAGCATGAGCGCGGAAGCCCGTCCGATGCCTTTGCCGGCAGCCGTCACCACGATGTTTTTGCCTTCGACACGCTTGACCATTGATGCTCCTTTTTCGGTGGTTGGTCCCGTCGATGCGGTTCCCCGCATGGGTTTCGTGTCCGATTTTCACATATGAAAAGAATTTTTATAAGTGAAGGTAAACGCGGAGAGGTATTGCAGGAGGGGTTTTCCGCCTGGGCCGGCAGACGGGATAGGGCGTTCCGCCGATGCGGGCAACAAGCGGCGCCAACGAAAACGACCGCGCGTGATACCGTTCCCCTTTTTCCAGCCAGGAGACGGCCATGCCGACCGGACGAGTAAAGTGGTTCAGCGATGCAAAGGGTTTTGGTTTCATCACGCCGGACGACGGCAGCGAAGAGTTGTTCGCCCATTTCTCGGAGATCAAGACTGAAGGTTTCAAGTCATTGCTCGAGAACCAGAAAGTCAGTTTCGATATTGGCCAGGGCCCCAAGGGCAAGCAGGCGTCGAACATCCAGCCTGCCTGAAACCTCTTGAAGCCCCGTGGAACCCCGCTGAATCCGCCGGCGCGGCTGGTCAGCGTCGTGCCCGAGTTGCTAGCTCAACCGACGCCGCACGCTTATCCCGCGTGCCGCTCCGGATGCCGCAGCCGCGAGTTATTGCGTCCATATGAGAAGTAGATCACGAGCCCGATCACCAGCCAGACCACTAGCCGCATCCACGTGACGAGTGGCAAGCCGGTCATGAGCAGCACGCAAAACAGGATGCCGAGAATCGGTACGACCGGCACGCCTGGCACACGAAACGGCCGGTTCGCGCCGGAGTCGCTGCGCCGCAGATAGATCACCGCGCCGCACACCAGGACAAAGGCGAAGAGCGTGCCGATGCTCACCATTTCACCCAGCACGCTGATTGGCGTGAACGCCGCGACGATTGCAACAACAGCGCCAATCATGGTCTGGCTGAGGTGGGGCGTCTTCAAACGCGGATGAACCCGCGCGAACAATCCCGGCAGCAAGCCATCCTGCGACATCGTGAAGAAGATGCGGCTTTGCCCATACAACAGCACGAGGATCACGGTCGTCAAACCGGTCAGCGCGCCGATCTTGATGAGGATGGAGAACCAGGTGAGGCCAATCACGTCCACGCCCTTCGCAATGGGATCGGGCACGTTCAATTCGCCATAAGGCACGAGTCCGGTGAGCACCCCCGCCACCGCTATATACAGGATCGTACAGATCACCAGTGACCCGAGAATGCCGACCGGCATGTCGCGCTGTGGTCTTTTGGCTTCCTGAGCGCAGGTCGACACCGCATCGAATCCGATGAACGCAAAGAACACGACCGCGGAGCCGCGCAGGATTCCGCTCATGCCGAAGTTGCCGAACTCGCCGGTATTCGCCGGAATGAATGGATGCCAGTTCCCGGGATGCACGAAGAACACGCCCAGCGCGAGAAACGCCACCACGACAACCAGCTTGATCGCGACCATGATGTTGTTGAGCCGCGCCGACTCCTTGGTCCCCATCACCAGCATGAGCGTAAGGGCGGCGACAATAAAAACGGCCGGCAGATTAACCATTCCCGCTACCGACGTGCCGTCGGCAAGCTTCACCATGGTGCCGGGAGCAGCTGCCAGTTGGGGTGGAAAGGCAATCCCCACGTTACGCAGCAGGCTGACGATATAACCCGACCATCCGACCGCAACGGTGGCCGCGCCCATTGCATATTCGAGGATCAGGTCCCAGCCTATGATCCACGCAAACACTTCGCCCAGCGTGGCATACGTGTAGGTGTAGCTGCTGCCGCAGACGGGCAGCATGGCCGCGAGTTCGGAATAACACAGGCCGACAAACGCGCACGCAATGCCGCCCAATATGAATGACAGGATGATGGCTGGTCCCGCGAACTGCGCAGCGGCCGTGCCTGTCAGCACGAAGATGCCGGCGCCGATGATTGCGCCAATGCCCATTGCCGTGATGCTGAGTGCGCCCAGTGTCTTCGCTAGCGGGCGCTCGCCGCCGTCAGCACTCTTGACGATATCGGCAACGGATTTACGCGCCATGTAACTCGTGTCAGCCATGATGTGTCGCCTCGGTCGTACGTTGGTGGGCACGAATTGAACGGGACGCAATGCCCGGATCAACTTGCGGATCACTACGAAAAACGCTTGATGCAAGACGACTCGCGATCCTCACTGCAATGAGTGAATGACGCTGACGGATTAAGTCTATGCCTAATGAAATTTAATGTGAAGCAACGCAATAACCCTATCTTGCACGGGTCAGGGTGCAAGACAGGTGTGGCATGCGCAGTGCTACGGGGGAGAGTTGATCATCGCGTGAGCACGCGATGTGGTTGCGGCAACGCAGCGTTCCACGAAGCTCGGGGAGCCTCGTGGCGAGTCCGTATCAGTGCTTGCGGCGCTCACGTACTGCAGCAGCGAGCGTTTGCAATACCGGTTCGGTTTGCGTCCAGGCGAGGCACGCATCGGTAATGGAGACACCGCGGCGCAGCGGTACACCCGGTTTCAGATCTTGGCGGCCTTCTTCCAGGTGGCTTTCGATCATCACGCCAATAATGCGCTTGTCACCGCCGTTCAGTTGCCGCGCGATGTCCTGACCTACCTCGATCTGGCGAAGATGCGACTTGCCCGAATTCGCATGCGAGCAATCGATCATCACCTGCTCGCGAAGTCCGACTTCCTTGAGTGCGGCACAGGCGGCAGCGACCCCTTCGCTATCGTAGTTCGGTCCCGTCTTGCCGCCGCGCAGGATCACGTGCGCGTCCGCGTTGCCGCGGGTTTCGAAGATGGCAGCCATGCCCATCTTGGTCATGCCCATGAACGCATGGCTCGCATGGGCCGCAACAATGGCGTCTGCCGCGATCTGCACGCCGCCGTCGGTGCCGTTCTTGAAACCGATCGGGCAGCTTAGTCCCGAAGCCAGTTGCCGATGGCTCTGGCTCTCCGTCGTTCGTGCGCCGATAGCGCCCCAGGCAATCAGGTCCGCAATGTACTGCGGGCTTAGCAAGTCGAGAAACTCGGTGCCCGTTGGCAAGCCGATGCCGCTGATGTCGAGCAGCAACTGGCGTGCGCGTCGCAGGCCTTCGTTGATACGAAACGTGCCGTCCAGAAGCGGGTCGTTGATGTAACCCTTCCAGCCCACCGTGGTACGTGGTTTTTCGAAGTACACGCGCATTACGATCAGCAGGTCGTCGCGCAGTTCGTCAGCGGTGGCCTTCAGCAAGTGCGCGTATTCAAGCGCCTGGTCATGGTCGTGAATCGAGCACG
Organism: Caballeronia sp. LjRoot31; assembly: GCF_964253885.1. Lineage (NCBI taxonomy): Bacteria > Pseudomonadati > Pseudomonadota > Betaproteobacteria > Burkholderiales > Burkholderiaceae > Caballeronia > Caballeronia sp. LjRoot31. The sequence continues at coordinate 626,078 of NZ_CAXURX020000002.1, forward strand.
GTCCGACGACAACGACCAGCCTGTCGTCGCGGCCTTGAATAACGTCGGCAATTTCAACGCGGCTTTTTTCAACCAGCGTCTGCACTGAAAGTGGTACAGGCAGGTCGTCTTGCAGCAGCGCAGGGGAAATCAGCGGACGGACGGCGCCGATGCGGACGTCGTCGATGCGGGTCGTATCTTGCGTCGAGTCGGCACGGCCGGCCTCCTGGTCGTGAAACGGGTTGTCGAGGCGGCTCATGGGATGGTTCTCCGGAAACAGGGTGACAGCCCGGGATTATCGCATTCGGGCCGCGCTTTGGGCGGCAGCCAGGACTGGAACAGTGGCTCGTGCGAGGGGTCGGACTTGCTGAAATCTGGTATGTCCGTGAGCGCGAGTGAAATAATCGGCTGGCTGGATCCTGATTCCGTCCAGACCTGTTTCGATAACAACCTCGCAGGTTTACCCTCAATTTAGTCATACTATTTGGAGCTTTTTGCCGCCGTGCTTATGCTATGCGTACGTCGGTCGAGACCGAGGCATCATCCTTCACTGAACATGGACTATCGACATCTCCGGCAAGGCAAAAGCATGCACGGGCGCATCGTGCAGAACCTCGGCATGGATATCGTCGGCGGCAAGGTTGCACCCGGCGAACGCCTGCCCGCCGAAGTACTGCTGTGCGAAACCTATGGCGTGAGCCGCCCGGTCTTGAGGGAAGCAACGCGTGTGCTTGTGGCAAAGGGACTGGTGGTGTCGAAGCCGCGGGTAGGCAGTGTCGTCAGGCCACGGGCCGACTGGCACATGCTTGATCCCGACGTGCTCTACTGGACGCTCAGCAGCGTGCCCGAAGGTGAGTTCTTCCGGTCGCTGCTCACCGTGCGGCGGATCATCGAACCGGCTGCTGCGGCGCTCGCGGCGACAAGCGGCAGCGGCGAGGATCTCGCCCGGATCGAAGCCGCTTACATGCGCATGGAAGCGGCCGCGACCGCGCCCGAATTGCTCGAACCGGATCTGGAGTTTCATCGCGCGATCATGGCTGCCACGCACAACGACATGCTGGCGTACATCGGCAATATGTTGTCGCTTGCCTTGTCCGAATCCATTCGCCTGACCAGCCGTCATCCCGATACTCACGCGCTCTCCTTGCCGCGGCACAAGGCGATTCTCACGGCCATTCAAAGCCGCGATCCGCTGGGCGCGCGTCAGGCGAGTCTGGTGCAACTCGAAAGCGCGCGGGTCGATGCGGACAGCGTGCTTGAAGAGGGCGGTGCGCGCCACGCTTGAGTCATTGCGTCAGTCGTCATTGCGTCAGTCTCCATTTAGTGGGAAATATAGTAAGACTATTTGATGGTCGGCCCGGGTTTACTCCGCTGCCTCCCGGAATCATTGCGAAATATAGTGTGACTATTAAAAACCCCTAAAAAGGGCGTCCATTCGACGGCGCCCATTGGCATAGACGAGGAGACGGATGTGGCTGACAAGCTCGTATCCCCCGCTGAAGTTGCAACCGGCACCGGCATGAATTTTCGCTGGACCGTGCTGATATGGCTGGTGGCGGGCGGCATCATCAATTACATCGATCGCGCCAGTCTCTCCATCGCGGCGCCGGAAATGATTCGCGAACTCGGGTTGTCGCGAACGCAGATCGGCTTGCTCGGCACGGTGTTCGCATGGACCTACGCCGTGATGCAATTGCCGGCGGGATGGGTGATCGACCGCTTTGGCGCGAAGAAGGCCTACGCCGTTGCCATGATCTGGTGGAGTGTCGCGACCTACATGACCGGCGTGGTCGGATCGGTCAGCGCGCTGCTCGTGATGCGCGCGCTGCTCGCCGTCGGCGAAGCGCCGTGCTGGCCAACCTCGGCGAAGATCACAGCCGCGTGGTTCCCGACCAAGGAGCGCGGGTTCGCGACGGGCATCTGGGATTCGTCATCGAAATGGGGCCCCGCGCTTGCGCCCGCTGTGCTCGTTGCGTTGATGGTTGCGTTTGGATGGCGTTCGCTATTTCATGTGGCGGGGTTTGTCGGCATCGCGTTCGCCATTGTGTTTCTCTTTCTTTATCGAAATCCCGAGCAGAGCAAGCGGCTTTCGAAGGAAGAGTTCGCTTATATAGAAGCGGGCGGAGGCGGGCGTGAGCGGTCGATCAGCAATTCAACCCACGAGTGGCGCGGACTGTTCACGCACCGCAGCGTGTGGGGCATGATCTTCGGCTACTTCTGCGCGATCTGGCTGTGGAATCTGTTCCTTGTGTTCCTGCCGCTGTATTTGCTTGATCGCTTTCACATATCGTTCGTACAACTGGGTATCTATGCGAGCATTCCGTGGATCGGCGGCGCGGTGGGCGAGATTATCGTGGGATATCTGACGAAGAAGATGGTTGATCGCGGAATGGCGACGCCCATTGATGCCAAACGCATGTGGATCGTGATCTGCGCGATCGGTGCGGCAGTTTCGGCGTTGGCCATTCCTTTCGTTGACTCATTGGGTGTCACCATCACGCTGATGACGCTGGGCCTTGCGTTCCTCGCGGCGATTATTGGCGCTGCTTGGGCGCTAGCGTCGGACGTTGCGCCCAAGTCGATGGTCGCGTCCGTCAGCGCGATCCAGAATTTCGGCGGGTATTTCGGCGGCGCGTTCTCGCCGGTGGTGGCAGGGTTTATCGTCGATAAAACCGGCTCGTATTCGATCGCGTTGATTTCAGGCGGGTTGATTGCGGGATGCTCGGCGCTGTTTTACTGGTTCATGGTGCGGCGGGTGGTGCCGGAGCGGGGAGGGGTTGTTTAACGACGCGGACGAGCCTTCTGGTTGCCTGCAATTGTGAATCGCGGCCGAGGTATGTCTTGGCTTAGATGCTGAGTAATCTCCGGTTGAGGGTCTCCTCCAGATCCTGGGTTTGTCCGCAGATCACATGGATAAATATCTGATCGCCTGCAATTTCGTAAATGATGCGTTGCTGATTGGTCAAGACTTGTCTGTATCGATCTGGATAGCCGAGCAGTTCCGGAGGACATGCGCCCGACAAGGGGAAATCTTCAATCTGGAAAATTTTGCTTTGGAGTTGGGTCTTGATCTCGCTCCAGGTTCCCTTCGGTTTGTGTCTGGCGATGTAATCCCGCAGATCAGCCAAGTCTCTTTTGGCCGAGTCGAGGATGGTGAGATTCATTCCCTATCCTTTTCGTCAAGGCGATCCAGCTCGGCAAAAACATCAGTTGCAGATGAAAACTTACCCTCAGCAATCTCTTTTTGGCCCAATGCCAAGATGCGAAGCAGGGCGTTCGTTTGCCGCTGTCGCTCGAATGTATGGATGTCTTGCACCACCAGTTTCGCTTCCCCATTTTGAGTAATGATCAAAGGCTCATGTGTTTCCATAAGTTCCGTCACAATCCTCGCCGCATCACTCTTGAGGTAACTGATGGGTTTGATATTCGAGAGCTTCATATTGGGTCTCAACGATTTTTGCATGAGTCTAAATATAGACTAAATTTAGTCTCATGTTGATCGGTCTTCGCTAAACGCATTGCCCGACAAGCTGTTTTGTCCTCGATTGATCACGCAAGAAGGCAGTCTCAACGCAGATTGAGACTGCCTTCGCTCTTGCTTCGCTTAAGGCATGCGCTGCAAGGGAGAGAGACTTGATCACGCTCACTGCAACGGCTTTTAGGGGAGCCTACGCGGTCCGCAGCGTACCGGATTTTCCCTGATCACGAGCGCCGCGCTGTTAGACCCTCAAACCGCCGTCGCTTTCCCCGATCCAAGATCGGCGCCGGTCGTCGGATCCGAACTCTTGTCCGATGCCGTGCGCGTGGCCATTGCCTGTAAAACATCCACCTCTTCCGCTGACACTCCCACGGTCGCGAGTCCATCTCCGCCATCCACGGCGGGTTGCGGATCTTCCACGAACCTCCAGTCGCCGCCTTCGTTCCACGGTCCGCGCACTGCCGGCTCGTTGCCTTGCGACATGTTGTAGTAGACGCTTGTAAATTCCGGCACCCCCGGTAATTTGCCTTGCGGGAAATTCGGCTGGATGGAATGCAGCGCTTTCTCGAACGACTTCTGATGCGCAATTTCACGCGTCATGAGGAACCCGAGCGCTTCCTGGATACCAGGGTCGTCGGTGACATTGATCAGGCGCTCGTACACGATCTTGGCGCGCGCTTCGGCTGCAATATTGGAGCGCAGGTCGGCAGTCGGCTCGCCAATGGTGTCAATATAGGCCGCCGTCCACGGCACGCCTGCCGAATTCGTGAGCGCAGGACCACCGCCGTAGAGAAGGGCGGTGGTGTGAGAGTCGTTGCCGCCAGAAGTCATCGACCGATACAACTCCGCCTCCTGCTCGACCGCTTCGGCCAGTTGACCCTTTGCGCCTTTGTTCAGCATCGCGACGATTGAACCGATGATTTCCAGATGGCTCAGCTCCTCCGTGGCGATATCGAACAACATGTCCTTGCGGCCCGGATCGTCTTCCCCTACGGCTTGGGTGAAGTAGCGACAGGCTGCGGCGAGCTCGCCCTGCGGGCCGCCGAACTGTTCGAGCAGCAGGTTGGCGAGACCCGGATTCGGCGCGGCGACACGGACGGTGTATTGCAGGCGTTTGTTATGGACAAACATAGGTAGTACTCCTTTAATAGTTTATCGTTCGGATTTTTTTAAGCGCGCAAAAGGCGTGCAGAAGCACGCGAAATCGTCGCGATAAAAACAGAACGAAGGTGGCGAATTGCTCCGGACAGCAACGCGATACAAAAACCGCGTCACACCCAACCCTGGGCGCCCGGGTCTCAGAGCGGCGAAATGCTCTGGCGTACAAGCGGCAATTTCGCCGCGAGGGAAAAGGGACTGCGATGACAACTTCAGCATGGCCCGTTCCTGAGGCGCCGCGGCCCGATTTCCGGCTTCTCCAGACCATGGTGAGTTGGCTAAAAACCTTGACGCACTGCAAAAACCAGCCTATAACCATCTCATTGGATGGTAACCGGATGTTTTTGATGATTCAAAAAATTGAAGTACTCAGGCCGAAGGGCGGTGAGACGGAGAAGATCACGATCAACCTGGGTCCTGTGGATCTGGGCCAGATCGACCTGCTGGTGGAAGAGGGTTTTTATTCCAACCGCACGGACCTGATTCGCACGGCTATCCGGAATCAACTGGCGACGCACTCTCAGGTGGTGAGCGAAACGGTGACACGGCGCGCGCTGGTGCTGGGCATGCAGCATTTTTCCAGGCGCGATCTTGAAGCGGCGCGCGCGGCGGGTGAGCGGTTCGACATTCAGGTGCTCGGACTCGCGAGCATTGCTGCCGACGTGTCCGCTGAACTGGCGCTCGAAACCATCGCATCGATCGTCGTGCTCGGCGCCTTTCATGCCTCGCCTGCGGTGAAAACGGCGCTGGCCGGCCGGATTGCCTAGTGATGCGGGTAGACAAGCAATAGCAGGGAACAACGGGAAAGATAATGAAAATCAACGAAGCATTCCTGCATTCGATGCAGGATGCAATGAAGCTGCTGCGCGCACGCGGCCCGAAGGAAGCGACGGCGGCGCTGCAGCGTGCGCTTGGGGCGCACGCTCAGCCAACGCCTCAATCGAATACAGACGTCCCGGCTGTCACGTATCCGGGAACGTTCACGACTCATACGTTCGCGAACGCCGCAGGTCATCGGAACTACAAGCTCTATGTGCCGAAGCAGCACAGCGGCCAGTCGCTGCCGCTGGTGGTGATGCTGCATGGCTGCACGCAGGACGCCGACGACTTCGCTGCCGGCACGCAAATGAACGCGCTGGCGGAGCGGGACGGATGCATCGTGGTGTATCCGGTGCAGCCGCAGGGGGCGAACGCATCGAAGTGCTGGAACTGGTTCAAACCTGCCGATCAACGGCGCGACAGCGGCGAGCCGGCACTGATTGCAGGCATCACGCGCGAAGTGATGTCAAAGCACGCCGTGGATCCGGCGCGCGTATTCGTGGCGGGTTTATCGGCGGGTGGGGCGATGGCCGCCATCATGATCCAGGCGTATCCGGATCTTTATGCCGCTGCGTGCGTGCATTCAGGGCTGGCAGTCGGGTCGGCCCATGATTTGCAATCGGCGCTGGCGGCCATGCGAGGCGGGAAGTCATCGGGCGCTCGTCGCGCGGAGGCACCGAAGCGACCGCTGATCGTGTTTCACGGCGATGCCGATGCAACCGTGCATCCATCAAACGCGGCTGATTTGTTGCGCGGCTTCGGCGCTGAGGCTGTTGTCTTCGACGAGACTTCCCATGTAGAAGCGGGCAAGCGTACGAGCACGGTGGAGCGGCTGAAATCAGTGGACGGAGTTGATGCCGAGTTGTGGCTCATCCATGGCGCGCCGCACGCCTGGGCAGGCGGTAGTGGAAATGGTTCGTACACCGATGCAAAGGGTCCGGATGCGAGCGCGATCATGATGCGATTTTTCCTCGATCATCCATTGAAAAGTTGACCGTAGCATCTTTTTATAAAAAGGGAACGAGAGCATGCACGAACAGGCAAGCGAACGCGATATGGCGCTGTTGCGCGAGGTTATCGCGTTATCGGAGAAGTCAAAACGCGATGGACGGCATCCGTTCGCCGCGCTGATAGCCGATGAAAACGGCCACGTAGTTGCAAGCGCAGGAAACAATTCGATGCCCCCGCTCGGCGATCCGACCCAGCACGCCGAACTGCGCGCCGCGGCTCAGGCAGCGAAAGATCTGACGCCGGAGCAATTGCTGACGTGCACGCTTTATACGAATGCCGAGCCGTGTTGCATGTGCTCGGGCGCGATCTATTGGTGCAACATCGGGCGTGTGGTGTATGCCATGTCCGAGCGGCGCTTGCTGGAGATCACCGGCGATCACCCCGAGAACCCGACGTTCTCGTTACCTTGCCGCGAAGTTTTTGCGCGAGGGCAGAGGACGGTGAGTGTGGTTGGACCGCTTATTGAAGATGAAGCGGCGGTCGTGCACGAGGGATTCTGGACGCGCGAATGACGTGCAATCAGAAACGCGTGCAATAGAAAAGTCTTGTTGATGCAAGACGAAAGGGCCATGCGAATGGCCCTTTCGTTCATTTGCAAAACTCAACCCGGCAGCGAAAAGCTCCCGATCGCTTCACGCAGCACATCGACCTGATCCTTCAGCGAATGCGCCGCCGCTGCGGCTTCTTCCACCAGCGCCGCGTTCTGCTGCGTCACCTGATCCATTTCACCCACTGCGCGATTCACCTGTTCAATACCCGCGCTTTGCTCATTCGAAGCGTGGCTGATTTCATCGAGGATCTCGTTCACGCGGCGCACCGAATTCACGATCTCGCCCATCGTCGCGCCCGCGTTCGACACCAGCGACGCACCTTCCTTCACCGTCTCCGTCGATGTCCCGATCAGCGCCTTGATCTCCTTCGCCGCCGTGGCCGATCGCTGTGCGAGACTGCGCACTTCCGCTGCCACCACCGCAAACCCGCGTCCCTGTTCGCCGGCACGCGCAGCTTCCACGGCGGCGTTCAGCGCCAGGATGTTGGTCTGGAACGCGATGCCATCAATCACGCCGATGATGTCGCCAATCTGCTTCGAGCTTTCCGTAATGCGCGTCATGGTGTGAATGACTTGCTCGACTACACCGCTGCCCCGTTGGGCCACGTCGGCGGCTTCGCCGGCCAGCTTGGCGGCTTGCGTCGCGCTGTTGGCGTTCTGCTTCACGTTCGCTGTCATCTCGTCCATGCTCGACGCGGTCTGTACCAAGGCGGCGGCCTGCTGCTCGGTGCGTTGTGACAGGTCGGTATTGCCCGCTGCAATCTCCGATGCCCCCACGTTGATGTTCTCGGTCCCGGTGCGCACCCGCGTGACGGTTTCCACCAGGCCGCTTTGCATCTCGCTCAGCGCGAACATCAGGCTATGCGAATCGCCGATGGCAAGCGGCACGTGCGTGGTCAGGTCGCCGCGCGCAATGCGCTGCGCCGCGCCGACAGCAATCGACGGATCACCGCCGAGTTCACGCTTGATGCTGCGCAACACCAGCAGCATGGCCAGCGAAGCGAGCACGCCGAGCACGGCGGTAATCGCGAACCAGCGCAATGCGCTGGCGTAGAACGCGGCCTCGATGTCGTCGGTGTACATGCCGGTCACGATATACCAGTCCCACGGGACAAAGTGCTGGGAGAAGCTGAGCTTGGGCACGGGTTTGTCGCTGCCGGGCTTCGACCACAGATAGCTGACAAAGCCCCCCTCGGGCGTCGAATTACCGGCGTTCACAATATCGACGAAAAGTCTGTTGCCCGCCGGGTCGGTAAACCCCGCCATGTTCTGGCCATTCATGGACTTCTTGATCGGATGCATGATCATCACCGGGCGCGAATCGTTGACCGAGATGTATCCGTCTGTACCGTAGCGCATGGCGGCAAGTACTTCCAGCGCCCGCGTTTTGGCTTCTTCTTCCGTGATCGTTTTAGCCGCGGCGAGGCTCTGGAAATGGGCCGTCATGCTCGCGCCCTGGGCAACCAGGGCTTTCAATTGATCACGACGATCGTCCATAGTCGATGAACGGCTTTGCCATGCCCCTATAAATCCGATCGCGACCAGTCCGAGCCATAGCACGGCGATCATCGATCCGAGCTTCTGATTCAATGTCATCTTCTTCATGTTTCCGCCGTCGCCTAGTGTTGAGCCGTCTGATTGAATTTGCGGCGTCGGGCGTTGCCGAACGCTATGCCTGACTTCTTTACGGCAAAGCGGTGGCGGAATGTAGGGGTGGGATAACCCGTACCAAGAGAAATAATCGGTCTGTTCTGGACGTGTGCGCGTCAGGTTATTCATCAGACAATAAGCTTCGTGCGACGCGTTTAGTCGCGTGTCCGGTCGCACGGCCTCGTAAAACAACCGGACACGTATCGTCTTGACGGGCAGTGGTCAGATCGTCGAATCAAAAACTGCTGCGAATCCCCACTCGGCCAACCGCCTGCTTCTGATTGCTTGAAGGATTGAAGCCTGCGATCTGAGCGGCCTGCGCGTCGCCGGCAGCTTTCTGGAATACGCCCAGCGCATACACCGATGTCCGCTTCGACAACGCATATTCGGCCGTCAGGTTGAACTGGTTGTATTTGGGCTGTGCGCCGGTCGCATGATCGCGGCCGGTGGTGTAGGTGTAACCCGCGCCTATCGTCACGTCAGGGGTTGGATTAAAGAGGCCCGACAACTCGTAGTTCTGGAACGTCGCATCATGTCCCGCGCTGCCTTGCTGGAAAATCGTGTTCGTGAAATCGGCGAGCACGCGCAGCGACGCCAGCACCTGATACGAAGCGCCTATGCCCAACACCTTCTGCGCCCGCGCTGCGGCGAGGAAGTCGCCATAAACCGAGTTCGTGAAGCCCGGATAGTTCTGGTAGCCCTGTGTGGAGACACCCGGATCGTTGATGCGCAGATACCCCACGCCTGCGCTGACCGGTCCGGCGGCATAGGTCGCTCCCGCGCTGAACGTGGCGTTGTTCGAGAACTGCCCGGCGATGCCGCCTAGTGAATACAGTCCGCCGAACGTGAACCCGGCAAAGGTGGGGCTGCGATATTTGATGGCGTTCGAGATGGGGAAACCATTGTCGGTGTTATCCATGTCGTTCGGATGGGCGAAATAATAGCCGCCGACGTTGCCGTTAAGCGTGTAAGGCTCGACGAAATCCACAACCGAGTCCCATTGACGTCCGAGCGTCACCGTACCGGCCTGTTCGCTCTGGAGACCCACATAAGCGTTACGTGAAAACGCGAGCCCGCTGCCCAGGTTTCCCGAGTTGATATTGAAGCCGCTTTCGAGGCGGAAGAGGGTTGAGAGACCGCCGCCCAGATCCTCGGTGCCGCGCACGCCCCAGCGGCTGCCGGCGGTCACACCGGATGCAAGCTGAACGAGATGGCTACCCTGCACGTTGCTGACGATATCGATACCGTCCTCCACGATTCCATATAACGTGACCGAACTCTGTGCGTGCGCCACGGAGGCAGTGGCCATGATTGGAATGATTGCGGCAAGTTTTTTAATCATATGAACGCCCGGTTTAGAAAGTTAGACGATGGATTTATTTAGAGGGCATACATTTAGTACAACAAAGCTGAAAAAGCGAGCGAATGGCGTGTCAAATTTCGTTCATTCGTTAATTCAAGAGTTGCGTGTTAAGATCGCGAAATTTTATTTCGGATAACTTATGTACTGGGGTATAAGAAAACTCTGAGTTTCCGCTCGACGTTCTTTTGTGAGCGCTCAAACGTGTTCCATCACCAGGCTAGACGCGGCAAACCTCGCGAACACCGGCAATGCCCCGTTGCAGTCCTGCATCGGTCAGCGCGAGCGTCGCGCCAACGCAGGTGCCGAGCCTGGTGCTCGCAAGGTGACGGATATTACGAATGTGGCGAATGGCTGGGAGCTCACGCTTGCGGTTTCATCGACCCGGCGAGCCATTCCCGGCCCTTCAACATGCCTTTCCAGTAGAGCCACGGAAAGACGGCAGTTTTCAGGTACCACGCGAGGGCACGTGGCACGGTCGGGTCGAGCGGGAAGGTCGGCAGCAGCTTGCCGCCATAGCCGAATTCCGCCAGTACAACCTTGCCTTTTTCAACCGTCAGCGGACATGCGCCGTAGCCGTCGTAGCGTGCGGGTAGAGGCTTTTGCTCACGCGCGGCCAGCAGGTTTTCCGCCACTATGACAATCTGCTTGCGAACGGCCGCGGCCGTTTTTGCGTTGGGCGCTGAACAGGCGTCGCCGAGCGCAAAGATGTCCGGATAACGGGGGTGAATGAGCGTGGCATGATCGACTTCGCACCAGCTGGCCTTGTCGGCGAGCACGCTCTTGCTGATTACGTCCGGCGGAAGCTGGGGCGGGACGACGTGCAGCATGTCGAACGGTTTGTCGATACGAACTACGTTGCCGGCATTGTCTTTGACGTTGAACGAAGCGACCCGGCGGGCGCCGTCGACGCTCACCAGGTTCGATCCAAACGCAAGCGACGCGTGATACCGCTCGACATATTTCATCAACGACGGCACGAACGCAGCGACCCCGAAAAGGACATCGCCGGCAAGGTTGAACTCGACATCGATATGATCGAGCACGCCTTGCTTGAGCCAGTTATCGCAAGACAGGTACAGCGCTTTTTGTGGCGCACCGGCGCATTTGATCGGCATGGCCGGCTGCGTAAAGAGCGCCTTGCCACGCTTGAGTTCATTGACCAGTTTCCACGTGTACGGCGCAAGATCGAATCGATAATTCGACGTCACGCCGTTCTTGCCCAGTGTGTCTTCCAGACCTTCAATTTTCTCCCATGCGAGCCGCAAGCCGGGACAGACGATCAGGTGCCGATAACTGGCGGTTTGCCCATTGTCGAGCCGGACAAGATGCTGCTCGGGCTCAATCGCGCTCGCACTGGCCCGCAGCCAGTGCGCTTTCTTCGGCATGACCGACGACGTCAGCCGCATGGTGTCGTCTATGTTGAAAGCGCCGCCGCCGACCAGCGTCCACGCGGGCTGATAGAAATGCCGGTCACTCGGCTCGATGACCGCGATGCGAAGATCGGGCCGTCGGCGCAGCAAGCTCGCCGTCACGCCGATACCCGCAGCGCCGCCGCCAATGACCACCACGTCGAAGGTCTCTGTGTTGCCTGAAGATGCTGCATTCGTGCTCATTGCGGTATTCCTGCTTCCAAGTTCATTTTCTTACCCTGCCCGACTGCCTTAAAACGTGTTCAGCGGAAATTTCAGATAACTTACGCCGTTGGATTCGGCCGGCGGAAAAGCACCCGCGCGGATGTTCAGTTGAATCGAGGGGATGATCAGCGCCGGTGGACCAAGCGTCGCGTCGCGGGCCGTGCGCATGGCGACGAATTCGCTGACAGTGATGCCATCGCGGACGTGGATGTTTGCTGCGCGCTGATCAGCGACCGTGGTTTCCCAGCGCGTTTCACGGCCATCGGGCGGATAGTCATGGCATGCAAACAGACGCGTTTGTGGCGGCAAGCCAAGCAGTTTCCCGATTGATTCGTATAACGTGCCGGCGTCGCCACCGGGAAAATCGCAGCGCGCCGTGCCGACGTCCGGCATGAACAAGGTGTCGCCCATGAACGCCATGTTGTCGAACACGTAGGCGACATCGGCCGGCGTGTGACCGGGAACGTGCATCACACGGCCGATCAGCGCACCGACCTGGAACGTGTCGCCGTCAGCAAACAAGTGGTCGAAAGGCGCGGGGCCGGGTGATATTGACGACATCGGCGGCTCAAGGTTAAAAAGCCGTTCGAACACGACCTGCACCGACCGGATATGTTCGCCGATGGCAATGGCGCCACCCAGTTGTTTCCGGAGATATGCCGCAGCCGAAATGTGGTCGGCATGGGCGTGCGTCTCGAGCAGCCATTGCACCTGCAAGTCCTGCTCGTTCACGAAACGGATCACGCGATCCGCCGAATGTGTCGAAGTGCGGCCGGATTGCGGTTCATAGTCGAGCACCGCGTCGATGATCGCGCAGGGTGAACCGGCTGCCTCATACACCACGTAGGTGATGGTTGAGGTCACCGGGTCCGGGAATGCTTCAACGCATGGCGTCATGACATGCTCCAAAAATTAACAAGAATCGGCCGGATAACTGTGCAGCAAGGTCGCCGCCGCCCGGAAATCCGGCGTCAGCGGCCGGTCGCGATCGAGGAGCGCAAGCTTTCCGGGCAGCGCATGTAGAGGCCCGCGGTGGCCGGCGACAGCGTGAAGCCCGGTTGCTGCTGGCGGCGCAAATCGATGGCCTGGTCCGCCGATATCCAGCAGCGTGAAGCGGTTGTCGATCTGCTGTCGCACCCGTTCCACCACACGCGACGCATTGGCCGCCATGTCCTCGATGTCACCCGCCACCGGCAGGTAGTCCACGGATACCGGCATGGCCAATTCCTTTTTTTCCATGGCCAGCGCGACCGGCGATTTTTTCATCGCCGAACGCGTGCAGGGTTTGATCGATGCCGAGGAAGCGCGACAAGCCGGTCATATGCGGATCGTTCAGCTTGATGATACGTTGCGCCGACGCCAACGAGTTATGAGCAAGGACAAGGCCCGTCTCTTCGAACGACAATACCCACGGCAACGGCTCGAAATTCGCGCTGCGCAGCACCGCGCTGGTCACGCCATTGACCTTCACATAACTGCGCGATTCCTGTGCACGTGCCGAAGTGCAGCGTGACGCCTATGGCGACGCGGGGGCATGGTCTGACGAGTGGAGCTGGACGTCGAGCAGCGTCGTTGATGGCACGCGCGTTTTTGTATCAAACCATTCGCGAGCTGGATGCAGTGCCGGCGCCTGCCCGGACGATAACAAGCGGGCATGAGCCCGTAGCGTTCACCAACTGTGAATCCCGCCGCCGCGAGTGTGCTCCTTGAGCGGCATCTGCCAACTGTTTCTCTGGCCGAATCCTTCGGATGCGCGAAGGCAAACACACGGCTCCCGAGTAATCCGGCGGGAGCCATTGGCGTATTGGAAAACTGTTTTTAATTCTGTCGCCGCTTCCGTCACAGCGTAATGTCACGCCACTTAGCCGATACCGGCTGACCGTTGCCTACCCGGCGATCTCACCCATCTGAAAAACGCCTGCGGCATTGATCGTCGACACTCAAGTCCGAATCCCCCTGTGCCGATAAACAAACATGGCAAGCCGCCGCCGATTTAAACAACCATTGCAAAGCCATGGCGATCAATCCGGCGCTTTTCCCTTTGCGACAAAGTGTTGCGATTTTGCCGACAACCCGCCCAAACGGGCGATCCAGGCATACAGTTAAAGTGTTTTATCAAGTTCAGGTTGCAGTGCGGGAGGTGTGCCATGAAGCGCAGGACAGCTAGACAACTTGTTGCTCAACTTGCAGATTTAAGGTATTCCGCGCGGTGCAGCGCACTGAGAGCGGCGGCGCTCAGCAGGACGATAGCTCAAAGCCCGGATGAAGAAATGGGGCGGAAAGCGGACAGCGTCAAGCAGGAATCGTTTGCCGGAGCAGCACATGAAATCCACGCATGAATATTCGCTACGTACTCAGGTCGACAAATGGCTGGCTCCCGGCTTTTCGACACCGGTTCGTGTCACTGAGTTCAGCCGCACGCGCTTGGGCGGAAGGCGGTATGTGTGTGTAGAAACCGCATTGCCGCCTGGATCGCGCGCGCTGCTTTTCTTTCGACACGACGACGGCTGCTGGTGCGTATTCCCACCGGCGTTGGATAGGCCTAATATGAGTATGGGACGTTTCATCGAACATTGACCAGCGTTGCAGAAATTGAGGGGCGCCAATAGTTCGGGATGCTTATTTCGTTAGACCGTTGGTATAGAGATCGTTGGCAACCCGACGGCGGCGGTTAACGGACTAACCGGCTAACAAAGCGAAAGGCTGATAAGCGGAAAGAAGGAGGATTATGCAGAAACGACAACAACTATATACGCCAACCCCCTTAATTAGCGGAAGCGAATAAGCCCATGTCGCCGCGCGAATGCGCGTTCGAACTCCGAGCTGCCGACTTTCCGTGAACTCAAAAGTCCAACGTTGGGAGAGTCACCATGTACATCGGGCTGCTGGTCTCGCAGGTTCGGCAGGTTCAGGAAGTTCACTACCATCCTGACGAAGCATTGTTGATCGATGTCCCGCCTCCGCATCGGCTCGCGTTCTGGCAAAGAATCAGACGTTTGTTCGCGTGAAGCTTGTCTGCGGGAGCGTCATCCAGTGAGTATTAAAACGTCGCAGCGATGCTTGCAAAAGCCGTTTCAGCCACCGGGAAGAAACGCATTCGCTGCGGCGTCCGGTTTACCGGGCCAAGTTCCACGTTCGAAGTTTTCATTTCAACCCCCGCCAGCGCATTGACGTACGAAACAGTCAGCGAGTCGCCAGAAACACGCAGGGTTAGCGACGCGAGAGATTCGGCATGGTCCGGTCGACCGCAAAAACACGCGACGCCGGATCAGCGAACGTCTCCATTGGAGGTGGGTTCGACAATCGATCGATCCGCCGCCTTGCGCTCGCCATTGGCGGCCGGCGATTGCTGCGGGTTGTCCCGTTCATATTTCTCGTTCTGTTGAACCACGCGGTCCAGCGCTCTTGGGCCGTCGGCTTGGGCGGCAAACGATACGGCGGGCAGAATCACGACCGAAGCGGCGATGACCACGGACATAAGCTGTTTCATGATGAACTCCCGGACCGCGCGTTTCATGCAAAGCGTTGCACGAGTCGAGGAAGATGACGACCCGGCCGCTCTCGCACTTCCAACCTATACAAGAGAAATAGCCGTTCAGAACATTGAGCGATCTCATTGTTCATGATGACGTCTGTGTACGGCTGTTATGACAAGAGTAGACGGAAATACTTAAAAAAACCTTGCAAATATCCGGTGAGTCGAACGAATGCGCCGCTCGTGAATGGACAAGCTGCCGGGCTGGTTATCCGGCGTTCTCGGCATCCTCGGCATTCTCGGCGAGCTCAGGCCGCAGCATGGCGCGGCCCAGTAGCTTGCGGGCCTGGTCGGTCTGGACATGCTCAAAGGCATCCTCGAAGTCATCCAGTTCCTCAGCGCCAAGTCCGACGTCCGGCGTAACGGCCACTTGCCGCCAGTCCATTACCGCGTCCAGGACTTCCCCAAGGATCACCTTGGCCTGTGCGTCGGTCAGCGAAAAGTAGGCGCACGTATCCAGAAGCATCTGGACCGATTCAATGGGGCCCGCATCTTCTGTGAGCCACGTCTTGGACTCTCGTACCTTGCCGGGCATCGGGTTCACGTCGAACGCCGGTGAGATGCGCCACAGGCCGTTGCCGTCGTATAGAAAACCGAGGTTCTGCAGATGGTCGTCGGTGTTGGTGATGAGCAGGTTGAACATCAGGCGGCGCCATAACTCTCGCGCGTCGTCGTCCGGATGTGAGCACTTTTGCTGCATGACATCGACGATCTCGGTGTACGCGTGGACATTCTGCCGCGAGGCCTGAAGCATGGACGCAGCCGAGAGATAAGGGACGCGCAGGTCGCCGTCCTCCCGGTCAAACCGTTCGATGATCGCGACTGGCGTGTCATTGAGGGTGACGCACCGGGCGTTGGCCGTCGTAATGCCGGCCTGACGCGCGAGCTTGAGCGCCAGCACTTCGGCCCGGGTGACATTGATGGTGTCATTGACGCTTGGAAACTTGCCGATGGCGAGCTTGCCGTTTTCATCCAGTACGGTGCATTTGGGCCGCATCCCACCGAGCGAGGTGCCTTTGCCTTGCAAGTAGCGCAGGTCCTCGGTCGTTTCCCTGGTCGTCTCGACCGCGCGCGTGGCCTTGTACATGCGTTCGAGCTCGATCATTGGCGGCGTTGTGCGCCGGCCTTCATCAACTGTCCTCAGATAGATCCCTTCCTTGCAAAGGCGAAGCGCGCCGATGCGGCTGAAGTCGTCCACTGCACACAGGTAGTCGAGTTCGTTCAGAGGGAGCAGGCGAGGATTGTCCTTGCGGGCTCGCGCGTGGATCCGGTTGATGACACGACGCCCCCATGCGTCAGGCGCCGTGTCGGCCAGTGCGAAGTGAAACACCGAGTCCACGGGGTTGGGCGCCCGACGTGGCTGATAGCCAGGTTCGAGAGGCAGGTCGGGCGAAACGTCAAACCGGTCGGGGTTAGTCAGCCACGTCTCGTCATAAGCAAACTGCGACACTTCGCGCCGTCCCTGGCTTACGTAGTTCAGATGGCCGACAAGCGTACCTGTGGCCCCGAGGTGAACCTCCAGGGCGGTACTGATTCCGGGCTTGCCGAACCTGGAAGGTTTGGTTTTCATTCACTTATGCCGTTAGAACGCTTTGGTGGTTTTCTTGGCGGTTCGTACCCGCTGCGGTAGCTTTTCATCCATCAATGCGAGACCGATATCATCCTGGCCGCTGTCGAGGAGGTCATTGAGCCGCTGCAACTCACCGAAAAAATGGAGCGCTCGCACGAGGAAATGCAACTGCACGTGCGGATCGCCGTTCTCCATGCGCTTGACGGTATTGAGTCCCGCACCGATGCGCGCGGCGAGCGCTTGCTGCGTCAGCCCTCTGCGGCGGCGCGCTCGATTGAGGTCTTCGCCCAGCTTTGCGAGTGACCGCTGCACTGGAATGGGAAGCGGTTTACCGGCTTTACGGACTCTAGCAGGGCTTTTAAGGGGTTTAGTAGACTCCATGTGGGCCATTATAGCAATTTAAAGTGAGTGTCATGAGATATTGCGTTTAAAGAACCCCACATGGGCTTTTAAAGGATTTTGTGACCCTTATGAGGGTCTTTATGGGGATTCCAGTACTTGGCAGCAAGTTCTTCTTTTTCGGTGGTTTTCTCACCGTTTCGACACGCCCAGGCAGAGGAGATCAGACTCTCGCATTCGCCTCCATCGGCCCGTTGGCACAGACACGCCAACGCCTTGCACGATTGCAGGCGCTTGCGAACGATCCGCTCTCGTTGCTAATCGCCAGATCGGTTTCGTTTATCCCGGAAGAGGTTTCGTTAGTCTGCAACCAAAAGAAAACGTCATTGAAAAAAACGTGAGCGCGTGTTTAAGTGCCCGCTGAACGTCGTTTTTCTCGCTCGCCACGAGCGTTACGCGACGGACCTTGGCCGCCAACGTGAATTTCAATGAACGCCGTATTCAAGACTTTTCTCGCGCTGATCCGTCTTCCCGGTTATCCCGGCATTTCCCTCGCAATGTTCCTGTCAGGCATCGCGTCCTCATTCGCGGTGCCGTACACGTCGCTGTTCGGCGCGACCGAGGCGCACATGACGCCGGTTCGGCTAGGCATCTTCATGACGCTGACCGCGGTGAGCAGTGTGATCGTGAGTACCTATCTCGGACGTATCGCCGATCGCCGGACCGATAAAAAACGCATTGTGCTGCTATCCATCGCGGGGTCGGCGCTGGGTTACGCATTGCTGTGCGTCACGCGCAACTACGTGTTGCTGACGATCTTCGGCTGTGTATTCCTGAGCATCGGCGCGGCGGTGTTCCCGCAACTTTTCACGTTCGGTAAAGCGAGGCTGCACGCGGAAGGCATCGAACATACCGAACTGCCGATGGCCACCTTGCGCACCACACTGTCCTGCGCGTGGGTGTTCGGCCCGGCGGTGGGCGCGATCGTACTGGGGGTGTCGGGATTTAACGGACTGTTCTTGTCGGCGGCGGGCGCGTTCGCGGTGGCTGGTTTCATCGTGCTGTGCATGCGTGAACCCAAGGCCTATGACACCTTTGAAGCCGCCGATAAAACCACCAGCGAAATTCCGCCGCAAGCCAAAAACGCGCATGTATATGCAGCGCTGGTGAGTTTTACGCTGATCGGCATGGGCTCGGCGATCGCGACCATCATGCTGCCGGTGCTGATTGTCGATCAGCTGCACGGCACGACCGCGCACGTCGCGCAGATGGTCGGCCTTGGCGCGTTCGCCGAGATTCCGATGATGCTCTTTCTCGGCGGTGCGTCCCGGCGCATCAACAAGGCGAACATGATCGCGTTCGCGTCGCTGTCGCACATTGTGTATTTCGCGGGCATCGCGCTCGCGCCCAACCTGTGGGTGCTCGTGCCGCTACAGATTCTTAACGCCGTCGTGGTCGCGGTGACGTCATGTCTTGGCATGTCGTACTTTCAGGAACTGATGCCTGGCGCGCTGGCCCGGGCGACCACGCTGTTTTTCAACACCATGCGCACCGGCTCCGTGCTGGCGGGCGTTGCGTCGGGATTCGTGGCAGCAACGTGGGGTTATCGCGCGGTGTTCATGTTTTGCGTGTTGCTGGCATCTACCGCGTCGATTGTGCTGTTCATTTTTAACTATCAACGCGGTGCGAAGATTTTCTTCGATCCCACCCGGGAATCTGCTGCCGAAGGCAACGCGGTCACCTCGGTGGTCGCCGTTGGCGAGCAAAACGGAAGCCGTGTCATAACAATGGTAGATAACGAGTCTATTTAGATAGGATGCCCATCCGGTGGCGCGTCGGGATGCTGTGGCTCATCAGGCCGATGTCCGGGCGACGGCGGCGACAGCGGGTCTGCCTCGGGATCGCGGTTTGGATCGGCGAGCGGGTCGGGGATCGGGTTGGTCTGCATGTCGTATCTCGGGTACTGGAAGTTGTTCACGTGGTTCATGAGTGCGCCTCGGTTTGTTCTGTCGTCGATAGTGAATGCCGTGTCCTCCAGCATAGACGCATGCGGACTGAAAGGCAGGTCCGCGAACTCCGGCCGTGCACGTTAAACCCGGCCGGGTGCCATGCGGGCAACGGTTCACGCCTGACGGCTCGCGTCCCGCAGGCCGATGACAATTAAAGGAGTGCCGCTTTCATCCCCGGACGTCCCTCTAGCTACTACCTTCAGACACCCTCATGCCGCCATTTTCCGCAGGCGCACAGGGACCGCCTTGGCCGCCGGCACCTTGCTGCGTTTCGCGTGATGCGACACCGGTATCAGACGATTGCACTCCGGGTAATAGCCCATCACACAGCCGGCGGGGATGTCGAACGCATGCACGCGCAGACCGCCCAATTCGCGCAATACCTCATCCTGCGCGACTGTGATTGCCGTGACCGTATCGTTTTCGGCTAAGCCCAGCCGGGTCATATCGGCTTGATTCATCAGCAGCACGTCACGGGTGTCATACACGCCGCGGAAACGGTCATCGAGCGAATACACAGTCGTATTGAACTGGCTGTCGCCGCGTGTGGTCATCAGGCGCAGCGTGCGTTCGCCGTCGAATTCCATGTCCGGGTCTTCACCGAAACCATCCGGCACGATGAAGTTCGCCTTGCCGGTTTTTGTTTTCCACTCGCGTTTCGCAGCCGGCAACGGCCGATGAAAACCACCAGGCTGCGTCATGCGCTGGTTGAAATCCTTGAACTGCTCGGGGTAGGTGCGCTCGATGGCATCACGAACCAGCCCGTAATTGCCTACCCACGCATCCCAGTCGACATTCGGATTCGGCGGCAGGATCGCCTTCGCCAGCCCGGCGACAATAGCCGGCTCCGACAGCAAGTGTTCACTCGCCGGCTCAGCCATACCCTTCGATGCGTGAATGCACGCCGTGCTGTCCTCCACGGTCACCGTCTGCTCGCCGCTCGCCTGCCGGTCCACCTCGATCCGGCCAATACACGGCAGCAAATATGCCGCGCGCCCGTGCACGATATGGCTGCGGTTCAGCTTGGTCGCGATCTGCACGGTGAGCGGCAGTTGCATCCACGCCGGGTCCATTACGCCCTGATCGGGGGTTGCGCGCGCGAAATTGCCACCGAGCCCGATAAACGCGTCGAGATTGCGGTCCCTGACGGCCTCGCAGGTATCCACGGTGGTCAAGCCGGTTTCCTGGGGCGGCTCGAATTGATACAGCTCCCTGAGCTTGTCCATGGGGACGAGCTCAGGTTTTTCGGTGATACCAACGGTTCGCTGCCCCTGCACGTTCGAGTGGCCGCGAATCGGGCAGATCCCGGCTCCCTTCTTGCCGATATTGCCGCCAAGCAGCATCAGGTTCGTGAGCATCTGCACGGCAAGCACGCCTTCCCGATGCTGCGTGATGCCCATGCCGTACAAGATGATCACGGCCTTCGCGCGCGCATATTCGGCCGCGGCCGCTTCGAGTGCGGAGCGGGTTAGCGCTGACATCGACTCGATCTCTTTCCAGTCGGCGGCCCGCATGGCGTCGGCGAACGCGTCGAAACCGTGCGTATGTTCCGCGATGAAATCCGCATCCAGCACGCGTGGTTTGTAGGCTGCACGGGCTTTGTCGTCGGCTTCTATCAGCGACTTGCAAATGCCCGTGATCGCCGCTATGTCGCCGCCGATCTTCACCTGATGGTATTGCGTGCTGATGCAGGTTTCCTCGGTCGAAAGCATTTCCTTTGGCGACTGCGGGTTCGCGAAGCTCACCAGCCCGCGCTCGCGCAATGGATTGAACGTGATGATCTGCGCATTGCGTTTTCTCGCTTCTTGCAGCGGATGCAGCATGCGAGGCGCGTTTGTGCCGGTGTTGTGACCGAAGAAAAACAGGCAGTCAGTGTGCTCGAAGTCTTCGAGCGTCACTGTTCCAACCGGCACGCCGATGGTGTCGGGCAACGCCACCGACGTACTCTCGTGGCACATGTTCGAACTGTCCGGCAGGTTATTGCAACCGTATAAACGGGCAAGCAGTGCGTACATGTAAGAGGTTTCCAGCGACGCGCGACCCGAGGCGTAGAACACCACGCGTTTCGGATCGAAGCTGCGAAGCTTTTCGCCGATCTCATCGAAGGCTTGTTGCCACGGGATGGGCTGATAGCGATCGGTCGCGGCGTCGTAGCGCATGGGGTGGGTCAGCCGGCCTTGCGACTCGAGCTCGAAATCGCTCCAGGCTTCCAGCGCGGCCAAGGTGTGGTGGTCGAAGAACTCGGGCGTCGCGCGTTTGGTCGTGATTTCCCAGGCGGTGGCTTTTGCGCCGTTTTCGCAGAACTCGAACAGGTGCGGATCGGCTGGTTTAGCCCACGAGCAACTCACGCACGCAAAACCGTCCGGCTTGTTCTGCTTGAATAGCACCCGCGTGCCGTTCACGGCGACGTGCTCTCGCATAAGTATCGATGAAACGGCTTTGACCGAGCCCCAGCCGCCGGCCGGATGGTCGTATTGCTCGATGCGAGGTTGTTTGCTCATGGCTGTGTCGCTCCGCGGGTGAACAGGGCGAACGGCGGGAATGCGTTCGCGGACGCAATTCATCCAGCAAAAAACAGACTCGGCGCGCGAGCATAAAAATGAAAGCCGCCGGCCCGCGAATGCGGGGCGGCGGCTTTCAGATTCGTTCACATCCGGATTTTCACCCGGTAAACGGTGATTTTTTTGCGATGTCTTTCGCCGCGGTTTATCCGGCGAAACGCACGACGATCAGCTTTCTGCCGGTTCCAGACCTTCGGCTTGCGGTTTGAACGCATCGGCGCGACGGCGAATTTCTTCCGCTTCCACGGTCACGAACGTCCGGTTGTCGGCGGCGAGGGCGTTTTGATACGAGATGCCTTCCGGGACACGATGCAGCAGCACGCGCAGCTCACCCTGGGTGGTCTGTTCGACGGGTTCGTAGTTGTAGAGCCGCAAGGTGAGTTCCGTGCGCTCGTGCAGCAGGAACAGGCACGCCGCGAACACCGCCACGCCGACCACTTCCTGGGCACCGAAACTGAAGTCGTCGGGGATGGACGAGAACGGCAGCACGGCGACGACGATCACACCCAAGATAGCCAGCGCGATGGTCGCATGGAGGAAAAATTGCGCGCGCCCGACGATGCGGTCGTGTTCCGCCTTGAGTTGCCCGGCGGATCTCGGAACGAGCGCCGCGTGGCCTTGTTTTTGTCGACGTTGCTGGAGTGCTGAAAGCGGAAGGGCGGCCATGGGGTCGGTTGCCTTGAAAATCGTCGCCAGGATTGGCGCTGTCCACGGGTTAACGCCAAGCTTTCAGGAAAGTTGACTCTGGTTACGTGTTGTTTCAGTTGGATCTCAAAATGTTTCGGGCGGTTTTACTCGTTAGCCATTCGGACAGCTATCAGAGGTCGACTGCTCGTGTGTAATATTTACCACGTCGGGATGCTTATTTCGCCGATAGTTGTTAGCAACGTTCGCGCAAACAAGGGAGAATAAAATCGATGAAAGTGGGTCAATATAAGGGGAGGCGAATCGCTGTGCTCACAAGAGACGAGCATTGTCCGCCGCATGTGCATCTGGATGGCGGCGACTGGTCCGCACGGTTTGAATTTTCGTTCTGGCACAACGGGGTGAGTCTGCTGGACGTCATTCCGGATACCGCCAGGGTGCCTTCTCAAGTGAAAAGTGACGTCATCGCCATTGTCAAAGGTCGCTTGCCCGTGGCCAGGGAAAGTTGGATGGAAGCTATAAAAAACACCTGCCTGGAAAATCAGGCGTGGGACGACGCAAAACAGTACGTTGTGAAGCCGAATCTGGCGGGAAGGACGCTGGTCAACATCCAGGCGGGAACGTACGATCCCGCCGAGCGTCTGACCGTGCTGCACTTGGCAGACCGCACGCAAGTAGGGATCAAGTTATGAAAATCATCAACGCGCCTGACGAGAAACCTGTCGATCTCGACGAGGGAAGCAACACGCATTTCGTTTTGGAGCGTCGCCCGGTTGGCGCAGTGTTCAAGCTCAACGCTGCTTTCGAGACCATCCAGAGCGCCTTGCATGGCGCTCGTTCCGGTGCTTTCCCTAGTATTGCGGACGGCGTGAAATATCTCCCGGAACAGGCCGTGATCATGATCCATTTCCCGCGCGGAAAGAGTGTCATGATCCCGGTGAACCAGATATCGGAACTGGATAACGTCCCGGCTGACGCGCTCTCGTCAATTGCACTGTCCTTTGCTGGTACGGCGCTCACCCTGATTGATCACAATATCGACATATCCGTACAGGGGCTAATGAAGTCCCGTCAAGGTAAGGATGGCTCAGGATCACCGGAAGATCGGTTCAATGGAAACGCCGCTAAGCACTTCGGTTGAGGCTGAAGCCTGCAAACCTCGGCGGCAGTAGCAACATGGTAAAAGTCCAAAGTCGAATGCTTCCACGGTGGTTAGGGTCGAGTTAAGGGCTGCCAACAAGTTTCACGATCCGATGGCCGATTGAGCCGTCCGATGCTGTTTTTCTGCGAAACGGCCTTCTCGTGGAACAGGCGAAGCCGGCCCACTCGCTGCTTCGTTTTCTGAGTGCGTGTGTACTCCAGGCACGCCTGCGCCATCTCAGTATTGTCCGCGGTTCAAACGTCTACCCCTTCCAATGTTCGCTTGCCCACATTTCGCCTGGGTGCCGGCAGACCTTTCAATTCACTGGGAATAGCCATTGCTGTGTCCTTCGGCAACCGTGTCCGGGCAATCTGGACGCCAAAAATGCGAAGGGAGAAAACAACATGCTTGGCATCGTCATTCCCGCTCATAACGAAGGGGCACATATCGGGGCGTGCGTAAGCGCGGCAAAACGCGCGGCGGATCATCATGAATTGCTGGGGGAGGACGTGCGCGTGATCGTGGTCGTCGATCATTGCACCGACGATACCGCCGCTATCGCTGCCTCGCTGGGGGCCGACGTGCTCAGTGTGAGCGCGCGCAATGTAGGCGTGGCGCGGGCGGAGGGGGCGCACCGTGCGTTGTCGCTGGGCGCGCGCTGGCTGGCCTTCACCGATGCAGACAGCGTCGTCGCCGATGACTGGCTGGTGCGGCAACTCGATTGCCGCGCCGATGCGGTGTGCGGTGTGATCGCCGTCCACGACTGGTCGCCGCATCTGGCGGCCGTGCGGGAGCATTTCGCGCGCACTTATAACGATGCCGACGGTCATCGGCACATTCATGGCGCGAACATGGGGGTATCGGCGGAAGCGTATGTGCGGGTAGGCGGCTTCGCGCCGCTCGAGCACAGCGAGGACGTGGCGCTGGTGGAAGCGTTGATTGCGGACGGGGCATCGATCGCATGGAGCGCTTTACCGAGAGTGGTCACGAGTGCGCGCACGGATTTCCGCGCGCTGAAGGGGTTTGGCGCGACGCTGGTGGATGTGAGTCGGCGATGTTTTTTGGCGGAGACAGACGAGGATGGGGCGTTGGCGGCTTGAGAGATTGGGGATCGGATGCGCGAGCCAATGTGATTTGCGTCTTGCCGACAGCGTGACTGTTGCGGCATTTTTATCGCAATGGAGCAATCAGATCCCCCATGAAGTTGGGTTCCGCGTGCTATATGAACGGATAGCGCCCGATCGCTTCAACATCTCAATGCAACTGCAAATCCTCCGGTAAATCCACATCGCGCAAAATGTTCGCGTCTTCAACGTCGATACGCTGAACCGCTTCCGACATAAACAACGCCCTCGCGCCGGCATCGCCGTCGAGCGCACTGAGCGCGTCAAGATGCATGGCGCCAAATCCCGCAGGATGTCCCCTTTGCCCGCGGTAAAACGGCGCAACAATCGAGGCTCCCGCGTCCAGCGATCGCGCCACCGCCTCGACCGTCCCGGGCTCGATCCACGGCATATCGCCCAGCGTGACCAGCCAGCCTTCCGCGTCCTGCGTCGCGCGAACTGCAGCGGCAAGCGTCGCGCCCATGCCGCGCTCGGCATCGATGGAAAACATCACGTCGCAGCCCGCTTCGTTCAACACCTCCGCCAGCTTCTCCGACCCCGGCCGCACCACGGCCACCACCCGCGACACCGCCGACAGCAACCGTCGAGCGGACTGAAATACAACCGGCGTGCCGTTCGGAAGCGTGGCGAGAAGTTTGTTGTGAAGACCGCTTGGATCGAAGCGGGAACCGTAACCGGCTGCAAGCAGAATGCCGGTCGCACTCGATGAATAACTCATGGCCGGCTTCCTGATAGTAAGAATCGTCGATTTTGACAAGCACCACGATACACCGCAAGCACGAAAAAAAGCCGCGCGGCAAGCGCCGGAGCGCAGCCGCGCGGTTTTCCCGGCAAAAACGTCACACCGTTGTTTTCGGCATCACCTTGTCGAGCGTGATCGGCAAATCGCGCACCCGCACGCCGGTCGCGTGATACACGGCATTTGCTATCGATCCCGCCGCCCCCGTAATGCCGATCTCGCCAATCCCGCGCGCGCCGAGCGAGTTGATATGCGGATCGGGTGTGCCCAGCAAGGTGATGTCGAGCAAACCGATATCAGCATTCACCGGCACGTGATACTCGGCAAGGTTGGCGTTGGTGTAGCGGCCATAGCGCGTATCGAGATCGCTCTTCTCGGTCAACGCCGAGCCGATGCCCCACACGAGGCCGCCCATCAACTGGCTATGAGCGGTCTTTTCGTTGAGCAGGCTGCCGACGTCGTACACCGCCACAATGCGCGGCACGCGGATCGTGCCCAGGTCTGCATCGACATGAACTTCCGTGAACACCGCGCCGAACGAGTGAAACGCGAACTGCTGTTTCTCATCGCCGGGCTTGGTGGTCGCCAAGGCTTCGATCGGTTTGCCGCCGTTGCGCGCGATTACCGCGGCAGCCGGATCACGCTTAGATGGATCGGCGCGACTGATGACCCAGCCGTTGTTGACGGTGACATCATCAACGGACCCCCCGCTTAGCGGCGATCCCGAGTCCGCTATCGCCATGGCAATCAACTTGGCGCGTGCCTGCGACGCCGCCTCACGCACTGCGGGCGACACGCTCGCCGCCGACTGCGAACCGCCCGACACCGGCGCGTGCGGCAGCGACGAATCGCCGAGCGCGAAGTCGACCTTGTCTACCGGGAAGCCTAATGCGTCGGCGGCGACTTGCGTCATCACGGTATAGGTGCCGGTGCCGAGATCCTGCGTACCCGATGCGACTATCGCCGTGCCGTCCGGCAAGATGCGCGCAATAGCGGATGCCTCGCTGCGGTTCGCCGGATACGTTGCGGTCGCCATGCCGAAACCGGTCAGCGTGTTGCCGTCGCGCATGGAACGTGGCTTGGGATTACGCCGCGACCAGCCGAATTTATCGGCGCCGATTTGATAACACTCGCGCAGTGATTTCTCCGACCACGGCTTCTTTTCCTGCGGTTCCATCTCGGCATAGTTCTTCAGCCGGAATGCGAGCGGGTCCATGTTCAACTGGTAGGCCATTTCGTCCATCGCGGATTCGAGCGCGAATGAGCCGCTCGTTTCGCCGGGGGCGCGCATAAACGTCGGTGTGCCGACATCGAGTTTCACCAGCTTGTGCGTGGTCGCCTGGTTCGGCACGGCATACAGCATGCGCGTGAGAATGGCCGAGCTTTCGTTCCAGTCCTCGAACGTCGATGTGGTCGAGATCACGTCATGGCGCATGCCGGTAAGCGTGCCGTCGTCGCGCGCCGAGATCTGGATGTGCTGGTCCGTGAACGGCCGGTTGCCGACCATGCCGAACATTTGCGGACGCTCCAGCACGAGCCGAACAGGCCGGCCGGTTTGCTTCGCGGCCATGGCGGCGAGCACGACATGCGACCACGCCGAGCCCTTGCATCCAAAACCGCCACCAACGAACGGGCAGAGCACCCGCACGTTTTCTTCCTTGATGCCGAGCGTTTTCGCCACCGCGCCGCGTGCGCCGGAGACGCCTTGGGTTGCATCGTAGAGGGTTAGGTTTGGGCCGTCCCAGCGGGCGAGCGTGGCGTGCGGCTCCATCGGATTATGGTGTTCGTTCGGCGTGGTGTAGACCACGTCGAGGCTCGTCGTGCCCTGACGCAGGCCGGCTGCGACATCGCCGCGCTGGGTGTTGATCGGCCGCCCCATCATTTTTTCCGGCTGGTAAGCGGTGCCTTTCGCGCGCTGATAGTCCGCGTTGGGCGTCGCGGCTTCGTATCGAATCGATGCCTGGAGTTTGCGGGCGCCATCGGTTGCACGTTCCAGCGTATCAGCAACGACTACGGCCACCGGCTCATTGCTGTAGCGCACTTCGTCGGTTTGCAGGAGCGACAACCTGCGCACGGCCGGCGGCTCGGCATTCGGTTTGCCGCCATTGGGCAGGCGCATGGCGGTTTCGTACGTCATCACGAGCAGCACGCCGGGCATGGCCTGTATGCGCGCGGTATCCATTGAAGCCACCCTGCCATGCGCGATCGTGCTTGTCACCAGCACCGCATGCGCGAGCTTCGCTTCGGGGTTATCGGCGGCATATTTTGCCTGGCCCGTGACTTTCAGAAGACCGTCGGTGCGGTCGAGCGGTTGTCCAAGAACACTCATGCCACACCTCCTGCAGTCGACACCGCGCGGATAATCGCGCGCTGCGCCAGTTCGATCTTGAAGCCATTCTCGCGATAACTCCGCGCGTCGCGAACGGCAAGCGCCGCGGCGCTACGCAACATGTCGCGTGATAACGGCTGGCCAGTGAGCGCTTGCTCGGTCGCTGTGGCACGCCACGGTTTGTGCGCGACGCCGCCCAGCGCGATACGCGCTGTCCTCACCGTGTTGCCATCCATCTGCAAGGCGGCGGCCACCGACACAAGCGCGAACGCGTAGCTTGCGCGGTCACGTACCTTCAGATAATGCGAGTGCTGTGCAAAGAGCGGCGGTGGCAGATCGACGGACGTGATCAGTTCGCCGGGTTGCAGCGTGGTATCGACTTCAGGATGATCGCCCGGCAAACGATGAAACTCTGCGAACGCAATCGTACGTTCACCCTGGGGACCGTTCACGTGCACCACGGCATCGAGTGCGGCGAGCGCCACGTTCATATCGGATGGGTTCGTCGCGATGCATTGCGCGCTCGCACCCAAAATTGCGTGGATGCGACTGTTGCCTTCTATCGCCGCACAGCCGCTTCCGGGCGTGCGTTTGTTGCATTGGGGAAAGCCGGTGTCGTAGAAGTAATAACAGCGTGTGCGTTGCATCAGGTTGCCGCCGACGGTGGCCATGTTGCGCAACTGCGCCGATGCACCCGCGAGGAACGCCTGCGACAGCAGCGGATAACGCCCGCGAATCCATGCATGATTCGCGGCGTCGCTGTTGCGAACCAGCGCACCGATCCGCAGGCCGCCGTCGGGCAGTTCGCTCACCGTGTTCAAGCCGGCTATATGGGTGATGTCGACAAGCTTCATTGGCCTTGCGACGCCGCCTTTCATCAGGTCGAGCAGATTCGTTCCGCCGCCGATAAACGCGACACCCGGCTGCTGCGCTGCCTTGATCGCCGCGCTTACGTCAGTGGCGCGTTCGTAGGAAATAGCATCCATTTTGCGCTCCTAAGCTTTATTGATCGAGACGGTTTTCACCGCCGCGACAATGTTCGGATACGCACCACAGCGACAGATATTGCCGCTCATGCGTTCGCGGATTTCATCGTCGGAGAGTTGGGGCGGACGGTAGCGGACATCGGCGGTCGCGGCGCTGGCGTCGCCGGCCCGGAATTCATCGATCAGCGCGGTGGCCGAACACAGTTGGCCGGGCGTACAGAAACCGCACTGGAAGGCGTCGTAATCGATGAAAGCCTTTTGTATCGGACTGAGACTGAGCGTTTGCGCGTTGGCGAGTCCTTCCACGGTCACGATCGATTCGCCCTCGTGCATGACCGCGAGCGTCAGGCACGAGTTGATGCGGCGGCCGTTTGCGATCACCGTGCACGCGCCGCACTGGCCTCGGTCGCAGCCTTTCTTCGTGCCGGTGAGGCTCGCGTATTCGCGCAATGCGTCGAGCAATGTCGTGCGTGCTTCAAGTTGCATTTCGTAAGCATGGCCGTTGATGGCCAGCTTCACGGGCATCAGCGGCGCGGCGGTGGTGGACGTTGGCGGCGGTGGTGCGGAAGTCGCCGCCGGTTGCTGCGCGTGGGCGAGCGGCGCGGCGGTGACGGCTGCCGCTGCTGCTGCGGATTGCAAGAACCTGCGCCGGGACGGTTTTATTGCTTCGGATGATTCGAGGTCTGGGTTGCTGTTACGGGGGACGTTGATGTGGCGCATGGCGATATGAAGCTCCTCGCTCGGTCGAGTTGGCGCTGCGTTGGCTGGACGCGTCTGGGGTGGCGGCGTGTCTGGCTGGAAAAGAAACTGACGACATTCGCGTCAATGATGCAGGACGCAATACGATGACGCGAATGAAGATGAACGGCAGCCAGCAAATCCAATGCCATCGACGCGCGCCGCGCCCCTACGGTGTTTGCCGTTAAGGATTGCAGGTAAGGGCTACATTCATCGGTAAATCGCGAAGCGGGAAAGGTTGGGGTTCTCTGCGCTTACTGTGCGTTGGCAGGTTCGATGTCGGTTTCCTCGGTCCATCCGGTTACTCATTTGATGGCGCGAAAGTGACCTGGAAGTGCTGCAGAAGTGGCGCCTGTGTCATATCGCAAAATCGGCCAACACACTCTTGCTAAAAATAACCAAATAGGTTATTTTGATTGCATGGAAAAAGGCGTCCCGCACTGCAAACTGTCTCTCATTATCGCCTTGATCGAAGCGGGTAAAGTCCGCTCAACTTTGTCGGCACTCGCCGGCGGAGCTGCGCTGGGCTTTGACTTCGAGGGAGTCATCGGCGTAGTCAAAGCGCTGGTGTCAACCGACTTTTACAAAAGCATGACCACGCACGCCGATCACCGTGTCTGGCAGGACGTGTATCAACCGACTACGCCCGCAGGACCGGTCTATCTGAAATTGACGGTCATTGATGACGTGCTCGTCGTGTCCTTCAAGGAGCTATGAACATGAAGTGTCCAATTTGCGCGGCGGCAGAGCTGGTGCATGACACGCGCGACGTGCCATACACATACAAGGGCGAGTCGACCGTCATTCCAGATGTGACCGGTGATTTCTGCCCCGCATGTAGCGAGGCTATTTTTGATTTATCCGAGTCGACGCGCGTCAGCGCGGCAATGCTTGAATTCAACAAACAAGTGAATGCATCGATTGTCGATCCGGCTTTTATTGCAGGCGTCCGTAAGAAGCTTGCACTGGATCAACGCGAAGCTGCTGAAATATTCGGCGGTGGCGTCAACGCGTTTTCGCGCTACGAGAACGGTAAGACCAAACCGCCGTTGGCCTTGGTCAAGCTATTGAAGATACTGGATCACCACCCTGATTTGCTCGACGAGGTAAGGGCGGCTTAAAGCTGATCTCGGTACCACCACAACCAGAAATGCAAACTGCCACCTCGCGGTGGCAGTTTCACATCGACAACACTGAGCTTGCTTACAAATCGCTCGGATACGGCGCTTTGAGCCACTTCGTCGAGAGCTTGTTCAGCGTGCCGTCGTTCTTCGCTTTCAGCACAGCCCCATCCACTTCCTTCAGCAGGCGTGTCTCGCCTTTGTTCACGGCAACATGGTCGGGTGAACTAAAAAGCTGGAATTTCTGCTCGGGCGCGATAGGCGGATTACGCGCGATGATCGTTGCGCCGACGTCGTTACCCACCACCAACAACTGAACCTGCCCCGACAGAAACGCCGAAATGGCGCCATTGGGATCGTCGAAACGCTTGATGGTCGCGTCCGGCGGCGCGACCTTCGTCACGCTCAAATCTTCCAGCGTGCCGCGCGCCACCGAGATCGTCTTGCCTGCGAGATCCTTTTCGCTTTTCACCGGCAACGACTTCGGTCCGAACACCGCGAGATAGTACGGCGCATACGGCCGCGAAAAATCAAGCACCTTGTCGCGCTCCGGCGTCTGGCCCACGCTCAACAGCACGTCGGCCTTGCCGGTGGCGAGATAGGCAATGCGGTTTTCGCCGGTGATGGGTACAAGGTCGACCTTCACCTTCATCGTCTTGGCCAGATAGTCGGCCATCTCGATGTCATAACCCTGCGGTTTCATGTCCGGACCGATAGAGCCGAACGGCGGATAGTCCATGAATACGCCAACCCGGAGCACGCCGTTTTTCTGGACGGTATCGAGGGCATCCGCGTGGGCGAAGGTGGCCGTGGCCGCCAAGGGCACGGCGAAAGCCGCAGCCACGAAGAGGCGCCGGGCGAGGCGGGAAAGGCGAGTCGTCATGATGGTGGCCTTGGGCAGAAAAGTCGGAGAGCGGGAAATCGGTATCTACTCGCGGTATTGACTCGCAGTATCCACTCGACATCCCGGAGCGCTACGTGACCGTACGCGTGCAAGCACTCTAGGCAGGCCAAAAACCCGCAACAATCGAAATCTGCTCATGCCAGCCATGACCGGCGTGCATGCCTCGCGGCGCATTTCCCGATGCTATTTGATCAGCGCCAATGCGTCCTTGAAACGCGGATGCCGGCAGCTTCCCAACCAGCCGAAGATCGCGGTTTCCGTGGTGGTAGGAAGCGCGCCCTCGCGCTGCGCTCGGGCCAGCGCGATTGCCTTATTCTCCGGGGCGCGTGAACCGACCGCATCGGCGATCAGTTCCACCGTATAGCCCAGTTTCAGCAAGCCGGTCACGGTCAGCAACACGCACACATGCACTTCGCAACCGGCCACGAACAGCACAGTTTCCTTCGATGGCAACGCCGCCACGAAGTCCGGGCACAGCGTGGCGTCGAAGGTGTCCTTCTCGATCGCGCGCTGCCGCTCGCCAATCAGGCCATCGACGCACGCGCCAAGGCGGAGCGGATTCTGCTCGGTGACAAGGACCGGGATATCGAGCAAACCGGCTGCTTTCACGAGCGTTAAACAACGCTTCAGCACAGCCGCGCCGTTATCGATATGCGGCAACAATTTCACCTGCATATCGATGACAACAAGCACCGGATCAGGCTTCACTTTCCATGATCCGGTCGATCAGCCGCGCGTTTTCCCCCGCCGACCCAATGCCTTCGTGCTTGGCCATCGGGATGAAAAAATGCATCTTCACGTTCGGCAGGTTTGCATGATCCAGCCATTCGGTCAGATGCCGGGTGAGCCTTTGCGCGGGCGCGTCGACCTCGGCGCGCAATGCGGGCGGCAACTGACTGAGATAACGCGCTTCGGTCTGATAGGGCTCGGGCGCGACGCATAACGCATCGGGACGGCCATCGGGGTCCGCCGGCAGGCGTTGCAACGCCTCACGCAGCAACGCGACCCCCAAGCCTTGACCGCGCCACGGTTTCCTCACTTCCCACGTGCTGATATATACCACCCGGTGCGTATTGAACACGCTGCACAGGCGCTCGGCCCCAAGCGCTTCGGTGGCGGCGAGCGCGAGAGACAGCATCTCGCCGGAGTAGGTATCGAGGACATAAACGAGGTCCGCGCTGCTCTGGATGGGCGGCACTTTCACGAGTTTCAGCTCGAGCGCCGCCGCGACGATATCCGTGCCCGCCTCGTGAAACACCGCGAACGCGGTGCCGAGCCGTTCGTCGTCCACCTGCGGATATTCATGGCGATAGGTCATGGTCAGCAGGAACGGGCCGATCTTTTCACCGGCTTTTTCACCGGCTTTTTCACGATACGCCAATGGCTTGTCGACGTCGTAATCGCTTGTGCCCTGCAGCCCGTAGGGGTCGTAGTCCTGCGTGGCCGATGCCGGCGCCAGATCCGCAGCCGCTTTCGGCACCACGGCCGGCCGGCGCGACTTGGGCACCAGGTCTTCCGGCAAACCTTCCCAGCTCAGGCGAAGAAATTCGCGCGCGCCGCGATAGTGCGTTTCGAATAACGACGCAACCGGCGCCGCTTCGAACGGCGCAAGAATGCGTTCCGCAGATTCGAGCGCACGGTCCATCAATTGATCGGCTTCAGCGGGATCGGGTACGTGCCGCGTGTCATCGCTGTCTGCACCACCATTGGCCGCGTGCTGTTGGCGCGCGAGTTCGAGCCATTCGTCGGCGGCCCGTTCAGCGAGAAATCCCGCCGCAAGCTGGTAACCGGACAGCACGATCGACTTGCCGGTTTCTCCGAGCGGGAACACGTATTCGTCGGTCAAGACATCCGCGACGTGCACGTTTTTGTAATCCTTGCGCGCAGACGGCGCGTTAACGGCCGCGTCGTAGCGTTCGTGCGACAGCACGTAGGCCGCGAGATCGGACGCGGCCGGTGTCGCGTACGGCCCGCTCGCTGCGGTAACCGTTGCGCCGGAGGGGAGCAGAGCCAGCAGGGATACGTGCTTCATGAGTGCCATCTCCGTCTCGTGGGGTGTCATCGTAGCAAAACCGCACTTTTTTGCACGTCGCAAAGCCGATGCGGCGCGCAGGTTGCTACCACGCGGATTGCTACTAAGATTGTTGCCATGGCCGCCGCTGCCAGCGGTGTCAGGGTCCTGCATGCCAGTAGATAACAGATACCAGATTATAGGGAGGCTGCGATGAACGACATGATTCAGGACACGGATCAGGAAGTTCGACATGAAGGGGGCTGCGCGTGCGGTGCGTGGCGTTTTACGGCGACGGCCGCGCCGGATCGCGTCGGACTTTGCCATTGCATGACATGCCGACGCGTGCATGGTTCGGCGTTTGGCGCGTACGCGGTGTATGCGGAGGAGCAGGTCACCATGTCGGGTGTGACCAAAGCCTGGCAAAGCTCCGCCGATGCCCGCCGTCACTTCTGTCCGGTATGCGGGTCGGTCGCCTACATGGCGTATGTCAACAATGACGAAATCGACTTGCCGATTGGCGCCTTCGACGAAACCGGTTTTCTCGACCCGTCCTATGAACTCTGGTGCATCCGTCGCGAGCCGTGGCTGTCCGGCGGTGGACGGCGGGAATATCTGGAAGACCGGTCCTGACGGGTGCATTGGATGGCCGGACCAATCGACCGCCAGATGAACGGGCCTTTTTTCACCATTGGTCATTCGACGCGTCCGCTGGCGGAATTTACCGCCTTGCTGAAAGAAAGCGAGATTGAAATGCTGGTCGATATCCGCAGCATTCCGAGATCGCGGACCAATCCGCAATTCAACCTGGACACGCTGCCGGCTTCGCTGCGTGCAGAGGGTGTTGCCTACGTGCATATGGCGGCGCTGGGTGGCCGGCGCAGCAAGCGCGACACGGGCCAACCGTCGCCGAACACCTACTGGACCCATCCGGCGTTCCGCAACTACGCCGACTACGCGCTGGGCGACCCTTTCCGCGAAGCGCTGGAAGAATTGCTGGACCTCGGCCACGCGCGGCGCTGCGCGGTCATGTGCTCGGAAGCCGTGTGGTGGCGGTGTCATCGGCGGATTGTGGCGGATTATCTGCTTGCGCGAGGCGAGACCGTGCTGCACATCATGGGCCCTCATCAGGTCAGGCCCGCGACGCTTACGCCGCAGGCTTTACCCCAGCCCGACGGCACCGTGATCTACCCCGAATCAAGCGCAAAACCGGGGGCGACGCCGAATTGACAGTCTCCCTGCAACCGATGCATAAGCAGAAGGCAATCGTTTGCGTATGCTGGAACTGCGCCCGTCGCGCCGTGTCGGATAACAGGCTGAAGCAGGCAAAGATCACCTGGAATCGAGGCGATCGCTGGCAAGTCATCTCGAACTCCGAATCCGCGCGACATGAATTTTTCCGTACCAGCAAGGAGCCACAAGCCATGAGCAAGCATCCGATAACCGGTAGTGACAAGTCGCAACCCGAAGGCGCACGTTGCATCGGCGCATGCAATCCGGACGAAAAAATCGAAGTAGTAGTGATGCTTCGGCGGCAAAACGAGGACGCGTTCCGACAGTTGATGCAAAAGATCAATACGGGCGCCGCCGACGCCGTGCCGGTTTCCCGGGAGGAGTTCGGCAAACGTTTCGGGGCATCGGCTACCGATGTGGCCAAGACGGAAGCCTTCGCGAAGGCGCATGGCCTGAGCGTGGTCCGCTCCGATGCAGGCTCGCGCAGCGTGGTGCTGTCAGGCACCATCGCCCAGTTCAGCGCGGCCTTCGGCGTGAAGCTGGAGCGCTTCGAACATCACGCGATCGGCGAGTATCGCGGGCGCACGGGACCGGTGAACGTGCCGGACGACATGAAGGACATGGTGACCGCGGTGCTGGGTCTCGACAGCCGTCCGCAGGCGCGCCCGCATTTCCGCTTCCGGCCGCCGTTCAAGACAGCGCGCAGCGAATCCAGCACGTCGTACACGCCGCTCGATCTCGCGCGGCTCTACGACTTCCCGAGCGGCGATGGCAGCGGCCAGTGCGTCGGCATTATCGAACTGGGCGGGGGATATAGCGAAAGCGACCTGAGCGCCTATTTTTCGCAACTGGGCGTGGCGCAGCCGACGGTGGTTGCGGTTGGCGTCGACCAGGCCAAAAACGCGCCAACGGGTAACCCGAACGGGCCCGACGGCGAGGTGGCGCTGGACATCGAAATTGTCGGCGCGATTGTTCCGGGCGCGCGCATCGCGGTGTATTTCACGGCCAACAGCGACGCGGGTTTTATCGATGCCGTCAACCGCGCGATCCACGACGATACCAACAAGCCCTCGGTCATCTCGATCAGTTGGGGCGGACCGGAAACCAACTGGACGTCGCAATCGCAAAACGCCTTCGACGAAGTCCTGCAATCGGCCGCGGCACTGGGCGTGACCGTGTGTGTAGCCTCCGGCGACAGCGGGTCCAGCGACGGCGCCACGGACGGGCAAGATCACGTCGATTTCCCGGCGTCGAGCCCGTACGTGCTCGCGTGCGGTGGAACGCAACTGCGGGCATCGGCGAAAGGGATCAGCAGCGAAGTGGTATGGAACGACGGCGAGCAGGGCGGCGCGGGCGGGGGCGGCGTGAGCGCCGTGTTTGCGTTGCCGGTCTGGCAGGAAGGTTTGAGCGTCACGCGGGTCAGCGGAGGCAAGTCGGCGCTGACCAGGCGCGGCGTGCCCGATGTCGCAGGCGACGCGTCGCCGGTCACGGGCTACGATGTGATTATCGGCGGGACGCAGACGGTCGTGGGTGGCACGAGCGCAGTCGCGCCGCTATGGGCGGGACTGATCGCCCGGATCAACGCGGCGGCCGGCAAGCCGGTGGGTTTCCTCAACCCGAAGCTGTATGGTGCGAAGACGGCGGGCCACGACATCACGCAGGGCAACAACGGCAGCTTCGAGGCGACGGCGGGATGGGACGCGTGTACAGGGCTGGGTAGCCCGGACGGCGTGAAAGTCGCGGCTGCGCTGAAGTAAAGTTTTAGTTGATTGGTTCAGTTTTGATAGTGCTATGACGATGGGCCAGGCAAGAACTCCAACAACACCGGCAAGGGAGCAATCATGACGAACTCCAGTTCAGCGGCGAAAAAGTCTTCAACGGGGGATCAGCCTTACTTCGATCCCACCGCTTACGGCAACGGTCCCGACGATTCCATCGACGCGACCCAGACCGACGAAAACGCCGCCATCACGCATCACTCGACCGTCATAGGCGGCAAGACGATCGACTACACGGCGACGGCCGGGCATCTTGTGATCGTCGATCCGAGCAGTTCCAAGCCCGACGCGAAGCTGTTCTATGTCGCGTTCACGCAGGATCATCAAACTGAAGAATCGCGCCCGGTCACGTTTTTCTATAACGGCGGACCGGGATCGTCGTCAGTATTCGTGCTGCTCGGATCTTTCGCGCCGCAACGGATCAAGACCTCCACGCCCGCGTTCACGCCGCCCGCGCCCTACCAGATGGAGGACAACCCGGACAGCTTGCTCGACAAGAGCGATCTCGTGTTCATCAACCCGGTCGGCACGGGTTATTCGGCGGCCATCGCGCCGAACAAGAATCGCGATTTCTGGGGCGTTGACCAGGACGCGAATTCCCTCAAGCAATTCATCAAGCGCTTCCTGACGAAAAACAATCGCTGGAATTCGCCGAAATTTCTATATGGCGAGTCGTACGGCACGGCGCGCAGTTGCGTGCTTGCGTACCTCTTGCACGAGGACGGCGTGGATCTGAACGGCATTACGCTGCAGTCGTCCATTCTCGACTACACGCAATCCGGCAATCCGGTCGGCGCGCTGCCGACCGCCGCCGCCGATGCCTGGTTTCATCGCAAGCTGGGGGTGCATCCGCGGCCCACGGATCTGCTGACGTTCGCCGAGGAAATCGCGCAATTCGCGCGCACGGATTACCTCGCGGCGCTGCGTAAATTTCCGCAGACGGACAACGACACCGTGGAGAAACTCTCCGAATACACGGGCATCGACAAAGCCACGCTGATCGCGTGGAGTCTCGACGTCGCTTCCTACGACAGCCGCGGCAACTCGCTCTTTCTCACCACGCTGCTCAAGTCCAAAGGCGTGGCGCTAGGTTCCTACGATGGCCGCGTGACCGCTATTTCGACGGGTATCGCGGGCAAGATCGATCCGAACTCCGGCGGCAACGATCCCACCATGACAGCCGTGACCGGGGCTTACACGGCGATGTGGAACGAGTACCTGAACGAGCAGTTGAAGTTCACGTCCACGTCGTCGTTTACGGACCTCAACGACCAGGCTTTCGCCAACTGGGACTTCCATCACACGGACCCGACGGGCGCCCAGAAGGGCGTGGACGCGAAGGGTAACGTCATTCTCTATACGGCCGGTGATCTGGCTGCGGTGATGGCGCTCAACATCGACTTGAAGGTGTTGTCGGCGAATGGGTTCTACGACTTCGTGACGCCGTTCTACCAGACGGTAATCGATCTGCAGCAAATGCCGCTCATCGATAAAACCGTGCGGGAGAATTTGACGGCGAAGTTCTACCCGTCGGGCCACATGATTTATCTCGACGGCGGTTCGCGCACGCAACTGAAGGCGGATCTCGCCAAGATGTATCAGGCCGCGACGACCGATCATGAAGCCATGGGCCGGATTCGCGCACTGCAGCAACGCAAGGTTGAAGTGAAATAGCGGGCAATCAGCGGGCAATTGCCAAGGGTTTGACGAGGGTTTGAATCGGCGTCGGCGGGAACACAAGTTGCGAACGGACGAACGAGCGCATGTCGAATGCGCCACTTCAACTGCACACTGGAGTCCTCCCGATGCCAACCTCGAAGAAGAATGCTGGCGCGTCCGCGCCCTCAAAAAACACCAGCGCAGTTGCGCGCACCCCCTCACAAAACAACACCAATCCCAAGCTCGACAGTCTTGAGCCGTTTCGCTCGGACGCGACGGATCAAGCCCTGACGACCAACCAGGGCGTCAAGGTTTCCGATAACCAGAACACCCTTAAAGTGGGTCCTCGCGGACCCTCGCTGCTCGAAGATTTCATCATGCGTGAAAAAATCACGCACTTCGATCACGAGCGGATTCCCGAGCGCATCGTGCATGCACGCGGGTCAGCCGCGCATGGCGTGTTCAAGCCGTACAAGGCGCATACGGACCTGACGAAAGCGGCATTCCTGCGGGACCCGACCAAGGAAACGCCGGTGTACGTACGATTCTCGACGGTGCAGGGCTCACGCGGTTCGGCGGACACCGTGCGCGACGTGCGTGGTTTTGCCGTCAAGTTCTACACCGAAGAAGGCAACTTCGACCTGGTCGGCAACAACATGCCCGTCTTCTTCATCCAGGACGCAATCAAGTTCCCCGACTTCGTTCATGCAGTCAAACCGGAACCGCATAACGAAATGCCGCAGGGCGGCTCAGCCCACGATACCTTCTGGGACTTTGTCTCGCTCGTGCCGGAGTCCGCGCACATGGTGTTGTGGACCATGTCGGACCGCGCCATTCCGCGCAGCCTGCGGACCATGGAAGGATTCGGTATCCATACGTTTCGTCTGGTGAATGCCGAGGGCAAGGGCAGGTTCGTTAAATTCCACTGGCGTCCGACTATTGGTTCGGCCTCGCTCCTGTGGGACGAAGCGCAGAAGCTGGCCGGCAAGGATGCGGATTTTCATCGGCGCGATCTCTGGGAAGCGATCGACATGGGCGACTACCCGGAATGGGAGTTGGGCGTACAGATTGTGGAGGAGGACGACGAGCATTCGTTCGACTTCGATCTGCTCGATCCGACCAAGATCATTCCAGAGGAAATCGTGCCAATCACGATGCTCGGCAAGCTCACGCTGAATCGCAATCCGGATAATTTTTTCGCGGAAACGGAGCAGGTGGCGTTCTGTCCCGGGCACATTGTGCCGGGCATCGACTTCTCGAACGATCCGCTGCTTCAGGGCCGTCTGTTTTCGTATACGGACACGCAGATCAGCCGCCTCGGCGGTCCGAACTTTCATGAGATCCCGATCAACCGCACCATCGCGCCGATGCACAACAACCAGCGCGATGCGAAACACCGGATGACGGTGAATCGCGGACAGGCTTCGTACGAACCCAATTCCATCGATAGCGGCTGGCCGAAGGAAACCGAACCGGCCGCTATTGGTGGCGGGTTCGAGACCTATCCGGAACGCGTGGATGCCGTGAAGATCCGCCAGCGCAGCGAGTCCTTCGCCGATCATTATTCGCAAGCCACGCTGTTCTGGAACAGCATGACGAAGCCGGAGAAAGATCACATCGTAGGCGCGTATTCCTTTGAGCTGAGCAAGGTCGAGCGCAAGTTCATCCGCGAACGGCAACTTGGAATCCTGGCGAATATCGATAGTGAACTGTGTGCGCGTGTCGCCGATAACCTCGGTCTGCCGGCGCCGAAAGCGAGCGCCGGCGCGGAGGAATTGGGCAAGTCATCGCTGGCTGAGTCGCCGGCGTTGAGCATTGTTGCGAAGACCAAGCCGTCGGTGAAGACACGCAAGGTCGCCATTCTCGCCGCGAAGGGGGCGGATATTGCCACCATCAAGGCGATCAAGGATGCGCTGACGGCGGAAGGTGCGCATGCGAAGGTGGTCGCGCCGCAGCTGGGCACGTTAGGCGACGGCGTGGAAGTCGATGCAACCATTCTCGGTTTGCCATCGATCATGTTCGACGGCGTGGTGGTAGCCGGCGGCGCGGCGAGCGCGAAGCTCTTGTCGGAATCCGGCGATGCCCGCCACTTCGTACTCGAATCGTTCAAGCACCTCAAGGCGATCGGCGCGGTGGGTGACGGCGAGGACGTGCTGGCCGCTGCGCATTTGCCGACCGGTGACGAGGGCATCAGCGTAGGCAGCGACGCGAACAAGGTGATGAAGGCGTTTATTGCGGCGTTGTCGAAACATCGCGTATGGGCGCGGGCCGAAAAGGCAGAAAGCGTACCGGCGTGATGGGCGCTGAGCGCATGGGTATGTGAAAGGAACCTGCGGCGCCCAGTCGCGGGTTCCTTTTCAATGCAGTTCTTGCAGAGCCTGCCACGCTTTTGCAGGTAAGCACCGGCACGCAGGCGGCGCTCGTCTTATGATCGATGAACGCGTTCCCAAACGGCAGACGCGATTCCACGGAGGATGACATGGTCAAGACAGCATTGTGGGTCCGGTTGGAAGCAAAACCCGGCAAGGAGAAAGATGTCGAGGCGTTCTTGCTGGGCGGCCTCGCGCTGGTCGAGCAGGAGCCGGCCACGACCGCATGGTTCGCGCTGCAGTTGAACGCAAGCACGTTCGGAATCTTCGATGCCTTCCCCGACGAAGCCGGTCGCGACGCGCATCTTTCCGGCAAGGTCGCCGAGGCGCTGATGGCGAAGGCGGGCGAACTGTTCGCCTCGCCCCCGCAGATCATGAAGATCGATGTACTGGCAGCAAAGCTGCCGGGCTGAATTCACGCTATACGTGGGTCATTTGCTGCGGCGTTCAGCGTCAGCCGCAGCAAACCTCACATCATTTCAATGATGGTCGTTCGTGAAGGCCGCGCGGGTCTTCGGCGTGGCGGGCATCTTCGCGTATTCAAATTCCGGCAGTGCCTTGATCGCCGCCTTCGTCGCGCCCGCCAACACGATCTTGCCGCCGACTATATCGAGTTGCTCAATGGGAATGGCAACGTCGTGATGCGAGACGCCTGCGAACTGGCTGGCTGCGACGATCGCAAACGACACCGCCTTGTCCGGCGCCACGATGATGTCGTGAATCACGCCGACCCGATCACCGTTCTCGTTGACAACCGGCTTGTTCAGGATGGATTTCTTGATGCTCCACCCGTCCAGGATGGCCGTGGATTCTTCCACGCTGATGCCGATTGTCTGCGAGCCGGCAACTTGCGCCTGCGAAGGAAGGGCGACTTGGGCTAGCGCTGCTGCGAGTAGCGCTGCGATGAGTTTCGTCTTCATGTGTGTCCTCTTGCGCGAGTGAATGAGCAGGCAGGCGGCGTGCGCATGCACGGCTACGGGCTGGAAGACCGGAGACACGCCTGCACCGACCGCCGGAAAAACCATCGGCTGAGAGTCGATAGCTGATGGTCATGGGTGGAGCGTTATACGAACGACTAACGAACGACTACGCGACGATTGCCAAACGGACAGCTTGGTACGAGCAACACGAAACGCATTGGGGAAAGCGAACGAGCATGGTCACGCCGACAATGAACGTCGGCGCCTGGCCGGTCAGGTTGAATGTTGCGTGGCCCGGATGGCTCGTTTGAGCGATGTGTCATGTATCGGCACGAGCGAGCTGATTGGATACGGCAACAAAACCTTGCTGAATGGTAGCGGTGAAATC
Source organism: Caballeronia sp. LjRoot31 (assembly GCF_964253885.1). NCBI lineage: Bacteria > Pseudomonadati > Pseudomonadota > Betaproteobacteria > Burkholderiales > Burkholderiaceae > Caballeronia > Caballeronia sp. LjRoot31. Next base: position 667,819 of record NZ_CAXURX020000002.1, read on the forward strand.
AGTTTCTGTCAGAAACCTGCTAGCGGGGGGCTAAGAGAGGGGGCGGCCTGGGATAGAGAAGACTATTCGTAAAGTACGATCGAGATATTTGTAAGGTTAAAACGAAGAAAGCCACTAACTAGATAGCGGCTTAGCGGCTCTCTTCATCGACTCAATTTAACTAAGGCATTAATTTTGCTCGATGGCAGTCCGGTCATTAATGTCGAGCTTGGTGCCCGACGTACATCGAACGTGTTCCGTCGAGGTGCGCCGTCGAGGTGCGCATGCCGGCCCTGGAATAACCAGACGCAGCGCCCGTCCTGCATGCTCAATGTGACTGTGTCATTTAGGTTAACTGACCGTTTCAATTTCCCCAATTGGCGTGGCCGCTCGTATTTGCGACACTGGCGCTCTTTTCAGGAACGCGTGTCTAGCGTTGTACGCAGGCAATCATCCAATGAGTTCGCTAAGGACACACGTGGCGAGACAAAGCATCAGGGCATTGCATCAGGCAATAGCGTTCGCCTGTCTGCTGGCACTTTCCATTGCAGTCAATGCCGCAACGCCCAAGCCGTTTATCGTGGGCGCGGTCCCGGGCGCGTTGCCGCCCATGGAAATGAATGATCCGGATGAATCCGGTCCGGGAGTCAGCGGCGTCTCTGCCGATTTCGCGCAACGCGTGGCTATCGCGTTGCAAAGGCCGCTTGAATGGCGGACCTTTTCTGATCGTTCTGCCATGATGGACGCGCTGCGCCACCATCGGATCGATGCCGCGACCAGTGCGACCGGCAATGACGCAGGACCGGCGCTGCGTTACAGCCGGCCTTATGTTGCGACCAAGCAAGTCTTCGTTGAGCGGCGTGTTGCGGGCGGTCGCACGGGACGTCTTGCTTATGTCGAGCAGCAAACATCGGCGCAACGGCTGCACGACGCTTATCCCGCGCTGCGCGCGGTCGGCTATCGCGATACGCTGAGTGCGCTGCTGGCTGTGTCGCTAGGCGATGCGGACGCGTTTGTGGGCGACCTGGCCACGGCGGGTTACACAATCGATCACCTGGACCTGGTGAGCCTCACTATCTCGGGCTTTGCGGCATTCGATGAAGCCGGCTACAGCTTCGCCTTCGCTGGTGACGCCGCAGGAGACATCCAGCGTCAACGCGTGGATGCGGCGCTTGCCGCGCTGTCCCCCCGCTTTCTGCTCGAAGTGCGTGCGCGATGGGCCGCTGCCGCCGCGGTGACGTTCACCCGGCCGCTGACGTTAAGTGATGCGCAACGTGCCTGGATAACCGCGCATCCGGTGATCGACTACTCCATGTATGCCGACGCCGCGCCCATGACTTTCCGCGATTCAAGCGGCAAGCCCGCGGGTCTGGCCATCGATATGCTTGCGGCTATCGGCGCGCTCACGGGCCTTAGCTTCGAAGGCCGGCTGCGCGGTTCGACAGAGCGCGTGACCGATGACCTGGGCGACGGCCGCGCGAGCCTGATCGCCTACGGGCTGAGCGCGGGACAGATCCCGCCGCAATTCGCGCCGAGCAAACCTTATGGCGAAGGCGTGCTTGTCATCCTCACGCGCGCGGGCGCGGAGCCGCTGCGCGATGCGCAAGCGCTTGCTGGAAAACGCGTTGCGCTGTGGCGCAACCATGCGCTCATGAACATGTTGCGCGAGCGCATGCCTTCGGTGCGTATCGTGGAGACATCGCCGATCAATGGCCAGTTCGATGCCGTGGTGAACGGCCAGGCCGACGCTACCATCATTGACATGACGTTCGCCAACTATGCGGTCGGCAATCCGTATCGCAACAAGCTCGTCATCACGGGCGCGTTCTCGGATCAGCCCGTGCAGCACGGTTTTCTCGTGGCGCGTAACCAGCCCATGCTGCTGTCGATCATGAACCGCGCGATCGAACACATGCAGCCCGGCGAACTTGATGCCATCCGCCGCCGCTGGATGCTTATCGAACATCCGGAAAGCCAGTGGGAACGGCGGCGTCCGCAAGTCATTTTCGGCGCGCTGCTGGGTGCGGCGCTGCTGGCCCTGTTGATCGGCTGGGCGGTGTCGTTGAAAGCGCAGATCGCGCGCCGGCGGGCGGCCGAACATGCGATGCGCGTGGCAAAGGAAGAAGCCGAAACCGCGAACCGCGCGAAGTCGACGTTCCTCGCCACCATGAGCCACGAAATCCGTACGCCGATGAACGCCGTGCTCGGACTTCTCGAACTCGAATTGCGCAGTCCGGGGGACCGCGCATCGACGGAGCGGGCGTTGGGCACGGCGCATCAGGCAGCGCATGATCTGCTTGGAATGATCGACGATATCCTCGACATGGCGAAGATCGAAGCAGGCCGGCTCGTGTTGACCTCTGCGCCGCTGGAATTTGGCGAATGGGTGAAAAGCGTGGTGGCGATCTATGAGCCGGCGGCGCGCAGCAAAGGCGTCGCGTTGGTTGTGCGCGTGCGTGGCCCTAAGGAGCACGAACTCGAGCACGAGCGCGTGTGGGTGATGGCCGACGCGACGCGCCTGAGGCAAGTGCTGGGCAACCTGTTATCGAATGCAATCAAGTTCACGGATGCGGGACAAGTGACGCTCGAGTATGCGATCGGGGCGGTGAGGAAGGGCCACGCGCATAGCCTTCCAGGTGACGATGCACGCATCGCGCGTCGCGAACTGTTGCTGGCAGTCTCCGACAGCGGCATCGGTATCCCGGCGGATCAGCAAGCGTTGCTGTTCGCGCCGTTCGTGCAGGCGCGACAGGAGCGGCCCGGCCGCTTTGGCGGCACCGGTCTCGGCCTCACCATCTGCCGGCGCTTGATGGACATGATGGGCGGCACGATCCGGTTGTCCAGCAAACCCGGGCAGGGAAGCCGCTTCACCGTGCGGGTCCGCTTGCCTGTAGCCCGGCCGCCGCTGGAAACGCTTGCGGCCACGCACGCACTGGAGCTCGATACACATGACGTGCTCGGCCTGCATGTACTCGTTGTCGACGATCATCCGGCCAATCGCATCCTGCTGGCGAGCCAGTTGACTACGCTCTGCTGCGTGATTGAAACCGCGAATGACGGCGGGGCTGCTTTTGCGCGTTGGGAACAGCAGCGGCAAGAAGGCGCTCCGTTCGACTTGATCCTGACCGATTGTTCGATGCCCACGATGAGCGGCGAGGATCTTGCGCGTGCAATTCGTGCCCGCGAACTGGCGCTGACGCGTGCGAACGCCGGTCCGAAGCTGACGCCCATCGTAGGCGTGACCGCGAACGCACAACCCGAGGCGCTGACTCAAGCGCTCGACGCAGGCATGACGCTGTGCCTCGTCAAGCCGCTGGGGCTCGACGCGCTGCACCGCGCGCTGGTACTTGCCATGCAGGATCAGCGGGCGTCCAAGGTCGCCGCGCCGAGCGCCGTCTTGCCGGTTGCCCCCCGCACTGAGCATCCGACGCCGCCATTGGATTCCAGGTCCTTCTTCGATCGCGTATTGGGCGTCGCTGCGCCCATGCATGTGTCGACCGCATCGATTGGTTCTGCCAGGTCCTTCGCGTCAGGCCGTGCGCATGCCGATACCTATGGCCCCACGCAAAACTTCCCGGCGAACAGGGCCGTCGGCAGCGGCGTTTCAGCTGCGCTCAGTATGTCCGTTTCCTATCCGGGGCAATTGAACAGCGCATTCGACGGCCCCTCGGATATCACGCACGAACCTGCTCAACCTGTCGATCACGCCGTTGCGGAACCCGGCGCCGCCGTTTTCCCATCCACGGTCCCGCGTTTTAACGTGGACCGGCTCAACGGCTTCGGGGACCAAGCCGCCGCCCTGGTCAATGCATTGCAGTCGGAGAACCGGCAGGATCTCGATGAGGCGCGCCGGGCGTTCGCATCGGCGGACTTCCATCGTCTGCTTGAACTGGCGCATCGGATGAAGGGCGCGGCGTTCGTTGTCGGCGCCACCTCTTTCTCCGATGCCTGCCTGGATCTGCAGCACGCATGCGCGATAGCGCCAGGACAAGGCTACGACACCGCGGCGATCCGCGCGGCCTATGCACGTTTTTACGACGAAGCAATAGCGCTCCATGCGGCGCTCGAGCAGCACGCGGTCTAAACGCTCCAGCACGATTTACTCTCGATCGGCGTCGTTCGGCGCGGGTCGTTTCACGTTCGTGATTAATGTCCGATTCCGTTCCCGGAACGCGCATGTGTTTTAATTAGCCCCTCCTCTCGCTCCGACACATGGCCGTTGCGTCTCCGGCGCGGCCCGATCGCCGAATGAATAGAAGGTTTTTTTCGCGTCACCGTCACCGCCGGCATGGTCGCCGGCGTGTTGCCATCGTGTGGTTCCTGCTTGCGCTTTCGGCCGGCGGTGTGCCGGTTCACGCGCAAAAAGCGGAACTGCTTGATCCGCGCGTGACCCAGTCGAGCATTGTGGACACGATCTGCCGCCCCGGTTATGCCGACGATGTCCTGCCTCCCTTCGACACCTTGCAGCGCCAGAAGGAGCAACTGCTGAGTCAACGCCATGTGAACTCGCAGAATGCTTCGGACTACGCGCTCGATCACCGCATGCCGATCCTGCTGGGCGGCTCCCCGACCGCTGAGGCGAACCTCGATATCCGTCGCTGGGACGGGCGTGCAGGGCAGCGCCGCAAGGAACGGCTGGTGGTGTTTCTGAAGCGCTGCGTGTGCACGGGGGATGTGCCGCTGGCAGCGGCACAGGAGGCGATATCGGGGGATTGGCCGAACCGTTTCCGCAATCTGTCGAGCCCTACTTGCAACGGAGGGTGAGCGGACGGTCGTTCTCCTCGGGCCGTTGGTAGATAGTCGCACCCCAAAACCCGGATCGAGTGCGAACGACGGCTTATTCCATTGTGAACGTATCGAGCGGCTGGTTTGCCTGCGCCTCGCTTGCAAAACGCCTTGCAAGCTGGTCGTGGAGACGGCGGGCTTCGTCGAGCGTCAGGTCGATCCAGTACGGGTCTCCCGCGCCGTCATTCAGACGCTCGGGCGGAAACTGGATCTCCAGCACAATGCCTTTCTTGTAGCTCATCGATCAACACTCCGCGCGGTCGCAGAAAAGAACAGGCGTCGAGTTTACCGGTCGGGGGTGCTTTCATTGCCGTGCAGCGAGGAAATAGACTCTTGCCGCTGGCTTAATGACGCTGCTTCATGTGGCCACTGGTGCTGCGGGCTCATGACACGCGGCCGCGCCGCCAAGGTGCCGCGTCTGCGACAAGTTGTCACGCTGTGGGCAGCGCCGCCCCATCAATCAGATGACTGACTACGCGCTCGCCCAGCGCCGGTCCGACGCTCATGCCCACGCCGCTATGCATGTACACACCGGTCACATTCGGCGCGGCCCGCAGGACAGAAAACGGCGCGCCCGACATCCCGGTGCGTGCCCCGTACACGCCCTGCCACCGTTCGATGACCCGCAACGTACCGCCGAGCGTGTCCTCAGCCAGACCGAGCAGGATTTCATCGATAGCCTGCGAATTGAACGGTGACGGGTCGTCACCATAATCGTGCGAGTCACCCACGATCAGATCACCCCCAGGCGTCGGGCTCGCCAGCAGATGAATGCCGTGTTTGAGCAACGCGGGTTCCCGCGCAGCCACTTCCGCTTGCAGCGCGGCGGCTTCGGGAAGGTCCGAGAACGCGCCGTAATGCAGGCAGCTCAACCCGGTCAGCACGGCATGATCGAGGGCGAAAGGCGTGGTTGGCCGCACGCGCAACATCTGCAACCGGCACACCCGCGGTTCCAATGCAGCGAGTTGCGGCGCGAGCAGCGAAAGATAATCATGTCCCGCGCAAACCACAACATGCTCCGCCCGCCACTGGCCTGCAGTTGTCTCGACCCGTCCGCCATCCACATCCTGCACGAGCGTCCCGAAGCGGAATTCCACGTTGAACTCACGCCGCAAATAGTCGATGAGCGCAGGCACCGCCTCGCGCGAAAACACCTGCAAATCGGCACGCCCATGCAATGCAGCGCGATGTTTCCGGAAGCGGCCATCGTAGAGATCATCGAGCGCGGCGCGTGAAAGCAACGCGGCGTCGTAGCCCGCCGACTCGGCGCGCGTTGCCGCGAACGCCTCCATTACCTGAGCTTCGGCTGCGCTGCGGGCGAACATCAGCGAGCCGGAACGCCTGACATGCAGCGCCGCGCCGGACGCCCAGTCGAGCCATATTTTCCGCGATGCCTGCGCAAGCGCATGCATCGCGCCCGGCGGCTGGCCGGTCACCAGCACCATGCCAAAATTTCTGATGGACGCACCGACCGGCGTGCCGCTGCGCTCGAATACGGTCACGCGCAAGCCGCGTTTAGCGAACGCATAGGCATGCGCCAGGCCGAGAATACCCGCGCCGATAATCGCAACGTCGGTGCGATGGGGAGTAGGTGTCGTTGTCATGGTCATCCGTGTAGCGGCCCGTCGCGTACTACAATACGCGCGGTCCCGGGTTTATCTTCGGGGCTATCCTGCCTATCCATTCGCTAGTTCATTCATTGCCGGCATGCCCGGCCGCACTCGATGCTTGCCGAACAACGTCATCAATACATCCTGTCGGAGTTGTCGAAGAACGGCGCGTTGTCGGTCGCCGAACTCGTGCGCGCACTCGACGTGTCGCGCGAGACTATCCGTCGCGACCTCAATGCTCTCGCTGAACGCGGCCTGATCGCGACCACCCACGGCGGCGCGCTGTCCAATGATCGCCGGGAGCCGGACCTCGACGTGCGGGAAGCCGCGAACGCCGCCGCCAAGCGCGCGATCGGCGAGCGTGCCGCGCAACTCGTCCCCGACGGCGCGTCGGTGATCATCGACTCGGGCAGCACGACCCAGGCCGTCGCGCGCGCACTCGGCGACCGGCACCGCTTGGCGGTCTATACCAACGACTGGCGCATCGCGCTGCTGCTCGGCCGGCGCAACGACAACAAGGTCACGCTGTTCGGCGGTGAACTCTCGGACAACGAGGACGCGGTATTCGGGCTGGATACCGTGCAGCAACTCTCGCAATATCACGTGGATTTCGCGTTTGTCGGCGCGGGCGCGATCACGCCCGAAGGCTTCCTGACCGACTATTCGCGCCTCGCCGCCGAAGTGCGCAGCCGCATGATCCTGGCGGCGAGCGCGGCGGCTATCGTTGCGGACAACTCGAAGTTCGGCAACGTCACGCCCGTGCGTATTCGCGACTTCGAGAAGGCGCGTTACCTGATCACCGAAGTCGCGCCCGACAAAGCCATGCGCCGCGCAATCGCCGCACGAGGGCCGGAGCTGGTGATCGCCTGAATGCCCGGGCTTCACGCTGATCTCACGCTGCCATCACGTCTGCCGGTAGCACGTGCAGCGCGCCCAGCGCCCGCCCGATGGCCGCTACCGCGTTAAACATTTCGTTCGTATCGATTGCGCCGATGCACCCCACGCGGAACGTCTCCACTTCCGTCAGCTTGCCCGGATAGAGCACATAACCCGTATCGCGGACGGCTTCATAAAAGCGCTTGAAATCGTAGGCCGGATCGTGCGGCGCGTGGAACGTAACGATCACCGGCGCCTGCACAGCGGCATCCAGGAACGGCTTGAAACCCAGCGCCGCCATACCCTCGATCAATGCCGCGCAATTGCGGCGATAGCGCGCGCCACGTGCCGGCTGCCCCCCTTCCGCGATGAACTGATCAAGCGCCGCGCGCAACGCGGCGACCACATGCGTAGGTGGTGTAAAGCGCCATTGCGTGGTCTTCATCATGTACGTGTATTGATCGTGGAGATCCAGCGCGAGCGAGCGCGAGTTCCCCACCGACGCTTCCAGCAGCGTGCGTCGCACGATCACGAAACCCATCCCGGGCACGCCTTCAAGACACTTGCCGCTGGCCGAAATCACTGCGTCGATACCGCCCTTCGATACATCGATAGGCAACGCGCCGAACGAACTCATTGCATCGACGATCAGGCTCTTGCCATGTTGCTTGCACAACGCCGCGATGTCGTCGAGCGGGTTCAGCAAACCCGCGCTCGTCTCCAGATGCACCTGCGCCACGTGCGTAATACGCGGCTCGCGGTGAAACATGTCCTCGATCCGCGCGACGCTCGCCGGCTCGTCATCGCGAAACGTCAGTTCGACCGACGCCACGCCCAGCCGCTCCAGTATTTTCAGCAAGCGCGTGCAATACGCGCCGTTGTTTGGCACGAGCACCACGGCGTCGCGCGGCACGAGTGAACCGAGCGCGGCCTCCACGGAAAACGTGCCGCTGCCTTGCATCGGAACGCACACAAAATCTTTTTGGCCGGACACGATCGCAAGCAGGTCGCGGCAGATATCGCTTGTCATGCTGTTGAAAGCCGCATCCCAGGAACCCCAGTCGCGCAGCATCGCCTGGCGGGTGGCAGGCGATGTAGTCAGTGGGCCAGGGGTCAGCAAAATCGGGTCACTTCCGTTGATCACGTTTTCCTCCATTCATGGCAACAGGCGCCGCTCGACGGTGGGGTTGAGGCTCTAGTCGACAACTCGGCATCGTTCGGCAGGCATGAAATAGTCTAAGCGGAATTTTGGCGAAATGTGTTCTTTATTGGAAAAATGTGGCATCGTCACGTCGCTGTCACGAAGTTCTGTGATGCTTCGTTCGGGTTGCTCGCGCACTGAAATTCAGGACGCTGCGCCAATGAATCATCCGACGCATCGGACCCAAAAGAATCCAGCCGATGCCTGGAAAAATGTGTGTCTACCTTCACGCCACCTGGTTGTATCCGCCTTCCCGGAGAAACAAGCACCATGACAAAAAATCGCTTTCCCGCTTCCCGTTTCGTCGCGCAGCGCGTGCTGCCGGCGCTGGCCGTGGCTGCGTTTGCCGGTGCCGTGACGGCGCCGGCTTTTGCTGCCGATGCAGTCGTGCTGTACAGCGCCGATGGTCTGGAAAACCTGTACAAGGATGTATTGCCGGCCTTTGAAAAGAAGGAAGGCGTGAAGGTCAATATCGTGATTGCGGGTAGCGGGGAAGTCGTGAATCGCGCGACAGTGGAGAAGGATTCGCCGAAAGCGGACGTGCTTGTCACGCTGCCGCCGTTCATTCAGCAGGCGTCGCAAAGCGGCTTGCTGCAGCCGTACCAGAGCGTCAACTACAAGAACGTACCGGCAATCGCCAAAGCCTCGGACGGTTCCTGGGCGACCTTCGTAAACAACTATTTCTCGTTCGCGATCAACCCTGAAATCACGAAGACCGCTCCGAAGACGTTTGGTGACCTGCTGCATCCCGACTTCAGCGGCAAGATCGCCTATTCGAATCCCGCCACCGCCGGCGACGGCATGGCCGTGATCATCCTGACGAGCGCGCTGATGGGCGAAGACAAGGCGTTCGACTACCTGAAGGATCTGGAAAAGAGCGCAAAATTCCACACCAAGGGCACGGGGTATCTCGATGTCCTGCTCTCACGCAACGAGATCGCGTTCGCCAATGGCGACCTGCAGATGGACCTTGACGACTCAACCAACGGCGGCCTGTCCCTCAAGCCGATCTTCCTCTCGGCCAAGCCCGGCGACGCACCGACCACGTTCCAGTTGCCCTACGCAATCGGCCTGATCAAGGGCGGCCCGAACCAGGCGGAAGGCAAGAAGCTGGTGGACTACCTGATGTCGAAGGAAGTGCAGTCGAAGGTACCGGATATCTACGGCATTCCGGGCCGTACCGACGTACCGCTCGCGGGTAAGAACGGCGAGACGGTCAAGCAGGCCATTGCGGGCGTGAAGCTGATTCCGGTTGACTGGAACCAGGTGATGGAGAAGAAGGCTGCATGGACCACGCGCTGGAAAAACGACGTGATCGGCAACTCCGACAAACAGCTCGAGGTCGTCAAGCCGAAGTCCTGAGCGTCTGAGCTTTAACCTGCTTTGATCTTCGGGCTCGTCCTGTTTTCCCCAAGCTCTCAAGGATGCGAACCGTGAACACTTTGACGCTGGCTCCGGCCACTCGCGATGCCGCCGCCGTGGATTCAAATCAGCACGCGCACGGCGGCGTGCGTATTGACCGCCTGAGCGTGCGCTTTGGCACACGCACCGTGCTCGATGACCTGTCGCTGACCATCGAGCGCGGAGAACTGCTCACCGTGCTTGGCCGTAGTGGATGCGGCAAAACCACGTTGCTGCGGTTTATCGCGGGCTTTATCGAGGCGGACGGGCTGGCGGGGACGTTGACGGTGGCCGGGCGTGACCTCACGCATGTGCCGCCGTTCAAGCGCAATCTCGGCTTGCTGTTTCAAAGTTATGCGCTGTTTCCGCATCTGTCGGTGTATGACAACGTCGCGTTCGGTCTGCGGGCGCGGCGTCTGAAAGCAGGGGAGATCGCACGGCGCGTAGCCGATGCGCTCAAGCTCGTGCAACTCGGCGACGCAGGGCACGTGATGCCCGCGCAGTTGTCGGGCGGCATGCAGCAGCGCGTGGCGTTGGCGCGGGCGCTGGTGATCGAGCCGGACGTGCTGCTGCTGGACGAGCCGCTGTCCGCACTCGATGCCAACCTGCGCGCCTCCGTGCGCACCGAGCTCAAGGCGTTGCATGAGCGTTTGCCGAACCTGACCATCGTGTGTGTCACGCACGATCAGGACGATGCGCTCGTGCTCTCCGACCGCACGTTGCTGATGCGCGATGGCCGCATTGCGCAACTCGGCACGCCGCGCGAACTCTACGACAACCCGAAGGATGCATTCGTCGCGCGCTATCTTGGCGCGGCGAACCTGTTGCCGCCTTCCATCATGTTCCCCATCGGCGATCCTCGTCACGACGATCGCGACCACGTGGCATGCGTGCGTCCCGAGTGCCTTTCGATCGTACCGCTGGGCGATGCCCAACTGCATGGCACGATCGCTTCGGTGGAGTGGTACGGCGCGGCCTTGTCGATATCGGTCATGATCGACGCACTGCCCGATCAACCTGTGCTGGTCACCATGCAGCGTGCCCACGGCCCGATGCCCGTGAAGGGTGCGCGCGTTTCCCTACGCCATGAGGTTGACGATGTCGTCCTTATCAGTGAGTGACCACGTAGTCGACGACGTTGCGCATACCGCCGCCAAGCGGCGTCGCGAACGGCTGGCGCAGTGGCATTTGTGGTTCATTCTCGTGGTGGTGCTGGGTCCGCTGGTCATCTATCCGCTGGTGCAGCTCCTGCGGCTGAGCGTGGCCGGCGCGCACGGCCTGAGCTTGCATGCGTACACCGCGTTTTTCACCAATCCCGAGACGAGCGGCGTGATCGGCACGACGCTCGGCATCTTGTTCGGCAGTGCGACACTCGCTTCAGTGCTCGGCGTGCTGCTCGCGGCCATGCTGTTTTTCAAGCCATTCCCCGGGGCGAAGCTTGTCACCCGGTTCCTCGAATTGTTCGTCGCATTCCCGTCGTTTCTGGTCGCGTTCACGCTGATCTTTTTGTATGGTTCGCAAGGCTCGGTGAGCATTGGATTGCAGCGGCTTTTCAACCTGCAGGACCCGCCGCTCAACTTCCTGTTCGGTATCGGCGGCGTGATTTTGGCGGAGGTCGTGTTCTACGCGCCGTTCGTCGTACGGCCCACGCTCGCGTCGTTCGCTACGCTCGACATGCGCCTGATCGAAGCCGCCAAGAGTCTTGGCGCGAGCGGCTGGATGGTCGCGTTCAAGGTCATCTTGCCGCTCGCGTGGCCCGGCATTGCAGCGGGCACGATCCTGTGTTTCCTGCTGACGCTCAATGAGTTCGGCATTTTGCTGGTGCTCGGCAGTGCGCATCTGATCACGTTGCCAATGGCGATCTACAGCTCGGCCACGGTCGATCTCGACTTGCCGACGGCAGCCGCCGGCGCCGTCGTGATGCTGGCGATGTCGCTCTCGCTGTACGCGCTGTATAGACGAGTCAATCGACGCACGGGAGGCCGCAATGGCAACTGAGTTCACGCTGCCCGTAACGACGTCGAAGCCGCATTCGCTGAAGCGGATCTGCGCATGGGCATTCACCGCGTTTGCTGCGCTGCTGTGCTTCTGGCTGTTCGTGTTGCCGGTGATCGTGGTGGCGTTGTCCAGCGTGGCGTCGCACTGGTCGGGAACCATTTTCCCCGATGGTTTCAGCATGCGCTGGTTCGAACGTTTGGGCTCCAGCGACTTCGATGCGTTGACTACGAGCCTTGAAGTTGGCTTCGGTGTCGCCGTGCTCGGTACCGTGCTTGGCCTGTGGCTTGCACTGGCGCTGGAAGGCCGTGACCGCCGCGGCGTGGGCGCGTGGGTCGACACCATCGCGATGATGCCCAACGGCGTGCCGAGCGTCGTGCTCGGGCTGTCCGTGCTGATCGCGTATCACAAGAAACCGCTGGATATCTCGGGCTCGGCGGCAATCGTGGTGCTGGTTCAACTCGCGCTCGTGCTGCCCTTTTGTTATCGATGTGCAGCCGCCGCGCTGCGCCCCGAACTCACGATCTTGCGTGAAGCGGCAGCGAGTCTCGGCGCGCCGCCTTCGATGGTCCTCTCGCGTGTTGTCCTGCCGCAGTTGGTCCCCGCGATCCGCGCGAGCCTCGCACTGGGGTTTGCCTTATCGCTGGGCGAACTGGGCGCGACATTGACCGTCTATCCGCCGGGTTTTGCGACCGTGCCGATCGTGGTGGTCGGGCAGGTGAATCGCGGTTATTACTTGCCGGCGTCGGCGCTTTCGCTGATCTTGCTGGCGGTTTCGCTCGCTGCATTGTTGCTGATCGCGGCAAAAGTGCCACGACGGAGAATGGCCTGATCCAGCCTGGTTCTCCCGAAAATCCCATTTTTCGGGACTTTTTTGCGCCGAAAAATGTGGCAAATATTGGCGTTGTGCATCAAAATATGGAATCACGCGCTTAGCCCTGACGGCAGCAAACGGGCGGGCAAACCGCTGGTTCATCACGGAAAGGAAGCTCATGTCCACGTCCACCGAAATGCTCATGGAAGTTAATGGCCGCGCTTATGGTCCGGCGCGCGCGCTGACTGTTGTCGTCTGCGTCGACGGTTGCGAATACGATTACCTTGAAGCGGCCGTTGCGGCGGGTGTCGCACCGTTTATCGGCACGATGCTGCGTGGCGGGTCCGCTTTCCGGGCCGACTGCGTGATTCCGTCGTTCACCAACCCGAACAACTTGTCGATCGTGACGGGCGTGCCGCCTTCGGTGCACGGCATTTGCGGCAACTATTTCTTCGACCCGCAAGCGAACGGCGGCAAGGGTGCCGAAGTCATGATGAACGACCCGGCCTACCTTCGCGCCGGCACGATCCTCGCGGCTGCTGCGCGGCGCGGCGAGAAGGTGGCAGTGGTTACGGCGAAGGACAAGCTGCGCCGACTGCTCGGCTGGCAACTCGACGGCATCTGTTTCTCGGCGGAGAAAGCGGACGCGGTGACGCTCGCGGAGAACGGCATCGAGAACGTGCTTGAACTGGTCGGCAAGCCCGTGCCGGACGTGTATAGCGCCGGCCTTTCCGAGTTCGTGTTCGCGGCTGGCGTGCGGCTTGCCGAGACCCGCAAGCTTGACCTCATGTACCTCTCGACGACCGACTACGTGCAGCATAAATGCGCGCCCGGCACGGACGGCGCGAACGCGTTCTACGCGATGATGGACGGTTACCTCGCGCGCCTGAACGAACTCGGCGCGGTGATCGGCCTCACCGCCGACCACGGCATGAACGCGAAGCACGACGCCGCAACGGGCGAGCCGAACGTGGTGTACCTGCAAGACTGGCTGGATGAAACGCTGGACGCTCCGAATGCGCGTGTGATCCTGCCGATTACCGATCCCTATGTGGTCCACCACGGGGCGCTTGGTTCGTTCGCGACCATCTACCTGCCGGCTTCCGTCGATGCAAAAGCGCTGGCGGCGCGCATTGCTGCGTTGCCGGGCGTGGATATCGTGCTCGACAACGCGGCTGCATGTGAGCGCTTTGAATTGCCCAACGATCGCGTGGGCGACCTCGTGGTCGTGAGCGGGCGCAACACGGCGCTCGGCACCCGGCGTGCGGAGCATGACCTGTCGGGATTGACCGTGCCGTTGCGCTCGCATGGCGGCGTGTCCGAGCAGGAAGTGCCGTTGTTGTTCAATCGTCCGACCGATGGTTTCGAGTCGAAGCAGGACGGGAAACGCTTGCGCAACTTCGACGTCTTCAGCATCGCGTTGAACCACCTGGAGCTTGCATCATGAGCGCCGTTCTCGCGGTTGAGCACCAGGCACTGCGGGTCGAAAAGCTGCGCCTCAAAGGTGAGCGCGTGGCGCGTGCACGCACTATCGATGTTTTCGATCCTTACACGAATACCCGCGTTGGCACCGTGCCGATGGCAAGCGTTGACGACGTGCGCGACGCATTCGAGTACGCGGTGAACTACCGCTCGACGCTGACGCGTTATGAACGCTCGCAGATTCTCGAACGCGCTGCCGGGTTACTGCGTGAGCGAACGGAAGAAGCGTCCGATCTTATTTCGCTTGAATCAGGTTTGTCGAAACAGGATTCGCGTTATGAAATTGGCCGCGTTACCGACGTGCTCAAATTCGCCGCGATGGAAGCGTTGCGTGACGACGGCCAGAGTTTTTCCTGCGACCTTACTCCGCACGGCAAGGCCCGCCGCGTGTTCTCGCAACGCGAGCCGCTGGCCGGCGTGATCGTCGCGATCACACCGTTCAATCATCCGATGAATCAGGTCGCGCATAAACTTGCACCGGCTATTGCAACGAACAATCGCGTGATCCTGAAGCCGTCGGAGAAGGTGCCGTTGTCGGCGTATTACTTGGCCGACGTGTTGTACGAAGCCGGTTTGCCCGCACCCATGCTGCAGGTTTTAACGGGCGACCCGCGCGAGATCGCCGAAGAACTCGTGACGAACCGGCACGCTGATCTCGTCACTTTTACCGGTGGCGTGGCGATCGGCAAGGAGATTGCGGCGAGGGCGGGGTATCGGCGCGTGGTGCTGGAACTCGGCGGCAACGACCCGCTGATCGTGCTCGACGACGCCGACCTGGAGCGCGCGGCAACGCTGGCCGTGCAAGGCTCGTACAAGAATTCCGGGCAACGCTGCACAGCGGTCAAACGCATGCTCGTGCAAAAGGGCGTCGCCGCCCGGTTCACGGAACTCGTGGTGGAAAAAACGCTTGCGTGGACTCACGGCGATCCCTTCGATCCCGCCAACCAGATGGGCACCGTGATCGACGCGGCCGCCGCCGACTTGTTCGAAGCGCGCGTGAACGAAGCGGTATCGAAGGGTGCGCGGCTGCTCTGCGGGAATCATCGCAATGGCGCGCTGTATTCGCCCACGGTGCTTGATCGTGTTGATCCGTCCATGACGCTGGTGCGTGAGGAAACCTTTGGGCCGGTGTCTCCGATCATCGAATTCGATACCATCGACGACGCCATTCGTATCAGCAACGGTACGGCGTTCGGTTTGTCGTCCGGCGTATGTACGGACAGGGCGGACCTGATCACGCGCTTCGTGAACGAACTGCGCGTGGGCACGGTGAACGTGTGGGAAGTGCCAGGTTACCGGATCGAGCTGACGCCGTTCGGCGGCATCAAGGATTCGGGTCTGGGTTACAAGGAAGGCGTGCAGGAAGCGATGAAAAGCTTCACGAACCTCAAGACTTTTTCTTTACCCTGGGCATGAATCATGGCGCTCACGCTTACTGATATTCGTCATCTCTTCGATACCTACGGCGCCATTGCCTATAGCGGCGAACCCGTCACGCAACTCCAGCACGCGTTGCAGACGGCTGCGCTGGCCGAGGAGGCGGGCGCCGACGAAACACTCGTTGGCGCGGCGTTTTTGCACGACCTGGGCCACTTGTTGAATCTCCAGGGCGAGACGCCGACCGAGCGGGGTATCGACGACTTGCACCAGTATTTCGCGCTGCCCTTCCTGCGGCCGCTGTTCGGCGATGCCGTGCTCGAGCCGATCCGTCTGCACGTGGACGCGAAACGTTGTCTATGTGAAATCGACAGCGATTATTTTTCGACACTATCAGCGGACTCGGTCCGTAGCCTGAAACTGCAAGGCGGCATTTTCAGCAAGGAAGAAGCGGATGATTTCATGCGCAAGCCCTTCGCGCAGGACGCGCTTTCATTGCGCCGCTGGGATGATCTTGCCAAGCGCCCGGAGCGCGTTACGCCGCCGATCGACCACTATATTCAGCTAATCGAAAGGCTTGCGGAAGGGCACAGCGCGGTGTCATCAAATCGCGCTTAAACACGACCATGATCAGGAAACCAAAGTAATTAACAATTCTGTTTCCGGATCAGCCACGCTGTTCCCGATGACGGAAATGCGACAAAAGGACGGACCGCCGGCGGATGTCGTGCCGATTCCACGGCCGCCGGGGCCAATACCCAAAAAAATAAAAATAGCGTAACCTGCCTGTTCACCCGGCCCCGTCCCGCTTGACAGAACGCGGCTCGTACCCAGCGCGTTGTCCAGCAATGCATTTCTGGAGAGTTCGATGACATCCGTCGACCTGGAATTCGAACAGCTGAACAGCACCGTCGATGCGCTCAGGCGCTCCATTTCCAACCGTCTCATGTACGGAGTCGGCAAGGACGCCGTCACCGCGCAGCCGCGCGACTGGCTCCATGCGGCCGAACTGGCGGTCCGCGACCGGCTGGTGGCGCGCTGGATGAAAACCACGCGCCAGCAGTACGAGCAGGATGTAAAGCGTGTCTACTACCTGTCGATGGAATTCCTGATTGGCCGGACTTTTACCAACGCGTTGCTTGCGCTCGGCATTCACGACGAAGTCCGGGACGCGCTTGCCGGCCTTGGGATCGACCTCAATACGTTAGAAAACCTGGAGCCGGATGCGGCGCTTGGCAACGGTGGCTTGGGCCGCCTTGCCGCGTGTTTTCTCGACTCCATGGCGACCGTCGGCATTCCCGGCTTTGGCTATGGCATCCGCTATGAATACGGCATGTTCCGGCAGACCATTGTTGACGGCAATCAGGTCGAAACGCCCGATTACTGGCTGCGCGCGGGTAATCCGTGGGAGTTTCCGCGGCCGGAAGTGAACTATGTGATCCATTTCGGCGGCCGCACGATACGTCATGGCGACCGGACCGAATGGATCGACACGGAACACGTGAACGCCATGGCGTACGACACCGTGATCCCCGGTTTTGCCACGACCGCGACCAATACGTTGCGCCTCTGGTCGGCGCGGGCGACCGATGAATTCGACTTGTCCGCGTTCAACCAAGGTGATTATCGCCGCTCGGTGGAAGCGAAGAACACCTCCGAACATGTGTCGCGTCTGCTGTATCCGGACGACTCCACGCAGGCCGGCCGCGAACTGCGTTTGCGCCAGGAATACTTCTTTGTTTCCGCGACGATGCAGGATCTGATCCGCCGATATCAACGCACGCACACGCATTTTGGGCGGCTGGCGGAGAAGGTGGCGGTGCATCTGAACGACACCCACCCGGTGCTGGCTATTCCCGAGCTGATGCGTTTGCTGGTCGATACGCATCATTTGCCGTGGGACAAGGCGTGGAAGCTGATTCAGCAAATGTTCTCGTACACGAACCACACCTTGATGCCCGAGGCGCTGGAAACCTGGGACGTGGAAATGCTGTCGCGGCTGTTGCCGCGCCACCTTGAGATCATCTTCGACATCAACGCGGATTTTCTCAAGCAGGTGGGTGAGAAGTTCGGGCGCGACATGGACCTGATCCGCCGTATTTCCCTCGTCGATGAATATGGTCAGCGGCGTGTTCGCATGGCGCACTTGGCCATTGTTGCCAGCCACACGGTAAATGGTGTGTCGAAGCTGCATTCGCAGTTGATGACGCAAAATATTTTCGCCGATTTCGCGCGCATGTACCCTGAACGTTTCACGAACGTGACGAACGGCATTACGCCGCGGCGGTGGTTGTCGCAGGCGAGTCCGAAGCTGTCGTCGTTGATCGATGAACGGCTTGGGCCGCGCTGGCGGACTGATTTGTTCGAGTTGGCCCGGCTGCGTGAATGGCGCGATGACCCTGAATTCACCAAAGCCTTTCACGATGCGAAGTTTGCGAGCAAGGTACGGCTCGCCGCGCGTGCGAAGTTGGAGACGGGGGCGATTATCGACCCGAATGCGCTGTTCGATTTGCAGGTCAAGCGCATTCACGAATACAAGCGGCAGTTGCTTAATATCCTGCATGTGATTGTGCGGTACAACCGGATTCGCGAGCAGCCGGAGAAGGCGTGGACGCCGCGTGTGGTGATGTTTGCCGGCAAGGCGGCGTCGGCGTACAAGATGGCCAAGACGATCATCAAGTTGATTAACGACGTGGCGGAGAAGGTTAACAACGATCCGTTGATTGGTGACCGGTTGAAGGTCGGTTTCATTCCGAACTATGGTGTGAGCGTGGCGGAACTGATCATTCCGGCAGCGGATTTATCGCAGCAGATTTCGATGGCGGGGACTGAAGCGTCGGGTACGGGCAATATGAAGCTCGCGTTGAACGGGGCATTGACCATTGGCACGCTGGATGGCGCGAACATTGAGATTTGCGACGCCGTTGGGCGCGAGAACATGTTTATCTTTGGGCACTCGACTGAAGAGATTGATGCGTTGCGGGCGACGGGATACCGGCCGCGGCATATTTACGAGGAGAATCCTGAACTGAAGTTGGCGCTCGATCAGATTCGGCTTGGGCATTTTTCGCCGGACCAGCCGCATCGGTTCTATGACATTTTCCATACGCTGGTGGATTGGGGCGATCATTACATGGTGTTGGCGGATTTTGAGAGTTTCGACAAAGCTCAGGCGGACGTCGATGCGAAATTCCTCGATAAGGAAGCGTGGACGCGCAGTGCGATTGAAAATGTCGCGGGGATGGGGATTTTTTCGTCAGACCGGACGATTGCGGAGTATGCCAGGCATATTTGGCATGTTGAGCCCTTGGTCGTTTAGTTTTTGCTCGCGCCGGTGGACGGGTTTTGGGGGGGATGGTGCGAGGGGGGCTCGGTTGTCAGGGGTTGGTGCTTTCGGCGTTAGTGGTCGGGGTCTATGCTGGGGTGGTCGGTTCTGGGGTTAGTGGTCGGGGGTCAATGCCGGGTTGGTCGGTTCTGGGGTTAGTGGTCAGGGTCTATGCCGGGTTGGTGCTTTCGGCCGTGGTGGTCTGCGAGAGTCGGATATTCTCTTTATCACTATTAGCCACTGTGCGTGGCGGCACGTCATTTCTTTGTCCAAAGCGACAAAGAAACGAAGCAAAGAAAACGCTTTTAAAACACGCTACCCTAAGTGTCCACAGCGTGCAGTTTTCATTCATAGGTGCCCCAAAAGCACGGTGCTCGCCAGAGCGACGGATGTGTGAACCCCTCCTTCTACGAACACCGATACCCACACGCTTCGCCACCAGTGATTGAACCTGCCCAAGGAGCACCCCGCGCTATCCGCGGACGACCACCCTCCAAATGTGTACGCGCCTCGAACCACGTCGCCAACCCTGCTGAAAATGAGGTCGCGAAGACGCGGGCGGCCGTAACCGACGAAAATAGCTGTACAGAACGCGCAGCCAATTCATAAAAACTGAAGCAGTAAACACAAACACGCATCAAGCTGTGGCCTACGAAATACGGTCGCACAGACCAGGTAGGTAACCTGTCAAAAAACCGCAGCCATAAATACCCGTAAGGCAGTGCGGGTTCCTTAGCAATTGTGCTTGCCCGAGAGCGTACGGGGCGAAGCGTGTTCGTGTCAGGATTCGCGAGAAGGAGGGGTTCACACATCCTCCGCTCTGGCGAGCACCGTGCTTTTGGGGCACCTATGAATAGAAACTGCACGCTGTGGACACTTAGGGTAGCGTGTTTGAAAGCGTTTTCTTTGCTTCATTTCTTTGTCGCTTTGGACAAAGAAATGACGTGCCGCCACGCACAGTGGCTAATAGTGATAAAGAGAAAATCCGACTCTCGCAGACCACTAAGGCTGAAAGCACCAACCCGGCATTGACCTCGACCGCTAACCCCAGAACCTAGCAACCCGGCATAGACCCTGACCGCTAACCCCAGAACCTAGCAACCTGGCACTGACCCCGCCCACTAACTCTGGAACCTGGACATCCAGCGCCAACCCTGACCGCTAACCTTAAGAACCAGCGCACCGGGCCCCTCAAAACCCCATCCACCGGCGCGAGCAAAGCCAACCCTGGCGCGAGCGAAACCAACCACTTTATTGCCGCAGCGTGAACGTCGTCGCATGCCCCAAGGTCGCCTGCTCAAACCGGGAAGTCACCACCCCAATCACATCATTCAACGTCCGCGAAGGCACTTCAACGTGCAACGTGACGCAATCATGCCGGCGATCGGTCGCCACCACCTGCATGCGAGCCTCACCCCCCAGCGCCTTCTGCAAAACGCGGCGTGGCCCGCTAGAGTCAAGCCCCGGCAGGATGAGATCGAACGCGACTACCGTGTGAAACTTTCGCGTGGCCCGCACGAACGGCTTGACCACAGGAACAGAAGAGGAACGGACCGGGGAAACAACGCTTGCCTGAAGCATCGGATGTTGCACCGTCTCGCGACGGGCGGTGGTGGGAACAACACCACTTTAGCGAGCCACGCATTAACAACGGGCATCGATCGCCGCGGTCCGCGTAAAGAAAACGTTAAATAGGCGCCGACGTGGCTACCGCCGGAATGCCCTCGCGCACCAGCTTCGCCACGCGCTGCGCAAACTCCTCGTCCTTCGTCGTGAACACCTCACGTTCGCCTGCCGGCGTCGTGACGTACATCCTGTAGATCACATCCTGCGTAATCCACGACAAATATCCCACTACCGCAATCATCACGCCCAGCAGCAACGCCGGCCCTGAACCGAGAATTCCACCCGTCACCGCGACGATCAAACCGATCACACCCAGCGTAATCGGCAAGGGTTTCTGCCGCGGCACCATCACCACCGTTGCCCCGAGTAAATCGCGCAATGGAAACAACTGGCCCGACGCACTCAGGCCAGCGCGGGCAAACGTAATACCTCGTTCGTTGAAAGGGAGATCCTGTTGCATGGTTCGAAGTCTTGTCGGCGGAAAGAAAGGCGCAGATTAACAGACACGCCCCCCTCCGGGCATCCCGCACATCGCCGCATGAGAGTTCGCCCCGGCGCAAAGCGGGTCATGCACTCCAATCCCATCCGTTACATTTCGATACTTTTTTGCACCCGCTTTCCGTCGATTTCGACCCTGCTCATGCGTCTACAGGGTGAAGCCACCCCTAAGCGGAGATATCGATGAAATTCCTGTGCCTCATTGTCTTTGACGAACGCGTGCTCGACGATCTGTCGAAACGCCAGTACGACGCGCTAGTCGATGAATCCCTGGCATACGATGAGCGTCTGCGCGAAACCCGCCAGCTCATTGCGGCGCAGGCGCTGCACTCCGCCAAGGAAGCGGTCACGCTCAGGGTCCGTGGCGAGGATGTTTCGATTACGGAAGGTCCGTTCGCGGAGACCAAGGAGCAGGTAGGTGGTTTCGTCCTGATTGAGGCACGTGACATAAATGAAGCGATGCGCATCGCGTCAGGATTCCCCGTCGTTCGCTTGGGCGGGGTGGAAGTGCGGCCGGTCAGGGAATTGCGCGCGTCGTGGCCGGACGCATGACTTGCACAAACTGAAAGGAGCAAACAATGCAAACGCTATTGAAAGACAGCCCGGCGTTCAGCGGCTTCGCGGTGAAGGATCTCGCTGAAGCGAAGGCGTTTTACAGCGAGACATTGGGCATCGAAGTGACGAGCGATCCCATGGGCATTCTCAAGCTGCATCTGGCGGGTGGCAACACCGTACTGGTCTATCCCAAGCCCGATCATGTGCCGGCGACATACACCGTACTGAACTTCCCGGTCGATAGCGTGGACCACGCAGTCGACACACTGAGCGCGCGCGGCGTGAAGTTCGAACACTACGACATGCCGAGTCTCAAGACCGATGCCAAAGGGATCTGCCGTGGCCCCGAAGGCCCGGTGATTGCCTGGTTCAAGGACCCGGCGGGCAATATTCTCTCGGTGCTTGAAGAGCGGTAAAGAAGGGCCGGGGTCATGCTCGCGCCTCCATCGTCGACTCGCTGGAGACGAGCCGCAATTCGTCGGCGATGATTGCAATCAGCGCTTCGGCAGCCGCGCTCAATGGGCGCCGTGGATGGCTGATCCGCACAATATGGCGCACGATTCTCGGCGCGAGAATGGGATAGGCGCGCAGCGTGCCGAGCCGCACCGCGCGCTCCACCACGATGCGCGGAAGGATCGTCGCAAAGCGCGTGCTTTCGACCAGCCTGACGATCGTGCTCAGCACGTCGATCTCGAAACGTGGTGCGAGTAGTACGTCTTCGTGCTGGGCGGCGGTATCGAGTACGCCGCGCAAGCCATGGCGCTTCGTGGGCAACACCAGTTCGAGTTCAGGAAGCTGCGCAAGATCGATGGCATGCGGCAGGTCAGGACCATGCACGGCACTGGTGACGAGCACCATCTCTTCATCGAGCAAGGGCTGCGAGTCGAGTGACAGGCGCGCCCGAGGTTTGTTGATCAGCGCGGCATCGAGTTGTCCACCTGATACCCAGTCGATAAAAGTCGCGCTGTAACCGTCGGCTACGGTGACTTCCACATGCGGATAACGAGCGTGAAACCGTGACAGTGAATCCGCCAGAACGCTCTCCGTCACCGACGCAATCAAGCCGATCGATACGTGTCCCGTCACCACTTCGTCACGCTGCACCAGTTGCTGGCGCGCGTGTGCGAGGTCCCGCACGATCGGCAGGAAGAGGCGGTACATCAGGCGTCCCGCCGCGGTGGGCGCCATGCCGTGTGCCCCGCGTTCAAAGAGTTGTTGATGCAGTTCGTCCTCCAGCTTGGCGATCTGCATGCTCAAGGCTGGCTGCACGATGTTCAGCCGCTTGGCCGCGCGCGTGACGGAACCGTCCTCGAACAGGGCGATGAAATACTGAATCTGCTTCAGGTCCATGTAGGTCGGCTCGTAAAGATAATGGCCCGGCGGGCAGGCTATCAATAGATCTAATGAAGCAGCCGCTATTTATCACACGCGCGGTCAGAGGGTACCGCGCCCATGTCCCATGGTATTGATAATCTACTAACGAAAGACTTACATCAGGGCAAACACGGATATCACGACCACTGATCGCGAACATCAAAAAACAGTATTAGAAGTTATATCGCGTTGTCGCTACGCTTCATTTCAGAAATGATGGAGACGCAGATGAACCAACGTGACGCCGCGACGAACGGCCCAGCAACAACCCCACTTGCCCGCCAATCCTTCGACGTATTGTCGCTGCGTGGCTGGCTCGCCCACCTCTCCGCCACAGGACGCGTCGCGACCATCGCCAAACCGGTCGCGCTGAAACACGAGCTTGCGGCCGTGGCGAAGCGGCTCGACGGCAAGCAAGCGGCAGTATTCCTAGCCCCCGGCGGTCACGACATGCCGGTAGTGAGCGGCTTTATGTCCAGGCGCGCGTGGATTGCCGAGGCTATGGGCGTGGTGGAGAAAGACCTGTTGCAACGTTTCCGCGATGCAGCGGATCATCCGCTGCCATGGAAAGAAGTGCCCGCCGCGCAAGCCGCTTGCCAGCAAGTCGTGCATACCAGCGGTATCGACCTTCACGCGCTGCTGCCGATCCCCACCCATAGCGAACACGACAACGGTCCGTACATCACCGCAGGTCTCGTGATTGCACGAAACCCCCGCACCGGCGTGCAGAACGTTTCGATCAACCGTATCCAGGTTCACGCCCGGGACCGCATGGCGATCCTGCTGCTGCCGCGCCATCTTCATGCGTTCCAGAAGGCAGCCGAAGCCGCTGGCGATGCGCTCGATATTGCTGTCGCAATCGGCGTTGATCCGCTGACCATGCTCGCGTCCCAGGCCATTTCTCCGATCGATTTCGACGAGCTGGAGATTGCCGGCGCATTACACGGCATGCCCTTGCCGGTCGTTAAATGCGTGACGAACGAAGTGCGCGTGCCGGCGTTCGCGGAGATCGTGATCGAAGGCCGCATCCTGCCGGACGTGCGCGAAGCGGAAGGCCCGTTCGGTGAGTTTCCGAAGTATTACAGCGCGCGGGAAGCGCGTGAAGTGATCGAGGTGACGGCAGTTACGCATAGGCAGAAGCCGGTCTATCACACCATCGTGCCAGCCGAAATGGAGCACTTGCTGCTCGGCGGGATTCCGCGCGAGGCGACGCTTTTATCGCACCTTCAACGCAGTCATCCGGGTGTGACCGACGTGCATCTTTCAGTGGGTGGCGTATGTCGATATCACCTGTGGGTGCAGCTCGCGAAGAAGCGCGAGGGCGAAGCGAAGAACGTGATCCTGTGTGCATTCGGCGCGCATTACGACATCAAGCAGGTCGTGGTGGTGGA
Source organism: Caballeronia sp. LjRoot31 (assembly GCF_964253885.1). Classification (NCBI taxonomy): domain Bacteria; kingdom Pseudomonadati; phylum Pseudomonadota; class Betaproteobacteria; order Burkholderiales; family Burkholderiaceae; genus Caballeronia; species Caballeronia sp. LjRoot31. The sequence goes on from NZ_CAXURX020000002.1 coordinate 692,108, forward strand.
CACCGACGTGGACATTCATGATCCTGCCGAAATTGAATGGGCGATCGCCACGCGTTTCCAGGCGGACCACGATCTTGTGTTGATCGAAGGCGCGCAAGGGTCGCCGCTGGACCCGTCGACGACCGTGGGTCATCCCGACGATGCGCCCCCGCATCTGCAGGGCATCAGCGCGAAGATGGGTCTCGATGCCACGCGGCCGGTGGTCTATTCGGGCCATGTGTTTACCCGCGTGCGGATTCCCGGATACGACGCGGTCGATCTCGACGCGCTCGTTGCTCCCGATAACGACGGCTTCGACACCTACCTGAGCGCGAAGTAATGAGCGCCGATCAAAAACCGCGTCTGGTCGTCGGCATCTCGGGGGCGAGCGGCGCTGTGATCGGCGTGCGGCTGCTTGCCGCGTTGCGCCGGATCGGCACGCACGAGACGCATCTGATCGTGTCGGCGTCGGGTGCGGTGACGGCGGCGCAGGAGCTCGGGCTTACGCGCCATGATCTCGATGGGCTGGCCGATGTCGTGCATAACGTTCGTGATGTCGGCGCGTCGATTGCGAGCGGTTCGTTCGTGACCAGCGGCATGGTCGTGGCTCCCTGTTCGATGAAAACGCTGGCCGCAGTGGCGAATGGTTTTGCCGATAACCTGCTCACACGCGCAGCCGACGTCATGCTGAAAGAGCGCCGCCGTCTTGTGCTGGTGGCGCGCGAAACACCGCTCAATCTCGCGCACTTGCGCAACATGACGATGGCGACCGAGATGGGCGCGATCGTCATGCCGCCGGTCCCGGCGTTCTACGCGCATCCCAAGACTATCGAAGACGTCGTTGACCATACTGTCGGCCGGATTCTCGATCTGTTCAGCATCGAGCACCGTGAAATAGCCCGGCGATGGAGTGGTCTTGCCGATGAGTTCGGCACGCGACGCGACGAAGGAGCAGACGAATGAACCAGCGCGAACCAACCGGTTTCGCCGGTATCGACGCGCGCGCGTCTGAGGCGGTCGAAATAGCGCACGAGGTGCAAGAAGTGCACGAGGCGCTGGCGCAGCCGGTGAAGCCAAAAACAAAGCATGTTGGGAAGTCGTACGAACGTTTCGAAGACCCCGCCATCCTGACTGGCCGCGGCCGATATGGCGACGACCTGGGTATCAAGCCAGGAACGCTGCACGCGGCCGTCCTGCGCTCACCGCATGCTCATGCCGAACTGATTTTCATCGATACCACCGCTGCGCTCGCATGCGAAGGCGTGCGGGCGGTACTGACGCGTGACGACCTCGCTGCGTGGTCGCGCCCGTTCGTGGTCGGCGTGAAGTCGAAGATGGAGCAGTGGGCGCTTGCGACCGATCGCGTGCGCTATGTCGGCGAACCGGTTGCGGTCGTGATGGCAGAAACGCGTGCGCTGGCCGAGGACGCACTCGACCTGATCAAGGTGGAGTACAAGACGCTCGACCCGGTGACATCGATAGAAGGCGCGCTCAAAAGCGATGCGCCGGTGCTGCATCCGAATGTCCAGACCAACGTGATCAGTGACCGCAGTTTTCGCTACGGCGAGCCCGAAGCGGCATTCAGCAACGCGCCGCATCGCGTGAAGCTGGAAGCGCACTATCCGCGCAATACCTGTGCGCCGATCGAATGCGCCGTGGTCGTGGCCGAGTACCTTTCCGGCGACGAAGGTTACGAGGTTACCTCGAACTTCATGGGGCCGTTCTCGCTGCACGCAGTGATGGCGCTCGCGCTGAACGTGCCGGCTAACCGTTTGCGTCACAAGGCGCCGCGCGATTCGGGCGGCAGCTTCGGCGTGAAGCAGGCCGTATTCCCGTACGTGGTGCTGATGTGCCTGGCCTCGCGCAAGGCGAACGCGCCGGTGAAATACGTGGAAGACCGGCTTGAACACCTGAGCGCGGCGACCTCCGCCACGGCACGGCTGACCACGCTCGAAGCGGCCGTGGAAAACGATGGCCGGATCACCGCGCTCAACTACGACCAGATCGAGGATTGCGGCGGTTATCTGCGCGCGCCCGAGCCTGCCACGTTTTATCGCATGCACGGCTGTTTAACGGGCGCCTACGCCATTCCCGGACTGCTGGTGCGGAATAGGGTTGTGCTGACCAACAAGACGCCTACGGGACTCGTGCGCGGTTTTGGCGGCCCACAGGTTTATTTCGCGCTCGAGCGCCTGATGCAACGCATCGCGATCGAGTTGAAGCTGGATGTGCTGGACGTGTACCGGCGCAATTTTGTTCCCGCCGACGCCTTCCCTTATCGTGCAGCGGCCGGTGCATTGCTGGACTCGGGCAATTATCAGGAAGCGTTGAAACGCTCGCTCGCCGAGGGCGGTTACGACGAGCTCAAGGCACGCCGCGAAGCTGCACGCAAGAAAGGCCGTTTGTACGGCATCGGCTTCGCGGCGATCGTTGAGCCGTCGGTATCGAACATGGGTTACATCACGACGGTGATGCCCGCCGAAGCACGCAAGAAGGCAGGACCTAAGAGCGGTGCGATTGCGAGCGCGACAGTCAGCGTCGACCTGCTTGGCGGCGTGGTGGTGACAGTGGCGTCGACGCCGGCGGGGCAGGGGCACATGACCGTGTGCGCGCAAGTGGTGGCGGACGTGCTCGGGCTCGCGCCGCACGAGATCGTGGTGAACGTGGAGTTCGATACCTACAAGGACGCGTGGTCGGTGGCGGCGGGAAATTATTCAAGCCGCTTTGCGGGAGCTGTCGCCGGCACGGTACATCTCGCGGCCATGCGCGTTCGCGACAAGCTGGCGCGGATTGTTTCAGCGCAGCTTAAATGCAAGCCGGACGATATCCGTTTCGAAGGCGGACGCATCTACAAAGCAGGCGACGAAACCCGCGCAATGCCCTTCGGCCGCGTGGCCAGCAACGCCCCGCATTGGGCGCCTGCGTTGCTGCCTGAAGGCGAAGAACCAGGTCTGCGCGAGACGGTGTTCTGGACGCCGGAAAACATGGACGCGCCCGACGAGCAGGACCGCATCAATACATCGGCGGCCTATGGTTTTGCCTTCGATATGTGCGGCGTGGAAGTGGACCGTGCAACCGGGCGCGTGCGGATCGACCGCTATGTGACCGCTCACGATGCCGGCACGTTGCTGAACCCCGCACTCGCCGACGGCCAGATTCGCGGCGCGTTCGCGCAGGGGCTCGGTGCGGCGCTGATGGAAGAGTTTCGTTACGGTGCCGACGGCAGTTTTCAGTCCGGCACGCTAGCCGATTACCTGATGCCGACCACCTGCGAAGTGCCCGATCCGATGATCATTCATCTGGAGACGCCATCGCCTTGCACGCCTCTTGGCGCCAAGGGACTGGGCGAAGGCAACAACATGAGCACGCCGCCGTGCGTGGCGAATGCAGTGGCCGACGCGCTCGGTATCGATGACATCCGTTTGCCGCTCACGCCTTCGAAGGTGATGGCGCTGGTCGGTATCGATGACCCGGAGCCATCGCGGCCCGAGTTCCGGGAGATGCAGCAGAAGAAGCCGGTCTTGCCCGGCGGCAAGGCGCTGACCGCGCAAGGCAGCGTGGATCTTGCTGCATCGCCGGAAGCGATCTTCGCGGTACTGCTCGATCCAAACGCGCTCGCCAGGGTGATCCCCGGTTGTCATGCGCTCGAAGCGAAGGGCGAGAACGCGTATCGCGCCGATGTGACCGTGGGTGTCGGGATGATCAAGGCGCGCTTCGAAGCGGAGATCACGCTGTCCGATCTCGATCCGCCGCACCGGTTGCGTCTCGCTGGCGCCGGCATGTCGTCGCTTGGCAGCGCGCGTGGCAATGGTCTCGTGGAACTCACGCCCGTTGGTACCGGCACGCGGCTCACCTACGACTACGAGGCACAGGTATCGGGCAAGGTCGCAGCGGTAGGCGGACGGATGCTTGAAGGCGCGGCGAAGGTCGTGTTGCGCCAACTGTTTGAATCGCTGGGACGTCAGGCGGCGGGCAAGCCCGTGAAGAGTGGCGCTTCGTGGCTCGGCAGGCTCGTTGCGCGCTTCAGGAGGAAGTCATGAAGCCGGCGCCATTCGATTATCTGCGCGCCGTTTCCACGCACGACGCGCTCGAGGCCCTCGCGCAAACCGGCGAAGAGGCCCGCATTCTCGCAGGCGGTCAGTCGCTGATGGCCGTGCTGAACATGCGGCTTGCGCAACCGCGGGTACTGGTCGATATCTCTCGCACCGAGGAACTTGACCGCGTGAGCATTGACCACGGTCATCTCGTGGTGAATGCGGCCGCCACGCAAGGCAGCGTGGAATGGCGTCCGTCATTGCAGAGCGAAGTCCCCTTGCTTGCGCTCGCGTTCCCGCACATCTCGCATTTTCAGATCCGTAATCGCGGCACCGTGTGCGGGTCGATTGCTCACGCCGACCCCAGCGCAGAGCTGCCTCTAGTGCTCTCGGTGCTCGGCGGTGACGTCATGTTGCGGTCAAAGAAACGCAAGCGCGTGCTCAAGGCGGAAGATTTTTTCCAGGGCATGTTGATGACCGCGCGCGAGCCCGACGAACTGGTTGAAGGTGTGCGGTTCCCGCTGAAGCGAGCCGGCGAGCGATACGCGTTTACCGAATTTTCTGCCCGCCACGGCGACTTCGCGATGGTCGCGTGCGCAACGGTGGTCACCGATACATCGATCAGGATCGCCGTGGGCGGCGTAGCGGACCGGCCGGTGGTCGAGCAATGGCCAAGGCTGCACGGCGATGACTTGCGTGGCGCGCTGAACGACTTGAGCTGGAAGCTGAATGCGCAGGACGACACCCATGTCAGCGCAACGTATAGACGCCATCTGGTGCGGCAACTTGGATGGCGCGTGATAGAGGAGGCGAAGTGAGCAAGACATCATCGACGACGCTTGCGCGGGGCGAGCGCAGGCGTATCACCTTGACGCTCAACGGACGGGAGCGTACGGGCTATTGCGAATCGCGCGACCTGTTGTCCGATTTCGTGCGTCATGAACTGGGCGCGACCGGCACGCACGTGGGATGTGAACATGGCGTATGCGGTGCGTGCACTGTGCAAGTGGACGGCGTGGCGGCCCGGTCGTGCCTGATGCTGGCGGTGCAGGTGGAGGGCCGCCGTGTGGACACGGTTGAAGGTCTCGCGCCCGATCAGACGCTGGGCGATCTGCAACGGGCGTTCCAGCGTCATCACGCATTGCAGTGCGGCTTTTGCACGGCGGGCATTCTCATGTCGTGCGCGGACTATCTCCAGCGCGTACCGGACCCGACCGAAACGCAAGTACGCGAGATGCTGTCGGGCCATCTGTGCCGGTGTACGGGCTACACGCCGATCGTGGCGGCAGTGCTCGATGTTGCAGCTTTGCGCAACCAGAAGAACGAGAGCAGCAAGAAGGAGCCGGAACATGCTTGATCTCGGCCGGACTTTTTTGCAAAGCGTTGAACGCAGCCCCAACACGCTTGCCCTCGTGGATGGCGACATCAGGCTGACTTACGCGCAGTGGCACGACACCATCCTCAAGGCCGCCGGTGGTTTGCGCGAGCTGGGTCTCGCACGCGGCGACCGCTTGCTCGTAGTGCTGCAAAACCGCTGGGAAATGGCGACCTTGCATTGGGCCTGCCAGTTTGCTGGCATTGTCATGACGCCGTTGAACTGGCGCGCGAAGCCCGACGAACTCGACTACTGCGTGACCGATGCAGGCGCGAAAGCGGTCGTGTTCGAACCGGTTTCCGCCGATGCGGTTTATGCAAGCGAGGCGGCGCAGAGGCTGCCGCGTATCGCACTGGACGATGCACGCGGCACGATTTCGTTCGATGCGTTGCTGAGCGGACAGGCAGCGAGTGTCACGACAGAAGCCACGGCCGACGACATCTCGCTGATCCTCTATACCTCCGGGACAACGGGCAAGGCAAAGGGCGTGCCGCGCCGCCACCGGCATGAGCGCGCTGCAGCGCTAGCGCACGTCGCACAGAACCTGTACCGCTACGGCGAGCGCACGCTCGGCGTCATGCCGCTGTATCACACCATGGGCGTGCGTTCGCTGCTCGCCATGGCGCTGGTCGACGGCCTGTTCGTTTGCGTGCGGCGCTGGAACGCCGCACTGGCGCTGGAATCGATTGGCGCGTTCGAGCTCACGTGCCTGTATCTCGTGCCCACGCTTTATCACGACCTGCTGGCCGCGCCCGGCTTTGCAAATGCAAGCATAGGTTCGGTGACAAAGCTCGGTTTCGCGGGCGCACCCATGAGCGATGGCTTGTTGAAGCGTCTGTCCACCGCATTCAAGCCCGAACTGTTCGTGAACCACTATGGTTCTTCCGAGGTGTACACGTTCAGCATCGACCAGGACGCCACGCGCAAACCGGGCAGCGCAGGCCGTGCCGGGATCAACACGCGGCTGCGCGTGGTGAAGTTGGATGCCGCCTCGCCGAGCGATTTCGCGGCCGTGCACGAGGAAGGCCAGATCATTGCGGACCTGCTTGGCGACGAAGCATTTGAAGGTTACTGGAATCGTCCGGACGCGAATGCGAAGTCCCTGCGCGACGGCTGGTACTTCACCGGCGACACCGGTTTTTTCGACCAGGACGGTGACCTCTTCGTGAGCGGCCGGGTGGACGACATGATCATCAGCGGCGGAGAAAACATCTCGCCAGTGGATATTGAATCAGTGTTGTCGCTGCATCCCGCCGTGGACGAAGTGGCGGTCGCGGGCGTGAAGGACGAGCGCTGGGGACAGCGCGTGGTCGCGTTCATCAAGCGCCGTGATTACGTCGATTCCGGTGCGCTCGATGCCTGGTGCCGCGAGTCGGATCTCGTGAATTTCAAGCGTCCGCGCGACTACGTTTTCGTCGACGACATTCCAAAGTCGCCGGTCGGCAAGATCCTGCGCCGCAAATTGTCTGCCGGTGAATATGACATCGACACCACGAACAACCCTACCGAAACAACGAAGGAGTAACCGATGACTGACTTGACCCATCGCGGCCAGACGCTGTTGCAGGACCTGGACGGCTTCTCGATTGAAGTCGATGAAAAACGCGAGCGCGCCGACATCATTTTGCATCGTCCGCCGTTCAACGTCATTTCGATGCACGCACGCGACCAGTTACGCGCGGCGTTCGAAGCACTCGACGAAGATGACCGCGTGCGTGTGATCGTGGTTCGCGCCAACGGCGAGCATTTTTCGAGCGGCGGCGACATCAAGGGTTTCCTTGAAGCATCGCCGGAACATGTGTCGAAACTGGCGTGGAATATCGCGGCGCCCGCTCGCTGCTCGAAGCCGGTGATTGCGGCGAATCGCGGCTTCTGCTTCGGCGTGGGCTTCGAGTTGTCGCTCGCTTGCGACTTCCGCATTGTGACCGACACGACCTTCTACGCGCTGCCGGAGCAGAAGCTCGGCCAGATCCCGGGCTCGGGCGGATCGGCGCGCCTGCAGCAAATGGTGGGCATTGGCAGGACCAAGGACATTGTGATGCGTTCGCGCCGGATTCCCGGCAAGCAGGCGTATGAATGGGGCATCGCGGTGGAGTGCGTAGCTGATGCGCAGCTTGAAGCCACGACTGATTCACTCGTCGATGAACTGCGCGCGTTCTCCCCGCTCGCACAACGCACAGCCAAGAAGCTGCTCAATGACACGGAAGATGCACCGCTCTCGATCGCTATCGAACTTGAAGGGCATTCTTATAGCCGGCTGCGTACATCGGACGATTTTCGTGAAGGTGTGGAAGCATTCCATAGCAAACGCAAGCCGGTGTTTCGCGGTAGCTGAGAGTGGCGACGGTTGCATCGCACTATAAGCAACCGTCTTGCATGAGACCAGAGTGAGGCGCTAAAGCGCGAGCACCCGATGCTGAGCATGCAAGTCAGTTCCGATGCAGGCGTACAGCACCGGCATTCAATACACCCGACGATTTCTTAAACGCCAACGAGAGCACGACAGTTCGATGTGCCAAAAACACGGTGCCATTCGAGAGAGGGCACCGCGACCTTCAAGGAGATAACATGTCCGTAGCAGCACAGGAAAGCGCCGCCATGCCCGAAGTAAACACGCGACAGGTGATGGGCGCAGTCGTGGCCTCATGCCTGGGCTGGGCACTCGATCTATTCGATCTGTTCGTGCTGTTATATGTGGCTCCCGTGGTTGGCCGGCTGTTCTTTCCGTCCCAACATGCGATGCTTTCGCTGGCTGCGGTCTATGCGTCATTCGCCGTGACCCTGCTGATGCGCCCGCTCGGCTCCGCGTGGTTCGGTTCCTACGCGGACCGGCACGGCCGCAAGGGCGCGATGATTCTCGCGGTCGTTGGCGTGGGGATATCGACGGCTCTTTTCGGTATCCTGCCTACCGTTGCGCAAGTCGGCCTGGCAGCGCCAATCCTGTTCCTCGCACTGCGCCTGGTGCAGGGCGTGTTCGTGGGCGGCGTGGTAGCGTCCACGCATACCATCGGCACGGAATCCGTTGCGCCGAAGTATCGCGGCGCGGTGTCCGGGCTGATCGGCGGCGGCGGTGCGGGCCTGGGCGCCTTGCTCGCTTCTATCGTCTACCTGACCATGTCGTCGATCTTTCCGGGTGAGCTCTTCGACGTCTGGGGCTGGCGTTGCATGTTCTTCACCGGGATCATCAGTTCAGGGCTTGGGCTGTTCGTGTTCAATAGCCTCGAAGAGTCGCCGTTGTGGAAAAAGCTGGCGGAGGAGAAGGCCGCAAAGGCTGCGGCACGCGACATCTCCGCGTCGGTGGAAATCATCCGGTCGCCGATCAAGACACTGTTTTCGCGGGACTATCGCGGCATTCTGTTCGTCAACCTGCTGCTCACGATCGGTGGCGGCAGCGGTTATTACCTGACCTCGGGTTACCTGCCGACCTTCCTCAAAGTGGTCAGCCACGTGCCTAACGGCGCGGCCGCTGGCATCCTGATGATTGCGAGTGTGGGGGTACTCATCGCGTCGGTGGCGGCGGGGCACCTGAGCACGTTCATCGGCCGCAAGGGGGCGTTTATCTGGCTCGGACTGGTCCGCCTGGTCGCGCTGCCCGCGCTGTTCCTGCTGTTGCCCACCGCACAAAGCATCACGATGATCTGTGTCTATGCGGTCGTGTTGAGCGCACTCGGCAGCGCGGGGTACGCGCCTATCCTGATCTTCCTGAACGAGCGCTTCCCGACCGCCATCCGTGCAACCGGAACGGGGCTGTCCTGGAATATCGGCTTTGCGATCGGCGGCATGATGCCCACCGCTGTCTCGCTGGTGGCGAAGGACCCGGGCGAGTTGCCGATGACGCTGGCGATCTTCGTCGGCGTGATCAGCGTGATCTTTCTTGGCGGTGCGTTCATCGTGCCGGAGACACTGGGCAAGCTCGAGAATCGTTCGGCGCAGGTGGGCTGACGTTTTCGAGCCCGCCCCCGAATCAAGCGGATGTGGCGGTCGTGGTCACGCGACGGATGTTGTCGGTGATGATTTCGATGAGCGCGTTCGTCGCGGCGCCAATTGGCCGCTTCGGGTGACTCACGCACACGATATGCCGCACGATCCCCGGCGACGCAATGCGGTAAGCGCGCAGCAGACCCTCGTCCACTTTCCGCTGGACGACGACGCGCGGCAGGATGGTCGCCACGTTGCTCTGTTCGACGAACTGCACGATTGTATTCAGCAGATCGATTTCAAACTTCGGCTGGATGACTATATCCGCGTTGAGAAGCGCAGCATCCAGCACGCCGCGCAGGCCGTTGCGGCGGGTGGGCAGCACGAGTTCCAGATCACCGAGTTCAGCCAGGTCGATGGCCTCGGGCATCGGCCGTCCATGAGTGGCGCTGGTGACCAGCACCATCTCTTCGTCGAGCAAGGAACGCGTGTCGAGTGACAGGCGCCCGCGCGGCTTGTTGATGACCGCGGCATCCAGGCGCCCGGCCTCGACTGCATCGATCAATTGCGCGCTGAAGCCGTCCGCCACCGACACTTCCATTTGCGGAAACAGCGCGTTGAAGGTCGCGAGCGATTCAGGCAGCACGCTCTCCGCTTCGGACGACACCATGCCGAGCGCCACGCGTCCGGTGACGATCACGTCGCTGCGGCTCAGTTGCTCGCGGGCGTGTTCGATATCGCGAATGATCGGTACGTATAGCCGATACATCAGCCGCGCGGCTTCGGTCGGCGTCATGCCATGCGGTCCGCGCTCGAACAACGGCTGGTGAAGCTCTGCTTCAAGCTTCGATATCTGCATGCTGAGCGCCGGCTGCACAATGTTGAGCCGCTTCGCCGCACGCGTGACCGAGCCGTCTTCGAACAGCGCGATGAAATAGTGAATCTGCTTCAGGTCCATGAATGGCGGCGCGTTGTCCGTGCGATCCAAAGGACGAATGAAACCACAAGCATCTCTTCGGCGCCAGCGTGTTCTGGCTTTCAGGAAGGTTCCGTCCTGCTTTTTTCGGCAGGTGGCGCGGAACACTACTTGCTGCATTGCTCGGTTCCCCCAACGTCCAAACCAACGCCCATGAAGCCCTATATCGTTTGCCACATGATGTCTTCCGTCGATGGCCGCAGTCTCACCGACGGCTGGCATCTCGACTTTGCGTCCGATCTCTACGAGAACACGGCCGGCACCTTTGAAGCCGACGGCTGGATTTGCGGCCGCGTTACGATGCAGGAAATCGCCCACGGAGAGGGTTATCCGAAGGGCCTCGCGAAGCAGCCGGTTCCTCGCACGAATCACTTCGCCGAACGCGGCGCGGACCAGTACGCCATTTCCATCGACCCGAAGGGACTGGTTGAATGGAAATCGAATACCGCGTTGAAGTCGCACGTGGTTGAAGTGGTGACGGAACAGGTCTCCGACGACTTCCTCGCCTATCTTCAGTCGATTGGCGTGTCATACGTTTTCGGTGGCAAGACCGACATCGACCTGGCAGATGTAGTCAGTACGCTTGAACGCGAACTGGGTGTGAAGAAGCTGATCGTGGAAGGTGGCTCGCACGTGAGCGGTGCGTTTGTGAATGCCGGTCTGGTGGATGAAGTAAGCGTGCTGATCATGCCGCTCGTGGACGGCCGCAGCGAACATCCGTCCTCATTCGAGGTGGCGATGGACGCATGGAAAAGTCCCGCGTATCTGGCCCTTACATCAGTTGAGCAGGTCGCTCACGACGCCGTCTGGTTGCGTTATACGCGCAAGACGACCTGACGGGGAACGCTCCAAGCGGCGAGATTCGGGATTACCCCTATCGGCTATACTGGATTGCTTGTATATCGGATTTTTACGAAATATACTTCGTTTCATCGCGATTCTACTTAAGCCGTTTTTCCATGGATATCGACGCCATTCACAAGGCCCTGGCTAACCCGGTCCGCCGCGAGATTCTCGTGTGGCTCAAGGAGCCCGAAGCCTACTTCCCCGAGCAGGAGTTTCCGCTCGCGAATGGCGTGTGCGCCGGGCAGATCGACGCACGTTGCGATATGTCCCAATCCACGGTGTCGGCTCACCTGGCCACGCTTCACAAAGCGGGCCTGGTGACCTCCAGGCGGGTTGGGCAGTGGATATTTTTCAAGCGCGACGAAGCGGTCATTCAGGCGTTTCTCGATCAGCTTCGCAACGGCCTTTGACGCATTCAACTTGGTCCCCCGTGTTCTGGTTGCCGGATCTCATTCCACCCTATTTAGGAATACTTTCAAAATGCCAAATCTTTTCGACCCGCTCAAAGCCGGTGCCTTTAATCTTCGTAACCGCATCATCATGGCGCCGCTCACGCGTCAGCGCGCAGGTGTTGAACGTGTGCCCAACGCGTTGATGGCGCAGTACTATGCCGATCGTGCCGCAGCCGGCATGATCCTGAGCGAAGCGACGTCGGTTACGCCCCAAGGCGTGGGTTACGCCGAAACGCCGGGGATCTGGTCGGACGAGCAGGTTGAAGGCTGGAAGCTCGTGACGAAGGCGGTCCACGACGCAGGCGGCACGATCCTGCTGCAACTGTGGCACGTCGGCCGGATCTCGGACCCGATCTTCCTCAACGGTGACTTGCCGGTGGCGCCTAGCGCGATTGCGGCGCAAGGCCATGTGAGCCTGGTGCGTCCGCAGCGCGAATATGTGACGCCGCGCGCGCTCGAACTCGACGAGATCCAAGGGGTGGTCGCGGCGTTCCGCAAGGGTGCCGAGAACGCGAAGCTTGCCGGTTTCGACGGCGTTGAGGTGCACGGCGCGAACGGTTATCTGCTCGACCAGTTCCTGCAGGACAGCACGAACAAACGCACGGACATCTACGGCGGCCCGATTGAAAATCGCGCACGCCTGATGCTCGAAGTGGTCGACGCGTGTATTGAAGTGTGGGGCGCTGACCGGGTTGGCATGCATCTCGCACCACGCGCCGATTCGCACACCATGGGCGACAGCGATCGCGCCGCTACCTTCGGTTACGTGGCACGTGAGTTGGGCAAGCGCAAGATCGCTTTCATCGCAGCACGTGAACGCGTTGGCGAAGACTCGATCGGACCGCAGTTGAAGCGAGCCTTTGGCGGCATTTATATTGCCAACGAGAAGTTCACCAAGGAAAGCGCTCAGGCAGCGCTCGACCGGGGTGACGCCGACGCCGTCGCGTGGGGGCAGTTGTTCATCGCCAACCCGGATCTCGTGAAACGCTTCGAAAGTGACGCTGCGTTGAATGCGCCCATCCCCGAGACGTTCTATGCTCGCGGCACCGAAGGGTACACGGACTATCCGACGCTCGAAACGATGGACTAAGTGGACTAAGCGTTCCGGTTTTGGTGTACAGCAGCCGGTGGCTCCATAGGGAGTCACGGGCTGTTTTGTTTCCAGGCCCTCGCTCAGTTGCTCAGGCGAAACCTCAGGACAAGCAGGCCTTCAGATACCTTGACGTATAGCTGCTGGTTTTCCCCCGCTTCACTACGTCTTCCGGCGTGCCGCTGACCACCATCTTTCCGCCTTCCTCTCCTGCGCCCGGTCCCATGTCGATGACCCAGTCGCTTTGGGCCGCCACGCGCATGTCGTGCTCCACGACAATCACTGTGTTGCCCGCATCGACCAGACCCTGCAATTGAATCAACAAGCGGTCGCTGTCCGTGGAATGCAGTCCGGTCGTGGGTTCATCCAGGATGTAAAGGGTCTCGCCCCGCTGCGCTCGCTGAAGTTCGGTCGCCAGCTTGATCCGCTGCGCCTCGCCGCCGGACAGTTCAGTAGCCGGTTGGCCCAGGCGCAGATAACCCAGTCCAATGTCCTTTAGCACGGTGAGCGCGCGCATGATCTGCGGTTCTTCGACAAAGAACGCACATGCCGTGTCCACGGTCATCTGCAGCACGTCCGCAATGTTCTTTTCCTTCCATTCGATCTCCAGCGTTTCCGGGTTGTAGCGCGTTCCTGCGCACGTTGAACACGGTGCATATACGCTCGGCATGAACAGCAATTCGACACTCACGAAGCCCTCTCCCTCGCACGTCGGGCAGCGGCCCTTCGCAACGTTGAACGAGAACCGGCCCGCGTCATAGCGGCGCCGGCGCGCTGTGGGCGTCTCCGCAAACAATTTGCGCACGTGATCGAAGAGGCCGGTGTAGGTCGCGAGGTTCGAACGCGGCGTGCGCCCGATCGGCTTCTGATCGACCCGTACCAGTCGCCGGATTCGCTCCATCCCGGCCGTTATTTCGCCACCGGTCGGAATGTCCTCGACATCCAGCAACGGATCGCGCTCTTCATCCGTTTCTGCTGTGACCGGCCGGCCAAGCCGGTCCGCGACCAGTTCCGGCAGCGCCTGACTGACAAGGCTTGATTTGCCCGAGCCCGAGATACCCGTGACGGTCGTGAAGCAGCCGAGCGGAAAAGCGATCTCCAGGTCGTGCAAGTTGTTACGCGTCACCTTCTCAAGCCGCAACCAGGCGGTCGGCGTGCGTTTCGAACGCGGGGTTGGCCGGTAATCGCCAAACAGATGCAGCCGCGTTTGTGATTCCTCGATGTCCGCCAATCCCGCCGGTGGCCCGCTATATACGATCTGGCCGCCTGCCGCGCCCGCGGCCGGACCCACATCCACCAGCCAGTCCGCCCGGCGCATCATCTCCAGATCATGCTCGACCACGAACAGTGAATTGCCTGCGGCCTTCAGGCGCAGTAACGCGCTGAACAACGCTTCGCCGTCGGCGGGGTGAAGACCGGCGGAGGGTTCATCGAGGACATAGATCACGCCGAACAACTGGGATGCGAGCTGCGTCGCAAGCCGCAGCCGCTGCAACTCGCCCGACGATAAAGTCGGCGTGCCCCGATCCAGCGCCAGATAACCCAGGCCGAGATCGATCAGCGTGGTCAGGCGTTCGAGCAACTCGCTCGCAATCCGTTGCGCCGCAACCTGCTTCTCCCTGGATTGATTCGTAGTCCGTCTGATATCGGGAGAGGCCTTGTGTTCCGATCCGCCGGATGCGACCCGTTGTGCGACGGCTGCGCGCATCTCGTCTTTGCTCAATATTTCACCGGCGGATGCCGATATAGTTGCGCCCCCTGGCGCCTCACCGCGAGCAACAGGGCGCAATACATCGGCAACACGGGCAAGCGGCATCTGCGATAACTCGCCTATATCAAGTCCCGCGAATGTCACGGACAGCGCCTCGGGCTTCAATCGCTTGCCATGGCACGACGGACACGCGCTGCTCACCATGAAACGCGACACGCGCTTCTTCATCAATGCGCTTTGCGTATTGGCGAAGGTGTGCAGCACATATCGTCGCGCGCCTGTAAACGTGCCCTGGTAGCTCGGTTCCGCGTGGCGCTTGAGCGCCGCGCGCGTCTCTTTCGGCGTCATGCCGGCATACACGGGAACGGTCGGCGTCTCGTCCGTGAACAGGATCCAGTCGCGGTCTTTCTTCGGCAAGTCGCGCCACGGCGTATCGACATCAAACCCCAGCGTGACCAGGATGTCGCGCAGGTTCTGACCATGCCACGCCGGCGGCCACGCAGCGATTGCGCGCTCGCGGATAGTCAGCGAGTCGTCGGGGACCATCGATTGCTCGGTCACTTCATAGACACGCCCCAGACCGTGACACGTGGGACACGCCCCTTGTACCGTGTTCGGCGAGAAATCCTCGGCGAACAACATAGGTTGCTTCGCCGGGTAGGTACCGGTGCGCGAGTACAGCATGCGCACGAGGCTGGACAGTGTGGTCACGCTGCCCACCGACGAGCGTGCGTTGGGCGTACCGCGTTGCTGCTGCAGAGCGACAGCGGGCGGCAAGCCCTCGATGGAATCCACTTCCGGAACACCGACCTGATCGATGAGGCGACGCGCATAGGGCGCCACGGATTCGAAATAACGGCGCTGCGCTTCGGCATAGAGCGTGCCGAAGGCCAGCGACGACTTGCCCGAGCCCGAGACGCCGGTAAAGACGACGAGCGCGTCGCGCGGAATGTCGACATCGATGTTGCGCAGGTTGTGCTCGCGCGCGCCCCGCACCCGCACGAAGCCGGTCCGGGATGGATGGGGTGGTGTGTGTTCGGGCTTCTTGTTTCGAGTTGGCATGCGCTTGACGCTGTTGTGTGGTTCGGTTTGCCTGCACGGTAGCAAGGACGTGTCTGAATACGATGAAGCAGTCGCGCGACACCTGGCCTGGCGGATTGCAGACAGTTTAAGTGGCTTGCGAAATTGCTGTCGATCCGGCATTGGCATTGGGCGCACGGCGCGTGCCCGAATACTTGCGTTCTGATATCCGGGATATACCAGGGGTTTTCGGAAGGTTTTAAGCAACCCGATCAAATCGGCTAATTAGTCTGTTATGTTTCTGTTCAACACGTAATCTCCTTCATGCGCGAGTCTGTCCATCATTGCAATCGGTAATACGGTCGAATATCAGGCACGCTTGGGTATCAGCGCTTTAAACGCTGTTTGATTGCTTGCGCGCGATGGCCTTTGCCAGCAAAGGCCATCGCGCGCAAGCCCCACGAGAAAACATAAAGCGATTGCGTTTGAAGTTTTCTCCCCTAGACTATTAACTCGCAAGCCTGCGGACGGTATCTTGATTATTTCATTGCCCAAAATTATCGTGATCATAATGCATAAACAATCTGTGTATTGATTTGCGGAATTGTTGCGAAGTTCAGTTGAAAAGGAGTGGTGTAGTGCCCGGTTAATGAGCTGCAATCGGGCTGCAATCAAAGACGCAAAACCTGAAAATTCATTGCCGCTTTTCTCCCAAAGGGACTGACGTTTACCCGAGAACGTCGTTCTTTCAAGCAGTCGATCATTTCTGGAGGTGTTGGATGGCAAAATCTACAAAGGCGGGCTCGCAGGAACAATCCAAGATCGCGGCGCTCAGCCCGTTCGAACTCAAGGATGAATTGATCAAGGCCGCCGGCGGCGGCGCGGTCGAGCGTCCCGCCAACGCGGCCATGCTGAACGCAGGCCGGGGCAATCCGAACTTCCTCGCCACCATTCCGCGCCACGGCTTCTGGCAACTCGGCCTTTTTGCCATGCGCGAGTCGGAGCGATCGTTCGCGCACATGCCTGAAGGGTTGGGCGGCTTTCCGAAACACGAAGGACTGGAAGAGCGCTTTGAAATTTTTGCACGCGACAACAAAGGCGTTGCCGGCATCGACTTCCTGCGCGGCGTGCTGTCATATGTGCGCGACCAGCTTGGTCTTGACGGCGGCGAGTTCCTGTACGAAATGTGCGAGGGGATTCTCGCGTCGAATTATCCGGTGCCGGACCGGATGCTGAAGTTGTCGGAGGTGATTGTTGCGCAGTATCTGAAGAAAGAAATGATCGGCAAACACCCGTTCGTTGGCGACTTCGATATCTTCGCGACCGAAGGCGGCACCGCCGCCATGACCTACATCTTCAACACGATGCGCGAGAATCACCTGATCAAACCAGGCGACACCATCGCGCTAGGCTCGCCCATCTTCACGCCGTACATAGAAATCCCGACGCTTAACGATTACCAGTTGAACGTGGTCAACCTGGACGCCGATGTGGAACTCGGCTGGCAATATTCGAAGAAGGAACTCGACAAGCTGCGCGATCCGAAGGTGAAGGCGTTCTTCCTCGTGAATCCGAGCAATCCGCCTTCCGTCAAGATGGATACCGAGAGCCTGGAGTACATCGCGGAGATCGTGAAAGAGCGGCCGGACCTGATTCTGCTGACCGACGACGTATACGGCACCTTCGCCGACGACTTCGTCTCGCTGTTCGCGCTGTGTCCGAAGAACACCATCCTCGTGTATTCGTATTCGAAGTACTTCGGTGCGACTGGCTGGCGGCTCGGCACGATCGCCATGCATCGCGAGAACGTGATCGACGAACTGATCCGCAAGTTGCCAAAGGAGCAGCGCAAGGAATTGCATGAGCGTTATGAGTCGATCACCACTGAACCGGAGAACCTGAAGTTCATCGACCGCCTGGTGGCCGACAGCCGTACCGTCGCGCTGAACCACACCGCAGGGCTCTCCACGCCGCAGCAGGTGCAGATGGTGCTGTTCTCGCTCTTCGCGCTGATGGATACGCCTGAGGCTTACAAGAACGCGCTCAAGCGCCTGATTCGCGGCCGCAAAGAGGCGTTGTACAGGGAGATAGGGATTTCGTTTGACGACAGCGATGTAAACCAGGTCGATTACTACACCATCATCGACCTCGAATTCCTTGGCAATCGTGCCTATGGGCCGGAGTTCGTCACGTGGCTCTTCGAGAACACCGAGCCCTCCGAGCTGCTGTTCCGGCTCGCGAAGGAGGCACGCGTCGTGCTGTTGCCGGGACGCGGCTTCGGCACGCAACACCCATCGGGCCGCGTGTCGCTCGCCAACCTCAACGAGAGTGACTACAAGGCAATCGGCCGCGCGATGCGCAAGCTGATGGTGGAGTATGTCGAGCGCTATAACGCCGCAACGGGCAAGTCGCTCGATAAGAACAAGGTGCTTTGAGGCAGCAACGGCGCTTCGAGAGAAGCGTCTGAACGAGCGTCAAACGAAAAACGGGCCGCTGGGGGAAAAGTAACCCCAGTGGCCCGTTTTGTCGTCAAATGCCTGCTTTAGAACTTGTGGCGAATACCCACGCGTGCAGCGATCTGCTCGTTCGTACCTTTGCCCGACGACGTTCCGAAGTAGCTGGTGCTCGAACCGATCTCCGCTTGCACAGGTGTGCCGGCATTCGAACCCGACGCGTGTTGATAGATACCCAGCACGTAGACGTCGGTACGCTTGCTCAGTGCGTAGTCCACGCTTGCATCGACCTGTTGCCACTTGCCTGTCGCCGCATCGGTGAGCTTCATGTACGTGTAGCCGAGGCCGCCGGTAAGGGCCGGCGTGAATGCATACTTGCCGCCGATTTCATAGACGTTGAACTTCGACGTCGCGCCCGTGATGGACTCAAAGCGCGTGTTGGTCCAGAGGCCGAACACCGTTGCAGCAGCAAACTTGTAGCTGGCGCCAATACCGAACGTGCGCAGATCCTTCGAACCACCTGTCGGGACGTTCGCAATGCTGGTGCTGAACGTCGGCGTCGCTGAACCCGGGTAGTGGATGTCCGTGTAAGCTGCGCCGACACTGAACGGGCCGGTCGCGTAGTTCGCCCCGAAGCTATAAGCGCGCGACGAACCTTGCGTCGTCGTGGTTGGCGAACCCGCGAATGCGCCAGCCTGGTTCGAGAAGCCGTACAAACCGCCAAACGTCACGCCGTGGAAGTTGGCGCTGCTGAACTTGATCGCGTTGTTGATACGGCTCGACGTGAGCTGGTCGACGTCGTTGATGTGGTACGCATAGTTGCCTGCAACCGTCTGGCCGCCGATGGAATACGAACCGCCGAGGTAATCGGTCGAGAACGAGTATTGCCGGCCGAGGGTCACCGAGCCGACATCCGACTTCGAAATCCCGACGAACGCTTGCCGGCCGAATTCCGCGCCGCCCTGGCCGAGCGTGCCGTTGCCGCTGTTGAAGCCATTCTCCAACGTGAAGATCGCCTTCAGGCCACCGCCCAGGTCTTCAGCGCCGCGCAGGCCCCAACGGCTACCTTGTGCCACGCCATCGTCATACTTGAAATTCTTCGAGCTGCCGTTGCCGACGGCGCTGTGGTTCACATAGCTGATACCGGCGTCAACAAGGCCGTACAGCGTGACGCTGCTTTGAGCCTGAGCGGAAGTGGCCGATGCAGCGAATGCCGCCATTGCAGCAGTGGCGAGCAGTGTTTTACGGTTCAAAACGTTCTCCCTAAGCGTGGGTGTGAGTAAGTGACGTGAGTAAGTGACGCAACTAATCGGTTCAAGTAACTGATGCAAACAAGTGATGCACGGCATCGGACTCTGACGGTCCGTAGCTCGCGACGGGCGGACTTTATCGAATGAATATGTAAGGTATATGACAGTTGTTTTTAAGCTACGGCCAGAGAAAAAATACTTCCGGCAAGCCTCTGGACCGGTTATTTGGCGAGCACTTAGCCGACAAATCAGCCAACGAATCGACCCATGCAAAGCTGCTCGTCGAGCGGCTTGGTCCGGTATCGAAAGAGGGCGCGAAAGCGCGCTTTCGCCAGTCGTTGCGCTATGCTGGCGGCTCATCTTCAAACCAGGGACAAAGCGATGACCGAGAGCGTGATTGCGGAACTGGAAGGGCGCTTGCGGGACGCCATGCTCGCATCGGACGTGGATGTGCTGGATACGCTGCTCGCCGACGACCTCACGTTCGTCGACGCAACAGGCAAGGTGTGGAGCAAGGCTGACGACCTGAACGCGCATCGCTACGGGATACAGCGGATCGAGCGGCTGGAGATCAAGGAACAGACAGTGCGCGTGTACGACAAGAGCGCCGTGACGCTCACGCATGCGGCGCTAAGCGGCCAATTCGGCGGCGTGCCGCTCTCGGCCAATCTTTGCTACACGCGCATGTGGGTGGAGACGGAGTGCGGCTGGCGGATCGCCGCCGCTCACTGCAGCGTGCTAGCTTTTTAAGGCTGGCCCGGCGCTTGCCGACACAGCACGCGGCTTGGCCAGTTGCTCCTCCACTACCGCCTGAATCACAGCGCTTGCGGGCTGTGCCCCGACGGCTGCCGGGATCATCGAGCTGGCCGGCCGCGACTCATCCACGGCGGTGCGCCCGCCGTCCGCAAAGAACGTTTGTTCGGCGGCCTTATTCAAAACCAGGATGCTGATGCGCCGGTTAGTGGGTTCGTCGGCGACTGCCTTGTTGAGCGGCAATACATTGGCTAGTCCGCGCACTTGCAGGATCTTGCCTTCGTTCATGCCGCCGGCGATCAGCGCGCGGCGTGCGGCGTTCGCCCGTTCGCTCGATAACTCCCAGTTCGAATAACCTGCTTCACCGCCCGAGTAAGGCACGGCGTCCGTGTGTCCGGCGATCGACACGCGGTTGTCCACGTCGTTGAGCGAGGCGCCGATCTGCGAGAGGATGGTCACCACGTACGATTCCAGCTTCGCGCTGCCTGAGGGGAACATAGGCCGCTTGAGTGAATCGACGATCTCTATGCGTAATCCTTCGCTTGTGATGTCAATACGAATCTGATCCTTGTACGCGGCCAGTGCGGGCGTGTGTTCGATCAACGCGCTGAGTTTCTGCTTGAGTTGCTGCAAGCGCTGCGCGTCGTCCTTGGCTGCGGCAACCGCAGTCGCGCTCGCGCTCTCGGCCGCACGTTGGGCCGCCGTCGGCAACGGCTGAGGCTGGCTCTTGGTTGCCTCTCCCGGACGCGAACTGGAGAGATCGCGTCCACCGCCTTCGATCACGCTCGTGCGTGCGGCGCCGCTGCCGTCCTTGCCGCCGAAGACCGCTGAAAGCGGCGTGTTGAAATAGTCTTCAATACCCTGCTTGTCGTACTTCGAGGTCGAGCCGAGCAGCCACATGAGCAGGAAGAACGCCATCATGGCCGTCACGAAATCCGCGTAGGCGATCTTCCATGCACCGCCATGATGGCCAGCATGCCTGGACTTCCTCTTGCGTCGCACTACGACGGTCGGCGCCAGCACCGATTGCATGGGCTCGCGGGAGGGGATGTCAGCCATGAGCGAACCTCTTGGTGATCTGCGTGGTGCGGCTAATGTGCGCCGGGCAGGACAGGCTCGTCACGCCGACTTCGGTTGCTTGGTGGCGCGCACGGCGTCGTCGAGTTCCTTGAAGGTCGGACGATCCGCGGTGAACAGCACCTTGCGCCCGAACTCGACGGCAATCGCCGGTGCGTAGCCGTTCATCGACGCGAGCAGCACCGACTTCACGCACTGGAACGGCTTGGCTTCGGCCTGTCCTTTTGCCGCCAGCAGATCGGCCAGTGGCCCAAAGAAACCATACGAAAGCAGGATGCCGAGGAACGTGCCGACCAGCGCGCCCGCGATCATTTCGCCGAGTATCGCGGGCGCGGCGCCCACTGAGCCCATGGTATGCACGACACCCATCACGGCCGCGACAATGCCGAACGCGGGCAGGCCGTCGGCCATCTTCTGGATTGCGTCGGCTGCCAGCGATGTTTCCGCGTGATGCGTCTCGAGTTCTTCGTCCATCAGGTCCTGCATCTCGAGCGCGTTGATGTTGCCGCTCGACATCATGCGCAGGTAGTCGACAATGAATTCCAGCAGATTGTGATCGTTCAGCACGTGCTCGTATTTCTTGAACGTCGGACTGTTTTGCGGCGCTTCCACGTCGGCTTCGAGCGCCATCATGCCTTCCTTGCGCGCCTTCTGAAGCAGCTCGTACAGCAGTGCGATGAGCTGCACGTACTTTTCCTTCGAGTAGCCTCCCGCTTTGAACGCGCTGGGGAGGACCTTGATGGTCTTCTTGAGCGTCGTAACCGGATTCGATACGACGAACGCACCCATTGCCCCGCCGAAGATGCACAACAGCTCGAAGGGCTGGAACAGTGCGACCAGATGGCCGCCTACGCCTACAAAACTGCCGATCACCGACCCGATGACGACGACCCAGCCAATAACGACGAACATGCTCTCTCCGCTTGATTTTTTATGCTTCGTTTGAATGAAGCTGTCCTAGACCTTAACGGCAAGCGGGCCAGCAGATTTAGGGTAGAGCGGAGGTATCTTTTTCCTGATGTCGGAGGAGCACGGCAAAAAGGTCTGCCTACGTAGTGGTCGGAACAGCTTTGTCTAATCTTCAGATGATTGCGTTCGACGGACAACCAGGATCGCTGCGCGCCTTGGTTCATCGTCATTTTTTGAACCTGCGTCGCGCTGGATGCCCAATAGATAACAGGGACGAACAGGGTGCGGAACGTTTTATGCGTGCTTGGCCCGATACCCATTTACTACAGGCGAACCCTAGCGATGATTCAAACTTTCGAGCAAACCATCGACGGCAAGTCGGTGCAGTTCTGTGCAAGCATCGCAGACGGCGGCAGTCCGCAGCGCGTCATCATCAGCCGGGCGGATTCGGCGAAGTCATTGGTCATTGTCGAGGCGTCGGGGATCATTGGCGCGATCAAAGCAGAAGTCGAAGCGCCGGAAACGTTTGTCGCCGAAGCCGTGCGCAAGGCGCAGCAGGAAGGGCTTATCGAGCGAGCGCTCGCATCGGGCGAAATCCTGACGACGACCCTTTAATTTGTACAGCATCGGCCAAAAAAAAATGCCCGCCTGCCTGAACGCAGGCGGGTATTTCTTTGGCTGTTCCGCAGTTGCAAAATCAAAGACGCGGCGTACCGTTGTTCGGATCTGCAGGAACCACTGGCGTGGCGGAATCCGGACCATCGGGTGAGTCGGGATCGTCCGGGGGCGGTGGTGAATCGGGGTCGAGCAGTTCGTCGGGATCGGGTTCGATCGGCAAGTAGGTCGGGTCCGGCGGCGGCGTGGACATGTCCAGTTCCTCATTAGCGGCCTGCGGACCGCGCGTTGCACGACAAGTGCATAAAGAAGCATATGCCACACCAGACGCAACGAGCGTTCCCGGCGTGGTTCATTCGCCCTTAGCGTGCAGGCATCATGCTCAGTGGCGAGTTCCTGCGCCACATTTAACCGATACCGTCTCAGTCGCTTTATCTTCCTTGGCGCGCTTGCTCTCGACCACCCGCCATGCAAGGACTGCAGCGAATAAAAGCAACGCCACCGATACCCCCGCCGACACCCTTACGCCCATCACGATCTGCGCGCTTTCCGCCATAACGGAATGACTCGCCAGCGCGCCGAATGCGGCGACGCCTATTGCGCCAGCCGCTTGCCGCGCCGTATTCAGAACCGCCGACGCCGTGCCAGCCCGATCGGGCGCAACCGAGCCCAATACGGCGGTTGTCATCGCGGGGACGGCGAGTCCCATGCCCGTCGGAATCAGCAAGAAGGGCAACAGCAATGCAACCACGGGCGTAGACGCGTTGACGAAAAGGAGCGCGGCAAAACCAGTTGCATCGATCAATGCGCCAACGATCATCGGCAAGCGCGAGCCGAAGCGCGCGACGACCACACCACTCGCAAGATTCGACAACAGGAACCCCCCGGTGAGCGGCAGGAACGCGAGCCCGGCTTCCAAAGGCGTATGGCCAAGCACGCGCTGCAGGTACAGGCTCAGCACGAACACCATGCCGTAATACGTGAGGTTCACGCAAATGCCAAACATTGTGGCCGAATTAAACGTCGAGTCCCGAAACAGCGCAGGCGGCAGCATGGGCGCTGACGCGCGCCGCTCGACCAGCACAAGTCCCACGGCCGCGAGAAGCGCCACGGCAATGCCGCCGATCACCAGCGGGTGCGTCAGCCCCAACGGCCGGAGCTCGATCATCGCGCCGACGAAGGCGGTCAGCGCAACGGTCGCGAGCACTTGCCCGGGCAAATCGATATCGTGCGCTTGCTGCTCGGGCTTTTTATCGGCGATCCACACGTAGGTCGCCGCGATGCCTGCTGCGCATAACGGCACGTTGACCCAGAAAATGCTGCGCCAGCCGAACGCGGCGATCAACAGGCCGCCCACGATCGGCCCGGCGGCAATCGCCACTGCGCCCGCTGCCGTCCACAAGCCCACGGCACGCGCCCGCAGGCCGCCGTCGTGACCGCAAGCCTGGTTGAGCAGCACCAGGGAGTTGGGCAGCATCGCGGCCGCGCCTATGCCCTGCAATGCGCGTGCAGCGACCAGTTGAGTCGCGTCCGTTGCAAAGCCGCAAGCGGCGGAAGCCACCCCGAACAGCATCAGGCCCGCGACGAACAAGCGTCGTGCGCCGAAACGGTCGCCGAGCACGCCTGCCGAGAGCATCAGCGCGGCGAAGGCGAGCGCGTAGGCGTCGACGGTCCACTGCAAGCCCGCCACGCTCGCGTGCAGGTCGCCTCCGATGCTCGCAAGCGCCACATTGACGATGGTGACATCGAGTTGAGAGACCACGAAACCCATGCTGGCCGTGGTGACGATCAGCGCCTGGCGTGTGCTCAGCCCGGTGCGCGAGGAGATAAGGTTCGAGTTCATGGAGACCAGCTTATCGACCCGGAGCGTCCGACGTTTCCGTGATTCGTGAAATATGCATGCACGACTTTTCGGGAGCCGTGCGCGCCCTTGTGCGTCCGCTTAAAACACCTGAAATGGCTTCCGGGCAACATTTGTTCGAAAGTGTCTGACGCCGTTACGTGTCGGCACAAACAGTGACTTCGCGAGACATATTGAAAGCATTTGTGACGATCCGGCGACCGAGATTAAGAGTTTTCCGATGGATCAACCCGGTACCGCTCTGCAGAATTCGCGCGTCTAAAGCGGTCTCGTGGAGCCTCATGAGGCCCTCTTTGGTGTCTTCAATAACGTTATTTCAGTACGTCCCGAAGTCACCGTTTGCAGGTTCACGGGTCTCGCCATCATGCGCATCGCAATTCTTCAATCCGATCCACAGCACCGCTTCGTCGTCGGCGGAATCATCGAACGGCTCAACCATGTCTGCATTCCGTTCAGCGACGGTTTGTCGATGTCGAAAGCGCTGTCCCGGTCCACGGTCGACATGCTGATCCTCGACTGGCATTCCAGCGGCTTGTCCGGGCTCGACCTGCTGAAGTCGATGCGCTCGGGCATCGGTGAGCGCGTGCCGGTCATGTTCGTCTCGGTGGATGGCGGCGAGAGCAACGTGGTGCGTGCGCTGACCGCGGGCGCCGACGACTTCGTCACGCATCCCGTGCGTTCCGCCGAGTTCGGGGCACGCGTACAAGCGCTGCTGCGGCGGGCGTATCCGGCGAACACTGCCGCTATCACGGAACTGGGCCCGTATCGCTTCGATTCGCGCCAGCAGAGCGTCACCGTACGGGGTCAACCGGTGCAATTGAGCGGCACGCAATTCCGGCTGGCGTTGCTGTTTTTCTCGAACATCGGGCGGGTGTTGTCGCGCGATCACATCTTCGCGATGGTCTGGGGGCGCGAGTTTCGCGAGTCCACGCGGACCATCGACAGCCACGTGTCACGCTTGAGGCTCGCGCTGATGATCGAGCCGATCAATCACTTCCGCTTGCAGCCTGTGTACAAGAGCGGCTATAGGCTGTTGCATCTTTACGGTGACACCGTCGATGAAACGCTCATGCATGAGGAAGCCACTGCTTGCACTGCGTGATACATGCGTGGTGTCTGAAAATGAACAAGCCGTCGCAGGACGGCTTGTTTTTGTGTACCTGATGCCTCGGCCCATCAAATGGACCAGATAGTTAATTTATCGATGTCCACCGAGAACCGATGTGTTGTGCCGGTCTTCAGGCGAGCGTCATCGCTGGGAATATCGAACGTCACACCGCAGACTTTCAGCCGTGCATAACGGTCTCCACGCCGTAGTTCGATACCTTCGACCGTACCCTGGAACTTACCTTCGTCACCTTCCTCAGACGGCATGATCGCAAGCGCGGGCAGTCGCCACATCACAGTTTGTCCCACGGGGATCGCGCTATTACCCGCAATGTCCAGGCGTAACTCGCCACCCAGTTCGACCGTGTTTGCTTCAAGCATGCGTCCTTGCCCGACATTGTGAAGCCCAAGCAATTCCGCCACGCGCATTGAAGCGGGGCGTTCGAAGACATCGCTCACCGGTCCCGCCTGAAGCACACGGCCGTGCTCGATCAGCAATACTTCGTCGGCGAGCAGCGCAGCTTCATCGGGATCATGAGTGACGATCACCGTGACCGCCGATATCTCACGCTGCAGTGCCCGCAACGATTGCTGCAGACGGCGCCGCCGCGGGGTGTCGAGTGCGGCGAAGGGTTCGTCGAAGAGCAGTAACTGGCTATGCTGCGTGAGTGCACGAGCAAGCGCCACGCGCTGACGCTGACCGAATGAAAGTTCACGCGGCAAGCGGTTAAGCAGCGTTGAAAGACCCAGTTGATCGACCCATTGGCGTGCGCTCGCCGCATCCGCATTCAGCGGGAACGCCAGTTGTCGCGCGACCGTCATGTGCGGGAACAGACCGTAGTCCTGCGGCATATAACCGATCCTGCGCTCTTCCGGTGACAGGGCATGGAGAGGACTTCCACCCAGCGTCACGGTAGCCGTCTGTCCGTCTTCAAGCCCCGCGATCAGGCGCAACGTCAGCGACTTGCCCGACCCCGACGTGCCAATAATGGCAAGACGCCGTGTCTGCGGCGCCCATTCGATGTCGAGATCGAAGCTGCCAAGACGCTTTTTCAACACGATGCTCAGGCGGCGGTCATCTTCATCTCGGACCGGATGTGCGGGGACGCTGTCGTCGGCCTCATCGCCATTGACGAGTTCCGGGCTCAACGAAGCGCGCCCTTTGCGGCTGTAGATGGACAACGCTGCACACGCAATGGCAATGGCCAGCGTAGGCAACAGCAAGGGCATCATGGCCGGCAAGCCCTGGCCGCCGAACACCACATACGTATAAACCGGCAGCGAGTACGGGTGATACGCGACCATGACGGTCGCACCGAATTCGCCGAATGCGCGCAGCCACGCCAGCGCCAGTCCGGCGCTGATTGCAGGCCATGCAACCGGCAGCGTGACGCGAAAGAAGCGGCTGCCGGCACGATGTCCCAGCGTGGCGGCCACGTCCTCGAACATGGGGTCGACGGCCGCGAACGCGGAGCGCGCCGCGATGATCAGGAACGGCGCCGCGACAAACGTTTCAGCCAGCACGATGCCGGTGAACGAATCGGTCAGTGCGCCGCCGGTCAGTTGTCCGACCCAGCTATAGGGGCCGAGAAGAAACAGCAGCAAGACGCCGCTGGTGAGCGGCGGCAAGGCGAGCGGCAATTGCACGACAAAGCCCAGCAACGCCGCCTTGCGCGAATTTGACCGGGCGAGCAGGTAACCCAGCGGCACGCCGCCCAGCAAGATGACGAGCGACGCCACGCTCGCGCTGCCCGCCGATACCGCCACCGCCGACAGCGTACTGGTCCAGTCGACCCCGTGCCAGTCCGCTGCGCCGACCTGCGGGATGCTCGCGAGGAAGGGCGCGCATAAGTAGACTGCGAGCAGCGCTGCAAGCCACAGCAGTGGACGCGCAGCGGTGCGTTTCATCGAGTCGCGTCGATCACAGCCTGGAGGGACGGCGGCATGGCCTGGGCGTTACCGGTGATCGCGGGTTTGATGACGTCGACACCGTGTTCCTTAAGCAACTCGCGGCCCTTCTCGCTGAGCAGGAAGTCGACAAAGCGCGTGGCGCCCGCCGAGTTCGGCGCGTCACCGAGAATGGTCAGCGTATAGCTCGCCTTGGCTTGCAATTCGGGTGCGGGACGCAGCGACGGAATCTTCAGGTCGGAGGTCTCGGTGGAATAGAAGAAGCCCGCGTCGAGTTGTCCGGATTGCAAGCGACCGACCAGGGTTTCTTCAGGCAGGACCTGATCGGGATTATCGGCTGCGCCCAGCGTCTTTTCGACCAGATCCGGCTGGTGATAAAGCTCGGCGGCCTTGTTCACCATCTCGACGGTGAACGCGCCCTTCGGGTCCAGTTTGGGATCGGTCCGGCCGATCCGAATACCCGGCTCCTGCAAGACCTTGTCCCAGCGCTTGGTCTTGAAGTCGGCGGCAAATTTGCTGCGCGGGTTATAGCCGATCATCAGTGGCGATTCGGCGAATGTGACATACCACGTCACGTGGTCGCCGTTGGCCGCACCCATCAAGCTCGTGTTGACCTTCGGGCTCGCGCTGATGAACACGTCGCCGCGACGCAGTTTGCCCTTGATCTCGTTGGCGATCTTGTTCGAACCCGCCGCATAGCCCTGGAAATGCAGGCCGGTTTCCTTTTCAAAAGCGGGGCCGACACTGCGCTCCATCAAATTGACGAGCGACCCGGCATACAACACGTTTACGGCGTTTTCATCCGCCACGGCGGCATGGCTCAAGAGCGCGCTGGCCATGACCGCAACCGACACCATCACCTTACGGATCATTTGATTCTCCACGTTGATAAAGGGCGTAATAAAGGGCGCTATATTACGCCGAGACTTAACTTGTTCGCTAACTTCATCGACAGACATGGACATGTTTTGCGCGGCGATTCGTCCCAAGCGGGGCGGCGTGGTGCGGTTACACTTGTGGCCTGCAATGCAGATGACCATAGCAACATGTGCGTCCTGAGATCCGGGTGATCCACGCCTTCGAAGGACGCCGCAACCGGAGATGAATATGCGAACAAGTGCCCGAAATCAATTTGTCGGTGAAGTGGTGGACGTCAAGCATGGCGCGGTCAATGACGAGATCTTGCTGCGCGCCAATGACGGTCTGGAGATTGTCGCGGTGATCACGCATGGCAGCGCAGCATCGCTTGGACTGGCCGCCGGCAAGGCTGCGTTCGCGCTGGTCAAGGCATCGTCCGTCATTGTGATGGTCGATGTGGCGGATAGCCAGGTATCGGCGAGGAACCGCTTTGCCGGGACGGTGTCGGCCGTGACCACGGGCGCCGTGAACAGCGAAGTCATTATTACTGTCGCGGGCGGCGCGCAAATTGCCGCTATTGTCACGAACGAAAGCGCGCAACGGCTGGCGCTCGCCAACGGGAAAGCGGCCACGGCGATCTTCAAGGCGTCGAGCGTGATTATCGGCGTGGATGACTAACCTTCTCGCTAATCCGTGCTGCGTCAGTTCAATGGAATAACCCGCAGGGTACTGGCGCTGTCAGCGGATTTCGGCCGGTCTATGACGTACAACATGTGATGCGCCGGGTCGATAGCGACGCCGCGCGCATCCTCGAAATCGTTTGCGATGACGGCAACCGATTCATCGGGGCTTATCCGGCAAACCGCCGTCGAATTGCATTTTGTATAGAGCGTGCCGTTTGAATCGATGGTCAACAGGTCGGGTCCGTTGATCTTGATCACCTTTGTGCTCAGGCCGCCGCCTTGAGCATGGTTGATCAGTCTGGACAGGCTGGTCTTCAGGATCATGTTGTCAGTCTGATCCGATATAAAAACGGTGTCGCCTTGTACGGCTATGCCGACGGGCTTGGCCAATCCAGTCAACAGGTTGTGTTCGGACGCGGTGTGGGTTGAGACATCGTAAGTAATCAGGCTGAGGCCGCCCGTTGCCGGGCTATTGCCGTTCTTGACGAACCAGGTTGAGAGTATTTTTCCCGTACCAATTGCCGCAAGTCCCAGTCTTCGCCGCATTGGATCGGTGCCGGACAGGGGCGAGACGGACTTGTTTGCTTCAATGTCGAACACGGCGCCTGCTGTGCCGAATCCGAATCGTCCGACCAGTAGCGAACCGGTATCCGCGATGCTCACCTGGCTTAGCGCATTTCCTTGTCCGGTGACCACGGGAATGGCGGCAAACGGTTTGAATGTCTTGCCGTCGGCCGATGAAAGCACGCTATTGGTCTTATCGTCAGTGATGAAGATCGTGCCATCGGCTGGGCGGATCGCAATGCCATTTGCCCGTGCATCCAGGGTGACGCGTTGTGGCGCACTTACGATTTGCGCCGAGCTGCAACCGGATAGCGCGATGACCGCAGCGGCGGTCAGGGTACTTGCGAGCGTTAGGACGTAGCGGGTGAGACGCTGGGACATCGTATTTTCCTTGGCCTGTGCGTGGGTCTGAGGCCATCAATATATCGCTTTAGGCGGGCAGGGTTGGTACTGGGCCGATTCACGGCTAGTGGCCGGGGTTTTTAATGCCGGGCGCTAACCCTGAAACCGCCAATACCCCGGAATAGACCCCTTCCAACGATCGCCAGAACTCAAAACCCGCCCACCGGCGCGAATTCAAAATCAATCGCCTGATTTAGCAACGTGCCATCCTGGCGCGCATATGCGCGGATTTATATGTTGCCTATTGTTCGCGCACTGACTTGCCGACCGTGACAGCAGCGTAATATTCACGTGGATATAATGCAAGACAAGCCGCCTGCAACCGGCCCCTGGAGGATGAGAAATGAGTGATGCGAGTGATGCCCATTCCCACGCAGTCGCGCTCGAAACCACTGCGAAAGCCGTCATATCGCTTGAAGGGGATTTTCTGCGGCCGTTGACCGTCGATCTTGCGGAATTCAGGGAGCAACCCAATGTAGTTGCCGATCCGTTCGATTTGCGCTGTTATACGACGAACCGGTTTATCCGCAGCGTCGACACCTATAGGGGGGTGTTGCTGAAAGACCTGATCTTGAAAGCCGGACTGCGGCCCGAGCCTAAGGGCGAGTTCAAGCGCACAGTGTTCATTGCGGTCGCGCACGATGGCTACGCGGTCACCTTCTCATGGCACGAATTGTTCAATACGCCCGTGGGTGAGCGGGTCATCGTCGCGCATGAATGCGGGGGCCGCTCGCTTAGCACCGAGGATGGCGTACCCATTCTGTTTTCAGGCGCGGATATTCTTCCGGCCCCCCGTCACGTCAAGCGGCTTGTGCGGATCGTGGCCCGGGTCTTGACGGCCTGAGTTGATCGCCTTATATCCGGTAAATCCCTGAAGCCTGTTACGGCAAGCGCCTTTTTGCAGCGTTTGCCGGCCACCGGAAATAACGAATCAGAACTTGTGACGCAAGCCGAT
The DNA here is from genome assembly GCF_964253885.1 of Caballeronia sp. LjRoot31. NCBI lineage: Bacteria > Pseudomonadati > Pseudomonadota > Betaproteobacteria > Burkholderiales > Burkholderiaceae > Caballeronia > Caballeronia sp. LjRoot31. Next base: position 722,904 of record NZ_CAXURX020000002.1, read on the forward strand.
GCGGGCTGCAACCTGATTGTTCGCGCCGGTACCCGAGTTACCGATGAAGCTCGAGCTCGATCCAATTTCAGCCTGGACCGGAACGTCGCGGCCATTGATCGTATTGCTGCCCAAAGCCTTCTGGTAAATCACGAGTGCGTAGACGTCGGTGCGCTTGGATAGCGCATAGTCGAGCATGCTGCTGACCTGGTGCCATTTGCCCTCGAAATGATCGTCAAGCTTCGAGAATGTGTAGCCCAGGCCTGCGCTCAAGGCCGGTGTAAACGCATACTTGCCGCCAAGTTCGTAGTTGTTCAGCCTGGACTCGGCGCCCGTGATCGGATCGAACGTCGTATGAGTCCAGTTACCCCAGATCGTGCCCGCACCAATGGCATAACGCGCCCACGCCGAAGGTTTCCAGGTCGCGCAGTCCGCCGGTATTCACGTTTGCGATGCTGACGCTGAACGCGGGCGTCGCGCCATTGGGGAAGCGAATATTGGTGTAGGCAGTGCCGATACTGAACGGCCCTTGCGCGTAATTCACACCGGCGCTGATCGTGCTCGACGACCCTTGCGTGGTTGTGGTGCCGGCGGTGGTGGTAGGCGAACCGGCGAACGAACCGGCTTGATTCGAGAAGCCGTACATCGCGCCAAAGGTCAGGCCCGAGAAATTGGCGCTGCTGAACTTGACGGCGTTGTTGATACGGCTGGACGTCAGTTGATCCAGGTCATTGATGTGGAACGCGTAGTTGCCCGCGGGCGTTTGGCCGCCCATCGTATAGTTGCCGCCGAGATAGTCGGTCGAGAACGAGTACTGGCGGCCGAGCGTGACCGAGCCCAGGCCTTTCTTCGCAATACCCACATACGCCTGGCGGCCGAACAACGCGCCGCCTTGCCCGAGCGTGCCATCGCCTGAACTGAAGCCGCTCTCGAGGGTGAAGAGGGCTTGCAGGCCGCCACCCAGGTCTTCTACGCCGCGCAGGCCCCAACGGCTGCCTTGGGCTACGCCGTCGCCGTATTTGAACAGCTGGCCATGTCCGGCCGGGGACGCGGCGTTACTGACGTAAGTCACGCCGGCGTCGATCAAGCCGTATAGCGTCACGCTGCTTTGTGCATGTGCAATTACCCCGACACTGCTCAATGCAGCCGCCGCCACGATTTTCCTTTTCATCGCTATTCCTGTCTTTAGTTTGAGTTGCCGCCGTTTGTAATGGACGCCACGCCCACGTGTTGCTCGAGGCGAAATGAGCCTTACAATCAGTCTTTCGAAATATCGGCAGGAATATAACGGTATGTCACAATTTGGTAAACTAAATATGGGTTGTTTGTAGGGTTGACGAGACACGGGCTTGACTCCGGGCTGCGCGTGGCATACTCGTTTTGAGTCAGGGCTTGCCGTGACACCCCGCAATCGGCTGTATCCCCGCTACCCGGCAATGACACATTCGCTCGTGACGCGCGCCCAATTGTTGGCCGCTTCGGCCTCTCCCGATGCTCCCGGCACCGCTTTGTTCGCCACCTTGCTTGCCGCGCACGATGACCCTTCTCTGCTTGGGTTATCGCCGGAACAATTCGCCTTGCTGTATGGCCGGCACTTTGGCGCAATGCGACCGACAAGGGCGGGTTTGGTTATCCGCTCGGAAGAGCAGGCCGGGTTCGTCAGCGCGCTTGTGGTCTTCCTGCTGAGTCATGTCCGGGCGGGTGGCGCCGTCGACATGGCCGATGCGGACTGTCTCGCATCGATCATTGCCCATGCGTGCTTGCGGCCGGACCATCTGTGGCGAGATCTTGGGCTAAGCGGGCGCGACGAAGTCACCGACATGCTCAGCCGGTATTTCCCGACGCTGGTGGCGCGCAATGTTGACGGAATGCGCTGGAAAAAATTCCTCGCGCGAGAACTTGCTTTGTCGCTTGGACTGGTGCCGCAGCCGGCGCCAGGATGTCCGGGCTGCGAAGATTTCGGGTTTTGTTTCGGCGGTAAAGGCAGTAAAGGCGGTAAATAAAGGCAGTAAATCGTGAGCGCTGCGCCTGACCACTGGCCTGAGTGTTGCGGCTTCCTGGTGAAGGGGTGATGTCGTGGATGCATGGGCCTGTCGGCCTCGTGTATGCTTTCGCGCATGGCCAAATCCGTGAAAGATCCAGTGACTCCTTCCTTATCCCATCAACCCGAGGTGCGTTTTCGCATGCGCATTCGCCAGGCGGACGCTGTGGCAATCGGCCCTGGGAAAATTGATTTGCTCGAGGCTGTGCATGAGCATGGTTCGATCTCGGCTGCCGCGCGCAGCCTGGGCATGTCGTACCGGCGGGCGTGGTTGCTCATCGACGAACTGAACCGTACGCTCAAGGCGCCGGCAACGTCTTCGGAAACGGGTGGCTCGGCGGGTGGTGGTTGCGTGTTGACGCCGGTTGGTGAAAAGATCGTGCGGCTTTATCGGGAGATTGAAGCGGAAGCGGCCAGGACCTGCGCGCCGCAGATTTCCGCGTTGACCAGGCTTATGAAGCGGTGATGATGAGAGGGGGCTTTCGTTCGCACTTGGTTGGGGGCGGCAGTGCCGGGTTGGTCGGTTCTGGGGTTAGTGGTCGGGGTCTATGCCGGGTTGGTGCTTTCGGCCTTAGTGGTCTGCGAGAGTTGGATTTTCTCTTTATCACTATTAGCCACTGTGCGTGGCGGCACGTCATTTCTTTGTCCAAAGCGACAAAGAAACGAAGCAAAGAAAGCGCTTTCAACCACGCTACCCTAAGTGTCCACAGCGTGCAGTTTTCATTCATAGGTGCCCCAAAAGCACGGTGCTCGCCAGAGCGGAGGATGTTTGAAACCCTCCTTCTCGCGAATCCTGACACGAACACGCTTCGCCCCGTACGCTCTCGGGCAAGCACGGTTCGCCAAGGGACCCGCACGGCCTCACGCGTCTTCACTGCGTCAGGGCTGCCAGGTTGGCGGCGTAGTTTGCGCCGTCGTCTTCGCGGGTTACGGTCGACGCATATTTAAGGCTTCGTTCTTTTTGGATTGCTTGCGCGACCTGCACCTTATTTTCGCCTACTATGACCTCGCGCATTTCGATGGCCTTGTTTCTGCGCGGGTTAGCGATATGGTTCGAAGTGCGTACTAATCTGGTGATTGGTTATCCGCGGATAGCGCGGGGTGCCCCTTGGGCAGGTTCAATCACTGGTGGCGAAGCGTGTGGGTATCGGTGTTCGGAGAAAGAGGGGTTCAAACATCCTCCGCTCTGGCGAGCACCGTGCTTTTGGGGCACCTATGAATAGAAACTGCACGCTGTGGACACTTAGGGTAGAGCGGTTAAAGCGCTTTCTTTGCTTCGTTTCTTTGTCGCTTTGGACAAAGAAATGACGTGCCGCCACGCACAGTGGCTAACAGTGATAAAGAGAAAATCCGACTCAAGCAGACCACCAACACTGAAAGCAGCAACCCGGCATTGACCCCGACCACTAACCCCACAACCTAGCAACCCCGCCCCCCGACCGAGTGCGAACGAAAACCAATTCCACCTTAACCCCTTAGCAATCGCGATGCACAATGGGTTAGCCGTGCCGCAGACAAAACCGCGACGCCGGCGGCGTATTACCCGATTGCAGCGACGCTCGGCCCAACCGCGTCATCAATTCCACAAAACTCGCCACGCTCGCGGTTCTTAGCGGGTGATAATCGACCTGATGGCGGTCGCATACGCGCTTGAGCAGGTTCATGGAGTCATGGTCTATACAGTCGACCGGAAACACGACAATGTCCGCTCGCGGGAGCGCGGCGGCGAACATGCCCTTGCGGTCTTCTATGCCGCCATCATGGACGATAAAATCGCCTCCCGCCGATTCGACCAGTTGCTTTAACGCGGCGTTCGAACCGGGCCGGCCGCCAACGTACACCACGCGCTTGCCGCTCAGGTTAGTGAGCTCCTCGGCCTTTGAACCGGCCTCGCTGCCCTGAGCCACCAGCGCCTGTTCCAGCGCGTTGCATTCAGCCTGGACCACGTTGAGCATCGCAATGGCATCGTCCAGCCGCTGGCTCAAGCTCTGCGCATGACGCTGCTCGTCGAGCGCGCGTTGCTCAGCGGTTTCCCGGCGGCTAGTGTGAATCGCAAGACGTTCGTCGCGTGCAGCCAGCGCCTCGCGCAGCGCCTGGACTTCCGCCGCGAGACTTGCTTCGGACGTATCTGGCATGCGCTCCGCCTTCGCGGACAACTCGGCCACTTGCGCGCTCAGTTGGCGCAGTGACGCGTCGCGTTCCGTAGTCAATTCGTGTAGCTTGTCTTGCTGCCGCTCGATCTTGTCCTTGAGTGCCGCATTTTCTTCTTCAAGTGCAACCAGGCGGCGGATGTCAGCCCGGTTGGCCGCGCCCACCAGATGGGACAACATATGCAGGTCGCCGAACGCAGCCTGACGCACGCTCATGATGGCTTCCGGATGCGTCATCAACGCCCAGTAAGCTGGCGGAATATCGCCGCTCTTGAGTGCTTCTTTCCAGAGCGCCAGCAGGGCTTCAGGATTTTTTGCCGCTTCGAAGCGGCGCACGGCACCCGAATAACGCGCATCAAGCGCCTTCTGTAATGCCTTGGCGCCCGCGCCGCCCTCTATGGCGAGCTCCACCGCCGCGTGATGAATCTCCAGATCCGTCGCATGTTGCCGGTCGCGATCTGTAAACTTCGGAACGAGTTTTCTAAGCTCGTTCGTGCTCAGGCATGTGCCGATGACCGAGCAATGCAAATGCGAATCCAGATCCGACAGCCGCGCCCGGCGGTGCGGACTGCGAAGCTCTGCGTCGGTAGGCGCGCAGCAGGCATCCGCCGCGCCGGTGTGAGTGCCGGCATAAGCACCCGCAGCGCTGGTCGATTCAGCGGACGGCGTGCGGGCTAGGCGGAAAGGGGGAACGGGTTGCACATTCACCTCGAATCGATCTGGATGTCAAACTGGATGTCAAACGGCTGAACAGACAACGGCCTTTAGCCTGCTCGATGAACGGATATCGAAATATACCATCGAATATAACGGTGCGAATCCGGACGGGTGCTTCGACGCAATCAACGCCGGGCGCTTCCGGCGTACAGGACGTCGACGTTCAGACAGACATGTCGCTGCTCGCACGGTCTCGATAGTGCCGCTCAAGCACGTGCTCGACGCATAAACCCACGAAGGTGGCGTCCAGGCGTTCGAGACTCCGCGCAACCTGCTGAAGACCGGCCGTGCCGCTGCCAGGTGCGGCCAGGAATACCTGATCCCGCTGCTGCTCAGCCGTTCGGGCGGTTTCGATGGCAAACGTCAGGTCGTCGAGGCGGCCGAAGTCGAGCGCGCGAGCGTGATCTTCAAGGGAAAACAAAAGGTCGCCGAGCGGCTGGCCGGTCGTGGATTCGAGGGAGCGGGCGTTACCGCGGATGTCCTCGAGCATGAGGACAAAACGGGCGACGCTTGCGCGCAGGTTCCGGAATGCATCGACCACTTCCCTGATCGCTTCTGTGCGCTCAGGATTGCGCGCCGAGTTGAGCGGCGTGATCGCGACCGACAGGTCGTGGCGCAGCGTGACGGAAGCGGGAGCGCGGGGTATTGATGCCTTTTGCCCGGACATGGGTAAATCCTCGAGATGCATGATTGGATAGGTTTCCTTGCGCCGGCAAGATGAATAATCGGGAGCAAAAGAATAGTACCGTGATATTCCGTAGAATATAACGAATGACTATTTTTTGTCTTGGAGGTTAGAGGGAACCTGGCCGGTTTTGAGGCTTTGGAGCGTTCGCAGACGGGCTGCCTTTTGTTCAGGCGGCCGCGCGGTCATTGACGGGAACGGAGCCAGGACAGGCTCGTTTTTACGGCTGGAGGATCAGGAGGGGCGGGATCGATCAGGAATAAAACTGCGGCGGCTACCGACTTGTTTCAATGAGAACAAGCCGAAGCCGCCGCGGGAAAACTCAATTTAGAGCGTCGGCAAAACCGGCCGGGTTTCAATCGAACGCTTGATCAACGCTTCGACCGCGAGGCGTTCGTCGCCGGCCAGTGGCAAGCGCGGCGGCCGGACCGGTTCGGTGCCAAGGCCGACCATGGCCTCGGCCAGCTTGATGTTCTGCACCAGCTTGGCCGAGACGTCGAGCGCCAGCAGCGGTGCGAACCAGCGATAGATCGTGCGGGCTTCTTCCAGGCGGCCGGCCTTGAGCAGCTTGAAGATTGCCACGGTCTCTTGAGGAAACGCGCAAACCAGCCCCGCAACCCAGCCATGCGCGCCCATCAGGCAGGCTTCCATCGCGAGGTTGTCGACGCCGCAAAAGAGTGCGTAGCGGTCGCCGACCGCATTGATGAGATCCGTGAAGCGGCGTACATCGCCGGCCGATTCCTTGATGGCAACGAGCTTCTTTTCATCGGCGAGTTCGGCGAACATTTCTGGTGTCACATCAACGCCGTACGCGAGCGGGTTGTTGTAGACCATGATCGGCAAGGGACTCGCACTGGCGACCACGCGGAAGTGGTTGAGCGTTTCGCGCCGGTCCGACAAATAACGCAAACCCGGCAACACCATGTAACCGGCAGCGCCGTGCTTGACGCCGAGTTCGGCCTGGCGGCAACCGTCGAGCGTGCTGTTTTCCGCAATCGTCAGCAACACGGGCACGCGTCCCTGGGCTGCATCGACGGCGATATCCAGCACGTCCAGCTTCTCGTCGAGCGAGAGCGTCGACGCTTCGCCAAGCGATCCGCAGACGATGATGCCGTCCACCCCGGCCGCGATCTGCGCCTCGATATTCTTCTTCGTCCAAGCGCGATCTATGCTGAAATCTGCATTGAACTTGGTCGTGACGGCGGGCATTACGCCTTCCCAGATATGCCCCATGGCGGCTCTCCTAAAAGTGATCGGTTGAGTGCAGTCTAAGCATTGCAGAATGAGCCGTCTTGCACGTTGCGCGCAATTACGATGCCGATTTCGGCACAATGATGATTCCCTGGCCTGCTTGACCGAAGGGCTTGAGCGCAGCGGAATCGGGCCGTGAAGAGGGGTTATGCGAGGGCTTCGGACTTATATAGATCTACTCCATCTATGCCGAAATCGGCATCAAATCCGCTGAGCGCTACCAAGACGGACCCGGCCCGAATTTCTACGATGTCAGCATGAAAATCCTACACTTCATCGATTCACATACGGGCGGGGAACCCACCCGTCTCGTCACGTCGGGTGGGCCTGATCTGGGCGGCGGCAGCTTGGCCGAACGCCTGGAAAACCTTCGCACGAAACACGACGACTGGCGGGCGGGCGTGGCCACAGAACCACGCGGCTCGGACGTGATCGTGGGGGCGTTATTGTGCGAACCGGACGATCCGGGATGCGCGGCTGCTGTCATCTTCTTCAATAACGTCGGATATCTCGGCATGTGCGGCCACGGCACGATCGGCCTGATCGTGTCCCTTGCTTACCTCGGGAAGATTCAGCCCGGCTCGCACCGGATCCAGACGCCCGCGGGAGTTGTCGAAGCCACATTGCATCAGGACGGCAGCGTGAGCGTGCGCAATGTACCGTCGTATCGATACCGGCAAGCGGTCCGTGTGGATGTGGACGGTTATGGGCCGCTGACGGGCGATATCGCATGGGGCGGCAACTGGTTTTTTCTCGTGGCCGATCACGGCCAGGATCTCGTTGCAACGAACCTGATACGACTGACAGCGGTAACAGACGCCATTCGTGAGGCATTGCAGGCACAAGGCATTACCGGCGCGGACGGAGCGCTCATCGACCACATTGAATTGTTCGCGGACTCGCCGCGTGCCGGTATCGATAGCCGCAATTTCGTGCTGTGTCCCGGCAGCGCCTATGACCGTTCGCCGTGCGGCACAGGCACAAGCGCGAAAGTCGCTTGTCTTGCCGCCGACAATAAACTGGCCGAAGGCGAGGTGTGGCGGCAGGAAAGCATTATTGGCAGCGTGTTCGAGGCAAGCTACCGGCACTCCGGCGAACTCGCGGGCCAGGCGGTGATCCCGACCATCACCGGGCATGCGCACATCATGGCCGAAGGCCGACTCTGCTTCGACAGTACGGACCCGTTCGCCTGGGGTATCCCGGCGGCATGAGCGTGGGGCTGGGACGTCGATAGTCCCGGTCAGCGCAACGCGCCCGCCGCGTATTCGTCCCCGTCATCCTCCGATTGCCCCAAGCCTCCCTGTCGTCAGCCCCAATTTTGACCGACGCTTCTCGCCCCTATAATCGGGCGCAGCGCGGTGCGCGCCCATCCACGCGGCATACGTGGCATGTGCGGCACTTGCGGACCCCGACGACGCCAGCGAGACGCGAATGACCACTACGACGGACCGTCCGGCGCATGCTGAGCCCGACCACGGCGCCGCGCCACCCGGCTTGCACGCCACGTTGCAGGCCCCTGCGGGCGCCGCGACGCTCGAGGCCATGCTGCAGCATTTCAGGCTGCTGGAACCGGTCTTCGACGCGATGCCCGATATCGTTTTCTTCGTGAAGGACGCGCAGGCGCGTTACGCCCTGGTGAACCGCGCGCTGGCTTCGCGCTGCGGCCTGAAGGACAAGCTGGGACTGCTTGGCAAGACGGCGGAAGAAGTCTTCCCGCAACGCTTTGGCCGCATTTATACGGCGCAGGACCAGTCGATCATCGCGCAGGGCAGCCCGATGATCGACCAGCTCGAACTGCATCTCTACCCGGCGCGCCAACCGGGCTGGTGCATGACGTCCAAGCAGCCGCTCCACGATGCACACGGCACGGTCGTTGGCCTGGCCGGCATCTCGCGCGACCTGCAGGCGGACGAAGGGACGCATCCGGCTTACAGCCGGCTCGCGGCCGTCGTCCAGCATATCCAGAGCAACTTCGTGCAGCCGCTGAACATGCCGCATCTGGCGGCGATGGCGAACATGTCGATTGCCCAGCTCGAGCGTTATTTCCACAAGGTCTTTCATCTGACACCGCGTCAGGTGTTGCTCAAGACGCGGCTCGATGCGGCTACGGCGCTGCTTGTCTCGCATGACAAGGTCACCGACGTAGCGGCGTTATGCGGCTACACCGACCACAGTGCATTCACGCGACAGTTCAAGGCGACCGTCGGCCTGACGCCGACCGAATATCGAGCGCTGTTGCGCTCGCATCATGTGGTGACGCATCCCGCGACACATGCCGCAGCAAAGCTTTCATTGTGATTATCAGAGTCGATAAGTCTGAACTTTCAAAACGGCATGGCGGATAAAAAATTACCTGCGCGGTGGCAAATGCGGCCGGCGCGTGCCTTCGCGCAGAGCTGGCGCGAACACCTTAGGGTTCGCGCAAAGCCCCGCGCAGAGGAGCTTCCGCCGTGGTTCCTCATGCAGTTTCTGCGCTCGGTCTATTTTTTGCTGCAAGCTTGGTCGACTACGCAATGAGGCATACTGCGCCCGTTGAATTTTTAATCCGCGCGACGTTCGACACCGGCGCGCGCGGCCGCTCACACGGTGCCGCATGGATCTCATGCCGTCGTGCCGCAAGGTCCGCAGTGAGTGAGACGCGAGAGCCGCGACATTGGCACTGGAATCCTGTTTGGGCTGTTAGAAAAGATAATGATGAATGAAGTAGCGAGACTGGGACATACCAGGATTGTGCTGATCGAAGATGACCTGGAAAGCCGCGAGTCACTGCGAATGCTGCTGGAGGAGGAAGGCGCGGAAGTCGTCGCCGTGGAGGACGCCGAAGAGGGCGCCGAGACGGTCATCCGGGAGTTGCCCGACGCAGTTATCTGCGACATTGATCTGCCGATGATGGATGGTTTTTACCTGATCCAGCGCCTGCGCGACCATGAGATTCGAGGCAACCTGACGCCATCGATAGCGATTGCCCTGACAGGGCACGACGGAGACGAATATCGCTTGCGAAGCATCGGCGAAGGGTTCCAGCACTTCATGACGAAGCCTGTGCATCCCGATGTGCTGGTGAGGCTAATACAGCAGTCGCTTAGTACGCGCGTGCTGTCCTAGCGTTCTATACGCCGCTCGCCGCCAAAACGTGCAGGACGGGCTTGTCCTGCGCGTCGGCGGTCCTATGACCGGTCGCGGTTGCGCGCGCGGGTGGCGCCGGTAATCACCGCGATGCCCAGCAAGATCACGTCGACAATCATGATGGTGTGTTGCGACACATGCATGGCGACCAGCGCCCATGACACGCCGCCGATCAGTATCAGCCAGCCCAACAGATAAATAACCAGGGTCATTGAATTGTCCTTTTGCGTTGTTTTGATCCGGGAAAGCGCGTGTTCGATCATTAGCCCCTGCACAAAGCGGGCCGCACCCCATCAATCCGGCACTTAACCGAATATAACCTCGGTGCGTATACCGAACGCGAACGCCCGTACACAGCCATGTTGTATTCTTGGCGCGTTTGCGCCCGGACTTCAACCCTAACGGCAATCCTCCATGCTTATAGTTCATCACCTCAACAATTCCCGTTCACAACGCGTGCTCTGGATGCTGGAAGAATTGGGCGTCGATTATGAAATCAAGCGTTATCAGCGCGACCCCAACACCATGCTCGCGCCGCCCGAGTTGCGCGCTGTGCATCCGCTCGGAAAGTCGCCGGTCATCACGGACGACGGCCAGACGATCGCCGAGTCGGGCGCGATCATCGAGTACCTGAACGAGCGTTATGGACAAGGGCGTTTCGCACCCCCGCACGGGACCACGCCGGAACGCCTTCGCTATAACTACTGGATGCACTACGCCGAAGGCTCCGCCATGCCGCCGCTGCTGCTGAAACTGGTGGCGCTGCGCATCGCGAGCGCGCCCATGCCGTTTTTCGTCAAGCCTATCGCGCGGCGCATCGCGCAGACCATGCAGGACAGTTTCATCGACCCGCAATTGAAACTGCACTTCGGCTTCATGGAGAGCGAGCTGTCGAAGTCCGAATGGTTCGCCGGCGATTCCTTCAGCGCCGCCGACGTGCAAATGAGCTTCCCGCTCGAAGCCGGAACCCAGCGTGCGGGCGCGAAGAAGCTTCCCCACGTAGCGGCTTTCGTGAAGCGGATTCACGAGCGTCCGGCCTATCAGCGAGCGTTGCAGCGTGGCGGAAAATACGATTTTGCGGACTGACCCGGGACGGCCGCGCGGCTTGCGTACAATGGCCGCTGGCTCCCTGGATTCACCTCGAATCAGGCACTTTCCGGCACTCATACGCACTTAGGCGCGAAGGCGAAGCATGGCTCGAATCGTCCCCGACGACTGGAAGAATATGGAAGCGACCGGCGCTGCCGTGCGTGAACTCGACACGCTGGCGCTGCTCGCAAAACTCCCCGACGATTACACCGTGTATCACGGTGTTCACTGGACCCGCATCAACGAAGGTTTTTCGGTGTTCGGCGAAGCGGATTTCGTGGTGGTCGCGCCGTCGGGCCGGGTGCTGGTCATCGAACAGAAGGCGGGGTTCCTGCGCGAAACGCCCGCGGGCCTGATGAAGGTCTACATGCAGAAAGAGCGTAACGTCGCCATCCAGCTTGCACGGACGCTCGAGAACCTGCACCGGCGCTTCACGGCCGCATTCGGCGCGGGCACCTACCGGATTGAAGAGCTGCTGTATTGCCCGGACTACACGGTGAAGGACGCGTCCATAGCAGGCGTGCCCGAAGCACGCATTGTCGATGCCAGCCGCCGGGCGAAGCTGCCGTCCGTCGTGCTCGATATCCTGCCGCCCAATGAGCCGCGTTTCGAAGCGTCCGCCCGCATCCATCACTTTCTCTCCGACGAACTCGCGCTCACACCCGATACCAACGCGCTGGTCGGTCAGGCCGACATGCTTGTCACCCGGCTCTCGGGAGGCCTCGCCACATGGGCGCGCCGGCTCGAGTTCCAGCCGTTCAGGCTGCGCGTGATCGGTACGGCCGGCTCGGGCAAGACGCAACTGGCGGTGCAGGTCATGCGCGATTCGGTGGCGAAGGGCCGCAGCGTGCTGTACGTGTGCTTCAACCGGCCGCTCGCCGATCACATCCGTCTGGTCGCGCCGCCCGAAGCACGCATTGCCAACTATCACCAGCTCAGCGCAAGCGTGACGCGCGACGCCGGTACCCCGCCGGATTTCAGCCAGCCGAACGTATTCGCTACGCTGGAGGAGCGTTTCGCCAACGTCGAGATTGCGGAGCACTGGAAGTTCGATGTATTGATTGTCGATGAAGGCCAGGATTTTCAGGCCCCCTGGGTGGACGCGCTGGCCCGTTTGCTGAAGCCGGACGGCGCATGGTGGTGGCTCGAAGATCCGATGCAGAACCTGTATTTCCGCGACCCCGTGCCGCTGCCCGGCTGGACCACGTTGCGCGAGACCACGAACTATCGCAGTCCGCGTGACTTGCTCGCGTACATCCGGCGGATCGTCGGACGCGAGGTGCAGCTCGACGCGGGCAGTCCGTTCGACGGTTCCGAAGTCAGTCTCTCCACCTACGAAAATGGCCACCCCGACGAAGTGATCGAGGCGACCAAGCGGGCGATCACCCAGGCGCTGGCGCTCGGCTACCGGAAGCAGGACATCGCGGTGTTGTCCTTTCGCGGACGCGAAGGCTCGGTGCTGACTTCGGTCGACCAGCTCGGGCCGCATCGCTTGCGCAGCTTCACGGGCAGTTACGATTTGTTCGGGAATCCGGAATATCGGGAAGGTGACGTACTGCTCGAATCGATCTACCGGTTCAAGGGCCAGTCGGCGCCCTGCGTGATTTTGACTGAAGTCGATTTCGACACCTTCGACGAACAGGTCGCGCGCAAGTTCTTTGTCGGTGCGACGCGTGCCACCATGAAGTTGATCGTGGTGGCGTCCGAACGTGCGGCGCTGGCCTTCGACGAACAGCATTGAGCGCCGCCATGAGACAGCAGTCAGTGTTGAGATTTCTTGCGGCCTCGTTGCTCGCTTCGTGGCTCGTCTCGTTGCCGTTTGCCGCGAGCGCGGCGCCGTTGGCGCTGGACGTGCAGGGAATGATCGGGCGCACCAACGATGCAAGCCATAGCGTCTATCACATCAGCGAAGCCGACCTGCTGAAACTGCCGGTCCATACGATCACGACCTCGACCACCTGGACGCCAAAGTCCACCTTCGCCGGGCCGCTGCTGGGTGACGTGCTGAAGCTCGTGGATGCACGCGCCGACGGTATCGAACTGCGCACGATCGACGACTATTCATACACGGTGAGCGCCAGGGAAGCCGAGCGCTACGGCGCGATTCTGGCCTACAGCAGGAATGGCGTGCGCCTCACCGTCAGCAACTTTGGTCCACTGTTCCTGATCTATCCACGCGACGCCTATCCGTCCGAGTTGAGTGGTTCGGCCGCGGAGGCAAAGTTCGTGTGGCAGATCAAAGGGATGGTCGTGAAATGATGCGTGCGCCGCTTCGCCGTTTCAAGGTGGCGATGCTGGTGGCGGCAGCCATTGCGCCGCCGCTTGGCGGCGTGGGTTACGTGCTGTATTCCGTCCTGCTGGCGAACCAGACCACGCAGCAACTCACCCTGCCGTACGACGGTTTCTACTGGGACGGCGCGCAATTCCAGATTGCGTACGGCCGCTTTGCGAACCAGGTTCTGTTGTATCGCAGCGGGATCGACGCCGATACCGACGAGATCCAGCTCCGGTTCGAGGTGCTTGAATCGAAGCTCGCCATTGTCACCGCTTCCACCGCGATGCTCTCCGATCGAGGCACCTTGCGAAACCGCCAGCAGGAGATCCTGCGGCAACTGGACGCAGCGCTCGGGTCTATCGACCCGGATATTGGTTTGTTGAGCAAGGACCCCGGGCGCACGCTGAAGATCATTGGCGTATTGCGGCAGAACCAGGATGCAGTCAACGAGCTGGCGAACGGACGCCGCGTGGTCGACGTGGCGGAGCGCGACTACATTGCGCGCGATTTCGTTTCGAAGCGGCGTTATCTGTTCGCAGCGGGCATGCTGCTCGCGCTGCTTTCCATGGTCGCCACCGCCATGCTGCTGCTCAACGGCTACCGGCGTTCGCGGCTGATTCACCAGCAACGTGCGGCGCTCGAAGCGCAACACCAGGCAACCCGCGCTGCACGCGAAGCGTCGCAGGCGAAGGACGCGTTCCTCGGCATGATCAGCCACGAGTTGCGCACGCCGTTGCATGCCATTGTGTCGTCGGTGGAACTGCTCGAACTGAACCTGCATAGCGAAAGCGATCGCAAGATCATCCAGCGGCTCGAGACCGGAGCACGCCATCTTGAGGCACAGATGCGCGACTTGACCGACTTCGCTAGGATCGGCGCCGGCAAGCTTGAATTGCGGCTGACTGTATTCGATCCAATGGAACTGCTCGACTCCATCGTGGACGCGAATACACCGGCGGCCGTGGCGAAGGGGCTGGCGTTGCGCGGGCAGTTCGCGGGCGAGGCGGGTCTGGTGGAATCGGACCAGCACCGGCTGCGTCAGATCGTGACCAACCTGGTGACGAACGCTATCAAGTACACCGACTCAGGCTCGATCGATGTGCGTTTCGAACGCTCGCTCGAACGGCTTGATATCTCCGTCATTGATACCGGTCCCGGGATTGCGCGCGAACAGTTGCCGCTGATCTTCAAGGAATTCACGCAACTCGATTCATCGAGCACGCGGCGTTTCGATGGCGCCGGCATGGGGCTCGCGGTCGTGCGCGGGCTGGTCGAATTGTTGGGCGGCGTGGTCAACGTGTCGAGTGACGTCGGTCAGGGCGCCGCGTTTCGCGTGAGTTTGCCCGCTGCATCGGTGGCGCGAATGCCCGAGCGCGAGCGTGCGCCCGCTGACTTGCCACCGTTGAAGAAAGCACGCGTGCTGGTGATAGACGACCATGATTCCATCCGCGAGTCGCTGACTGAAATGCTGGCGCACCTCGGTTATGCGAGCGTGGCAATGCCCGACGTGGACAGTGCGCTCGCGTGGCTCGAGAACAATCAGGCCGATGTGATCCTCGCCGACCTCCACATGCCGGGCAAGGACGGGTACTCGTTCGTGAATGAGTACCGCGCAAGGCGGGCAGCGGGCGCGAGCTTGCCTGTGATCGCGGTGAGTGCCTACGCGCCGGATCTGGTCGACCCCAGCGCCGCTATCCTGTTCTTCGATTACCTGCTCAAGCCCGTGCGCTACGAAGTGCTGAAAAGCGCCTTGGCGCGGGCGTTATCGGCGGCAAGGCGGATACGTTGAGCGGTGCGCGCTAACGTTCGGGATCAGGTTCGCTGCAAGCGCTTCGACAAGTCGGCCACAAGGATCGCCATGCGCGCCGGTTTCTCGAAGCATGTGACGTTGTAGCGCTGGATGATGTCGCTGATTTCCGACTCGCTTGCCTTGCCGGTCGTCAGTTCGCCCGTCAATACGAAGATGGGCGCATCCGGGTTGTCGGAATTGCGCACGGCACTGATAGCATCGGCCGAGGTGTGCGCCCCGAACAGCCAGTCGATCACCACTGCGTCGAACACTTGCGTCTGCAGCGCTTGCGAGAACCCTTCCAGACCATACAGAGCGACCGCTGTGAAGCCGCTGCGCTCGAGATAATCGTGCAGGTTGTCGGCGGAGGTCTGGTCGTCGTCCACGACCGCGATCAGCGGTTTGTCCATGTCCGTGCGGCGCGGCTGGATCTCGATCTTGTGGACATCGTGAGCGGCGTGCAGCAGCACACCTTCGTGCGTCGTCACAAGCCAGCGGCCGTTCATGTTTTGCGCAATGAAATCCGGGCGGCTGCCCGGTTCGAGCGCTTCGCCAATCCACGCAACACAGGGAATCTCGATAGCGCCAAGCATAAGGACGACATCCTGGGCGGTGCCTTCGGTGTCGTCCACGTCGGCGTTCTTCGCGTCGAATAGCTGCAAGGCGGGCTCGCCGAACGCGTCGGCCACGCGGCGGATTTGCGCAAGCGTCCACGGACTGTTGCCACGTAGCTTTCGATGTCCTTGCGAGAAACTGAGATCGAGAATGCGGCAAAGCTCGGCTGTCTGCTGCCGCTTGCCAATGCCATGACGATTCATCAGGTCGCGTACGCGCTGGGCGACTGCGAGGGAATCGGAGGATGAGGTTTCAGTGACCATGCTGCTATAGACCAGTAAAAGCGCGTGGCGGGTTGGAAGACGGTGAGGCGGATTCGGGATGGACCGGGGGGTATTGTAGGCGTAAGACAGGGCTAGTTCGAAAAACTCTTGCGAAGATAATCGCCTGTCCTACAAGGGGCGGGGAGGTTGTTACCGGTTGCGAACACATGATCCTATTCGAACCGGAAATTGATTCGCGGCTGGCAAACGTTATCGTGCATCAGATAGCGGTATGAAGCCTCCCGAAGCACTATAAAACGGTCGATCGGACACTCGGGATGTTTGACCACCCGTGTCAATCGTCATTCCTTTGGACGCGGGACTTTCTACAACTTCAACAAAGCACTGCTCGTTCGATACCCAGCATGCTTATTAATGCGGTGCTCAAAGCGGGTCGTGCTGACAACCCAATCGACACCGGGCACCGTGAGTCGCCGCATCAGGATCAAACTCAATCCGGTCATCTCGTTTGTTTCCGTCGAATATTGGTTCTGATCGGGGTTTACGCCGGTTTTCGCTACCGTTGCATTCCGACATTTCTTCCGAATCCGGGACACGCTGCGCCTGATTCGGCCAATTCTGCCGGTAGCCGGCCCCGCCATCTCATCATTAGCCCGAATTCCACGGGCACATACTACTTCCCGCTTTGTCTTCGGAGCACTATGCTTTCTACGGCAAAGAGATATGAACATTCGACACACGATGGACGTTTAAAACTCTGACTTGGGGGAAGACTAGTGGAACTCGAAACCCGCACTTTGGGACGCGTGACGAAGAGACTCGTCCCGTTCCTGATTCTCTGTTATTTCATAGCGTACCTGGACCGCGTCAACGTCGGTTTCGCCGCGTTGCAGATGAATAAAGACCTTGGACTATCCTCGAGCGCCTTCGGCTTCGGCGCGGGGATTTTCTTCATCGCTTATTTCTTTTTCGAGGTTCCGTCCAACCTGCTGCTGGAGAAGTTCGGTGCGCGCCGATGGATCGCCCGGATCATGTTCACCTGGGGCATCCTTGCCGGCGCCATGGCGTTCATTCCCGGGATCTCGCGGTTGACAGGACTCTCGCCCGCACACGTGTTCTATACCTTGCGGGTGTTGCTCGGGATCGCGGAAGCGGGATTCTTCCCGGGCATCATCTTCCTGCTGACGCTGTGGTTTCCGGCGGCGTACCGGGCACGCGTGGTTGGCTATTTCATGGTGGCCATCCCGCTGTCCACCGTGATCGGCGCCCCCATCTCCGGCGCGCTGCTCAACCTCGACAAACTCGCGAGCCTCGCCGGCTGGCAGTGGGTCTATCTGGTTGAAGCATTGCCGGCCCTGCTCCTGTCGTTCGTAGTCCTGTTTTATCTCACCGACAAACCGGCGGACGCAACCTGGCTTGCAGCCGATGAGCGCGACTGGCTCGTGGGCCGGCAAGCCCAGGAACGCGCGCAGCGTGAGGCCGTGCGCGCCTTCAGCGTGCGCGAAGCCTTGTTCAATCCGCGGGTTCTTGCCGTCGCGCTCATCTACTTCGGCGCCAACGCGACCAACTACGGCCTGAGTTTTTTCCTGCCGCAAATCGTCAAAGGGTTTGGCCTCGGTAATGTCCAGACGGGCCTTGTGACGTCGTTGCCGTACATTGTCGGCGCGTTCAGCATGATCTTATGGGGACGCCGCTCTGACCGCAAGCTCGAGCGCAAGTGGCATGTGGCCATCCCGCTGCTGGTGGCTGCCGGTGGAATTGCGGCATCGACGGCACTGGATGACCCTGTGCTGAAAATGATCGCGCTGTCCATTGCCGGCTTTGGCATATTCGGCTGCCTGCCGGTGATCTGGACGCTACCCGCCGCTTTCCTTTCGGGGGCGGCCGCAGCGGGTGGCATTGCCGCGGTGAACTCGCTCGGCAATCTGGCCGGGTTCTTCGGACCCTACGCGATGGGGTGGATCAAGGACAGTACCGGCAGTTTTGCTGCTGGCTTGCTCTGTCTGGCCGGGGCCGGGCTGGTCGCCGTGGCAGCGGTCCTCCTGCTTCGTCACGATAGCGCTTTGGAGAACGCGCCCGGGCCTCTTGTTGAAGAAAGCTCGCGGCACGCTTAAGGGCTCGTCTTAACGTATTGACGAGATTCCGGGGAAATTGTTCGGCCCGTTCCCTATCGCGGTGAACGGGCAGGATCCCGTCGGCCTCGGCGCGGGTCTATGGCGGCTCGACCGGCAGCAGCTTCAATTCGAACTGGACGGCAGGCTTTGTCTTGCCGACTGCCTGGCGACGGGCAAGGGCATCGACGCCATAGCCGAGATGCTCATGCGGAGTGCCAGGACCACCAGCACGCACAAGATGCACCTCACGCAAAAGTTCGGCATTGAAAACGATGCCGAACTGATCTGCTATGCGATCAAACATGGTTTGATTTACGAGCGCGATCGCTCGTAGGGATATTCCGACAAGAAAACCAGCCCCGTCTGAAGCCACAATCGACCGTCTCCGACAGATAAGGACCTATGGCGCTCCTAGCATGGTTTTATGGGGTGGATAGCAAACCACGGAGAATCCTTATGGTTGCGTCGGAGCAGTCTTTGCGCGTTTTGTTTGAAAAATGGCTGGGCGCGGGGAGCACCGGGCATCTGCAGGTGCGCTCCATTCATCGTATTCGTGCAGGGCGCCGCCGGTGCGTCTGCATTGAAGTGGAGCGGGCCGCTGGCGCCCCATTCAGCTCCGCTTTCAGTCCTTTCACGCTCTTCTTTTTCCGCCACGACGACGGCGCCTGGCATATCTATCCGCCGGAGGCCGTACGTCCTGCCATGAGTCCCGACCGGCTGGCCGCTTGAGCAGGGACGGATAGCCCATCTCCGCCAAAATCTAGCAAAGACGCACACCCCGGCGAATGACGCGGCACGTGCACACTTCAATACGGCACGCCGATAAACATCTCAAGCGGGCTGCATCAACCTTCCACAGGTCTTGATCTCTCAACCGTTTCACGGGTCCAAGGCCCTTGGCCGTGAGATCGCCGTGCGTCGAAAAAGGGACGTCGTTGTGATGTTGTCTGAAGAAATGGAGTTGATTAAATGTTCCGCGAAATGTGCGCGCCTGCATATAGGAAATGCTTTTGCTCCCCGAAGCTTGGGCGGGCATCACGATGGCGAGATTGAGATCCAGCTTGCCCACATAGGATGCCGCGGCCCAACACCTGAAACCCATTCCTGTGAGAGATCATCCGATGAAAACAGACTTCACCCGTACCGGCGAACTCAAGAACATTGCGAGCTATCCGCAATGGCTCCAAGACGTAGTCAAGGATTGCGAAGAAGCGAAGCGAAAGGTTGTCTATCACCCGTTGTGCAAGGCCATGAAGGACGCGACGCTCGATATTGAAAGCACGCATCGTTTCCTGATTGGTTTCTTTCCTGTCATCGAGCAGTTTCCGCAGTTCATGGCGTCGAACCTCATGAAGGCACGGTTCGGCCATTCGCATGGTGAAGGGATGGCACGGTCCTACCTCATCCAGAATATCCGGGTCGAGAACATGCACGCCAAGCACTGGCTGCAGTGGGCAGGGGCGAGCGGTCTGGGGCTTGATGACTTGTTGTTGCAAGAGGTGCCGAGCGAGATGCATGCGCTCGCGCACTGGTGCGGACATGTCAGCCTCACCGATGAGCTGGCGGTCGCGGTGGCGGCAACGAACTACGCAGTGGAAGGCGCAACGGGTGACTTCTCGTGCTTTGTCTGCTCCGAAGAAACGTATGCGCTGACCTTTCCAGAACCGATTCGCAAGTCGGCAATGCGTTGGCTCAAAGTACACGCCCATTACGATGACGAGCACCCGTGGATGGCGTTGGAAATCGTGGCCACGTTGCTGGGTACCAATCCGCCGGTGGAGTCCATCAACAAGATCCGCACGGCCATTCGCAAGAGCTACGACTATATGCGCATGACGCTCGATTACGCGTACGGAACGCCCTCGGAGCCGTTGGCGGTACGTGCAGTGGAGGAAGAGCCGGTGGCGGCCTGAGCGAGCCTGGTTTGGGTCATTGAATAACGGCGCCTGTTATTGGATAACAGGCGCCGTTATTTTTGTCCGCGCTGAAATTTGTCACGATTTTTATGGGCGACAAACCGGTATGTTTGCCGGCGTCTGCAGGACGTGTGTTGCTCTTGAAGGCGAGCGCCTGCAATGCTTAAGCGCCTTTCCGCTCGCGTGATTCGGTGCCTGACGTTAGCGGCGCCGGTCCCTTGCTGAACAGCGCTGTCAGCAGCCCGGCCAGCGGCACGCAGAAAACGAGTGCTGTTGTCATCAGGCTGTTTGCCGAGCCCTGCGTGAAGAGCGGCATGATGATCGCGACCGCCGGCCCCAAGGGCAGTATGACAAGGAGATACGCACTCCAGCTCAGACCCCTCTTGCCGGCAATCGCGGCGACTATTGCTGCGCAGATGCCGTATAGCACGAAGCCCGTTATGGGTTGCATCTTCTTCCCCGGTTTTACGATTTAGCCAAAGTGTATCGGCGCCGAATACGGGGACCAACGAGAAAACCTCCGGCTGTGTGCGCTACATCACAACCATAAGCAGCTAATGAAACGGGGCGCGTCAGCACACATAAAACGGCACCCCAATGGGGCTTGAAAGGCTGTCACGGTCATGTTTCTTTAACGGAACGCTGTCGGGTTCTTACTTGCCCTCATGGGCGCTTATGCTCTTTCTTACCGATTGCGCGTGGGTGTCGAATTGGCTCAGGAACATGTCCGAGCGCCGGTAGCAACCAGTTGCCACATGACCAGCGTCTTGGGCCCCGCATGCGCCTCGGCCGTACGTTGCGCAACCTGCAAGCCGATGCCTTGGGCGAAGCGGGTCAGCAAGAACGCGTTCGCGTGTGTCGTCAATCCCGCGATCGTGTTTCCAGGCGAACTGGCCAGAGGCATCAAGTGTTCAAACCACAGCATGCCTATGTCGTTTCCTAGCGGCACAATGCGTGCGCCCGTCGTGCGCGATCTAACGGCAAAAGCGCGGCTGTCCGCCAGGTGTTCGTCGAAGACGATGGTGAGCGTGTGGCCAAGCGCCACTTGCTCGCTTGGTAGCATCCGCGACCGCAACATCGCCTGCGTGGGCCATGACACGCGCATGCATGCGGCCGCCATCGAAGCGGTTGCAAGGAACCCGCGCCGGCCAGTTTTCATCAGTCGCGCTCCTTGATCTTCCTGGGCCAGATACCTTGTTTTCCTGGCGATAGAATGCCGTTCGGATCGAGCGCTTCCTTGATGCTCTCGCTCATGCGCATCAATGCATGATTGTTGAAATCATACTGGGATGCGGCAAGATCCATGAAGGCGAGATGGGTCCTGTATTGACCATAACCCGCCGCGCCGAAGTCGTTGATCAACGTCTTCAGCAGCTCACCTGCGGCGCGTGCTTGCATCGGATCGTCACGATTGAAAATGGCGGCAAAGATGTGATGCATGCTGCGCGGGCCAGCTGTAAAACCGCCGTAGTAGTCGAAGCCATAATGCGCCGCCCGGTCCGTGATCATTCGATATTGCCGGACCGCGTCGCGGCCGAGCGGCGCACAGACAGGCGAGAAATCGATGTGCGCGCCGGCGCCGCCGGGCCAGTTCAGCAAGTTGAATGCGTCGAGATTGGGAATGCCGACCTGGCTGCGATCGCCGCCGCCTTTGGGTTCAACGTCGGCATGGGTATAGGGCGACTCGATCAACTCCGCGTCGGCGATGGATGAGAAACGCCGGTGTATCACATCGCGACGCGCCTTCACCAGCGCTTCGGGGCCATACAGGCAGAAGCGAAGATTCCAGCGGCCTATGCCGAGCTTGCGCGCCATGGTCTCTATGGCCGCATCGGGCATGGCGCCCGGACCGTCATACCACTGCTTGCGCGTCGACACGCCGGCGGCCCATCGCACCGCGCTTTCGATGACGGCGTTGCTTTGTATCGTGTCGTCGAGTTTCAACGGGCGCAGCGTCTCGACAATGCTCTCGAGATCGGCGTCGTGCCGGAACGTATAACGGCACAGCATGTAGCCTTCGGGCTTCGGCATCAACCAGATGCCGAGCTTGGTGACAATGCCAAAATTCGACTGCATGAACATGGCATCGTAGGAGGGACCGAAACCCGCCTTGAATACTTGCCAGTCCTGATTATTGTTCATTGCGCCCATGCCGGTGCGTACGATCTCGCCGTTCGCCAGCATCACTTCCATCCCGCATTGCATGGCCGCGTGATCCCCGTATGGGGTCGTGCCGAAGCCGCGCTCCAGTGTATTGCCGACCACGCTGCCCCATCCGGCGGCCGGCGGATCGAGCCATAACCTGACGCTTCGCGCTTGAAGTGCCTGATAAAGATCGTAGTAGCTGACACCCGGTTCGACCAGCGCGTAACCGAGCGTCTCATTGATCTCGATGATGCGGTTCATGCGCTGCAAGTCCAGCACGACGGAGCCTTTAAGCCTGGGTGCCGCGCCGCCATAAGCGAAGTTGCGTCCGGTCGAGACGCTCCACAACGGTACACCGTAGCGGTTCGCCACGCCGAGCACGGCGCGAAGCTGCTCGACATCCGAGACCATCACAACGGCTGACGCTTCATAAACGTGTGCGTCACCCGGCGCGAACGGATCCAGATATGGCTGCGCCTCACCGTCTCCCGCAAGAACGGCGTTCTGACCCGCAATCGCCCTGAATGCAGTCAACGCCTGCTGGAAATCAGACTCCTGCATCCCCGGGGGACGCGGCGGACCCTTCACGGTCCCAGCATCCGGAACACGTTTATCAACGCGATCGTTTTAATCGGTTTCAATCGAGTCAACTCAATACCCGCCGCTGCTGCTCCCGCCCGAGCTCGATCCCGAGGCTGAACCATCGGTTTGGCATCCGGCAAGGGAGACTGCAAGCGAGACGGTCAGGACAGCCAGCAACGTCGATGCAATGCGTTTGAAGTTCATTTGTTTTCCCCATGGATTTTGGACGAGCGCGCAGCAACCGCCAGCGCGATGTGCGGCACTCATGAGCTAAACGAACCGACGCGGCAAATTATTCCCCTGTGTTTGATATTGTGCGTTCGCAGGCCGCTTCAATGAGCGGACCCGTCAGGATGGATTCATCGGGAGATCGAGCGTGCGCTGACCGCCGGGATCGTTGGGCGCGAAGGTTGCCGCGCCACGCTTTTGCCCCGTTAGCAGGCCGCTTAATCGGGCCAGCCGCCGGGTAACCGCCCGCGCGGTTTTTTTGCCGCGAAACGCGAGCACGCCCCAGCGCGAACTGGCAATCTGCGCGCTCCACGCTCCGGTAATGTTATTGCGGCTCCAATAGGCTTTGAAGCGTTCGGCGCCCACGCCGAAATCTACATTCAAGCGTTGATCGAATGCCCATTTGACGACGTGTTCAACGACGATCGAACCGGGACCGAACTTGGCAAACCGGGCGTCGAAACTCGCAATCAGGCCGTCGACGCAGGTCGTGCCCACGCCCACCACCGTGGCCGCGACGGGCGCGCCGTCCAGCGTGACCACGAATAGACGGGCCATGGCGCGTCCGTTCGCCGGGCAGAGAAGGTTGACGAGAAAGTCCCGGTAATGCGACGAATCGAGCCACTCGCCTCTCTTACCGACCCGATCGCCCCATGCGCGTTTGCGCGCCAGGATCCAGTCGACCAGCGCCGCGTTTTCGCTGGCGTTGCCGGGCTCCGTGAGGCGCACTTCAAGCTGACCTTCCTTCGACAAGCGGCGTTCGAGCGCACCGGGTTTTTTCCCGCTCATCGTGCCCAGCGTCTTGCAAAACGTGTCCCATTCAGTTTCGTCGCGGAGCTTCGCAAACGCGGCGACGGTGCGTGCAGCGATCATCACATGGCGTTCGCGCGAGGCGATCGCGTGCAGTTCGGAGCCTTCATCCACGTACGGAAGCTTGATGAAATCGGCGCCGCAACGCTTCAGCGCCGTCCGCCATGCGCCCGCAATCAGAGCCGGGGCAGCGGGGCTATTGGTGACGAGCACTCTTGTGTATTCGCCGGCTTCGGGGCTCAGGGGGCACAGATAAGTCCACAGGAGCCGCCGGTACGTCACGAGTGGCCAGACCATAACAAGTCGCCCGTTCTCGCGATGCACGATGCAGCAGAGGCGTCTGCCACGCGGCTTGGCGACATGTTGCCAGGCCAGCCAGCACACGCTGAACGACTGGCCATATTGACCGTGCGCGCTCGACCAGAGGCCGTCCCATTCGGGCTGTAAAGCGCGAAAGCCGTCTTCGTCGCTCACGATCTCAAACTGACAATCAGCCTGGTTCATAGTGTCTCGAGTAATAAACGCCGCTGTCCGGCGGTCGCCCTGCGGGCTCACGCGCTCGGTCTGGCAAGAACAAGTGATCGGAAGTAAAACGAGGGGCAGAGCATCCACGGATACGCTCCATGGTGCCGGTTGCGGGCATGACGCGATGTTCGGTGGCACACAATCGTATGAGGAAATATACGGACAGGTCGGGCCTGGATTCATCGGAGCCCAGGCGCCAGAGAATATTCCGGTGAGAGGGATAGGCTTTCCCCCCCGCCCTCAGCGCTCCAAATGACCCTTCAACGTATCGCGGAATTTCCGGATCAAAGGTTCCTTTGAACGCCCACGCCTCACGATCAACGCGAACGGCGCCTGATAGCCGAACCCTGCCGGTGCGAGCGCACGCAGTCGGCCTTGGTCGACCCAGGCCTGCGCGTAATGCTCCGGCAGGAAGCCAATAAACGCGCCGGACAAGATCAGGATCAGTTGCCCTTCCATACTGTCCACCGTCGCTTCGCTACGCTTGAATCCATGCCGCGCCAGCTCTGTCTGACTCCAGTACGTCCGCCCGACCATCCGCTGCTGACTGATCGTTTCCTGCGGGATGTGACGCTCATTGAAAAGCGGATGGGTATCGCTGCAATACAACCAGTGCTGCTCGCAATAAAGCGAATGGTAGATCAGCCCGTTCATGCGCAACTGAAACGCGCCGATCGCCAGGTCAAGGCGATTTCCCAGCACGCTAAGCTGCAATTCATAAGGGCTTTGCACATGCAAATGCAAATGTAGCGCCGGGTGCTCGCGCGTAAATGCACCAATGATCTCGGCGAGCGGCAACGCTTTATCGCTGACCGTGGAATCGAGTACGCCAAGCTTGATACTGCCGCGTAACTCTCCGCGCAGTCCGGCGGCGTAACGCTCGAAACCGTCAACCTCGCCAAGCAGCCGCAACGCTTCCTGATGGAACTCCTCGCCCTTCGGTGTCAGACTGAAACCGCCGCGCCCGCGATGACACAACACCACGCCCACCAGCGACTCCAACTGACTCATATAGGTGCTGATCGCCGACGTCGACAGGTTGAGTTCCTGTTGCGCCGCGGCAAAACCCTGGTGCTGGATCACACAGATAAAAATGCGCAGCAGGCGTGCTTCAGGCAAAACAGTGGCCACATCAAACTCCATCGAATACGGTAAATGCGGCAAGCAAACTGTCCGGTGGAAACGCGGCCAAGCAATACCCCCGGGCCGGACGTGCCGATACTTTAGAAATAACTGAACTAAATATTTCGCACCAGCACTTTGTCGGTGCGCCGGTTAGCGCCAGAATTCAATGCAGACAGTTCGACGAATGAATGCGAGGACGCGCCATGGAAAAGATCTTTCACCAACCGCTCGGCGGTAATGAAATGCCGCGCTTTGGCGGCATTGCCACCATGATGCGCTTGCCGCATCTCACCTCGGCTGCGGGCCTGGACGCTGCGTTTATCGGCGTGCCGCTGGACATTGGCGCGTCCTTGCGTGCCGGTACCCGGTTCGGCCCGCGCGGAATTCGCGCCGAGTCCGTCTTGATCCGGCCTTACAACATGGCGACCGGCGCCGCTCCGTTCGACTCGCTTTCGGTAGCCGATATTGGCGACGTGGCCATCAACACCTTCAATCTGCTGGACGCGGTGCGGATCATTGAAGAGTCGTATGACCGGATCCTCGAACACGAAGTGGTGCCGTTGACCCTGGGCGGCGATCACACCATTACCCTGCCGATCCTGCGCGCGTTGCATCGCAAGCATGGCAAGATCGGCCTCGTACATGTCGATGCTCATGCCGACGTCAACGACCACATGTTCGGCGAGAAGATCGCCCACGGCACGACCTTCCGGCGCGCGGTGGAGGAGGGCCTGCTCGATTGCGAGCGTGTGGTACAAATCGGATTGCGTGCCCAGGGTTATACCGCCGACGACTTCAACTGGAGCCGCCGCCAAGGCTTTCGCGTGGTGCAGGCGGAAGAGTGCTGGCACAAGTCGCTCGAACCCCTGATGGCCGAAGTCCGGGCCAAGGTGGCGGGCGGTCCGGTGTACCTGAGCTTCGACATCGACGGTATCGATCCAGCGTGGGCACCGGGCACGGGCACGCCCGAGATTGGCGGGCTGACGACGATCCAAGGCATCGAGATCATCCGGGGTTGTCATGGGCTGGATCTGATCGGATGCGATCTGGTCGAAGTGTCGCCGCCCTACGATACAAGCGGGAACACGTCGCTGCTGGGAGCGAACCTGCTTTATGAAATGCTGTGCGTGCTACCGGGCGTAAAACGTCGCTAAGGCGCCATCAAGCTTCGTTGTTCAAGCCTAAAGCTGCGTCATCAGGAGGAAGGAACACATTATGGAAACGACGACTACGACCATTGTGGCGGCGGAACAAAAGGTCCGCGAGGATCTGGCGGCGTTGTATCGGCTGATGGCGCATTTCCGCATGACGGACATGATCGACACGCACATTACCGCGCGTTTGCCGGGTCCGAAACCCGCGTTCCTGATCAACCGTTACGGCGTGTTGTTCCACGAAATGCGCGCTTCAGACCTTGTAAAGATCGACTACGAGGGCAAGGTGATCGACGAGCGTGCACGCGATATGCCCGAGCTTTTTATCGTCAATGAGGCCGGTTTTACCATCCACTCGGCGGTTCACATGGCGCGGGAGGACATCGCTTTCGTCGTGCATACGCATACGGCAGCGGGGACCGCTGTGTCGGCGCAAGAGCAAGGGCTTTTGCCTATCAGCCAGCACGCGCTGAAGTTCTACGGCAAGCTGGGTTACCACGACTATGAAGGCATTGCGCTTGACCTGGACGAGCGTGAACGCCTGGTTGCCGATCTTGGCCCGCACAAGGCGATGATCCTGCGCAACCACGGCCTGCTTGCCGGCGGTGTGACTGCTGCGCACGCGTTTCACGAGATCTACTTTCTCGAGCGCGCTTGCCAGGCGCAGGTGCAGGCGCTGGCCGGAGGCGTGCAATTGCGGATACCGCCAGAGCATGTTCGCGAACTCACCGCGCGGCAGTTCGACTCGGAAAACGCGGACGCCATCATCGAATTGGCGTGGCAAGCGGCGCTGCGCCTGATAACCGGCAACCTTCCCGACTACCGGTCTTGATCCGTCAGCCGGCTGCATGATTATCACGTCGGGCGCCGGTGTCTCTTGATAACCCCGATCGCTCGGACGATAAAGCGCATGGCTATGGCTGGTTCGTCGGCTGGGCGGTAAAGAGGCCTAAGACCTACGTATTCGCGCGCCTCATTCAGCCGAGAAACCGGAGCCGAGTGCAGCGGGGCTGCGAGCCCGCGCTGCATGCATGAAGGAGTTGCCCTCTCTCCTGAACTCATTCTCTAGCTGATACGTTTCCAGCCGCGAACGCCACCATGCCCCGCGTTGCAACTCACTTCCACAACGCGCAACGCGATATGGCTTTGGACCCGAAAGCCTGCTCGCCGGGTATGGTCGCGGTGATCGTATAGAAATCCCACGGCTCCTTCGACTCCGAGGGTTTCTTCACCTGCATCAGGTACATGTCGTGAATCATGGTGCCGTCGGGCCGGATATAACCCTTGGCGTACATGTCGTCGATCTTCATCTTGTGCAGTTGCTCCATCACCTTCGTGCTGTCGGTCGAACCCGCCGCCTGCACCGCCTTCAGGTAGGTGGTCGCGGCCGAATAGTCGGCGGCCTGGAGGCTTGTCGGCATCTTCTTCATCTTGGCGAAGTAGCGCTGCGCCCATTTGCGGGTCTCGGCATCCTTGTTCCAGTACCAGCTATCGGTCGCGAGAAGACCTTGGGCGGTCTCAAGCCCCAGGCTGTGGATGTCGGTAAGAAAGATCAGCAGGGCGGCAATTTTCATCGACTTGGTCAGGCCGAATTCCTTTGCAGCCTTGATCGAGTTGATGGTGTCGCCGCCCGCGTTCGCAAGGCCCAGGACCTGTGCCTTCGACGCTTGCGCCTGCAACAGGAACGACGAGAAATCCGACGCCGATAACGGATGCCGCACGGCGCCCAGCACCTGCCCGCCATTCGCCTTCACGACCTCCGACGTGTTCTTTTCCAGCGCCTTGCCAAACGCATAGTCGGCGGTCAGGAAGTACCAGGTCTTGCCGCCTTGCTTCGTCACGGCCTGGCCGGTGCCGTTGGCGAGCGCGACGGTATCGTAGGCGTAGTGGACCGTGTAGGGCGTGCATTGCTCGTTGGTCAGGGCATCGACACCCGCGCCCACGTTGATGTACGGAATCTTCTTTTCAGCGGCAATCTGGTTGGTCGCGAGCGCGGTGGCCGAATTCGTGCCGCCGATGATCCCGCTGACGCCGTCGCGGTCGATCCACTCGCGCGCTTTCGATGCCGCAATGTCCGCCTTGTTCTGGTGATCGCCATAGAGCAGTTCGATGGGCTTGCCGTTCACCTTGCCGCCGAAGTCGTCGATCGCCATGCGGATGGCTTCGAGACCTCCCTGGCCATCGGAATCGGAGTAGAGCCCTGAAAGGTCTGTAATGAAGCCGAGCTTGACTGAGTCGGCTGCTGCATGCGCCGCGCTCGCGGTGACGCTCAGGATGGCTGCGGTAATGAGGCCGCACGCAGAGCGTCGGGCGAGGGTGTTGTTCATTCCTGTCTCCATCGGTTTTTATGGGCGGCGCAAAGGCCACTGTGTCTTGCTGCGTATCGTTGTGTATTCTCGATATCTCGAAGGGCGGCTCGTGCGAGCAATCCGTCAGGATCGAAAATAGCCGCTTGGGAGGAATTAAGTCAAGACTTACGAGACGGATGTTGCGATGAAGATTGAACCTGCCGCCTGGAATCGTTGCGCATAACGACCGCTGCCCGCGATGTAACCGCGCCCGTCCATGCTTCCTGGCCTCGCTCCGTGACATCCACGACGCGGACGGGTTCATACGAGGCTGGCAGAAAACGACCCGTGCACCATGACCGGCGACAGGTTCCCGATGCTCGGCATAGGTATCCATTCGCAATTGGTTTGGCAATGGTAAATAATCTGGATTCCTGATTAGATCAATATATCCGATTCCTCATGCCAAAAAATGCGCCTTCCCCGCTGATCAGCCTTTATCGAGCTTCCGGCAGGATCTCCAAAAGCAGCTCGGCCGGTCGGCATAAACGCGTGCCAGCAGGCGTGACCACGAACGGGCGATTGATGAGGACGGGGTGCGCCAGCATGGCGTCAAGCAACTGTTCGTCCGTCAGCGTTGCATCGGCGAGACCAAGTTCCGCGAACAGCTTCTCTTTCTCCCTTATCGCTTGCCGGACGCTTAGTCCTGCATCTTCGATCATCCTGGATAGCGTGCCGCGACTGGGCGGCGTCTTGAGGTACTCGATCACTTCCGGTTCAACGCCCGCATTGCGAATTAGCGCCAGGGTAGTGCGCGACGTACCGCAAGCAGGGTTATGGTAAATCGTGATGGTCATGCCATGAGTCTCCATGAATCGTTAAAGAGGGGCTTGCTGTTTTATCGACGCCGCGCTCGCCGAACACGCGCCGCCTTCGCAGCAGTTTTTGGTAAGGAAGCCGATGAGTCCGCTCTTCGGGTCCCGCTACTACCAGCGCCCGAAAGATTGCCAGCCGCGACTCGTGCGCGAGCGCGCTCAGAGCACGAACTACGGTTTCTGATTTCATGAGGTAAAGCGTACAAGAAACATTTCCTCATTTCAATATTTATTGAAATGTAAGCTGATGCAGCTTACGCATCCGCTCAAGTGACGCCGGTGTTTGCCGTTAAAGGGTATGGGCCGGATGACACAGTCGGCCTCGGTGGCGTTCGCAGGCATCAACGCACGCCACCGCTTGGTATCGATGTGAGATATAAAAAAAGTGAGACAAACATGTTTTCGACGATTAAAGGCCGCCTGGGCATTGCCATGGCGCTTCTGGGTCTGTTGCTGATCGTGATCGGAGGACTGGGGCTTTGGGGAATGAGCCGCGGTAACGACACGACTCGTGGCCTCTTCATGAACCAGATGCCTAGCGCTGTCGCGGCCGGCAACGCGGAAATGTTTACCGCCCGCGAGCGGCTCAGCTTCGATCGTGCGGCCTTGCTCGTTGGCAAGCCCGGCGCGGAAACGGCCATTGGACGTGGGGCGTTGATGCGCACACGGGCCGACAAGGAGTGGGCGACCTACGCCGCATTGCCGCAGGGTCCGGGCGAACACAAACTGGCCGAGGACTTCGAAGCCAAGCGCCTTGAACTCCAGAAGCTGGTGGACGACGGTTACGCCAATATCAGGGCGAACGACGCAGACAAGATTATCGCTTCCGCGGAAGCCATGCAGGTTGCGTTCAACCAGTTGGCCGCGTTTGGCGAAGCGCTTCGCAAGTACCAATTCGACTCTGCCAGGACCGACTACGACAACTCTCAGGAAGCATTCGGCGACTTCCGTCTCGTCAGCATCGCTTCCATTCTGGCCGGCCTTGCGGCGGCTATTTTCTCGTGGGTATCGCTGCGTCGTTCGATCGGGCGTCCGCTCGACGAAGCGCTTGCGCAATTCGATGCTATCGCCGCAGGGGACCTGCGCCGTGAGTTGATCGTCACTTCGCGCGACGAGATGGGGCAACTGTTATCAGGTCTGGCGAAGATGCAGGCCAGCCTCGTCAACACGGTGCGTACGGTGCGCTCGGGCAGTGAATCCATTGCATCGGCGACCAAGCAGATTGCGGCGGGCAATATCGATTTGTCATCGCGTACGGAAGAGCAGGCGTCGGCGTTGCAGGAAACGGCTTCGAGCATGGACGAGTTGACCGGCACCGTGAAGCAGAATGCGGAAAACGCGCGTCAGGCGAGTTCGTTGGCCGCCAATGCGTCGGACATTGCGAACAAGGGCAGCACGGTTGTGGCGCAAGTGGTTGTCACCATGGGCGACATCAACCAGAGTTCGACGAAGATCGCCGACATCATCACGATCATCGAAGGCATTGCGTTCCAGACCAACATTCTCGCTCTGAACGCAGCGGTGGAAGCGGCGCGTGCCGGTGAACAGGGACGGGGTTTCGCGGTCGTGGCGGCAGAAGTTCGCAGCCTTGCGCAACGGTCATCGGCGGCAGCGAAGGAGATCAAGGAGTTGATCAACACGTCGGTCTCGCGCGTCCAGACGGGCACGACGCTGGTGGGCGATGCCGGCCGCACGATGTCGGAAATCATCGGCGCGGTGCAGCGTGTGACGGACATCATGGGCGAGATCGCGGCGGCGTCCGAAGAGCAGAGCAGCGGCATTGAACAAGTGGCGCGCGCGGTCACGCAAATGGATGAAGTGACCCAGCAAAATGCGGCGCTGGTGGAGGAAGCCGCGGCCGCGGCGCAATCGCTGGAGGATCAGGCGGGCGCGTTGAAGGCGGCCGTATCGGTGTTCCAGTTGAATGACAGCGGCCTGGACGGCAAGACGGCGCTTAGCGCGAAACCGGCGCGTGGCGCGGGGCATCGCGCGTTGGCGGTACCGAAGAAACGCGCTGTTGCCGTGAGTTCGAACCCGAGGCCGGCTATTGCAGCGGCTACACGTCTCAAGACACCGGCGCTGATCAAGGAGAAGTCGAGGCCCGTTGCATTGGCCGGCGCTGCTGATTGGGAGGCGTTTTAACTAGCGGTGTGTCTTGGCTAGCGGTCAAAGGGAGGCGGTGAAAGTCAGCGCCTCTCTGCTGCATTGTCTTCCGTAAAGTTGCGACTACATTCGTCAAGCACTCGAACGCCTGGCGAACATATTGCCAGTCTCACTTCGCGGGCAAGGGTGCCGAGTTCATTCGCTTGATGCGCCTTCTCTCAAGGAAGGTCCACAACGTCAATCCTCCGTAGGTCGCGTACTGCAGAAGGGTAGAAACGCTGGCAATCCACGCTGCGTCTTCCCATTCGATATTAAGCAACAGCCGCACGGCATTCTCGATCGTCAGACCCAGTCCCCACACAAGTGTCATCTTTCGAATGACCGCTACGAGGCCCGGATTGTCTTGCCACCATTGCTCGAACTGAGCGGTTCCTCCGTCCTGCTCGCGGGCGATGGTGGACCGCCCGAGATAAAACACGAGCGGCCGTGGAAAAGCGAGTGAAATCAAGAACACGACGCCGATCAAACCGGAGATGACGGGCGCTTCAAAAAGGCGCGTACGCGGGTTGTCGATAAAATATGAAACCGCCATTGAGAATAACGTGCCGGCCAGTACGATTGCGCTTAGTGCATCAAAGTGGCGGAAGCGTAAAAGGTCCCAGGTCATCCAGGCTATCAGCGGCAGCGTGGAGGCGGCCAGTGCTCCAAGGTGGCCCCACTGCGGATACGCAAGGTGATAGGCGAGCCACGGGAACAGCACGTTGATGCAGATCGCGGTTAAATAGCGGGCCCGGTTGTTCATACGAATCGCCTGAGTGCTGAAGTTCAGAGCTACCGAATTGCCGAGTACCGAGTTGCCGGCGCGGGACAAACAAAAATACCACGGCGCGTTTCAGGTGTCTCAGGCGTTTCATGGTTCGGATAGCACGCGCCGCAAACACGACGGCGGTTATCGATGAAACGATAAGAACGCCTGCAAACCCTCGGCGCGTGCCGTTCAAGGTTAAAACAAGGAGTACTGCCGAGGTCCTAGCGCTGCTTGAGCTTTGCAGCATCAAAGCATCGAAACGCGAGGCTGATGCGTGGCCCGTCGACACCGCTCATCTTCGGTATGCCGTGGTTGTGCGTAAATTGCGATGCGTAGCTCATCACGATCACACTGCCCGCATGCAGGTCCACATTGAGCGTGCGGCCCTTGCCCGACTTTGCGCGGATGGTCATGCGACGGGTCGCGCCCAGTGAAAGGATTGCTATTGGCGCTTTCTGCACTAACCCTTGCGTCTTGTCGTTATGGGGCGCAACGCTGTCGTTGCCATCGCGATACAGATTCAAGCCGACGCTGTTGAACTGCGCGCCGGCAATCGCGCGCACTTGTACCGCAGCTTCCATCAGAGGCTCCGGCAAATCCGCTGCGTCCAGCGAGAAATGCGCCATCAGCCTGGGCACATCGACCTCGCGTTCGTACATCAGGCGGCGCTGATTGCCCCAAGTCACTTGACCAAGCGTCTGCTCGAACCACGCGTGCGCAGTGGCTTGCGGGACCACGTCGGGCAGGTAACGAATCCCGCTTTCGGCGTCTTCTACAAGGTCGAGCGGCACGGCATTGAACAGATCGCTTTGAAACACGACGATTCCTTTCCTGGCTTTTCCTGGATTTTGCTAATTAATCCGCCGCGAACGGCAATTCACCCTGAACCGCTTGCGGCTCAGCAACATGCGATCCCACCGGCAGCAACGCCGTTACCCGTACCCCGAGCAAACGCAGCCGCCGATCCAGCGGTACGCGTTTCAGGCACTCTGTTGCGGCGCGACGGATCTCCGTTGCATCGGCTGTTGGAAACGGCACGGTCAGGTCACGCGTGACCGTGCTGAAGTCGTTGTAACGCAGCTTGATGCCGACCGTGCGGCCCTCGTATCCCTTGCGCCGCAGGTCGTCGGCCACGCGCGTACACAGGTCGGTAAACGCCGCCGAGAGTTCCGCGCGATCGTGGCGCACATGCAGGTCGCGCTCGAAGGTGGTTTCGCGGCTCATCGATTTCGGCTCGGAGCTGACCACAACGGGCCGGTCGTCGAACCCCTGCGCCACTTCCAGGAGCCATGCCGAGTAAGTCCGGCCAAAGCGGGCCTGCAGTATCTCGGGGTCCGCGCGCGCCAGATCACCGACGGTCTCAATGCCGATAGCCGCCAGTTTTTCATTCGCCTTCGGCCCGATGCCGTTCACCTTGCGTACGGGCAGCGGCCAGATTCGCAAGGGGATGTCGGCGGGGGTGAGGATGGTCAGGCCGTCGGGTTTATCCAGTTCCGAGCCGATCTTCGCCAGCAGCTTGTTCGGCGCGACGCTGATCGAACACGACAGGGCGGTTGCATCGCGCACGGCCTGCTTGATGCGTGCGGCGGTCTCGGCGGGGTCGCCCGGCAGGTCAGTCAGGTCGATGTAGATTTCATCGATACCGCGGTTCTCGATCTGCGTGGTGAACGTGGCCACGGCCTCCTTGAAGAGGCGAGAGTAGTGCCGGTATGAATCGAAGTCGGTGGGCAGCAGGATGGCGTCGGGTGCGAGCTGCGCGGCTTTCATCATGCCCATGGCGGAAAACACACCGAGCGCGCGTGCTTCATAGGTCGAGGTGGTGACAACGCCACGGCCCGCGTAATCGCGCAGCCGTTTAAAGCTCCGGGTGCCATCAGCCAGTGTTTCGGGCGTGGCGTTCCTGCCGCCGCCGATCACCACTGGCTGGCCGCGCAGTTCCGGATAACGCAGCAGTTCCACGGACGCATAAAAGGCGTCCATGTCCAGATGCGCGATATGCCGCGTGGCTGTCACCGCGGCGCTCCAGCACGCGAGAGGCTCAGCGCGATTGATGCGTAAGAACTGGATGTGCCGACATTGCCATTGGGAACGGACATGACCTGAATAACTGTATGGATGTACAGTATTTTACATCAAAAGTGCTGGGCGCAATACCGTGGGGGATAGGAATTGGTTGGATGGGGGCATTAAAAATCAAAGGCTTGCCAACAAATTTGGTCACGCGCCAGATGACGCGGGACCGAATGAATTGGACTTGCTGAATGTGTGACGCGAATTTGCTGGATTTGCTGGAGTGTGAGAGGAGCCCGCATTGCGCTGGTTGCGAAAGGTTGCCGGCGGCCACAACCGGCCCTTCGACACATAGGTGACGATCCATGGGTTCACCGTGGTGCCTGGTCTCGAAAAATGGGGGGAGAATGGACTATAGAAATCATCGCTCGATGTGCGACTTCACTGCCTGCTGACGGACAGATTCGTGACGGGCTCATCTGTGGCGTACGTGCGGAAAGACTCGATAGAGGTGGCCGTCGCGAGCCGCCTCGGGGACTTTGTAATGACAGTCCGTTTAAGCTCAAGCAATGAGCATTTTCCACTCGTCACTGCCGGACGTATTCAGTCTGTACGTCTGAGTCGCTGACGATGATCGCGACGCTCAACCAGCTCCCGGTCCGTGGTTTTGCTGGCAGGAGATGCCTCCATGCTTTCCAGAAAATACCGTCAGAGACCAGAATGTGCCGCTTATGCGCTGGTCGAAAGCAGGCCCGTTGTCTGACCGCTGGCCAACATCAACTGGGCTAGGGCACCTTGCGCGCTCTGCAACTGAGTCGCGATCTGGCTGACCTCGCTGGTATTCGAACTTTGCGCCGCCGCGCTCAACGCGCTTTGCGCACTTTGCAACTGGGCCATGATCTCGTTGATCTGGCTACTGTTAGCGCCACCGGCCGCGCTGCCGGTGCTAGACGATACCTGCGCGAGCTGGCCTTCGAGGGACGCGACCAGTGCATTCATCTCGTCGAGTTCGGTCGTCGAGGAACTGCTGGAAGAGGCTGATGCACCACCGCCACCGCCACCACCACCGCCTGCGGGGCGCGAACCCGAAGTGGAGGTGGAGGGTGTCGAGCCGGACGAAGCTCCGCCCGTCGCTCCGCTCGACGACGTACCGCCGGTCGCCCCTCCAGTCGAGGAGGGCGTGCCGGTGGACGCTCCACTCGTCGCGGACGACGCGCCGGTGCTGCCGGCCTTCGAAACGGACGACCCGCTGGCACCCAAGGCGGTCTCGGTTGCCGTAGCAGCGGTTGCTGACTGGATCTGCATGGAAGGTCTCGGTTGGCTCGAAACGGTACATTTCGGTTTGGGGGCTCGCAGCCAATCGCCAGGAAGTGCCCCATTACCGCCCTATCTTCTCAATAACGGCAGGCTGAATGGTTTCTTGAGCCGATTTTTCAATGTTTCGGTATCGAGATCCGGCGCGGGACAGCTGTTAATGCCGCGACGCTGCGCCGCCGAGCCGCCCTGGACTGCCTTGCTTGCGAACGCATGGTCGGATTCCACCCACGAAGCAGCCGTTCAATTCGCGGTTGTGAACGTTGCTTGTTCCGCCGAAGTGGCCATGCGCGGAGATTGACCACGAGTCACGGCTGACGTCCGCTCCTAAACCGCTATTATCGGTATTCGCCCTAAAGGAGAATAGCCGATGAGCCGACCGGATTTCATCAAACACTGGACTGAACTAGAAGAATCGAATGTGCATTCGTATCGCGGCGATACCGAGCCAATGGCGCTAGACGCGCCGCTTTCCGCAGCACTCGGCATCACACTATTGGCATTCATCATGTGAGGCTTCTGCCCGGCCGGCGGACGTCATATCCGCACGCCGAAAGTACCGAGCAAGAGTTTGTGTACGTGCTCGAGGGCAGGCCCGATGTCTGGATCGACGGAGTGCTGCATCCCATTGGTGAAGGCGATTCCGTCGCGTTTCCGGCAGGCACCGGAATCTGCCATACCTTCATTAACAATACGAAGGACGAAGTCAGGCTGATGGTGATCGGCGAACGTCCGCGCGACGACAACCGTATTCGTTACCCGCTCAACGAAGCGCACGAACTTACCCGCCCTGACCGCTGGGTGGACTGGCCCGCTAGACCGCTTGGGGAGCATAACGGGATGCCGGACTGAGTAAGTGGATGACCGCAATGGCCGATGACAGCGCGCAAACTTCGCCCGACGAACGTCCGCTTCGATCTGCGAAGAGCCGTTGATGCTTCGACATATCGGAATTCCGCTTGGGGTTGTTAAGCGTCTCTCGCTCTCTCTGAACTAAGCCTCATCGGCAAGTTGCCTGGAGCCGACTGCGGCACGCGGTGGTCCTTCGAATTCCGTGCTGGTCCAACGAACTCCGTTTCCCGACAATACCGTAATCGCTTGCGGTGCCGCGTGGCGGTCCGAAGCCTTAGAGATCAAGGCACGCTCCGCCGGAAAGTAACGCAGTTCACACGTCGCCTTGAGAGGCATTTAACGCTCCGGCATTCACCTCAATCAACCGATGCTTCACGAAGCCGCCGGTATCTTCGCCGCGCGCACGAATTCGATGAAACGCGTAACCACCGCGTTATCGCGGCTCGCCTGCCACGCCAGCCCGACTTGCCAACGGGCGGCCGCGTCACGCAAGGCCAACACCCTGGCATCCCGCAAAAGATACTTCGCCCTGGACGGCAAAAATGCAGCGCCGACGCCAGCGGCGACAGCGGCAAGAACTGACTGAATATCGTCAGTCTGCTGAATCACCCGGGGCACGAAATCGTGCTCACTACACCAATGATCTATTTGTGCTGCCAGCCCGGGGCCACGGCTGCGCGCGAGCGCGATCAAGCCAAGTTCGTTGAGATCATTTAGATCAGACGGAAGGCGCTTCCATTTTGCGTGCTGAGGCACGGCCAGTGCCAATGCCTCGCTGAGCAACGGCAAACACGATAACCCGCTATCAGCCGGCATGCGGAGGAAGCCCACATCAAGCTTCCCTGCGAGAAGCTGGCGGGTTTGCTCGGCTGAAGAAAGATCATTGAGCGACACGCCGACGTTCGGATTCAGTCTTCGAAATTCCGCGATCAATTGCGGCGCCAGGGTCAAGGTCGTGAGCCCAAGCCCTACGCGCAGATATCCGCGCTTTCCACTGCTCGCTTCGCGGGCGCGTGCGACGAGTTCGTCCGCATCGCGTACCAGCGTTTGCGCGCCAGCAAGGAACTCGGCGCCGAATGCAGTCAGTTCGGCGCCATGCCTGCCGCGTTCAAAAAGCCGCGCACCCAAGGAGTCTTCCAAAGCAGCCACCTGTTTGCTAAGGGCGGGTTGAGTGACATTGAGCGCTTCGGCGGCGCGGCCGAAATGGTGGAGTTCCGTCACGGTCAGGAAGGTGCGTAGAAGTTTGAGTTCCATTCCATAAAGTAATTGAATGTGTCGAATGATTCATTTTACTTATTGAATGCCGGGCGGTCCAATGGACTCTTCATGAGCTCTTCAGTCAGGCGGAAAACAAATGTCTCTATCCTCGCCCCCTCCATTCAAGGTTGCGACGGTCCCGCTGATCTCCTTGCGCGGAAATGCATCGCACAACGTTGTGAACGCGTCAGCATGGCTCGCCGATGCCGCGCTTCAAGGAATCTCGCTGGTTGTTTTCCCTGAGGCGAGCCTGGCCGGATACGGCGACACCCTGAACCTTCGTCGCCGCGAGCTTGTAACGCTCGCCGAGCCGCTCGACGGTCGCTCGATCGATGAAGTCGCCAATGCGGTGGAGCGCACCGGCGTGGCGGCGGGTGTGGGATTCATCGAGCGTGCGCCGGATGGGAGATTGTTCAACAGCTTTGTGATTTGTATGCCGGGAGGCGTGCGTTGTTGTCATCGAAAACTGCACGTGGTTGAACACCCCGGTATAGAACGGGGCGAGCAGTACACCGTCCTGGATACAACCTGGGGCGTCCGTATCGGCATACTGATTGGCGCAGATAATTATCTGATCGAGAACGTTCGCATGACGGCGCTGATGGGCGCGACGTTGCTCGTTGCGCCGCATCGGACATATGCTTCTGACGGACATGGAGAGGCCGCGTTACAGCGGCTTTCTTCAGCGCAGCGAGCTCGGCCGCATGTCGCGCATCGCACGGTCGCAGCAGAAAGCGCCGGTGCCTCGGACTGGTTGCGGCGGTCGTTGATCGCGCGAGCATCCGATAATGGAATGTTCGTTATCTTTAGCAATGGGTCGGAGAAAGGCGGCAATCAAGGCGGCATGATCATCGACCCTTTGGGGCGAATGCTGGCCGAACACGGATCGTCATCCAGCCCGATGATTTCCGCAGAAGTGAACCCCGACCTGATAGCGGGGAGCGTCGGCCAGCAATGTCTGACAGCCGGTCGCTCTGACAGTGACGGGCCGCTCGTCCGTTCGATGCCACCACGCGATAACGTGTTTGCGCAGCGCAGCGGAGCCACATCAAGAGGCGCAATTGCGCTGAGCTTCGCTCAGGTCAGCCGCATTCGCCAGACCTAGCGTTTCACGCATTCAGTGTTCCCCATTGGCTGCGCCGATCGCATCCAGTTCAGCGAGCACCGCGTCCGATAAACTCAACTGTGCCGCCTGCAAGTTTTCCCGCAGATGCGCGAGCGACGACGTGCCCGGAATCAGCAGAATGTTGGGCGCGCGATGCAGGAGCCAGGCGAGCGCCACCTGCATGGGTGTTGCGCTTATCGTTTCGGCGACCGTGGACAGCACGGACGATTGGATCGGCGTGAACCCGCCAAGCGGGAAGAACGGCACGTACGCAATGCCCTTGCTCGCCAGTTCGTCGATCAGCGTGTCGTCTTCCCGCTGAACCAGGTTGTAATGGTTCTGAACGCAGACAATCTCCGCAATGCCCTGCGCCTCGGCGATCTGGGTCGCGGTCACATTGCTCAGTCCAATATGGCGCACAAGGCCCTCGCGCTGGAGTTCGGCAAGCGCTGTGACCTGCTTTTCGATCGACCCTTCCGCCGGGGAGTGGATGTTCCCCATGATCCGCACGTTGACCACGTCGAGCACGTCCAGACCGAGATTGCGCAGGTTGTCGTGGGCGCCGCGCCTGAGGTCTTCCGGTTCCAGCGCCGGCAGCCACGAGCCGCCTTCACCGCGGACGGCGCCAAGCTTGGTGACGATCACGAGATCATCCCGGTAAGGATGAAGCGCTTCGCGAATGAGCTGGTTGGTGATATGCGGCCCATAGAAGTCGCTCGTATCGATGTGATTGACGCCCGACGCCACCGCTTCGCGCAAAACGGCTATGGCCGCGTCGTGATCCTTCGGCGGCCCGAACACGCCGGGTCCGGCCAGCTGCATCGCGCCATAGCCCAGACGATGCACCGGACGTCGGCCAAGCTCAAAAGTGCTAACGGGCGTGAAATTCGGCATGACGTGCTCCTTGATGAATGTGGAGCCAGTATGGAGGCGATTGCGCTGTTCGATAATCCGGTCTAAATTGCACGGGTTGTTTAAAAATGTGAACAGTGACCATGGAATTGAATGATCTTGCCGCGTTCGTTTCAGTCGCTCGCGCCGGCGGTTTTCGCGATGCAGCCCGGATCAGCGGCGTCTCCGCCTCGAGCCTGAGCATTGCCGTGCGCCGGCTTGAAGCGAAGCTCGGCCTGCGGTTGCTCAACCGGACCACTCGCAGCGTGGCTCCGACCGAACCGGGGTTGCGCCTTATCGAAAAGCTGGCGCCGTTGTTCAGCGAGATGGAAGCCGCGCTGGATGTCCTGAACGGGTTCAGGGACAAGCCAAGCGGTACGCTGAAACTCAACGTGCCGTCGAGCACCGCGCGGATCGTGTTGCCAACCGTCCTCGCGTCGTTCCTGAAGGCTTATCCCGACATCCGCGTGGAAGTCGTGGTCGAGGATGGTTTCGTCGATGTGCTGTCGATCGGCTGCGACGCGGGCATTCGTTACGACGAGCGGCTTGAGCAGGACATGATCGCCATTCCGATCGGACCACGCGTGCAGCGCTTCGCGACCGCTGCGGCACCGGAATATCTCGATACGCACGGCAGACCCGAGCACCCCCGCGAGTTGCTTTCGCATGCGTGCCTGCGCGGCCAATTTGCCGGCGGTGCGAAGCCTACGTGGGATTTCGAGCGGGACGGGGAGGTGGTGCGGCTGGACCCTACGGGGCCGCTCCTGGTCAGGCCCGGCGCCGCAATGGATCTTGCAATCAGTATGGCCGTGGCAGGCGTGGGCGTGATTCACCTGTTCGAGGGAATGCTGCGCCCGTACCTCGATAGCGGCGCGTTGGAGCCGATTCTTGAACCGTGGTGGCCGAGCTTTTCCGGGCCATTTCTCTACTATCCGGGGCGTCGTCACTTGCCTGCGCCGTTGCGGGTTTTTATCGATTTCGTGAAGGCGGGTAATTCGTCATTGGATCCGCTGGCCCTTTGATCTACTGATCTACGCCTCTTCTTGCGTTTGCGGCACGATCGAACTCAACCAGTCCGAGAGCGCGACAAACGGTTCGTCGTGGGCAATTTCATCGGGTGCGACGAGGTAATAACCTGACTTGCCGGACATCGGTTTATTCAGCGGCACGACCAGCCGGCCGGACGACAATTCATCCGCGAGCAAGATCTCCGGCAGCAACGCGACGCCCAAGCCCGCCTGAGCGGCACTGGTGAGCATCGTGAACAATTCATAGCGGGCGCCGCGTACCGCTCGCACATCGTGCTCAAGCCCGTTCAGACGAAACCAGGTGCGCCAGGCGTCAGGCCGTGTCGATAAATGCAGCAGCGGCAAATCAGCAAGCTGTTCGAGCGATATCGGCTCACCGGGCGCAGTCCCGGCGAGCAAGGACGGGCTGCACACCGGCACGACCTTGCCCTCTCGAAACAACAGCTTTCCTTGCGTGCCGGGCCAGACCGAATCGCCGAAATAAAGCGCGGCGTCGAACGGCGAATCGCTGAACAGGAAAGGCTCGGTGCGTATCGACAGATTCACGGTGATATCCGGCCGCAGCGCGCGGAATTGCGGCAGGCGCGGGATCAGCCACTGGCTCGCGAGCGTTGGAACGACCGCTATCTCCAGAATCCGCCCGACACCGCGCTGCGCCATCAATTCGAGCGTATCGCGCTCAATCCGGTCGAGATTCTTGCGCACGAGGGCCGCGTAATCACGGCCGTGCGTGGTCAGCACAATGCGCTTCTTGATGCGCAGGAACAAAGCCACGCCCAACCGGCTTTCCAGTCCCGCCACCTGGCGGCATACCGCGCTTTGCGTGAGCGAAAGCTCATTGGCGGCGCGGGTGAAGCTCTCGTGGCGTGCGGCGGCCTCGAAGATCTGCAACGCGACCAGATTGGGAATACCTTTTCTCATGTTTTACCGGTACTGTTTGACGAGTCGTGTGTCGAGGGATTAGGTGACTTGGTTCTGTTTAAGAATGAACTCATGAGTTTATATCAATTGCGCGGCTTTTTGCCGCCCTCCAGAATCGACTTCCAGTGAATCGCCGAACCGGGCCCGGGCTCGCGCCACGCTAGATCAGCCGGAACAGGACAAATGAACTCAAATCTCGCCGCATTGCTTGCTGTTGCCCTTCCGGAAGCTGATGTAACCGGGTTAGTGCGATTGATGAACTTGCCATCCGTGCTTGCCAATACCTCGCCGGGCACGGTCAGCCGTGCGGAACTGGCCCAGGCGATGAACATGGTGCTGTTCGCCGGCCTGCTCGAGCGCGTCCCAACGGGCCGCGCTTACACCGACGACCTCCAGCACACGCAAACGCGCGTTCAGTTCGACCACGGCGCGCTGCGCACCGTGCGCTGGGCTGAATCCGGCGCGTTGCCGCCGGGCGAAGCCGCGTTCACGCGCATTCTGAAGCCGCTGGGTTTTGTGCTGAACGGTACGTACCCGCTCGATCGCATCAAGATGACGGGGCGCTCGTACATGCACGCCGATGCCCCCGATGAAATCGCGCAGTATTTCGTGAGCGAACTGCATCCCGAGCGTTTCAGTCCCGAATTCCAGCAAGCCGTAACGAACGTGATTGGCGAGAGTGTCGATTCGCTGACGCCGCAAGCGGTTGCGTCGCTGGCCGAGCTGGAGCGCGACCGCTCGCTGCCGCTCACTATTGCCCTCGATTTGCTGCCGGTGCTTGTGCGCTGTTTCGAGCGTCAGCACCCGGTACCGCGCCTGACGGACTATGAAACGCTGCGTGCCGAATCGGCGGAAATGGCGTGGATCGCGACCGAAGGCAATGCGTTCAATCACGCGACCGATCGAGTGGATGACGTTTTCGCCGTCGCCGATGCCCAGCGCGCGCTCGGTCGTCCGATCAAGGACAGTGTTGAAATTTCGAAGTCGGGCCGGGTGCGCCAGACCGCGTTTCGCGCCGACCCCGTGCGCCGGGTTTTCATCGGCGCCGATGGTGCGAGGATCGAACGCGATGTGCCGGGTTCGTTCTACGAATTCATCAGCCGCGACGCCGTCATGGACGAGACCACTGGGCGAGCCAAGCTCGATCTCGGTTTCGATGCCGGCAACGCCACGGGCATCTTCAAGATGACGGCGGCCGCGTGAACTCCGCCGCCGAATCTGCCAATCCTGCCGCCAACCCCGCCGCCAACCTGTACGATTTCACGGAACCGTTCAAGGCGCCGCAAGGCTCGGCGATCCGCGAGCTTTTCAAGTACCTCGGCCGGCCGGGCATGATTTCGTTCGCGGGCGGCTATCCGTCGAAGGATCTCTTTGACCGGGCGGGTATCGGCCAGGCGCTGGAAGATGCCTATTCGTCCGATCCGATTGCGTGCCTGCAATACGGCGACACAGCCGGCTCGCCCGCTCTGCGCCGCGCGATCTTGCGTTTGATGAATGATCGCGGCGTGACGCGCGATGTGGACGACGTGATCGTGACCACGGGCTCGCAACAAGGTCTCGACTTGCTGATCAAGATCCTGGTCGCGCCGGGCGACGCTGTGCTGATCGAGGAGCCGGCATATCCTGCTGCGATCCAGGCGTTGCGGCTCGCGGGCGCGCATCTGATTCCGGTACGCACCGACGCGCAGGGTATCGACGTGGACGCGCTCACCGTTCAACTCGAAGCGCTCGATCCATCCACGCGGCCCAAGCTGCTCTACACGGTGCCGACCTTCGCGAACCCGACCGGCGCAACC
This sequence comes from Caballeronia sp. LjRoot31, assembly GCF_964253885.1. Classification (NCBI taxonomy): domain Bacteria; kingdom Pseudomonadati; phylum Pseudomonadota; class Betaproteobacteria; order Burkholderiales; family Burkholderiaceae; genus Caballeronia; species Caballeronia sp. LjRoot31. The sequence continues at coordinate 766,692 of NZ_CAXURX020000002.1, forward strand.
TTGCCGGCGGCGCGTCGCGAAGCGCTCGCGCGGCTTGCAATGCGGTTTCGTTTCGTGCTGGTCGAGGACGATCCTTATGGCGAGCTGCGTTTCTCCGGCGAACCGGTCAAACCGATAATCACATTCGCCGATGCCATCCCGGGCGCGAGCGACTGGGTCGTGTATTTCGGCAGCCTATCGAAGATCGTGGCGCCGGGCTTGCGCATCGGCTGGTCGATTGCGCCGCCTGCCATCACTCGACGCATGCTTGTGGCAAAACAGACGAGCGATCTCTGCACTTCGCCGCTCGCGCAGGAAACGGCGCGTCACTATCTGGAGCGTGGGCGTCTGGCCGAACATGTGCAGACCATTGCGCAGGCTTATCGCAAGCGTTGCGAGGCGTTGGCGAGTGCGCTGCGCCAGTTTGTGCCCGATGAGATTGAATACGTGATGCCGGAAGGCGGCATGTTTATCTGGGCGCGATTGAAGGGCGGCCGTCAGTCGGCTGCGTTGCTCAAGCGCGCGATCGAGCAGAACGTGATGTATGTGCCAGGGCCAGCGTTTTACGCACGCGATCCGGATGAATCGAGCATGCGGTTTTCGTTCGCCGCCGCGCCGGGCGAGGCTGAAGTATTCGAGGGCGTGAGGCGGCTCAAGCTCGCACTGGCGAGCCGGTAGGAGTGCGCAAACCAGGACCAGGTTGCCGTATGGCTCTCCCAAGGCTCGCCAGATACGGTGAAACGCGTTCTAATCGCGTAACCTGAACGCAGATGGACGCTCGGCTGGCGTGTGGTTGGTTCCGGTTGGTTCCTCCAGCGCACCAAGTCGTGCCGATTAATCAATTGCAGCGGTTTTTTTAAGCCCTGAAACTCTGTTCCGACGAATGCATGCATTTACTCGCCGGAGCCGGTTCCAGAGCGGTGCTGACGGATCGTGGCCTCGGGCCGCGCCGCAGTGCCCGGCAGCCACCCGACATAGAGAGGAAGTGATGAAACTGAACGATATTCTTGGTGCACTCGGTGTAGACCTCGACCAGTGGAAGGGCGATGCCCTCACGGCGCGTTCGCCGCTCGACGGCGCGACGCTGGCTGGATTGGCCGTTGATACCCCCGCCGATGCCGCTCGCAAGATCGACGCTGCCCACGCCGCTTTCCTCAAATGGCGCACCGTGCCCGCGCCGCAACGCGGCGAACTCGTGCGCGTTTTCGGTAATGTGCTGCGCGAACACAAAGCCGCGCTCGGCAGCCTTGTCACGCTGGAAGCCGGCAAGGTCACGTCCGAAGGCCTGGGCGAAGTGCAGGAAATGATCGACATCTGCGACTTCGCTGTCGGCCTGTCGCGCCAGCTCTACGGCCTGACGATCGCCTCGGAGCGTCCGGGTCATCGAATGATGGAAACGTGGCATCCGCTGGGTGTGGTGGGTGTGATCTCCGCGTTCAACTTCCCCGTCGCGGTGTGGTCGTGGAATGCGGCGCTGGCGTTTGTCTGCGGTGACGCAGTGGTCTGGAAGCCATCGGAGAAAACGCCGTTGACGGCTATCGCCTGTCACGCATTGTTCGAAAAGGCGCTGCGCGAATTCGACAAGACCCATCCGGGTCTCGCGCCCGAAGGCCTGAGCCAGTTGCTGCTGGGCGCACGCGATGTCGGCCAGGTGCTGACCGAGTCGCCGAAGGTGCCGCTGGTCAGCGCGACCGGCAGCGTGCGCATGGGTATTGAAGTGGCGCAAGTGCTGGCGAAGCGGCTGGGCCGCAGCATCCTCGAACTGGGCGGCAACAACGCAATGATCGTTGCGCCCAGCGCCGACCTCGATCTGGTAGTGCGCGGCGTGACGTTCTCGGCAGTCGGGACGGCCGGTCAGCGTTGCACGACGCTGCGTCGCCTGATCGTGCATACCAGCGTGGTCGACCAGTTGCTGCCGCGTCTGGAAAAAGCGTTTGGATCGGTGAAAGTGGGCAGTCCGATCGAGTCGGATACGCTTGTCGGTCCGCTGATCGACCGTGCTGCGTTCGACGGCATGCAGAAGGCATTAGGCGATGCCCGCGAGCAAGGCGGCAATGTCAAGGGCGGCGAGCGCGTGGAAGTAGGCGGTCACGCCGATGCTTACTACGTGCGTCCGGCATTCGTACGTATGCCTGCACAAACGGCTGTGGTCGAACGCGAGACCTTCGCGCCGATCCTCTACGTGATGACCTACGACGACTTCGCTGAAGCGTTGCAACTGCAAAACGGCGTGCCGCAGGGTTTGTCGTCGGCGATCTTCACGAACGACATTCGCGAAGCCGAGCAGTTCATGTCGGCGGCAGGCAGCGATTGCGGCATTGTGAACGTGAACATCGGCACGAGCGGCGCAGAGATTGGCGGCGCGTTCGGCGGTGAAAAAGAAACCGGCGGCGGCCGTGAATCGGGTTCCGATGCGTGGAAGGGTTATATGCGCCGCGCGACCAACACGATCAACTACAGCCGTGAATTGCCGCTTGCGCAAGGCGTGAAGTTCGACGTTTGATCCAGACTTGAAGAAGAATCAAAAAGAGATTTAAACCAGGCGTCCCACCCCGACGCCGACTCCTTTCATCCGCTTGCGCGCGCCAACCGCGGCGCGCCTGAGCGGACGTCAGGCTTCCGTGGTCATCCCCGGTTGTTTCGCTCGAATCCGTCCTATGGCGCGCCTCTGCATGGAGGCACGTTCCGCCTGTCTACGCGTTGCTATTGCGTAAATACCCGCGTCTGTTCAACTGTTTTTCGCTAGACCCTGGAGGCCACCGTGTCGTTTCTCGTGCTGGACAAACTGACCAAAGCCTACGGCGACCTGAACGCCGTGAGCGACGTGAGCCTCTCGGTTGAAAAAGGCGAATTCGTCTCGCTGCTGGGGCCTTCGGGCTGCGGCAAGACGACGACGCTGCAAATGATCGCTGGTTTTATCGATGTAACGCGTGGGCGGATTTCGCTCGATGGCAAGGACATTACGAACGTACGGCCGAACAAGCGCGGCCTGGGCGTGGTGTTCCAGAGCTATGCGCTGTTTCCGCATATGACGGTTGCGCAGAATGTTGGCTTCGGACTCGAAATGCGCGGCGTCGGCAAGGCCGAATGCGCGGAGCGGATTCGCGAGACGTTGGCGCTCGTGCGGCTCGATGCCCTCGCGGCGCGGTATCCGCGTGAACTGTCGGGCGGTCAGCGGCAACGGGTTGCCATTGCGCGTGCGCTGGTGATCAAGCCGCCGGTACTGCTGCTCGATGAACCCATGTCCAATCTCGACGCCAAGCTGCGCGAAGAGATGCAATTCGAGTTGCGCGGCATTCAGCGCAAGGTCGGCACCACCACGGTGATGGTCACGCACGACCAGTCCGAAGCGCTGTCCATCAGTGACCGCGTGGTCGTGATGGAAGCGGGGCGCGTGACGCAGGTCGACTCGCCGTATCGCGCGTATGAGCGGCCGGAGAATCGCTTTGTCTCGCAGTTCATCGGCAAGGCGAACATGCTGGAGGGGACCGTGACCGAGGCGTACCACGACGAAGTCCACGTGGATCTCGGACATCAATTGACCGGTATTGCCTGCATTGAGGCTGGCACGGTGTGGCGCGAAGGCGATACGGTGACCCTTTGCATCCGTCCGGAAAAACTGCACTTGTGCGAGGTCGGAACGGGGCGCTTGTCGGCGACCGTTACCAGCCGCTTTTTCCTCGGCAGCCAATGGCTTTATCGCGTCGATACCGCCATTGGGGAAGTGCTCGTCTGCAGCCAGAACGAAGGCACCGAGCCAGTAGCCGAAGGCGCGATGGTCGGCATCGACTGGCATCGTGACGCCGTGCGCGTGATTCAGGAAGCCAGTCATGGCTAGTACCATCGACTCGACGAATTCGAAAGATCACGGTGCGCTGAAGAATGACCGCGCGCCGTGGCACGCCTTCGTGCCGCCCTGGCTGATGAGCTTGCCTGCGTTCATCCTCTTCGCGGTGCTCGTGCTGACGCCGCTCGCGATGACCGTTGTGCTGACGTTTTATCGCTTCGATCCGGCCAGTGGTCCGATCGCTGCGTTCCAGTTCGGCAACTATGTTGAAGTGCTGACGGACAGCTACTACCAGACCATTTTTGCGCGGACCTTCGGCATCGCGATCCTGACGACTTTGCTGTGCGTTGCGATTGGTGCGCCTGAAGCTTATGTGCTGTACCGCATGCGTGACCCGTGGCGCTCGATGTTCCTGCTCGTGATCCTCGCGCCGTTGCTCGTGTCAGTGGTGGTGCGCGCGTTTGGCTGGAGCATGTTGCTCAACACTGGCGGTATCGTTAATCAGTTCTTCGGCCTCTTCGGGCTGGGTCCGTACAAGCTGGAGTACACCACCTTCGCGATAGTGATTGCGCTCGTTCACGTCATGCTGCCGTTCATGGTGATCCCCGTCTGGACCTCGCTGCAGAAGCTTGATCCGCAGGTTGAAAACGCGGCGCTCTCGCTTATGGCGTCGCCGTTAACCACGTTGCGGCGCATCGTGTTGCCGCAGATCGCGCCGGGCATTTTGTCGGGCAGCTTGATGGTGTTTGGTTTGTCGGCGAGCGCGTTTGCGATTCCCGGCCTGCTCGGCGGGCGTCGTCTGAAAGTAGCGGCCACCGCCGTCTACGATGAATTCCTCGGTTCGCTCAACTGGCCGCTCGGCGCGACCATCGCGATCCTGTTGCTGATCGCGAACCTCGTGATCATGATCACGTACTACCGGGTTCTGGAGCGTCGTTACTCCAGAAGCCTCGGTTAAGGAGAGCGCTGCGATGCGAAAGAACGGCCTCGTTGCCCTGAGTTTCCACACCCTCGTGATCCTGTTCGTGCTGGCGCCGCTCGTGATCATCGTGCTGGTTGCGTTCACGCCGGACCAGACGCTGACGCTGCCCACGCACGGCTTTTCGTTGCGCTGGTTCCGCGCGATTCTCGATTACCCGGATTTCATCTCGGCGTTTTTCAACAGCATCAAGCTGGCGTTTGCATCGGCTACGCTGTCGCTCGCGCTGGCCTTGCCGGCGGCGCTTGCTATCGGACGTGAACGGTTTCCGGGGCGCGAATTCCTCAATGGTTTGTTCCTCTCGCCGCTGGTGATTCCCAGTCTCGTGCTTGGCATTGCGTTCCTGCGTTTCTTCGCGATGATCGGCGCAACCGGCACGTTCACGTGGCTCGTCGCGGCGCACATGATCATCATCACGCCGTTCGTGATGCGGCTGGTGCTGGCCTCGGTGAGCGGCATGGATCGCAGTATCGAGCATGCGGCGCAGTCTTTGGGAGCGGATCGATGGACGTCGTTTCGACGCATCACGCTGCCGATGATCCTGCCCGGCATCACGGGTGGCTGGCTGCTTGCGTTCATCAACAGCTTCGATGAACTAACCATGTCGATCTTCGTAACTTCGCCGCAGACCATTACGTTGCCGGTGCGCATGTACATGTACGCGACCGAATCGATCGACCCGATGATGGCGTCTGTGTCCGCGCTTGTGATCTTCATTACGGCCGGTGCGATGATCGTGCTCGACCGCGCGTATGGACTGAACCGGATCCTGATCGGTTCGCATTGATTCGCACAGGCCCCACGACTTCTATCTACGCGATGACAAATCTCCCCAGCGCAACATCCGCCGGCCAGCCGCACACCGCGGTCGGCGATGCGCCGCAATTCGTGCGTCTGACGGAAGCGCATCGCAAGCAGGTGACGTTGACGCTGGACGGTGTCGCCATCACTGCCCTGACCGGCGATACCGTATTGACCGCCATCTTGCTGCACGTGCGGCGGGTGCGTGACACCGAGTTCAGCGGTGAACCACGCGCAGGATTCTGCCTGATGGGCGCATGTCAGGACTGCTGGGTACAACTGGAAGAGGGCACAAGGATTCGAGCATGCTCGACCTTCGTCAAGGATGGCATGCGTATCGTGACCCGGCCTGCGGGAGTGGTAAGAACGTGAGCGCGGCTATCGATAAAAACAGCATGCGCCGGGTCGTCATTGTCGGTGCGGGACCGGCTGGCGTGCGCGCGGCTGAGACACTGGTGGCAGCGGGCATTGTGCCGGTCGTGATCGACGAAGCGCCGCGCGCCGGCGGGCAGATCTATCGGCAGCCGCCAGCGGATGCGGGTTTTGCCCGCAGCAAACGGTCGCTGTATGGCCTGGAAGCAGGCAAGGCCGACGCGGTGCACTCAACCATGGCTGCCCTGCTTTCAAAGCTCGACTATCGGCCTGACACGCTGGTGTGGGGATGCGGCGCTGCGCAACTCGATACGCTGCATGACGGATGCCAGCGCACGGTGCCTTATTCGCACTTGCTGATTGCGACCGGCGCGACAGATCGCGTGCTGCCGTTTCCGGGCTGGACGCTGCCGGGCGTCTACACACTCGGCGCGGCGCAGATTGCGCTGAAATCGCAGGGCTGCGCGATCGGACGACGCGTGGTGTTCGCGGGAACCGGGCCGCTGCTTTACCTCGTGGCGTATCAATACGCGAAGGCGGGCGCGCAGGTGGAGGCGGTGCTCGACACCAATCCGTTCTCGCGCCAGTTCGCCGCGACGCCGCGTTTGTTGCGGCAGCCGTCCACCTTTGCGAAGGGGCTCTATTACGTCGGCTGGCTGGCGGCGCATGGGGTTCGTATCGAACGGGGCGTGACGCTTGTGCGCGCGACGGGCGATAAAGCGGTGCAGGCCATGACCTATCGCGATGGTGATGGCGAGCAAGAGTTGACCATTCCCTGCGATGCGGTCGGGTTTGGTTATGGCCTGCGATCCGAAACGCAGCTTGCGGACCTGGCAGGTTGCCGCTTCCGCTTCGATCCGCTCAATCGCGCGTGGCTGCCGGAGCGCGATGCGGCCGGTCGCAGTTCGGTGCCGGGCGTTTATCTCGCCGGCGATGGCGCGGGTATTGCGGGCGCGGATGCTGCGGAACTGGCTGGACGTCGTGCGGCGCTGGCGATGCTCGAAGACCTTGGGCATCGGGCTGTGAACGCGAACGTTCAGGCTCAGGTCGCGAAGCTGGACCGGCAACTGGCGAACATCGCCGAATTTCGTATTGGGCTGGAGCAGGCGTTTGCGCCGCCCTCCGATTGCGCGTCGCACTGGCCGGACGACATGACCGTGTGTCGTTGCGAGGAGATCGATGCCGGCACGCTGCGCCGCTGCATTCGTGCGGGCGAAGCGAGCGAGATCAATCGGCTGAAGGCGTTGACGCGCGTGGGCATGGGTCGTTGCCAGGGGCGCATGTGCGGCGCGGCGGCGGCAGAATTGCTGAGCGCGGAGACGGGCAGACCTATCGCTGATGCCGGACGTTTGCGCGGACAGGCGCCGATCAAACCCGTGCCTTTATCAATAGCGATGATGGACGAAGCCCCCGAAGCGAATCATCTGGCCGCCATTGCGGAGCACGCACGCGATGAATGAGACTTTGCGGTTCGACGTGCTGGTGGTGGGCGGGGGTTTGGTGGGGTCATCGACGGCCTTGATGCTTGCAAAGCGCGGGCTGAAGGTGGGGCTGTTCGAACGCCGTTATTGCGGCGCGCAGGCGAGCGGTGTGAACTACGGCGGCGTGCGCCGCCAAGGGCGGCCGGCCGAACAATTGCCGCTGGCGGTGCGTGCGCGCTCGATCTGGGACCGGTTGCCGGAACTTGTGGGCACGGATGGAGAGTTCGTTGTTTCGGGGCATTTGCGGTTGGCTCGCAGCGAAGCGGATCTTGCGGCGCTTGAAGCGTACGCGCAGCTTGCCAACCCGTTTGGTCTCGATTTGCAGTTGATGAGCGGACCTGCGTTCAGGCGTCGTTACCCGTGGCTTGGGGCCGCCGCGGTGGGTGGTTCATTGTGTCCCGGTGACGGTCACGCGAATCCACGCGTGGTGTCGCCCGCATTCGCGCGCGCGGCGCGTGCAGCCGGTGCGGATGTCCGTGAGCAGACTGCGGTGACTAACATCGTGCGTGACGGGGAACGGTTTGTTGTCGAGGCGCGGCATGACTCGGGTGCTGTGATCGAGGTTCAGAGTGACTGGCTGGTCAATGCGGCTGGCGCTTGGGGCAACACGGTGGCTGGGTACTTTGGCGAGACCATTCCGATGGAGCCGATCTATCCGAACATGTGGGTGACTGAGCCGCTGCCGTATTTCATCGATCACAATCTTGGGGTGTATGGCGGCGGCATTTATGCTCGTCAGGTGGCGCGCGGCAATGTGGTGATTGGCGGGGGGCGTGGGTTGGGGGATGGCGAGTACGCGCAGCCGCTCACGGAGACTACGCGGACGGTGATGAGGGCTGCGTGCGCGCTTTTGCCGGCGTTGAAAGATGCGTTGCTGTTGCGGACCTGGACAGGGGTTGAAGGCCGTACGCCGGATGACAATCCGGTGATTGGATTTAGCCGGACTACGCCAAGATTGCTGCATGCGTTTGGATTCTCGGGTGGGGGGTTTTTGCTTGCGCCGGGGGTTGGGGAGGTGCTTTCCGATCTCATTGTTGAGGGGGGATCGGGGACGCCGATTGAGGCGTTTTCTATTGGGCGGTTTGGTCGGGGATAGGTTTTTGGGGGGAGTGGTCAGGGGTTAATGCCGGGTTGGTCGGTTTTGGGGTTAGCGGTCAGGGTTAATGCTGGGTTGGTGGTTTCGGTGTTAGTGGTCAGGGGTCTATGCCGGGGTGGTGCTTTCGGCCGTGGTGGTCTGCGAGAGTCGGATTTTCTCTTTATCACTATTAGCCACTGTGCGTGGCGGCACGTCATTTCTTTGTCCAAAGCGACAAAGAAACGAAGCAAAGAAAGCGCTTTAACCGCTCTACCCTAAGTGTCCACAGCGTGCAGTTTTGATTCATAGGTGCCCCAAAAGCACGGTGCTCGCCAGAGCTACCGATGTTTGAACCCCTCCTTCTCGCGAATCCTGACACGAACACGCTTCGCCCCGTACGCTCTCGGGCAAGCACCATTGCCAAGGGACCACCACGGCCTCACGCGTCTTTTCGGTTTCGTTTTTTGGTGCGTTGGCTACGTGGTCTGAACAGTTGCTTCCGCCGGCAACGGCATCTCGCGTATTGGTACTTCCGTGTTGGTACTTCATCTCTTGGCGGGTTGACTGCGTGGACCATACGCTTATTTTCGCCGACTACGGGCTCACGCATTTTCGCGACCTCGTTTCCAGCAGGGTTGGCGACGTGGTTCGAGGCGCGCACATATTTGGAGGGTGGTCGTCCGCGGATAGCGCGGGGTGCTCTTTGGGCAGGTTCAGTCACTGGTGGCGAAGCGTGTGGGTATCGGTGTTCGGAGAAGGAGGGGTTCACACATCCTCCGCTCTGGCGAGCACCGTGCTTTTGGGGCACCTATGAATGAAAACTGCACGCTGTGGACACTTAGGGTAGCGTGGTTGAAAGCGTTTTCTTTGCTTCGTTTCTTTGTCGCTTTGGACAAAGAAATGACGTGCCGCCACGCACAGTGGCTAATAGTGATAAAGAGAAAATCCGACTCACGCAGACCGCTAACACTGAAAGCAGCAACCCGGCACCAACCCCGACCGCTAACCCCGGAACCGACCACCCCAGCACCAACCCCGACCGCTAACCCCAGAACCGACCACCCCGGCACTGACCCCGAGCACCCCGGCATAGCCCCCGAGCCCCCTAGAATCCAACCCCGTCCCTTGAACAGAATATTTTCAAGAAGTGCGAACGAAATCACCCTCGAAACCACCTTCTAACCACCCTGTCTAAAGGAGATCAATAAATGAAAGCGTTTCATACAGTAGCCAGCGTGAGCATTACCGCCTTGTGCGCAGCAGCCCTCTCCACGTCAGCGCAAGCGGATACGAAAACCATCTACATTGGCATGAACGGCGGCCCGATGGAAAAGGCCTACACGAGCGAAGTCCTACCCGAATTCGAAAAGGCCAACAACGTAAAAGTGGTAGTCGTACCCGGCACGTCCTCCGACATTCTCGCCAAGCTACTGGCGAACAAAGCCAAACCCCAAATCCACGTAGTGTTCCTCGACGATGGCGTGATGGCTCGCGCAGTCAGCATGGGCGTCTGCCAAAAACTCGACGATAGCCCCGAACTCAAGCAACTCTACCCATTCGCGCGCATGAAGGACGACATCGGCGCGGGCGTACAACTCGGCATGACCGGCATCGCCTACAACACGAAACTCTTCACGGCAAACGGCTGGGCGCCCCCCACATCATGGCTCGATTTCGCCGACCCGAAATACAAGGACAAAGTGGTGTTCCAGTCCGCGTCGAGCAGCACGTTCGGCCTGCACGGTTTCCTGATGATCAACCGCCTCGAAGGCGGTTCGGAGAAGAACGTCGAACCCGGCTTCACGAAATGGCAAAGCACCGTGGGCAGGAACGTGATCGAGTACATCCCGAACTCGGCGAAAATCTCGGAGATGGTCCAGACCGGTCAAGCCGGCCTGTTCCCGCTCACGCCGACCGCGGTGGGTGACCTGCAGGCGAAGGGCATTCCCGTTGCCTATGTGAACCCGAAGGAAGGGCCGGTGCTGTTGCTCGTCGATGAATGTGTCGTTGCAAACAACCCCGATCCGGTACTCGCGCAAAAGCTTGCGGCATTCATGATCTCGGCGTCGGCACAAAGCAAGGCAGCAAGCGCCGGCCGCCAGATCCCGACGAACCGCCAGGCGAAGATGCCCGATTCGATGCAGCAGCAACTGGGTAACCTCGACGACCTGGTGAAGAAGGTCAACGTGGTGGACTGGGATGTGATCAACGCAAATCGCCCGCAATGGGACGCGCGCTGGAATCGTCAGGTCGAACGGTAATCTGAAGCGGAATTAGAACGGGCGTTGTCAGGGAGTGCCCTGACAACGCCCGTTTCCGTATACGCGTTCATCAAACGTATAACGGGCGCCTTCTTACCTCTGCGAATTGATGATGACCTTCGACACCGCATGCTCCTGCAAGCCCCATTTCTTCAGGATCTTTGCGTAGGTGCCGTCAGCGATCAGCTTGCCGAATGCCTGGCTCAGTGCATCGTTTAAAGCCGGACTGTTCTTCGCCATGCCAATAGCCGTGTATTGCGACAGGAACGGCTGGCCGATCGGCGCGTACGCATCTTTCTCCAGGGTGTTCTGATACGGCAGCGTTTCACCGCCTTGCACGGCAGCATCAATCCGTCCCTGACGCAACTGCAGGCGGGCATCGGCTGAACCATCCGTACCCACCACCAGTACAGCCGGCTTCCCCGCCTTGACGCAGTGCTCGTCGCTCCACGTCTTGATGTCGTCGGGCCACGACGTGCGGCGGCTCGCGCCCACGTGCTTGCCGCACACTGATTCGATCGATGTGAAGTCGCCACCGCGCGCCCTCAGCGTGTAAAACTGCGGCCCGGACTTGATGTAGTCAAGAAAGTTGATGGCCTCGCGGCGCGTCGGCAAGTCGGTCATGCCCGACAGGATCACGTCCACGCGATGCGTGGTCAGCGCGCTCATCATCTGGTCGAAGTTGGTCTCTTCCCACTTCAGTTTCACCCCCATCTTCGCGGCCAGCGCGACACCGAGATCGACGTCGAAGCCGGTCAGTTCATCGGTTGCCGGGTCCTTGTATTCGAACGGCGGATAGTTCGGCACGATAGCGGCCGTGAGCGTGCCGTTGCCCGCCACGGGCGTCTGGGCGTGAGCCAGCGATGCAACAAGTGAAACCGCGCCAAACGCGAGACTGACAAGGGTTCGCCGGAACAAGGAATCGATCATGAAAAGTGCCTGAACAAAGGTTGACGGAAAATTGAAAAACAGCTTTAAAGGCCGTGACCACGCACGCCGTAACGCTAGGAAAGCACGGCCGAAATGAACTCTTGAGTACGCGGTTGTTGCGGTCGCGACAGCACCTGTTCGGGCGTGCCGCTTTCGACCACCTTTCCCTGGTCCATGAAGACCACGCGGTTCGCCACTTCGCGCGCGAAGCCGAGTTCGTGCGTGACGACGATCATCGTCATGCCGCTCTTGGCCAGGTCGCGCATCACGCTCAGTACTTCGCCAACCAGTTCGGGGTCGAGGGCGGAGGTGGGTTCGTCGAAGAGCATGAGTTGAGGATGCATGGCAAGCGCCCGTGCAATGGCGACACGTTGCTGCTGGCCACCCGACAATTCGACCGGAAACGCATCGCACTTGTGACCAAGCCCGACCCGCGTAAGCAACGCGCGTGCTTCTTCAATGGCCTCGGACTTTTTCTTCTTCAACACCTGTACCGGCCCTTCGATCACATTTTCCAGTGCGGTCATGTGTGGAAAAAGATTGAAGCGCTGGAACACCATGCCGGTCGCAAGACGTTGCCGCGCCATCTGCTTTTCAGACAACGGATAAAGCTTGTTTTCGACGCGCCGGTATCCGACCAGTTCGCCGTTCACCCACAGCGCGCCGCCGGTAATGGTTTCGAGTTGGTTGATACAGCGCAGGAAGGTGCTTTTACCCGAGCCGGATGGCCCGATGATGCACAGCACTTCGCCCTTCGCGACGTCGAGATGGATGCCGTGCAGCGCCTGGAACTCGCCATAGGACTTGCGCAGGTCGACCGCTTTGACTAGTGGGTTCATGGTTGCCTGAGTTCGCGTTCAAGTGGATTTACTGTTTCGCGGAAGGGCGGCCCGCCCCTCGCGCAAAGCGCAGTTCGACCCGCGACTGCAGCAAGGAAAGAACCGTGACGATGACGAGATACCAGACGCCGGCGACCATCAGCAATTCGATCACGCGAGCATTCGCATAGTAGATGTTCTCGGCGTTATGCAGCATTTCCGCGTACTGGATCACGCTTGCCAATGAGGTCAGCTTCACCATGCCGATCAGTTCGTTGCCAATAGGCGGCACGATCACGCGCATGGCCTGCGGCAGGATCACGCGGCGCAGCGCCTGGAGTCTCGGCATGCCGATCGACTTCGCGGCTTCGTACTGGCCGGTGTCCACCGAGAGCAACCCCGCACGCACGACTTCCGATGTGTAGGCGCCCTGATTAATTCCGAGTCCGAGCAGGGCGGCGAGGAATGGCGTCATGATGTCGACCGTGCGAAATTCGAACAGGCCGGGAATGCCCATGACCGGAAACACCAGCGCGAGGTTGAACCATAGCAACAATTGCAGGATCACCGGTGTGCCGCGAAACAGCCACACGTAGCCATGTGCGACCGCGCGCATGACCGGATTGGTCGAGAGCCGCATGATAGCCACGATCACCCCAAGCACGATGCCCAGCGCCATCGCGAGGATCGTCATGACGATGGTATTGCCGAGGCCCTTGAGGATCGACTTGGCCGTGAGGAAACGTCCGACGACGGTCCAGTCGATCTGCCCGCGCGCAAACGCCACGACGATATAGACCACGATCGCGAGGATCACCACCGAGGCGAGATAGCGCCCGTAATAGCGCCGCGGTACGTGCTTGAAGTGCGAGATATCGGTGAAGGTGTCGGCGTTGCCGGACGCCGATGCACGGTCGTTCGATGCGCTCAGCATGAAGGTCCTTTGTAGTAAGCCGCCCATGCGACCTGTTCTTCAATAGCGCTGCGCAGGCGCGCGATCTGTTCGGCCACGCGTGCCGGCGCCGTGCCGCCATAACCGCTGCGCGCCGCGACGGCGGCGTCCAGCGTGACGTGATCGAGGACGCCGGGTTCAAGTCTCGCATCCACAGCTGCGAGCATTGCCACCGACACGTCGCCCAGTTCGATGCCCTGCTGTTCGCAGGCCCGCACCAGCGCGCCGGTGATCTCGTGCGCTTCGCTGAACGGCACGCCGCGCAGCGCGAGCCAGTCGGCGACTTCGGTGGCGAGCGTAAACCCGAGCGGCGCCTGACGCCGCATTTCATCCACGTTCACATGCATGGTGCGGATCATACCGGCCATTGCAGGCAGTACAAGTTCGAGCGTGTCGATACTATCGAACGCGGCGATCTTGTCTTCCGCGAGATCACGGTTATAGGCAAGCGGCAGCGACTTGAGCGTGGCGAGCAAACCGCTCAGGTTGCCGATCAATCGGCCCGCCTTGCCACGTGTCAGCTCCGCTATATCCGAGTTTTTCTTCTGCGGCATGATCGAGCTGCCGGTTGCATAAGCATCGTCGAGTTCGACCCAGCGAAACTGCCGCGAGGTCCACAGGATCACTTCTTCCGAAAGCCGCGACAGGTTGACCGCCAGCATGCTCGTGATGAACGTGAACTCTGCAACGTGGTCGCGGGAAGCGACGGCGTCGATGGAGTTCTCGCACGGGCCGTCGTAGCCGAGTTCCTGCGCGGACAGATCGGCCCGCAAGCAGATCGCGGAACCCGCCAGCGCCGCCGCGCCCAGCGGTGAACGTGCGCTGCGCCGGTCCCAGTCCACGAGCCTGTCGACATCGCGATAAATCGACTGCGCGTGCGCAAGCAACTGATGCGCGAACACGATCGGCTGTGCCGGTTGCAAATGCGTGAAGCCGGCGGTGACGGTTTGTACGTGCGCCTCGGCCTGTTCAACCAGCGCGTGCTGCAATTCGATCACGGCCAGCGCCAGCTTGCGAGCCTTGTCACGCAGATATAAACGCAAGTCGTTCGCCGCCTGATCGTTGCGCGAGCGGCCCGCGCGGAGCTTCCCACCGATCGCTTTGAGCCGCTGCGTCAGTTCGCGTTCGAGGAAGGTGTGGACGTCTTCGTCGGCAAGGATAGGGGCGAGGTCGCCCGCAACGAACGCGGTCTCTATTTGCTGCATCGCGTCGAGCAGTTGTTGAAGCTCGTCGGCGCTCAGGATTCCGGCTCGCTTCAGTTCGTTTGCATGGGCGCGCGAACCGGCGAGATCGTAGGGCGCAAGACGGAAGAAGCTGGGGTCCGAACGGGACAGATTTTCCAGCGCCAGCGAGGGCCCTGATTTGAAGCGGCCGCCCCAGAGGCGTTCGGTTGTGTCGGTAGTGTTCATGCGTTTGCCCGGAAGTGTTTCAGAACGAACCTTAGCTTACGCAAAGAAATTTTTTGCTTGTAGAGAGAATTAAATTCGCCTTAAATCAAATTTTTCTCAGCATCTTTCGTTTTTCCACGTTCATAAGACTTGCCCATGCGCCATCGACTGCCCCCACTCAATCCCCTGCGTGCGTTCGAAGCCACCGCGCGCCATGGGACGGTTGCAAGCGCGGCCGAGGAACTCAACGTCACGGCAAGCGCGGTCAGCCATCAGGTGCGTGTGCTGGAGAGCACCCTTGGCGTGGCGTTGTTTATTCGCTCGAAGGCACGGGTGAAACTGACGCCTGCCGGCGAAGCGCTGCTGCAGCCGGTCAAGAACGCGTTCGACATGATCGCGACAGCAGTCGTCAGGCTGGATTCGCCCGTCATTGCGGGAGACCTGGTGGTATCGGCGCCGATGTTGTTCACTTCGCGGTGGCTCGCACGGCACATTGGCGACTTCCTCGGGCAATTCCCCGCAGTCAACTTAAAACTGATCCCGTCCAACGACGACAAGGAAATCTATTCATCCGACGTCGATCTCTGTGTTCGATACGGCGAGGGCCGCTGGCGTGATCGCGATGTCAAGCTGATCATGCATCCGGTGTTGTTCCCCGTCGTGAGTCCAGCGCTCATGAACGGGCCACGTGCCCTTCGCACCGTGCAGGACCTGGCCAACCGGACCTTGTTCTGCGAGCACGCCGGGTCGTGGATGCGATGGCTGGCAGAGGCGTCGGCGGACAAGCTTGAAGGTTTGCGCATTCTAGAAATTGGCATTGCGCATGTGGGTATCGAAGCCGCGGTGCGGGGACAAGGCGTAGCATTGGGCGATAGCTTTTCCGTGCGCGACGATCTCGCCGATGGCACGCTCGTTCGTCCCTTTCGTATCACCGTGCCGGGCAAGCATGCGTATTACTGGGTGCGTCGGCACGAGTTGAAGGAGGCGCCGCTGGTGGCGGCGTTTGTGTCATGGGTGGACTCGAAATTAGCGTGAAGCGTTCTATTTTTATCGGGTATGAAAAGCAGCCCGATTGCGCGAAAACGTTTGCCGCTGGAAAATCTGCGACAGCTTCCGCTTCCTGACATTTCTGCCATTTTGGCGCCATGTAGGCGTTGGTACCCTCCCGTTAAGATCGGGGCGTGAGTTGCCTATCAGCTATTAGTTGTCTGAAAGGCTGCACGGCTTCGGGCCGCAATCAATCCGGCTCGCTGTGTGCAAACAAACCTATGCTGAACGGCGTCGTTGCATTCCAGCGGTTCATTTTTCTTTCCTGCTTTTTTCGAGCGCGTCTCAATGTGGATTGTCAACGTTGCGCTGAAGCGGCCCTACACGTTTATCGTGATGGCCATCCTGATCCTGTTGGCGACGCCGTTTGCGCTCCTGACAACCCCGGTCGACGTCCTGCCGGAAATCAACATTCCTGTCGTCAGCATTATCTGGACGTACACGGGCCTGTCAGCCGAGGACGTGGCCGACCGAATAACGCAGGTCAATGAGCGCAGCCTGACCACCACTGTCAACGACATCGAACACATCGAGTCGCAGTCGCTGCCGGGCATCGCCATCCTGAAGGTGTTCCTGCAACCTACCGCGAACATCCAGACCGCCATTGCTCAAACGGTGGCCGTGGAACAGGCGCAGTTGAAGCAGATGCCGCCGGGCGCCACGCCGCCGCTCGTGATCAGTTATTCGGCCTCCAGTATCCCGGTGATCCAGTTGGGCTTGTCCAGCCCCACGCTCTCCGAGCAGGACCTGAACGACACCGCCCTGAACTTCCTGCGGCCGCAACTGGTGACCATTCCCGGTGCGGCCGTGCCGTATCCGTATGGCGGTAAAAGCCGCCTGGTGTCGGTCGACCTGGATACCCGCGCGCTGCTGGCGAAAGGCCTGACGCCGTCGGACGTGGTGAACGCCTTCAATACGCAGAACCTGATCTTGCCCACCGGCACGGCCAAGATCGGGATGAAGGAGTACACGATCAACATGAATGGTTCGCCGGCCACTATCGCCGCGCTGAACGACATTCCGGTACGCACGCTCAATGGTGCAACCACTTACCTGAGAGAGGTCGCCCATGTGCGTGACGGCTTCTCTCCGCAAACGAATATCGTGCGCCAGGACGGACACCGCGGTGTGCTGATCTCGGTGCTCAAGAACGGTAGTGCGTCGACGCTGTCCATTGTCAATTCCCTCTATGCGCTGTTACCGGACGCCCGGGCTTCGCTGCCGCAGGATCTGAAAATCACGCCGCTTTTCGATCAATCGGTGTTCGTCAAGGCGGCCGTGCAGGGCGTGATTCGCGAAGCGCTGATCGCCGCCGCACTGACCGCCGCGATGATCCTGCTGTTCCTCGGCAACTGGCGCAGCACCTGCATCATCGCGGTCTCCATTCCGCTGTCGATCCTCTCGTCCTTGCTGGTGCTGCACGCGCTCGGCCAGACCATCAACATCATGACGCTGGGCGGGCTCGCACTCGCAGTGGGTATCCTGGTTGACGATGCAACGGTGACCATCGAGAACATCGAGCGGCACTTGCACATGGGCACGGACCTGCACGAGGCAATCCTGGAAGGGGCGGGCGAAATCGCGGTTCCCGCACTGGTTTCCACGCTGTGTATTTGTATCGTTTTCGTGCCGATGTTCTTCCTGACGGGCGTGGCGAAATTCCTGTTCGTGCCGCTCGCCGAAGCCGTGGTGTTCGCGATGCTCGCGTCGTACATCTTGTCGCGTACGCTCGTGCCAACACTCGCGATGCTGCTGATGGGCCACGCGCACAAGCCGAAGAGCGGATCGAAGCCGAATGTGTTCATGCGGCTGTATCACCGTTTCGACGCCGGGTTCGAGCGCATGCGCGCCACTTACATCGTGATCCTGAGTACGTTGCTTGTGCGGCGCCGGGTGTTCGCTGCGGCGTTCCTGGGCTTTTGCGTGCTGTCGGTAGGATTGGTATTCGCGCTGGGAGAGGACTTCTTCCCCACCGTCGACTCCGGCGACATTCGCCTGCATATGCGTGCGCCGACCGGCACGCGGATCGAGGAAACCGCGCGGCTCGCGGACGATGTGGAAAGAGTGGTGCGGGAGATCGTGCCGGCCGATCAGCTCGTCACGGTCCTCGATAACCTCGGCTTGCCGTATAGCGGCATCAACTTGTCATACAGCAACGCGGGCACGATCGGCACCCTCGACGGTGAGATTCAGGTTGCGCTGACGGCGGATCACGACCCCACGCAGAAATTCGTGGACAAGTTGCGCGCCGAGCTGCCGAAGCGTTTTCCGGGCGTCGAATTTTTCTTCCAGCCCGCGGACATCGTTACGCAGATTCTTAACTTTGGTTTGCCGGCCGCGGTCGACGTACAGATTTCCGGTGCGGATCAGCAAGGTAACTTCCAGGTCGCGGCGAAGCTGATGAAGGCGATCCGCCAGATCCCGGGCACGGTCGACACCCACATCCAGCAGAAGCTGGACGAACCCGCGCTCAACCTGCAAATGGATCGTACCCGGCTTCAGCAGCTCAACCTGACGGCGAACAACGTCGCGCAGAACGTGCTGGTCTCGCTGTCGGGCAGCTCGCAAACCGCCCCGGGTTTCTGGTTCAATAACAAGAATGGCGTGGAGTATTCGGTCGCGGTGCAGACGCCTCAGTATCAGGTTTCATCAATCGACGAACTCTTGCGCACGCCCGTTTCCGGCAGCGCCACGGGACCCACGCAACTGCTCGGCAACCTCGTGCAGGTCACGCCGCAAAACCAGTTCGCGGTGGTGTCGCGCTATAACATCCGCCCGGTCATCGACGTGTTCGTGAGCGTGGAAGGACGCGACCTCGGCAGTATCGCGAGGCAGGTCGACAAGCTCGTGAATCAGGCCCGTGCCACCTTGCCGCGCGGCAGCCAGATCGTCGTGCGCGGCCAGGTCGCGACCATGCGCTCGTCGTTCTTTGGCCTGGGTATCGGCGTGGCGATGGCGATCGTGCTGGTGTACCTGCTGATCGTGGTGAATTTCCAGTCGTGGATCGACCCGCTGATCATTGTCAGCGCGTTGCCGGCGGCGCTGGCCGGCATCGTCTGGATGCTGTTCCTTACCGGCACGCACCTGAGCGTTCCGGCGCTCACCGGCGCCATCATGACAATGGGCGTCGCGACCGCGAACAGTATTTTGATGGTGTCCTTCGCGCGCCAGCGGCTGCAGGCCGGCGCACCGCCGCTGACCGCTGCGCTGGAAGCCGGCGCGAGCCGTATCCGGCCGGTGCTGATGACGGCCTTCGCCATGATCATCGGTATGATTCCGATGGCGCTCGGTCTCGGCGAAGGCGCCGAACAAAACGCGCCACTCGGCCGCGCGGTGATCGGCGGATTGCTCTTCGCTACTGTTTCCACACTCTTTTTCGTGCCGCTCGTGTTTGCGGGTATTCACAGCCGGCTGGCCCGGCGGCATGATCGTTCGGCGGGTGACCAGGACGATCATGGCGGCGGTTCAGGCGGCAACCCAGGCCACGGCGGCCCTGACCATGGCGCCGGCGAGCATGCTCCAAGTTAAATATGGCTGACTGATATGACAGAAAAAACTCATGCTTCGCTAGCGATTCCCGCCAGGGAGACCGAGGACGGGCACGCGTTGCCGCCTCGAGGCCGTGAATGGAAACGGGCGAAGATTGCCATCATCGTGGTGCTGGTCCTGCTCGTGCTGGGCGCCGGCCGCACGGTGGTGTCGGACGTGATGCAAAGCCGCTCGGTGGCCGCGACCTCGCAGCAAAACGCAAAGGTCTACGTGAACGTCGTCTTGCCCAAGCAGGCGGCGGGCGGCGGCAACACCTTGCTGCCGGGCACGTTACGCGGCTACGTGGAGTCGCCTATCTACGCACGCGCCACGGGTTATCTGCTGCACTGGTATGCGGATATTGGCACGCGGGTGAAGCAAGGCCAGTTGCTCGCCGATCTCGATACGCCTGAGATTGACCAGGAACTGAAGCAGGCCGTTGCGCAACGCGACCAGAGCTCGTCCAGTCTCGTGCTCGCTAAAAGTTCGTTCGAGCGCTGGCAGCAACTGCGCCAGCGCGATGCGGTCTCTCAACAGGAACTCGACGAGCGTCAGAGCACATATGACCAGGACGTCGCGAATCTCGCGGCCGCCAATGCGAACGTGCAGCGCCTGATGCAGCTCGAATCGTTCAAGCGCATCGTGGCTCCGTTCACAGGCGTGGTGACGCAGCGCAATGTGGACGTGGGTGACCTGATCGATGCGGGCAGCGGCGCCCCCCGCGCACTCTTCGCGATGGCGCAGTCGGACCCGCTGCGGGTCTATGTGCAGCTTCCGCAGGCTTATGCTCAAAACGTGACGCAAGGGCAGGATGTCATCGTCACGCAGGCGGAGTTGCCGGGCCAGCAGTTCCACGGATCAATTGCCCATATCTCCGGCGCAATCGATGTCCCCACCCGTTCGCTGCAGATCGAAGTGCGCCTGCCTAATCCCGATAACAAGCTGCGCCCGGGTGCGTACGTCCAGGTGGCGCTGCCGGCTACGGTGCGGGCGCCCTTGCTGGTGCCGGGCAATGCGCTGCTGTTCCGCTCCGAAGGGCCGCGGGTTGCGGTGGTCGACCAGAACGGCAATGTCGATCTGCACAAGATCGTGATTGCGCAGGACCTGGGGCAGTCGCTGGAAATTGAAAGCGGCATTGAAGCGACCGACAAGATCATCATCAATCCGAGCGATTCCATTGCGGACGGCGATCATGTCCTGATCGCCCCGCAGCAGCCCGCCAAGAAGAAGGGGACGTCGTGAAGCGCGCGCGCCAGTGGCCGGCTCAGTGGCCGATTCTGCCGGCACGGCTCAAGGCCCTCAAGATCCTGACCCTGATGACCAGCACGACCGTGATGGCATCCGGAGCGGTTCTGCTGTCCGCCTGCACGGTCGGGCCGGACTACAAACAGCCTCACGCCGACACCCCGCCTGCGTGGCACACCGACTCGTACTGGCGTCTCGCCGAGCCGTCGCACGCGCCGCTGGTGCCGGAATGGTGGGCCAGTTTCGGCGATGAATCGCTGAATGGATTCGAGCAGCAAGCGCTCGCGCAGAACCAGACACTCGCCGCCGCGAGCGCGCATTACGCGCAGGCGCGTGCGACTCTCGCGAACAACAAGGCGCAGCTGGTGCCTGAGGTGGACCTTGGCGCCACCGGGTCGCGTGCCCGGATATCGCAGAACCGGCCGCTGACGAACTACGCCACGCCGACCCAGTCGACGGTGCAGAACAACATCAGTGTCGGTCCGACCATTGACTACGACACCGACCTGTTTGGCCGGATTCGCCGCGAAGTCGAGGGCGCGCGGGCGTCCGCCGAACAATCGCGCGACGATCTCGCCAACGCGCGGCTCGTGCTGACCACGGACCTGGCCAGCGATTATTTTTCGATGCGCGAACTCGATGCCGAGATCGACGTGCTGAACCGCTCCGTCATCCTGCAGCAGAAGGCGCTGGATTACGTGACCACCGAGCATGACCTGGGTTCGGTGTCGGGGCTTGACGTGTTGCAGCAGAAATCCGAACTCGACTCCACGCGCGTCCAGGCTCGCCTGCTGCTCAACCAGCGCGCCCAGTTCGAGCATGCAATCGCTGCGCTGATTGGCATTCCCGCACCGCAATTCGCGATTGCGCCGAAGGTGATCAATACGTCCGTCCCCGCGATACCGCTCGGACTGCCAAGTGATTTGCTGCAGCGGCGTCCCGACATTGCGTCGGCGGAACGCGCGATGGCCGCGGCGAATGCGCAGATCGGCGTGGCGAAAGCCGCGTTTTTCCCGAGCCTTTCGCTGATGCCGGGTATCGGCTGGGAAAGCACGCAGTTCGCCAGCCTGCTGAGCGCACCGACGCTGATGTGGACGCTTGGCGCCACACTCGGACAAGTTGTCTTCGATGGCGGTCGACGCGCCGCCAATGTTGATTTTGCGAGCGCCGGTTATCAGGCGGCGGAGGCGAACTATCGCCAGACGGTGCTCAATGCGTTCCAGCAGGTGCAGGACGGCGTGACCGGGTTGTCGGTACTCGATGCGGCATCGAAGGAGTCGCAGGAGGCCGTCACTGACGCGCAGCGTTTGCTTTCGCTCGCCAACGATCGTTATTCGGGCGGCCTGGT
Source organism: Caballeronia sp. LjRoot31 (assembly GCF_964253885.1). Classification (NCBI taxonomy): domain Bacteria; kingdom Pseudomonadati; phylum Pseudomonadota; class Betaproteobacteria; order Burkholderiales; family Burkholderiaceae; genus Caballeronia; species Caballeronia sp. LjRoot31. The sequence continues at coordinate 788,683 of NZ_CAXURX020000002.1, forward strand.
CGCCTTCCTCGATGTGATCACCGCGCAGCAGTCACTGCTCACAAGTGAGCGTCAGGATGTGCAGATTCATGGCCAGCAATGGACGACGTCGGTGTCGCTGGTGAAGGCGCTGGGGGGCGGCTGGGACGTCAACGCGGCAGCTCCGGAGAAAACGGCGGCAGCCAGCCCGCCAAACTGACGAATGCGGATTAATGCGCGAGTGACGTGAACGCGCCCGGGCGCTGCCGGCCCGGGTCGTGCAGACCCGGGTTTCGCCACTTGTCGCAGGGGGAGACACAACGGTTTCCTATAATGGGAATACGTACATAAGAAGGCGCGCATGAAACTGCTCATCGTGGAAGACGAACACAAGGTGGTTGACTATCTGCGCTCAGGCTTGACAGAGCAGGGATGGATAGTCGACGTGGCCCTTGACGGCGAGGAAGGTACGCATCTCGCGATCGAATTCGACTACGACGTGATCGTGCTCGACGTGATGCTGCCCAAACGCGATGGCTTCAGCGTGCTGAAGGCGCTGCGCGCGCATAAGGCGACCCCCGTCATCATGCTGACCGCGCGCGACCAGATCAACGACCGCGTGCGGGGCCTGCGCGAAGGCGCCGACGATTACCTGACCAAGCCGTTCTCCTTTCTGGAGCTGGTTGAGCGGCTGCACGCACTGGCGCGGCGCACCCGCGTGCAGGAGTCGACGCTGATCTCGCTGGGCGACCTGTATGTCGATCTGATCGGCCGGCGCGCCACGCGCGATGGCATACGGCTGGACCTGACCGCCAAGGAATTTCAGTTACTGAGCGTGCTGGCGCGCCGGCAAGGCGATATTCTGTCGAAGACAGCGATCACCGAACTGGTCTGGGACGTGAATTTCGACAGCCATACCAATGTGGTGGAAACCGCGATCAAGCGCCTGCGGGCCAAGCTGGACGGCCCATTCCCAACCAAGCTGCTGCACACGGTGCGCGGCATGGGCTATGTGCTGGAGGTCCGCGAAGAAGCGGGAACATCATGAATCGATCTATCGCCCGGCGTCTGGCCTTCATGTTCGCGGCCGTCGCGCTGTTTGTCTTCACGCTGGTCGGAACCGGGCTGTTCCTGGTGTTGCGCACGCAACTCGAAGTGCATCTGCGCGAGTCGCTCGATGACCGCACGCAGATCGCGCGGATCATCGTTTATCACGCCGTCACGCCTGAAAAATGGAAAATGGCGCGTGAAAAGCTCACCGACATGACGCCGCGCGACGGCGTCACGCTGTATTCGGTGCGGAGCGCAGATTCGTCGTACCAGTTCGGCCAGCCGGTCACCGGACAGGTCATGAAAACCTGGGCGGGTGGTTATGCACGGGTGCGAACCGGCTCCGGCAGCGAAAACGACATGCTGACCAGCACGGTCGAACTCCCCGCTTATGCCCAGCGGCCGGCCGTGATGCTGCAGGTCGCGGCCGGTTATTCGGCGAACGCGCGGACCATGCGCGCATTCGGCTTTGCGCTCGCCGCGTTGTCCGCCCTGGGCAGTCTCGGGGTGCTGCTGCTGAGCTATTCGGTTACCCGGATCGGGCTTGCGCCGCTCACCCGGCTGACCCGGGACGCGTCGGCGGTGAGCCCGAACAATCGCTCGCAGCGGCTGAATACGCGCTCGCTGCCGCTGGAACTCAACGATCTCGCCAATTCATTCAACGGGGCGCTTGAGCGTCTTGACGGCGCTTACGGGCGGCTCGAATCGTTCAATGCCGATGTCGCGCACGAGTTGCGCACGCCCGTCACCATCCTGATCGGGCAGACCGAAGTGGCGCTGACCCGTAACCGTTCCGTCGACGACCTGCGTCACACGCTGCAGTCGAATCTGGAAGAGTTCGAGCGCATGCGGGCGATCATCAACGACATGCTGTTCCTCGCGCGAGCCGATCAGGGCGAACGCGCGACGGGGCTGGTCGATACATCGCTTGCCGCTGAAGTTGCCCATACGCTGGAGTTTTTGGAGATTCCGCTGGAGGAAGCGCAGGTGCGGGCGGTCTACACGGGTGATGCGCTCGTGCGCGTGAACAAGTCGCTATTCGGCCGCGCGTGCATCAATCTCCTGATGAACGCGATCCAGCATTGCGCACAAGGATCGACCATCAAGGTTTCGATCACGCGTGAAGGCGACCAGGTCCGCGTGGCCGTCGCCAATCCGGGGGAGCCTATTGAGCCCGCCGTGCTCGATCATTTGTTCGACCGGTTTTATCGCGCCGAGGTCTCGCGAACGAACAGCCGCGAGAACCACGGGCTGGGCCTGGCGATCGTCAAGGCAACGGCGGAAATGCATGGCGGCAAGGTTTCTGTTACCAGCGCCGGGGGCATTAATACCTTTGCGTTCTCGGTCGCCGCGTCGCGCAGCGAGCAGGAGAGTGCGCCTGGAACGCTGGTAGCCAATGCGCCCGCCGATGCGTCGTCCGGTGTCCCGATGCAGCCCGCCTCGGCAAGTCACTGAGACTGGGGCAGGTATCAAAAGCTTGCCCGGCGCCCAGCGCGCCGGGGAGCGGCCCTTTCGGGCAATCATCCCTTCATTCGTTTTTCTGCCTGACCAGACGCGGTGTCTCCTCGCGTATTCAAAAGATAGGTTGTCGTACAACAAGGTCGATGATATTTACCGCCCCTATCCGCTACCACGCTGCTTTCAAATCGATCTGATCCCGCTGCGGTTCAAATCGTGGGAATGATTATCTGTAAGGGTTAGGGCGCTATCCGTTCGACCGTTGCCGGGAGGCCGAAGGCATCGTGATTAGGGGTTTACGGTGATAGAAAGCGCGCCCCGTCACAGTTATGTTCTCATACGACAACATACATCGATAAATGCGCCGCGACGCTGACCTTTGGCTGCGGTCCATTTGTGTCGCGTGGCGGCATCGGCTTTGATCGATCCGCAATAAAATCCATACAAAGAGCGAGGAGACGAAATGACTATGTCCGGCCGTTTGTCGGCGAAGCTGGGGGTGCTGCGCATGGCGTTGAGCGCCGTGGCCGCGGTCACCACAGTCACCGCGGTGTCAATTGTCACCGCACCTGCCGCGCACGCGGCGGACCCGGTGTCGATCAACATCGTGGACGTGGCGGGCAATCTGCAACTGACGCAGAAGGCGTTCGAGGCCTTCAAGGCGAAGTACCCGCAACTCGTCTCCAACATCACGTTCACCAATGCACCCGCGCCGCAGTTGCCCGGCAAGATCAAGGCGATGCAGGCAGCCGGCCGCTCGGACATCGACCTCGTGCTGACCGGCACGGACGCGCTTGCCGCGGGTATCGAACAAAAGCTCTGGATGAAACTGCTGCCGGATCAGGCCACGGCGTTCCCCGGCGTACTCGATAAATACGCGCCCGGTCCGCGCAAGATGCAGGACCTCGCGCAAGGCTACGGGATTGAAGTGACGTACATGCCTGCGGGTCCGCTGATCGAATACAACCCCGCCAAGGTGACCGATCCGCCGAAAACGCCTGCCCAATTGCTCGCATGGTGCAAGGCGCATCCGGACAAGCTGATCTATGCACGCCCGGCCAATTCCGGTCCCGGCCGTACCTTCCTGATGGGCTTGCCGTATGTGCTCGGCGACAAGAACCCGCAAGACCCGATCAACGGCTGGGACAAGACCTGGGCCTTTCTCAAGCAACTGAACGATTGCATTCCTTACTACCCGGGCGGTACGTCGGCGGTAATGAAGGAACTCGGCGAAGGCTCGCGCGACATGACGGTGACGGTAACCGGCTGGGACATCAACCCGCGCGCGCTTGGCCTCGTGCCGGCTGAATACAAGGTCCAGGCCTTCGACAACATGACATGGGTCGACGACGCCCATTACATGGTGATCCCGAACGGCGTGCCGAAGGAAAAGCTCGACGTGCTCTACAAGATGATGAACTTCATGCTTGAACCCGCACAGCAGGCAATGACCTTCGACGACGGTTATTTCTATCCGGGTCCGGCAGTGAAGGGCGTGACGATCGATCAAGCCCCGGCGAAGAGCCAGGACGTGATCAAGAAGTACGGCCGGCCGGAATACGCGAAGCTGCTCGCCGATCGTCCGCATGTGGTGCCGCTGAGCGCCACCGCGATGGTCGCCGCGTTCCAGAAGTGGGACCGCGAGATCGGGTCGCAGAAGTCGAAGTAACGGAGTAGTTTTTACGGCCGTGCGGCGGCTTGATGATTGCTTTAGGCGATTAAGTCAAGTTCGTCGCACGGTGTCGTTCTTAGCCTCAGGAACCTGCCATGAAGCATCAGTTTGATGAGTTGCGTCTTGATTCGGTCAGCCGCAGTTTCATGAACGCCGAAGGTCAGGCGGTCGCGGCGCTCCGTGGTCTTGCCTTGAACATCCAGCGCGGTGAATTCATCGCGTTGCTCGGGCCGTCGGGATGCGGCAAGTCCACCGCGCTCAATTGCATCGCCGGCTTGCAACCGCTGACCGGCGGACGGATCTGGCTCGATGACCAGCGTATCGACGTCCTGCCGCCGGAAAAACGCGGCTTCGGCATGGTGTTCCAGAACTACGCGCTGTTCCCGCATATGTCCGTGCTCGATAACGTCGGTTTCGGCCTCAAGATGCGCGGCGTCGCGAAGAGCGAAGCCGCCCGTCGCGCGTATGAAGCGCTGCAGATGGTGCAGCTTGTCGGCCAGGAGAAGAAGTTGCCGGGGCAGTTGTCCGGCGGCCAGCAGCAGCGTGTTGCCATCGCTCGCGCGATCGTGATCGAACCGGCGCTCGTGCTGATGGACGAACCGCTGTCGAATCTCGATACCAAGTTGCGCATTGAAATGCGTGCGGAGATCCGGCGCATTCACAGCCAGCTCGGCCGCGCAACGATCTACGTGACGCACGATCAGGACGAAGCGCTATCGATGGCCGACCGCATTGTCGTGATGCGGGAAGGCACTGTGCAGCAGGTCGCGTCGCCAAAGGAAATCTACGAACGGCCCGGCAACCTGCATGTCGCGCGCTTCATGGGGTATCGGAACGTGGCGCAATTTACGCTCGAAGGCATGCAGGGTGAAGGCGTGGCCGTAAGCTCGGACGGCGTGCGGCTGATCGGCATGCCGATGGCCGGTTTCGACAGCAAGCGCGTGAGTGTCGCGATGCGTCCCGAAGACCTGCAGCGCGCCGCGCCCGGTGCCGAGAATGCGTTCAATGCAGAGGTGCTGACGGTGGAATACGGCGGCCACGATTCGCTGATTCGCGTGAAGGCCGCGTTCGGCAGTCTGTGGGCGCGCGTGACGGGTGACGTGGCGGTAGGTGAACCCATTTGCCTGCGCGTTCCACCAGCACGCACACTGGTGTACGACGGGGAAACGCCATGAGCTCGCCAACCGTTCCGCTCCCTTCAGCAGTCCCACGCGACGCGAAGGCGTGGCTGGTTTCTCCCGCGCTGATCTTCATCCTCGCGCTGTTCGTTTATCCGTTCGTGTACGGCCTCGTGCTGTCGTTCCAGCCGATGAACGGCGGCTCCGCGTTCGCCAACTACATCGCCTTTTTCACCGATACCGCGATGTGGCCCACCATCATCGTGACCTTGAAGCTCGCGGTACCGGCGACGATCATCAACGTGGGTCTTTCGGTTCCAGTCGCCTTCGCTTTGCGCCGGAATTCGCCGTATCAGAAGTTCGTGACCACCTTGCTGGTGATTCCGGTGACATTGGGCACGGTGCTGATCGCCGACGGCATGCTGACCTACTTCGGTCCGAACGGCTGGTTCTCGCAGGCGGTGCATGGACTGCATTTATATAGCGATGAAGTGCGTCTCACGCATAACTATTGGGGCGTGTTGATATCGCTGATCGTGTCGGGCTTTCCGTTTGCCTTTCTGCTGACGCTCTCATATGTGACCGGCATCGACCCGACGCTTGCGCGCGCTGCGGCAACCCTGGGGGCAAGTCCCTGGGAGCAGTTTCGACAGATCTACCTGCCGCTGCTGATGCCCGGGCTGACCATGGCTGCGTGTTTGTCGTTCGTGCAGGCGTTCTCGGTGTTTCCATCGGCAGTGCTGCTCGGTGCTCCGGCCGGACCCACGCGGGTGATCTCGATCGCCGCCGCCGAAGCCGCATTCGAAAGCTACGATTATTCCCTCGCTTCCGCGATAGCGATGGTGATGGGCTTTGTGCAGTTGCTGGTGGTGGCAGGCATGCTGAGCGCGCGCCGCTTCTTCTACACGGGACCGGTGACCGGAGGTAAAGGCTGATGGCAACCGATAATCATGCACCTGCCTGGACCGCTTCCACTCATGCCTCGGCGCCTCGCGACAGCCGCAACGACGGTGCACAACCGGCCAAGCCGATGAAACCGCGCTTAAGCCTTGGGGACCGGCTCTGGAAGATGTTCGTCTGGGGCGCGATGGCGTTCTTCCTGTTCAACGTCCTGTTGCTGATTGCAACCGTTGCCGTCAACTCCGTCGCGACGCGCTGGTTCGGCACGTTGTTGCCGCCGGGATTCACGCTGCACTGGTACGCGCAGGCATGGAGCGACTTCCAGCTTGCGAGCGTATTGTGGGTGACGATCGAGGTGGTTGGCGCAGTGGTGATCCTGTCGATCGCACTGGGCGTGCCGGCCGCCTATGCGCTCGCCCGTGTGCAATTTCGAGGCAAGCGTTTCGCGATGCTGGTGTTCCTGCTGCCGCTGATGGTTCCGCCCGTCACCTACGGCATTCCGATGGCAACCGTCATGTACAAGGTCGGTCTTGCCGGAACATTGAGCGGCGTGATCCTGGCGAACATGGTGCCCGCGCTGCCGTTCGTCATTCTCGTGATGACGCCGTTCATCGAACAGATCGATCCGAATCTCGAAGCAGCCGCACGTATCTTTGGTGCGAACACGGCGAAGTATTTCCGCTATGTACTGCTGCCGTTACTGATGCCGGGCATGTTGGCTGCGGGCTTGCTGGTGCTCGTTCGCACTATCGGCATGTTCGAACTGACGTTCTTTACCGCCGGGCCGACCACGCAGACGCTGGTGGTCGCGCTGTACTACGCGGTCTTTTCGACGGGTGTGCGTGCGCCTCAATCCATCGATGCAATGGCGATGATCTACATGGCGATCACCCTGGTATGGGTACTGATCGCGCTGCAGTTCGTGAGCCCGACGCAACTCGTTTCACGCGTCAAGGAACAGCGGCAGTGATGGGCGAGTAGTCGCGAGTAGTCACCTTAAGGTTCGATTGAAATGGAACAGTCTCCTCTCTACATTCGGGTTCATCGTCAGGACAATGTGGCGATCGTCGTCAACGACGGCGGCCTGCCTGAAGGCGCCATGTTCGCCGATGGTCTCGTGTTGCGCGAGCGTGTACCGCAAGGCCATAAAGTGGCGCTCGCCGATCTGGCCGAGAACGAAGCCGTGGTGCGCTATAACGTGGTGATCGGCTACGCATTGAAGGACTTGCCCAAAGGAAGCTGGATCAACGAACACGTGATCCGGATGCCGGAGCCGCCGGGTCTGGAGGACCTTCCGATCGCCACGCGCGCGGCGCCCGAGATGCCGGCGCTGGAAGGGTTCACGTTCGAGGGGTATCGAAACACCGACGGGTCGGTGGGGTCGCGCAACATCCTCGCGATCACCACGACCGTGCAATGTGTGTCGGGCGTGGTCGAGCATGCGGTCGCGCGGATCAAGGCTGAGTTGCTGCCGCGATATCCGAACGTCGATGATGTTGTCGGGCTCGAACATACCTACGGTTGCGGTGTTGCTATCGATGCCCCCGATGCCATGGTTCCTATTCGCACCGTGCGCAACATCAGCCTGAATCCGAACTTTGGCGGCGAAGTGATGATCGTGAGCCTCGGGTGCGAAAAGCTGCAGCCCGAGCGCTTGATGCCCGTCGGCACAATTCCTATTGCGACGGCAGGGGACGATTCGAATGGCGATGTTGTCGTGCTGCAGGACAACGCGCACGTTGGTTTCCAGTCGATGATCGACTCCATCATGCGTACTGCTACGCGTCATCTCGAACGGCTGAACCAGCGGCGGCGCGAAACGTGTCCTGCCTCTGACCTCGTGATCGGCGTGCAGTGCGGCGGCAGCGATGCGTTCTCCGGACTCACGGCGAATCCCGCGGTAGGCTTCGCCACCGATCTGCTGGTGCGTGCGGGCGCAACGGTGATGTTTTCTGAAGTGACCGAAGTCCGCGATGGCGTTGACCAATTGACGAGCCGTGCCGCCAACGCCGAGGTTGCGCAGGCGATCATCCGCGAGATGCAGTGGTACGACACATATCTGAAGCGCGGCGGTGCGGACCGCAGCGCGAACACGACGCCCGGAAACAAGAAAGGCGGGTTGTCGAATATTGTCGAGAAGGCGATGGGTTCGATCATCAAGTCCGGCAACTCGGCTATCTCGGGTGTGCTATCGCCCGGCGAGAAGGTGAAGCAGAAGGGCCTGATCTTTGCGGCAACGCCCGCGAGCGATTTCATCTGCGGTACGCTGCAGGTCGCCGCCGGTATCAATCTGCATGTGTTCACCACGGGGCGAGGCACGCCGTATAGCCTGGCGGAGGTACCTGTCATCAAGGTCGCGACACGCTCCGATCTGGCACGCCGCTGGCATGACTTGATGGATGTCGATGCGGGTCGCATTGCAACCGGCGACGCGACGATTGAAGACGTAGGTTGGGAGCTGTTCCGCTTGATGCTGGACGTGGCGAGCGGACGCAAGGAGACATGTGCCGAGCATTTGAAACTGCATAACGCGCTTACTTTGTTTAATCCGGCGCCGGTGACGTGATCGGCTGGTTGTTGAAGATACTTGTGCAGTCGATTACATGACTGCTGTCCAGCCGATGAATATATCGGCTGGCAGCGGTGGTCTCTTTCCCCCTTGCTTTACCCATTCTTCGTTTCATTTCCTCAGAAGCAATCACACTGGTGTTTCGATACCCGTTGCATCGGCCTTTGAACTACAACTGTTTCGTATAACTGATAAATTCACGTACAGCAGGCGCACGCTCATGCTGGCGAAATGCCATAGCGACTTCCGATACGATCGGTTTTCCAGTAATCGCCTTATAAACCACGCCTGGAAGTGAAACACAATCGCTGAGCGTGCGCGGCACTACCGCGACATTTCCCCCTAGCGAGACACAAGCCAGTACTGCGGCCAACGGTCCTGGCCTCTGGCCCAACTGCGGTTGAAAACGCCCCCTGCGCCCGACCTCAAACGTCCCGAAGTCCTGCTCAGGCAACGCAAAAACACAGTCACGCAATTGGGCGGGAGAAACGCTTGCCGATTCCGCCAGCAGCGAGTCCTCAGGAATGGCCAGAATAAAATGATCGCGATACAGCGTGATCGCCTGGATTCCCTCTGGATAATGCATGGGCGGCCTGACATACGCGACGTCGATAAGACCTTCAGCAAGCATGGCCGGCACCCGGTCCATCGCAAGTTCGCTAAGGACTATCTCTATGCGGGGGTTGTCACGGCGAAATCCCCTAATGGTGTTTTGAAGCACACCCGCAAATGCCGCCGACGCGACGTATCCCACCTCGATCCGGCCCAGCTCTCCGCGCTCGGCTAGTGCGGCAAGTTCCTGCCCGCGTGACAAGTGGGTAAGGGCGGCCAGCGCTTCGGGCAAGTAAGCTTCGCCTGCCGCGGTCAACGCAACGCTGCGTTTGGTCCGATGAAACAGACGCACGTTCAATAGCCGCTCGGTTTCCTGAATCTGCTTGGTGAGCGAGGGCGGTGCAATGTCCAGTTCCTCAGCCGCGCGGGCGAAGCGGAGGTGCCTGGCAACACAAACAAAGCATCGGATATGACGAAGTTCGAGTTTCACTGTATTAACATTTTCGTGAATAATTCTGTGATCTTACGTTAGTGACGGTTAATACGGTTATAGATAGTATGACCACCATCAATTTCCTCCCGATGGTGGTTTCCATGTTTCGAAGAAGTCCGCTCATAAATCATGAGCAGCCGCCAGATGGTCCTTCGCCTGCGGACAACGAGCGCTCGCAGGACAAGGATTCCAACCCGGCGTCGAGCAGGCGGGCAGCGCGATTCGTTTTGGGCACCGCCTCGGCAACCTGCGCGCTGATCGTTCTCGATACCAACGTGGTCGCCGTTTCCCTGCCCTCGATCGCGCGATCGTTCCACGTGGGTTTTGCTGACGTCGAATGGGTCGTGAGTGCATACATGGTCGCCTTTGCATCGTGCTTGCTGGCCGCCGGCGGTATAGCCGATCGGTTCGGGCGAAAAAAATTGATGATGATCGGCCTGGGTGTCTTCTGTCTGGCATCGCTCGGATGCGGGCTTGCACCTACCGCGCTTTTCCTGAATCTCGCTCGTGCGGTAAAAGGCGTGGGCGCGTCGATGTTGCTGACCGCCGCGCTCGCCGTGATAGCCAATACCTTCCAGGACGGACCCGATCGCGCGCGCGCCTGGGCCGTATGGGGCATGTGCATGGGGCTGGCGACCACGGTCGCGCCGTTAGTCGGCGGCGTGATTACGCAGTGGTTCGGGTGGCGGTGGATCTTCCTCCTGAACTTGCCTGTCTGCTCGGTGCTCGCCTGGTGCGTGCACCGCTCTATCCGCGAGTCACGCAACCCCCAAGCCGGGGCAATCGACGTAATGGGGAGCCTGTTGTTCGGCGCCTCTTTGGCACTTGGCATCTGGGCGCTGATCGGAACACAAACAGACGGTTGGCAAAGTCTGCCCACAATAGCCCGGTTCTCAGGATGCGCAGGATTACTTATCGCATTTCTGAAGCTGGAAAAGAACCGCCCTCACGCGATGATCGACTTGTCGCTGTTTCGTCAGGCGCGTTTTGTTGCCGCTGTGCTTAGCATGTTCGGCTATGCAGCCTGCGCTCAGGTCATGATGACGTTCCTGCCGCTGTATCTGCAGAACGCATTCGGATGGCCGGCCGTTAGCGCGGGCATCGGCATGCTTCCATTTGCCACTGCCATGATCGCGGGTCCCTACATAGGGGCGTGGCTTGCGGGCCGGTTTTCCAGCGTCACGCTGCTGACCGTTGGGCTTGGCCTGATCGGCGCGGGGAATTTATTGACCGCGTCAGTAGCAATGGATCAAAGATACTGGCTGGTCGCACTCGGCATGATCGTCACGGGTTGTGGTGCCGGCATACTGAACGGGGATACGCAGAAGGCGATCATGGCGTGCGTTCCGCCTAATCGAACCGGCATGGCTTCCGGCATCAGCACAACCACGCGGTTTACCGCGATCGTCACGTCAGTAGGGGTGCTTGGCGCCGTGCTTGCCTCGCGGACTCAGACGGCACTCGACTTAGCCTTGGTTAATGCTCCCGCAGTAAGGCATTCGCTTGGTGCCGACTTCATGTCCAGATTGCTAGCCGGCGACGCGGTTCACGCGACCGAGCATTTAGCGCCAGCCGCAAAGGTGTTCCTGGCAGTTGCGGCCCCGGCAAGTTTCGCTAGTGGTTTCGCTTCGGCGCTGTACGTTGCGGGCGTGCTCGCCCTGGTCATTGCTGCAATCGTGTGGGGTTTGGCTGGCCGGCGCATGCGTCCTGCGACGCAACCGCTTGGAGGTAGATGAGCAAATACTTACCCCTCTTGCCATTATTGTCTCAGGTCAAGTGACTGGCATACTAAGGCATTAGCGCGCTTAGGCCATGGAACACGCGGAACACACACCGGGATTATTCACGAGATGACTGAACCAGCAAACGCATTTACCCTGCTCGACATCCGCCGTGCTGTCGAGAGCGGGGTTCTGACAATCCAGCAAAGCATTGAAGCCGCCGATAAGGCAGCCCGGCAAACCCAACCGTGGTTGCACGCATTTAGTTATCTGCCGGACGCGCCGGTGGTGAATCAAGCCGACATAGGGTTGCCGCTCGCGGGTGTTCCCATCGGCATAAAAGATCTTATCGACACGGCGGACATGCCGACCGAGTACAACTCGCCGGCGTACGCGGGCCGCACGCCCGGCACTGATGCGGTACTTGTAGCGCGCTTGCGGCAAGCAGGTGGAACCATCGTAGGAAAGACGGTGACAACAGAGTTCGCCTGGCGCCACCCGGGTCCGACGGTCAATCCATGGAATGAAAAGCATACGCCCGGCGGCTCGTCCAGCGGCTCTGCCGCGGCTGTGTCAGCGGGGATTGTTCCTCTTGCATTCGGGACGCAGACGTTTGGTTCCGTTATTCGCCCTGCGGCGTATTGCGGTGTCGTGGGGTTCAAACCGACCTATGGGAGCATTGCCAGAACCGGTGTGTTGCCGCTGGCGCCATCGCTGGATCACGTCGGAATGTTCACTGCCAACGTCGCGGATGCGGCGTACGCCTTTAAAGTCGTAGCGGGTTCCGACGACCAGGACTTTCACTATTCCCACGTATGCAGCAAGAACAAAAGCCAGGGCAACGACGGCAGTGCGGTCATCCGTATCGGCATGCTGCGCAGGCAAGTCGGCACTGCGATGGAACCCGCTCAGGACAACGCGCTGGCGCGACTGGCGGCACAACTGAAAGCCGATGGAGCGGACGTCGTCACGGTCGACTTGCCGGCGGAACTGGAGGACATGGGGGCGCTGGTATCGGCGATATTGGCGGTCGAAGCGGCGGTGGTGCATGGCGCGCTTCTGGACCGGTCGCCCGGCCTCATCAGTTCGGTCATGACGTCGTTGATCAACGAGGGCCGCGGCGTATCGAGTCTCGACTATGCGCGAGCGAGGGCTGCGCAGGTGCGGCTGGCCCATCTCTTTGACCGCTGGTTGCTGGAAGACATGCGTCTGGATGCACTTCTCGTCGCGCCGGCCACAGGGGAAGCGCCCGTGGGACTCGGCTATACCGGCGACGCTTCGATGTGCGCTCCATGGACATTCCTGGGCGTTCCCGCCATCAGTCTACCGATCGCCCTCGGGGCCGCCGGTCTTCCGCTCGGCGCTCAACTGATCGGCGCGGCGCAACACGACGAGCGTTTGCTCGCGGTTGCAGAGTGGGTGGAAGCGCGAGCGGGCTGGAAGGCTGTAAAGCTGCAGGCAAAAGGCGGTCCGGACAGCGCCTGACTGTTTAGGGTCCGGCCGCGTGCAGGGCGTATGACGGATCAAGTCGACTCTCGTGCTCTCGCCCAAATCCGTGCATCTGCATCGTGCACGTTGTGAACGCCGGACGCACGACACGTTCTACGGATAAGAGCCGGAAACCGTAGAATGCGAAGGCATTCGGACAAAACATCCGTGACTGTACGCAGCCGTTCGTTGCGCAGCAACACGGGAGGTCCTCCATGTCGGGAGCAGTCCTGTGAAAGATCCGCTGGTTCTTGGCTTCGTGTTGGTCATGGTGGACGTCGTGCTCTGGCGCGCAGCGTTTCCACGCAACGACACCATCCGCTTGCTGCTCAGACTGGTGATTTTCGCGCTGCTGAGCGCGCTGTTGTTCGGATCGGCGCTAAGTCCCTTCACGCCGGCGCCGTGGCCTGAATCTGCGGGCCGTCATCTTGCGGCCCAGATTCTCGAGGTTTCGTGGTGGCTGATCGGCGCGCGTCTTCTCACGTTGTCGCTGGACGCAGCGTTCCGATCGCGCCATTGGCACAGGGAGCGTCTTTTCCAGGACGTGCTGGGTGCGCTGGTTTTTCTTGCAGCCGTCGTCGCCTCGCTTGCATTCGTGCTGGGGCTGCCGGTCACCGGACTGGTCGCCACCTCCGGTGCACTGGCAATCGTGCTGGGTCTCGCCATACAAAGCACGCTTAGCGATGTGTTCGCCGGGATCGTGCTGAACACAACCGAGCCGTATCACATTGGGGACTGGGTCTCGGTTGATGGCGTGGAGGGCAAGGTGCTGGAGATGAACTGGCGTGCGACGCACCTGCTCACGTCCCAGGGCAATGTCGTCATCGTCCCCAACAGTGTGGCGGCCAAGGCAAAAATCACCAACAGCAGCCGTCCCGTTGCGCTTCACGGCGTGTCCATCGCGCTGCAGATTTCACCGGAAGAACGTCCGGCTACCGTCCTTGGCGCGTTGGAGCGTGCGGTCCTGGGAAGCAGTCTGGTGCTGCAAACGCCGGTGCCCTATACACTTATCAAGAACGCCTCGATCAACTCGATTGAATACGCAGTCACGGTTTATATCGATGACATGGGCAAGTCCGTGGTCGTGACGAACCAGCTTTACGACCTGTGCCATCGTCATCTTGCCGCTGCGGGAATCGAGCTCCGGCCATTGAGCGTTCCACGGCCACCACGCCACGACGCCGCTGACAGCCGGCAACGGCTCCTGTCACACGTCGATCTCTTCCGTGCCTTGCAGGGCGAAGAAATCGAAGCGCTGTCGAGGAGATTGTCCCGTCACGAATACGAAGCAAATCAGATGGTCGTCAAGTCGGACGAGGTGACGGACTACCTGACGATCGTGCAGTCGGGTGTCATGTCGGTGATGGTGACGGGACCCTCCGGTCCGGTCGAATCCGCGCGGCTGGGACCCGGCGACTCCATCGGCGAGGCGGGCGTCCTGGCGGGTTTGCCGGTTCAAGCGCAAGTCACGGCTTTGACGCGGGCTGTAGTCTATCGGCTGGACAAGGCGGACCTGACGCCCTTGTTAAAGAGCCGGCCGGAAATAGGTCAGCAGATGTGCCACCTGCTTTCGCAACGGCAAGACTCTCTGCGCAAGCTGAACGCCGAGATACCCGTGCTGGTGGACACCGAACGCACGCTGCTGGACTGGCTGCGCGATGGCATGCAGAAGCTACATGAATTGACCACTTAGCGAATCCGCGAAGTGAGCCGTAGAACAGGGTTCCATCGGTATGCGTGCAACTGTTGGCGGCATAAAACCATCTTTAAGCTGTCACGCAGCGGACTTAAAAAGAGGGCCTTATGTGTCGATACAAGCATCAATAAAGTCATCGCTATAAAAACGTCTGGTTTACTGACTGGTGCGAAAAGCGTATTAGTCATCATGGCGAGGGTGACATACCGTTAGCCTGAGCGCCCGCCTACCGGGTTGCTTACATTGCGCCGCTCGTCTATTTTTCTAACGAAACACATCAAGAATTTCGATGGGTCGAATCGAAATTTTTCAATCTTTCCTTCGTGTCCGTGCCGTAAGATCTGCCAACTGAATCGCTTGGCGCAGTGACCCGTTTTTTCATCCATCACCCTTCGGAATCGAGCGTGCGATGGTCCGGATCGGGCAACTTCTCATCTCCCTCGAAAGCAGGGAAATCCAGCTTAACAGCGAGTCGCTGCGCATTGGCAGCCGCGCATTCGACATTCTCGAGCTGTTGATCCGCGCGCAGGGAACGCTGGTCTCGAAGGACGAGATCATGCGTCGCGTATGGCCCGACACGGTGGTCGAGGAAAACAATCTGCAGGTTCATATTGCTGCCTTGCGCAAGGCGCTCGGCGTGGATCGCGATTTGATCAAGACGGTGCCGGGCCGCGGTTATCGGCTGATACCGGCGCATGAAGAGCCGCCCTCGCAGCGTGAAGATGCCGCAGTTTTGTTGCCATGCACTTCGACCGTGCTTACTGCCGGCGTATCGGCTTTGATCGGCCGGCAACAACTGGTTGCGCAAGTGCTGGATGCACTGAATGCCGCGCGGGTCTTCACGCTGGTTGGCGCGGGCGGTATCGGCAAGACGCGGGTTGCGCTGGAGGTTGCCGCTCAGTCCGCCATGCGTTTTCCAGACGGCGTGGTGTTCGTGCCGCTTGCTTCGGTGTCGAATGCGCGTTTCGCGCTGGAAGCACTCGCCGGTGCACTTGGTATGAAGTTGCCTGCCGGGCGCTTGTCGCCCGATCTGATCGGAGCGGAAACAGCCGGCCGCCGCATGCTGATCGTGCTGGACAATTGCGAACATGTGATCGACGCGGCTGCGGAGATAGCGCGCGCCATGACGGCTGCGAACCCTGCGCTATGCGTGCTCGCGACCAGCCGCGAGGCACTTCGCATTCAGGACGAGTTGCTGTATCACGTGCCGTCGCTCGATGTGCCCCAGGATGCCAGCCTTAGCGACGAGATCCTTCAGACAAGTGCGGTGCAGCTATTCCTTGCCCGCGCCCGCACGATCGATCCGTGCTTTTCTTCTGATGAACGCAGCATCTTTCTCACCGGCCTTGTATGCCGCCGGCTCGACGGCATACCGCTTGCGATCGAACTCGCGGCGGCGCGCGCGGCCGTGCTTGGCATTGAAGTGCTGGCCGACCATCTCGATGAGCGCTTTCGTATCCTGACGGGCGGCTTCAGGGGCGTGTTGCCGCGCCATCAGACGTTGAAGGCCATGCTCGACTGGAGCTATCGTCTTCTCGACGATACCGAGCGCACGTTGCTGCGTTGGCTTGGTGTATTCCTGAACGGATTTTCCTTCGATGCAGCCTGTCATATGGTGGCCGCCCACGGTTTTTCGCAAACCGAGATCCTCGATGCACTTGGGGGCCTGGTTTCCAAGTCGCTCGTGATTCACGATAGCGGCGCGGTGCCGTCGCGCTATCGCCTGCTTGCAACCACGAGGGCCTACGCGTTGCAGCAACTTGAAGACAACGGCGAGCGCAAGGCTGCCGCGCTGGCACACGCGACCTGGGTGCGTACAGTATTCGATCGTGCTCCGTACCACCGCACAGAACGTCCGCCCGGCGAATGGCTGTCCGAGTTCCGCCAGGAAGTGGGCAACCTGCGTACCGCGCTTGACTGGGCGTTTTCTCCCGGCGGGGACCGGTCGGTGGGCATCGAGCTCTCTGCGATGGCAGTGCCGTTTCTCTTCGACGTCTCGCTCGTGGACGAGTGTTGCGAGCGGGCTCGCATGGCTATCGACGCCGCCAGCCATGCCGATACCGCGAGCGTGTCCGTCAACACGAAGCTGCGGCTCCTGGCCGCCTATGCAGCGGGACTCGTCTATACGGAGGGGCCGACAGCGGCGCTCCGCGATGTCTGGTCCGAGGTGCTGTCCCTCGCTGTGGCTGCGAGCGATACCGAGTTCGAATCCCGCGCCCTGTGGGGTTTGTGGAACGCCTACCAGTACGGCGGCGAAGCACGGGCGGCGCTGTTGCTCGCGCGCCGCTTCGGCGCGCTTGCACAGCAGTCCGGGAACCGGACTCAGTGTGTCATCGGCTGCCGGATCGAAGGCATTGCGCTGCACTATGCGGGCGAGCCGTCCGCTGCCCGCGAGCAGCTCGAGGCAATGCTGAACGCGTACGTGCATGGCTGGCATCGCTGGAACACGGTCGGCTTTCGGGTCGATCACGGTATTGTCGCGCGCGCTACGCTTGCGCGGGTGTCATGGGTTCAGGGCGAAACGCAAGAAGCGTTGAGGCTCGCACACCATGCGCTCGATGCCGCGCTTGAATACGAGCACGACATGGTGACATGTTATGTCCTCGTCGAGGCGTTCATACCGGTCGCATTGCTGACGTTTGACCAAGCCGTTGCCGAGGCTGGTATCGCGATGTTGAGAACCCGCGCGTCGCACGCGGGGTTCGCGATCTGGGCGACTTGCTGCGACTGCTATGAAGAATACCTGCAATCGATGTCCGGCGAAGGCCAGTGCCGGTTGCCACAGTTCCGCGCGTCGCTCGACGCATTGCGCAAGAGCGGCTTTCTTGCACCGCTGACGCTGCTGCTTGCGCAGTTCGCACGGGCTTCGCTGGCTGCCGGCCGACGTGACGACGCGACGGCCGCGATCAACGAAGCGTTTCGTCATTGCGAGGAAACGGGCGAACGCTGGTACTACCCGGAACTGTGCAGGGTGAGGGGTGAGATCGCGCTCGCTGCGCACCAGACGACGGACGCCGAATCGTGGTTCGTCTCCGCACTCGATCACGCGGTGCGCCAAGGTGCGGGTGAACTCGAACGCCGTGCCGCCGCCAGCCTCGGTGAACTTCAAATAAGGCTGGGCAAGGCAAGCGAAATGCAGTTGCCGCATCCGTTATCTGACGTACCTAAGCCTGAGCACAGCGATGGCTATATCGTCCCGCCGCTGAACGGCTCCCCCGCGTCGTCCTCCGAACGCGACCTTGCTGCGCGTCCACGCACGAGCGGCTCGATCCTTTAAGAAGCGATCCTTTAAGAACGATTCAGGTCGTCCTCAGGACTTTAAGACTTCCTCTCTGTAGCCTCGAACCGGAATCGAGATGCGGCTCATGTGCGTCATGTGCGCCTCATGCCTGCCATCCCGGTTACCGACATTTCCCACGGTGGCGTGCGTCGCCGTCCCGATTCAGTCTGAGGCCAGACCAAGGAGCATTCCATGCCGCATGAATTACTTACCCCCGACACCTGTGCTCTCGCGTTGATCGACTATCAGCCGCAGATGTTCTTCGGCACGCATTCGCACGATCGTACGACCATCGTGCATAACGTCCAAGTCCTCGCAAAAACCGCCAAGCTGTTCAACGTTCCCACGATCCTCACGACGATCGCCGCACAGACTTTCAGCGGCGAGTTCATCCCGGAACCCCAGGCCGTCTTTCCCGAACAAAAACCGATCGACCGTACCTCGATGAATTCCTGGGAAGACGTGAACTTCCGCAACGCCATTGAAGCGACCGGGCGCAAGAAGATCGTGATCGCCGGCTTGTGGACCGAAGTCTGCGTGACGTTTCCGACCGTGCAGATGCTGGCCGCTGGCTACGAGATCTACGTCCCGACCGACGCTTGCGGCGACATCACGGAAGAAGCACATGAGCGTGCCGTGCAACGCATCATCCAGGCGGGCGCTGTGCCTATGACCTCATTGCAATTCATGTGCGAGCTGCAACGTGACTGGGCTCGCGGCGAGACTTACGACGGCTGCATGGATATCTTCAAGGCACATAGCGCCTACGGTATTGGCGTGCGTTACGCGAAGCAGATCCTCGGCGAGCACGCAAGCGAAGCGGGTGGCTAAAGGCAGGATGCCGAAGTACATCGAAGAAGCACATCGAACCAGCACGTCAACACGCGGCCGCGATCGGTGATTCCCACCTTCCGGTGGAACCCGTTCGCCGCCGTTGCGCACTCTAAAGCATGAGGACGACGATGACAGCGCCAACCCCTGCCGCCGCGTCCGCGGATGCCATTTTTTTCAACGGGAAGATCGCTACCCAGGATGACAAGCGATCTTTCGCGACGGCACTCGCGGTCAAGGACGGAAAAATTCTCGCCACCGGCACCGACGCTCACGCGATGCAATTTGCCCATGCCGGCACTCAGCGTGTCGACCTGAAAGGGCGCACGGTAATTCCGGGGCTTAACGACTCACATCTGCACGTGATACGAGGCGGCCTGAACTTCAATATGGAATTGCGCTGGGACGGCGTGCCGTCGCTTGGCGATGCGCTCGACATGTTGCGCCGGCAAGTGGCGCGCACGCCGGCGCCGCAGTGGGTACGCGTGATCGGGGGCTGGAACGAACTGCAGTTCGCTGAACGCCGCGCTCCGACGCTGGACGAGATCAACGCCATTGCGCCAGACACGCCCGTGTTCATTCTGCATCTCTATGACAGCGCATTGCTGAATGCGGCGGCGCTGCGTGCAGTGGGATATACCAAGGACACGGCTGACCCGCCGGGCGGCGAGATCCAGCGCGACAAGCGCGGCAATCCAACCGGCATGTTGATAGCGCGCCCCAACGCGGGTTTGCTGTACGCGACGCTGGCGAAGGGACCCAAGCTTGCCTACGACGACCAGGTGAATTCGACGCGGCATTTCATGCGCGAACTCAACCGTCTCGGCGTCACAAGCGCAATCGATGCGGGCGGTGGATATCAGGCCTATCCCGACGACTATGCCGTGATCATGGCGCTGGCTAAACGCGGCGAGCTGACCCTGCGCATTGCCTATAACCTCTTCACGCAGAACGCGAAGAAGGAGATCGAGGACTTCGCGCGCTGGGTGAAGATGACCAAGCCAGGTGAAGGCGATGACTTCCTGCGGATGAACGGCGCAGGTGAAATGCTGGTCTTTTCCGCGGCCGATTTCGAGGACTTTCTCGAGCCGCGTCCTGATTTGCCGGAGACGCTTGAAGCGGAACTGGAAGCCGTCGTTCGGCTGCTTGTCCAGAACCGCTGGCCGTTCCGTTTGCACGCAACGTATGACGAGTCCGTCGACCGCTTCCTGAACGTGTTCGAACGTGTCAACCAGGACACGCCGTTCAACGGGCTGCGCTGGTTCTTCGACCATTGCGAAACCATTTCACAGCGCAACATCGACCGTATCGCGGCGCTTGGCGGCGGCATTGCCATCCAGCACCGCATGGCGTTTCAGGGCGAGTATTTTGTCCATCGCTATGGGGCGCAGGCGGCCGCCAGAACGCCACCAATCCAGCAGATGCTGGCAGCAGGCCTGCCTGTAGGCGCAGGTACCGACGCCACGCGCGTGGCAAGTTTCAATCCATTTGTTTCGCTGTACTGGATGGTGTCGGGCTGCACGGTAGGTGGCATGCAGATGTATGCGCCGCAGGACCGCCTGGACCGGATGGAAGCGCTGCGCCGCTACACGGTTGGCAGTAGCTGGTTCTCGGGCGAAGAGGACCGCAAGGGCGCGCTTGTGCCCGGACAGTTCGCGGACTTCGCAGCGCTCACCGACGACTATTTCACGGTCGATGAAACGCGCATCAAGTACCTGTCGTCCGTGCTGACCGTGGTCAATGGCAAGGTCGTTCACGCGGACGCCGAGTTCAGCGCGCTCGGACCGCCGCCGTTGCCGGTCAGTCCATCGTGGTCGCCGGTAGCGGAGTTCGGCGGTTATAGCCGATACCAGCCCGGCACGATCGTCCAGCAGGCGTGCGCCGACGGTTGCGCCAACCTGTGCGGCATTCATGCACATGGTCACATGTGGGCATGGCGCAAACAGGTGCCGGTCAGCGATCCAAACGGTTTCTGGGGTGCGCTCGGCTGCAGTTGTTTCGCGTTCTGATGCGTCAAGGCGGATTAAGGACGATTCAGGTTGCTTGAGGGCGCATGAGGAGACGTATCGTGCAGGCCGGGGCAAGGAGAGGGCGATGACGATGACAAAGCGCATCGCGGGAATCACGATTCCGGACAGCGAGATGGCGTGTGCGGCGGCTGCCGCCGCGCGCGCGATTGAGCCGGATATCCTCTATCGCCATTCATCGCGGGTGTTCCTTTTCGCGTCGCTGATCGGCGTTCGCAGGCAGCTCGTCTTCAATGCCGAGTTGCTGTACGTAGCCGCGCTTTTCCATGACATGGGCCTGACCACGCCCTACCGCGACTCCCAGATGCGCTTCGAAGTAGACGGTGCGAACGCGGTCAGGAAATTTCTTGGTGGCTATGGCGTGCCCGAAGATGCTATCGCCGACGTCTGGAATGCCATCGCCTTGCACACCACGTTCGGCATCTGCTCGCACGTGTCCGCGTTGACCGGGCTGGTTGCAGCCGGGGTCGAAACGGATCTGCTCGGCATGCATTTTGATGAAGTCGGCCGCGTGGAGCGCAACGCGGTGCTGGTCGAATATCCGCGCGGCGCGGGCTTCAAGGAACAGATCATCGATGTGTTCGCACAGGCGATGGCGAACCGTCCCGCAACAACATTCGGTACGGTCTACGCCGACGTGCTCGAGCGCTGCGATCCCAACTATCGGCGCATGAATTTCTGCGGCTTGATCCTGGGCTCCGAATGGAAAGAGTAGCGTTCCCCGCTTTATTGGCTTGGGTAGCTTTTGGAAAAGAGGCTTGACGATGCCCTATCTTATTTCGCTTGCGGCAGGCTTCGTGGTCGGCCTGCTGTATTGCCTGGTGCGCGTGCAATCACCCGCACCGCCGTTGATCGCGCTCGTAGGATTGCTGGGGATCGTGCTAGGGGAACATACGATACCGATGGTGCGCGCGCACCTGTTCCCGGACAGTGTTCAGGTCCAGCAACTGGAGACGCCCGCATCCGCGAAACCGGCGCCGGGCGCTGACGCGGGACGCACCAAGTGAATTAAAAAGCACTCTGCTTTTTAGCGCTGTCTTATCTCCCTTTATACCGAATAGAAACAGGAGCTTTTCATGTCGCGCATTCCCGTCTCTCGGCTTGCCGCCGCAGTCGCCTTTGCCTGCGTGTTGCTCGGCACGGCGAGCGCGCCCGGTGTTGCCCAGGCCGCAGCCGAACTCAAGCCCGCGTCGGCGAGCACGAACGTATCCGTCGGTCCTCAGTACGATACGACTCACGTGTATGTGTCCAACGAAGATATCGATGCATTCGTCAACAGCTTCCTGGCGACCTTCGGCGGCAAGGCATCACCGCGTGCGGTCTTCACCGTGACGCCGACGCCAAGCAAGACCGCGTCGCAATACGTGCAGACCCCCGTCGGCATGTTGTCCGTGTTTGCGTTCCAGACGCCGATCCCCTATCCGTTCGGCGACGAGCGTACCGGCTATCTCGTGACCGATATGGACCAGGCCGTGCACGCGGCCCGTGCCGCGGGTGCGGATGTGACCGTCGAGCCATTCGACGACCCGATCGGCAAGGACGCGCTGATCCGCTGGCCCGGCGGCTTGAACATGCAGTTGTACTGGCATACGAAAGCGCCGTCGTACGGGCCGCTTGAATCGGTGCCGGACAATCGCGTGTACATGTCCCGTTTTGCCGTCGATGGTTTCGTGCGCCGGTTCGTGCGGTTCTCGCAAGGCAAGGTGGTCTCCGACGACCGGCATGCGGACGCCGGTGTCATCGGTCGTCCGGGCGAGACCATGCGCTGCATCCGGATTGAATCGGGCTTCGGCAAGATGGTGGTGTTCGTCACCGACGGCAAGCTCCCGTATCCGTTCGGGCGCGAGACGACCGGCTACCAGGTGACCGACCTCGCGGCGACGCTGGCGAAGGCCGAGGCGGCGGGCGCCAAGGTGTTGTTTGCGCCGTACCAGACCGGCAAGGGCAAGACGTCGATTGTCGAATTCCCGGGAGGGTATATCGCCGAGATCCACGACACAGCCGCTCAATGATCCAGACGCGACGTTCGCGGTGTTCGGGCCGTTCGCGGCGATTAATGGCGCTTTCCGGCTTCACGCTGGCGGTGAGTACGAGCGTCGCGGCAATGGACGCTCGCGCTGCATCGGATGCCGGCGATGCACAGCCGCCTGCGTCCGCGCCAGTGACGAGTTGTGACGCCAAACGCCCCACGGTCTTGTTCAATCGATGGCAAGAGGACTGGTCGGTGCTCGCGAATCCGTGTGTGCCGCGCGAGCCGCTGGATGGCCTCAAGTACATGCCGCTGGTTGGCGATCCGGCGTCGTACCTGTCGCTCGGTGCGAACCTGCGCGAGCGGCTGGAGGTGAACAACGCCGCGTTGTTCGGGGTGGGTGGGAACCACGGCGATACGTACCTGTTGCAACGTGCAGAAGTACACGCCGACATTCACCTCGGCGACCACTTGCAGATCTTTACGCAGATCGAGGATGCTCAGCCGTACGGCAAGGATTCGGTGACACCGGTCGACAAGAACCCGCTTGATCTTGAGCAGGCGTTCATCACCTACGTCGGGGCGCTTGGTGGCGGCACGTTCAAGTTCAGGCTCGGGCGTCAGGAGATGGCGTTCGACTTGCAGCGTTTCATTTCGGTCCGTGACGGCCCGAACGTCCGGCAAGCATTCGATGGGCTCTGGACCGACTGGGAGATCCAGCGTTGGCGTTTCATCGCCTATGCTACGCAGCCGGTGCAGAACCGGGACGTCAGCAACTTCGATGACGTCTCGAACCGGCACCTGACCTTCAGCGGCGTGCGTTTCGAGCGTCAGGGCGTGGGACCGGGCGACCTGTCGGGATACTACTCGCGCTATAACCGCGACAACGCGCACTTTATTGATGCGACGGGCGATGAGCATCGTGATGTATTCGACCTGCGTTACACCGGCAAGGCTGGACGGGTGGACTGGGATATCGAGACCATGCTGCAAAGCGGGCACGTTGGCAACGACACCATTGGTGCGTGGGCGCTCGGGTCGCTGGCCGGTTATACCTTCAGCGACGTCCCCGGGACGCCGCGTGCGGGCATTCAGATCGATGCGGCGTCCGGTGACCGTCATCCGGGTGATGGCCGGATCGGGACGTTCAATCCGTTGTTCCCGAATGGATACTATTTCACGCTTGCCGGTTATACCGGTTACAGCAACCTGATTCACGTCAAGCCGAGTATCACGTTGAAGCCGGCTAGCAATTTGTCTTTGCTGGCAGCTGTCGGATTTCAGTGGCGCGCGACCACGGCCGATGCTGTGTATGCGCAAGGTTCCGTGCCGGTGCCGGGGACGGCTGGTCATGGGAGCTTGTGGACGGGCATGTATGTGCAGTTGCGCGCGGACTGGACTATTGCGGCGAATCTGATCGGCTCGGTCGAGGCGGTGCATTTCCAGGTCGGCGATGCGATCCGCGAGGTGGGTGGCAGTAATGCCGATTATGTTGGGGTGGAGATTAAATATGGGTGGTAGGAGTTGGGGGAGTGCGAGGGTTTTGGGTTAGTGGTTGGTCAGTGCTGGGGTGGTCGGTGCTGGGGTTAGCGGTCGGTCGGGGTCATTGCCGGGTTGCTGCTTTCGGTGTTAGTGGTCTGCGAGAGTCGGATTTTCTCTTTATCACTGTTAGCCACTGTGCGTGGCGGCACGTCATTTCTTTGTCCAAAGCGACAAAGAAACGAAGCAAAGAAAACGCTTTTAAACACGCTACCCTAAGTGTCCACAGCGTGCAGTTTTCATTCATAGGTGCCCCAAAAGCACGGTGCTCGCCAGAGCGGAGGATGTGTGAACCCCTCCTTCTCCGAACACCGATACCCACACGCTTCGCCACCAGTGATTGAACCTGCCCAAGGAGCACCCCGCGCTATCCGCGGACGACCAACCACCAAATGTGCACGCGCCTCGAACCACGTAGCCAACCCTGCTGGAAACGAGGTCGCGAAAATGCGTAAGGCCGTAACCGACGAAAATAGCTGTACAGAACGCGCAGCCAATTCACAAAAACTGAAGCAGTAAACACAAACACGCATGAAGCTCTGGCCAAATGAATACGGTCGCACAGACCAGGTAGCTAACCTGTCAAAAAGCCGCAGCCGTAAATATCTGTAAGGCCGTGCGGGTTCATTGGCAATTGTGCTTGCCCGAGAGCGTACGGGGCGAAGCGTGTTCGTGTCAGGATTCGCGAGAAGGAGGGGTTCACACATCCTTCGCTCTGGCGAGCACCGTGCTTTTGGGGCACCTATGAATGAAAACTGCACGCTGTGGACACTTAGGGTAGCGCGGTTTAAAAGCGTTTTCTTTGCTTCGTTTCTTTGTCGCTTTGGACAAAGAAATGACGTGCCGCCACGCACAGTGGCTAACAGTGATAAAGAGAAAATCCGACTCTCGCAGACCACTAACGCTGAAAGCAGCAACCCGGCATAGACCCTGACCGCTAACCCCAGAACCGACCAACCCGGCATCAACCCCGACCACTAACCCCAAGAACCTGGCCCCCCAAAACCCACCCCCAATCGCGAGCGAAAACCAACCCCGTCATATGCGCGCTATGAATCGATCGATCAGATCAGGCTGATCCAATTGCTCGACCCACCAGCGCAGCGCTCGCCCAGTTTCATCGTCGCGCCACGCAAGATAGCAATCGGTAACTTCTCGCATGCCCGTCACGCGCTTAGCCACGAGCTTACCCTCGGCGATCGGTTTCGCAGCAAGACACTCCGGGATGGTACCCACCGCCAAGCCCTCGCACTGTGCGGCGAGCTTGGCGCTAAGCGTGGGCAGCGCAATGCATTCCTGCGTGGTCCCGGTCGCGACCGAACGCGGCCTCAACTCCCGCGAGGTATCGCTGATCACGGCGCCGCGATAACGCATGACGGTATCTATTCCAAGCGGCTCAGGCAGGTCCGCAAGCGGGTGATCAGGCGCGACCACGAACACATGCCGCAGCGACCCAACCGGGCGTGCCACGAGATGCGGCAGATGCGGCGGCTCGCCGGCCGCGCCGACCACAAGATCCGCGCGCCGCGTAACCAGCGCGTCCCAGGTACCACCGAGTACTTCTCTCGACAGACGCAGCCGCGTATCCATTTTCAGGTCGTAGAACGCGTGGACATAGGGCCAGAAAGCATCGAGCGGCAAGATCTCGTCGATACAGATTCGCAGCTCCGCCTCCCAGCCTTCCTGAATGCGTTGCGCCCGCTGTTCCAGTTGTTCGGCTGCGAGCAAGAGTCGCCTGCCATCCTCGACCACGACACGTCCCGCATGCGTGAGCCTCGCGCGCCTGCCAGTGCGATCGAACAACGCAACGTCGAGATCGCTTTCGAGCTTCTGGACGAGATAACTCAGGGACGAGGGCACCCGGTGCAGCAATTCGGCCGCTTCAGCAAACGTGCCGGTGCGATCGATTGCGTCCAGCGCTTCGAGAACTTCGAACGACAGCTTCATTTCAGCTTTCCATTTTGTAATCTGACCGAGGATGCGCTTCACGCGTTGTCTGGCGTGTCTGGCGTGTCGATTTGAACCGATCGTGTATCGACTGTGTATGTAACCGGAATGCAGCCTCTTGTGCGGTGCGTTTCAGATCAATTCAGGCCGCGTCCGTGCCCGAAGCGCGTTATTTCGCGAACACGGTATGCCGAAGCCGATAGTCGCGCCAGCGCCAGGCGTGTGTTCGAAGTAGGTGAGTCGTATTATCGCGGCTGTGTCCAGTTCGTCAATAAAGTCCACGAGCCGGCTGGACGTTGATGCGCCCGGAAATCGGCCAGAAAGAAACGCATGCAGACGTCACATGGGACGTTGCCACGCAGACCGCTTGAACTGCGATATAAGGTGCCGCAGTTCAAGCGCGTGGCATTGGAGGCTATCTATGGAGGACGGTGTGGACCGTGTCGTGAAGCGAGTCTGACGTCGGCAGCAGTGGTCCGCATTGAGGGTGGAAGAATGCTCGTTGATGAACGAGATCCTTGTTAGTGGTAAAGAGAACGCCGGCTGTCACTCATGTGATGTAACGAATGATCCGGCCGCTTCGCCACGCTTGAACGCCTCGATGTCCCTATACCTCGCACCGGGATGCCCGGCCGGCAACAAGCGTCCCTTGCCGAACAGCTTTTCGCGCAGCGTGCCGGCCGTATATTCCTTGCGATAAACGCCGCGCTGTTGCAACTCCGGCACCAGATAATTGACGACGTCTTCGAAGGTCTCGTGAGCGACCGCATACGCAAGATTAAAGCCGTCGACGCCGGTTTCTTCCACCCAGGTTTGCAGAATATCCGCAACGGTTGCCGCCGAACCCACGAAGACCGGCCCCATGCCGCCGATACCACCCCATGCCGCGAGTTCATCGATGGTCCAGGACTTCGCACCGCCCGCCAGATGTTCGATGGCGGAGACAATAGCGTTGGTTTCCACTTTCCTGACCAGATCAGTCGGCGCGTACTGACCGAAATCAACGCCCGTCCAACCCGACATGAACACGAGCGAGCCATCGTACGAGGTGTAACGGCGATACTCCTCGAACTTTGCTTGCGCCTTGGCATCCGTTTCATCCACGATGACCGTGACCAGGTTGTAGATCAGCAGTCCGCCCGGTTCACGTCCCGCTTGCGCAGCTTGTTCGCGGACATCAGCAACATAAGCCTTCAACACTTCTTTTGTGGGCGCAGCGACGAATACGCATTCGGCATGTTGGGCGGCGAACGCCTTGCCCGCACCCGACGCACCGGCCTGATAGAGCACAGGTGTGCGTTGAGGTGAGGGTTCGCAAAGATGGTAGCCGGGCACGTCGAAGTATTTGCCGTGGTGACCTATCTCATGGACCTTCTCGGGATGCGTAAAGACCCGGTTGTGACGGTCGCGTACCACGGCATCTTCTTCCCAGCTTCCCTCGAAAAGTTTGTACAGCACTTCAATATATTCCGCTGCCACTTCGTAACGATTCGCGTGTTTGCGCAAGCCGCCTTCGCTGATATTCTTCGCACCGCTTTCCAGATACGACGTCACGATATTCCATCCTACACGGCCTTTAGTGTGGTGGTCTGCCGTTGATAGGCGGCGGGCGAAGGTGTACGGATGCTCGAAGGTCGTCGACGCCGTGATGCCTATGCCCAGATGCTCGGTCACCATCGCGATAGGCGCTGCAAGCTGCAGCGGATCGTTGACGGGGATCTGCGCGGCCTGATGGATCGCGTGATAGTTACTGCCCTTATAGACGTCGTAATAACCGATCACGTCGGCTATGAAGATGCCATCGAAGAAACCCTTTTCGAGAACTTTTGCGAGATCCGTCCAGTACTCGAGGTCCTTGTATTGCGATGAGCGGTCGCGTGGATGAGACCACAGGCCCGGCGACTGATGGCCGACGCAGTTCATCTCGAACGCATTGAAATGGATGGTTTTGCTCATGGCAGCCGGCTTCTCGATTTTCGCTTTAACAACCGGACAATCTAGTCCCCGAATAGACGGTGCGCTCTAACGATTTCAGCTTTGCATATGCACATGGCTGTAAAGGCAAGCGCTTCAATCCAGCGCATGCGGGCGACCATGAAGGCTTGCCATCACGCGGTTCATATCGAAAGAAAAACTCGTTCTTTGCGTGACGCGATAGCTATCCGTATAAAGCTTCTTTGCCCTGCAACCCGCAAGCCCAAGGAGCCGTATCTTGAGCACAGTCGACATTGAAACCGTCCTGCCTGCATCATTGCCGATTGGATCGGCCAGCGACGTATCGCGCCTCATCAACACGAGCGTCTCCAAGAACAATCATGCGCGCGTGATTGTCTTGCTCGCGCTAGGCGGCGTGTTTCTAGACGCTTACGATCTCACCACACTGTCATATGGCATTCAGGACGTCACGCGTGAATTCAATCTGACCCCTGCGTTAAGCGGTTTTGTCAGTTCGTCGATCATGATCGGCACGATTCTCGGTAGCCTCGCCGGCGGATGGCTCACCGACAAGATCGGTCGTTACCAGGTCTTCATGGCCGACATGCTGTTCTTCGTTGTGGCGGCCATTGCGGCCGGCCTCGCACCGAATGTCTGGGTGCTGATAGCGGCGAGATTCGTAATGGGACTCGGTGTAGGGATCGACCTGCCCGTGGCGATGGCGTTTCTCTCAGAGTTTTCGAAATTCAATGGACGCGGCAATAAAGCGTCGCGGCTCGCAGCGTGGTGCCCGATGTGGTACGCGGCGTCATCGGTGTGTTTCCTGATCGTGTTCGCGCTGTACTTCTTCTTGCCGGCTCAGCATGCCGACTGGCTCTGGCGAGCGTCGCTGATCTTCGGGGCCGTACCGGCGCTGATCATCATCATGGTGCGCAGCAAGTTCATGAACGAGTCGCCACTGTGGGCCGCGAATCAGGGCAATCTGAAAGAAGCGGTGCGAATCTTGCGGGAGTCGTATGGCATTCACGCGCATGCCGTGGACGACACACGAGAGCAGAAAGCGTCGAAGCAGCCACCGGTCAAATTTCGCGTGCTGTTCCAGCGGCCTTATCTGCAGCGAACGCTCGTTGCCAGTGTGATGAATCTCTGCATCCCGTTCGAATATACGGCGATCGCCTTCTTCCTGCCGTCCATCCTGTCTCAATTCCTGGGTGCTGGCGTGTTTGAAACGATCGCGGCATCGCTAGGGCTTAACGTGCTGTTTGCTTTGACAGGTGGTTTGCTCGGCATGCGGCTAGCTTATAAATTCCCCTCGCGTCACGTAGCAATCGCGGGCTTTGCATTGCAGTTCGTTTCGTTGATTGCGCTCGCGTTGATCGGACATCCGCAGGCGGCGCTAGGTATTGGTGTTGCCGTGCTGATGTTGGGTACGTGGTTGTTCGCTGAAGGTTTCGGCCCGGGCGCGCAGATGATGATCTACCCGGCCTTGTCTTATCCGACTTCCATTCGCGGCACCGGCGTGGGTTTCGGCCGGTCGCTCGCTGGCATTGGAAGTGCACTCGCGTTGTTCGTCTTGCCGATCCTCAAGGCCCGGTTTGGCACCGATATGTTCTGGATAGTTGCGTTGGCCGCCGTGATTCCGATCGCATTCCTGGTGCTGATCCGCTACGAGCCGACCGAGCATGATATTGACGACGAAAACGCGCCCACACCGGCGAAAACGTGACAGCCGACCTGCCCGTGATAGTCGCGAGGTCGGTGTCGAAACGCTTCGGCCCGACTGTCGCACTTGATCGATTCGATCTCTCCGTTGCTGCGGGCGAGGTCGTGGCGCTAATGGGCGCCAACGGGGCGGGCAAGTCCACGATCGTCAAGATACTGAGCGGTGTTTATCCCGGCGATGGCGGGTCTCTTGAACTGCATGGCAAGCCGTACGCGCCGGCCTCACCGCAAGAAGCGAAGGCGCTGGGTGTAGCAACAATGCATCAGTCGATCGCTGATACGGTCGTGCCCACCCTCTCGGTCGCGGACAACCTCCTGCTTGATCGTTTCAACAATGCGGCCACGCCATGGTTTATCAGGCCCGCGGCGTGGCTTGAAGAGGCCCGTTCCATTGCTGAGCTGGTTGGCCTTGACGTTGACCTGCGTGCGCCGCTGTTCACGCTGCCGCTTGCAACGAGGCAGCTCGTCACGCTGGCCCGGGCGCTGGCCGTCAAGCCTGCAGTCCTCATACTCGATGAACCGACGGCAAGCCTCTCGGCCGCCGAAGCCGAACGTCTTTTTACCGCACTCGACATGTTGCGCAAGCGCGGTGTCGCGATGCTGCTGGTTTCGCATCGACTAGGTGATCTCAAGCGAATGGCGGACAGGGTTGTGATTGTCCGCGACGGCCGGCTGGTAGCCAATCTGAAAACGCCGATCGATTTCGACGATGCCACTGAAACGATGATTGGCCGCGCATTGCCGAAGACACGTGAACGAAAAGCGGTGCGTTCGACGGCGAATCAGGGGCTTCAGGTCCGGGGCTTGAAATTGTTCCCAAGCGCCGATAGCCCGGCACTCGACTTCGACGCTGCTCGTGGCGAGATCGTCGCGTTTGCGGGTCCCTTGGGAGGGGGCAAGTCGCGGTTAGCCCGGACGTTGTTTGGTATCGAGCGAGTGGTCGACGGCACGATGACACTCGATGGCCAGCCATGGCAGCCGCGCTCTACCGCCGAGGCTATCCGCCGTGGCGTCTTCCTTGTAGGCGAGGACCGCTGGAGTTCGTCGCTCTTTCCGGACAGCGTGCCGTTCGCGTCGATTGAAGGCACATTGAGTTTTCCGTTCCTGTCGAACTGGTTCAGGGGCGGGTGGATCAACAGGTCGCGCGAACGTCGCGAGGCTGCGTCCGCCATCGAGCGTTTCTCCATTCGATGCAACGGCCCGGCAGATCGGGTGGTCAACCTCTCCGGCGGCAATCAGCAAAAAGTCGTACTTGCGCGCTCGCATGCAGAACCCGCCCGCATGCTGTTGCTTGACGAGCCGTTTCAGGGTGTCGACGCCGGCGCTCGCGCGGACATTGCCGATGTGTTGCGAGCGAATGCGGCGGGGCGGGTGACGCTGGTGTTCGTCAGCGCTATCGAGGAGGCGTTCGAGGTCGCAGACCGTGTGCTGCGCTTCGATCGTTCGATCATCGGAACAAACATTGAAGATCTTGCCGGAGCCTGACGCATGAAACCTGGCGCTTCTACCGAAGTAAGCTCCGTTGTTCGAACGGAGTTCAGACATACCAGCATCAGGACGAAGCTGGAACGCAGCGGCATCTTGTTGCTGCTCGTCGCGATGGGTGCGGTATTTACATGGCGTGAGCCGGCATTCTTGAGCGTGGACAATCTGTTCAGCATTTTGCAGGCTGCGTCGATTGTCGCGCTTCTGGCCGTGGGGGTCAGCATTACGCTGGCGGTGGGCGGCTTCGATTTGTCGGTCGGCAGCACGGCTGCAACGGCGCAGATGGCCGCGAGCTACGTGCTGGTTGTGTGGCATGGCAATGCGCTCGCAGCGGTTGCGGCGTGCCTTGTGTTGGGTGTCGGTGCGGGACTTTTCAATGGCTTCCTGATCACGCGTCTTCGCGTCCCGGACCAACTCGCGACGCTCGGAACCTTGTTCCTGCTAGCGGGACTGCAGTTGATTCCGACGGGTGGGCGCTCGCTCGCGACTGGCACGATCTTGCCGGATGGCACGGAGGCCACGGGATCGTTTCCGGCGGCCTTCCTGGCATTGGGCCGGGCTCGCTGGCTGGATGTCGTGCCGGTGCCGGTCATCGTGCTCGCGGTGGTGACGCTGGTCGCGGTGCTCGTGATGGAATTTACCCGATGGGGGCGTGTGCTCTATGCGACCGGCGGGAACGAGACGGCTGCGCGGCTGGCGGGTGCGCCGACGGCGCGTTATCGTGTGGCGGCGTATGTCGCGTCGGGTGTGATTGCTTCGCTGGGCGGCGCGCTGATTGCCGCACGCGTTGGGCGGGGTGATGTTGGCGCCGGTAATTCGCTGCTTCTGGATGCGGTTGCCGCTGCGCTTATTGGGTATGCGGTGTGGGGGGCTAAGCGTCCTAATGTATTGGGTTCGGCCGTCGGTGCCGTGTTTGTTGGCGTGTTGCTCAACGGATTGACCATGCTCAATGCGCCTTATTACATGCAGGATTTTATCAAGGGTGCATTGCTCGTTGGGGCGCTTGCTTTTACGTTTAGCATTGGTCGGCAAGGGGGGAGGTGAATTGGTTTTTGGCGTGGAGGAATTGTTGATTAGGAATGCTGTGGTGTTGGGTTAGTGGTCGGGGTCTATGCCAGGTTGGTGGTTTTGGGGTTAGTGGTCGGGGTCAATGCCGGGTTGCTGCTTTCGGCCGTGGTGGTCTGCGAGAGTCGGATATTCTCTTTATCACTGTTAGCCACTGTGCGTGGCGGCACGTCATTTCTTTGTCCAAAGCGACAAAGAAACGAAGCAAAGAAAGCGCTTTCAACCACGCTACCCTAAGTGTCCACAGCGTGCAGTTTTCATTCATAGGTGCCCCAAAAGCACGGTGCTCGCCAGAGCGAAGGATGTTTGAAACCCTCCTTCTCCGAACACCGATACCCACACGCTTCGCCACCAGTGATTGAATCTGCCCAAGGGGCACCCCGCGCTATCCGCGGACGACCTCCCTCCAAATCAGTACGCGCCTCGAACTGCGTCGCCAACCCTGTTGGAAACGAGGTCGCGAAGATGCGGGCGGCCGTAACCGACGAAAATAGCTGTACAGAACGCGCCGCCAATTCACAGAAACTGAAGCAGCAAACACAAACATGCATCAAGCTGTGGCGAACGAATACGGTCGCACAGACCAGGTAGCTAACCCGCGAAGAACCGCAGCCGTAAATACCCGTGGGGCCTTGTGGGTTCCTTAGCAAATGTGCTTGCCCGAGAACGTACGGGGCGAAGCGTGTTCGTGTCAGGATTCGCGAGAAGGAGGGGTTCACGCATCCGTGGCTCTGGCGAGCACCGTGCTTTTGGGGCACCTATGAATAGAAACTGCACGCTGTGGACACTTAGGGTAGCGTGGTTGAAAGCGTTTTCTTTGCTTCGTTTCTTTGTCGCTTTGGACAAAGAAATGACGTGCCGCCACGCACAGTGGCTAATAGTGATAAAGAGAAAATCCGACTCTCGCAGACCACTAACGCTGAAAGCAGCAACCCGGCATTGACTCAGACCACTAACCCCAGAACCGACCACCCCGGCATAGACCCCGCCCGCCCCAAACCTAGCAACTCACCACCGCCCCAACCCCAAAAAACCGTCCACCGGCGCGAGCGAAAACCACATCCTCAAATCACCGCCGCCGCAATGCGCTGTCTCATCAATTGATCCGGATAACTACCAAATCCCGCACGCACATTATCCCGCATGTACTCCGGCCGCCCGGTGCCGGGAATCACGCAGGTCACCGCCGGATGCGCGAGCACAAACTTGAGCAGCAATTGCGCCCAGGTCGCGCACCCGATCTCCTTGCTCCACTCGGGCACCGGCTGTCCCTTCAGTTTGCCCAGCAAACCGCCGCCGCCGAACGGCTGATTCACGATCACGCCAATCCCGCGTTCCCTCGCAAGCGGCAGCAAGCGTTCTTCAGCGGCGCGGTCATCGGCAGCGTAGTTGATCTGGACAAAATCGAGTGTCTCCGAGCGCATCACGGCTTCCACGTCGGCAAACGCGCCCGACGTGTAATGCGTAACGCCGAGATAGCGAATCCGGCCCTGCGCTTTCCATTCACGCAGCGTAGCCAACTGCGTGCGCCAGTCGAGCAGATTATGAACCTGCATCAGATCGATGCGCGGTTGCTGAAGACGCCGCATCGACTCTTCCATTTGTGCGATACCCGCTTCACGGCCTTCAGTCCATACCTTGGTCGCGACAAACGCACTGCCATGCCCGCCGATGCGCGTCAGCACCGCCCCGGCAACTGCCTCCGAAGACCCATACATCGGCGATGAATCGATGACCGAGCCGCCGTTATCGAACAGGATGCGCAGCACCTCGCCGAGCGCGGCTTGCGCTTGTAGATTGTCGCCGACATCGAAGGTGCGCCAGGTACCGCAACCGACCACCGGCAGCGCTTCACCCGTGGACGGGATAGGGCGCGTGTTCATGCGCGGCAGCGGCACACCGGTGGCGGCCGGCGTTTGCGCGAAGCTCGCAGGCAGGCATAAGGGCAGGCTCAAAGGCAGCAGCGCGCTGCCGGCGGCAAGGAGGAGGTGCCGACGGCGGGCGTCGGCGGAAGTGGGGCGCATGGGCAGTCTCGCCGTGACGGATCAGACCACAGGATAGGCGAAGTCACGAAGGTGCGTGGTGAGCACACCACTCGGCGATCACGCCCTCAAGGTTCTTGAGTCAGCACCTGCCAGGCGCGGCGCGAGGGTGGTCAGCAAGAGCTCGTCCAGCGGCATCGGCCGGGCGAAGTGATACCCCTGCGCCTGCGCGGCACCCATCTCCCGCAGCTCCGCGAGCGTGGCGGCGTCTTCCACGCCTTCCGCCACGAGCGTCAGGTCCAGCGACTCCGCCATCCGCACGATTGCCCGCACGATTGCGCGGCTGCGCGGGCTGGTAGTCAGTTCGAAGATAAACGACCGGTCGATTTTCAGACCGCTGAAGCGGTACTGATGCACATAACTCAGCGACGAAAATCCAGCGCCGAAGTCATCGAGCACCACCGACATGCCGTGATCGGCGAGACGTTGCATTGAGCGCCTGGCCAGATCGGGCTCGGCAACCAGCGCGCCTTCCGTGAGTTCGAGGCAGATCCGCGACGGCGCGACGCCGTGGCGCGCGAGCAGGGCAAGGACGTCGTCGGCGAAGTCCGGGCGCGTCATGCTGTAGCTCGAACAGTTCACATGCACCGGCGGCCAGTCGGCGTGTTGCGGCTTCGCGAGGATCACCGCGACGCGCGTGAGCATGTAGAGATCGAGCCGCCCGATCAGCCGCAAGCCTTCCATTGCGGGAAGGAATTCGCCCGGCGTGATGACGCGGCCATCGGGTTGGCGCCATCGGATCAACGCTTCCAGCGCTACGAGCTGGCCGCTCTTCACGCAAACAATAGGCTGAAAATACGGCACCAGTTCGTCGTCGCGCTTGAGCGCATTGCGCAACGCCCCTTCGCGTGCGACCTGATCGGACACTTCGCAGCGCAGCGCATGGTTGAACACGACGAAGCTGTCACGGCCGCCATTCTTCACGCGATACATGGCGGTATCGGCATCGCGCAGCAAATCGGCCGGCTCGCTGTGAAACTGGCTGTCGGGACTGACAATACCAATGCTGCACGACGAGAACACCACGTGGTCATCGATATGAAACGGCAGGTCGAACGCCGCCAGGATCCGTTCCGCGATGGCTACGGCAGTATCCAGCGGCGCGCCCGGCGACAGCACCGCGAACTCGTCGCCGCCGAGGCGCGCGAGCAGGTCGTTGTCGCGCAGGCAGCTGCGCAAGCGGGCCGCTGCCTGCACCAGCAGCAGGTCGCCGAAATGATGGCCAAGACTGTCGTTCACCACCTTGAAACGGTCGAGGTCGATAAACATCACGGCCAGTTGCTCACCTTCGCCATGATGATCGAGCCACGCCTCCCCCAGCCGCTGCAGCAAGTGACTGCGGTTCGGCAGTCCGGTCAGCGCGTCGTGCGAGTTTTCGTATTGCAGCCGGGCGTTGGCGAGATCAAGCTCGCGCGTGCGGTTCTTCACGCGCTCTTCGAGCTCATGGTTGGCCGCATGGAGGGCTTCGGCGGCGCTGCGTCGCGAGAGGGCGGTATCGATATGGCGCGAGACGAACGTCAGCAGTTCCTGGTCGCGCAGCGAATAATGCACGCGCGTGGAATAGCTTTGCACGGCGAGCACGCCGCGCACGATGTCGCCGTCGAACAGCGGAATGCCCAGCCACGAACGCAGCTTGATGCCCTCGGCCGAGCGTTCTATTTCATTGCTGTCAATGAGCCGCATGGCTTCAGCGAGGTCGATCAGGCAGGGGCGGCGTTGCCTGATCACATACTCGGTCAGGCCGCGCCGGTTACGTCGTGGCGTGGGATGGTCGTTCAGCAGTTCATCGACATGATAGGGGAAGGACACGGTCGCAGTCGACCTGTCCACCAGCGCGATGAAGAAGTTTCGCGCATACAGCAACTCGCCGACAATCCCGTGCAGGCTCTGGAAAAACGCCATCATGTCGCCGTGCCGGCTCGACAATTCGGCGATCTGGAACAACGCCCCTTGCAAGTGTTCGGCGCGTTTGCGCTCTGCGATCTCCTGCCTCAATGCATGGTTTAATTCGGATAACTCAGCAGTCCGGCGCGATACCGTTTCTTCCAGATCGTTGCGATGCAGGATCCGGTCGAGCGCCATTGCCACATGCCGGGCGACGACCAGGAAAAGCGCGCGGTCCTCCACGCTGTAGATTCGGGCGACGTCGTACACCTGCATGGCGATCATGCCGAAGACTTCGTCGGAGGCGTTCTTGAGCGGCGCGCCCATCCAGAATTCGGGGCGATCTCCCACGCAAAAGAAGCGGCCTTCCTGCTCGGCGGCGCGGATTCCGGCGGCGTCGATCAGAAGCGGCTGGCCTGAGCTCAGCACTTGGCCCGTGAGCGACAGGCGTGATGGATCGAGCGTGTCGTAGGTCGCGCATTCAAGCGCGCAGGTATCGATCACATCGACGTAATACGGGTAGGTGATCCCGCCGCTCGACGAGTCGTAAAGGGCGAGATAGAAATTTTCCGCGTCGATCAGCGTGGCGAGTTGGCGGTGCACGCCGAGCAGGAACGCCGATCGTTCGCGCATCGAGCTCGCGAGATAGGCGATTTCATAGAGTACGCGCTGGGTGTTTTGTGCGCGTGCCAGCGCGTCGGTCTGCAGGGCTTCACCCAGGCTGCGGGCAAGGTTGCACAGCGTGGGACTTCCCGCATGGCTGGCAGGCGCGAGCAGCCAGCCGAGGATGTTTTCGCCGCTGCCCGTTGGCCAGAGACACAGACGCTGGGCCGTGCAAAAGGCGTGGAAGGTGTCGGCCGTGAGAAGGCTGGGCCACTCTTGCGCGGCATCGCCCTGATCCGCGAGATGCAGGTTTTCGTCAACCTGATACCACGCCCAGTCGATGGTATCGACTCGAGCGCGGGCAGTGCGCAACAGTACATCGACCGAGCTGTCCGAGCGGGGCCACCGCGCCGGGTCAACGATCGCGCGAGCGACGTCCGCGGCGGAGTCGTCGCTACTGTCGTCGGCCATCGGCGTGGCAGGGTTCGCGGGAAAGACGGTCATCGGCGCTCCGAGCCGAAGGCTGCCCCGGCTCCTGATTCAATCTCGTTCGATGTCGATGTTATCTACTCTTCATCCGGACACTGGAAGGATTGAAAACGCCCGCTCCTTCGTTTGTGCGCACACGCACCTGATTACTATAACGGCAGTACAGCTTGGGGCTTGAGGGTTTTCGTAAGGATCAACCGGTCCTGTTCCTTGCTTTGCTCCCAGGTGAGCGTTCAATACGGCGCATTGCAAGTACGCGTCATGCGCCCGACGAACCGCAGACCGTCGCAGGACGGGACGTCAATGAGCGCCGCTCCACCGCTACGGAAACACCCAGCAGCACGATCCCGCCGCAGGCGAGCAGCGCACCG
Source organism: Caballeronia sp. LjRoot31 (assembly GCF_964253885.1). Classification (NCBI taxonomy): domain Bacteria; kingdom Pseudomonadati; phylum Pseudomonadota; class Betaproteobacteria; order Burkholderiales; family Burkholderiaceae; genus Caballeronia; species Caballeronia sp. LjRoot31. Next base: position 826,547 of record NZ_CAXURX020000002.1, read on the forward strand.
GTCCAGCCCGTGGCCTCCAGTCCGAAACCCATCGCGACCACTACGCCGCCTGCCCACGCACCCAGCGCATTCGCAATGTTGAAGGCCGAATGATTGAGCGCGGCCGCGACGGTCTGGGCATCGCCGGCCACGTCCATCAGGCGCGTCTGCACGGCGGGGACCACGGCTATGCCGAGTCCCATCGCGAACAGGTTGAGCGTGGCGGTCCATTCGTTGGCCGAAGAATAAGCGAAGGCGGCCAGCGCGGCGGCGTTCCAGATCAGCATGCCGAAGATGGTCCAGAGCCGCGACTTGTCGGCCAGGACGCCGCCAATCAGGCTGCCTGCCGTCATGCCGACACCCAGCGCGCCAAGCAACAGCGGCACGCGCCAGGGCGCCACGTGGGTCACGTTCAGCAGCGTTGGCGTGATGTAGGTGTACACCGCAAACAGTCCGCCGAAGCCGACAGCGATCACTGACAGCGTCAGCCAGACTTGCAGGCGCCTGAACACGCCAAGCTCCCGGCGCGGCGTAGCGCCGCCCGCGTGAATGGGCGGCAGAAAGATGCGCACGCCAATCATCGTAAGAATGCCGAGCATGCCGACAAGCAAGAAATCCGCGCGCCAGCCAAGCCATTGACCAAGCCAGGTCGCGAGCGGCACGCCGAAAATATTGGCAATCGTCAGGCCCAGCATCACGCGTCCGACTGCCCGCGCGCGCCGCTCGGGCGGTACGAGCGAGGCGGCCGTCAACGCCGCTACACCGAAATACGCGCCATGCGGCACGCCGGAAATGAAGCGCGCGATCAGCAGCAGCGGGTAATTCGGTGCGAGCGCGCTGAGCAGGTTGCCGAACGCGAACATCAGCATCAGGCCGATCAACATGGCGCGGCGTGGGAGCTTCGCGAAGAAAATAGTGATGAGCGGTGCGCCGATCACCACGCCCAATGCATACGCGCTGATGATGTGGCCCGTGGTGGGCAGCGACGTACCGAGGCCGTTCGCGATGATCGGCAGGATGGTCATGGACGCGAACTCACCCGTGCCGATAGCCAGGCCCCCGACGGCGAGTGCGAGTTCGGCGGGACCCGCGCCATAGGGCGGGATCACGCGCGTGAGCGGGTCGTTGGGGACATCGATAATGGACATTGAGAAAAAATTGTGAGTGGTGAGCGAAGCGCAATGCAGCATTATCGCGAAAGAATAAATCTTCCGCATCTGCGAAGGTGCGAACGGCCGTGCGGATGGACGACGCTGCGCTGCCGTAGGCGCTAGCCCTGCGTGAACTTCGTCGGGCGTGACTCGTGTGCGACCTCGCCGTCGCCGCCTCCGGAGAAGCGTTCACGGTAAGCCTGCGGTGTGACACCCATTGAACGCAGGAAGCTGCGACGCATGGTTTCCTCCGATCCAAACCCGCAGCGCGCGGCCACGCGTTTGACCGGAAATGAGGTATCGCCAAGCAGGCGACGTGCAGCTTCCAGACGTAATTGATCGATGGCGCGTGCCGGCGTGATCCCCGTTTGCGCCCGATAGTGGCGCACAAAGCTGCGCTCGCTCATGCCCGTGCGTTCGGCCAGCGTCGCGATCGACAGGTCGGCTGCCATGTTTTCAGCTATCCATGCATGCAGGTCGCCGAAGCGGTCGCCGGTTTTTTGCAACGACAACGTCGTGCTGAACTGCGCCTGGCCGCCCGGCCGCTTGAGGAACACCACCAGTTCACGTGCTACATCGAGCGCGAGCGCGCTCCCGAGATCGTCCTCGATCAATGCAAGCGCGAGATCGATGCCGGCTGTCACGCCCGCCGATGTCCAGACCGCGCCGTCGCGGATAAAAATGGGCGCAGGGTCCACGCGGACAGTCGGATAACGCTGCCCAAGATCCTCGCAATGCGCCCAGTGAGTGACCGCACGGCGCTCGTCGAGCAAGCCGGCGGCCGCCAGCAAAAACGCGCCCGTGCATACCGACGCAACGCGCCGGCACTGTGCCGCGCGCTCCCTGACCCAGGCCACCTGCGCGGGATCTTTCGATGCCGCATGCACGCCGCGTCCGCCCGCGACGATCAGCGTGTCTGTCGTTTGTTGAGCGGTGGGCAAGGGCTGGGCGAGCAGGCCGAGACCCGCGGTGCTTTGAATCTCCCCCGCGGCGGTAGCGACAACACGCGCACTGTAGGGTGCGCCGGCTCCGCGTGCGAGCGAGAGTTCGTTGGCGGAGGTGAAAGCCTGGAGCGGTCCGGCGACGTCGAGCAACTGGACGTCTGCAAACGCGAGGATGTCGATACGGCGCGCAGCGTAGCTCATGGTTTGAAACCGGGTTGGCGTGAAACGAGGGTTAATTGACAATTTCGCCAAATCGTAGCGAGGTATTGTGAGCGCGTCTACTTCCATTTAAAGGTTCATCGCCATGGCGTTGCATATTGGTTTCCTCGTCTTTCCGCGCGTTCAGCAACTCGACCTGACCGGCCCGCATGACGTGTTCGCGTCGGTGCCGGACGCGACTGTCCACCTGATTGGAAAAACGCTTGATCCGGTCAACGCGAACAGTGGTCTCGTGCTGACGCCTACTATTACGTACGCTGACTGCCCTGCGCTCGATGTCTTGTGCGTGCCGGGTGGAGTGGGTGTCGGCAAGTTGATGGAGGACGACATCACGCTCGATTTCATCAGGCGGCAGGCGGCGCAGGCCCGCTTCGTCACGTCGGTGTGTACCGGTGCGCTGGTCCTGGGAGCGGCCGGTTTGCTGCGCGGACGGCGCGCGACCACGCACTGGGCGGCTCATCATTTCCTGGAGAGCTTCGGCGCCATTCCCGTGAAAGAGCGCGTTGTCCAGGATGGCAATCTGATGACGGGTGGCGGCGTGACAGCGGGCATCGATTTTGCGTTGACGCTTCTTATCGGCTTGATTGGCGAAACAGAGGCTCAGGCAATTCAGCTTCAATTGGAATATGCGCCCGCGCCGCCTTTTAATTCAGGTACGCCCGACACAGCGCCGAAGGCGGTGGTGGATCTTGTGTGGAGTCGCGGCGAAGTGGAGCGTGCTCAGCGCACTGCAATCGTTGAACGCGCAGCGGCGCGATTGAATGGGTAGCAGGCCCGGCGTAGTACCGATGGCGGTAACTCGGTTCGACGGGCATGCTTTTGACAGGAGGCGGATGCCATGCCACGCGTACAGGTTGCTTCAATCACGGTTCTCGCCTCGCTCGGCATAGTGCTGGGCGCGACGCCCGGCGCATTTTCCCAGGGCGCCGATGCAACGCCGGCCGAGCCATCGCCGGCGTCGCCCACACCTAGGCAGGCACAGAAAGCGCAACGCAAAGCCGATAGAAAAGCGGCATGGGCGAAGAATTCGGCGGAACTGAGTAAGCTGGAGAAGAACGGCTATAACCCGGCCGATGATCGTAGCGACTACCCGGATAACTTGCGCCGCGCGCAGAACAAAGCGAACGGGCAATGAGTCCGGGAGGGTTACAGCTCTATGCTGTCGTTGTTCCAGGCATGCCGATGCCGTGCAAGTAACGACGCCTTGGAAGACGACCATGTCGAAATTTCACTTTGCGCGGGTGGTCTTTGCATCCGCGACCATTTCTATAGCGCTTCCCGAGCGCGGCTTTTGCCCAGACCGTTGCTACCGGGTCTACCGCGCAACCGGCGCTGCTAACACGAAGACGCCCACGAGCCCGGACGACTGATTGATTCCTTCATTGATGCTTGCGTTTCTCCGCTCAGAATTGCCCGCCCAGAAAGCGGATCGGAAGGGAACGGAAGTTGCGAGCGCCGCCGTTGGCTAGGCAGCAGCCTGCTGCCCGCACTACCTAACCAATGGTCATCGTGAATGAGACGAAAAGCCCTGCTGTCCGCTGTATTGTGTGTTTGCGTTGCCGCGAGTGGCTGCACCACTATCGGTGCAAACCGTCTCAAGGCCGATCAGGTTGATTACGCGAGAGCGCTGGGTGAAGCCAAGAAGCGCGAAATACTCGCAGCTATAGTAGGCATCCGGTTTGCCGATTCGCCTGCGTTCCTGAGCGTCAGCCAGATCATTGCCGCTTATACCTTCGATGCCACCGCCGGTTCCACCCTCAGCGCCGGCGACACCACGCAGAATTTCGCCGCCGCCAACGGCAGCGTTTCATACTCCAACCATCCCACGTTCACATTCACGCCGACCACGGGGCAGGCGTTCGCGACAGCTTATATTCGCCCGCTTGCGCCCGCGCTGGTGTTGCCGCTCGCCGAGAGCGCGATCCCCATCGACTTGCTGTTGCGCATCACCGCGCAGTCGATAGGAGGCATGCAGAACGCGAACGCGCTGGGCGGCCCGAATGGGAACGGCAGCGTCGAATTCTTCGAACTGATCCAGGCGTTGCGACGCCTTCAACTAGCGGGGCAACTCAACGTGGAGTCGCGCGACGAGGATCATGGCGGGCGCGTCTACTTCACGCTTGGCGCGACCACGAGCGGTGAGACCGGACAGACGACAGCCGATCTTGCGCTGGTCCGCAGGCTGCTCAAGCTTTCGCCGAAGACCAAGACCTATGAGGTCGTCTATGGGCAATCGGCCGAGCGTGGCGAGCGGATTCCCATGGTCACGCGTTCCGTGCTCGGGATTCTGACGGACCTGGGCGCGCAGGTCAGGGTGCCCGAGGAGCTGGTGAATCGCGGGTCGACCAAGCCGACTATCGGATTGATCGGCGTGGAGACGCGGCCTACGATCATTGTCAATGTGGGCAAGAAGGCGCCGGAAGATGCCTATATCGACATTCAGTATGGGCCGTCGCAATACTGGATCGACCGACATGACTTCGACTCGAAGTACGCATTCACGGTCGTGCAGATGTTGATGGCTCTGGCGGAAACCAATCAGGACGCGAAGACGCCGATCGTGACCATTCCAGCGGGATAGGCGGGCGTGATGTGCAGCGAGGCGTCGACGCGGAGTGGCCTCCGGTCGAACGAACCTCGATGCGCTTCAATGCGCTTCGCCGCGACCGGGCGGGCGAATGGGTGCGCCGTTGTCTGGAGGCTTTGACTCTGACGGTTCCGTGTCCGCATTCCGAACCGGCTGGAATGCCACGACAGGTTCACGTACTTCCTGCTGTACATGCGTCTCGCGCGCCTCATGCGTTATGTGAGTTTCGCGCGGCGCACGCGTGGTGGCCGGGTTCGCGAACAGGTGCGGCGCGCCGGTAGTGGTCGGAGCGCTGCTCGTGCTCGCAATCGCAGCCGTGCGCGGGATGGCGACGGCCTCGCGGATCGGTGCCGGATGCATCGGGCCGCGTTGCGCGATGGCGGCTGTCTGAACCGCCGCGTCTTCGGCAGCTTTCTTCGCTTCGGCAATCTTGATGGCCACATGCCTGAGGAAGACGCGCGAGCCGGTGTAGCTCGAGTCGATAGCAAGCGCGTCCTTTGCATAACGCCGTGCGCATCGCCATGAAGCCGATTGGTCGCATGCGCGGGCGTGCCGCATGGCGGTGTCGCGGGCCGCTTCACGTTGGGCGAGGTCGTCGCGGACCCGCTGGACGTCGGGGCTGGCGAGCTGGTTCTCGGGCACGTTGCCGAGGTTCTTTCGCGCCGCGCTCAGGTCGTTGGTGACTAGTGCGAGGCGGGCGAAGTAGAGGCTTTCGCCGGGGCTGCCCAACGGCGGACGCTCAGTGGCGATGACCGGCGAGACGGGGGGCAACGACAGCTTCGGCAGTTCCTGTTCCTTTGGCGTGGACGGCTGAGGCGCATGGCTGGCGATGGGGACATCGGCGACGGCGCCAGGGCTAGGCACGGGCGGTAAGGCGGCAAGCGGCGCCGCAGCGGTGATGACAGGCGCTGGGTTCGATGTGTTCGTCGAGCTCGTCAATGGCGGTGTAGCCGTGTTTTGCGCGAGTGCGACGGGCGCTGGAGGGGCTGCTGGAGGCGGTGAGTCATCCGGCGTGAGCGTGGCCACTGCCGCGTTGGTCGGACTCTTTGATGCGGGTACCGCCACCGGGACTGGCGCGTGCGTCTCGTTCGCCGTTGTGGTTGTCGTGGCCGGTGCGCTCGGTGTCGCTCTTGTAGCGGGTCCCGTCGCCGGGCTCATCGCGAGCGTTGAAATCTTCGCCCGCAAGGCCGCAACGGCAGTTGTCACCTTGTTCCTGATCGACGCGATCATCTCGGTCGCTGGATTCGGTGCCGGTGCGAGCGTCGGGGTGGGTGCTGGAGTTTGCGTCGGGGTTCGCGTCGGTGCGGGGGCCGCCGCATAGGTCGCTACAGGTAGCGTAGCCGGGTTCACCGCTGGGGTCCTGGCTACGCTCACCGAGACCGGGTTCGCCGGCTTCGCCACTGCAACGACCGTCGTTGTGCTTGCCGGTGCGGCGGCTTTCGCTACATTGTCAGTTGCTATTGGAACGAACGCGGGTGTCCTCGCCGGTTCCGGCAGTGCAGCAAGCCGTTGAACCACAGGCGATCTCAGGCCGGGCGCGTAAGTCAGCGCCAGCGCGACGGCGAGCAGTCCGCCGCTCGCCACACCGAACGCCACGCGGCGGACGACGCGGGCGCGTTGCCGCGCGATATTCATTGCCGCGTCGACTTCCTCGGGCACGCTCGGATACGGCACGAGCATGCGGCCGGGCATCATCATGACGTTGCTGTTGTTGAAGTCGACGGAGTTCGGTGCACGCAAGGCCCGGGACTGATTCGTGCCGCAATGCGGGCATTCATCTTCTCCGTGCGTCAGCGCGTTGCCGCAGCGATGACAAGCCGCGTAAAGGACAGGCGTGCGAAAAGATAACAGGTTCATGCCGAACCCCTCGGGCAGGTGTCGACGCCGGCTCGTGATGCGGCCGGATCGTTCGTATAAGAATAGTGCAATTAATTCATAAGTTAGTACCCCGGTATGTTTTGTAGGCCGCATTGATGCATATCGGCGACACTTCTCCGCGCCCGCATCACGCTACATGGGGCTTTGTTCGTGGTACTTGTCCGAATCTGACTTGGATGTGGCGGATAACAGCGGAGATCAAGATCGCACGCCGGAATGGCATGTATAAGCCACGGGCAGGTTGAGCTGGCAATACGACGCCGCGCCCGGACGGTAACCAGTCACGCCAATAGCGCCTGCTGCAAAGTTCGAATCTGGGCCCGTGTGTTGGGAGTAGAGGTCCGTCGCGAGCTTCCGATAATTCCAGGCCACGTCCGTGTTGGCCTTCCAGGGCGAGAAGCTTGCGCCGAAGGCGCTGGAATACAGTGCCATTGTCGCCGGCATGATCCCGCTTGGTCGAGCGGATCGGATGTGCATCCTCAACATCGAGATAGGCGGGTAACGGAAGTGCGAAGCACCGCTTAAATAAATTAGTAATCTTAACGAATGTCTGGCCGATCATCTGGTCGCGGATGATAGGTATGTTGACCTGTCGGTAGGTCGCCGCGATATTGCGTTCACCGGCCACCTGTTACAACGCAGCCGGTCAAATGAGCCCATCAGGTTCCCGGTCCCCGCGTCCGCAAGCTGATGGCCGTAGCAGGTGACATGCAGACTGGCCAGTAGACAACCGGAAGTCTCAAGCGGTTTCATTCAGATAACAGAAGTTTCCCATTCAACATGGCTTAACTTCCAATACCCAGAAAGTGCGGATTTATTATGCTATATAACAGGATGTTATGAGACACAAAATATAAACTCCAGAAGAGTGCGGATTTATTATGCGCTATAACAAGATGTTATGTATTAGCTCACGTTAGTTCCATGAGAACTAATTACCGAGCGTCCTGCAAACTAAAGCAGACTATTATCAACGCCGTTGGCTATATGTAATAATTTAGAATGTTTTTGTAATTTAATAAATGACGTAATTCAAATGCGCATTTAGAGTGTCGTAAATACCGCTAAATATTGTCAAAAATTGTCTCTCTTCATTTTTATTTTCTCGCTTTGACCGTTAGCCTCTAGTCAGCGCTCGATCATCACGTTAGACGTACCGTTCGCGATTCGTCCCCCGGGTGCCGCGAAATGGTCGCGAAGGCCCGCCCAGCGGGCTTTTGAGCCATGCGCTATTCACTATCCGTCGACAGTTCATGGCGTGTTATGGAAAGCCGCAATGGCGGCTGCATCCCAATTAGCGAGCTGCCAAACGCGCGCGTGTATCCGTTCAAACATTCGCTTCTTCTTTTAAAGCGGCGCAAGTGCAGCGCGAGGCCAGCATTAGTTAGAGTGTTTTCTCTAAACTTGGTCTGCTGTCATCAAATAAAGTTTGACCGTGCATTTTTTGTCCTGTTATCTTCGCATCCCATGAAACGCCGGTGACAATCAACGCGCGGTGACAATCGCGCAAAAAGTTCAGAAGCCGTAGCGCGCTTCGTTCAAGTTCTCTCCAGGTGTTAATGCCAGACCGAAAAGAGCGAGTCGAATTTTATTTGTCGTAGTTCCAGTTTGATGATCGCCCAGCGGGAATGAAATTCCGGGGCATCTCACAGCCGTATCCGTGTCAACGCATCAGATTTGACCGCTGTAGCATAAATTCGGACTGCAAATCAAGGGTCGGAGCGAAGGAAGCGGTTGTCCGAGGTGGACGTTGGTTGTCGTATGTAAGCGCACTGCAGTTACAGAAATGGACGGTTCACGCCGGAGGAGTAAAGGTGGGTACGAAAGTCGAAGGGCAATTTCCGGCAGCAGCGGCCCGTATGGAGAGGCCAGGACGCCCACGTGAGTTTGGGCGCAAGCAGCAAAACCCAGTACGCCGCTTCGGCGGAATCGCAGTTGTTCTGCTCCTGCACGTCGTGTTGATCTATGCACTCATCAACGGCCTTGCCACCAAGGTCGTACAGGTCATCCAGCATCCTATCGAGACGAAAATCATCGAGCCGGTGAAGCCACCGCCTCCGCCGCCGTTGCCTACCGTGCAATTGCCGCCGCCGAAGTTCGCACCGCCGCCGCCGCCGTTCGTGCCGCCGCCGGAAGTGCAAGTGCAAACGCCGCCCCAGCCGACCATCACGCACCAGGCCGCGCCGGTCGTGTCGGCACCCGCCGTGGCGCCGCCCGCACCGCCGGCGCCGCCCGCGCCGAGCAAGCCCGTGAGCGTTGAAGTCGGGGTCGTCTGCCCGAATTCGGATCAGATTCGTTCGTCGATTCGTTACCCCAAGGAAGCGCAGGAGAACAACGTGACGGGTGATGTGCTGATTGAATTCGTAGTCGACGCGCAGGGCCATATTACGAATGAACGTGTTGCCAAGTCTGCGGAAGATTCCTCACTCGATCGCGCAGCCTTCAACGCAGTCAAGCAGTTTACGTGCGTTTCCCAAGGCCAACCTGTCCGTGTGCAAGTTCCGTTCTCGTTTAACCTGAACTGAAACCCACAGACTGTTCGGTACCGGCAGCGATTTATCAGTCTTGGTTTAGAAGTTGTACTAATGAACTTGGAGCAGGCATGAAAAAGCGTACTCTCGCCGCATTGGCGGCAACCCTGTTGTTCGCCGTAACCACGGTGGATACCTTTGTGGCACCGCATATGGCACACGCGCAGGCTAGCGACGCGACCGCGTCGGCTACCGCCGCTGCCACCGCAGCACCGCAAACGGCCGGCTCGGCCACGGACGACGCCGTGCCGCCGCCCCAGCCGGCTACGTCTGAAACAGTCAACAACCCATACGGTCTCGGCGCGCTCTGGAAGAACGGTGACTTCGTTGCACGCTTCGTGCTGATTCTGCTGGTGCTCATGTCAATGGGCAGCTGGTACATCATGGTCACCAAGTTCGTCGAACAGTTCCGTGCAAACCGTCGTGCGAAGAGCGCCGACGAACAGCTGTGGACCGCGCCGTCGCTAGCCGAAGGCGCGAAGCTGCTCGACGAAGCTTCGCCTTTCCGCTTCATCGCGGAAACAGCCATCGAGGCGGGTGAACACCATAACGAAGCGCTGCTTGAAGCCGTCGACCGCAATACGTGGATCGACGCCTCGGTTGACCGTGCCATCACCAACGTATCGAATCGTCTGCAAGACGGTCTGGCTTTCCTCGGCACAGTCGGCTCGACAGCGCCGTTCGTCGGTCTGTTCGGAACGGTGTGGGGGATTTATCACGCGCTGACGGCAATCGGTATCGCCGGCCAGGCTTCGATCGACAAGGTCGCGGGCCCGGTGGGTGAAGCGCTGATCATGACTGCGATCGGTCTCGCCGTGGCCGTGCCGGCCGTGCTCGGCTACAACTTCCTGGTTCGCCGCAACAAGTCGGTGATGGAGCGGGTTCGTGCGTTCGGCGTACAACTGCACACCGTCCTGCTCGCTGGCAGCCGCCGCTCGGCGCGTGCTACGGCTCGCGAAGCAGCGCTGGCCCAATAAGCGGAGTTCGTCATGGCTATGAGCGTTGGGCAAGATGATGACGACGAGGTCATCTCAAGTATCAACACCACACCGCTCGTCGATGTGATGCTGGTCCTGCTGATCATCTTTCTGATCACGATTCCGGTGGTGACGCATACGATACCTTTGCAACTGCCGAAGGAGACGATCCAGCCGCTGCAGACCACGCCTAAAAGTATCGTCATTGCAGTCAACCGCGACGGCGATTTCTTCTGGAACGAGAAGCAGGTGGATGGGCCGACGCTGCTGGCACGTCTGAAGACCGTGTCGGTCATGACGCCGCAACCGGAAGTGCACGTTCGTGGTGACCAGAGCGCGCGTTATGAATTCATCGGCCGGGTCATTACCGAGTGCGAACGCGCCGGTATCGCCAAGGTGTCGTTTATTACTGAGCCGCCTGCGCGCGGCGGCTAGCTTTGCATGGGACCGGACTAAGCGCTAAAGCGCCAAGTCCGGTCGAGCCTTGCATGGGACCGGAGAAGACCATGGGAATGAACGTATCGTCGGGCGGTGGCAACGCTGAGCCGGAAGTGATGGTCGATATCAACACCACGCCACTGATCGACGTGATGCTGGTGTTGCTGATCATGCTGATCATCACGATCCCGATCCAGACGCACGCCATCAAGATGAACTTGCCGATCGGCAATCCGCCGCCGCCAATCACGCAGCCGGAAGTGGTGCAGATCGATATCGACTTCGACGGCACCACGACCTGGAACGGCCAGCCGGTGCCGGATCGTGCTGCACTCGAATCCAGGCTCGCACAGGTGGCCGCTGAACCGGTGCAGGCGGAAATCCATCTGCGGCCTAACAAGCTGGTGCCGTATAAGGACGTCGCGGCGGTGATGGCGTCCGCTCAACGACTGGGCGCGACGAAGATCGGCCTCATCGGCAATGAGCAGTACATGCAATAGGGAAGTGGAATGCTAACGATCCATCAACGCTTCAAACGCGCCGTCATGGCGGCCGCTATTGGAGGACTGTCCGCGCTTGTCGTGCTGCCGGTCACGTCTCATGCCGCGGACACCTTGCGCCCGGATGTGTCGAAGCCGCTGAATGCCGCACAAGACCTGTATCGCGCGCACAAGTACAAGGACGCATTGACGAAGATCGATCAGGCGGCTGCCGTGCCGGGCAAGACGCCGTACGAAAGCTATATGGTCGAAGAGATGCGCGGCGCGGCTGCTGCGGCGGCAGGCGACAATGGTGTAGCGGCTCAAGCCTACGAAACGTTGCTGAGTTCAGGGCGCCTCACCGGTGCCGACGAACAACGCACCACGGCGGCGCTTGCAGGCATCTACTTCGAGCAAAAGAACTACGCACAGGCTATCAAGGTCGCGCAGCGCTATCAGAAGTCGGGCGGCAACGATCCCGATATGCGCACTCTGCTCGTCCAGTCCTACTACCTGTCGAACGATTGCGGCAATGTGGTGAGCCTGCTCAAACCTGGGGTCGATGCACAAGTGCGTGCCGGCCATGCGCCCGACGAGTCGCAACTGCAACTGCTCGGCACGTGCGCGCAGCGTGTAAAAGATGACACCACATATCGCAGCACGCTCGAAAAACTGGTCGCCTATCACCCGAAGCAGTCTTACTGGGATGACCTGTTTCAATCGATCCGCGCGAAGCCGGGCTATTCGTCGTCGCTCGATGTCGACACGTATCGGCTGCGTCGCGCGACCGGATCACTCACTACCGCCGACGATTACATGGAGATGACCCAGCTCGCGATCGTGGCGGGTACCACGGCCGAGGGCAAGCAGGTGATCGATCAGGGCTTCGCCTCGGGCGTTCTGGGCCACGATGCACAAGCGGATCGCGAAAAGCGCTTGCAGGCACTCGCCGCGAAGCGGGCACAAGCGCCGGCTGATGCGGCGAACCCTGTAGCGCCGGTCGACGTCGGCTTCAACCAGGTCTTCGCGGGGCAAACCAAGCAGGGTCTTGCAGCAATGGAGGCGGCGATCGCGAAGGGTGGGATCGATCACCCTGACCAGGCGCAACTGCATCTCGGCGTGGCCTACTACGTCGCAGGCGACAAAGCCCGGGCAGTGCAAACCTTCCGTGCGGTGAAAGGCTCCGACGGTTCGGCCGACCTCGCCCGATTGTGGGTGCTGGTGGCGTCGAAGTAACGGCATCCCGGTTCCAACATGTCCCATCGCGTGAGGTGTCGCCGGGCTATCCGTGCGCTGACCCGCGCGGGACATGCTCGCCGTATGGAACGCAGGTCCTTGACAGGAGAAGTAGAGGAAGTTGGTTGCGTATGCAACCAACTTCCGGTTTTAGGCAAGTGCGAAGTGTCCCGATGATCGCATTGATTGCACCACGCATCGCGGCAGCTAACCGGGCATATGGCGCATGTCTTAGGGAGGATGTTGCGTCCAATAAAACATAGTTTGGTATACAAACTAATTTTGACCACGGGATTCTGTCTTGCTATGGTTTTGCCACTCGATAACAAGGCACAGATCGCAGTTTCCATAGGTAGCAAAATTCGCGCGCTTCGCCAACGGTTCAAGCGCACGCTGGATGAAGTGGCGACGAGTGCGGGGATTTCCAAGCCCTTTTTATCGCAGGTGGAACGAGGTCATGCAACGCCTTCCATTACATCGCTGGTTGGCATTGCGCGAGCGCTAGGCGTCACAGTGCAGTACTTCGTTGACACGCCAACCGAAGACAAGTCGGTGCGTAGAGGGAGTGAGCTGGAATACTTCGGGTTCGACGGAACTGCGAATCTTTTTGGACGGCTGACCAACTTGTCGGTCGGCGGCATGCTGGAAGCGATTCTCGTCAGGATGCCGGTGGGACAGAACCCATCGGAAGTCACGACACATGCAGGGGAAGAGTTCTTGTACGTGATGAGCGGCCAGATATCGCTCACGTTAGAAGGTACAACGTTCGTATTGCAGGCAGGTGACACCGCGCATTACGAGTCTACCGTGCCTCACGCCTGGTGCAATACGGCTCGCGAAGAAGCGGTGATTGTATGGGTGGGAACGCCAAGATTGTTCTAGGTGATCCTGTTCCGTGCTTTCGTTAAAAGCACTCGCGAATGTGTTAGTAAGGATTGCGAATGGTTTTATGTAAGCTTGATCTGATGAAAGGGCGTTGCCCGGTCCATCACGCAAAGTAGTCGAAGTTAAAACAATTAGAAAGCGCTGCGCATGTCGTTTTGCAGTAGATAAGTAGTCCGATATTGAAGCATTTGAAGTGTCCCGTCTTTCTGTCTGTATTTGCAATTTGGTGCGTTTTTGGCCGTTTGCCTGGCAGTGGAAGCGCGGGTCAGCTTTAACGGAGCGCGGCGCAAGAACGCCGTATATCGAGTGGAGAGGTCCACAAGACCTCTCTTCACACACAGCTGTGCCTTACTGACGAGCGAGAAGGGGAAAAATGAAACAACGGGCATTGGCGCTGGCCATCAAAAGAATAGTCTGGGCTGAGCTAGCATTGTCAGCCGCAATCGCCGTACCTGCGTTTGCGCAAAGCCAGCCGGCCACCGCGGGTACGGCTGCGGGCGCAACGACAACGGAAAGCACGCCGGCGGTAGCGGCGGCGCCCGCATCGGGCACCGCTGCAACACCGTCCGCGGACAACAACACCGCGACACCGACTGCTGACAAGGGTGTCCAGCAAATCAAGAAATTCGAAGTGACCGGGTCGCTGATCCGCAGCGCCGACAAGGTCGGCTTCAATGCGGTTCAGACGGTAACGCAGAAAGACATCCAGAACAGCGGCGCCACGACCGTCGCCGATTATCTGCGCACGACTTCAGCTAACTCGGCTAATAGCTGGGGCGAAGGCCAGTCCGGCAACTTTGCCGCAGGCGCTGCGGGTATTGCTCTGCGCGGTCTCAGTGAAAAGTACACGCTCGTGTTGGTGGATGGACAGCGTGTTGCGCCTTTCGCGTTCTTCTCGAACAGCGTCGACTCGTTCTTCGACTTGAATACGCTGCCGTTGAACTCCATTGACCGCATCGAAATCGTGAAGACAGGTGCCGTGTCGCAATACGGTTCAGACGCCATCGCGGGCGTGGTCAACATCATCACGAAGCATGACTTCCAGGGCCTGCAACTCGACGGCAGCTACGGCAGCGCCATCAGCCAGGGCGGCGGCGCGGGCACGACCAAATTCGGCGTGCTCGCCGGCTTTGGCGATCTCAACGCCGATCGCTTCAACGTGACGGCCGCGGCAAGTTACTACAAGTCGAACGGCTTCACGCTGGCCGACCGCGATGCGACAAGCGGTCAGGATTTCACCAATAATCCGGGCGGCCATTCGTTGCTCGCGCCGTCATACTGGAATATGCCCGACGGCAGCGCGCAGGCATTGAGCGGCTGTGCGAACGGCGGTGCGGTGCATCCCGCAGGCACGAACTCGCTGACGGCAGGTTTGCCGGGCACGATCTGCGGCTACAACTCCGCAGAAAGCACGTCTATCGCGCCGATGACCGAGCGTTTGAACGCGAAGCTTCACGCTGATTTCAAGATCAACGATGAGACGACGGCGTTTGGCGACTTCCTGATCAGCAGCAACAAGACCACGACGAACGACGGTCTGTGGAACAACGTTATCGGCAATCCGCAGGTCCCCGCGCTCGTGTGGAATCCGCAGACCAAGCTGCTTTCGCCGTTCAACTTCACTGTGCCGGCGAGTAATCCGTACAACCCGTTCGGGGCAGCCACGCCGCTCACGTATGCGTTCCCGGGCGCAGTAGCGGAAGACACGTATTCGACCTACTGGCGCGCCTCCACGGGCATCAAGGGCTCGTTCAACCTGCCGAACGGCGAGTGGGATTGGGCGACGTCGGTCAGTCACTCGCAAAGCACGGTTTCGAACACTTATACGAACCAGCTCAACACCGCGGCACTGACCAATATTTACCAGAACGGGACGTTCGATTTCTCGAATCCCGCGGCTACGCCGAACGGCCTCAACGGGTTGTACCAGGATGCGAACAACCTGGCTATCTCCAAGCTCGATACCGTTGACGCGACGCTGTCCACGCCACACCTCTTCAGTCTGCCGGCGGGTGATGTGGGTCTCGGCTTCGGTGCACAGTTCACTCACCAGAGTGAAGTGATGAACCCGGGTGCGGCATTCGAGCAGGGCCAGGTCATCAGCCCGAATCTTCAGACGGTGAACGGCCAGCGCAACGTGGCTGCCGTGTACTACCAGGTGGACATTCCTATTGTCCGCGCGCTGACGTTCAGCCAGTCGGGCCGTTACGACCACTACAGCGATGTCGGTGGTGCGTTCTCGCCGCGTTTCGCGTTGCGCTATCAGCCGGTTCAGGCACTCACGATGTACACCTCGTACAACCGTGGCTTCCGTGCGCCGACGTTCGTTGAGAACAGCAACTCGCAAACGATGGGTATTCAGGTTGACCAGACCACCGGCCAGAACTACACGTCGATCACGGAGGGTAATCCGGACCTGAAGGCGGAGCGTACGAAAAACCTCAGCATCGGCTTCCAGTTGTCGCCTACTCGTACGACCGATATCGGCCTGGACTGGTACAAGATTCGTGTCGATAACGTGATCGGCCAGGGCTCGCCTTCGCAGGTTGTCACCGACCCGGTCACGGGCGATCTCCTGTACAAGGTCATCCCGTACCAGAACCTCGGCTATCTGGATACGAACGGTTTCGAAGGCACGTTCCGCCAGTCGCTGCCGACGAAGACCGGAACGTTCACCCTGTCTGCTGACTGGGCATACGTGAACAGCTTCAAGCTCGGCTCGCCGGGTCAGGCGCCGGTGAATGGTGCGGGTAACGACTACACCCTCACACAGCCGTTCGGCGGCAGCTTCCCGCGCTGGAAAGGCAACACCACCCTGGACTGGGCGTACAACAAGTTTGACGCAGCGTTGACGTGGCAGTTCACGGGCCCGTATGCGCAGAATCTGGTCGCCGCCGGGCCATCCCACGTGGGATCGTACAGCCAGTTCAACCTGATGATGACGTACACGGGCTTCAAGCACTGGACGGTCTTCGGCGGCATCGACAACATCTTCAACCGTGCGCCGCCGTACGATCCGATCTTTGCAAATGGCACGCTGGATCAGAATGGCTATGACCAGTCGATATACACGAACATTGGCCGCTTCGCGCAGATTGGCGCAACGTACAAGTTCTGATGTCGCTGTAGTTTGTTTGACTGATGGAATGGTTGCTCCGGCGCGTGTCATGCGGCGCTGGAGCAACCTCGTTTTCGGAATCCCGGACCATTCGATTAAACCATCGATCGTTCGACGCCTCATCGCACGACGTGCTCAAGGCCGCAGTCAAAGCCGAGCGCGGAAGTCACGAATACCAGGAGTTTCCAGATGTTTTTCGCGCCACGTCCTTATCCTTCAATCCGTCTTCGCTGTGCATCCGCGGCACTTGTTCTGGGCGGCTTCATGCTCGCCGGCGCCGCGCAGGCAGCGATCATTCCTCCTGGCGTGCAACTCGCTGCGAAGCAGGAACTGGTGCGCAACAACGGCACTGAAGTGGAGACGCTTGATCCGAACGTGGCGGAATCAGTGCCGGCCAATACCGTGGCGCGCGATCTGTTTGAAGGGTTGACCGCGACGCGTGCGGACGGTGAGACCGTCCCCGGCGTCGCGGAAAAGTGGGAAATGAAGGACCCCACTACGTGGGTCTTTCATCTGCGAAGGAATGCGAAGTGGTCCAACGGCGACCCGGTTGTCGCCGCTGACTTTGTCTACGGATGCCAGCGTCTCGTCGATCCAAAAACGGCTTCGCCGTACGCGACCACCTACGGCATGTTCCTCCTTAACGGAACAGACATTGTCGCGGGCAAGAAACCGGTGGCGTCGCTTGGCGTGAGCGCACCCGACCCGTACACGGTCGAAATCAGGACGCCCTATCCAGTGCCGTTCCTGCCTGACCTGATGTCGAATACGAACCTTGGGCCGGTAAACAAGGCGGCCGTCGAAAAGTACGGCCGCGACTGGACCAAACCCGGCAAGCTGGTCAGCAATGGCGCGTTCATGCTGAAGGACTGGCAGGTGAACAACCGCCTTGTGCTGCAAAAGAACCCGCAGTACTGGAATGCTGCTTACGTGCAATTGAACCAGGTCACATACCTGCCGGTGGAGGATGAAAACACAGACGTGGATCTGTACAAGTCCGGCGGTGACGATTGGGTGAACCAGCTTCCCTCGGGCACCTATGCCCGCTACAAGGAGCAGTACCCGAACGAGATGCGTGCGGCGCCCATGCTCGGTTTGCGCTATTACTCGTTCAACAACAAAGACCCGCTCCTGAAAGACGTACGTGTGCGCCAGGCGCTGTCCATGGTCATCGACCGGGACATTCTCGCGCAGCGTGTAACTGCTGACGGCCAGATCCCGGCGTATGGCGTGATCGTGAAGGGCGTGAAGGGCGCCGACGTCAGCGCGTACGACTGGGCCTCGTGGCCCATGGCGAAGCGCGTGGACGAAGCGAAAAAGCTGCTGGCTGAGGCAGGCGTGAAACCTGGCACCAAGTTGCAGTTCGTCACGAACACGAGTGAGTATCACAAGAAGATGGCGATCTTCGCGGCTTCCGAATGGAAGACGAAACTAGGCCTGGATACTGAAATCCAGGCGATGGAATTCAAGGTGTTGCTCAAGAAGCGGCACGACGGCGACTACCAGATTGCACGCAATGGCTGGGTGGCGGATTACAACGACGCAAGCACGTTCCTCACGCTGGTTCAATGCGGTTCCGAGCAGAACGACAACCAGGCGTGCAACCCCAAAGCCGATGCGTTGATGCACGAGGCGTCCAACTCCACCGACCCGGCCACGCGCCAGCGGTTGCAGACCGAAGCGGCCAAGGTGGCAATGGAAGATTATCCGATGCTGCCGCTGCTGCAATACACGCTGGTGCGGTTGGTCAAGAGTTACGTGGGCGGCTATTCCACGAAAAACCCGATGGATCACTACCGCAGCGAAGACATGTACATCATCAAGCATTGAGCGCGGTGCTGCGCTTGCGCCGGCCGCTCGACTTCCGCGCGGCAAGGGCCCCGCGGCGCGTTTTCATCCGGACGCACGCGCCCATTTCATTCTCCAGGCTTGTTATGAACGAACCGTGTCATCCCCTGAAAGGCGCGCTGTGGGCGCCGGTACATTCGGAACATCGGCCGCCGATAGGCGTGTTTATCGCAGCCGGCAAGGGATATAAAGGCGAGAAGAACCCGCAGCCGAATATGGGTGACGCGCAGTTCCCGGTCAAGACAGCGGCGGCAAGGGACGATGAATAGACGCTGCATCAGAAACTGCGCCACGCTGGGGTTTGCGGCACTGCTCGTTGCATCGCAAGCGTTCGCGAGGCCGTCGATCGCGCAATACGACGAGCCGAAGTATCCGGCGAACTTCACGCACTTCGACTATGCCGACCCGGACGCGCCGGCTAACGGCGACATGAATTTCCAGAACTATGATGAACTGCAAAGCTACGATTCGATGAATCCCTTCCTGGTCCGCGGCGCACCGGCGCCCGACCTGAAGAACCTGATGTTCGACACGCTGATGCAGCGAAGCTGGGACGAACTGGCGTCGGAGTATCCAGTGATCGCGGACGACGTGGAGGTGGCTCCGGACGGCAAGTCGGCCACGTTCCATATCAATCCGAAGGCGCGTTTTTCCAATGGCGACCCGATCACCGCCGCCGATGTGAAGTATTCATACGACACGTTGGCCAGCCATCAGGTCTCGCCGATCTACAACTCGCAGTTCGCCAACATCAGCCGCGCGACCGTGGTCGATCGCTTGACGGTGCGCTTCGACTTCAGGGAAGCGCGCCGCGATGCGCCGCTGATCGCAGGCGACCTGCCGGTTTTCTCGCCGAAGTGGGGTATGAAAGCGGACGGCACGCGTCCGCCGTTCGATCAGATATCGGATGTGCCACCGGTGGCAAGCGGTCCTTACCTGATCGAACAGCGCAAGAACGACAAGCAGATCACTTACAGGCGCAACCCGGATTACTGGGCCGCCGACCTGCCGTCGCGACGCGGCATGTACCGCTTCCAGCGCATCACGTTCCGGCTGTTCACCGATCACTACACGTCGCTGGAAGATTTCAAGGCGGGCCACACCGATCTGCGTGCAGAGTATTCATCATCGACCTGGGCGCGCAAGTACGTCGGCAAGAACTTCAGCAATGGGTCGCTCAAAAAAGGCGAGTTCCCCGATGGCCCGGCGCAGATGCAGGGCCTGATTTTCAATACCCGCAAGCCGCTGTTCTCGGACACTCGCGTGCGTCGGGCGCTGACGCTCGCTTTTGACTACGACTGGCTGAACCGGCTGGCGTTCTATGGTCAATATCGTCGCACGGGAAGTTACTTCCAGGACTCCCCATTCGGTGCGACCGGCGTGCCGGATGCGAAAGAGTTGAAGTTGCTCGAACCCTACCGGGCGACGCTTCCCGCCTCCGTGTTCGGCCCGATGCTGAAGCAGCCGGACACCGTGCCACCGCATTCGTTGCGCGCCAATTTAAGGGAAGCCCAGACGCTGCTGAACGAAGCAGGCTGGCAGTACCGTGACGGGGCATTGCGCAACGCCAGCGGCACGCCGATGACCATCGAGATCATGGACGACCAACCCGGCATGGACGGGGTCGTCTTGCCCTACATCCAGCAGTTGCAGACACTCGGTGTGCAGGCGCATCTGCGAGAACTCGACAGCGCGTTGTACGAGAAACGCATGGACGCGTTCGACTTCGACATGACTACGTATATCTACGCACCGGTCACTATTCCGGGCGGCGAATTGACGCGCCGTTTCGGCAGCGCGGCAGCCTCGCAGCCGGGCTCGGAGAATTTCCCGGGGGTCCGTTCGAAAGCCGCCGACGCAATGATCGACGCTGCGTTAAAAGCGCAGACACTCGGCGATCTGGAGACCGCCACGCGCGCGCTCGACCGGATCCTGATCAACGGGTACTACATGGTGCCGGAGTACTACTCGCCGAATACGCGGGTGGGGTACAGGGCTCGAATGGGCTTTCCCCGGGTCTCGCCGCTTTCGTACCTTGCTGAGGACTGGCTGGTCGACTACTGGTTCGTGAAGGCGCCGTCCGGTGCCACTACGGCTGCTTCAACACACTGAGATTGCCATGGCCGCTTATATCCTCAGACGCCTGTTGCTGATGATCCCCACGCTGATCGGCGTGGTCACGCTGACGTTCTTCGTGACGCAGTTCGTGCCAGGTGGACCGGTCGAGCAGATTCTGACCCAGATGCGCCATGGCGGGAGTCGCGGCGAGGCGGGCGGGGCCGGCGGCTATCACGGCAGCCAGGGTGTCGACCCGCAGCAGGTCGAGCAACTGAAGAAGCAGTTCGGCTTCGACAAGCCGCCGCTCGTGCGCTACGCGAGCATGCTCAGGAACTACGCGAGTTTCGATCTTGGTCAGTCGTACTACCAGCATCAAAGCGTCTGGGCGGTGATCCGTTCCAAGCTGCCGGTGTCCATCACGCTGGGACTCTGGACCGTGCTGCTGACCTACCTTATTGCGGTGCCGCTGGGGATTTCGAAGGCTGTTCGAAACGGCTCCCGCTTCGATACCGCCACGAGCGTGCTGGTGCTGACCGGTTACGCCATTCCCGGTTTCGTGCTGGGCGTGCTGCTGCTGATGTTATTTGGCGGCGGTACGTTGTGGCAGGTGTTCCCCATGCGCGGCCTTACCTCCGACGACTTCGACCAGCTCAGCATTGCGGGAAAGGTACTTGATTATCTGTGGCACATCGCGTTGCCGGTGACCGCTGCGGTGGTCGGCAACTTTGCGATTATCACGATCCTCACGAAGAACACGTTCCTCGAAGAGATCAGCCGGCAATACGTGCTGACTGCGCGCGCGAAAGGTGCGCCGCAACGCGACGTCTTGTGGAAACACGTACTACGCAATGCGATGATTCCACTCCTGACCGGACTGCCGGCAGCGTTTGTCGGTGCGTTCCTCAATGGCAACCTGCTCATCGAGACATTGTTTTCACTCGATGGCATGGGCCAGCTTTCCTACGACTCGGTGATCCGGCGCGACTATCCCGTCGTACTCGGTTCGCTTTACCTGTTCACCCTGATTGGTCTTGTGACCAAGCTTATTGCGGACGTTTGTTATGTCCTCGTCGACCCCCGTATCCAGTTCGACCGGCTGGACCGGTGAGAGCATGAACGTCTGCACGAATCCGATCATGGGCGAAGCCGCTATAGCAACACCCCCGCCGTCCGAGTCGCCCGGCCGTCGCGTATGGCTGCGTTTCAAGGCGCAGCGCCTGGGCTACTGGAGCACGATTGTTTTCGTGGCGTTGTTTGTCATCAGCCTGCTGGGCGAAGTGCTGGCGAACGACAAACCGCTGTTGATCCGCTACGAGGGACACTACTATTTCCCGATTGTTAAGGACTATTCGGAGAAAGTATTCGGCGGCGATTTCCCGGCGCGGGCGAACTATCTCGACCCGTATATTCGGGACCGGCTGGAATCGAAGGGTAATTTCGCGATCTATCCGCTTAATCATTTTCACTACGACACCGTCGACTATTTCGCGACCACGCCGAACCCCGCGCCGCCCTCGGCCGCCAACTGGATCGGGACGGACCAGTTCGGCCGCGACGTCCTTTCGCGGCTGCTGTACGGCTTCCGGCTCTCTGTGCTCATGGCGCTCGCACTCACCGTCTCCGGCGTCTTCCTGGGCGTCCTGACGGGCGCAGTGCAGGGTTTTTACGGCGGACGCACCGACTTGATCGGCCAGCGCCTGATCGAGATCTGGAGTTCGATGCCCGACCTGTACCTGCTGATCATCTTCGCGTCGATCTTCGAGCCGACCTTGTGGCTGCTGTTCATCCTGCTCTCGGCGTTCGGATGGCTGACGCTGTCGGACTATGTGCGCGCCGAATTCCTGCGCAACCGTTCGCTCGACTACGTTCGCGCAGCTCGCACGATGGGCTTGTCGAACTGGCAGATCATGTGGCGTCACGTGTTGCCCAACAGCCTGACTCCCGTGATCACCTTCCTGCCGTTTCGCATGAGCGCGGCGATTCTCGCGCTGACCAGCCTCGACTTCCTGGGGCTTGGCGTGCCCGCCCCGACACCTAGCCTGGGCGAGTTGCTTGCCGAAGGAAAAAATAATCTCGATGCATGGTGGATCTCCGGCGCGGCGTTCGGCGGCCTTGTCGTCACCTTGCTGCTGCTGACCTTCATGGGCGACGCATTGCGCAACGCACTCGATACCCGTACGCGCGGTTCCGCATTCGGAGGGGCACAGAAGTGAGCGTCCCTCTGTTGCAACTCGACGGTTTATCCATCAGTTTCGGCGACAAGACCGTCGTACGCGACCTGAATCTTTCTATCGGGCGTGGCGAACGCGTGGCGCTGGTGGGCGAATCGGGATCGGGCAAGAGCGTCACGGCACTGTCCATTCTGGGTCTTGCGGACAACGCTCGCCAGACTGGGCGCATCCTGCTGGACGGCGACGATCTCCTGCAAAAGACCGAGCAAGAAATGCGCGGCATTCGCGGCCGCGACGTCGCCATGGTCTTCCAGGAACCGATGACCGCGCTCAATCCGTTGTTCACTATCGGCAAGCAGATCGCGGAAAGCCTGCGTCTGCACGAAGGTTTGCGTCCCAACGCGGCCCGCGAGCGCGGTATTGAGTTATTGCGGCGCACCGGTATTCCCGAACCGGAACGGCGTATCGACAGCTTCCCGCATCAGCTCTCCGGCGGTCAGCGGCAACGCGCGATGATCGCGATGGCGCTCGCATGCCGCCCGCGCTTGCTGCTCGCCGATGAACCCACCACGGCCCTCGACGTGACCGTGCGCCAGCAGATAGTGGAACTGCTGATTGGCTTGCAGGAACAGGAGGCGGCCGAGCGCGGCATGGCGGTGCTGCTGATCACGCACGACCTGAACCTGGTGAAGCGCTTTGCGCAACGCGTGGCGGTGATGGAGAAGGGCGTGCTGGTGGAAACCAATTCGACCGCGGAACTGTTTGCGAATCCGCAGCACCCTTACACGCGCCGCCTGCTCAACAGCGAGCCTGAACGCGCGATCGATCCGATCGCCTCGAACGCGCGGCGGCTGCTCGAAGTGCAGGGCTTGTCGGTGGACTACCGGATTTCGGTGAAAGGCTGGCGGTCCACGTTTTCGAAGTCTTCATTCCGCGCTTTGCAGGACGTCGGCATCACATTGAGACGCGGCGAAACGCTCGGGATAGTGGGCGAATCCGGATCAGGAAAGTCCACGCTTGCCGCTGCCATCCTGGGTCTTCAGCGGCCGACCGAAGGGCTGATCCATATCGATGGACAGGCCTTGTCCACGCTCAAGAGCATGAACTCGCGGCGCAGCGTATCGGCGCGGCTGCAAGTAGTATTTCAGGATCCCTACGGATCATTGTCGCCGCGCATGACGATCGAGCAGATCGTGGGTGAGGGGATTGCATTGCATCGGCCGGAGGTGACGGCCACGGCGCGGCGCCAACGCGTGGTGGCGTTGCTCGACGAAGTGGGAATGCCCGCCGATGTCCTGCCGCGTTATCCCCACGAATTTTCCGGTGGTCAGCGCCAACGTATAGCCATTGCCCGGGCGCTGGCGGTCGAGCCGGAACTGCTGGTGCTCGATGAACCCACGAGCGCGCTCGATGTATCGATACAGCAGCAGGTGCTTAACCTGCTCACGCGGCTGCAGAAAAAATACACGCTGAGTTATCTGTTCATCACGCATGACCTTGCCGTGATGCGTGCGATGGCGCACAGGGTGGCGGTCATGAAGGCAGGGCGAATTGTGGAGATGGGCGACACGATGGACGTTTTGCAAGCGCCCGTGCATCCCTATACGCAGGCGCTGCTTGCGGCTTCGATCGTGGCGGGCGCGGCGGCTTGAAATGGACGGCCTCGGCAAGCGTTTGCCTCTTACGCCATTACGTTAGTCAACTCAGGACACGGGCTCGTCGCTCTTTTCGTTCAGGCGGCGCTTTACGCGCAGCGCGCTGAACGGACCGGGCTCCGGCGAGTCCGGCTCGGAATTCGGTGCGGCAGCCGGTTCGTCACCTGACGACGCCGGCTTGCCCGGCACGATCATCTTGCGCAGTTGCGGCGCGATCGAGGTCGCCTCAAAACACAACTTGATGCCGAAGCGCGCGCGGTTGAGAAGATGTGCCGTCGTCACCGTCCGCCAGAAGCGATTTGGGTCAAAGCCGGGATAACGCGCCTCGCGTTCGATCAACGCCTTGCCATCGGGCAAATGGACGAAGCAGCAATGCTGGAACCATCGAAGGTCGCGATGCGTGTTGCCGGTCCAGTGCCGGCCGATCGCCTGGTACGCTCCCAGTTCCACGATCTGCTGCCCTTCGTCGGCAAGAGTATTGAGCGCGGCGGAGACAAACGACTCGTCGCCATGATGCTGCAGGCGCTCGATCTCTCCAACATACCGTTCACAGTGCGCGCGGGCACGAGGCACCAACGCCCTTAAGAACGCGCTCGTGCTGAGCAGGAACTCCCCGCCATACCAACGCGGATTGAGCAGATGCCGGCCGGCCACGATCTCGAGATCTTTAATGACGTTGGCGCTTCCATAAGCTGGGAACACTTGGTCCGATATATCGAACGCGCCGACTCCTGCATCGGCACAGAGTTGAAGCAACTCATCGCCCAGGGGACGGATGGCGACAATGTCCGAATCGAGCAGCAACAGCAACATATCGGGTGCGAGCAGGCCGGCCACTTGTTCAAGCAGATCGAGCTTGAAGTGCGCCGCGTAGAACTCCGTGTTCCTTGGAACGTTGACGCTGGTGATCAGTTCGTGCACAAGCGGACGCCGCTCTTCCGGCACAAGGGAAAAGCA
This sequence comes from Caballeronia sp. LjRoot31, assembly GCF_964253885.1. NCBI lineage: Bacteria > Pseudomonadati > Pseudomonadota > Betaproteobacteria > Burkholderiales > Burkholderiaceae > Caballeronia > Caballeronia sp. LjRoot31. The sequence goes on from NZ_CAXURX020000002.1 coordinate 851,658, forward strand.
TGCGTTGACCGCGTCCGGTGCATTCGTGAAGACGTTAAGCCTGGGCATGCCTGCATGAAGCAGGGTCTTGTTTAAACAAAGTGCCTGACGGGCGTAGGACAGCGGATCTTTACTCGTGCTATTGGGACTGGCGGTTGCGTCGACATCGACGAAGACCAGGGTACAAGGAAAAATTTCCATTGTTGAGTTATCCAATTCCTTAATCGAGAATTTGTTGCTGATTTGAATCGGGTCATTTGAATCACCCGCTGTTATAAGCATCGTGGAAGATACAAATACTATGTGTCCGCCAAAATGCCGGACACGTGAGACATATAGACAGGAATTAGCAGGATTCGGATTACCGCCAATGACGCACAGGGGTTCTCATTGAGCATGCTCGCAAAAGCGTAACGGACGGCAGTCGAGGCTCAGCGGGCGATGAGATCTAATGCGGTTTGAAAAATCCATTATCAAACGGCAAGAGCTACCGTGGTTTCGCAATAACAGTAAGCTTGACCGTCCTGTTTATGATCAGGACGTATATTAAATATTACCGATGCCTTTCGAGCCAAGGAACTGCACCTTTGGAGGGCGCTAGTTAATTTCGCCACGGCATAAAAACGGGGTATTAACGCACAAAAGAAATGCCTCGGAGAGGGGTTTCAGTGCATCGGTTCCTTATGGATTTCTGGGCGTTGGTAAAGTCGACATGCAGGCCGGTCCTGGACCAAACTAATGAACTAAATCAGATTCGACCTTGACCGGCTTCGATGCCCGGCTATAACCAGGACTCAAGCTGTTGCCGCCAGCAGAATCAGGCAATCGAAAGCAGCGACATCAACCGCGCCAACACAGCCGCGTCGTGCTGCGTTTGCGTATCGCGAGTAAGCTCTAGCGGGGATTTCTGCGCGGGTATGGTTCTGGCGACGCATCCTCACGCTTCGGCCCGAACGATCCCCCTCATTCCGATGCACCAATACAACCGACTTTCCGATCTATAAACAGGAGCTTTCCATGATGAATCGAGACAACCCCGTATGGCTCATCACCGGCTGCTCGACCGGCTTCGGCCATGAGCTGACAAAACTTGTACTGGAACGCGGATGGCGCGCCGTGGTGACGGCACGGGACCCGTCCAGGCTCGCGGATCTGGCCGAAGGCCATGGGGACCGCGCGCTGGTGTTGCAACTTGACGTGACCGACCGCAAGCAGATCGCCGATGTCGTCGCGAAGTCGCAGAAACATTTCGGCCGTATCGATGCGCTGGTGAATAACGCGGGCTACGGTTATCTGGCAGCGATTGAAGAAGGCGAAGACGACGCCGTACGCGCCATGTTCGAGACCAACGTATTCGGTCTGGTCGACATGACGAAGGCCGTGCTGCCCATCATGCGTGCCCAAAAAAGCGGCCTCATCGTCAACATTTCGTCGATAGGCGGGATCACGAGTTTCGCGGCCACGGGCTACTACCACGGCACCAAATACGCGGTGGAAGGCATCTCGGAGTCGTTGGCGATCGAAGTGAAACCGCTGGGCATTGACGTGCTGGTGGTTGAGCCCGGACCATTCCGTACCAACTGGGCCGGGCCGTCGATCAAGCAGTCGGCTACGCGTATTGATGACTATGCCGCGACAGCAGGCGAACGGCGCAAGCAGACCGAAGCGCGCAGCGGTAATCAGGCGGGCGATCCGGTGCGCGCGGCACAGGCGATCATTGACGCAGCACTTTCCGACACCCCGCCGCTGCGCCTGTTGCTTGGCAAAGCCGCGCTTGAACTGGCACGCAAGAAAGTCGCTTCGCTGACTCAAGACTTCGACGCGTGGGAAAAGACGACTATTGGCGCCGACTTTCCGGAAGGCGCGAGCTAAGCCGGGACATCGCGGGGCGCATGCCGGGTATTTAGCATTGGGCTGTCATGTGCCGCGCGAGGGTCTTTCTGATCCCTTGCTGCGCGTTGTAATCGAGGCGCACGCTTCTTTGGTTTTCCCTGACTGAAATGCGTGCGCCTTGACTGTTGGACACCGCCAAACGATAAAGCGCGCCTGGCGCATCTCACCCATATCCTGACTTCCGCCACGCTGCATAAGCTCCTGCGTCACCGCGATCCTGGAAACACCGCTTCCGTAGAAATTTTGCATAAGGCAAACTTATGGACATCGACGGAAAACACTGCAGCTTCGCACCGCCCTTGGCAGCACGGGCATCCTGTCATCCTTGCTAAGCTGGCGCCGCGCCAAACCGGAGCGCCCATGAGACGACCGCGTCACCCTATCGACCTGCGCGCGCTGCAGGCGTTTGTTGCCGTCTGCGATACAGGCTCGATGACCGCCGCTGCCAGGCAGCTCGGCGTGAGCCAGAGCGCGATCAGCCAGGCTGTATCCGCGCTCGAACGCGAGCAGGGTACAAGCCTGTTCGACCGGGACAGCCGGCCGCCGCGTGCCAACAGCGCAGGGCGAGCCTTGCTCGAACTGGCCACGCCCTTGCTCGATCACGCGCAACGTGTGAGTGCACGCATCGACGAGGTATCGGATGCAGGCAACGCTTCGGTTCGGCTGGGTTGCGTGGACTCGTTCGCGGCCACTATCGGTCCGGAACTGATTCGCGCACTCTCGGGTTCGTCGCGGCAGATTGCGTTGTGGTCGGGACTGACGCCGGGGCTGACCAGGCAGTTGCACGATCGCGAGATCGATCTGACCGTATGCACCCAGACTGTCATTTCGGACCCGCGCATTGTGGAGATTCCGTTGTTCTCCGAGGCGTTCGTGGCGGTTGCGTCGCGGCGCTTCCTCGCGTCGCGACCCGCGGCGGACTGGCGTATGCTCGCCGGCAATCTGCCTTTGATCCGTTATACGGGGCGCTCGGTAATCGGCCAGCAGGTCGAGCGTTTTGCGCGGCACCTCGGTATCGACAGCCCGCGGCGTTACGAATTCGACGCCACCGATCCCCTGCTCAGCCTCGTTGCCGCGGGTCTCGGTTTCGCCATCTCCACGCCGCTTTGCTTGTGGCAGGCGCGTCATTATCTGGACGAAATCGATGTCTTGCCGCTGCCACCGGGCGGCCTTGCACGCCGCGATTTTTTCCTGCTGCATCGTGAGAGCGAATGGGATGGTTTTGCGGCCGAACTGATCTCGTTGACGCGTGGCGTGCTCGACCAGCGCATTCGCCCGGCGCTTCAGCAAGCGCTACCCAACCTGCCGGACGACGCGATCCGATAACCGCTTATCGACTTCTTTCCACCCCTCTTTCTTACGCTTACTTCGCCCGGAATCCATCATGACCGATCTCTACACCTTGCATCGCGGCGACGCGCCGCTGCTTATTTCCATCCCGCACCTGGGCACTGAAATTCCCGAGAGCTTGCGGCCGCTGTACACGGACATAGCGCTAACCGTTGCGGACACCGACTGGCATCTCGACCGCCTGTATGACTTCGCCCGCGAGATGGGCGCGACGATTCTTGGCGCGCGCATCTCGCGTTATGTGATTGACCTGAACCGTCCATCGAACGATGAAAGCCTCTATCCGGGCCAGACGACAACGGGCCTGTGCCCAGGCGAAACCTTCCGTGGCATGCCGCTGTATCGCGATGGCGCGGGACCCGACGCTGCCGAGAAAGCGCGGCGCGTGGTGACTTACTGGCAGCCGTATCACGATGTGCTTGAGGCCGAACTGGCGCGGTTGCGTGCGGCGCATCCGAACGTGTTGTTGTGGGAAGCGCATTCCATTGCAAGCGTGTTGCCGCGCTTGTTCGAGGGCAAGCTTCCCGATCTGAACCTTGGTACGCAGGATGGACGCACGGCCGCGCCGGGCGCCTTGCAAGCCGTCACGAATGCCGCTGCGCGGAGCGCTTATACGTGGATTGCCAACGGCCGTTTCAAGGGCGGTTACAACACGCGTCACTTTGGAACACCCGAGACCGGCATTCACGCGATACAACTGGAAATGTGCCAGTCGACTTACATGGATGAGACGGAACCGTTCGACTACGCGCCCGAAGCAGCCGGTCAGGTTCAGGTGGTGGTGAAGGACATGGTGGGCGCGGCGCTGGATGTGATCCGGGCGCTGTAATCGCTTTAGCGTAAGCGTCTGAGTGCAGGACGGCTGCCGCCGCCAGCATCCAAGCGCGCTTTTCGACGATCTCTTAACATGGCTGATGCATTCATGAAGCTGCCTGCGTCGCCGGCGCGGTAGCAGCTCATTGGCTTTCAATGGAAAGGAGTGGACATGGAATATCGCTTACTGGGCGAAACGGGTTTCAAGGTGCCCGTGCTGAGTCTGGGCACCGCCACGTTCGGCGGCAGCAATGATTTCTTCAAGGCGTGGGGCAGCACTGATGCCGACGGCGCGCGCAGCCTGGTCGACATTGCGCTGGAGGCGGGCGTCTCGATGTTCGACAGCGCCGACGTCTATTCCGACGGCATGGCGGAGGAGATCCTCGGCAAGGCCATTGCCGGACGCCGCTCGAAGGTGATCGTATCGACGAAAGGAACGTTTCAGTTCGGCTCGGACGTGAACAGCGTTGGCTCGACCCGGCATCACTTGACGGAAGCCATCAATGGCAGCCTGAAGCGCCTGAACACCGACTACATCGATATCTATCAACTCCATGGTTTCGACGCACTGACACGCGTGGAAGAAACCTTGCGCACGCTCGACGACTTCGTGCGCGCGGGCAAGATCCGCGTGATCGGCTGCTCGAATTTTTCGGGCTGGCACTTGATGAAATCGCTGGCGGTGTCGGACCGTGAAGGGCTTGCGCGGCATTCAGTGCATCAGGCGTATTACTCGCTGATTGGCCGCGATTTCGAGCATGAACTCATGCCGCTGGGGCTGGACCAGAAGGTCTCGACCATTGTGTGGAGTCCGCTGGGGTGGGGGCGTTTGACAGGCAAGATCCGTCGCGGCAGCCCGTTGCCGGAGAACAGCCGCTTGCACAAGACGGCGGACATGGGACCGCCGGTTGCCGATGAATATGTCTACGGCATTGTGGATGCGCTGGATGCCGTGGCCAAGGAAACGGGAAAAAGCGTGCCGCAGATTGCGTTGAACTGGCTGCTGCAGCGGCCTACCGTTGCCAACGTGATTGTGGGTGCTCGCGACGAGAAGCAGTTCCGCGAGAATCTGGGCAGCGTGGGGTGGTCGTTGAGCGCGGAGCAGATTGCGGCGCTGGATAAAGCTAGCACGTTGCCGCTGCCGTATCCGTACTGGCATCAACGTGGGTTCGCGGATCGCAATCCGTCGCCGGTGTAGGGAGGGGGCGGGTGGTGGACGTACTCGCCGATTTTGTTGTGCGGGTTGCGCGTGCCACCCGCAGTTATTTCCCGGCTTAACGCAGCGAAGCGATTGATTCGTTTGCTGCACCGTTGCGCCTGATTTGCATAAGCCGATCGCCGAGTTTTTCGCGCGCCTGTTCGGTATCGTAATGCGTTTGGAGGTTCATCCAGCTTTGCGGATCGACGCCAAAAAATGCACCGAGACGAACAGCCGTGTCGGCGGTGATGGCGCGTTTGCCCTGCACGATTTCATTGATGCGACGTGCCGGTGCATCGATTGCTTTTGCGAGCGCGTACTGAGTGATGCCCATTGGGGCGAGCCATTCTTCCGCGAGGATATCGCCGGGTGTATCAAGTGGAATTTCGAGAGTCATAAGTAATCCTGGTGGTAGTCGCAGATTTCGACCTGCGTGGCGCTGCGCAATTCCAAGCAGAAGCAAAGAGGGTTGCGATCTGCTGCCTAAAGCAGCGCCATCTTCAGCCTCACCGATCCTCTACCGTATCCCCGCGCTCTGCAATAATCCGTCCCAACTCCCGTGTTGACGGCACGCGGCGCATTGGATTCGTGGACCCCAGTTCATCGTCGGCCAGGTTTTCAATCAGCGCCAGCAACACCTTCCGCGCGATCTTGATGTCGTGCTCGCTCAGGCCCACCACGCTGACTTCATTGACTTCCTCGGCGAGCGGAACGAGCTTTTCTTTCAGCGCCCGGCCCTCGGCGGTCAGGAACACGTGCACGTTTTTCTTGTTGTCCGGCATCTGCTGGCGCTCGACATAACCCAGCGCTTCCATGGCCTTGACGGCGGCAAAGGTCGTGGGCTCCATCACCCCCGCCTGCGTGCTCAGCTCGCGCTGCGTCAAGCCATCCGTCTCCCACAGGATCCGCAGGAACGTCCAGTGCCCGTACGATACGGTGTGCTCGGTAAGGCGCATCTGCATCGCGCGCACGAGCGAACGCGCGGCGTCCTTCACGAGGTGGGCGAGCCGGTCGTTGGGCACGGCGTCGTGCCAGTGACGCAGGATTGCAGCGGTTTCGCGAGGCGCGCTGTCCGCAGGTTTCTTTCGTGTCATGACCGTGTTTCCCAAAGCTCGAGATGTTGCCCAGGCCAACATGATAGCCGCTCGGAACGAACCTGAAGAACGGCGCCGCGCGGTCCGGGCGTGAGGGTGACTCAAGTGTCAAAGTGTCATGGACCAGGCGCCTCGCCTGTCACAGCGCTCGCGGGCAGCATCCTCGCAAACGACACAGCCATGGACGCCAGCTCCTGCGCGACCGGCGTCAACGGCACGCCTGCACGGCGCAGCAGACACACGCGCGTACTCAACGCCTGCTCTTTGATCGGGACAATAGCCACATGGTCCCTGAAGAACGGATGTGCCGCGAGACGCACGGGTTCGAGCGATAGATAATCGCTGTTCGCCACGCAATGCAGCGTATCGAACACAGCTTCGGTCGTGGCCGCGATACGCGGCGGTTCAAGCCCCGCGTCCTCGAACAAAGTGGACAAGCGGTTCGCGACATCGCCCGCATGGCGCGGCCGGGTGCTGACCCACTCGCAGTCCTGCAGCGCCCGCAGCGATCGCGCGCGGCCTAGCGGATGACCACGCCGCGCGATGATGGCGACGGGCGATTCAAACAGCGTGGTCGCCTCGAGATCATGGATATCCGCTTCATTCGATACCAGCGCCAAGGCGAAGTCCAGGCTGCCGTCGCGCACCCAGGCCGTCAGGACCCGCGACGTGGCGCTGGTCAGGTGAACATCTATACGCGGGCAGCGCTCGCGAAAACTTGCCAGCAGCGCGGGAAATAATCGCATCATGGCCTCAGCCGCGACGCCGAGCGAAACCTGGCCGGTCAACTCGCCACGCAACTGGCGCATTTCGTTTTCGGTTCGCACGCACTCGCCAAGAATCACGTCGGCGCGAATCCGCAAGCGCTCACCAACCGAGGTCAGGCGCGCGCCGCGATGCCCGCGCTCGAACAAGGGCCCGCCCGCGCCGGTCTCGAGTTTCCTCAACTGTTGCGTCACGCCGCTTTGTGCAATGCCGAGCCTGCGCGCCGCCGCTCTAAGACTACCGGCTTCAGCGACAGCGACGAACACGCGAAGTTGCGTCAAGGTCAGGTCCACGATGTCAGGTCCATAATTTTCACCCGGCCGATAAGTAAAAGTGATCATGATAAGTAAATCGGCCCTGTTTGGTGGCATTTTGCACTCGTACCATGCAGGCGTGTTATCCCCATCACTGCCTTGACCACTGAGTAAGCGCCGATGAAACCCCTCTCTTCGTTGCTGGCCGCCGCCGTGATTGCGGCCGTGACCCTCTCCACGCCAGCCTTCGCGAAAGACGCGAACGTATTGCGCCTGGGCATTGATCCGACGTATCCGCCCATGGACGTAAAAATGCCGGACGGCCACGTGACCGGCTTCGACGTCGATCTCGCCAACGAGATCTGCCGCCGCATCGCGATGCATTGCGAATGGGTCGAGATGGAGTTTTCCGGCATGATCCCGGCGCTGCAGGCACGCAAGATCGACGCGATCATCTCGTCGATGGCAATCACCGAAAAGCGCATGCAGCAGATCGCGTTTTCGACCAAGCTGTTCCAGTTCAAGTCCCGTTTGATCACGAAGACCGGTGCTCCGCTGACGGTCAGCGCAGAGGGTCTGCGCGGCAAGCGCATTGGCGTGCAGAGCGGCACGCAGTTCGAAACGTATGCGCAGAAGAACTGGCAGCCGGGCGGTGTGGAAGTGGTCGCGTATCAAAGTCAGGAGGGCGTCTTTGAAGACCTGACGGCCGGCCGGCTGGACGCGGCACTGCTGGGGTCGGTGGAAGCGGATAACGGCTTCCTGAAGACACCCAGAGGCAAGGGTTTCGGTTTCGTCGGCGGGCCGCTTGAGATGGGTGATCATGGCACGGGCATTGGCTTACGCAAGGACGACGTTGCGCTCAAGGCCAGCATCGATAGCGCGATAGCCGGCATGCGTGCCGACGGCACTTACCAAAAGATCGCCCGCAAATACTTCGACTTCGACGTCTACGGCAACTAACAGATTTTCAGGAGCATTCGATGCGCATCCAAAGCACGCCGCTGGTTTCCACGTCCATCGGCACACGCCGCGAGTTCGTCAGCTTTCACTTCGGTACACCGGGTACGGGCGAGAAGATCTACGTGCAGGCGTCGCTGCACGCGGACGAAATACCCGCAATGCTGACCGCCTGGCGTCTTAAGCAACGCCTGATCGAACTGGAAAACGCGGGTCGCATTCGCGGCGAGGTGATCCTGGTGCCGGTCGCAAACCCGATCGGACTCTCGCAGCATGTGCTCGGACAGTTCCTTGGGCGCTTCGAGTTGAATAGCGGCCACAACTTCAATCGCAGCTTTCCGCTGCCTGCCGCCGCTGCCTTGGTCGAGCGCGTTGGCATCCAGTGGACGCAGGACGCTGACAGCAACACGCGCTTATTGCGGCGGGCGGTATGCGACATGCTCGCCGAGGTGAAGCCGAAGAACGAGTTCGAGTCCTTGCGCCGCGAGATGCTGTTCATGGCAGCCGATGCCGATGTCATCCTCGACCTGCATTGTTCGCTTGAGGCCACCATGCACGTGTACACGAGCCCTGCGAGCTGGCCGGCGGTTGAACCGCTCGCGCGTTATCTGGGCGCAAGCGGCGTATTGCTCTGTGCGGATTCGGGCGGACAGTCGTTCGATGAAATCTACGCGCCGCTGTGGAACGACGTTCGTGCGCTTGTGGGCGAGGGCACGCCGATCGCCGCGCCTAACATTGCACTGACGGTCGAGCATCGCGGCCAGCGCGACGTGTCCTATGAGTTTTCCGAGCAGGACTCCGAAGCAATTGTCGATTACCTGACGTATCGGGGGGTGATCGACGGTGAGGCGCGTGAACTGCCGCCGCTCAACCACCCCGCAACGCCGCTGGCCGGCAGCGAGCAGTTCATTGCGCCCGCAAGCGGTGTGGTGGTGTATCGCGCACAGGTGGGGGCCCATCTGAAAGCGGGTGATCCGGTCTTCGATATCGTCGATCCGATCACGGATGAAGTGACCACGCTCACGACGAAAAACGACGGCATCTTTTATATGCGCCGGGCGATTCGCTTCGTGATCGCCGGCGCACCGATGGGCCGTGTAACGGGTGCAGTCCCGTTCAGGACCGGGGTGTTGATCGGCGCGTAAATAGCGTTCGTCACTTGACCTCTTCCGCGCGACCCCGTGCGGACGCTCGCGAAGCAGAAATCCCGGCCCCTGCTTCAGCGGGCATCCGCAGGAACATCGGATAAGAAGTCATAACCACGAGCGCGGTAACAATGAACGCAGAGGCCAATTGCCATCGTTCGGCATGCGCGCCGGGGGCCACGATCATGGTGACTTGAATGGTCCCCGCCGCGACCGTCACACCGACCGCCTTCATCAATTGCTGAGCAGTGCCCTGGAATGACGTGGCGGCAGCAAGCCTGGTCTTGGGCACATCGGCGAAAGCGAGCGCGCCCATGGTGGCGAAGCTGAGCGAGCGCGACAAGCCGCCCACAAGCAGCAACAGGAAGATGGCGCCAGCGGGCCAGTTCTGCGACATGAACGAGCACACCACGAGCACGGCAGCAAACGACACACTCCCCGCGCACAGGACGGTCCGTACGGAGAAGCGCCTAAGTGCAAGCGATGTCATGGGGCGCATGCAAAATGATCCTAGCGCGCTGGCAAATGTGACGAGGCCGCTAGCGGAAGCGCTATAGCCGAAGCCGGTTTGCAACGTCAGCGGCACGAGAAAAGGCAGCGCGCCGGCACCGGCACGAAACAGACTTCCCGCAATAGTCGCAGCATGAAAAGTCGGAATCGCAAGCAGCGAGAAATCGACAGCAGGGTTGTCCACGCGGCGGCAGTGCCTGACGGCCATCCAGAACGTCAGCACGCCGGCAGCGACGCACGCAGGCGCGGCAAACGGCGGCAAGACCCCACGTCCTGCACATTCAATGCCGATCATGAACAGCGTCAGCGACCCGCCTATCAACATCATTCCACGCACGTCGGGCGGCGCATGATGTTCGGGAGGCGCGGCCGGCAGCAAGCGCCACGTCAGCAGCAAACCCACGATGCCTACCGGGACGTTGACCCAGAAGATACTGCGCCATGAGAGTGTATCGGTGAGAAAACCACCTAATGGCGGACCCATCAAGGGGCCGATAAGAGCCGGCATGGTGAGCCAGGTGGTGGCCTGCAACAACTCCTCGCGTTTGACGCCACGAAACAGGATCAGGCGTCCGACCGGCACCATCATGGCTCCGCCGATTCCCTGCACGATGCGCGCAGCAATCAACTGCGGAAGGTTCGCGGCCGCCGCGCACGCGAGCGAAGCCAGCGTGAAGGTTGCGATCGCCCACATGAAGACGCGCTTCGCACCGAAGCGATCAGCCACCCATCCGCTAGCGGGAATGAACACCGTCAGCGCAACCAGATAAGCGGTAATGGCGCTGCTCAAATGCACGGGGTCGACGCCAAGATCGCGGGCCATGGCAGGCAGGGCCGTCGCGACGATCGTACCGTCCATGTTTTGCATAAAAAGCGCGCTGGCTACAACGGCGGCGGTGATGCGGAAGTTGGCAGGTTTCACGAGGCGGTGAGCGTATTTCTGGTAGACCCAACGATGCACCTGCCAGCAAGGTGCCGAGGGTTCGATCGATTGCGTGGCACCAGAGTCTACTTGAACCGGCGGATACGATGCGAGAGCATTGCCGCGCCGAGTTCATTACAAAAGCCGTACAGGCACGGGGTGGGCGTGAAGCTTCAGTGCCTGTTAGCGGCGCGTTGCCACTCGATGAGAACCGATGAGACCGTTAGCCACTAGCGGCAATTGCTCTCTGGTTTACTTAGTGCTGGAACGTTAAACCCGGCGCCGGGAGTGCCAAGTCAGGGTAATTACTATGAATAACACCGTCGCGCGCGTCACGCTAATAGGACTAGGATGGCGTATGAAACTCAATTTTCCGAACCCAAGCCGTTCCTACGACGACTCCAGGCACTGCGTGTGCTTCTGGGGATATGACGGTTCACGCGAGATCTCATTCCAGATAGACGATGCGGCCCTCTCGAGTTTCAATCCGCAAATGGGGTCGGGCGAATCCGCCGTGCTCGCCGCCTTCGATCTGTATCGTGAACGCATTCTCCTGAAAGCCGAGGGCCTGTACGTACGCGGCTCGCAAAACATCTTCAAGATATCCTGAGCTTGATTGCACGCATTTGTTCCAGCTAGTTGCCGCGCGCTTTGGATCTGCGCTCTGCAGCTCTGTCTTGTCGCGTATAAAATCGCGGCATGTCCAAGCCGATTTCCTCGCAGCCTGAAAGCCGCACCCACCGCCAGATGCAAAGCCCGCCACAAGCGGGGGCAGAGCACGCGTTGCCTTTGCATACGCCGGGAACGGCGTCGTTATTGCTGGCCGCGTGCATTGCGGCAATAGCGTGGCTGGCGCTCGCTGCGCAAACCGATATCACGGTCCATCGAATGCTGGCCAGGGGCTTTAGCGTATTCGATGGATTTGAGCGCCTCAGCAGTTATCTGACGAACCTGACAGTATTTGCTGTTGCCCTTTGTTTTTCGTTTGTCGCTGCGCTTGGCCGCTCGCCGCTCGGGCGATTTTTTCGCAAGCCGCCGGTGGTGACAGCGGTCGTGGTGTACATCGTGTTTGTCGGACTGGCTTATAACCTGTTGTTGCGTTACCTGTGGACCCCGTCGGGGTATCGGGCGGTGCTCAACGAATGCCTGCACAGCATCATTCCGGTGTTGTCGGCACTCTACTGGGTGCTGTTCGTGCCGCGCTTTCATCTGACTCTGCGGCAATGCCTGCTGTGGCTGATCTATCCGCTAGGTTATCTTTGCATCACGCTTTGGCGCGGCAGCACGTCGGACTTTTATCCCTATCCGTTCATTGATGTCGGCGAACTTGGCTACCCGCATGTGCTGCTCAACGCGACCTTGCTCGTGCTGGCGTTTGTCACGCTGATGGGCGTGTTCATCGCGTTGAATCACAGGCGTGCGCATTAGCGCCGGACCGGATCGCCGCCGCTCGCCTATGGGCATGAACGACGGGTGTCTCCGGTGTCCCAGCGGTATCTCGTTACGTATGCGCGGCGACTACTTCGGCGCGTACTGCATGTCGCCATTGCCGAACGACCAGTCCTCGCGATTCACCTCGACCAGGCTGATCCAGACATCTTCCTTTCGTACGCCCGCCTTTGCGTGTACGCCGTCCGCCACCGCGCGGTAAAACGCTTTTTTCATCTCGATCGTGCGGCCGGTGTTCCATGTCACCTGGATAAATACGATCCCCGGCGTGTAGGTCACGCCCAGGTATCCCTGCGCCGGATAGATCAATTCGTCAGGGGCATGGCGCGTGATGATCTGAAACTTGTCGTGCTCGGGCACTTTGACTACATCGATCATTGCGTCGTACACGACGTCGCTGATTGCCTGAACGACTTCCGGCGACGCAGTCTGCGCGAGATTGATTCGAACGAGTGGCATGGCTTTGACCTCTGCTTAAGTGGGGAATAAGGGAATAGGGATGCGCTCGCCACGACATACGTGACGTGTTGTCGTGGTGAGAATGTGCGCACCGCGTTAAAAGACATCGCAGTCGCGTAGTTCGCCATTGAAGATTAGACTAGGTGGAAACTTGCATCAAGCGCATAGTTTTCATATGAACCATGAGAGTCAAGCATGTTATTCGAAGACCTTAGAACCTTGGTCGCGGTGCTCGACCATAACTCGTTGACGCGGGCGGCGGATGCACTGTCGCTGACGCAATCGGCTATATCGCGGCGGATTCAGCATCTTGAAGCTGTTCTTGGCGCGGAACTTCTGGACCGCAACAGCAAGCCTCCTCAAGCAACCGCGCTTGCGCGCCGGATCTACGAACATGCGGTCCCGCTGATGCGCAGCGTGAATCAACTGCTTGAGATTCCCCGGGAAGAGGCCATGCCGAGCGGGACGTTTCGCTTAGGCCTTTCGCAGGTCATCGCGGAGATTGTCCTGTTCGACGCGGTGATGCGTCTGAAAGCGGCGTTTCCGGCGCTGGAGGTTCAGTCGCATACCGAATGGAGCACGGGGTTGTTTCAGCAGGTCAGCCTTGGGAAACTGGACGCAGCAACGTTGCTGCTGCCATCTCCCAGCACGCTGCCGGCCAACGTGGCGGGCAGGCTTATCACGACGCTGGAAGTGCTGGTGGTCCAGAGCAAACGGCGGCCGGTGGTTGAGCGGCGCTCGACCATCAAGGCGCTGGCGGAGCAGGAGTGGATCCTCAACCCGCTGGGTTGCGGTTACCGCGCCGCACTGGAACGGGCGATGCAAGGGGCGGGGCGCGAACTCAGGTTAAGCGTGGATACACACGGCACCGAGATGCAACTGAAGTTGATTGCTGCGGGACTCGGTTTGGGACTTGTGCCGCGCACCTTGCTTCGCCAGAGTGTTTCGTATGCCGAACTATCTGTTGTTGACGTGAAAGACTTTTCACTCAGCCTTGATATCTGGCTGATCCATGCCGTCCAGCTGGGCAATTTAAAGGGGGCAGCCAGTGTGTTCGGGGATGCCGTAGCCGAGGGGTTCGCGAATGCCGCCGCTGGTCGCAGCCGTTAGGAAGCTGCGACCTTGCCATCGGGCATGCTTGCCGACGGCTTGACGAAACCTAAGGCTTGACGAAACGCAGCGTCATCCGGTCCGACTCGCCAATGGCGGCAAAGCGGGCGCGGTCAGTATCGCCGCCTCGATAGGTCGGCGGCAAGGACCACACGCCGTGCGGATAGTCCTTCGTATCGCGGGGATTGCTGTTGATCTCGCTGCGCGCGGCAAGCTTGAAGCCCGCTGCCTGTGCATGCTCGATCACATAGGCTTCAGTCAGGTAGCCGGTATCGATCATTTGCTGAACCGATGTACCCGGCACAGCGCGGTGCTCTTCCACACCGAGCACGCCGCCCGGTTTCAGGACCGAATAGAACGCACGCAGGTTGGCATCGACCTGACCGTCTTCTATCCAGTTATGAATATTACGGAACGTCAGCACGCGATCAACCTGCAGTCCTGCGGGCAAGCCGCTGAACTGCCCCGATTGCAACGTGCCGACCACAACCGTTCCGTAGATATCGGGCGCAGCAGCGAGCTTGCGCTCGAACGCGGCGTTACCCTTCGCTTCGCCAGCAGGGAGCGCCCCTTGCGGCGGCAGATACTGCGCTTCGTAAAGCGTGCCACGCCCCCGCAGATACGGCGCGAGGATGTCCGTGTACCAGCCGCCGCCCGGCGCGATTTCCAGCACGCTCTGGTTCGGTGCGAGGCCAAAGAATTCCAGCGTGTCTTTAGGGTGCCGGTAGACGTCGCGCGCTTGCGCCTTGTCTCCCCGATACGGCGCGGCAATGGCGGTATCGAGTGATGTCGATGCGGTGGGTGTTGCGCACGACGCTAGCAGCAGGGCTACGGGCAACGCCAGAAAAGCGCGCCGCATGAGACGGGGGGTAGGGAGCATTTTCATGCGGGTCATTATCGGGCAAAGCGCGCCGTTTGTCAGAGCGCGTCTGTTTTACCTCGCGCATATGGCCGGCTCGATATGAACCACGCAATCAAATGCTCAGAGCAACGTCCTGACGTGCCATAACTCGGGAAACAGCACGACATCCAGCATCTTTCGCAAATACAACGCGCCGCTGGTTCCGCCCGTGCCTTGCTTAAAGCCGATAATCCGCTCAACGGTGGTGACGTGGCGAAAGCGCCATTGCCGGAAAGAATCTTCAAGATCGACAAGCTCTTCCGCCATCTCGTAGAGTTCCCAATGCTGCGTCGGCTCGCGATACACCGTGAGCCACGCCGCTTCCACGCTGGCGTCGTGGGTGGTCGGCTGAGTCCAGTCCCGCTCAAGCCTCTCCGGCGCAATTGGGAAACCGCGGCGCGCAAGCAGGCGGATGACTTCATCGTAGAACGAGGGGGCCTCAAGCGTCGCCTTGACCTCGGCGAGCACGGTCGGCCTGTGCGCATGCGGCTTGAGCATTTGCACATTCTTGTTGCCAAGCAGGAACTCGATCTGCCGGTACTGATGCGACTGGAATCCGGACGATGCGCCCAGATAAGGCCGCATTGCCGTGTATTCAGACGGCGTCATGGTCGCGAGAACGCTCCACGCCTGGACCAGCTGATCGAGTATGCGCGAGACACGCGCGAGCATCTTGAACGCGGGCGGCAGGTCGTCGCGACGCACGGCAACGAGCGCTGCGTGCAGCTCATACAGCGCGAGCTTCATCCATAACTCGCTCGTCTGATGCTGCACGATGAACAGCATTTCGTTGTGGTCGGGCGAGAGCGGGTGCTGCGCCGAAAGGAGCGTATCGAGCGAGAGATAATCGCCATAGCTCATCGAACCGGAGAAGTCGAGCTGCGCGTCATGCCAGCCTTCGGGCTTCGGCTCAGCGTTACCGGCCGACCCGTAACCCATGGGACAGCCGCCCGTGCCTTCGCTTTCATGTGATTGTGTCATCGCGCGTTCTCCGCTTGCTCTACACTCGGGTCAGGTAACGGCGCCACGTTCGGCGAACTCGGGTGCACGCCATGCTTCGGTCGCAAGCACGTCGCGCAATGTTTCAACGGCATCCCATACATCTACATAACGTGTGTAAAGCGGCGTGAAGCCGAAGCGCAAAATGCGCGGCTCGCGGTAATCGCCAATCACGTTGCGCGCGATCAGCGCCTGCATGACCTCATAACCATGCGGATGTTCAAAGCTTGCTTGCGATCCGCGTTCGGCATGTGCCCGAGGAGTGACGAGTTGCAACGGGAAATTGCCGCAGCGTGTCTCGACCAGTTCAATGAACAAGTCGCTCAGTGCCAGCGACTTGCGGCGCAACGTTGCCATATCGGTCTGCCCGAACACGTCGAGGCCGCATTCGATCATCGACATGGAGACAATAGGTTGCGTGCCGCACAAGAACCGTCCGATACCGTCATCGGGACGATACTCGGGGCTCATTTCAAAGGGTTTTTTATGGCCCCACCAGCCGGACAGCGGTTGCGAGAATACGTTCTGTAGCCGCTTCGGCACCCAGATGAACGCGGGGGAACCCGGTCCGCCATTCAGGTACTTGTAGGTGCAACCGACGGCGTAATCCGCGCCGGCGCCGTTCAGATCGACCGGAACCGCGCCTGCCGAATGCGCCAGATCCCATACGGCGAGCGCGCCCGCCTGATGGATCACGCGGGTCAGTGCGGCCATGTCGTGCATGGCACCCGTGCGGTAGTTCACGTGCGTGATCATGGCGACGGCCGTGTTCTCGTCAATAGCGGTGGCGAGCTCGGATGCGTGATCCACGAGACGCAGTTCATATCCGCGATCCAGTTGTTCGATCAGGCCTTGAGCAATGTAGAGATCGGTCGGGAAATTCGAGCGTTCGGAGACAATGACACGACGCTTCGGGTCGCGCTCATTGGCTACCCGCAGCGCCGCCGACAGGATCTTGAAGAGATTGCTGGAAATGGTGTCAGTGACAACCACTTCGTCCTCGGCCGCACCAATCAACGAAGCCAACTGGTTGCCAAGCCGCTTGGGCAATGCGAACCATCCTGCCGTATTCCATGAGCGGATCAAACCGTCGCCCCACTCGCCGGTTATGACGGCGGCGGCGCGCGAGGCGGCGGCCTTGGGCGGCACGCCAAGCGAGTTGCCGTCCAGATAGATTGTGTCCTGGCCGAGCGCGAACTGGTCGCGCAAACTGGCTAGCGGATCGTCGCGGTCGAGTGCCGCAGCATCGTTTCTATGGTTCATTGAAGCGTATTCCGGTGAGATATTGTGTCCGTGCCTGACGGAAATCCGCGTCTCGCCGCCGTCTGGCAGAGCGCGTGCCCATGCCTGAAAGCTTAGCCGAGAACGGTCTTTAATTGATTGCGAAACAAACGCGGTGTATGAGTCCCGATGCAATTTTCTTCGATGAAAACCGCGCTTAAGCGCGATAAATTGATTGCCATCTGTTATGGGCGGCATTCGGGTGCGCTCACCAAGCCGCGCGCCGGGTCCGCTAAGCTGACGCCAGCTCGCCTGCAGCCGCGTTACTCGTTACCATGCTGCCAACCCTCAGCTTATTTATTTAGCTTAGTTATTTAGATCAAACCACCGCCCATGACTCACCACGTTCTTGCCTCGACCCTGACTGCCTGCGTCGATTATCACTTTGATCAGGAGGTCCAATTCCTTTCCGCGCTCGTGCAAAAACCGTCGGACAATCCGCCGGGCGATTGCGCGGGGCACGCGGAGATGGCGGCGCAATGGCTTGAAAGGATCGGCTTCACGGTCGAACGCCACGTAGTGCCGGCCGGCGACGTCACACGTGCCGGCATGATCAGCGCGACGAACCTGGTGGTTCGCCATCGCTTTGGCGCGGGACCGGTGATCGCGCTGAACGCGCACGGCGACGTGGTGCCGCCGGGTGACGGCTGGACCGCCGACCCGTACGGCGCCGAGATTCGCGATGGTTTCATGATCGGGCGCGGCGCGGCGGTATCGAAGTCGGACTTCGCCACCTATGCGTTCGCGTTGAAAGCATTGATCGAGAGCGGCGCGACGCTCGGCGGGACGGTGGAGCTGCACCTGACCTATGACGAAGAAACCGGCGGATTGATCGGGCCGGGGTGGCTGTTGAAGAAGGGCATCGTGAAGCCCGATTACGCCATCTGCGCGGGTTTTTCTTATTCGATCACGACCGCGCACAATGGCGCGATCCACCTGGAAGTCACGGTGCGGGGCAAGTCGGCGCATGCGGCGCGACCCGATACCGGGCACGACGCGCTGGAGGCCGCTACGGCCGTGCTGAATGCGCTGTACGCGCATCGGGCGGCATTGCGCGAGATCCACTCGCAGACGCCAGGAATCGATCATCCTACGTTGGTGGTGGGTCTGATCAAAGGCGGCATCAACACGAACGTGGTGCCTGACAAGGTGAGTTTGCGACTCGACCGGCGCGTGGTGCCGGAGGAGAATCCGCAAGACGTGCTCAAGCAATTGAAAACGCTGATCACGGCGTCAGTGAAAGGCTTGGCGGGTATTAGCGTGGAGATAGAAGAGGTGCTGGTGACGTCGCCGTTGCGCTCGCTTGACGGCGCAGAGCGCTTGTCGCAAGCGTTGCAACGCGCGGCCCGGGTTACGTTGCAACGTGACATTCCTACCGAAGGCGTGCCTCTTTATACCGATGCCCGCTTGTACTGCGAAGCGGGCGTACCGACCGTCATTTACGGTGCCGGTCCGCGGACGTTGCTTGAGGCTAACGGACATCGGGCCGACGAGCGCGTTGCGCTTGAAGACTTGAAGGTCGCGACGAAAACAGTTGCGGTTGCGCTTGCCGATTTGCTTGGGCAAAAACCCTAAACGTTTCTGTGTTTCGTTCCTTTGCCGGCTAGCAAAGGAACGAAACCTGTAGTGGTCGTATCCCGCACTGGCGCGGATAAAGGCCAAAGACGTATCGCGCTTTGGAAGCCAATCGCTAGCCTCGGTCTCCCCGATCGACCGGTATTCCTGGCGTCTCCCGCTTGAGTATTCAGCACGTCTTTAAAAACTCGAACATAATCCGCGGTGTCCTTATTTCGAGCTTCGCTACGCCGCCCGGCCGTCGCGAAGTGAGACGGGCCGAACCTCAATCTCGAATCAAACCACTATGAAAACATCCGAAGAGACAACGCATTCCTGGCTTTGGCTGGTCTTGCTCATTCCGTACATCGCCTTGCTCTGGCTGCCATTTTATAACGATACCCGCCCGTCTTTTGCAGGTTTCCCATTCTTCTACTGGTATCAGTTCCTTTGGGTACCGCTGACTTCGCTCATCATTTACATCGTGTATAGAGGTGTCAAATGAGCGATATCGTTCCGGTCAATCCGGTAGCCATGACGGTTTTCATCGCTTTCTTCCTGCTGGTGACGGTAGTGGGATTTTTCGCGGCGCGCTGGAAACGCGGCGACCTGACGCAACTGCATGAATGGGGTTTGGGCGGCCGCCAGTTCGGCACTGTAATTTCGTGGTTCCTGGTAGGCGGCGATTTCTACACCGCCTATACCGTCATTGCCGTACCCGCCCTGGTCTATTCAGTGGGCGCATATGGTTTCTTCGCGCTGCCTTACACCATCATTGTTTATCCGTTTGTCTTTGCCGTCATGCCGAAGCTATGGAAGATCGCTCACGCGAAGAACCATATTACGGCAGCCGATTATGTGCAGGGCGAATATGGCGGCAAGTGGTTCCCGGCGGCCGTGGCGGTGACCGGCATTGTTGCGACCATGCCGTACATTGCCTTGCAACTGGTGGGCATGCAGGTCGTGATCAAGGGTCTGGGCGTGAGCGGCGAGTTGCCGCTGATTGTTGCGTTCGTGATCCTCGCGCTCTACACGTACACCAGCGGCTTGCGCGCGCCAGCCATGATCGCGTTCGTGAAGGACATCATGATTTATATCGTGGTGATCGCGGCGGTCTGGCTGATTCCATCGAAACTAGGCGGCTATGCGCACGTGTTCGATGCCGCTGACCAGTTCTTCAAAGCCAAGGGCGGTGCGACCGGCATCATCCTCAAGCCGACGCAATTCACCGCCTATGCATCGCTTGCGTTGGGTTCGGCGCTTGCCGCGTTCATGTATCCGCATACCATGACCGCGGTATTGTCGTCGTCGTCGGCTGCGACCGTGCGCAAGAACGCTATCTTCCTGCCGGCCTACACGCTGCTGCTCGGCCTGATTGCGTTACTCGGTTATATGGCGATTGCTGCGGGCATCAAGGTGCAATCCGCGTCCGACGTCGTGCCCGCGTTGTTCGGTCAGTTGTTCCCTTCGTGGTTCGTCGGCTTCGCGGCCGCGGCCATTGCGATCAGCGCGCTCGTGCCGGCGGCGATCATGTCGATCGGCGCAGCGAACCTGTTCACGCGTAACCTGTGGCCGCTGATGGCGCGTGACATCACGCCCGAGAAGGAAGCGAAGACAGCTAAGCTGGTGTCGCTGGTTGTGAAGTTCGGCGCGCTGCTGTTCATTGTGTTCCTGCCAACCCAATATGCAATCGATCTGCAATTGCTCGGCGGCGTGTGGATCCTGCAGATATTCCCGGCCATTGTGTTCTCGCTATACACACGTCGCCTGAACACGCCGGGCTTGTTCCTTGGCTGGCTGGCCGGGATCGTGCTCGGAACCGGCATGGCGATCGTACAGGGTTTGAAGCCGGTGTTCGCGCTGCATGTAGGGGGCTCGACGTATCCGCTGTATATCGGGCTGATTGCGCTGGCATTGAATATTGTGGTGGCGTTTGTTGTATCGACGCTCACGCCGCGCCGCGCACACGTTCAGCAGGCGACGTAAGAAGAGGGCAAGCGCGCCATCGCGCAGGTCGATGTGTCAAGATTTTTTGCGCGTCGGCCGAGCCATCTTTACGGCGCTGGCGCGCGTGGTTTGTGCTTTCCGTGTCGGGCCTGTAAGCTTCGGCGACGAGCACTCCGTGCTCGTCGCTCATCCCTGTGATTCGCAACACCTCCGCAACGCTTTCCTCCGTTTTCAATCCGATGCAACATTCAATCGTTTACTCCCCGCGCCGCCGTTCATTGCTGACGGCTGCTGCCATGCTCCCCTTTGTCGGCGCGTGTACGTCGTGGCGTGCGAGCGCCGCCAGCTCATTAGCCGAAGACCAGTTGAAACAACTGGAAAGCACTGCTGGAGGGCGCCTTGGCGTAGCTGCGCTGAATACCGCTGATGGCAAGCAGGTGAACTATCGCGCGAACGAGCGTTTCCCGCTTTGCAGCACGTTCAAACTAGTGCTAGTGTCCGCGGTTCTCGAACAAAGCGCGCTTCAAAAGGGCTTGCTTGAGCGCCGGATCCGCTATACGCAGAGCGAACTCCTGTCGTGGGCGCCCATCACCAAAAAACAGATCGCTACGGGCATGACCGTCGCGGAACTCTGCGCCGCCGCGCTGCAATATAGCGACAACACGGCAGCCAACCTGTTGATGAAACTGGTCGGCGGCCCGGAAACGGTGACTGCGTTCGCCCGCTCGATTGGCGATAACCAGTTCCACCTGGATCGCTGGGAGCCTGAATTGAATACGGCGATACCGGGCGATCCGCGCGACACATCCACACCGGCAGCGATGGCGCAAAGCCTGCAACGCGTAACATTAGGCGATGCGCTAGGCGCTTCGCAACGCGGGCAACTGCAAACATGGCTGCTAGGCAATACCACCGGCGCTGACAAAATCGCTGCCGCTTTGCCGGCGCATTGGGTGATCGGCGACAAGACCGGTTCGGGCGACTACGGTACGACGAACGATATCGGCGTGCTGTGGCCACCCGGAAAACCACCAGTTATCCTGACCATCTACCTCACTCAACGAGAGCAGGATGCAAAGGCGCGTAATGACGTGGTGGCGTCGGCGGCGCGGATCGTCGTGGGCGTGCTTGCGTGAGGGGTGTCTGGCGCACCTCGTCCTGACCTTTCCCTGACCTTTCGATGACATCTTTGTCATCAAGCTTCGACACGTCTCCGGGCGCGCTAACATGACGCAAGAGGACGACGCTTAGGCTCCCGGCAGCCAAACGCCTGGCGGGCGCCTAAGCGTCGTCCTGAAACCCGGAGGCTCTCCATGATTTCCACGAAGCAAAATCCTGCCACGTTCCTGCGCTCACGCGGCGCGGCGCTGTTGGCGGCTATCGGCCTGGGCGTCGGTATCCTGTTCGCATCCATGCATCCGGCGCATTCTTCCGAAGCCGCGGTCGTCATTGCCCCGCCCGCGCTCGACGAACCCGCGAACGGCGCACACCAGGAAACCGCCGTGTTGGCAGGGGGCTGTTTTTGGGGCGTTCAAGGCGTGTTCCAGCACGTGAGCGGCGTGACGAAGGTTGTGTCGGGCTACTCTGGCGGTCAGCCCCAGACCGCGCAATATGAAACCGTCAGCGGGGGCCAGACAGGTCACGCCGAGTCAGTGCAGATCACTTATGACCCGACGAAAATCACCTACGGCAAGTTGCTGCAGATCTATTTCTCGGTCGCTCACGACCCGACGGAATTGAACCGGCAAGGCCCGGACAGCGGAACGCAATATCGTTCGGCAATCTTTCCGGCCAACGACACGCAAAAACGCATCGCGCAAAGCTATATCGCGCAACTCGACAAAGCGCATGTTTTCTCCTCGCCGATCGTGACGAAGACAGACCCGCTCAAGGGGTTTTATCCTGCCGAGTCTTATCACCAGAACTATTTGACGCTGCATCCGGATGCACCGTATATCGCGATCAACGACCTGCCGAAGGTCGAGAACCTGAAGCGCCTGTATCCGACGCTTTATCGCGACAAACCGGTGCTGCTGAGCGTGGCATCGCAGTAATAGACAGGCATAGACCAGGCGGCGGACTTAAAATCCGCCGCCTGACGGCTTGCGGGGTCGTGTTCGATCTCCGTTACCAGCGTCCATAGAGCTTCCGGAGAACGGATGCAATTCCTGGGAAAACAGCGGTGTTTTTTGCCACCGCAGTGAGTGCCGGGGAATTACACCTAGTACCCGCCGCTCACCCAATCGATGTCGCTACTCAGCCGTTGTCAATCAGCTTGTCGACGAGTTCGCGCCCCGCATGATAGGCCGCATCCAGCGCCTTGGCTTCAGTCTCAAAGACGTTGCCGAGTTCATAAAATTGCGTGCGTTGCCCGGCATGACGCAGGTCCGCGCCTGGTCGACATACGTACCCGTTGTAGTGGTAAGGGGTATCTGGCGTGGGAGGTCCGTATGCAAGGATCGGCAGCACCCAGATCTCAAAGCCTTTGTAATCTATTCTTTCCCACATGGAAACCTCCACCATCAGGAGCCGGCGTTAAAGAGTGAGCGCTAGACCGCGCCGCCCAGAACGCGGGCGACGAAGTGTCTACCCCATGCCTCGCCGTGAGCAATGGCGTCCGCCACCGTGACGTAGGGCCCGTGATTACCGGTCAATTCTCCAGAATCTTCCGCGTGCTTCGAACCTCGAACCGGCGTTCCATCATGGCGAGTCACGATCACGCGGACGTTAAAACCAATAATTTTTTCTGCGTCAGGTGGGTCGTATTTCGGCTCGACGTTTATGGTCAGAAGATAGTCGC
Organism: Caballeronia sp. LjRoot31; assembly: GCF_964253885.1. Taxonomy (NCBI): domain Bacteria; kingdom Pseudomonadati; phylum Pseudomonadota; class Betaproteobacteria; order Burkholderiales; family Burkholderiaceae; genus Caballeronia; species Caballeronia sp. LjRoot31. The sequence goes on from NZ_CAXURX020000002.1 coordinate 875,038, forward strand.
CAACTTCAACGTCTTGATGCATGGCAGTCTCCCTGTTCGTCCAGGAATGTCATTATGATCGCGAATGCCTTCCTGACCGTGAGTTTGCGCACAGCGGCGGCGGACTTGAAAATCCGCCGCCGCTTTTGCCAAGACCAATACAGACTTACTGCGATGCCTGTGTGCTCTTGCGCAGCTTGGCAACATCAGCCGCCCCGACCGCGGGCGCACCGTTGTTCCATCCAGCGCGAATGAACGTGAGCACGTCGGCGATCTGCTGATCATTGAGCACCGGCGCGTACTTAGGCATTGGGTACGCGGCGGGAATGCCCTGTATCACGAGGTCGTGGGTCCCGTTCAGCGTGACGTTGATCAACGACGACGCGTCCTTCTCCATCACGTTTGGATTGCCCGCCAGCGGCGCGAGCAGTGGTGCGAACGCACGGCCATCCACACCGTGGCAATGCATGCAGTACGCGGTATACACCTTTGCGCCCGCGTCATTGGCCGGATGTTGAAGCAGCGACGCGGTAGCTTTCGGATCATAGGCATAGGCCGGTGCGTTTGTCCCCCCCGCCGCCGGCAACGACTTCAGATACGCCGACATGGCAGCCAGATCCTGATCGTTCATACCCTGTGTACTGTGGTTGATCACATCCGTCATGGACCCGAACGCCGACGCGTGCGCGTTCGCTCCGGTCTTCAGGAACGTGGTCAAGTCAGCATCCGACCAGCGACCCAGTCCGACGTTCTGCTCGCCCGTCAGGTTGGACGCAAACCAGCCGTCGAGCACACCGCCCGTGAGCCACGCGTTGCCGCTTTCATCGAGAGCTTTTTCCTGGAACGCAATACCGCGAGGCGTGTGGCATGCGCTGCAATGGCCCAGGCCCTGGATCAGGTAAGCACCGCGATTCCACGCTACATCCTTACCGTCCTTGTCGCGATAAACGCCTTTGTCGAGGAACACCATGTTCCAGAACTTGAGCGGCCAGCGCATGTTCAGCGGGAACGGAATATCGGATGGTCGGTTCGCCTGGTTCACCGGTGCAACCCCCTTCATGAAGTACGCATAGAGCGCCTTCACGTCGTCGTCGCGGACCTTTACATAGGATGTATAGGGCATTGCCGGATAGAGGTTGTGACCGTCCTTCGCCACGCCCTGGCGCAACGCTTTTTCGAAGTCTTCCTCGCTCCATTTACCAATACCTGTATCGGGGTCGGGCGTGATGTTGGTCGTGTAGATCTTGCCCATGGGTGTGGTCATCGGCAGGCCGCCGGCGAACGGCTTGCCCTTGGGCGCGGAATGACAGGCCACGCAATCGCCCACCTTCGCGAGATAGGCGCCACGCGCAACCAGCGGATCGTCGTTCGCAGCAGCATGAGCCAGCAGGGGCAGGCTGAGCGTGAGCGCAACAGAGGCAACAAGATGTTTGATCATTGTGTGTGCCCTCATGCGCTTTGCAGTTGACGGCCGACGGGCAATTGCCGCAAGCGCTTGCCGGTGGCGGCAAAAATCGCGTTGGTCAGCGCGGGCGCGAGTGCTGCTGTACCCGGTTCGCCGATGCCTCCGGGCGCCTCACCGCTCTTCACGATATGCACCTCGATAGGCGGCGTCTGATCAATCCGCAGCATCCGGTAATCCGTGAAGTTGGATTGTTCGACGCGGCCGTCCTTGATCGTGATCTCGCTATAAAGCGCTGCCGTGATGCCGAAGATAATGCCTCCCTGGATCTGCGCCTCGATGGTGTTCGGGTTGACCACCACGCCGCAATCCACCGCGCAGACCACGCGATTCACGGCCACTTCGCCGTCGCCGTTCACGGTCACATCCACCACCATGCCGAAGAAGCTGCCGAACGCGTGCATCACCGATACCCCGCGCCCCTGACCCTTCGGAGGCGTGTTGCCCCAGCCGGCTTCACGGGCGGCGACGTCGAGCACGTTCTGCGCGCGGGGGGTCTTGCCGAGCAGGTCGTGGCGATATTTCACCGGATCGACTTTCGCCTGCGCGGCCAGTTCATCCATGAAGCTCTCAACTACGAAGGTGCCGCGAGTCGGACCTACGCCGCGCCAGAAGGCGGTAGGCACGTCCATGGGTTCCTGGCGCACATAGTCGATGAACTGGTTCGGGAGGTCGTAGGGAAGGTCGGCCGAAACTTCCACCGCATCCGGATCAAGGCCGTTCTTGAATGCCGGCGGAGCGAATCGGGCCATCACGGACGACCCTACTATGCGATGCTGCCACGCGACCGGCTTGCCATTCGAATCGAGGCCGGCGGAGATAACGTCGTAGTAATACGGGCGATACATGTCGTGCTGGACGTCCTCCTCGCGCGTCCACGTGACCTTCACTGGCGCGCCCACCTGCTTGCCGACCTTCAGCGCCTGGCCGATGAAATCGGTTTCCAGCCGGCGTCCGAAGCCGCCGCCGAGCAAGTGGTTGTGCACGGTGATCTTGTCGGCGGTGAGGCCGGTGATCTTCACGGCCGTATCCACCGCACGCGTGGGGACTTGCGTGCCCACCCAGATATCGCAGCCATCGCTACGTACGGACACGGTGCAGTTCACCGGCTCCATGGTGGCGTGCGCGAGGAAGGGTTGCTGGTACACGGCGTCAACGCGCGTCTTGGCGTCATTGAAGCCTTTCTTCACGTCGCCATCCTTGCGCGCCACGGCGCCATCGCGCTTCGATGCATCGGCGAGTTGCTGGACCACCTTGGCCGTGGAAAAGTCCGCGCCGCGGCCTTCGTTCCATGTGATATCGAGCGCTGCCGCGCCGCGCTTGGCGGCCCACGTATGGTCGCCGATCACGGCCACGCCATTGTCGAGCCGGATCACCTGGCGAACGCCGGGGATCTTCTTCGCGTTGGTGTCGTCGACGGAGGCAAGCGACCCGCCGAATACCGGGCTATTCACGATGGCGGCATAGACCATACCGGGCACGCGGACATCGAGCCCGAACATGGCCGTGCCGTTCACTTTTTCGGGCGAGTCGAGACGCTTGGCCGCGGTCCCGATCAGCTTGAAATCCTTCGGGTCTTTAAGCGGCACGTTCTGCGGCGCGGGCAATTTCGCGGCGGCATCGACGAGCTGTCCGTAACCGATGCGGCGATTGCTCGCGGCATGCACCACTTCGCCTTTCTCCGCGTGGCACGAAGCCGGGTCGACCTGCCATTGCTGCGCCGCCGCGGAAATGAGCATCACGCGGGCGGTTGCACCGGCCTTTCGCATGGGCTCCCAGGCGTAGCGGATCGACGTCGATCCACCGGTCAACTGGCCGCCGAGCAGCGGGTCCATGAAGAGCTTTTCGTTAGGCGGCGCGTGATCGATCACCACGCTATCCAGCGGCACTTCCAGTTCTTCCGCGATCAGCATGGGGATGGACGTATAGATTCCCTGGCCCATCTCGACCTTGGGAATCACTAGCGTCACCTTACCCGTTGCGTCGATCTGAACAAACGCGTTGGGTTCGAATACACCGCTTTGCGGCGCTTCATTGCCGTCGCCGCCGATCACCGACTTGCCCGAGGGTGCTTCGCCCTGGCTTGCCGCTGGAAGGCTGAAACCCAGCATCAAACCGCCGCCAACTGCTGCGCCGACCGATATTCCCAGCTTTAAAAACGTGCGCCGATTCAGGCCGTCGGGTGCGCGGCGGTTCTGTGCTTCGAGTAATCCTCGCGACATGTCACGCCCCCTTGGCGGCGTGCTTGACCGCGGCACGGATACGGTTGTACGTACCGCAGCGGCAGATATTGCCCGCCATTGCAGCGTCGATATCGGCGTCCGAGGGGTTGGGGTTCGAGGCGATCAGCGACGCGGCCGACATCACCTGACCCGACTGACAGTACCCGCACTGCACAACATCGAGCGCGAGCCATGCGTCCTGCACTTTCTTGCCTGCGGGCGTGGTGCTGACGGCTTCGATGGTCGTGACCTTGCGCTCGCCTACGGCTGCGATGGGCAGCACGCAGGAGCGCACGGCCTGACCGTCGAGATGCACGGTGCACGCGCCGCATTGCGCGATACCGCAGCCGAATTTGGTGCCCGTGAGACCGACCAGGTCGCGCAACACCCAGAGAAGCGGCATGTCTGGCGGGGCGTCGATGGTGTGAGATTCGCCGTTTATGGAAAGGGTCGTCATCTGCAACTCCAGTTGTCGTGGGGGGATTTTTATAGTCCTTCTTAATCGCAAACCTTATACAAGATTACGACGATTCGTGCTGAATTGCCTATAACCCTTAGCTGCGCCTGACCGATGCCGTCTTGTACCGGCTGAGAAAAGATCGCGGAATAAATAGTTGCGGAAGGGGGCGGTGCAGGCATTGATGTCTTTCACGGCAGTTCTTCGGGATGAACTGCTATACCTTCCAATTTCATTACGATTCTGCGTGCCCGCTGCATGACTGCCGCTGCGGTCTCTATTGCCGCCGTTGCGTTGGAATCGCTTGAGTTGTTCACGATGAACCCGGCTGGTTCGGCGATCGTCAACGCGATCGGGAAGATCCGTCAGGTAGTCGTGCCGGGTACCGGTCATGCCGCCGACAAACGGCGATATCTGGTGATTGCGTCGCAAGTGTCAGGCAAGCCGGGCGCGCGGGTTCAGAGGCAAGCGCTCTAAGCGGTCTCGTTTTTCTCAAAGCAATTTATGCGGCCGCCGGAGTTCATGCCCCGGCTTTTTTGTTGGTGCCGCTATGTTTGTCTTAAGTGCCGGCGGTGTCGTGCAGGCATGCGTCTATTTAATTTTGACGGTTCAGGAATAAGTCTGGCGGGAAATGGGTTAGCCCTTGTACCAACCCGTTAAACACACTGGAGTCGAAAATGAAGAAACTTGCCTGGCTTACCTTGTCCGCCGCCGTCCTCGTTTCCTCGAGCGCTTTCGCGCAAGGACTGACCCGTTCCGAAGTCCGCCAACAACTGGTGGAAGCTGAGCAAAATGGTTCGGAGTACGTTTCGAATGCATCGTATCCGGATATCAGCCCGGTGTTTCAGGACCAGGCCGCGAATCAACGGAAAGATACGAGCGCGTATGGCGGTGTAGCCGCTGGCTCGAACGCGAGTGCGCCGCGTGCCACACTGAATGGCACGCAAAGTCCTGAAACCTGTGTCGGTCCTGTCAGCTTCTGCAATATCTATGCAGGATCGTGAACAGGGTGCGGCGGGCTGTTGGCTGTCGCGTGAATGCCAAGCGGCAAATGGCCTATACCTGACCAACGCCGGCAAGCCATGTGATTCAGCGTGGGAAGCACGGCGCAAAATGCTTCATCGTCTGCGCCATGCTGGTTTGATCAGACCGGCATCTTGCGGAACGCGATCGCAAAGCGGTTCCAACTGTTGATCTGCGACACCAGCAGCGTCAGGTCCACGATCTCTTCTTCAGTGAAATGCGGCTGCACGGCTTCCCAGACGGCATCGGGCACATGGTCGTGCGAGACCAGCGTGAGCGCTTCGGTCCATTCCAGCGCCGCGCGTTCGCGGTCCGTGAAGAACGGCGTCTCACGCCATACCACCACGGCTGCCAGCCGGCGCTCCGTCTCACCGCCCTTGCGGGCATCGGTCGTGTGCATGTCGACACAGAATGCACAGCCATTGATCTGCGATGCGCGCAGGCGGACTAGTTCCGCCAGCGACTTTTCCAGCGATGACTTACCGATGTACTCTTCCACTGCAACCAGAGTCTTGATGGCGGATGGCTTGGCTTTGTAGAAATCCAGACGAGTTTGCATGGTGGCTCCTTTGATTTAAATGATGCGCGATGCGGCGCGGCATGAGTAAGATTAGACGGTTGACTGGACCTTATAAATAGCCGATTTCGCCTAATTTCAGGTAACCAGCGTCAAAGCCTCCAGACTTCGTTGCCTTATGCGGGCCAGCCGATAGCAGGAGGCGGGCTTGTCCATCAGCCAGCCATCCGCGCTCTAGCAAAATGCTTAAAGAAAAAGCCGGAACCCGCGAAATAGTGCGGGTTCCTTGATGTGGATCATTGAACGTTCAAGCTCACTATTTCGACATGTTGAATCATCTCAATAATGATTAATAATGCGTGAAATCATGTGAATCTTAGCGCTCGGCAAATTGGCTTAAGTGCTTTAAGCTCACCTACCAGAGCAGTCGCGTGGTTATAAAAAATTAGCTGTAGCGAAATACTGCAGACACAAAAACCCGATCGAGGGATACAACGGTGGGCATACGCAGCGTCGTCTTAACACTAGTGTTGCTCGCAAGTTCCAGCCTGCATGCATTCGCCGCTGGCGAGGCGCCGGCCGAGAAGGCGCCTGACACCATGCAGGCGCGCGTGCTTGGTTGCGCGGCGTGCCATGGCGCGCAGGGTGAAGGCACGAGCAACGACTATTACCCCCGGCTCTCAGGCAAGCCTGCCGGTTATCTTTACAACCAATTGCTCGCCTTTAGAGACGGTCGTCGCAAGTACCCGCCAATGAATTATTTGTTGGCCTATCTTCCCGACCCGTATCTGATGAAAATTGCGGAGTACTTCGCCGCCGAGCATCCGCCATTTCCCGCGCCTGCGCCTGTGACTGCCGATACCGCGACGCTTGCGCTAGGCAAGACCCTGGTAAACAGCGGTGCTGCGTCACGCAAGATTCCCGCATGCGTTGCGTGTCACGGTGCGGCGCTGACCGGCATGGAGCCGGCCATTCCGGGCTTGCTGGGCCTGCACTCCGACTACATCAGCGCGCAGTTGGGCGCATGGCGTTACGGTACGCGCACCACGCTCGCTCCCGATTGCATGCATGACGTCGCCACGAAACTAGCCGACCGGGACATCACGGCTATAGCGGCGTATCTGGCTTCGTTGCCCGCGCCGGAAAATCCGGCGCCTGCTGCGGCAGGGTCACTCAAGATGCCGCTCGCTTGCGGCACTGTTCCTAATCAATAGGCGAGGAAATAGACGTGTTCAGTTTCCGTGCCCTAATGCTTGTTTGCGCTTGCATCGTGACGTTGAATGCACGAGCCGCCGATCCCACTGTGATTGCTCGCGGTGAATATCTCGCTCGCGCCGGTGATTGCATTGCGTGCCATACAGTACCCTCCGGCAAACTATTCGGCGGTGGACGTGCGATGGAAACGCCGTTCGGCACGCTCTATACGCCGAACATTTCATCGGACAAAGAGACCGGTATTGGCAAGTGGACCTCGGCTGAGTTCTACACCATGATGCATACCGGCAAGGCGCGCGACGGCGAGCTGCTTTATCCGGCCATGCCGTTTGCTTCCTACACCAAGGTCACGCGGGACGACTCCGACGCGATCTACGCGTACCTGTTGTCCACGCCGGCCATTCATCAGCCTAATCGTGCGCATGAATTGCGGTTTCCGTTCAACCAGCGCTCATTGCTGTACGGATGGCGCATGCTGTACATGAAGCCCGGCGAATACCAGCCTGACACCACGCAATCGGTGGAATGGAATCGCGGCGCTTACCTGGTTGAAGGGCTTGGCCATTGCACGATGTGCCATACCGCGATCAATGCACTGGGCGGTAATTCGCCCTCCAAGCGTTTCGAAGGCGGGTTGATCCCGGTGCAGAACTGGTATGCGCCTTCGCTGACATCGAATAAGGAAGCGGGACTGGGCGACTGGAGCATCGAGGACATATCGGACCTGCTGCAGTCGGGCGTGTCGAATCGTGGGGCAGTGTATGGGCCCATGGCCGAGGTCGTGTATGACAGCTTCCAGTATCTGACAGATCAGGACATTCGCGCGGTGGCTGTCTATCTGAAGACGCTGCCGGCGCGTGCGGGCGAAAAGCCCGTGCCTCCAACCGCCGCGGTCGCGGAACAACAGACCAGCCTTTCGCCGCTGGGGAAAAAGATCTACGACGCCCAATGCGCGCTGTGCCATGCGTCGCAAGGGCAGGGCAGGCTGCCGCATTTCCCGCCTCTGGCGAACAATCAGTCGATCCAGATGACGTCATCGGTGAATCCGATTCGCATGGTGCTGAACGGTGGATATGCGCCGGGCACGAAGAAGAACCCAATGCCCTACGGCATGCCGCCGTTCGCTCAATCGCTCTCCGATGTCGAGGTCGCGGCGGTCGTGACGTATATCCGCACGGCCTGGGGAAATCACGGTACACCGGTGAGCGTCAAGGAAGTCAACACGTTGCGCTCAGCCCCACTTTATTGAGGACGTCATGACTGATTCCGAGAAAGAAGATGCCGCCGTCGATGAGATCGTGCGAGACGGCCCGCACGGCGCCATTGCTTTGGCTGGCGCGGCAACGGCCATTGTGATCGGCTTGTGGTTTGCGTTTTATTTCCTGGTCTTCTTACCGCGCGGCGTTATCCAATGAGCACTGAACACCCGTCGCATGCGTCTGCCGACGTTGCCGCGCGCATCGAGCGCAAGTGGGCGCTTCTTGTCGTCATCATCCTCTGCGTGCTGGTCGCCATGACGATTTTCACCGGCCTGCACTGGGCCATGATGCCGCCATCCAGAGTGGAGACCGTGCGGCCTGAAACGCTCAATGTAAGCGGCGAATTCATTGAAAGCAACCTGGGCAGCGCGGTTGAAGCGGATGGCTCGGTCACTGTGCGAATTGTCGCGCAGCAGTACTCGTTCACGCCGCAATGCCTGCTGATTCCAACTGATACGCCCATCACTTTTCGCGCCACCAGCGCGGACGTCATACATGGATTCCTGATTACGAACACGAATATCAATTCGATGCTCGAGCCTGGTTATATCTCCACCTTCAAGAGTACCTTCACTCAGCCCGGCGAGCATCTGATGCCATGCCATGAGTTCTGCGGCACGGGACATCAGGGCATGTGGGCTCACGTGAAGGTGATCGATAAAACGGCTTTCCTCAAGATGGCAAACGCTAACGGTTCGCGGAGACTCAGCTGTGTTAAATAGCAAGCGACTCGTTCTCGCGCATTTCTGGCTTGGTTTCATCAGCTTCGGCGGCGCGTTGCTGCTCGGCGCGTGGCAAATGTGGGTGCGCAGTCCTCTGCATCCGTGGCTGAAGAATCCGGAACTCTACTATCGCTCGGTCACGGCGCATGGCTCGGCCATGGCCTACGTGTTTCCCACGTTGATCGCAATGGGCTTTGGTTACGCGGTCACCGAACTGGCGTTGAAGAAACCGCTGGTCGGAGCGCGCTGGGCGTGGGCCGGTTTTATCCTCGTGGCCGTGGGTACGGTCACCGCGATGGTCCCCGTCGCCATGGGCCTCGCCTCGGTCCTCTATACCTTCTATCCGCCAATGATCGGCAACGCGTTCTACTACATCGGCATCGTGCTGGTGGTGGTCGGTTCGTGGATCTGGGTCGCGCTGATGTCGATCAACCTTGCCGTGTGGAAGCGCGAGCATAAGGGCGTGCCGGTCCCTCTAGCCATGTTCGCCACCTTGGCCGGGGCCTATTTATGGGGCTGGACAGCGGTCGGTGCGGCCATCGAGATCCTGTTCCAGATCCTGCCTGTGGCGCTTGGCTTCAAGACGACGATCGACGCCGGCCTCGCCCGCGTGTTCTTCTCGTGGTCGCTTCACGCGATCGTCTACTTCTGGCTGATGCCCGCTTACATAGCGTATTACACGATCCTGCCGCGCGCGATCGGCGGCCGTCTGTACAGCGATTCGATGGCGCGCGTCTCGTTCATCCTGTTCCTGGTGGTGTCGATGCCAATCGGCATTCACCATCTGTTCGCCGATCCGCAAGTGGGTTCGGGTTTCAAGTTCATGCATTCGGTATTCACGGCGCTGGTCGCGGTACCGACCATGCTGACGGTGTTCACCATCTGCGCATCGGTTGAAATAGCGGCGCGTTTGCGCGGCGGCCGTGGCAGTTTTGGCTGGATCAAGGCGTTGCCCTGGGAAAATCCGTTGATGCTTGCGCTCGCATTTTCGTTCGTGATGCTTGGCTTTGGCGGGGCGGGTGGCATCATCAACATGAGCTACCAGCTCGACTCGACCATTCACAATACGCAATGGGTCACCGGTCACTTCCATCTGATCTTCGGCGGGGCGATCGTCATCATGTATTTCGCGATCGCCTATGATCTCTGGCCGCATCTCACTGGCCGCGCGATGACGCACTTGAAGCTGATGCGCCAGCAGTTGTGGCTGTGGTTCATCGGCATGATCGTGTTGACGTTCCCGTGGCATTTCGCGGGCATTCTCGGCATGCCGCGGCGCATGGCCTTCTTCGATTACACCGACCCGGAGATCGCTGCACAGGCAGTATCGGTGATCATCTCGACTATTGGCGGCTTGATCCTGGTTGTCTCGGCAGTGATGTTTTTCATCGTGCTGATTCGCAACCATCGTGGACCGCGCACTGTGGTTCCAGAGTACACGTTCAGCACGGCGGTGCATGAATCGAAGACCATTCCGGTCGCGTTGAACAGCTTTGGCCTGTGGCTTGCGCTGATGATCGGCCTGACGCTCTTTAACTACGGTTATCCGGTCGCGTCGCTGTTGTTCCGCTCCGATACGTCCGTCCCCGCGATTCTGATTGGAGGGCCGCAGCGATGAGCGAAGAACGCCTGTTCTCGTTACGCAACCGGTGGTTCACGGTTAGCGTTGGCGGCATGCTCGCGCTGGTCGTATTCTCGGCGGCGGTGGGTTTCATATGGTTGCCTTCGGCGCAAAGCGATCAGCCGTTCCAGGGAGTGTGGAATGCTATCTGCAGTGCGGCGGGCGTGCCGCAACAATGGTTGCGCGCTTCGTCGGCCACGCCGGTGCCGCTGGTGCAAACCAGCACGGTCGCCATGACACCGGAGTTGCTGGGAGAGCCCAGCAGCACGTCGATTGGCCGCGGCGCGACCTTGTCCATGCGTTGCACCATGTGTCACGGTGTACGGGGCATGAGCGATGCCAACTCGCCGAATCTTGGGGGACAGTATTCTTCTGTGATCTACAAGCAGTTGCTCGACTTTCAGTCCGGCGCGCGGCGTAATGCGGTGATGTCGCCCATGGTCTCGAGCCTGAGTGATCAGGACATGCGCGATCTCTCTGCTTATTACGCGTATTTGCCGAGACCGGTGGCGCTTCGCTCCGATGCGGCGCCGGTCGTGGCCGTGCCGGATATTGTGTCCAATGGTGCGCCGATGCGAAACATTGCTTCTTGCGCGTCGTGTCATGGCGGTATTGATCATAAGGCGGGGAGCCCGTGGCTTGAGGGGATGCCGGCGGCATACACCCGGGCGCAGTTGCAGGCGTTCGCGAACGACACACGTCATAACGATATCAACGAGCAGATGCGCAATGTTGCGCGGAATATGACGCCCGGGGAAATCGATGCAGCAGCGGCGTACTATGCTGGGGCGCAACCCTGAGATTGGTTTTTTTGCTCGCGCCGGTGGACGGGTTTTCTGGGGGGCCTATGCTCGGGTGGTCGGTTCCGGGGTTAGTGGTCTGGGTCAATGCCAGGGTGCCAGGTTCCAGGGTTAGCGGTCGGGGTTGATGCCGGGTTGCTGCTTTCGGCCGTGGTGGCGTGCAAGAGTCGGATTTTCTCTTTATCACTATTAGCCACTGTGCGTGGCGGCACGTCATTTCTTTGTCCAAAGCGACAAAGAAACGAAGCAAAGAAAACGCTTTTAAACCACGCTACCCTAAGTGTCCACAGCGTGCAGTTTCTATTCATAGGTGCCCCAAAAGCACGGTGCTCGCCAGAGCCACCGATGTGTGAACCCCTCCTTCTCCGAACACCGATACCCACACGCTTCGCCACCAGTGATTGAACCTGCCCAAGGAGCACCCCGCGCTATCCGCGGACGACCGCCCTCCAAATGTGTACACGCCTCGAACCACGTCGCCAACCCTGCTGGAAACGAGGTCGCGAAGATGCGGGTGGCTGTAACCGACGAAAATAGCTGTACAGAACGCGCAACCAATTCACAAAAACTAAAACGGTAACCACAAACACGCATCAAGCTGTGGCCTACAAATACGGTCGCACAGACCAGGTAGATACCCTGTCAAAGAGCCGCAGCCGTAAATACCCGTGAGGCCGTACGGATTCCTTAGCAATGGTGCTTGCCCGAGAGCGTGCGGGGCGAAGCGTGTTCGTGTCAGGATTCGCGAGAAGGAGGGGTTCAAACATCCGTGGCTCTGGCGAGCACCGTGCTTTTGGGGCACCTATGAATAGAAACTGCACGCTGTGGACACTTAGGGTAGCGTGGTTTAAAAGCGTTTTCTTTGCTTCGTTTCTTTGTCGCTTTGGACAAAGAAATGACGTGCCGCCACGCACAGTGGCTAATAGTGATAAAGAGAAAATCCGACTCACGCAGACCACTAAGGCCGAAAGCAGCAACCCGGCATCAACCCCGACCACTAACCCCAGACCCCCCCATTAACAACGACGCCCTACATCACCTTCGACAAACGCATCTTGAGCTTCTTCATAGCAATATCGATGTCGTTCGACTCAATCCCGCCATAGCCAAATATCAGCCCTTCCTGCGCTGGCCGATTCATGTAGAACCCCGAAATACCATACAAGCCAATAGACGGATCAAGAGCGCCACCGGTAAGCTGCTTCTCCTTCAACGATCCCTTCAACCGCGCACTCATATGAATTCCCGCCGCGGGAATCCGTGGCTCAAACCACTCGGCAAGCTCATTTTGCAGAAACGAAACAAGCGTTCTCCGACGATCTTCATAGTGCTTGTGCATACGTCGCAGATGCTTGGCGAAGTCGCCATCGAGCATGAACTTAGCCAGCGCCGCTTGCGTCAGTGAGCACGTATGCCAGTCGCTTATCTGCTTGGCTTTTTGTATGGCTTCATTCAGCGACGCCGGCGGCACGACATACCCCACCCGCAACTCGGGAAAGATCGTCTTTGAGAACGTGCCGACATAAGCCACCAGACCCGCTCGATCAAGACTCTTGAGCGGTTCCATCGGCCGGCCCTCGAAGCGGAACTCGCCGTCATAGTCGTCCTCAATGATGACCGCGCCCTGGCGCTGCGCCCACTCAAGCAACGCCACGCGACGCTCAAGACTCATCGGCATGCCGAGTGGAAACTGATGCGACGGGGTCACATAGACAAGCCGTGCTTTCTTGGGCAATTGCTCGACGATCAAACCCTGGTCGTCGACAGCCACGCCGATTATCTTGGCGCCAGCCGCTGCAAACGCCGCACGCGCGGGCGGATATCCCGGTTCCTCAACCGCGACCACATCGCCGGGACGCAGCACCACACGTGCGATCAGATCGATCGCCTGCTGCGCGCCATGCGTGACAATCACGTCCTGCCAGTTGCTTGCCACGGCGCGGCTGAACGCCAGATAACGCGACACAGCGAGGCGCAATTCCTGTTCGCCGGCGGGGTCGTGATATTGCCCACGCCCGCGTGCCTGCAATCGCACTGCATGATTGATGCAGCGACGCCAGGTGTCGAAGGGGAACAGGCGCTTGTCAGTCACGCCGCCTAGAAAATCAAACGGGTAAGGAACGTCGTGCCTGGGCATCGAAAGCTGAACGGGCATAGACGACCAGATCGCTTGCGTCCTTGCCTGATGCTTCATTGCGTCGGCGGGATGCGTTGGAACGCGGATCAATCCCTCAGCCACAAACGTGCCGTCGCCGGGACGCGAACGAAGATACCCTTCGGTAGTGAGGCGTTCGAAGACATCGAGCGTGGTCTTGCGCGAGACGCCAAGTTGCGTGGCGAGATCGCGCGTGGAGGGCAGGCGTTCGCCCGCCGCCAACCTTCCCTCGACAATCCCGCTGCGCAACTGCCGGTAGATCTGTCCGCTCAGGTCGTCGCGGCCGCGAATGGTCACGTGGATTTCCATCGCAACGGTATCCTCGATTGGGGTTGATTCGCGGATTTTGGCATACCAGTAAGGCAAGCGGTTTTCGGTATCACGCTAACGCACTGTAAAGTTAGCAAAAACAACGATATGAGCTAAACTGAACTTACCTCGGATGGGCAGAATATGGCAAAAATCCGCATTTAACCGCGATATCGTTTAATTGACACGATCAAAAAACGTAGTCAAAATAACGTTAATAAAACCTAGACGCAATCACCCGCACGCCGGCTCAGCGAGTTTTTGCTTGCTCGTTCAGGCAGTACCTGAGGATTCGAGTGATGGAGACGTATTACCTTGCCATCGACGTTGGCACTGGCAGCGCGCGCGCCGCCCTGGTCAATTCGCATGGCGTCATAGTGAGCATTGCGGCGCGCGAACACGAGCAGATCGTGCCGCGCTACGGCTGGTCCGAGCAGCGCCCGACCGACTGGTGGCAAGGCGTAGCCGGGGCCATCCGCGAGGTCTTGAACAGCACGCCCCATGCTGCCGAAAACATCGCGGCCATCTGCGCGTGCGGCCAGATGCACGGCACGGTTCTTATCGACGCAGACGGTCAACTCACCCGCGAAACCGCACCGCTCTGGAACGACAAACGCACGCTTGCGCAAGTGGCTGCCTTTCGCGCGAGCCACGCTGCCGCATCGTATCTGCCATTGACGGCCAATCCGGCAACACCCGCATGGCCCGGCTTCAAACTGCAATGGCTCAAGCAGAACGAGTCCGATGCATACGAACGTGCGGCAACGGTGTTCATGCCGAAGGACTACATCAACTTCCGGCTGACCGGCGAGCGCGCCTGGGACTGGAGCGACGCCTCCACGAGCTTCCTGATGGACCCTGAAACACGCTCCTGGTCCCAGCCCATGCTCGACACACTCGGTCTCGACGGCAGCAAGCTCCCGCCCATCCGCTCGCCGCAGGAAATACTCGGCACGGTCACCTCCGAAGCGGCTCAGGCAACTGGCCTGCGCGAAGGTACGCCGGTGCTTGTGGGCGGCGCGGACTATCCGCTTTCCATGCTGGGCTCCGGCGTGTACGGACCCGGTCTCGGCTCGGATATCACCGGCACGTCGTCGATCATCACGGTGATCGCGGACACCCCCATGCTGCACCCGGAAGTCTCGAACATGATCTCGGCGGAAGGGCTCTGGGGACGCTTCATGCTGCTCGATTCGGGTGGCGATGCAGTGCGCTGGGCGCGTCGTGCATTCCACGAAAATGCCCTGAGCTACGAGGCCGTTGCACAGAAAGCTGCCGATGCACCCGTCGGTTCCGAGGGCCTGTTCTTCCTGCCTTACCTGAGCGGTGAAAGGCTCGGCGAACATTCGAATTCGCGCGCCCAGTTCTTCGGTATCGCGGCCAAGCATGGCACGGCGCATCTGCATCGCGCGGTATTGGAAGGGGTCGCGTTCGGCGTGCGGCGGCACATTGGCGTGATCGAATCAGCGGGCGTGCACATGGAGCGGCTGGTCGCGGCAAGCGGCGGCGCCAAGGCTGCTCTCTGGCTGGAGATCAAGGCAAGCATGTATCGCACGCCGATCCTCGTGCCGGCTCAACTCGAATGCGGCGTGATCGGCTGCGCCATTCTTGCGGCGACCGCACACGGCCAGTTCGCGCGTCTGGGCGATGCAGTCGCGGCCTTCGTTCAGTTCGAACGCGAGGTCTTGCCGGACCCGCGGGCAAGCGACACCTACGATCGGATGATGCCGATCTTCGAGCGGCTCTATATGAGCTCGCAACAGTTCTACGACGACCTGGATCGTCTCGCCGAGGCTCATGCATGACGACGCAAGTAATCAAAGCTGTCCTGTGGGACATGGACGGCACGCTCGCCGACAGTGAAGCGCTGCATCTGAGCACACTGGTCGCCGTGTTGACCCATCATGGAATAGACGCGGGCGACGACCTGCATGCATCGATATTCGGCAAGACCGGCCGCGAAGTGCACGCGTACTGCTGCGAACGTTTCGGAATCGATTTCGACTACGGTCAATGGTCTATGGCAAGGGCGCGGCACTATCTGTCCGAAGCCCCGAAGATGCAGCCGCGACCCGGCGCACTCGGTGTCTATCACGCCGTGCACGCAGCGGGAACACGGCAAGCGATTGTGTCTAACTCATCGCGTATGTTGCTTGAAGCGGGGCTCCGCGCGCTCGACTTGCAGGACCCGCAACTGATCTCCATCAGCGCTAACGACGTACGCGCCGGCAAGCCCGACCCCGAGCCGTATCAGCGCGCTGCGTGGCTGCTGCGCGTGACTCCTGAGGAAGCGATCGTGGTGGAAGACAGCCCGACCGGCGCCCGCGCCGCTATCGCGGCCGGCATGCGGGTGCTCGCGTGGCCCGAGCATGAAAGCGCTGCTGGCACGTTTCCCGATGGCGTACGCATTGTTCGCACCGAACACGAACTCGCCGATGCGCTCGGCGTTCAACTCACTCCTTTTCCCTGAACCCATCATGCTCCGAACCAGCATCTTCCCCTCGCGATACGTCCAGGGCGCGGGCGCGCTCGATTCACTCGACGCGGAACTCGCGCGCCTGGGCACGCACGCGGCGTGTCTCGTCGACAGTAACGTTGCCGCTTTGCTTGAACCTGCGTTGTCGAAGGCTGAACGCGTGAAGCTCGCCGTGCGTAGCGTCGATGCCGCGTGCACCGAACGCTCCGTCTCTGCAGCAGCTGCATGGATTCGCGAGAGCGGGGCCGACATCGTGGTCTCGTTCGGCGGCGGCAAGGTGGTCGATACGGGTCGCGCCGCCGCTGACGACCTGCGTTTGCCGTTCGTGTGCGTACCGACCATTGCTGCATCGGATGCGCCGTGTTCAGCGCTTGCTGTGATCTACGACGAGGAGGGCCGGGTGGTGCGCGACCGCTTCGTCCGTCGCAATCCGGATCTCGTGCTGCTCGATACCAGCCTGATCGTGCGTGCGCCCGTGCGTTTCTTTATCGCAGGGATTGGGGACGCGCTCGCTACTTTCTACGAAGCCGATGCATGCCGCCGTGCCTATGCGAACAATCTTTGTGGCGGTCGCGGCACGGCGCTGGCTTTCGAGGCAGCGAAGTTATGTCGCGATACCTTGTTCGCGCATGCCGTGCAGGCGGTGGATGATTGCCGCGCACAGATCGTCACGCCGGACTTCGACGCCACGCTGGAAGCGACCGTGCTGCTTTCGGGCATCGGCTTCGAGTCGGGTGGCGTGGCCGCGGCGCATGCCATTCATCACGGTCTTGCGGACCTGCCTTCGTCGCATGGCTTGCTGCACGGCGAGAAGGTTGCTATCGGCGTGCTGGCGTCGCTGTTTTTATCGGCGGTGCCTGACGACGAACGGGCTCGCGTGTTTCGTTTCTGCCGCGCCGTGGGCCTGCCTACGCGTCTCGCGCAGATCAACGTGGACGTGAGCGACGAAGCGGCGCTTGAGACCGTGGCGAAGCGTGCATGCCGGGCGGGCGAGATCATCCACAACGAGCCGTATCCCGTCGATGCACCATTGGTGGTTGCAGCGTTGAAGGCGATGGACCGATACGCAGCACGATCCGATAACCAAATTTAAAAGCGAGACAACACATGACAGGCGAACTCAAAGGCGCGGAAACAGCCGCGTTCCGTCCCGGCCTCTTCGACGGCAAGACGGTCCTCGTATCCGGCGCAACCAGCGGCATTGGACTCGCAATCGCGCGGGGTTTTGCGGCGTTGGGCGCTCAGGTGATTGCAACCGGCAGCTCGGCTGGCAAGCTCGAAGGGTTGCGCGCGGACGTCACGCTCGAAGGCATTCGCTTCGAGCAACTGGATGTCCGCGATAACGACGCCATCAAGCGTTTCGTCGCTACGCTGAGCGCGCTCGATGTGCTGGTGAACGCGGCTGGCGTGGCGCGTCCCGCCGATGAATATCGTGACGATGTCTTTCGCGAAGTGATCGACGTGAACCTGACGGCGGTCATGCGCCTCGCAATGGCCGCTCGTGACAAACTCGAGCAGGCGCGTGGATCGATCGTCAACGTGGCGTCCATGCTGAGTTATATCGCCGACGTGGATGTGCCGGCTTATTGCGCGAGCAAGACCGGCATTCTCGGCTTGACGCGTTCGCTGGCTCACGC
The DNA here is from genome assembly GCF_964253885.1 of Caballeronia sp. LjRoot31. Taxonomy (NCBI): domain Bacteria; kingdom Pseudomonadati; phylum Pseudomonadota; class Betaproteobacteria; order Burkholderiales; family Burkholderiaceae; genus Caballeronia; species Caballeronia sp. LjRoot31. The sequence goes on from NZ_CAXURX020000002.1 coordinate 892,892, forward strand.
GTTCGGCCCGGCAGGGGTACGGGTAAACGCGATTGCGCCAGGCTACCACCGGACCGACATGACACGCGCGCTCTGGGAAGTACCGGCCAGCGCGGAGAAGATAGCGGCGCGCAGCGCGCTCAAGCGTTGGGGCGAAGTGGATGACCTGATTGGCGCGACGTTGTTCCTGGCATCGCCGGCGTCGGCGTTCATCACGGGCGTGACCTTGCCTGTGGACGGCGGCTACGCAAGCGGGGTATGAGGCAAAAAAAGCCTTCTCTCTCCGAAAAAATGGAGAGAGAAGGCTGTGTGCTTCCAGAGACGCTTAGGAGTACCGCCCGAAGCGTCAAACCATCATTTTAGAACTTGTGCGTGATGCCGACGATCGCTGCCAACTGGTGATTGTTGGACGAGAAGGACGAGCCGCTGAAGTCAGCAACAGCCTGTTTGCCCGTCGAATCGACACCCGAAGCGGTCTCGAAGAAGCCGATCGCGTAAAGCGTCGTACGCTTGGACAGCGAGTAGATGGTGCCCAGGTTGAACTGGTTGTACTTCGCGCTGCCTACGTCGTCGGCGCCGCTGTTATGCGTGTAGATGTACGCGCCGGCCAGCGTCAGAGCCGGGGTCAGTGCGTACTTCACGTTCACTTCGCCCGAATTGAACGTAGCGGTGCCGCCGTTGTACTTGGTGCCAAAGCTGCCCGGAGGATTGCCGAGTGAACCCAGGTTCTGGAACTGGGTGTTCGAGTACAGCAGCGCGATCGTTGCCGGTCCCACTGCGTACGAACCGCCGGCGGTGATGATCTGCTGCGAGCCTGCCGACGCGTAGCCGCCGTAAATACGGCTCGGCATGTTGTTGGTGCCGCCCGCGGCCGACGTCGGCGTCGACGAGTTGCCCTGGTCGCCAAACGTCGAGAAGTACGGGTCCTTGGTGAAGTTGTAGCTTGCACCCAACTTGATCGGGCCGTTTGCGTACGACACGGCTGCGTCGGTGACCGCGTTTCTCGAGAACTGGCCGGCCTGGCCGCCCAGGCTGTACAAGACGCCAACCGTCACGCCACGGTAGTTCGGGCTCGTGTACTTGAGGGCGTTCTGAATGCGGTTCGACGTATCCACGTTATCGACGTCGCCTGCGCGCGTACCGTAGCCGAGGCCGGATGCAGCCCAGTCAGCACCCGATGCAAAGGTGGCCGTGGCGTCGTTACTTGCCGAGTACTGGCGGCCCAGCGTCAGCGTACCGTACGTGCTGCTCGACAGACCGACGAAGGCCTTGCGGCCGAATTCCAGGCCGCCCTGGCTCAGCGCGCCGGTGCCGAGGGTATAACCGTTTTCCAGGTCGAAGATTGCCTTGAGGCCGCCGCCCAGATCTTCAGAGCCGAGCAAGCCCCAGCGCGATGAATTGGCGCTGGATAGCGCATATTGCTTCGCACCCTTGACGTTGTTGTTAAAGAGAATGCCGCCGTCGGCAACGCCGTACAGGGTCACGCTGCTTTGTGCGTGTGCAGCGCCAGCAAATGCTCCGATAGCAAAGATGGCAGCCGCGGTTTTCTGAATTTTCATTTTGTTGTGCTTCAGTTGTTGTAAAAGAAGGAGACATCCTATTTGAACGGGTCGAAAAGTCCCACTGATGTTTGATTGTTTGGTTATTCCGTTGCTTTCTAAACCAACATGCCAAAAATTCATATAGCCGAAATAATTAGCATTCCAAACCGTCAGACATGAGGCCGACCGAATCACAAATAGGCTAAAAGCCCTATACCCACCGAGTTGTAAGCTTTTCGAAGGGTACTGAACGTCTGGCTCGACGAACCATAGTCTGGCCCGATTTCATTTTCGTGAATGATATTTATCTTTTTGCCGACAAGGAACATTCAATCGGCATGCGTATTATTTGAACAACAAGTTATTGAAAAGCTGGCAATTTCAGAGGAATTCAGGCTTGTCTGTCTTAGCAGACTCTTAAGCCCGTGGCAGGCGCCATGTGCAAAGGCCGGGGGTGGCCTTCCTGATGTGTACGAGTAGCGAGGGTTACTGCTTATTAAATGACGCCGGTCGAGCGCATGTCGGCCAGGCGCTTTTTCATGTCGAGCACGGCGAGCGTATGAGCGTCGCCTTTGCGCAGCGCGACACTGGTCGAGAGGATATCGATAATGACAAGTGCGGCTAGCCTCGACGTGGTCGGTGTATAGACATCTGTATTTTCCAGCGTCTCCGCTATCACGGCGACGTCGGAGAAGCTTGCGAGCGGACTATTCGATCCAGTGATCACAATGACGCTTGCGCCGCGTTCGCGGGCGGTCCGCGCGACCTCGATCAGCGAACGGGTAGAGCCGGTGTTCGAGATGGCCACGACCGCGTCGCCCGGCTTGAGCATGGACGCCGCAATGAACTGCTGGTGCGAATCCTGATGCGCGACGCATGGCACGCCGAAGAGCGGAAACTTCTGCTGCGCGTCCAGCGCGACAATGCCCGACGCGCCAAAGCCGAAGAACTCGATCCGCCGCGCTTTCGCCAGCAAGTCCACCGCCCGCCCGATAGCCGCGAAATCCAGCTTCTTGCGCGCCCAGTCGAGGCTGGTGATGGTGTAGTCGAAGATCTTGGTGGCAATGGTCTCCGGGTCGTCGCCCTTGGCGAGCACCGAGTGCGTCGCCGGTGCGCCGAGCGCCAGGCTCTGCACCATGCGGATCTTGAAGTCCTTGAAGCCGCTGCAGCCTAGCGTCGCGCAAAATCGCAGCACGGTCGGCTCGCTGACCTGCGCGTTGCGGGCGAGCTCGGCCAGGTTGATGTCGGAGATCGAAGCGAGGTTTGCAAGGATGTACTCGGCCACTTGCCGGCTGCCACGGCGAAGGTTGGGACGCGCGCGGTCGATCAGTTCGAGGATGTTGTAATCGGGCACTCGATGTTCCTTCGTTCATTGTCAACGGGGCGCCGCAAGCGGCGCCCCGTGCAGGCCTGAGGCCACGTTGCCAAGTGTATCGGATCGCCCTCTGCTAGCGGCGCCAGAAACGGGCACCGCGTTGCGACAGGACAGCCGCCACGATGATCACGCCCATCACCACTTGCTGATGGTAACCCGGCACGCTGGCAAGGTTCATGATGTTGCCGATCACCCCCAGGATCAGCACGCCCATCAGCGTATTCACGGCGCCGCCTTTACCGCCCGCCAGACTCGCTCCGCCGATCACGACCGCGGCAATCACGGTCAGCTCGTCGCCTACGCCGACCGTCGGTGCACCCACTCCTGCACGCGACGTCGAGATGATGCCGGCAAGCGCCGCCAGTAGTCCCGAGCTGACATACGTGCCGAGCACATGGCGCGCGACCGGCACGCCCGACAGCCGCACGGCTTCCTCGTTCGATCCGATCGCGCGGACCACGCGGCCTGCACGAAGCCAGTTCAGCGCAATCCCGCCAATCGCGAACACGATCAGCATCACGAGCGTCGGGCCTGGTATGCCGAAATACGAATGACGGCCGAAGTCGAGCAGCGCCTGACCTGGATCGTCGACGAGGATAGGCGAGCCATTGGAGACGATCATGGCCACACCGCGCGCAACGGTCATCATGGCCAGCGTGACGACAAACGGCGTGAGGCGGAACCACGCGATCAACGCGCCGGATACAAAGCCGCATAGACCACCGACCAGCAGCGTGACGAGCAGGGCGACGCTCAGGCCGTACTGGGGAATGAGCATGGCCGAAACCACGCTGCCCAGCGCCGCGATGGAGCCGACCGACAAGTCGATACCGCCGGTCAGCACGACCAGCAGCATGCCCACCGACATGATGCCGACGCCCGCGACCTGACGCGAGATGTTGGACAGGTTAGCCACCGAGAAGAAGTCGCTCGATACGAACGACGCGGCGATCACAAGCACGATCAAAATGGCGACCGTGTTGAAGCGGCGGGCGACTGACCACCAATGTCTTGCGTGTGCGTGGCCGGATTGCGCCTGACGCGATTTCTGAGTGACGGCGCTGGGATTCATGATGCGAGTCTCCGTGTCTGGTTTAGTGGGTGAGCGCAGCGGGCGCTTCGTCCGGCGCTTCGTTCGGCACACGTTGCAAGGAGAGCGAGAGGATCTGCTCTTCGCTGAAATCGGCGGGTTGGAGTTCGCCGCGAATCTCGCCTTCGCCCATCACGAGAATGCGATCGCACAAGCCCATCAACTCCTGATGCTCGGACGAGATCACGAGCACCGCCTTGCCGCGTTCCGCGAGCTGATTGATCAGCGTATAGATTTCCACCTTGGCGCCCACGTCGACACCACGTGTAGGTTCGTCGAGGATGATCAGGTCGCCGTCCGCATGAAACCACTTGGCGAGCACGACTTTTTGCTGGTTGCCGCCTGATAGCGTGGAGACGTCGGCGTCCATCGAACGGGCCTTGATACGTAGTTGTTCCATCAATTTTTGAACGAATGCACGCTCGCGGCCGAACGCGAGAACACCGCCCGGAAGGCTGACGGATTTAAGCGCGGCGAGCGTGGCGTTGACGCGGATGGGCATCGATAAAACCGCGCCCTGGCCCTTACGGTCTTCAGGAACGAAGCCGATGCCGGCCTTGACCGCTTCCATTGGCGAGCGAATCGCCAGCAGCTTTTGCTTCAGTTCAATGGTGCCGGAATCGCGGGTGTCCGCGCCGAAGATCAGCCGGGCGACTTCCGTGCGGCCCGAGCCGATCAGGCCGCCAAGCCCGACCACCTCGCCGGCGCGCAGCGTGAACGAGACATTGCGCACAGCATGGCCGCGTACGAGGCCCGTTACCTTCAGCACTTCGTCGCCGAGCGTCGCGTGACGTTGCGGGAACAGCACTGAAAGCGGGCGGCCGACCATCTTGCGAATGAGTCCGTCCATGCTGATATCCGCAGGCTTGACGGTGTCCACGCGCTTGCCGTCCTTGAGCACCGTGATGCGGTCCGCTATGGCGAACACCTCATCCAGCCGATGCGAAATATAAACAATGCCCACGCCGCGCGAGCGCAGCCCGCGTACGATCTCGAGCAGTTTGTTGGCATCCGACGGCGCGAGGGCGGCGGTGGGTTCGTCCAGCACCAGCAGCTTCACTTGCCGGCTGAGCGCCTTGGCAATTTCAATCACCTGGCATTGCGCCGCGGACAGGCCGCTGACCAGCGCGGAAGGGTCTATGTCGAAGCCGAGGCTCGCGATCAATTCATGCGCTTGCCTGCGCAGCGAACGCCAGTCGATCACGACCGGCAACGCGCCGAGGAACACGTTTTCAGCTACCGAGAGATCCGGCGCCAATGCCGTTTCCTGATGAATCACCGCAATGCCTTCTTCCATGGCCGCATGCGGATTGCGAAAGAATATCTCTTGTCCTTCGACCTTGATCGTACCGGCATCGGGTTGATGGCCGCCGCCGATAATGCGCATCAGCGTCGACTTGCCCGCGCCGTTCTCGCCGACGAGCGCATGGACTTCGCCGCCAAGGACATCGAAGTCGACGCCTTCAATGGCGTGAATGCCGCCGAAGCGTTTGTCGACGCCGGTAAGGGCGATGAATGGAATCATGAAGGTGTCTCCAGAATGCAGGCGCACCGGCCGGGCCGGTGCGCCTGCATGAACCCGCGCGTCTTTAGAAGATCGCCTTCGGGTTGTAGAACTTGTCGACGTTGCTCTGGTTGATCACAGCGGACGGTGTGTACGAAATCTTCGGCACGTTGGTCACTTCACCCTTCGCCGCTTTCATCCCGATGTCCACCGCCGTGCGCGCGACGAGTGCCGGATCGTTCAGTGCGGTCGCGCCGTACTTGCCCTGCTTGATCAGGTTGAGCGCTTCCTTCTGGCCGTCGGCTGCGGCAACCAGCGTAATGCCCGTACGGTTCGCGCTTTCGATTGCACGGCGTGCGCCGAGGACCATGCTGTCGTTTTCGCCGAGCACCATGTTGATGTCCTTGTTGGCAACCAGCAAATCTTCCATGGCCTTCAACCCGCCTTCATCCGACCAGTTGCCCCAGCCCTGACCGACGATCTGCATGTTGACCTTGCCGGTCTTGGCGAGCTGCGCTTCGACAATCCCGTCGATCACGCCGTCACGCCGTTCCTTGCCGACCGGATTGCCTTTCTCGCCGGAGATCAGCGCGATCTTCAGCGGCTTGTCACCCATCGTGTCGACAACCCATGAGCCGACCAGCGCACCGTTCTCGCGATTCGACGATTGCACGAGCGTCAGGTAGTTGGCCTTCGGGTCGAGCGTACTGTCGATCACGACCACTTTCACGCCGGCGGCCGTGGCTGCGTTCACGGAGTTGACGAGACCTTTAGGATCGGCCGGGTCGATGATCAGCACCTTGATGCCACGCGTCAACATGTCTTCCACGTCCGAGATCTGCTTGCCCATCTTGCCCTGCGCGTCGGCCGTAATGACGTCAGCGCCGAGTTCCGTAGCACGTGCTTTGGCTGACTCCATGGCAGCCGAGAAGTAAGGCGCGTTGAGCACCTTCATGGAAATGCCTACTTTCATCTTGTCGGCAGCAAACGCCGGGGCCGTTGCAACCACGCTTGCCACTGCCAGCGCTACACCACACATCACCTGCTTCACGAACCGCGTCATGTCTCCTCCTTTTGTTGGGGTTTGGCGGTTTTAAAAAAACATAAGAACTGTTGAATCAGTGCGGCAACAACTTTCCGGGATTGAGGATGTTCAGCGGATCCAGGGCGGCCTTGATCGCGCGCATGGCTGCAAGTTCGGCCGGGGTACGCGACAACGCCAGCACCTTCAGCTTCTTCGTGCCAATGCCGTGTTCCGCCGATACCGAGCCGCCCATCTCGCCGGTCACGCCGTACACCACGGCTTGCACCTTGGGCGCGGTATCGCGCGGCCAGTCGGGTTCCTGAACGACGATATGCAGATTGCCGTCACCGAGATGTCCATAGATCAGGATGGTCGCGTCGGGCCAGTGTTCGCGAAGCTGCTGTTCGCATCGGCGAGCGGCTTCGCCCACGTCGGCGATCGAGAAGCTGACATCGAAGGAAACGCGGCCTGGAATCAGCCGCTGATACTCGCCGGGCGCGTCGCGAATCGCCCAGAACGCGGCTGCATCCGACTCGGATGAAGCCAGCGCGGCATCGCTAAGCAGTCCTTCTTCGAGCATGCCCGAGAGGAAGTCTTCGAAGGCACCGGCCTGACGTTCGGGATCGGCGCCGCTGCTTTCCAGCAGCACGTAGAAGGCATGTTTCCCTTCAAGTGGCGCGCGTAATTCGGGCAAGCGCGACAGCACGAAATCGTAATAACCCGGCCACATGACTTCGAATGCGGAGACACCCGCCGGCAGGCTTTCTTGCGCGCGCCGCAACAACGTGGTCACGGCGTCGTAGTTCGGCAGGCCGCACCATGCCGTGGATACCGCGCGGGGCTTCGGCCGCAAGCGCAGCACGGCGCGCGTGATGACGGCCAGCGTTCCTTCGCTGCCGATCAACAGGTTGCGCAGGTCATACCCCGTGTTGTTCTTGATCATCTTGCGCAAGCCGCCGACGATGCTGCCATCCGCCAGCACGGCTTCTATATCGAGTACCTGGTCGCGCATCATCCCGTACTTGATCACGCGATTGCCCCCCGCGTTGGTCGCGAGATTGCCGCCGATCGTGCAGCTTCCGCGCGCACCGAGATCGAGTGGAAACATGAAGCCCGCAGCGTCCGCGGCTTCCTGGACGATCTGCAGCGGCGTGCCGGACAGCACGGTCATGGACGCGCTGACTGCGTCGATACTTTCAATGCCGTTCATCAGTTCCAGGCTCAACGCCACTTCGCCGCCGAGGAAAGTCGCGCCCCCGGCGAGTCCCGTCAAGCCGCCTTGCGTGACGACCGCCTGTCCGTGCTCGTGGCAGATCCGCAGCGCAGTGGCAACGTGTTCCGTATTGCGCGGCCGGATCAACGCAAGCGGCTCCTCGCACGGCATGCGGCTCGAGTCCGAATTCTTCCTTCCGGCGAACTCGTGCGGCAGGCTGACTACATCGGCTCCGAGCGCCTCGCGCAGCGCGTTCACAACGTGCTGGGAAGGGTTGCGCTCAGGGGACGGTTGTTCGTGCATCGAATCTCTCCAGCGGGTTGGCGTGCGGCGCTCTTGAAGCGCCGCCTTGCCTTGCGGTCGAATTTGCGTATGACGCAACGTTAGCGGGGATAACGTTGTGTCTGCACATCATGAACGATAGTATAGCTATCATTGAACGGAAAAACAGAGCTTGTTATTTGGGGAAAACCCCCATGTTTTGAAATTTCGTTAAAGTTATCATTATTAAAACTAACGTTTAGCCTTTGATGATTTCACGCTGATGGCTCATCAAGGCGAAGCGGCTTGCAATTTCAAGGAGATGGACCCGATGCAATGGCCTGAACCGCGTTCCTTCGATGTCGACTTGCAGACCGGCTTGATGACCGGCACTGACTCGCGCTATCAGAAATTCCTGCGCGACCTGGGCGGGTTGTATGCCGATCCCGCTGCGTTCGACGCGCTCGCAGCCGCTCGCGGCGATGAGGTGGTGTATGAAGTCACCGATCACCGGCCCAACAGCAACCCGGGCGACCTGATCACGGGCGTAACCCGCATGAGTCCCGGCAAGGTAGGCGACGAGTTCTTCATGACGCGCGGCCACATTCATGCGGCTATCGACAGGCCCGAGTTGTACTTCGGCCTCAAGGGGTTCGGTGTGATGGTGATGGAGTCGCCGACGGGCGATACGCGTGTGGTCGAGATCAAGGCAAACACGGCCTGTTATGTGCCGCCGAGGTGGATTCACCGGTCAGTGAATCTTGGGCAGGACGACTTCGTGATGCTGTTCTGCTATCCGGCGGATTCGGGTCAGGACTACGCGATCATCGAGCAGTCGAATGGCATGAAGCTGCGCATTGTTGATGATGGCGCGGGCTCATGGCGCAGCGTACCCAACCCGCGGTACAAGCCGCGCACGGAGCAGGAAGTCGAGACTTTGCTGGCGCGTGGCGTCATGGCCGCGGAAGGAGCGACGCGATGACGGCTTATCGACCTGCTTACCAACCCGCCACCCGGCCCACGTTCTATTTCATCGGCGTGACGACCGGGCAAAGTTCGATCATGCGAGTGTTCCCCGAGTGGGCGAAACATCTCGGTCTTGGCGACGTGGAAATGAAGGGCATCGATTTCCAGCCGCATGCGTCGCTCGACGCGTACCGGGAAGCGGTCGAATTCCTCAAGCATGATCCGCTGTCGCTTGGTGCATTGGTCACCACGCACAAGATTGATTTGTACGCTGCGTGCCAGGATCTCTTCGATGTCATCGATCCGACCGCGCGGACCATGGGCGAAACGAGCTGCCTCTCGAAGCGGAATGGACAATTCATCTGTCATGCTAAAGATCCGATCACGTCGGGTTTTGCGCTCGATGGTTTCCTCCACAAGGATCACTTCGCCACCACCGGCGCGGAAGTTTTTTCGATGGGCGCGGGCGGCTCGACCATCGCGCTGACCTGGCATCTGATGCAAAAGGAACGTGGCGCAAACCGGCCGTCGAAGGTCATTGTGTCGAATCGGTCGGCTGGCAGGCTGGAGGAAATCGAACGTATCCATCGCGAGCTGAAATTCGATGTTCCATGCGAATATGTCGTTGCGCCGAAGGCCGAAGATAACGACGCTGTCTTGCGGCGTTTGTCGCCGGGTGCGTTGGTGATCAACGCCACCGGACTGGGCAAGGACGCGCCGGGTTCGCCGTTGAGCGACGCGGCCGTATTCCCGGAGCGTGCGGTCGTGTGGGATCTGAACTATCGCGGCAACCTGGTTTTCCTCGATCAGGCGCGGGCTCAGGAAACCGCTCGCGCGCTGCAGATTGAGGATGGCTGGACCTACTTCATCTATGGCTGGACCCGCGTGATCGCCGAAGTCTTTCATGTCGAGATTCCGGTGCGCGGCCCCGAGTTCGACGAGATCAGCCGGATCGCAGCCCAAGCCGGCAAGCCGGCGCCCGCCAAACCCATCTAAGGATCAATGCATGTATCTCGACAAGTTCAAACTGACCGGCAAGATTGCCGTTGTCACCGGCGCGGCGCGAGGCATCGGTCTCGCTACCACCGAGGCGCTGGTCGAAGCCGGCGCGCTCGTTGTTCTCACGGACATGGACGCTGACCTGCTTGCCAAGGCTGCTGAAACGCTGGCATCGAAGGGCTTGCGTGTGGAGACCGAACGCTTCGATGTCACCGACCCGGGCGCTGCCCAGCGTGTCAACGACGCCGTCGTCGCGCGCCACGGGCGTGTGGACGTGCTGGTCAACAATGCGGGCATCGCGATCTCGAATCATCCGGCCGAAACCATGGCCGACGAGGTCTGGAACAAGGTTATCGACGTCAATCTCAATGGCGTGTTCTGGGCCTGCCGCGCGTTCGGCAAGGGCATGCTCGAGCGCGGTTCAGGGAGCATTGTGAACGTGGGCTCCATGTCGGGGTTTATCGTCAACCGGCCGCAGGAGCAGGCGAACTACAACGCGTCGAAGGCGGCGGTTCATCATCTGACGAAGTCGCTGGCAGCGGAGTGGGGCGCGCGGGGCGTGCGGGTGAATGCCGTCGCGCCGACGTATATCGACACCGAGATGAATAGCTATGTCTACCAGGACAAGGAAAAGTTGCGGCACTGGGTTGGCGGTACACCGATGAACCGGATGGGACGCGTTGATGAAGTGGCGTCGGTCATTCTGTTCCTCGCCAGCGATGCAGCAAGCCTGATGACCGGATCGATCGTCCTCGCCGACGGCGGTTATGTCTGCTGGTGATTCTTCTACGTTGCCAAGCCTTCGCGTTGAAACCTTCGATACGTCCTTGCGTGACCGGCTTCTTGATCCCCGCTCGGGGCCGGGAACTGATGAACTGACGTTGCACTGGTTGGGGCAGGCGGGGTTTGTGATCGAGTTCGACCGGTTCAGGATGTTGATCGATCCGTACCTGTCGGATTCGCTGGCGGAGAAATACCAGGGCACAAAATTTCCGCACGCGAGGATGATGGCGGCGCCCATTCTGCCCGATGAACTGGACAGGCTGGATATCGTGCTGTGCACGCATCGGCATACGGATCACATGGACCCGGGGACGTTGCAGCCGCTGGCGCGGAGATTTCCGCAAGTTCGTTTCGTCGTGCCCGCTGCGGTGGTCGATGAAGCGGTCAAACGATGCGGAGTTGGCATCGACCGGTTGATTGTGGTGAATGCGGGCGACCGGGTGGAGATTCTGGACGGTTGTTTCGTCTCGCCCATAGCGTCTGCGCATGAGACGCTGGACCGGGACGCGAACGGGAATTATCCGTGGCTCGGTTATGTGATCGATACCGGGGGCGTTCGTTTGTATCATTCGGGCGATTGCATTCCTTACCCGGGTCTTGAGGAAGCGGTCGCTGCGCATGCCCCGCATGTCGCGTTGCTGCCGGTCAACGGACGCGATGTGCAGCGTAGCGGTAATGGCGTGCCGGGCAATTTCACGCTTGATGAAGCGGTGGCGTTGGCGCGCAACGGTGGCGCTCAAGCGATGATCGCGCATCACTACGGCTTGTTCGATTTCAACACGATATCGGCTGAGATGGTTGATCAGCGGATCGCGACTGAGAAGGCCAAGGGGTTCGAGATGTTTCGTGCGCAAGAGGGGTATGGCTGGCGTTTGCGGTCGCACGCCGAATAGCCCGGAATCTCACAATCCGTGAATAGCTGAAGAAAACGGCTGGAACCTGCCATTTCCGGGGCCGGCTGCCCATGATATTCTAGGTGCACTTGTACACCATCTGTAAGAGCTATGAACGAGGTTCTTGATAACGGCATTGCACTGCGTGCGCTTATTGAGCAGGCTGGTATTACGCAGGCTGACGCGCTTGCGGCCCTTAATAAGGGACAAGCATTCCCCATTGCGCTATCGACATGGAAAGCGTATCTCGCGGCACCAGATAGCGCGCGGCGCCGGGTATGCCCCGACAACGTTCTTGATCATGCTCGAAAAACTATCTTAAAGGTCGTGAAAGGGCGTTGACGTGGTGCACAAGTGCATCAATAATCTACTCATTGTCTCGATACGGAACAATCATGGGAACGAGATACGAACAAGACGTGGTGGCGTGGGCCAACGAGCAAGCAGGGCTATTACGCGCGGGCAAGCTAACCGCTATCGACGTTGAGCACATTGCAGAGGAGATTGAGGACCTGGGCAAAAGCGAGCAACGCGAACTGGCGAGCCGCATGCCGGTGCTGCTGGCTCATCTTCTGAAGTGGCAATACCAGCCGGGACGGCGTAGCAAGAGCTGGCAGTTCACGATCCGTACGCAGCGCAAAGAGGTGGCCTACGTGCTGAGTGAAGCGCCGAGTTTGCACGGCAAGTTCGGCGACGAGGCGTGGCTCGACATTGTTTGGTCCAAAGCACGGAGCATAGCGAGTAACGAAACTGGCCTGGACCTCGACGCGTTCCCCGAGGCGTTCCCGTGGCAAGTCGATGAGGTATTGTCGTCAGAGTTTTACGCTGAATAGCGGAAAAGACCATGGCGCAAGCTGCGCCCCGCATGACGGCTGGTAGCCGAAAATTTGGAGGGTGGCGGTGAACATATTTGGACGTTGTGTGACGATGTTATCGCTCGTCGTTACGTTGCTTTCGTTGACAGGGTGTAATACCGTGGCCGGAGTCGGTGAGGATATCTCGGGTTCAGCCCGTACTGTTCAACACGCCCTGTAGCGCTTGACGGCTATATCGACAACCGCCTCGTGACTGGTAACTGTCAAGGCACATTTGACGTGCTGGAACACACAGGGCAGCAATGGTGGCGTGGATTAATCGCCTCATGTGTTATCCGTTATACAAAGGCAAGGCGCAAGAACGTGACGACCCCCCAACGGCAGCCACTGCTGCAAGCAATCGATGCCGATAAGGCCAAGCTGGACGCAGCGCGTCCGCTGCCCGCTCACACGCTCGCGTCGCTACGCGAAAAACTGATGCTGGAATGGACGTATCACTCGAATGCGATCGAGGGAAACACGCTCACGCTTCGTGAGACGAAGGTGGTGCTTGAGGGCATCACGGTTGGAGGCAAGTCGCTGCGCGAACACTTCGAGGCCACGAACCACCGCGACGCGATCCTTTTTGTGGAGGAGATCGTCGGGAAGAACGAGGTGCTCACGGAGTGGCAGATACGGAATATTCACAGCCTCGTGCTGAAGACTATCGACGACAAGGGCGCTGGCCGCTATCGGCAGGAGAACGTGGTGATCGCTGGTGCGAGCACGACACCGCCCGATTTTCTCCATCTTCCGCAGGAAATGAAGTCGCTGATCGAGTGGCACGAAAAAGCAGGGCAAATGCACGCGGTCGAGCGTGCGTCCGAACTGCACACACGATTCGTCAAGATCCACCCGTTCGTCGACGGAAATGGCCGGACCGGGCGCCTGCTTCTCAACTTCGAGTTGATGAAGGCCGGCTATCCCCCCGCAATCATCCGGAAAGAGGACAGGTTGGACTACTACGATTCGCTAGATGAGGCGTGCGCGAATGGCGATTTCAGCGGCATTACGCAACTGGTAGCGAACTCGGTGCAGCGTTCGCTCGACACGTATCTCGACGTTTTGGGGTTGCGTAAAGCGTAACGTAACGAACACCGGCGATAACGAGCCGCGGATCGCGGACCTGTTCCGACAAATTGATTTCCGGTCGAATCCGGGGCGCTGGCGACCACCAACCTTAACCGCCCGACGGTCTTCAATCCGCAAGCCCCTCAAGCAACGCAACCGCAAGACCTGCCGGCGCCGCCGCAATGCCATTCGCATTCGAGCCTAGCGGCGCACCGGCAAGGTCAGTGACCTGACCTCCAGCTTCCCGGACCAGCAGCGCACCCGCGACCCAGTCGTATAAATCGTTGCCGGTTTCCCAATAGGCATCCAGCCGTCCCGCAGCCACATAAGCCAACTGCAGCGACGCGGAAGCCATCTGCCGCACGACAAACACACGCCGGGACATTGCGCCAAGCAACGCAACCGATCGACGGTGTTCGTCCTCGTCGCCGTATCCAAAGGGAGGCAACGCGGTAGCAACAACCGCAGTGCGTAAATCCGACTTTCCCGATACCCGCAAGGGCGCACCGTTAAGTGCCGCACCGCCGAATTCTGTCGCGACGAAAAGCTCATGCAGCGATGGTTCGTAGACGATTGAAAAGACCGTGCGGCCCTCGCTGATCAAAGCCAGCGAACTGGACCATAGCGGCAATCCCTGAATATAGTGATACGCGCCGTCAATCGGGTCATAGACCCAATACGGTCTCGCAGCAGCTTCATCAGGGCTATCCGGCTGCGCCTCCGAACCGGACCATCCAATGTCCGGATAATGTTGGCTGAGCGCCGTTTGCATCACCGTTTTGGCCCATGTGCTTGCTTGAGTGACGCGTTGTATGAGGTGGTTGACTGTCTCGTCCGGCTTGGGCGGCACGGCCGATGCGGCCAACTGATCGGTGATGCCACGGATCAAGGCGGATAAAAGATAAGGATCGCTAATTGTCATGAAATAAGGGCGGTGGTCAGGGGCAGGCTTTCAACCCGGAAAGGAATCGATCAGCACATTTGTCGATATGTTTGATAGATAATACGAGCACAAGCTCACATCGGCTACTCGCATTCCGGACATGACGCCACCACGCTCCGCTACCCGCCTCAACCCCAGGAAACAACCGGCTCAGCCACGTTCGAGCCGGACCGTGGGCATTATTCTCGAAGCGGCGGCTCACATTCTGGAGCAGCAAGGTTTCGAGGGTTACACGACCAATGCAATTGCCGAGCGAGCAGGCGTGAGTATCGGCTCGCTTTACCAGTACTTCCCCGGTAAGGACGCCATCACCATCGCGTTGATCGAACAAGAGTCTGCTGTCTTGCTCGACGCCCTAGTGAAGGCGGCTCGCATGGACGACTGGGCAGACGCGCTAAGGTCAATGATTCGCGCGGCGACCGAGCATCAACTCACACGTCCGAAACTCGCACGGCTACTCGATTTCGAGGAGGCCCGATTGCCGTTTCCAGCGCATGCCGTGCGTGTCGGAAGCGCCATTCATGCAGCCATTGCCGAGGTGCTGAAGAAGCGCCCGGAGCGTGTGCCCGAGGACGTTTCCGTCCTGGCCTATGACATCCTGGCGATCACCCGCGGGCTGACCGATTCCGCAGGAGAGCGCGGCGAAACGGACATCGGCGAACTGGAACGCCGGGTGATCCGGGCGGTCTTCGGTTATGTGGAGCGGCTGTAAGCCAGCGGTTCGCTATCCCTCAGCTTATTCAGCGCTTCACTTCTTCCGGTTCGTTCCAGCACGGGCTCACCCGCGCCTTTCTCCTCCTCCCTAACCCCATCCATATGTGCATCTAATATTATGGAATACCATAATATTGAAACGCTTGATTTGCGACATTCGATGGAATACCGTAATACCAGCCGCAACGTTCAAGCGGTCGACACGAAGCGGGACGCCAGGGTTCATCGCGCCCGCAGCAAGACGGACGGTTTCCTTGGCACATAGGTCGATAATGAAATTCTCGCTGTTTCTGCATATGGAGCGTTACGACGCGCATACCTCGCATCGGCAACTCTTCGACGAACTCACCGAACTTGTCCAGATCGCGGAACAGGGCGGCTTCGAAACTGCGTGGGTCGGCGAGCACCACGCGATGGAATTCACGATCGCGCCGAACCCCTTCATCAACCTTTCATACCTTGCTGCGCGCACCGAACGCATTCGTCTCGGCACCGGCACGGTGATCGCACCGTTCTGGCATCCGATCCGCCTTGCGGGCGAAGCCGGCATGGTTGACGTCGCGAGCAACGGGCGCCTCGACCTCGGCATTGCGCGCGGTGCGTACTCCTTCGAATACGAACGCTTGCTACCGGGCCTCGACGCGTTCGGCGCGGGCGCACGGATGCGTGAACTCGTGCCGGCACTGCGGAACCTGTTCAAGGGCGACTACGCGCATCAGGGCGAGTTCTGGTCGTGGCCTTCGACCACGCCGGTGCCGCGCCCGGTCCAGCAGCCCAATCCGCCGATGTGGCTCGCCGCGCGCGATCCGAATTCGCATGAGTTCGCGGTGAGGAACGGCTGCCATGTGCAGGTCACGTCGCTGGCGGCGGGTGACGGCGAAGTGGTGAACCTGATGGACCGTTTCAACGCGGCCTGCATGGCGAACCCCGACGTGCCGCGTCCACAGATCATGATGCTGATGCACACCTTCGTGGGTGCGGACGCTGCGGAAGTCGATGCCGCCGTGGCGGACCTGAGCCGCTTCTATTGTTATTTCAGCAAGTGGTTCAAGAACGAGCGGCCGGTGGGGCAGGGCTTCATCGAGCCGCTGACAGAAGCCGACATCGCGTCGTTCCCGCAGTACACCCCGGAGCAGATTCGCAAGAACCTGGTGATCGGACAGCCCGCCGATGTCATCGGGCGGTTGAAACAATATGAAGAACTCGGCTTCGATCAGTACAGCTTCTGGCTCGACAGCAACATGAGCTTCGAGCGCAAACGCCGTTCGCTGGAGCTGTTTATTTCCGGCGTGATGCCCGCGTTCGATGCCCGCTAACCGGAGCAGATGACATGTTGCAGAAGTTCCAGCATTACATCGATGGCGAATTCAGCGACGCCTCGCAGACCTTCGACAGTATCAATCCGGCAACCGGCGAGGTTTGGGCGAGCATGCCCGTGGCCAGCGCGGCGGATGTCGACCGGGCAGTCAGAGCGGCCGATCGCGCGCTGTTCTCGGCCGAGTGGGCCAACCTGAATGCAAGCCAGCGCGGCAAGTTGCTGTACCGGCTCGCTGATCTGGTTGCGGCCAACGCGCAGGATCTGGCTGAGCTCGAGACGGCCGACACCGGCAAGATCATCCGCGAGACGCGCAGCCAGATTGGTTATGTCGCTGAGTATTACCGCTATTACGCGGGCGTCGCGGACAAGATCCAGGGAGCCTATCTTCCCGTCGACAAGCCGGACATGGAGGTGTTTCTGCGACGCGAGCCGGTGGGTGTCGTCGCCGGAATCGTGCCTTGGAACTCGCAACTGTTTTTGTCGGCGGTGAAGATAGGACCGGCGCTTGCGGCAGGTTGCACGATCGTCATCAAGGCGTCGGAAGAGGGCCCGGCACCGCTGCTCGCGTTTGCGCGGCTGATCCATGAAGCTGGCTTTCCGGCAGGCGTGGTGAACATCCTGACGGGTTTTGGCGCCGATTGCGGTCACGCGCTCACCACTCATCCGCTCGTCGCGAAAATCGCGTTCACCGGCGGTCCCGAAACGGCGCGCCATATCGTGCGGAATTCGGCTGAGAACCTGGCGGCGACCTCGCTGGAACTGGGCGGTAAATCGCCGGTACTGGTCTTCGACGACGCCGACGTGGAAAGCGTCAGCAACGCGGTCATCGCGGGGATTTTCGCGGCGACCGGTCAGAGTTGCGTCGCGGGTTCGCGGCTACTCGTGCAGCGCGGCATTCGTGACCAGCTGCTGGCGAAACTGGTCGAGAAAGCGCGGGCAATCAAGATAGGCGATCCGCAGAATGTAGATACGGAAATGGGCCCGCTGGCTACAGCCAAACAACGCGACCATATTGAATCTGTGCTGGCGGCAAGCCTCGCCGCGGGCGCGACGCTGTTGACCGGCGGCCATCGTCCCGAGGGCATGGGTGAAGGGTTTTTCTTCGAGCCAACCATTGTCGAATGCGCTGCGTCAGATGTGCCAAGCGTCGCGCAGGAACTCTTCGGTCCCGTGCTCAGCGTGATGAGTTTCGATACCGAAGAGCAAGCAATTGCGCTTGCAAACGACACGCGATACGGCCTCGCTTCAGGCGTATTCACGCGCGACCTGACGCGCGCACATCGGCTGATTCGCAGGCTTCGCGCTGGCATCGTATGGGTGAACACCTATCGCGCGGTTTCACCGATCGTCCCGTTCGGCGGTTACCAGTTGAGCGGTCTCGGACGCGAAGGCGGGCTCGACGCCGTGCTCGACTACACCCGAACCAAATCCGTATGGATCCGTACCTCGGACGAGCCGATCGCCGATCCCTTCGTCATGCGTTGAAGACATACAAGAACGAGCCGCCATGTACTACGAAATTCGCACTTACAAGATCCGCACCGGCGCGGTTCCCGCGTACCTGAAACTGGTTGAGGAAGAGGGCATCGTTTTACAGAAGCAGCATCTGGGAGAACTCGTGGGCTACTTCTTCTCCGAGATCGGGCCACTCAACCAGATCGTCCACATATGGGCCTATACAAGCCTCGACGATCGCGAAGCTCGCCGTCAGCGGTTGGCGGAAGACCCCGCGTGGCAGACCTTCGCACCGAAGATTCAGGCGCTGCTGGAAACGATGGAAAGCAAGATCATGAAGCCCGCTGCATTTTCGCCGCTCAAGTAAAACCAGCCGTTGAAGGTTAATCCTCTCGAAGCCAGCCGTTTCCTTTCAAGGAGCAGTCGTCATGCAGCAACCTTTACATTTGCACGCCCTGGTGCGCGCATTGATCGTCACCGCTGCCGTTTCGGTTACCGCGCCCGTGTTCGCGGCCGCCGCGCCGATCGTGTTCGCCAGTTGGGGCGGCACGACGCAATCGGCTCAACAGAAGGAGTGGGCGGCGCCCTTCACCCAGGCATCGGGAATCCAGGTGCTGATGGACGGGCCGACCGATTACGGCAAGCTCAAGGCCATGGTCGACAGCGGTAACGTACAGTGGGACGTGGTCGACGTGGAAGGTGATTTTGCGTATGCCGCATTGCGCGACGGGCTGGTCGAGCCGATCGATTATTCGGTGGTGAACAAGAGCCAGCTCGATCCGCGTTTCATGTCACCGGGTGCGGTCGGGAGTTTCTATTATTCGTTCGTGCTCGGGTACAACAAGGCTTCGTTCAAGAACGGCAGTCCTGCTAACTATGCAGATCTCTTCGACACCAAGCGCTTTCCCGGCAAACGCACGTTCTACAAATGGTCCGCGCCGGGGGTGCTGGAAGTCGCGTTGCTTGCCGACGGCGTCGCGCCCGACAAGCTGTATCCGCTCGACCTCGACCGTGCGTTCAAGAAGCTCGACACCATCAAGAGCCAGATCGTCTGGTGGAGCGGCGGCGCGCAGTCGCAGCAGTTGATGGCATCGGGCGAGGCGCCGCTCGGTGTATTCTGGAACGGCCGCTTGCATGCATTGCAGCAAACCGGTGTGGATGTGGGTGTGTCGTGGAACCAGAACCTGACCGCCGCCGACATGCTGGTGGTGCCGAAGGGCGCGAAGCACAAGGACGAGGCGATGAAGTTCCTCGCCACCGCGACCAGTGCGCAGGCGCAGGCGAATTTCGCGGCTGAAACCGGCTACGCGCCGGTCAACCTGAAGTCGGCCGCGCTGCTGCCCGCCGATGTCGCGAAGACGCAGCCGGACCAGTACAAGGCGACGCAGATCAACCTCGACATGAAGTACTGGGCCGATCATCGCGATGAAATCGCCAAGCGCTGGTATGCGTGGCAATCGAAATAAAGCCGAAATAAAAGCAATGGCGGCCGATCATCTTGAAGGAGTTGTCATGTCGAACGCATTGAGCACTGTCGCGGAGCCTGCGGTGATCCTGCCGAAGGTGAGCGCCGGTTTCAGGAGGGCGCGGCTAGTGTTGCCGGCCCTGCTGTTGCTGATCGTGTTCTTCCTGTTGCCGGTGCTGTCACTGCTGCTGAGGAGCGTGCTGGACCCATCGCCTGGCCTGCAGAACTATGCGCAGTTATTCGGCTCGACGACTTACCTGCGTGTGTTCGGCAACACCTTCTTCGTGGCGTCGGTGGTAACCGCAGTGACGCTCGTGATTGGTTTTCCGACCGCATGGCTGCTTGCCATCGCACCGCGCTGGATCAGCAAGCTGGTGTTCGCAATCTTGTTGCTGTCGATGTGGACCAACCTGCTCGCACGCACCTTCGCCTGGATGGTGCTGTTGCAGCAGACAGGTCCGATCAACCGCTTGCTGATGTGGCTGGGCGTGATTCATGAACCGCTGACGCTGGTCAACAATTTGACCGGCGTCACGATCGGCATGACCTACATCATGTTGCCGTTCCTCGTGATGCCGCTGCACGCGACCCTGCGCGCCATCGATCCCACCACGCTGCGTGCGGCTGCTATCTGCGGCGCGAGCCGCTGGCAGGCGTTCTGGCGCGTGCTGGTGCCCCTCGCCATGCCCGGCATTGCGAGCGGTGCATTGATGGTGTTCGTGATGGCGCTCGGGTACTTCGTGACGCCTGCGTTGCTTGGCGGTCCGGAGTACATGATGCTCGCCGAACTGATCGCGCAACTCGTGCAGCAATTGCTGAACTGGGGGCTCGCGGGCGCCGCCGCCTTCGTCCTGCTGCTCGTGACGTTGTCGCTCTATGCGGTGCAACTGCGCTTTTCCGGCCGCGCGCCGGGTGCTTCCGGAGTCCACTGACATGCTGCTCGATTTCGATCGTCTCGGACCGTTGCGCTGGGCGCTGCTGGGTGTCGGCGCGGCCGTGTCGCTGTTCCTGCTGCTGCCGGTGCTGTTCATCGTCGCGTTGTCGTTCGGTGATTCGCAGTGGCTGATGTTTCCGCCGCCCGGCTGGACGTGGCGCTGGTACAGCATGCTGTTTTCTGATCCGGGCTGGCTCGACTCGCTGATCACCAGTGTCGAACTGGGCGTGGTCGTGATGGTGTTGTCGGTCGTGCTCGGCCTCTTTGCTTCGCTTGCATTGACGCGTGGCAGCTTCCGGGGACGTGCGCTGCTGAAAGCGTTTTTCCTTACGCCGATGGTACTGCCCGTAGTCGTGCTCGCCGTTGCGTTGTACGCCTTTTTCCTGCGCATCGGCCTGACCGGAACGCTGGTCGGATTCGTGATTGGGCACCTGATCATTGCGTTGCCATTTTCGATCATCGCCATCAGCAATTCGCTGGAGAGTTTCGATACCGCGCTCGAAGACGCTGCGCTGATCTGCGGTGCAAGTCCGTTCGAGGTGAAGTGGCGCGTCACGCTGCCCGCCATTCGACTCGGCCTGTTCGCCGCTGCCATCTTCTCGTTCCTGGCGTCCTGGGACGAGGTCGTGGTGTCGATCTTCATGGCGAGCCCGACCTTGCAGACGCTGCCCGTGCGCATCTGGAGCACGTTGCGGCAGGACCTGACGCCTGTGATTGCCGCGGCGTCTTCATTGCTGGTCGGCCTGACTGTCATCCTGATGTTGCTGGGGCTTGTTCTCAAGAGAGGTAAATCGTGAGCGCACCGTTTTTGCAAATTCAACGGCTTCGTAAAACCTACGACCAGGTGGTCGCTATCGACCATGTTTCGCTCGATATCAAGAAGGGCGAGTTCATGACCTTCCTCGGACCGTCGGGCTCGGGCAAGAGCACGACTTTGTACATTGTCGCGGGCTTTCAGTCGCCCACCGAAGGACGTGTGCTGCTCGACGGCAAGTCGCTGCTCTCGGTCGCGCCGAACAAGCGCAACATCGGCATGGTGTTTCAGCGCTACACACTGTTCCCGCATCTCACGGTTGGAGAGAACGTCGCGTTTCCGTTGCGCGTGCGGCGTTTGCCCGATGCCCAGGTGAAGTCGAAGGTCGAGCAGATGCTCAAGCTCGTGCACCTCGGCGATTGCCGCGACCGCATGCCGGATCAGCTATCGGGCGGGATGCAGCAGCGCGTGGCGATTGCCCGCGCGCTCGCCTACGATCCGCCGGTCCTCCTGATGGACGAACCGCTTTCCGCGCTCGACAAGAAGCTGCGCGAGGAACTGCAGACAGAACTCCGGCGCATCCACCAGCAGACCGGCGTGACGATCCTGTATGTGACCCACGACCAGGAAGAGGCGCTGCGCCTGTCTGACCGCATCGCTGTGTTCAACAAAGGGCGCATCGAGCAGGTGGGCAGCGGCGAGGAGCTTTATGCGAAGCCGGCGTCGCGTTTTGTCGCGAGTTTCATCGGCAACTCTAATTTCTTGCCGGTTACGCTGGCAGGCAGAAACGGCTCGTCGCAGGCGGTGTTTCCGAACGGCAAGCCGGTATCGGTCGGCGGGTTCGATCATGCGCTAAACGATGGCGACAACGGCGCGCTGATGCTTCGGCCCGAACAGATCCGGATTCGCGCGCAGCCGTCGGAGGCTTCGGACGGCGGCTTGCAGGTGGTCGTTCGCGATGTCACGTATCTCGGCGATACCATGCACTACGCGGTCGCTACGCCCTGGGAACAGGAGATCGCGGTACGGACGTCCATCAGTTCGCGCGAGCCGAGCCTGGCGGTCGGTGCGCGGGCGTGGCTTGAATGGGAGAACGAGAGCGCCCGGGTGTTCGCTGCTTGATGAACGCGTGCCCTGCGAGGCCGACGAGAATACGGCACGTGTGTGCAATACTATGGGATTCCAAAAACCAGGGATTCCGGATATCAGACCGGAGACAACAAAACCATGATCGATCAAATGCGTGTCGACCGAAGTGCACCGACGTTGCGCGAGCTGACGCTCGCGAAGTTGCGCGATGCAATTTCACAGGGCATCTATCATCCCGGCGACCGCCTGATCGAGCGCACGCTATGCGATCAACTGGGCGTCAGCCGGACCGTGGTGCGCGAAGTGCTGCGCCACCTCGAGACAGAGGGCCTGGTCGAGACCGTCGCGCATTCCGGGCCGATTGTCGCGCGGCTCGACCCGGAGCAGGTTCAGGAGATCTATGAAATTCGTGCGTTGCTCGAGTCCGAGGCGGCGCGCGCTTGTGCGGAGCATGCAACCCCGGCGCTGGTGAAGCAGCTACGCGAAATTCGCAAGGAGATTGAAGAGGCCTTCGACCAGTCGGACTTCAAGCGCGTGTTGACCTACACGGAGCGTTTCTACGAAGCCATGTTCACTGGCGGCCAGAAGCTGATGATGCATCAGGTGGTCAAGTCCTTGAATGCGCGCATCAACCAGTTGCGATCCGTGACCATTGCTTCGCCGGGAAGGGGTGCGGACTCGAATCGCGAGATGAACAAGCTGCTGGCTGCTATCGCCAAGAAAGATGGCGATGCCGCCGCTGCGGCATCGCTCGAACATGTGCGGCGCACAGCCGGCATTGTGATGGCCATGCTTGCCGAGAGGGCGGCTGAAGCCAGCGTGATTGATTGATATGTAAAGGCGGTTCAAGAGCGACAGCAACCGTCACAAGGACGTCAACTGCGAGGCACACTACATAGCCTTCATCTCGCGAGGACGCTCAAGCTGCATTCGCGGCTGTTTTAAGAGAGGGCATTGACTGATTGGCAACGGCTTGTGCGACGTGCCGGACGGTAGCATCACGTAGCGAGCCATCAAGTTCCTCGGGCAGGAATTCATTAAAATGAATCTGCCCGTCCACCACGCGGGCGCGACGCAGAAACACTTCGAGATGTGAACCCGGCCGGTTGTAGTGACGACAAAATTTTTGAGGCGTGAACCAAACGTCGAAGCATTCGCGAAATGCAGTGTTGAACACCGTATCCTCACTACCTAGCTTGCCGCGAAAGGCTTCGCCCTGAGGGAATCCGCCGGCGAGCCAGAATAGCGGCCTGCGCATCGCAAGATTCCACGGTGCGGAAAACACCGCAGCCATATAACGAGGATCGCTATCCTCGCACGACAAATCATCCGGTAAATCGACAATCTGTATGCCTGATTTCAGGCCAGCCCATTGCGGATTGGCCGC
The DNA here is from genome assembly GCF_964253885.1 of Caballeronia sp. LjRoot31. Classification (NCBI taxonomy): domain Bacteria; kingdom Pseudomonadati; phylum Pseudomonadota; class Betaproteobacteria; order Burkholderiales; family Burkholderiaceae; genus Caballeronia; species Caballeronia sp. LjRoot31. The sequence continues at coordinate 916,504 of NZ_CAXURX020000002.1, forward strand.
AAGGTTTGCCTTTGCAAAGGCGTAATAGCCGGGCAAGTGTTCATCGTCTGCATCGAGAAAGCACAGGATGTCAGTAGTCGCCGCCGCAGCGCCTAAATTACGCGCCAGCGAGGGTCCACCACAAGTGGCAAGACCGATGGCGCGCACGCGTGGATCGCTTTGCGCGAACTTCTGCGCGACCAGCAGGCTATTGTCGCTAGCTCCGTCGACCACGATTACCAGTTCGTCCAGTTCAGGCTGGATCAGCGCGGAATAAATCGCGCGTTCCAGAGTATCGGCGTTGTTGTGGCAAGGAATAATGGTTGCGAGGGTAGGGACAGCGACCTGTTCACTCATCTTTAAAAGATTCCTGATAAAACGATAGCTGAAAAACTGTGAGACTACATTTAATGCCATTAATGACATGACAGGTTGTGGAGTTTTACAGAACGTGCAGATGATGATTCCTTGCCATAAAACTTCAAGATAAAATGCAGAGTTTTATCAGGATCGCAATAATTACACCAGCAGGGACACCGAACGTCCTGCCGCGAATGATTGTATTTAAATCTTCATCGAGCAGGAATTCGTCACGTCGGTGGGCCCAGATTGTCTTTAACGCCAATGGCCTCGCATTCAAAAGAATTATAGAGATGATTCCCGCTGCCAGCACCTGTTCGAATGCATTAAGGGTCGCGAGAAGCGGCCAGTAGGTGCTCCCATAGTCAAGCATTAGCAGGATGCCGGCCGTGACCACGGTGCCGACAAAAAAACTACCCATGAATCTATTTGCTGTACTGAAATTGTCCAATTTAATACCTCATCTCGTTTAGCCTGACAAAGCTTGTCCAAGGCAAAGAATTTATGTTGATTGAATTTTATTCGTTATCTTGCAGAATAAGAATCCGTCGAAGGCGATCAATCTTGACCAAGACTCTGTGACACAGTTCGCGCTACGCCTGACCAATAGGGTCTTCCATGTATTATGAGTCCGCACAGCAACAGGATTTCGAGCCGCATTTTAAATGCGTGATCCGGGCGTACTCCGAGGGAATCCTTTGTAGCGATAAGCGGAACCAAAAGTGGAACAAAATCGACAGGGATAAGTGTATTTTTTTTATGCTCATCGGTATATCGGCATATTCTTAATATTGATGAGACAAATCCTAATGGGCTGCTGAAACACCGCCCAGAGGAACGCCTATTTCCAGACCGTCCCAAGAAAAGTGTGTGGTACGTGCATCCCACGCTGACGGGAAGGGAGCACTTGAGCATCGTGATACCGTTTCAGGGAGTCACGGCCATAGAACTCAACCGGTTCTGCCAGCGGGGCGCTCGATACAATCACAGGTTGCCCGTATGAAACTGGGCGCTCGCTGCCAACTGTCGGAGCGTGGGCTTCCCGGTTGGATGGGGCCGCCCGTCCTGCGGCACGAATTGCTGCTGCAAGGCCGTAGCGACGTGGGTCAGCACCTCGTCCCAGTCGCCCCGCTGCCGCTGGTTGAAGAGTCGGATGGTGGGATACCACGGGCTGTCATCCCGTTCGCGCAACCAGCGCCAGCAACCGGCGAAACGGTTGAGCAGCCATACCGGCTTACCCATTGCCGCGGCCAGATGCGCCACGGACGTATCGACGGCGATCACCAGGTCGAGATTCTCGATCAGGGCAGCGGTGTCCGCAAAGTCCGTGACTTCGTCCATCCAGTCGGTCAGCCTTGCCTCGCTGGCGGCATCAGCGCGCTTCGCCGGGTTATCGGTCTTCTGAAGACTGATCCAGCGGATGTCTCGCAATGCGAGCAGCGGCGCAATTTGCGCGGGCATCAGGCTGCGCTCTTTGTCCCCCATCGTGTTCGCATCGCCGCCGGCCCAGACCACGCCGACGCAGGGCAGTCCGGGATCAGGCAATGCGGCGAGTTTGGCATGCCACAGGGCGGCGCGTGCGGGATCGGCAAAGAGATAAGGCATGGCGGCCGGAACGTTGTTGAGGCGGGTGCCGAACGCCATGGGTAGCGACATCATGGAGCAGTGGCAGTCCCAGTGATCGAGGGCAGAGAGTCCGTCATCAAGCATGACGAGGCCCGGCCAGCGGGAACAAAGCGACTCTTCAAACAGGCGGCGCAAGGAGGGCGGACAAATGAGACCTACCTGCGAAAAGCGCTCGAGCGCCAGGGGCAGGTAGCGGACAAACTGCAGGCTGTCGCCATGACCTTGTTCTGGAACGACCAGCAGACGTGCTCCTCGTGCGGGGTCGTGTTCCGCGCGAATGACCGACTCCGGACGTTCACCTCGCCATTGCGGGAGTGGGACTCGTGGGCGTGCTTCTATAGATGGGCTTCCGTCGGCGTGCACAAAATTGGCCCAGCGGTCCTCGTAACAGAGCCACCCTTCTTCGTAACGCCCCGTTGCCAGCAAGACCGTCCCGAGATGGCCGCGAGCGCTGCGAGAATCCGGTGATAACGCGATTGCGCGGCGCAGGTGCCGCTCGGCCTCCTCTAGCTTGTCCAGAAACTGGGCAACAACGCCAAGGTTAGCGAGCACCTGCAGGTTATCCGGTTCGAGCGCGAGCAGCTTGCGATAGCTGACGGCCGCGTCGTCGAGAAACCCTTGCATGAACAGCGTGCCCGCTTCGTAGAAGCGTAGCCCGATCGAATCGGGCTGGCGCGCAAGACCCTGCCGGGCCGTTTGCAGCGCGCTTGCGTAGGCATTCAACTTGAGTTGAATGACGCACAGCGTGGTGTAGAAGTCCAGGTGAGGATGGACCTCGATAGCGCGCTCAACCCAGCTTTGCGCGGCTTCGAACTGGTTCGAATCGAGCGCCAACAGCCCGTGCAAGTAAAGGGCGCCGGCACGCCTCGGGTCTTGCTCAAGGATTCGCTCGACGGCGGCTTGCGCCGTGGCGATATCGCCGGCTTGACGCGCTTTTTCGGCCTCGCCATACCAAGTTTGAATGTTGTCCGATGGCGAGCGCGAGAGGTTGGGCATGTTGGGAAAAGCGGTGTGCGTTACGCGGTTAAGCGGTGGCTGTGCACGATTAAAACGACGCTGCACTGTACGACGACGGCGAGGCTAGACCGGCGCTCTGCCGGGAGGGGTGGTACACACAAGGATGCGTGCGTTCTATCGGGCGTCGATTTTCTGCGCAGCGGCGCGACAGGTCTGTAGGACTGTTCCGAAAACGTCCGATGCGAAAACGACGGGTGACCGCGTGGGAAGCGACTGTCGCTGTCGGCTCAGGGCGATTGCATGAAACGTTGCAGATGGTGGCGAAATGCTTGTAAGCCCGGTTTCCTGGCGTGCTCTCGTAAACCCCTCAATCGTCAAAAATTCTTGCGTACAGTAATATGGAATACCATAATATGTAGACGGCGCCATCGCACGAAGCCACGGCGTTTTTGCCTACGGAGAACAACCCCATGAAACTCGAGATTCGCAAGCTGGTTACCTATGTGGAAGACACTTTCATCGAAGGCGGTAAGGCGGCTGAGCGGCCGTTGAAGCTGTTCGCGGCAGCGGCCGTGCTGCGCAATCCGTGGGCGGGGCGTGGTTTCGTCGATGACCTGCGCCCCGAGATTCAAGGCCTCGCGCCGCAACTGGGCGAGCTTCTGACCGGCGAGATCCTGCGGATTGCCGGATCGGGCGAAGCGGTGGAGGGTTACGGGAAAGCGGCGATTGTGGGGACGTCGGGCGAAGTCGAACATGCGTCGGCGTTGATTCACACGCTGCGCTTTGGCAACAAGTTTCGCGAAGCGGTGGGTGCGAAGAGTTATTTGAGTTTCACGAATTTGCGTGGTGGTCCTAACTGTCCGGTCACCATTCCGCTCATGCACAAGGGTGATGAAGGGATGCGGTCGCATTACCTCACCATCCAGTTCTCGATCATCGATGCCCCCGGCCCCGATGAGATCGTGATTGCGCTGGGTGCGTCGATTGGCGGGCGGCCGCATCATCGGATTGGTGACCGATATCAGGATCTGAAGGAGCTAGGGTCCAATGAAGCATGAAACGGTGACTGGCCGTGCGTCGATCAGCGGCGTGTTCGACGGCACCGCGTACAGCGTGGCGGGCGAGGGGCCGGCGCTCGTCCTGATCCATGGCGTGGGCATGAACCGCAGCGTGTGGGCGCCCCAGGTGAGCGCGCTGCGGGCGTGTTTTCGGGTCGTGTCGTATGACATGCTGGGCCACGGCGTGAGCCGCTTGCCGGCGGCGTCCCCCGCGCTCGATGAATACGCCGGACAGCTTGCTGCGCTCCTGGATCATTTGCGGATTGATGCAGCGCATGTAGTCGGTCACTCGATGGGCTCGATGATCGCACTTGAGTTTGCGTTGCAATATCCGCAGCGGGTGGCAAGCGTGGTTGCGCTGAACGCGGTGTACGACCGTACGCCGACGCAGCGGGCGGCAGTGATGCAGCGCGCGGCATCGCTGGAGGGCGGGGGGCTTGAACAGCCGAGTATTGATGCAACCGTTGCTCGCTGGTTCGACGATCCGGTGCCGGGTCATCTCGCCCAGGTGGCCGAGCTTGTGCGTTCGTTGCTGGCGACGGTGAATCCGGAGGGGTATGCGCGGACTTACCGGTTGTTTGCGAGTTCGGACCAGGCGCATGTCGGGCGTTTGCCGCAACTCGCCATGCCTGCGTTGTTCATGACCGGCGAGTGCGATCCGAATTCGAGTCCCGCGATGTCGCATTCAATGGCGGCTGCTGCGCCGCGCGGACGAGCGGAAATCATTGCGAATGAACGGCACATGATGAACGTCACCGCGCCGACGATTGTGAACCAGCGGTTGGTGCAGTTTATTCATGAAGCGAGTGGCGCCTGAGTGCTTGATTGAGTGTCTGAGCCAACTCGGATCTACGTATCAGCCGCTAATTCAAGGAGCAAAAGCATGAAAGAGCATTCCTTCAATACTAGCGAGTTTCGCCGTGCATTGGGCGCATTCGTGACGGGTGTGACTGTGGTGACGACCATTCAACCCGATGGTTCGCCGCGTGGTTTTACCGCGAATTCGTTTACGTCCGTGTCGCTTGATCCGGCGTTGATCCTGGTTTGTATCGCGAAGACGGCCTCCAGCCATCCGGTGTTTTCGCAGACGCAACGTTTTGCGGTCAGCGTACTTGCTGAAGATCAACGGCCGGTATCGGGCGTGTTTGCGTCGAAGAGTGCGGACAAGTTCGCGCAGGTCGGCTGGCATGCACGCCGCACGGGCAGCCCGGTGATGGATGGCGCGGCGGCGAGTTTCGACTGCGAGACGCATCAGGTGGTGGATGCGGGGGACCACATCATCCTGATCGGGCGCGTGGTGGATTTCACGCATACGAGCGCGACACCGCTAGGGTATTGCCGTGGCGCTTATGTGGATTTCAGCTTGTCGCAGGAGGCGTTGGCCGCGACCGGTCAGCGAGCTCAGGTTGGGGCGATCCTCGAGCATCCTGCGGGTCTTGTGTTGATCGAGACGGCATCCGGGGCGTTGCAATTACCCATTGGGACGCGCCTGGAACCGCTTGCGGATGCGGCTAGTTTGCGCGGCGTGCTGGAGCGGTATCGGCTGAATGCCAATCTGGATTTTCTGTTTGCGGTGTTTGAGGAGAAGGGCGTTACCCATATCTATTATCGGGGGCGCATTGTCGATGATGCACCTGCAGGCGCGGATGTACGGTATGTCCCGCTGGGGGCGATTCCCTGGGACAGGATCCGCGACCCCGCGGTCGAGTCGATGCTGCGCCGCTATGTGAAGGAGAGAACGGAGGATGCGTTCGGTATTTATGTAGGCGATGTGGAGAAGGGGATGGTGCAAGCGCTAGGGTGATTCGTTCGCAATCGCTTTGGGGCTTGGGTGGGTGCTGGGGAGTCCGACTTCTCAGTGTGCAGCGCTGGGATCGAAAGGCTGGATACCAAGCAATTCAGCCTTGCGGACAAGGTCCGGCATCGAGCGTGCGTTGAGCTTGCGCATCACTTGTCCACGGTGGACCTTCACCGTAATTTCGCTCAGGTTCATCTCCGCGGCGATCTGTTTGTTCAGCAAACCTGACAACACAAAGACCAGCACTTCCTTCTCGCGCGGCGAGAGCGAGTCATGCAACGCGCGTAATTCAGCCACGGCCGCATCTGCCGCGAGACGGGCCTTGTCCCGGGCGAGTGCCTGACTCACGGTGTCCAGCATGTCCTGGTCACGAAAAGGCTTGGCAAAAAAATCCATCGCCCCAGCTTTCATCGCCTTGACGCTCATTTCAATATCGCCATGGCCCGTCATGAACACAACGGGAATACGCATGCCGCTATTGACGATTTCCTGATGGAACGTAAGCCCGCTCTTGCCGCGCAGCCGCACGTCGAGAATCAGGCAGCTCGGGACTTGGGAGCGGGGACGCTGAAGAAATTCTTCCGGCGACGAAAATGTCTCAACGAGCAGGTCGACTGATCGCATGAGCGTCGCGAGGGCGCGGCGGATTGCTGCGTCGTCGTCGACCACATAGACGATAGCGCCATCGCGGCCGGTGGTGTCGTGCGCTGACGGAGAGGACGGTCCAGCAGACATCTGGTCACCTCGATTTGAGCCGACGACTGAGCCGATTGAGCCAATTGACGTCGCCTTGCAATGGCCGATATTACGCGCATGTCGATAACCCCGCCTACGCGTCGATCGACGGCTTTCCCGAACAAGCGGCGCACGTCGAGACCGCTCACCGGCACGATCCATCCCCTTGGGCGGCCGTAGCGAACCTCGCCGGATTGTCAGGGCGCGCCTGACGGATCGCGACGATACTCGATACGTCAGGCTTAAAAGCAAACCACAGACAAACAAATGGCGAACAATCAGACGGAACTGCCCTTTCCGAAAATAACCGGGCGGACGGGGGCGGACCATTACCTAATCTTCGGATAGTGCTGCTCAAGTGCCGCGCAGGCACGCGTCGCCCGCTGCCGCAAGGCATGCGGGGCGCTGCTATTTATTTGCATCAATGATTCCCACCGGGTCCTGGCGAGCGGCTTTAAACCCGGTAAAACTCGATATCCTGCCCGGCATGCACGGCGCGTTTTAACCATTCTGGCATGTCGCCCGTCCCGTCCCATGTGTCGCCGCTAGCGTTTCTAAATACTGGCGCGGTGCCGTTGATGCTCTCCGGCAACGAAGGCATTGACGGCAGCGCGCGTCTGGACGCCGCGCTCGAACCGTTGGTCATTGGAGGAGGGGTGACGGAAACCGGCACGTCGGCCAATGCTTCGGCCAGCGCTGTTTCGGTAATGCCAAACTCAGCCATTCGGCTGCGCAAATAGGCAATGATGCTGTCTCGCTTTCTTTCGTCCACGGCTGTCCTGATTCAGCTTTTACTTTCTTGAAGGCGAGCCATCTGCCCGCGCGGACCGGGGCGGCTCGAGGAATGTGTGGGTTGACTAAAATCGTGGCGCGCCGAGTGACGCGCGTCAATTAGTGTAATACCGCAAATTGCCGCTTTAACCCGCAGCGCCCGATAATCGGACTTCTGCCAAGCGAGCGGCTCGACAAACTGGTTACTGTGTTTGAGATCGGTGCGAGATGCGTAAGCCGCCGAATCAGCGGCTGTAGCTCACGCGACCAGATCGGTGCACGGCTGGCGGCTGCTCATGTTTCAAAAGCACCATGCATGCAGCCGCTAATTCAACAATTCGTCCAGACAACCGCGGGCGCCACGAAGAAATGATAGCGCCGAATGCCGCTATTGTATGCCTAAATCATTTTAGCGATTATGTTGCTCGCCTGGCAACTCCGCGCCGTGTGCACGAATTGCCGCAATGAGTTCGGCCGGCGTGATTTCATAGCGCACCTCACGATGGATGCCGGCCTTCCTTTCATCAATATCTATCAGCAGGACGGCCTTGCCGTCGGGTGCAGGTTCGAGGCGCAACGTCCGCACTTCCTGACCGGTGGCTTCATCGCGCTCCGTCAGCAAGGTCATGGATCCTGTGGCGGGACTTCTGATCATTCATTTTCTCCCTTGCAATATCCAACATCCTTCTTGTTGAGACCCTTCGAACGGCTTACCCGCCATTGCCGTTCACAGGAAGGCACTAAAAGCGGGCGCAGGACGGCGGATCTCAAAGCCGCCGTCCTCATTATTGCTTGTCAAAACGATACCCGTCCAGCGTCCGAATGCGTGTTCGCCGCGCCGCTTAACTGTTGACATTCCCTTGACATCCGCTTGATACCCGGAAAGCGATTCAGCCGGCGTTACCCCGCCACCGCCGCGCGAGCCTGCGCCGTGATCTCGAACGAGCGCAGGCGGGCCGCGTGATCGTAAATTTGCGCGGTGACCATCAACTCGTCGGGCTGGGTTTGTTCGATCAGCGAGGCAAGTCCTGCCTCCACCTGACCCTGGTCGCCGATCACCGAGCATGCGAGCGAATGGTCCACGCCGGCGCGTTCGGCCTCGTTCCACGGAATCTGCCTGACAGGCGGCGGCAACTGGCCCGGCGTGCCGCGTCGCAGGTTGATGAATTGCTGTTGCAACGATGTGAAGAGAAACTCCGCTTCTTCCGTGGTGTCGGCGGCAAAAACATTCACGCCGACCATCGCGTAAGGCCGGTCGAGTTGCTTCGAAGGGCGGAATTGCGTCCGGTAAACCTGCAAAGCGGTCAGCAGGTAGTCAGGCGCGAAATGCGAAGCGAAGGCGAACGGCAGGCCGAGCGCGGCGGCGAGCTGGGCGCTGAAGGTGGACGAGCCGAGCAGCCAGATCGGCACGTTCAGCCCGGCGCCGGGGACCGCCCGCACGCGCTGGCCTTCTACCGGATCGGCGAAATAACGCTGCAATTCCACGACGTCATCGGGGAAATTGTCCGCGCTGCCCTGGAGATCGCGGCGCAATGCGCGGGCCGTCGTCTGGTCGGTGCCGGGCGCGCGGCCGAGGCCGAGATCGATGCGTCCGGGAAACAGCGACTCCAGCGTGCCGAACTGCTCGGCGATCACAAGCGGCGCGTGGTTCGGCAGCATGACGCCGCCCGAGCCGACGCGGATCGTGCTCGTTCCCGCGGCAACGTGCCCGATCACCACGGACGTCGCGGCGCTGGCAATCCCGGTCATGTTGTGATGCTCGGCCAGCCAGAATCGCAGGTAACCGAGTTTTTCGACATGCTGGGCCAGTTCGCGCGAGTGGCGGAACGCGTCGGCGGCGGTCGATCCGGCGGGGATGGGGGATAAATCGAGAACTGAAAACGGGATCATTGCGGCTTCCATGGCTTCGTGCACTGGCGGCGCGCGGGCGCCGGCGATCCGGCTCCCGTCAAACGCCAATCCCGGATGAAAATCCAGGACGCTCCTTACACGCGGGTAAAAGCCGATTGTGCCGAAAGTCAGGAAAGTCTGCCGCGACCACGCTTAGGCGAGGCGGGGATAGCCCTGTTTGATGGCGTCTGTTTCGATGTCAAGAATGCTGGCATAGTCGTCGAGCGGACGCCTCGCAAAACCGTCGAGCTTGAGGCGTTTTGCCAGCGGACGATCGTGCGCGATGGCATCGGCGAGTGCGTCCGCCAGTGCGTCGATACCCTCCGGCGGCACCCGTTTCGATGCAATCAGCGGCAAGCCCGGCGCGCTTCGTGTCGTGCCGATCTCGATCAAACCATCGGCAAGATACGGAAGGTGATCGAGTACGAACGCGAAGCTCACGCAGTCGATGGCGGCAACATCGGCCCGGTCGTCCTGCAGAGCTTGCAGCGACGCCAGGTGCCCACCCGTTTCGATCACCGACGCGAAGAATGGTTGCTCGCCGGCAAGCGGTGCGACGGCACTGCGCAGCAGGTTCATGCCGCTGTTCGAATCGGGGGTGTTGTACGCCGCGCGCAGACCGCGGCATTGCGCGAGCGACGTGACGTTGGCCGCGGCCCGGGTGACCAGAACGCTGTGATAATCGCCGGCCTCGCAGCCATCGACCGTGAAAACGGGCGTAGTGACTAGTTGCACGCGTCCGGTGAGCGCCCGCACCAGCGGATAGCCGCACGTCTGCGACAACAGCAGATCGTCACGCAGCCAGAATTCCTGCAGGGATGTCGCGGGATCGACTATGGCGAGCGTGTCACCGCGAGCGTCGAGCCATGGCCGCAAGCGCCCGTGAACATGATCGAGCAAAACGCGCCAATCGCCGGCGAGTGCTGGCGTGACGTTGTACATCGGTAATGCGGCTACCCAGTTCATCCAGATTCTTTCCCATTGCGCCGGTCAATACCCATGCCCGTACCGATACCGATACCCATACCAGCACCCGGCCGGAAAGATACGTCAGACAGGCTGCGCCGCGTCGCCGCCAAGCGTTGCTGAGCCGGCGGACCCGGCCTGAGCCTGTGCAATCTGATCGGCGGCGCGTGCATGAAGCGGATGCAACGCGGGCGCAATCGGTTGAACGCCGTGCCGCACAAGCCATTCCTGGTAACCACGCACGATAAAACCGCCATTGCGCGCCAGATACGCATCGCGATACCCATGATAAACGCTCGCCACCGCAAACCACGGCACGCTCGGCAGTTCGTGATGAACGGCGTGAAAATTGTTGTTGAGGAACAGAAGGCGCCAGGCCCACGATGCTTCGTTGATGACCGTGCGTTCCGCGACGTGATCGGCTGCGCGATGTTCCTGGAACGAACGGATCGCACTCAATGCGAGCGCTGGATACCCAACCCCGAATATAAAAAGGGCGGGACTGATGCCGCAGCGGCGAGCAAGCCAGGTCGCGAGCAGTCCGAGCAGGACGAGATGCAAGGCCCACGCCCCTGCGATACGGACATTGCCCCGCGCAATCTGGGTGCACGCTGACAGAACCGTTTCCACGATGGAAAACCAGGGGCCGAGCACAATGCGCCCCAAGAACGTGTTGCGGATAACCAGCAGGAACCGCACAGCCACGCCGGCACCGCGCCAGCGTTCGGCAGAAACGAAATAGCTTTCCGGATCGAGATCGGGATCGGTGAGATGAACGTCGTTATGGTGGCGCAGATGCGACTCGCGATACACCGCGTAAGGGAACCAGACGGCGAGCGGGGCGACGCCGAGCAGCGCGTTGAACAAGCGGAAGCGCGTCGGATGGCCGTGCAGGAGTTCATGCTGCAATGACAAATACAGGCACGACAATACGGCGAGAATGCTTACCGCCAGCGGTAAGCCGATCGACCGCGCGTTAAGCGCTGTCGCGAACCAGCCGCCATAGACGGCAACGATCAGGAGCCAGGTGGGCCATTCGCTGCGCCAGCGCCAGGACGTGCGCAGTTGCTGTATTTGATGGCGTTGAGCATCGTCTATGTACAGGCTCATGGCAATTCAGTGACGGAACGAGCCACGATCTTAGCGACGCTTCGCCGCCTGCCAAACCAAGCATTCCCGCTAAGCTTGTTCCCGTGTGAAGAATCGTGGCGTGATCGGTTGCACGCGATGAGAGTCAGCGGATCGGGCCATCTCCATGCGGCTACGAAGCGCTACGAAAGCCTGCGAAAACGCTGGAACGCACAGCGTCGCGCGTTGAGGCCCGGGAGCGTCTCAGGCTTCGGGATAATTTGAAAGCTTATAGTAGGGATTTTTATCGTCAGGTCGGGAGAAGCGCGATAGGTCGCAGGCGATCATGATCGGAGCAACAAGCGTGCGGGATCTGCTTGTATTCGCTTGTATCCCTGACGCCCATGTTCATTGGCGAATGATCGGCGGGGAATTATTGATGGCAGTCATCAAACACGCCGCGATCGCGCCGGAATTTGAATGACAGTGCTGGTTCACTGGCCCGAACGATGACCTGGGCGCTCCCCCGCAATCGCGGCTAACCGCCTGAAGCCCTGCGAACGTTTGATCGGTAGCCATGCTTGAAACACGACATCTGGCGGCCTGAAGGCCGCCGTCGATTACGCGCACGATGCGCGATGGCGAAAGCGCCGTAGTTACGCCGCTTTCGCCCAAAGCCTGTTGGTTGTTCTTTTGCGCCCGGAGCCGGGGTCGCCTTGTGGTTGCGAGAACGAATCCAGCACTTTGCGTAATGCATCTACCCGACGCCTTTGCGCCGGCACCAGCACGTAGCCGGTGCAGACAGCGGTCAAGCGTTCGTGCCAGTACTCGACGTTAAGCGTCCCGGCCGATTTCTGACTCATCGCGCGCAACTGGCCTATTGCCCGTTCGATGTGCTGAAGTTCCGCATCGGCCTGTGTCGACGTTCGTGGGCCTTCTGACGTCGGCGATCTTTTGGCTTTCATCCTGCGCCCCCATTCTTGCCGGCCAGCTTGTGAGCGCGTTGTCGATTTTATCGATGACTGGTGCGTTCATTGCTGCGTCCAGCTATACCCCTTCGCCTGCGCGTTGATGGTTGCGCTGGGCGGTCCCCGGTTTGATTCGACCGTTGATGCATAGTCGCAAGGGCTCGGCGCACGCACCGTCTGAAATCGCACATTGAAGGCACCGAGCGCGCGATTATTCGGGCCATGCAAACGTTTTCCGTGTGCCAGGGCACGAAGTGAGCGCGCCGAACGACGCTAATTCCCGGCGGAACAATGCTTGGAAGTGGCAGTGGGATGCCGTGGAGGGCGGGAGGGCGATCGAGGGACCGTTACGAAGCGAGTTCGAGGTAGCTTTGAAGCAGCTTTGAAATGGCTTCGAAGCGGGCCTCGTATCGGTATCGGTTTCGACAGCGCCGGAGTATTGACCACGTCCAGAGACATTGAGTGACGTGCTCGAAATTGCGTTACTCGTCGTCTGAAGTCCGGGCCTTGCCGCTGCGTTTTATCTGCTCGTCCATGGCCAGGTCGAGCTTGCTGACGCGTCGCGGTTTCTCTGGCTTGAGCGAGTTCACAAAGGCCACGAAATCATCCATGGTCTGCGGTGCGGAAAGTTTTTGCTCACCACTTGCCGCCCGGTCGACGAGATAGAACAGGCCGCCGCTCAGGCTGACGGCGGCATAGTGCGGGTTGCCGGAGCGTGTCTTGAGACGCTCCACGGCGTTGATGGCTTTAGTCGAGCGCACGATCAGCCCGGTAAAAAAGCAAGCGCGAAGATGTCATGAAACCGGCGTCATGAAACACCTCGCCAAACTGCTTCAAGGTCAAAGTTGAGATCGAAGCCAAGCTTAAGCTTAGGGTTAAGGCGCGCATTTCTTGCTCGCGCCTTCGAGCCACAGGTTCGACATATGCCGCTCGCCCGGATAAAACCGGTACGACGTTTCGCCGTTATCGAAGCGGACCTTGATCACGTTGGAATCGCCGAATTCGAGCATCGTGCCTTGGGGAATGGGTGTTTGCTTGAACGTGGCGTTGTGTTTCTTCGCTTCGTCCGTCAGGCACTGGACAATGCTCGCCACAGACGCGTTCGGCGCTGTTTCGACTTCGGGCTGACCGGCATCGGCGTTGTGGAACTGGGTGGTACAGGCTTGCAACAAGAACAGCGGAAGCGCGAGAGCGCAGGCAATCTTTTTCATGGTGTCCTTTCAAGGTTTGCGACCGCTCTTTCGACGAAGTGTTCGACGAAGTGTTCGACTACAGCAATCCAACATTACAGCATAGCGGTCTTACGTTTTCCGTCCGCTCGGGTCCCTGCTGGTCTCTGATGAGCGAGACGAAAGCCTGCCACCGCTCACCGGACGTAGCGGACCGTCGCGGACGTTCAGGCATCCGGCGGCACACCGAGAAGCTGCATGGTGCCCCCGACCACCCCCGAAAACACCGGCCCGGCCACAGTCCCGCCGTAGTAAGACCCGGCTGACGGCTCATCAATCATCACGGCAACAATCACTTGCGGGTCGCTCATCGGCGCCATGCCGACGAACGACGCGCGGTACTTGTTCGCCGCATAGGTACGCCCGATCTGTTTGCGCGCCGTGCCGGTCTTCCCACCTACGCGATACCCCTCCACCGCTGCCGCACGTCCCGTGCCACGGGGTCCCATCGCGAGTTCAAGCATGTCGCGCACAGCCGCTGCAGTCGCGGGTTTCGTGACCTGCACGGGCGCCCGCGTTGCCTGGCCGCGAATCAAGGTGGACTGCCGGAACTCGCCATTGCCCGCGTAAGCCGTATAAACCTGTGCAATCTGCAACAGCGACAACGACAGGCCATAACCATAGGCCATGGTCGCCTGCTCGATCGGGCGCCAGCGTTCGTATGCCCGCAGGCGGCCGGTGGCCGCGCCCGGAAAAGTCAGGTCCGGCGCCTGGCCAATGCCGTATTCGCGATACTTGTCCCATACCGTCTGCGGGCGAAGGTTGAGCGAGAGTTTCGTCAACGCGATATTGCTCGACATCTGCACGGCTTCGGAGACCGTGATGACGCCGTGATTCGACGTATCGTGGATCACGTTCGGCCCGAGCTTGAACGTCCCCGGCGATGTATCGATACGCGTGTCCGGCCGCACGTGGCCAAGATCGATAGCCAGCGCCGCCACCAGCGGCTTGATCGTCGAGCCCGGCTCGAAAGTGTCGGTCAGCGCGCGATTGCGCAACTGTTCGCCGGTCAGGCGCGCGCGGTCGTTGGGGTCGAAGGTCGGATAGTTCGCGAGCGCGAGGATCTCGCCGTTCTTCGCGTCCAGCACGACCACGCTGCCCGCCCGCGCGCGATGCTTCGTGATGGCGGCCGCCAGTTGCGTGTGCGCGAGTTGCTGGATACGGCGGTCGATAGTCAGATGAATGGTCTCGCCATTCTCCGGCAACGCCGCTTCGCCGATCTCCGACACCACGCGCCCCAGCCGGTCGCGGATCACTTCACGCTGGCCGTGCTCGCCGGTCAGCCTGTCGTTTGCCGCGAGTTCAATGCCTTCCTGGCCCTTGTCTTCGTTATCGGTGAAACCGACCACGTGAGCCGCCGATTCCCCTTCGGGATAGAAGCGTTTCGTGTCGGCCACGAGCGTTATGCCTGCAAGGCCGGTTTCAGCGATACGCGTGGCTGTGTCGGCATCGACTTGCCGTTTCAACAGGACGAACGAGCGCGAGGCATCGATACGGCGCGCCAGTTCCTTCTCGGGCATATCGATCAGGCGAGAGATGACAGGCAGGGTCTCGCGATCAAAGCGCGATGGCGTGGCCCAGATCGCATAGGTCGCGAGACTCACGGCCAGCATCGCGCCGTTGCGGTCGACAATGCGTCCGCGCGTTGCGCTGAGTTCCAGCGTGCGTTGATAGCGCTTTTGCCCCTCGCCGATATAAAAGTCCTGGTTCACGACCTGCACCCACAGCGCGCGTGTGGCTAGCGAAGCGAACGCGGCGAATATCAGCATCACGACCAGCGTGGAGCGCCATCGTGGCAGCCGGCTTTCGAGCACTGCGTTTTTCACGGGCGTCCGATAAGATTCATGGGCGCGCTTGACGGTTTTACGCATCGTGACGATCAGGACGTAGTGGACGTGACGGACGAGGACAACCGGGCGATGCGCTCGAGCACGGCATCGAGTCCGCCGGCCGGGGTTTCACGGTGGGTGTCGGAATCGTTGCTGGGCAGCGCGAGCCCGAACGTGTCTTGCAGCACGCCGCGCAGCTCCGCGGCGCTTGTGAGTTCGCGTGTGGATTCGGT
The DNA here is from genome assembly GCF_964253885.1 of Caballeronia sp. LjRoot31. Taxonomy (NCBI): domain Bacteria; kingdom Pseudomonadati; phylum Pseudomonadota; class Betaproteobacteria; order Burkholderiales; family Burkholderiaceae; genus Caballeronia; species Caballeronia sp. LjRoot31. The sequence goes on from NZ_CAXURX020000002.1 coordinate 931,971, forward strand.
ATTGCCGCGCTGGGTCAGGGTTGTATCGAACAAGGTCTGCCGCTCTCCGGGTATAACCCGCGCCACGATCAGGTGGTCCAGGAAGATCGACCCGGGATACGTCGATACATAGTGGTTCGCCATGTCGTAGTCGGCGGGAAATTGCGGCTCGAGGTCGAAACGGTAGATCGGCCTCCACGTATCGCCGAGCTTCACTTGCAGGAGGAAATCGCCGCGCTCGATCAGGTCGAGACGAAACGGCTCGTGCGGCGTCGCCTGTTCGCGGCCTGTGTCGAACAGCAGCGGAGCGCTGAGCGTCATGCTGCCGAAACCGACGTCCGCGAGCCAGGTGTCATCGGGCGTTTCGACCAGCAGCATCATGTGAGTGCGCGGCGACATGCCAGCCGGGTCGTTCCACAGGACACGCGCGGCGAGTCCCGTGGTCTCGAAGCCGAGCGTGTCGAGCACGGCGCGAAACAGCAGGTTGTGTTCATAGCAATACCCGCCGCGCCGCGCGCTCACGAGCTTCGCGAACACGGACGCGAGATCGAGGCGCGGCGTGCGCCCGAGCAGCGTGTCGAGATTTTCGAACGGGATCGCTTGCGGATGCAGCCTATGCAGCGCGTGCAGCGTCTCTGATGTAGCCTGCTGGGGTTCGCGACTGGGCTCGCTATAGCCGATGCGGTCGAAATAAGCGGCGAGCTGCGCCGGGGAGAGTGTCTGATTCATGTGGAACTCCTGCACGGATAATGGTAACGAGGCCGGGCGAGCCGCCGCGAGGTGCCGACATTCTACGGCACAGCCCACGCGCCGATTACATATTGCATACGCCACGCATCAGTCGAAAACGCAGAAGCAGACCGTTTGGGCAGGATTTTGAACTGTGACGTGCCCAACATGGTCTTTAATAAGCAGTGCGCTCAACTCTTCTTTTAAAGAACCCTATGTCGATCCCACTCGCTACCGCAACTTCGTCCCCGCAGGCCCCTGGCAAGCATCCCGCACCGCCGTGCACACTCGTCATCTTCGGCGCGGCCGGGGACCTGACCAAACGGCTGTTGATGCCGGCGCTGTACAACCTGTCGTCCGATGGCCTGCTTGACGACAAGATGAAGATCATTGGCGTGAACCACGGCGAGCTCGAGACGAGCGCCTGGCGCGACCAATTGACCGAGTCGCTGAAAACATTCGCCGCCGACAAAGCGGGCGCTTTTCATACCGCCAAACTCGACGATAAGGCCTGGAACTGGGTCGCGGATCGCCTGCAATACGTGGCGGGCGAGTTCGAAACCGACGACGTATTTAACAAGCTCAAGCAGACGCTGGGTGACAATGGAAATGTCATTTTTTATCTCGCTGTCAGTTCGCGCTTCTTCAAGCCGATCGTGGAGCGGCTTGGCAAGGTGGGTTTACTGAAGGAAAGCGACCAGGGTTTCCGGCGCGTGGTGATCGAAAAGCCTTTTGGGCACGACTACGCATCGGCGAAGGATCTCAATGAGAGCATTCTCAAGTTCGCCGGCGAGAACCAGATTTATCGTATCGATCACTTTCTCGGCAAGGACACGGTGCAGAGCATCCTCGCGGTACGCTTCGCGAACGCCTTTTTCGAGCCCATTTTCCGGCGCGAATATATCGATCACGTGCAGATCACGGCGGCGGAAACCATTGGCGTCGAAGCGCGCGGCGGGTTTTACGAGCAGACGGGCGCCTTCCGCGACATGGTGCCGAACCATCTGTTCCAGTTGCTCGGCATGGTCGCCATGGAACCGCCGAATTCATTCGACGCGGAAGCCGTGCGCGACAAGAAAGCCGAAATCTTCGACGCGATCCAGCCGCTGAAACCCAATGACGTGGTGCTCGGGCAGTACGAAAAATCCGGGACCATGGCGGGGTATCGGGAAGAAGCCGATGTCGCGCCGGATAGCCAGACCGAAACGTATGCGGCGGCGCGGGTGTTCGTCGAAAACTGGCGCTGGGCCGGGGTACCGTTTTATCTGCGCACTGGCAAGCGGATGACGGCGCGGCGCACGGAAATATCGGTGCAACTGAAAGCCGTGCCGTTCCTGCTGTTCCGCGACACGCCCGTGGACACGCTTGTGCCGAACGTGCTGACCTTGCGGATTGACCCGGAACACGGCACGACCTTCGATTTCAACGTGAAGGTTCCCGGTCCGGTGATGCAGGTCGGGGCCGTCAAGTCATCGTTCAAATACGGCGATTTCTTCGATGAGAAGCCGAACGTCGGTTACGAAACGCTCCTGTACGACTGTATGCTCGGCGACGAGACGCTGTTCCAGCGCGCCGATAGCATCGAAACAAGCTGGGCGGCGGTCGACGGCGTGCTGCATCCCGAAGGCGGCCGGTTGCCGGTACATGGCTACACTGCGGGCAGCGCGGGACCGAAGGAAGCCGACGATCTGTTGAAGGCCGACGGCCGCGCCTGGCGCCCGCTGGCTGACGAACACACGCAAAAAACCGATCACGACGACAAGAACTGAGGAGAACAGTATGGGGACAGCAGCACGCAAGGCAGCAGTGAAGAAGACAACCGCAGGGAAGACAACCAAACGCTCGACAGCGAAAGAGCGAATTCTCGCCATCGATGTGGGCGGCACGGGCCTGAAGGCCGCGATTATCGACGCGCACGGGAAGATGGAAACCGAGCGCGTAAAGGTGGCCACGCCTCATCCGTGTCCGCCGGACGTGTTGGTGCAGAAGCTGGTGGAACTGGTCGGGCCGCTGTTGACGCCGCTGCCGGCCACCCATATCTCGATTGGTTTTCCGGGCGTGGTGCGGGACAACCACGTGCTGACCGCGCCAAACCTCGGCAACGAATTCTGGCGCAACGTGCCGCTCGCGCAGTTGCTGGCCGTGCATCTGGGGAACCTGCCGGTGCGCATTATCAACGACGCCGAAATGCAGGGGCTTGCGGCTATCGAAGGGAAAGGCATCGAGTTCGTCCTGACGCTCGGCACGGGCGCGGGCACTGCGCTTTTCCGCGATGGCGAACTCATGCCGCATCTCGAACTGGCCCATCATCCGGTGAGCAAAAACAAGACGTACGACGAATATCTCGGCAATGCGGCGCGCGACAAGGCGGGCAACAAGCGCTGGAATCGCCGGGTGGAGAAGATCATCGGCATCCTGAGTTCGCTGGTGAACTACGACCGCCTGTGGATTGGCGGCGGCAACGCGGCCAATCTCAATTTCGACTTGCCGGATAACGTGAAAGTGGTCTCGAACGAGGCAGGGATTGAAGGCGGAGCGCGGCTCTGGCACCCGCGTTCAGTGCGCGAGACGCGGCAATTACCTGCTGGAGAGTTTGAATGACCTCCATCGGCGCTACCGGTCTGAAGCTCAGTCCCGGTCATCGCGACCCGGAGCAGGCGCTGGCGGCGCTGGCGAAGGTCGAGTTGGTGATTTCGGATTGCGATGGCACCTTGCTCTACACGGACAAATCGCTTGGTGAGCCCGCGAAGGAAGCCGTGCGCAATCTCACCGCCGCGGGTGTGCGCTTCACGGTGGCGAGCAGCCGGCCGGGCAAGGGCATGCATTCGATCGTCGAAACGCTCGGGGTCCACTCGCCGTTTGCCGCTTTCAACGGCGGCAAACTCGTCGATCCCGCCGGCTGGAAGACGCTGAACGCCCACTATTTATCGCGCGACGCCGCGCAAACGGCCCTGGAAAGCCTGGAACGCGACGGCGTGGACGCGTGGGTGTTCATCAACGACCAGTGGTACATCACGAATCCCGGCGGCGAATACGTGCCGCTGGAGCGCCGGACGGTGGGATACGACGCGGTGGTGGTCAAGCGTTTCGAGGATATCGACCTGGACTCGATCGAAAAGATCGTGGCGTCGACGAAAGACGCGGCGCTGCTTCAGCGTAAGGAGGCCGAGTTCCAGGACACGCTCAAGGGCCGCGCCGAGGCGATGCGTTCACAAGCCTATTATCTCGACATCACGCATCCGCTCGCGAACAAAGGCGAGGGCGTGCGCGAACTGGCGCGGCTGGCGGGCGTTGCATTGGAAAACGTGGCGGTACTGGGAGACATGGGCAACGACGTCGCCATGTTCGATGTGGCGGGTGTTTCCATTGTGATGGGGCAGGCGTCAGCAGACGTTCAATCGCACGCGACGTTTGTGTCGGCCACGAACGATGAAGACGGCTTTGCCGCAGGCCTCAACGGATTGTTGGCGGCCCGGAAGGGAACATGATGATGCGGGAGGGTTGAATGCGCGTAAGTTGAATACGCGTGAGAGAGCGACATCGGCGCCATGCGATGCTGACTGGCAGCATCAAGCGGTGGCGCCGACGAAGCGTTGCTCTCGACTCCGGCGAGCAGTGCCGTGCGGGACTCGCTTTAACAGCGCGTCACGACAGCGTTCTGCTTAGCGGCGACGCATTTGCGGACGCTGACCGCCGCCCGTTGCGCGTTCGTCCTTGTGCCGGAAGTTGATCCGGCCTTTCGTCAGGTCATACACCGACAATTCCAGCGTCACACGGTCGCCCGCGAGAATCCGGATGTGGTTCTTGCGCATGCGGCCCGATGCGTACGCGCCCACGACCACGCCGTTGTCCAGCGTCACGCGGTAGCGGCTGTCGGGAAGCACTTCGTCAACAATGCCGTCCAGCTCGAGTAACTCTTCTTTCGCCATATAAAGCTCCTTAAATCATCTATTCGTTGCGATTGTATGCGAGACCGGCCCGACCCCGCGATGCCTTTTAACGCCTAACTATCGCGTCTAGTCACAGATCTGCAACAGTCTGGCCGTCGATCTGGCCGTCGATCAGTTTTTCCGCATGCAACAAGCACGCCCGGCGAGCCTGGCCGCCGTTTTCAAACGATCCGGTCTGCTCAATGCGGAACACGCGGCTTTCGCCCGTGGCTTCCTCGCCTGCCGGCGGCGCACGGCGGATGCGCACCGACGCTTCGTAGCCGGTATCCGCTGCACGGACAGCCGCACCGCCGTCGCGGGCGCCACGGGGGTAAATCAGCGGATGAATTTCATAACCTTTGTACGTCTTAAGCGGCTTGACCAGTTCTTTCATGTTTCCTGAGTTCCTGTATTGCGCCCGCCCGGGCATCGAAATAATGCGGCCGATGCCTTGAAAACCACTCCGGCGACCGTTCAGCGCCCCTTGGCACGTGCGATCGACCAAGCGTTTACGAGCAAAAAATGACGCGCGGCGCACACATGGCGCAGCCGCTCGCTGGGCTGTAGGTGTTGAAGAACGTCGCGGTAATACGTGTGCCGCCGCATGTCGCGCTGCCCATGCCGCTACGCACGTATTACCCATGCAACCATGCGCGGTACAACGCGTGGATACAAGCAACCGTCGACGTCGCTGCTGTTTAAACTTTGAAGACGAATGCAGGGCCGCGACCGGTTGCGGAGCCCACACTGCCGGGGCGATGACATTCAGCCAAGGCGTTGCGCTGAAATGTTGGGTGGATCGCTGTTGCCGTGGCGAACACGCTGCGCCAGAAGCGCACTATGTAAATTAGACAGCAAATCAGAAAAAAGTTCCGCTGTCGCCGGAGGCCCCGCCTCTCGATGCTGCAATGCTGACATGTCCGCTGCCGGCGTTCGCCGCCGTTCCCGCGCAGTTTCCGTCGAGTCGGCTATGTCATCCAACCGCCTTCCAGCGGCACCGAAGGTTCTATTATAACCATCATAGCCATCCTGCCTTGCGGAACCGCCAGTAAAGGCCAATGTCCACCGCGAGCATCACGCAGATCACCGCCGGATAACCATAGACCCAGTCGAGTTCCGGGATGCGATGGAAGTTCATGCCGTAGATCCCGGCGATCATGGTGGGTACGGCAAACAGCGCCGCAAACGAGCCCAGCCGCTTGGTCACTTCGCTTTCCGCCAGCGAAATCAGGCCCAGGTTGACCTGGATCGCAGTCACGATCATTTCGCGGCGTCCCTCGATCGTTTTCACGATACGCAGCAAGTGGTCGTAGACATCGCGGAAATAGTCCTGCATGCCGGTACAAATTCCCGGTGCGCGGCCACCGTAGAGTTTGCTCACCGCTTCCAGCAGCGGCGCGGTGTGATGCTGAAGCAGAACGAGCCGGCGCTTCAGGGAATACAGGTCTTCAATGATTATCCGCGACGCCGCGGACCCGTTGCGCGTGAAGATGCGTTCCTCGAGTTCGTCGAGCTCTGCGCCGAGCGTCTCCAGAATGGGGAAATAGCGGTCCACGACGTTGTCGATCAGTGCGTACATCACGAACGCCGGGCCATGTTCCAGCAAATGCGGCTCGCGCTCGCAGCGCTTGCGCACATCCTGGAACCCCCGGCTCGTCCGGTTGCGAACGGAGAGCACATAGTTGCTGCCCACGAACACGTTGATCTCGCCGACCACCAGCTCGTTGTCGGTATCGAGTTCCACCGTGTGGAGCACGCAAAACAGCGAGTCCGCGTATTCGTCGATCTTCGGGCGCTGGTGTCCCTTTTGGGCGTCTTCCACAGCGAGTTCGTGCAGCCCGAACTGATGCGCCATATGCGCGAGTTCGCCCGGTCCGGGCTCTTTCAGCGCGACCCACACGAAGCAGTCGGGGACGTCCCGATACGCGGAAATGTCGTCGATAGCGACGTCGGCGAGCTTGCGGCCTTTCTGGTAAGCCGCACAATTGACCAGCATGGATTCCTGCCCCTCTCGCACGGTGATGGAACCGGCGCATGCCGCCGTTCGCGAGCGTCTTTCGCAAGCGTCTTTCGCAAGGACAGGCAGCGCGTAACGGGGCATGGCCGGACTTGCCGTGAATCTTAGCGGATTTGTCCGGCGCTTACTGTGCGAGAGCCGTATTCGTCGTCTTGCAACGCAGCCGCCGCGCGAGTCAGGTGTCAGGTCTCGCTATGCGAGTAGTCCGAGGTCAGTTCGGAACTGAGCCGTGGCGTGTCCACCTGCGGCGCCAAGGTGCTGTCGCGTTTCGTGAGCTTGCCTTCCACGGACGCCCCCACGTCCATGCGCAATTGCTGGTAATAGATGTTGCCGTTCACATGCGCATTCGATTGCAGCTCGACAAAATGTTCCACCGTGACGTCGCCGGTGATGGTTCCGTTGATCACGATGTCGTAGGCAGTGACGTTGCCCGTGATCGAACCCTGGTCGCTCACGACCAGCAACGTCTGTTCGCCCGCGCGGCCGGTCACGTTGCCCTTCACGTGGCCGTCCATGCGCAGGCCGTCGCTGAATTCGAGGTTGCCCGCTATCTGGACATCGTGTGCGATCAGCGTAGCTAGCTTGGCTTGACTGACGCCGGGAGATTTTTTCTTGAACATGGGAAAACCCCTTCTGGTCTGGATTGCAAAATGGTTGCCGGTAATGGACAGGTGGACAGGTACGTACCGGCGTGTGGATGGGTTCCGGGATCGGTCAGTTGGACTTATCCCGCTGACGCTTGAGGAAAGTCAGGTCAGTTCGCATTTGATGAATTTCCGCCAGGCTTTCGGACGCTTGTTGCTCCATGACGAGCCGTGTCGCCACTTCGTGATCGAGCGCGATGCGCGCCTTCGAAAGTTGCTGGCGGATCTCGCGCTCGGACATGGGCGGCGCGCACAGGGCGTCGGCCTTCTTGCTGTTATCGCGCGACGTGACGAGCGCGAAGCCGGCCGCGGCCAGCGCCGCTGCTGCGCAGGCCGCGGCAATCGTGCCGAGCAGCAGCATGGGCCAGGTCGGGCCGCGCCGCGACGTCAGGGAATAGGTGCGGCGCGTGAGCTTGTGCGTCGGCCTGTTGCGATCAGCTTGCGGCATTGGATTTCAGCTTGAAGAGCGCGAGATAAGGTTTGGGATTGACCTGCGTCCCATCGATGATGACCTCGAAGTGCAAATGCGGTCCGGTCGAGCGGCCGGTCGAGCCGATTTCGGCAATCTTCTGGCCGGGCATGACAAGATCGCCTACCTTCACGAATATCTTCGATGTATGCCCGTAGCGGGTGACCACGCCGCTGCTGTGCTGGATATCGACGGCGTTGCCGTACCCGCCGTGCGGTCCCGCCTGCACCACGCGGCCACCGGCGCTCGCGAAGATGGCCGTGCCGGTGGGGGCGACGAGATCGATGCCCGGATGAAAATTCAGGTGTCCCGTGAACGGGTCGATGCGGTTGCCGAACGGCGAGCCGAAGCGCGCGCCGGGGGCAGGCAGCCGGCCCGGAAACGCCATGTATGACGCGTAATGCGCGAGCACGGCGTCATCGAGGACACCGATGGTTGCATCCAGGCAATCCAGTGCGCTTTGCGTGTGCTTCAGGCGCTGCGGCGCGGTACCGGTAAGCGCTGCACGCTGGGCGTCGCAGAGCCGGGGCGGCAGGGACGGACCGCCCGACGCGCTGCTGTCGAGCGGCGATTCATCGTCGTTATCGGGAAGCGGCGGAACCACGTGAATGTCCGGGTGATCGGCCGCGCGTCGCGCTGCTTTCAATTGTGCTTCGAAGTCCTGAAGTTCATTCACTTGTTCCACAAGTTCAATGACCCGCGGTTCGATATGCGTGAGTGTTGCGCTGATCTTGCCGAGCTCATCGATTTCATAGGAGCGCCGCTCCGTTTGCATCTTCTCTTCGGCTGCGTGGGTGTTGCCCATTGCCGCACCAATGGCGATGCCGAGCGCGAGCGCGGCCAGGATCATCGCAATGACGGCGACGATCACCATGGTGCGGACAGTGCGCGCTTCGACGAAACGCACGCGCTGATGCGACACGTTCCTGCGTGACCAGATGACGAACGCCATCAGTGCACCGGGCGCGGCAAACACGCGGGCAAGCGCGTGGCCACAAAACGACGCGCGGGCGGTGGATTACCGGTCTGTCTGCGAGTGTTAATAATGAGATGGATAAAGATCACGTCCATGTGAAAACGCCGCAGCAGGGCTACGGCGGAAAGCCTTTATGGGCGGACGATTATGCACCCGTTACGCGAATGCGTATCTCATATATAAGGGGAGCTGAACAAACGCGAAATTCACGGCCTCACCGTTTCGCTCCATAGCATCTCGCGCGCCTCGCCCATCAGCAGCGGACGATTGATTTCGGCCACTGTGCGCAGAAAATCCCACACTGCCGTGATGCGTTTCAATTTGCGCAAATCTTCGCGGCAGGACAGATAAAACGCGCGCGTGACGACGATGTCATCGGCGAGAACGGGCACGAGGCGCGGGTCCTGCGCCGCCATGAAACACGGCAGGATCGCGAGCGAGCGGCCCTGCAGCGCGGCGTGATATTGAGCGATCACGCTGGTGCTGCGCCAACGCGATACAGCGCCCGGAACCGCGCGTTCGAGATAGAGCAGTTCGTAGCTGAACGCGAGGTCATCGATATAACTCGCGAAGCGATGCGTCGCGAGGTCTTCCACTCGGCTTAACTGTTCGTGTTGATCGAGATACTCGCGCGTGGCGTAGAGGCGTAAGCGGTAATCGCAGAGTTTGGTGTAGACGGTCTGGCCGTGTTCCGGGCGCTCAAGCGTGACGGCTATGTCGGCCTCTCGCTTGGACAAACTGACGAAGTGCGGCACCGGCAACAAGTCGATGGAAATCTGCCGGTGCGCGTCCTGAAAGCGCGCGAGTTGAGGCGCAAGAAAGAAGCAGCCAAAACCTTCGGTCGAGCCCACCCGTACGTGTCCGGACAGCGCGTGCCCCGAGTTGGCAATATGCTCGGTCGCCGACTGAACCGTGGTTTCCATGGCGTCGACGTACGCAAGCAGGCGCTGCCCTTCGGCGGTCAGGATGAAACCGCCGCTGCGGGATTTATCGAAGAGCAGGGTGCCGAGCGCGTCTTCCAGCGCCCGCACGCGGCGCGCGACGGTCGTGTAATCGACCCCCAGACGCTTCGCCGCGCCGCTTGCACGCTGGGTTCGCGCGACTTCCAGGAAATACCGGAGGTCGTCCCAATTCAGGTTGCTGAGACCAGGAGCCGTGCTTTTTTGCATATTGGATGAGTATTTGTATCCATACTTCGTAGAGATTTGCATAACTATACTGAATCTTGTGGACTTGCCTTGCACGCGTTCTGTCCCTACGCGTAATGAGCGAGCCGACAACATTCAAATAATCCGGAGACGACATTTCCCCTTGGCGACCCGCGCGGTATTTCGCGTGCGTCCGCGTCTCTGTCATCCCGTTCCCGCCAGGAACGTTCCCGTCTCAAGGAGCTTCTCTCATGAATACTGCTGCTGCTGACCGTCCGGCGCAGGCCGAACAATCCAACGCCGGCGTGCGCACGGCCAAATTGCTGATCGATGGCAAGTTCGTTGAATCGACGACGCAAGAGTGGCGCGATATCGTTAATCCCGCGACCCAGGACGTGGTCGGCCGGGTGCCGTTCGCGACCAGGGCAGAAGTCGATGCCGCCGTGGCGTCGGCGGCAAAAGCGTTCCAGACGTGGCGCCTCACGCCGCTTGGCGCACGCATGCGCGTGATGCTGCGGTTCCAGGATCTGGTGCGCCAGAACATGAAGCGGATCGCGCAGACGCTGACGGCCGAGCAGGGCAAGACGCTGCCCGATGCCGAAGGCGATATCTTCCGCGGCCTTGAGGTGATCGAACATGCGTGTTCGATCGGCACGCTGCAGCAGGGCGAATTCTCCGAGAATGTCGCGGGCGGCGTGGACACCTACACGCTGCGCCAGCCAATAGGCGTGTGCGCCGGCATCACGCCGTTCAACTTCCCCGCGATGATCCCGCTGTGGATGTTCCCGATGGCGATCGTTTGCGGCAATACGTTCGTGCTGAAGCCGTCGGAACAGGATCCGTTGTCCACCATGGAGCTGGTCGAGCTGGCGCTCGAGGCCGGCATTCCGGCGGGCGTGCTGAACGTGGTGCACGGTGGCAAGGACGTGGTCGACGCGATCTGCACGCATCCCGACATCAAGGCGATTTCGTTCGTCGGATCGACGCATGTGGGTACGCATGTGTACAACCTTGGCAGCCAGCACGGCAAGCGTGTGCAGGCCATGATGGGCGCGAAGAATCACGCGGTCGTGCTGCCCGATGCGAACCGCGAGCAGACGCTGAACGCGCTTGCCGGCGCGGGTTTTGGCGCGGCGGGACAGCGTTGCATGGCGACGTCGGTCGTGGTGTTCGTGGGGGCATCGAAGGACTGGTTGCCGGAGTTGGTCGAGCGTGCGCGCGGCTTGTCCGTGAACGGTGGTACGGAGGCGAATACCGATGTGGGCCCGGTCGTCTCGCGAGCGGCGAAGGAACGGATCCTGGGGCTCATAGAAACCGGTGTGAAAGAAGGCGCAACGCTTTCGCTGGATGGCCGCGATGTAAAGGTCGAGGGTTATGAGAAGGGCAATTTCATTGGCCCGACGGTGTTCTCAGGCGTCACCACCGACATGACCATCTACAAGCAGGAGATCTTCGGTCCCGTGATTTGTGTGCTGGAAGCTGCAACGCTTGACGATGCCATTGCATTGGTCAATCGCAATCCGATGGGCAACGGCGTCGGCCTCTTTACGCAGAGCGGCGCGGCGGCGCGCAAGTTCCAGAGCGAGATCGATGTCGGCCAGGTAGGGATCAACATTCCCATTCCCGTGCCTGTGCCTTATTTCAGTTTTACCGGCTCGCGCGGGTCGAAGCTGGGCGATCTTGGCCCGTACGGCAAACAGGTCGTGCAGTTCTACACACAAACGAAAACCGTCACGTCACGCTGGTTCGACGACGCCACCGTCAACGACGGCGTGAACACCACTATTTCGCTGCGCTAAAGCCACTTATCCGGTGAAATAAAAAAGGGGAACGCAATGGAAATCGGCTTTATCGGACTGGGCAACATGGGCGGGCCCATGGCCGCCAACTTGCTTAAAGCAGGGCATTCGCTGACGGTGTTTGATTTATCGAAGGCGGCGTTGCAGGCGGCTGTCGACGCAGGCGCGCGGACCGCTGTTTCGCCCCGTGAGGCGGCGCAGACAAGCGAGGTGGTGATCACCATGCTGCCGGCCGCCGCGCACGTGAAGGCCGTGTATCTGAATGCCGATGGCGTACTCGCCGGGGTTCGTCCGGGCGTGCCGCTGATCGACAGCAGTACGATCGATCCGGCGACCGCGCGCCTGGTCGGAGAAGCCGCATTGAAGCAGGGTAATCCGTTCGCCGATGCTCCCGTGTCCGGGGGCACCGGCGGCGCGCAGGCGGGCACGCTGACGTTCATGGTCGGCGCCGATGCGGCGTTGTTCGACACGCTCAAACCGGTGCTCGCCGGCATGGGCAAGAACATGGTTCAGTGCGGCGAAACAGGGACGGGTCAGATCGCGAAAATCTGCAACAACCTGCTGCTCGGCATTTCGATGATCGGCGTGGCGGAAGCGATGAAACTTGGTGCGTCGCTCGGGATCGAACCCAATAAGCTTGCCGGAATCATCAACACATCGACGGGTCGTTGCTGGAGTGCCGATACGTGTAATCCCTACCCGAACGTTTTACCTAACGCGCCTTCTTCACGCGGGTATACCGGGGGGTTCGGGGCCGATCTCATGTTGAAGGATCTGGGACTGGCGGTTGATGCAGCGCGTCAAGTCAAACAGCCCATTTTGCTTGGCGCGCTCGCGCAACAGCTTTACCAGACCATGAGCATGCAGGGCTTGGGCGGGTTGGACTTCTCCGCCATTATCAAGCTGTACGGTAGCGAGGATGCCTGATTAAAACTCGCTGATCGCGAATTGCTGCAGCGCATTTTATGTGACCTATTAAGCTGCGTTGCAGCATCGCAAGTCGCTCTGCCATGCTAACCAAGGACATGGGGAATACGATGATTCGCTTCTTCTGATTTTGGCCTATTCTCAGAGCACGACGTTCATGTCTTCATTCTAATTAGTAAGTAACTTATGAACCGAGTTACGAACTGAGTGATGAAGACAGCGAAGCCGCTTTGAGGTAACTCATCAGGTGAGTTAAATGAGTTAAAGCCAGCGAAATGCTGGCGGCAAATAGTCAGGATCAAGGAGAGCCAGATGCAAACAACTCGTCACTTTCATATGGAATTGCGGCACGCAACAATGCCGACCTACGTGTTCAGCTACCTGTTCCCGTTGGCGCTGCTGGCGTATGAGTTATGGCGCGTAGGTTCATGGGTGGCCATGCGTGGTTTCAACTTCTCGGACTTCAATTCGATGGGGTATGAGTTCGCGCTGATGCTAGCCGTGTTTGCAATACAGATCGTGGTGGAAATCGCATTTATGGCTGCGGCCATGTTGACGAAACACCATGACGTTGCACATCGTGCGGCTAACTTGCTGCTCGGCGTATTCTGCTCGATGGTCGTGCTTGGGTTCGACCTTGCGCTCCAATATGCAATGTAACGGGCAATATAAATAAATGCGTGCGCGCTGTAAGCGGTAGCGCTATTCAGGTTCTCGCAGCAATAAAAAGCCTGTTCGAATGGTTTGTTCGAGCGGGCTTTTTACGTTGGTCTTTTTAAGCGCGGGTCAGCAACCTGCCGCGTTGGGCAATTCGGGTGCGGTCTGCGCGCGTGATTCAAAACATTTCTTGTTCGCTTCTTTGAGCGCCGTGCGCAATCCTTCCTCGATCACCGGGTGATAAAACGGCAGCTTCAGCATGTCTTCCACGGACAGTTCCAGTTGCAATGCCCAGGCAATCAGATGGCCGAGATGTTCAACGGCGGGTCCACACCCTTGGGCTCCCAGCAACTTGCCGGTCTTGGCGTGGGCATAGACATGCAGCAAACCCCGGTTTTGGCGTAGCACGCGACTGCGCCCCTGCGTTTCAAACGACACGGTTCCGGTCACTGTCATCTGCTTGTCGAGGTCGTCGTAGGACGCACCTACGCTGGCGACTTGCGGCTCGCAGAACACGATCGAAAACGGCACCTTGCGTTTGACCGATTGCACATCCGGGAAACGCGCGGCATTGTCGCCGGCGAGCTTGCCTTCGTCGGCGGCATCGGAGAGAAAGGGACGCGTGCCGTCGCAATCGCCGGCCATGAAGATGCTGCTGTCGCCACACTGCATCGACTGCTCGTTGAACAGGGGAACGCCCTTGTCGTTGAGCTCGATGCCGGTCTTTTCAAGCTGCAGTGAAGTCAGTACCGGTTTCCTGCCGGTCGCCACGAGCACCCGGTCGAAGCGCTCGGTGCGCTCGGTTCCGTCCAGGGCTTTAAAGCGGATCGTTGGCTCGCCATCCTGCATCGATTTTTCGAGGATGGTCGCGTCGGGGTCAAAGTAAAACTCTTGCTGCAGCGCTTCAATCAAGGCTTCGCGCACAGGGGTATCCGTCAACGCGCCAACCTGGTTCTTCTGGCCGAACATGAATACGTTCACGCCGAGCCGCGCGAATGCCTGGCCGAGTTCGAGGGCGATAGGGCCGGCGCCGAATACCGCGCAGCGATTGGGCAAGGTCTTCAGGTCGAAGACATCGTCGCTAGTAATGAGACGGTCGCCGAACAGCTTGAAGTCGTCCGGAATAACGGATGCCGAACCCGTCGCGATGACCACGCTCGTGGCTTCCACGCAGGCGAAGTCATCGATAAGAAGAACGTTGCGCGATTCGAAGCGGGCAAAGCCGCGGATGATCGTGTCCTGCGGAAACGAATCCGTTTCCTTCAGCACGCCCTTGACGAAATAATCGCGCTCGCTGCGGACATAAGCGAGCACATGCTCACCGTTGACTTCAAGCGCATGCGTGCCTTCAATGCCCCGGGGCGCCTGCGCCTTCGCGTCGTGCAGGCCATTGGCGGCAGCGAGCAGCAGCTTGGACGGCATGCAGCCCACGCGCGCGCAGGTCGTGCCGAGTTCGGCGCCCTCTATCAGCACGACCTGCTTGCCCGCTAGCCGTGCTGCGCGATACGCGGCCATGCCGGCCGTCCCTGCACCAATGACGGCAACGTCCACCTTGATCTGCTTCATCGATACCCTTGGTTGGATGCGCTCGAGCCTGTGCGCGAGCCTGTCTTCACGACCACTGCGGATGTGCCCCGTCCAGGCTCCGGTCAAGCTGGAACGCGGTGCTGATCAGCGCAAGATGGGTTAGTGCCTGCGGGAAATTGCCCAACGCTTCGCCACTGATGGCGACCTCTTCAGAGTAAAGGCCGACATGGTTGGCATAAGCCAGCATCTTCTCGAATACAAGCCGTCCTTCGTCCACTCGCCCCGCGCGCACGAGTGCTTCCGCATACCAGAACGAACACGCGCTGAACCCGCCTTCCTCGCCGGGAAGGCCGTCTAGCGAATCACCGCGCGTATAGCGGAAGATCAGCGGATCGACGCCTAGCTCTCCGCCGATTGCATCGAGCGTGGACAGCCAGCGCGGGTCCTTCGGGCCGATGAAACGCACGAGCGGCATCATCAGCGTCGATGCATCGAGGGTCTTCGAATCGGGCGTCTGAACGAAGCTCTGTAGCTCGTCGTTCCAGAAGTGCGCGTAGATATCTTCGTGAATGGCATCGCGGACCGCGTTCCATTCAGCGAACGGCGCGGGCAGCGAACGTTTTTGAGCGAGGCGTATCGCGCGGTCCATCGCGACCCAGCACATCAGTCGCGAATGCAGCAGGGGCCGCTCGCCGTTGCGAAATTCCCAGATGCCCTGGTCTGCCTTCTGCCAGTTTTCCGCCACGAAATGCACGGTGCGCGTCACGTGGCGCCAGCCGTCGTAGGAAATTGCTTCGCCATATTTGTTGTAGAGATAAATTGCGTCCAGCAGCGCGCCGTAGACGTCGAGCTGCGTCTGGTCGCGCGCGGCATTGCCGATCAGCGGAGGCTCGGCGCCGCTGCCGTACAGTTCCGGGACAACTTCTTCTTCCGGCGACTCTTCGCCGTCTACCGCGTACATCACGCTCAATGAGCCGTCCGAGTCGCAGTGTTTGTTGCGCTCGGCGATCCAGTTCTTGAAGTTGCGCGCCTCGCCCGTATAGCCGAGCCGAAGCAGCGCGTAGACGGAGAATGCTGCGTCGCGAATCCAGGTGTATCGATAATCCCAGCGGCGTCCGCCGTCCGATGTCTCCGGCAGCCCGAACGTGGGCGCGGCGACGATCGCACCGGTTGCGCGCGAGCTCAGCACCTTGAGCAGCAGGGCCGAGCGCATCACCACTTCACGATAGCGGCCACGGTAGGTGGATTGCCGCGACCATCCGCGCCAGAAGTCGATGGTGTCGGACAGCGCTTGCTTGCAAGGAAGCGTCTTGCGCATCGCGTCGGATTCCGCGCCGAAGATGAAGCAGGCCATCTCGTCTTGCTTGAGATCGAAGCTGGCGACGGCGTCTTGATGATCGATCGCCAGCGGCACGGTTGCATCCAATGTGAGTGCTTCCGTCGGAGCGCCGGCTGCCTCGCCTGCAGGCGTGAAACGCAACGTATTGGCGTCGACCTGCGCGGTTTCATGACTGCCGCGGGCATAGTCGAAACGCGGCGCGCAGCGCATTCGCACTGACATATCGCCGTAGATCGCACGCACTATCCGCACCACGCAATTGGACGTCGCCTTCGCGTCGTCATCCGAGTCCGCGACCGGCATGAAGTCGACGACCTCGCACACGGCCCCCGCCGACATGAAGCGCGTGAGCAGCACGTTCGTTTCCGGCAGGTACATCTGCTTCGCGCGCGAGACTTCGAACGCCGGCATGATGCTGAACGCACCGCCTCGTTCCGGATGCAGCAGCGACCCGAACACGGTCGGCGAATCGATGCGTGGAAAACACATGAAGTCGATCACGCCTTCGGTCGACACCAGCGCGGTCGTGCGCATGTTGCCGATCAGTCCATGCGCGTCGGAGCGGTTTTCCCGAGGGCTAACCATTGTCCGCAAAGCCCGGATACAGGGTCATGCCGCCGTCGACGAACAAGGTGGTGCCAACCACATAGTCGCTGTCGTCGGAGGCCAGCCAGACCGCTGCCCGGCCGATATCCTCGCTCTCGCCAATCCGGCCGTAGGGCACGAGTTCGAGCAGCGCCTTCAGCGCTTCGGGGCTGTCCCACGCGGCCTTGTTGATCGGCGTGCGGATGGCGCCCGGCGCGATCGAATTCACGCGGATCCTGTGCGGCGCGACTTCCTGCGCGAGCGATTTCATCATCATCTGGATGCCGCCCTTCGACGACGCATAGTTGACATGTCCCGCCCACGGAATGACTTCATGCACCGAGCTCATGCAGATGATCTTGCCCAGCGCCCGGGACACGGGACGCGGGCCGCGCCGGAGAAATTCACGCACGGCGCGTTGAGCGGTGAGGAACTGGCCCGTGAGGTTCACGTTCATCACGGCGTTCCAGTCGGCGAGCGTCATGTCGACGAACTTCGCGTCCTTCTGCAAGCCGGAATTCGCGACGACGATGTCCACCGTGCCGAAACGCTTGATCAGCGTGTCGAACATGGCGTCGATATCGGCTTCGTCCGAGACGTCGGCCTGAAGCGCGATAGCCTGGCCGCCGGCTTTTTCTATCGATGCCGCGAGCGTTTCAGCGGCTTCGCCATGCGAGTGATAGTTGATGGCGACGCTCGCGCCGGCATTAGCGAGCGCTTGCGCGACTCCGTAGCCTATGCCCGAACTGCCGCCGGTGACGAGTGCGACCTGACCTTCGAGTACTGGGTTCATAACGTTCCCGATGGGATGCGAAGCGCGTCGCGTGCGCCGCCTTGTCACTGCGTAGCGCCTGCGAGGGCCGGCCTGGGCCGGAGACGTCAGGGGATGGAGCAAGCGCCGGTCCTGCCCCGGGAACGGGTTCACAGTCCGGAACCAGCAGTCCTACTCGGCATCCACCCCAATCGCGGGAAAACGTTCCGTGGGATACGCGATTTCGTCCTGCGACGCGACGATCTCAAGTTCGTAGCGCCCGGCCTGGAACGTGGTCCTGACCACGGCGTTCACCGCGGCAAGCGTGTGTTCCAGCGCGGCACGCACCGAGTCGCCCAGTAGCGTGCGCGCGAGAAATACCGCGCTGGTCAAGTCGCCTACGCCGACCGGTTGCCGTGCGAACGGGTAGAGCGGCCGTTGCGCGAACCACGCTTCGGTCGCGGTCACGGCGAGCATGTTGAAGGTATCGGCGCGGCTGTTTTTGTCGATCAGATGTTTGACAAGCACGACTGTCGGACCGCGGGCGATCACCTCGCGGCACGCGGCGACCGCTTCGTCGACCGTCTCGATGGTGCGCCCCGTCAGCTTCTGCAATTCGATGTGATTCGGTGTCATAGCATCGGCGACTTCGGGCATGGTATTCACCAAAAATTCCTGGATGCCGGGTTCGACGATGCAGCCGCTGGTGGTGCCCATGACCGGGTCGCAGAAATAGCGCGCTTTCGGGTTGACGGCTTTCACCATCCTGACAATTTCCACAACTGCGGCGCCGTGCTCGGGCGAGCCGAGATAGCCCGACAGGATCGCATTGCAGCGCGACAGCACGCCGATAGCACCAATCCCCTCGATCACGCGCGTCAGTTCTTCAGCATCGACAACACTGCCGGTCCAGCGGCCGTATTGCGTGTGATTCGAGAACTGCACGGTGTTGAGCGGCCAGACGTTGACGCCCATGCGGCGCATGGGAAAGACAGCCGCGCTGTTGCCTGCGTGGCCGAAGACCACATGTGACTGGATACTGAGGACGTTTTGCATGATTGGTTTTTAGCGAGGTGCAGGACAGCGGCCAAGGGCCGCGCACGAAAACCGCATGCATGTTAGGCATGCCAGACATCATTGTGCCGTGGTTTTTGCCCCGGCCGGAAGAACCGGTTCGCAAAACGTTGCCGCAGGGGAACTGCCGTCGGCGGAACCTGCTTGGCATGAGGATTGCTACGCCACATCGTTTTCTTATACCTGCTGCGAACACGAATCAATCCGCGGACAGAGTCCATCGGATTGCGAAGCGATTTTGACGGTCACGCACGTCAATTTCCGAAAAGCAGGTGCGAACTATTCACCTTTGCAGCAAAATCATCCCAGCCGCTCCATTAATTGTCGTTCCAATCCTCTGGAGAAAACCACCCCAATCCAATTGAGTCATTCGCCAGCAAGCACCCGGTAAACAGCTAAAAACAGCTGAAACAAGCTACAAAAGGCCAGAGACAGGCCGCAAAACAGGAGGTCGGTATGGAGACGCTGACAGGAAATCGTACGGATCTGCAGAAGAACACGCTGGCTATTGTCCTGGCGGGCGGCCGGGGTACCCGACTCGGACCGCTTACGAATAAACGCGTCAAACCAGCAGTGCATTTTGGCGGCAAATACCGGATCGTGGATTTCGCATTGTCGAATTGCCTGAATTCAGGCATCCGGCGTATCGCGGTCGTCACTCAATACAAGGCGCATTCGCTCTTGCGCCACCTGCAGCGCGGCTGGGGTTTCCTGCGCGGCGAGTTCAACGAGTTCATCGATATCTGGCCGGCCCAGCAACGCGTTGATTCAAGCTGGTACAGGGGGACGGCGGACGCGGTTTTCCAGAATCTCGACATCATCCGGTCGATCGGGCCCGAGTACATCATCGTGCTGGCGGGAGATCACATCTACAAGCAGGACTACACGCGCATGATTCTCGATCACGTCGAGAGCGGCGCGGATTGCACGGTCGGCTGTATTGAAGTGCCGCGCATGGAAGCGACCGCGTTCGGCGTGATGCACGTCGACGCGCAGCGCCGCATAACGGATTTCCTGGAAAAGCCGGAGGACCCTCCCGCGATGCCGGGCAAGCCCGACGTCGCGCTCGCGAGCATGGGCATCTATGTGTTCAGCGCGAAGTATCTGTATCAATTGCTCGAAGAGAACATTGAAACGTCGGATACGGATCATGACTTCGGCAAGGACATCCTGCCACGCGTGGTAACGAGCGGCAAGGCGATCGCGCACCCGTTCGGGATGTCGTGCGTGACCTCCGAAACCGATCCGAACGCGCCCCCGTACTGGCGCGACGTGGGCACCGTGGACGCATACTGGTCGGCGAACCTGGATCTCGCGTCGACCATTCCCGCGCTCGACCTCTACGACCGAAAATGGCCCATCTGGACGAACCAGGAGCAATTGCCGCCGGGCAAGTTCGTGCGTGACCTGCACGGGCAGCAGGGCGCAATTAACAATCTGCTGGTGTGCGGCGGCTGTGTGATATCGGGTTCGCAAGTCGCGCGATCGGTGTTTTCATCGGCGGTGCGGGTGCATTCGTTCTGTCATATCAACGAAGCCGTGCTGTTGCCGCAGGTGACCGTTGGACCAAGTTGCCGCCTGAAGCGCGTGGTGATCGACCGGGGTTGCACGCTGCCCGAGGGGCTGGTCATAGGCGAGGATCCCGATTACGATGCCGAGCGGTTTTTCCGGACTGAAAATGGCGTGGTGCTCGTGACACAGGATGCACTGACACGTCTCGGACAAGCCAGGTAGTCATAATTCGGGCGACCGGAAACAAGCCAATGGGGAATCGATGACCGTATGCGTGCTGCATGTTGCAGCGGAGATGTATCCGCTTTTGAAAACCGGCGGCCTCGCCGATGTCGTTGGCGCATTGCCGCCGGCCCAGACGCAACTGGGCACGAATGCCCGCGTGATCCTGCCGGCGTTTCCTTCGGTGGTGGCGGGCCTGACGCAGATCGAGCCGGTAGCCGACCTTGGCTGGGCGTTTGGCATAGACAACGTGCGACTCGAGCGGGGTTTGCTCGAACCGCACGGAATCGTGGTCTACGTGGTGCGCGCGGACGCGTTCTACGATCGGCCCGGCAATCCGTATCTGGACGGCTCGCATACGCAATATGCCGATAGCGACCGGCGTTTCGCGCTGCTCGGCTGGGCGGCGGCGCGCGTGGCGACGGGTGCCGACCCGGCGTGGAAACCCGACGTCCTGCACGCGCATGACTGGCACGCCGGCTTGGCGCCCGCGTATTTGAGGGCACGCGAGCGGGAGACGGGCGTGGCGCGCGTGCCGTCGGTCATGACGGTCCATAACCTCGCGTATCAGGGCGTCTTTCCTGCCGCGGAATTCGGTGTGCTGCAGTTACCGGCGGATTTTTTCTCCATCGATGGCGTCGAGTTCTACGGTCATCTGTCGTTTCTCAAAGCCGGGCTGTTCTACGCGGACCGCATCACAACCGTGAGCCCGACCTACGCACGCGAGATTCAAACCCATGCGCAGGGCGCCGGGCTTGACGGATTGCTGCGCACCCGCACGCACGACATCAGCGGCATTCTCAACGGCGTCGATCAGACGGTGTGGAATCCGGCGACCGATACCACCATCGACACGCAATACTCGATCGAAAAATTCACTGGCAAAGCGAAGTGCAAAGCCGCGTTGCAGGAACGGGTCGGCCTCGCGCGTGAGCCAGATGCCTTGCTGTTCGGCGTGGTGAGCCGGCTGACGGAGCAGAAGGGGATTGATCTCTTGCTGTCAGTCATTCCGGATATCGTCCAGCGCGGCGGTCAACTCGTCGTACTGGGCACCGGCGATCCGGCGCTTGAAAACGGCCTCAAGAACGCCGCGCTGGCGCATCCGCAAGCGGTTGCCGTAGAGCTGGGATTCGACGAAACGCTTTCTCATTCGATTATCGCGGGCAGCGACATCGTGATGGTTCCGTCGCGCTTTGAGCCGTGCGGCCTGACGCAGTTGTACGCGCTGGCATACGGTTCACTGCCGCTCGTTCATTGCGTGGGCGGTCTTGCCGACACCGTGACGGATGCGTCGCTGGAGAATCTCGCTGACGACCTGGCTACCGGTTTTGTGTTCGAGAAATTCGACCGGCCATCGATTGTTGCCGCGATCCGGCGCGCGTTCGCATTGAAGCAGCGGCGGCTGGAATGGAAGGCCGTCGTGCGTCGCGCGATGGAACAGGACTTCGGCTGGGAAGCGTCCGCGTTGCGATACGTCGATGTGTATCGCGAGCTGATCGGGGCGAAGGCACGTTAGTCGGAGTTAGTCGTTCAGGTCGCGTGCGAGCGCATGAATCGCGATCTGCACGCGGCTCGACAGATTGAGCTTGCGAAGCACGTTGCGCACGTGGATCTTCACGGTGCTTTCGGCCAGGTCGAGTTCACGCGCAATATCCTTGTTGCTCGCGCCGCGCGCCAGGATCCGCACGATGTCGCGTTCTCTTGGCGTCAATGCAGGCGACTCCGGCGAGCCGCGTGGTTCAAGTGACGGCGGCGGCGCAGTATCTTCTGCGCGCACCGGTGTTCTCATTTGCGCGATCAGCCGCTGAGTCATGCTCTCCGCGATCACGGATTCGCCCTCGGCCGCGCGGCGGATCATGGTGGCAAGTGCGTCGGCTTCCATGTTTTTCAACAGATAGCCGCATGCACCTTCACGCAGCGCGCGAGTCAGTTCATCCACATCTTCCGATACGGTCAGCATGATGACCGCGGTGTCCGGCAAATCCTGCTGGAGCAACTGCAACGTTTCGATACCCGACAACCCCGGCATATTCAGATCGAGCAGGACCACGTCCGGCCGATGCTGCTTCGCGCGCTTGAACCCTTCGATACCATCGGCGGCGTCGTCCACGACTTCGAAGTCGGGCTGACGCTGCAATAACGCGCGCACACCGGAGCGAAACAGCGGTGGTCATCGATTAAAAGAATGCGGATGGTCATGCTGCCTGCCGTTCGCTGACGGGCAGCAGAAGGTGGACGCGTGCGCCCTTGCCAGGTTCGCTGCTCAGCTCTAATTGCGCCCCGAGACGCGCTGCGCGTTCACGCATGATGTGAAAACCGACGTGGGCTTCGCCTCGACTGGCGATATTGGCGGGATCGTAACCGTCGCCGTTGTCTTGTATCGTCAGTTCAAAATCACGGGCGTTCGTGAGCGCAATGTGGACCTGCGTAGCCGACGCATGTTTGCGAATGTTCGACAACGCCTCCTGAAGAATGAACAGCACCTGTAGCTGCTGGTCGGGCGGCAAGGGCAGTCCGCCCGCTTCGTCGTAGTCGAGGCTGACTTGTGTCTCCGTTTGCCGTTCGAAGCGCGTTACCGTCTCGTCCACGGCGTCGCGAAGGTTGCCGGTCGCGAACTTCGTGCGGAAATTGACGAGCAGTTCACGCACGTCCTCATAACTTTCCTCAAGACCTCCGCGTAACAACGGCGCGATCTCGCGCACTTCGTTCATGTCGTCGCGGCTTGCGGCGTTATCGAGTAAATGCAGTTGCAGCTTCAGGAAATTCAGGCTCTGCGCGATGCTGTCATGCAGCCCCTGCGCGACCAGGTGACGTTCCTGCGCGACCGCAAGCTGACGCGCGGCCGTGGCAAGCCGATGGTTCTGCAAAGCCGTGCCCAGATGTTTGCCGAGCGTTTCAAGCAGGCGCGTTTCCGATGGCAGCACCGGGCGGTCGCCGCGAAAGTGCAGCGAGAACGAACCCAGCGCAAGCTCATGCGAGACGATACCGAAGGCCGCGACCGCATCGAAACCTGCCTTGCCGCAATGGGTCGCGGGACCGCTGTCTACCATCTGCTGCATGCGTAGATCGCGCACGACCGAGAGACCGCCGGTGGCTGCCGCGCCGCACACGCAGGTGCTTGCCGGCATGCAGCGCTCCGCGTTCAGCAGCGGCTCCGGCAAACCTTCGGACACGACTACGTGCAGGTTGTCCGCGTCTTGAGCGAGCACGCGGACGGTGCCTGCGTCGGCGTTGAACTGACGCATCACGCGCGCAAGAAAACCGCGGCACAGCACTTCAACGTCATGCGCGCCATGCAGGAACGCGGTCATCTCGTAGAGTGCGACCAGTTCGCCGTTGCGGGTGGCAAGTTGCGCGGTTTTGCTCGTCACGCGTAGCGCGAGGTCCCGGTACAAACTCTGAAGTTCGCTTGCCATCCGGTTGAAACCCTCCGCAAGATGACCGAACTCGTCGCGCGACTCGACCGGCAAACGGGCGCTGAATTCGCGTTGTTCGATACGGGACAGCCCACGCTCCAGACGTCGTACGGGCGTCACGAACCACGCGTATAGCAGGTACACGATTGCGATCGTGCCCACGCACGCGAGTGCCGCAAGGGCCATTTGCCAGCGCCGCAACCAGGCTGTCTTGCGGGCGTTTTCGCGTTCGATCATGCGCACCAGTGCATCGGCTTCGGCAACGAATGCGGGCAGCCGGGCGAGATACAGCGAGGGGGTATCGATGGAACTTGACGCGTCGTGCGTGATCGCCTGCTTCAACGAGTCGTGCCACGCCTGCGACACGGCATCCAGCTGAGCGTGGATCGCAGGCATGGCAGGAAGGAATAATGGCCGCGCGGGGTCCCCGCTTTTCAACTGGGCCAGCGTGAGATCGAGCAGGGCGCTTTGCGAATTCACGTCGGCTTTACGGCCGGCCCGTGCTTCGTTGAGTTGAATGGCGATGTTGCCCGCCCGCATGCGAAGGCTGCCGGCGTCGTTGATCGCTGCGCCCGCGCCTTCGAGTTGCCACGAGAGCCAGAGCGTGCCCGCGATCATGGAAAGGACTAACGCCAGCGCAACGCCGGACAACGCGACAATGCGCGTGGATAACCGGTAACGGAACGGCGTGGCGAGCAGGGCCGGGGATGAGACCGGGGGTGAGACCTCGGGTGTGGCCGCGGGTGCAGCCCGATGAAGCGGATGATCGGACATGGAACTGCGTGCTTGCGCGACCGGAATGCAAAGGGTGCTAATTATCCGGTGTGCTGGCGTCCAATAGTGAGAGTCCGACTGTTTTACATATGAACTCACCAATACGGTCAACGTCCGCCAGAGGCAGAAGCGGGATCGCGGGTGCGTCATGAAGACGCGGGGCGTCGTTGGTCGCGATCGCGAGGATGGCCATGTCGGTCAGATACAGCGGGTCCCGGCCCGCCTCGGGACGCACGACTTCGAGGCGCGGCAAGACCTCGCGCGTGAAGCCTTCCACCAGCGTCAGGTCGGAGGGTGCAAGCCGTGCGACAAGTTCCGTCAACGGCGGCTCGGGCGCGTCATGCAGTTCGCGCACGATGGCATACCTGTACGGCGAGGCAATCAGCACCTCGCCCGCGCCGGCCGCCCGGAAACGTGCGCTGTCCTTGCCTGGCGGCTCGAGATCGATTGAATGATGGCTGTGCTTCACGACGTTCACCACCAGGCCGCGCGCGCGGAACCAGGGCAGGAGCGCCTCGATCAGCGTTGTCTTGCCCTGTCCCGAACGCCCGCAAATACCGAATATGCGCAGCTTCGCCGCTGCTTCTGTCATGTCGCTACCCCGTCTTTCCAGCCTTGGATATTAGCGCGTGCCACCGCTTCCATCACATAACGCCGCTCCGCAAGATCGCGCAGCGCCTGCGACATGGCGACGCGAATACGCAGCTCAACCTGCTCGAACGGCAACACCAGGCCCGGCGATTTTTCGTGAACCCGGATGATATGGAAGCCGAACTCCGTTTCCACAAGCACAGGGCAGAGGGTACCAGCAGGCGCGGCAAACACCGCACGTTCGAACGCCGCCACCGTATCGCCGCGGCCTATCTCGCCGAGCGCGCCGCCATCGATCCCCGACGGGCAATTCGACAAGGTACGCGCAAAATCAACGAACCGCAGTTCGAGGTCGTCGGCGTGAAGCAGTTCATCGAGTGTCTGTTGAGCGCGTTGACGCAGCGCCACCAGATCCACTCTTTCCGTAACCTGGAACAGGATATGGCTTACCCGCGCGCGCTCGTTCACCCGCCAGCGTTCCAGGTCAGCCAGGTAGTGGCGCTCGCACTCTTCATGCGTGGGCGCGGCCGCCTCGGCAAGCTGATGATCGAGCAACGCTTCGATCATCAGCTCGTCGCCCTGAGCGGAGGCGATGTGCAACTGAGCGGCTTCATCGAGCAGGACGCGGCGCAGGACAGCCGCGGTCAGCGCCGCCCGCTTTACATCCGGCGCGTCTGCATGAGCCGGCATTTCGCGCTCCAGGTCCGTGTCCGCGAGCTCCACGCCGTTAATGATGATCGCCATGATGTTCTCCTTGAACAGGTTAGCGCGGCCGCACGAGTTGCCATGCGCGGTTCAGGTACGTGACGGAAGCGAAGCCGCTCCAGACGTGCACGAGCCGGGTGAACGGGAAGATGACGAAGAGCGACATACCCATGAACAGATGCATCCGGAACACAAACGGTGCGGCCGCCACGTATTGCGCTGCGTCGCCTCGGAAGGTGACGACGTGCTGCGCCCAGGTCATGAGCTGGACCATCATGTGGCCGTCCATGTGACCCGCTGATTCCCGGATTGTCGACAAGCCGAGCAGCAGGGTAACGAGAATCCACAACAGCAGCACCTTGTCGCCGGTACGGGTCACGGCGGAAATACGCGCGTTGCTGACGCGCCGGTGAATCAGGATGACGAGACCGACGAGACACAGGGAGCCCATCACGCCGCCCGCGATCATCGCCACGGCTTGTTTCGTGCCGTGCTCGATCCCGAGCCAGTCCCAAACAGCAACCGGCGTGAGCAGGCCGCCAAGATGCCCGAAGAACAGCCCCAGAATACCGACGTGAAACAGGATGCTGCCTAGCCGCAGATTGCCGCGATGAAGCAACTGCGAACTGTCGGCTTTCCATGTGTACTGTTCGCGCTCGAACCGCGCGAAGCTGCCGAACAGGAAAATGGCGGCCGCAATATAGGGATAAATGCCGAACAAGAATTGATTGAGCATGAACGTGATCCCTGAACTCAGTTGGCCGTGGCCGGCGGCCGCGGATGGAAATGCATCGGCTGAGCCAGCGGCGTGGTGGTGGATGGGGCCAGCAATGGTTCGACGCCGTCAGCGCCCGGGCCGAAGCGTTCAAGTGCTTCGTCCATGTCGCGGATAGGGGGCACCTCGGCGGGTATCGGCACCACATCTGTCATTGACCGCAATACGGTGAATACACCCGCGTACGGGCTTTCATCGCGTGCGAGACGATCGCCCAATGCAGCGAGAACGTGAATGGCCTCGCCCAGCAGCGTGCGTGCCTCGGTCGCGTCGATATTGCCCAGCACCTCGAGAAACAGCGGCACGTGATCGGGCAGTTCGTTGGTCGCCATTTCAAGACCATGCCGGCGATATTCATCGAGCAGATCGACCATCGCCTGTCCGCGGTCGCGGCTTTCGCCGTGAACGTGTTCGAACAGATGCAGGGAGTGCGCGGGGTTCCGGTCGAACGTGGCGACGTAATTCTCCTGCAACTCGATCAACGGATGCCCGTTCAGCAACGTCAGCAGCGGCTGCAACGCGACTTGTGCGGTTTGGGGAAAGGCACTGAGCGCTTGCTCGATCTCGTCCATGGCTATAAGCAATTCGGGCTCGGGATAGTCGAGCAAGCTTGCGAGCAGCGTATAGATGGATAGGGGTTTCAGTGTGTCGTTCACGACGCGGACTCCGTTTTCTTGCGTGACTTGGGCATGTCGGCGAACACCACGCTGCCTTGTGGTTTCTTGCCGAACAACGATCCTTCCGACACCCCGCCCGAGCAGCCGTTGCCAAAGGTAAAGCCGCAACTGCCCTTGTCGTTGAAGCTGTCTTCCACGAGTTCCTTGTGCGACGAAGGCACCACGAAGCGATCCTCGTAGTTCGCGATGGCCATGGTCTGGTACATGTCCTCCACCTGGGCGGGCGTGAGGTTGAGGCCGTCCAGAAGTTCGGGTTCCGCGCGGCCGTGCACGACTTCGGCACGCTTGAACGCGCGCATGGCGAGCATGCGTTCGAGTGCGGACGTGACCGGCGCTTCGTCGCCGGCGGTCAGCAGGTTCGCCAGATACTTCACTGGAATACGCAGGCTCTTCACGTCGGGAATAATCCCGTCCATGCCTATATGTCCCGCGTCTGCCGCCGACTGGATAGGAGAAAGTGGGGGGATGTACCACACCATTGGCAAAGTCCGGTATTCCGGATGCAGCGGGAACGCCACCTTCCATTCCACGGCCATCTTGTAGACGGGCGATTTGACTGCGGCGTCGAGCCAGCTTTGGGGAACGCCTTGCGCGAGCGCTTCCGCCTGCACAGCGGGGTCGTGCGGATCGAGGAACACGTCCAGTTGCGACTGGTATAAGTCCTGTTCGCGTTCAACCGACGCCGCTTCGCCAATTTTGTCGGCGTCATACAACAGCACGCCGAGATAGCGGATACGCCCGACGCACGTCTCCGCACAAACGGTCGGCTGACCGGCTTCAAGACGCGGATAACAGAAGATGCACTTCTCCGCCTTGCCGCTCTTCCAGTTGAAGTAGATCTTCTTGTAAGGGCAACCGGAGATGCACATGCGCCAGCCGCGGCACTTGTCCTGGTCGACCAGGACGATGCCGTCGTCCTCGCGTTTGTACACCGAGCCCGACGGGCACGACGCCACGCATGCAGGGTTCAGGCAGTGCTCGCACAGCCGCGGCAAGTACATCATGAAGGTGTTCTCGAAGGTCGAGTACATCTCTTTCTGCACGTTCTCGAACAGCGCGTCACGACCGCGTGACGAGAACTCGCCTCCAAGGTCATCCTCCCAGTTCGGGCCCCATTCGATCTTCTCCATCTTCTTGCCGGTGATGACGGACACGGGCCTGGCTGTTGGCGGCGTTTCAGATAGCCGCGCGTTCTGCAAATGCTCGTAGTCGAACGTGAAGGGCTCGTAGTAGTCGTCGATAGCGGGCAGATTGGGGTTCGCGAACAGGTTCGCGAGGACCTTGAGCTTGCCGCCCTGACGCGGATGGAGCTTGCCGCTGGCGTCGCGGGTCCAGCCGCCTCGCCACTTCTTCTGGTTCTGCCATTCCTTCGGATAGCCAATGCCTGGTTTGGTTTCAACATTGTTGAACCACGCGTACTCCACGCCGTCTCGCGAAGTCCACACGTTCTTGCACGTGACGGAGCAGGTATGGCAACCGATGCATTTGTCCAGGTTCAAAACCATTGCGACTTGCGCACGGATTTTCATGATGCCGCTCCTTCGCTTTCATTGAGCGGGCCTTCGAGCCACGCTACTTTTTTCATCTTGCGCACGATCACATACTCGTCGCGATTCGATCCCACGGTCCCGTAGTAGTTGAAACCATAGGCCTGCTGTGCATATCCGCCGATCATGTGCGTCGGCTTGAGCACCGTGCGCGTGACCGAGTTATGAATGCCGCCGCGCATGCCGCTTGTCTCCGCGCCCGGCACGTTGATGATCTTTTCCTGAGCGTGATACATCAGGCACATGCCGAGTGGCACGCGCTGACTCACCACCACGCGCGCAGTCAGCGTACCGTTCACGTTGAACACTTCCACCCAGTCGTTATCGATGAGACCGGCTTGCTTCGCCTCCGCTTCCGAGACCCACACGTGCGGTCCGCCACGCGAGAGCGTCAGCATGCGCAGGTTGTCGGAATACGTGGAGTGGATGCCCCATTTCTGGTGTGGCGTGATCCAGTTGAGCACGAGCTCGTGCTCGCCGTTCGGCTTCGCGCCGAGCATCGCGGTGACGGTTTTCGTGTCAATAGCCGGGCGATACACGCACGAACCCTCGCCGAAATCCAGCATCCAGCGATGATCCTGATAGAACTGCTGGCGGCCCGTGAGGGTGCGCCATGGGATCAGTTCGTGCACGTTCGTATAACCCGCGTTGTAGCTGACCTCTTCGGATTCGAGCCCTGACCAGGTCGGCGCCGAAATGATTTTGCGCGGCTGCGCCTGGACATCGCGGAAACGGATCTTGTCGTGCTCGCGGCCTTCGGCGAGGTGTGCATGTTCGCGTCCCGTGATCTTCGACAACGCTTGCCATGCCTTCACTGCAACGTGGCCGTTGGTTTCGGGCGCGAACGTGAGGATCATTTCAGCGGCGTCGATGGCGCTATCAAGCCGCGGACGTCCATGGCTCACGCCCGGATCCGTGACCGTGTGCGTGATGTGCGCGAGTTCATCCACCTCATGCGCGCTGTTCCAGTTGATGCCCTTGCCGCCATTGCCCTGTGTATCCAGCAACGGACCCACGGACGTGAACTTGCGATAGACATCTTTGTAGTTGCGTTCGACCACCGTCATGGACGGCGCGGTCTTGCCGGGGATCAGGTCGCATTCACCGGCGCGCCAGTCCTTCGGCTCGAACGGCTGGCCGAGTTCGCCCGGGGTATCGTGCATGAGTGGCGTGCAGACCAGATCGGTACGCGTACCGAGATGCGCACCGCCAATCTCCGCAAACTTCTCTGCAATGCCCTTGTAGATTTCCCAGTCGCTCTTGCTCTCCCACAACGGCTGCACGGCTTCCGACAACGGGTGAATGAACGGATGCATATCCGATGTATTCAGGTCGTCTTTCTCGTACCACGTCGCGGTCGGCAGCACGATGTCGCCGTAAAGACAGGTCGTGCTCATGCGGAAATCAAGCACGGTCAGCAGGTCGAGCTTCCCTTCAGCCGCTTCGCGCACATGAACCTGGCCCGGCATGATGGCGTCGTTCTCATCGGAGAAGAGGGCGTTCTGCGTGCCGAGCAAATACTTCAGGAAGTATTCGTGACCCTTGCCCGAACTGCCCAGGATGTTCGAGCGCCAGACGAACATGTTGCGCGGGAAGTTGACGGGGTTGTCGGGGTCGTCGCAAGAGAATTGCAATGCGCCCGACTTCAGGCGGTCGACCACGTAGTCCACCGGCTTCATGCCGGCACGGGCTGCTTCGTCGGTCAGATCGAGCGGATTCGCGCCGAGTTGCGGCGCGCTCGGCAACCAGCCCATGCGCTCGGACTTCGCATTCAGGTCGAGCATGGCGAGGTTCGCATAGTTCGCCTTGTTCGCGGTCGGCGAAAGCACTTCGTTCAGCCCGACCTTCTCGTGACGCCACTGACTGGTGTGGTTATAGAAGAAGGACGTGCCGTTCATCTGACGCGGCGGCTTCGACCAGTCGAGCGCGAACGCAAGCGGCGCCCAGCCGAATTGCGGCCGAAGCTTTTCCTGACCAACGTAATGCGCCCAGCCGCCGCCGCTCTTTCCTACGCATCCGCACATCATCAGGAGGTTGATGATGCCGCGATAAATCATGTCGTTGTGATACCAGTGATTGAGCGCGGCGCCCACGATCACCATGCTCTTGCCCTGCGTCTGATGGGCGTTCGTTGCGAACTCGCGGGCCACCTGGATCACGAGATTGCGCGGCACGGTGGTGTGCTTTTCCTGCCATGCGGGCGTGTACGGAACGTCGTCGTCGTAACTGCTGGCAACGTTCGGGCCGCCGAGTCCCTGGTCTACCCCGTAGTTCGCCATTTGCAAGTCGAACACGGTGGCGACAAGCGCGCTCGTGCCGTCCGCGAGCGTGACGCGCCGGGCGGGGACGTGACGTTCCAGCAGCGCGTTGTGCTCGCTGCCGAAGTAGGGGAAGCCGACTGTGACCACTTCGTCATGCGTGCCCGCAGTGATCATCGAGAGACGGGGGTCGATCGGCCGCCCGCTACCGCCGTCTTTCAGTTCGAGATTCCAGCGGCCGACCTTGCGGCCGTCGTTGTGCGCAGCTTCATTCCAGCGAAAGCCTACCGTGCCGTTGGGCGCGACGATCTGGCCGCTGTCTGCATCGATCAGGAGCGTCTTCCATTGCGCATTGTTCGCTTCGTCGAGGCTATCGGCGAGATGCGATGCGCGCAGGAACTGATCGGGCACCAGCATGCCGTCGTTGTCGCGCAGTAGCACGAGCATGGGCATGTCGGTGTATTGCTTCACATAGTCGCGGAAATAAGCGGATTGGTTCGATGCGTTCGCTGCGTGGAATTCCTTCAGCACGACGTGCCCCATCGCCATTGCAAGCGCGGCGTCGGTACCTTGTTTCGGCGCCAGCCAGATGTCACCGAACTTGACCATCTCGCCGAAATCCGACGATACCGCTACCGTTTTCGTGCCCTTGTAACGCACCTCGGTATAGAAATGCGCATCGGGGGTCCGGGTCTGCGGAATGTTCGAACCCCATACCATCAGATAGGTGGAGTTGTACCAGTCCGCGGATTCCGGTACGTCGGTCTGCTCACCCCAGACCTGCGGCGAAGCGGGCGGCAGGTCGCAGTACCAGTCGTAGAACGACAGGCACACTCCGCCAATCAAGCTGAGATAACGCGAACCTGCTGCGTACGAGACCATGGACATGGCAGGAATCGGCGAGAAGCCAACCACGCGATCCGGCCCGAACTTGCCTATGGTGAACGCATTAGCCGCAGCGATCATTTCGTTAGCGGTGTCCCAGTCGGCGCGCACAAAGCCACCGAGGCCACGCACGCTCTTATAGCGTTTTGACTTGACCGGGTCCTGGCTGATCGACGCCCACGCGGCGACCGGATCGAGCGACTTGCGCGCCTCGCGCCACATTTCCATCAGGCGGCCGCGGATCATCGGATACTTGACGCGCTGCGCCGAATACACGTACCAGCTATACGACGCCCCACGCGGACAGCCGCGCGGTTCGTGATTCGGCAGGTCGGCGCGGGTGCGCGGATAGTCGGTCTGCTGCGTCTCCCAGACAATCAGCCCGCTCTTCACATAGACCTTCCACGAACACGAACCCGTGCAGTTCACGCCATGCGTGGAGCGCACGATCTTGTCATGTTGCCAGCGGGTTCTATAACCTTCTTCCCACTTGCGGTCTTCATTGACCACCGCACCGTGTCCGTTCGAAAACGTCGACTGCGTGCGCTTGACGAACTTCAGGCGATCCAGAAAATGACTCATTGTTGTGTCCTGTGTCGAAGGGGGCGCGTCAGCAAGGCATGCTCGCGTTGCGGCGTGCGTAGCAGAACCACGTGATGGCGACGCACGTCACGTAGAACGCGATGAATACGTACAGCGCGGGTATGGCGGAACCGGTCATGTCGAGTGCGGTGCCGAAGGTCTTTGGAATGAAGAAGCCGCCGTACGCGCCAATAGCAGCGGAGAAACCGAGCACGGCCGCGGACTCCTTGCCGGCGTCGTGCATGGCCTGGCGTTGGGCGGCGGCATCCAGCCCCTTGGCGCGGCGCTGGTGCTCGGTCATGAAGATCACCGGGATCATGCGGAAGGTCGAACCGTTGCCAATGCCGGTCAGCATGAACAGCACGATGAACATGGCGAGGAAGCCCGCGAAGTTGCCTGCGTAGTTACCTGATACGCCCGTGGCGGGCATGAACGAGATCACGCCGAACACGGCGGCGATCATGCCGAGGAAAGTCCAGAGCGTCACGCGCGCGCCGCCCAGATGATCAGAGATCCAGCCGCCTACCGGACGCGCCAAGGCGCCCGCGAGCGGGCCGAGGAACGCATAGGCAGTGGGGTTGATCGACGGGAACTGGCTCTTGGTCAGCAGTGCAAAGCCTGCGGAGAAACCGATGAACGAGCCGAACGTGCCGATATAAAGCCAGCACATCAACCAGTTGTGCTTGCGCGTGAAGATCACGGCTTGCTCGGCGAAGGAGGCCTTTGCGTCGGCGATATCGTTCATCCCGAACCATGCCGCCAGCGACGCCACCACGATGAACGGTACCCAGATAAAGCCCGCGTTCTGCAGCCAGATACCTCGTTCGACCCCGTTCGCGAGGAACGTCTGACCATCCCCTGCGAGCGAAGCGAAGGCGGCCGTGGCGATCACGAGCGGCGTGACGAACTGCACCAGCGACACACCCAGATTGCCGATGCCGGCGTTCAATCCCGTCGCCAGTCCTTTGCGTGCCTTGGGAAAGAAGAAACTGATATTCGACATTGAAGAACTGAAGTTCGCGCCACCAAAACCGCACAGCAAAGCGAGCACGAGCAGGGTGGTATAGCTGGTCGACGGATCGCGCAAGGCGAACCCCATGCCGAGCGCGGGAATCAGCAGCGTGGCCGTAGAGACGGCGGTGAAGCGCCGGCCACCGAAGATGGGCACGAGAAACGAATAGAAAATGCGCAGCGTCGCGCCGGACAGGGCGGGTAACGCCGTCAGCCAGAACAGTTCGTTCTTCGTGAAGTGGAAGCCGCCTTTGTCCAGGTTGACGACAACGACGCTCCATAGCGACCACACGGCGAAGGCAAGCATCAGCGCCGGGATGGAGATCCACAGGTTGCGGTTGGCAATGGCCGAGCCGCGTGTTTTCCAGAACGCCGGATCTTCCGGCTCCCAGTTCTTGAGAAGATAGTCGGACATGTTTTTATCGGTTGGATTAGACAGGGGCGCGCGGAAGGACAGCATCGCCATGCGAGCGGAAAGAGAAGGTCATCCAGATGAGGCTGACGGCGGTAGCGCCGAAAAGCAGCATGAAACAGGTGCTGCTCACGCCCGTCAGGTCGGCGAGCAACCCGAACAGAATGGGTAGCGCGAAGCCGGCCAGGCCGCCGGCGAGACCGACTACGCCGGAGACCGCGCCGATGTTGCCGGTATATTCATCGGAGACGAACTTGAATACGGAGGCCTTACCAATCGCCATTGCAATCCCTACGGTGAAAATCAGGACCGTGAACACGGTGGGCGAGAGCGCGATGTGAAACGCGAGCGGACCATGGGTCGATTGCACGATGAAGCCCGCGTCCGGATAGCTGAGCAAAAAGAAGCACGTGAGCACGGTCCACATCACGACCCACGTTGTTTTCTTCGCGCCGTAACGGTCGGACAGCCATCCGCCAGCAGCACGAAGGACGCCGCCCGGCAGCGAGAAGCATGCAGCGAGCAAAGCCGCTTGTTCAATATGGAATCCATAATGATTGACGTAGTAATGCGGCAGCCACAACGCGAGCCCAACGTAACCGCCGAACACGACCGAGTAATACTGCGAGTAACGCCATGCGCGACGGTCTTTCATCACGCGCAACTGGCTGGCGAAGCTCGGCGGATTGGCAATGCGATGGGCGGGATTCGTCGCCGATGTCATCCAGAAGAGAATGGCGGTAACGAGCATGGCGATGGCATACACCTTAGGCACGATCATCCACGTGCCGGCTGTCACGATCAACACGGGTGCAACGAATTTGGTGAGCGCAGCCCCCGAATTGCCGGCACCGAAGATGCCCATCGCGAGGCCCTGGCGTTCCTTCGGGAACCAGCGCGCCACATAGGGCGTACCGACCGAGAAACTGGCGCCGGCGAGACCGACCAGCAGTCCGAGCGCGATGAATTGCCAGAACTGCGTAGCGTAGGTGAGCATCCAGATGGGTATGACTGTCGCGAGCATCGTCAGGAAAAAGACGATGCGTCCGCCGAAGCGGTCGGTGCAGATGCCGAGCGGGACGCGCGCCAGCGAGCCCGAGAGCACTGGCGTCGCGGCAATCAGGCCGAATTCTGTATCGGAGAGACCCAGCTGGGTCTTCAGCGGAATGCCTAGAATCGCGAACATCATCCAGATCGCGAAGCAGATGGTGAAAGCGAAGGTGCTCGACCACAGCACGCGCCAGGCGCGCGGATCGGCGGTTGCGTCATCGTGGGTGGCTTGGGACTTGCGTACGGCAGTCATATTGCTTGCCTGTCGATTAAATTTGCGTTGAGTTGGGAAATCACTGCAAGATTAGGAACTGCGCGACGTGCCGCCCATTCGCCGATGGGAGGACGCGACTCCATGTCGCTCCTCCGGCGGGACTAGTCCGAAAGGTGTAACTTGGGATGGGATACGTCCGGCCAGCGCGGCCGGCGAGGCATGCTCCGCCACTCCGATGCAACGCAGCAAACCGCTGGACATGAGGACAGAACATGGCTGAAGACGACTTGAAGATCACCGTTTCACCGCAGCAGTTTTCCATCGACGTCATGCTGGAAAAGTATGCGAAGGGAGATGAAACAGGCATTGACGATATTTATCGCCGGGTTGCGCGAGGCGTGGCAATGGCTGAGCCCGAGGCGCTGCGAAAGCAGGTCGAGACCGAATTCTTCGAGAATTTCCAGCGTGGCGCCCTGGGCGCGGGCCGCATCATGAGCGCGGCCGGCACGGGTATCCAGGCAACGCTCATCAACTGCTTCGTGCAGCCGGTGGGCGACGCCATCCAGGGCGTGGACGAGGACGGTTTGCCGGGCATCTACGTTGCCTTGCTGCAGGCAGCCGAAACCATGCGGCGCGGCGGCGGCGTGGGCTACAACTTTTCCGCGATCCGTCCGAAGGGTGCACGCGTGCATTCCACGGGATCGTCGGCGTCGGGGCCGTGCAGTTACATGGATGTTTTCGACGCGTCATGCAGGACCGTTGAAAGCGCCGGGTCGCGGCGCGGCGCGCAGATGGGCATTCTGGATTGCTCACATCCTGACCTGCTTGAATTTATCGCGGCAAAGCATGTGAAGGGGCGCTGGAATAACTTCAACGTATCGGTCGCGGTGACCGACGAGTTCATGCAAGCCGTTGCTGACGATACCCCGTGGCAGCTCGTGCATCGCGCCGAACCTTCACCTTCGGTCAAGGCATCGGCCGATGCCCGGCAGCGCGAAGACGGTCTGTGGGTTTATCGCGAAGTGCGGGCACGGGAAGTGTGGGACACGATCATGCGCTCGACCTATGACGTCGCGGAGCCGGGGGTGGTTTTCGTATCGCGCATGAACGACGACAACAACCTGCGAGCGGTGGAGACTATTCGCGCCACCAATCCGTGCGGCGAGCAGCCGTTGCCGGCCTACGGGTGCTGCAATCTTGGGCCGTTGAACCTGACGCGTTTCGTGCGTGAACCGTTCGCGCAGCGTCATGGAGGAACGCCGGTATTCGACTGGGATGGCTTGGCGAAAAGCACCCGCACGCAGGTTCGTTTTCTCGACGATGTGCTCGACGTAACGCTCTGGCCGCTACCCGAGCAAGACAGGGAAGCGCAGGCGAAGCGGCGCATAGGCGTGGGTTTTACGGGGCTCGGCGACACGCTTGTCATGCTCGGCGTGCGCTACAACTCGCAGGAGGGCCGCGATTTTGCGATACGTGTGGCGCAGACCATGCGCGACGAGGCGTATCGCGCGTCGGTGGAGCTGGCTCGCGAGCGTGGCGCGTTCCCGCTCTTCGATGCAAAAAAGTACCTTGAAACAGGTACTTTCGCGTCGCGCCTGCCGGATGACATCAAGGCGGAGATTCATCGCGACGGCATTCGCAACAGCCACCTGCTTTCCATTGCGCCGACCGGCACCGTGAGTCTGGCGTTCGCTGACAACGCGTCGAACGGCATTGAGCCGGCGTTCTCGTGGACTTACCAGCGGACCAAGCGCATGGCCGACGGCAGCCGGCAATCATTTTCGGTGGAGGATCATGCGTACCGCTTGTATCGCGAACTGGGCGGCGACGTGAAGGCGTTGCCGGAGTATTTCGTGAGCGCACTCGATATGTCCGCGAACGATCATCTGGAAATGATGGCGGCGGTGCAGCCTTTCGTCGATACCTCCATTTCGAAGACGGTCAATGTACCGGCCGATTATCCGTTCGACGCGTTCAAGGACCTTTACTTCGACGCATGGCGCCGCGGCCTGAAGGGGCTGGCTACCTACCGGCCGAACGACACGCTGGGTGCGGTGTTGTCGGTGACGCCGGAGACACCCGCGATCGTTGCATCCGATCCATCGGACGCGGCGGACGCAGAGGTTCAACTGGACCCGTTGCGCATTGCCATCGATCATCGTCCGCGCGGCGAGTTGCCGGCGATCATCGAGAAGGTGGAGTACCTCACGCAAGCCGGCAAGAAGTCGCTTTACGTAGCGGTGTCGTTCATGGAGATCACCGGGCGGCTGGGTGGCGAAGATGTCACTATCGAGCGGCCCATCGAGTTCTTCATACCAACGGGGCAACGCGACGAATCGCAGCAATGGATTACGGCGACGATGCGGTCATTGTCGCTGGCGGCGCGGGGTGGTTTTGTCGCGCGCAATCTGCAGGATATGCGCAAGGTATCGTGGGATCGTGGACAGGTGCGGCTGGGTGACGTCGAGCGTCCCGGTGGCCACAAAGCACCACGCTGGCACGATTCGGAAGTCGCGGCGCTTGCGTATGCGATCCAGCAGATCCTGTATCGGCGAGGTTTCCTCGA
Source organism: Caballeronia sp. LjRoot31 (assembly GCF_964253885.1). Taxonomy (NCBI): domain Bacteria; kingdom Pseudomonadati; phylum Pseudomonadota; class Betaproteobacteria; order Burkholderiales; family Burkholderiaceae; genus Caballeronia; species Caballeronia sp. LjRoot31. The sequence continues at coordinate 969,718 of NZ_CAXURX020000002.1, forward strand.
TATCGAGGGCGGTCAAGTGCCGTCGCGCTTGCTTGCGCAGCGTCGGCACGAGAGTGCGCAGGCGGGGCTTGTATCGGCGTCATCCGAATCCAGCGATGACGAGATCACTGCGGTTGTGGAGGACAACGCGGACGCTGGCAACCCGCATGCGCTACTGCCCATTCCCGGCCGCAAGTGCCCGACTTGTGGTGCCAACGCGATGATCCGCAAGGACGGTTGCGACTTCTGTACAGCGTGCGGCGAGATAGGCGCGTGCGGTTAAAGCGTGAATGCCCCGCATGAGTGCCTGATCACTTTCACCCGCGATCAGGCACTCAGCCGGATTAATGCACGCTCACATTCAACCTGTTGATTGCCACCAGCAATTGCCGCCAGCGCGGACTTGATGAGTCCGCGCTGGCCAAGCGTTGAATCGTTCAACCTGCCGCAGAATCTGCCCATTCCGCTGCCTGACGCTCGCTCGTTGCTTGCGGCCGGTATGGGCGCCATTGCGGTGCTGCCGGAAGCCAGTCGTCGAGCGCGGAGAAGTCTTCAAGGGGTACTGATTCATTCATGATGGACTCCTTTATTTACTGGGCGTTGGCGTTGCCGCTTTGTGTCACCGATCCGTTCGCGAACTCCACGATAGAACGATTGCGTTGTTCTGCAGCTGCTGCGTCGCGTGCACGTTGTTCGTGCTGCTCGGCAATGGCGATTCCCGCCATGCTGCGCTCAGGGTAGGTGTTGCGGTTCAGCGCGGGCAGCGTGCCGTTGGCATAGGATGCCGCCAGTTCGGCGCGGACTTGCGCGCGAGTCATGGTGCTTTGGCTGGTTACTGCGGTTTGATAAGTGCCTGCGTGCCCAATGCCGCCGTCAGCGAATGCGGTAGTGGAGACAATGGCTGAGATAGCGGAAAGCGAGAGTGTTGCGATAGCGGTTTTCATGGGTGCTGCTCCTGTCGATTCATTCGATAAGCATCGAGCGGAGTCGATGCAATCGGACTGATAGCGGGGCAGCGGGCGTCGATCCAGGCAATGAGCCTAAGCAACGAAAGAGAATGACATCGACTAATCGACGGGCCGCGCTGCGACAGGATGAAATGTAGTCAAGTGAGCGCTGCGGATAAATGATCGTTAAGCGAAAAGATTAATCGCGCTGCGCGAATAATCGAAGGAGCCCTTATGGAAAGGGCTTTTGCGACAGAACCACTATGAGTGAAAGGGATTTAAGCCCATACCGGTGGGAGGGTCGCTCGCGCCGGTGGACGGGGTGGGGTTTGGGTTGTTTTTGGGGTTAGTGGTCGGGGGTGATGCCGGGGTGGTCGGTTGTGGGGGTAGTGGGCGGGGTCTATGCCGGGTTGGTCGGTTCTGGGGTTAGTGGTCGGAGTCTATGCCGGGTTGGTGCTTTCGGCCTTAGTGGTCTGCGAGAGTCGGATTTTCTCTTTATCACTATTAGCCACTGTGCGTGGCGGCACGTCATTTCTTTGTCCAAAGCGACAAAGAAACGAAGCAAAGAAAGCGCTTTAACCGCTCTACCCTAAGTGTCCACAGCGTGCAGTTTTGATTCATAGGTGCCCCAAAAGCACGGTGCTCGCCAGAGCGGAGGATGTGTGAACCCCTCCTTCTCCGAACACGGATACCCACACGCTTCGCCACCAGTGATTGAACCTGCCCAAGGAGCACCCCGCGCTATCCGCGGACGACCGACCACCGAATTTGTATGCACGACGAACCACGTCGCCAACCTACCGGGTAATAAAGCCCCAAAATATGTAAGGCCGTAACCGATGAAAATAATCGTGTAAGCACGCAGCCAACTCACCAAAAACTGAAGCACTAAGCACGCATCGAGTTGCTAGGCACCACGCTGTGATCCACGAATATGGCCGTACGAACCGGGCCGCTAACCCATCAAAAACCACGGTCGGCAGTACGCGTGAGGCCGCGCGGGTTCCTTGGCAATGGTGCTTGCCCGAGAGCGTACGGGGCGAAGCGTGTTCGTGTCAGGATTCGCGAGAAGGAGGGGTTCAAACATCCGTGGCTCTGGCGAGCACCGTGCTTTTGGGGCACCTATGAGTGAAAACTGCACGCTGTGGACACTTAGGGTAGCGTGTTTTGAAAGCGTTTTCTTTGCTTCGTTTCTTTGTCGCTTTGGACAAAGAAATGACGTGCCGCCACGCACAGTGGCTAATAGTGATAAAGAGAAAATCCAACTCAGGCAGACCACTAAGGCCGAAAGCAGCAACCCGGCATAGACCCCGACCACTAACCCTGAAAGCAGCAACCCGGCATCAACCCCGACCGCTAACCCCATAACCGACCAACTCAGCACTGACCCCGACCGCCGCTTCCAAACCCATCATCCCTCAAACCCGTCCACCGGCGCGAATGAAAATCAATTTCGCAACAGCGTCAAAGAGCGAGGGACCCAACCCGAACAAGGACCGTAAGCAAGACAAAACAAAACAAAACAAAACTAAACTAAACCACCACCTCAGCGGTGCCGGCAACATCCGGCGTCCCATGCTTGACGATTGATTTCGCTGGCGTAGCCGTCGGCAGACAACGCTGCTCGGCATCCTCCTGCCCAGAAAGCAGCGGACACCGTTCAAATAACTCCGCAGCCCAGTCGACAAAAACCCGCACCTTAGGCGACAAATGCCGGTTATGCGGATAAACCACTGAAATCGGCATGGGCAACGGTTTCCACTGCGGCAGCACCTCGACCAGTTCACCGGAGCGCAAATGCGGAAGGGCCATGAACCTCGCTATCTGAACGATTCCAACCCCTTTGACGCCGCACGCGATATAAGCCTCGGCATCATTCACGGCAATCTTCCCGCGCATCTTCACGTCGACCGACTTTCCATCGACGACAAAATCCATATCCATCACGCGGCCGGTGCGGCTGGAGAAATAATTCACGGCCGTGTGCTGCTGCAAATCATCGATGGTGTGCGGTACGCCATGAAGCTCGAGATAATCCGGACTCGCCGCGGTCAGGCCCTGAAATACGCCGATCCGCCGCGCCACAAGACTGGAATCCTGCAGCGTTCCCACGCGAATGACGCAATCCACACCTTCCTGGATCAGGTCGACCGGTTTGTCGCCGAAACCGACCATCAACTCGATGTCCGGATAACGCGTATGGAATTCACAAAGCTGGGGCATGACGATCATGCGCCCGATCGAACCCGGCATATCGACGCGTAATTTGCCGCGCGGACCCTTGCCGGTATTGGCGAACGAACTCTCGGTTTCCTCGATGTCCGCCAGGATCCGCACGCAGCGCTCGTAATACGCGGCGCCGTCCGGCGTGAGGTTCAGGCGTCGTGTCGTGCGTTGCAGGAGACGCACGTTGAGGAACGCTTCGAGGTTCTGAATGATCGTTGTCACCGAGGCGCGCGGCATGTCCAGCGTGTCTGCCGCGCGTGAAAAACTATTGGTGTCGACAACTCTTGTAAACACGTGCATAGCTTGTAGCCGGTCCATTTTTCTCTCACCGTCAATGCTTTGCGGCGTCCGGAATAAGGATGCCGCTCAGACAGGAATGGGCAGTTTCGATTGCGATTGTTCGGTGCGACCGAATTGTGTTGCCGGATTATAGGCATTTATTTCAAATGTCGTTGCCCCCAGAATTCGTTCCATCGCAACTCGGGTGGGATGGCGCGGACGCGCTGAAAATAATCATGGTATCGACGCTGGATCTGGGCCTCTGCATAGAGGATGTTCGAATCGCGGGACATGCGCAACCCATAACCTTGCGCAGTTATCGCCCCGCCTCGGACGGTACCGTCCTGCCTGTCGTGCTCTATTTCCATGGCGGCGGCTTTGTGCGCGGCACGCTCGATGACGCCGACGTTACCGCCAGCACCATTGCCCGCGATACAGCCGCGTGGGTTATTTCGGTGGGCTACTCACTGGCCCCGGCTTTCCCGTTTCCCGCGGCTCCCGAGGATGCTTACCGGGCGGCGCAATGGGCCGTGGCGAACGCTCGTGCGCAACGCGCGGATGCAAACCGCATCGGGGTCGCGGGGCACGACGCAGGCGGCAACCTGGCCACGTGTCTCGCGGCGATCGCGCGGGATCGCGGCGACATCGTGATCCTGGCGCAAGCGCTGCTCGCGCCGTTGCTCGACCCAAGCATGACGCGCATGGCCGACGAGAACAAGGTGCGGTCGCCCGACATCTGCATGACGGAGTGCGCGCAGTGTTATCGCGCGTATCTGCCGAACGCTTCACAACGGCTTCATCCGTATGCAGCGCCGCTGGAATCGCGGCGCCTGGCCGGTCTGCCGCCTGCGCTGATCGCAAGCGCGCAGCATGACCTGCTGCATATCGAGGCAGAGAAATATGCCGGCGAACTGATTGCCGCGGGCGTACCGACGGAAGTCACGCGGCACGTCAATGCATCGCATAACGCGCTTGCAGCGGACCCGGCCGCACTCGCCGATGTGGTGGCGTTCTTCAAGAAACGGCTTCGCGCGCAGACGCTTGCGCCGCTCGCGGCACACTAAAAAATTTAATAAATCTCAACGACTTAATCGGAGCAACGCATGTCCATCACTCGCAAACGTCTTACCGTCGCGCTAGGTGCCGCGCTGGTCGTCGCAGGCATCGGAACATTCACTGCCATGCACGGTTTCGGCCGCGGCGATCTGCCGGTGAACGGTGCCGAAGCTGCCATCAAGCCGTCGGCGCCCGCCACGGAAGTGGATGTCGCCACGGTGGTCTCGAAGACCATCACGGACTACCAGAACTATTCGGGCCGCCTGGAAGCGATCGACAAGGTTGAGATCCGTCCGCTCGTGCCGGGGACTATCGTCGCGGTGCATTTTGCCGATGGCGCACTGGTGAAGAAGGGCGATCCGCTCTTTACCATCGACCCGCGGCCGTACGTGGCGCAAGTCGATCAAGCTGCGGCGCAACTCGCGGCGGCCCAGGCGCGCAACGGTTATACATCGACCGATGCCGCGCGTGCGGAGCGCTTGCTGGCGGACAACGCCATTGCCAAGCGTGATTACGACGAGAAGCAGAACGCTTCGCACGAAGCCGCGGCGAACCTGAAGGCTGCACAAGCGGCGCTCGAGACGGCGAAGATCAACCTGACGTACACGCAGATCGTGGCGCCGGTGTCGGGCCGGGTGTCGCGTGCGGAAATGACTGTTGGCAACATCGTGTCGACGGGTTCCAGCGCGCCGCTGCTGACCACGCTGGTGTCGGTGTCGCCTATCTACGCCTCGTTCGACGTCGATGAACAAACCTACCTGCGTTATCTGAGCCGCGACTCGCGTGCAAGCGTGCCGGTCTCGCTCGGCCTCGCGAATGAAGACGGTTTCTCGCGCGAAGGCAAGGTCGCATCCGTCGATAACCAGCTCGATACGGGCTCGGGCACGATCCGCGTGCGGGCACGTTTCGATAACGCCGACGGCACGCTTGTGCCGGGCCTTTATGCACGCATCAAGGTAGGCGGAGGCACGCCGCATCCGGCTGTGCTGATCGACGATGCGGCTATCGGGACCGACCAGGACAAGAAGTTCGTGATGGTGGTCGATCCAGACAACCGCGTGCAGTACCGCGAAGTCACGCTCGGCACGTTGAGCGACGGCCTGCGCGTGATCGCGAAGGGCTTGCAGCCGGGCGAACGCATCGTGGTGAACGGCCTGCAGCGCGTGCGCCCGAACGATGTCGTGAAGGCCAATTCCGTAGCAATGGCGAGTGCGTCGCCGGCTAAAGACGCTTCATAAGACGCGCTTCATAAGACGCTTAACAGCGGCTCCTCGTGTGTGTAGTACGTGGCGGGTTCGTTCCTGACGGGATCGACCGGCCGGCGGCTACGCGCGCGCAGCCTCTCATGCAGATAAAGAAAACGTCATGAACATTTCCAAGTTTTTCATCGACCGCCCGATCTTCGCGGGTGTGCTGTCGGTGCTCCTGCTGCTAGCGGGCATCATTGCCATGTTCAAGCTGCCGATCTCCGAATATCCGGAAGTCGTGCCGCCGTCCGTGGTCGTCCATGCGCAGTATCCGGGCGCGAATCCGAAGGTGATCGCCGAAACGGTGGCGTCGCCATTGGAAGAGCAGATCAACGGCGTGGAAGACATGCTGTACATGCAGTCGCAAGCCAACAGCGACGGCAACCTGACCATCACGGTGACGTTCAAGCTCGGCACCGACCCGGACAAGGCGCAGGAGCTGGTGCAGAACCGCGTGTCGCAAGCGCTGCCACGTTTGCCGGAAGACGTGACGCGGCTCGGCGTGACGACCATCAAGTCGTCGCCGACGCTCACCATGGTGGTTCACCTGAACTCGCCGAATAACCGCTACGACATGACGTATCTGCGCAACTATGCGCTGATCAACGTGAAGGACCGGCTTGAGCGAATCCAGGGCGTGGGCGAAGTTCAGCTGTGGGGTTCAGGCGATTACTCCATGCGTATCTGGCTCGATCCGCAAAAGGTCGCGCAGCGTGGCATGACGGCAACTGACATAGTCAACGCGATCCGTGAGCAGAACGTGCAGGTGGCGGCCGGTGTGATCGGGGCGTCGCCGACTTCGTCGAACGTACCGCTGCAACTGAACGTGAATGCGCAAGGCCGCTTGCAGACCGAAGCGGAGTTCAGGGATATCGTGCTCAAGACGTCGCCTGACGGCGCGGTCACGCATCTGGGTGACGTGGCACGGGTCGAGTTGGCTGCATCGGAATATGGCTTGCGTTCGCTGCTCGACAACAAGTCGGCGGTCGCCATGGCGATCAACCAGCAACCTGGTGCGAACTCGCTGCAGATCTCCGATTCGGTCCGCGAGACCATGAAGGAATTGAAGGCGGACATGCCGGCGGGCGTCGATTATCAAATCGTCTATGACCCGACGCAGTTCGTGCGTTCGAGTATTGAGGCGGTGATTCATACGCTGATCGAAGCCATCGCGCTGGTCGTGCTGGTGGTGATCGTGTTCCTGCAAACCTGGCGCGCGTCGATCATTCCGTTGCTGGCGGTGCCGGTGTCGATCATCGGTACGTTCTCGCTGCTGCTGGCGTTCGGCTTCTCGATCAACGCGTTGTCGTTGTTCGGGATGGTGCTGGCGATCGGGATCGTGGTGGATGATGCGATCGTGGTGGTGGAGAACGTTGAACGGAATATCGAGGCGGGGTTATCGGCGCGAGAGGCGACCTATCAGGCCATGCGCGAAGTGAGCGGGCCGATTATCGCCATCGCGTTGACGCTGACCGCCGTGTTCGTGCCGCTCGCATTCATGTCCGGCCTGACGGGTCAGTTCTACAAGCAGTTCGCAATGACCATCGCCATCTCTACGGTGATCTCGGCGTTCAACTCGCTGACGTTGTCGCCGGCGTTGGCAGCCCTGTTGCTGAAGGGCCATGACGAACCGAAGGACTGGCTTACCCGCGGCATGGATCGTGTGTTCGGTGGTTTCTTCCGCCAGTTCAACAAGGTCTTCAAGCGTGGTTCGGAGAATTACGGCAAGGGCGTAACCGGTGTCATCAACCGCAAGGCGCTGATGATGGGCGTGTATGTCGTGCTGCTGTGCGGCGCTGTGCTGATGAGCCGAGTCGTGCCGGGCGGTTTCGTGCCGGCGCAGGACAAGGAGTATCTGATCAGCTTCGCGCAATTGCCTAACGGCGCGTCGCTCGATCGTACCGAGGCCGTGATTCGCCAGATGACGGATATCGCGAAGCAAACGCCGGGCGTACAGAGCGCGGTGGAGTTTCCGGGCTTGTCGGTGAATGGCTTCACGAATTCATCGAGCGCCGGCATTGTGTTCGTGACGCTCAAGCCGTTTAGTGAGCGCAAGGGTGCAGCGCTTTCGGCAGGTGCCATTGCGGGTTCGTTGAATCAGAAATATGCGGCGATCAAGGGCTCGTTCATTGCTGTGTTCCCGCCGCCGCCGGTGCTCGGCCTGGGGACGCTGGGCGGCTTCAAGCTGCAACTGGAAGACCGTGGCGCGCTGGGCTACGCCGCACTGAACGACGCTACGCAGGCGTTCATGAAGCGTGCATCGGAGGCGCCTGAACTGGGCCCGACGTTCTCCAGCTATCAGATCAACGTGCCGCAACTGAACGTGGATCTGGACCGGGTGAAAGCGAAGCAACTTGGCGTATCCGTGACCGATGTATTCAGCACGATGCAGGTATATCTCGGCTCGCTGTATGTGAACGACTTCAACCGCTTCGGCCGTGTCTACCAGGTCCGGGTGCAGGCGGATGCGCCGTTCCGGTCGAGTTCCGAGGACATCGGTCTGCTCAAGACTCGTAACGCGAATGGCGAGATGGTGCCGCTGTCGTCGCTGGTCAAGGTGACGCCGACGTATGGTCCCGAGATGGTGGTGCGCTACAACGGCTACACCGCTGCCGACATCAACGGTGGTCCGGCTCCGGGTTATTCCTCGGGCCAGGCGCAGGCTGCGGTTGAACGCATTGCGGCTGAAACGCTGCCGCGCGGCATCAAGTTCGAATGGACCGACCTGACGTACCAGCAGATTCTTGCGGGCAATGCGGCCATGTGGGTGTTCCCGATCAGCGTACTGCTCGTGTTCCTCGTGCTGGCTGCTCTCTACGAAAGCCTGACGCTGCCGCTCGCCGTGATCCTGATCGTGCCCATGAGCATTCTCTCGGCGCTGGTCGGCGTGTGGCTCACGAAGGGTGACAACAACATCTTCACGCAGATCGGCTTGATGGTGCTGGTGGGCTTGTCGGCGAAGAACGCCATCCTGATCGTGGAGTTTGCGCGCGAACTGGAAATGCAGGGACGTTCGATCGTGGAGGCGGCTATTGAAGCCAGCCGTCTGCGCTTGCGGCCGATCTTGATGACGTCGATCGCTTTCATCATGGGCGTGGTGCCACTCGTGCTGTCGTCGGGCGCGGGGTCGGAAATGCGTCATGCAATGGGCGTGGCGGTGTTCTTCGGCATGCTCGGCGTGACGCTGTTCGGCCTGATGCTCACGCCGGTGTTTTATGTGCTGTTGAGAAAGCTGGCTGGCGGCGAACATCTCGTCGACAAGCATGGCCACAATCCGCACATGCGCGGTGTCAATGCTTCGCTCGAAGCATGAGAGAGATTGAAATGAAAACGTTGAATACAAAGCGATGGCTGGGATTGTCGGCGTTACTTGGGCTCTTGCTGGTCGTCGCGGGCTGCTCGCTTGCGCCGACCTACACGAAGCCCGACGTGAACGCGCCGGCAGCCTTCAAGGAAACACCGCAGGAAACAACGCAGCAAACGGCGTTGGCCCCTTCAGAACAGGGCACGTGGAAGACCGCACAACCGTCGGAACAGGTGCTGCGCGGTGAATGGTGGACGGTCTTCAACGACCCCACGCTCAACGATCTGGAACATCAGGCGCTTGAGGCGAACCAGAACCTGAAGGCAGCGGCCGCGCGGGTGAAGGAATCGCGCGCGATCAACCAGACCGCGCGGGCAGGCTTGTTCCCGACTCTGGATGCAGGCTTTGGTCCGACGCGCGAGAAGGTCTCGCCGTCCTCGCAGTTCCTTCCGGCCAACGCGAACGTACCGGCACAGACTTTGTGGCGCGCGGAGGGGAGTGCGTCGTATGAAGTGGATCTGTTCGGTCGCGTGTCGGACTCGGTGAGGGCTGCAAACGCCGACACCGAGCAAAGCGAAGCGCTGTTCCGGTCCGTGCAACTTGCGTTGCAGGCAGACGTGGCACAGAACTACTTCAACCTCCGCGAGCTCGATTCGGAAAGCGATGTCTTTACGCGTACCGTCACGCTGCGCGAGCAGGCCCTGAAGCTCGTGCAGAATCGCTTTAACGAAGGCGAGATCAGCGAGCTCGACGTGGCGCAGGCCAGGTCGGAACTTGCCACAGCCAAGTCCGACGCCATGACGGTGCAGCGCTTGCGCGCCGCATCCGAGCACAGCCTCGCGGTGCTGCTGGGTAAGTCGGCCTCGCAGTTCTCGATGGCGGCCAACCCGCTGAATCCCGTCGATATCAAGATTCCGCCGGGCCTGCCTTCTTCGTTGCTCGAACGCCGGCCGGACATCGCGGCGGCGGAACGTGCAATGGCGGCGGCGAACTCGCGTATCGGCGTGGCGAAGTCGGCGTTTTTCCCCTCGCTCAACATAACGGGCTCGGGTGGATTCGAATCGGCTACGCTTGGCGATCTCTTCAACTGGTCGAGCCGTACGTTCCTGCTCGGACCGTTTGCGGGCACGGCGTTGTCGTTGCCGATCTTCGACGGCGGACGTCGCAAGGGCAATCTCGCGAACGCACGCGCGATCTACGAAGAGGATGTCGCGAACTATCGGCAGCAGGTGCTGGTGGCGTTCCAGGAGGTGGAGGACAACCTCTCCGAGCTGCGCATCCTGCAGGATCAGACACGCACGCAAGCAGAAGCGGTAAGCGCGTCGAACCGGGCAGCGCAGCTCTCCCGCTCGCAGTACACCGAGGGCGCGGTCACTTATCTTGACGTGATCGATGCCGAACGTACCGTGCTGCAGTCGCAGCGCGCGGCGGTGCAACTGGCGGGTGTGCAGGCTACGTCGACGGTGAACCTGATCCGCGCACTGGGCGGTGGTTGGGGCGAGTTGCCGGCTGCGCCTGTCTCGCCTGCCGCACCTGCTACACCTGTTACGCCCGCCGCAGATGCAAGCGTCGCGTCGCGCTAGGCATTAAACGCTGCACTGGAAGCGCGATTGTTCAACCCGCGCGACAAGTGTCTTCGATTACAGCGGGTTTATCCGGAGGCTCCCGATCCGTAGAATTACAACATGGATACGGGAGCCGTCATGAAAGCTTTAATCGAACGACAACTCTACCGACCCGCCGTCGTTCTACCGTTGTTGGTCTTGATGCGCCTGATGGTGACGCTCGATTTCAACCTGATGCAAGTGACGTTCGTCGTGGTCATGAAGGGTTCGCAATACATGTTTCAAGCGGTATTCAGGCGTCGCCACGATCAAGCCGATCGTAGCAATGTCCGCGCGCCGCAGGTCCATGCCCTGCATGAGAAGACCTGTCACTGCTAACACTTTTATCGCTCAATATATTTCCGGCACGATGATGCTTTCGGGCACGGGCTGCCGCAGGTAATCTTCGTTGTACACGCGGTCGGGCAATTCGATCGTGGGGTGCTCGATCTCGTGATACGGCACCTGACTCAGCAGATGGTGAATGCAGTTGAGCCGAGCGCGTTTCTTGTCCACGGCCTGCACGACCCACCACGGCGCTTCGGGAATATGCGAGCGGTTCAGCATCTCCTCCTTCGCGTGCGTATAGGCTTCCCAGCGACGACGGCTTTCCAGGTCCATCGGACTCAGCTTCCACTGTTTTAACGGATCTTGAATACGCGCCTGGAAGCGAACTTCCTGTTCGTCGTCGGTGATCGAGAACCAGTACTTCAGGATCTGCACACCGCTGCGCGCGAGCATCTTTTCGAATTCCGGCACGGAGCGAAAGAACTCTTCGTACTCGGCGTCGGTACAGAAATTCATCACGCGTTCCACGCCCGCCCGGTTGTACCAGCTGCGGTCGAACAGCACGATCTCGCCGCCCGCGGGCAGATGCGAAACGTAGCGCTGGAAATACCATTGGGTGCGTTCGCGATTGTTCGGTGCGGGCAAGGCAGCGACCCGGCAAACCCGCGGATTCAGCCGCTGCGTGATGCGCTTGATCGCGCCGCCCTTGCCGGCGGCGTCGCGTCCTTCAAAGATCACCACCAGCCGGTGGCCGCTGGCGACAACCCAGTCCTGCAGCTTGACGAGTTCACCTTGCAGGCGGAACAGTTCGCGAAAGTAGATCTTGCGCTGCTCGCGCGCTTCGGCGGAAAACGCGCCCTCGCCGTCGAGGATGCGGTCGTCGACTTCCATCTCGAGTTCTTCGTCGTAACTGTCGATCAGGTCTTCTTCGAAGCGGCGCTGTTTATCCTGCGAAATCATGGGAAGCTCCGTTGGTTGGGCGTGTTGACCGCGTTGACTGGTCCCTGCAGGCAATACAAAACCCGGCAATCCTGCAAATTATCGATTATCCGGCCCGATAATTTCAGGAATGTTACGACAGGAGCGTCAAAAACGAAGCAACGGTTAGACGAATGATCCGCTTATCCGCGAGCGCCATGCGTGAACAGCCGGCCGCGATATGCGGTAGCGTTATCAAACTTTGCGCACTTTGCCCGGAAACCGGAAACCGCATGCACGACTCGTCCACTGGCACGCGGCACCCATCAACGGCCGAACGCTGGGCGCCCTACGTCTATTTCGTGATCGGGCAGCTCGGCTGGTTTGCCTGTGTACTGAGCGCCGCACGCGACGTGCCGTGGATGGGCGTGGCAACAACCATTGTGCTCCTCGCCGTGCATCTGGCGCGGGTTGAGCGGCCGTTGCAGGAGTTCAAGCTGCTGGTCAGTGTGCTGGTGGTGGGCGCGATCTGGGAGAGTGTGCCGGTCGCCACCGGGCTACTGGTGTATCCGAACGGCGTCGTGTTTCCGGGTATTGCACCTGACTGGATTCTTGCATTATGGGCGCTGTTCGCGGCCCAGTTCAACACCGCGTTCGGCTGGCTCAAGCAACACATGCTGCTTGCTTCGGTGCTTGGCGCCATTGCCGGACCGATGTCGTTTCGCGCCGGCGCAGCGCTCGGCGCGGTACGCTTTGCGCAGCCATGGCCCGCGACGATCCTGCTGGCTATCGGCTGGGCAATCCTGATGCCGGTGATGATCCTGCTGTCGCGGCGGTGGGACGGAGTTCACTGATTGCGGCTAAGGGTCAGTGGAAGTCAAGGCCGGCGCGTATTTTGTTTGCCTTTAGAATGCCCCGTTGTCGTTGCCAACGGCATTCTCCTTTGACCGCCATGACTGATACCTCTTCGCTTCCCGCTTCGCTGCCCCGTTTCGACGACGCGCAAACGGCGCGCTTGCTGCCCTTCGATCGCCTCGTCGATACCCTGAAGCTCACCATGCTCGACTATGCCGATGGCCTTATCACGAGCCCCGAGCGCATGGTGGTGCCGCTTCGCGACGGCGCCGTGATGCTCTCGATGCCCGCTGCCGCCGCCGATCTCGCCATGCACAAGCTCGTCAACGTATGTCCGAAGAACGGTGCGCTCGGGTTGCCGACCATTCACGGCCAGGTCACGGCTTTCGATGCTGCGACCGGTGTGCCGCTCTTCATGCTGGACGGTCCCACGGTAACCGGCCGCCGCACGGCCGCGGTCACCATGATCGGCATCCAGGCGCTGCTCGGGCGCGAGCCCTCGGCCGTGTTGATCATCGGCACGGGCAAGCAGGCTGTGTATCACGTCGAGGCGCTGAGCGCGCTGTATCCGGCCGCGCAGATCATCGTGCAGGGCACGCGGGCCGAACGCGCCGAAGCGTTTTGTGCGGAGCATGCGGGGTTATCGACGAAATTGAGTGCGCTAAAGGACGCTGATATTCCTGCGTCGATCGACGTCGTTATCGCGACGACCACCAGCAAGACGCCGGTCTATACGCTGCCGCCCATCCAGGGCCGGCTCTTGATCGGAGTGGGCGCATTCACGCCTGATGCGGCTGAAATCGCGGCATCGACGGTGCTTGCGAGCGATGTGTTTGTGGACGATCCGGCGGGCGCGCGGCATGAGGCCGGGGATCTGATTCAGGCGGGTATCGACTGGGATGAGGTACGGCCGCTTGCCAGTGCGTTGAGCGTTCAGGCGGCTGATTCAGCAATCAAGCGGCCAGTCGTGTTCAAGAGCGTTGGATGCGCGGCGTGGGATCTGGCAGCGTGCAGGGTCGTCCGGGCGATGCTCGGAGCAGGTTGACAAGCTGAGACACGCGCGCGTATTCAAGCTGGAATAGTCCTTGCTAACTATCTCATGGTGATCCGAGGATTATTTCAGGGCTTGATTGATGACTAGTCGAAACGAATTTGAACTGAGAGAAACGGATTGGCGCGGCCAGTCCGATGTAGCAACCATTGCAAAACAGGCATGGTCAGACGCGATACCCGCAGCCACGCCAACGGCGCCGTCTCGCGCTACGCCACCGGCGACGTACTTCATCTCGGTGCTCGAACTGGCGACGGGCGAGAAGCTTGGCAATGACGAACGGCTTCGCGCCATCGCGATTCTTGAAGCGCATTTTGCAATGGGCCGTCCCCGCACGTTGAAAGAAGCAATCAGAATCTGCGCGGGCGCGATCGATTCTTCGACGCTTCAGCGCATGGCGCGCGGAGCGATGGGCTGATTGCTTGTGCGCTTGCAGCGTTACTTCGGTTTTTCACGCCGCTGGTAAGAACGACGTGTTTTTATCATACGGAAGACTTGCATCGAAGGCGCCATGCTTCGCCTGAGCGGGTCAGCGTGATTGCCGAAAGCGGTTCCAGATCCATGCAATAGATTGCCGTAAGCGGCGCTTCCAGCACGCTCGCCAGCACGGTCTTGACTACGATTGCATGCGTCACGATCAACGTGACTCCCGCCTCTCGATTGCTCTCCAGCGCGCCCCATACCCTTGTTTGAAGGGCTTCCAGGCTCTCGCCGCCATGCGCCGCGCTTCCCGGTTCGGAAAGCCATGCGCCTAATCCGGCCGCGTCTTCATCATGAATCTCACGGATCGGACGGCCTTGCCAAAGACCGTAATCCAGGTCGCTCCATGACGCGTCAACGCTCGTCGTAATTCCGACCGCTCGGCCCGTTTGCATGGCAGCGTGTGCCGGGCTGGTGACGACGCGATCGGGTTGAAACATCGAAGCAAGGTGCGGGAGTCGGGCTAACTCAAGCTCATCGATGGCGTCGCCGGTACTCGGAAACGAGCCAGTTTTCATGGCGTGCGTGGTCGCATGGCACAGCAAGATAATTTCGGTTTTCATGGCGCTCGATTAATAGATTGCTTTACATTCCACTCACTCATTTTAGAATGACAAGCTTGCAGCGCGAGGAAGCCGGTGAAAACCCGGCACGGTCGCGCCACTGTGAGCAGATGTCGAATGGGACTGGTAACGCTTCAGCCTTCTTTCCGCATCTGCAAGTCAGACCCCCGCTGCAGCCTTTCTTTTGTCTTACGGGACGCGCATTCCCTTGGAGTCGTTCATGAACCATCCTGCCGTAGCCGCCGGTTTGTCCGGCAATAATCCCGCATTTGATGCACCCATACCCATTCCGGTGCGTGAAGTGTTGCCCTGGGCTGTCTTTATCGGCCTGCTTTTGCTGATCGCGATTTATTTTGTCGGTGCCGAACAGGGCGCGACTTCGATCTTCCAGGGCATGTATATCCACGAGTTTGTCCACGACGGTCGCCATCTGCTCGGCTTTCCCTGCCACTGAGACCGACCATGATCCGAAATCTTTTGATACGCGGCATGATCGCGGGACTTGTTGCGGGCCTGCTCGGCTTTTGCGTTGCTAAAACCTTTGGTGAGCCTGCGGTTGATCGCGCGATTGCTTTCGAGTCGCAGCAGGACAAGCTGCGCGACCAAGCGGACGCAGCGGCCGGGCATCCACACGATCCCGCCGACGATGTCGAACTCGTCAGTCGCGGCACACAAGCGGGACTGGGATTGCTGACCGGTGTCTGCGTGTTCGGGACAGCATTGGGCGGCCTGTTCTCGCTCGTGTTCGCTTTTTCGTATGGGCGGCTCGGCGCTTTGCGCGCACGGGGTACGTCGGCGTTACTCGGCTTGTTCGGCTTCGTGACCGTCGCGATCGTGCCGTTCCTCAAGTACCCGCCTAATCCGCCTTCCGTGGGCAATCCTGACACTATCGGCGCACGGACCGCGCTGTTTTTCGGCATGGTCGCGATCTCGCTGATCGTGGCGGTGTTTGCTGTGCGACTGCAGCGTCGACTGCAAGCGCGCCACGGCAACTGGAACGCGGTGCTGATCTCCGTTGCGGTGTATATCGTGCTGATGGCGCTGGCGTACCTTGCTCTGCCGCCGATCGACGAAGTGCCGAAACTGTTTTCAGCCGCGCTGCTGTGGAAGTTCCGCGTGGCGGCAATCGGTATTCAGGCGGTGATCTGGACCACGCTCGGTTTGCTCTTCGGCGTGCTCGCGCAACGTGAAATGGAACAGGCGCCGGCCCGGAGGATTGCTTCGGCCTGAGCGCTTCGTTAGTGCGTTAGGGCTTTAATGCTTTAGTGCTTTAGTGCGGATCCAATGAGAGGCGGCTTGCGGGCCGCCTCTTTTTCATAGCGCGCTCTTGCGTGCAAGCAGGGTATCGAACAGGGCGAGCTTGTCGCTGTCGGCCATCGTTTTCCATACCTTGATTTCTTCGCGGCTTCTGAAACAGCCTTCGCAATGACCTGTGGTCTTGTCGAGCCGGCATACGTCCGTGCACGGCGAGCCGACGGGTTGAAGCTGTCTGGCGCGCTCGATGGTGAACGTGAGTTCGAGCGGTACGTCTATTTCCATCGGCAGTTCCGTAGGCGTTGTCATAGCATTTCGCCGCGAAAGAGGGCGGCGGCGGCCACCGGATTCGTCGGCCAGTAAGTGTGCATGTAGGTAGCCGTGATCGGGCCGTGTCGATAGATCGCCTCACCTTCCACGCCGGTAGTCGCGTGCGTCGCGGTGAGCAACGGCGACATGCTGGTCGTCATCGACGAGTAGTGGAAAGTGTGGCCGGTATGGGTGCCGTGGCGGCTTTCAACACGCTGCATGGCGAGCCGGGCCAGGCGTTTTTGCATCTTCGCGTGGCCGGGCAGAAGGGCAAGCATGGCATGCTGAGAACCTTCGATATCCGTCAGTGAGTCGAGCAGATACAGCATGCCGCCGCATTCCGCGACCACCGCTTTACCCGCCTCAACGTGCGCTCGAATCGAGGCCGCGCTCGCAAGGTTCGCTGCAAGCCGGGCCGCGTGCAGTTCCGGATATCCACCCGGCAGATAGAGCGCATCGGCATGCGTGGGAACGGGTTCATCGGCGAGGGGGGAGAAAAACGCGAGCGTTGCGCCCATCGCCTCCAGCAGATCGAGATTAGCAGGGTAGATGAACGAAAACGCAGCATCGCGGGCAATGGCGATGTGCATGCCTTTCAGCAAACGGGGCGGTTGTTCAAGGGCGGCGTGATTGAACATGACCGCGGGCGGCAGCTCGCGCAACGTTGTTTCGCCGATGGCGTCTGCTGCCCGATCCAGCCGCGTATCGATGTCGGCCACCTCCGCTGCCTGCATGAGGCCCAGGTGCCGCCCGGGTAGCGCAATGTCGTCGATGCTCGACAGATGCCCGCAGTATCGAATGCCTTCAGGAATGGCTTCGCTCAACATTTGCGCATGCCGTGCCGACGCCACGCGATTGGCGAGCACACCGTGAAAGGACAGATCTGCGCGATAGCGCGCGAGCCCGAACGCCATTGCGCCGAAGGTCTGCGCCATGCCGTGCGCGCCGATCACGGCGAGCACCGGGACGCCGAACGTGGCCGCGAGATCGGCGCTGCTGGGCGTGCCGTCGAAGAGGCCCATCACGCCTTCGATCAGGATCAAATCGGCTTCGTCTGCTGCTTGCGCGAGCAGCGCGCGGCAGCCGCTTTCGCCGACCATCCACAAATGCAGCGAATACACCGGCGCGCCGGACGCGCGTTCCAGGATCATCGGATCGAGAAAGTCGGGGCCGGTCTTGAAGACCCGTACCCGCAAGCCAAGCCGTGCGTGATAGCGCGCGAGACCGGCGGTGACGGTGGTCTTGCCCTGGTTCGACGCGGGGGCGCTGATGAATAAAGCGGGGCAGGCGCGCACGTCAGAACTCGACGCCGCGTTGCGCCTTCACCCCTTGCTCGCGATACGGATGCTTGATCGGACGCATCTCCGTCACAAGATCGGCCGCTTCGATCAGCGCCTCGGGCGCATGGCGGCCCGTCACAACCACATGCAGCATCTCGGGCCGCGCGGTGAGCACCGCGAGCACTTCGTCGAGTGGCAGGTACTCGTATTTGAGCACCGTGCACAGCTCGTCGAGCACGACCATCTGATACTCGCCGCTTTCAATCATCTTGCGCGCGGCGTCCCAGCCTCGGCGAGCCGTCGCGATATCGGCATCGCGATTCTGCGTGTCCCACGTGTAGCCGTCGCCCATGGTGATGAAATCGCAGTTCGCGATTGCGCCGAGGAAATCGCGTTCGGACGTATGCAGCGCGCCCTTGATGAACTGAACCACGCCGAGCCGCATGCCGTGTCCGAGCACGCGTACGGCCATGCCGAAGGCCGCCGTGGTCTTACCCTTGCCCGTGCCCGTATTGACGATCAGGAGGCCCTTCTCGCGCGCGGCGGCGGCCTGCTTTTTCTCGTGACCTTCCTTACGTCGCTGGGTCATGCGCAGATGCGATTCTTCGTCCGTTTTCATCATGTTCTCTGGTTGTCAGTTTGTTGTTTGATTTCTTGTCCGAGGTCGTCTTCGGCAATCGCGACGGTCACGCCATCGGTCACTCTTTTTGGCACGATGATTCGCCCGTTGCGCGACGCGAGCAGCGCGCAGGGTTCGCAGACGCCGTCGATGCCTAGCAGCGCCTGAACCCGTTCCGACGCGCTGGTTTCAACCTGCGCGATGCGTTGCTTCGAGAAAAATTGCAGCGGCAAACCGTGGCGAGCGGCGAATTCGAGCAGGGCGGTTTCGTCCTTCTTGCTATCAATCGATGCCAGCGCTCGAGTGCTCGCCAGCGACCGCGTCCCCAGCGCCGCGAACACGGCGGCATGAATCTGTTCGACGCTTACACCGCGCCGGCAGCCTATGCCGATGACCCATGTGCTCATGATTGCTGCGCGACGTAATCCAGCGCGCTCGCAATCCCCAGCCCGGCGACCGAGCCGATCACGACGATCGCCGGTGCGCCGATTCCCGCGCGCTCCACCGCTTCCGCCAGATGCCTGAGCGGCGCTCGCAGATGCCGTTGATCGGGACGTGTAGCGCGTTCTATGGCGGCAGCCGGTGTCTCCGGATCGAGCCCTGCATCGACCAATGCGTGGGTGATATCCGTGAGCCGCCGTACGCCCATGTACACGACCAGCGTCATTTTCGTCGCGACCAGCGCGCGCCAGTCGGGCTCGGCTGCATGGTCGCCCGCTTCGCGGCTGGCACCGTGGCCGGTGACAAACACGACGCCCATGGTGTGATCGCGATGCGTGACCGGAATGCCGACGGCGGCCGGCGCGGCAATGCCCGCCGTGATGCCGCAGACCACCTCCACTTGCACGCCCGCCGCATGCAGCGCCTGGACCTCTTCGCCACCGCGCCCGAAGACGAATGGATCGCCGCCTTTCAGCCGCGCGACGACGTGGCCGGCGCGCACATGGGCCAGCATGTCTTCGATGATCGCCGCTTGCGGGGTAGACGGATGTCCGCCGCGCTTGCCGACGTAACGAATGACCGCGTTGGCGCGGGCGAACTTCAGCACATCGGGATTCACGAGGTCGTCGACGAGGACGACATCGGCTTCCGACAGCGCGCGCACGGCTTTGAGCGTCATCAGCTCGACGTCGCCGGGGCCGGCGCCGATCAGCCAGACGCGGGCGGGCGTGCTCATGATTGCGCCTCGTTGGCACGACCCGGAAACAGGCTGCGTAGTGAGCAGAACGGTTGGAGCGAGAGCGGGCGCAAGCGTTGCAAAATTGGATTCATGTAAGACGATATAAGCATTACGTCCTTCATCCGTCCCTCGCGGATGCGGCGTCCGGCGCGCTATTACAGCTAGAGCGGCCGGTATCCGGGCTTGGCGACCGCATTCCGCTCGTTTTCCCGCTCGCTGGAGCAGTGGCTGTGGAGGAAATGAACGCTCGATTCGAATGAGAGTCATGAGTGAGAGTCACGAATGAGAGTCAGTCGAAGCGGGCGCGGGTCGCTTGACCGTTGCGGGGACAGCACAGGTTTTTGTCGACACGGCGCGTGAGGCCTCTCAAGCGTAAGCCTTGAGCCTTGGGCCTTGAAAATAAGCGCGCGTGCATCCTGTTTCCCGTTTAACTACGCGCGCGGGAAAAGCGCGCGTGAGCACCAGACGCGGGCCAAAGATAGCACAGCGGGTGTTGGTTGCGCTGGGCTTTTACAGGCTGGAACCGGCCCGCAGTGCAGGTTTAGTGCGCGCGCACCGGCAAGATTTCTCGTTCGCAGGCAGGGCCTGAACCTACACTCAGGCGCTGTCCAAACCTTGACGCTAACCCCCCATCAGCCTAGACTTCGCGGTAGTTTCTGGTGCTCGCGCGCGGTCTCTGCTGCGCGCAGTTAAACGGGAAGCAGGAAGCGTTGCCGGAACCCCGGCCGTGCCAACCTGCGCTGCCCCCGCAACGGTAAGTGAAAATCGCGCGACGTGGTTTTACCCTGATTCACGCCACCTCGCACGGTAAAGCCGGCTTCGAAAAACCACTGCATGGATACATCATGTGGGAAGGTGAAGCGGCACTTTCGCCAGCCCGGATACCGGCCGGAACGAGTCAACACCTGAAGCGGACGTTTGTCGCGGGGATGCGGCATACGGTCGACACTTTTCACCATGCTTTTCCGGATTGCCATCCTGCATCGCGACATCCGCGCGCGCATTTCATTGCTCGCTTGGTTCAGGAAAGGGCGACGCATTCCGGCAGCAAGCAGCCAATCGATACTACGGAGCAACGGATGCAAATGCGCAAAATCCCGGTCACGGTCGTAACGGGCTTCCTCGGCAGCGGCAAGACCACGTTGATGCGGCACATCCTGCAAAACGCGAAAGGGCTGCGGATCGCGGTGATCGTGAACGAGTTCGGCGAACTGGGCATCGATGGCGAGATCCTGAAGGGCTGCAACATCGGCTGCGAGGACGAAAGCGCCACGGATCAACCGAATCTGTATGAGCTGTCGAACGGCTGTCTCTGCTGCACGGTGCAGGAAGAGTTTTATCCGGTGATGGAGCAACTCGTCGAGCGGCGTGATCAGATCGACCATGTGCTGATCGAAACCTCTGGGCTCGCGTTACCCAAACCGCTCGTGCAGGCTTTCAACTGGCCGTCCATCAAGAATGCATTCACCGTGGACGCTGTCGTGACCGTGGTCGACGGTCCGGCGGCGGCAAGCGGCCAGTTCGCGGCGAACCCGCAAGCTGTCGACGCACAACGCCGCGCCGATCCGAATCTCGATCACGAGTCTCCTCTGCATGAGTTGTTTGAAGATCAGCTTGCTTCAGCGGATCTGGTGATTCTCAACAAGACCGATCTGATCGATGAAACGCAGCAGCGTGCGGTGGAAGCGCTGATTCGCGGCGAGATTCCGGCAGGCGTGAAGATCGTGCCGGCGCAGATGGGGCAGCTTGATCTGCATGCGCTGCTCGGACTGGAGGCGGCATCGGAAACGACTATTCATTTGCGTGTCGATCATCATGGTTCCGTCGACGACGAAGGCCACGCCGATCATCATCATGACGACTTCGATTCAGTCGTGGTGGAAGCGCGGGTCGAGTCGCGCGACGCCGTGGTAGCCGCGCTGCGCTCACTGGTCGATGCAAACACGATCTATCGCGTGAAGGGTTTTGCGGCGTTGCCGGGCACGCCAATGCGGCTTGTCGTGCAGGGTGTAGGCCAGCGCTTCGATACCTACTTCGACCGCCGCTGGACCGCTGAAGAAGCCGCCAGCGAGACCAGCCGGTTCGTGCTGATTGGTGAGGATCTCGATCAGCCGCGTCTGCAACAAGCACTGGTTGCCGCGCTCGCCAACGCACCCGTACAGGCCTGATCCATGCATCTGCTACGCACGACGCCCGGCGGTTTTGTCGACGACGCAGCCGGCGTCATGCGTATCGACCAGACGCCTGCGCCGATCGTTGTGCTCAGTTCGGCCGACACAACGCTCTCGCTACTCGCGAGCGTCGTGCCGCATCTGGAAGCAGACTTTCCAGCGCTGCGGCTCGCCAATCAGGCGTTCTTGCGACAACCGGCATCGGTGGATTTTTACGTCGACGACGTGCTGAAACATGCACGCGTGATCGTTATCGATCACCTTGGCGGCGAAGCGTACTGGCCTTACGGAATCGAGAGCATCACCACGCTCGCGCGCCGCCATGGCCAGATGCTCGTGATGTTTTCCGGCGATCTGCAGGAAGATCCGAACCTCGTGGCAAAGAGTACGGCCGAGCCCGCATTGTGCGACCAGCTCTGGCGTTATCTGCGTGAGGGCGGCGCGAAAAATGCCGAAGAGTTTCTTCGTTGCATCGCGTTTCGGGCGTTGGGGTATGGGCGTGAAGCGCGTGCACCGAGTCCGCTGCCGGCAGTGGCAATCTATCATCCGGCGCGGCAGATCGCGACCATTGACGACTGGAGAACGCGTTGGGTTCAAGGTGCGCCCGTCGTCGCCGTGCTGTTCTACCGGGCCCATTTGCAGTCCGGCAATACGGATGTGTTCGATGCGTTGATCGAGGCCCTGGAAGCGCAGGGCCTCAACCCACTGCCGATCGCGATGGCGTCGCTGAAAGACCCGTTGAGTCGCGAAGTCGTGCAGCAGCTTTGCGCGGATCACGGTGCGTCGCTGGTGCTGAACACGACTTCGTTTGCTGCCGGCGTCATAGACGACCCTGTGCCTTTCGAACTCGCGGGCGACGCGCCGGTACTGCAAGTCATCCTTAGCGGGGGCAATCGCGAAGACTGGCTCAAGGATAACCACGGGCTGAATTCTCGCGATGTCGCCATGCATGTCGCGCTGCCGGAAGTGGATGGCCGCATCATCACCCGCGCGATCAGCTTCAAGGGGCTCGCGTATCGATGCAAGATCACGCAGGTGGATGTCGTGCGATATCAGCCCGATCTAGAACGGGTGCGTTTCGTGGCCGAGTTGAGCCAACGCTGGTGTCGCTTGCGGCAACTCGACAATGCCGAGAAACGCATCGCGCTCGTGCTCGCGAACTATCCGCTGAGTGAAGGCCGCATCGGCAATGGCGTGGGTCTCGATACACCCGCGTCCGTCGTCAACATCCTTTCGATGCTCGATAAAGAAGGGTATCGAGTGGATGACATTCCCGCCGATGGTGGCGCGCTGATGCAGGCGCTAACCTCGGGCGTGACGAATGATCCCGTGGTTCGCAACTTGCGTCCCGCGTTGCAAAGCCTCGCGCTTGACGATTACCTCGACGCTTTCGCGAAGCTGCCGGACAACGTCCAGCAGGAGTTGAATACGCGCTGGGGACCGCCCGAAAGCGATCCCACGATCCGGCGCGGCCGCTTCATGATCGCGGGCTGGCGCTGCGGGCATGTGTTCATCGGCATCCAGCCGGCGCGCTCGCGTGAGCGCGGCGACTACGCGAGTTATCACGACGCGGAGCTCGTGCCGCCGCACGCGTATCTCGCTTTCTACTTCTGGCTGCGGCTGCGATTCAACGTGGATGCGATCGTTCACGTCGGCAAGCACGGCAACCTTGAATGGCTGCCGGGCAAGAGCGTTGCATTGAGCGCGTCGTGCTGGCCTGACCTGACGCTGGGCGCCATGCCGCATCTATATCCTTTTATTGTCAACGATCCGGGCGAGGGTAGCCAGGCGAAGCGGCGGGCGCAGGCGGTCATTATCGACCACTTGATGCCGCCGCTCACGCGCGCTGAAAACTATGGTCCGCTGCAGGATCTGGAGCGTCAGGTCGACGAATATTATGAAGCGCTGATGGTCGACCCGCGCCGCGCGAAACTCCTGCGCAAGACGATTCTGGCGAGCATTGTTGAACATCGGTTACATGAGGAACTCGGACTCGATAAACCTCGCGATTCCAATACTGAAGATGCATTACTGACCCGCGCCGACGCATATTTATGCGAGCTCAAGGAGGCGCAGATCCGCGATGGCCTGCATGTGTTCGGTGCGTCGCCGCAAGGCGTGCAACGCCGCGATACCCTGCTTGCCCTCGGCCGTTATCCAACCGGCGACGCGCAAGGCGCGAACGCGAGCGTGCTCACCGCACTGGCTCGCGACTTGAATCTGGGCGACACGTTCGATCCCCTCGATGCCGACTGGAGCGCGCCGTGGACAGGTCCTCGTCCCGCTGAACTCGAAACGGTGATCGATGCACCGTGGCGCCATCATGGCGACACCCGCGAGCGTCTCGAACTGCTCGCAACGTCGTTGCTCGACAAGCCATCCGACACGGCGGGGCCGAACACATCGCAGGTACTCAAACGCCTGAACGGCGACTTGCTCGCACGGCTCGACGCTTGCGGCCCGCAAGAGTTAAAGCAGCTTCAACGCGGTCTCGACGGGCGTTTTGTGCCGCCGGGCCCGAGCGGATCGCCATCGCGTGGAAGGCCGGACGTGTTGCCGACTGGCCGCAATTTCTACTCCGTCGATACCCGCGCCGTGCCAACGCGCGCAGCATGGACGCTCGGCCTGAAGTCGGCCAACCTGCTGATCGAGCGCCACCTTCAGGAGCACGGCGACTATCCGCGCGCGATCGGCTTGTCTGTATGGGGCACGGCCACCATGCGCACCGGCGGCGACGATATCGCCCAAGCCATGGCGCTGATCGGCGTGCGACCGAAGTGGGCGGCGGGCAGCAATCGCGTGACTGATTTCGAAGTCCTGCCTATCACCATTTTCAATCGCCCGCGCATTGACGTGACGCTGCGTGTGTCGGGATTTTTCCGCGATGCGTTCGCCAACCTGATGCATCTCTTCGATGCCGCCGTGCAAGCCGTGGCCGAACTCAACGATGAGGCCGAAGACATCAATCCGATCCGTGCGCGCATCATGCGTGAACGCGACGAACACATGGCGCGCGGACTTGACGAGAAGGAAGCGCGCTTGCGCGCGGGTTGGCGCGTATTCAGCACCAAGCCGGGCGCATACGGGGCGGGTTTGCAGGAAATGATCGACGCCAAGCAATGGCAAAACGATGCTGATCTCGCGCGCGGTTTCCAAAGTTCAGGCGGTTATGCGTATTCGCAAAAGGGCGATGGCGTGGAGGCCCGCGACACCTTTGGCGCGCGCCTGTCGACCATCGACGTGGTGGTGCAGAACCAGGACAACCGCGAACACGACTTGCTGGATTCGAACGACTATCACCAGTTCCAGGGCGGCATGGTGGCGGCCGTGCGGCATCTTTCGGGTACCCAGCCGCAAGCGTATAACCCCGATCACAGTAATCCGGCCGCGCCCCGCATCCGCACGTTGCAGGAAGAAATTTCGCGCGTGATCCGCTCGCGCGTCGTCAATCCGAAATGGATCGACGGCGTGAAGCGGCATGGTTACAAGGGTGCGTCGGAACTCGCTGCAACGGTAGATTATCTGTTTGGTTACGATGCCACCGCGCGGGTCGTATCGGATCATCAGTACGCGCTTGTTGCCGACGCCTACGTCAACGACGCCGACACCCGCGAGTTCATGCAGCAGCATAATCCGCACGCGCTGCACTCGATCTGCGAGCGTTTGACCGAAGCGATGCAGCGCGGCTTATGGCAAAGTCCAGGCGCGTATCAGGACCAGATCGAACGCCATCTGCTGGACGCCGAACAGCAACTCGAAGGGCAACGAACGTGAACGAATTCATCTTCCCGTTTGCCGCATTGGTCGCTCAAGAACCCTTGCAGCAAGCACTTTTACTCGCCGCGGTCGATCCGGCGCTGGGCGGCGTGCTGGTCAGCGGTCCGCGTGGGACCGCGAAATCGACGACTGCACGCGCGCTTGCCGAACTGCTGCCCGAAGGGCAGTTCGTGACTTTGCCGCTGGGGGCAAGCGAAGAACAGTTGATCGGTTCGCTGGATATCGAAGCTGTCTTGCGCGACGGCGGCGTGCGCTTTTCGCCGGGTTTGCTCGCGAGGGCGCATAAGGGCGTGTTGTACGTCGATGAAGTGAATCTGCTGCCCAATCAACTCGTGGACCCGTTACTCGACGTAGCCGCGAGTGGGGTGAACGTGATCGAACGCGACGGCATTTCGCATCGGCATGAAGCGCGGTTTGTGTTGATCGGAACCATGAATCCGGAGGAGGGCGAACTCAGGCCGCAATTGCTGGATCGCTTCGGCTTGGCGGTGGAATTGCAGAATTGTTTCGATGCTGAAAAACGCCGTGAGATCGTCAAGGCACGTCTCGCATTCGATACGAATCCTGACGCTTTTCGCTCGCGATTCGCTGGACAACAAGATGCCTTGGCTTTGAGACTTCGCCAAGCCAGAGCGACGCTTCCGATCCTCGAATTCGACGACGCAGTTCACGCGCGCGTCAGCGAGTTATGTATCAATGCTCATGTGGACGGCTTGCGCGCCGATCTCGTCATGCTGCGCGCAGCGAGAGCGCTGGCAGCCTTTGAAGAAGTTTCAGCGGTGAACGTGGAACACGTTGAGCGCGTGGCTGAATCGGTGTTGCTGCATCGGCGCAAGGCAGGCAGTGCGCCTAGCAATCAAGGCTCTTCTGAGCCTAGCCCACGACAACGTCCCAATGACATTGACGAAGCAAGCTTCGGCTACATGCCTCCCGAGCCCGTAGACATCACAGCAGTCAAGAACGTAAGGCCGCTTGCAGCAAAAAAATCCTGAGCCGTCGAAGACCGGATGCACAGGCCGAACCCGGCCGCCTTCGATGGCTAGAACCTTCCTCGCTGGGTGGAACACGATCACGCGCAGGGGAAGCGAGCACGCGCATCGACTGGTTGCAAACGCTGCTGGCGAAACGCAATCATCCTTTGGATAAAACGCATCTGAGGTTTCATCGCGAGCAAGGCGACAGCACCGCGCTGCATTGCTTCGTGCTTGATTGCTCCGGCTCCATGCTAAGCGGCAAGCGGCTTGCGCTGGCTAAAGGACTGGTCGTGGCGCTGTTCGACCGGGCGTACCGTGAGCGTGCAGAGGTGGCGCTGGTCTGCTTCGGCGGTGCGACGGCGCAAGTGCGTCGCGAACCCGGGGCGGCACATTGGTGGAACGATCGCTGGCTTGCGCCGATAGGTGGCGGCGGAGGAACGCCGCTCGCGCTGGGCGTACGCACTGGCGCCAATGTGCTTCTGAAGGCAGCACGTCGCCGCCCTTCGCAGCGGCGTTTCCTGTGGCTGCTGACCGACGGCCGCAGTCCGGAAACGCCATCGCGTCCCGACGCAGCGGATCAGATTGTCATCGTCGATTTCGAGAGCGAGGCGGTGCGTTTAAGGCGTTGCTTGACGCTCGCCGAGTCTTGGCAAGCCGAGTACCGTACGGCCGCTTCCATGACTTCCGCCTAGTTCATTCGTACCAGCGTGGCGTGTATACCCAGTCTCCATCGCCGTTGGTCCGGGGAAAGCTACGCGTCGTGGTCGAGCCAACAATCACCATCGTGCGCATATCGACCTGGCTGGAATGAAGTTTATCCAGCGTCGTGGTAGTCAGTGTTTCACCCGGCCTGCCGATGTTTCGACCCAGCACGATCAGGGTCACGCCACTCCGATGCTCACGCACGATATCCAGCGCACGATCGAGTTGCCACGGCCGTGCGCGCGAGACGGGGTTATAAAACGCCATCACGAGATCGGCTTGAGCGGCGTGCCGCAAGCGCGTTTCTATCACGGTCCACGGCTTGAGGTTATCCGAAAGCGACAGCATGCAGAAGTCGTGGCCGAGCGGCGCGCCGGCCCGGGCAGCGGTGGCGAGCGCGGCGGATACACCCGGTACGACTTGCAATTCCACCGCGTTCCACTGCTCGTTATCGCGGGCCTCATCAAGCGCTTCGAGCACGGCGGCGGCCATTGCAAAGACCCCGGGGTCTCCCGACGATACAACCACTACATTACGTCCGGTACTCGCCAGTTCGAACGCGTGACGCGCGCGCTGCATCTCTTCACGGTTGTCGGTGCAGTGAAGAGTTTGATGCGGCGCGAACGGACCGGCCATGCTCACATAGGTCTCGTAACCGAGCACATCGTCTGCTTGCGACAAAGCCTGTTTTGCCGCGGGCACCATCAGATTCGCGCTACCGGGGCCGAGACCAATCACGGTGAGCGTGCCACGTGCCTGCCCGAGCGTTGAAGGATCGACCGGTTGTGGCGCGAGGGCAATCACGATGCCATCGCCACGGGACTCAAGCGTTTCGAAGCCTGCTGGAAGCGTTCCGAAGCGCAGCGGCAAGTCCAGCGTCCGTGCGGCTTCTGCAAGCGGTGCAGAAGCCATCATGCTCAAAGGCGCGAGGACTGCCGCCAGCGACATCGGTGAAAGGCGATGTCCACGCAACATGAGACGCACACCTTCGACGATCGAGTCTTCCGACGACAACGCCGTCACGTACACAACCGCGCAGCGCGGATGAATCATCAAGTCGCCCGCAACCTCGCTGGTATGCGGCGTGATGCGGATCGCCAGGCCTGCGTCGGCAGCGCGTGGCAAGTCTGCTGCGTCGAGCCACGGCGCATGACCTTCAACGCGCGTCGTGGCGCCCGCAAGCAGGTCCGACACAAAACGTTTCCCATGCTCGATATCGGCAAGCACATAACCCGCCGGCGGATTCAGCAAGCACGTGCCGAAGCGTAGTTCTCCGCTTGTGGTGATCGCTGGTGCAACGTCCAGCGCCGCCGCGATTTCGCGGGCCATCACGTTCACCCCACCCAGTCCACCAAGCAAAGGCACGACTGCACTTCCGTCCTCAGCCACGGCCAGCACGGGCGGTTCATGGGTTTTGTCGGCGAGTGCGGATGCGAGGCATCGAATCACGATACCCGCCGCGCATAACGCGACAATCGGCGTGTTGCGGCCATAGAGTTCGCGCAGATGCGAACCAAGCTCAGTGAACGCGACATCGCCCTGCACGCGGCTCGCGAGACCATGAACGAGCGAACCCGGATACTGGGCCTGAATGCGGCGCGCGGTATCGATTGCCCCCGTCCCCAGCACCACGATTGCCACAGGAACCCGATCGTTCAACGCGGTTACGCCTGCCATTTTTCCCCCGGCACGACGAGCAGCGAGAAGTAGGGCGACGCCATGGGATCGACTTCTTCCAACGGCACGATGCGCTGGTTCGCCATGGTCGCGCGCTCGACATACAACGCGCGTTTGTCCAGGCCCAGTTCGGTGAGCACGCGGCGCACTTTATCGAAGTTGCGACCGAGTTTCATGATCACGGCGGCGTCGACGGTGGCGAGGCGTTCCCTGAGATCTGCTTCCGGCAGCACGCCCGATAACACCGACAAACTCTGGTTCCGGTACACGAGCGGCACGCCCAACACGGCGACGCCGCCCAGCATGGAGCAGACACCCGGCACGACGTGCGCTTCGAAGCGTTCGGCCAAACGGTCATGCAGATACATGTACGAGCCGTAGAAGAACGGATCGCCTTCGCAGATCACGGCCACATCGCGGCCCGCTTCCAGATGATCCGCGATGCGGATGGCGGATTCATCGTAGAAGTTGCCGATGATCGTTTCATAGCAAAGCGGCGGCTCCAGCGCTTCGGTCGTGACCGGATACACCAGCGGCAAACGCGTTTGCGTCTCGTTGAGATGCCCTTCAATGATCCCGAACGCATTGCCTTTCTTGCCCTTCGCCACGAAGTAAGCGACCACCTGCGCGGAGGTCAGCAAACGCAGTGCCTTTACTGTTATCAGCTCGGGGTCGCCAGGACCGACACCGAGGCCATAGAGGCGTCCGCTCATCTATTCAGTCTCCGTTGCCAGTGCGTTCACGGCCGCCGCCGCCATCGCGCTGCCGCCACGCCGGCCGCGTAACGCGACGAAGGGCACGCCGCGGCTATCGGCGGCAAGCAGTGCCTTCGATTCCGCCGCGCCGATAAAACCCACCGGAAAGCCCAGGATCAACGCAGGTTTGGGCGCGCCCGCGTCGAGCATGTCGAGCAGATGGAAGAGCGCGGTGGGCGCATTGCCGATCACCACCACGCTGCCTTCAAGATCCGGCCGCCACAATTCGAGCGCGGCGGCCGAGCGCGTGTTGCCAAGCGCGCGAGCGCGTTCAGGCACGGATGGATCGTTGAGCGTGCAGATCACGCGGTTGTTTGCCGGCAATCGCGCACGCGTGATGCCTTCGGCGACCATGCGTGCATCGCAGAGAATGGAGGCGCCTTGACCAAGCGCTGAGCGGCCTGCCGTGCCCGCGCCGGGTGAGAACACGAGGTCATCTATCACATCCGTCATGCCACATGCATGGATCACACGCACGGCAAGTTTCTCGAGATCGGCTGGAATGGCCGAGAGGTTGGCCTCGGCGCGGATAGTCGCAAACGACGCGCGATAGATCGCCTGGCCGTCGCGAATGTAGTCAAGCATCAGAGTGGCTCCGGGCTAGCCAGCGGGCTGCCTGTTCAATGGTGAGATGGCGGGCAACGGCCTCAGGCGCATTGCCGTAAAGATCGTAGCGACCGGGAGCGACGGCAATCAAGGTGGTTTCCACACGGTGCGCCGCCGCGCATGAGCGCGGGCAGCCGCTAAGGTGGACGTTGCCTGCTGGTGGCATGGACCGCGCGAGAAGGTGCGCGTCGGCTTTGGTATCGGCGAAACTTTTCGCGCAGCCTTGCGAACCTGTACACGCAATCAGGCGCGCGAATGGTTCGTCGGGGTCTGTCGCGAGGCCGAGTGCAGCGAGTTGTTCAACCACCGCTTGGGCCTCGGCAGACGGAACATCGAGCAGCATGGCGCTTTGCCACGGCGTCATGCGTAATCGTGGCGCGAGATCGGCAAGTGCGAACAGCGTCGCGGCATCCAGGCGCCCGAGCGGGACTTGCGCACCAACGCACACGCTGTCGCCCGTCCCTTGACGATGCACGCCGAAACGCAGCCTTGCATCGGATATGGGACGGCGCCAGTGTTCAACGTCACGATCCAAAGGGAAACCAAGCTTCTCCTGAACGCGGCCAAGAATGTCTTCGATGGAACACGTCGTCAGCAGATCGCGCATTCTGGACTGCCAGGGCTGCGCGAGATCGAGGAAGGTATGCAACAGCGCATCGACCAACGCGGGGACGTGGCCGGTTTTCACCGCAGCCAACGCAGGCGCATCGTTTTCAAACCGCGGTGGACAGCCCGCAAGCCCGAATACAAACCGTTCCGCCGATATCGCTGAAAGCCAGACATCATGAGGATGATCGAGCATCGCAAGGCGCTCGCCACTATCCACCATCAACGCAAATTTCGGCGATAGCTCGTGCAACCGCGCGTCGCGCTGCATCTGCCCGATTAACGTGGAAACGAGCGATGCGGCGTCGAGCAAGGCGTGCGGATCGAGGCCCGCCAGCGGACTGGACATGACGTTACGCTGGTCGTCGGAACCTGGCGTGAGAGGGCCGAGTCCCGCGTCGACGAGCCGCGAGACGAGCACTTCCTGCGAGTCTTCCCTTACGCCGCGGATCTGCAGATTCGCGCGATTGGTCACGTCGATGAAACCTGAACCGAACGTCCGCGACGCGTGCGCCACCACCCGCGCCTGCGCCGCACTCAGTTCGCCCCATGCGAGGCGAATGCGGCACAGGCCGCCGTCACGCGCAGGCACAATCCGCATCAGCCCCGGGCAAGCCGACGGCCGCGATGCTTGCGGTAATAGGTGCATAGTAGTGAGTGGTTCGTTCAAAGCGTGACCCGTTCGGTCTCGCGCGGCGCCTCGAGCATGCCGGACCCTTTGAGAGGATGGCACGTTCGCGGCATCGGTACACCCCGCCCGATGCTGGCTTGCACGAAGAATTCCGGTCGGCAGGTCTCTTGGCTTGCAGGTCGCCGTCCGTACCGGCCTTCCCAGTCGAAACCAGTGGCAGTGGAGCGCGGACTCGCTGCGTACAATTGCGGGGGCAGCCACAGTTCTGCTGTGTTCCCTGTTAGGCCCGTAAGGGCACCGACTAACCGCGGTATTATGCCCGTTTTTGCGGCGGTTAAAGCGCATTGGCGGCAGGCCGGATGTGCTTTAACCGGATTGTCTCGACCACGTTGCAGACGCGGCGTAATCAGTGAATGAATCAAGCAGTGAATGAATCAAGCGAGGATCGGCGGATGTCACCGTGGTTGACCGTGGTAGGGATCGGGGAGGATGGCTGGCGCGGCCTGAGCCGGCACGCGCGCCAGGCGCTGCTTGCTGCCGATACGATTTTTGGCGGCGCGCGTCATCTCGCGTTGTTGCCCGCCCGGATTGGCGGCGAACGTCGCGTATGGCCTACGCCGTTCACGATCGCGTCGGTACTCGAACATCGTCACGAACGTGGACGGGTGTGCGTGCTTGCAAGCGGCGACCCGATGATGTTCGGCGTCGGCACGACGTTCGCCCGCGAACTGGCTGCGGATGAATTCAGCGTAGTGCCCGCGCCATCTTCGTTGTCGCTGGCCGCCGCGCGTTTGCACTGGGCGCTCCAGGACGTCGCGGTGGTGTCGCTGGTTGGGCGGCCGGTCGCGGCGCTCGAAACGCAGCTTCATCCCGGCGCGCGCCTGATTGTTCTAAGCGCTGACGCTGCGAGTCCCGCCGCGGTCGCTGGGTTGCTGACAAAGCGCGGCTTCGGCGCAAGCCGCCTGAGCGTGTTCGAGCATCTCGGCGGCGATGAGGAGCGCCGTATCGATCGCGTGGCCAGCGCGTGGACGGCAAGTGACGTGGCCGCGCTCAATCTGGTGGCGATCGAATGCATTGCAGAGAGCCACGCGCTGCGCTTGCCGCTGACGCCCGGTCTTCCCGACGATGCATACCGGCACGACGGCCAGCTCACGAAACGCGATGTCCGCGCGATCACGCTGTCGCGGCTTGCGCCCGAGCCGGGCGAACTGCTGTGGGACGTGGGCGCGGGATGCGGGTCGATTGGTATCGAATGGATGCGCACGCACCCGAGTTGCCGTGCCATCGCGATCGAAGCGAATGGTCAGCGTCAACGCCTGATCGAACACAATCGCGATGCGCTCGGCGTGCCCGGACTACAACTGGTCGAGGGCGAAGCGCCGGGCGCGTTGGCCGGACTTCCCGAGCCCGATGCTATTTTTATCGGCGGTGGAGTGACC
This sequence comes from Caballeronia sp. LjRoot31, assembly GCF_964253885.1. Classification (NCBI taxonomy): domain Bacteria; kingdom Pseudomonadati; phylum Pseudomonadota; class Betaproteobacteria; order Burkholderiales; family Burkholderiaceae; genus Caballeronia; species Caballeronia sp. LjRoot31. The sequence goes on from NZ_CAXURX020000002.1 coordinate 1,002,495, forward strand.
ACGCCAGACATGCTTGAGACGTGCTGGTCTCATCTGAAGAAAGGCGGCAGGATGATCGTCAACGCCGTCACGATCCAGAGCGAGGCGACGCTGATCGCGTGGCGCGCGCTTCATGGCGGGGAGATGACGCGTATCGGCGTTGCCCATGCACAGCCGTTAGGCGCCTTCGATACCTGGCGTCAGGCATTGCCCATTACGCTGCTGCACGCGGTTAAACCATGACGTTCATGCTCATCCGATACCACCATGCGTGACGAAACGCCCGAACAGCCCGCGCCGCTACGCACTGGACTGACCACGGGCAGTTGCGCGACCGCGACGTCGCTTGCGGCGGCGCGATTGCTGCTCGCGGGTCACGTCAGCGAGCACGCGGACATTACGTTGCCGAAGGGGCAACAGGTCGTGATGCCGCTCGTGTTCTGCCGTCTTGCCGGAGACAATTGCGCGGAAGCAGGTACCGTGAAAGACGCCGGCGATGACCCCGACGTCACCCACGGCGCGATCGTTTTTGCACGCGTTCGCTTGCTTGAAGAACCGGGCGTGCGGTTTCTCGCGGGACCGGGCGTGGGCACCATCACGCGCGCCGGACTGGCACTTCCCATAGGCGAGCCCGCCATCAATCCCGTGCCGCGCAAGATGATGACGGATCACCTTTCGGCACTCGCAACCGAGCACGGGTACGGCGGCGGCTTCGAAGTCAGCATCGGCGTGGAAAACGGTGCCGAACTCGCACTCAAGACGATGAATCCGCGCTTGGGGATTGTCGGCGGGTTATCGATTCTCGGCACGACGGGCATTGTCCGGCCGTTTTCCTGCTCGGCTTATATTGCTTCAATTCATCAAGGTATCGACGTTGCCCGCGCGAACGGGTACGTGCATATTGCGGCGTGCACGGGCAATCAGAGCGAGGACGCCATGCGTGTGCGTTACAGCTTGCCGGACATCGCGCTGATTGAAATGGGCGATTTCGTGGGCGCTGTGCTCAAACATTTGCGGCGGGCGCCGGTCGAGAAGTTGAGCCTGTGCGGCGGCTTCGGCAAGATCAGCAAGCTGGCCGCGGGACATATGGACCTGCATAGCCGTCACTCGAGCATCGACCTGCCGCAGCTCGCCGGCTGGGCTGCGAATGCGGGTGCAAGCGACCGGTTGCAACAGGCCATGCGCGTGGCCAACACGAGCCAGGAAGCGCTGCTGCTCGCGCACGAACAGGGGGTGCCGCTCGGCAACACTGTCTGCGAACACGCGCGGCAATTTGCGTTGAGCGTGGTGCCTGAAGGGATTGCCGTGGAATGTTTTGCGATCGACCGGCAGGGACGCATCGTGGGGGCAGCGCAATGAAACGGGTCTTGCTATTGGGCGGCACCGGCGACGCATTGACAATCGCGCGCCGTCTCGGCCCTACTCATATCTATAGCCTCGCGGGGTTGGCCCGCACACCGGGCGATCTGGCCTGCGGCGTGCGCGTGGGTGGTTTTGGAGGCGTAGAAGGGTTAAAGGAATTCATTGACGCAGAATCCATCGGCTTGGTAATCGATGCCACGCATCCTTACGCCGCGCAAATGAGCCGTCACGCGAGCGTGGCCAGTGCGCAGAAGTCCGTTGGATGCTGGGCGCTTCGCCGCGCACCGTGGCAACCGCAAACCGGAGACGATTGGCGGGAGGCCGCAGATTTCCCGGACATAGTCCACGCCCTCGCGCCTTTTAAATATCCGCTCTGGACGCTCGGCCGCGAACCGCTTGCGCATCTTGATGAGATTCCCCCTTCGCAACACTGGACCATTCGCTGTCTCGACCCACACCCCGGCAACGCGCGCGCGACAATCATCGGTGCGCGTGGACCGTTTTCGCTCGATGGCGAACGCGCGCTCTTCGACGCACAGCAAACCGATGTTCTGGTCAGCAAGAACAGCGGCGGTGCGGCCACCGAAGCGAAACTGGCGGTAGCGCGGGAACGAGGCTTGCGCGTGGTCGTGCTGCAGCGGCCGATCCTACCGCCGGTCGAACGCGAGTTCTCCGATACAAGCTCGCTTCTGGACACGCTCGCTGCATGGCTCCATCCGCATCCACTTTTCGATAAAACCCCTTAAATGACGGTCTATTTCATTGGTGCCGGACCCGGAGATCCCGAACTCATCACGGTGAAGGGGCAACGCCTCATTCGCACGTGCCCGGTCATCTTGTATGCCGGATCGCTCGTGCCGGAAGCCGTGTTGAGCGGGCATGGCGCACAAAGCGTGGTAAATACGGCGGATCTTCACCTCGACGAAATCGTCGCGTTGCTCGAAGCCGCGCACGCTAAAGGGCAAGACGTCGCGCGCGTGCATTCCGGCGATCCGTCGCTATACGGCGCAATAGGCGAGCAGATACGGCGTTTGAATATGCTTTCTATTCCTTATGAAATCGTGCCCGGCGTCACGGCTGCTGCGGCATCCGCTGCGTCGCTGGGCTGCGAATTCACGTTGCCCGGCATCTCGCAGACGGTGATCCTTACGCGTTTCGCCACGAAGACATCAATGCCCGAAGGCGAGCAACTTGCCGATCTCGCACGTCATCGCGCGACCATGGCTATTCACCTTGGCGTGCGTCATATTGAACGGATAGTAGTTGATCTGATTCCGCATTACGGCGCGCAGTGCCCTGTCGCTGTGATCTTTCGTGCAAGCTGGCCCGACGAAGAGAAGGTACTCGGTACGCTCGCCGATATCGCGGGAAAAGTGCTCGAAAAAGGCATCGAACGGACAGCGCTGATCGTGGTCGGGTATGTGCTGAATGCGGAAGGTTTTACGGATTCGTCGCTGTATCGCAAGCCATCCTGAGCCACGTGCCATGCGCGATCTCGACACCGTTTTCGACGCCTTGTCGCATTCGAATTTTCGAATGCGTTTCCGGCTTGGTGCGCGTGAGCAAGCGTATTTGCGCGAGCACGGCATGACGGAAGTGATCGGCCACGCGCGTGAATTGATCACGCGGCGGCTTGCACCTGAACAACCGCCCAACGACGGCAAGCAGACGCCGTTTCGTGGCCACCCGGTGTTTATCGCGCAGCACGCCACCGCGACTTGCTGCCGGAGTTGCCTCGCCAAGTGGCATGGCATAGAAGCGGGGAAACGACTGGACGATGACGAACGGGATCATGTCGTGCAGGCAATCGAACGTTGGCTGAAGGCGCAAAAAGTGACGGGCGCCGATAAACCGCCACGTCAGCCCGACTTGCCGTTCTGATAAGGAACCGAAGACCCCGCCGCACGGTTTTGAGCCGCGCGGCGGGGTCGACTTATCGCGTCATCATTCCAAAGCGCGTTTCTTCTTCGCCCGTCGCGACAGCATGTTCAGCGCCTCGACCAACGCCGAGAACGCCATCGCTGCATAAATATAGCCCTTGGGAACGTGCGATCCGAACCCTTCGGCGACCAGCGTCATCCCGATCACGAGCAAAAAACCGAGCGCGAGCATCACGACAGTCGGGTTCCTTTCGATGAAACGCGACAGCGGTCCCGCTGCGAACATCATCACTGAAACGGCCCCGACCACCGCCACGAACATGATGGGAATGTGCTCCGTCATGCCGACCGCGGTCACGATGCTGTCGATGGAAAACACGAGATCCAGCACCAATATCTGGCCGATCGCCGACCACGGCGTGAGCGTGGAGGTCTTCACGGCACCGCCGTCATTGCCACCTTCACCCGCGACGTGATGATGGATCTCAGTGGTCGCCTTCCATACGAGGAACGCACCGCCGGCAATGAGGATCAGGTCGCGCCACGAGAAGTCATGTCCGAACGCGGTGAAGATCGGGGCGGTCAGGCGCACGATCAGCGCGACCGTGCCGAGCAGGCCAAGCCGCATGATCAGCGCCAGCCCAATGCCGAGCCGCTGCGCACGCGCACGATGCGCTTCAGGCAGTTTGTTCGTAAGAATGGAGATGAAGATCAGGTTGTCGATGCCGAGCACGACTTCCATGACAAGCAGCGTCGCCAGTGCGGCCCACGCGCCTGGGTCGCTTGCCAATGCAACTAAATAGTCCATGAGATCCAAGGGTCTTGGGGAAGTAGGAAGAACCGATTACGGCGCCTACGCGGCAGCCGTTCGCGATGATACGTGACGCGTCAAGCAAAAATGTAAGCTTAATGAAATAATTGAGAGCGCTGCAGAGCCAAAAAGTTCGACGGATGCAGGGTTGATATCGACAAATCCATCAAAATGGTGCGACGCGAAAATGCGGGTAAACTCTAGTGCTGCGCGCCATATGGTAACTGTGCACTTACTTTAGCCGGAACCGTACCGGAACCCACGCCTTCAATCTTCACTGCCCGCGTCCGGCAGCATTTTTCAGGTTTCACATGCAGGGAAAATCCCAACGCCTGGTTGAATTGGACTTTTTTCGCGGTCTCGTACTGCTGGTGATTCTGGTCGATCATATTGGCGGCAGCATGATATCCCGCGTGACGCTTCACGCGTTCGCGCTCAACGACGCCGCCGAAGTCTTCGTGTTCCTTGGTGGATTTGCCACCGCGACCGCCTATGTGTCAATGTCGGGCCGCCGCTCCGAATCGGCCGCGCGGGCACGATTTTTCCGGCGCGCATTCGAAATCTATCGTGCGTTTCTCATCACTGCGGCCCTGATGCTGGCGACAAGTTTCGTGCTGCGGCCATTTTTCGGCAGTGCGCCGAATCTGGCTACCGCCGACCTGGACAGCTTCCTCGCCGCGCCGTTTACCGTGCTTGCCGACGTGCTGCTTTTGCGCCGTCAGCCGTATCTGTCTTCCGTGCTGCCCATGTATGCGTTCTTCGCGCTGGCCGTGCCGCTGGTGTTGCCGCTGGCTCGCAGCAAGCCGTGGCTATTATTGGGCGCCAGTATCGCGTTGTGGACAGCGGCGGCGCCCGTTGCCGAGTATTTGCCGTCGGCGGATGACTCGCTGTGGGACTTTAATCCCGCCGCATGGCAGTTGATGTTTGTTCTCGGTGTGCTCGCGTGCTGCCAGCCGGTCTATCAGCGGGTGAGTTCGCACCGGTTCGGCTGGGTGGTGAGCGTTGCTGCGCTCGCGATTGTCGCGGGCATGGCGTATTACAAACTGCTCGTGCTCCCCGTTTCCTTCGATGGCGATTTCAAGCGCAATCTGGCCGGCGCGAGAATTGTCAATTTCTTGGGCATCGCGTGGCTTGCGGGCGACCTGGCACGCTACGGAATAGTGAAGCAGATTGCGCGGCGCTTGTCGTGGGTCGGCGCGGTCGGCCGCGATGGACTGATGTGCTTCGTAGCGGGCGCGGTGATCTCGTTGTGTGTGGATTCGGTATTGTTCACGCTCACTGGCGGACTGATTGATGTCCCGCTGGGTTTCGCCGCCGACGCTGTCGCGCTGGGTCTGTTGCTGGCGATTCCACATCGCCAGCGTGTCCTTGACGTGATCGGTTTAAGACCGGTTGTGCCGGTCGCGAAGAGCGAAGGGGAAGGGCGCGTGGTTCGATGAACGGCGGCCGACCTCGTCCTTCGTTAAGTAAGAACGCGCGACTAACGAACTACGCTGCGTAGCATCCGCTTGCTACGCGGCACATCATTGCTGGATCGGGCGGGTCCTCATAACCACAACAATTCCCGCACAAGCCTCGGCTCCCGAAAACCCTCACTCATCTGAACCTGTACGAAAGCAAAAAAGGCGTCCGCACCACGGACGCCTTTTTTGCATTCAAAGACCCGCGCCAGGTCACCCCCCGTTTCATTTTTAGGAATTCTCAGTTTTGTCCTAATTCTTTAAGAGAGCTCCGAGGGTCATCTGAGGAGCCCCGTCTTAATATTCATTCACTCGCAGACGAACCGGTTCATCGCCTCCCACACGAATCCAGACGATGAAAAAACAGGTGGCTCGCACTGCGCGCTCAGCATCGTGGGACGAAGTAGTCCTAAGCGCTGTAAGTGTCTACAAACCCACATTCATTTCTCTATTGGAAACGTTCATGAAATCCTTCATCTCCACCCTCGCTGCTGCTGCAACCTTGGCCACCCTGGCGCTCGCTTCAACCGGCGCAAGCGCTGCTGACGGCACGATCACTTTCACGGGTGCCGTGACCGATACGACTTGCTCGATCGATGCAAAAACCACTGGCGCCGCTGACAAGAACGTCACGTTGCCGACGGTGACGGGCAGCGCGCTGAGCGCCCCAGGCGCAACGGCCGGCACGACAGGCGCGACCGACCTGACCTTTGCGCTGAGCGGCTGCTCGACCGAAACGAAGGCGGTTGCCCGTTTCGAGAACGGTCCGACGATCGACCAGACCACCGGTTATCTGATGAACCAGGCACCGGCCGGTGCGCAGAACGTTCAGGTTCGTTTGCTCAACGCATCGCGTCTGCCTATCAACGTGGTCACAGGCGCAAACAATGACCTGGCAGGCAACGGTGTCGCAATCGTGTCGGGTGCCGCGAACCTGCAGTACTTCGCTCAGTACTACGCCACCGGCAAGGCCACAGCTGGCCCGGTCAACACCTCGGTCCAGTACACGGTCGACTACCAGTAAGCCGTATCAGCAGGCATCTGCGGGGTGCAGATGCCTGTTTTTTTACCGAAATTTCGAGATACGTTTTTCACGGAGAAATATCAATCATGAAGTCCATTAGTCGAATTGCATGTGGTTTGGGTCTGGTCGTGGCCCTCTTGGCCGGCAGTGCGGGCGCGAGCGTGACCGTGAGCGGCACGCGGGTGGTGTATCCCCTTGAAAATCGTGAGTTGGCGATGGGTGCAGGCCAGACCTATACGAACGACATTGGCGGGATGGTCGAGCCGCGCGGCACCGCGCAGTTTCCGATCAAGAACCTGAAGACGGTTCCTGCCAACGCGCACGTCAAGTACCAGGGTATCAGCGATTTCGGCGGCGCCCTGCCGTTCGAAGCACCTATGACCCCGTAAGGCCCCGCAAGACTCGCCGTAAGGCTTCGCCCCGCGCCGGGGCGAATTGAAGGTGTCGCGGGCCATATCGAGCCGACGCCTTCCCCCAACACTCAACACGCGTTTTACCGAACGGACTGTCCCGAACAGCCCGGTGGGTCAAGTCGCGTCTGAATTGACCTAACCATCGCAGGCTGAATCATGAAACTCGCTGCTCAAACCGCATTCAATGCTCAGTACCCGGTCGCATTCCGGCTGCGCCTGAAGCCGCTTGCCGCGATCGCTTTCTCGATGATGGCGTGCGGTGCGATTTCTCAAGCCGTGGCGGAGGCCGCGACAACGCCGCAAACCCAGACCGGCGCCGTCGATGAAGTCAGTTTCGACAACATGTATCTGCGCGGGGACGCGGGTACGGCCATCGACACCAGCCGTTTCACGCGCGGCAACGCGGTGACCCCGGGAACGTATTCGGTCGACCTGATCGTGAATGGCGCGCGTCTGGCGCGTGAAGACATTCGCTTTGTTTCAACCGACGGCAAGCTGGGCTCAACGCCTTGTTTCAACCGCGCGCTGTTGCAGCGCGCGGGCGTGGATCTGGCGAAGGCCGATGCGGCCGCGGGACGTGGCGCGGCAACGACTGCGGCAACAACTACTGCCCACGCCGACACCTGCGCTGAAATTGGCGCCATCGTACCGGGCGCGACGGTCGATTTCGACTTCACGCAGCAGACGCTCGAACTGAGCGTGCCGCAAGCGTTCATGAAGAACTCGGCACGCGGTTATGTGCCGCCCGAACAGTGGGACCAGGGCGTCAACGGTGGTTTCATCAGCTACAACGCGAACACGTATCACACGGCGAGCTCGGGCGTCGGTTCGAGCCAGAGCTACCTCGGCCTGAGCGCCGGCCTGAACATTGGCGCGTGGCATATCCGCCACCAATCGTCGATATCGACCGGAACCGGTCAAAAGACGCAATTCGACAACATCGCGACCTACGCGCAGCGCGACGTGACGAAGCTCGGGTCACAACTGACCGTGGGCGATACGAGCACGACCGGCGAGATCTTCGACAGCGTATCGTTTCGCGGCGTGCAACTGGCCACCGACGACCGCATGCTGCCTGAATCGATGCGCGGTTACGCGCCGGTCGTACGTGGTACCGCGGAAACGAACGCCCGCGTGACGATCCGTCAGAACGGCCAGGTGCTGGAGGAAACGAACGTCGCGCCGGGCCCGTTTGAAATCAACGATCTCTACTCGACCGGCTACGGCGGCGATCTGGTGGTGACCGTGACGGAAGCCGATGGCCGCAGCAAGGAATTCACGGTGCCGTTTGCGTCGGTGGCGCAATTGCTGCGCCCCGGCGTCACGCGTTTCAGCGCGACCGCCGGCCAGTTGCGCAACGATTCGCTCGATACGAAACCCGTCTTCGCCCAGTTCACGATTCAGCGCGGCCTGACCAACACGGTCACCGTTTACGGCGGCGCGGTCGCGTCGAGCGGGTACGGTGCAGTGAACGTGGGCGGTGCGTTGAACACGGGTATCGGCGCATTCTCGATGGACGTGACGGGCGCCTTCACCAGCATCCCGAACGCGCAGTCGATGCACGGCACGAGCTTGCGCGTGGGTTACAGCAAGTTCATCGCGGCAACAGATACGAACGTGTCGGTCGCGGCGTACCGCTTCTCGACGGCGGGTTACATGAACCTGAACGATGCCGCGTCGGTGCGGGATATTGCAGATCACGGTGGCGATATCAACTCGGTTTATCGGCAGCGTAACCGCATGCAGGTGTCGATCAATCAAAAGCTGGGCGACCACGGCACGATGTTCGTGACGGGTTCGTCGCAGAACTACTGGAACCACGGTGGTAACGACACGCTGTTCCAGGCCGGCTACACCAACGCGTTCAAGTACGGAACGTACAGCCTGACGGCTGGACGCACGCGGTCGATGGACGGCCAGATGTCGAACGAATTCATGCTGAGCACCACTATTCCGCTGGGCCACAAGGCGCATGCGCCGATGCTGACCACGACCGCCTCGCATACCTCCGACGGCGCGACGAACATGCAGGCGAACGTGAGTGGTTCGCTGGGTGAAACGAACCAGTTCTCGTACAACGGATATGGTACGTATAACGCGGGCGGCAGTTCGGCCAACAACGGCAACGCGGGTTTGAGCGCGACGTATCGGGCGCCTTATGCGACGTTGAATGCATCGGCGAGCGCGGGTGGCGGCACGCGTCAGGTGTCGGCCGGCGTGCAGGGTTCGGTGGTGGCGCATCCGGGCGGGGTGACTTTATCGCAGACGGTGGGCGACACGATCGGGATTGTAGAGGCGCCTGCTGCAGCCGGTGCGATGGTGACGAGTTCGCCGGGAACGAAGGTGGATTCACGCGGTTATGCGGTGGTTCCGTACTTGTCGCCTTACACCATGAACGAAGTGGATATTGATCCGAAGGGCACGTCCACCGATGTCGAATTTAAATCGACGTCAGCGCAAGTGGCGCCGCGTGCAGGCTCTATAGTGATGATGAAGTACGAGACGGTGAGTGGTCGGGCTGCATTGATTCAGGCGCCGAAACTGGGTGGTGGGACGTTACCATTTGGAGCGAGTGTGGAAGACGAACAAGGCAAGAGCGTGGGTGTGGTCGGTCAGGACAGCAGAATATTTGCACGGGGTCTTGAGGATCAGGGAGCGCTGACGGTGAAGTGGGGAAATGGCCCGGTCGAACAATGCCGGATTGCTTATACGCTGCCGAAGAAAGATGCGAAGGCGTATAACCCCGGGTATTTGTCGCTGCAGTCGCATTGCGTGTTGGGAAGTGAAATGGTGGCGAGTGGGAGGGGGGCGGTTGCAACAGTCGTTCCCGCGACCGCCGAGCGATAAGGCCATTGAAGGGGCCGCGTTCTCGACACGTCAGGCGGTAGGCAAACATCACATAACCGCAAGGTCACGTTCACGCGGTGTCAGGTGCCAAACTATGAGACGACGAATTTCATGTTGAAACGACTTGTGATAATCCTGTTTTGCCTGCTTCAGATAACGGTTGGCGTGTCAGTGTCGGTTGCAGCGACCACCGTGTGTTCTATAACGGGAGGCCTCAACTATGCTCCTGCCGTCACCGACAACCTTTTTCCGCGTGACGCTCCCATCGGCACGCAAAGTCCGCCTTACTCCACAACGGTGCAAATTGGATGCATTCCAGACAGCTCAAGTCACACGATACAGTTATATATATACGCGCCCAATGGCGTAAACGTAGCTGGAAACCAGTACTACTTCCAAACGAATCTCCCAGACGTTGCCGTTAGGTACATTATTGAAAATGCAACAGGCACCTCTTGTAGCCCGTACTCGGAAGGCTGGCCGTCGCAGGTCAAACAAGGTAAACGAACCATCAACTGCCCACTCGCGGCTTCCAGTACAGGCATTCCGCAAATATTCAGTCTAAAACTGACGGCTTATTTTTTGAAGCTCGGCACAGCTACAACCGGCAATTTGACGACGATCGCGCCAGTCATCATTAACGAATATTTGCCGGACGTTGGTGGTACGTTTAACCTGTTCTCAGGTGCCGCAAGTGGTACGTTTTCCATCGCCGCATGCACGGTCACGACACCTTCCATTGCCGTGACCATGCCGAAGACCTACACCTCCCGATTGCCGAACGTCGGATCAACCGATGGTGAAACGAGCCTGAACATAGGCCTGAACTGCGACGCAGGTGTCAAGGTGTACACCACGCTAACCGACGTGAGCACGCCTTTGAACAACACGACAACGCTGTCGCTCAGTTCGGACTCGACTGCGCAAGGTCTCGGTTACCAAATCCTTTATAACGCGACGCCCGTCAAGTTTGGCGTTGATTCGTCGGTACCGGGAAACGCGGGTCAGTTCGTGTTGACACCCGCGCAAACCACGGGCGGCACGGTGACAGTTCCGCTAACCGCCCGGTACATCCGTACAGGCAAGATTGGCAGCGGATCGGTGAACGCGAAGGCGACCTTCACCATGTCGTATCAATAGGAAACGTGAGCGGGACAAGGTCTATCACGAGACCGGCAGAGCGAAGCAACGGTATCGCACAATGACGCCGTTGCAAGCGCTGCGTGCGATGACTTCCGCCTTCGCGCTTTGCCTTAACGCGGCAACGCCGAGCCCGATTCTCCCGCCGCCGGCAGCAACGCATCGCTGTCGTCCTTGAGCTTGACGCCTGTCAGCTTCAGACGCCTCGCTTCGGTCAACAGGTAATGCAGCTTGAACGCTGCCGCGTCGTAACCAAGTCCTTCAGGCCGGACGTTTGAAATACAGTTGCGCTCCGCATCGCTTTTGCCGATGCGCGGCTCATAGGTCAGGTAGATACCGAGACTATCGGGCGAACTCAAACCCGGCCGTTCACCAATCAGCATCACTACGATCCGCGCCCGCAAAAGCTCACCGATACCATCGCCGAGTGCAACCCGCGCCTGCCTGGCGACGACAATCGGACCGATGCTGACGCCTTCCAGCTTCGAGCGCATCCGCTCAAGCAGCGGTACGGCATGACCCGCGACGGCATAGGCCGACAAACCATCGGCGACGACGAATACGATATCGAACGCAGCGGGCGCCGCGGCCGCGTAATCGCGCAGCCGTGCGGCGCTTTCATCGTTCAGTTTTCTGCCCAGATCCGGGCGCCGCAGATAATGATCGCGATCGGGGGCAGCGCTTTCAACGTCGAGCGTATCAAAACCCGCTGCACGCAACGATGCATGCAGGGCGTCTACATCGAGCGGTTGATGCACGGCGTCGCGGGCTTGCGCATGCGAAAGATTAAACGCAAGCAGCGGCGCCGTCGGCAGGCTGCTGCCCGCCCGGCCCAACGCAATGCGCGCATTGGTGAAGCGGCGCAACGCGTCCCACGGATTGGTGCTGACGGAAGAAGGGGGATCGTCGAAATCGGCCATCAGGCGCTTATCCATTCAAGCAGCGGTTGCGGTGCGGACTGGTTCAGCAATCTGCCGCGCGAATCGGCGATTCGCATCGATTCAAGCCAGGCCTCGAACTCCGGCGCGCGCCGCAAGCCGAGCACATTGCGAACATACAGCGCGTCGTGAAACGAGGTGCTTTGATAGTTCAGCATGATGTCATCCGCGCCGGGAATGCCCATGATGAAATTGACATTGGCGACACCGAGCAGCGTGAGCAGGTTGTCCATGTCGTCCTGATCGGCTTCAGCGTGATTCGTGTAGCAGATGTCGCAACCCATGGGGACACCGAGCAACTTGCCGCAAAAGTGATCTTCCAGTCCCGCGCGAATGATCTGCCGGCCGTCATACAAATACTCGGGGCCGATGAACCCGACCACCGTGTTGACCAGCAGCGGGCTGAACTTGCGGGCGACCGCGTAAGCGCGCACTTCGCAGGTTTGCTGATCGACGCCATGATGGGCATTGGCGGACAACGCGCTGCCCTGACCGGTTTCGAAATACATCAGGTCGTTGCCAACGGTGCCGCGTTTGAGCGACAACCCGGCTTCATGCGCTTCCTGAAGCAGCGCCAGCGAGACGCCAAAACTGCTGTTCGCTTTCTCGGTGCCTGCGATCGACTGGAACACGAGATCGACCGGCGCACCTTTCTCGATCGCGGCAATCGTGTTGGTCACATGCGTGAGCACGCATGATTGCGTGGGGACCTCGTAGCGTTGCCGGAAGTCGTCGATCATTACGAGCAGCGTCGTGATCGCGCTCAACGAATCCGACGCCGGATTGATACCGATCACGGCGTCGCCGCAGCCGTACATGAGGCCGTCGAGCATCGATGCGGCAATGCCCTTGACGTCGTCGGTCGGATGGTTCGGCTGCAAGCGCACCGACAGATGTCCGGGCAAGCCGATCGTATTGCGAAAGCGCGTGATGACCGGCCGTTTTTTCGCGGCGAGGATCAGGTCCTGGTTGCGCATGAGCTTCGATACGGCCGCGACCATCTCCGGTGTCAGCCCCGCGCTCACGCGGATCAGCGCGGCCGAGTCGGTGGTGTCCGCCAGCAGCCAGTTGCGGAAATCGCCCACGGTGAGATGCGAAATCTCGGCGAAAGCCTGGGGCGAATGATCGTCGATGATCAGGCGCGTGACCTCGTCACTCTCGTACGGGATCACGGCCTCGTTGAGGAAGGTGCGCAACGGCACTTGCGCCAGCGCCATCTTCGCCGCTACGCGTTCTTCTTCGGTATCGGCTGTCACGCCTGCCAACTGGTCGCCGGAACGCAGCGGGCTGGCTTTCGCCAGCAGCGTCTTCAGGTCGTCGAAACGGTAAGTCCGCAGACCGATGGTCTCGTTATAGGTCATCGTGTGATCCTTGTTCCAAGGCTTCTCCAGGCACTTATCCTGCGCTCGCCGGCCGGGTAGCACATCCGGCATCCGGCATCCGGCCGGCGAGCGCAGGTTGAGCCGCATCCTTCGGCGATGACCGGGGCCGGTGGCCGATCCAGGCGTCGATCTCGAAGTATGCGGCGAAACGATGAACAGCCAAAAATGCGGAAATGGTAATTTGAATGGAGCAGGCAGTGTATCCATGCCGGATCGCCGGTCTGGACGGCGCGCCGGGCGCATCGCGACCCGATTTTCCGCGTGCGATAATCCCGATCTTCCCATCCGGCCACTTTTGCGCGGCGCACCTTGAAAAACCTGCTTGTTTCCCTCGATCGCCTGGCCGATTTCGACGAGATCGTCGACGTCCGCACGCCGCTCGAATTCGCGGACGACCATATCCCCGGCGCGATCAACGCCCCCGTGCTGAGCAATGAGGAGCGGGTGCTGGTCGGTACGATGTACAAGCAGGTGTCGCCGTTCGAAGCGTCCCGCGTGGGCGCTGCGCTGGTCGCGCGCAATATCGCGCAGCACCTCGATACGACCTTTGCCGACCGGCCGCGCAACTGGCGTCCGCTGATTTATTGCTGGCGCGGCGGTACCCGGTCCGGCTCCGTTACCACGGTGTTCAGCATGATCGGCTGGCAGGCGCGGCAACTGGCGGGCGGGTATAAGACCTACCGGCGCGCGACGCTCGATACGCTCGACCATTTGCCCGCCACGTTCCGATATATCGCGCTGACAGGCCCCACCGGCAGCGGCAAAACGCGTCTGTTGCACGCATTGCACGAGGCCGGTGCGCAGACGCTGGATCTGGAACAACTGGCGGCACATCGCGGCTCCCTGCTCGGCGCGTTGCCGGGTGAGCGGCAACCATCGCAGAAATGGTTCGACACGCTGCTGGTCTGCGCGCTACGCGGCTTCGATCCGGCCCGGCCGGTGTTCGTCGAGGCGGAGAGCAGGCGGATCGGCACGATCTCCTTGCCCCTCGCGCTGCTGGACACGTTTCACCGCGGCGCGTGTGTCGAGGTCGAGGCAAGCCGCGAGGATCGCGCCACATTCCTGCTGCACGATTACGCTCATCTTTTCCAGGATCCGGAGTCATTCAAGCAGCAACTGTCGCGGCTGATCGGGCTGCATAGCCGCGAGCGGGTGAGCGGCTGGCATGCGTTGATCGACGCGGGTCGGGAGGCGGAGCTTGCCCGCGAACTGATCGACCTGCATTACGATCCGGCCTACGCGCGCAGCAGTCACCAGAATTTCAGCGAATTGCCGCACGCCACGCACATGCTGTTCCGGCCGAACGACGCCGATGTGGTCGAGCAGGCAAGGGCGCTGCTGGCACGGCTTGAGGCCGTGCCTGTTACCTCAGCCTGATGCCGTTTCAATCCAATCCAATACAAACTACCCAAGACCATGCAATCCACTCTTCGACAACCCCGCGTCGCGCTCGGCTGGATCACGTTCCTGCTGATCGCGGTCGTGGGCCTGTTTTACGTCAAATGGTTTCCTTACTACAACCGTGCGTTCGTGGCGGCCAGTCAGCATTCCATCGGCAAATCAATCCTGATGGGCACCGCCGCGAGCGCGCCCGCGCCGTCGTGGCAGGCGGCTATCGACTATGCCATCGCCTATGGCAAGGCGATCTGGCAGGCAATGGTGCTGGGGCTTCTGCTCGGCTCGGCGGTGCAGGCGCTGATTCCGCCGCAATGGGTGGCGCGCGCGCTCGGCAAGAGCGGCTTCGGCAGCGTGGTGAACGGCGGCCTGATGTCGCTGCCGGGCATGATGTGTACCTGTTGCGCCGCGCCGGTGGTGGCCGGCCTGCGGGCGCGTCAGGCGGCGCCGGGAGCGGCTATCGCGTTCTGGCTCGGTAACACCGTGCTGAACCCGGCCACGCTGATTTTCATGGGCTTCGTGCTCGGCTGGCAATGGATGGGACTGCGGCTCGCGCTTGGCGTACTGATGGTGTTCGGTCTGGGTTACGCCGTGAACCGGATGGTGACGCCCAAGGAAGCTGAAGCGTCGCGCATCGAGATGGCGAAGCTGGTCACAACGGAAGATCCGGGTACGGCATTCACGCGCTGGGTTCGCATTCTCGGACGCATGACGATCCGGCTTGTGCCCGAATACATTGTGCTCGTGCTGGTGCTTGGTGCCGCGCGGGCGTGGCTGTTTCCGCATATTGGTCCGAATATCGACAATAGCGTGCTGTGGATTGTGGGACTTGCTATTGCCGGCACGTTGTTCGTGATCCCGACAGCGGGCGAAGTGCCGATCATCCAGGCAATGCTGTCGCTCGGCATGTCCGTCGGTCCCGCAGGCGCGTTGCTGATGACGCTGCCGCCGGTCAGCTTGCCGTCGGTCGCGATGCTCGGCCGTTCTTTTCCGCCGCGCGTACTGACGTTCGTGGCCGTTGCGGTGGTGGGGTTCGGGATTGTCGCGGGGCTGCTTGCTGTGGCGCTGGGGTTCTAGGCGCGCGTGATGTAATTCGTAGCGTCCACGACACGAGAGGCCGGTTTCAACGCGAGTTGAAACCGGCCTCTTTTTCATGAGTATGAGTATCAGTATCAGCTGCTGATTGCAGCGGATGCGCGCGGCTGAATGCCCCTGCCACGTTCTAACGCGTAGCCGCCTGAATCAGCAGCTTGAACGGCAGCGCCAGCAGCATCGCGCCGCCTACGCCGACGCACCAGAGCGCGACGAACCACAACGTACTCTTGAGCCGCGAAGACCCGCGGCGGTCGCCGCCATTCTTAGTGATAGTGATGTTCGCCATGGCGCACCTTGCCGCGAAAAACCCAGTAACCCAGCGTCGTGTAAGCGATGATCACGGGCAAGATCACCGCCGCGCCAATGAGCGTGAACATCTGGCTCGAATGCGGAGCCGCGAGTTCCCAGAGGGACACGCCGGGGAAGATGGCATGGGGCGAAATGCTCGCCACCAGGCCGCTATAACCGAGCAGCACGAACGCCAGCGCCATCATGAATGGCCGTGTTTCGTGCCGTGAACGGATGGACCGGCGCATCAGCCACGCACACGCGATCACGAGCACCGGTACCGGCAGGAATCGATAGAACCAGGGGGTATCGAACCAGCGCGTTGCAATGCCCGCGTCCTGCAGCGGTGTCCAGATACTGACAACCACAATGGTCCCGAGTTGCAGCAGCGTCAACGGCCACACGATCCGGTAAAAGCGGCGTTGCAGATCGCCTTCCGTTTTTGCGATCAGCCAGCAGCAGCCCAGCAGCGCATAGGTGACCACGAGCGCGAGTCCGGTGAACATGCTGAACGGGGTGAACCAGGTGAAGGCATCGCCGGAAAAACGGCCATCCGTGACCGGAATGCCATTGAGAAATGCGCCGAGCGTCACGCCCTGGAAGAACGTCGCACCCGCCGATCCGCCGATAAACGCAAGATCCCACATGTGCTTTGTACGAGTCGCCTTCGATCTGATCTCGAACGTAACGCCGCGAAAGATCAGGCAGACCAGCATGAACATCAACGGCAGATAAAGCCCGGACAGCACGGTTGAATAGATCATGGGGAACGCCGCGAACAGGCCCGCGCCGCCCAGCACGAGCCAGGTCTCGTTGCCGTCCCAGACCGGTGCGACGGTGTTCATCATGACGTCGCGATCACGCGCTTCGGGGAAGAATGGAAACAGAATGCCGATGCCGAGATCGAAGCCATCGAGCACGACATACATCAGCACGCCCAGCGCGATGATCGCGGCCCACGTCAGGGACAAGTCCATCTCATGCTCCTTCGATTGAATGCGTCGCGGCGGACAGCGGCCGGCGCGCGGTAAGGTTGTCGTCGTCCATGCGCGGTGCGTGCGTGATCGTGCCGTGCGTGCCGGGCAATGCCGGGCCGGTTCTAAGCAGCTTGAGCAGGTAGTAGATGCCGGTACCGAACACGAGCGTATAAACAATCACGAAGATCAGCAGCGTCACGCCCACTTGTTGCGCGGTCACCGGCGACACGGCCTGCGCCGTGCGCATGACGCCGTACACCACCCACGGCTGACGACCCGCTTCCGTCGTCACCCAGCCGGCGAGCAGCGAGATGAAACCCGACGGTCCCATCACGAGCACGAAGCGCTGGAACATCTTCGATTCGAACAGGTTATTTTTTCGCCGTAGTACGAAGCCGGCCACGCTCATCAGGATCATCAGGACACCTAGCCCGGCCATGACCCGGAAGCTCCAGAACACAATGGTCGAGTTCGGCCGATCCTCTTTCGGAAACGACTTGAGCCCGCGGATTTCACCGTCCCAGCTATGCGTGAGGATCAGGCTGCCCAAGTGCGGAATCGACACGGCGTATTTCGTGGTTTCGGCTTCCATGTCCGGGATGCCGAAGAGGTTCAGCGCAGTGCCGCCTTTCTCCGTATCCCACAGGCCTTCAATAGCCGCGATCTTGGCCGGTTGATATTCGCGCGTGTTGAGGCCGTGCTGGTCGCCGACCATGGCCTGAAGCGGGGTGAGCACCAGCAGCAGCCAGAGCGACATCGAAAACATCTTCCTGATGGCCGGGTCCTTGCGTCCTTTCAGCAAGTGATAAGCCGCGCAAGCGGCCACCACGAGCGCCGCGACAATGAACGCCGCGATCGCCATATGCGAAAGCCGGTATGGAAACGACGGGTTGAAAATGATCTTGAACCAGCTCACCGGCACGACATGATCGCCTTCGATACGGAACCCCTGCGGCGTCTGCATCCAGCTATTCGATGCAAGAATCCAGAATGTCGAGATCAGCGTGCCGATGGCGACCATCAGCGTGGCGCCGAAGTGCGCTTTCGGACCGACCTTGTTCCAGCCGAACAGCATGATGCCGAGGAATCCCGCTTCCAGGAAAAACGCGGTCATCACTTCATAGGCGAGCAGCGGGCCGGTGATCGGGCCGGCAAAGCTCGAAAAGCCGCCCCAGTTGGTGCCGAACTCGTAGCTCATCACGACACCGGACACCACACCCATACCGAACGCGACGGCGAACACCTTCGACCAGAACAGGCATAACTCCTTGTAGACCGGCTTACCGGTTTTGAGCCAGGCGCCTTCGAGCACAGCGATAAAACTCGCCAGCCCGATGCTCAGCGCCGGGAAAACGATGTGGAAAGAAACCGTAAAAGCGAACTGGATACGCGCTAGATCGAGCGCTTGCTGAGTGGCATGCATGGCAGGTTGTGCAGCCATCGCGGGCGCGCTCGAAACGAGCTCGCGGGCGGGCGCTGGTTGGTTGGACTGAGTACGACGGAAGCGACTCTAAGCCAGTTTTTGAGATGAATGGTGCGGCGCGGCAGGGGGCAGGAATGTGCGGAAATGTCGCAATTTTTAGGATGGGTGATCTGTAACTAGCTGTTTATAAATTGTTTTTTTGAGAGATCGGATTAATGCCCAAAACCGGCGGTCTTCCGATTCCGCGACAATCAACCGCACTGCGTCAAAGACGGTCCGCCGCGTGGCGGCGACGAAGGGCGCGTTTGGCGCGTAGCATGCCGCGAGGTTATCAGCGCGATTCTCCGGTGGTGTGCCGGCATACGCCGGGTACCATGACGGAACAGCATCGCAGGCGTTTTCCGGGCCGGAATAACCGCTCTGCAGCAAAGCCAGCCAAACACCGCGACGGGAGAAAAACCATGCGTCTTGATGACGAAGCAGAGAGCCGCAATGTGGAGGACCGGCGTGGGGCCGGGGGTGGCGGATTTCGCATTGGCGGAGGGCGCTCGATCGGTATCGGCACGATTGTCGTGGCGTTGGCGGCCGCCTATTTTTTCGGTATCGATCCCATGCTGATCCTGAGTGGCGGTTCAACCGGGCAGAGTGGTTCATACAGTCAGCAGCAGCCGCAGACGCAGCAACGGCAGATGGACCCGCGCGCTCAGCCGCAGGCAAGCGCGAGCGATCAAGACGCCGTGTTCGTGCGCCGGGTGCTCGGCAACACCGAGCGCACGTGGCAGCAGATTTTCCGGACCCGCTACAACCAGGATTACCCGGCGCCCAAGCTCGTCCTCTTCACCGGCGGCACTGCGACCGCGTGCGGAACCGGCCAGTCAGCCATGGGGCCGTTCTATTGCCCGAACGACCGGACGGTGTACATCGACTTGTCGTTCTATCGGGAGTTGCGCGACCGCTTTGGTGCGGGCGGAGATTTTGCGCAGGCGTACGTGATTGCGCACGAAGTCGGCCACCATGTGCAGAACGTGCTCGGCATCATGAATAAAGTCGATACCGCCCGGCAACGGATGTCGCGGGAACAGGCCAACCAGTTGTCGGTGCGTGTCGAGTTGCAGGCGGATTGTTTCGCGGGTGTCTGGGCCAACGTGGCGCAGAGGAACAACGCGAAGCTGATCGAGCCCGGTGACTTCCAGGAAGGGCTGAACGCGGCGGGAGCAATAGGCGACGACCGGTTGCAGAAGGAGACGCAGGGACGCGTGGTTCCGGAAGCGTTTACGCATGGCACGAGCGCGCAGCGGCAGCGCTGGTTGAATCGCGGACTGGCGACGGGCGATCTGGGGCAGTGCGACACATTCGGCGCCAGAACGCTCTGAGCGCTGTGTTTTGCCAGCAGCCGCATGACGCAATTTTCAATGCGAAGGCGCTCGCACGTTCGGCGCTTTGTTCATGAAAGACCGTGAAACAGTAGTGAAAACCGCTATTTCGACGGATAATTCGGGCAGAACGCGCAGCGCAGAACTTACAAATACTGACAGCGCGGCTTTACGCCAATTTACAGAATTCCGGCTTTCAAATCGATCTTGACCCGAACGGCTTTCGATCTGCCGAACGCGGCACGGGTCAAGCGAGCCAGCCGACCAGCGCCACGGATTCAGGTGTTCCATCTGAATCCGTGGCGCTGGCGAAATAAAGGTCCCATAGCATCCCCATGAAGCGAATCCTGATTGTCAAGGTGACATCATTGGGCGATATCGTAGAGACGCAGCCTGTGGTCTCCGATCTTCGCCGTGCATTTCCGTCCGCCAAGATCGACTGGGCGGCAGACGCGGCCTTCGCCGACATCATTCGCTGGAATCCGGCCGTGGACCGAGTGTTGAGCGCGCCGCTGCGCAAGTTTAAAAAAGCGCGCAGCTGGGCGGATTTGAAAGACATTGCCGCGTCTATCGGAGAACTGCGGGCCGAGAAGTACGACGTTATTCTCGATATCCACGGCGTGTACAAGAGCGCGATCATTGCGTTCCTGGCTCGCGGGCGCCGGCGTTATGGCTACAAGAACAAGGATCTGGGCGAACTCGGCGCGGCGTTTGCGTACAACAAACGCTTCGGGCCGCGGCCGAAAACGGACGCGTGGCGCGGCATGCGCGTGAGCGTGGCCGACGCGCTGGGTTACACGCTCGACGAAACCCCTGACTTCAATCTTCGTCTGCCGCCGCTGGCTACGCCGTTGCAGCTTCCTCAGGGCGCGCCCATCGCCATGCTGTTCCACGCTACCTCAGCCGATGAAAAGAAATGGCCGATCGACCGATGGGCCGAGACGGGGCGTTCTCTGACGGCGCGGGGTTATCGGATCGCGTTGCCGTGGGGTACCGAAGGCGAGCGCCGGGAGGGCGAGCAGATTGCGGCGCTCGTGCCGGGTGCGATCGTTTTGCCGAAGCTGACGGTGACCGAATGCGCGCATTGCATCGAGGCGTCGGCGCTGGTCGTGGGCATGGATACGGGGCTGGTCCACCTGGCGTATGCGCTGGGCCGGCCCACGGTGATGATTTTCACGGCAACGTCGCGCGGGCATTTCGGCATTGGCTCGTCGACGCATTCGGTGTCTGTCGGCGACCAGCGTGCTCCGCCCGATGTCGCGACGGTGCTGGAAGCAATAGAGGGCGTGTTGACGGGAACGGTGGCGTCCGCAGCGCACGATGTAGCGACGGGCGCCGTGTCTTGATTCGAGTCGTTAAAGCATCCCGACGAGCGCGTTCAAGCGGCCGAAAACCCTTCCGGGAACAGGCGTCCGAGCGCTGCTTCAAAATGTTCGATGGGCGCCGCGCCGCGCAACGCGATGGGCGGCGGCGGTTCCTGATCGCCCACGCCGTCACGCGACAGCACGACGAACGGCACGCCTGTCACGCCGAGCTTCTTCGCAAACTCTTCGTCTTCGATCACCGCGTCGGTGAGTTCATCGCCGAGCAATGCTTCTTCCAGCGATTCCGGATCGATGCTGCAGGTAGCGGCAATATCCAGCAGCGCATCGGTATCGCCGATATCGATGCCATCCTCGAAATACGCCTTGAAGATTGCACGATGCACAGCGTCGAAACGGCCCGATTCGCGCGCGAAAAATGCGGTCTCGAACGCCTTGCGGCTATTCGGTTGAACCGGCGGGAGGCGCAGCAACAAACCGCGTTCGTTGGCTATCGGGTAGACGGAGTTTTCCCAGGTTTCATGCAGGAAGTCGCTATTCGGATCGAGCGGGGGCGTGGGTTCGGGGCGCAGTTCGAACGCGTGCCAGCGGACTTCAACCGCGTCGCCATAGGTCTGCTTGAACTGGTCGATAACTGGCACTTCCAGATAGCAGAAAGGGCAGACGAAATCCGACCAGACGTCGAGGTACAGCTTGGAGCTTGTCATATCAGGGCGGTCCAGAATTGGTCCAAATTAGTCCAAAATTCTACCCGACATTGGACTTTAGCCCCGTCCGCTCTTTACGCGGGCTTTCGCGGTCAGGCGATGTCATTTCTGCTGGCTGCCGGTCCACAAGCTGGGTTCCTGGATGCTTTCGGATAGTTGTCGCCGAAAGGGAGACGACACCCGTTCGTGATAGGATCCGCCCACTATTAAACAGGGGGCCGCAATGGCATTCAAAGAAACGAAGGGCAATAAGACCGTTGAGGCACTCGTAATGCCGGCACCGGGTGCAATGTTCAAGGGCTATATCCGCGTTGTCACGGAACACGTAAACGGGCCCATTGGGCAGACAATTGGACGTGGATGTGGTCGTCCGGTCAAAACCGAGCAGGCTGCGCTTGAACTCGCTGAGATCGAAGCACGCCGGGTAATCTCGGGCAAGTAAGTTGGAAAAGCAGCTCTGAGCGACCGCTCGGAGCTGGCTGGAGGCGTCACGTTTGTTAGTATCTGCCCCGCGTCCATGCTGCAAGGGCTTTCGAAGCTATAAAAGCCACAAACACCCTCTGTAAAATTCTGTATTCCTCTGCTTTTCGCGCTTAAAACCCACCGTCCAGTTCGATCTTCGTGCCGTCGCTGAAGCGGCTCAGCCGGAATGCTCGCGGGTCCACCAACGGTTTGTCGTTCGCGACCAGATCGGCCATCAGCTTCCCGGCACCCGGCCCGATCCCGAAGCCGTGACCCGAAAAACCGGTGGCGATAAACATGCCCGGAACCTGTTCTGCGGCCGATATCACCGGCACCGCGTCCGGCGTGACGTCGATATAACCCGCCCACGCCTGCGCCACTTTCACGTTTCCAAGCGCCGGAAAGAGGGCACGGAACGCGTTGATGGCGACATCGTTGAATTTTTGGGTGGGTGCCGGATCGAGCGTGCGCACGGTTTCGAAGACGGTCGGCTGGTCGAGTCGCCATGTCCGAGGCTGGCGCAACGCCTCGAAGAATCGCTCGCCGAACGCGAAGTCCATCGACCTGAACTGGCTTTTCAGCGCCGGGAGGTATTGGCTGAATAGCCGGAAGCTGTCGGGGGTAATCTCGGCCAGGCTGCGGAACGCATTCGCGATCGTGTAGCCGCCATCCAGCCGTTTGCGGTATCCGACCGTCTGGTTGCAAGCACTGACTTCGGGGCCGCCGTCGACCGGTTCCGTGCGCAGTACCGACGACCTCACACTCAGCTGCGGCAGTTCAACGCCAACGCTGCCGGCGAACAAGCGTGTCCACGCACCGCCCGCTACCACCACGCTCGAGCAGCGGATCGGGCCGTATTCGGTCACGACGCCACTGATCGCACCCGCGCTCGTTTCGATGCCGCGCACCGCGCACGGCGTTAAAACCTTTACGCCCTTGGCGCGCAGCGCGTGGGCAATGGCGGGTGCCGCGCGCTGCGGTTCCGCCCGGCCGTCGGAAGGCGTGTAGATGCCGCCGGGAAACTTGCATGCGGCGCCCGGCATCAGCGCGGCCGTCTCGTCGCTCGATGTGATGCGTGAGTCGATACCCTCGCGGCCCACCAGCCCGACAGCGCGTGCCAGCCAGTTTTCGTGATCGGCGAGGCCCTTGAGGTCGTCGGCGGCGTAGAGGATGCCGCATTGCCGGAAACCCGTGTCAATGTCGAGCGTCCGGTCCAGCTCGCGCCACAGCTTGAGGCTTTCGAGACTGAGTTCCAGCTCGCGCAAATCGCGGTGCGTCGCGCGGCACCAGCCCCAGTTGCGGCTGGATTGCTCGCCGGCAATATGGCCTTTCTCGCAGACGGCTACCGAAATGCCCTTCCCGGCGAGAAAAAGGGCCGTGCTCACACCAATAATGCCGCCGCCGATAACGACAACATCGACACGCTCGGGTAAATCACGATCTTCGATGACTTCAACTACTTGTGGACCCATCTATCCTCCTTAATAGGGCAGGCGCGAGTGCAGGCTCGGGAAAATGGGCCTCGGCAACTGCCCGCTGTGCTTTCGGGCATCCTGTGTGCTTTGCTCTACCGATGGCCCGTCAAAAGCCGACCCTTGTGCAACCGGCTTGACGGTCGATTCCATGCTGCGGCGTTATGCGCGGCATATCCCCCCTGACTTTCTGGAGAACACTTGTGCAAAAGACAGCATCGGCCAAATGGAGTGGCGGCATCAAGGACGGTAAAGGTTACATTTCGACGCAAACCGGCGTGTTGAAGGACGCGCCCTACGGTTTTGCATCGCGCTTCGAAGGCGGCCCCGGTACGAATCCCGAAGAACTGATCGGCGCCGCGCATTCGGGTTGTTTCACGATGGCGCTGTCCCTGCAACTCACGCAGGCGGGCCTCACGGCGGAAAGCCTCGAGACGAAGTCTACCGTGACGCTGGAGAAGGACGGCGACGGGTTCTCCATCACCGCCTGCCATCTGGATTTGAAAGGTAAAGTGCCCGGCACAGACAAAGCGACGTTTGAGAAGCTCGCGAACGCGGCGAAAGAGGGCTGCCCGGTGTCCAAGCTGTTCGCTGGAAACGCGAAGATCACGCTGAACACGGAATTCGTTTCCTGAGTTTCGTTTGACCGAGGCACTCAAGGGCGCGTCCGCGAAACCGGGGGCGCCCTTTCTTTTTGCAGAGCCTGCCGTCGGTGGTCATCGTGTGCTGCAGACAGAACCCCGCGGACCTGCCCACAGATACTCAACGGACATACGCTACCGACTAAAATCAGACGCGCGACTTATCCACATTTTTTGTGGATAGCCATGTGGACAACGTGCGGGAGCGGTCTCCAACTCATTGACGCATAACGGTTTACGGTTCCCCAACGTTTCGCAGGCAGGAACGCTGTGCGCAGCCGGCCATGCATCTTCGGGCAGTTGTTGCAAGCCCTGAAACCGACCGTTCCGGCCAAGAACCTGTAATCTGACGGCACTTTCAAGCAAATGGCCGGACTAGACCGTGGAGCCGGCCAGCTTTCCTGAATTTCCGTCCACACGCAGCACCGCCCTGGAGCATCGATGAAATTCAAGCTGGACTGGACGTGCATTGCGCCATTTGCCGCACTTGTGATCCTGGGACTGACGTTCGCCATGCCGAACGGCTTCCTGTTCGTACTCGCCGCTATCGCACTCGCGGCGGCCGTATTCGCCGCGGTCCATCATGCAGAAGTGGTGGCGCACCGTGTTGGCGAACCGTTCGGCACGCTGGTGCTCGCGATCGCGGTGACAGTGATCGAAGTAGCGCTGATTGTGTCCGTCATGGTGTCGGGCGGCCCGGAAAAAGCGGCGTTGCCGCGCGACACGGTGTTCGCCGCGATCATGATCGTGTGCAACGGTATTGTCGGGCTCTGCCTGCTCGTGGGCGGGATGCGCCATCACGAGCAGAATTTCCAGTTGCAGGGCGCAAGCGCGACCCTCGCTATCCTGTGTGCGCTGTCGGTTCTGACAATGGTTTTGCCCAACTTCACCAGCACGGTGATGGGGCCGGGGTTGTCGACGTCGCAACTGGTGTTTGTGGGCGTGACGTCGCTCGTGCTTTACGTCGTGTTCGTATTCGTGCAGACGGTACGGCATCGCGACTATTTCCTGCCGCCAGTGCCGGCGCTCGATCCGAATCGAGCCGAATCCGACGACGTTCATGCTCCGCTGCCGACCAATGGCTACGCGTGGACCTCCGGCGGTTTGCTGCTACTTTCGCTGATATCAGTGGTTGGGCTGGCGAAATTGCTCTCGCCGGCGGTCGAGGCGGGCGTTGCCAGCGCCGGAGCGCCCGAAGCCGTGGTTGGTGTGGTGATCGCTGCGCTCGTGCTGCTGCCGGAAGGCGTCGCCGCATTGCGCGCGGCGCGACTGAACCGGTTGCAGACGAGCTTGAATCTGGCGCTTGGGTCGGCGCTGGCGAGTATCGGGCTGACCATTCCGGCCGTGGCGGTCGTGTCGCTTGCGATCAGCCAGCCGATCGCGCTCGGCCTCGGTTCGAAGGAAATCGTACTACTCGCACTGACCTTGATAGTGAGCGTCCTGACGCTCGGCACCGGACGCTCGACGGTGCTTCAAGGCGTGGTTCACCTGGTTATTTTCGCTACCTTCCTGTTTCTTTCCGTCGTGCCTTGAGTACTTCGGTGCGAGAGGCGGCGCGTCTTCGGCCCGGAACCGCTTTTGAAAACAAGGGCCGACCAATCCGGGCAGGAGCCAAGCGCTGTTGTTGTGCAGACGCTTCATAGCTATCGCCGATCTCAAAATCTTTTGCATTGCAGCATCGAATGCGTATAATAAGGGTATTCCCTAACGGGTAATCCCTGATTCGCACTGAGGTGCTCTCATGAAAACCACCGCTCAAAGTTCGCTTGTCGTTTCGTTCGGTTCCTGGTTCCGCAAGGCGAAGGCTGTCGTTCGCCGCGAAGCTGCCCACGCACTGAACCTGCATCTGCAAAATTGCGCAGTGCTGGCTGAAGCGTATCGCCGGAAGTAAATCGGTTGCGGCTTGGCCAATCGACGTGCCGATCGAGCCGTTTCATCGCTCTCGAACGTCGGTTAGCATGCCTTTGGTGGCGTTAAAAAGGTTGCCGGGAAAATCGCCGGCAACCGCGGTGCCGATACTGAACGTGCTGACTGCGCTAAATGCTTTTTAGCCCGTCAGGTCAGATTGCCCATCCGCCGAGATAAAACACGGCAAGCACTGCGGCAATCATCACCGTGCCAACGTTCAGCTTCTTGTATTCGCCGGCAACTACGCGCCCGATCACGAGCGTACAGAAACCGAGCATGATGCCGGTCACAATATTTGCCGACAGCACAATGAACACGGCGCAGACAAGACCCGACATGGTGTCGACAAGATCGTCCATGTGAAGTTTGCTCACGCTTGCAAGCATCAGCAGACCGACATACATCAGTGCCGGAGCCGTCGCGTAGGAAGGCACGAGTCCGGCGAGCGGCGAGAAGAACATCACCAGCAGGAACATCACGCCAACGGTAGCGGCCGCCAGGCCCGATTTTGCGCCTGCCGCCACGCCCACCGTCGATTCAATATAGGCCGCAGCCGGCGCACCGCCGAGACACGCAGCAACAATTGAACTGACCGAGTCCGCCGTCAATGCCCGGCCGCCGTTCACAATCCGGCCTTTCTCGTCTATCTGGCCTGCCTGGCCTGCGACCGCGCGAATCGTGCCGGTGGCGTCGAAGACGGCGGTCATCACCAGTGCAAACACACTAGGCAGCACGGCCAGAGACAGCGCGCCGCGAATATCCATGGCGCCGATCAGCGAAGCATGGCCGGGCGCGCTCAGCGAGGGCAACGCGAATACGCCGGTGAAACGAACGGCGGGATCGAAGGCCAGTCCCAGCGCCGACAACCCGACCACCACCAGCAGGATCCCGCCCGGCACGCGCCGGCGTTCCAGCCCGATGATCGCAGCGAGCCCGAAGACCGACATCAATACGGGAAACGCCGTGATATGACCGAGCGAAACGGGCAAACCCGCGCCCGGATTCTTGACGATCAGGCCGACATCGTTCGACGCGATCAGCAACAGAAACAAGCCGATCCCGATCCCCGTGCCATGCGCCACGCCTGCCGGCAGATTGCGCAGGATCCACGAGCGCACGCCGGTGACGGAGATTGCGGTGAAGGTGACGCCCATCAGGAAGACGGCGCCGAGCGCGACGGAGGGCGAGAGCCCTTTGCCCAGCACCAACCCGAACGCGGTGAACGCGGTGAGCGAGATTGCACAGCCGATCGCGATAGGCAAGCGAGCCCAGATGCCCATCAGGAGCGAGCCGAACGCAGTCGTCAGGCAGACCGCCACGAAGACGGCGCGGGTGTCGAATCCGGCCTTGCCGAGCATGGCCGGGACGACGAACACGGAATAAACCATCGCCAGGAAGGTAGTAATCCCGGCGATCACTTCGCGCCGCTGGGTACTGCCGCGCGCACTGATTTGAAAGTATCGGTCGATCAATCCGCCTGATTGGGACGCGTGTGCGTCATCCTGGATGTCGATGCCGCCAAGCGGCTGGATGTGGGGTTCCATCATGAGCTGTTCTCCTTTATCAGCAGGCTGAAACAAGCGGACCGGATGGTCTTTGCAAGACCGGGTGCGCCGTCTTCAGGGTCGTCTCGATAGGTTTATTTATAGTGTTGGCGGGAGCCAACGCATTGGACTGGGGCCAGCACAGAGACTAGGGCAACATTAAGCCGCCTCCAATCTCAAAAATGGGATTCCAGTCATGCCGCGATCCTTATAAGGTTCGTTTCAATACGGCTTTGACGGAGCAGGCGTACGATATAAAAGCAAAAAGGGCCAGGTCTCGAATGACCTGGCCCTTTTGTCTGTCCGGAACCGACCTGAAACTAATGCAGCCGCTTACTGGATCACGCGCGTCACGCCCCGGCCACGCGGATCGGCAACAGGTTCCGGCGTCTTGTCATCGATCTTGATGACCTGGATATCGCCGTTGAAACCCTGTTTCGCGAGCGTATATCCCTTCGCCTCCAGTTCCTTCGCGAGATCGCCGTCAATGGGCTTGTACGGCTCCCAGAAAATCGTGTTCGGCGGCAGCAACTGATGATGAAAGCGCATTGCCGCGACGGCTTCAGGCAAGGGCATGGAGAAGTCGTAGACGTTGCTGATCACCTGGAAGATCGATGTAAAGATACGCGAGCCGCCCGGCGTCCCGATCACCATGGCAACCTGATCGTCCTTCGTGAGGATGGTCGGGGTCATCGAGGAAAGCGGGCGCTTGCGCGGTTCAATGGCGTTGGCGTCGCTGCCCACTACGCCGAACATGTTCGCCACGCCCGGCTTCGAGGAGAAGTCGTCCATCTCGTCGTTCAGCACGACACCCGTGCCGTCCACCACCACACCGGAGCCAAAATAGCCGTTGATGGTGTACGTATTCGATACCGCGTTGCCCCACTTGTCGACCACCGAGAAGTGCGTGGTTTCAGCCTTTTCCGGCATCGTGGTGCCCAGGCCCGGAACGACGCTCTTGGTGTCCGACGGTGTGTCGGGATTGACCTCGGATGCACGCTTCAGGATGTAGTCGTCGTCGATGAGCTGCGCGATCGGCACCTTGTAGAAATCGGGGTCGCCAAGATACTGGGCGCGATCCGCGAATACGCGTTTTTCAATTTCCGCGGTCAGGTGGATGTACTGCGCGGAATTGAGCGGCACGTTCGCAAACTTGTCCTTGAGATCGGCCTTCATCTTCAGCAACTGAACGAGGCCGATACCGCCGGAACTCGGCGGCGGCGCGGTAATGATGCGATAGCCGTTCCAGCTCGCGAGAACCGGCTGCCGCCAGACCGCCTTGTATTCCTTCAGGTCCTGCGTGGTGATCAGGCCGTGGCCGGCCATGGCGGTTGCGATCATATCCGCCGTCTGGCCTTCATAGAAGCCCTTCGCACCCTTGTCCGAAATGCGTTGAAGCGTCGCGGCCAGTTCCGGCTGCTTGAAGTTCACGCCTTTGTTCAGGGTTCCGAAGTAACT
This sequence comes from Caballeronia sp. LjRoot31, assembly GCF_964253885.1. Lineage (NCBI taxonomy): Bacteria > Pseudomonadati > Pseudomonadota > Betaproteobacteria > Burkholderiales > Burkholderiaceae > Caballeronia > Caballeronia sp. LjRoot31. Next base: position 1,031,796 of record NZ_CAXURX020000002.1, read on the forward strand.
GTCGAAGTTGGTCTTGCCGGCGAAGTCCTTGGACGCTGCGTCCTTGCGTTCCTGCAATTGGTCGCTGACTTCAAAGCCGTCCTGTGCATACTTGATCGCGGGCGCGACGACCTGTTTCCATTTCAGCTTGCCGAAGCGCTTCTGCGCTTCCCACATGCCCGACACCGTGCCCGGCACGCCGACCGCGCGATACCCATACAGGCTCATGCCCTTGATGACTTCGCCTTTGTCATCGAGATACATGTTCTTCGTGGCTGCAATAGGGGCGCGCTCACGATAGTCGAGGAAGTACGGACGATGATCCACGTAGAGCGTCATGAAACCGCCGCCGCCCAGGTTGCCCGCTTCCGGATACGTCACCGCCAGCGTGAAGGCGATCGCGACGGCCGCATCAACGGCATTGCCGCCTTCCTTGAGGACCTGCTCGGCGGCGTCGGCTGCGAACTTGTCGGCGACTGCCACCGCCGATGCCGTCAGGACAACGGGTTGCGCCGCGACTTTTGCGTAGGCGGGGGCGCTTTCGACAAACCCGAACGAGAGCGAAAACGCCATCGCAGCGAGCGTTCCAAGGGCGAACGGACGGGTGCGATGCAGCGAACTCATGGACTTCTTCATGGACATCTTGCTCCTCCTGAAAATGGGTGCCCGCCTTGGAGTATGGGTCTTTCCCTGTCGCCTTTTCCGACGAAGGGCTTAGGCGGAGACGCTCCGGGGCTTATACCACGGGCGTAATTGATTCCGAAAGGGCGGGAAGCCCCGTGCTTGACCGGGAGCCAGGCGTGATGGTCCGGAGAGCGTGGGCGGTCGATCGTGACCGGTGCTGACGGTGTCTCGCCACTCCGTGAAAGCGTGAAGCGCTCCCGCGGAGCAGGACCCGTGCGTCAAGCCTCTGCGCTCGCGGATGCCGGCGCTTCGTCGAGGGAGTACGTTGCCACCACACGCAGCACGGACTCGCGGAACGACGCAACCAGATCCGAGCGTATGCCGCTGCTCGGATACGACAGCACGTACTCGTATTCGATCGCTGCATCGAACGGCCGCACGACCACGCCGTGCGCGCGCCACACCTTGGCTGCAAACGGTTCGACGATCGACACACCCAGGCCGCCCGCGACCATGGCATAGCGCGTGTGCGCGGTGTCGGTCAACACCGTGTAGTTCGCCCGGTCTTCGCCCGCCGCGAACAGCGATTGCTCGGCCTCATAAGGTTGCCTTGAATTCGGCACCCAGCCGATGATGCGTTCGCCGCGCAGATCCTGCGCCCGCACGGTTTTTTTCTTCGCCAGCCGATGCGACGCCGGCATCGCGCACTGCGCCTGCGCGCGCAGCAACTTCTCCACCTCGATCCCCGCGACCTTCGCAAACGCCTGGCTGATGGCGACGTCTGCCTTGTGGTTTTGCAGGATCGTGAGCACCTCGGGGACTCTTACCGAGTCGACGCGAATGGGCACACCCGGATGGCGCTCGACGAAGTCGGCCAGGATGGGCGGCAGCAGGGTGCTCGCGATCACCGGCATGCACGCAACGGTCAGCCCTTCGGACGCCTCGTCGCGAATGATCTCGGCGACCTGTTTCAGGCGTTCCAGCCCCAGGAAATTCTCTTCAACCGACTTATAAAAGCGCAACCCGGCGTTGGTCGGATTCAAGCGCCCGCCGACGCGGCTGAACAGGCTGAAACCGAGGTCAGCCTCTAAATCCGCGATCAGGCGGCTGATGGCGGGCTGCGTGACGTGCAGCGCGCGCGCGGCCCCGACGCTGGTCCCCATCATGATTAACGAGCGGAAAGCTTCTATCTGGCGAAAACGGATCATTATCTTGAATTACCTTGCACGAACCTCAAGGACGCCGATGGTAGCGCGAACTACGCGCGCCTGGTGATTTACGGTCGCGCGCGCGTATATGAAGCGCAAGTGAAATCGTTCGCCGCCTGCCTATACCCAAAACACATGGACTATAAGCACATGTGAGTGGATTCCACTTTATTGCTCTGAAATACTCCCGGCGAACCTGGTTCCGTCGTCAGTTCGTAGGGCGTGTGTAATGATTTTTGAAGCTGACTGTTGGCGACGGAAACGGAGACGGATAGGCGACAAGGGCGGGCACACGATGCCAACCCTTGAACGGCATATTCGAAAGTGAAATGTTAGGTGGGCTAAGATGCTGGCCGCCGTCCGTCTGCTATCCGTCCGCTTCGGCACGCGAACCGCGGTACATAGCGGCTGATAGCCGCACATAACGGCACGCATCGCCGTTGCACAGGGTCAAAAGCCCTTATGCTCCAGCGCTCAGTGCTTGATGAACACATAAATAATAAGGATCCCCATGACGTTGTTTGCAGCTCTTGTTGCTCGTAGCACCCGCATTGACGCGTGTTTTCGTCCGGGCGATGCTGTTCATCGCCGCGTTTCAGGCAAGTGGCTTCCTGCCCTTGCCGCGAGTGTCTGCGTTGCGGCCGCAAGCAACGTTCATCTGGCTCATGCGGCTATCGTGCCGCCCGGCGTGCAGCTCGCGGCCAAGCAGGAACTGGTGCGCAACAACGCGTCCGAGGTCGAGACGCTCGATCCGAACCTGGCTGAGACTGTGCCGTCCAACAATGTCACGCGCGACCTGTTCGAAGGGCTGACCGCAACCGATGCCGACGGCACCGTCGTGCCGGGCGTGGCGGAAAAATGGGAACAGAAGGATGCAACCACGTGGATTTTCCATTTGCGAAAGAATGCGAAGTGGTCCAACGGCGAGCCGGTGGTCGCGAACGATTTCGTGTATGGCTGCCAGCGCCTTGTCGACCCGAAGATCGCCTCGCCCTACGCCAGTACATTCGGCATCTTCCTGCTGAACGGTGCCGACATTGTGGCGGGTAAAAAATCACCGGACACGCTGGGCGTTCGCGCAATCGACCCGTACACGGTCGAAATCAAGACACCGTATCCGGTGTCGTTCATCCCGGAACTGATGTCGAATACGAATCTCGGACCGGTCAACAAGGCCGCCGTCGACAAGTACGGCCGCGACTGGACCAAACCCGGCAAGCTGGTGAGCAACGGCGCGTTCATGCTTAAGGACTGGCAGGTCAACAACAAGCTCGTGCTGGCACGCAACCCTCAATACTGGGACGCCGCTCATGTGCAGTTGTCGCAAGTGACGTACCTTCCGGTCGAAAGCGAGACCACGGACATCAAGCTGTTCCAGTCGGGCGACAACGACTGGGTGTATCAGTTGCCGTCCGGCATGTACCCGAAATACAAGCAGGAGTTCGCCGCCGACATGAAGATCGCGCCGATGCTCGGACTGCGCTACTACTCGTTCAATAACAAAGACCCGTTGCTCAAGGACGTGCGCGTGCGCCAGGCGCTCTCCATGGTGATCGACCGCGACATCCTCGCGCGACGTGTCACCGCGGACGGCCAGATCCCGGCGTATGGCGTCATTGTGAAGGGTGTGAAGGGTGCGGACGTGACGGCTTACGACTGGTCGACATGGCCGATGGCCAAGCGCGTGGAAGAAGCGAAAAAGCTGCTCGTGCAAGCCGGCGTGAAACCGGGCACGACGCTGCACTTCGCAACGAACACCAGTGACTATCACAAGAAAATGGCTATTTTTGCGGCCTCGGAATGGAAAACGAAGCTCGGCCTGGACACGCAGATCGACGCGATGGAGTTCAAGGTCCTGCTGAAGAAGCGTCATAGCGGCGACTACCAGATTGCACGCAATGGCTGGGTCGCGGACTATAACGACGCGACCACGTTCCTGCAGCTTGTGCAATGCGGTTCGGACCAGAACGACAGCGGCAATTGCAATCCGAAGGCCGACGCGCTGATCAAAGAAGCGAACGAAAGCACGGACCAGGTTAAACGCACGCAGTTGCAAACCCAGGCCGCGAAGCTCGTGATGGACGACTATCCGATCCTGCCGCTGCTGCAATACACCACGGTCAGGCTGGTGAAAAGCTACGTGGGCGGGTATTCGCTGAAGAACCCGATGGACCGTTACCGCAGCAAGGACATGTATATCGTGGCGCATTGAGCGCGACGCACTGCCCCCCAATACTATCCAGCAAACAGCAAGAGGCGGTTGCCGTGACGCGCTCTGTCGCGGCGCCGCCAGGAGAGATGTCCCATGTGGTCCTATACGTTAAGGCGCGTGCTGCTGACGGTGCCGACGCTGCTGATTGTCATTACCGTCTGCTATCTGCTGCTGCACGCTACACCGGGCGGTCCGTTCGACGGTGAGCGCAAGGTCTCCGCGGAGGTGCTCGCCAACCTGCAGGCGAAATACCATCTCGGCGAGCCGCTGTGGAAGCAGTATTTGCTGTATCTCAACAGCTTGCTGCACGGCGATCTGGGGGCATCGTTCCGGTACGCGGACTGGAGTGTCAATGACCTCGTGCTGCGTGCGTTGCCGGTGTCCCTGACTATCGGCGGCGTGTCCATGGTGCTCGCCATTGTGCTCGGCGTCGTGCTTGGTATCGTCGCCGCGCTCTATCGCAACAGCCCGGCAGATTATCTGCTGATGATCATCGGCAACGCGGGTAGTGCGTTTCCCTCGTTCGTGATCGGACCTGTGCTGATCCTTGTGTTCGCGATTACGCTGAAGTGGCTGCCGGCCGGCGGGTGGAACGCCTTCCATGTGCGCTACATGGTGTTGCCAATCGCGCTGCTCACCATCATCAACGTGGCGACCGTGGGACGCGTGACACGCGGCAGCCTGATCGAGGTGATGAACACCAACTACATCAGGACGGCCTATGCCAAGGGCTTGTCGCGCTGGACGGTCGTGCTGCGCCATGCGCTGCGGCCGACCATGATTCCCGTGGTCTCGGTGATCGGACCGCTCGCGATCGGCTCGATCACGGCAGCGGTCGTGACCGAGTCCGTGTTCTCGTTGCCGGGAATCGGCAAGCTGATCGTGAACGGCGCTGCCAACCGCGATTACACGCTCGTGCTGGGACTGGTCGTGCTGGTGACCGTGGTCGCAGTACTGCTTAATCTGCTGGTCGATCTCGCGTATGCGTGGCTCGATCCGAAAATCCGCTACTGAAATAATGAGTCAACCAGCATGAGGTCCGCAATGAAACAAGGAACGCTCGTCCCCGCGCTCGAGAGCGTGCTGGCCGTGCCGGTGGAAGGCCGCAGTCCGTGGCAGGACGCCCGTATGCGCTTCGCGCGCAACAAGGCCGCCGTGGCCAGTCTCGTGATCCTGCTGCTGATCACGCTGGCCTGTGCGATCGGGCCCATGCTGCTGCCGAACGCCTTCGATTCCACCGACTGGAACATGATGAGTTCCACGCCGACGTTTGCAAACTGGCATCTGTTCGGCACGGACGATACCGGCCGCGACCTGCTCGTGCGCTGCCTGGTGGGTGGCCGCGTCTCGCTGCTGATCGGCGCGCTCGCGACGCTGACGTCGGTCACGCTCGGGATTGTGTGGGGCGCTATCGCTGGCTTCGTAGGCGGCCGCGTGGACAACGCGATGATGCGCATTGTCGACATGATGTACGCGATCCCGTACCTGCTCATCGCCATCCTGATGGTCACGCTGCTCGGCCGGGAGTTCTACCTCGTGGTACTCACCATCACCGTGTTCTCGTGGATGGATATGGCGCGGGTCGTTCGCGGGCAGACGCTGGCAATCCGGTCGAAGGAATACATTGAAGCAGCGCGCGCTATTGGCGTTTCCACCAGCGGCATCATCCTGCGCCACATCGTGCCGAACCTGCTCGGCATTGTGGCTATTTACACAACGGTTACGGTTCCTGGCGTTATTCTTACGGAGTCCGTGCTATCGTTTCTGGGACTCGGCGTTCAGGAGCCCATGACCAGTTGGGGCGTGCTGATCCAGGATGGCGTTGGTGTGATGGAAACAGCGCCCTGGATTCTCCTGTTCCCGGCGGCGTTGTTGTCGGTGACGCTGTATTGCATCAACTTTGTTGGCGACGGTCTGCGCGACGCGCTCGACCCGAAGGATCGGTAAGCACCATGTCACTGCTCAAGGTAAGTAATCTGGAAGTCGCCTTCGACTCGCCCGACGCCGTGGTCCGCGCAGTCAACGGCGTGAGTTTCGACCTGGAAGAAGGCAGCACGCTGGGCATTGTCGGTGAATCGGGGTCGGGCAAGAGCCAGAGCATCCTCGCCATGCTCGGGCTGCTCGCGACCAACGGGCGCGCAAAGGGTAGCGCGATCTATCAGGGTGAGAACCTGTTGACCATGCCGGCGAAGAAGTTGAACCGCATTCGCGGCAATCGGCTTTCCATGATCTTCCAGGACCCCATGACGTCGCTGAATCCGTATCTGACGATCGAACGCCAGATGACGGAAGTGCTTGAACTGCACAAGAACATGACGCGCCGCGCTGCGAAGAAACGCTCGATCGAGATGCTGGAAGCGGTGCGTATTCCCGAAGCCGCACATCGTATCGATCAATACCCGCATGAACTGTCCGGCGGCATGCGCCAGCGCGTGATGATCGCCATGGCGCTGTTGTGCGAGCCGCAAGTGCTGTTCGCCGATGAACCCACCACCGCGCTCGACGTCACGGTCCAGGCGCAGATACTTCAGCTCCTGCGCAACCTGCAACATGACTTCGGCACGGCGATCGTGCTGATTACGCATGACCTTGGAGTGGTCGCCGGTCTGTGCGAGCAAGTGATGGTGATGTACGGCGGCCGCGTGATGGAACAATGCAACGCGGACAACCTGTTCGCTCGTCCTTCGCATCCCTACACAATCGGTTTGCTGCGCGCATTGCCGCGGCTCGATCAGAGCGACGCGCCACTTGTTGGTATCCCCGGCAATCCGCCGAATATGGCGCATCCGCCGTCGGGCTGTCCGTTCCAGGAGCGCTGCATAGATGCGAGCCAGCGTTGCGCTGAAGCAGTCCCGCCGCTCGAATCGTTTGGCGGTGACACCACCTGGCTGCGAGCCTGCAATCGCCCGGTCGAGCAGATGAAGTCGTTGCACGAGGTGGCCCATGTCTGAGCAAACCATCCTGTCCGTCCGCGACGTCCAGGTTCATTTCAGCGTCAAGGCGAAGAGCAAGTTGCCGTGGGCACCGTCGCGCACGCTGAAGGCCGTGGACGGCGTGAGTTTCGATCTGAAGGCCGGCGAGACGCTCGGCGTGGTGGGTGAATCGGGTTGCGGCAAGTCGACCTTGTCGCGTGCCATCCTCAATCTCATTCCCGCCACGCACGGCGAAATCGTGTGGATGGGCAAGGATCTCAGCGGCGCCACGGCGAAACAGTGGCACGGAGTGCGGCGCGACATCCAGATGATTTTCCAGGACCCGCTGGCTTCGCTCGATCCGCGCATGACCGTGGGGCAGATCATCGCGGAACCTTTGCGTGAACATCGGCCGGGCATGTCGAAGGACGAAATGAACCAGCGGGTGCGGGCGATGATGGCGAAGGTCGGTTTGCGCGAGCAGATGATCAACCGCTACGCGCACGAATTTTCAGGCGGCCAATGCCAGCGGATCGGGATTGCGCGTGCGTTGATCGTGGAACCGAAGCTGATTGTCTGCGACGAACCCGTGTCGGCCCTCGACGTTTCGATCCAGGCGCAGATCGTCAACCTGCTCAAATCCTTGCAGCAGGAAATGAAGCTCGCGCTGATCTTCATCGCGCACGATCTGGCCGTGGTCAAACACATCTCGGATCGCGTAATGGTCATGTATCTCGGCCACGTCATGGAGCTCGCCGACAAACATTCGCTTTACGCGCGTCCTCGGCATCCGTACACGCGCGCGTTGCTTTCCGCGGTACCGGTGCCAAATCCGGCCATTGAACGGACGAAGGTCGTGCAGATCCTCTCCAGCGATATTCCCAGTCCGATCAATCCCCCAACGGGTTGTGTCTTTCATACCCGTTGCCCCATAGCGGAGGCGCGTTGTTCTGTTGAAGTGCCGCCGCTGCGCACGCTTGAACATGGAGTCGCGGCAGCCTGCTTACTCGCCTGATGATTGGCGTGGTTATTGGCGTGATGATTGGCGTGGTTAATCGCTTGATTTAACGGTCGTTTCGACACTCCCCGGCCAAACCCGATGGTCCCCATTCTTGACGGGGGCCGGGGAGTCGTTCGCTCGATCGTGAAGTTTTCGTAGTCCCGGTAGTCCCAGTAGTTCCTGCTGTCACAACCCTCCGGTGAGTCGTTCCGAGCCCGGCGTGAGCTTTTCCGTTCGCGCTGAAATTATATGAGAACGGCCATCGGCCTATTTACTCGCCGCCCGTTAGAATTAAAAGACAAGCACATGAAACAACAAAAGCGTTCACTCGCTCTATCTCTAATTGTTTTCACTGGTTTGATGAACCCGGCCATTTCTGCTTTTGCAGACGATGATGATGTTGAAACACGTCATACTGAGGCACCTCCGAGTTCGCCGCCAAATTCCGAGGCGAATGCGCCGATCAGTAATCAGGCGAAGTCCCAGGGGTTTATCGAAGATTCACATTTTAACCTTCTGTTTCGCAACTATACTGAACACTTCGAATCAGAGGGTATCAAGAAGAAGGACGCTTCGGTTCTTGCCAATCAGGCGGTATTTGAATCCGGGTATACGCGGGGATTATTCGGTGTCGGTTTTGACGCGTCGTTGTTCAGCGCGTTCAAGCTGAATGGCGGTCAAGGCGCCGGTAACCGTGTGCATTTGAATCACGACGGGCAAAGCGGGCAGAATCAGCTTGCCTGGACCTACCCGGGCGTGTGGGACGTGAAAGCGCGAGTATCGAATACGGTTGTTAAATATGGTCAACAGTTATTCGATAGCCCCTTTCTCGTTCCTCACGATAACCGCGGATTGCCGCCAACCTACCGTGGCGTTTCCCTCGCGAGCGATGAGATCAAGAACCTGACGCTGAAGGCGGGGAGTGTGGACGCGGTGCTGGCACGCGGTCAGACCAGCGTCTCGTCGTTGTCGACCGAGTATGGTGGAACGCACTTCAGCCGCTTCACGTTTGCGGGCGGTGACTATACGCCTAACGACGATACAGCCGTGTCGTTATATGGAAGTCGTGCTGAAAATGTGTGGGATCAATATTATCTGTCGCTCTCGCGCAGTATTGGGGATCCGTCCCAGATCCGCTGGACGGGCGGCCTGACTTATTACTACACCCATGACGTTGGGCAGAGTCGCGAAGGCTCCATCAATAACCACGCGTATAGCTTGCTGCTCTCGGGTACGCATAACGCGCACACGGTAGCGGTGGGATTCCAGCAGATCGCGAGCAATCAGTTCTTCGATTATGTCGGCCAGTCCGCGGGCGATTATCTGGCGAATTCGTTGGACGTCGACTACAACGCGCCGCATGAAAAATCATTGCAACTCAGTTACACGGTCAACATGAGCGGGTATGGTGTTCCGGGTTTGAAAATGACGTTGTGGAGCGCGTATGGTTGGGGTGCGGATGCTTCGGACATGGCGAATCGGTACGCCGATTCTTCAAACGCCTTGCATGATCTCTACTGGAAGAATGGCGAGCCGGTTCATGGCACCCATTACGAGTTTGGCTTCATTCCTTCCTATACGTTCGGCTCAGGAAAGCTGAAGGGAACCACTGCAAAGTTTTATTACATGCATCACCACGGCAGCACGTACTATTCGGATTCCAGTAGCGATGTTTATCGGTTGATGGTGAACGTTCCGGTTAATGTTTTTTGAAGCGTGTTTTGAAGGTCTTTTAAAAAATCGATGGTCATTGGATGGCCAAAAGGGTGCGGTGAGTGGCGTGATGGGCGTGGCTCCACGGCATGCAACCCAGTCGATAAAGCGTGGATCTTCAACCGCGCGTTCAGCCCGCCAGGTGTGCCCCCCGGCGGGTTTTTGGGGCCTGGCGCTAAGAGGTTATTGCGGAATTGGTTTTCGTTCGCACTGGGGGGATGAGGTCCGCTGGCGTTTGGTGGTCAGGGGTCAGGGGTCAGGGGTCAATGCCGGGGTGGTCGGTTCTGGGGTTAGCGGTCGGAGTCTATGCCGGGTTGGTGCTTTCGGCCGTGGTGGTTTGCGAGAGTCGGATTTTCTCTTTATCACTATTAGCCACTGTGCGTGGCGGCACGTCATTTCTTTGTCCAAAGCGACAAAGAAACGAAGCAAAGAAAGCGCTTTTAAACCACGCTACCCTAAGTGTCCACAGCGTGCAGTTTCTATTCATAGGTGCCCCAAAAGCACGGTGCTCGCCAGAGCGACGGATGTGTGAACCCCTCCTTCTACGAACACCGATACCCACACGCTTCGCCACCAGTGATTGAACCTGCCCAAGGAGCACCCCGCGCTATCCGCGGACAACCGCCCGCCGAATTTGTACGCACCTCGAACCACGCCGCCAACCCACCAAGTAACAAAGCCCCAACAATGCGTAAGGCCGTAACCGACGAAAATAACGGTGTAGGCCGCGTAGCCAACTCACCAAAGACTGAGGCAGTAATACGCGTCGCGTCGAGCTGCGGTGGATCAAGCTGTGACCCGCGAGAAAAGCGAGCCGACCAAGCAGCCACCCCAAAAGACGCGTGAGGCCGTACCGGTTCCTTGGCCACACGTGCTTGCCCGAGAGCGTACGGGGCGAAGCGTGTTCGTGTCAGGATTCGTGAGAAGGAGGGGTTCAACCATCCGTGGCTCTGGCGAGCACCGTGCTTTTGGGGCACCTATGAATGAAAACTGCACGCTGTGGACACTTAGGGTAGCGTGGTTTAAAAGCGTTTTCTTTGCTTCGTTTCTTTGTCGCTTTGGACAAAGAAATGACGTGCCGCCACGCACAGTGGCTAATAGTGATAAAGAGAAAATCCGACTCTTGCAGACCGCTAACACTGAAAGCAGCAACCCGGCGATGACCCCGACCACTAACCCCAGAACCGACCGCCCCGGCATCAACCCCGACCACTAACCCCAGAACCGACCGCTAACCCCAGAACCAACCACTAACCCCAGAACCGACCACCCCGGCATAGACTCCAACCGCTACCCCAAGATCCCGGCAACTCGGCACTGACCTCAACCACCAACTCCAACGACCAAAGCACCGCCCTAAGCCGCACCGGTAAACCCAAACCAAAACCCAAACCCCGAGCAGTGCGAACGAAACCCAATTTCGCAACAACTTCCAAGACCCTCTAACGCTGCACGCCCCAACGACGCACGGTGAGCCGTTCGAACGTATCGAACACCAGATGCTCGACGATCAGACCGATCACGATCACCGCCGCCAACCCTGCGAATACCTTGTCGGTATACAGCTCGTTACGATTTTGAAAGATGTACCAGCCGAGCCCGCCATTTCCGGAACTGGCGCCGAACACCAGTTCCGCCGCGATCAGCGTTCGCCATGCAAACGCCCACCCCACACGGAGCCCGGCCAGGATCGAAGGCAAGGCTGCGGGGACCAGAATCAGCAGCACATGCCGAAGCCCCTTCAGCCCGTAATTTCGGCCGGTCATGCGCAGCGTTTCCGGCACGGATTGAAAGCCGGAGTAGGTGTTCAACGCGAGCGGCCACAACACCGAATGCACGAGCACGAACAACAGGCTTCCAGTCCCCAGGCCGAACCACAGCAACGCGAGCGGTAGCAGCGCGATGGATGGCAAAGGATTGAACATGGCTGTCAGCATGGACAGCAGGTCGCGGCCAAAGCGCGTAGACACGGCAAGCGATGTCAGCACGAACGCCAGCGCCACGCCGAGCAGATAACCTCTCAACAGCACGGACAGGGAGATCGCCGTTTTAGCGATCAGTTCGCCCGACCAGATACCTTGCACGAACGCCGTCAATGTATCGGTGAAGGTAGGCAACAGCAGGTCATTGCCAACCGCTCGCGCTGCCACTTCCCATATTCCGATCAGCACCAGAGCGATCAACGCCTTGCGTAACCACGTCTGATTCGAAAGCCGCTTGCCGAACGGTAACGGTACTTCTACGGCGACATCCTTTAGCGGTTCGGGAATCCGTTCGTATTCTTCGCGAACCGGTGGCACGAGCGCGGCAGGTTCCAACGAGGGGATGGTGGGCGTGCTCATTGAACGGCCCCCGTGTCTTCAAACAGCAACCGATGAATGCGCGCAACGCTTTGCTGAAAGTCGGTGCGCCCCGAGCTGTCCTTGTTGAACTGGTGGCTGTTCAATTCGGCGCGAACCCGGCCAGGATGCGGTGTCAGCAGCAAGATGCGGTTGCCGACAATCAGCGCCTCCTCGATCGAATGCGTGACGAACAGCAGCGTGAAACTCGCCTCTTCCCATAAACGCAGCAGCTCCTCCTGCATCTTGCGGCGCGTGAGGGCGTCGAGCGCGGCGAACGGTTCGTCCATCAGCAACACGCGGGGTTGCATCGCCAATGCGCGAGCGATCGCCACGCGCTGTTTCATGCCACCGGAAAGCGTGTGCGGGTAGGCATCGGCGAAAGCAGAGAGGCCAACCTTATCGAGGAAATGCAGCGCTTGTTCGCGCGCCTCCGCGCGGCTCAACTTCTTGCCTACGCGCAACGGAAACGCCACGTTTTGGAGCACGGTTTTCCACGGCGGCAACTGATCAAATTCCTGGAACACGACAATGCGATCCGTACCGGGACCTCGCACGGGTTTATCGTCGATCCGGATCGTTCCCGCGGTCGGTTCGATGAAGCCAGCGACCGCTTTCAGCAGCGTTGACTTGCCGCAACCGGATGGTCCGAGCAGCACGAAACGGTCGCCGCCATACACGTCGAAGCTGACCTCGTGCGTCGCGCGCACGATGCGCTCGCGGGTGCGGTACTCGAGGCTGACTTTATCGACGGTGAGAAGCCTGGCGCTCGTCGCGGGAGAATCACTGTGCCCGGGCGGCGGATAAAGAACGGTAGGATTGGCGGCCATGGCTGTGCGTATATGCATAAAACACGACCTTAGCGGCGCGTCGCGCGCGCGTGAACCAATCATTGCGCATATTCAAAACACGCCGACGCATAAGCGACGGTTTTGCCGTTCCAGTGCCGTAATCGTACGTTCAGGCGATGATCGAAAAAACGCCCGCTGGCGCTGCGGGCGTTGTTAAAACGGGGCCATGCGGCAGGCAGGTTCAGCTTCCGTTGCCGAGCGCCGGATCGGCGAAGAAATAGTCTTGCCATGACTTTGGCTCGTTCTTGATCGCGCCGACCCGGTACATGAACTGGGCGAGCCCAAGCGTATTTTGCGGCGTGATCTTGAACTGCGTGTCCGGGTTCTTGATGATCCCGATCAGCAGCTTGCGATCAATCCTGGCATTGTTCACGCGGATATAGGTATCCGCAGCCGCTTCCGGATTCGCCGAGACGAAACGCGCGGCATCCGCGAGCGCGGCGATGAATGCGCGATACGTCTTAGGATTGTTATCGCGGAATTTTTCGGTCGCGTAGAGCACGGTGGACGAGCCTGGGCCGCCGAGGACATCGTAGGAATTCAACACGATATGCGCTTTCGGATTGCCCGCCAGTTCCTGCTCCTGGAACGGTGGATTGCCAAAGTGCCCGGTGATCTCCGTCCCGCCGGCAATGATCGCCGCGGCGGCATCCGGGTGCGGAAGGGCTTGCGTCAGCTTGTCCAGGCGATCGTAGTCCTTGTCGCCCCAGCGCTTCGCGGCGGCGAACTGCAGCACGCGCGATTGCACGGACACCGATACCGCCGGCACCGCAATGCGGTCTTTCTCCGTGAAATCGGCGATGGTCTTCACGTTCGGATTATTCGATACGAGGTAGTACGGCAGGTTGCCCAGCGAGGCCACGCCCTTGACGTTCTGCTTGCCGTGCGTGCGATCCCAGATCGTCATCAGCGGCCCGATGCCGGCGCCTGCGATATCGATGGAACCGGACAACAGGGCGTCATTGACAGCCGCGCCTCCGGATAACTTCAGCCAGTCCACCTTGATATCGATGCCGGCTTTCTTGCCTTCCTGTTCGATCAGGTTCTGGTCGCGCGCGACGTTCAGCAGCAGATACACCACGCCAAACTGTTCCGCGATCCGGATGGTGCCCTCGGCGTGCGCAGGCGTGGCTGCGGCAAGCGACGAGATGGCAACGGATAAGGAAACAAACGCCGCAGTGAGCGAGCGCAGCGACGAACGGGAACCCCCTGGTCCCCGCCGAGAGAGGGACGCAAGTGAGAACGGAAGCGGCATCGAAAGTCCGAAGAAGTGTTTTTAGAATTGAATGTGAAACAGGGTCTAAGGACGCTCAGAACGGCGTATCGCCTTCGATCGTCGTTCGATACATCTTCCGGCGCAGATGGTCAGGCGTGCCCGCTGCGAGATGCATGAGGGAGCGGTTGTCCCAGAACACGAGGTCGTGCTCGCGCCATACGTGCCGGTAGATATGCTCGTCGCGCACGCTGTGTTCAAAGAGGGCTTGCAGCAGGTCGCGGCTCTCGTCTTCGGGCAGGCCGATCACGCGCGTGGTGAAATGCTCGCTCACGAACAGCGCCTTGCGGCCGTTTTCCGGATGCGTGCGAATGATCGGATGAACGACCGGTTTGACCTGCGCGATCTGTTCGGCGGAGAGGTTGGGGCGCCACGGGCTGCGCTTTTGCAACTCGGCGTATTTCGCCAGATAGGTGTGCTCGGCAGAGCGCCCCTCAACGGCGTCGCGGAGCGCTTGCGGCAGCGTATCCCATGCCAGATGCATGTTGGCGAACAGCGTGTCGCCGCCTTCCGCGGGCAATTCCTGCGCGTGCAGCAACGAACCGAGGCTCGGTGTTTCCTTGTACGACAGGTCCGAATGCCAGAAATGCCCGGCATCGCCGAGACCAATCGGCTTGCCGTTTTCCATCACATTGGAGACGATCAGGATCTCCGGGTGGCCGGTCAATTGGAACTGATGCAGCACGTGGATTTGCAGCGGACCGAAACGGCGGCTGAAGCTGATTTGCTGGTCGGGCGTGATCCGCTGGTCGCGAAACACGACCACGTGATGGTCGAGATGAGCGCGGTGAATGCGCTTGAAATCTTCGTCGGCAAGCGGCTGGCTCAGGTCGAGACCTGTTACTTCAGCACCCAACGGTGAGCTTTCAAACGGCGTGATCTCGATGGTCTGGTGTGGGGATAAGGTCGTCACGCGGGACTCGTTAGTTCGATTAGGAGCGTCAATTCGGGGCGGGAACGCTTGAGGCAACGCGTCGCTCAAGCACCGACAACATACGCCGCAAAAGTCCAAGGTCAGACCGCGAATCTAAGATCCTGTGCGAACCAGGTCAACGAACCAAATCCCATACGCTTATCTGTTTTAACGATAAACGGGCCGCTCCAGTGGAGGAGCGGCGATTCCGCCTCGCCGAATCATCAATGATCATGCGCCGGATCGCTGCAATGAGCGCACCCGGCGGCGCTGTCATTCCACGACGACCCCAGGATCAGGCTGCAGAAATTGAGGC
Organism: Caballeronia sp. LjRoot31; assembly: GCF_964253885.1. Classification (NCBI taxonomy): domain Bacteria; kingdom Pseudomonadati; phylum Pseudomonadota; class Betaproteobacteria; order Burkholderiales; family Burkholderiaceae; genus Caballeronia; species Caballeronia sp. LjRoot31. The sequence continues at coordinate 1,047,136 of NZ_CAXURX020000002.1, forward strand.
GCTTGTAGGTGGGGTCCTTGAGGGCGAGCACATCGGCCTTCACGTTGCCGAACGTGCTTTCCGGCTTCTTGATCGTGCCGTGAGCGAACGCATCGATGATCCCCTCCTTGAAGTTCACCTCACGCGGATGCACGGAGATGACCTGTTTGCGCTGGGACTCGGTGAACTCGTCGTAAGCGAGTCCGAGCACGTCCATCTCCACGCCCGCCGTGACCAGCGCGACCACCGGCTTCTTGTGCTGCGGAATGCCCGGCGTGGTGTGCAATGCGATTGAATCCCAAACCTGTTCTATGTCGTGTTCGCCAATGCCGTAACCCTTGAGGAAGTCGCGCGCGGCGTTCGCACCGTCCACTTCGAAACGATCATTCGCGCTGCTGTACGCGTCGATCAAGCCCATGTCATGGAACATGGCCCCTATGTAAAGCAGTTCCGCGTCATAGGCCAACTGACGCCGTTCGCCGGTCAACGCGCCAAACAGGAACACGCGGCGCGAGTGGTTATACAGCAGGTCCGGCTCGGTGTCGCGAACGAGTTCGGTCGCCGCGCGCGCCATGGCGCTGTCGGGAATGCGGATGCCGGCGATGGTGGTAGTCATGTTCAATGTTCCTTGAGTGTTGGGCTTCTCCACGATGCCGCGTTCGATGCCGCGAACACCTTGCTAAAATGCGCTGTTCGGAGCGGGTCATCGGGAGAAACGAAAGAGGGTGGACGACAAATTCAGTGTGGCCGCGCGCCGCCACGGCCGCAATGCATTGGGTCCGTCGAAGTCTGCCAACCGCACGGCGTCTGCTGCCAAGCGCGTAAAACGCGTGAAAAAACAGCCCTTTCCGTGGGACTGGAGTAAAGCGCTATGGGACCTGAGTAAGCGCTAAAGCGCCAACTCTGGTCGACACGCTTACTCCGGTCGACCGCAATGAATTGCATGGGACGGGAGTAAGCGCTATGGGACCGGAGTAAGCGCTGAAGCGCTAACTCCGGTCGACACGCTAACTCCCGTCGACAAAGGAGCATGACCTCATGCGTAGCGTCGCTATCGCGATTTTTCCGCAAGTGCAGGCGCTAGATGTAGCGGGTCCACTCGACGTATTCGCCGAGGCGAACGGTTTCGTCGCGCCGGATGCGGGGTACGCGATCACGCTGGTCAGCGCGGACAATGCGCCGGTGCGCGCATCGAATGGCACCCGAATGCTGGCGGACACGACATGCGAGGAGCCGCGGCAGCGCTACGATATCGCCCTCGTGGCGGGTGGTCCCGGGCTGCCCTTCGATCCCCCCGATCCGCGCCTGAGCACGTGGCTGCGCGACGTTGCTTCTCGTTGCGAGCGCTACGGTTCGATCTGCACCGGCGCGTTCGCGCTGGGTCATGCCGGTCTGATCGATGGGCGTCATGTCACAACGCACTGGCAAAATGCGCCGCAACTCGCACGGCAATTTCCGCTGGCCCAGGTTGAGCTCGACCGTATACATATTCGCGACGGCAACCTGGTGACATCGGCGGGCGTGACGGCGGGGATTGACGTTGCCCTCTCGCTTGTTGCCGAAGATCACGGCTCGCGTATCGCGCTCGCTGTCGCCAAGCGTCTGGTGGTATTTGCGCAGCGCCGCGGCGGCCAGTCGCAATTCAGCCCGTACCTGAGTGCGCCTGCCGACGAAACGTCGCCCGCAGCCAAGGTGCAGGCGTACGTGATGGAGCATATTGGCGAACGCATGACGGTGGAAAAGCTGGCGCAGATCGCGGGCATGAGCGAGCGCAATTTCGCGCGCGCGTTCGTCGAGGCGACCGGAGTGACACCGCATGATTTCGTGGAGCGCGCGCGTATTGATGCAGCGCGCAACGCGCTGGAAAGCAGCACGACGCCGTTGAAAACGATCGCGTACGAGTGCGGCTTCGGAACGGCGGACCGCATGCGAATTGTGTTCCGGCAACGCCTGGGGGTGTCTCCGAATGATTATCGTCTGAGCTTTCAGAAACTCGGGGCGGACGCTTGACGATGGCTCACCGGCGCATGCTGCCTAGCCGTCATGTGTTCCAGACACTTCGGCGCGGACGACTTGATGCAACACACGAACGCACGTCACGCGCGGGGCGATGATCGTCTATGGCGATGTCAAACTCCGGCCGAGCGTTTCGCGTTATCGCTTACCGTATGCTGGACCACTTCATGCTCATGCAAGACATGAGCATCCGCGAGTGAACTGCTGTCTTTTCGACACTCTCGGGACATGTCAAACCGCAACACAATGACCGAGGCCGCCCCGCCTTCCTGTCAATCCGAGAGCGTTTTTCCTCATCTGGCCGACGCCATGGTTCCTTCTCGAATCGCTCGGAGCCGGTCCAATGAATCTGGAGATTTTAATGAAAGATGCTTATGAACGGCGTGCGCTATTGCTGCATCTGGGCGATGTGCTGGAGGCGCTGTCGTGCTTGTCGCGTAGCGACCGGCGCCACGCTACGCTCGGCGACGCGATTGCCCGTGAGGACTCGCTTGCCAGTTTCACATGGCTGGGATATCTCGATGCCGCCCTGACCCCGCAACAGGTGAACGAACGCGCGACCGCGGCATTTTTCCTCTGGCCAAAAACCCTGCTCGATGAAGACCTGAACCGGTCATTGCTGGCGTCGACGGTGCAGCATGATCTCTTCGCCGGCAATACCCAGGGGTGGGAGCGTTACGTCAAGGAGCGCAGAACCGACGTGGCATGGTTTGCGGAAGGTTTGCAAGCACCGTCAGACGAAGCCAGACCGGAATCGCGTTTTAGCCGCTGGCCGTGGCCGGCAGAGACCGGGGCATCCTGAGGCCTTAAAGTTTTTTGCTCATGCCGCCTGTTCGCGCGACAAGACCGCCTGCAAAAAACTGCGTGTGCGGGCTTCGCGCGGCGCCCCGAAGATCTGTGCCGGGAGTCCCGCCTCGATCACGCTGCCATGGTCCATCACCACGACCGTGTCAGCCACATCGCGCGCAAAATTCATCTCATGCGTAACGATCAGCATGGTCATGCCTTCGCTCGCGAGAGCCTGCATGACCTGCAGCACCTCACCGACCAGTTCGGGATCGAGCGCGGACGTGGGTTCATCGAAGAGCATGACTTGTGGACGCATCGCAAGCGCCCGTGCAATCGCTACGCGTTGCTTCTGCCCGCCGGATAAAGTGCCCGGATAAACGTCTGCCTTATGACCGAGCCCGACCTTCGCCAGCAGGGCGCGCGCCTGGGCGTCGGCCTCCGCCGCGCTCACGCGGACCAGCGAGCGCGGCGCGAGCGTGACGTTCTGCAGCACGGTCAGATGCGGAAACAGGTTGAACGATTGAAATACCATGCCGACATCCCGGCGGATTCGGTTCAGGCCGTTCTCATCGATCATCCGGCCGTTGTCCACCAGCGCATGACCGCAGATCCGGACCGTGCCTTCTTCGGCCGTTTCCAGCCCGTTCAGGCAGCGCAGGAAGGTGCTCTTGCCCGAGCCGCTCGGCCCGATCACCACAATCACCTGAGATGGCTGCACGTCCATATCGATACCGTTCAGCACGCGGTTGGGTCCGAACGACTTCGCCAGTTGCCTGACTGAAACAATGGGCTCATTCATACTCATATTCACGGTCGTGCTCATGGTCAGACTCTCCCGTCGGCACGCAGTGATTTTTCTGTCTTGCGCAATACCAGCGACGTCGCGCTCGTCAGGATCAGGTAGATGAACGCGATCACTATGTACACCTCGAGCGACCGGTACGACACGCTAATGATCTTCTCGCCTTCGTGCATCAGGTCGTTGATTGTCAGCAGGGAGACCAGCGCCGAGTTCTTGATCAACGCGATGAACTCGTTGCCGAGCGGCGGAATCATGCGTACGAACGCTTGCGGCAAGATCACTTTGCGCATGGCCATTCGATAAGGCATCCCAAGCGATCGCGCGGCTTCCATCTGGCCACGATCCACTGATTGAATCGACCCTCGCACGATCTCCGACACATACGCGCCGCTATAAACGCCGAGTCCGAGCACACCGCACGCGAACGCGGGCAGCATGATGCCGAACTGCGGCAGGCCGAAGAACAGGATGAAAAGCTGCACGAGCAAGGGCGTGCCGCGTATGAACGTGAGATAGGCAGTGCAGATGCCATAGACCACGCGGCGCTGCGGCGCGAGCCTGCCGATCCCTACCAGCAGGCCGAGCACGCAGCCGAGTACGAGTGAGCAGGCCGTGACTTCGACAGTCGTCGCAGCGCCGGTCGCGAGTGCTTCCCAGCCTGCCCATACGGGTGAAAAATCGAGCGTCATCGGTTACTCCGGTAAGGACCGCCGCGTTACTGCTTGCCGAACCACTTCGTGGTGAGCGCGTCGTAGGTGCCGTTGGCGCGCAATGTCAGCAGCGCCTTGTTCATCTGCGCCGTCAGCGCGGTTTCGTCCTTGCGCAGCGCGAAGCCGTACAGCTCGGTGGTGAGTCCCTTGTCGAGTACACGCACGTTGGGTTGTACCTTCGCGTATTCCACGGCAGCGGGACGCCCGGTGACCGCGGCATCGGCGCGGCCGATGTTCACCAGATCGAACATCTCCTGGTTCTTTTCAACTTCCACGCGCTGTACCTTCGGATAGTTGTCTTTCAGGAAGGCGACCGATTTCGTGCCGACCTGCACGGTCACTTTCTTGCCGTCGAGATCCGCGGGCGTCTTGATCGACGTATCGTTCTTGCGCACCAGTACAACGAGGCCGCCCTTGTAGTACGGATCGGTGAAATCGACGACATTGCGGCGTTCGTCCGTCATGTAGATGCCCGACGCGGCGACGTCGAAGCGATTCGCGATCAACCCTGGAATCAACCCTTTGAAGTCGATGTCCACCCATTGCACTTTCTTGCCCATGGTCTTGGCCATGGCTTCGATCAACTCGATATCGAAGCCGGTGCGCTTGCCGTCCTTGACGAATTCGAGCGGGGGAAAGGTCGCATCGGTCGCCACGCGGATGGTGTCATCGGCGGCGCGGGCGGCGGGCGCGGCGGCCACACCAACGACAACAGCGAGCGCGAGGGCGGAGAGTGCCTGGATCAGTTTCATGCTGGTTTCCTTGGATAGCGTGGACCACGCAAAGTTGAAAATAAGGGGCTCAAAGCTTGTAGCCGATGCGATCTGCGGCAGCGCGCGTGAGTTGCGCCAGTTCGGCTTCACGTCCCGCAATGCGAGCAACGGGCGCCATCAAGGTAATGGTTCCTTCCAGTCGTCCCGCATCCGATATAAGCGGGGCGCTCACGCCCCATACGCCTATATCGACTTCACTCTCGCTCGTCGCAAATCGCCGACGGCGAATCTCCTCCAGTTGCACCCGTAGCGCGGCGGCGCTTTCCGCGTCGTCGGGTGCGCTGCCGGCGATCAGGACATCGGCCTTGGCTTCGGGCAGGAACGCGAGCAGTGCTTTCGCCGAGGCGCCGCGTGTCAGCGGATGCGCGCGGCCACGGGCGAACGAGCAGCGCAGCGGCTGGTCGCTTTCAATCATTGAGAGGCACACGACCGCGTCGTTGATCGGTACAAGCAAGCCGACACTCTCGCCGGTCCTTTGCACGAGCGCCTGGATCTCATCGCGGCTTTGAGTGACGAGCTGCGCGTTCTGGTCGAAACCCCATGCGAGTTGTACGCTGGACGGACCCGGTTCGAACAGGCCGGAGTTCGCATGCTCCTGCAAGAGTCCCCACTGCTTGAGCGAGCCCAGCAGCCGGTACACAGTGGACAAAGGTGCGCCAATATCCGCGGCGATCTGCTTGGCGCCGATCGGCCGCCCCGCACGTGCGACGCTGGTCAGCGCGTGCAGGACGCGATCGATGACGGAGGAGGATTCGGCCGGATGCTTCATGACGGAAGTTTCACTCGCCAATTCTCAAAAAAAGAAATCAATTCTTATCGGATGAGAAAATGACCCGATGAGGCGAGTTTCCCTTCGGCGCTGCACGATGATCGGCAAAAAAGTCCGGCTTGCAGGAGAATCCGGGCGTTGCCCAAAGGAATTGCCTGGCTGCAAAGCCGACTGAAAGACCCCGCGCTGCACCCCAAGGACCGAGACATGGACTATCTGACAAGCCTCAAAGTGTTCCGCGCGGTCGTGGAGGCGAAGAGTTTCACGCGCGCCGCCGATCTGCTTGGCGTGTCGCCGCCGGTCGTGTCGCGCGCCATCGCCACGCTTGAGCAACGGCTGGGCAACCGGCTCTTTCACCGCACCACACGCCACATCTCTTTGACCGAGACCGCCGAGCAATTCTTCGCGGGCTGTTCACGTGTGCTGGATGAACTCGACGCGCTGGAGGCGCAGGCGTCGGATCGCACCAGTGATCCGACCGGCATGCTGCGGCTGGTCGCTCACACGACGGCGACGGTCAACCGGCTGGTCCCGCTGATCGCCACTTTCCGCCGTCGATACCCGCTGATCGGACTCGACGTCACGCTGACCGAGCGTCCCGTGGACCTGGTGGCGGACGGTTATGACCTTGGTGTCGTGCTGCCCTTCATGCTGACCAGCGACACTACTGTCACGCGCCTGCTCGAGCGCATTCCGCTCGTCATTGTGGTGACGCCTGGGTATCTGGAAGGCAAGCAGCGGCCGATGCATCCGTCCGCGCTCGCCGGGCTTGAGTTCGTCGCGATGCATGCGTCGATCCGCAAGCCCATGCTGACGTTCCGGCTGGACGGAGGCGAACAGATCACGGTGCCGCTGAAGGCGGACGTGACGTCGAACAACGCGGTGCTCAACCGCGAACTGGTGCTGGAGGGCTTCGGCCTGGGTGTATTGCCTTCTGCGCTGGTTCGCGACGAACTGGCGTCCGGCAAGCTGGTGTCGTTGCTGGACGACTTCGAGATCGTCGATGGCGCGATCGAGATTCGTTTGGCTTACAGCAGTCGCACATTGCTGCCGGCCAAGGTGCGGGCGTTCATTGAACACGCGGTGGAATTCTTCGAAGCTTAAGCGAAGCGGCCAGGCTTTCATTTTAATTTCACATCAATTTCCTTTCGATTGTTGACGGATTCGTCATTAATTTGATGCGCGCGATAACGGTTGACCACGTGCATATGCACACTTAATCTGTGCACATGCACACACGACCTTCCAGACACGACGACTGTTTTGCGGTTCGCCAGGCTGCGCGGCACATCTCGCAGTTGTACGAGCGGCATTTGTCGGCGGTGCAGATCACGCCGACGCAATTCAGCATCGTCTCCGCGCTTGCACGCACGCCGGACATGACGATGGCGGAACTCGCGCAGGCCATGGTGATGGAGCGCACGACGCTGGTCCGGGTGCTGCAGCCGTTGCTGCGCAGCGGGCTTGTCCTGGCGGAGCTGGGCGGACCTTGCCAGCGGCGTTTGCAGTTGACGCTGACCGAAGGCGGACGGACCAAGCTCGCCGACGCGCTGCAGCACTGGCAGGCAGCACAAGAAGAATTCGAGGCGAAGTTCGGGCGCCGGCAGGCGGCACGTCTGCGGCGCGAACTGTTCCGCCTGACCAGCGAGTGAGCCACGCGAGCCATTCGTCACCCCCGCATGAAGAATTCGACGCAACCAACAGGACTCACCGATGACCACTCCTTCCACGCCGATTATCTCCACCGCCGCGCCCACGGCTGAGCGCGGAGCGCGGCGGCCTTTTCGACTCGGCTGGATGCCGCTCGCGATCATCGTGGTGGTGATCGTGATCGCTGCCGCGGCGACGTACTGGTTCACCGTGTTGCGCTTCGTTCAAAGCACGGACGACGCGTATGTCGGCGGCAACGTGACGGTGATGGCGCCGAAGGTGAACGGCTTCGTTACCGAACTGCTTGTCACCGATAACCAGCGCGTGAAAGCGAACCAGGTGCTGATCCGGCTCGACTCACGGGACTACGACGCGAGGCTTGCACAGGCCAATGCAGACGTGCAGGGCGCGCGTGCCGCAGTCGCGGAACTCGAAGCGAAGCAGCAACTACAGGCCGCCGTGATCAACCAGAGCCAGGCAGAGGTGCGGGCATCGGCGGCGGAAGTTACGCGCAGTGCGTCCGACCAGGTGCGTTACCGGCAACTCGTCAAGGACGAGGCGGTATCGGACCAAGTAGTCGAACGCGCCGACGCGGATTACCTGAAGGCCCGCGCCACGCTCGATAACAGCAACGCAGCGGCACTGGCCTCGCAACGCCAGCTCGCCGTGCTGGCCGCACAGATAGACGACGCCCGCGCCCGTGTCGCGACCGCTGAAGCGTTGCGGCGCGTAGCCGAACTGAACGTGGAGTACACGACCATCCGCGCGCCTGTGGACGGTTATGTCGGTAACCGGACGGCGCGCGTGGGCATGCTCGCGAACACGGGGGCGTCGCTGCTGACGATCGTGCCCGCCGACGGCTTGTGGATCGATGCGAACTTCAAGGAGGACCAGCTCAAGAAGATGCATGTGGGCGACCGCGTGGACGTTGAACTCGACGCCTCCAGCGGGACCTTTCAAGGTCATGTAGAAAGTCTGGCGCCAGCGACCGGTGCGACCTTCAGCGTGCTGCCGCCCGAGAACGCGACCGGCAACTTCACGAAGATCGTGCAGCGCGTCCCGGTGCGGATTCGCCTCGACGTACCGAAGGACATGCAGAACGTGTTGCGCGCCGGCCTTTCGGCGACGGTCAAGGTTCACCTCGACAGCGCGAGCCGTTCATGAGCCCCGCCGTTCCACTGAACCCCGCCAACCAGCCCACGAGACAGCGTATTTTCGCGTTCGCACTGATGTGCCTGGGCTTTTTCATGGCGACGCTGGACATCCAGATCGTGGCGTCGTCGCTGAAGGAAATCGGCGGCGGTTTGTCGGCGAGCCAGGACGAACTTTCGTGGGTGCAGACCTCGTATCTGATCGCGGAAATCCTGGTGATCCCGATGTCAGGCTGGCTCTCGAAAGTGTTCTCCACGCGCTGGCTCTTCGTGGCTTCTGCGGTCGGTTTCACCGTCACGAGCATGCTGTGCGGCCTCGCGTGGGACATCAATTCGATGATCATTTTCCGCGGCCTGCAAGGTGCGCTCGGCGCGGCAATGATCCCGACGGTCTTCACCACGGCATTCGTGCTGTTCCCCGGCAAGCAGCGGCTGATTGCATCGACGACGATCGGCGCGCTCGCTTCTCTCGCCCCGGCGATTGGCCCCGTGATCGGGGGATGGATCACGTCGCAATGGTCATGGCACTGGCTGTTCTATCTGAACCTCGTGCCGGGACTGGTCGTCGCGATCATGGTGCCGAAGTTCGTGCACATCGACGAACCGGACCTGTCGTTGCTGAAGAAGGGCGACTACCTGGGCATCGCATTGATGTCGGGTTTCCTTGGTTGCCTTGAATATGTGTTGGAGGAGGGCCCGCGCAAGAACTGGTTCGGCGACGATGTGATCATCACGTGCACGTGGATCTCCGCTATCTGTGGCTTCCTGTTTCTTGTGCATGCATTCACTGCGAAAGATCCCGTTGTCGATCTGCGCGCGCTCGCGGTCAGGAACTTTGCAATTGGCTGTTTGTTGTCGTTCGTGACGGGCATCGGCATCTTCGTCGCTGTATTTCTCACGCCGCTGTTCCTCAGCCGCGTGCGTGAACTGGATTCGCTGCAGATCGGGATTGCGTTGTTGTCGGTAGGTGTCTTTCAGTTGCTTGCGCTCGGCGCCTATGCGTTCGCTTCCCGTCTGGTCGACATGCGCTGGTGTCTGCTCTTCGGCCTCGTGTGTTTTGGTCTTGGCTGTTATTTCTACGTGCCGCTTACGAACGACTGGGGCTGGCAGCAACTGCTATTGCCGCAGGCGCTGCGCGGTATTGGCCAGCAGTTCGCGGTGCCGCCTATCGTGACAATGGCGCTGGGCTCGCTGCCGCAATCGCGCCTGAAGTCGGCGAGCGGACTGTTCAACCTGATGCGTAATCTCGGCGGCGCGATTGGCATTGCGGTCAGCGCGACCATGCTCAACGACCGGCTGAATTTTCACTATCTGCGCATCAGCGAGCGCGTCACGACGGGCAGTCCGGAGACGGAAGCGTTCTTGTCGAGGCAATTTACGCACTGGGGATCGGTGGCCGGAGATGCGCTGAACGCGACCAACGCGGGCCTTGCCAACCTGCATGCACTGGTGTTCCGCGAAGCGCTGGTGATGACCTTCTCCGACACCTTCTACGTACTCGCAATGTGCTTCGCGGTCGGCATAGTCAGCGTGCTTTTCGTGCGGCCCATTGGCGCCGCGCCGCCTTCTCCTGACGCTCATTGAGGTCGACCATGTATAAGATTTTATTGGCACTGGCAGCAAGCATGACGCTCGCGGCGTGCGCCGTGCAACCCGCGAGTCATGCGGATTTACCGTCGACCGTACAGTCGATAGCACCCGCTAACTGGAGCGCCGACGCGCCGCAAGACAACCTGGATGCCGCCGCGTGGTGGCAGCAATTCGGCGACCCGGTGCTGCATGAATTGGTGAGCTCGGTGCTGAGCCAGAACCTGGATGTTCGAGCTGCACTGGAGCGGGTGAAGCAGGCGCAGTCCGTGACCACGCAGCGTCGCGCGGCGCTTCTTCCGGAGCTTGACGCGACCGGCACCGCTGCTGATGCACGCCAGAACGCGCCGCCGCCGCTGGGCTATGTTCGTCAGGCTGGCTTCGGTGTAACACTCGGCTGGACGCCCGACGTATTCGGCGGCGAGCGCCTTGAGTTGCTGGCGGCACAAGCGCAATTGACCGGCCGTCAACATGATGTCGATGCGCTTCGTCTCGCGCTGGCGGCAAATACGGCATCGGCGTATGTGGATCTGCGCTGGGCGCAAAGCGAGCAAAAGATCCTGCAGGACAATATCGCGATCCGGGAACGTGCGCTGCGCCTGACGCAAGAACGCATGCAATACGGGCTCTCGCCGCGCCTTGACGTCACACGCGCGCAGAACCAGTTGAGCGAGTTGCAGGCGCGTCTGCCGCGTGCCGGCGCCACCATTCAGCATCAGCTAAGTTTAATCGCGGTGTACTCGGGTCGCACGCCGGAATCCGTGGATGCATTAGTGCTCGCGACGCCGGGGACCATTCCGACACCGTCGAACGCGGTGCCCCAGATGCTGCCCTCGGAAGCGCTGCTGCGCCGTCCCGACGTCCGCAGTGCCTACGCCGAGCTCACGCAACGCGCAGCGGAAGTGGGCGTCGCGCAAGCGGACCGCTATCCGAAGTTCTCGCTGCAACTGACCGACGGTTTGCTGGCGTCGTCGTATCTTGGCTTGCCCACGCTCACCGACAACCTCTTCAGCGCGGCGCTCAATGCGACCAGTCCTATCTTCAATGCGGGACGCATCACGGCTGGCATCGAGCAGAGCCAAAGCCGCATGCGTGAGTCCGATCTGCGTCTCCGGCAGACCATGCTGCAAGCGTTGAAAGATGTGGAGGACACGCGAACCGATCTTGTCAGCACGTCGGAACAGGCCGACCGCCTGAAGGAAGCATTGCAATCCTCCGACCAGTCGCTGCGCCTGTCCACTCAACTTTATAAGGGCGGTGCGAGCGGTTTCCTCGATGTACTCGCGGCACAGGAAGCGTATCTGCAGGACTCGGATGCGCTGAACCAGGCGAGGCGTGAACACGCGCTGGCAGCGGTCGCGTTGTACCGTTCGCTCGGCGGCGGCTGGAGCGAAGCCAGGCAGGAGTGACGAAGCAGGAGTAATGCGTAGTGCATGCCTCGGGTAACATCGGACATCTTTTGTGTTCATTTGCTTAACCACCCGCATGGCACTCAAAAACCTGTTGAGACGGCTTGACCTGACCACGCTGCAGCTTTTCCTCGCGGTCTACGAGGAGGGCACGCTGACTCGCGCGGCCGAGCGCGAGGCGATTGCGATATCGGCCGCGAGCAAGCGGCTGCTCGAACTCGAACAGGCCGTGGGCGCGACGCTGTTTGTCCGCCGGGCACGGGGCATGGAGCTCACGCCCGCTGGCGAAACCCTGCTGCATCACGCGCGCCGCGTGTTGCGCGATGTCGAGAACATCGGGATCGAGTTGGCCGAACACGCGACCGGCGTGCGCGGTTATGTCCGCATGATGGCGAACCTCTCGGCTATCGTTGAATTCCTTCCTGAAGACCTGCGGGCGTTCTTCTCGATGAACGAGCGCATCAAGCTCGACCTGGAAGAGCGCCCGAGCAGCGGCGTGGTGCAAGGCATAGCGGACAGCCTCGCCGACGTCGGCATCTGCTCAGGCGAAGCCGATACGCGCGGCCTCGATGTCTCGCACTACCGGCACGACTTGCTGGTCGTGGTGATGCGCCAGGATCATGCGCTCGCGGTCCGCGAGCAGGTCACGTTCGTCGAAACGCTGGATAGCGATTACGTCGGGCTGCATGCGGCCAGCTCCATCAACCTGCGCACGCAAACGGCCGCGCGTCAGGCGGGTAAACCATTGAGGCTGCGCATCCAGGTGCCGGGTTTCGATGGCGTCTGCCGCATGGTGCAGGCTGGTCTGGGCATCAGCGTGCTGCCGCTGAAGGTCTTCAACACTGTTGGCCGTCCGCTCGGACTCACAGCCGTCATGCTCGACGAAACCTGGAGCCAGCGCGATCTGATAGTCGTAGTACGCGATGTTGCCGGACTCCCGCCAGTGAGCCGGATGCTGTTCGATCATCTGCTTGCCGTGGAGCACACAGAGCACGAAGGGCCGAAGGGCGGCTGAGCGTTCGCCGTTCGCGAACGGTCATTGGCGAAATGCGGTTGGACGGGGCGCGTTGCCGGCTCCTAAGCTGTCTTCCAGATTAGGTTTTTCAGGAGACATGCATCATGGCTGGACCGCTCGCAGGCATTCGCGTCATCGAAATCGGCACTCTGATTGCGGCGCCGTTCGCCGCCCGCATGCTCGGGGAGTTCGGCGCCGACGTCATCAAGATTGAAGCGCCGGATAATGGCGACCCGCTTCGCAAATGGCGAAAGCTGCACGAGGGCACGTCGCTCTGGTGGTATCTGCAGTCGCGCAACAAGAAGTCCGTGTGCGTGAACCTGAAGTCACCGGACGGCGTCGATGTGGTCAAGCGTCTCGCCGCGGACGCCGACGTCGTCATTGAAAACCTCCGTCCCGGTGCGCTCGAAAAACTCGGCCTTGGCTGGGACGTGCTGCACGCAATCAATCCCAAACTCACGATGGTCCGCATCTCCGGATATGGGCAGTCGGGACCGTATCGCGATCGTCCGGGCTTCGGCGCGATCGGCGAGGCCATGGGCGGCATTCGCTATACAACCGGCGAAGTCGATGGCGCACCGGCACGCGTGGGCGTGTCTCTTGGCGACTCGCTGGCTTCGCTGCACGGGGTGATCGGCGCGTTGATGTCGATCCTGCGCGTGAAGACCGGGCAGGGCCTGGGCCAGGTCGTGGATGTGTCGCTCGTGGAAAGCGTCTTCAACCTGATGGAAAGCCTGATCCCCGAATACGACTTGCTCGGGCACGTGCGCGAGCGCAGCGGCGGCGCGTTGCCGGGAATCGCACCGTCGAATACGTATCGCACCGAAGACGGCGCTTTTGTGGTGATCGCGGGCAACAGTGATCCCATCTTCAAGCGCCTGATGCACGTAATAGGCCGCACCGATCTCGCCGATGACCCCGCACTTGCCCGCAACGACGGCCGCGCCGCACAGAGCGCACGGCTGGACGAAGCCATCACCGCATGGACCACGTATCATCCGATTGACGACGTGCTTGCCGCGCTCGAAGCGGCGCAAGTGCCATCCGGCAGGATCTATTCCGTGGCCGACATTGTTGCGGACCCGCATTATCAGGCGCGTGACATGTTGCTTGATGCCGCGTTGCCCGGCGGGGTGTCGGTGAAGATGCCGGGCATTGTGCCCAAGCTCTCCGACACTCCCGGCGAAGTTCGATGGCAGGGGCCGGCGCTTGGAGAACATACGGACTCCGTACTGTCTGATCTCGGTTTCAATCCAAGCGATGTCGCACGGCTACGCAGCGAGGGCGCTGTGCAATAAGCGCCGCTGCTCCTATCCGCAGGACCTTCCCTCAACATCACCAGAACACACATGACCGGACGGCCTTCGAGCCAGTCCGGCAAGGAGACGATCATGAGCGATCTTGGCGCCACTGCGGCCGTGCCGCAGGCAAACAGCGAAAACGACTTAAAAGCGGTTATCAGCAAGGTTGCCTGGCGGCTGATGCCGTTAATCATGATCTGCTATTTGTTCGCGTTTTTCGATCGCATCAACATCAGCTTTGCGAAGTTTCAACTGCAAAGCGATCTCGGTTTCTCAGACACCGCCTACGGTCTCGGCGCCAGCCTCTTCGTGATCGGCTACGTATTGTTCGAAGTGCCCAGCAACCTGGTGCTTTACAAGGTCGGCGCCCGCCGCTGGATCGCGCGCATCATGATTTCGTGGGGCATCGCCACTAGCGCCATGGTGCTGGTCGGCAACGAATGGCAGTTCTATGCGCTACGCTTCATCATCGGCGCAATGGAAGCGGGCTTCGCCCCAGGCGTTCTGTACTACCTCACGTTATGGTTTCCCGCGAGCCATCGCGGTCGCATCACGTCCATGCTGTTTCTTGCCTCGGCGTTCTCCGGGCTGGTTGGCGCGCCGTTGTCGGGTCTGGTCCTCGGGCACATGGACGGCGTGCTTGGCATCCGCGGATGGCACTGGCTGTTTCTGCTCGGCGGTTTGCCGTGTATCGTCCTCGGCCTGCTGGTACTCAAGCTGCTGAAGGACCGCATCGAGGACGCAGGCTGGCTTAGCGCCTCGGAAAAGTCACTGCTGGCAAGCCGCATCCAGCGGCACGCTCCTCACTCGGGCGGCGGCAGTTCATTGCTCGATGCAATCAGGACACGCGGCTTCCTTACGCTCGGACTGATCTATTTCTTGATTCAGGTGGCGTCGTATGGGCTCAATTTCTGGGCGCCGCAACTTATTCGAAGCGCTGGTACGCACAACCCGACCACCATCGGCCTGCTGACCGCCGTGCCCTATATTTGCGGTGCGATCTCCATGGTCGTGGTGGGCCGTCTCTCCGACGCCTCGGGCGAACGCCGTCAATTCGTTTGCGGACTGTTAGTGATGGCGGCGATCGGTTTTTTTGCCGCCGGTATCTTCGATAAACAAACGGGCCTCCTGATCGTTGCGCTCGGCGTGATGGGGGCGGGCGTGGTGGCCTCGATCCCGGCGTTCTGGGCGCTGCCGCCGAAGCTCCTGACGGGGGCGGGCGCAGCCGGCGGCATAGCGTTGATCAACACGATCGGGCAATTCGGCGGCATTGTGAGTCCGGTGATGGTCGGACGGGTTCGCGACCTGACCGGCAGCACGACGCCCGCGTTGTACGCGATCGGCGCGATGAGCCTCATCGGTGCGTTGCTCCTGCTGTTCGGTTTGCCGGCGATATTGCGGCAGAAGGATTCGACGGAGGGCCGCGTTTCCCGGAGATAACGTGGCCCGGCGGTTTTATTCTCAGGGGCCATTTGACGCTTTATAGGACCAACGAAACTTTCGTTGTAGCGTCGGGGGAAATCCGGTCGCAACCGGATACGTTGTTAAATATGGACAAGGGTTTGTCGCAATGGGCCAATATAAATAAATCAAGGTGCCCGCGACAAATACTCCCGGTCGCTTTATTCAGTGGATTAGCGTGCTGGGAAATTGCACCTGTTTTTGTCCGGGAGACTTGTTTTCACTCGGCGTTTGACGCGCTAAAACGACTTTAATCGGTATCCAGATTCGGATTCGGCCAAAAATACCGTCTCATACGAAATTTGTGCAATCACAGGGAAATGCGACCGGCGTACTTCAACTAATGCTTTAAAAATTGTCGTGGCACCTGCGCTGGTCAAGCGACTCCGCCATCCTTGCAATGCCGGGCAAACTTCGATTTGCCTTGCCTCACGCAACGATTTAGCGCATTCTTAATCGTTCCGATGCCGATGACCGTCAGTTTGCATATCGGTCTTCAGCAGATTTCCACGACGGTCAGCGCAGTGTGTCCAGCGAGTGCGTTATGACCATCCATACCATCGAATATCGCGGCTATGCATTGCGTGCTTATTCGCAGCAGATTTTCCCGCCGCATGGCGATCCGTTTGCAAAAGGTCCCAAGCGGTTTTCCGCGATTGTTCAGATAGACACCGTACCGTCCGACAGCGCCACGTCCAAGCGCTATTCACCAGCCATCAAGGGTGTCGAGCCGGCCAGCGCCGACGACGCTATTGATCTGGCCATGCAATACGGTCGAGACATCATCGACGGCAAGGTTCAGGCCGGTGCACTGTATAACGCGCGAAGCGGGCGCTTTTCCCGCTCGGTGCGGCGGTTCCAGCCATCTGCGCCGGTGCCACCGTCCGCACCTTCGCAGCCAGGCGGCGCAGACAACGCCACATGAGCGGCAACGCTCGCAGTAGCCACGCGTGACAAGACCTCGGGGCGTCGCGCAATAACTTAAGAACATCATGAACGACACTGTAAGAAGCTATCGCGGCCTCGAAATTTATCCCCTGATCTACCCGCACAAGCCGCGCGGTGCGGACGGTTCCCGCCATTACGACTCGGGTTTTGACGCCGCCGTGAAGATTTCGCGGCGCGGCGTGGATGACAGCACGACCACCAGCCGCGTGTATCGCGTGCCGGGCACCGGTCCGTTCAGCGGCTCGGGTGAAGCGCGCCTGGCGTCCACGCGTTATGCAGAAAGCCTGATCGACGGCAACGTCGCGGGCGAATCGATCGCCGATCTATGAGTTATTCGCTCGATCATCCGCCCGTGGCCTCTTCGCTCGATAACCGGACGGCCGACAAGCCGGCCGGGTGGGCCAATTACAACGTGGCGGCCTCGTCCAGGCGCGCAACGGGCGGCACCATGCCCACGCTACGTATCACGCGGCTGAGCGACAAGCGCGTGATCTATCCGTTTGTCGGCTGCGCGGACATGCCGCTTTTCCCCGACGCACAAAGCGCGCGCGATTACGCGGAGCAATATGGCGCAAGCCTTGTGGACGGTGACATCGCGGTGCCTGAGTGACAGTTGTGGTCGACCAGACAGTACTTGCCGGGCGCGTGGAGCGGCGGCAGTCCACCGCAAATCGGCGAGGGTCGTTTCATTGTGTGACTAGGCGCGGTCCGAAATAGCTTGACACCTTACCCCGCGACACGTAACCTGAAGGTCGAAGTATTCAAGAAGCTCGATTGCTGTTCATCATTCTGCCTCGTTATCTCCGCGGTATTTGTTGTCCTCTCACTTCCTTGAAGCTTCTCTCGCCTCAATACGGGGTTGCATCATTTTTATATTTTCAAGGAATTCTCATGGATACCGGTATCGTCAAGTGGTTCAACGACAGCAAGGGCTTCGGCTTTATCACGCCTGACGCAGGCGGCGACGACCTCTTCGCCCACTTTTCGGAAATTCGTAGCGACGGCTTCAAGACGCTCGCCGAAAACCAAAAGGTTAGCTTCGAAACCAAGCAAGGCCCGAAGGGTCTGCAAGCTTCGAACATTACCCCGCTGTAATTGGTGGTGTAATTGATTTATCGCGTAAGTTGGCTCACGCCAATTTACGCGAGCAGTAAATGTTTTCGCGGAGCTTCGGTTCCCGGTTGCGGCAGTCGATTTTGTTGAACGGCGCCGCTACCACCAGCATTGCACCTGTCTGCCTCTGCTTGCATCTGTTTGCACTTCCACTTTAGTCCGCTTTAGTCCCTCTGCAATCTCCTGCAACTTCGCTGCCACACGTCGCGATCTAAAACGAACGCTAATTGTTCGTTGGCGCGCTTGTGATTTCGGCTGCTTTCTGCTGTTTTTCTGCTGTCTCCTCTGCGAATTTTTAAGGCCTCGTGCCTGTTATCAACGCGTCCTGACAATCAATGTTTGTCGGACCCGCGTTTGTTCGTGTGTATCACTTATGCATAACTCTAATATTTATTTGTACAACGGCTATAAGGTCGTTCCTTCCGCGCATCGTCTGCCTGATGGATCATTCGCGTCGAACCTTTTGCTCGAGCGCCATAGCGGCAGCGAGAAGGGCAACCGCTACCAGTTCCACGTTCTCGATTACTTCAAGAACGAAGCGCAAGCGCTCGGTCATTCACGCCAGTGGGCGCGGCAATGGGTCGACACCCGCGGCTAATCGTTAGCGGCGGGTTGGCGGTGGGTCCCTTCTGGGTCCGCGGTGAGTTATTACTCGATTCATCGAAACGGCTTGCGGTTAAAAGCATGCCCCAGACATCTGTTTTCCCAAGTTCGATCTAGCCGGCTTGCTCTCATAGTTTCCCGGCACGCGCGACAAGCGCATGTGTCCCGTCGGCGCACCATCTGGTGCGCCGTTTTCGTCTCAAGTCCATCGAAAGCGTTTTGCTCTATCGGGACGCCGTTGCGCTTGTCCTGCATCGGCTTAAAAACGAACTCCACAATACCCGTAAAAACTTTGCATATTTACCTTAAGCAACCCTCCGGTACGGTCGTTAAACCCTTTGCCTATGTCGACAAATGTGTGACGGAACATCAGGAAAAGCTTGGCGCGTTTGAGGGTGAGAGCCTCGCCGTCAATGAACACTTTGCGACAGGCACGGCGCGCGGACACGGGATCGACCTGTCCGCGTTGCACTCATACCGCTGCCGGCGCTTGGGGGGCCAAGAACGGCGGCGGCTATTCAGCGCTCAAGAGCCCGTTCGGGCAGGAGTCACCACGTGAATCTCAAAGACATGACCATCAAAAGCAAGCTTATTGCTGGATTTGGTGTGCTCTCAGCCATTGTGCTCGGTGTGTCAGCGATGTCGCTACACGCGCTGAGCAGTTCGACCGATGAGTTTTCGAACTACGTCCATGGTCCTGGCGCGCGGGCCGACGTGGCAACGCAGGTTCGCACTGCAGTCGACCGACGTGCCATTGCAGCGCGCAATCTTGTCCTGGTGACGAAACCGTCGGACCTGGAAATCGAGAAGGCCGACGTCGCGCGAGCGTCGGAAGACGTGCATGCGAAGCTGAAACTGTTGAAAACCATGGTCACGAGCGGACCCGGCAGCAGCGATACCGCACGCAGTCTGGTGGGCGAAATCGATCGCGTGGAGACGCTGTACGGGCCGGTTGCGAACGACATCGTGGCCCTCGCGCTCGCGGGCAAGCACGACGAGGCGATCGTCAAGATGGATGACGAATGCCGGCCTCTGCTGGCTGCGCTCGTGAAGGCGACGGATGCCTACGCTGATTTCACGCGCAGCCGTCAGGACCAGTTGGTGCGCGACTCGGAAGATGAGTATCAGATGCAGCGCAACCTGCTGATCGCCATTTGCGTGGCCGCGATCGCCACGGCATTGGCGGCGGGCGCTTTCATCACGCGCTCGATCACGCTGCCGATCCGGCGTGCCGTCGATGTCGCCAGCACGGTGGCACGCGGCGATCTTCGCAGCCGCATCGTGGTTACTCAGAACGATGAAACGGGCCAGTTGCTCGGCGCGCTCGCTGACATGAACGCGCGGCTGATCGAAACGGTGAGCCGCGTGCGTGAAAGCAGCGGCAGCATCGCGAGTGCGTCGTCGGAGATTGCGACGGGGAACACCGACCTCAGCCAGCGCACGGAGGAACAGGCGGCGTCGCTGGAGCAAACGGCGGCGAGCATGGAAGAGCTGACGTCGACGGTCAAGCAGAACACCGAAAACGCGCAGCAGGCCAGCGCGCTGGCGACAAGCGCTTCGGATGTCGCCCAGCGCGGCAATAAGGTGGTCGGGCAGGTAGTCGACACGATGCACGGCATCAGCGAAAGCTCGGCGAAGATTGCGGAGATCACAGGGATTATCGAAGGGATTGCTTTCCAGACCAATATCCTGGCGTTGAACGCAGCGGTTGAAGCGGCGCGGGCCGGGGAGCAGGGCCGCGGTTTCGCGGTGGTCGCGAGCGAAGTGCGCAGTCTCGCGCAACGGTCGTCGAATGCGGCCAAGGAGATCAAGGACCTGATTGCGAACTCGGTGACGCAGGTCCAGAACGGTTCGGCGCTTGCCAGCCAGGCCGGCGAGACGATGTCGGAGGTGACCCAGGCGGTCGCGCGAGTGACTGACATCATGGAGGAGATTGCGGCGGCATCGATTGAGCAGGGGCGAGGCATAGAACAGGTGAACCAGGCCATCACGCAGATGGACGAAGTGACGCAGCAGAACGCAGCGCTGGTGGAAGAAGCGGCGGCGGCATCGCAGTCACTGCAGGATCAGGGCAGGCAGTTGACGGAGGCCGTGGCGTTCTTCCAGATGGAGGGCACGACGGTTGCGTCACGTCCAGCGGTTGTGCCGATGGTTAAGCCGACGGTTAAGCCGGCAGTTCGCGCTGCGGCTTTGCCGGTCACCAAACGAGCTATTAAACGCTCGCCTGCCGTGTTGGTTGCACCACTGAAAACGGCAGGTGCCGGCGAGGAGGGCTGGAGCACGTTCTAACGCACTGTGCCACTGTCCGGCGGGTGAATGAAGCGGCGCGACTGCGGTCGCGCTGCCTTTAACTGTACCTATAGGCGTTTCGGTGGGCTGCGCGTTTATACGCTGAATCGCATTACGTCCTTATATCCGTATGACGCTATCGATAAAATTATATTTCGTTATACGAATGATTATGGGTTGGTCTCGTCGCACTGAACTCTCTATGTATCGATACGCTGGCTTTTAAACGTTCGCTTGTCCGTCAACGGCTCGATCGCTGCCTCGATGTGTCTTTATCCCTTTCTAATGCCGCGAATTTGCGGTATTCCTGCCGGGCGAGCACGTGCACCCCAGCAGTGCGCTCACCCCGAATGCACCAGGAACTGGAGCCGTCGATGTCCTTATATCTTCTTGCCCTCCTGATCGGCGTTGTTGCCGGCCTCCGCGCGATGACCGCTCCCGCCTGCTTGAGGTTGCTCTCGCTGCTGCCCGAGTGAGTGGCGTCGACGTCGGCATCGGCGCTGTTTCAACGTGTTTTCAACGCAGCTTCAGCTTCAGTATTGGTGCCGCTTCGGTATCGAGAAGTAGGTAGCCAGCATTTCCGCCAGGCGCCAGGTGGCGCAGGGACGCCGGCAGTGGGCGTCGAAGCCTGCATCTTTCAGGGTTTCAATAGGATCGGCGGGCCAGATATTGCTGATCGCGACCAGCAGCCGGCCGGTGATGTCGGCGTCGGGGCGCAGCGCGGCGATGAAGGCGTAACCGGATTCGCTGTCGAGCCGCGTGTCCAGTATCAGTGCCTGGGGCTTCCAGTTTTGCAGCAGCGAACGCGCCGATTTCAGGTTCTGGGTATGCATGACCTGCAACCCCGTCAGCCGCAGCAGCGCGGCGAGCGATTCCCCGATCAGTTTGTCCTGGTGGGCGATCAGTACCCGCGGTGAGCCAATCGGCATGCGTGCCTGCTTGCCGCTCCATAATGCAAAGTGTCTCTCGTCATCAGTGCCTGAACGACTGCTCATGGTGTCCTCCTCATGGTTTTATGTAACGGGACGGGCGCCGGGCCGTATCACCTCCATTGACGGCAGCTTCGAATCCGGCGATGGGACTGCTGCGGAACCGATGAGTCAGTGTCGCGGTTAAGCGTTTGCCGCAAAACCCGGTCGAGGAGGGGACGCGTGCGAATTTTTCGAGGGGGATGCGGACCCCCCTTCGTATCCCTGCGAAAGGGGGGGTGGCGAGACCCCGACATGCCGTTACCATCAGGGTGTGATTTACGGGAATAGCGATGGAAAACGGCAATTTCAAAACGGTGCTGCTGGTCGAGGATGAGGGGCTCACTAGAAGCGCCATGAAAAGCCTGATCCTGGCCAACGAACCGTTGCTCGATATCGATGAGGCTGACGGCTTCGAACAGGCGACGGAGAAGCTGTCCGCGCGCTCGTACGATCTCGTTTTCCTCGACTATCAATTACGGGGCAATTCCACGGGACTCGATCTGCTGAACTGGATCGGGGAGCAGGAGCGCGAGGTACAGACCATCATGCTGTCCGCACAAGACGACCGCGATACGGTGCTGGAATGCATCAGGAGCGGCGCATGCGGCTTTATTTCGAAGGCGAGTGAGCAAGGGGCGGGCGTGTTCCGCGAGGCTCTCAAGACGATTTTGAGCGGCCGCGTGTATTTGCCCAATAGCGTGCTGGGAAAGGGCGGCCACAGCCCCAAGCCGGTGTCCACGCATTCCGGCGTGACGGTGGAGTCGTTGAACCTGCCACCCCGCCTGACCGAGACGCTGCGCTATTTGTTGCAGGGTTTGTCGAACAAGGCGATCGCGAGAAAAATGAATATCAGCGAGAACACCGCCAAGGAGTATTCAAGCGATCTCCTCGCCCGGTTTCATGTGACTCGGCGGACGTTCCTGATCGTGGAAATGGCGCGGCGGGGGATCGAGATGCCGATGGGCAACACGGCGATTGCGGGCGCGCCCCGATAGGCAAGGCTGGACCTGAGAGATTGATAAAAATAAGTGTGATGAGGTTTTGCCGGTATTTGTGCCTCTACAATGGCGCCGAGGTCCTGCCGCCGTGGCAGAACGAGGCCAATACCGGGATTCCACATGCATGTCGTGATAGAAAAAACCGGCAATAGCGGCGCGCTGCTGGTTGCCGACGCGGAAGCCGGACGCCTCGCCACGATGCCTGCGCGTTTCGCCGCGTATGACCTCAATCACCTGCTGGCTGGCATTACCCAGGACAACATGCATGCCGAGGTCGGCTGCGGCCCGGCGGCTGGCGCTGAAGCCTTCTGAAGTTGCATTTGTTGGCTTTGTTGCCTTTTGCCGGCGACATGTGCAGGCGGGCTTGACGACCGCTCGCGCTCAGGGCGGTCGATTCATCTTCCCTCAGCAAGCCTTTGCGGCATCGCCCACCGAGCGCCCCGATATCAGCGACGCAATCTGCCGGCGCAACTCCGCCGGACTGACCGGCTTGCTCAGCACGTCGTGGTCGCATGCAAGCGGCACGATGGTCGCAGCCGGCTCGCCGGTGACAACCAGGCACGGGCAGCGCCGCCCGAGTTTCACCGCACCGAGCATGGCCACGTCGCGTGCCGTTTTTGAATCGCGCAAACGGAAATCCGTGATGATGAGATCCGGATAACGTTCGATGGTGTTCAGCGTTTCCTCAAACTCTTCGAAGCTGCTCGCGGAGTCGAACAGCACGCCCCATTGCACGAGCAACGCTTCCGTCGATGCCCGCACGAGGCTGTCGTCCTCCACCAGCAACACATAGAGTCCGTCCAGCGGCACGGTCTGCAAATCGGCGGTCTCACCCCGCGCACGCGGCGCGGTTTCGCCGAGAGGCGAACCGCAAATAGGCATTTCGAGCGAGAAGCGCGAACCGCGTCCTTCGGTCGATTTCAACTCGATCCGATGCTCCTCCAGGATGGACACCACGGCGTTCACGATCGACAGGCCGAGACCCAGTCCCCGATCGTTGTCCTGCTCGGCGTTGCCCACCTGGAAGAACGGCTGAAAGATCGAATCCCAATGTTCCGATGCAATGCCAATGCCGTTGTCCACCACATCAATGCGCGTTCGCGTGGCCGACCGCACCACGCCCACAATAACCACGGGCTTGGCTTTCTTGCTGGCATCGGCGTAACGAATGCCGTTCGATACCAGGTTCACGATGGCCCGCCCAAGCCAATGCGCGTCGCTGCGTACGTACACGGGCGCCTGAGGCATCCGCAGCCGCAACTCGACGCCGTGCATGGCCGCGAGCGGGCGCAGTTGTTCGGCCGCTTCCAGCACGGCGATCTTGAGGTCGAACACGTGATAGCGCGGCACGACCCGGCCCGACTCGAGCCGCGAGAGGTCGAGTACTGCGTTGAGGAAGCGCGCAAGGATCACCGACGACCGGCCGGATTCATCGATCAGCCGGGCGGCTTCGGTGACATCGTCGTGATGCAGCGCTTCGGAGGCAGCTTGCAGGAAGAGATTGAGCGCGTGCATGGGCTGCCGCAAATCGTGCGTGGCGGCGGCGAGGAAATTCGATTTCTCCCGGCTTGCGGTTTCCGCGGCCAGCATCTGTTGCTCTTTGAGCGCGAGCAATGCGTTTGTTTTGGTATCCTGATCTTTCTTCGATGCCAGCAGGTCCAGGTTCTTTCGTTCCAGTTGAACGTTTGCGGTGAGGAGCTCGTTATTGAGCACGCCGAGCGCACGCTCTGCCGCAAAGCGCTCACGCGATACCCGCTCCGCATGCACGCACACGCCATGACCGATCACGACCACGTTGAAGAGATAGAACAGGCCCATGTAGAAGTCTTCGGGCGAGAGAATCCTGATGGTGAGCTGTAGCAGGATGATCGATGAAAACGTGACCACGGCAGCCGTCAGCGCCACCCTCGACTTCAGGTAGAAGAAGCCGAACTGGAAGAAAAACACAAGGTAGAGGCCAACGAAATACCACGTGTAATTGAACGGTCCCGGCGACAAAGCCACCAGCAGAAGCAGTATCAGATTGCAGCCGTAGACGCCGGTGAGGATCACGCGCTGGGACGTGGCATGCGTCGCGAACGAGGCCCTCAAGGTCAGGCTGCCCACGAACACCAGCAACACAATGCCGGCCAGCCGCAGCGCCATGATCTGCATGAAGACGGGGGCTAGTACCGCGCTTTCGCGCCCGAAGTTGAAGTCGTACCAGAGAAAGCAGACCCATACGGTCAGCGCGAGCAGCGCCGATGCACGGCGAAATGCGCAGAAACGACGGCTGTGGTCTTCGAGGAACTGGGTTTCGAAGGCGGCTTCGGGAAAGGGCTTCGGTATCGATAGATTGCGGACGAGGCTTAGGCCCGCATCACGCGCGGATGACGAAAAGAGCCGCGACGGTTTGGGCGTGGCGATGTCGGCAACATGCTCGGGAACGTCCATGATTCGCTCACTCGAAAAAGGGCGTGATCGATTACTTTAGCTGACCGCGCGCCTGATGCAAACATCGTTTTTTACTAAGTATCCCTGGTGCTTACCGTCCATGACTGCATGTCATGGGCTTGATGACCGGCGCGCGCTCGCTAACGGCAAGCGCTCACGCTACGCTCGCTTTCAGGTTTGCCAGATCGATATTCTTCCAGTTGTTATTCGTCTGATCTTTAAAAGGGTGGCCCCATGTCACGCATTTTCATTACAGGATCCGCCGATGGACTCGGTCAAATGGCCGCCCGTCTGCTCGTCGCGCAAGGCCATCAGGTGGTGCTGCATGCCCGCCATGCCGAGCGTGCACATCAAGCGATGCAAGCCGTATCGGGCGCGGAAGCTGCCGTGTCCGGCGATTTGTCGAGTATCGAAGAGACTACTCGCGTCGCTCTTCAGGTGAACCGGCTTGGACACATCGATGCCGTGATTCATAACGCCGCCGTGGGGTATCGCGAGCCGAGGCGTATTGAGACCGTGGATGGCTTGCCGCATGTTTTCGCGATCAACACGCTCGCACCCTACATCCTGACTGCATTGATCGATAAGCCCCGACGCCTGGTTTATCTCAGCTCGGGCCTGCATGAAAGCGGCGATACCCGTCTCGACGATCTGCTTTGGCAACAGCGGTCCTGGCAAGGCGCAAGCGCCTATTCCGATTCAAAATTGCACGACATCTTGCTTGCGTTCGGCGTGGCTCGCCGCTGGCCTGGCGTGTTGTCAAATGCGGTGCATCCGGGCTGGGTACCGACCAGGATGGGCGGCGCTGGCGCACCCGATGACCTGAAAGCGGCGCCGCAAACACAGGCGTGGCTCGCCGTCAGCGACAATCCTGCTGCAAGGGTGACCGGTGAATATTTCTTCCATATGAAACGGCGCGAGCCGAGCGTGGCCGCCCGCGATGCGGGTTTGCAGGATCGATTGATCGAGGCGTGTGAGCGCTTGTCGGGGATTCGGCTACCGGAGTGAGAGAGCACTCAGGGGTGGCGCGAGGGCATGCCGGCGTCGTGCGCCATTTGTTGCCGCTTATAGGGGCGTATTCGGACGCAATAAACGCTGCTGCCCGGCAAACCCCGCGCGGCCACTCAAATCAACTCGGAAATCTCGATCAGATTCAGATCGGGATCGCGGAGGTAGACCGAGCGAATTTTCTGCGTGGCGCCGGTACGCTCAACCGGTCCTTCTATGATCGGCCACTCGCACTGGTTCAGGTGCGCGATCACGTCGTCCAGCGGCACGGCCGCGATGAAGCACAGGTCCAGCGCGCCCGGCACCGGCACATGCGCCTTCGGCTCGAACTCCTTGCCGCGCACATGCACGTTGATTTTCTGGTTGCCGAACTTGAACGCAGTCCTTCCCGCGCCGAAGGTTTCAAGCTTCATTTGCAGGACTTCAGTGTAGAAATGGCGCGTCGCGGCTTCGTCGACGCAAGTCAGAACGAGGTGATCCAGGTGATCGATGATGGCCATGTCAGGCTCCTTCCTTGGCAAATGGCTGTTGTGCGGGGGCGCCGCCTGCGTCAACTGGCGGTGCATCGTGCAGGTCGAGCCGGCGGCCTGCTTTGAGGATCTGGCTCGGCACGTCGTGGCCTATCAGGCCCGGCAGCAACGCTGCTGCGTTGAGCGCCGCGGTGAGATTGACGCCGGTGTCGTAGCCGTCCAGTTCCAGCATATGTACCAGTTCCTCCGTACACACGTTGCCGGTTGCACCGGGGGCATAAGGACAACCTCCAATGCCGCCAAGCGATGCATCGAAACGATCGATGCCCGCGCTCAACGCCGCCAGCGTGTTGGCCAGCGCCATGCCGCGCGTATTGTGGAAGTGCAGCGTGAGTTCGAGTGCGGGGAATGCCTCACGCACGCGTTCGCATAGTGCCTTCACCTGTGAGGGAAACGCCATGCCGGTAGTGTCGCAGAGTGTCACCCCATGCACGCCGAGTCCGGCGAAACGCTCGGTCCAGCGCAGCACTTCTTCCACCGCAACGTCACCTTCCATGGGGCAACCCATCGATGTGGACAACGACACGTTGATGGCTACGGGCGTTGCTTTCACCACGCCGATCACTTCGCACAATTGCGCGAATGACTGTTCGCGGCTCATGCGCAGGTTCGCGCGGTTATGGGTCTCGCTTACCGACATCACGAGGTTGACTTCATCGACACCACATGACAACGCGCGTTCCGCTCCGCGCACGTTCGGCACGAGCACGGTGTAGACCACGCCTTCACGCCGCGCGATGCCATGCATCACGGCTTCAGCGTCGCGCAACGCGGGAATGGCTTTCGGCGATGTAAACGACGTCACTTCTATCTTCGCGAATCCGCAGGCGCTCAGGGCGTTGACCAGGGCGATCTTCGCGTCGGTATCGACGAATTGTTTTTCGTTCTGAAAGCCGTCGCGGGTCGCGACTTCCTGGATATACAGGCGTTTCATGGGGCTCCTCATGTCGGATGGCGGTGCGTTATACGGACATGATGAACCTGAGTCGACGGCCTGAAAATCAGTGGATTTTCCATGACCGTTTCCAAATTGGAAAGGCTTGCGCGAGGGGCGGGCGAGGGCCTTCGCACGCAAAACGTTTCGTCATGGCACAGTCTTGGCTGAACATTACTTTGCGGCAGGAGATTTTCCCGATGTCCGATTTCATTCTCGACAATCCGTTTCTCGAATTCCTCGATGCGCGCCTGGTTGCGTGGAAGAGCGGTTACGCCGAGTTCCGCATGCCGATTCAAGCCCGTAACCTCAACCGGCAGGGCGTGTTGCAAGGCGGCGCGGTGGCGACTTTACTCGATGCCGCGTGCGGCTACGCCGGCGTGTATGCAGCAGAAGGCGAAACGGTCATTCATGGTTTCACGCTTTCGCTGACGGTGAATTATCTCGATACGGGATTAGGCGAAAGCGTCACGGCGAAGGGGTTTATCGAGCGGCAAGGGCGCAGCATCTTTTTCTCTCGCGGCGAAGCATGGGTGGATGACAAGCTCCTGATTGCGAGTGCGCAAGGGACGTTCAAATACGTCGGCACGCATGGGAAGAAGTGACTGTTTTTAGCTGCACGCAGTCGAAAAAGCGCCGGTTTCCCGGCGCTTTGCCTTGGCCTTCGACCTTGACCAGCGTACATGCATGCGACGGACTCAAGCCGCCGGCTTGAGCACCACTTTCGTCCAACCGTTGTCGCGCGCATCGAAGTGCTGGTAACCTTCGGGCGCTTTCGCAAGCGGCAACTCATGCGAAATAATCACCGATGGTTTCGCCTTGTCCGCAGCAATCAGGTCGCGTAGCTTGCGGTTGTACGCCTTGACGTTGGCCTGCCCCGTCGCAATGTGCTGGCCCTTCATCCACATCGTACCGAAGTCGAAGGCGAGCTGACCCTTCTGCATCAGCTTGTCCTCCGACTTCGGATCTTCCGCCACGAACACGCCCACCACGCCGATACCCCCTGTCGCCCGCACCGACTTGACGAGGTTGTTCATCGTCAGGTTCGGCACTTCATGGCCCTTGCAACTGCATTGATAACCGACGCACTCGCAGCCCCGGTCCGCGCCTTCGCCACCGGTCATCTCCAGGACCTGCTCGACCGATGAACCGTCGCTGTCGTCAATGGGGATCGCGCCGATCTTCTCCGCCAGCCTGAGGCGGTCGGGGTGTGAATCGACGACCATCACCTTGCTCGCGCCTTTGATGGACGCCGACATTGCGGCCATCAATCCGACCGGCCCGGCGCCATAGATAACCACGCTGTCGCCCGGTTCCACGCCGGCCAGCACGGTCGCGTGGTAACCGGTCGGAAAGATGTCGGATAGCATCACGTAGTCGTTTTCCTTCTCCTCGGCATCGGGTGGCAGCAGCAGGCAATTGAAGTCACCGAACGGCACACGCAGGTATTCGGCCTGTCCGCCTTCGTACGGCCCCATGCCGGCAAAACCGTACGCCGCGCCCGCCATGCCCGGGTTGGCCGTCAGGCAGAAACCGGTCAGGCCCTTCTCGCAGTTCTTGCAAAATCCGCAGCCGATGTTGAACGGAAGACAGACGCGATCGCCTTTTTTGATCCGTTCGACGGCGTTGCCGACTTCTACGACCACGCCCAGGTTTTCATGACCGAAGATGCGGTTCGTTTCCATGTCGGTCCGGCCTTCGAACATATGCAGGTCCGAGCCGCAGATGTTCGTGGTCGTGATCTTGACGAGCACGTCCGTCGGACGTTGAATTTTCGCGTCCGGCATCTCCTTCACTGTCACCTTGCGCGGACCTTCGTACACGAGTGCTTTCATCGTTGCTCCTTGAATGGATGGGATGGCTTTTCCATGGGCTCGCCGGACGGCGGCTGACGATGTATTCAGCAGTGCGCGTTCCCGCCACGGCCTGTCGGTGGGTAATTCGGTGAGCTATTAGGTGAGCTATTTTGTGAGCCGGTAACGATGACGTGCGAACGTCCGTTGCGCGCAGATTTTGCAAGTGATAGGCGTGCTCACATTCATCAGAAGCGCTGTGCTCGCGTCGGCTGCGATGTCGCTTCGGTCCTATCACCATGACGCGATCGTTCTAGGAGCGGGGTTTATGGTCGCATCTACTCAAAGGGACCCATCCAGCGCGTTTCCGGTGTGCCGGCCCGCTAAAAAAACCATCCTGCATCACCGTTCCTTTTCCCGGGAGTCATCGAATGTCGAGAACGTTGGAAGCATCGCCCCCTGAAGTCGATCTGAAAACGCTGCGTAAGGTGATCCTCGCGGCATCGATTGGCAATTTTGTCGAATGGTTCGACTTTGCCGCGTACGGTTTTCTCGCGACCATCCTCACGCGGGAGTTTTTCCCGAGCGGCGACCCGGCGGTTGGGCTGCTCAAGACCTTCGCCGTTTTCGCTGTGGCGTTTGCATTCCGGCCGCTGGGCGGCATTGTGTTTGGCGTGATTGGTGACCGCATTGGCCGCAAGCGCACGCTCGCGTTGACGATCCTGATGATGGCTGGCGCGACCACGCTGATCGGTTTGTTGCCGACCTATGCCGCAGTCGGTGCGTTCGCGCCGTTCCTGCTGACGGTCATCCGCTGCGTGCAGGGGTTCTCCGCGGGCGGCGAATATGCGGGCGCATGCGCCTACGTGATGGAGCACGCGCCGCAGCACAAGCGGGCGCGTTACGGCAGCTTCGTGCCGGTATCGACGTTCTCGTCCTTCGCGGTGGCCGCGATCGTTGCGTACGCGCTCGACGCGTCGCTTTCCGCCGATGCCATGAGCGCCTGGGGCTGGCGCGTGCCGTTCCTGGCCGCCGCGCCTATCGGCCTGATCGGGTTGTACTTGCGCATGAATCTCAACGAAACCCCGGCTTTCCGCGCGCTTGAAGGCGAGCATGACGTGGCGCATGCGCCGCTGCGCGACACGCTGCGCACGCAGGCTGGGGGCATTTTGAAACTGGGGGCGTTCATCTCGGTGACTGCGTTGTCGTTCTATATGTTCACTACTTATTTCGCGACCTATTTGCAAGTGGCTGGCGGGTTGAATCGCGCAACGTCGTTGCTGATTACGGTGATCGCGTTGTTTTTCGCGGCGGCGCTGTGTCCGCTGGCCGGACTGTATTCGGACTGGGTTGGGCGCCGGAAGACTGTATTGACGACGTGCGTCGTGCTGATCGCGACCGTCTATCCGTCGTTTTCGCTGGCGGGGTCGGGGCGCTTTTTGCCATCGGTGATTGGCGTGGGGATACTGGCGATTGGCGCGGTGTTGTCGGGCGTGGTCACGGCGCCGTTGTTGTCGGAGGTGTTTCCGACGCGCACGCGTTATACCGCTTCTGCCATTACCTATAACCTGGCGTATACGGTTTTCGGCGGCACGGCGCCGCTCGTCGCCACGTGGCTGATCACGACGACGGGTAACAACATGTCGCCTGCTTTGTATTTGATCGTGATTTCGGTGATGGGATTGATCGGCGGATTGATGTTGCCGGAAACGTCAAAGGTCTCGCTGCATGGTGCGAGTGCCGTTCAGTCTGATGTTGGTGAGGGGGTTGCTTTTACTGGGGTTAATTAGGCGGTTAGGGGTGGTTTGTTTCGGGTGGGTTGTTAGGGTTCTGGGTTAGTGGTCGGGGGCAATGCCCGGTTGCCAGGTTCTGGGGTTAGTGGTCGGAGTCTATGCCGGGTTGCTGCTTTCGGCCGTGGTGGTCTGCAAGAGTTGGATTTTCTCTTTATCACTGTTAGCCACTGTGCGTGGCGGCACGTCATTTCTTTGTCCAAAGCGACAAAGAAACGAAGCAAAGAAAGCGCTTTCAACCACACTACCCTAAGTGTCCACAGCGTGCAGTTTTGATTCATAGGTGCCCCAAAAGCACGGTGCTCGCCAGAGCGAAGGATGTTTGAACCCCTCCTTCTCGCGAATCCTGACACGAACACGCTTCGCCCCGTACGCTCTCGGGCAAGCACAATTACTAAGGAACCCGCACGGTCTTACAGGTATTTACGGCTGCGGTTTTTTGACAGGTTACCTACCTGGTCTGTGCGACCGTATTCATAGGCCACAGCTTCATGCGTGTTTGTGTTTACTGCTTCAGTTTTTGTGAATTGGCTGCGCGTTCTGTACAGCTATTTTCGTCGGTTACGGCCTTATGCATTCTGCAGCGTTGTTTCTTGGCGGGTTGGCTACATGGTTCGTTATGCGTACAAATTCGGTGGTTGGTCGTCCGCGGATAGCGCGGGGTGCCCCTTGGGCAGGTTCAATCACTGGTGGCGAAGCGTGTGGGTATCGGTGTTCGGAGAAAGAGGGGTTCACACATCCGTGGCTCTGGCGAGCACCGTGCTTTTGGGGCACCTATGAATAGAAACTGCACGCTGTGGACACTTAGGGTAGCGGGTTTTAAAAGCGCTTTCTTTGCTTCGTTTCTTTGTCGCTTTGGACAAAGAAATGACGTGCCGCCACGCACAGTGGCTAATAGTGATAAAGAGAAAATCCGACTCACGCAGACCGCTAACATGGAAAGCACCAACCCGGCACTGGCTCCGACCGCTAACCCCAGAACCTGGCAACCCGGCATCAACCCCGACCACTAACCCCAGAACCCTAACAACCCGCCAGAGCCTATTAACCAGGAACCTACCGCTCGGCATGCCCCGAAGCTGCGATCACCTTATCCACAAATCGCAGTTTTTCCACGACGGGTGGCGCGAGCGCGAACGGATACGCATCCGGCATGCCGAGACTGCGATTCAGGCTGTTTAACGCATAGGTAAGCGGAAACCACTGTTTCATCAGATGATCGAAGGTGGCTTCGCCGGGCGGTGCCTTAGCCTCCAGCGTAGGATCCAGCGAGTTCCCCGGCATGAGCGCGACGCCGCAGGCCATCGCTGTATCGACGGTATCCACGATGTGCAGGTAATGCGCCCAAGTCTCCGCCCAATCCTCCCACGGATGCGTGGTCGCGTACGCACTGACAAACGATTTGCCCCAGTTCGGCGGCGCGCCGTCTTTATAGTGCTTAGCCAGCGCCTCGCGATAATTCGCCCGCTCATCACCGAATAGCTTACGAAAGCCCGCGATCCACGGCGTATTGGCGACCAGCCGATCGAAATAGTAGTGACCAATCTCGTGCCGGAAATGACCCAGCAAAGTCCGGTACGGCTCGCCCATCGCAAGCCGGACGCGTTCGCGTTGCGCGTCATCGGCTTCAGCGATGTTCATGGTGATCAGGCCTCTATCGTGACCAGTCAGCACTTTTTTGCCGCGTTTGTCTTCCAGGAATTTGAACTGCAGCCCGGTCTTCGGGTTGACCTGACGCGACTCCACGCGCAGCCCCAGCGCACCGAGCGTGTAGAGCAGGCGGCGTTTGGCCGCTTCCAGCCTGAACCAGTAGTAACGGCGGTTCGCCACCCGCAGATTGGGAATGGTGTGCGTCAGGCGGCAAGCGTGACACAGTGGGTCGGTGGAGTCGGCCGGAACCATCCAGTTGCAGACTTTTTCGACTTCGTAGTTATGACAACGCTTGTACAGGATGTCTCGATGTTCAGGGTGCCGGCTGCGCCAGAGGCCGTCGCCCATGTCCTCGAAAGCGCTGATTTCAGCGATTTCCGGGATAAAACCAAGCAGCGATTCGCAGCGTTCGCAGCGAAAATTCTCGAAGAACACCAGCTGATTGCAATGATTGCAATGGAAAGTTTTCATAGGCCGGGGGTATCGAAGTACATGGCGCATGTTCCCCTAGTATGGACATGCGCGCTGGAAGTGCTTCGAAGCAACCCGCATGCCGCCGGGAAAATGACTCCAGGGACGGCTTCAGACCTAGCTTACGCGTTCTGTCAGATACGCGGTCACGACCGTTTTATATTCATCGACGAGCAGACGGCGCTCTTTCGGCTTCGCCGCCAGGTAGAGCGGCACCAGGCTTTTGACGATCTGCAGCAGCACTTCCGCGATGCGAAGGGTGTCCGCTGGAACCAGGTCCTCGCGACGATACGCGAACAACTCGGCGAAGCGCTGGCGGAGCCGATGCCGGTCGTCGTCGCTGCGGCCGGACGGAATCGATGCCGCCAGCAAGGGCAAATACGCAGGGTACTCGCTGATGAACCCTGTCATCAAGTCGATCAGTTGCGCAGCCAGATCGGGCGTGGGCGCAATCCGGGCTTGCTCGGACAAAGCGCTCCAGCGCTGATCCATGCGGTCCCCATACTCGGTACGCAGCGCAACGGCGAGCACATTCTTGTTGGGGAAGTATTGATACACCGCGCCAATGGAGGTTCCGGCGCGCGTGGCGATCTCGGTCATGGTGGCGGCATCGAAACCGCGTTCCGCGATGATGGCGCCCGCCGCCGCCAGCATGTCCTGCATCCGCCGTTCGGCGCGTTCTTGCTGGGGGATGCGTCGCATGGGCAAGTAGGGGAATGTGAGGAGACGCTCGGATTATAAGAGAGTGATTCGTGCGTCGGCATAGCTAGTTACAACGCGATCCGGCTAAATCCTTACTAAGGATGACGATCTAACTCATCAGCCAACGAACTCGCCCATCCGCTTTATTGACTCGGAGCGCCAGCACTTGTTTTCACCGGCGCGGCGGCTGCCTTGGCCGGGTCCGGGGCCGAGTTTGGATCCATCTCCCAGCCGCCGCCCAGCGCGAGGAACAGGTTGACCTGATCGAGCGCGACCTGTCCCCTCGCCGCAGCCAACTGCCCATTCGTCGATGTCAGGGTCCGCGTCGCATCCAGATCCGCAATAAACGATTCGCGCCCCGCGACATAAAAACGATGGGTCTGATCGGCGGATTCAGCCGCTGATTTCTGCGCGGCCGTCAATGCATCGGCGCGGGTGTAATCGGCGGCATAGGTGGCGAGGCTGGATTGGGTTTCCCGCAGCGCCTTCAACACGACGCCATCGAATTGGGCTAGCGCGGCATCGGCGCCGTATTGCGCTGCTTGAATCCGCCCGCGCTGACCGTTCGCCGGGAAGGTCCAGCTAATCAGCGGACCGAAGCCCCATCGTGCGGTTGGTTGCGTGCCGAGATCCTCCAGCACCCCTGTCAGCCCCGCCGATGCCCCGAGGGTCACCGTTGGAAACAGCGCACCCGTGGCTACGCCGATCCGCGCTGTCGATCCAGCGAGCTTTCGTTCCGCCTCGCGTACGTCGGGACGCCGGCGCAGCAACGCGGCGCCATCGCCGACGGGCAGCGGCTGCGCAATCACCGGCGTCTTGTTGCAGGCAAACACGCCCTTGGGCAGATCGGCGGGCGAGCGCGCCAGCAGCGTGGCGAGTTGGTACTGCGCGATCCGCCGCCGTGCCGTGTAGGCCGGAATATTCGCCGAGAGCGTTTCCACTTGCGTCTGGCCGCTCGTGACATCGGGCGCATTGCCGCGACCTGCCTGCTGCAAGCGCCGCGATACGGAGACCCGCTGGCGTTGCAAATCGAGCGAGCGCTGCGCGATGCCCAGCTCTTCCGCCGCCGAACAATTCTGCACGTACGCCCGTACTACATCCGCCACCACCGTGATGCGCACGAGATCGGCTGCGGCCTGGGTTGCGTCGCTATCGGCGCGCGCGGCTTCCACGCCCCGGCGAATCGTGCCGAACAGATCGAGCTCATACGAAATGTTGATGCCGATATCGCCTTCGTTCGCGACCGGGATCTTTTCAAAGATCAAGTATTGCTCCGCCGATTCCTGCGCGCGTTTGAACGCAGCCGACGTACCGCCCGAAAAGCCGCCTTGCGCCTGCGCGACACTGAGCGCGGCGCGCGAGCGGCCGAGATTGGCCGCGGCGACGCGCAGATCCGTGTTCGACGCCATGGCTTGCTGGACCAGATCGTCGAGGACGGGGTCGTCGTAAAGACGCCACCAATGCATTGGCACCGGACCGATCGATACCGTCGACTGGCCATCCGCGCCGTCGAGCGGGGCGTTGGCGAAAGGCGCATTGACGACGGCATCTTTCGGTACCGAGTAGTCAGGACCGACCGTAAAACACGCGGCGAGCGCGAGCACGAACGGCGTCAGGACGAGAGCGCGCGGCATCTTCATTGACTTGCACCCGGCGTTGCACCCGGCGCGGAGGCGGTCGCAGCGCCAATACCGCTAACCGGCGAGACACCGCTTGCGGCGCTCACGGAAGCGGCAGCGGAGGCACCTGAAGCAGCAACGACACCGCTTGCGCCACCGGGTGTATTCGAACCCGCCGTATTCGATTTAGCGAGCGGCGTGATATCGCGAACCGACACTGTCGCCGTGCGTCCCGCGATCATGCGAAAGTCCGCCGGCACTTCATCCAGCGCGATCCGCACCGGAATCCGCTGCGCGAGCCGTACCCAGCTGAACGCCGGATTTACGTTCGGCAGCAGATTCGATCCCTGCACCCGGTCGCGATCCTCGATCCCCGCCACGATGCTCTGCACGTGCCCGCGCAGGATTTTTGTCTCGCCCATCACCTTGATATCCACCGATTGCCCGATATCGATCCCGTGCAGCTTGGTCTCTTCGAAATACCCATCGACACGGAACGAGTGCAGGTCCACCACCGACAACACCGAGCGTCCCGCCGTCACATACTCGCCTGTACGCGGCGCGCGATCGTTGAGATAACCGTCGACCGGGCTCACTACCGTCGTGCGCTGCAAATTGAGCCGGGCGGTATCGATAGCAACATCGGCATCCGCCAGCGCCGCTTCAGCGGTTTGCACGCGCGACTGGCTTTCTTCAGTCACTTCACGCGCGACGAGGTCGCCGAGCGTGCGGTTGCGGGCATCTTCGCGGCGGGCCTGATCGAGGGTCGCGCGCCGTTGCTGGGCGGTTGCCTGTGCCTGGCGCAGCGCGAGCTCATAACGCGCCTGATCGATGACAAACAGCACCTGGCCCGCGCTCACCGGCTGGCTGTCGACCACGTTCACGCTCACGATCAGGCCGCCCACGTCGGGCGCGACTTGCACGACGTCGGCGCGCACATGGCCGTCGCGGGTCCAGGGCGCGAACATGTAGTAGTCGACCAGCCGCCACAACACGAATGCGGCGATCGCCACGACGACGAGCGTAAAGAGAATTTGTCCAACGGAGAACCAGGCTTTTTTCACGATAATTTCACGGTAATAGCCGATGCGAAACAATGACAACGATGCCGAGCACGATCACGTAGATCGCGAGATCGAAAATGGAGCGATGCCAGACGAAACGGTACAGGCCGACGCGAGCGAACACCCGCGTAACGACCAGGCAGAGCAGGTACGAAACCAGCATCAGTACCAGCACGGCGGGCAGGAACACGCCGTAGATATCGATTTCACCGATCATCGCGGAGTGCTCTGGAAAAAGGAGTGGAAGGAGCGGCGTGTCATGCAGCAGGCTCCGGTTGGGGCGGCAACGCGGACGCGAGCGTATCCGGGAACAGCGATAAACGCATGCCCACCAGCGCATGTAACGCGTCACGAATCTGGCGTCCGGGGACTGTCTTGTCCGGCTGTGCCGCCTCGGCCGCCGCTTCGGCCTGCACCGCACCGCCGCGCCTTGTGATGCGATCCAGTGCTGCGTCGATAGCCGTCTCCAGGCTCGCCGGCACCGGCTGACGCGCGCCGCGGTCCACGCACTGCTGGAAATACGCGCGCACACCTTCCAGCACACCATCGACCGACGCGAGATCGGTGTCGTGCAGACGGCGCCGCAGACGCCGCAGATCGAGCGAGTTGAAAGCAATGCGCAGATCGCGAAAACTTTCGATGGACGGATGGCGCTGGTCGTCGCTGGCGGCGAGACGCGGGATGATTTGCATGAGACGGTCGATCATGCGCGCGGTGAGATTTTTCTGGTCATCGACGGGCCGGGTCGACGCGCTCAGCGCTACGTCGCGCCAGCCCGACCGGATCAGCCGGGCCGCGGCCAGTTCAGCGCCGAAAGGCCGGGTCACGCGGGTCCAGACGAACGCGAATAACAAACCCGCCGGGCCAGCCAGATTGCTGTTCATGAAGGTCAGGAAGTTCGCATCGTAGGTGCCCTGGATGCTGATGAACGTGGCGGTATTCACGGCCGTGAGCATGGTCGCGAGGTTGAATTGCGGCCGCGGAATCAGCGTGCCGATCAGGATGAAGGGGACCGCGAACATGATCACGAGCATGGGGAAGTCGTGCACCGTCGGCAGGATGACGAATAGATACAGCCCCGCGAGCACCACGGCAAGACAGGTATAGATAAAAAACGAGAACACCTGGGGCGCGGGTTCATCGAGGGCGGCGAAGAAACAGCACGCCACCGCGGCCAGCGTGACCGCGCCCGCGCCGTCGTTCCAGCCGGATGCAATCCAGAGGCTCGACGCGATGAAAATGGCCAGCACGACCGAGCCCGCCGAAAACAACAGCATGCCGCGATCGAAGTACTGCTGCGTGCCGCCAAGCCGCCAGTGCCGGTAACGGGGCCGCCAGCTGCCTTGTTCGTTCGTGATGATCACGCGCAGCGCGCGGCAATCCTGCCAGACGTCGACCAGTTGTTTCAAGCGCCACAGGGTGTTCGACAACAGCGCGCCGTCCCAGGTCCGCAGAGCGTCCGCGTCTGGTTGCAGGCCAGCGATCCGGCCGCGCAGCGCGTCGGCCTTGGGGTCGTTATTGGCATTGATGGACGACGCTGTATCGGTACGCGCGGACAGCGGTTCGTCGAACCATGTGACGATATCGGCGAGTAGCGGCTCGAGACCCGGTGGCGGCGGTTTCTGGCCGTTGAACAACGCGGCCAGCGGGTCGCTGATCGCTGACATGATCGGCATCAGCAATTGCATCCGCCCGCGCAACGCCTGCGCCCGCGCGAGCACGTCGGGCCGGGTGTGGTCGTAGGCAAGCTGGCTCAGCAGGAACTCAAGCGCGTTGACGGTGACCGCGAGCCGTTGCCGGCACGCCGAGATGGTCTTGCCGCCCACGCGCCCGGAGAGCGTCTCTTTCGCGTAGAACGCGGCGTCTCGGAACCAGGCGTCGGTCCGTTCGATCAGCGTAGGCGCGAGACGGCTCGGCAAGATGGCGCTGCCGACCACGCTGGCGCACACGATCCCGAGCACGATCTCCTCGGTCCGCGATACCGCAAGATCAAAGATCCCCGCCGGGTTCATCACGGAGGGCAGTGCGATCAACGGCATGGTGTACGCAGCCAGCATGAACACATAGCTGCGCGCGGTGCGGTCCGAGATGGCGAGAAGCAGCAGCGTGCCCGTCCATAACGCGACCACCGCGCTAAAAAGGTAGGGCGACTCCACGAAGGGCGGCACGAACAGCACGGCAGCCGATGCGCCGATCATGGTGCCGAGCGCGCGATACAGCGCCTTGGAACGCGTCGCGCCGACGAACGGATTCGACACGATATAAACCGTCGCCATGGCCCAGTAAGGGCGCGGCAGCTCCAGCTTGAGGCCGATATACAGCGCCAGCATGGATGCCGCGAAGGTCTTGACCGAAAATATCCAGTCCCGCGAAGTGGGGTACATCATGGTGCGCTAGACGCCTTCTTCCGTATCGGTGCCGGCCGTGCCTTGGGGCGACACGTGTGTTGGAGCTTGCGACGGATCTTGCTGAGTTTGACTGGACGCGCCAAGTTTAAACGCAGCGAATACCCGCAGGGTCGCTTCCAGGTCTTCCCGGCTTACATCGTTCAGCACGCCGGCGCGCAGTCCGACCAGTTCTTTCTCGATCTTGGCGGTGACCGACCGGCCTTCGTCGGTGAGGGAGATGATTTTCGCGCGCCGATCGTCGGGATCTTCGTCGCGTCGCACCAGGTTGGCCGCGCACAACTGATCGAGCAGACGCACCAGCGACGGCCCTTCGATTCCCGTCAACTCGGCGAGTGCAACTTGCCGGATAGGCGCATCAAGCCGCGCCGCGATCAGCAGCG
The DNA here is from genome assembly GCF_964253885.1 of Caballeronia sp. LjRoot31. Lineage (NCBI taxonomy): Bacteria > Pseudomonadati > Pseudomonadota > Betaproteobacteria > Burkholderiales > Burkholderiaceae > Caballeronia > Caballeronia sp. LjRoot31. The sequence continues at coordinate 1,086,252 of NZ_CAXURX020000002.1, forward strand.
GCGTCGCGCAGGCTTCCGAGACGTTATAGGCCGCGATTACGTCGTGGCTCGTGCGCCGCCACTGGCGGGAGGCGATCACGAGCGCGCTGCTGACGGATTGACGGAGGACATCGATTGTTGGCATGGCGCGCATTGTATTTCGACGACAATTCGTTAGCAAGCTATTGAATTAATTTTTTGGGGCGGGATGAGCCTGGAGCGCGGTGGGGTGGGTAAAAGAGCGGCTTAGTGCCTGTCATGCCTGTAGCCGCGCTTGAGCAGGAGTTGGCTAAGCACCGTGAACGCCATCGTGGGGAGTTCGTCAAGTTTGCGCACAACAATGTTATGCGCATAAAACTTTTCTACGGCGTCGTCGAGAAGTCCGATGCCAATCAGTTCTATCCCCGCGTTTGTGATCTCGTCGATGCGCGCCCGCAGGTCGGTCCGCAATATCACGGGGTGACCGTCGCCCGTGGCGGGGTAGCCGTCGGATAGCACCATCAGGATGCGCCTGCCGGCGCGTTGTGCAGCCAGACGTTCGGCTGCCCACGCCAGCGCCTCGCCGTCCGGATTCTCGTGACCGCAATCAATTGCGCTCAAACCTGCCGGATTGTTCGAACCGAAGCGCTTGTAAATCTGTAGATCGAGCCGTTCGACGCGCCGGTTGAAACGGTTCACATCCACACCTTCAGCCAGCTTCTGCTCATAAAGTGCCCGCATTTCCGGCGATTCGACCGAGCTGTAGCCAAGCGCTTCGCACTTGAACGAAAGCTGCATCAACGCGTCGCAGAGCGCAGCGGCGCAGAGTCGGGCGAGCGCAATCTTTTCGCCGGCCATGGAGCCGCTGCGGTCAATCAGCAATGTGACGGCGGCGTCCCGGCCTTCGGTCGTTCGTTTGACGCGAAACGGCGTCCGGTATCCCGGCGATACAACCAGCTTCGCCAGCGCCGGCCGGTCAATTTCCCCGCGTTCCTGTTCGCGTTTCCAGTGCGTCTGTTCATCGGCTTTCAGCGCACGTTCAAGGCGCGCGGTCAGCGGTGCGGTTTCCGCGCGTGAGAGCGCGCGCAGGTTGCGCCACGCGGCGGCGTCGCCCAGGCCGGTGAGGTCGGTGATGACATCGAATTCGGTCGTGAGCGGAATGGAACGGCGAGGGCGACCATCGATCATGTCGATATCGAAGGTCATCGGCGCGGCCGGCGAGCGTGCTTCCGACGCCTCCGCGCTGGCGTCCGAGGGTGCTTGGGCCATGCTGGCGGCATCGGAGGAGGCTGCGTCGGACATTTCCTGCGACGCCGCATCCAATGCATCCGGATCGCCCGATACCTGCTCGGCGTCCAGCGCTTCGTCGGCGTCGGCGGTAAACATCATGGTGTTCACATCGCCGGCTGCCAGCGACCTGATCCGTGCCACGAGCGCTCGCGCGCCCACCACGCTTTCAAGAGTCGAGCGGCTGGCACGGGAGGTCTGAAGCAGCTCGCTCACGGCGCCGAGCGTGGCGATGAGGGCCGGAGTTCGTTCGGTTAGGTCGAGCGCTTCGTCCCAGAGCGCGCGTTCGATAAACCAGATCAGCTTGTCGCGCCAGGCCAGGGTCGGCCAGCGTTCATGTGTGTTCCGCGCCGTTTGTTCTCGCAGTTTCCCGACAAATCTGCGCGCACCCGGATAGTCACTGAATAGCCGCTCACAGACGCGCCGGTCTTCGATCGATTGTGCAATGCGCTGAGTGACGCCCGAATTGAGCGCGCTGATTTCACTGAGGGTGGAATACTTCGAACGGGCCACCAGCAAGTCGAGCTGGCCGGTGAGCGCGTCCAGATCGACTGCACCGGAAAGCTCCGGCAACACGATTCGATCACGTTCCACGCGCGGCCCGGATGTGTCGAACGATACCGTCACGCCGTATCGGCCCGTCAGCACGCGCGCCATCTTGCCGAGCATGGTTTGCGTCGTGTCGGAATGGGTCAGGTCGGAGGCGGCCACATTGGTTACCGGCAAGACGCGGTGGCGTCGCGCTTCAGGCTGTTTTCCACGTCGGCCGACTTGAAAATAGTGCTGATGGTCGGGGAGCATCGCGCAAAGCGGGCTTGATTGAGCATAAGTTCGTCGTTCATTCGTCGAACGCAATGTGATGCCGGATGATGCTGCGAATCAGCGCGGCGTCCTCGGCGCTTACTTTCGCGTAGATCGCCGGGCCGGCGGCGCGCTCCGGGTCGCCGGAGCGCAGCATCAGGTCGGCCCAGTCGAGCAGACGCCGCGTCGAGAACGCGCTTGCCAGATCTTCGCGGGCGAACGCTGCGCGGCAATCGGCGGCAATGGCCGCGAGCGTTTGCGCCATCGGCCGCGTGAAGCGCCCGCCAAGCGTGCGCATCAACACTTCCGCCTCCTCCTCGGGCGACAGGTAATTCATCAGATACACGCGCCAGCGATCAAGAAACGCCTCGTTCATCAGGTTGGCGCCCTGATACAGATGCCGATAAACGCTCATGGCTCCGACCGCGTTTGCGGTTGCGAACAGCCGGAAGGACGGATGCGGAGCCACCAGCTCGTTGCCTTTCTCCTTCAGCAACAAGCGGCCATGAGGTTCGAGCACGGCGGTGAGAACGGCGAGAATCGAGGGTTCGGCGAAGTCGATTTCATCGACGACAAGCCACAGGCCTTCGCGCATGGCTGTCGGCAGCACACCGTCCACCCAGAGCGTTTCACCACCTTTCACCGTCCAGAAACCCACGAAATCGCCGATGGTCGTCTGGCCGTTCATATTCGCCCGCAGCACGCCGTGTTGCGAACGCGCCGCGACCTGCTCGATCAGGCTCGTTTTTCCCGCGCCGGTATGGCCGATCAGCAGCACGCGCCGGTTCTCCACGATGTCCTGGAGGATGTCGCCGAAACGCTCGGGAAAGAGGTAGGCGGGGTTCAGGCGCGGCACGAGCGGACCAGGCTGGCCGACAGGCATGTCCACCGGGCCGATCGTCGTTGTTGCTTCGCTTGAATCCGGATTCGCAGCTTGAGGCGTTTGGCGAACGGCGTGCCGGAGTTCTTTCAGGAAGCCGGTTCGTCCTTGCGCGGGCAGCGGTGCGAGCGCCGGATCGTTGGGTCGAAAAAACCCCTCCCGATGCCACTTTTGCAACTTCGACTTGAGGTTTTCCAGGTCAACGACCGTATCGATATTGGCCGGCCCGTCGTCGTATCCATGTTCGATCCGATACATCTGCGGCCGATCGGAGAGCGTCACTTGCCACCACTCGGCGGCCTGTCCCGTCGAGCGCTCATAGCGGCCAATGTGAGGATCGTCTTGCAACTTTGGTTCGGGCGCGTTCATTGGCTTGCAGGCATGGGCAGGTGAATGGGTAAGGCGGAATGTTTGAAACTTTACACGGTCGAGGGTGGGAGTCTGCGTGATGGAGCGGTTTCGGGATGCACACCAAGGGAATTTTTAGGGCTGGAACAGTGGATGATTCTCGGCGCTAATTTAACCGATAAAGTGATTTAAATAGTTTGTGTAAGTTGTTGATAGTTAATGGATTTTGCGAAAAATTTTTCGGGTATTTCTAAAAATTAGAAATTAGTTTATAAAAGCTCTATAAGCCTATGTTTTGGAAAGAAAAATTTGTTTTATAGGGGTGGCTTCCTGAAGTGCTTTATCAAACATTTCTCATGCTCCTGCTTAACTGAAGAAAATCCATCTAACCAATTGATTTTATTAGTAAAATAATATTTATTTAAGTTTTAGATCAACTATCTATCATATCTATATGATTTTTAACGATTAAATCAGAAAATTAAGCACTGAACCCCGTCTCCGATCTCGAAACCCAATGAACTCCCACACGTACAACCTTGATCTTCCAACGCACGCTGCGCCACCTTGCCTCCCCATGATGGCAAAATACCCGCTCCACCCATCAGGAGCAGCAATGAGCACCCCGATCCAGCATGATTTCCGTTCCGACACCGTCACGCGACCCAGCCCGGCCATGCGCGCGGCGATGGCATCGGCGGAAGTTGGCGACGATGTCTTCCGCGACGATCCCACCGTCACGCAACTGGAAGCCGCGATGGCAGAGCGTTTTGGCAAGGAAGCGGCGGTGTTCCTGACCTCGGGTACGCAGTCGAATCTGGTTGCGCTGATGGCGCATTGCGAGCGTGGCGACGAGTACATCGTCGGGCAGCAGGCGCATTGCTATCGCTGGGAAGCGGGCGGCGCGGCGGTGCTGGGAAGCATCCAGCCGCAACCGTTGAACAATCAGGCGGACGGCTCGTTGCTGCTGGCGGAGATCGAAGACTCGATCAAGCCCGACGATTCGCATTACGCGCGCACACGACTGCTGGCGCTGGAGAACACGATCGGCGGGAAAGTTTTGTCGCGGGAGTACATGGAAGCGGCGACGGCGCTGGCTCGTCGGCACGGTCTTGCTACGCATCTCGACGGTGCCCGGATCTTCAATGCGGCCACGGTGTTGAATACGCCCGTTGCCACGCTGACGCGCTCCTTCGATACGGTGTCCGTGTGTTTATCGAAGGGATTGGGTGCGCCGGTCGGCTCGGTGCTGGTCGGCAGCGAGCAGTTAATCGCGAAGGCGCGGCGCACGCGCAAGATGGTGGGCGGCGGTTTGCGGCAGGTCGGCATTCTCGCGGCGGCCGGGCTTTACGCGCTGGAGCATAACGTGGCGCGCCTCGCCGACGACCACGCCAACGCGACAACGCTGGCTAAAGGCTTGGCGGCATACGAGCAACTGAAGGTCACGATGCCGGACACGAACATTGTGTTCGTAGAAGTGGACGGCACGATTGCCGCTGACTTCAAAGAACATTTGGCGGCGCGCGGGATTGGCATTACGTCGGCCTACAGCGCGACGAAACAGCGCTGGGTCACGCATCTGGACGTGGACAGCGCGGCGGTGGAAAACGCGCTGGCCGCGGTCCGGGCGTTTTTCTCGGAACGCTAATTGCCACGCGCGCGTTCAATCTTCCTTGATGAAGTCGATGAACGCGCGCAGCGGCGCGGGCATGTGCGTGCGGCTCTGGTAGTACAGAAACGGCCCTGAAAAACTCTCCCACCACTCGTGCAGCACGGGCACGAGTGCGCCGCTTTGTATCGCCGGCCGCAAGAATTCCTCGAACGTATAGATCATTCCGAGGCCCGCTGTCGCGGCGCCGACTTCAAGCTCCATCACCGACGCCACCAGCGGCCCATTCGGCGTGAATCGAACCTCTTCGCCAGCACGCTCGAAGCGCCACGCCGCCAGCACGCCGCTTGCAAACCGATGCCCGATGCACGCGTGCTCCAGTAAATCGCGCGGGTGTTCAGGCCATCCGTGCGCGGCAAAATACGCCGGCGCGCCCGCGGCCACGAAATGCTGCGTGCGCGGGCCGATCGGCACGGCGATCATGTCGCGCTCCAGGCGTTCGTCGTAGCGGATGCCGGCATCGAAACCTGCTGCCAGCACGTCGATAAACGTATCGTTCGATACCACCTCCAGCGTGATCCCCGGATGCGCGGCGAGAAAGCGCGCGACGATGGGCGGCAGCACGTGCATGGCTACGATAGTCGGCACGTTCAGGCGCAAGGTGCCGGTCGGGCTGTCGCGGAAACTGTTGATCGCGTCGAGCGCGCCGGCAATCTCGCCGAGCGCCGGCGCGAGCCGTTCCAGCAGACGCTGGCCGGCTTCCGTCACCGTGACGCTGCGGGTGGTGCGGTTCAGCAAACGCACGCCGAGCCGCGCTTCAAGCCGGCGAATCGCTTCGCTCAGCGCGGAAGCCGATACCCCGCGCAAACGCGCCGCGGCCCTGAAACTGCGTACCTTGGTGATGGCCACGAAGGCGCTGAGATCGGAGAGATCGGGATCGTTCATTGTGCGTTTTTTCGTACAGCCCGTGCTGTGAAGGCCGGATTGTCGCACGACAGAACGCCTCGCATACTCTCGTCAACGCTCGCAATCACGCGATGCCAGACCCCAGGAGACTTGACATGAACCATCTGCAACTCGGCGCGACCGGACCGCGTGTATCGGCATTGGGACTCGGCTGCATGGGCATGTCCGGCATGTACGGACCGGCCGACCGGAGCGAAAGCATCGCCACGATTCACGCGGCGCTCGATGCCGGCATCAACCTGCTCGATACCGGCGATTTCTACGGCAGCGGCCACAACGAAGCGTTGATCGGCGAAGCGCTCAAGGGCACGAAACGCGACGCCGCCATCATCAGCGTGAAATTCGGCGCGCTGCGCGATCCGAGCGGCGGCTGGGTCGGTTATGACGCGAGACCGGCCGCTGTGAAGAACTTCCTGACGTATTCAATGCAGCGTCTCGGGGTGGATTACATCGATATCTATCGGCCGGCGCGACTCGATCCCAATGTGCCGATTGAAGACACCGTGGGCGCGATTGCCGAGATGGTGAAAGCAGGTTATGTGCGTCACATCGGGCTGTCCGAGGTCGGTGCCGAGACTATCCGGCGCGCGGCGGCGGTACACCCAATCGCTGATCTGCAGATCGAGTATTCGCTGATTTCGCGGGGTATAGAAGGCGATATTCTCTCGACGTGCCGCGAACTCGGGATTGGCGTGACGGCTTACGGCGTGTTGTCGCGAGGGCTGATCAGCGGCCATTGGCAGGCGGCGCAAAATTTGGCCGGCAACGATTTCCGCGCGCACAGCCCGCGTTTTCAGGGCGAAAACGCGGAACGCAACCTGCAACTGGTCGAAGCGTTGCGGCGGATTGCGGAAGCCAAGGGCGTATCGGTGGCGCAGATCGCGATTGCATGGGTCGCGGCGCAGGGCGCGGATATCGTGCCGCTGGTTGGCGCACGGCGGCGGGACCGGTTGACGGAAGCGCTGGGGGCGCTGGATGTCGTGCTGACGCCGGATGATCTCAGTGCAATCGAATACGCCGTGCCGAAGGGCGCCGCAGCCGGTGACCGTTACGCTGCCGCGCAAATGGCCCATCTCGACAGCGAAGTCCGTCACGGATAACTGTTCGGGTCAGACTCAGGGCGGGTCAGACTCAAAGGCGTTGGCGCGATCCGATTGCAAGTTGGCGCGATCGGATTAGTGTTGCGGAGAGCGCGCTCCTAGAATCCGGTGGACGCAGTACTCATCGTTCACTGTTAAAGGAATCACGCTCATGTCTTCAGTCTGGTTTATTACGGGCAGTTCTCGCGGCATCGGCCATGAATTGGCGAAGGCCGTCCTGGCCGCGGGTCATCGTCTGGTCGCGACCGCGCGCCGTCCCGACGATCTCGCCGCGCTCGTGAAGCAGTATGGCGAGCGCGTGCGCGCCGTCGCGCTCGATGTGACTGACCCCGCCTCGGCACGGGCCGCCGTGCAACAGGCCGTGGCGTCTTTCGGCCGTCTGGATGTCGTTGTGAACAACGCGGGTTACGGCAACATCGCGTCGATCGAGGAAGGCGACGACGCCGATTTCCGCGCGCAGATGGAAACCAATTTCTACGGCGTCGTCAACGTGACGCGCGCCGCGTTGCCGGTCCTGCGCACGCAGCGCAGCGGCCATATCATCCAGATTTCATCGATAGGCGGACGCGTCGGTTCGCCTGGCCTTGCCGCGTATCAATCGGCGAAATGGGCCGTGGAGGGATTCTCCGAGGTGTTGTCGAAGGAAGTTGCGCCGCTTGGGATCAAGGTGACGATCGTGGAGCCGGGCGGCTTTCGCACGGATTGGGCCGGTTCGTCGATGACCATCCACGCGCCCGGCCCTGATTACGCCGCGAGCATTGCGCCCTTGCTCGAATACCGCGCGTCGCATAAGCCAGTCGGCGATCCGGTGAAAGCGGCGCAAGCAATCCTCGGCATAGCGGGACTGGACGAACCGCCGCTGCGTTTGCTGCTCGGCAGCGACGCGGTGCATATCGCAGGACAGGTGCATGAAGCGCGCGGCGCGATGGACGCCAAGTGGCGTCACGTGAGTTTGTCGACCGACGCCAGCGATGCCACCGAATGGCGCGGATTGATCGATAAACTCGAGATCGTGAAGCAGCCGGTAAAGGACTGAAAAGGGACTGAAAAGCTGATGAAAACCGATGGCGTTCCGATCAGCCACGCACTGCTCGTACGGCTAGAGACGCTGGGCGTGGATGTGCCGCGGACGTTCCGCGCGGCGGGCCTGCCCGTGCCGGCGACGACGAACGCCGAGGCGGGCCGGTTGCGGCTGACGACGCAGAAATATTTCGCGCTGTGGGAGGCTATCGCGCAGGTGAGCGGGGACCCGGCCATCGGCTTGCGGATTGGTGCTGAAACCTCGCACGGGCAACTCGACGCAATGTCGCTCGCGGCGCTGCATTCCGCCAATTTCGGCGAGGCGCTGGCGAAGCTCGGGCGTTACAAGCGGCTGAGTTGTCCGGAGGAGGTGGTGGTCAGCGTGCAGCGTGACGAGGCGGCTGTGACGTTCCGCTGGTTGCTCGCCGATGGTTTTATCCCCGACCTGCTGGCGGACGCCATGTTCGCTTCCGCGCTTGCGATGGCGCGGCGCGGATCGGGTGTGCCGATCAAACCGCGTCGCGTGGAGCTGACACGGCGGACGGCCAACCGGGCGATGTTCGCGCGCGATTATGGTTGCGAGATCGTGTTCGATGCCCCAAACGATGTGCTCGTATTCGATGCGGTAAGTCTCGCGTTGCCTTTCGTGACGCATAACGTTGATTTGCTTGCCGCTGTGCTGCCGCAACTCGATGCCGGACTGGCCGCGCTGGCCCGCGAGCAAACTTTCACCGATCACGTCGATGCCGTGCTCGCGCGGAACATGCGCGGCCAGCGGCCGAGTGTTGAAGCGCTGGCGCGGGAGCTGGGGATCAGTACACGCACGCTGCAACGCAAGCTTGCGCTCGATGGGACAAGTTATCAGCAGCAGTTGGACCGCGTGCGCAACCGGATAGCGCGCCGCTTGCTGGGGAGTACGGATCTCGCGGCCGGTGAGATTGCGTGGTTTTTGGGCTTTGAAGAGGTTAACTCGTTTTCACGGGCGTTTAACCAGTGGGAGGGAATGACGCCTCAGCGGTGGAGAGGGCACGAGGGTGAGGGCCGCGGTCGGTTGTTTCCGGCACCCGTGGTTTGATTCGGGATACTGATTAATAGTCCGCAGCGCTGAAATTAGGAATGAAGCTTCGTCAAGCCATCGGCCAGAATTAGCTGCTTCGTCGCTTCATTCCGGTTCGTGATTATCGGACACACGCCACGACGCACAACGATAAAATCCCCGTCCTGCAATAAACTATGACACTCGAATCCAGTCGCGGCCGTCATGGTAACCGTCTGGTCCCGGAATTCCCGTTTGAAAAGGACCGATCTTGCTTCACATCGAAACCCCGTTGATCCTGCATCCCGGACTGTCTACGTCCACGCGCCGCATCTGGCTCAAGCTTGAAAACCTGCAGCCCAGCGGCTCGTTCAAAATGCGCGGGATGGGCTTGCTGTGTTCGCGGGCGAAAGCGGCCGGCAAACTCCGCGTAGTGTGCCCGTCGGGTGGCAACGCCGGATTTGCAACGGCATTTGTGGCGCGCTTGCTCGGCATGCAGGCTGAGATCGTGGTGCCTTCCACGACGCCTGAAAACACCCGCAAGCGGGTTGCCGCGCTCGGCGCGACGGTGATCGTCCACGGCGATGTCTGGGACGAAGCCAACGAGCATGCGCTGGCATTGTCGGCCTCCGATGAAGTCGAATATGTGCCGGCTTTCGATCACCCCGTGTTGTGGGAAGGTCATAGCACGATGATCGATGAGATTGTCGCGGTGCTGCCGCAGGTGGATGCGGTCGTGGCTAGCGTAGGCGGGGGTGGTTTGCTTGCCGGCATCTTGACCGGTTTGCTGCGCCATGGCCGCACGGATTGTCGTGTGGTCGCGTGCGAGACGACGGGCGCGGCGTCATTTCGCGCGGCGCTCGATGCAGGGCATCCGGTGAAACTGGATCGTATCGACAGCATCGCAAAGTCGCTTGCTGCGCTTCAGGTGGCGAGCTGGCCGGTCAGTGCCATCAGGCAGTTTCCGCATGAGTCGGTTGTGCTGACGGATGCCGATGCGATCATGGGCGTGACGCGTTTCGCCGATGACCATCGGCAACTCGTGGAACCGGCGTGCGGGGTATCGCTTGCTGTCGGATACCTCGATCATCCGGCGATTGCTGCCGCGCACGATGTGGTGATCGTGGTGTGCGGCGGAGTCAGTGTGGATGCGCAGATGGTGGCGGACTGGGCGAGGTAATCGCTCATGCCGGACCTTTGACGGTGACGCGCTGTGCAGCACAAATACAAACACGCCAGCGCAACGCCTGGCGATCGTATTCGTCTTTAATCGCCTGATCGTCCTCGCCTTCGGTGATCACAAGCGGCATGACCGGAATGGACCCGGCAATGGGTTCTTCGATCTCTCACTATCTGCTCGACGTCATAGAGCGTGTGACGACAGCGAAGAAACCACGCCGCTGATCTAACCCGGATCGACGAATCAACCGCGGCGACCCGCCTCCCAGCGCTGGTAAACCCGCCCCTCTGCGCGAGCAACAAGCAATCGCGCCACCGCCCCTCAGCGCAATCCCATTCGCCCCAATCCTCGGTCGCGAAATCTCCTGCATCGCCCAAACGCTCTTCATCGCATCGCAGCAAAAAAAACGGCAAACCTGCCGCAGCGCCAGCGTTTCCGCCTCAATCGCACCGCACCACTCTCGACCCGCCAAACAAATCCACTTGACTAATACTGTGTGTGGAATATTGTATATCACAAACCAAACAACGCCAGCCAAGGAGGAGAGACGCTATGGCAGAAGTACTGAACCACCCGCAGACCGCCACTACAGCCGAGACAGCGAAGCAAGAAACCCCGGCGACCACCGACGGTTTCCATCTGGTCATCGATGCCCTGAAACTGAATGACCTCAACACGATCTTCGGGCTGGTCGGCATTCCCATTACCGATCTGGCGCGCCTCGCGCAAGCCGAAGGCATGCGCTTCATCGGCTTTCGCCATGAACAGCACGCGGGTAACGCGGCCGCCATCGCCGGCTACATGACGCAAAAGCCCGGCATCTGCATGACTGTTTCGGCGCCGGGCTTCCTGAACGGTCTAACGGCGCTCGCCAACGCGACCACCAACTGTTTCCCCATGATCCTGATCAGCGGATCCAGCGAGCGTGAGATCGTCGACTTGCAGCAGGGCGACTACGAGGAGATGGATCAGCTCAACGCCGCCAAACCCTACGCGAAGGCCGCGTACCGCGTCCTGCACGCGGAAGACATCGGCATCGGCATTGCGCGTGCGATCCGTGCGGCCGTGTCGGGCCGTCCCGGCGGCGTCTACCTGGATTTGCCGGCGAAACTGCTGTCCCAGACCATCGACGCCGTGAAGGGCAAGCAGTCCCTGGTCCGCGTGGTCGACGCGGCCCCGCGCCAGCTTCCGGCGCCTGACTCGGTCAAGCGCGCGCTCGATGTGCTGAAGGGCGCAAAGCGTCCGCTGATCCTGCTGGGCAAGGGCGCGGCTTACGCCCAGGCCGACGCGCAGATTCGCGAGCTCGTTGAAAAGAGCGGCATTCCTTATCTGCCGATGTCGATGGCCAAGGGATTGCTGCCCGATACCCACGAGCAATCGGCGTCCGCCGCGCGTTCGTTCGTGCTGCAGGAAGCCGACGTCGTGCTGCTGATCGGCGCGCGCCTGAACTGGCTGTTGTCGCACGGCAAGGGCAAGACGTGGGGTGGCGCACCGAAGCAATTCATCCAGGTCGACATCTCGCCGACGGAAATCGATAGCAACGTGGCAATTGCGGCGCCGGTGATCGGCGATATCAGCTCCTGCGTGTCGGCCTTGCTCGGGGGCATCGATGCCAGCTTCCCGAAGCCCCCCGCCGAGTGGACGGGCGCGATCTCCGAGCGCAAGAACAAGAACCTGGAAAAGATGGCCGCGACGCTGGCCAAGAACCCATCGCCGATGAATTTCCACAGCGCTCTGCGCGCGATCCGCGACGTGTTGAAGACGCGCCCGGATATCAATGTGGTCAACGAAGGGGCGAACACCCTCGACTACGCCCGCAGCATCATCGACATGTACGAGCCGCGCAAGCGTTTCGACTCGGGCACGTGGGGAATCATGGGTATCGGCATGGGCTTCGCGATTGGCGCCGCTGTAACAAGCGGCAAGCCGGTCGTCGCCATTGAAGGCGATAGCGCGTTCGGTTTCAGCGGCATGGAACTCGAAACCATCTGCCGCTACGACCTGCCGGTTTGCACCATCGTCTTCAACAACAACGGCGTGTATCGCGGCACGGATGTGAACCCGACCGGCGGCAAGGACGTTGCCCCGACGGTGTTCGTCAAGGGCGCGCGCTACGACAAGATGATTGAAGCATTCGGTGGCGTAGGCCGCCACGCCACGACGCCGGAAGAGCTGACGAAGGCGCTGCAGGAAGCCATTGCGTCCGGCAAGCCGACGCTTATCAACGCGGTTATCGATGAAGCCGCTGGTACCGAGAGCGGCCGCCTGACGAATCTGAATCCGCAAAGCACCGCGATGAAAAAGTAGTCCGGTTCGAGGACATCAGTGGCACGCGTCGCCGATGTCTTTGGAACAGCCGCAAGAACATGAGTAACCCACCTTTAGCCAGTGAGTCAGGAGACAGGAATCATGAGCAAGCCACTCGAGGGAATCAAGATTATCGACTTCACGCACGTGCAGGCAGGCCCGGCCTGCACGCAGTTGCTTGCGTGGTTCGGCGCCGACGTGATCAAGGTGGAACGTCCGGGCTCGGGCGACGTCACCCGCACACAACTACGCGATATCCCGGACGTCGACGCGCTGTACTTCACCATGCTCAACAGCAACAAGAAGTCGCTCACGCTCGACACCAAGAAGCCGGAAGGCAAGGAAGTCCTGGAGAAGCTTATTAAGGAATCCGATGTGATGGTGGAAAACTTCGGTCCGGGCGCGCTCGACCGGATGGGTTTCCCGTGGCAGTACATCAAGGAACTGAATCCGAAGATGATCCTGGCGTCCGTGAAAGGCTTCAGCGATGGCCACCATTACGACGACCTGAAGGTCTACGAAAACGTCGCTCAATGCGCGGGCGGTGCGGCGTCGACCACGGGGTTCTGGGACGGTCCGCCGACCATCAGCGCAGCGGCGCTGGGCGACAGCAACACCGGCATGCACCTCGCCATCGGCATCCTGACGGCGCTGATCGGACGCGACAAGACGGGCAAGGGACAGAAGGTCGCGGTATCGATGCAGGACAGCGTGCTGAACCTGTGCCGCGTGAAGCTGCGCGATCAGCAACGCCTGGACCGGCTCGGCTACCTTGAGGAATATCCGCAATACCCGCACGGCGAATTCAGCGATGTCGTTCCGCGCGGCGGCAATGCCGGTGGCGGTGGTCAGCCGGGCTGGGTGCTGAAATGCAAGGGCTGGGAAACCGATCCGAACTCGTACATCTACTTCACGATCCAGGGTCACGCCTGGGCGCCGATTTGCCGCGCGATCGGCAAACCCGAGTGGATCGAAGACGCGAACTACAACACGGCGACCGCGCGCCAGCCGCATATCTTCGACATCTTCAAGACGATCGAAGAATGGCTCGCCGATAAAACCAAGTTCGAAGCGGTCGACATCCTGCGCAAGTTCGATATTCCGTGCGCGCCTGTGCTGACGATGAAAGAGCTGGCCAACGATCCGTCGTTGCGCGAAAGCGGCACGATTGCTGAAGTCGCGCACAAGGAACGTGGCTCGTATCTGACGGTCGGCAGCCCGATCAAGTTCTCGGACATGAAGCCGGAAATCACGGCATCGCCGTTGCTGGGCGAGCATACGGACGAAGTGCTCGAGAGCCTGGGTTACAGCAGCGCGCAAATCGCCAACCTGCATCAGCAACAAGCCGTTTAAACGCGAAAGCACAGCGCCGTGGATTGCCTTGATGGACCCACGGCGCGGCCAGAATCGCCATGAATAGACAAGGCCATTTCAACAATGAATAGCGCCGTGCATACAAAATCCCCTATCGATTTCGAGCAACTGGTTGGCGTGATCGGCGACGCGGTTGTCATCTCAGACGCCAGTGGCGCGATCACCCTATGGAATCCCGCTGCCGAGCGCATGTTCGGGTTCACGCCCGAAGAAGCGCTGGGCAATTCGCTGGACCTCATCATTCCCGAGCGCTTGCGAGGGCGTCACTGGAGCGGCTACGAAAAGACCATGGCGACCGGCGAGACGCGTTACGGACACGACGTGCTGCGCGTACCGGCCGTGCACAAGGACGGCCGATCCTTATCGATTGCATTCACAGTTGCGCTGTTGCATTCAGCGGGACCGGAGCCGGGTGTGAGCGGCATCGTAGCCGTCATACGCGATGAAACCAGCCGCTTCACCGAAGATCGAAACTTGCGCAAGCGCCTCGCTGAACTCGAAGCAAAATCCGGCGCGTGATCCGAATACAGGGACGCTCGCGCGGGACCGCACTACGGTAAATGGAGACAACAATGACCGCCCAAGCGGACGTGAAACGTTACGAGCTGCTGATTGGTGGCCAAGCAGTGGCGCCCGGTGGAGGCGCGTATTCCAGCATTATCGATCCATCGACGGAGACGCCGATAGCAAGCGTTGCCCAGAGCACCGCGGCGGATGTCGACCGTGCCGTGCAGGCGGCGCGCGCCGCGTTGAAGCCATGGAATGCAATCAGGGCGTCCGAGCGCGGCCGAATCCTGATGCGCTTTGCAGAATTGATGCGCACGCATCAGGATGAAATTGCCGCGGTAGAAAGTCTCGACGCCGGCAAGCCGATTTCCGGCGTACGGCGCCAGGATGTACCCGCTGCCATCGACACCCTCGCGTATTACGCGGGCTGGTGCGACAAGATCAATGGACAAGTGGTGCCCACGCGCCCGGACGCGCTGACGTACACCGTGCGCGAACCGGTTGGCGTGGTCGCGGCCATCGTGCCGTGGAATTTCCCGTTGATGATCGGCATGTGGAAGATCGCGCCCGCGCTTGCCTGCGGCTGCACGCTGGTCGTCAAGCCGGCGGAGCTGACGCCGTTATCGGCGTTGATGCTCGGCCGTCTCGCGCTGGAAGCAGGCGTGCCGCCGGGCGTACTCAATATAGTCACCGGCAAGGGCTCGGTGGTCGGCGACGCGCTCGTGGCGCACCCGGGTGTGGACAAGGTCACGTTCACCGGTTCGCCATCGGTCGGGCGGGGAATCTTGCAGGGCGCGGCAGTCAACTTCAAGCGGGTAACGCTTGAACTGGGCGGCAAGTCCGCCAACGTCATTTTCGCCGATGCCAATCTCGATCAAGCGGCGCGCGCGGCTGCATCGGGGATATTTTTCAACGCAGGGCAGGTGTGTTCGGCAGGCTCGCGTGTCCTCGTCCAGCGACCGGTCTATGACGACATCGTCGAACGTCTGGCGCAGCGGGCGAAGTCAATCACGCTGGGTGATCCATCGCAGAAAGAGACGTCCATGGGGCCGCTTATTTCCGCGAAGCAGATGCAGACGGTGCTCGATTACGTGGACATTGGGAAGAGCGAAGGGGCGTCGATCGTGTCGGGGGGCAGGCGTTGGGGCGAGCGCGGCTATTTTGTCGAGCCCACGGTGTTTTCCAATGTCGAACATGAGATGCGCATCTCGCAGGAAGAGATTTTCGGCCCTGTGGTCAGCGTGATTCCTTTCGATGACGAAGCCGACGCCGTACGCATTGCCAACGGGACGCTGTACAGCCTCGCGGCGGGTGTGTGGAGCGCGGACATAGGCCGGGTGCACAGGATGGCGTCAGCGCTCAGGGCAGGGACGGTCTGGGTGAATACGTACGGTTATACCGATGTGCGATTGCCGTGGGGCGGCTCCGGTGATTCAGGCTTTGGCCGCGAGCACGGGGATGTGGCTATCGAGAACTTCACGGAGCCTAAGAGCGTGTGGGTGTCGTTGGCGCAATGAGGCTGGATGCAACGAGAAGAGGGGCGGGTTGATTAACCCGCGCCCTTTGAGAGCTTGGTACCTGTCAGGCGCGAACAACTCTACGCGACAAGCGACAAGCCTCAAGCGGCTTGCGCGTGTGGGCTGTCGCAGTCCGGCCGCCACATCTGTGCGCCGCGTGTGTCGTCGGCGCGGGCGATGGTCGTGGCACGGCACGCTTCGTAATACGCGTTCTTCCTGCTCACGATGGCCTGGCACAGGAACTCCGCGCTGTACGCCTTGAGCAAGTGTGGGCAATGCAGTTCGATGTACTGCGCAATGCGCGCCTGATCGCTCGCAGCGTGCGCCAGCGACCGAAGTGTTTCGACGTCCCAGCGGAACATCAGGTCAAGTTCTTCGAAGGCGCTGTTGTAGGCGCAAAGCTGGGTCTGGAGTTCGCGTGCGTCGGCGATCGTGGTTTGTGAACGGTTCATGGTCGTCTCCTTGTTAGCCATGAATGACAGCGTGATGTAGCTGCGTGGCTTAACTGCAGGATAGAAAGAACCATCCATATACGATAGTCACTTGTTTTAAGCCTAACTATTAAAGATACCTAATAGATGGTTTACCCGATATGCGTGATGGCCGAGATTTGCGCCGCCCCTTCTTCGATGAGGAATTGCTTGAACGCCATCGCCACTGCCGGAAGCCGCTTGTTATGACGATGCACGAGATACCAGTTGAGCATCACGGGAAAACCCTCTATGTCGAGCACGGCCAGCCGTCCGATCTGCAGCTCCATGCTGACCGTGTGCGCCGACAGGAAGCTGATCCCCATGCCGGCAATGACAGCCTGCTTGATGGTCTCCGTGCTGGTGATTTCCATGGCGATGTTGAGCGGCTTGAGCCGTCCCGCGAAACCTTCTTCCATCGAATTCCAGGTGTCGGAACCGCGCTCCCTGACGATGAACGGCTCATCGGCCAGCGACTCCAGCGCAATGTTCTTCTTGCCCACCAGCGGATGATCAGGCGGCGCTACGATCACGTAAGGGTGCGGGGCAAACGACACGTTCTCGGTGTCCATGTCCTTCGGCGGGCGGACCATGATCGCGAGGTCGGTGAGGTTGTCGGTGAGCTGATGCAGCAGTTCTTCGCGGTTATGAACGGCCAGGTTCAGCTTGACGTCGGTATTGCGTTTGGTGAATTCGGCCAGCAGGCGTGGGAAGAAATAATCCCCGGCGCTGATCACGGCCACGTTCAGCGTGCCTCCGGAAATACCCTTGAGTCGCGCCATGGCGTCGTCGGCTTCGCGGAACTGTTCGAGGATCGCGCGGCTGTGGTGAAGCATCTCCTGGCCGGCCATCGTCAGGTAGATCTTCTTGCCGAGCTGCTCGAAAAGCGGCAGTCCGGCGTGCTCCTCGAGCTGCTTGACCTGCGTCGAGACGGCCGGCTGGGTGAGGTAGAGCTCTTCGGCGGCGCGCGAAAAGCTAAGCCGCCGTGCAACGGTTTCGAATATTTTCAGTTGCCTAAGCGTCGCATTACGCATCATGACGGATGTCCACCTATAAACGATCCTTAATTTATACAATAAATTTTTCTAACTTTCCCTAATCGTTTTTCTGCCGCAGGATGCTTTCAACGTGCGGTAGTTTCGTAAGGTGCACGCGGGGAGAGGGCAGCAGTAGAGGCGTCCCCTGAATTGTCCCCATAAACATCAGAACATTGGGAATCGCTTAAAAATGATTCTTCTTTTCACCGCTCTTACTTTCACGGCCCGCAGGACGGGCATGGCCGTATCCGGCAGCACACGCCACGAACACGTTCCCTGACCGACCAAGACCCTCTCACACCGGTGACGAAGACACGGTGTGCCGCAGCCGATTGAGTAATCGACGAAGCAGTCGATGAAGCAGCCGATGAAGCTGTTGATTACGCGCCGTACGAGCGCTGAAACATAACGGAGACAGACATGGCAAACGCAGCGACGGCACCGGCCGCTGGTCAGCCCAAAATGGGGTGGCACAATAATCGGTGGGCTCAGCTCGCCATCGGCATCATCTGCATGGGGCTGGTCGCCAATCTGCAGTACGCGTGGACTTTGTTCGTAGTCCCGATGGATGCGAAACATCACTGGGGCCAGGCGGCGATTCAAACCGCGTTCACCATTTTCATTGTCACGGAAACCTGGCTGGTGCCGCTGGAAGGCTGGCTCGTCGATAAATTCGGCCCGCGGCCGGTCGTGATCGGCGGCTCGATCTGTGCGGCGCTAGGCTGGATCATCGATGCAAACGCGACCAGCCTGATCCATCTCTACATTGCGGCAGTGATTGCCGGCGTGGGCGCGGGTTGCGTGTACGGCACCTGCGTGGGCACTGCGCTCAAGTGGTTCCCGGACAAGCGCGGCCTCGCTGCCGGTTTGACGGCGGCGGGTTTCGGCGCGGGCGCGGCGGTCACCGTCATCCCCATCTCGAACATGATCCAGCGCTCCGGTTACGAACATACTTTCGTGTTCTTCGGCATCTTCCAGGGCGTCTGCATCCTGCTGCTCGGCATGTTTCTGGTGCGTCCGAGGCCGCCGGCTTACGCCGTTCCGGCCAAGCGCGTGGTTGCGTCGAAGATCGACTACACGACAGGTCAGATGGTGCGCTCGCCGCTCTTCTGGGTGTTGTACATGATGTTCGTGTTCGTCGCGGCGGGCGGGGTGATCGCCACGGCGCAACTCGGTCCGATCGCGAAGGAATACGGCTTCGCCAAGATGCCGGTCAACCTGCTCGGCGTGACCTTGCCGCTCCTGACCATGGCGCTGTCGATCGACAACCTGTGCAACGGTTTCACGCGTCCGCTCTGCGGCTGGATCTCCGACAAGATTGGCCGCGAGAACACCATGTTCTTCATCTTCATCGGTGAGGGCGTTGCGTTGCTCGGCCTCATGGAGTTCGGCCACAACCCGTATCTGTTCATGTTCTTCGCAGCCGTGACGTTCCTGTGCTGGGGTGAAATCTTCTCGATCTTCCCGGCCACGTGCGCCGATACCTTCGGCAGCAAATACGCCGCTGCCAACGCCGGTACGCTCTACACGGCGAAGGGCACGGCGTCGATGCTGGTGCCGCTCGCCTCGGTGCTGTCGGCCATCGGCTCATGGGACGCGGTGTTCATCGCGACGGCCACCATATCGATTGCCGCCGGGCTATGCGCCAAGTTCGTGCTCGCGCCGATGAGAAAGCGCTGGATCGATAACACGGTCGCCGAGTCGAGCCGGCTCGATGCCGCGACGTTTCAGGCTGCCTGGACAGAAGCCCCGCGCAACTCGTCGGCACAATGACCCGTAGCCAGACTGATGCCGTGCAGGGATTGAAGGCGTCCGGCGTGTCGCTGCAGCAGTTACGCCTGTTCGTGATCCTGGCGCAGCATCGGAGTTTCACGCAGGCGGGCAACGCGCTCGGGGTCACGCAGTCGGCGGCGAGCCGCAGCATCAGGGAGCTGGAAGACCTGCTTGAGATGAGGTTGTTTGACCGCACGACTCGCCAGGTCGCGCTCACCGATACCGGCCGCGCGCTGCTCCCGCGCATTGCGTTACTGGTCGATGAACTCGAAGTGGCGCTGCGTTTCGGGCGGCAGGTTTCTACGGCCGAAAACGGCGTGGTGTCGATAGCGAGCAGTTCCAGCCTGGTTGCATCGGTGCTGCCGGCGCTGCTCTCATCGTGCCGGGCGAGCTACCCCAATATCGCGCTGACGTTGCATGATGCACCGCAGGGCAGGGTGCTCGAACTCGTGCGCGCCGGCGATGCCGACATCGGTTTGCTGACCAGCTCCCTGGACGATAGTAATCCTGATGATATCTGCGATCTATCGACACAAACGCTTTTCTCCGAGTCCCTGTGCGCGATCTTGCCGGCGCGTCATACGTTGGCATCGCACGCCACGGTGCGATGGCGCGACCTGAGCGGTGCGAGTTTGTTCCTTCTCGACGACGACACCAGCAGTTTCGATGTCATCGCGCGCGCGCTCGACGAACACAGTGCGTCGAACGTCAGGCTTCAGCGGCTGACCCAGGCCGCGAGCGTCGTGCAGATGGTTGCGGCGGGACTTGGCATTGGCATCCAGCCGATGCACGCAGGCGCAGCCTCGGCTCAAGCGCTGGTGCAACCGGTGCCGCTATGGCCGCCAGTGACGCGAACTGTTGCGCTCGTGAGGCGCAAGAGCCGCACGTTGCCAGTGCAGGCAGCGCGTATCTGGACGCATGTCGTTTCGTCCTATGATGAAGAACACAAGCCGTTGCAAATCGCTAACGCCTGATCCCAATCCACCGAAATATCCGAAGCGCGGCTCCTTGAAAAAGAGTCGCGCTTTTTTCTTGCGCTTTCTCCATTGTTATCCAATACTGAATCTAATATGTTGTATATCAGAAGAGAGAATGGTCCAGGAGACGACAATGAAAATTTGCATTTACGGTGCCGGCGCGATCGGCGGTTACATGGGTGCACAACTCGCCCGAGCGGGAGCGGATGTGAGTTTCGTCGCGAGGGGGCCGCATCTGGCTGCCATGCAGGCGAACGGCGTGCGCTTGCAGATCGAGGGTGAGGAGCACACCGTCAAGGTCCGTTGCACGAACAATCCCGCGGAACTCGGGCCGCAGGATTATGTGGTGATTGCGCTCAAGGCGCATTCGGTGCCTGGCGTGGTGGACTTGATGCAACCGCTGCTGGGCCCGGATACCGCAGTGGTCACGGCGGTGAACGGCCTGCCTTACTGGTATTTCCATGAGCACGGCGGCGCGCTGGCCGGCACCACGCTGGAAAGCGTCGATCCGGGCGGCCGGCAATGGCAGGTGCTCGGACCGGAGCGGGCGATAGGCTGTGTGCTGATTCCCGCCGCCGAAATTGCGGAGCCCGGCGTGATCCGTCATGTGTACGGCAAGAAATTTCCCATCGGCGAGCCGAGCGGGCGGGTGACGCCGCGCCTGCAAGCGTTTCACGACATCATGAGCGCCGCCGACATGGAAGCGCCGATGCGCGACAACATCCGCGACGAGATCTGGCTGAAGCTGTGGGGCAACCTCTGTTTCAACCCCATCAGCGCACTGACAGGCGCCACACTCGACGTGCTTACCAGCGATCCGGCAGTGCGCGCACTGTCACGCAGAATGATGGAGGAGGCGCAGGGCATTGCCGAGCAGCTAGGCGTTCATTTTCGGGTGGATGTGGAAAAGCGCATCAACGGCGCGGCCGCGGTCGGCGCTCACAAGACCTCGATGTTGATGGATTGCGAAGCGCGCCGGCCCATGGAGATTGATCCGATCGTGACCGTCGTGCAGGAAATCGGCCGGAAACTGGCTGTCGACACACCGATGATCGACGCCGTGCTCGCGCTGATCAAGCTGCGCGAAGGGGTCAACCAGGGAACGGCCAAGCCCGGTATCAAAACGATTGAATCCTTCACGCGTTCGCAAAAAGCCGCTTAAACTGCGAACACAGAAGGGCTGTTGTTTGTGATATATCACATACGAAATATGTTGCGTTGCATTGCAACGCAACATATACTGAAGGCTCTTGGAGTAAACCACTAGGAGCTGGAAATGAGCATCGCTTTATTAGTCGTGATCGGAATTGCCTTGGTAGCGAGCGGTGTGGGTGTGACGTTTGCACTGGCATCGGCGGTGCCGCAAGACGTGTTGCAGCGCGCGCAGGACAATGGTCGGTACGCTGGGCTGACGGCGGATGACCAGGGCGGCAGCACGGGTACACGGGCGACGACGGGCGGGCGGAACCTGGGACATCAAACCATCAATGCCATCTGATACTGAAGTTGCTGCAACCCCGGCTAGTCTTCTGGAGCCGCGGTCGGAAGGTAAGCCTGTTGGCGTGACGCTTTCGCTGGCGCCGATCAACGCGACGGTTTCGTTGCGGGATCAGGCTTATGCGCGGCTGCGCCAGGCCATTTCCGAGGCGGATATTTATCGTTCGCGGGAAGAGATCCGGCTGGACGAGAAGGATTTGACTGAGGCGCTGGGCGTGAGTCGTACACCGATTCGCGAAGCCATGACGTTGCTCGAGCAGGAAGGGTTTCTGCGAACGGTGCCGCGTCGTGGGATTTATATTGTGCGGAAGACCAAGCACGAGATTGTCGAGATGATCAATATGTGGGCCGCGCTGGAAAGTATGGCGGCGAGGCTTGCGACTCAGCGCGCGACCGATGCAGAGATTGCAACGTTACGGCACATGTTTGACCATTTTCAGAATCAGGCGCCGGCCGAGCATATTGAAGAGTATTCGGAGGCGAATATTGCTTTTCACCAGGCGATTGTGCAGTTGAGCAAGTCGCAGATCATCTTCGATACGATCAAGAATATTTTTGTGCACGTGCGCGCGATCCGGAAGATGACGATTTCGCAAAGCGATCGGGCAGCGCGGTCGATTGAAGACCATATGAAGATTATTGAAGCGCTTGAAGCGCGGGATACTGAGTTGGTCGAGAGGCTGGTGCGGCAGCATTCGCTGGATCTGGCGGCGTTTGTTGAGGCTAATTGCGATTTTCTTGACTGAGAGTAGGTTTTTGTTCGCACTTGATTTGGGGCTGGGGGGCTGGGTTAGTCGGTTCTGGGGTTGCTAGGTTCTGGGGTTAATGGTCGGGGTCAATGCCGGGTTGGTGCTTTCGGCCTTAGCGGTCTGCGAGAGTCGGATTTTCTCTTTATCACTATTAGCCACTGTGCGTGGCGGCACGTCATTTCTTTGTCCAAAGCGACAAAGAAACGAAGCAAAGAAAACGCTTTAACCGCTCTACCCTAAGAGACTGTTGCAGAATTAAGTTTGCATATTTTTTAGCCGGGTCCAGCAAGTTAAAGCGCACGCGAGCGTGAGGAAGGCTTCGTGTATGTGCGCATATTTCTCGTAGCGCATCTTCAGGCGGCGATAGGAGTGCAGCCAAGCGATCGTACGCTCGACAGGCCAACGTGTTTTGCCTAGACCACTGCCATGGGGTGAGCGCAGTTTCGCGAGTTCAGGAGTGATGCCGCGTTTGCGAAAGCGTCGCCGATGTGGCTCAGAGCTATAGCCTCGGTCGCCCTGAACAATTTTGGGCTTACGCAAGGGCCGTCCTGGCTTGCCTCGAATTGGCGGAATGGCTTCGACCAGTGGGTCAAGCTGAGTGACGTCATGGCGGTTTGCGCCCGTCAGGATGACGCCGAGCGGGATGCCTTGCGCATCGACGATGATATGGTGTTTGCTGCCGAGTTTGCGCCGGTCCGTGGGGTTTGGGCCTGTTTTTTTCCCGCGTACAACGCGCGAATGGAGGAGCTGTCGACCAGTACTCTGGCCATATCGAGTTGGCCCCGACGGCGCAGTTCCGCCAGCATCGTTTCGTGCATGCGTTGCCATACGCCCGCTTTATGCCACTGGTCCAGGCGCCTCCAGCAAGTGGAGCCCGACCCGCAGCCCATTTCCTGCGGCAGCAAATTCCACGCGAGGCCTGCGCGCAGCACGAACACGATGCCTGTGAGCACGGCGCGATCAGGTATTGGCTTGCGTCCTGCATACCGGCGATTGCGCGGCGCAGCTTTGGGCAGCAACGGTTCGATGAGTGCCCATAATTGGTCGTCTATAAGTTCCTTAGCCATGGCTTCCTGTCAGGGAAAACAAGACAGAAGTTAACACCAGAGCCAAAAAGTTAACAGCCCCTTTTTGTAATTTCGCAACAGTCTCTAAGTGTCCACAGCGTGCAGTTTTGATTCATAGGTGCCCCAAAAGCACGGTGCTCGCCAGAGCGGAGGATGTGTGAACCCCTCCTTCTCCGAACACGGATACCCACACGCTTCGCCACCAGTGATTGAACCTGCCTAAGGGGCACCCCGCGCTATCCGCGGACAACCTCCCTCCAAATTGTTATGTATAACGAACTACTTCGAAACGAAGTGGCAAAATTGTTCAGGCTTGTTCAGACCGTAACCCACGAAAATAAGCGTGCGGACCACACCGCTAACCCACTAAGACATGAAGCAGTAAAGACGCGTGAGGCCGTGCAGGTTCCTTGGCAAATGTGCTTGCCCGAGAGCGTACGGGGCGAAGCGTGTTCGTGTCAGGGTTCGCGAGAAGGAGTGTTTCACACATCCGTGGCTCTGGCGAGCACCGTGCTTTTGGGGCACCTATGAATAGAAACTGCACGCTGTGGACACTTAGGGTAGCGCGGTTAAAGCGCTTTCTTTGCTTCGTTTCTTTGTCGCTTTGGACAAAGAAATGACGTGCCGCCACGCACAGTGGCTAATAGTGATAAAGAGAAAATCCGACTCTCGCAGACCGCTAAGGCCGAAAGCACCAACCCGGCATTGACCCCGACCACTAACACTGAAAGCACCAACCCGGCATTAACTCAAACCGCTGCCCCATAGCCCGCACACCCCAACCTGCGATAAGCCCCACAAACCCGCCACACTGCCGGGCCTCGCCATCTCCCGCACTGCAACATCAAACACCATCATCGGCCATTGTGCCGGCATCTCCGACCTACCGCATCGCACAACCCACCGCGTGCCACGCAAAATCACTTGACTAATACTGTGTATAGAATATTGTATATCACAGCGTCAGCACTTAAACCCATTGCCATGAGGGTCCTCTCCATCTACAGAAGCGGAGAAAAACAGCCCATCATGTTCAGCGCAATACGAAACAGAACAAACCCGAAACACCAAAACCCGGCACGGCCCGCAGGGCGCTAAAAAGGGCATCACAAGTACCACGATATAAAACCTGCTAAAGGTTAGGAGACAGGCATGAGCAAAGCCCTCGACGGGGTGCGTATCCTCGATTTCACGCACGTTCAATCAGGCCCGACCTGCACGCAATTGCTTGCATGGTTCGGCGCCGATGTCATCAAGGTCGAGCGCGCCGGCGCAGGCGACATCACGCGCGAGCAACTGCGCGATATCCCCGACGCCGACAGCCTCTACTTCACCATGCTCAACCACAACAAACGTTCGATCACCATCGATACGAAGAACCCGGACGGCAAGAAGGTCCTCGAGTCGCTCGTCAAAAAATGCGACGTGCTGGTCGAAAACTTCGCCCCAGGCGCACTCGACCGCATGGGCTTCACGTGGGAACACATCCAGGAACTGAACCCGAGGATGATCGTGGCATCGGTGAAAGGCTTCGGCCCCGGCCCCTACGAAGACTGCAAGGTCTACGAAAACGTCGCACAGTGCGCAGGCGGCGCAGCATCGACAACAGGTTTCGACGACGGCCCGCCGGTCGTCAGCGGCGCGCAAATCGGCGACTCAGGCACGGGCCTGCATCTGGCGCTCGGCATTGTCACCGCGCTCTATCAACGCAACGCCACCGGCCGCGGCCAGAAGGTGCTCGCGGCCATGCAGGACGGCGTGCTCAACCTCTGTCGCGTGAAGCTGCGCGATCAGCAACGGCTTGAACGCACGGGCACGATGAAGGAATACCCGCAGTACCCGAACGGCACGTTCGGCGAGGCCGTGCCGCGCGCCGGCAATGCATCGGGCGGCGGGCAGCCGGGCTGGATCCTGAAGTGCAAGGGCTGGGAAACCGATCCGAACGCGTACATCTACTTCATCACGCAAGCGCCAGTCTGGGGCGAGATCTGCAAGGTGATCGGCAAGGAAGAATGGATCGATCATCCCGACTTCCGCACGCCGGCCGCACGGCTTCCGCACCTTAAAGGCATCTTCGCCGAGATCGAACAGTGGACGATGACCAAAACCAAGTTCGAGGCCATGGAGATCCTGAACCAGCACGACATTCCGTGCGGCCCGATCCTCTCGATGAAGGAAATTGCCGAGGACCCATCGCTGCGCAAGACCGGCACGATCGTTGAAGTGGACCATCCGGTGCGCGGCAAATACCTCACCGTAGGCAACCCGATCAAGCTTTCCGACAGCCCCACGGACGTCGTGCGCTCACCTCTGCTGGGCGAGCATACGGACGAAGTGATGGCAGAACTCGGGTATTCGCCTGATCAGATCGCAACGTTGCGAAGCCTCGGGGCGATCTAGGGTCGGCTCGTACGTAGGTACCCGCGGGGCAGGCATTGCGGCGGGTTCCGGTTGCCGTTTTTCTCTAGACCGCAGCACCACTTCTTCAGGGCTTTCAACGTGGCTAACTGGATACGTTTTTCCCGCGCCGATGGCGTGGTGGGCTTCGGCACGCTATCGGAAGATGGCAGGCGCGTCATGCAATTCGAGGGTTCTCCCTTTGACAGTACGGAGCCCGAGCCGACGGGTAAGGAATTGGGCATAGACGAGCTCACGCTGCTGGCACCCTGCCAGCCGGGCAAGATCGTCGCGCTCTGGAACAACTTCTACGCGCTATCGAAGAAGCTCGATAAAGCGCCGCCCAAACATCCGCTGTTCCTGATCAAGCCCGCACGGTCGGTGATCGGTACGCATGAGCCGATCCGCCGGCCCGTCAGCTACGACGGCAAGATCGCTTACGAAGGCGAGCTGGGCATTGTGATCGGCCGACGTTGCTCGTCGATATCGGTGGAGGAAGCCGAGGCTTCGATCTTCGGCTACACGTGCGTCAACGACGTCACGGCCGGCGAACTCCTTCAGGAAGATCCGAACTTTCCGCAATGGTGCCGAGCGAAGGGATTCGATACATTCGGGTGTGTCGGACCTTCAATCGCGACCGGATTCGACTGGCGCGCGGCGCGCGTGATCACCACGCTCGACGGCGTCGAGCGGCAGAACTATCCGCTCGACGACATGATCTTCACGCCCGCGGAACAGGTCAGCCTGATCTCGCACGACATGACGCTCGAACCCGGCGATGTCATCGCTTGCGGCACGTCGCTCGGGATCGGCTCGATCAAGGACGGCGCCGAGGTATGTGTCTCGATCGAAGGTATCGGGACCCTGGTAAATCGCTTGCTCTGATGCGGAGACATCAATGCTCGACGGTGCGTTATGTGCGTTTGCAGTGATGGCATCCATGCAGAGCCTGAAAGCGCCGGGCGCGGTCTCGCCCACGCGACGGCAGGCATTGCGCGATGCAACCGGCGTGGGGGCCGCGGTGATCGTCGCTTACGGCATGGCGACGGGATTCGACTCGACGCTCGTCGCGCTGGCCATCGCTGCGTTCGCGATGCTGACGCCGCGGTTAGGCCGGACCACGCCCGTATCGATGCAAAGCGCGCTGGCGCTGGCCGCGCTTGCGTCGGCATCAGCCGATCGTGTGCTTGGTTTCGACCCGGGCGCTTCGCTTGAGTTGACGGCGCTCGGCGGCGTCGCGGCAATTGCGTCGGTGTTCGTGCTGAGCCGTGTGCGCTTCGGGTTATCGAATGCGAAACTAACGAGCACGATGCACTTCGCCTGCGCCGCGTTGTGCACGGTGATTGCCTATACGGCAGGGTTCGAGGGCGGCGCGGTGGCCGTGGTGATCATCGGGGCGATGGTCGCGTTGATCGGTGCTTACCTGGCAATGGCGATGGCCGATCGCGCGTATCCGGTTTTTATCGCTGCATTGAATGGGTATGCCGCGTGTTCGGTAGTCGCGGCCGGCGTCGGGCTGGCAAATGGCGCGCTGGTGGTGACCGGCGTGGCGCTCGTGCTGGGATGCGTGGCGACGTGTACGAGTGTCAGGCCATCGGGTGCGGCGAGCGAAAAGTAGGGCAATGAGTCTGCGCCGTGGGGTTAGGGAATAGCGTGCTTCGGCGCGCTATTTGCGTTATGAGGCGAAGTTTTTGTTGAGCCGAAAGGCGGAATTGGCATCAAGGCGTTGAGCCGGGAGCGAACGGCGCGAGCGTGCCGCCACGAGGCTAAGGCGCGTTACCATAGCGATACGTCGCCAGATGCCGTGGCCGGTGACGTTCATGTCCCCGAGTCTCCTCCAGCCC
This sequence comes from Caballeronia sp. LjRoot31, assembly GCF_964253885.1. Lineage (NCBI taxonomy): Bacteria > Pseudomonadati > Pseudomonadota > Betaproteobacteria > Burkholderiales > Burkholderiaceae > Caballeronia > Caballeronia sp. LjRoot31. The sequence continues at coordinate 1,113,953 of NZ_CAXURX020000002.1, forward strand.
GTCAGCCCATAAGCCGCCTTAGCCGATGATCGACGACACACGCAGCACCCCGGCACACGCAGCACCTGTTCATGCATCACGCTCTCGGCGGAACACGCTTGTACTGGCCGCGGGCTTGTCATTCGGCAGCGCGATCGCGCTGGGTCTCACGCGCTTCTCCTACGCACTCCTGTTGCCGGCAATGAAGGCCGATCTCGGCTGGAGCTTCGCGCAAGCCGGCGCGATGAACACCGCCAATGCACTGGGTTACCTGCTTGGCGCACTCGTTTTTCCATTTGTATCGCGTCGATGGTCCGTGGGTCTCTGTTTCATCGCGGGATGTGTCTTGACGGCGGCGTTGATGACCATCGGCGGCCTGGTTTCCGATACCCATGCGTTGCTCGCGCAACGGGTTGTCACCGGTATCAGCAGTGCGTTGATTTTCGTCGGTGGCGGGGTGTTGGCCGCGCGTCTCGCAACGGCCCATCCACGCGATGCAGGTCTCGTGCTCGGGCTCTATTACGGCGGTGCGGGTAGCGGGATAGTCGTTGCGGCGCTGCTGGTGCCCATGACCACGTTCAGCGGTCCGCATGGCTGGCAATGGGCCTGGTTTGCGTTGGCCGCGGCCTGCGCGTTGGCGTCCATAGCGGCAATTGCCGCCGCTCGCAGGATCGAGCACAGCGAACCCGTCCCGCCTGTTCCCGCTGCGCCACACGCTGCCTTGCCGCTGCGCTCGAGCACTTTGCCCTGGCGACGTTTCGGTTTCATGTTGGTCGGTTACGCGCTTTTTGGCGTGGGTTATATCGGCTACATGACCTTTCTCATCGCGCTGCTTCGCGCGGCCGGCATGAGCGCGGCAGTAGTGACCGCCTTCTATGTGCTGCTCGGTCTGGCAACGATTGTTTCCGCCCGGCTCTGGTCGGGGCTGCTCAATCGCATGAGCGGCGGACAGGCGTTGGCGGTCTTCAACGCGGTCCTCGCGTTTGCGACCCTGATGCCCGCACTGTTCACGCAACCGGCAGTGGCATTTGTATCGGGCGCGTTATTTGGCGCGACGTTTTTGTCGGCCGTGGCATCGACCACGGCATTCGTCCGGCACAATCTTCCTGTCACGCAATGGACTCGCGGAATCGGCGTGTTTACGATTGTTTTCGCTGTAGGACAGATTGTCGGGCCAATCGTAATCGGCTGGATCTCGGATGGCGCGGGCCTCGCTCGCGGGCTCGTGTATTCGTCCATCCTGCTTGCCGCGGGCGCTATTCTCGCGATGTTGCAGAAGCCATTGGACGTTTAAGGGTTCTTTAAAGACTCCGTTGACGCGATCTTCGGATGTAAGAAATACTTTGCATAGCTTAGTTATTCGCCACACGTAAAAAATCGCTCAACGCCTTTAAGCGGTGAGCGATTTTTGGAGCCTTACTTTTTTGACTCTGCGCTAAGCGATCAATCCGCAGCGCAGTCGATCAAACCTCGATCAAATCTTAGTGACCGAAGTAAATCGAATGCTGCTCGTTGCCCGAGGCCGGCGCGACGGTGGTCCGCATACCTGAAGCCGATGTACCGCTGGTCGACGGGCCATACGCTTGTGCTGTTACTCCGTTCGATGCATCAACACGTTGCTGCGCGGCTTGAAGCGCTGCGGGGTAGTACTTGTCATTGCTTGACGGGCTATACCCGGCTTGTTCGAGCTGGACCAACTGGGCGCGCACTTCCGCACGCGTCACAGGCGCGTTGTTGTCCTGAGCAAATGCGAACGACGGAGCCGCGAGAGCTGAAGCAATCAGCAGAGCGGGAATAAGTGACTTCTGTGACTTGGTCATGATGAGATCTCCATAGTTTGTTTTCGGTTTCGGAAGTCGTTGAGACTGAGTGCCTCTGTCTGCATGCGCTTCTGATGAAAACAAGTCTAGGCCGCCTATCAACGATTTGACACGATAGTTTCAGCGAAATATATTTGCTGTTACCGCAACAATGGGCGTCCTCCCTAGCGTGGTGCATAGTGTTGGCCCTATTTCGGTAATAAATCTCCGAATTAACCGTTAGCCATTCGAATCAGCAATAAATGCTCGTCACAGCGCGTTTGCCGCGCTTTGACCCGTTCGAATCAGGGCATGTCTTTCACGTAACACGGATATTGCGCTTTCTGCGCACGAGCGGCATCAAGGTCGATCGTAACCACGCGCAGCGGCGTTGCTTCGCTGGTTTCCTCAAGCAGAACGCCCTCAGGCGACACCACGAATCCGGCGCCTCCAAACTGTTGGCCGAGTGCGCCCGGACCATGCCGGTTCGAACTGACGAACCATGCACCCGACACGATGACCGCCATCGTGCCCGCCGTTTTCCATCGCGACAGGGACGTTCCGGCTGCGCGCGGCGCCACGATGAGGTCGGCGCCATCGCGGCCATACGCGCGCGCGCGGTCGTTGAAGAACAACTCGGTACAGAGCAACACGCCGACCTTCACTTGTCCGACTTGCACGCAGTCGAATCCGCCCGCGCCACGCACGTACCACGCTTCCTCGAAGAAGCCGGGCTCCTGCGGGAAGTATTTCTTATGATGGATCATGCGATACGCATTCGATTCCAGTACGAACGCCTCGTTCGCGAGACGACCGTCGAAGGCCACCGGCCGCGATGAAATCACCGCTGCCGCGCCAAGGCTGCTCAATGCATCGAGGGCACGCTCATGCAGCGCGATGCTACGTTGCGCGGCTTGCGCATCGAAGCTTGCGTGTTCTGCAAGCCACGGGCCGAACGGCATTTCGTTGGTGACTAAAATGTCAGGGCGGGCAGTTTCAACGGAACGACGAATGGCATCCCATGCCGGACCGGCCGGTTGCAATCCTTCGGGCCACTGTACATACGCAATGCGAGCAGTTGTCATGAAAGAGCAGTCGATATCACCAGGAAGGGTTACTGGGACGCGCGGAAGTGCTCGACCAGGAAGTCGATGAACGCACGAATACGCGCGGGTTGATTGCGGCGGCTTGGATAGTAGACAAACAGGTCCGCCGGCGGCAGCAGGAAGTCCGGCAGCACGACTTTCAGCCGGCCGCTTTCCAGGTATTTTGCGAGGTCCCATTCTGAGCGGATCGAGATGCCGTGTCCATCGAGCGCCCAGCCGAGCACGATGTCGCCGTCATTGCTCGAGAGCCCGCCGTGCACCTTGACCGATACCGTCTCGCCGTCGCGGGTGAAACGCCAGACGCCGTAGGCGTCGTCGTTTTGCCGGTGAAGGATAGTCCGGTGGCGCACAAGATCCGCCAGCGCGGTCGGGTTGCCGTGCCGTTGCAGATAGGCCGGCGACGCGCACAGAAAGCGTCGGTTCGACATGATGCGGCGCGCGTTGAGCCGCTTATCGGGTAACGCGCCGAAGCGGATGGCGAGATCGAAACCCTGCTCGACAATATCCACGGGCCGGTCGGTCACATCCAGTTGAACCTCGACCTGCGGATAACGCTGCACAAACGCGGATACGAGCGGCGCGATGGTCGTGCGGCCGAAGCCCAGCGAGGCATTCACCCGCAATATGCCGCGCGGTGCTTCGCGGCTACGCGATACGGCGTCTTCCATCTCGCTCACGGCGGCAAGAATACGCGTAGCGTGCCGCAGATACGTGTCGCCTTCGTCAGTGAGGCTCGCGCTGCGCGTGGTGCGGTTCACGAGCCTCACGCCCAGCCGCTGTTCCATCAGCGCGAGCCGCCGGGTGGCGGCCGGTGGCGTCAGGTCAAGCGCACGCGCGGCAGCCGACAAGCTGCCCAGGCGCGCCAGTTGAACAAAAAACTCGAGATCGGAGGTGACGTCGTTCTTCACTTAAACTGAATACGCTGTTGAGTGTTTCAAATCGATGGTCCATGACTTCAGTCAACGGGCCAGGCGTCTTACCTGACAAGGGTTTTAGCCCAATATCAATTTCAAAACCCCCATTTTAAATTCGAGTGGAATCCATCGATTTCAAGCGAAATGTGAGCAAGCTTCTGGCAAGCGGTGGCGCTGGTCAAATCCTGAAATTTTCCGTCCCCGACAAATGGCTTCGCGATGAAACCGCACTCACCCATCGCCGACTCGAAGTGTACAAGAACCTCTGGACCGAACCGGAGCGCTTGAACGTTGCGCCGGGTTTGCGCCTGCTCGTTGCCGGCGAAATGAACAAGCCGAGATCGGCGCATTCGAGTCCGGAGAAAACAAAATAAGCCTTGATTGAACCGCATCCAATATTCAAGACGGCGTGGCTGAGCGCGGGAACATCCCTTGCAGGTCGAAATGAAAACAAAAACTCGCCCTTAGGTTAGGACATTTCGTCCAAACATAGCTGAGCCGCCCATGTCAAGCTTGCAAGCAATAAGCTACGTCCGTAGAAACGTCTAAAAAACCACGCCTGGTCAGAAAGGTCATGGCTGCGTCAGGTTTGTGCCATCTGCGTTGCGTATGCTTGGAACCGGAGCAATCGTAAGGAGGGCAAATGGAATCATTCCCGCTTTTCATTGTTGGTTCGCCCCGGTCTGGAACGACCTTTCTTTGTTCCGTCCTGAACGCGCATCCGCTCATTCAACTGACCAATGAGTGCCGGGTCTTCGCGTTACTCAAGGACATGCTGGACGTCGGCAGCAATCGTCCCGACTTGTTGAGTCCGGCCTGCCGTGACCGCTTTTCCACTTTCAGCCATCGCACGCTTGGCGCGTGGGTCGAACGCTTTTATCGCGAAGAGCTCGAGATAACGGCGCCCATCTGGGGAGATAAGCATCCGTCCTACGCCGACCCCACGGTGCTCTCAGGCCGGACAGGTTCGATCGAACGCTTGCCACGTTCAGGATCGTGTCTGGGCTTGATACGTGAATTGCTGCCGCAAGCGCGCTTCATTCATATCCATCGCGATCCTCGCCACGTTGCCAATTCGCTGCTGCACAAGCACTGGATTGGATCTATCGAAGATGGGATACGTGTCTGGGAACAATATGTGGGCGAGATCATCGAATTTTTCGAAGAGATCCCGGCGGACCTGGCACTGACGGTTTCGTATCGCACGGTGATCGAGGACCCGGGCGCGACGGCGGCGAGTATGGGGCAGTTCCTCGGCCTGGCGGATGCGTCACCGATCAGCGACTTTCTTATGTCGCAACGTCATGCCCCGACGCCGTTCAGTGATCCTGTTACCGATATTGCCGATCTCTATGTCATTCCTCGTGCGTCGACGGGTGGCGACAAACTCCTAGCCCTTGCGGGAACGACGGCGACACATCTGGGATATGCGACTGCGTAACGGGATGCGCGCGGCTTGCCCATGCGGCAGCCGCGTCGCGACGCACCGCCGTACCGAAGATCCAAAAGAAAATAACAGTAAGGTAACGTAGCCGGACCCCGCTGCGTAAGCCCCCAGCCCTCCATACCCCTGATTCATAAAGCCCACGCGTTTCGCGACTTCTCCAGTGCGTTTCGCGACGCATATGGCCGATCCGTCGCAAATCGCTGGAGACGAGCACGCGTTGGAGCGAATATTTGCCTGTCGCAAGGAATTGATGTCCGGCGCCGGCCGATAAGGCGACGCCGAGATACCAACCCCGTATTTTGATCCGTTTCAAGAAAAGTGCGGAATAAATCCTGGGTCCCTGTGTTTGCCCTCATATAGACAGGCGTGAGGCAACCAGACGGGACCGGACGAGAAGAGTTGCGGTTAGCTATCACGTTCCATACCGAGGATAAGTTGCCATTCAGTTAGGAATGCGATGTGAATGAATGTCTGCGCCCGAACATAACAGATTGGTAATGATCGCGTCGCTTTTTTAAATCACGGGAGGATCAGACTGCTTCTGAGTCACCTGAAAGTAGTTTCAACCGGATTATGTATCACCCGCTGACAGGCGTTCGTGCCGCTCAGTTAATTTAACTTAATAGAGGAGTCTTAATCATGTCGAAGATTTTTGTTGGTATCGCTTTCGCCGTCGCCACCCTTGGTGCTCCGGTTCTCAGCTTCGCCCAGTCGAATGCACCGCTCACGCGTGCAGAAGTTCGCGCTGACCTCGTTCGTGTCGAGAAGGCCGGTTACACGCCGGGCGCTAACGACATTAACTACCCGTCGGACATTCAGGCGGCTGAAGCCAAAATCGCTGCGCAAAACGATCAGCAACTGGCAAACCAGGCCGTTGGCGGTGTCGCGGAGAACGGTAGCTCAGCGTCGGGTGCACCGACCCGTTTGGCGACCCATACGGCAACCCATACGGGGATGCAGTCCGACTGCGTCGGTCCGGTCAGCTTCTGCAATGTGTTCTTCGGCAGCTAAGTGCGGCGGTACGGATCCTGTGCCATGTGCCGGCGTAAGCAGGATCCCCGCTTGTTCTACTTGTAGAAATAGACGGCTTGATAGACGAGTGCATCGCGCAGCCCTGCGCGATGACGGATCAAGCCAGCTATTTTTTAAATTGCATCCCCCTTATTTCACCCCCTTATTTCACACCTATTAATGGAGTTTCGTCGTGAAGATCTTGCCTTTCGCTGCATCTGTTCTGTCCCTGTCCGCTTGCGTGTTCGCCTCTTCCGCAGCAATGGCGCAGGACGCCCAACCTGCCACCACCGCGATCAAGAACATTGTCCTGGTACACGGCGCGTGGGTGGACGGCTCGGGCTGGAAGCCGGTCTATGACATCCTGACCAAGGATGGCTACCACGTCACCATGGTGCAGGAGCCGCTGACCTCGCTCGACGACGATGTCGCTGCCGCCAAACGCGTGATCGACCTGCAGGACGGCCCGGCCATTCTCGTGGCGCACAGCTATGGCGGCTCGATCATCACTGAAGCCGGTGTCGATCCGAAGGTGGCAGGCCTGGTGTATGTGGCCGCGCATGCACCGGCCGTCGGCGAGGACGAGTCCGATCTGGGCAAGAAGATGCCCAGCTATACGTCGAAGCAGCCGGGAGCGATCAAGAAGACCGACGACGGTTATACGTACCTGAATCCGGCTGATTTTCCGAAGGACTTCGCTGCTGACCTGCCGCTCAAGCAAGCGCAGTTCGAAGCGCAATCGCAGATCCTGACGGCGGCGAAAGTCTTCTCCGCGCCGATGACGGTCGCCGCGTGGACCACCAAGCCGAGCTGGGGCATCGTGGCCGGCGCCGACAAGATCATCAATCCGGATCTGGAGCGCTTCTATTACCAGCGCGCCCATAGCCACACCACCGTGCTGGCGGGTGCAAGCCACTCGGTCTATGAATCGCGTCCGAAGGAAGTGGCCGCGGTGATCGAAGACGCAGCGAAGCACGCCCAGCAATAACGCGCCCAAGGGCAGTCAGATGCGCGGTCGCGTCGGAAGGCGCGTCCGCGCATCTGACTGTCCGTTTTCGGCAGACCAACGAGGGCAGCCACAATCAAGCGACAGAACGCCTGGAATTGCCCGGCGGCGCTTGGTTGACGTTTCGCGGCCGCTACAACGGGGCATCTTCATCGATTTGATGATCTCATGATCTTTCGCCTGCAGGCGCATGCAGGCCTAACCGGCAACTGACTTGCGTTCCGCGATGGTGAGGAGACCTTTCGCGACCTGTCACGCCGCTTCGTCGCAATGCGCTGGTGAGTCGTGCGCAGGATGTCCAATATACGCACCGGAGAAAGCGAACCCGCTGTCTCCGGGACGCGGCCCTATCGGTGCGGTAAGCCGAGTGAAAGCGGGACGGCGATTGCTACCAAATTGAAGGGATCTATATGAAACGCACCGCGATTGCAGCTGTCTTGCTGACTTTTGGAGCACTTCAGGCCGCGCAGGCGCAAGACAGCGTCGGCAGTGTTTTGACGGGTGGGGCCAGGGTCGATAAAGTCGAGGTTGGCGGGGACGTTCACGATCTTCCTAAACCGGAGATCGTGCTGGTACGCGACTTGGCGCCTCCCGTCAGCGGAGTAGCGCTGGACACGTCTCTTGCGGCGAGGTTGCGCAGGCACAGAATGAACTTGTTCGGTACACCTGACGACCTGACGCCGGAGATGCTGGCTCAAAACGTTCAGACGGCCTTCACGAAGGGGCTGTCCGACGAGCTGGAGAAGGTCCAGATTCCGACCGGGAAAGTGGGGGAGCCTGAGGGGGCCAGCGCCCGTTCCACTCTTGTGGTTGACGGTGAATTCCTTGCTATCAACGAAGGCAACGAAAGCAAGCGGATCATGGTCGGGCTTGGACGGGGCGCAAGCACGGTCAGGATGCACGTCACCGTGTCTTCCGTCAGATCCGGTCGCTCGACGGTTGTGTTGGCTTTCGACATAAGTTCGGCTAGCGGTAAGTCGCCCGGTGCGCTTCTAACCATGGGCGGCGGGTCGCTTGCTGTCGGTACGGCCAAGAAAGCGGCCGGAAACACACGATCGACTACAGAGCACGATGCATCCGCCATGGGAAAACTGGTGGCGCTTCAGATCGAAGCGTCGCTGGACAACCAGCAGCGGGTTGCAAGCCAGTAGTGTGGACCGTGCTGGCCCATACCGAACCGAAAATAGGACTGAGCACGATAGGCAGGGCTACCCATTGGGCCGGCCATATTATTGGCTTGCCGTATCGCACTGACGGTGACCGCGTCGTGTAAATGACCATCACCGCATCAGTTGCTTCCCACACCCGTTTTTACGGCTTTCCCGGCGCAGTGCCGGGAAGCCTCGTGCTGGCGTTTTTGGAAACGGAACGCTGGTGGAGTGCGGATCGGAGCCCCCTTGGGGTGTACCCCAGTTAGCAATGCAACAAAAGCCTTTCCCAACAAGAGCCCCGGCATTTTCTGACTAGTCATTCTTCACTTAAACTGAATAATCATATGTGTAGCGGTGAAGTGCAATGCGGGTGCACGAGCGTAAGCTTCGTTATCCGCTTAAGCATTCATTCGCGTATTCCTTGGCACTCAGGAGACAGTCACATGAAAATCGTGGAAATCCGCGAGCAAACCATTCCGATCAGCTCGTCCATTCGGAATGCATATATCGATTTCAGCAAGATGACGCTCAGTCTCGTTGCCGTTATCACCGACGTCATCCGCGACGGGAAACCCGTCGTAGGCTACGGCTTCAATTCGAACGGACGGTACGGCCAAGGCAAGCTGATGCGCGAACGTTTTATTCCGCGCGTGCTGGAAGCCGAGCCGGATTCGTTGCTCGACATCTCGGGTAACAACCTCGATCCACACAAGATCTGGGCCGCGATGTTCACGAACGAAAAGCCCGGCGGTCATGGCGAGCGCTCGGTGGCCATCGGCACTATCGACATGGCGGTATGGGACGCGGTCGCGAAGATCGAAGGCAAGCCGCTGTTCCAGTTGCTGGCGGACCGCTACGGCAACGGCACGCCGGACCGTGAGATATTCGTTTATGCGGCGGGCGGTTACTACTATCCGGGCCAAGATTTCGGCAAGCTCAAGGACGAGATGCGCAGCTATATTGACCGCGGTTATACGGTGGTCAAGAAGAAGATAGGCGGCGGTTCGCTCGACGACGACCTGCGCCGCATCGACGCGGTGCTGTCCGTGCTGCAGGACGGTCAAAAGCTCGCTGTGGATGCGAATGGCCGCTTCGACCTGGACACGGCCATTCAGTATGCAAAGGCCCTCTCGCAATACGACCTGTTCTGGTACGAAGAGGCGGGCGATCCGCTCGATTTTGAACTGCAGGCCACGCTGAGAAATTACTACGACAAGCCAATGGCAACTGGCGAGAATTTGTTCTCGATGCAGGATGCGCGTAACCTGATCCGCTATGGCGGCATGCGGGCCGACCGCGATTACCTGCAATTCGACTGCGCGTTGAGCTATGGGCTGGTCGAATATTTGCGTACGCTGGACATGCTGCACCAGCATGGCTGGTCGCGTTCGCGCTGTATCCCGCACGGCGGCCACCAGATGTCATTGAACATTGCAGCGGGTCTTGGTCTGGGCGGCAACGAATCGTATCCGGATCTGTTCCAGCCATTCGGCGGCTTTCCGGACGGCGTGAAAGTGCACAACGGCTATGTGACCTTGCCGGAACTTCCCGGCATCGGCTTTGAAGGCAAGAGCGATTTGTATGTCCATATGCAGGCTTTGTCGTCGTAAGGCTTTCTTCTCTTCGTCGTCGCGTGGCTTGGCTATTTTCTAGCGGTTGGTGTGGCGGCGCCCGACGCGACGTATTCATACGCTATTCGGCGCCATCCCGAAGCGCCGGCTGACAGGAATATTGCAATGCAAAAACCTAGCGAGCTTACCGGCCGCGATCTCCTTCGCGATCCCCGTCTTAACAAAGGCTCCGCCTTTACCGAAGCAGAACGCCGCCAATACCATCTCGAAGGACTGCTTCCGCCGGGCAGCAGTTCGCTGGAATTGCAGGTCGCGCGTACGCATACGGAACTGGGCGCCCTCGACAACGACCTGCAAAAATATCTTCTGTTGTCCGATCTCCAGGCCCGCAACGAGACCTTGTTCTACGCCACGATCATGTCCGATCCGGCGACGTTCATGCCGCTCGTGTACACACCGACAGTCGGTGAGGCATGCCAGAAATTCAACCATATATTCCGTGCGACGCGGGGCATGTATGTGCCCATCTCGGCGCGCGGAAGGGTAAAAGAGCTGCTGCAAAACTGGCCTGAAAAGGATGTTCGCTTCATTGTGGTGACGGATGGCGAACGCATTCTCGGACTTGGCGACCTGGGCGTCGGCGGGATGGGCATTCCTATCGGCAAGCTCTCGCTCTATACGGCCTGCGCAGGCGTGCCGCCCCAATATTGCCTGCCGGTGACGCTGGATGTGGGCACCAATAACCGCGACCTGCTCGACGATCCTCTGTATCTGGGCCTGCGCCAGGAACGTGTACGCGGTGACGAATACCATGCATTCGTGAACGAGTTTGTCGAAGCCGCGCTGGAGTTGCATCCGAAATGCTGCATCCAGTGGGAAGACTTCGCCAACTTCAATGCCGTGCCGCTGCTCGCGCGATACAAGGACAAGATCTGCACCTATAACGACGATATCCAGGGCACCGCAGCCGTCGCGCTGGCGGGGATATTCGCCGCGCTTCACATCTCGAAGCAAAAGCTCGTCGACCAGCGGTTCCTGTTCCTGGGCGGCGGCTCGGCGGGGACCGGCATTGCCGAATTGATCAGCCAGGCGATGGTGCTGGAAGGCTTGAGTATCGACGAAGCAAGGGCACGCAACGCGCTGTTCGACGTGAATGGGCTGATGGTGAAATCGCGCCAGGACCTGGCCGATTTCCAAAAGCCTTTCGCTGTGGATCATGCGCCCGTGGATACGTTTGCCAACGCGGTGAAGGCGCTGAAACCGACGGGCATCATTGGCGTCAGTACCGTGCCGAAGCTGTTCAACCAGCAGGTGATCGAGGCCATGGCGCAGATCAACGAGCGTCCAATCATCTTCCCGTATTCCAACCCGACCTCACGCTCCGAGTGCACGGCCGAGGAAGCGTACCGGTGGTCCTCCGGCCGCGCTATTTTTGCGAGCGGCAGTCCGTTCCCGCCGGTGGAAATAGAAGGGCGCACGTTTGTGCCCGGACAAGGCAACAACGTCTATATTTTTCCCGCGCTAGGCATGGCCGTGTTCGCCACCCAGGCAACTCGGGTCACGGACGAAATGTTCATTATCGCGGCGAAAGCAGTGGCCGAGCAGGTTTCCGAAGCCAGTCTTGCAACCGGCCTGATCTATCCGCCGCAGAGCAAGATTTTCGAGGCCTCGCTTCATGTGGCCGTGCGCGTGGCCGAGTGTATTTTCGATAATCAACTGGCGCGCGTGCCAAGACCGGACGACATCACTGCACTGATCCGCGACTGCGCCTATAAGCCGGCATACGCGCTCTGAGTCGGGCGGGCGTTCGATTTGGCCCATGCCCGATCGGGGCTGGAACATGTCGAACGCTTTCGGTGGGTTCGGGCCCGAGATTCCGGCCCAAGCGGTTTCACTCTGCTTTCATCGTGCGGATGCGTTAGGCAAGCGCGGCCCGGATGCGGTCGATCGCCGGGATCTTCGGCGCGCGCCCGCCGACCTGTTCCCGAGGGCACCACGGGTACGGCAGGGCGTCGGCCCATCGCAAGATCGGCTCGACAGCATCTTGCGGCAATGTCGTCATCTCTTCTATCGTGATTCGAAGTTGCCGGACCTGTCCCGAATCGTCCGATGCCAACCAGTCGTATCGGCCGAAACCGACGCGCGCCAAGCCGGTGCTTTTCTCCGACATACACACAAGCCAGTCGCAACTAAATGCCGGTCCGGCAGCGGGCGGATCGCCGATGCAGAAGGTGTAGACGTTCTCATAACGCTGGGCAAATTCGCTCACCAGAACATTCGAAATAGCTTTCGCGCCTTTGACCGTAGCCGGGAACGAGATTTCCGAGGTGTTCACTTGCATTGTCAATTCGGCATCGGCGGTAAATGCGTCGGTGATCAAAAACGGGCGATTGCTGTCCTTTGCCCGAATATAGATTTCGATGGATTTTTGCAGAGTGATCATGGGCGGTTCAGTGACTATGCCGACAGGGTGGGAGCGGGTGCGGGCCCAAGTCTAGCGCCGCCTGGCGCGTACAGGGCGGTACCCCTTCGCCTTTGGCGGACATGCGGGCGGCGCGTTATCGGGGTCTTTGACGGCCGGATAATTCAGGCGGGACCCTGTCTTTACGCGATGTCGGAAAAGCCGCGCCTGGGATAATTGCTTCCGCGAAAGCGAGTTTTCGCGTAGATTTGCGACCGCGAAACAATTGTTACCCGGTAAAAGTAAGAGGAAACCATTCATGACCATTGCCCGGCGAATCCGCGAAGTGTCCAAGTTGAGCGGCGATTTCCTGCTCCGTTCAGGCAAGCGCAGCAACACCTACTTCGATAAATATCGCTTCGAATCCGATCCCGTATTGCTGAAAGCGATTGCGGAAGCGATGGTGCCCCTGATCCCCCCCGGCACCGAAATATTGGGCGGTCTCGAGATGGGCGGTATTCCAATCGTGACCATGCTCAGCCAGGTGACTGGCTTGCCCGCCGCGTATATCCGCAAGGAAGCGAAAGAGTACGGCACCTGCAAGTATGCGGAAGGCGCCGAGCTGGCCGGACGCAAGCTGGTGCTGGTCGAGGACATTGTGTCGAGCGGCGGCGCAATTTCCGACGCGGTGGCTAAACTGCGCGCCGACGGCGTGCCGGTTTCGTTGACGCTGTGCGTGATCGACCGTGAAAGCGGCGGCAAGGAAATGCTTGAGGGAATCGGGATTGAATTGAGATCCCTCTATACCTTCTCGCAGATAGAAGCCGGGCAGTAAGGGCTTGCTTTGAAGGCTTGCGCTATCCCGGTCCTGTGCGCTGTGAGCACGCCATCCTGAGTCTCCCTCCTTGAGCGCCCGAGCATGCAGCTTCTCGATCACGTTTCTATCGGTGTTCCCGATCTCGACATTGCCCGGCGCTTTTACGACGCGATCATGAGCGTGCTCGGCGCAGCGAAGGTGTACGACTTGCCTCACGCGCTGGGATACGGCGAACGGTGCACGCCGCAGGATGCTGGATCGACTTATCTCGCGGTGTACCTGGATCAGGGCCTGATAGGCGACAACAAGCGGCATTGGTGTTTCAAGGCCGCTTCCCGTGGGCAGGTCGACGCATTCCACGCGGCGGGCCTTGTGGCTGGGGGCCGCTCGGATGGACTTCCAGGATTACGATCCGACTACCATCCAGGTTATTACGCCGCGTTCCTCCGTGATCCGGCGGGCAATCGCGTTGAAGCGGTGTGTCACCTCGTCACCTGACGGCTGGTTTGCTCAAGCCTTCACCCTGTATCCGCGCTACCCGAAAAATAGTTGTATGCGCCGGAGAAGTCATCGGCGGTGATGGCTTGCCATGAATACTTTGTCCCGGGTCTTGAGTTCTGCACCGAGCGCTTCCGTGGACTTCGTAGTCAAGCCAGGTGAACTTGCTGCGGCAAAGTAGAACTAACCATTAGCATTGCCAAGTTGTTATGCGATCTGACCGGTCTCGCGCATGAGCGCGGCTCCTTGGGTGAAATCCTTGCCTCCAGTTGCATGGCTGACACGACCCACGGGATTGTGAACGCGCGTGCGCAGGATCAGAGTTCAAACCGGGGGCGCCAGCGTTCGCAATCCAGACAACCAATGAGCGTTTCGCTGCCGTCCACAGAATGGCGAGCGTTGCCCCAAGCGTGGCTATTGAGCCTGGTCGGTGTCGGTCGAGGCCTGCTGGTGCCGATGCCCATGGCCTCTTCCGGTTGCGGCCGGTGCGCTGGCTTGAACCGGCGGCGCGGGCGGATGGTTCATGTACTGGAAGTTTTGCGCGATGGCCGAGTTGGCCATGTCCGGACTGGACTGTGCGTAAGCTGAGGAAATGAACAACAGACAGGCGACGCCCGGGGCAAACGGGATACGGTTCATGTGTGACTCGGTTGTATTGATCAGCTCGTGATGCTCAGTCGCGCGATCCGGTCGATGGAAATAGCATGCTTGCCGCGAAGGCTCGTGAAAGTGATCAAAGCGACTGGATCAAAGCGTGAAGAAAAAAACGGCCCACCCAAGAGGGCGGGCCAAGCTGCAGTCACTTGCATCACTCACAACCGCGTCTTTGGGAGAAGACGCATGTTGAGTGTATGCCGTGCTTGCCGCGAATGCGTTGCAGGGCTGCTTACATGCGTTACACCGCATGACAAGTGCTCCCTGGCACAGGTGGAACAAACCTTGCGCATGCTTCTATTGCTGCATGCCGCAACTTGGCATGCGGGGTGAAGAATGAAGGGGTCCGTAACACCCGGATAGATTACAAAATGCCGACATCACAATCATATCAACTGAAGTTTGATGAGCATCAATCCGTGTCCTGACCGGCGTTAACCCCATTGCCCGTGAGCAAAAAAAATTGCAGAAAGTTGTTATCCAAATCGGCATTCAAGCCGTTAATAGGCAAGTAGATGGGCAACCATCGACCGGCGGGCAGGTTCTTGGGATGTTTGACCGACGGCATCATCGATCGTTAGACGGGCTAAAGCGACGAGCTAAAGCTCGTTGAGCGCCGGGGTTGATGTCTGTCGTTGAACTTGTCCGCCGATGTCGGCGTCTGTACCACCTGTGCATGAATGCACGACTCGCCATGTGAAGCTACTTCACTTTTTACCCGCCTCGCACTTATGGAAAACACCATGAAGAAAATTGCCATCACCCTCGCTCTCGTAGCAACGAGCTTCTGCGCTATCGCTCCGGCCTCCGCTGCGCCGTATCATCATCGCGAGTGCCACAAAGTGAAGGTGCATCACCATTGGGTGAATCGCTGCCATTGATTCGGAGCTTTCCGGCTGATCGATGCGCAGGCATGGCGTCGAAGCCCGGTTAAATCCGCTGCGTCCGCATCAACAAAGCGCATCAACAAGGCATTAAACAGTCTTTGAAAAAGCCGTTCTGCATTTCGCAGGAACGGCTTTTCCGCGTCTGGCATTGCCCTGTGCGACGCGTAGCCTGACGGCGTTGGATCGCGGTGACAGCCTCGACGGACAAACGCGTACAAGAAGAAAGATCATCGCGCGCCAGCCCAGAGCGCATAGAATAATTGCATGACGAATGAGCGCTGGACTGCTCACAGGACCAGACAGGAAAGAAAATCGAAAGGTGGGACGTGCATGCAAGGCATTGACTGATTGCGTGGGTGATCGCGGCTTTAGGGAAACCGTTAGGGAAACCGTTTTCCGCAAGCAGGAGGGGCGATCGGCGAAGTGCGAACAGGCGCGGGTCGGCTCGGGTCCGAGAGCGTCAGACAATACCGCCTTAGCGTTGGAAGCCTTCGAATGTTAAAAAAAACGACTATTTTCTTTCGGCTAAGAGCGGCTTTAGCGCGCCATCCGAATGCAATAGGTCTAGGCAGCATCGCTTTCTCGGTGATCGTGCTCGGGTTCGCCCTGGCTGTCCTGGTGCAGGCGCGTGAGGACGCAACCGCTCGCGCTATCGAGAATGCAGACAATCTCGCGCGGGTCATTGAACATGACATCACCTACACCTCCGAACTCACGGACCTCTCCATTCAAGCGGCCGTGGACGGCGCACAAGACGCAGACATCATGCGGCTGCCGGACCACCTGAGGCGGGAACTTCTATTCGATAGATCCGCTACCGCCAGCCAGTACATAGGCGCGTTGTTGTGCCTTGATTCGAGGGGCAGGATCATTGTGGATTCCACCAGCGTGGTTCCACGCAGCGTGGATCTGTCCGATCGCCCATGGTTCACCGTTCATCGCGACAATCCAAAGCTGGGCCTGTTCGTCAGCCGTCCGCTACAGTCGCGCCTTAATCCCGGTGAAGTCGATCTCATGTTCAGCCGGCGGGTGAACCATCCTGATGGCTCGTTCGCTGGTGTGGTAGTGGCGGCCTTTCGGCTCGACTACTTCCAGAACCTGCTGTCGGGCGTCCAGCTTGGTCCTGGGGGTGCCATTACGCTCTTGCAGGATGACGGCCATGTGATCCTGCGTTATCCGAACGATGGAACCCCGGTCGACGAGAACTTCAGCGGGAGAAAAAACTTCGAGCGGTTCAGGCAGACGCATGAGACGTCGTTCATCGACACATCCGGGAAAGACGCAGAGGAGCGGCTGTACAACTTTCGCCGGTTCGACAAGCTGAAAATGATTGTGATCATTGCGCCCGCGACCCGTTACGTGTTTGCGGACTGGACGAGCCGGGCGTGGTACATCGGCATTGTTACTGCGCTGCTGATCATCGGCATGTTGTTTGCCGCGCAGCTTCTCTCCGTGGAATTCCGGCACAGGCTGATTGTCGAGCAGCAGTTGCGCGACATGACGCGTATCGATGGGCTGACGGGTCTGAGTAACCGGCGCAGTCTGGATGATCGTCTCATGCTCGAATGGCACCGCTCGAAACGCTCGGGAAAACCATTGGCGCTTTTGTTCGTGGATATCGACCGGTTTAAAAGCTACAACGACACGTACGGTCATCAGGCCGGTGACGACGCGTTGACCGCCGTGGCGCAAGCGATCGCGCGTAACAGCCAGCGGCCGGGCGATATCGCTGCGCGCTTCGGGGGCGAGGAGTTCGTCGTCTTGCTGCCGGAGACGGACGGCGCGGCGGCGGCTGTAGTTGCAGCCGCTATTCACGCAGCGGTGCGTGGACTGGCTATCGAACACAACGGCAGCGAACATGGGTTGATCACGGTGAGCATCGGCGTGGCGTGTACAGATACCGAAGAGGTAACCGACGCGCTCGCGTTGATCAAGGCGGCAGACCAGGCCGTGTATCGAGCGAAGGCTTCAGGCAGAAACCAAACCAGCATGGCCGAGCCATTCGGCGGAGCGGCCGTTACGACATAGGCCGGATTTAAGTGCCCACGGCCTCATGCAAGGCGCGACCTTGGGCTGATCCTTGGGCTGATAGTGATGAGCACGCGCCCTGGCGTTCGTTTAGCCGGCTCCGGTCGAAGAGGCCAGGGCGCTGATGGTTTCCCTTATGTTGCTCGCGGCAACATCCTTTAACCGTGTGCTCAGGCCGCGCCGGTGACTGGGGTTTTATCGCGGATTGACGTGACATGCTGCCTGGCCGCCTCGTTCCCGTGAGATAGCGCGCGCACGGCAAGGGAAAACGCTAACTGGGTATCGTGCGCAACAGCGCTACGGTCATCGTCGAAGAGTTTGGCTGCGTGGCGCAAATGCTGTGCCGCTTGCCCATGGAGTTCCGCAGCTGTTGCGTGATGCTGCGCGGCGGTCGTGCTGTGTTCAGCGGAACCCGTTGGCGGCGGCAATACTGTCGACGAACCGGCGTTGTGTTTGACGACGCTGTTGGCCTCGTCTATGGCGTGAAGCGCATAACCGTGTGCCATGACCGCCTGATGGGCGGCGTGGTCGTAGTCCTTGCCTGCTTCGAAATGGTGTGACGCCTCGCGGTGAAATCGCGCGGCCTGCTCGTGATGCGACGCTGCGGCTTCGAGATGTCCCTTTTTACTTTGTTTTGTGTTCATGGCTGCTCCTCCTGTACAACTTGTCCGACTTCGACGTTTGACCCGTCGCATGATCCACGCAACAGGCCGGAACCTATCCAATGAATTTACGCTTCTTCGGTTCCCGGATGTCTTTTTTCTGCAGGTGGGTGCGCTCTGGCGCTACTTGCTTGTACCCCGGCCGCAGTGAAACACGATGACGTTGCCGGGATGGCGGTGGCTAAGTCGATCACCAGGAGTTCAGCGCAGCGGATGACCTACACGCTTGAAAAGCTGAGGTATGTGAAGAAGCATCCGCGCACGAAGCGTTACCAGCTTGCGTTGAATGCGATGCAGATTGGCTTTAACCAGGCGTGAGCGTGTGGTGCATACGCGGTACACGGTGACGGATCTCGGCGAGATTGATTCTCGGCTGATGCAAGGGAGGCTTAGCGGCTATGCGTCGAACGGGGAAGGGCTGATTATTGGCGATATGACGATTCCAGCGGCCGTGGTTGACCGGGAGCGGCGGCCAATGGGATCGGTGTTGTTGTCGCGCCGACGAGTCACCGGACGCTCGCCGAAGCGAAGCAGCGCCGGGCACCGGCAGTAATTGATTGCGCGCGCACAATCAACGACTCAATCCATACGCATGGATAGGTTTTTCGTTCGCACTCCTCCAACTGAACCCTTTGGCCGGGTGCGAACGAAACCAACGAAAGCGCGCCTTCTTCAATACCCCGGCGGCGGAGGAGGCGGCATTCCGGGCGGCGGTGGCGGAGGAGGCGGCTGCGTCGAATAAACGCCTTGCGGCGGCGGTGCGCTCATCATCCGGCCGCGCATTGGCACGCGGTTGCCGTTCGCATACATGCACTGCAGATACGCGTAGTCATAGCGTCGCTGCACGTCATACGCCGAACCTTGCGCATTGGTCGCACCAAACAAACTGCCGCCCAGCAAGCCAGCGCCGGCACCAATAGCTGCGCCCGAACCGCCACCGAACGCCGCACCTGCCGCGGCGCCCAACGCCGTACCGACCACTGCACTGCCCACCGCGCTGTTGGTCGTGGCCTGATTGGCCGACTCGCCGCCCACCTGCCCATACGCAAACTGGCGACACGAACCGTCATCCGCGCGGAACTGGTCAAAAGTCTTGCCAGTGCCAGGAAGGGCCATCACGCTCGGTCCCGACGGCACTACGGCGCACCCGCCAAGAATGCCCAGCGAAACCCCCATTGAAACGAGTAATGCAAGTCTTGGATACTTCATGACGCTTTGATCTTCCATTCAAGGATTACTGAGAGTTGCCTGGCTGCGGCGCCACGGGACGCCAGCCGGACGGGCAGTCCTTCACATACGGGTAGTACGCTTTCGATGCATCGCAGTAGTACCAGGAACCACCCTGCTGTCCGGAGGCATCGGCCGACGGCCCCGGACCCTGCGCTTGTCCCTGTTCGACATAGTTGACCGGTGGCGGTGCCGGTACAGCCACGACCGGAGGATAGGGGTAGTAATACGGAACAGGTGCAACCGGATAGTAATAAGGCACACCCACGCCCACCCCAACAAAAACACGTGCAGCATTTGCCGGCCCGCAGAGACAGGCTGCGGCGACTGCGACCGCCGCCAGCGGCAAGCAAGAATTCAGGCGTTTCACGACATTTCTCCCAACCTGGTTTGACGATACGCTCCCCGATTCTTTACCGTAAGCGGTAAGCAGATATCGCACCGCCCCGCGATCTGCTGCATTAAAAGGAGCACACCTGAACGCTAATTCAGTTGACCACGAAGCGCCATTACAGACGTTACTCGCCATTTTTCCGATCGTTACAAAACTGCAGTGAACGTGTCTATTAGAAAGAAAATTGACAGTATAAAGTAATATATTTTACGAGAATCGTTCGAAAATCGCCTGTAATTCCGGGCACTTGGCGGCGAATGCATGCATTCGCCGCCAAGTGCCCGAAGCAGGGTCTCAGGATTGAAAACGATCAATTCGCCCGATAATTCCAGGTGCAGTGTTGTTTACATGAGACGCCGAATTGTCTTCAGGCACAAGAGCAGGTGTCTATGAATAGTTGCTCGTGCAACCAGCGGTTATTCGCGAGCAAGTGTCGGTGCGAATGGCGATGGAAGAGAGCGCGTTGACGCAACACCTGACGCGGCCGCAAGCGTAGCAGAACCGCAAGGCGACGTAGCGCCGCTGGAAAACGGTCGCCGGCAGTGGCGCCACAAGGAAGCGGCGAGGTCGGATAAAAGCGCAAGCGCAGCAGCGGTCCGGGCCAGGCCAGGCCATGACGCGGACCATCACGCCGGCCCGTGGTCCGCGAACAAATGAACCGCGGACCACGGGCTTCAGCCGTCCGCTTCCGGTTATTGCCGCGTTTCAGCTCTGATCGCTTCGGCGAACCGCTTGATGTAGACCGGCGATGCGTCGCTGATGGCCCAATACACCATGCCGTCCTGACGCCACTCGACCAGCGAGTAACCATCGTCGGATTGCGTGATCAGAGGCGTGGACGACGGAGCGCTTCTGCCATCGCTTTTGCCACGATCATCAGGGTAGACGTACAAGTCGATCGGATGTTTCAGATACCGGTAGATCATGACGGCAACGGGGCGATGATCCACGTAATCGAGCCGCCCGCCGACCAGCGGAAAGCCTTGCGCCTGGGGATCGACCACGGGTGGCGCATAGTCAATACGTCCATTGAACCAGGGCTTCACCGTGTGCTGGTCGCTCGACAACACATCCATCGTGCGCGCCGACATCAGTGCCCGTACATGGCTTGAAACGATCTCCTGTTGCAGGTCACTGCCACGGGGCGGTTGCCGGGTCCAGAGCAGCGTCATGAAGACCAGCGAGCACAAGCCGATCCCCGCGATTCCCCCGCCGATGAACGGCAATCCCGCCATGCGCCACAACCCGTTCCAAGGCGATGGACTTTTCCTGGCCGTTTCTGCTTTCAACTGGGCTTGCACCTGCGCGCGCAAGGATTCCGGGGCCCGTTCGTAAAGCGAGCCGTCGCGCAGTTTCCCGGAGAGCGATGAGTTGGATTTAGTTTCCACGCTTGGACTCCTCCGGACCGGCGGGTGGTGTTTTGACCAGGCGGATCGCCTGCTGTTCCGACCCGCCCTGCGCCGCCCGTACAGCCGCGCACAACAGGCGGCGCGCGCGCGAAAGCCGTGACATGACTGTGCCCAGCGGGATGCCCGCTACGGCCGCTACGTCCCTGTAGCTCATGTCTTCCAGTTCACGCAAGACGATCACCTCACGATATTCAACCGGCAACGTAGCCAACGCCCGATGCACAAGTTCGGTTTCGTCCTGACGCACCGCCAGCTTTTCCGGATCGTCGCCGCTTTCATCGGCCCAGCCGGGGAGTTGATCGTCGACGTTGAGCGAATCGTCGTAGGGCGTGGCATCCACACGGTTATGTTGCCTGCGCCATTCGGTGAACCACGTGTTGCGCACGATCGCCAGCAGCCAGGCGCGCGGATTGTCGCCCTCGTAACTATCGAAGAAACGGAAGGCTCTCAGGAAGGCTTCCTGCACGACGTCGTCGGCGTCCGTGGGACTGCCGCTCAACCAGCGGGCAAGGTTATACGCCGCGTCCAGATGCGGCAGCATCACCGCATCGAAGCGATTCGGCGAGTGCTTCGCCATCGGTACTCTCCCTGGCAAGCGGTGTTGCCGCGGAACCTGTGGAACGCGCGGAACGTGCAAACGTGCGCTACGCGCCGACGCGCACGACGGGTCGCCGGTCGGTCCGCAATACCGCAATTCAAGACGCCGGCTCTCGACTGTACTTACCGGTCAACTACCTGATTTATTCCCGATTATGCGAGTTTGGCGAAAAAATTGACCAGGAATAAAGCGCTGGACCTCTGAGTTTGATGGGCATGGGCCAATGCATAGCCACGTGCATACCCGTTTTGCACACCCATCCATCAGGAGCCGTTCATGCCCGACCTCGACAAAAAAATCCTCCCGCCCGACCCCCTCACGGAACACGGCGCCAGACGGCGCACCGCGCTGACGTGCATGGCATGGGCCGGTGCGGGCATGCTGTGGACCCTGAACGGCGGCGTGCCTGGGTCGAAGCTGATAGGCGGGACCGCGCAGGCGGCCGAAACCGACCACCACGCGTTCAGCTTCGTGCAGATCAGCGACAGTCATATTGGCTTCAGCAAGGACCCGAACCTTGATCCGGCAAGCACCTTGCAGGAAGCCGTCGACAAGATCCGCGCGAGCTCGGAGAAGCCCAGGTTCATCATCCATACCGGCGACATCAGCCACCTGTCCAAGCCCGGCGAGTTCGACACCGCCACGCAGATCGTCCAGAGCGCCGGGCTCGATGTGCACTACGTACCGGGCGAACACGACGTGCTCGTCGATGACGGCGGTTCATATTTCGAGCGCTTTGCCAAACCCGCGGACCCCAAGTGGTACAGCTTCGATCAGGGCGGGGTGCATTTCATCGGCCTGACCAATGTGCTGGATCTGCGTGGAGGCGGCCTGGGTTTTCTCGGCGACGAACAGCTAGCGTGGCTGAAGCAAGACCTGCACGCGCGCACGAGCAGCACGCCGCTGGTGGTGTTCGCGCATATCCCCCTCTGGTCTTTGTATCCGCAATGGGGCTGGGGCACCGACGACAGCGCGCAGGCACTGAGCCTGATGAAGCGTTTCGGCTCGGTCACGGTGCTCAACGGCCATGTGCATCAGGTCGCACAAAAAGTTGAAGGTGAGATCAATTTTTACTCCGCGTTGTCGACCGCTTTTCCGCAACCCGCACCGGGCACGGCAGCAGGTCCCGGTCCGATGAAGGTCCCGGCGGACACGCTACGCAAGATGCTCGGGGTGCGCACAGTCAACTATGTTCCAGGCAAAGCTGACCTGGCCATTGTCGATACGCGGCTCAGCGTATGAGCGCCATCTTGAACAAGCGGAGAACGATGATGTCTGATCTTCGGCGTGTATGGGTAGCGAAGACCGCCGCCAAAACGCTGGTCGCAGTATCCTTTGCAACGGCGCTGGTGGCTGCGCCCGCATTCGCCGCCGAGGCGAAGCCGGCGGCTATCGTTGTGATCGACAACTTCTCGTTTAGTCCTGCTCAGTTGTCGGTTTCAGCAGGGTCGACCGTGACCTGGGAGAACCATGACGACATGCCTCATACCATCGTCAACGATGCAACCCCGCGCGAATTCAAGTCGGCGCCGCTAGATTCCGGGGAGCAGTTTTCACAGACGTTCCCGAAGCCCGGCACGTACAAGTATTTTTGTTCGATCCATCCGCACATGACGGGCACGATTGTTGTGAAATAGAAGGGACTACTACGGGCTATTGCTGCAGACCCAGCCGATACCACGTGACCTGCCGGTACGGTTCACCGGGGCGCACGATCACGCTTCCCGCGTCCGCCATGTTGACCTGGTTGGGAAACGCACCGGCCTGGAGACACAGGCCGGCGTGTTTGCCGTAACGCTGTCCGTGCCGTCCCACGATGCCATCCAGATGATTGCCGGTATAGAACTGCACGCCGGGGGCATTGGTTCCCATTGTCAACTCGCGGCCACTGCCTGGGTCGTAAAGCCGTACCACGGGCTTGAGTGTTTTGCCGCTTTCGCCTACGACATAGCAATGGTCGAAACCGCCCGCACGCGCGAGCTGGTCGTGCGGCCAGTCGAGCCGTGCGCCGAGCGGAGCGCTCGCGCGAAAATCGAACGCATGGCCCGCGACCTGAGCGCGGCCTTCGGGGATCAGGGCGGCGTCGACTTCGAAGAACGTGTCGGCATCGATGGAAATGACATGGCCGCGGATATCGGCGGTTTCGTCGCCGGACAGATTGAAGCAGGCATGGTTCGTCAGGTTCAGCGGCGTAGGTGCATCCGATACGGCTTCATACGCGAGCGTCAAGGTGCCGTCGTCGTCGAGCGTATAGCGCAATGTGGTTGACACATTGCCTGGAAACCCCGCGTCGCCTTCTGGCGATTCATGCGTAAGGACCAGTGCGCCGTCCACTTCCCGGGCGTCCCACAGCGCCCGATGAAATCCTGCCGCACCGCCATGCAGCAGGTTATCGCCCTCGTTGCGATCAAGCGAATAGGCGACGTTGTCGAGCGCGAAGCGGGCGTTCTCGATACGGTTTGCCCAGCGTCCGATCACGCCGCCCAGATAAGCATGGCCGGCGAAATATTCGGCGGGCGTGTCGTGACCCAGCAGGACATCTGCCACGCGTCCCGCGCGATCAGCGGTATTCCACGAGACCAGCGTTGCACCGAGATCGCTGATTGCGACGCGCATGCCGTGCACATTGCGCAGCGTGAACAGGCGCGCAACATCGCCGCCGGGCAACTCTCCCCAGCGTTCGACACTTACGCGCGCAGAGCCTGGGCGGAGAGGGGGGGGCATATCGGCGAAAATTTCGGCGAAACTCATGGAGGGCGGGGATCAGCCGGGTTGTGCGCAGGGCGCGACCGCCAGGCGCTCCTGATATTCGCGCGGCGTACAGTCCAGCTCGCGGCGGAACACGGCGTACATGTATTGCAGCGAAGTGAAACCGCAGCGGATGGCGACTTCGGCGCTGGATAGATCGTGACGAGCGAGGAGTTGCTTCGCGACATCGAGTTTGTGATTCAGTATCTCCTGATGCACGGTGCAACCGAGTTCGCGGCGGAAGTGATCCTCCAGCGACGAGCGCGATACGCCCACGTAATCGGCCACTTGTTCGGTCTTGATGCCCTGGCATCCGTATTGGCGGATGTAATGGCGCGCACGCATGACATAGGGACTCGACACCGGTTGATGGCGAGTCGATTCGAGCACGTTGATGCCCACCGGCGGCACGAGGATGCGTCTGCCGTGAAAGCGCGCGCCA
The DNA here is from genome assembly GCF_964253885.1 of Caballeronia sp. LjRoot31. NCBI lineage: Bacteria > Pseudomonadati > Pseudomonadota > Betaproteobacteria > Burkholderiales > Burkholderiaceae > Caballeronia > Caballeronia sp. LjRoot31. The sequence continues at coordinate 1,138,702 of NZ_CAXURX020000002.1, forward strand.
CCCAGCATCTGGTGCAGCAAATGAGCCGCTGTACGGCCCATTTCCTCGGTTCCCTGAATCACGGAAGAGAGCGGAATGCGGGTGAGCGAGCGGGTCAGCGGATCGTTGTCGATGCCAATGATGGCCACTTGCTCAGGTACGGGAATACCCGAGATAAGGCACGCTTGCAGCAGATGCCGCGCGCGGGCATCGGTCACGGCGATCACGCCGACGGGCTTCGGCAAGCTCTCGAGCCATGAGGTCAGTTGTGCGCTTGCCTGGCTCCAGACCGGCGCGCTGGTCGGCAGGCCGCGATGGATATCTGCCTCCAGCCCATCGGCTGCGAGCAGCGTCTTGAAGGCCAGTTCACGCTCTTGTGCCCAGCGGTTTTCCGGCGCTTCAGGCAGGCTATAAAGCGCGAAACGTTGCAAGCCCGCACCGATCAGATGCGTGTACGCAAGCGACATCAGCTTGGTGTTGTCGGTTGCGATATAGGGCAGCCTGGCTGGATAACATGTCGGGTCCGCATAAGACGAACCTACGGCGACCACGGGCAGTTGGGAATCTCCCAATGCTTCGGCCACTGCTGGATCGTCGAAATCCGCGATGATGCCATCGCCTTCGAAGCGTTCAATGCCATTCAGCCGGCAGCGGAAATCCTCCTCCAGGAAGAGATCCCATGCGACGCGCGTGGACAGCAAATAGTTGCCGATGCCGGTAATCACCTCGCGGTCATACACTTTGTTCGCGTTGAACAGCAGCGCGATCCGGTGTGAAGCCTGAGCGGTCTGTGGTCGTGTCATCGAACTCCGTATGGATGCATGCCGCTGGCCGCGATATGTCCATCGTCTCTGTTGCGGCGCAATATGCGCCTGTTTTTTTACGGGGTCTTTTTAGCGTTTGCTGATTTTAGGCCCGCGCGTCGGGGAACCGCCAGCCTGATTTTCACTTAGTGGTGTTACGAAATTGGGTAGGGGTTTTCGTTCGCACTCGGGGTTTGGGCGTTGATTTTTTGGGGGTATGGTGGGTTCTGGGGTTGGCGGTCGGGGTTGGCGGTCGGGGTTAGTGCTGGGTTGGTCGGTTCCGGGGTTAGTGGTCGGGGTCTATGCCGGGTTGGTGCTTTCGGCCGTGGTGGTCTGCCTGAGTCGGATTTTCTCTTTATCACTATTAGCCACTGTGCGTGGCGGCACGTCATTTCTTTGTCCAAAGCGACAAAGAAACGAAGCAAAGAAAACGCTTTAACCGCTCTACCCTAAGTGTCCACAGCGTGCAGTTTCTATTCATAGGTGCCCCAAAAGCACGGTGCTCGCCAGAGCGAAGGATGTTTGAACCCCTCCTTCTCGCGAATCCTGACACGAACACGCTTCGCCCCGTACTGAGGTTCCCTCGATATTTCGTCTTCCAGTAGGTGGAACTTATGCAGCTTGCTCGCCCTGATTTTGTTCACTGATCCAGCGGTCGAGATACTGGATTGGTGACCTGTAGCCGAGCGTTGAATGCTGCCGTTTGCGGTTATAAAAGACTTCAATATAGTCGAAGCTCGCCGCCTTCATTTCGGCGTGTGTGGCGTAACGCACGCCATGATACCGCTCGTTTTTAAAGCTGTTAAACCAGCTTTCAGTGGGGGCGTTGTCCCAGCAGTTGCCCTTGCGACTCATCGAGCAGGTCATGCCATATTCTTTGAGCTTGTCTTGGAACGCGTGGCTGGCATATTGGCTGCCCCGATCCGAGTGATGCATGACGCCCTCGGCCGGCCGGCGGCGAAACCAGGCCATCGCCAACGCGTCCGTCGCAATGTCTGCCGTCATGCGCGGCTTGAGCGACCAGCCAATTACCTCGCGGTTGAACAGGTCCAAAACGACAGCCAAATACAGCCAGCCCTCGTCGGTCCAAAGGTACGTGATGTCCGATGTCCAGACCTGGTTCGGCGCTGCCGGAGTGAAGTTGCGATCGAGCAGGTTCTCAGCCACCGGCAAGCCGTGCTTTGAGTCCGTGGTGACCTTGTAGCGCCGCTTGTGACGAGCATGGATGCCATTCTCACGCATGAGCCTTTCGACTCGCTGCTTGCCGGCGCTGAAGCCTCGCAGGCGCAATTCACGCATCATGCGCGGACTGCCGTAAGCGCCCTTGAGTTCGGCATGGATGGCGCCAATCAAGGCCAGCATTTGATCATCGGTCAACCGCTTGCGATCAGGCGTGCCACCGCGCTTCCACGCTCTGTAGCCACTGATGCTAACGTCGAGCACCACGCACATTTCAAGCAGCGCGAACGCCTTGATATGCGTGCCAATCCAGGCGTACTTCACAGAACATCCCGCGCGAAGTACGCCGCTGCTTTTTTTATGATCTCGTTCTCCCGCTTCAAGCGAGCGACCTCGGAGCGCAGGTGGGACAGCTCCATTGCTTCCGGCGTGACGACCTTGCTGCCAGCCCCCGTCAGCTTGCCCGCCACAGCGGCCTTAATCCAGTTGCGCAGACTCTGGCTGCTCAAGCCGAGCTCCTTCGCCGCTTCCGTGATCGTCTGTCCATCGCTCACGCGTTTGACAGCAAGTTCCTTGAACTCTGCCGTGTACGCCTTTTTCGGTATCTTCTTCATTTCTAGTCTTTCCAAAGTAACGTCAATTTTACGTCACCTGTGGAAGGCTAAATTTCGGGGGAAGCTCATACGCTCTCGGGCAAGCACAATTGCTAAGGAACCCGCACCGCCTCACGGGTATTTACGGCTGCGGTTTTTTGACAGGTTAGCTACCTGGTCCGTGCGACCATATTCATAGGCCACAGCTTCTTGCGTGTTTGTGTTTACTGCTTCAGTTTTTGTGAATTGGCTGCGCGTTCTGTACAGCTATTTTCGTCGGTTAGGCCACCCGCATCTTCGCGGCATTGTTTCTTGACGGGTTGGCTACATGGTTCGAGGTGCGTACAAATTTGTTGGGGCGGTCGTCCGCGGATAGCGCGGGGTGCTCCTTGGGCGGGTTCAATCACTGGTGGCGAAGCGTGTGGTTCCTTGGCAATGGTGCTTGCCCGAGAGCGTACGGGGCGAAGCGTGTTCGTGTCAGGATTCGCGAGAAGGAGGGGTTCACACATCCGTGGCTCTGGCGAGCACCGTGCTTTTGGGGCACCCATGAATGAAAACTGCACGCTGTGGACACTTAGGGTAGCGTGGTTTGAAAGCGTTTTCTTTGCTTCGTTTCTTTGTCGCTTTGGACAAAGAAATGACGTGCCGCCACGCACAGTGGCTAATAGTGATAAAGAGAAAATCCGACTCAGGCGGACCACCACGGCCGAAAGCACCAACCCGGCATAGACTCCGACCACTAACCCAGAACCGACCACCCCGGCATTAACCCTGACCACTAACCCCCGGGAACCCACCACCCCACCATAGCCCCCCAACCCCAAGTGCGAACGCTCCCCCTCCCGCTAACCTCCAACCTCAAGAAACACCATAAGCGCTGGCGGATTTCGCAATTGCCCGGTCCGCGACGATGCTGGCAGCATGGTGACACATTAAAAAGAAGGAGACGCCCATGTCATATTTCGAACATTTGCCCGCCGTGCGTTACGAAGGCCCCCAGTCGGATAACCCCTTTGCTTATCGCCATTACGACCCTGACAAACTGGTGCTCGGCAAGCGCATGGAGGATCACTTGCGGCTGGCCGTCTGCTACTGGCATACGTTCGTCTGGCCGGGCGTGGACATGTTCGGCCAAGGCACGTTTCACCGTCCGTGGCAGCAACCCGGCGACGCTATCGAACGCGCCCATCTGAAAGCCGACGCGGCGTTCGAATTCTTCTCGAAACTGGGCGCGCCGTATTACACCTTCCATGACACGGACGTGTCACCCGAAGGCGACAGCATCAAGCACTACGTCAACAACTTCAAAGGCGTCACGGACTATCTGGCGGCCAAGCAGGAAGAGACCGGCATCAAGCTGTTATGGGGTACGGCGAACCTGTTCTCGCACCCGCGCTACGCAGCAGGAGCCGCGACCAATCCAAACCCCGAAGTATTTGCGTTCGCAGCCACGCAGGTGTTCCAGGCACTTGAGGCCACGCATCGGCTTGGCGGCGAAAACTATGTGTTGTGGGGCGGTCGCGAAGGTTACGACACGCTGCTCAATACCGATCTCAAGCGCGAACGGGATCAGCTCGGACGTTTCCTCAACATGGTGGTGGAGCACAAGCACAAGACGGGTTTCAAAGGCGCGTTGCTGATCGAGCCGAAACCGCAAGAACCGACCAAGCACCAGTACGACTACGACGTAGCGACAGTCCACGGTTTTCTCGCACAGTTCGGTTTGCAAAATGAAATCCGCGTAAACATTGAAGCGAATCATGCAACGCTGGCGGGACATTCGTTCCACCATGAAATTGCGACTGCATACGCGCTAGGTATCTTCGGCAGTGTCGATGCAAATCGCGGCGATCCGCAAAACGGCTGGGACACCGACCAGTTTCCAAACAGCGTCGAAGAGCTGACGCTGGCGCTGTATGAAATCCTGCGGCACGGCGGCTTCAGCACCGGCGGCATGAATTTCGATGCGAAGGTACGGCGCCAGAGCGTAGCGCCCGAAGACCTGTTCTTTGGGCACATAGGCGCGATCGACGTGATAGCGATTGCACTTGAACGGGCCGCCACGCTGGTCGAGAACGACAAGCTTGCCGAATTCAAGACGCAGCGTTATGCGGGTTGGGACACAGAATTTGGCCGCAAGATACTCTCGGGCGGTTACTCTCTGGAGTCGCTGGCTATCGATGCGCTTGGACGTCGTGTTAACCCTCAGCATGTGAGCGGACAACAGGAGCAGCTTGAAAATATCGTGAACAGGGCGATCTATAAGTGATGTGCGTATTCGCGGAAACCCGCATCGAAAATCATTAAGCGGCCCGGCTGATTTCGCAATTGCATCCAAGGCGATCAAGGGCCCAAGCTAACGACAAACTAAAGAGACGACCCACCCGCAAAACCGACGACCGCGAACATCGATTCGCGGCGCAAGCAGTAGATTCCACCGACGTCCCCTCTCTCGCACATGCGTTGTCCTGACCGGCTACGCAGGGAGACGCATCGGCTAGTCAACCATAAAAAGGAGTGAGACATGAAGTTCGCAAAACGCCGTGCCGTGCTTGGATCGCTGGTCTGTGGAGCGATGTTCGCCAGTTTGACCGTGCTTCCTACCCTCGCTCATGCGAGCAAGGACAAGCCTGAAATCGGCTTCTGTATTGACGACCTGCGGGTCGAGCGCTGGTCGCGTGACCGCGATTATTTCGTCGCCGCCGCCACGAAGCTGGGCGCCAAGGTGTCCGTGCAATCCGCCGATGCCAGCGAAGAACGGCAGATATCGCAGATCGAAAACCTGATCTCGCGGGGTGTCGATGTCATCGTGATCGTGCCGTTCAATTCGAAAACCCTCGGCAATGTAGTGGCGGAAGCGAAGAAGGCGGGCATCAAGGTGGTGTCGTACGACCGCCTGATCCTCGACGCCGATGTGGACGCCTATATCTCCTTCGACAACGAAAAGGTCGGCGAAATGCAGGCGCAAGGCGTGTTCAACGCCCAGCCTAAGGGTAACTACTTCATGCTCGGCGGCGCACCGACCGACAACAACGCGAAGATGCTGCGTGCAGGGCAGATGAAGATCCTGAAGCCGGCCATCGATCGCGGCGACATCAAGGTTGTCGGCCAGCAATGGGTGCCGGAATGGAGCGCCGCGACCGCGCTGCGCATCACCGAAGACGCGCTGACCGCGAACGACAACAAGATCGACGCGATCGTGGCGTCCAATGACGGCACGGCCGGCGGCGCGATCCAGGCGCTTGCCGCGCAACACCTCGCGGGCAAGGTGCCTATCTCCGGGCAGGATGCCGACCTGGCAGCAGTCAAGCGCCTGGTGGATGGCACGCAGACCATGACCGTCTATAAACCGCTGAAGCTGATTGCAGGCGAAGCGGCCAAACTGGCGGTGGACCTGGCGAAAGGGCAGCAACCGGCCTATAACGCGAAATACGATAACGGCATGAAGCAGGTCAACACCGTGTTGCTGCAGCCGACGCTCCTGACCAAGAGCAATGTCGATACCGTGATAAAGGACGGCTTCTATACGCAGGCCCAGTTGGCGGGAAATTAATACGCCTTTTGCGTCATGCCAGGCGTGAGGGCCTTGAAAATACGCTCTAAGCGTATGAGGCCTTCACGCTGATTCACTGTCCAGGATAAAAACCGCATGGCAAACGCGCTGCTGGAAATGCACGGCATCGTCAAGACGTTTGGCGGTGTGAAGGCGCTCGATGGAATCGACCTCGTGGTCTCGCCCGGGGAATGCGTGGGTTTGTGCGGCGAGAACGGCGCAGGCAAATCGACGCTGATGAAAGTGCTGTCCGGGGTGTATCCGCACGGCACGTGGGAAGGAGAAATCCTCTGGGAAGGTGAGCCTTTACGGGCATCAACCATCCGCGAAACGGAAGATGCCGGCATTGTCATCATCCATCAGGAACTGATGCTGGTGCCGCAATTGTCGGTGGCGGAAAACATCTTCCTCGGCAACGAAATCACGTTGAGCGGCGGCCGGATGAACTACGCGGCCATGTATCAGCGCGCCGACGAACTGCTGCGCGAACTGAACATCAGCGGCATCAACGTGGCTCAACCCGTGATGAACTACGGCGGTGGCCATCAACAACTGATCGAGATCGCCAAGGCGTTGAACAAGCGCGCGAAGTTGCTGATTCTGGATGAACCTTCGTCGTCCCTGACCGCAAGCGAAATCCGCATCTTGCTTGATATTGTGCGCGACCTGAAGAAGCGCGGCGTGGCGTGCGTGTACATCTCGCACAAACTCGACGAGGTGGAAGCAGTCTGCGACACCATCACCGTGATCCGGGACGGCAAGCATGTCGCCACGCAGCCCATGAAGGATCTGAGCACCGACAGCATCATCGCGATGATGGTCGGCCGGGAGATCAAGAACCTGTTCCCGCGCGAGCCGCACGACATTGGCGAAGTGATTTTCGAGGCACGCCACGTCACCTGTTTTGATGTGACCAACTCTCGGCGCAAGCGCGTGGACGACGTCTCGTTTTCGCTGCGCAAGGGCGAGATTCTCGGCGTTGCCGGGCTGGTCGGCGCGGGGCGGACCGAACTGATGCAGGCAATCTTTGGCGCTTACCCGGGGATCAGCGAGGCGGAGGTTTATCTGAACGGCAAACGGCTCAAGATCAAGACGCCGGCCAATGCGATCGATGCCGGTATCGGCATGGTGCCTGAGGACCGCAAGCGTCATGGCATCGTGCCGCAACTCGGTGTGGGACATAACATCACGCTTGCCGTGCTGAACCGTTTTGCGAAGGGCGGGCGGATTGATTCGGCGGCCGAACTCGACACGATCAATACAGAAATGAAGCGGCTTTCCGTACGTGCCGCCACGCCTATGCTGTCTATTGCCAGCCTGTCCGGCGGCAATCAGCAGAAGGCCGTGCTGACCAAGATGCTGCTGACCGATCCAGCCATTCTTATCCTCGATGAACCCACGCGGGGCGTCGACGTCGGCGCCAAGTTCGAGATCTACAAGCTCATGTTCGCGCTGGCCCGGCGCGGTATGTCAATCATCGTGGTGTCGTCAGAGCTCAATGAAGTGCTTGGCATGAGCGACCGCGTGCTGGTCATAGGCGAGGGCCAACTGCGCGGCGACTTTATTAACGAAGGGCTCACGCAAGAACATATCCTGGCAGCGGCCATCCGCGCGACCCCACAGACAAACTCTTTTCAAGCGAGCGTCGCATGACTCCTGACGTCACCTCGTCGCCCAAACGCAGCGTTACCGGCGGCGCAAGCACCACATCCGGTCAGCGCTTCAAGCAGCTTTTCACGCGTTATAAATTGCTCGCGTTGCTGCTGGCGGTAACCGTCATCTGGATCTTCTTTTCCTTCCTCACCGACGGCGCGTTCGTCACGCCGCGCAACCTGTCGAACCTGCTCCGGCAGATGTCGATTACCGGCATGCTCGCATGCGGCATGGTGTTCGTGATCATCGCGGGCGAGATTGATTTGTCGGTTGGATCGCTGCTCGGTTTGCTCGGCGGCGTGGCCGCTATTCTCGATGTCTCGCATCACTGGCCGATCCAGTTCACCGTGCCGGCCGTGATGCTGCTCGGCATTGCGATCGGCATGTTCAATGGCTGGTGGTCGACCTATCTGCGGGTGCCGTCGTTCATTGTCGGGCTTGGCGGCATGCTGGCGTATCGGGGCGTGCTGCTTGGCGTGACCGGCGGTTCGACGATCGCGCCGGTCTCCAGCAATCTCGTGTTTATCGGCCAGGGATATTTGCCGCGCATGGCGGGCAATGCGCTTGCTGTCGTGCTGTTTGCGTTGCTTGTCACGCTGACCGTGCGCCAGCGGCAGAACCGTCTGCGTTACAACCTGGCCGTCGTGCCGCTTTGGCAGGACGGCGTGAAGATCGTGGCAGCGGGGCTGGTGCTGGTCGCGTTCGTGACCACGTTGAACCAGTACGGCGGCATTCCCGTGCCGGTGCTGCTACTGCTGGCGTTGCTCGGTATTTTCACCTATGTCGCGACGCAGACTGTGTTCGGCCGGCGCATTTATGCGGTGGGTTCAAACCTCGAAGCAACGCGTTTGTCGGGCGTGAATACGAACCGCGTGAAGCTGATGATCTTCGCGCTGATGGGCCTGATGTGCGCGCTTGCCGGGCTGGTCAACACGGCGCGGCTCGCGGCCGGGTCGCCGTCGGCGGGGACGATGGGTGAGCTCGACGCCATTGCTGCGTGCTTTATCGGCGGGACGTCCATGCGCGGTGGTTCGGGGACCGTCTATGGCGCGTTGATCGGGGCGCTGGTGATGGCGAGCCTTGACAACGGCATGTCGATGCTCGACGTCGATTCGTATTGGCAGATGATCGTGAAGGGCGGGATTCTCGTGCTCGCGGTGTGGATCGATGTCGTATCGGGCTCCAATCAGCGTTAGGGTCAGGGTCTGAGGGTTTCCGCGGACGGTGCTTCCGGCGCTTAAGTGTCACAAAACTTGGCGCATAATCCGAGCATCGTACGTGCCAGATCCGGGAGACGACATGCTGACCAAGAGCGAAGAGCGCGTTGCGCACCTTCTCACTGACGTAGTCGATTTTGCACGGGGACGGCTTCCCGCGCCCGCGTTCGATGTCGTTGAACCACTGCTGAGCCACTACTACGCGCTTGCGGACCCCGAAGACATCCAGAGCCGCGACATAGCCGATCTCTACGGCGCGGCCATGGCGCACTGGCAAACGGCGCAAAAATTCACGACCGGCCGCGAAGTCCTGCGCGTATACAACCCCAACCTTGAACAACACGGCTGGCACTCCGATCACACGGTGGTCGAGATCGTCAACGACGACATGCCGTTCCTCGTCGACTCGGTCACGATGGCGGTCAACCGACTCGGCCTGGCGATGCATTCCGCCATTCATCCGGTGTTCCGGGTCTCCCGCGCCGCAAGCGGGGCAATCACGCGTATCGCGTTGGGTCACGTTGACGGCGGCGATCCGCAATCGCGCCTCGAGTCGTTTATTCACTTCGAAGTGGATCGCTGCGGCGAGGCGGCCAAGCTCGACGAGCTACGCCGTGACATCGCTCGCGTGCTCGGTGACGTACGTGCTTCAGTGGAAGACTGGCCGAAGATTCTTGAGGTTGCACGCGCCACTATCGGAGAAATGAAAGCGCGTGAGACCAGCGCGGATGGCATCGAGGCACGCGCGTTCCTGGAGTGGATGGTGGCGGATCATTTCACCTTCCTCGGGCATCGCGACTACGAACTCATTACGCAGGATGACGGCTTTGCGCTGCGCGGCGTGCCGGGTTCCGGCGCAGGATTGTTGCGCGAAAGCCTGCGCCCGCCCGCAGCCGATAACGTCACGCCATTGCCTCCGGCTGCAGCGGCCATCATCAACGGCTCGGTGCCGATCTTTCTCACCAAGGCGAATTCGCGCGCGACGGTGCACAGGCCCGGTTATCTGGATTACGTGGGCGTGAAGCGCGTTGGTGCGGATGGCAAGGTGATTGGCGAGCGGCGGTTTATTGGCTTGTACACGTCCACCGCGTATCTGGTGCCCACGTCCGAGATCCCGATTGTGCGGCGCAAATGCGCGAACATCATCAGGCGTGCCGGCTTTCTCGCCAAGGGACATTTGCATAAGTCACTGGTGACCGTGCTCGAACAATATCCGCGCGAAGAACTCTTCGAAGCTGATGAGGACGACCTGTTCGATATCGCGCTCGGCGTGCTGCGATTGCAGGAACATCAGCGCACACGCCTGTTCGTGCGGCGCGACCGGTTCGACCGCTTTGTCTCATGCCTCGTGTTCGTCCCGCGCGACAAGTTCAACACGGACCTGCGCAAACGGATCGCGACCGTACTCATGCAAGCGTTCAACGGCAAGAGCATCGAATTCACGCCGCTGCTGTCCGAGTCTCCGCTCGCGCGCATCTATATCACGGTGCGTTCGGATAAAGGCGCGATGCCCGAAGCCGATACACGCGAACTCGAGCAACGGATCGTGCAGGTCGCGCGCCGCTGGCAAGATGATCTCGCCGATGCACTGGTCGACAGCTTCGGCGAAGAGCAGGGCAACCGGCTCCTGAATCGATACGCGGATTCATTTCCGGCGGGTTATCGCGAAGATTATCCGGCTCGTACGGCGGTGCGCGATATCGAGTTGATCGAACAGACACAGGTGAGGGCGGGCGGCCTCGCGATGAGCCTTTACAGGCCGATTGAAGCGGGGCGCCGGGCGTTTCGCTTCAAGGTATACCGGGTGGGCGACCCGATCGCGCTGTCGCATAGCCTGCCTATGCTGGAACATCTCGGCGTGCGCGTGGATGAAGAGCGGCCTTATCGCATTGAACCGCTCGGTGCGCCGCATGCGTGGATACACGACTTCGGTCTGGAGCTTGCCGACGACGTGGAGTTCGATATCGATCGCGTCAAGGAACTGTTCGAGAACGCGTTCGCAAGCGTCTGGACCGGTGAAGTCGAGAACGACGACTTCAACCGGCTGGTCCTGCGCGCGCAACTCGGCGCCCGCGACGTCACGATCCTGCGCGCTTATGCCAAGTACCTGCGGCAAGTGGGCTCAACGTTCAGCGACGCCTACATAGAGCGCGCGCTGACCGGTAACCCGGCGATCGCGCGCAAGTTGCTTGAACTGTTCCTGGTGCGCTTCAATCCGGCTCTTCCAGGGATACTCAGCGATAACCCTCAAAGTCGTGAGCTTCGCGAAACCCGCACGCAGCAGGTGCGCGCCGACATAGAAGCCGCGCTTGATAACGTACCGAATCTGGATGAAGACCGCATCCTGCGGCAGTTCCTGGGTGTCATCAACGCGACGGTACGAACCAATCATTTTCGTAAGGATGCCGAAGGTAATCCAAAACCTTATCTGTCATTCAAACTCGATCCGTCGATGGTGCCGGGCTTGCCCGAACCCAAGCCAATGTTCGAGATCTGGGTCTATGCGCCGCGCGTTGAAGGCGTGCATTTGCGGGGCGGAAAAGTGGCGCGAGGTGGCTTGCGCTGGTCGGATCGACGGGAAGACTTTCGCACGGAAGTGCTCGGCCTCATGAAGGCGCAGATGGTGAAAAACACCGTGATCGTGCCGGTTGGATCGAAGGGTGGTTTCGTGGTGAAGAACCCGCCGCCCGTCACGGACCGCGAGGCGTTCGCGCGTGAAGGCGTAGCGTGCTACCAGATGTTCCTGCGTGGTCTGCTCGACGTGACCGACAACCGCGTGGCCGGCGTTATCGTGCCGCCGCCGGATACCGTTCGCCATGATCCCGATGACCCCTATCTCGTCGTCGCCGCCGACAAGGGCACGGCCACGTTCTCCGACTATGCCAACGCCATTGCGCGCGAATACGGCTTCTGGCTAGACGACGCGTTTGCGTCCGGCGGTTCGGTAGGCTACGACCACAAGAGAATGGCGATCACCGCACGCGGCGCGTGGGAATCGGTCAAGCGGCATTCGCGCGAGATGGGCGTCGACACGCAGACGACCGACTTCACCGTAGTGGGTATCGGCGATATGTCCGGCGATGTGTTCGGTAACGGCATGCTGCTCTCGCGCCACATTCGCCTGATCGCGGCGTTCGATCATCGTCATATCTTCCTCGATCCGGAGCCTGACACCGTCGCGAGTTTCAACGAACGCGAGCGCCTGTTCGCGCTGCCGCGATCGAGCTGGGCAGACTACGACGCCACGCTGATTTCAGCCGGAGGCGGAATATTCCCGCGCACGGCGAAAACGATCGCGTTGTCGCCGCAAGTCCAGGCCGCGCTCGGCGTGACAGCCGTGACGCTTGCACCGAACGAATTGATCCGCGCGATCCTGCTGGCCGAGGTGCATCTGCTCTACAACGGTGGCGTGGGCACCTACGTCAAGTCGACGCGCGAGACGCTTGCGCAGGTCGGCGATCGAACCAACGACGCCGTACGCGTCAACGGCTCCGAACTGCGCTGCAAGGTCGTGGCCGAGGGCGGCAATCTTGGCGTGACGCAACTCGGCCGGATCGAATACGCGCAGCATGGCGGGCGTATCAATACCGATGCCATCGACAACTCCGCAGGCGTCGACTGTTCCGACCACGAGGTGAACATCAAGATCCTGCTGGGCCTTGTGGTGGCTGACGGCGAGATGACTGAAAAGCAGCGCAACGCGCTGCTTGCCGAGATGACCGATGAAGTCGGCCTGCTCGTGTTGAACGACAACTACGCGCAGACGCAGGCGTTATCGATTGCGAACCGCTACGTGGCCGAGATGCTCGACGCCGAAGCGCGGCTGATGCGCTGGCTTGAGCGCGCGGACCGGTTGAAACGCAAGATCGAATTCCTGCCGTCGGATGAGGACATTGCCGAACGTCAGGCGGCCCGGCTTGGGCTCACGTCACCCGAGCGCGCGGTGCTGCTGGCATACAGCAAGATGTGGCTGTACGACGAACTGCTCGCATCCGACGTTCCCGAGGACGTGCTTGTAGCAGGCATGCTGCCCGACTATTTCCCGCTGCCTTTGCAGACGCGCTACAGCGAACCGATGCAGCGTCATCCGCTCAGGCGCGAAATTCTGGCGACGCACCTGACGAATGCACTGATCAACCGGGTGGGCTGCACCTTCGTGCATCGGTTGATGGAAGAAACGGACGCGCGTCCGAGCGAGATCGTGCGTGCCTGCATCATGGCGCGTGACGTGTTCGATCTGAACGATATCTGGCGAAGTATCGATGCGCTCGACAATCGTATCGCCGATGAAGTGCAAGCCCGGATGTTCGTCGATGTCGTGCGGTTGCTGGAAGGGGCGACGCTCTGGTTCCTGCGTCATTTGAAGGTATCGACGGAGCAGGTTAACCTTGCGATCGAGCGTGTCATGCGTTGTCGTGAAGCGGCGCAAAGGCTTGCGCCGCAGTTGCCGAATTTGCTGCCTGCCGACGAACTCAACGGGTGGACCGAACGGCGTCGCGTGCTGGAAGAGGCGGGCGTTGAAGGCGAGCTCGCGGCAAAAGTGGCGAGCGGCGAGTTATCGACTGCGGTACTGGATAGCGCAGAAGTAGCGGCCAATTGTGATCGTAGCCTTGAGACCGTCGCGAGCGTGTACTTCGCCATAGGCACGTTGCTGAACTACGGCTGGATCGCGGAGCGCGCGATGGCGTTGCCCGCGTCCACTCACTGGGACCTGCTTGCACGGGCGGCTGCTTTGGAAGAGCTCGCGCGGCTCAAGCGCGCATTGACGGTCAGTGCGCTCGAACAAACACGCGATATAGATACGCCTGAAGTGATCGTTGAAAACTGGCGGTCAAGAAGGGAAGCCGCGGTCGAACGTTATGCACGTTTGCTGGCGGAATTGCGAGCAACAAGCGGCGCAAGTCTTTCGATGCTGCTGGTTGTGGTCCGTGAGATAGCGACGCTGGAACGCGCGTAGTGGCGCCGGGCTGGAGTCATAAATATGCCTCCAGCCCAGCGGTCTCACACCGTCCAGTCCAGAATCACCTTGCCGCTCTGGCCTGAGAGCATGGTCGCGAACGCTTCTTCATAGTCGTCCACCGCGAAGCTGTGCGTGAGGATAGGCGAGAGATCGAGGCCGCTTTGCAGCATGGCGACCATCTTGTACCAGGTCTCGAACATCTCGCGGCCATAGATGCCCTTGATCTCCAGTCCTTTGAATATCACCTGGGTCCAGTCGATCGCCATGTTCGCGGGCGGGATGCCAAGCAATGCGACCTTGCCGCCGTGATTCATCGCTTCGAGCAAGCCCGTGAACGCGCTCGGCACGCCTGACATTTCCAGCCCTACGTCAAACCCTTCTGTCATGTGCAGCTCGGCCATGACGTCGCGCAGTGACGTCTCCGAGACATTGACCGCCCGCGTTGCGCCCATCTTGCGGGCAAGCTCCAGCCGGTAATCGTTCACGTCGGTGATCACTACGTTGCGCGCGCCCACATGCTTGGCGATGGCCACGGCCATGATCCCGATAGGCCCGGCACCCGTGATCAACACATCTTCGCCGACCAGATTAAACGATAGCGCCGTATGCGTCGCGTTGCCGAACGGATCGAAGATAGCAGCGAGGTCATCGGAAATTTCCGGCGGAATCTTGAACGCGTTGAACGCCGGAATGACGAGGAATTCGGCAAATGCGCCCGGACGATTGACACCCACACCCACCGTATTGCGGCACAGATGCCGACGTCCCGCACGACAGTTTCTGCAGAACCCGCAGGTGATATGACCTTCACCCGACACGCGGTCGCCGATAGCGAAGCCGCGCACTTCCTGTCCCATTTCCACGATCTCGCCAACGTATTCGTGACCCACATGCATGGGCACGGGAATCGTTTTCTGCGCCCACTCGTCCCATTTCCAGATATGGATGTCGGTGCCGCAGATCGCCGTGCGTGTGATGCGGATCATCACGTCGTTGTGGCCGACTTCAGGCTTCTTGACGCGTGTCAACGTCAGCCCCGGACCCCGTTCCAGTTTTGCCAGTGCTTTCATGATTGTTCCGATTTGTCCCGATGCCTCAGATAATGCCCAGTGAACGGCCGACGCGCGCAAACGCATCCACCGCGCGATCGATCTGCGCTGGCGTGTGCGCGGCGCTCATCTGCGTGCGGATACGGGCGCGGCCTTTCGGCACTACCGGGAACGAAAACCCGATCACGTAGACGCCTTCCTGCAGCAACGCGTCCGCCATGCGCGATGCCAATTGCGCATCGCCAAGCATCACCGGGATGATCGGATGTTCGCCGGGCACGAGCGTGAAACCGAGCTTGCTCATGGCGTCGCGGAAGTGCGCGCCGTTGGCACGCACGCTTGCGCGCAGTTGGGCGCCTTCGTCGCTCGCAAGCAATTCGAGCACCTTCAGCGTGGCAGCGGCAATGCTGGGCGCGAGCGTATTCGAGAACAGATAGGGACGTGAACGCTGCCGCAGCAACTCGACGATCTCGCGGCGTGCAGCGACGTAACCGCCGGACGCGCCGCCCAGCGCCTTGCCCAAGGTGCCGGTGATGATATCCACGCGAGAAAGCACGCCGCAATACTCAGGCGTGCCTCGTCCGTGTTCACCGATAAAGCCGACCGCGTGCGAGTCGTCGACCATGACCAGCGCACCGTATCGATCGGCGAGGTCGCAGATGCCGGCGAGATTCGCGATGATGCCGTCCATCGAAAATACGCCGTCGGTGGCGATCAGTTTGAAGCGCGCGCCGGCAGCATCCGCTTCGCGCAGCTTCGTTTCAAGGTCGGCGAGATCGTTGTTCTTGTAGCGGTAGCGCTTCGCCTTCGACAAACGCACGCCGTCGATAATGCTCGCGTGATTGAGCTCGTCGCTGATGATTGCGTCGGACTCGTCGAGCAGGGTTTCGAACAGGCCGCCGTTGGCGTCGAAGCAGCTTGAGTAGAGGATACAGTCATCGGTTTGAAGGAACGAAGCGAGCGCTTGCTCGAGTTCCTTGTGGACGGTCTGCGTGCCGCAGATAAAGCGCACTGACGCCATGCCGAAACCATCGTGGTCGAGGCCCGCTTTGGCGGCTTCGATCAGGCGGGCGTCGTTGGCGAGACCGAGGTAATTGTTCGCGCAGAAGTTCAGCATGTCGCCGCCGCTCGCGAGCCGGATGGCGGCCGATTGCGGACTTGAGATCACGCGTTCGGTCTTGTAGAAACCGTCGGCGCGAATCTGGTCGAGAGTACTGCGCACGTGCGTGAGATAAGAATCATGCATGGATCATGCTCCTGAGTAATACGATGCCTGCGACGGTACTTGCACGATACCCGCGATGGATCGCATCGCGGGACCGCAAGGCAACGCTGTTTCGATAGTGCGGCTGTCAGTATGCAGGAACTGACGTCCGGCATGAAGCAAAATGCCGGATCAAAGCACTGCCAGCCAGCCTCCATCGACATAGATGATCTGGCCGTTCACGTAACTCGACGCGGGTGACGAGAGATACACGGCCGTGCCGACCAGCTCTTCGGGTTTGCCCCAGCGTTGCGACGGATTGCTGCTTTTCACCCATGCATCGAACGCGGCGTTTTCTATGAGCGCCTGGTTCATGTCGGTCAGGATGTAGCCGGGGCCAATGGCGTTCGCCTGGATATTCGACGCCGCCCATTCGGCGCTCATGGCGCGCGTCAGCATCTTGATGCCGCCCTTGGCCGCCGTGTAGGCGCCCACGGTTGCACGTGCTCCCTCGCTCGTCAGCGACCCGATATTGACGATCTTGCCGCCCGAGCCGCGCGCGATCATTCGTTTGGCCGCCTCCTTCGAGACGATGAAGGCGCTGGTCAGGTTGGTATCGATCACGCGCTGCCAGTCGCTGAGTTCCAGTTCCACGAGCGGCTTGCGAAACTGGATGCCGGCGTTGTTGATCAGGATGTCGATGTGGACCCCATCGTGGTCCCACTGCGCGAAGGCATCGGCGACAGCGTGTTCGTTGGTGACATCGAATGCACGGCCGGTCGCGGCAAAGCCTTGGGCGTCCATCCGGGCGACTGCCTCGGCGACGGTGTCCGCGCGTGTGCCGTTAAGAATCACGGCCGCGCCTGCGTTTGCCAGTCCTTGCGCCAGCGCAAAACCAATACCGCGCGCCGATCCCGTAACGAGCGCCGTGCGGCCGCTCAAATCGAATAACGTTGACATGCCTTGCCCTCTTGGTGGAATTCACCCGGCATTGTCGCAGGCTGCATGAAGGGTTGCACGAAGGGCAACCCAGGGCGATCACTCCAGCTCGACCCCGCGCAACTCTGGAATCAGAAAGACGGTTGCCAGCAGATCGAGAATATAGATCGATGCCAGCAAGGCGATTGCCGTACCGAACGAGTAGTGTGTGGCGAGCGCACCGATAGCGAGCGGACCAAATCCGCCGACTCCGCGCCCGATGCTCCACAGCACATTTTGCGCGGTGCTTCGCGCGTGCGTTGGATAAAGCTCGGCCATCAGCGCGCCGTAACCGCCCATCATCCCGTTCACGAACAAGCCCATGAAAATGCCGCCGATCAGCAACGCATCCGGGGTGCTGAGCGTCGAGTAGACGAACACCATGACCAGCGCGCCGACCTGATATCCGATGAAGGCCGGCTTGCGTCCTATGCGGTCCGCAAGCTGGCCGAAGATCCAGATGCCGGCGAGCATGCCGAGGATCGAACAGCCGGTCCAGATGGCTGACTTGGTGAGCGTGTAGCCGAACATCTTCGACAGATAAGCCGGCATCCATACGATGAGGCCGTAGTACCCGAAGTTCTGAACCGAGCACAGGATGATTACGCCAATGCTGTGTTTGGTCGTGGCCTTGTCGCGGAACAAGGTCTTGATCGGGAACTCGCGTTTCTTCGCGGCATGCGTGCGCACGAACAGGTCGGATTCACCGATAGCCTTGCGGATCACGAACGATCCCACTGCCGGAAACAGGCCGACCACGAACATGCCGCGCCAGCCGATATGCGGCAGCAGCAGCGGTGTGACCACGGCCGCCGCGAGGACGCCCACTTGCCAGCCCATGCCGACATACGACGACACGCGGCCGCGTTTGTCCGCCGGCCATGCTTCGATGGCAAGCGCCATGCCGATACCGAACTCGCCACCCAATCCGAGACCTGCAATAAACCGGTAGACGAGCAGATCGCCATAACCCGTTGCGAGCGCGCAGAGGCCCGTGAAGAGTGCAAACAGCAGGATGGTGTAGGTCAGCACGCGGACGCGGCCGAGGTAGTCGCTCAAGATGCCGAAGCCGAGGCCGCCGGCTACTCCTCCGATTAATGTCCACGTGACCAGCGATCCGGCCTGTGAACTCGTCAGGCCGAGGTCGGCGGAAATCAGGTTCAGCATGAAGCCGAGGATGAGCAGATCGAAGCCGTCCATCGCGTAGCCTGAAACGGCTGCGATCAGGGCGCGAACCGGGCTTTGCGTTCCGGCCGCGAGAGGCGCGCCGTTGCCGGCCGGGACGTCGAGCGTTTCGACGCGGTCTTGCTTGTAGCTTGTCATGAGGGAAGGGCTCCGTGCGGATGGCGGCGACTCTGCCATGCACACGGGTGTCGAGCTGCTTGTGGATCATGCTTATCGATCAACCCAAGAACTCGAAGCCTGGTGTGCGCCCGTGATGATACAGCGCGCCGTGCCCGGTCAAAAAAGGGCGCGTGGCCCGCTGCATTCGTTGTGATGTAAGTGAAAGCCAGATGTCATGCTGACACCCGGCGTTAGCTTGCGAGTCGGTCCCGCGCTGTGGGACCGATAGCGAAGCGCTCTTACTTCACCACGACTTTCACATCAAAGTACTTCGATCCCAGCTTGTCGATGGTGCCGTCAGCCTTCAGATCCGTCAGCGCCTGATCGAGGGCAGCCTTCAGCGCGTGGTTGTTCTTGGCCACGCCGAAACCCACACCCGCGCCCAGCAGTTTTTCGTCGGCCACGGCGGGTCCGGTGAACGCGAAGCCCGCACCCTGCGGCGTCTTCAGGAAGCCCTTCGACGCCGCTTCCGCATCCTGGAACGCGGCATCCAGCCGGCCGGCCGCGAGATCGGCATAGACCTGGTCCTGCGCCTGGTACGACACTACATCGATACCCGCCGTTGCCCACTTGGCCTTCGCGTAGGTTTCCTGGATCGACCCTTGCAGCACGCCGACGAGCGCGCCCTTCAGGCCGTCGGCTGTGGGCAGGATCTTGCTGCCTTTCTTCGCGATCAACTGGTTCGGGATTGCGTAGATCGGATTTGTGAAATTGATGGCCGCCTTGCGCTGGTCGGTGATGGTCATGTCCGAGTTGATCGCGTCGAACTTGCGTGCCTGCAAGGCTGGAATCAGGCCGTCGAACGAATTCTCGACCCAGACGCATTTGACTTGGAGCTTCGCGCATACGGCGTTGCCGACATCGATGTCGAAACCGATCAACTCGCCGCTGGGCGACTTCGATTCGAACGGCGCATACGATGCCTCGACGCCAAAGCGAATTTCCTTGAGATCCGCTGCCTGCGCGCTTGGTGCGGCGAATGAGGCGGCGAACACCGTGGTGGCGGCAACCGCGAAAGCGGCGACTTTATGATTCATCCAATAGACGTTCTTCAATGCATACCTCTCGGGGGTGGGGCGGTGATTTTAAACGTTCGCACGGTCACGTTGCCGGCGAACGCGAGATGGGGGCGTACACAAGCCGATAAAAGAGCTTCAAACACGGGCTCAAGCACAAGCTTCAAACAGGCTCACGTGACGAACCGAGCAGCGCGCCGCCACGCGGTTCATCGGGTGCCTGTCCGCTATGTTTTTCGATCCAGTTGCGGCGTTCCTCGCGCGGTGTCACGCCGAAGCGGTCGCGATACGCGTTGGAGAAATGCGCCGCCGATGCAAACCCGCACGCGAGGCTGATCTGCACCACCGATTTGCTGGTGCGCTGCAATTGCGTACGGGCTTTGGTCAGGCGCAGGTTGACGTAATACTTCGATGGCATCGCGCCGAGGTATTGTCGAAACAGCCGTTCGAGCTGGCGTCGCGAAATGCCGACAAGCCCGGCGATTTCATCGGTGGCGAGCGGGTCTTCTATGTTCGCTTCCATTAGTTGCAGCGCGTCGTTGAGTCGCGGATGGCGTTCGCCCGGCGCGGTCACGAACGGAATGCGCTGGCGCTCTTCGCCTGAGCGCAACACGCCGATGCCAAGTGAATCCGCGATCCGTTCCGCCAGGTCCGCGCCCTGGTCGCGTGCGATCATCGCCAGCATGAAGTCGACGGTCGCCTGGCCGCCGGTGCAGGTCGAACGATCTCGGTCGATCTCAAAGATTTGCTGCGTGACGATCGAGCGCTCGAACTCCTCGGCGAACTGCTGGTAGGTTTCCCAGTTCACCGCCACGCGGTAGGCGCTCAATTGACCGGCCATCGCGAGCCACCAGACGCCGTGGTGAATGCCGGTCACGCGGGGCGTGCGGCTGCCCACGCGCGCGAGGCTTTGCAGGAACAGCCGGTAGTCCGCGAATTGCTGATACCGCTCGCTGACCACGATTAGCCAGTCGCAAGTGACGGCATCGCCGAATGCTGTGTCCGCGGGAAGTTGCGCGCCGCCGGCGAACGTTACGGGGCGTCCGTCCCACGAACAGATTTGCCAGTCGTAGAGCGCGTGGCCGTCGATCTCGTTCGCGAGACGCAGGCTGTCGAGGATTAGCCCTACGCCGCTCATGGAGCAGGGTGGCAGCACCACGATCGCGACTTTGAGTGGCCTGGTGCTCGGGGCCGGGTTAACGCTCGCGCTCATGTTCGAAATTGGTTTTTGTTCGCACTAGGGATGGGGAGGGGTAGTGGTAGGGGTCGGGGGGCTTTCGGTGTTAGTGGTTGGGGTCTATGTTGGGGTGGTCGGTTCTGGGGGCAGCGGTCGGAGTCTATGCCGGGTTGGTGCTTTCGGTGTTAGTGGTCTGCGAGAGTCGGATTTTCTCTTTATCACTGTTAGCCACTGTGCGTGGCGGCACGTCATTTCTTTGTCCAAAGCGACAAAGAAACGAAGCAAAGAAAGCGCTTTTAAACCACGCTACCCTAAGTGTCCACAGCGTGCAGTTTCTATTCATGGGTGCCCCAAAAGCACGGTGCTCGCCAGAGCGAAGGATGTGTGAACCCCTCTTTCTCCGAACACGGATACCCACACGCTTCGCCACCAGTGACTGAATCTGCCCAAGGTTCACCCCGCGCTATCCGCGGACAACCTCCTGCCGAATTTGTACATGACGGACCACGTCGCTAACCCACCAAGACACGGCCCACGCGGATGCATCAGGCCGTAGCTGGCGAAAAGAATCGTGCACGCCGCACAACTACCCACCAAACATGAAGCCGTAAGTATGCGTTCGGCCGTGTAGCCCACCAAAAAAACAGTGCGCGCTTGGCCGACGCTCCAAGAAACGCGGCGGCGAATACGTGTGAGGCCGTGCGGTTCCCTCGGCAATTCGTGCTTGCCCGAGAGCGTACGGGGCGAAGCGTGTTCGTGTCAGGATTCGCGAGAAGGAGGGGTTCACACATCCTCCGCTCTGGCGAGCACCGTGCTTTTGGGGCACCTATGAATACAAACTGCACGCTGTGGACACTTAGGGTAGCGTGGTTGAAAGCGTTTTCTTTGCTTCGTTTCTTTGTCGCTTTGGACAAAGAAATGACGTGCCGCCACGCACAGTGGCTAATAGTGATAAAGAGAAAATCCGACTCTCGCAGGCCGCTAACATGGAAAGCAGCAACCCGGCATAGACCCCGACCGCTAGCCCCAGAACTGACCACCCCAGCATAGACCCTGACCGCTAACCCTGAACCCTGGCATTGACCTCACCCGTTAACTCCAACGCCCAACGCCCAACGCCCAATCACCGCCCCCACCATCGCGCACCCCCCCCCAAACCCCAAGTGCGAACGAAACCTCACTTAAGACTACCAGACAGAAACTGTCGCAGCCGCTCGCTCTTCGGTGCAGTGAGCACATCACCCGGCGCGCCTTCCTCTTCCGTGCGGCCCTGATGCAGGAACATCACATGGTTCGAGACGTTGCGCGCAAAGCCCATCTCATGCGTAACCACGATCATCGTGCGACCCTCTTCGGCAAGCTTCTGCATCACCTTCAGCACTTCGCCGACCAGTTCCGGATCGAGCGCCGAAGTGGGTTCGTCGAACAGCATCACGTCAGGATGCATCGCCAGCGCACGCGCAATCGCCACGCGCTGCTGCTGCCCGCCCGACATGTGCGAAGGATATTGCTTCTCGATGCGAGGCGCGAGCCCCACCTTCTCAAGGTACATCCGGGCCCGCTCCTCCGCTTCCTTCTTCGAAAGACCGAGCACATGCCGCGGCGCTTCCATCACGTTTTCGATGGCGGTCATATGCGACCACAAGTTGAAGTGCTGGAACACCATCGCGAGCTTGGTCCGCACCCTCTGCAACTGCTTGCGGTCAGCCACGTCATGGCTGCCCGCGCGGTCGGCGTTGACGAGCACGGTCTCGCCATCCACCACGATCTGCCCCGCGTTCGGCCGCTCGAGAAAGTTGATGCAGCGCAGGAACGTGCTCTTGCCCGAACCGCTCGCGCCGATGATGCTGATGACGTCGCCCGCGCGCGCGGAAAGCGATACGCCCTTGAGCACCTCATTGTCGCCGTAGCGCTTGTGAATGTCCTGCGCGACCAGTTTCGTCGCGGCATCTTTGGCGGTTAGCTCCAACTCATACTCCCGGGGTGATTGGCTGAACTGCGGTTTAAACCAAGGTGACGCTCTAACGCGCCGATTCCAAGCGGCGACCTTCAACGACGGCTGGTGCCCAGATACCCAAGCCAGCGCTTTTCCGCGCGCCGGAATGCGCCGATCAACACGAACGACACGGCCAGGTAGATCAGCGCCGCGAGCCCGAACGACTCGAATGACTGATACGTAGCCGAGTTTGCGTCGCGCGCGACCTTCAGGATGTCCGGTACGGTCGCGGTGAACGCAACGGTTGTGGCGTGCAGCATGAGGATCACTTCGTTACTGTACAGCGGCAGCGCGCGTCGCAGCGCGGACGGCAGGATCACGCGCCGGTACACCGTGAAGGTGCTCATGCCGTACGCGCGAGCAGCCTCTACTTCACCGTATGGAATCGAGCGGATCGCGCCGGCGAAAATCTCGGTGGTGTACGCGCAGGTATTGAGCGCGAAGGCCAGTATCGCGCAGTTGAAACCGCTGCGAAAAAAGGCTTCGAGCAGCGACTGCGAGCGTACGAATTCGAGACTGTACAGGCCGGTGTAGAGCAGCAGCAACTGCACGTAAAGCGGCGTGCCGCGAAACACGTAAGTGTAGAGGCGCACCGGCGTCGAGAGCCAGCGGTTCTTCGATACACGGGCGCAGGCAAGCGGAACCGCCGCGACAAAACCGAGCGCAAGCGAGCTTGCCAACAGCCACAAGGTCACGACAAGACCCGAGGCGCGCATGCCGTCGGAGTAAAGAAACGGGCGCCAGTAATCGGCAAGTATCTGGATCATGATGGTCGCTTTTTCCTGTTTGCTAAGAGGTCGCTCAGGCGCCGCTTAGAGGTCGGCATGCCGCACGCCCGTGGAATAGCGGCGTTCAAAATACAGCAGGACGACGTTCGAAACCGTCGTGATGGCGAGATAGGCAGCGGCTGCGACCAGCATGAAGAAGAACATCTTGTAGGTGCTTTTGCCGGCGTCTTGCGCGGCCTTGACGATATCGGCGAGACCGATGATCGATACCAGCGCCGTCGCCTTGATCAGCACCTGCCAGTTGTTGCCGATCCCCGGCAGCGCGAAGCGCATCATCTGCGGAAACAGGATCCGCACGAACACCCGCACGCCACTCATGCCATAAGCGCTGCCGGCTTCCAGCTGGCCGCGCGGCACCGCGAGAAACGCGCCGCGAAAGGTTTCGGTGAAGTAGGCGCCGTAGATGAAACCGAGCGTAAGGACGCCGGCCGTGAAGGGATCGATGTCGAACTGGTCCAGGCCGAGCGCGTCGGTCAGGTGGTTGACCGCAATCTGGATGCTATAGAAAAGCAGCAGCATCAGGACCAGGTCGGGCACCGCGCGAATCAGCGTCGTGTAGGCGGTGGCAAGGCTGCGCGTGACGCGGTTGCGCGACAGCTTCGCGCTTGCACCCGCGAGCCCGAGCAGGATGGATACCGCGAGAGACAGGACTGCAAGCGCGACCGTCTGTTTCGCGCCCGCCAGCAGGAGTGGACCATAGCCGTAAAGGAACAAGTGCATGTCTCCGTCTGTTGAAGGAATCGTGCGGGCATGCGCCTTATCACGGCGGCTTGCCCGCACGACTGGCGCCGATAGTCACCAGCGAAAAAGAATTGCTCAAACGGGGTAGAGGTTGTTTATTGCGGCGCAACAAACGCTTTGTCCGATGGGGGTTTCGAACGATGAACCGTGGGACAGGGCGTTCAGGCAGGTTGCGGCTTTCGTAAGACATCACCCGCGGTATTACGCGGCGAGCGGAATCCACAGGTTTTGCGTCGCTTTTCCGATAGAAACAAAGGGGCTCGGGAAGGCGCCTTGGCAGGTCTGAACGTGGAAAATCCGCCGGCCCGATCCATCGTGGATGGAGATGCGACGCAAAAGCGTATCCACTTGCTTTCGCTGAGCGTCGGCGAGCGCAAGCGAGTGGAAGCAAGCAAATACGCCAACTGCTCAGCCGCTGTTCAGAGTGCGTGAAGCAGCCTTAGACCGTAGGCGCTGTGAAACCAGATGTGGTCTACAGCCAAGGCCGCCGCGATCCACGCCGCGCCGACTATCAGCGCGTCGCATCGGCCGCTGTTCCACCAGTTCAGGGAGTGTCGCGAGACGAGCCACGGCACGCCGAGCGGGTTGGGCCAGTCGGCGAAGAGATGCATCAAGCCGCCGCAGGCGAAGCCGAAACTGACGGCGGCCCAAGGGCGCACACCGAGCAGATGGTAAGAAACCGCGAGCAGCGCAACCCAGCCAACGCCCCAGTGCGTGAGCGTGCGATGCGTGATCCATAACCTTCGCCCCCGCGTCCACCACGCCACTTCAAGCCAGTCCGGTGCGGTACCGCCGAACACGCCGGCACAGAAACTGAGTACACCCCAGAGGTGATACGGACCGGTCGCGCCGGCCTTGCTGACGACCGCAGCAGCGATAAGACCTGCTGCCCACCCGGTCGCGTGATGCGCATTGCTCGAAGCCATGAAGGGATACCGCATGTAGCGAATGAAATGAAGCTGCGCATGTTGACACAAGAGTTGCGTAATGTGCGCACTGTTCCGGCGGATCGAGGCACGTTCGGGTGATGGCGGATTTTTCAGGCGTCGCGCAGGAGGAAGGGCGGCCGGTAAGCGTCGATGCGGGCTGCCAGAGTCCGCAGGCGGCCCTCAGGCAAGGGGCGGGCGCGCGATTTGCTGAATGAGGATATCGCCACAATTTTACTGATGCCATGGCCCGTCTTTTACTGACCGTTTTTTCCTTGCTTGGAATCCTGCTGACGAGTGCTGCGTTTGCCGCCTCCCGCGAGGAGCAGACCGCAGCCTGCAAAGGCGACGCGCTTCACTACTGCGCATCGGAAATTCCGAACGAGCAAAAAATCACCGTCTGTATGAAGGCGCATCTTGAGCAGCTCAGCCCCGAGTGCAAGGCGATGTTCAAGCAACCAGCGACAAGCAAGCACAAGAAGGTGCTCAAGCCCGCATGAACAAGGAGCAATCATGCTGACGCAGACTTTCGAAACGATTCTCGCGCTGTTCTCGCTCGGCTTTATCCGCCTGTCAGCGCTTACGCCGCTCAATGTCGCGCACGGGTTCGGGTCGGTATTGGGAATCCTGATCGGCATTGCGATCCCGCTGGGCATGGCGATGACAACCCGCAAGCAGTTGGAAAGACTTTGAAGATTTGACCTGTCAGGAGGGAAAGGGAACCGGCCGTGGGATTCGTTCGGAATGTGTGCAAGCGAGGCAAGCGACGCACGAGCACTGGCGCACTCCGGCATTGAGAACGATGCAACAGCGTTGCGCCCGATGACGCAACGCTTTTTCAACCAAAGCTGCCCGATTCAAGCACGCGCCGCCGTATAACGACGCGCAACTTCAGCCCAGTTAATCACGTTATAGAACGCGGCGATGTACTCCGGCCTGCGGTTCTCATACTTCAGATAATACGCATGCTCCCAGACATCCAGCCCGAGAACAGGGTGGTTGCCTGACGTCAATCCAGCCATCAACGGGCTGTCCTGATTGCCTGTATTTTCTACGACCAGGCGTCCCTGCGTGTCGACGCAAAGCCATGCCCAGCCGCTGCCAAAACGCGTCAGCGCAGCCTTGGTAAAAGCTTCCTTGAAGGCCGCGAACCCGCCCAGGTCGGCATCGATCGCGCGGGCCAGTTCACCATCGGGTTCACCGCCACGTTGAGGCGACATGACGGTCCAGAAAAGGCTGTGATTCGCATGGCCGCCGCCGTTGTTGCGCACGGGCAATTTCAGAGACTCGGGCAGTGAATCAAGTTGTGCCATGAGCGATTCCACCGGCAGGTCCTGATACTCCGTGTCCTTCACCGCGGCATTCAGATTGTTGACGTAGGTTTGATGGTGTTTCGTGTGGTGAACTTCCATCGTGCGGGCATCGATGTGGGGTTCGAGTGCATCGAATGAATAGGGCAAGGCGGGCAACGTATAGGGCATCACGAGTTTCCTTTCCGGTTGGGGGTGAGTCAGTGCGGTATCGGATGAGCGGCGCTCAACGCGAGGCAGCCTGCGCCAAGCGCGCGGGTCACGAGCGGATGGGGTCCGTGCGCACGTATGTGGTTCAGCAAGGCGAAGTGCGTCTCGCGGCTGTGGCGCAATGCGGCTTGTTGCAGGCTTGCGTCCTGGCTGCCGTCGAGAAACAGGTGGATGAGGATTTCATGGGCGTGGCAAAGATGCGCGGCGGCGCTGTCCAGATCACCCAGTTCAGCGTGCAGGTCGGCCAGGTTGTGATACGACACGACCAGTGCGGCGACACAGTCATCCGCCCGTCCTGGCGGCGGTTCCCCGATCAGCCGACCAGCAAGTTCCAGCGCTTGCTGGTAAGCCTTCAGCGCGACATTCCCAGGCGCCGCCGGTGAAGTACGCACAGCTTCGCGCATCACACGTTCCCACGCGGACAGGCTCGATCCATTGTTCGGGGCAAACTCGTTTTCCGCAGCATTGGCGATGTGCTGGTGCATGAAAGGGCTCCTGTTTCTGCACCCTTTGCGTTGGCGGACGCCTGCGTACTTGGGATTTTAAATGATAATCATTCGTGTTTGTGGTGTCTAGTGAAATTCAGGTTTTGCGGGGTGTTTTCGTCGCGGGTCCATTTGCAGGCGGCGAGATTCGCACCCCGGCTTCGCACCCCGGCGCAAGTTCACATCGTCGAGCTGACAAAGCCCTTTGGCAATCCCGCCCGCGCGATGGCGCCTGCGAACGGCTCTCCTGGCAGCCACGAAGCCACCTGTTCGCGGATGGCGAGGAGGGCGTCAATATCGATACCCGTTCGCATTCCTTCCGATTCCAGCAGGAACACCGTGTCCTCCGTATTGATGTTGCCGGTGGCGTTCGGCGCGAACGGACAACCGCCCAGGCCCCCGAGCGATGAATCGAAGGCGCGCACGCCGGCGTCGAGCGCGGCGACCACGTTCGCAAGTCCAAGTCCGCGCGTGTCGTGAAAGTGGCAGGTGACGGGGAGGTCACCGGTCAGCGCCAGGACCTGCCGCATCAGCTTGCGCACTTGTCCGGGGTGCGCATAACCGACGGTGTCGGCGATGGCAATCTCATCGGCGCCGGCCTTCAGCAAAGTTTCGACCAGTCGGAGCACGTGCTGTTCGTCGACATGCCCGGAGATCGTGCAGCCGAACGCCGTCGCCACGCCCGCACCGAGCTTGATATCCTGCCGTCCACTTTCATCGCGTGCGGCGATGATGTTGCTGAAGTCGTCGACGGATTCTGCGGTACTGCGCCGCACGTTCTTGAGGTTGTGTTCGTTGCTCGCCGAGAGAACGTAATGCACTTTCTTCAGGCCGGCGTCGAACGCGCGCTGGGCGCCTTTCAGGTTCGGCACGAGCGCCGATGCGTGCAGTCCGGCAATGGTCAACGCGCCGCGCGCGACCTCGTCCGAATCGGCGAATTGCGGCACGATCCGGGGCGGCACAAACGATGTCACCTCGATTTCGGTGCAGCCCGCCGCGACCATGCGCCTGCACCATTCGAGTTTTTGCTCTGCGCTGAGAATGGTCTTCACCATCTGCAAGCCGTCGCGCAGCCCGACCTCCCTCACCTGGGCGCGACTATCGTTCATATCGCTTCCTGTTGCCGATTCCATTCCTGTTTCCTCGATATTGCTCGTTAAAGTGCACTGCGGGGCACAGCGCTCGCGTGCGCCTTCACTGAATTGCCGGATTCACCGAATGACCGGCATCGGCGTCGGGTTCGTTACTCGCACCCGCCGCGTCAGCCTTTGCCTGCAGCGCGCGGGTTTGCGGCGCGAACAGGATCACCGCCAGCGCACCGATCAGCATGAGCAGCGCAATCGCGCCAAGGCCACCTATCATGCTGCCGGTCATCGTCTTGATCGAGCCGATGATCATCGGGCTGACAAAACCGCCCAGCAAGCCGACGCAGTTGATGATCGCGACCCCGCCGGCGGCGCCGCTGCCGCGGATGTAATCGGTGGAGATTGCCCAGATCAGCGGGTTGGGCGCGAGGATGCCGGCGGTCGCCACCGAAAGCGCGATCAGCGACAACGTGAGGTTCCCGGCGAGCAGGCTGGCGGCAACCAGTCCAATAGCACCGGCGATCATCGCGCCGCCGCAATGCCAGCGGCGCTCCATCGTCCGATCCGAATGGCGGTTCAGCAGGATCAGCGCGATCCAGCTCACGAAGTACGGGATGGCCGAGTAGCCGCCGATCGCGAGCGGGCTTGCGACGCCCGAGTTTTTGATCAGCGTGGGCAGCCAGAAGCCGATCGCAAACACGCCGGCGATCTGCGCGAACCACACGAAGCCCATCAGGTACACGCGCGGATCACGCAGCGCGCGGGCGAAGGTGTGTTCGGCATGACCATCGCCGAAGCTTGAGCTCTTGCGCAGGTCGTCGACGATCATCTTCTTTTCCGGCGCCGTCAGCCACTTGGCTTCTTCCGGACTGTTGTCGAGATAGAAGAAGGCGACTACGCCCAGGACGCTTGCCGGCAGTCCCTGCGCGATGAACATCCATTGCCAGCCGTGCATGCCGTGAAAGCCGTTCATGTGCGTGACGAGCCAGCCGGACATTGGGCCGCCGAAGAGGCCCGCTATGCCCGTGGCGCACGTGAAGATCGCGATGACCTTGGCGCGGCGCTCGACCGGATACCAGCGCGTGAGGTAAAAAATCACACCGGGATACAGGCCCGCTTCGGACAGGCCGAGCAGAAAGCGCACCGTGTAGAGATGCGCGGGCAGGGTGACGAACGCAGTCGCCGCCGCGACGATGCCCCACAAAATCATGATGCGCGAAAACGTCTTTTTCACGCCGATACGCGCGAGCAGCAGGTTGCTCGGCACTTCCATCAGCACATAGCCGAGAAAGAAGATGCCCGCGCCGATGCTGTAGGTCAGGTCATTGAAGCCCACGTCCTGCTTCATGTCGAGCTGGGCGATGCCGATGTTGATGCGATCGAGGAACGCGAATACGTAGCACAGGAACAGGAACGGGATCAGCCTGCGCGTGATTTTCGCGTAGGCCCGGTCCGCGTCGTAGGCCGGCTCAACAGGTGTAACGGGGGTCATGATGCGTGTCTCCTCCAGTATGTGGCCGGACGGATCGGCGCCGTCCGTGCCGGTTTGCTGAGTGCGTGCTAGCGTCCCTTGAACGTCGGCTGCCGTTTCTCGTTGTACGCGCTGATACCCTCGAGCCGGTCGGCTGTCGGGATCAGGCGGTTGTATGCCTCTATCTCCACATACAGTCCCGTGCGCAGGTCGGCCTGCATGCCAAGGTCGATCGCCTTCTTCGCCTGCGTCACCGAAAGCGGCGCGCTGGTGCAGATATCGCGTGCCGCGGCCAGTGCTTCGTGCAGTACATCACGCGCCTCGCAGAGCTTGTTGACCACGCCCCACGCAAGCGCTTCCTCGGCGGTAAAGCGCGCGCCGCGAAAGATCAGTTCCTTCGCCCGCCGCGTGCCGATGGTGCGTGGCAACTGCTGCGTGCCGCCGCCACCCGGCATGATGCCGCGCTTGACTTCGGTGAAGCCGAACACCGCGTCCTTCGATGCATACGCGAAGTCGCAAGCAAGCATCAGTTCGAGGCCGCCTGCCACCGCCGAGCCATTCGCCGCGCAGATGAGCGGGACCGGGCAGTTCGTGATCGCGCGGTTCATGCGTTCGAACAGGTAGTGCTGACGGCCGAACTGTTCATCGGTCATGCCTTCGCGCTGCTTCAGGTCCGCGCCGCCGCAAAACGTGCGCTCGCCCGCCGCCGTGAGAATCACGCAGCGGTAGAGTTCCGGATCGAGTTCGATCGCACCGAACACGCGGATCAGTTCGCGGCCCATCTGCGTGCTGATCGCATTCGATACCTCCGGCCGGTTGATCCGGACGACCAGGATATGGGCGTCGACTTCTTCGAGCTGCAAGGTAGCAAGGGACTCGGACCCCAGATATTCGTTGATCTTCACGGTTTCTCCTGATCTGTCTTTTCAAGTTCTTCAAGTAGATGGTTGTGTTCGCCGAGTCCCGGCGTGCGGCCGATATTGCCGGGCCGAACGCCGCCAAACGATATCGGCAGGCCGACGACCGTCGCCGAGCCATCCGACGTGCGCTTGAGGATATCGAGCGCCTGGGTCTGTTCGTGGACGACCACCTGATCGATGGTCTGGATCGGACCAGAGGGGATGCCGGCTGCGTCGAGCGTATCGAGCCAGTAAGACGACGGCTTCGCGCGAAAAGCCTGTTGCAGCAACTCGATCAACGCGTCACGATTGCTCACCCGCGCGCCGTTGGTCATGAAACGGGCATCGTCGGCGAGCGCGGCAATCCCGAGCACCGCGCAGAGCTTGCGGAACAGGCCGTCATTGCCGGCCGCGACCATGATGGTGGCGTCGGCGCATTCGAACGCCTGGTGCGGCACGATGGCGGCCGTGCCGGAACCCCATCGTCCGGGCAGAACACCGGACGCAAGGTAGTCGGCAATCTGCACGCCGCCCCAGCTGATCGCCGTTTCGTATAACGAAACATCGACGAGTTCGCCCGAGCCGCTCACCTGCCGCCGGAACAGCGCGGCTAGTACGCCGATCGCGGCCCAAAGGCCGGTGCCCATGTCGTTGACCGACACCGGTATGCGGCTCAGTGGTTCGCCGGGGCCGCCGAGGAAACTCATCAGGCCGCCGAGCGCCTGGACGAGCGGGTCATAGCCGGGCTTGTCCCGCAGCGGACCCGTCGTGCCGAAAGCGCCGAGGTTGCAGTAGACGAGCGACGGTTTATCGGCCATGAGTTGCGCCGCGCCGAGGCCATACTTTTCGACACCGCCTGCTTTCAGGTTCTGCAGCACGACATCGGCACGCCGTTCAATCAGCGCCTTCAGCAGGCTCACTTCCTCAGGGTTGCCGAACGACATCGAGATGCTCGACTTGCCGTGGTTGATCGCGTGGAAGAGCGCGGCGGCGCCGTCGATGAAAGGCGGCCCCCAGTCGCGCGCATAGTCGCCTTTGCCGGCATTCTCGATCTTGATCACTTCGGCCCCGAGCGAACCCAGGATCATGCCCGCATAGGGCGCGGCGAGGCTATGGCCGATCTCGACCACGCAGATGCCGGCCAGCGGCAGGGGCGTGCGCTGCGTCGTTTGCACGGTCGCGTCCTCACTCATGCGCGATGGCCGGTTCTGGCGTCTCGTCGAGTTCCACGCGATACAGCCGGCGCGCGGCATCGGCGCTGATGTAGCCGTCGGCGATATCGCCGAGGACACGTTCGCGCTCGCGTTCGAGCGGGTCGCCGTAGCCGCCGCTGCCCGCGGGCTGGACGATCACGCGTTCCCCGCGGCGCACAACTGTCTGGCCGCCTTTCGCCGCCACGACCGTCGCGGTGCCGTCGGGCTTTTCCACGCTGCAAAGAAACGGTGTTCCCGACAGGCCGCCGAAGTGGCCTTCGGGTGCGGAACGCCCGCGCTCGCCGGAGACCGTGAACGTGGCTTCGTCATAGTCGACCCGATACACCCGGCGCGATGTCAGTCCGCCCCGATACCGCCCCGCGCCGCCGGTGTCCGGCACGAGGGTCCATTCTTCGAGCAACAGCGGTGAACTGCGTTCGATCATCTCGACCGACTGGCTGCCCGCATTGCCCACATACACGCGAATGCCGCTCACGCCGTCCTTGTCCGCACGCGCGCCCATGCCACCGGCGTGAACATCGTGCATCGTGACGAAGGCCTGTCCGGTCTGCTCGACGCGGGCGGCGTTCGTATCGCGGCCGCTGAAAATGCCCGCGCAAGAGGCGCAGTTGCTCTGCCCGACAATGCGTTCCGGAATGGCCGACGCGAGCGCTTTCAACAGCAGGTCGATCACGCGCGGCGAGGTTTCGGTGTTGCCCGACACCACGGACGCGGGATACTGGCAGTTCAGCACGCTGCCTTCCGGCGCAATGATGGTGACCGGCCGATAGCAGCCCTGGTTGATCGGAATGCTGATGTCGGTGATCGCCTTGACGGTGAACCAGGTGCTGTTGCACGTGACCGACAGCGGGCAGTTGATGCCCCCGCGCACCTGCGCGCCGGTACCTGTGTAGTCGAACGTCATGTGGTCATCAGCCACCGTGATCTTGACTTTCAATAACGGGCGTTCCTGCTTCCAGCCATACGCTTCGATAGGATCGAGATATTCCTCAGCCTCGTAGGTTCCATTCGGAATCCTTCCGATTGCCGAACGGATCAGCTTCTCGGAATGATCGAGACTCTGGCTCATCGCGGCGCGCAGATCGGCCACGCCGTACTTTTCGACGAGATCCACCAGGCGGCGTTCGCCCACGAACGTGCCCGCGTATTGCGCCTGGATATCGAGCAGCAGTTCATGCGAATTGCGGCTGTTGCGGCTCAGGATTTCCAGTACGTCGCGCACCGGCTTGTCGTCGCGGTAAAGCCGCACCGGCGGAATCCGGATGCCTTCGGCGAACACGTCCCAGGTCGTAACGGTATAACTGCCCGGCGATTGCCCGCCGATATCCGTCCAGTGGCCACGCGTCATGACGAACGCAACAATCTCATCGCCGACGAACACCGGCCGCGTGAACTGCACGTCCGGCTGATGATTGCCGCCGCCCACGTACGCGTCATTGCTCACGATCACGTCGCCCGGACGCAAGTTCTCCCGGCCGATGGCTTCAACGGACACGCGCGTCGAGATGACGGCTGAGCCGAGCATGGTCGGAATGTCATTGCCTTGCGCGACAAGTTGCATCTCGGCGTCGAAGATCGCGGCGGAAGAATCGCCGCTTGCGTGCATGAGCGGGCTGCCCGCGGTGCGCATCATCGCAATCTTCATTTCACGCGCAATCGCAAAGAGACTGCTGCGAATAATTTCGTAGGTAACGATATCCATAATCAGGCCGCCAGTTCAATCACAAGGTTCAGGGCTTCATCGACAACGGCGTTTTGCGCCGCTTTCAGCACGGAGCAACTGCTGTGCTCCTCGATGACAGCGGGCCCCTCGACGCGCGTGCCGACCGCCAGCGCGCTGCGTTGATACACGGGAAGGGTATGCATGGCGCCATCGAAATAGACGGAGCGTGTTGCTTTGGACGCGCGCGCCGATGCCGATGGTGTCACGGCAGCCGATTGCGCCACGCCGCCGCGCCAGCCGGTCGGCGTGACGATTTGCAGCCGCAGGTTCGCGACCACGATGGGTTTATCGGCGCTCACGAAATTCCACAGGCGCTGGTGGGCCGCCTCGAAGCTGCTTGCGAGCGACTGGCACAAGCCGTCCTCGTGGCCCTGCACCTCGACGGTAATGACGTCGGGCTGCCCCGCATAGCGGCAATCCGCAAGCCGGACGATATGCGCGCTTTCAGGATCGACATCAAGCCGGCGAAGCTCGGTTGCGCCCAGGTTGAGAAGTTCGGCGAACTGCGAGAAAAGCCCGGCGTCGTCGAGATGATCGAGATCCCGTTCCACTGGCCGCTGGTAGTCGTATTGCTGGTCCGCGACCGTCATGCCGAACGCACTGAACAAGCCCGGCAGCGGTGGAATCACCACGCGGCGAATCCCCATCTGCTGCGCGAGATCCAGCGCGTGAACCGGGCCTGCGCCGCCGTAGCAAATATAGGAGAACTCGCGCGGATCGTAGCCGCGCTCGACCGTCATGATTCGAATGGCCTGCGCCATCAATGCGTTGGCTACCGAGCGCACGGTCTGGGCCGCCTCGAGCACGCTCATGCCGAGCGGCTTCGCCACGCGCTCTTCCACCACGCGATGCGCGGCCTCGGCATCGAGCTTGAATTCGCCGCCGAGGAAACTGTCCGGATCGATATAACCAAGCACGAGATTGCAGTCCGTCACGGTGGCGCGCTGGCCGCCGCGGCCGTAGCAGGCCGGTCCCGGATCGGCGCCCGCGCTCTCCGGTCCGATACGCACGCCGCCGCCCGCATCGATCCATACGATCGAGCCGCCGCCTGCGCCGACCGAGTCGATATCGATACTCGGGCTTCGCACGGCGTAGGTGTGCAAGAGGCTCTTGTTGCGCAGTTCAGGACGGAATTCGCGGATGAGCGAGACATCGAATGTGGTGCCGCCCATGTCGCCGAGAATGGCGTTGCGCAGGCCGCTTTTTTCGCAACTGCGGATGGCCGCGCTGACGCCGCCCGCCGGGCCCGATTCAAGCAGTACGATAGGACGATCCGCTACAACGGCCGTGCTCGCGAGACCGCCGTTCGACTGCATGAAGAGGAGCTTGCCGTTAAAACCAAGCTCGGCAAGGCCGTGGCCAAGGCGCTCGATATACCGTCCGCAAACGGGGCCGAGCATCGCGTTGATGACGGTTGAACTCGTGCGTTCGTACTCCATCACCTCGGGGTTGACGTCGTGCGATGCACAGATGAACCGGTCGGGCAGCAAGCGGCGCAAGATCTCGACGGTCTCGCGTTCATGCTGAGGATTGACATGGGCATGCAGGAACGAAACCGCGACCGCTTCCACGTCGGAAGACCGGATCAAGGCCGCCAGGTCGTGCAATTCGCTACGCTGCAGCGGCGCTTCAATGCGCCCGTCGAAGGTCATGCGCTCGGTGACCTCGAGCCGCCAGCGGCGCTCCACCAGCGGACGCGGGTTATCGAACAGCAGGTCATAGAGATCGGCCCGGTCGTGGCGCGATACACGCCGCAATTCGAGGATGTCGCGAAAGCCGCGCGTGGTAATCAACGCGGTCTTGGCGCCGGTTCCTTCGACCACCATGTTGGTGGCCATGGTCGTGCCATGGCCGAGAAACGATACGTCCGCGCTCGTCGAGCCCGATATCTCCAGGATGCGCCGGTAGCCTTCCATTGCGCCGACAACCCGGTCCTTGGGCGTGGTCGGCACCTTGGTCGACCAGACCTGACCGCTTGCATCGTCCACCATGACGACGTCGGTGAACGTGCCTCCCACGTCGATTCCAATTCTTCTCACGCTGCTCATCTCCACGGTCTCTGGGTTTCATGGCGCGGCATTGATCAGCTATGATCGGACGCCCGCCGCATGCTCTGCTAGTGAATGAATGAGTGTAGTGATGCAGGAGGGTGCACAGATAATGAAACCTTCCGATCACGTGAGACTGTGGAGTTATATCGGTGATAACCAGTATCGACGCAATTCTCAGGCGCTTGCGCGGCAGCCATGTCGCGCTCCTGATCGCGCTCGACGATCACGGCTCGTTGCGTCGCGCCGCGCAGCAGGTGTCGCTTTCGCAACCGGCCACGACCAAGTCGCTGCGGGAAATAGAATCGATGTTCGGCACGGAACTGTTCGCGCGTTCGCCGCGCGGCATCGTGGCGAACGAACTTGGACGCTGCGTGATCCGCCACGCGCGTACCTTGCGCGCGGACGTCGGCGCGCTGCGCGACGAGCTGGCCGCGATCATGCGGGGCAGGGGCGGCACGCTTGCCATCGGGGCCGTGATGGGCGCGGTGCCAGGCTGGCTCACGCCGACGCTCAAGGCGCTGCGCGAAGTGGAACCGGATGTCGCGGTGGAAGTGTGGGAGGACAACAGCGCGCGGCTGCTTTCCATGCTGGACCAGCGTACGCTCGACCTGGTACTGGGACGGCCAAGCGTCAGCGTTCATCCGGAGGCTTACGACTTCATTCCGCTTGCCGTGGAAGAGATGTGCATTGTCGTGGACGGGGCGCATGAACTCGCCCGCAAGCCGGACGTCAGCTTGCTCGACATCGCGACGAATCCATGGATCGTGCCGCAGGCGCACTTGCCGCTGCGCTCGTTGCTGGAGCAGGTGTTCGAGGACGAGGGCCTGCCGTTTCCCGCTTACGCGACCGAAACCTCGTCCACGTTCGCCACGCTTGCGCTGCTGCGTTCCGGCGATGGCGCCGTCGGCCTCATCCCCATGATCGTCGCGCAATATTTCGCGGAGGGCGGGTTGATCGGCATCCTGCCGATCAAGATCACGCGCACCGGCGCGCCTTACGGTATTGCTACACGCCGGGGCGCAACGCTCACCCGGCCGGTCCAGATGTTCATCGACCTTTGCCGCAGCCGGGCCGAAAACGCCACCCCCTGACGCGTCCGCCATGCGCAGCTGAGCGCATAGTCGAATACTTTTCCCTGCTCTCATGCCCGCGCCCCGGTCCCGAGGCATCGGCGTGCGGCCGCTTGCAACCCGGCCGCACGCGCTTTTCCCCTCGCTCCCGCCCCGCTGTTTTCCCATTCGCCGATTCCCGGATACACCCGCTCAGGGCAAACCCCTAACGCGGCATCGATTGTGTATTTGCATTATATTTATATAAAATATAATTTATGGGTCTCGATGCCGGTCGAGATTTCGTATGGCGTCGCGTATTCAAGTATCCGACTATTCATGATCATTCGCTGGCATCCGCTGCCGGGCTTAAAACGGCATCCGACCTGAGAGCGAGCTCATTCCTAGAAAAACCAACAGCATTCAGGAGACATTCGTGCAGCCCACCGATCCTGTAACACTTGCATCACCCACCTCTGTTTCCGGCGACCATGCGCAAGTCTATGGCCGCATTGCGCGCCGCTTGCTGCCCTTGCTTTTGATCTGCTATGTCGCGTGTTACCTGGATCGGGTGAACGTCGGATTCGCGAAGCTGCAGATGGCGGCTGACCTGGGCTTCAGCGACACCGTCTATGGACTTGGCGCGGGGATGTTCTTTATCGGCTACCTCGCGTTCGAAATGCCGAGCAACATGATCCTGTATCGGGTAGGAGCGCGCCTGTGGCTGGCGCGAATCATGATTACGTGGGCGCTGGTGTCCGCCGCGACGCTCTTCGTGCATACGCCGACCATGTTCTATGTCATGCGTTTCCTGCTCGGCATCGCGGAAGCCGGCTTCTTTCCGGGTGTGGTGCTGTATCTGACCCAGTGGTTCCCTTCGGAGCAACGCGGCAAGGTCATCACCCTGTTCATGATCGGCATACCCATTGCCGGTGTGCTCGGCGGTCCGGTATCGGGATGGATCATGGAGCATATGAGAGGGACGGGTGGCCTGGCCTCATGGCAGTGGCTGTTTCTGCTTGAGTCATTGCCGTCCATCGTTCTTGGGTTCGTGCTGTTCTTCTTCTTGCCAAATAACCTGGCCGACGTCAAATGGATGACCTCGGATGAGAAACAGTACGTCCGCTCGCAACTTGCGAACGAACGGCGAGGGAAGGCCGACGCGTCCTTCACGCAGATGCTGCTGGACCGGCGCGTGTGGATATGCGTGGCGATCAACTTCTGCAATGCGATGGGACAGTACGGCATCGGTTTTTGGCTGCCCACGCTGGTACAGAAAATGGGCATCCACGATAACTTCGAGATCGGCTACCTGAGCGCGATTCCTTATGCAGTTGCCGTGGTCGCGATGGTGCTGGTCAGCCGAAGCGGCGACCGCCTGCGAGAACGGCGCTGGCACGTGGCTGGCCCCGCACTGGTCGGTACGCTGGGTTTTGTTCTGAGTACCTTGCTGGTCGATCAACCGTCGTTCGCCATTGCTGCGCTGACGCTCGCGACCGCTGGCGTGATGACAACGCTGCCGCTTTTCTGGTGCCTCCCGACAGCGTTCCTGAAAGACGCATCGGGCGCGGCCGGTATCGGGTTGATCAATTCCGTGGGCGGCCTGGCGGGATTCGCGAGTCCGTTCCTGACAGGACGGCTCAATGATGTGACGCACGACGCGCGCTACGGCGTCTGGATGCTGGCCGCGTGGCTGGTTCTGAGCGCCTTCCTGATTCTTTCCATCCCGGCAAAACTGGTGAACCGATAACGGCATACACCCGTCGCGCGTTACCGGCGCACGTCACCCGCGGCCACTGACAGGTCCCATGCCGAGACGCAAACCATGCGACCGCGAAGCTCAGGTGAGCCGGCCTCCGACCGACTGTATCGACCTTGATGATGCTTGCAGCGTTTCGCCGCCAGGGCCCGCGCTCCCCCATGCGCTGAAGTCCCGCGTGCTCAAACTGTCGCTTGACAAAGGCCGACGAGACATAGAATATAAAAAATAAAAAATATTTCTGTCATGGCCGATGATATAAATACAGGCGCGTTCGTACCGGATGCACACGCCGGAGAATGCGCTCGGGGTCACAGGAAAACAGGTGCAAGCCGGCTTCAGCCGGGCATCACGACGTAGTGAGCGACAAGACACACGCGTCGCGCAATCGTGGTCAGGCCGGCATCTCGATCGAGCGGCGACGCTCGCAACATTTGGATGAACCGCGGTAAGAAAAGATTCAGGAGACTGACTTGAACGTTCAGAAGATTGGCAACGTAGCAATCCATAAAGTCGATGAGATTGCGCGGATGGCGCTGGAAGCAAAGTGGCTGTTTCCATCGATTGACGAAGAGCTTGTCGCAGCGCATCGGCACACGCTCGGTCCGCTGCTCGTGGAACCCGGGTCCACGAGGCTGTACATGAGCTTTCATAGCTATGTCATCCGCACCCGGCATCACACCATCCTGGTCGATGCCTGTAACGGCAACCACAAGCAGCGTCCCTCGATGCCGGCCTGGAACGACCTCGATACGCCGTATCTCGCCAACCTCGCCGCTATCGGCGTGCGGCCTGAAGACATCGACATCGTGTTGTGCACGCATTTGCATGCGGATCACGTTGGCTGGAACACACGCCTTCAGAATGGCAAATGGGTGCCGACGTTCCCGAACGCGCGCTACCTGATGGCGCGCGTGGAATACGAGCACCTGTTGAAGCAGAAACATGCCGATCCGCACACGCCGGTCAATCGCGGCTCATTCGACGACAGCGTCCTGCCGGTTGTCGAGCACGGCCGCGCGGACATGGTCGAGTTGGACCACATGGTCGAGCGCGAACTGGGCGAGAACATCTGGTTGTCTCCGGCATGCGGCCACACACCGGGCCATGTGTTCGTCAATGTGGGCGAGCATGGCCGCGAACGCGCCGTGTTCACAGGCGACGTCATTCATCACCCGATCCAGTTCATCGATACGAGCGTCGCCAACCTGGCGGACTTCAACCCGCAGCAAGCGCGGGACACGCGCCTGGGGCTCATGCGCCGTTACGCCGATACCGACACGCTTGTCATGACAGGACACTTTCCTTCGCCGACCGCGGGCCGCATCGTGAGTCATGGTGATCAGTTCCGCTTCGCGTTCAAGGAAGACTGACGCCCGGGCAAAAACCGCGCAATGGAGCAGGGGGCTTTCGTTGCCGGTTGAAGTAATCGCATCTCGGGCGGGTAGTTAGCTGCCCGGACAATTCCAACTGGAGACATGTATGAGCAAGAGGAAGTTTGGGGCGATCGCGACACGCGCGTTGTGCGCGGGTGCTTTGTGCGCAATCGCATTGTCGGCCCATGCGCAGGAAGTGATGAAGATTGGCGTGATTGCTTCGCTGTCCGGAGGCGGCACTGCCTGGGGCCTCGGGCTCGAGCGGGGCGTACAGATCGCGGCTGACCAGATCAACGAACAGGGCGGTTTGAAGCTCGCGGGCAAGACCTACAAGCTGGAGGTGATCCCCTACGACGACCAGTACAACGCGGCGCAGGCGAAGACGGCCGCTGACCGGCTCGTCAATCGCGACGAAGTGAAGGTTATTTTTGGCCCGGTCGGCTCACCCGGCGCAATGGGCTCGCTGCCGGTCACGCAACCGGCGAAGGTAATTCAGTTCGTCGACGGTTATGCCCCCGCGATCCTGAAGAACGAGTGGCAGGGCGCGTACGTATTTCGTATCAACAACAGCACCCTCGAATTCTCCGAACCCATCGTTGCGTGGTTGAAGAAGACTTATCCGAATGCGAAAAAGGTCGGCATGATTGCGCCGAACGACGCGACGGGGCAGGCGGGCGTGCCGATCCTGGCGACGGCCTACAAGAACCAGGGGTTCACTGTATGGACCGAGAACTATGAGCGGGGAACGAAGGAGTTCACGCCGCTGGTGCTGCGCATGATGGCGCAGAACGTCGATGTATTCGATCTCAACGCGAACGCGCCGGGCGAAGCCGGGCTCCTCGTCAAGCAGGCGCGCCAGGTTGGCTACAAAGGGCTGATCGTGCAGTCGGGCGGGGCCGGTATTGATGAGCTGATC
The DNA here is from genome assembly GCF_964253885.1 of Caballeronia sp. LjRoot31. Lineage (NCBI taxonomy): Bacteria > Pseudomonadati > Pseudomonadota > Betaproteobacteria > Burkholderiales > Burkholderiaceae > Caballeronia > Caballeronia sp. LjRoot31. The sequence continues at coordinate 1,179,406 of NZ_CAXURX020000002.1, forward strand.
GCTATTGCGGGGCCGCTTGCCAACAACATGCTGAAGTACGACGTCATTGACGAATCCTTGCCACGTGTCCAGCCGTTCGTGGCGCTTTATCACAAGAAGTACACCGGTGTGATGAACGGGCTCGCACCGGTCTACTACAACGCCGCGAACATCTACTTCGAAGCAATGCGCCGCGCCGATTCCACCGACACAACCAAGATTCGCGACCAGATCGAAAAGCTGGGCGGAAACTATGACGCACCGATTTTCGGCAAGGTGGTGTGGACCGGCGAGAAGAACTACGGCGTGAATCACCAGCTTCTGCATACGTTCGTGATCAAGGAAGTGCAGAACGGCAAAGCAACGGTGAAAGCGGTGATCACGCCCTAACGGCAGCCCGGCAGCCCCGGATTGCCCACGGTCGATGCCCGCGCTCCACGCGCGGATTCGGCTGCTGCGGTAATCGGTGAAAAGCGATTCAGGAGCGTTCATGTTTTCTTTTTCTGTTTTAGCGCAAGTGTTTGTGGACGGCATAGGCCTGAGCGCGATCTATATTCTGATCGCGCTCGGGTTCACCTTGCTGTTCGGCATCATGCGTGTCGTGAATTTTGCGCATGGAGCATTTGCGATGCTGGGGGGCTATGCGCTCTATTACCTTTACGGCAATCTCGGATTGCCGTACCTGGTCGCGGCGCCGCTCGCCGCGTTCGTTGTTGCCACGGGAGCGCTCGTGCTTGAGCGGCTCGTATACCGGTTTTTCTATCAGAAGATGTTCCAGAGCATGATCGGGCTGCTCGGGCTCGACATGGCGATCACGTACCTCGCGGTCATTGCGTGGAATGCCGAGGAGCGTTCGGTGCCGCCGAGCACGGACGCGCTGATGCAAGCGGGCACTCTCGTGTTTCCCGCGCAAAAGCTGATCATTGCCGGGATCGCGGCCGTGGCGCTGCTGGCGTTCTATCTGTTCACGCATTACTCCCGGTACGGGCTCGCCATGCGCGCGGCATCGCAGGATGTCGACATTGCCGAGGCGCAAGGCGTCAACAGCAAGTCTATTTATCGGCTCGCGTTCTTCATTGCAATTTTCATGGCGGCGCTCGCCGGCGGCTTCTATGCGCAGACCTATGCGCTCTCGCCGTTCGCCGGTGAGCCACAGTTGATGATCGCCTTCGTGGTCGTGATCCTGGGCGGCATGGGCAGTATTCCAGGGGTGGCGCTGGGCGGCTTGCTGCTCGGTTTCGCCAATAGTTTCCTCGGGACGTTCTACGGCAGCGCGACATCGGTTTTCGTGTCGTTCGGGGCGGTCATCCTGTTGTTGATCGTGCGGCCCTGGGGCCTGTTAGGAGCGAGGGAAGCATGAGCAAACCATCGACTATCGATTCCGGCGCATTGCATCAAGGCGTGAGGCCGCGCAGGCTCGGTGAACAGCCGGTGCGCCGCTGGCTCACGCATCCGGGTGTGCTTGCGATCATTGTGCTGGCGCTGATTGCATTGCCGCTGGTGTTCACGAACAAGTTCATCCTGTCCGTTGCGGTGACCACCTTCATCACGGCGATTGCCGCAGCGTCCTTGCACCTGATCGTGCGGACGGGTCACGTCTCGCTTGGGCATGCGGCGTTCATGGGCATTGGCGCTTACGTATCGGCGATTGCGACCATGCAGTTGAACCTCGCATTTCCGCTGGCCCTCGCGCTCGGTTTTCTCGCGCCTGCCGTGATTGCATTGCTGATTGGCCCGGTCGTGCTGCGCCTGACCGGCAAGTACTTCGTGCTGGTTACATTCCTGCTCGGTGAAATTGTCAGGACCGTGTTCGTCAACTGGTCGAGCGTGACGGGCGGATCGAGCGGCATATCGGGCGTGCCCTCGCCGAGTCCGCTGTTTGCGCAGCCGGTACCGTTCTATTATCTCGCGCTTGCGTTCGTGGTCGTGATCCTGGCGTTCATCGCACGGCTGCTGACTTCAGAGATTGGCCGCACGATCGAATCGATCCGCGAAAGCGAGGCGCTTGCGCGCTGTTCCGGTGTGCCGGTCCTGCGCACGAAAGTGGTCATCTTCATGCTGGGCTGCGGACTGGCCGGCGTGGCCGGTGCGCTGCAAGGGCACTTCGTCCACTACATCGATCCAACGTCGTTCTCGATGGACCAGTCGCTCAATCTCGTGGTCATCAATGTGGTCGGCGGCATGTACACGCTGATCGGGCCGATTGTCGGCACGTTGTTCATCGTCCTGCTGCCTGAGTTTCTGCGTGGTTATGTGGAACTTCAGCATGTGTTCTTCGGCATCGTGCTGATTCTCGTCATGGCGTTTTTCTCGGGAGGCATTGCGGATATCGGCACGTTGTTCAGGCGGCTCTCGCAAGAGCGCGGCGCGAGGAGGGGAACGCAATGACCCATCTGCTCGATATCGACAAGCTCACCCGGCACTTCGGCGGCTTGGCCGCCGTATCCGACCTGACCTTTCACGTCGATGAAAACGAAATCCTCGGCATCATTGGACCCAACGGCGCAGGCAAGACGACGGCCATCAATCTGGTGAGCGGCGTGATCCGGCCGAGCAGCGGTCACGTACGGGTCGCGGGCGAAGACGTGACCGGGCTGCTGCCCCACGTGCTGGCCCGCAAGGGGCTCGTCCGCACCTTCCAGTCGACGACGGTGTACGGCGAGCGCACGGTCCGCGAGAACGCGATGCGTGGTGCGTATCTCGGCATGTATCCGGGCGCTGTTGCGGCGTTCCTGAATACCGCGCGTGCGCGTCGGCTAAGGGAAGAATCCGTGCGTCGCGTGAATGAATTGCTGGAATGGCTCAATCTCGCCGATGTCGCCCATCTCAAGGCGGGCAGTCTTCCGTACGGACATCAGAAGACGCTCGGCATGGTCATCTCGCTGGCGGCGCAACCGCGCATCATCATGCTCGATGAGCCCGTCGCCGGCCTGAGCGCCGAGGAAGCCGATCACGTGCGCGACACCATTCTGAAAATTCGCGAGCGCGGCATCACGGTCGTTGTCATTGATCACAACATGCGTTTCATGAAGGGACTCTGCGACCGCGTCATGGTGATGAACCAGGGACACGAGTTGACAACGGGCTTGCCGCTCGAGGTGCTTGCGAATCCGCTGGTCATCGAAGCGTATCTTGGGAGGGGTCATGCCGCAGCTCATAGTATCTGATTTGAACGTGCGCTATGGCCGTGTGATCGGCACGCAGGACGTGTCGTTTTCCGTGGACGAGGGCGAGATCTTCGCGCTTGTCGGCAGCAACGGCGCGGGCAAGAGCAGTGCGATCAAGGCCATCATTGGAATGGCGCATTACAGCAGCGGCAAGATCACGTTCGAAGGCGAGGACCTGGCTGGACTGAAGACCAGTGAAATCGTCCGCCGTGGCATTGCGCTGTCGCCGGAGGGGCGGCGCGTCTTCCCGCAATTGACGGTGGAGGAGAACTTGCGCATGGGCGCATTCACGCGTGCACGCGATGAGTCCCAGGTGCGCATGCAACAGATCTACCGCTATTTTCCGCGCTTGAAGGAACGCGTGAAGCAGCACGCCAGCAACCTGAGTGGTGGCGAGCAGCAGATGCTCGCTATCGGCCGGGCGCTCATGTCGCGGCCAAAACTGTTCTTGCTCGACGAGCCGTCGCTTGGGCTTGCGCCGATCATTGTCGAGCGTATTGGTGACGTACTCGACGAGATCCGCCGTGAAGAGAAGCTCACGGTGATTCTCGCCGAGCAGAACGCGCACTGGGCGATGCACCTTGCGTCGAGAGCGACGATCTTCGAGCTGGGCCGCTCGGTGAATACCGGGCAGACCGAGGCGTTGCTCCAAGATCCTGCCGTGCGTAACGCTTATCTCGGCGTGTGACGCGGTACCCGGTGCATCACGGCATCACACTTCAAGCCCCGCTCTTTTGCATACGATGCGACAGGCCGCAACGGCCTCCAAGGAAACGATGAAGAAGATACTGAATCAACCGGACGATTACGTCGACGAGACACTCGACGGAATGTGCGCAGCGCATCCCGATGTGTACCGGCGCACGGGTGAAAGCGGTCGCGTCATCATGCGCGCCGAGCCTGGTTTTGACGGCAAGGTCGGCGTGGTATCCGGCGGCGGCTCGGGACATCTGCCCTTGTTCACCGGCTACGTGAGCCCGGGCCTGCTCGACGCATGCGCGGTCGGCAACGTCTTCGCGGGGCCGGCGATTGGCGATTGTATCGACGCAATGCGCGCAGCCGATCACGGCGCGGGCGTGCTGCGCCTGTATGGAAACTACGGCGGCGACCGGATGAACTTCGACATGGCGGGTGAGCTGACCGAGCTTGATGGCATGCGAAGTGCGACCGTGCTGGTTGCCGACGACGTCGCCAGCGCGAGCCATGAAGAGCGCGCGAAGCGGCGCGGCGTGGCGGGTGTGGTCTATGCGTACAAGATCGCGGGTGCGAAAGCGGAAGAGCGGGGCGCATCGCTGGAGGACGTCACGCGCGTGGCCCGTAAAGCCGTCGATGCCTGCGCTTCGATCGGCGTGGCGCTCACGCCTTGCATCGTCCCTGAAGCCGGTGTACCGAGCTTCACGATCGGCGACAACGAGATCGAGATGGGCATGGGCATTCACGGTGAGCCGGGCATCTGGCGGGGTGAACTGAAGACGGCCGATACGCTTGCTGCCGAGATGCTCGAGCGCGTGTTGAGCGACCTTGGCATTGGCACAGGCGAGCGCGTTTCGGTGATGGTCAACTCGCTGGGCGCAACGCCTTATGAGGAACTTTATATTCTTTATCGCGCGGTCGCCCGGGAGCTTGCGGCCAACGGCGTGAGCATTGTTGCGCCGCTGGTTGGCCGCTATGCGACATCGATGGAAATGACCGGCGCGTCGCTCACGCTGCAACGGCTCGACGGCGAACTCGAGGCATTGTTGCGCGCGCCGGCGAATTGTCCATTCTGGAGATCGTGAGCATGCCGATAACCGTAGGTGCAACCGATCATGCGCTGCGTCGTTGGGCCGATGCAATGGACAGCGCCGCGCCGGAACTGAACCGGCTTGACGGCCAGCTCGGCGACGGCGATCTGGGCGTGACGCTCGTCAAGTCTGCGGCGGCTGTGCGCACGGCGCTCGATGCGGGGCCGTATGCCGACCTTGGGCAGCTCTTCAAGGCTTGCGCGATGGGGTGTGCGCGCGCATCAGGTTCAAGCTTCGGGACGCTGTTGACCTTGACGTTCATGACGCTCGCGAAGCGGCTCGAGGGTTGTGCGACGCTTGAGTGGAATGCATTGCCGGCTGAGCTACAGGCGTCGCTTGATGCAATGTCGCAGCGTGGTGGTGCGAAGCTCGGCGACAAGACTGTGCTCGACACGCTGGCAGCGGCGAGGGACGCGATTGAGGGGTTATCGGATCCGAAGGCGCAGCATGCAGCGGCGAGTGCGGCGGTGGATGCGGCCATCGAGAATTTCCGGACGCGGCCAAACCGAATTGGGCGGGCGCGGATGTTCGCACAAAAATCCATCGGTCTGGATGATCCGGGCATGATCGCGTTTCGGTATATGGTGGCGAGTTTTTCGGAGGGGTAGGAGGGCGGGGTTTCGTTCGCACTGGGGATTGGGCGGGGGTAGGGGCTATGTTCGGGGGTTTGGTTATTGGGGGGGTAGCGGTCGGGGTCTATGCCGGGGTGGTCGGTTCTGGGGTTAGTGGTCGGGGTCAATGCCGGGTTGCTGCTTTCGGCGTTAGCGGCTTGCATGAGTCGGATTTTCTCTTTATCACTATTAGCCACTGTGCGTGGCGGCACGTCGTTTCTTTGTCCAAAGCGACAAAGAAACGAAGCAAAGAAAACGCTTTTAAACCACGCTACCCTAAGTGTCCACAGCGTGCAGTTTTCATTCATAGGTGCCCCAAAAGCACGGTGCTCGCCAGAGCGAAGAATGTGTGAACCCCTCCTTCTCCGAACACGGATACCCACACGCTTCGCCACCAGTGATTGAACCTGCCCAAGGGGCACCCCGCGCTATCCGCGTGAACCAGCCACCGAATTTGTACGCATAACGAACCACGTAGCCAACCCGCCAAGAAACAACGCTGCAGAATGCGTAAGGCCGTAACCGACGAAAATAGCTGTACAGAATGCGCAGCCAATTCACAAAAACTGAAGCAGTAAACACAAACACGCATGAAGCTGTGGCCTATGAATACGCTCGCACAGACCAAGTAGCTAACCTGTCAAAAAACCGCAGCCGTAAATATCTGTAAGGCCGTGCGGGTTCATTGGCAATTGTGCTTGCCCGAGAGCGTACGGGGCGAAGCGTGTTCGTGTCAGGATTCGCGAGAAGGAGGGGTTCATACATCCGGCGCTCTGGCGAGCACCGTGCTTTTGGGGCACCTATGAATGAAAACTGCACGCTGTGGACACTTAGGGTAGCGTGGTTTAAAAGCGTTTTCTTTGCTTCGTTTCTTTGTCGCTTTGGACAAAGAAATGACGTGCCGCCACGCACAGTGGCTAATAGTGATAAAGAGAAAATCCGAGTCAGGCAGACCACCACGGCCGAAAGCACCAACCCGGCATAGACCCCGACCACTAACCCCAGAACCGACCGCCCCGGCACTGCCCCCGACTAACCCCGGAACCGCCTCCGTCCCTCCAACGACCAAACCCCGCCCGCACCAGAAAACCCCAAGTGCGAACGAAACCCAAATCAAGGTCGCTGCGCGCCACTCTGCCCCACATACACCGCCATCAACGACGAAGCCGTCGTCACGAACAGCCGATTTCGCTTCGGACCGCCGAAGGTCAGGTTAGTCGCGACCTCAGGCAAATGGATCTTGCCGATCAACTCGCCATCGGCTGCATAGCAATGCACACCATCGCCGGCTGTCGTCCAGATATTACCTTCAGTATCAACACGAAAACCGTCCGCCACACCCGGCGAGATAGTCGCAAACACACGTTGATCGCCAAGCCGGTGCCCATCGATCACGTCATACGCGACAATATGATGCGGTCCCGACGGATCGTGAGAAACCCCTGAATCCGCGATATACAAAATGGTCTCATCGGGCGAAAAGGCAAGCCCGTTCGGCTTCACCAGCGCGCCCGTTGCAATCGACATTTCTCCGTTGCGCGGATCAAGCCGATACACATTGTTCGCCCCGATCTCACTTTTCGCCTTATGACCGGTGTAGTCACTAAGGATGCCGTAGTCCGGATCGCTGAACCAGATCGTGTCATCGGACTTCACGACAATATCATTCGGTGAATTGAGCCGCTTGCCTTCGAATCGATCGGCAAGCACGGTGATCGTTCCGTCGACTTCAGTACGGGTCACACGGCGCCCGCCACTCTCGCAGGTAATCAGTCGTCCTTGACGATCGCGAGTATTGCCGTTGGCATGATTGCACGGGCTGCGATAAACCGTCGCCGGCGCACCTTCCACCCAACGCATGATACGATCGTTTGGAATGTCGCTCCACAGCAGGTAATCGCCGTCGGCGAAATAAACAGGACCTTCCGGCCAGCGCATGCCTGTATGCAGCACTTCAATGCGTGCGTTCGCAACCAGGCTCGTGCGAAAACGCGCGTAGTTGATGATTTCGAATTCCGGGCTCACAACGTGTCTCCATAAAAAATGAATGCGGGCGATGGGTTGCGCCGGAACGCCCGCGGGCTTGCAATCATTCGGTTGCGGTTTTCGAATTCCACGTGGCGACAGGAATCGTCGGCATGTTGAAAATCTCGCTGGTGCGCACGTAGTGATGGCCATGCATGCGCCCGACAAGCTGTAGCCGCGGGGTATCGATCAAACATCGCCCGGCGTCCAGCACAGCGTGATCGCTGATGTGCATGGCGAGCACTTCGCCAATGATCAGCGAGCGGCGTGTGCCCAGCGGAACGATCTGCATCAACTCGCATTCGAACGAGACGCTGCTTTGCGCAATCCGCGGCGTGCGAATCAGCGTAGAAGGCGCCGGCGTCAGACCCGCCGCGACGAATTCATCGACCTCCGGCCCGAATTCGATCGCGGTGATGTTCATGCGCTCGACCGTATCGTCGCTCACGAGATTGACGACGAACTCGTTTTGCAAGCGCACGTTTTCGCCAGTGTCTTTGCGATCGATATCGGAACGATGGTTGATGGCGAAGCCGAGCGTCGCCGGATCTTCGGCGAAGACATTGAAGAACGAGAACGGCGCGGCATTGGGCTGGCCGTTTGCATCCATGGTCGACACCCAGGCAATAGGGCGAGGCGTGACCGTCGACGACAGCAGCTTGTAACGCTCATGCGGGGTATGTTTCGCGAAATCGAAGTACATGACGATCCTGTTGATAAATGAATAGCCGACAGCGGCGCACCGCGCCACGGCCCTTGCATCAAGACGCGTGGCAAGCTCATGGCGGCGACATGTATCCGCATGTAGCGCTTCAGATCACGCCTTCTTCGCGCAATCCTTCAATCTGCGATTTCGAGAACCCCAGCCACTGTTCGAGGATGTGCTCGTTGTCTTCGCCATAACACGGCGCACCACGGTCGATCACGCCGCCGCTGTAGGCGGGCGTCGCGCTCATCTTCACGGGGAATTCCGCGACCGGCCAGCGGCCGATGCGCGTGCCGGTGACTTCAGTCAGCCATTCGAGCGACGCCAGTTGCGGGTCGCTGTCGCACCGGTCGCCTGCCGTCTGGCACACGCCTGCCGGCACGCCGGCGCGCTGCAACCGTTCCATGCCGGCGTAGGCGTCCTGTGTCGATGACCACGCGTTGACAAGCGCATCAAGCGCATCCTGGTTCGCGAGCCGCAACTCGAGTGTCGCGAAGCACGGATCCGACTTCAGGGCGGACAACTCCGTGACGTCGGCGAAAGCGCGCCATTGGGTATCGTCGAAACACGCGATGCTCAGCCACCGGTCGTCGCCCGCGCATCGATACGCGCCGTGCGGCGCAGCGGGCTTGTAGGGCGAGCGGTTGCCATAACGCGACCAGACGCGGCCGTTCGCGGACCAGTCGAGCACGGCCGTTGCCGTCTGGAAAATGCCGGACTCGCATTGCGATGAATCGATCCACTGTCCTTCGCCCGTCTGCTCGCGGTGATAAAGCGCACCGAGCGCGGCGAGCGCGAACCCATATGCGCCGATCCAGTCGAGATATGAATATCCCCAGCCGGCTGGCGGCGCCGGATCGGGCAGGCCGGACATTTCCGTGCTGCCGACAAACGACGCCGCCACCGGCCCAACCGTGCGGAATCGTCCGTACTTGCCGATCGCGCCCATGCCGGCCTGCTGCACATAGATGATGTCCGGACGGATCGACTTGAGTACGTCGTAGCCAAGTCCGAGCCGCTGCAACACGCCCGGCGAAAATCCTTCGGCGACAATATCCGACATCCGGATAAGGTCCTTGGCAATAGAAAGTCCTTTAGGATGCCGAATGTTAAGAGACATCCCGAGTTTGCCAGCGTTCTTGTTGTTGAACTGGCCACCCATGTCGGAATCGGTGACGGCTTGCATCGGTCCGGTCGCTTTCATGCGCGCCTCGCGGCCGCCGACGGGCGCCATTGCGCCAAGCCGCGTGTCGGGATTCTCTTTCCACTCGACCTTGATGCTTTCCGCACCCAACGAATTCAGGAACCGCGTGCCGCCCGCCGATGCCAGGAACCACGAAAAGTCGAAGATCCGGACTCCTTGCAGCGGGAACGGTTTGCCGCGCGTGGAGAGCGCCGGCGCACGGGCTTGGGCGGGAACGCGGGCTGTGGTTGTCGTGGCCTGCGCGGGACGTGCAAGACTTCTTACAAGACTTTTATCGCCGTTGTGCTCGCCGAGCAGGGGCGCGCGGGTACCCGGTTGCCACGCCGTGGCGGTGCCCATCCATTTGCTGGTCGGGTATTGAAAGATGCGGCCCAGCTCGGGATGCTCGACGTCCGAAAACGTGGAACGCATGAGCCAGTGCTCGTCCTGCGCGTTCTCGTGCGGCTTGCGCACCGGCGCCCACAGCAACCCGGCGTCCTGCGCTTCGCGCCAGGGCAGATGCGCGTAGTCATACGACGCGACAAAGCGCTGGATCACCTCCAGCATGTGCTCGGTTTCCTTGTCGAGCCGTGCCGAACCGGGAGTGTCGCGCGCGGAAAGATCGCTATCGAGGGTTGGTGGGCGCAGGTCTTCCGCCCGGTCGTAGTGCTGGAGGAACGGCACGAGCCGGGCCTTGTCGCGCGCCGATACACCCCACGTCATGTTCCATCGGTTATCGGCCGTGCGGCTGATGTTGAGCATGCTGTTCGTTGCTTCCGCCGCATGACGCGCGGTCTGGCGCATCAGCGGCGCGCGGCGCATCACCCACGACATCAGGTCCAGTTCCGTATTGATCGCAACGGCCTGATGGATCGCACACGAGAGATCCTGTCCTTCACCCGTTAGCTTGCGATGCAGCAGCGCTGCAACGATCGCCACCGCGGTCTGATCGCCGGCGATGTGATACGCGTGCCACACCTGCGGCGCAATGGGCGGCCTGGCATAGCTGCCGTCCGGTTCCGGATCGTATCCGCAATTCATCATGACGCCGCCAAGCGCGAGATGAATCAGGTCGGACGCCTGGTAGTCCTTCCATGGGCCGCTGTCGCCGAACGGCGTAATGCGCGCGACGATGAGACCCGGAAATCGTTCTGTCAGCGGCTGATCGAGTCGCAACTCGCGCGCAAGGCGGCCGCAACTGCTGTCGAGCAGAATGTCAGCGTTCCCAAGGAGGTTTAGAAACTGTTCACGTCCATCCGCGGCTGCGGTATCGATGACAACCGACTTCTTGCCGCGGTTATAGGCCCAGTAAAACAACGAGCGTTCGGGACCGGGCTCGTCTTCGAAGAACGGCCCGATCTTGCGCGTCGGGCTGCCTTCTGGCGGTTCGATCTTGATGACTTCGGCACCCAGGCCGGCTAACACGAGTCCGCAGTATTCGCCCAGTTCATCGGCGACTTCGATCACGCGCAACCCAGCCAGCATGCCGGGCAGGGTCTTTTGATCGGGCATCAGCGAGCTCGGGGCAGCGGAGGTGCTGGAAGTGGGATGCGACATGATTTCCTTATATTGAAAGGACCAGACCAGCGGAGACTCGCCGCGCCTCGCCAAGCGCCGGTTGCCCGACGCTTGCTGCAAGAGCGGGATACACCACCCCACGGGGAGAGCGGTGTTGCCATACCCCGCAATGGCAGCGCAGTTGCGACCTAGCGCGAGTTCTGGATGTAGACGACGTGGGTCTGGGTGTACTCGTAGAGCCCGTGCTTGCCGTCCGCACCGCCAATTCCAGAACGGCGCACACCGGCGTGAAAGCCCTGCATCGCCTCGAAGTTTTCGCGATTGACGTAGGTTTCGCCGAAGCGGAGTTCGTTGCAGGCGCGCATCGTGTTGCCGAGATTGCGCGTATAAATCGATGACGTTAATCCGTAATCCGAATCATTTGCCATATCGATCGCCTGATCGAGCGTATCGAAGACCGTCACCGGCGCGACCGGACCGAATATCTCGTGGCGCATGATCTCCATGTCCTGGCGACAGTCCAGCAGTACCGTAGGTTCGAAATACTGGCCACCTTCGCGTTCCACCCGATTGCCGCCAGTCGCGAGCCGGGCGCCGTCTGCTAGCGCGCGCTCGACCAGTCCATGCACCTTTTCCGCGGCGGCGACATTGATAAGCGGTCCCATGTTGACATCGGCTGAGCCAAGCGGGTCGCCGAAGGTAGTCGCGCGCATGGCGCGCACGAGTTTCTCGCTGAACGCATCCGCCACCTTACGATGCACGTAAATGCGCTCCGCGCAATTGCAGACCTGGCCACTGTTGATGATGCGTGAATCCTTGATGGCGTTGACGGCCAGATCCAGATCGGCGTCATCCATCACGATCGCCGGCGCCTTGCCGCCGAGTTCCAGATTGACCTTGGTGATGTTCTTCGCCGCAGCGGCCATGATGCGCGAGCCGGTTTCCACGCTGCCGGTGAAGCTGATCATGCCAATGTCGCGATGACCGGCCAGCGCGCTGCCAGCTTGCGCGCCGTTGCCATAGACAAGATTGAACACGCCTTTGGGCAGGTCGGTTTGCGCAAGCAGTTCGGTGAATAACGCAGCGTTGTTCGGTGTCTCCTCGCTCGGCTTGATCACGATAGTGTTGCCGGTGACAAGCGCCGGCGCCATCTTGCGGGCAATCAGGAAGAACGGGAAGTTCCACGGCAGGATCCCTCCGATCACCCCAATAGGCTGGCGGAACAGGAAGATGTTTTCGTCGGCGCGGTCGCTGGTAATGACTTCGCCTTCCAGTCGGCGCGCCCATTCCGCCATGTAGTCGAGGTAGTCCGCCGTGAACGTGGCCTCGGTGCGGGCGAGTGAAAGAATCTTCCCTTGCTCCTGCGAAATCACGCGGGCAATTGCCTCGGCATTGTCACGGATCTTGCCGGCGATACGCCGCAGATGCCCGGCTCGTTCGATTGCCGGAAGGCGTGCCCAACCGCTCTGGGCGCGCTTCGCGGCTTCTATCGCCTGGTCGACGACCGCTGCGGGCGAGTTCGGTATTTCCGAAATGACGGCGCCGGTGGCGGGGTTGAGGACCGCGATACGTTCGCTGTTGTCCGGGTCGATGAAACGGCCATCAATGTAGTTACGGTGCATGTGTCTCTCCATGTCGTGTGAGCTGGCCGGCCGCGCCTGGCTGGCATCCGGCGGGTCAGTAGGGGGCAGTTTTAGAGAATTTATATTGAATATAGATTATATAATGCATTGTATTCGTCCAGGTCGTCAACGCTGAACAGGCTATCTGGCACCTCGCCAATCCACCTCTTGTGCGCAGGTAAAATATAAATTATATTCTTTTCATTGAAAACAAATAGCAACGAGGAGGGAGGATGGAAAGGCCGTTCGACAACGTACGGATTCTCGACATGACGTACGACCTGGGACGCTATGTCGGGCGTCTGTTTGCAGACCTCGGAGCGTCAGTGACGCGTTTGGAGCCGCCCGGCGGATTGCCTGACCGGCGCTCGGTCAGCAGCAGCGACCCGGCCACGCGCGAGCCGGCGGTCTACGAGTTCGAGTTCCTGAATGCCGGGAAAGAGAGCCGCACGCTCGACCTGCAATCGGCGGACGGACGCGCGGCGTTCGCCGCGCTGGCGAAGTCCGCGCAAGTGATCCTGCTGGAGCGCGGTGGCCCGCTATATGACGAGCTTGACTGGATCAGGTCGCTCTCGCCGTCTGTTGTCGTGACATCGGTGTCGCCTTTCGGGCGCACCGGCCCGTGGGCGGATGCTGCGGCGACCGATCTGACGCTGCAAGCGGCGGGCGGCATTGCGTGGCTGTCAGGACGGCTCGACGATGCGCCGCTGCGCCTGCCCGGTTCCCAGGCGACCATGATCAGCGGCGTCTATGCTGCTGTGGCCACGTCGCTCGCGCTGTATGACGCGAATGCGACGGGGCGCGGCCATGTCGTCGATGTCTCAGCGCAGGAATGTATTGCGCACTCGCTGCAGAATTCCATCCAGATGTGGGACTTCGAGAAGAAGATATCGATGCGTGGCGGAGAGGGTACCCGCGACGCGAGCGAAGACATGTTTGCCTGCAAGGACGGCCTGATCTTTCTCGCCGCGCCCCGATCGCTGGGCGTGTCGTGGAATGCGTTGGTCGCCTGGATCTGCGAGACCGGACATCCAGCTGGCGAGGCATTGTCCGAAGCGCGCTGGGGTGATCGTGTGTGGCGCCTGACCAAGGAAGCAAAACACATCTTGCGGGAGACGCTTGAGTCGTTCACGCGGCAGTACACCAAGCAGGAACTGACGCAGGAGGCGCTCAAACGCAAGATCGTGCTGGGGCCGGTCAGCACCGTTCTCGACGTGCTGGAAGACCCGCAGTTGCGGCACAGGCAATTTTTCGAGTCGGTTGCGTTGAGCCATTTGAACGCCACTGAGTTGAACGCCACTGCGCTGGACGCCAACTCGAACGCGACCGCGCGCTTTCCCGGCGCCCCCTACCGGCTGTCTGAACCGGTATGGTCGGTCAGTCCGGCGGCGCCTCTCGACCAGCCCTCCGCTCGATCCTAGGAACCTTTCATGCGACCCAATTTTCTCAAGGGCATCCGTTTCACAGACCTGACATGGGCCGGTGCCGGTCCTTTCGGCACCAAGGTATTTTCGGATTTCGGCGCCGAGGTGCTGAAGATCGAAAGCATGACGCGGCCCGACTCGGTGCGCACTGCCGGGCCTTTCAAGGACGGCGTGGTCGGCACTAACCGCAGCGGTTACTTCGCGTCGCGCAATACAGGCAAGCACAGCGTCTCGCTGAATCTCAAGACGGAGGAGGCGCGGCAAATCGTGCGCGATCTGGTTGCCCACTCCGACGTCGTCTGCAATAACTTCGGACCGGGCGCGATGGATCGCCTTGGCTTTGGCTACGAAGCGCTGTGCGAGATCAAGCCCGACATCATCTATCTATCCATGCCGATGTACGGCCAGGACGGCCCGCGTGCGGACCTGCTCGGCGTTGGCATGACGATCAGCGCGGTGACGAGCATCATGTGGCAGACCGCGTATGGTCCAGGTGACCCGGTCGGCCCCGGCACGCATTATCCCGACCATGCAGCGAACCCGTACCACGCGGCGTTTGCCGTGCTGGCTGCGCTCGCGCATCGGCGCAAGACGGGGCGCGGCATGAAGATCGATTTATCTCAGGTCGAATCCACCACGAACTTTGTCGGACCCTCGATTGTCGAGGCGGCCGCGACCGGGATCGAGCCGCCGCAGATCGGCAATCGCAGCCGCAATGACGCACCTCACAACATCTTCCGGGCGCGTGGTGACGACGCATGGATCGCGATCGCGGTCACGGACGATACCCAATGGCGCGCGCTCACGGACGCGATCGGCCGCCCGGATCTCGCCGCCGATGCAACCCTGTCCCACGCCGCCGGCCGGCTTGCAGCGCTGGCACGCGTGGAAGATGCGGTTGCGGGTTGGGCGCGGGAACGCGACGTGGACGACATCATTGCTGCGTTGCGTCCTCACGGTATCGCGGTGGCGCGCGTGTCATCGTCGCGGGAACTGATCGAAAACGATCCACAGTTGGCGTATCGGCACTATTGGCAGCATGTCGATCACCCCGAAGTCGGTCCGGTGCTGCTGAGTTCATTGCCGTTCACCATCGACGGGGAGCGCGTTCAGCTTGAGCGGCCGCCGCTCTTTGGCGAGCACACGAACGCAGTGCTGGGCGGCTTGCTTGGCCTGTCCAGCGAGCGCATCGACGCGCTGAATGAACTTGGAGCGTTGTCATGAGCGAGAAGGAATTCAAACGGCCCAGCTCGAGTTTGCGCCGGGCGGCGGCCGTCGTCGGCGTGGGTCATACCGATTGGACCGGCGACTGGAAGCGGGTTCGCGCCGGCGAAAAGCCTACCGACAGCTACGGCTACGGCGCGCTCGCATTGCGCGAGGCGTTGGCGGACGTGGGGCTGACGCGCGCCGATATCGACGGCTTGATTGTCGGTCCGACCACGGCCTACGAGCGCATGTCAGAAGTGCTCGGCATCAACCCGCGCTGGGGCGACCAGGCCGACGCGGTTCTTTCTGTGGCGCAGGCCGTCACGGCGATCGAAGCCGGGCTTGCCGAGACCATTGCGCTGGTTTATGGAAACGATCAGCGCTCCGCTGAAATCCAGTACGGCGGACCGCAGGCGATGGGCGGCGACGCGTTCTTGTCCTACGTGTATCACTCACCGTGGGGCCTGACATCGCAAGGCGCGCTCTACGCGCTTACGTTTCGCGCGTACTGCCATGAGCGCGGCTTCGATCCGCTGGACCTGGGACAAGTTGCCGTTGCGCAGCGTGCATGGTCCTCGATGAACCCGAACGCGGTCATGCGCAAGCGCATTACGCTTGACGACTACGCGCAAGCGAAATACATCTGCGAACCGTTGCGGCTTTACGATTACTGCATGATCAACGACGGTGGAGTGGCGTTGATCGTCACCACCGCCGAGCGGGCGAAAAAGCTGCGCAAGCCGCCGGTGTATATCGAAGCGCTGGGGCGGCGCGACCTGAATCGCGGGGCAACGAGCCTCGAGCCCAGGCTGACCGATTTTTATCTGTCCGCACAGCAGGATTGCGCGCGTCAGGCGTACGACATGGCCGGCTTCGGACCGCGCGACATGGACCTGTTCCAGGTGTACGACAGCTTCTCGGTACACGTCCCGCTCGCGCTCGAAGGCTACGGCTATTGCGATGTCGGCGACGCGGGGCGTTTCCTGCGCGAAGACGGCATTGGCCCGGGCGGAAAATTGCCAACCAATACGAGCGGCGGCCATCTGTCCGAAACCTACATGCAGGGATGGGCGCATCAGATTGAATGCGTGCGCCAGTTGCGCGGCGAATGCGGCGAGCGGCAGGTGCCCGACTGCCGGCACGCGCATTACACCTCAGACGTTGCCGGCAAAGCGGTGTCGATCATTTATAGCCGATAGGGAAAACGCGATGAGCCAGGCAACATCTGAAGCGGCGCGTACGCCGCAGCCCGTGATGGGCCTCTACGACCGGCCGATGTGGGAAAGCATTCGTGAACGGGCGATGAAACTGCAGTGCTGCGCCGAGTGTGGAGGGTTTCAATATCCGCCTGCGCCGGTGTGCGTGCACTGCTTGTCGTCGAAGCTTGAATGGCGCGTTTTGTCCGGGCGCGCAAGCATCATCTCGTGGGTGATCTTTCACAAAAGCTATCTTGGCGCGTATCCGGCGCCTTATAACGTTATCGCGGTCAGGCTGGAGGAAGGGCCCGTGATGATTTCCAATCTGGAACCGCCGCTGCCCGAGGGAGACTGGATCGGCAAGGCCGTGCGTTTGACGTACGTGACGATGGCGGATGAACTCGTTCTTCCGCGGTTTACGATCGACGCAAGCGAACCGGTATCGACTTGATGTCCGGCGATTGCTTAGCAGAATATTGTCGATATTCACGCATGAAGCAATCACGCGAAGCGGTCCGGAAAGCCCGAAAAAAGCGTGCGCCGCGTGCGTAATCGCTATTTCGGGCTTCAGCAATTGTGTGTCCGGGAGGGGCCTGGACTGCTCGGGTAAAATCCCGCATTGCTTCCGGCAATAGGATAATTTATTTTATATGTATAAAATATGCGGCCGGTTCAGTGTTTGCGGAGCGAGGCGCGTTGCCGCTTTCCTGTTGACGGGCAGCGCGCGTTCCCGCTTTTTCTCATGACCCCCGCCGAGTATGCCGGTGCGACCGCATAGGCGCGCTCGATGCGAACTACAGCAGGCACCCTCGCCGGGGTCGCCCCTGATAACAAACGGTCATCATCGATGGGTGCGGCCTCGTACAATGCCGGGAATCGGGCACTGGCCCGGTCGACATGATTTACCGCCCCCGTCACGGCGCTCCGGCGCCCAGGTCTTATTGACCCTTGCGGGACGTGCACTGGAAACCCTTGGAATGCATATGACTTTTTGGACGAAACTCGATCAGGTTGCCGAACGATTGCGCGAACGTATCATCTCGGGCGAATACAAGCGCGGTGACAAGCTGAAGCAGGCTGATATTGCCGCCGAACTCGGCGTCTCGATCACGCCGGTGCGCGAAGCGCTGAAGGTGCTCGAGATGGAAGGGTTTGTGGTGAGCGTCCCTCATAAAGGGCTTTCGGTTCCCGAGATCGAGCCGGAACGTGCTCGCGAGATTTTCGAGTTGCGTGTCATGCTCGAGCGCAGCCTGACGGAAAAGGCGCTTGCGCGGATCACCAAGGAGGAGATCGCGGAGATTCGGACGCTGCATCGAGAACTGACGGCGCTCGTGAAGGCGCGTGAGGTATACCCGGTGCGCGCGGCCAACGTGCGTTTCCATTTTCGACTTTACGAAATTGCGGATTGTCCGCAAACCCTGCAGTTCGTGCGTGTGTTGTGGGCGAAATATCCGTTCAATTTCCACGACGACCAGGCGGTACGCTTCAAGCAACTCTTGCAGGAACACGGCGAAATCATTCGCGCGCTCGAGTCGGGTGATAAGAAAGTGGCGCTTGCCGCGATGATCAATCATATTGAAAGCGGTTGGAACCGTGTCTCCGACAACGTGATGTCCACAAAACACCCGTAACGCCAAAACGGTACGTTATAAAAGAACCCGGCAACGACGGTTAGTCTGCCGGCAAGCCCGTGCTCATTTTTATAACTCATGCGTTGCGGCTCATTCGTTGCAACGTCGCTGCGCGTGGGCAATCCACGCGCAATCTCTCAGGTTCCCCGCACTGGTCCGGTCTCCGCACCCTGACACTCATCCCCTTTCCGGTTGCATGAAGCCCGCCGCAAGAGCGCTGCGTCGCGGATGCTTTTGATCCTTGATTCGTAGTGTATAGCCGATAAAAACCGTCCGGAACTTGGTCGGACCAATTTGTCCGGGTCCCACGCGTTACTCATGATGGCGGGCAGCAGCGCATGCATCGCGCAGCGCTTCTCAAGCAGATATATCCCCGCATTGGAGAACACGATGGACACGCTTTCGCAGATTATCCGGCTGCATGAAGACGACAATGTTGCGATTGCCCGCAATACCCTGCCGGCCGGCACCGTGCTGGACGAACTGGATGGACTCGTCGTGCGCGCCGAGGTTCCGGCGGCGCACAAGATCGCGTTGCGCGACGTCGAGGCGGGTGCACTCGTGCGCCGCTACGGACAGACGATCGGACGCGCGTCATGCCGCATCGAACGGGGAGACCATGTCCATACCCATAATGTATCGATGGGCGATTTCGAGCGAGATTATGCCTTCGGCGAAGACATGAAACCCGTCGACCAGGCACGCGAGACGCTCACGTTCCAGGGCATTCGCCGCGCGGATGGCCGCGTGGCGACGCGCAACTATATCGGCGTGGTCAGCACGGTCAATTGCTCGGCTACCGTCAGCAAGATGGTCGCGCAACATTTCTCCGCGCCGGGCCGGCTCGACGCTTATCCGAACGTGGATGGCGTCGTCCCTGTCACGCATAGCTTCGGCTGCTGTATCGATCACAACGGCGAAGGCATCCAGCAATTGCGGCGCACGATCGGCGGATTTGTCAAACACGCCAACTTCGCGGGCGTGCTTGTCATCGGCCTGGGTTGCGAGGCCAATCAGATGGGCGCGATCTTCATGACCGGCGGCATTGCGCCCGGTCCCACGATGGTGCCGCTCGTCATGCAGGAACTGGGCGGTACGCAAAAGACCGTCGATGCCGCGATCAAGGCGATAGAAACAATGCTGCCTCTGGCGAACCAGGTGGTGCGTGAACCCTTGCCGATCTCGCACCTGAACATCGCCTTGCAATGCGGCGGTTCGGATGGCTACTCGGGAATCACGGCCAATCCGGCGCTTGGCGCGGCAGTCGACTTGCTGGTCCAGCACGGCGGTACCGCCATTCTTTCGGAGACGCCCGAGATCTATGGCGCGGAGCATTTGCTGACGCGCCGTGCGGTCTCGCGTGAAGTGGGGGAGAAGATCGTCGAGCGCATTCGCTGGTGGGAATCCTATGCGGAGCGCGAGAAGGGCAGCATCGACAACAATCCGACTCCGGGCAACAAGGCCGGCGGCCTGACAACGATCCTCGAGAAGTCGCTGGGCGCAGTCGCTAAAAGCGGCTCAACGCCGCTGATGGGCGTCTACCGTTATGCGGAGCCAATCGATACTCATGGCCTCGTGTTCATGGACGCGCCTGGATACGATCCGATGGGCGCGACCGGACAGATTGCGAGCGGCGCCAACCTCGTTGTATTCACCACAGGCCGTGGTTCATGCTTCGGCGCCAAACCCGCACCATCGATCAAGCTCGCGACCAATACGCTCATGTACAACCGCATGCGCGACGACATGGACATCAATTGCGGTGACATCATGGATGGCTCGGTCAGCGTGCGCGAGAAGGGCGAGGAAATCTTTCGCTCGATCATCGAAATCGCTTCAGGTGCGCAGAGCAAGAGCGAGGCGCTGGGCGTCGGCAACGAGGAATTCGTTCCATGGATGATCGGCGCGCAGATGTAGGCGTGACGATGAAGAGCGTGCCCGGTCTTTTGCTGTGACCCGGGGCCGCGGCTCAGGGCAAACCCTGAAACGGCGCGGTTTTTGGTTGTCGCTTAATAAAATATAAATTATATTATAACTCCAATATAAACCGGCCGGCAGTGAGGCGCATGCGCGCTTCGCAGATTCGAAGATCCGCATGCCGCGTCGCAACGGAGATAAAAGTGACCTGGAAATCCCGCTACTGGGTATTCTTGATGTTGTTCGCGCTCGCGACCATCAACTACCTGGACCGAGTCGCTCTATCTATTTCCGCCGGCAGGATATCAGCCGATCTGGCCATCACGAAGGTCCAGCTCGGTTACCTGTTTTCATCGTTTCTGTGGGGCTATACGCTCTTTCTCATTCCGGTCGGCTTGATGGTGGACCGCTACGGCTCGCGATCGGTCGCGGCCGTCAGCATGGCGGTGTGGTCGGCGGCTACGGTGCTGACGGGCGCGGCAATGTCGGTGGGCGCGGTGATCGCGGCACGTATCGTCATGGGTGTGGGCGAGTCCAGTTGTTATCCCGCGGCGGGACGGATCATCCGGGAATGGGTGCCGAACAGCGAGCGGGCAACCGCCATGACCATCTTCAATTCGGGTGCGTACTTCGGTCCTGCGTTGGGCGCCGTCGGGTTGTCGTGGCTCGCGTCGGTAGCGGGCTGGCGCTGGTCCTTCGTGATTTGCGGCCTTGTCGGATTTGTCTGGCTCGCGTTCTGGCTCGTGTTTTTCCGGACGCCAGAGAAGGCTAAATGGTTGCCGGAAGCGGAGCGCCGCATTATCGAACGTGATCGGGAAACCGGCCGGCAGGTGCGTGGCAATACAGCGCCGCCGGTCGGACTGGCCGGCCTGATACGCAGCAAAACCATGATCGGCCTGATGATCACGCAAGGCTGCAACTCTTACACGCAGTACTTGTTCCTCACGTGGCTGCCCAACTATCTGCAAACCGAACGCGGAATGACGATGCTCGCAAGCGGCACCGTCATGGCGCTGCCCTATCTTGGCGCGATCGTCGTGTCGATCGCGCTTGGCGTGCTGAGCGACCGGATGCTGACCGAGCAAGCGGTGGAAGCAGGACGCCGCCGTACGCTGATCGGCGTGGTGATGATCGGCGGTGCGTCCATCCTGTTCGTGCCCTGGATATCGAGCGTGTGGGTCATCGTCGGGCTGATCACGCTTGCGCTCGGTGGCGTTGCAACCGGTAACGCCCTCAATATCGCGTTGCTGGGAGACCTGTTGCCGTCGAAGTCGGATGTCGGGCGCGGCACGGCAATGCTGCTGATCGGCGGTAACGTGCTGGGCTTTCTTGCGCCTATCGTGACGGGCTACGTCGTGCAGGCGACCGGACATTTCGCCGCCGCGTTCGTGACGGCCGGTGTGCTGCTCGTGATTGGCGCGTTGTCGTCGTGGTTCCTTACACGTTCGCCTATTGGTCCAGCAAGAACCGCTGTCACGGCCGCGAACGCACCGCGGCCCGCCGGGAGTTGAGATGAACGAACCTGAAGCCGTTTCTAACACGCCAGTCGAGCCCGTGGCACCTCCGCACGTTCGTATCCGGCCCGAGTGGCTTGCGCTGCGCTCTGAGCCCGCGCTGGAGCCGGCGCTGCCGATCATCGACGCGCATCATCATCTTTGGGAACTGCCTGACAAGGTGTATCGGGTGGCTGACCTGCTCGACGACATCAGCGGCGGGCATGATATCCGCGCGACGGTGTTCATCGAGTGCAAGACCCATTACGACACGAACGCGCCCGCCGGATTCGAGGCCGTGGGCGAGGTGCGTTTCGCTTGCGATGAAGCGCGCCGGGCGCAGGCCGCGGGCGCCCGTACAAAAGTGGTTGCAGCAGTCGTCGCCAATGCGGACCTGTTGCTTGGCGACAAGGCGCGTCCGGTCCTCGAACGGATGCTCGATGTTTCCGATGCCCGCGTGCGTGGCATTCGCAATATTGCCGTGTGGCACGCCGATCCGAGCGTGCGCGCATCCGCGGCTACACCGCCGCAAGGGCTGTTGACGGATCGGCGTTTCAGAGAAGGTTTCAGGCATCTCGCTCCGCTTGGCCTGAGTTTCGATGCATGGCTGGTTCATACGCAGATCGACGAGTTGTGCGCGCTCGCTGCGGCATTTCCGGACACGCGCATCGTACTGAATCATGTTGGCGGCCCGCTCGCGCTAGGTCCTTATCGCGGGCATCGCGACGAAGTCTTCGATGCATGGCGCACCGGCGTCACAGCGCTCTCGCGTTATCACAATGTCAGCATGAAGCTCGGCGGTTTCGGCATGCCGCTCTTCGGTTTCGATTTTCAGGAGCAGCCATTGCCGCCCGATTCGCAGACGCTCGCGAACGCGATCCGGCCTTACGTGGAAACGTGCATTGATGCTTTCGGTGCGACGCGCTGCATGTTCGAGAGTAACTTTCCCGTCGACAAAGGCTGCTTCAGTTACAGCATCCTATGGAATGCTTACAAACGTATCACCGCAGGTGCCCCGGACGCCGAAAGGGCAGCGCTCTTCCACGATACCGCGGCCGGGTTTTATCGGATCGGGGCCACGTGAAGTGGATGTGGCCTGTACCCAGGAGAGAGATATGGACGGTTTGACCAGACAAGTCGGCGCGTTTGCCGCCGCCGTACGTCGTGAAGATATTCCCGACGCGGCTATAGATGGTGCGCGAATTGGAATAACCGATTGCGTGGGCGTGATGCTCGCGGGCGCGGGCGAGACTGCGCCCGCGATTGTCGCCGGCATGCTTGCGGAACTCAAGGGTCCCGACGCCGCGCCGCAAATTCCAGGCGGGCGGCGCTTGTCCGTCGCCGACGCGGCGCTTGCAAACGGCGTCTGCGCGCACGTGCTCGACTACGACGACGTCGCGTTGTCGGGTCATCCGAGCGTCGTGCTGACACCCGCGATCCTCGCGCAAGGCTGGGCGCTTGGCAGTAGCGGCCGTGACCTCCTGACGGCGTACGTCGCGGGCTATGAGACCTGGGCGCTGCTCGATGCGCTGGAACCCGGCGCGCTGCACGAGGCCGGCTTCCATCCGACAGCGGTCTATGGAACCTTGGCATGCGCCGCGGCAGTGTCGAACCTGCTTCGGCTCGACGCTGAAAAGACCACGCATGCCATTGCTATCAGTGCATCCATGGCGGCAGGTACGGTCGCGAACTTTGGTTCGATGACGAAATCCTTGCAGGTAGGCCGGGCTGCACAATCCGGTGTGCTGGCAGCCGGCCTGGCGAAGGCCGGTTACACCGGTTCGCTCGACGCCCTCGAACATCGAGCGGGCTTCATGCGTGCTCACTCGCCTTCAGGTACGCCCGACATTGATACCCGCGACTTCGAACTTGGCTCGCGCTGGCGGCTTCCGGAAAGCGGCGTGCATATCAAGCGTTATCCGATTTGCTATGCCACGCACCGGTCCATCGACGCCATGCTTGAACTTGCCGGGTCGCAGGCGATCGAGCCCGACGACGTGGAAGAAGTGCATGTCCACACCGGCGACACGCAAATGCTGATGCTGCGAAACCACGCGCCGCGAACGGGCCTCGAAGCCAAGTTCAGCATGCAGTTCGCGATGGCTGCGGCATTGATCTCGCGTCGCGTCGGCCTGGAGGAACTGACCGATGCATTCGTGCAACGCGAGGACGTGCGCCGACTGATGACGCGCGTTCGATGCACAACAACAACGCAACGCGTGCAGGACTGGGACCAGCCCTTTGCGCCGACCGATCAGGTGAGCGTGGTTCTGAAGTCGGGACGCGAGTTGCATTCGCGAGCGGTCGAGCGGCCCAAAGGCAGTTGGCAGCGGCGCATGACACGCGATGAACTGCGTGAGAAGTTCATCGATTGTGCGGTCCGTGCGCTCGGGCAAACATCGGCGGAAAGTCTGTTCGGGCAATTGTGGGCGCTGGACGATCTGCCTTCCGTACGCGGCCTGGGCATATTTTCCGGGTCATTGCACGAACCGGGGTGATCGGCCTGCGCGTCTAGCCTGCAATCCACATCATCCACTTCATTCAAGACACTATCCATGAAGACAGCAACCCCGCAAGAGTCCGATGATCCATTCATGGTTTCATTGGAAAGCCAGGACTACAGTGAACTGCGCGACGCGGTGCGCCGCATTTGCCGAGACTATCCGGGCGACTACTGGCGCAAGCTGGACAATGAGAGCGCATACCCGACCGAATTTGTCCGCGCGTTGAACGAAGCCGGTTTTCTTGGTGCGCTCATTCCGGAGGAATATGGCGGCTCGGGCATGCCGCTACGCGCGGCAGCGGTGATTCTGGAGGAGATCAACGCGAGCGGCTGCGTGGCCAGTGCGGCGCATGCGCAAATGTACATCATGGGAACGCTGCTTCGTCATGGCAGTGAGGAACAAAAACGGCGCTATCTTCCGGACATCGCATCGGGCGCGCTGCGGCTGCAGGCGTTTGGTGTCACCGAGCCCACGAGCGGATCGGATACGACGCAGCTCAAGACGCGCGCGGTACGCAAGGGCGATGTCTATGTCGTCAATGGACAGAAGGTGTGGACGTCGCGGGCCCTGCATTCAGACCTGATGCTGCTGCTCGTGCGTACTACGCCGCTCGAAGAATGCCGCAAGAAAACCGACGGCCTTTCAACCTTGCTGGTGGACCTGAGAACGGCTAAAGGCAATGGCATCGAAATCCGTCCTATCGCTACGATGATCAATCACAACACAACGGAAGTGTTCATCGAAAACCTGGAGGTGCCGGTCGCCAATCTGGTGGGCGAGGAGGGCAAGGGGTTCCGGTACATTCTGGACGGCATGAATGCAGAGCGCATCCTGGTTGCGCAGGAGTGCATTGGCGACGGCCGCTGGCTCCTGAAGAAAGCGGTCGACTATGCCAACGAGCGAGAGGTTTTCGGCCGCGCGATCGGACAGAATCAAGGCGTTCAGTTTCCGCTTGCACGCGCTTATATGGAACTCGAAGCTGCCGATCTCATGGCACGCAAGGCCGCTGCGTTGTTCCAGAGCGGCCGGCCCTGCGGCGCGGAGGCAAACATGGCTAAGCTGCTGGCGTCGGAAGCCACGTGGCACGCAGCGGACACGGCCTTGCAAACGCATGGCGGGTTTGGTTTCGCGCAGGAGTACGACATAGAGCGCAAGTGGCGCGAAGTGCGTATTTACCAGACCGCGCCAATCTCGACCAATCTTATCCTGGCGTATCTTGGCGAGCATGTGCTGGGCTTGCCGCGCTCATACTGAGCGATAACGGGTCGCGCGTTCGCAGGGTGAACGACAAGGCGGCCCGTCACATTCTGAATGCTGCGAGCGCTCGGCAACATGCCGCGTGCGCTCGCCAAGCTGCTGCCTATGCCGGCACGAACTTCGCAAGCGGGATATCCGGCGTGACATCGTCGAATTGCACTTTCATCGGCATGCCCATTGCGGCGTTTTCGGGAATGGCGCCTACAAAATTTCCAACGACCAGCGGGCCGTCCTCAAGCTGCACGAGACAGACGTGATACGGCAAGTCGTCACGGAACGCAGTCCAGTAAGCGCGGTGGAACGTCACCCACGACACCAGCGTGCCGAGTCCGCTGACGGGCTCCCAGCTTTGCGTATCTGAGAGGCAAGCGGGGCACACCGGCGTTGGCGGAAAGTGGCGATGACCGCAGGCCTTGCATACCTGTACCGATAACCGATGCGCACGCGCATGTTCCCAATAGCCTTTGGAATCCTCATCGATAACAGGCAATGGCTTGTCATAGGAAGTCAGCATGATTATCCCTTCGTGTAGATGATGGAGCGCGTGCACGGCGTGGCGGCAACGTACTGGACGACTTCGCAATCCGCTACCTGACGCGCGCCGCATTCTCCGCGCAATTGACGGACAGCTTCGACATTGAGCGCCCAGCCCTGCATGTAGGAGTTGGACAGATGCCCGCCGTCGGTATTGGTCGGCAGGCGGCCATTGAGTCCGAGCGCACCGTTCTCCACGAACGCGCCTGCTTCGCCCCGCTCGCAAAAGCCCAGCCCTTCGAGACTGAAAAGGACCGTGGGGGTGAAGTTGTCGTAGCACATGAGTGCGTCGATGTCGTCGTGTGTCACGCCAGCCATCTGATACGCGTTCGTGCCGGCCTCGCGCACCTCGTCGTACCAGAACTCCTGATCGAAGTTGCCGATCGCACTGCGTTCGAATGCGTCGCGCGCGCCCACGCCGGAAATCAGCACAGGTGGCTTATTGAGGTCGGCGGCACGCTCGCGCGTTGTGAGGATCATGCAGACTGCGCCGTCGTTGACGAGGCAGTAGTCGAGCAAACCAAGCGGTTCGACGATCCGGCGCGCCGCGGCGTGATCGTCGAGGGTGATGGGCTTTCGCATCACTGCGTCAGGATTGAGGATTGCGTTGTTGCGAAACGCGACCGACACCTCGCCAAGCTGACGGGTGGTCGTGCCGTAGCGCTCCATGTGCATACGGAACATCAGCCCATGCGATGCGCCCGGAGAGGTGAGTCCCCATGGGTCCCAGAAAGTGGCGAATTCGTCGCCACCGTAATTCATGCGTCGCGATCGACCGATGTTCGTATAAATAAGCGCGACATAGTTGGCCGCGCCCGTTTCGAGCGCGAGCATTGCCTCGGTTATCGCCATGCCGGACATGCGGCCGTGACCCGGCAACGTCATCGTCCAGCGGGGATTGAGGCCGAGTATCTCGCCCATGTGCGCGTAAAAGGGCACGCGGCAACAGAGCAGCCCGTCCACCGCGTTCTTCTCCAGCCCGCAATCGTTCAGAGCGAGCTTGAACGCTTGCACGCCGAGCGCGTAGTCGCTGACATCGGGGAAGTCACCGTACCGCGTATTGCCAACTCCGACAACGGCAACACGATTACTAAGGTCCTGCATTGGATTCATGCCTGTTTCTCCGTCGAATGTCGGATAGGAGCGCCCCCTTGGAGGCGATGTGTGGCCGGTCTTGCAGCGAATCTGGCGGCCTGTGAGGACAGGAACAGGAGGCGACAGGCGCGATGCTCAAGAACGGGAAGTTCGGCCAGGGCTGGAGTCGGCGCGAGCGATCCTGCCTCAGTCCGGATAGGTCTCATGGACCCATCGTATTGCTTATAAATATAAAATGTATTTTATGTGTCACTTGATGAAGCGGTCAAGCTGAGAATCTCTTCCGAAGAGCGCGTGCCCTGGAAGTCATCACTGCTGTGGCATTGACCGCGTTGCTGCGCGTTATCGCCTCATGTATGTCGGGGGCATGTCGCGTCAATACATTTTATATAATATAATTTTATATGGAGCCAAGGTTTACCATAGCCCTTCGGGGAAATTTCAGGGTCATTGTTCCTGGATTTTTCTCGGAGGGTCATAAGCAATGCTGACCGATATGAAAGAATTGATAAAAACCGGTCGAACGCAAAGGAGGAGAGTGACGGGTATGGTATCCAGCAACTCAGGCCGCAAAACATTGGCGCGGGTCATCGCGGATCTGGAAGGCAAGATTCTTGATGCATCGTGGCGAAAGGAAACACGGCTTCCGTCCGAGCGGGAACTCGCTGCGTCTCTGGCGGCTTCACGCACGACAGTGCGTGAAGCGATTCAGCGTCTGGTTGCGCGTGGCTTGCTTGAAACACGTCGCGGAAGCGGCCTGCATGTGAGCAGTCGCCCGCCGGCCGGGCTCAGCGCACCGTGGCTTCAATTGATTGCCGAGAACCCGCCAATGCGTGCCGACACGCTCGAGTTTCGGCTCGTCTTCGAATGCGCGGCGTCACGGTTCGCAGCTGAACGCGCCACGCAGGCCGAGCTGGCTAACCTGGACTCCATTCTTGAGAGAATGGACCATGCAGTACGCAACGAGGACGTGGAGGCGGAAGCACTGGCTGACGCCGAATTCCACACGGCGTTGGCCGGCGCCTCGCACAATCTGATGATGGGCCACTTTCACGCGAGCGTCATTGCCGAATTGCGCGAGCACATTACGAGCAACACGTTCGACGCGTCGCACATTGATGTCGACGCAAGACACCTTGCATTGATGCGTCTGGACCAGCACAGGGCGATCTACGAGGCCATTCGTGCGCGCGCACCGGAGGCGGCGTTCAACGCCATGTACGCGCACATCGACTTCGTCGGCAAGCAATTTGCGTCGATATGAATGCATCGTTTCCGACGTTGTTTGGAGGCTATAAGCTTATGTGCAATGCGGTGCAAGGAACCGCGCTTGAGGAAACGCACGGCGAGCATTCTTCGCCGGCCAGGCCGGGTTGCTTCATCTCCGCCATCGACGATCCTTGAGCCGGCAGTTCACGCGTTTTCGTTTATTGCGATACCCTTGAATTTTATCTTCCGTTGGCCGATCCGCGCGCTGAATGGCGGTGTCGCGCATCGTGTCAGCACTAACCAGGGACTACCATGCCGATTGACTCTTCCACTTCTCCCGTCTGGTTCATTACCGGCTGCTCGACCGGATTCGGTCGCGAAATCGCACTGGCCGTGCTCGCGCGCGGCTGGCGTGCCGTCGTGACCGCCCGCGATCCCGGCGCCGTTGCCGACCTCGCGAGTGCGCATCCTGAACTCGCGCTGCCGCTCAAACTCGACGTGACTTCGCCCGCTGACATGGCCGCGGCCGTGGTAAAAGTGAAGGCTTCGTTTGGCCGCATCGACGTGCTGGTCAACAATGCCGGATATGGCTACCTGTCGGCTGTAGAAGAAGGCGAGGATGACGAAGTACGCGCCATGTTCGAAGTCAATTTCTTTGGCGCGGTCACCGCGATCAAAGCCGTGTTGCCGGTGATGCGTGAGCAGGGCGCGGGACATATCATCAATATCACGTCGGTCGGGGGCCTGGTGGGCAATCCGGGCAGCGGCTACTACGCCGCGACCAAGTTCGCGCTAGAGGGCCTTGGGGAAGCGCTCGCACGCGAGACGGCCGAGTTGGGTATCAAGGTCACGACCGTCGAGCCGGGACCGTTCCGAACCGACTGGGCCGGGCGGTCATTGAAACAGACCAGCCGGTCAATCGATGCATACGCATCAATCGCCGGCAGGCGCCGCGCGCAGGTTGCTGCGCATAGCGGCCGGCAACCGGGCGATCCGGCACGCGCGGCACTGGCGATCATCGCCGCCGTCGAGGCTGCCGTGCCGCCGTCGAATCTGGTGTTGGGCAAGCCCGGGCTGGAAGCGGTCCGCGTAAAACTTGGCAGGCTCCAGAATGATCTCGACACCTGGGAAGCGACGACCGTTGGTGCAGATTTTCCGGACTGATATCCTGCACCGCTTCGTTATTCTTGTTGCCGCGCGCTCGGATCATGGTTAAGCGCGCGCTCGATTCAAGCGGGCATCTTCGTCTGATCGTTTCCAGACAATGCCCGCCTCACACGCCGAGATGCTCCAGCAATTCGTCTTCGCGTTCGATCACGTCGTCGTTCGTCAGCGTCTGGATGATCTTGCCGTCGACCATCAGGTTGTGGCGATCCGCCACCGATATCGCGAAGCGCAGGTTCTGCTCCACCAGCAGGATAGTGCGGCCATCGGCCTTGAGTTGCAGGATGACGTCCCCGATCCGATCGACAATGACGGGCGCCAGGCCCTCAGTTGGTTCGTCGAGAAGGATGAGTTGCGAACCCATATGCAACGGGCGGGCAATGGCGAGCATCTGTTGCTCTCCGCCTGACAAGGTGGATGCTTTTTGATGGCTGCGTTCGCGCAGCACCGGGAACAATTCGAAGATGCGCTCAAGCGGCCATGCAGCGGGACCGCGCACGGGCGAGATGACGAGATTTTCCTGCACGCTCAGCGTCGCAAAGATGCCGCGGTCCTCGGCAACATACCCAATGCCCGAGCGCGCGGTGCGTTCGGGGCCAAGCGGCAGCACGTCCACGCCTTTGTATCGCACTGTTCCGCTGCGCCGCCGCATGTCGCCAATAATCGCTTTCAACGTCGTGGTCTTACCCACGCCGTTACGGCCTATCAGCGTGACCACTTCCCCTGGCTGGACGTCGAAGTCGATACCGTGAAGCACTTGCGTCTCGCCATACGATGCCTGCAGGTTGCGTACTTCAAGCATGTCCGTGTCCTCCAATACCGCGTTTGCCGCCGAGATACGCTTCGATCACGCGGGGATCGGAATGCACCTCGTCATAAGAACCGACCGTCAGAACGCGGCCTTGTTGCAGCACGATAATCTGCCGCGCGAGGTCGGACACGACCCGCAGATTATGTTCGACCATGATGACCATGCGGTCCTCGGCAATGGATCGGATCAATTCTATGATCCGGCCAATATCCTGTGACGACATACCCGCGGTCGGCTCGTCGAGCAGGAGGACCTGCGGCCGCGTCGCGAGGCTGATGCCGAGTTCCAGTGAACGCTTGAGACCATAGGGCAGGGCTGATGCCTGCTGGTCGCGCCAGGAGGACGCGATGCCGACCTGATCCATGATGTCGTGGATTTCCTGACGATGGACGTCGAGCCCATGGCTGCGGCGCCAGAATTCACATCCGCTCGTCGCGCGGCGCTGCATGGGCAGGAGAAGATTTTCCGCGACGGTCATGTGGCTGAAGATGCTGCTGATCTGGAAACTGCGCACGATCCCCAGCCGTGACACGGCCTGGGGATTGAGCCGCGAGATGTCCTGATCGTGAAACAGCACTTTCCCGGCGGACGGTTTCAGGAAGCTGCTCAGCAGATTGAAAAAAGTGGTCTTGCCGGCGCCGTTGGGACCAATGATGCCGAACACGCCCGTTCCGGCAAAACGTAGATCCACGCCGGCCACAGCGACGAACCCATCGAATTCCTTGCGCAGCCCACGCGTCTCGATGACAGGTTCCCGCGTCGCGATGCCAGCCGGCACTGCAGCGGCGCTCCTCACATATTCAGCACCCGTTGACATCGCCGATCCTCCGTTAAAGACCGCAGAAATATAAAAAATAAAAATAATTGATGGGGCTAATATACAATGCATTTTCGCGGTATGGTTGAAGTTAGATCAAAAAATTCCGGAGACACAACCATGGGACTGGGAAGCGGATGGCGGCACGCAGGCTGGCTGCGCAGTTGGTCAATGAGAGCGGTTGCGTGCACTGCCGCACTTGCGGCCGCGCTTGGAGGCGCGGCTTCGGCGCAGGGTCAAATGACGGGAAAGGCGTTCACCATACTGGTAATCACTGATCTGTCGACCGTCTATTCGGATACGTCCGGCAAGGGTTCAGTCGACGCCGCAAAAATGGCGATCGCCGATTTTGGCGGCAGCGTGAACGGCGTGCCCATCAAGCTGATCGTGCTCGACAACAAGCTTGATGTCGGCATCACGGTCAACAAGACGCGGCAGTTGATTGAAACCCAGGGCGTGAACATGATTACCGACGTCACCGGGTCGGCCGCGGCAATCGAGGTAGCGAAGCTCGCGAAACAATACAAAGTGACGACTACCTTCGTGAGTCCCGGAACGACGGCGCTTACGAACGACTTCTGTACGAAGTACGCCTGGCATTACGCATGGGATACCTACGCATTGGCGAATATCGCCGCGACCAAGGTGACCAGGCTTGGCGCCAAACGCTGGTATTTCATCACGGCCGACTACGCATTCGGACACTCCCTCCTTGAACAGTTCAGCCGGGCGGCGAAAGCGGCGGGCGGCACGGTGGTGGGCAACGACATGGTGCCGTTTCCAAACGACGACTTTTCGAGTTTCCTGCTGAAAGCGCAGGCTGCGCATGCGGACGCGATCGGCATACTCGAATCAGGCCAGGACCTGCGTAATGCGGTAAAGCAGGCGGGCGAGTTCGGGCTGATGAACGGCTCGGTGCGCCTGGTCCCGGGACAGATGAACCTGACCGACGTGGCGGCTCTCGGCATCTCGGCATGGTCAGGCGCAATCCTGGCCGATCCGTGGTACTGGAACTATGACGACCGCACGCGTGAGTGGAGCGGACGTTTCCGCAAGGCTTATGGATTTGCACCCGGCAGTCTCCATGCGGGCAACTACTCCGCGGTCATGCAGGTTCTGAACACGGTCAAGCGGATTGGATCAGACGATCCGGACAAGATCGCGGCGGCGCTGGAAGGCAGCACGTTCGATGATTTCTTCGCCCGTCATGCAACGTTCAGGAAAGCTGATCATATTGTGGTTCACGACCTGTATCTTGAACAGGTCAAGAAGGCGAACGAAGTCAAGACGCCCGATGACGTTTTCACCGTGCTCGCCACCGTCGCCGGCAAGGATGCGTTCATGCCTGCGTCGGAAAGCACGTGTAAGCACGACTGGCAATAGAGCTACCGGCGGAGGGTTTCCATGTCGCAATACTATTTATCGCAGCTATTCAACGGACTCGTCAACGGTGGCTTCATTGCGTTGATGAGTCTGGGACTGAGCGTGATCTTTGGCATGATGCGAGTCGTCAATTTCGCTCATGGCGCGCTTTATATGCTCGGTGCCTTCATAGCGTTCAGCGTGGGCGCCGACTTTGGACTCTCGCTGTGGGTCGCCATGCTGGTTGCGCCCATCGTGATCGGCGGCTTTGGACTCGTGCTCGAACGCCTCTTTCTCAGGCGTCTCTACGGACTGGATCCTTCGTATAACCTGCTGCTCACGTTCGGCCTCACGCTGATCATCGAAGATACGATGCGGCATTTC
This sequence comes from Caballeronia sp. LjRoot31, assembly GCF_964253885.1. Lineage (NCBI taxonomy): Bacteria > Pseudomonadati > Pseudomonadota > Betaproteobacteria > Burkholderiales > Burkholderiaceae > Caballeronia > Caballeronia sp. LjRoot31. Next base: position 1,212,005 of record NZ_CAXURX020000002.1, read on the forward strand.
TTTGCGGTGCAGGGCGCTCCGTTTCTCGTGCCCGGTGCGCTTGCGGGCGCCATCAACCTCGGTTTCATCGTCTATCCGAAGTATCGCTTCTTCGTACTCGTGTTTTCGATGGTCGTCTGCGGTGCGACCTGGCTGCTGCTCGAACGTACCCGGCTTGGCGCGCTGGTGCGTGCCGGAACCGAGCGCCCGGACCTGTTGCGCTGCTTCGGGGTCCGCGTGCCCGTGCTCGTTTCCGGCACATTCGCATTCGCGGCGGGCCTCGCGGCCATCGCGGGCGTGCTGGCCGCGCCGCTGCGCAACATCTCGCCGTTCATGGGCCAGGAGATGATCGCGACCACGTTCGCCGTCGTGGTAGCTGGCGGATTGGGATCGATTGCCGGTTCGGTCGTCATGGGCTTTGCCGTGGGCGTGCTGTCCGCGGTTGCCGCAATCTGGTATCCGCCGGCGGCCAACGCGGCGACTTACATCCTGATGATCGTTGTGTTGATCGTGCGGCCGGGCGGCATCTTCCGGGGCATCGACGTCGCGCATTTTCCGCTGCACTACACACCGATCACACCCGCGGCCCGGCGGCTCGTGATGAGCTGGAAACTCAAGCTGGTGGCGCTGGCTGCCGGGCTGATATTGCCGTGGCTGGTCTACCCGGTGCTCGCATGCGATATCGTGCTGTGGGGCTTGTGCGCGCTCGGCTTCGACATCCTCTTCGCATTCGCCGGCCTGCTGTCATTCGGACAAGCCGCCTATTGGGGCGGAAGCGCCTACATCACGGGCATCATGATCGCGAAGCTTCACTATCCGATGTGGGTTGGCTTCATTGCAGGCGTGTCGATCAGCACAATGATCGCGGTGGCCTTCGGCGCACTGATCTCTCGCAAGCAGGGCATCTATTTCTCGATGGTGACGTTCGCGCTCGCCGAGATCGTCTACTTTGTCATCAACCAGACGCCGCAATACACAGGCGGCGAAGATGGCCTGCACGGCATCACGCGCGGCTCGCTTTTCGGTCTGAGCCTCGAGAACCAGATCACCTACTATTACCTGGCGCTGTTCGTCGTCTCGCTTGCGGTCGGCTTTGTTTTCCTCGTGATCCGCTCGCCCTTCGGGCTGTCGCTCGGCGGTGCGCGCGACAGCGAGCGGCGCATGCTGAGCGTAGGCTACAACGTGCAGGGACTGCGGCTGCGCGCGTATGCGTTGTCGGCGTTTCTCATCAGCATCGCGGGGTCGCTGTTCGCGCTTAACCACGAGTTTGTCAGCCTCGAATCGGTCTACTGGCGCGCGTCGGGCGAGCCCATCATGATGACGCTGCTCGGCGGCGCCGGCACTGTGTTCGGGCCGATGCTCGGCGCAGGCATCGTCGTGTTCCTCAGGGACTTCCTGAGTACGCTCACCGACAGTGGCAGCCTCGTGCTGGGCGTGACCTTCGTGATCGTCGTGATGGTGTTCCGGCGCGGCGTGCTTGGCGAGATTCTTTTCCGGTTGCCGTCGAAGGAAGACCGGCGTGCCGAGCGCGCGCCGTCCCGCGGCAGACCGCCCATGAAAACTGGCGCTGACGACACCGCCATTCACCGGAGTTCGGAACTGTGATGAACGTAGCCCTTCTCGATGACTACCAGAACGTCGCCATGAAGATGGCCGACTGGAAAAGCCTGGCGCCGCGCGCGATAGTGACCGCCTTCCCCGATCACCTGGACGATGTCGACGCGCTGGCTGAACGCCTGCATCCGTTCGACGTGGTGGTGCTGATGCGCGAGCGAACGCGTGTGCCGCGCGCGCTGCTTGAACGGCTGCCGAATCTCAAGCTGTTGATCACGGCAGCCATGTGGAACGCTTCAGTCGATATTGTTGCCGCCACCGAGCGCGGCATCCAGGTCTGCGGGACGGACGACCTGCCGACACCCGCAGCCGAAATGGCGCTCGGCCTGATGCTCGCCCTTGCTCGCGCGATCCCGCAGGAAGAGCGCGCGATTCGCGCCGGACGCTGGCAGACGACGCTTGGCGTGGGCTTGCACGGCAGGACGCTGGGCGTGATCGGCCTTGGCAACCTGGGACGTCAAATGGCCGGCTATGGCAAGGTCCTTGGCATGAAAGTGCTTGCCTGGAGCCAGAATCTCACCAACGAGGCTGCCGCCGCGTCGGGCGCGCAACGCGTTGGTCTTGACGTGCTCCTCGCCGAGTCGGACGTGATATCGATCCACTTGAAGTTGTCGGAGCGCACGCGCGGCCTGCTTGGTGCGCGTGAATTGTCCTTGATGAAGCCGACGGCCTATCTCGTGAACACGGCGCGTGGGCCCATTGTGGATGAAAGCGCGCTGGTGGCGGCGCTTGCGGACAAGCGAATCGGCGGCGCCGCGCTGGATGTCTTCGATGTCGAACCGATGCCGGTTGACCATCCCTTTTTGGCGCTCGAAAATGTAGTGCTGGCGCCGCACGTCGGGTATGTGACTGAAGAAAATTATCAGCTGATCTATGGCGGCGTGCTCGAAGACATCGCCGCGTTCCTGGACGGAAAACTCGTGCGTCCGCTCAATACTTTATCCTGACAGGATTGCCTGGCTGGCGGCCTCTCATGAATTGGCTCGCGTGATGAATCACCGGGACCGCCGCCGAAACCATTTCCTCTTCGACGAACTTTCATGCCTCTCTCGCCCGCTGGCGAACGCCAGTTACTTCACACGCGCAAGATCGAAGCCAACGGCTATTCCCGGCCGGAAGGGCTGTACGACCTTGAAGCCCATCTGATCGATACCAAGACGCACACCAAGGAGTCGCCGGCAGGTAATCGAATGGCGGGAGAACCGATCCATGAGATGTGGCTGCGGATTACCATCGACGGAAGCCTGAACATCATGGCAGCCGAAGCTGCATTCGATGCCGTGCCGTATGCAGGACATTGCGAGAACATCGCACCCGACTATGGACGGCTCGTGGGCCTGCGCATTGCACCCGGTTTCTCGGCACAAGTGCGATCCATGTTCGCTGGCACCCAGGGATGTACCCACGTGAGCGACCTGATAGGAATACTGGCTACGCTCGCTTTTCAGACGATGGCAAATCGCCGCGCGCGCGAGGAGCAGGACGTCAAACAACCGTTCCAGTTGAATCGCTGTCACGCGTTGTCGACTAGTGGCGAGGTGGTGGCCAAATACTATCCGCGCTGGAGCGCGAAGGCCGGATAGCGACAGTTGCACAAGGTCCGTTTGTTTCGGGAGCCATGAGCGAGAAGAGGGCGTGTGAATCCCACCGCGCTCGTGGCATCAAGTCGGAACTCGACAGTCCCGACATCTCGTAGAGCAAGACCATCGAGCGCCGCTGGATCACCCGCTCCCCATGTAGTCACAACGCGACGCGTACCTACTCTTTCGGTTTGTCACTAGCCGCGACAAGCACCGGCGCCGCCGCAGTACTCGCCAGTTCTTCGCTTGACCAGCCGCCACCCAGCGCCTTGATCAATTGCACGTTCGCGCTTAGCTGACGTGTCTGGATATCGAGCACGCCGCGCTGAGCGTCGAGCGCGGCGGTCTGCGCCTGCACGACATCGAGATAACCGACCGCGCCTTGCCGATACCGGTTCAGCGCCAGATCGACGGAATACTGCGCCGAATTGCTGGCATCGCGTTGCTGCTGGAGCGCCGTGCCAAGGTCCTGCAGCAGCGAAAGATTGTCTTCGATTTGCTGGAACGCCGACAACACGACCCCGCGATAACGCGCTCCCGCTTCATCCGTCGCCGCTTTCGCCGAATTGAGCTGGGCGCGGCGCAGGCCGCCGTCGAAAACGTATTGCACGAGTTGTGGACCGATTGCCCAGAACAGGTTCGGAGCACTGATCAAATTCGAATAGGCGGTGCTTTGAAGGCCGGCTTGCGCGCTGAGTGTGATGGACGGAAAGTAGGCTGCGCGCGCCACGCCGATCTTCGCATTGGCTTCCGCCACGCGGCGTTCGGCCGCGGCAATGTCAGGGCGCCGCTGCACCAATGTCGAGGGCAAACCGGCCGGAATCACGGGTAAGGTGATCGAGGCGGTTTGCTGCGGCAAACTGAACTCGGACGCGGACACGCCCACCAGTTCGGCGATCGCGTGCTCGATCAACGCGCGTTGTGCGAGGTTTTGCGACAACTGCGATTTCGCCGACGACAACTGCGTCTGCGCGCGCGATACATCGAGCCCCGAGACAATGCCTCCTCCATGCAGCGTTTGCGTAAGTTGCAGCGCACGCGCAAACGCCGCGACGGTGTCGGTCAGCAACTGGGTTTGCTGATCAAGACCGCGCAGGCGGATATAGCTATCGGTGAGTTGAACCTGCAAGCTCAGTTGTACCGATGCAAGATCGGCCTTCGATGCCTGCGCTTCGTCCTTGCCCGCTACCACGGAATCACGCACGCGGCCCCACAGGTCGAGGTCGTAATCGATCTCGCCGCCGAGCGTGACGGAGTTGTAATCGTTGGGGCCGCCGACACGCAATGGCCGCCTGTACGACTGCCGGTCGCGTTGCGGAACGGCGTTTGCACTAATTGTCGGATAGAGCCCGGCCGAGACCTGGTCCACGAACGCCTGTGCCTGCCTGTAGTGCGCGTACGCCGCGGCAAGATCCGTGTTGTTCGCGAGCAGACGCTGTTCGAGATCGTCGAGTTGAGCGTCGTTATACATCTTCCACCAGCCGTTGCGGCTCAACTGGTCGGCGGGCTGCGCGCTGATCCAGGGTCCGACCGTGTGATATTGCGCGACGACCGGCGTAGGCGGCACCTTGTAATCTGGCGCGAGCGAACAGGCCGCCAGCGCGAAGGTGCCGGCGAGCAGCGCCGGCACGCGCAACGTAACCCTCGTAGCCAGCCTAGCCATTAGCGGCCACCTTCTTGTCGGCGCTGGCGACTTGCACGTGATCGCCGTCAACGAGGCCATCAGGCGGCGTATCGATCACGCGGTCCGCCGCGATGAGCCCCGAACCAATCTCGACCGAATCGCCGAAGTCGCGATTGATCGTCACCTTCTTGAACACGACCTGGCCGTTTTCGCCGAGCGTTGCGACCATCAGGCCACGGGCATCGAAAACCAGTGCGCTGGCGGGAACGCGTACCGCGTTTGCCTGCACCGGAAGCTTGAATTGCAAGCTGGCGAAACCACCGGGCAAGAGCTTGCCGGCTGTGTTGTCGACCAGCAATTGAACCAGCGTCGTGCCAGAAGTCGAGTTGACGGAATCCGCCGATGCAACCACGCGCGCGGTGAAACGCTGGCCGGGATATTCCGGCACGGAAAGCGTCGCGGTCGTGCCGCTGCGGACATCGGGGGCGTAACTCTGCGGCACCTGCACATACACGCGCAACTGCTTCACGTCCGAGACGGTGAACAACTCCTGTCCGATACCGCCACTCCCCGCATTGATGAGCGCGCCGACATCGGTGTCACGTGCGGTCACCACGCCGTCAAACGGCGCCAGGATACGCTCGAAGCCCTTGGTGGCGAGCAACCGGTCGACGTTGGCCTGCGCGGCCGCTACAGCCGCTTTCTTGGCGGTGTAGTCGCCGGTGCGTTCGTCGACTTCCTGCTGGGCGACCGAGTCGGTGCCGAGCAGCGCCTGCCAGCGTTTCGCGGTCGTGCCTGCGAGGGCGGCATTGGCTTGTGTGCTGGCCAGGTCCGCACGCGCCTGCAGCAGCTGCTGGTCGAGCTCCGGCGACTCGATCACCGCAAGCAATTGCCCGGCCTTCACCGGTGCGCCGATATCCACGTTCCACGACTTCAGGTAACCGCTCACGCGCGCAAAGATCGGCGCGCGCGAATACGCTTCGAGATGCGACGGCAGGTCGAGCGTCGGGCCGTTCGCCGAGCTGACCGGATGGATCACGGTGACGGTCGGGACCGTCTGCGCGCTGGTCCAGGTCTTGAGGTTGCGGGCATCGACGGCGCGCAGCGTGACGCCGGCGGCGACCACGATCAGCGCAACCGCGATACCCACCACGCCGATCACGACGAGTCGCCGGCGCGGCACGGGTTGATCGGTGACGGGTGGGGTGGTGATAACAGGTTCAGACGACATGAGCAGGACCTCCCGTAACGGGTGTCGGGGCAATCGCGCGGCCAGTGCGCGAGTGAATGATGCAGAAGATCACCGGGACCAGGAGCAGCGACGCGGTGGTAGCGAAAATCAGGCCGCCGATAACGGCGCGGCCAAGCGGTGCGTTCTGTTCACCGCCTTCGCCCAGCGCGAGGGCCATCGGCGCCATGCCGATGATCATCGAGAGGGCGGTCATGAGCACCGGGCGGAAACGGGTGAAACCGGCTTCGAGCGCAGCCTTGAACGGGTCGCCATGAACGGCCAGGCGCTCGCGGCAGAAGCTGACCACGAGGATGGAGTTGGCGGTCGCCACCCCCATGCACATGATCGCTCCCGTCAGTGCGGGCACGGACAGCGTGGTGTGAGTCGCGAACAACATCCAGACGATGCCGGCCAGCGCCGCCGGCAACGCCGTGACGATCACGAACGGATCGGCCCACGACTGGAAGTTGACCACGACGATCAGGTAGATCAACACGACCGCGCCGAGCAGGCCGAACAACATGCCGGCGAACGCGCTGTTCATGGTCTGCACCTGGCCGAGCAGCGCAACCGACGAACCCTTCGGCAGTGCGTCGGCGTTGTCCTTCACCACGCGCTGGATGTCCGACGCCACCGCGCCCAGATCGCGATCCTGCGTGGTCGCGAAGATCTCGACCATCGGCTGGATGTTGTACTGGCTCACGACTGCATTGGTGTTCGTACGCTCGACGGTCGCAAGGCCGCCCAGGATTTGTCCGCTGCTCTGCAGGCTCGAAGTGATCGGCAGGTTCTGCAGCGAGGCAAGCGAATCGAGGTTGTATTGCGGCGTCTGCATCACGATCGGATACGACACGCCGTTCGCATTGTTCAGCCAGAAAGTCGGCGCGACCTGGCTCGACCCCGCGAGGTTCACGACCAGGCTGTTCGTCACGTCACGCTCGTTGATGCCGAGCAGTTGCGCGCGGGTACGGTCGACATCGACGTTGAACGTGGGATTGTTCTGCGCTTGCTGGATCCGTGCATCGACTACGCCGGGGATCTGGCGGATCTCGCGCAGCAGCCGGTTCGCATACGCGAAGTTCGCGGGCAGGTTGTTGCCGCGAACCTGCAAGTCCACCGGTGCCGGCGAGCCGAAGTTCAGGATCTGGCTGATGATGTCCGCGGGCGGGAACGAGAACGTCACGCCCGGATAAAGACGCGGCAATTTCTCCCGCATCTGCCGCACGTACTCCGCGGTCGGACGATGATCTTCGTTCAACGCGATCTGGATGTCGCCGTCCTGCGAGCCGATCGTCCCGGTGTTGTTATAGGCGAGGTTGATACCGCTGACCGGCAGGCCGATGTTGTCGACCATCGTGGCGAGTTCGGCCGGCGGAATCATCTGACGGATCGATCCTTCCACGTCCGCGAAAATCTGCGCGGTCTTCTCGACCCGCACGCCGACCGGCGCACGCACGTGCAACAGGATCTGCCCGGCGTCCACGTCCGGGAAAAAGTTGCGGCCGAGCATAGGCACCAGCGCGAACGAGACCAGCACGAAACCGAGGAAGCAACTGACGAAGGGCGCGCGATGGTTCAGCGCCAGTTCCAGCAGCCCGTGATAGCCGGCGCGAATTTTTTCGAAGCGTCGTTCGAAACCCTGCTGGAAGCGTCCGAGCGGTCCGGGACGCTTCTTTTCGTGCGCATCTTCATCGAGATTGTGCGGATGCAGCAGGTACTTAGCCATCGTGGGAACGAGCGTTCGCGACAGGATGAACGACGCGATCATCGCGAAGATCACGGCCTCGGCCATTGGCACGAAGAGAAAACGCGCGACGCCGTCGAGGAAAAACATCGGCACGAACACAATGCAGATACATAACAGCGCCACGAACGCGGGTGTAACGATCTGCGCGGCGCCATCGAGAATGGCCTCCTCTACCTGCTTGCCTTGCTCCAGATGCCAGTTGATATTTTCGATGGTGACGGTCGCGTCGTCGACCAGGATCCCCACCGCGAGCGCAAGGCCGCCGAGCGTCATGATGTTGAGCGTCTCGCCGAGCGCGGACAAGGTCGCTATGGAACCGAGAATGGCGAGCGGAATCGAGGTCGCAATGATGACGGTCGAACGCCAACTGCCGAGGAACAACAGGATCATTAGGCTGGTCAGCGCGGCAGCGATCACGCCTTCGCGGGCCACGCCGCTAATGGCCGCGCGCACGAACAGCGACTGGTCTCCGATCGGTGCAATTTGCAGTGCGTCGGGCAATGAAGCCTTGGCGTCGAGCACGTGCTGCTTGATGCCGGCGATGATGCCGAGCGTGGACACCGAGCCATTCTTCAGCACCGACATCAGCACCGAACGCTTGCCGTCCACATGCACAATATTGGTTTGCGGCGGACTGCCGTCGCGGACATTCGCGACATCGTGGATATAAACCGTGGTGCCATTGACCGCCTTGATCGGCAGGTCACCGAGCGCCTTGAGCGCGTAAGGCGCGTTGTTCAGTTGCAGCGTGTATTCGTGATCGCCGATTTTTTCCGTACCGATCGGCGTCAGCAGGTTCTGGGCGGCGAGCGCATTGGCAACGTCCTGTGCAGACAGGCCGCGCGCCTGCAAGGCCGTCGGGTCGATGTCGATCTGTATCTGGCGAGACTTGCCACCGAACGGATAAGGAATCGACGCACCGGCCACCGTTACCAGCGCCGGACGTAACTGGTTCAGCCCCAGGTCGCCCAGGTTTTGTTCGGTGAGACCTTTGCCCGACAGCGCGAGCTGGATGATCGGCACCGTCGACGCGTTGTAGTTCAGGATCAGCGGCGGCGTAGTGCCCGGCGGCAATTGACGCAATTGCGTCTGCGAGACGGCGGTCACCTGCGCGTTCGCGTTGCTGATGTTCACGCCCGGCTGGAAGAAGATCTTGATAATGCCGAAACCATTCACCGATTCAGCTTCGATGTGCTGGATGTCGTTGACCGTCGTGGTCAGCGAGCGCTCGAACGGTGAAGTGATCCGTCCGACCATCTGGTCCGGCGGCAAGCCCGTGTATTGCCATACGACGCTGATCACGGGAATGCGGATATCGGGGAAGATATCGGTCGGCGTTCTGATCGCGGAAAGCGGCCCGATGATCAAAATGAGGATCGCCAGGACGACAAAGGTGTATGGCCGTCGGAGAGCGATACGTACTAGGCCGAGCATGAGAGTTCCAATACTTGGGGTTGAACTGAACGGTGCCCTGATGCTGCCAGGCGCAGCAGTCGGCGGGGTTCGGCCGCGGTCATCCGCGTGGCCCGGGCAATGCGCCGGGTAGGATCATTTCCGTCCTGACGCGAGACGGATTGTTGAAAAATACTCCACATGATCTTTGGTTCGTAGGCTGTTGACCGTTTGGTAACTCACTTTAATGGGCATCTGATCCGGCTAGTGCCGACACTGCTGCATCAAACCGAAACCGATTAATTCTTTCGAATTACTTTCTAATTCGTTGTTAAAAAATAAATTTGAAATCAAAACATCACCGGGCACGCGATTTTGTCTCGCAATTTTGTCTGTAACGCAGACAATCCGGGAATGTACACAAACGAAAACAAAGCTGCAGTGCACAAACTCGGATTTGGAAGGGCAATTGAACCCGACTGGCCCATTTCCGGCAGCGAATTCAAGGCCGCAAATAAGCGTCTGCCCCATAAGTAATAATGGTCCGCGGCTTTTGTACGGCGCCAGCGTAGGCTTGAACAGCGATGTTGAGAGGCGCGCTGATTTTTTTATTACTGTCGTTTACTTAAGGGATAGCTTAAAACTACATTAGCTTATGAAGCGGCAAGCATGAAGGTCGACGTGGGATGAAGAGACTTGCAGCGGTCTTGACGCGTGGGGCATGTCGCGAAACGCGAACCTGGCTGCGCTGCGAGGCGCTCGCAGCATGCGTGGCGGAACGCGGCTATGATTAGGCTCGGCAAATTCGTGCCGAACCATGAAAGGAGAATGCCGGATGATACATGTCATTGCCACTATCACGGCGCACCCTGGCAAGCGCGACGCGGTGCTGGCGCTGTTCAGTCAGAACCGGCCAGCGGTGCTGGCGGAAGAGGGATGCATCAGCTACGAAGCGGTGGTCGACGTACCGGACTTCGGGGCGATTCAGACCCCGCTCGGCGATGACACATTCGCCGTCATCGAACGCTGGGAAAGCGCCGACGCGCTGAAGGCGCATGCGGCCTCGGCACATATGGCCGAATATGGACGCAATACGAAGCCGCTGCTCGCCAGCCGTGTCATCAATGTGCTGCAAGCCTGCTAGGGCGCCGGCTCGTATTCAGGATCAGAAAGGGGGAATCTATGTCACTAATTTATCGCGGTCCAATGGACTCCCTGGAACAGGTCCGTCAATAATATTCCGCGAAAAATTGGAATACCAGGCCTCAAATACCGGCGCTGCCAGTGGTCGGGCAATGTAGTAGCCCTGAGCTTCGTCGCAGTGCCAATCTGCCACAGCTTCGTAGATCTCCTGGGTTTCGACGCCTTCAGCCACTACCCGATAGTCGAGCTTCTGCGCAAGCGCAATGACACCCTCGACGAGGGTACGCGTGTATTGGTTATCCAAAACACGACGCACAAGGCTCTGGTCGATTTTTAGCACCGTGGCCGAGTAAAGCTGTAGCTTGGACAGGTTGTTGTAGCCCGTGCCGAAATCGTCAATGGCGACGATGCTCCCCATGTCAGCGACTTTGCGAAGGTTCTCGGTGACAAGCTTCGCGTTTGCCGTTAATGCGCTTTCAGTAACCTCTAGTTCGACCCGCTTTGGTTCAATGCCGTGGGTTCGCAGCAGGGAAATGTAGCGGGGCACGAAGCCGCGCTGTTCCAGATTAAGCACTGAAACATTAATTGAAATGTTTAGGATGATGCCGGCACGTTCCCATGTAGCAAGCTGCTTTAGCGCGTGATCCATCACCCAGTCGGTGAGCGCTGACATCAGCGACGTTTTTTCGGCCAAGGGAATGAACTCAGCCGGCGAAACCTCCCCAAGCAGAGGGTGAGACCAGCGCAACAACGCTTCGACGCCCACGCAAGCACCCGTGCGCAAATCGACTCGAGGCTGGTAAGCCAGACTCAACTGATTTTCATCCTGCAATGCCTGGGGCAAGGTGTTGAGGATGAAGAACGTGCGTTCCTGGGCCGCAAACATGCGCTTGGCAAACTTCCGAAATGGAACGCGTGCCCGCCGGGCAATCTCGGAAGACGACATCAAGGCTCGTAACACATCCGTAGGTTCATCTATACGAGACAGGTCGACCAAACCGAAGGTTGGCGACAAGTCGACTGGAATCTGGTTGACGAGCAAGGGCGCATCGAAGGCCCTCAACACGGCATCGATCACCCGCATTGCAGCGCTCTCGTCGCCGTATACGAACACGGCAAAACGCGCATAGTCGACGCGGTACACGGGCTTGATATCGACGAGCGCCTGCTCCACGCGCCGGGATATTGCTGCCATCAACCGGTCAGTCGCGACAATGCCAATCGAGATCGACGTTTGATCGAGATACCCGAGTGGGACGACATTCACTAAAACCGCATGGCTGGGCGCGATCTGCCCAATTGGCCTCTCGTCGAAGATGGCGCGAACGTCGTCGCTAAATCGCGCGCGGTTCAGTAGTCGCGTGGGCGGATCGACAAACGCGATTGATCGAAGCGCTTCGATCCGGTCCATCGCCATTTCAGCCAATTGACTCAGCAAGTCCCGTTGCGATTCGTCAAATTCGGGGCGCGGTTTGGTATCGATGACGCATAGGCTACCCAGTGGAACACCCGAGCGCGTTCGCAGCGGACTGCCGGCATAAAACCGGATATTCGGCTCACCGAGTACGAGCCGGTTCTGCTTGAACCGCGGATCGAGCGTTGCGTCGGGGACAACGAGCACATCGTGACGAAGGATCGTGTGTGCACAAAAAGCGTCCTTCCGTTCAGTTTGAGCGACCTCCACGCCGACGCGCGCCTTGAACCACTGACGCTGTTCGTCGATCAACGAGATCAACGCAATGGGTGCTTTGAACAAACGCGCTGCGAGCTGGGTGATGCGATCGAGCGCGGCGTCCGGAGGCGTGTCAAGAAGGCAGGACTCCTGCAAAACATAAAGTCGATGTCTTTCGATGACTGGTGAAGGTAGCTCGTTCTGATCGGGCAGATTCACCGGTTTCTCCTACTGGAAATGATCTGTATGGAGCTGATTGAGACTTCGTTTTCGAAGGAAATAGACGCAAACAACTATACACCGATGTGAACCGGTTCGGCATTTACAGATACACGGCAAATTGAGCAGCCTGGCGAAGCTACTTAGTCGAGCGTGTATGGTCATCGCAGATCTCTAGAGGTCGACGATAAATAGATCACCGACGCAATACATACAGGCTCTAAAGGCATTGGTGACGAATGCCAATGCCAATTCCGTTCCCCAAGTACATCAATCAAAGACGAGTGCAACCAGGCGTTCGCAGCTTGGGAAAAAACGGCACGCGCTCCGCGGCTTTGGAGCCGTATCCCTGGGTGAGCTAGATTTTCAGCGCGGCAAGTCGTCCGGTACATTGGAGAAGGTTCAGCGCGTAGAATCTGCTTTCGTCTGAAACCCGATATAAGCGAATAACGTCAAAATGCCTGATAACTCGACGATTGCCACCGTGCTGCTGTCGGCCGCACTGATTGGTTGGGGGGCCGTTGATGCAGCTCGCGCGATCCGCGCCAGCCGAAGGAGGCAAAGCCGCGAGCAGCATTACCCGGATTTCGTTGATCAGTTGCAGGCCGGCCTGATCCGCGTTGAAGCGAAGGGCACGATCATCCGCGCGAGTCGATCCGCCGCGCGCATGTTCGGCTATGAGAGCGAGCTTGATATGCCGGGCCAATCCGTCCAGGGGCTTTCCATGTCGCCAGTCAAATGGGATGGCTTGAGCGACAAGATGCGCAGGGGAGAGCCGGTGCAGCAGGATGCATTTGCCGGGCGCGATCGGAACGGAAACCCGATTGCGCTGGAAATGCACGTTTGCCCACTATATAAGCCGGGTGCCGCCCGTGCGCAGTACCTCGGCGCAGATGTCATTTTCCACGACTTGACAGAACGGAACCGCCTCGTTGAGAAGGCGGCGGAAGCTGACGCGAGGGCGCATATTGCGCAAGTGGCGGCCCAGACCGCAAACGCCATGCTCGCGCAATCGCTACTCGAACAGAATGCGGTGCTTGAACATACGCCAGTCAGTGTCTGCTTTGTGAAGGACCGGGTGATCCAGCGCTGCAACAGCGGTTTCGAGCAGCTCTTCGGATACGACAAGGGTGAACCGGTCGGCAAGTCGACACGTATCCTCTATGGCAGCGATGAAGAGTGGGAGCAGGGCGGCGCGGACTATCTTGTGATCGCGGAGCATATCTATGTCGGCGATGCGCGATTCGTGCGCAAGGATGGCACGCCTATCTGGTGCGCCGATCACGGCGCCATGCTCGATCCCGATGACCCGGGCAAAGGCACGGTATGGACCGCACTCGATGTGACCGCGCGCAAGCAAGCCGAAGAGGCGATTAGCGCGGCCAAGGAAGCCGCCGAGGAGGCGTTGCAGACGAAGTCTGAATTCCTCGCCAACATGAGTCATGAAATCCGGACGCCGATGAACGGCGTGATCGGCATGAGCCGGCTGGCGCTCAAGACAAACCTCAACCCTCAGCAGCGCAACTATGTCGAGAAAATAGCAGCCTCTGCGGAGAGTCTGCTTAGCATCATCAACAACATCCTGGATTTCTCCAAGGCGGAGGCCGGTAAGGTCGTACTCGAAAGAGTCCCTTTTGAACTCGACGACATCCTGGACAATCTATCGAACCTGATCGCGCTCAAAACGGAGTCGACTGGCGTAGAGGTCGTTTTCCGGGTAGGGGCCGGCATTCCATTGCATCTGGTCGGTGACCCGTTGCGCTTAGGACAGGTGCTGGTGAACCTGGGCACCAATGCTGCCAAGTTCACCGAGCGCGGCGAGATAGTCGTCGGCGTCGATCTCCTGGAAAGTGACGAATACACTGTCATGCTGCAGTTCTCGGTCAGTGACACCGGCATCGGGATGACCGACGTACAGTTGGCGAAGCTCTTCCAGTCGTTCTCGCAGGCGGACGGCTCGATTACCCGCAAATACGGCGGTACGGGCCTGGGACTCGCGATCAGCAAGCAACTGGTTGAAATCATGGGCGGTACCATCGACGTGCAGAGCCGTATCGGTGAAGGGAGCCGCTTCAACTTCACGGCGAGTTTCGAAGTGGGACACAAGGAAATTGTCCGCGAGCGGATCACGACACTGTCGATGAAAGAGCGCCGTGTGCTGGTGGTTGACGACAACGCAGTCGCCTGCGAAGTGCTGGGCGAGATGCTGGCGTCGTTCGGCCTGCAGGTGACAACGGCTGCGTCCGGGCTCGCAGCGCTCGACGAGCTGGTCGTTTCCTCGAACGCCGGCCAGCCGATCGACCTGGTACTGATGGACTGGCGCATGCCCGGCTGGGACGGCGTGGAAACGACGCGCCATATCAGGAGCGATGCACGCATTGCTGCCACGCCCGCCATCATGATGGTCACGGCCTACTCCCGCGACGATTTGCTGTCGGAGGCGCGGGATGTGCATGTGGATGGCTATCTTGCCAAGCCGGTCAACCCGTCGCTGCTGTATGACATGCTGGTCGAGACCTTGTTTCCGGCATTCAGGTCCAGCGTGCCGGTGGTGCCGGTGGTGCCGGCGCGTGAGGCGCTTGAGCACGACCGGACGTTGGATTTCGCGGGCCTCGCCGGCCGCCGGGTTCTACTCGTCGAGGACAACGCGATCAACCGGGAGGTGGCGCTCGAATTCCTCGGCCAGGCGCCGATTCACGTCGATGTCGCCGACAATGGCCGCGAAGCCGTCGCGTGCGTGCAGCGTACCCGATACGACCTCGTTCTGATGGATCTTCAGATGCCCGTGCTGGATGGCCTAAGCGCAACGCGTGAGATTCGCTCGATCGCCGGTTTTGAATCGCTGCCCATCATTGCGTTGACCGCTCATGCCATGCCCGGTGACCTGGAAGCGAGTCGGGACGCCGGCATGAACGGCCATCTCGTGAAGCCGATTGACCCGGCGGAGCTGATGCAGGTCCTCTTCACCTGGATGGCGCCACAAGGGCGCACGGGTGACACGCCCACGAACGACACACGATCGAACCTCTCGCGAACGGTCGTTGAACACAGACATAGCCGGCTTCCGGAACTCGCTGGCGTCGACTGGCAAGTTGCGCTGCAGCGGACTAACCGCAACCCGGCGCTGTTGCAGAGGCTGATACGCACCTTCCGGGACGACCACCTTCACACGGCACAGACACTCCTCGCGCGCGCGGGAGAGGGTGACCTTGACGCTGTCGGGCGTATTTCCCACGGACTGAAATCTTCCGCCGCTTACCTTGGCGCAGGGCGTTTGTCGTGGCTTTCCAGCGAGGTTGAACAGGCGGTGCGACGCGGTGCGAGCGACGAAGCCCTGGCGCTAGTACCCGACATGGCCGATACATTGTCAGCCTTCATACGGAGTCTGGTTCAACTGGATGAAGTCGATTCCACGGTATCTGGACCATCGGATCCGGCTGTGTTCGGTCCGCTGATGAACCGGCTTGCCGATCTGCTGCGTGACGACGACGCGCGTGCGGAGGACGTTCTGATCGAACTTCAGGCCGCCATGGGACCGGGGGCGGCGGGGGAAACCCAACTGGCCGCTGTCAGAACCGCGGTTGTCGATATCGAGTACCGTAGTGCTCTTGAGTTGCTTGCTGCACTGGCATCGTCGGTCGGGATGCAATTAGAAACGGGAGGGCCGCTTGAGTAAAAAAGATATGCAGAAGGTGCTGGTAGTGGATGATGCGGCGATCAACCGGCAAGTGCTTGGCGACCTGCTGAAGACCGACCATACCGTGATTCTCGCGAAGAACGGCGAGCAGGCGCTGGCGCTGGCAACGCAGCACGTTCCGGATCTGATCCTTCTCGACGTCGTCATGCCCGAAGTCAGCGGCTACGACGTGCTGAACCGGCTGAAGTCTGATCCGCGCACGGCGGCCATCGCTGTGATCTTTATCACCGGACTCGACACACCGGAGGACGAAGCTCATGGACTGACCTTGGGCGCCTCGGACTACATCACCAAGCCGTTCAATCTCACCGTGGTCCTGGCCCGAGTGCGCTGTCACCTGCAGCTTGCTCGACAGCGGCGCATGCTCGAGACACTGGCGAATATCGACGGCCTCACGGAGCTCGCGAACCGGCGCCATTTCGATGAGCGTTATGCGCTCGAATGGGCGCGTGCGACGCGCGACCGGCAACCGCTTTCGGTGGCGATTCTCGACATCGATTTCTTCAAGAACTACAACGACCAGGCAGGACACGCGATGGGCGACAGAGTCTTGCAAGCTGTGGCCTCCGTACTGACAGACGGGCTGAATCGCGCTACAGATCTGGTAGCGCGATTCGGCGGTGAAGAGTTCGCATTGCTGATGCCGGGCACCGGCGCTGAATCTGCTTTGCAACTGGCTGAAAGGTTGCGCGAGGCCACTGGCCGCTTGGCGATGCGGCGCCTGGATTCAACCGAGGCCGACCGTATTACCGTGAGCCTCGGCGGGGCTACGTTGCGACTCGGCAATAATGAATCGGCGGCCGAGTTGTTGAAAGCTGCCGACGATCATCTTTATCGGGCGAAGAACGAGGGGCGCAATCGGGTCGTATGGCGAGAAGGCAGCCTAAACGCAGGCGCGGTATAGCGATTTCAGGGGTCTATATTGGCCTGACTTAGAGAGAGGCAAGCTGAGCATACGGTGAGGTGTTGATTCATCGCTTTATTTAATTTTACATAAGATAAATTATCAACAATCGACGTGTAGCAGCAATATCCTAATGTCGTGTTTGAGCAAGATAGGAATGTCGTGTTTTGGTGCTGGTGCGATGCTGGGAGCTTCCGATCCAACGATGGGAGCTCGCCATGCAGCCAACCGACCTGGTGACGTTGAACATGCGCGAACTCGACCGACTCAAAGTGATTCAAGCTGTGATGGACCGGATGCTCAAACCGGGCCTGGCCGCCGAGCGTTTGCACCTGACGGTGCGTCAGATCGAGCGGCTGGTGCTTCGGTATAAACAGACCGGGCCGGGCGGCGTTGGATCGGCTGCCCGAGGACGTCCTGGTAATCGAAAGCTCGATGAAGCCACGGCTTACCGGGCGCTAATTTTGATCCGAGACCGCTACGCCGATTTCGGCCCGACACTGGCCTGCGAGAAGCTGCGTGAATCTCACGGTCTGACGCTTTCAAAGGAAACCGTGCGGCACCTGATGACTGACGCGGGCCTGTGGATTCCGCGCAAGCAGCGCCCGCCCAAGATCCACCAGCCGAGGAACCGGCGTTCGTGCCTGGGCGAACTGATCCAGATCGATGGCAGCGATCATCGGTGGTTTGAGGAACGCGCGCCGGCCTGCACGCTGCTGGTGTTTATTGACGACGCGACCAGTCGGCTGATGACGCTGCACTTCACCGCGACCGAGTCGACCTTCAGTTATTTCGAAGCGACGCGCCAGTACATCGAAGCGTATGGCAAACCGGTCGCACTCTACAGCGACCGCGCGAGCGTGTTCCACTGCAACCACCCGGCGAGCACGCCCGGCAAGGGTGTAACCCAATACGGACGGGCCTTGTACGAGTTGAACGTGGATACGTTATGTGCCAACAGCAGCCAGGCCAAGGGGCGCGTGGAGCGCGCCAACCTGACCTTGCAGGACCGCTTGGTGAAGGAGTTGCGACTGCGCAAGATCGACACGAAGGAAGCGGCGAACGCTTATGCGCCCCACTTCATTGCCGACTTCAATGGCCGCTTTGGCAAGGCACCGAGGAGTGCGTACAACGCGCACCGGCCGCTCAGGGCGGATGAGAATCTTGATCTGATTCTGACCTGTCGGGTCTCGCGCTGCGTGTCGGCGACGTTGACCGTCCAGTATGACCGGGTGATGTATTTGCTGGACGATACGCCGGCCAACCGCGGCCTGATTCACCACTACCTGGACGTGGTCGAATACCCCGATGGGCGCATCGAGATCCGGGCCAATGGTGCCGCCCTGACCTATCGCCAGTACGATCGCTTGTCCGATATTGACCAAGGGGTGGTGGTGGATAACAAGCGGCTGGGACACGTGCTGGAGGTGGCGCGGCAGGTGCAGCTGGAGCGGGACAACCGGCGCATCTCGGGTTCGCCGTCGAGGACTAATCAGGGCGAGCCGGCGAAGCCGAAGATGCGGGCCAACAACACGCGCAAGCAGCGCGCGCTCACGCAAGCGGACCTGAACGGCATCATCTTGAGAACGGCCGAAAGGCGGGTAGCCGCGGTGGGGAAATGACCCTTTCAAGAGAGATTTAGAAGGCTGAAACCAACCTCAAACCAACCCAAAACCCGACATTTCTAATTAGCCCGCCCCCCGACATCTGAATCTGGCCTCGACACGACGACAAAATCGTGAATCATTCTTTTCATCTGTGAGGGCGACCGGCTTCGCAGGGTGCGAAAAATTTTATGAGATCAAAGCCTTAGCCGCGGGATTCGAAGTCTCGAACACTAATCGACAAATTTAATGCGAATTGACGACTTTATTTCGTTCGGACTGCAAATATAAATGTCAATCTGACTCCTCGCAGTCTCGATCAAGTCAGGACTGGCATGGTTTTCGAATTGACAAAGTTCTTCGCTCCCTCGCCTATGTAACGCCCAGCTATGAACCTCGCCGGGAACTACACCGGCAGCATCGGAACGGCGGTGGCAAATCATGCGGTATTGGGATGCGCGGGGAACGGACGTATCGCCGCCACCGCGAGAAAGGATTACGCGGCTGCAGCGGCGGCTGCGCTGGCGGGTGAAAATCAGGCAGGCAAAGTGTATGAGCTGGCCGGCGACGAATCATTCAATCTCACCGAGTTTGCCGCGGAAATAGCACGTCAAAGCGGCAAGGCCGTCGAATACCGGAACCTCAGTGCCGCCGAGTACGAAGCAGCGCTGATTGGCTTCGGCCTGCCAGCGAGGTTCGCAGCACTGCTTGCCGATTCCAAGACGGGTGCTTCCAAAGGGGGCGTGTTCGACGACTCCAAGCAACTGAGTACGCTGATCGGCCGCCCGACGCGGAGCCTGTCTGAGGCGGTGAAGCTGGCTATTGCGACTCCGCCCGCACCGGGACCCCATTGAGCTCTCCGAGCACATCGAAAAGATGGGCGACAAACTTGTCGCCATATCCGAGGTTATTCGCCAGTAGAAAAAGCTGCCGAACCGCGTCCGCCACGATCGCCGTGGACGAATAAGACGCGGCCAGGCTGCCGTATGAGCGCATATCCTTGGCGGCGTTGCGCAGCGCAAATTGCTGGCCACCGTCGTCACCGTTCAGCACGAACGGAATGATCCGGTCGAAAGTCTTGCTATGTGCGCCGCTGAGCCGGCATACATCCGCAAATGCGCCCAGATCGAGCCCGGCTTTTGCCGCTGTGCCGAAGGCTTCCGCCAGCACTGCGGCATTGGCCTGCGCGATAAAGTTGTGAATCAGTTTTGCTCTGTAACCCGACCCGATCGCGCCAAGGTGATGCACTGACTCTGAATAGGTCGCAAACACCGGCCTGACTTTATCGAGCGCATCCGCATCGCCACCCACCAGCACATTCAGTCGGCCCTCTGCGGCCTCCTTCGGCGTGCGATTCACGGGTGCATCGATAAACTTCGCACCCTTTGCCGCAAGCGCCGCTTCGGCCTCCGGTGCCAGTTCCGGATCGGACGTCGAGCTATCGACGACGATAAGTCCCGGATGCGCTCCAGCGATCAAACCATCTTCACGTAAAAGGACGTCCCTTACTTGGGGCGTGCCCGTCACACAGATGATCACGACGTCGGCCTTTTGCGCCATCGCTGCTGCGCTTGCCACTTCTACCGCACCTCGCGAAATCAACCGCTCGATCTTTTCCCGATTGCGATGCGCCAACACCGTCAACGGGAAGCCATGCCGCAAAAGGTTATGAGCAATCGCCTCACCCATCAAACCCAATCCGATCATGCCGACCCGCAGTGGGTTCGCGGGTGTTTCAGTCACTGCGTCAATACCAGTCATCTCGTTTGAATCCACTATGAGATACGGCGCACATTGGAAGCGGGTGCCTTGCTCGATGTAAATGGCTCGACATTGCGTGAAGGCCACGTGACATACCGGCCATCCAGATCTGCCATGCTCCGGCAACCTAGCAGTCCAATCACGCGATCCACTTCGCTTTTCAAGATAGTAACCGCGCGGGCAGCGCCTTCCGCACCACCGGCGGCGAGCCCGTAGGTTGTCGCACGTCCGCAGAGCACTGCATCGGCGCCCAGTGCAATCGCCTTTACGATGTCAGACCCGCGCCGAAAGCCGCCGTCGAGCATGACGGCGAGACTACCCCCCACCTCGGCAACGACGTCCGGCAGCACCTCCATGGACGACACCGAGCCATCGAGTTGTCTGCCGCCGTGATTCGACAGGATGATTCCGTCGGCGCCGACCTCGGCCGCCAGCGCGGCATCTTCGCGCCCCAATATGCCTTTGATGATCAGTTTATTAGGCCAGATATCGCGCAGCCACCGGATGTCATTCCACGACAACGACGGGTCCAGTTCCCGGGCGAGTGCCGACGCCGCCCCTTTGACGCTGTCTTGCCCCGGAGGCAACAAGCTCCCGAGATTCGCGAACCTGGGCGTGCCACCGGGCACAAGCACATCCATGATCCAGCGCGGATGCAGCAGTACGTTCAACTTGTTGCGCCAGTCGAGCGTCAGCGGCCGCGCGTAATTACGCAAATCCCACTCGCGCTTCCCGTAAATGGCGCTGTCGGTCGTCACGACGAGTGCCTCGATATCCGCCTGCCTCGCCCGCTCGGCCAAGTCTGCGACGAACTGGCGTGTCCGGTACATATAGACCTGCATCCAGATACGAGCGCCCACACGCCGCACAATGTCCTCGAGCGATGTCGTCGACGCGATGCTGAGGATGAAGGGTATGTCCGCCTGCGCCGCCGCACGGGCCAATAAGATGTCGCCTTCGTGCGCCAGCAAACCG
Source organism: Caballeronia sp. LjRoot31 (assembly GCF_964253885.1). NCBI lineage: Bacteria > Pseudomonadati > Pseudomonadota > Betaproteobacteria > Burkholderiales > Burkholderiaceae > Caballeronia > Caballeronia sp. LjRoot31. Next base: position 1,233,147 of record NZ_CAXURX020000002.1, read on the forward strand.
CTGAAACCGGTAGGTGCAATCACGAATGGCGCCCCGCAATACTTGCCGAACAACGTTGTGCCGATGTTCCGCTCCGCAACATCGACAAGCGTACGCGGCAAGAAGCCGATGCTGTCGAAGACGCTGCGATTACGGTTCAGTGTGACCTCGTCTTCGGCGCCACCTTCAACGTACTCGAGGCAAAAGTTCGGCACGCGGCGGCGAGCAATGCCGCGTAACTCCTCGATGCTCAGCGCACGTTCCGGATCGCTGCCAGTATATAAACGGCGTTTCACTTTCATCACTCCAGCGTCATACCGGCACTTTCCGCTGATAGTTGAGCGACAGCGTGCACAAGATATGGAAGCCCGCGACCGCCACGAAGAACATCAACGCGAGGAAGTAGGAACCGGTTCGCTGAACGATGAAGCCGATGAAAATCGGTACAAAGATGCCCGCGATGTTGCCGACAAAGTTCATGATGCCGGTCAATGCACCGGTCCGTGCACGCGATGCGAGCAACGAAGGCGTCGCCCAATTGCAGCCACCGCACCACCGCACGAAGAACAGGGAGACGCACAACAAGGCCACAACCCAGAGCGGATCCTTGACATAGGCCACTGCGAACATCGACGCCGCGACACACACGGCGCCAATCGATTGCATCGAACGATAGACCAGATTGGACGAACCGCCAGCCATCTTCCATCGGTCAGCAATCTGTCCGGCAACGATTTCTCCGACGAAGCCAAAGAAAAAGATGATGAAAGTGGCACCGCCCAGCGTCTTGATATCGAAGCCGTGAACCTTGTACAGATAGGTCGGCAACCAAGTCATCAAGCCGAAGAAAATCAGATTGGTGCAGGTATGGCACAGGCACATTGCCCACACCGAACGGAAGCGGAAGAAGTTCCAGAAAGAAGAACCGGAATCGACATTGGGTTCCGCTGCATCTTCACGCGCCAGCGCGTCTTCGATATGCGCTGCTTCTGCGTCGTCGATGAACGGATGCTCGCGCGGTGAATTGCGGATGTACCACCAGGCCCAGATACCGCACAGCACGGTTCCAACACCGGCAACCAGGAATGCCTGCCGCCAGGATCCAAGCCAGGCGATCAGCGCTGCCACCACGACTGCACCGATGCCCGATCCCAACGAACAACCCGCATCGAGCAACGACGCGCCGCGCGTACGTTCGTTCGGTGTCAGCCACAGGGAGTTCAGTTTGCTGCCTGCCGGATAGATCGGCCCTTCGGCGATGCCGAGACCGAGACGCGTCAACAGCAGGAAAAACCATCCCGTGCTCAGCGCAGCCAGGCCTTGGAAAAACCCCCAACCGATCGTAGCGGCCGCGACAATGATGCGGGGCTTGAACCGATCCGACAGCAGTCCCGAAGGGATCTGCATGAGCAGATAGGTCCAGAAGAACGAACTGAAGATCAGTCCTTGTCGCTCAGGCGACAGCGAGAACTCCTGAGAGATAATCGGCATGGCGACCGATAATGCTGCCCGGTCGATGTAGTTGATCGATACCAAGGTCAACAAGATGAAAAAGATCTTCCATCGAACACTGGACATCGGTGCGACACGCGCGTATTCGGTACTCATCTGCTCGTCTCCTTACTTTTTATATACTCTTAGGTAATGGCGCTCAGTTGCCAGGGTACGAATTCGTTCTGTCCATAACCATGCTGCTCGCTGCGCGAACGTTTTCCGGAGGCTGTTTCGAGCATCAGTTGGAATAGCTCGGCACCCAACGCTTCGATCGTTTTGCTGCCTTCGAGGATTTCGCCGCAGTTCAGATCCATGTCGTCCGACTGGCGCTTCCATAATGCCGTATTCGTCGCGAGCTTCACCGACGGCGTCGGAGCGCAGCCGTAAGCCGATCCACGTCCCGTCGTAAAGCAGATCAGGTTCGCGCCACCCGCAACCTGACCCGTCGCCGAGATCGGGTCATAACCGGGCGTGTCCATGAAGACCAAACCGTGTTCACGCACCGGTTGCGCGTATTCGTACACCTCGGTGAGGTTTGTCGAACCGCCTTTGGCGATGCCGCCCAGCGATTTTTCCAACACCGTGGTCAGGCCGCCGGCCTTGTTTCCTGCAGACGGATTGTTGTTCATCTGCGCGCCGTGCCGGTCGCAATACGCTTCCCACCAGCGGATGCGATCGACCAGCTTGCGTCCGATCTCCGGCGTGCGCGCACGCCGCGTCAGCAAGTGTTCAGCACCGTAAATTTCCGGGGTTTCCGACAGGATGGCAGTCCCTCCGGCCTTCACCAGCAAATCCACTGCGGCTCCCAACACCGGGTTTGCGGTGATGCCCGAGAATCCGTCCGATCCGCCGCATTGCAGCCCCACCACCAGATGACTGGCCGGCACGAGCTGGCGATGGACGTCGTTCGCGGTGGGCAGCATGCCGGTGATCAGCTCGATACCCTTGGCAATCGTCTTGGTCGTTCCGCCCGTCTCCTGAATCGTGAACGTGCGAAGACGATCGTGTTCCTTGAGGCCCTGGGTTTCGAGCAGCTTGGAGATCTGGTTGGTTTCGCAACCGAGACCGATCACGACCACACCGGCAAAATTGGGATGAACAGCATAGCCTCCGAGCGTGCGCTGGAGCAGCGCCAGCCCTTCCCCCTCGGCGTCGACCGCGCAGCCGACGCCGTGCGTCAATGCGACCACCCCATCGACATTCGGAAAAGCAGCGAGTACTTCAGGGTGGATATCGCGCCGAAAGTAGTCGGCAATTGCGCGGGCAACGGTCGCCGAACAATTTACCGAGGTTAATATTCCGATATAGTTGCGCGTCGCCACACGACCGTCGCTACGGACGATGCCGTCGAACGTGGCGGGCGTCTTCGACGCAATCGTTTCGTGCGCATCCTGGGCGTACGCGTAGTCTCTGGCAAAATCGGCTATCGCCAGATTATGCGTATGTACGTGCTGACCGCGATGAATCGGCTGGCTGGCGAAACCGATGATCTGCCCGTAACGGCGCACGGCCTCACCGGTCGAGATGTCGCGTGTCGCCACCTTGTGGCCCGGAGGAATCAGGCCAGAAACGGTCAACTCCTCACTAGGAATGACCATGCCTGAAACCAATTGATCGAGCGAAACGACCACATCGTCGGAACGGTTCAGGCGGATCACCCGCGCCGTGCGGTCGCTAACAGAAGCAAGCGCGACGGTCGGATCGACAAGCTTGTCTTGCATTGGGGACTCCGGTGCTTTTTAGACGTCTTTATATACTAATATATTAATCAACCAGACACCTAACCGAACATAGGGGTAAGCCCTATCGACGACCAAGGAACGTTGCGGTGAAAGTTTTGAGAAACGAGCAATGCAATGAGATCAGAGAAAGACCCTACCCAGTTCCTAGCGCGCCTCATGGCGTCCGAAAGCGTTCTTGATCGATCGCAGGCGTTGTCGCCGCAGATCTATGACTTGCTGCGCCAATCGATCATTACGATGGCCTTGGAGCCGAACGACGTCATCTATGAGCGGGCGATCTCTGAGAAATTCGGCATTTCGCGCACGCCGGTGCGTGAGGCCTTGCTGCGTTTATCGCGGGAAGAGCTGGTGGTGATCGTCGCGCAGTCGGGGACTTTTGTAGCACCGGTGAAGCGCGACCAGTTCATCGAAAGCGCGTTCATTCGCACCACGCTCGAAACCGCCGCGATCGGGCGGGCCGCCGAAATCATCACCGATGCGGAAATCGATCAACTGCACGATATCTATGAAGCGCATCGCCGTGCGATCCAGCGAGAGAACTGGGTCGCGGCGATTCGCAAGGATCATGAGTTCCACTCGACCATCGGCCGCGCGGCACGTCTGCCCAAGACGCTGCAAATGCTGGAACTGGTGCGCGTGCCGATCGACCGGGTACGGCACATCGCTGTGCGTGATGGCGTCGTTGCAAGGGTGACGCTGCTGCAACACGAGAAGGTATTGGACGCGCTCGGCAAGCGCGACCCGCTCGCGGCGCAGACGGCGCTACGCGAGCATCTTGACGATGCGTTTGCCCGGCAGTTGCAGGTTTTTGATGATCGGACGGAGCTTTTTGAGGGCACTGCAGTTTCTTAGATCCTATGTAGCAGGAGGTCGCTCAACTGACTCGTACAACTAACTGGTTGCGGGTTTCCCGATGGGGCTAAATTTGTCTGCGAGCCCCGTTGGGACTCGGTATTCGCAAAACCACTCATCTCTTCGCGTCTCACCTCTGATGATCGCCATTCATCATGGCTCGCAAGCTCTCACAACTATGCTACGGACGATCAGGCTCGAAACCCGTAACAGTTGATTGTCAACCTGAATCGGTCCTTCCTTGCTGCACCAGTATTCCGGATTGACAGAATCACGTCGAACGACGGGACCCGCACGTTATCGCGTCGTAGTCAAGAACCCTCTTTAAAGCCAAGACCAACAGCTGCTGCGTTTCTGGCATATCGTCGCGGCGTTTCGGGACCGCTAGCGGGATATCGACAAGCAATTCCCGCTTGTCGATTGTCGTGACATCGGCGACCAGACGTCACACCGGATAGTCGCTGGCGCTCGTTACAGGCCTCGATGCAGTTCGTGGCAACCTTTCATTTATACAAAACGAAGTGGGCCCAAACAATTTGACCTGCTTCGAGATGAATGGACGCAAATCACTAGCCCGAACTTGACCACAGCGATTGAGAATGCGACGGCCAATGAATACGGGGCCGCCCCCAGATGTGTGCTCCGCTAACAAACGAGAAGGGGACGCCTGACGGCTGCCCTTTCGTTAGCGCCCCGCAGAAATTCGGCGGGGCCGGGCAGGCCAACCTATCAACGCGCGCTCGGCTGATTCCCTGAGTTGTACCTCGGACATGCCTTCCGCCGCCTGCAGAGCGAGTCCATTGAACACCATGAGCAGGTATCTTGCGAGAGCGGCTGGATCAGAGGACGCAGGGAGATCACCGTCCTCTTGCGCGCGCATGAGCCGTTCGGTGAGCAAGTCCCTCGTTCTACTACGCAGGTGGATTAGTGCGAGCGGCACATCTCCGTTATTCACCCCGGTCGACATTCCGGCCTGGATCAGCAAACAACCGCGAGGCTCGTTCGGATCGACGAGCCATTCGATTGCGCCAAAGAGCATTCGCTCCGCCACCTCGCGTGCGGTGGTGCCGGCCAGCAAATACTCCCGGTGTCCGGCGCGTCGCTCACGGTACCGATCCAGAACCGCATCGAAGAGGCCGCGCTTGCTGCCAAAGGCCGCATAGATGCTGGGCGAATTGAGCCCCATCGCCTTCGTCAGCTCGGCCATCGAAGCGCCTTCGTAGCCATGGCGCCAGAACACCTCCATCGCACGATCGAGCACGTCTGCTTCTTCAAAAACCCGGGGTCGCGCCATCGTGAGCCCATTCCGATAAATTTTATGATCGTTACATAATTCACTTGCCCAGTCCATTCGAGCATGGTTATATGACGATCATCACAAAACTGGAGGGTTCGATGGGTACATCTCTGCAAGGCAAAGTGGCTCTCATCACAGGCGGGGGTGAAGGCATCGGTCTGGCCTCCGCGAAGCGGATGGTCGAAGAAGGTGCTTCGGTCTTCATCGTCGGCCGGCGCCAGGCCATATTGGATGCGGCAGTCGCCGAAATTGGCGGCGACGTCGTGGCTCTGCAGGCCGACGTGTCCAAACCAGCGGAGCTCGATCGCGTCTACGAAGCGGTTCGCATCGCGAAGGGCAAGGTGGACATCCTGGTCGCGAACGCCGGCGTTCAGACAAGGGAAGCGCTCGGGTCGATCACGGAAGAAGGGATCGACTACCAGATAGGCATCAATTTCAAGGGCGTCATCTATACCGTTCAGCAGGCCCTGCCGCTGCTGACCGACGGCGCGTCGATTATTTTGTTGTCGTCCGCGACGGCCGTGAAGGGTTTGCCCGCCCGCACAGTTTATTCGGCGATCAAGGCCGCCATTCGCAGCTTTGCCCGGACTTGGGCCTCGGAGCTCAAAGCGCGCCGGATCCGCGTCAATGCCGTCAGCCCAGGCCCCATCCTGACACCTCTGTTGAAGGCTTCCTTGGTTGATGAAAAGGTCAAGGAAGCCTACATGACGAACATCGTCGGCGCGGTCCCGCTGGGGCGCCCGGGCGAGCCGGAGGAAATTGGGGCGATCGTGGCTTTCCTCGCTTCCGATGCGGCCAGCTATATCAACGGAGCCGACATTCAGGCGGACGGAGGCTTTGCGCAGGTTTAGGGCATTGATCCTTCACAGAGTAAGGGGAGTCGCGGTGTCCTGCGATTCCACTTGCTCTTCCTAGTCTCACCCCTGCTCCGCCGGTTCGGGTTGAAGCATCGCGACGAAAGTGGCGATCGCCAGGATGCCCACCGAAAGCCAGAGCCCGGCCCGCAGGCCACTGGCCCCATCGGACAGCGCGCCGCTCAGCACTGGACCGATGCATTGACCCAACCCGAAAGCGATCGTCAGCGCTGCAATCGCGGCTGTCCATGCATGCGGCTTGGCCGCACGGCGCGCGAACGATGTCACAGCGGCGAGGACGGCGAGAAAAGAGCCCCCAAAGAGTATTGCAGAAAGATACGCACCGATGACCCCGCCCCATATCAGCGGCACCGCGGCCCCGACCGTCACGCCGGCGAGCGTAGCCGCCGTTCCCCAACCGCCTTTCAGCCGGCCGAGGATTGGTCCCCACGCAAACGCGGCAACCACGGACGCGAGACCGAGTATCGACCAGAAGCGAGTGATGTCCGCGCTCGAGAATCCTTCTTCACTGCGCAGGTAGGCGATGATGAAAGTTGCATAGGCGATGTATCCGGCACCAAACAGACCGTAGGCCAGCAGCTTGCGCGCCATGAAACGCGGCGACCAGCCCCCGCGGGCCGTACCGGCCGCCGCGTAGGAAGGTTCGGGAGCGTGTCGCACCACGAGCGCGCCGAATAGTGTAGCCGCGAGCGCCAGTGCGCCCAATACGAGCCAGCCACTGCGCCATCCGAGTGCCCCAAGCAAAGGCGGCACCGCGAGTGCGGACGCCATCACGCCAACGCCTGCGCCCGAAAAATAAAGTCCCAACAGTGTCGGCGCGCGGCTTCTCGAGCCGCCCACTGCCGCTGCGGAGGTCAAGGTCGCCCCGGACACGAAGGCAAGCGCGCCAGTGAAGCCTGCTGCCAGACGCAATGCCAGTAGCACCGCAAAGTTGGCGGTCAGACCCGACGCGCCAACAGTGAGCGACGTCAACAGCAGGCTGACGACGAAAACCACCTTGTCTCCCGCACGCTTTCCCAAGGGCGCGGCCGCCAACGCTCCCACCAGATAGCCCGCCGCATTGGCGGTGCTCATCGAACCTGCGTCCGCGAAACTCCACCCGAGATCGGCGCGCATCGCAGGCAGCAGCAGCGCATAAGCGAAGCGAGCCAGGCCGAGCGCCACCGCCGGTCCCATCGCCAGGCCAATCACGACCCATAACGGCGTCAGGGCCACAACAGGCGCTCCAGTTGCCACGCGCCGTGCGGAGTCGCCGGCAGCATTGGGTGCGATGTTAGTCATCCTCGCGATCCCGTTTGAGGTTTCGGCGCTCGGTCATCCGAGTCGTTTTCTTTCTTCAAATCAACGCGTATGAGCGGCATGTCGGCCTTCCTGAACAACAGCGGTGGAGTCCCAATACGACTCGCGACAATTATCAGCATATGCTGGTGTTGTGTCAATTGGCTGCACATGCATACAATTCGTTCTGACCATGAATTGATCGGAAAAAAGCGATGACGAGACAGAAGACGGAAACGAAAGCGAACAGCGGCTGTTGCAACTGCACGGGCCTTCGCAAAGCAACGCGCCGCATATCGCAGCTTTACGACAAGGCACTGGCGCCGAGCGGCATGAAGATCACGCAACGCGCGATCCTCGCGCAAATCGGCCGTTCGGAATCCACGAGTGTCGGATTGCTGGCGGACGCGCTGGTCATGGATTCAGGCGCGCTGGCCCACACGCTCAAGCCGCTCGAACGCGGCGGCTTGATCGCAGTCGAAGTGGACCCGGCCGACCGGCGGCACCGGCTGATCAGCTTGACTGCGCAAGGCCGTGCCAAGCTCGCGGAAACGAATGCGCTTTGGGCCCAGGCAGAGAAGAACTTTGAGTCCGCGTTCGGACACGCCGAAGCAGAATCCCTGCGCACATTGGTGCAATTTCTGATTTCAGACGATTTCGCTGCTCGCTTCGAAAAGAGTCTTGCGGCTTCTGCCCGCAAGTGAAGCCGGCTCGACGACGCTGGGGCACAGAAACGTTGCTATCTGAGTCACGCTTTGCAGGTTGCACAGCAGATGCAGGCATGCTGTTCTTATTAATAAATAGGGAATTCTCATTTATTGAAAATGTCTCGATCTCACCAGCTATTTGCACCAGAGCCCGTTTTCCTACCCTGCTGGAGAGTTCGAAAAAGGCCTACCCATCGAGCTGGCCAACGGAGTCATTCACCCAGACGATGTGGCGCGGGTCAACGCGCGGATTCAGAGAACCGTCGAGAAAGGTGAACCGTATAAGTCTGAGTATCGGATAAAGCGCAACGACGGAACCTATCTGTGGATATTGGCAAGTGGTCGATGTGAGTTCGATATAGTGCCAACCGGACCACTGCCCTTCTTGGTACTTTTATCGAACAGAAGGCAGGCGTGCGCTTTTCTCGTGTCTATGTTTGGCAAATCGCGCCCAATCTCGGATTGGGCCATCGGCTGGCAAGCGACAAACGTTGAAATACGCGCGGGCGAGTGGCGCCAGGACCACTTGCCGTCGAGTTTCACCCGCGCGCCCGGTCACACCAATCTATCGCTCACGCGCGGGTGCCAAGCCGAGTCGATCTGCTGTGTTCCTGAAATCAATGTTGGTCAGCGAGCGCGGACGCTTCCCACCATCAAAGCGACTTTCCGCACGCCTAGGCGAACGTCAGGCTACTGATGCCGCTATCAGTCGTTAGATCTCAAGCGTCGAACCCGGAGCCAGTTGCCCGCGCCGCTGAGGAAACGCAGGAAGAGAATCCGCGGGCCAGCCTCGAGAAGTACGATACCGATGCCCCGCTTCGGGTCGAGTTTGTGAAGTCCAACGCGTGCAGTACGCGCGCCGTGTCCCGAAGTTCAGCAAAAAGCTCGACTCCCGTCGCTCCACCACTGACGATGGCAATCTGACGCAGCGGACGCTGGATTTGGTTACCTCCTACGAGTCGGATGATCAGAGGCCTAACGTGAGTCTTTGTCCAGCCTCCCGACTGCGAACTCCATGAGTCGTTCATCGCGCCAATGGCGTCGAGAATCGAGTTCATCCTTGGACAAATGCTGTCGACGGTCTTGTTCGACTTGAACAATCAACTCAGCAGTCCATGGACCGTCGGCCGACCGCGACTGCGCAATCTCGTAGTAGAGGGGGCCGAGCCGTTGCGCATAATCCGCTACGCCGCCGGGCGCATTGAGGTCAATGGTCTCAAACGGACCCATGAAGGACCAGCGCCATCCCAAACCGTCGCGAACGGTTTTGTCGATGTCCTCGCAGGAGGCCACTCCTTCTTTGTGAAGCGCCCATGCTTCACGGAGAAGTGCTGCCTGAAGCCGGTTGAGGACAAAGCCTTGAACTTCTTTGCGAACATGGACGACGCTTTGCCCCACATCCTTCATCAACTGGTCTACGCATTCGACTGTGAAGGCCGACGTCTGAGTCGACGGCACAAGCTCGACCACGGGAACCAAGTACGGAGGATTCACAGGGTGCGCAATGATGACTCGCGGTGAAATCCCTAGGTCGTTAGCAAAATCCGATGCGGGAATCCCAGAGCTCGAGCTGCCGATGATGACGTCTGCATCCCCAATCGCATCAAGCTCTTCCAACAGCTTGCGCTTCACGTCCGGTCTCTCGAGGACCGACTCCTGAACGTATGCTGCACCGACTACAGCTTCGCGCAAAGAATGCACAGGCTCCAGGCGGCTTGCTACCACTTCGGCGGATTCGCGAAGAAGCCCGCGCTCCTGCAGCGCGGAAAGTTGCTTCTTCGCCCACGTCATCGCCTTTTCGGACATGGCTGGGTTGGCGTCATACACGCGGACTTTCAAGCCCGCCCGCGCGAAAACAATGCCCCACCCAGCACCGACCAATCCGGCACCGACAATAGCTACAGGCTTGCTGCTCTCACAAATCGAAGTCATATGTCATTTCACCTTTGAATCATGTTCTCGGCCAAGGCTGATTTCACTGATTCGCAAGTTGTTGCTGGTAATTCTCGAAGGGAAAACGTCCCGCACACGTTCTTCGTGAATCGGAATCACGCGCTTCATCTCGTACTGTACTGCCTTCATCATCTCTTCGGTGGCGAGGATAAGGTTCGTCTGGCTGCCGACAGCAAGGCCGACCGGGGTGTAAATCTTTTCGGCATCTACAACCGACCCGTCGTTCTCCAGGTTATTAAAAGAATAAATCAAATCTCCTGCCAAGACCCAACTGTCTTGCGACGGGCTCTTACCGTCATTGCGGACATGCACCCACTGGCAACCATAAGTGTGACTGTCGAACGCCGCCCGCAGGTCGATTCCCGGCAGGACGTTCTCGCGGTCACCATCAATAACCACTAGGCGGCCCTGTTTTGCCAGGTCGACTGCGCGCAGGATGTCCGACGAGTCGACAGCCGTCATCAGCCAACGCATACGTTCTGGCAGGGACATTGCCCAAACCCATTTCGACAGCTCACGTTCCTGAATATAGAAGGTCGCGTTCGGGAAGTCGTCGGTGTTACCCATGTGGTCAAAGTGAGCATGGGTGATGAAGACGGTATCGACGTCTTCGGGTGCCACTCCGCATTCAGCGAGCACCTCTTTCGGGGAATGCCAGTTCTCAACACCGAAACGGTCGCCCAGCACGCCACCATATTCTTTGTGGTTGTAGCCGACATCGACCATCGCAATGTGTCCGTTGCCCTTGATAAGCACATAACAATACGGCAGCTTGACGTAGCCCTGATTGTGAGCACCGTAAATAACGCCGCTCTTGTGATACTTCTCGACATAACTGTATTCGAGGACCCAAATCGAGTAATCCGTGCTCATATCTAGTCTCCTTTTATGTTTTGCTAACAATCGCTTTGACAGAAATCCTTAACTGTTGCAGCAGCAACAAGCCTGACTAAAGTCGACGGGATTCATTCCCATCGAACTGTCCGAGGCCCATCGGACCATCGCATTCGCTCGCTTCAACTGTTCGCTCCAAAGCCAGACCCGCTCGCGAACTTCATTTTCACCACCGAGAGAGTGGGTGAACTGGTCTGTGACGCCATTTACGAGCCCCATCGCTCGACAGAGCACCCAGTGACGACGCTTAGCACCATTCGGGGCGTTGATTGAGCGGAGCGCGTCCGTGCACTCAAGCGCCTGCTCCAACGGAGGCTTGAACGCCTCAAAATCCGCGTCGAATCGTCCACGAGCTTGGGCGAGCAAGAGCAGGCCCGCCAATTGGCCAATCAAACGGCCGAGCTGGTTGTACTGCGGCCGCATGACTAGTGCATACGCAATAAGCTCGTCTTGCTTAACCGTAATTTCGCCGTCTAGTTCTTCGGTCTCAGATGGCGCGTCCAGCACGTCGCAGCCTGAGAAGTGAACGAGCGGCAGTTTGAATTCCGCATCGAGAAGATTTGCTTGCCCCATGTGTAACTCCTTATGCGACGCTGGTTGAGAAATCGTGGCTCAACCAGCGCCCTCAAAGCGTGTCCCGTTACTTGACCGAGGCGGCGACCTTGGTCAGCTTGTACGCATCAGCGGCTCGCGTGCATTTTTGACAATTGATGCCAGGCTCGCCTGGAGCAGCGATGACGGCGTCTGCCGGCAGCGGCTGGATAGTCGCCCCCGGAGTAGGCTCGCCGTTCAGCGCCGAGCGCAGAGAGAGTTCCGGAAGCAGGCGGGGATTGAATACTTCGGTCACGAACGAGTCAGGCACTTTGCCAGATGGGAACGCGTTGCAGCCATTCTCGAGCTTGTCACCCGTGCACAGCTTGACCTGTTCGGCAGGAACCCAAGGCAGCGGATATTCGATGTTGTGGGTTTCGAGCTTTCTTTTTCCCTGAAGAACTTCCATCATCAACTTGAAAGCGAACGCTGCGGTTGCCGGCGGCGAGCCGGAGGACACGCCTTGCAGTCCCTTGCTTCGCATGTCCGAATTGCCGAGAGCCAGACGAAAGCCGTTAGAGTTTTCTCCGGTAACGGGAACGAGCTTTTTACCGGACGCCTGGAGTGCTTTGATTGCGCCATCTTCGCCTGCCTCAGCCCAGATGCCATCGACATCTGGGTGGGCTGCAAGTGCCTTCGCCGTTTCTTGCTGCGTCGTACGGTCATCCCAATAGCCGTAGTACTCGGCAACCACGTGAATGTCCGGGTACTTCTTGAAGACGCTCATCGCGCCATCGTAATGGCGCTTGTCGACCGAGTTGCCGGGAACACCACGGCTCATGAAAATATTGCCCTTGCCATGTAGCGCATTCGCTAGTTGCTGTGCGGTATTCTCGCCAAAACCCGCTGTAATGTAGCTCACGTTATACGCGCATGGCTCGGTTACGGTCGCGTCATACATGAAGAACAGCGTTCCCTTTTCACACCCTCGCTTGACAACACGGTTGAGTGCCGTCGGCGAAATCGGGAAGCTAATCACGCCATCAGCGTTCGCAGCAATCATGCTCTCGTAAGCGGAAATCTGCGCTTGGACATCCGTTCCGGAAATGACCTCCTTGAGCTCCACCAACTTGTCGTACGGCGGCGTTTTTGCCAACGCCTTAACTACATTAGCGGCTTCCGATTGCCATGCGTTTCCGCTATAGCTAAGGCTCAGATAAATGACGTATTTATCCTTGTTCGGCTTCGCTTGGGCGTTAGCCGTCCCGACACCCCAATACCCCGCGGCGGCTATAGCGCCAACCAATGCGCCGACGCGAGCCCACTGGGCAACAGACTTCAGACTTTGCATGATGCGTCTCCTTATGACAATGCCATTTATAAAATCACTGCTGGTTCACGAAATCGGCATTTCTCTTGATGACTCGCTCTCGCGTGTAAGCACTAATTCATCGACAATTATTAGATATCCTATTCGAATTAGATCGGATTATCGTGTCATCCGATGAACAGCCTCCTAAATTATTGACGTCGCCGACCCATTGACCTAATCCAGTCAAGTGCGCCTTCGTGCTGGAGCAGGATGGCGGCAAGAATCAGACCGCCCGAAATCATGGTTCTCCAACCTTGAGCGAGTCCGAGAGACGTAATCACCATGTCGAATATCGTCAAAAGGATGGCGCCCCCGATTGTCCCGAGAAAGGTTCCTCTTCCACCGAGAATCGATGAGCCACCAATGACGACCGCGGCAATCGAAGGAAGGAGGTACGAGTCACCCATGCGCAGGGTAGCCCCGTTGGAGTAGCCCACAAGCATCATTCCCGCAAAGCCGGCAAGCGCGGATGAAAGTGCGTAGGTGATGACAGTAATGACGTTAATCCGCATGCCAGCAATCTTCGCAGCTACGGGATTACTGCCCATTGCGTAGAGCCGCTGACCAAACGAGGTGCGAGACTGCATGAAGACTGCGATTACGCAAAAGATAACGACAAAGATGTTGACACTCGGTACCCCGCCGACACGCCCCGCCATCAAGGTAGAAAGCGAATTCGGTGCAGCGCCGCTCGGCGTGCCACCGGTAGCTCCAAGACAGATGCTATAGACGATGATGCCCGATGCCAGGGTCATAATGAACGGCGGGATTCGAAGTAGCGTGACGCCTAGCCCGTTCACAACTCCAACGAGGGAGCAGGCGACGAGCACTGCCGGAATCTGCCACCAGAACTCTGCCGGAGAGAGTGTGCTCATCCATGCTGCCGCCAGGACCCCGCCGACGGTGATGACCGAAGGAATCGAAAGGTCTAGTCCTCCGATAAGAACGGTCAGGCCTTGGCCGTAGGAAACAACGATTAAGAAGGACGCAAGCGTCAGAATCGTTTGCAGCTGACGAATGCTACCGAACTCGGGGTTGATGAACTTGGAAAGAAACAACGCAAGGACGCAGACTGCATAGACGCCGATGGCGCTGACAGTCTCTCGTTGAAGTCGGACTGCTCCGCGCTTGTCCTCGCCTCGCACGAAACCTGTGCCCGCCTTACCCGACTCATCTCTTAAATTAAGCATGTTCACGATTCCTCCGCGCCATGTACGTGATGAGGTTGACGAAGATGACGGCAACAACCATGACGAATCCTTGAAAGAGTCCAGTGTAGAAAGACTGGATGCCAGAAGAGAAAAGTACTTTCTGAAGCAGCATCAGCGTCGCAGCTCCAATCATGCTGCCGTACAGACCGCCTTGTCCGCCCGTAAAGGCCGTCCCACCGAGTGCAACAGACGCGAAGACCAGCAGCAGCAGAGTTGACCCAGCGTTCGGGTCTCCCGAGGCGGTCTGCGCGGATAACATGAAGCCGGCTAGACCGTACAGAGCTCCCGCCAGTACAAAGGCGATGCATTTGGTTCGTTTGACATTGATGCCGGAGAGTGCGGCCGCGGTCTGGTCCTTGCCCACTGCATACAGCGCAACACCTGTGTTGGTACGGCGAAAGATTGCCCATAGCGCCGCAACGGCAAGAGCCACAAGCCCCGACGCCGGGACCACGCCCCAAAGGCTGTTGGTCAGCGTATCGCTAATCCAATCGGAGACACTGCCTCCAGGGGCGTCCAGTATCACCAACGCGAGGCCTCTCGTGAGAATCATCATCGCAAGAGTGACTGCTATCGACTGAAGTCCCCCGTATGCGACGAAGATTCCATTGCAAAGTCCGACTGCGGCTCCGATAGCGATTGCAATCACCACGCTCATTAGGGCGCCGCTCGCTCCGTCCATCGGGTGAGTGGCAAGCACTACGTTTACTAGCGAGAGAACGCCTGCAACGGAGAGGTCAAAGCCACCCAGCAAAATCACGAACGTCGCACCGGCCGCCGCGATGGCTAGCGGAATTGAGTTGTTCACCAGGTCGCCAAAAGCGGATGCCGAAAGTGCGCCAGCCTCCATTCGAGAGTAGACCGCGTAGAGCACTACGTAGAGGATGACCACCGTGGTCAACCCATTCGTCAGCAATCCGCGAGCGGACGTGAGTCTTGTTCCAGTAGCGGTACTCATGCTGCTCTCCTCGGTTTGCTGGCATCAAGATGCCCCGTCGCAGCAGCGACAATGCGGCGCTCTTCAATCTCTTCGCCTTCCAGTTGCGCGGTAATCCGACCGTCGTAGACCACCAGGCATTGGTCACACAACTGGACTATCTCCGACAGTTCCGACGAGTACAGCAGGACGGCGCCCCCGGCTGCCGCGTACCGCTGTATTGCTTCGTAGATGGCTTGCTTGGTGCCGACATCCACCCCGCGAGTCGGGTCGAACAACAACAGGGTTCTGGCGCCGGTGCTAAGCACTCGTGCGAGGAGCGCCTTTTGCTGGTTTCCGCCCGACAGGTCGCCGATTTGGAAGTTGAAGTAGCGGTCCGCGAGGTCAACTTCGCGCGCAACCTCCCTCATTAGCTTCAGTCCTCGTGCGCGTCGCACTACACCGAAACTCGTGACCTTGCTTAATGCGCCCAAGGTCACGTTTTTCTGCACGGAGAGGGTCGGAAAGATGCCTTGAGTTTTGCGCTCTTCCGGCAGCAAGCAGACTTCAATTCCAGCTTTTAATGCTTGCGACGGCGATTTCACTTTCACCGTCTTTCCGTCGACCTGCACGGTCCCACTTTCAATTGCGGTTAAACCAAAGAGCGCGTGAAACAGGTCACCCTGCCCTTGGCCATCAAGACCTGCGACGCCAATGATTCCGCCCACGGGGACCTCGAAGGAGGCTTTCTTAATAGCTCCAGCATGAAGGTCGGTAACCTTCAGGCGTGGTTCAGTTGCTCGATTAATGTTTGACCTATCCCGCGAAAAGGTTGCGAGGCTGGAGCCGACCATCATTTCGAAGATGGCCGCGTTATCCGTATCACAAAGGTCGGTTGTAGCGATACTGCGACCGCTCCTGAGCACGGTGCCACGGGCGCAGAGCTCACGGATTTCATTCAGCCGATGGGAGATGTACAGTACGGATGTGCCACGCCCCGTCTCCGCGCGAATGAGCGCGAATAGCCAATCGGTGGACGACAGAACGGCGGTCGGCTCGTCGAGGATGAGGAGCTTTGGCTCCTTGCTCATTGCTCGAACAATTTCGAGTCGTTGACGGTCGGCAAGCGAAAGCTGCGAGACCTGCGCACGTGGATGGAGTTGCAAGCCGTATCGGGTGAGCGTAGCCGCCGCACGGTCTTCGTTGTCACGACGCGAAATCAGCCGCATTGGCCCTTTCTCAAGCCGAGGAAGTGCCAGATTTTCTGCGACCGTCAGGTTTGGCAGGAGACTCAGCTCCTGAAACGCGGTAGCGACACCTTGGGCGCGAGCGTCCAGAATAGATTGTGGCTTGTAAGGCGAACCGACCAGCTCGGTGGCACCTGAATCAGGCCTTACGACTCCGCTCAATATTTTGACGAGCGTCGACTTCCCTGCTCCATTCTCGCCGAGAAGAGCATGAACTTCTCCCGGCAGAATCGTAAATGTTACCCCTCCTAATGCAACGGTCGGTCCGTATGATTTTTGTAGACCCGTCACGTTCAGCGTAGGAATCACCGATGCGGCATCCATCACTGCTGTCTCCTTAAATTTCGAGGCTTGATAGCCCCAAGCGCTAAGCTGCTGTCCAGCCTCCATCCAGCATCAGAGCACTTCCTGTGATGAGCGATGACGCGTCGCTCGCAAGAAAAACAACGGCACCCATCGTTTCTTCAATGCGCCCCACACGTCCAAGTGCAATCTTTGATGTGACCCAATCCTTGAAACCCGGCTTTCGGAACATGTCTTCCGTGAAGCTCGTCTCGATGAACGTCGGACACACGGTATTGACTCTGATACCGTTGGGTCCCAATTCCCACGCAAGGGCTTTAGTCATTCCTTCAATGGCATGTTTGCTAGCGCAGTAGACAGTTCGCCCTGGACTACCGACATGCCCCATCTGTGACGACACATTAATCAGTGAACCGTGCCTCTCTGCCTTGAGGAGACCTCTCGCGACCGCACGGGCCACGTAGAAAGTGGCTTTGACATTCAGCGCAATGATGGCGTCAATGTCTTCATCCTCTACGTTCACAAGCTCCATCGGGCGGTTCATTCCGGCGCTATTAACCAGCACATCGAATGGACCCCGTACCTCTAACACTTCCGAGACCCAGGCAGAGTCTGTCACGTCGAGCGCGAGGAATTCGCTCGAGCCCCCCGCGGCATTGATGGCCACACTTGCAGCTTCAATCTCTGCCGCAGTACGTGCCACCAAGGTCACGTGGGCACCCGCCTGTGCAAGAGCTGCTGCAGCGGCAAACCCAATACCCCTCCCGGCGCCCGTCACCAGAGCGGACTTGCCGTCCAGTCGGAACGTCGGCGTCATCGGTACCATTCGGAATCCTCAATTACGTAAGTTCTGCTGTCAGCACTGCGGCTTGAATTACCTAGACCGTGGTCTTCGCTATGCGCGACATCTGCCGCGCGCATTTCAGCCGACAGTGATACCGGCTTGCGCGTGCTGTGGTCCACATAAACATGAACGAACACTCCGTGAGCAAAGGACATCCCGCTATCGTCCTGAATAGGCTTATTTCGTAGGTCACACCGCTATTGCCGATTTTCGCGGCACGAAGCCAGCAGGTGACAAGGTCCAGAGAACTGGACTTCATCGAAATACTCACAACTGGCATGTACGACCAGGCCAACGACCTTGCTGCAACCGGGGCCCAGCAGACCCCGGGACAAGCCAACCATTGACGGCGGCATCGAACAGCGTGTAGTGAACTGCATTATTCACATGCCCGTAGATGTCGATGTCTTTCCACTGGGTGTTAATCGTGCAAAAACTAGTGGAAGTCGCTGCGAGGACGAGGCTCGGTCCGTGTCATGGGCATCCACGCCTGCGTTGCCGTTACGCCGGCACAGCCGTACCGTACGGGACGTCGCGGTGGCCGAATCGACGAACGCGGATGTTCGCCTGTTCACCGTGTGCAATCATCCCTTCGATGGCGCACAGCCGCGAGCAATAGGACCCAATGAGCGCGCTCGCTTCGTCGGTCAGCACCTTCTGGTACGTGCACGTCTTGATGAACTTTCCAACCCAGAGGCCACCTGTGTAACGAGCCGCTTTGCCGGTCGGCAACGTGTGATTCGTTCCGATGACCTTGTCGCCGAACGCAACGTTGGTACGTGCACCGAGGAATAGCGCACCATAGTTCTTCATGTTCTTCAGGAAGTAGTCCGGGTCTCGCGTCATGACCTGCACGTGCTCAGACGCAATTCGGTCGGCTTCCTCTACCATTTCATCGACCGTGTCCGTCACAATGACAGCACCGTAGTCGCGCCAGGATACGCCGGCTGTGTTCGCAGTCGGGAGAATCTTCAGAATGCGCTCGACCTCGGCCATCGTGTCCTTCGCCAACTGCATTGAGTTTGTGAGCAGGACGGCCGGGGTATTGAATCCATGCTCAGCCTGACCCAGTAGGTCAGTTGCGCACATCTCCGCATCGACGCTGTCATCGGCAATAATCAACGTCTCCGACGGTCCCGCGATGAGGTCAATACCAATTCGACCGAACAGTTGGCGCTTGGCTTCCGCCACATACGTGTTGCCCGGACCGACGACCATCGAAACGGAGTCAATCGTCTGGGTGCCGAGCGCCATCGCTGCGATAGCCTGCACGCCGCCGAATGTGTAGATTTCGTCAGCGCCGCCGAGATGCATAGCTGCGACAACAGCCGGGTTCGGTGTGCCGCCCACCGGAGGCGAGGCGGTGATGATGCGGGGAACGCCGGCAACCTTCGCCGTTACAACGCCCATGTGGGCCGACGCAACCAGCGGAAACTTCCCGCCCGGAACGTAGCAGGCGACACTGTCGACCGGCATGTTCTTATGTCCGAGAACAACGCCCGGAAGCGTTTCGACCTCGACATCGCGGATGGACTCGCGTTGGGCTTGCGCGAAGTTGCGGACCTGGGCTTGGGCAAATTTGATGTCGTTGAGCTGGCCTTCAGACAGCGAGCTCACACAGCGTGCAATCTCATCTTCGGACAGACGGAAACTCGCGGGAGACCAGTTGTCGAACTTTTTCGAAAGTTCGACAACTGCCGCATCTCCACGTGCATCAACGTCGGCGAGGATACCCGTGACAACATCGCGAACCTTCGCGGCGTCTTGCGAAGACTCTTCGGCACTGCGGCCGTGCTTGAGGATTTGAATTGCCATTTGCACTTCCTTTCTGAAGGTTGACCATTGCTGCCCTCCTGGCGGAAGGCGTCGTGCTGCGATGTCCGCGAATGTAGCGCAAATACTTTATGCAAAAAGTGTGCAAATAATAGACACTTACCCTAAAAGCCTTATTGCATGAGGTTTGATACTTTTTCCTTTGTCACCAATCGATGCAAAATTATGCAAACAAATGCCAAAGATGATGCGCGCTAGGAAGCCGAAGGTACGGCTTGAGGACGTTGCCCAGCGACTCGGCATCTCCGTGTCCACGGTATCGCGTTCGCTAGCGGGGCATCCTGCCATCAGCGGTGAGACGCGTGGTGCCGTGCAGGCGGTTGCAGCGGAGTTGGGATACCGAATTCCGTCGCAAGGTCGGCGGACTCGAAAGTCAGCGACGAAGTTGATTGGTGTCGTAGTCGGCGCATTGCACAACCGCTTCATGACGTTGCTGCTAACCCATCTTCACGATGCGCTTCAAGAGTTCGATTTTCAGGTAATGCTGATGATTGATTCGATGAACGACTCCGAAAATCTGCTCGCGTTTCGGCCGCTCATTGACGGTTACTTGGACGGGATGATATTTGCGACTGCCACACTCGACTCTCCCGTCGTGGCAGAGATGCAGAGGCGGGGTGTACCGCTCGTGCTGGTCGTCCGGTCCGTTGATGACGTTCGGGTCGACACGGTGGAGATTGATAATGTTCATGCAGGTGCAGTGTCTGTTGAGCACCTTTATCAACTCGGGCACCGCCGAATCGGTCTGGTCATGGGGCCGCAGAACACGTCCACGAGTCGAGACCGTACGAAGGGGGCGTTGAAGTGGCTGCAAGACGTGGGTATTCAACCAGCCTCAGTGCCATTGATTTACGGCGACTACACGAGCGAGGCAGGCTACTCCAGCGCGATAGCAATGCTTAACGACTCGAACCCTGTGACGGCCATCGTGGCAGGCAACGACACAGTCGCTCTCGGCGTGCTTGAAGCAGCAAAGAGGCAAGGTATCCACGTCCCAGAGAAGTTATCGATTATCGGTTTTGATGACATGCCGTTGGCGGGCTCGCCACTCGTAGCGCTCACCTCCATTAGACAACCTGTCGAAAGTATGGCGCGAACCGCTGCTCGGCGACTGGTAGAACGCATCCGGGCCGGCGGCATGGGAGCGCCAGTGCATGACGTGCTGCCAATTCAGTTGGTCCGCCGAGAAACAACTGGGCCGTGTCCGAAGTCTGATTAGGTGTATGCAGACGCGCTTGAGGACTGCGGCCGCGATGCACGAATCATGGACTATGTGTCGCTGTTTGCGGCCAAGCGGGTGCGGTAGAAGTTAAAGTGCCCGTCTGCCGCCTAATCTTGGAAGGGTTGGTAGCTTGTACCTCTGCGCCTTCGCCAGCGAACGGCTGCTCAGCGCGAGTGGACAGAACGAGACTGAATCCAATTTTGTCCACCGCTAGCGCCTATCGCAGTAACTTTGCAGCCGCGTTAGCTCTCGGTCATTCTCTTCGGGTATGCGCAGACCATCGACGAGCCGATTGCAGCACACGGTGGCGGTGGGCTGCTAACGTATCCACAACCGAGCGGGGGGCGCGAGCTTTCTCACTCTCACTCGCTAGCCACAAATCCCCGCCCCCCAATATCAGTGAATGATTTGAGCGACCGTGGCGTGCGGGCGCAAAGCCGTAGACCGCATTAATAGTGTCAACGTTGAGACGATAAAAACGTCAACTTCGACACTGATTGCTCCGGCGTTAAAACAAATACATAAAGATCAATGACTTGTCTCCAATGAAATAAAATTCGTCAACGTTCATATAACGCGCAGGCGTGGGCGCGTCTGTCATAGACCGTCCGCTCGGCGGCAGACATCGTGCTCAGCTCCGACACGAACCATAGCGAATCAGTCGTCGATACTCGCGACCACCACGGGGTAGGATGGTTTTTCCGGCGTCTGAGGAAAAGCGCCGCATCTAAGATGCACCGCGCAGCGAGCAATACGATGACGCTGCAGCCGTTCCCGTTACCCCCTATTTCTGTGTGTTGTGACCTTCTTCACGACCGTATCGGCCGTTGCCAACCGCACGCCGTCGGCGCCGCGCAATATCAGTTTCGGCACCGGCTTGCCACTTGTTCGGTTGATTAACTGAGAATGCTTTTCGCCTTGTGCGAATAGGTTAGCTTCACCCCATTGCCGCAAGGTCACAATCACCGGAAACAGAGCTTCGCCTTTCGGCGTCAGCACATATTCCTGATACGCGGAACCGTCCGACGCGGGGACCACATCGAGCACGCCTGCTTCAACAAGCAGCCGCAACCGATCGGTGAGTATATTGCGCGCGATGTCGAGACTTTCCTGGAACTCGCCGAAGCGGCGCACGCCGTCGAACGCATCGCGCACGATAAGCAACGCCCACCGCTCGCCGACGATATCAAGTGCCCGTGCGACCGGGCACGACGAATCCGCAAGACTTTTGCGTCGGGCCATTCCAACACCTCCCTATTGAAACGAAACGAAATCCGTCGAAGCTACGTGCTTGACGCTGGCAGCCACATGTTCAGACCAGTTGCATTTTAAAACAAGTCTGTCTACACTCAATCTAGTTTCATTTTGCAACTAGATAATCAGATTGACGGAGGGATGACACATGGATGCTGGAAGCGCGCACTCCGTCGAGGCGGACCGGATCGAATCTCCCGCAGTTGAGGCGCGGCACTCCGTACCGACCGCGCTCGTCTTCCTGCTGGCGGTTTCTTGTGCGGTGAGCGTCGCAAACGTCTACTACGCACAACCGCTGCTCGACTCGATTGCCGGCGACTTCCACATCAGCCATGCCGCAGTGGGCGGCGTCATCACAGCGACGCAACTCGGCTGTGCGCTGGCCTTGCTGCTGGTCGTACCGCTCGGTGACCTTCTAAACCGGAAGCGCCTGATTTGCGTGCAACTGGTGTTTCTGGTCGCCGCGTTGGCGGTAGTCGGATTCTCCCGGTCGTCGGCGACGCTACTGGTCGGCATGATAGGAGTCGGTATGCTCGGCACCGCAATGACGCAGGGATTGATCGCGTACGCAGCCACGCTCGCGCATGAATCGGAGCGCGGTCGGATTGTCGGAGCGGCGCAAAGCGGTGTGGTGATCGGCTTGTTGATGGCTCGCTCACTCGCGGGCGTCCTCACCGATCTGGCGGGCTGGCGCGCTGTGTACTTCATATCGGGGCTATTGGCGGCCATCATGTTGATCGTGCTGTGGAGTACGCTACCGACACCCCATGGGCGCCCCGTCAAACTGACCTACCTCCAACTGCTGCGATCGATGTTCACGCTGCTTGCATCGGAGCGCGTGCTGCAGGTTCGCGGTATGGTCGGGCTTCTCATGTTTGGGGCATTCAGTATCTTCTGGAGCGCTCTGGTGCTACCGCTTAGCGCGCCACCCTTCTCCATGTCGCACACGCAAATCGGTGCATTTGGGTTGGTCGGCGCGCTCGGGGCACTGACAGCCGCCAAAGCGGGACATCTGGCCGATCGCGGTCTCGGACAGTGGACAACCGGCGTCGCGCTGGTATGCCTGCTCGCGTCGTGGATACCGATCGGCTTCATGCAGCACAGCATGCTGGCTTTGATAGCAGGCATCGTGCTGCTCGATGCCGGTGGTCAGGCGATTCATGTGATCAACCAGAGCATGATTTTCAGTGTGCGGCCCGAAGCACATGGCCGTCTGGTCGGTTGTTACATGCTGTTCTATTCAGCAGGTAGCGGTCTTGGCGCAGCGGCGTCCACCTACGTTTATGTGCACACAGGCTGGATTGGCGTCTGCACCCTGGGCTTCGCGGTTAGCGTCGCCGCGCTCTCGTTGTGGGCGGTAACGTTGCCTCTTCTGATGTCAGCGCGCAGCACTTCGCCATGACCCGCCTATCCCTCGTCCGATCAGCCTCATTCAACTGAACCGCCACGCCATGTGTTGAAGTCTGTTACTAGCGCTAGCCATGTCCATAGGAACTCTAAACGCGCCCGTTAATTCCGCTAGCGCGGGTTTCCGCCTACTTCGTCCGACACAGCGTGGAGGAAGTGGTGCAGTGTTTGCTCGTTCGAAGCTACGAACTACCTTAAAACAAGATGTTTTTTTCACCTCTTCATCGTATATTATTTTCGATGGACACCACTTTGTCAGAGTCTCCAGAGAAGATGCTGGGTAGTCGAGCAGGCCGTCCGAATTACGCACGGGAGCTTCGGGACCGGCTGGCGGCAGCAGCGTGCGAGCCGGGCGTCTCGGTCGCGAGACTGGCCCGTGAGAATGGCATCAACGCGAACATGCTGTACACCCGGTGACGGCGATATCTTGCCGAGCAGCAAGCTCCGTCTACCAGC
Organism: Caballeronia sp. LjRoot31; assembly: GCF_964253885.1. Lineage (NCBI taxonomy): Bacteria > Pseudomonadati > Pseudomonadota > Betaproteobacteria > Burkholderiales > Burkholderiaceae > Caballeronia > Caballeronia sp. LjRoot31. The sequence goes on from NZ_CAXURX020000002.1 coordinate 1,256,814, forward strand.
CTCCTCCCGGTCGTACCGCTGAGTGACGCGCCGACGCAGGTCGTTGCGTCATCGTCGGGCGATCCGCAAGGGTCAGGTATGAAGCCGCCGTGTCCTGGGGGCACGATCGGGATCCGCATCGGCCGTGCGGTGGTTAAGGTAGACGGCCTGGTCGACGCTGACTGAACGAGAAATGAACATGATCCCTGTCCGTCCCGATCTCCAGAAACTTCACCTGGTAGCGCTCCGCAATCTCAAGGCATACCTCTTTTAGAACTTCGTCAACCCGATTGTCGAATACCGCCCGGCGGTACTTTGCCGAAAACACGAGGTGGTACAGCAACACCGTCACGTCGTGGCTCTTGTGGATGTATTCGCTCATCCACAAAGTCTACTTCTACGGCGCAAGGGGCGGGGAATTCGACCCGAAGAGATTAACGTTGACCGCCCATGCCGATCCGCCGACGCTCAATGAGCGCACCGCATTGTTTGCCGTAGAATCGACCGTCTGTGTCGATTGGGCGCCCCCGGCTCCCTTGGAGGCGGCCGGCCAACGGTCGATTTATATCGCTAGACTGGCGAAAGCATTATGTTCTTGCTCTCGTCGTTGCGTCCGAACTAGCCGGAGCGGATGATGAACGGTCATCATGGTCTGAGGGTAATTCAGACTTGCAGCCGTTAATATCGACGTGCGAGAGCAGATCGATGCTCATTTGCTCAAGACTGATTTGCCGCTTCATGGCAAGCGTGCGCAGTGCCGCGTATGCATCCCGCTCGTTGATTTGCCGCTCTCTCATCAGTTGCAATTGCGCAGAGATTACGAACCGGCGAGCCTTTACTCGCTCCTCCAACTGATCCACGCGACTTTCGAGACCCCGCCGGGAAAGATGAGCATTTTCCGCAAGCACGCATGCGGAAAGCACTCCGTCATATCGGATCGGCTTGCGCATATAGCCCGCGACGTCTTGCTCGATGATCCACTGAAGCCGCGATGGCGTCTCGGTCCCGAGTATTGCAATCCTGGGTACGTCCGGCCAACGCAACTCTTTGCCATGATTTTGCAGCGACGCATGATCTCCATCGAAAACAATGAAATCAAAGGATATTAACGTTAGCGGTTCCGGGAAAAAATTGAAGAAGTCGACCTCCGCTCCCTGTCGCCGAAGCTGCTGCTCCAGGTTGATCTGATCCTTGCTCTCGCAATAGAGTGCGCAGATTCGCTTGCCTCGCAGCGACAAGGTCGTTTTCTTCACATTACATCTCCCCGCCGTCGTGCAGCGTAGACGCAATGCCGTTCGGCTGTGCCAGGTCGGATAAATCCACCCAGGTCAGGTACGGATCAGGCTTGACCGGTTCGGGAGATTGCCAAAAGATCTCGAACTGTCCATCAGCACCACAGCGCGCTATGCGTGGCGTGAGAAAGCTGTGATTGTTGTCCGTATCGATGCGAACTTCGCCCTGGGGCGCGGCGACCGTCTGTGCATAAACCGCGTTGCGCACGGCCACGGTTTCGTCGGTCCCGCATGCGTTGATCGACCGGCTGAGAAAAACGCCGATCAGGTAAGCCGCCTCCGTGTCGACCGAGGGTGAGCTTTCAGTCCCGAAGCGTTCGTGATAATCATGTAGAAACCGAATGTTTTCGGGACTGTCTATCGACTGGAAGTAGACTGACGAAACCAGATACCCCTCGACCGCCTTCGCACCGACCAGTTTGACTTCGGGCTCGCAGAGGGTCAGGCTTAGTCTCGCGACGTCATCGGATTTCAGGAACGGATGCGCGCGCTCAGCACGCTGCCAGGCGTCATAAAAACAGTAAGCAGACTCACCAACAAGCGTGTTGAGCACGATCGCGGGACGCTTCTCCACAATGTCCTCGATGATCGATTCGATCGCGCGCTCGCCTATCGGCACGAGCCGCTCGCCCGCGACCCGCCCGCCCACATCGTGCATGGCTTCTCTCGCAATCCGGTTGATCTCCCACGACCACACGTAGTTCGAGCCGACGTTATACATCTTCGATTCGTAGTGGTTCACGACGTGCCGGATCAACGGTATGACGTGTTGATTGGGAGCCGCGCCCAGATAAATGACGTTGCCGCTGCTTTCGAAACCTTCGTATCGTGGCGAGTGCCAGAGCAGCGCGTTCGCACCTTCGATCAGCGGCAATACGCGTTTCCTCGATGCAGACGTGTAGCAGCCGATCACATGCCTCACGCCGACCCCATGCAGCAACTCGCTGCAAAACGCGTAATACTGGTCGAGCGATCCGCCCGGGTCGCGAATCACCGGCTCAAGGAAGAACTCGCTCGCTTCGTGCGCGTTGGCTTGCTCAATTGCCATCAATACGCCGTTAAGCATTTCGCGGCCGATCGCACCATATGTTCCGGTCAGCGAGTACAAAATTCCGACTGGGATGATTGCGCGCCCTGCCGCTTTGGAATCTGGCGACCTCACTCCGGTCGATGCTTGCAACATTTCGGTCTCCTTTGCTTTACGGCTGGCGTCCGGTCGATGCGATCCGGACGGCTTGCCGGATCACTGCTTGATCAACGGCGCGTAGTGGTGAGGCAGTCGCATCTTCAGCAGGTCCTTGTTGCGCACTACGTTGGTTGGATAAGGTGTGTCGAGGTTACCGGTGTCGATAAGAAGCGTCGCAGTGGCTTCGTCATCGTGAACGAGCGCCTCCCGGCGCGGAAACGCGAAGGTATCGGGACCGAACACACCGGACTCCCCCAATCGGCCGCTTTCGGGATCGAAGCGGTTTGCATAGGCAAAGTAAACGTTGTTCTCGCCCGCGCGCACCCGAAAATGATGCCAGTGAAAAGGATCGGCGGACACTGGAATGGGGTGGCTCTGGCGGATAGCCGAACCTGGATGCGTTCCGGTGAACCTGCCTGCAAGTGCGCTTGGACAAGCGATGACATCGCAACCGGACAGTGCAAGCACTCGCGCTGACTCCGGGAATAATGCATCGTAGCCGATCAATATTCCTATGCGCCCAATGGCGGTGTCGAAAGTGCGCCAGGAGTCTCCCATCGACGCCCATGGCAGGTCCTCGTCGTGCAAATGAATCTTGCGGTACGACCCGATCAGTCCCTCCGGTCCCGCCAGGACCGCGCAATTGAAGCGCGCTTCCCCGGCTGCTTCAGCCATGCCTGCCACGAGATAGACGCCATGCCGCATCGCCAGCCTGACCAGGCGGTCGGTGGCCGCGCCGGGCACCGGCTCGGCCACGGGCACGGTGCCTTCGAACCCTGACATCGATAATTCCGGGAACACGATGAGCGAAGGCTTGTCATGCTCCATCACCTTCGTGATTACCGCCTCGATCTGGTCGAGGTTCACCGAGGTCCTTGCGTGACGCCGAAGCTGCACCACCATCACTTTCGAGCTTTGTCCGGCTGATAGCGGGGAGATGCCGTACAACCTGAGGAACTCGAGCGGATTCCAGGTGAACGGGTTCGTCATCAACTGAAGATACTTGTCGGGCCTGCGTCGCTCGAAAGCCGCGCGCGGACTGTCCGCTGCCATGGGAGACGAAGTAAGTCTAGCGAACACAATGCCGTCGCCATCGTCCCTCGATGCCAGCACCTTTCCGTTCTGGTCGATAACGCAACTCCCGCCGCTGAATTGCACGCCGCGCTCGAGACCCCATCGGTTGCTCTCGATAAGAAAGCAGCCGTTCTCGGCCGCGCGGCTGATCCAGTACGGCGCGGGCGTGCGTTCGGCCAACCAGTTGCTGATGTGACAGATGATCTCAGCCCCGTCCAGCGCAACGAGCCGTGCAGTCTCCACGAAGTGGATGTCCATGCAGATCAACAGCGCGATCCGGCCAATAGGCGTGGCGAATACCTGATGGCCGTAATCGCCCGACGCAGCCCATCGCGGCTCCGAAATATAAGGATGAGTCTTGCGATGAACACCCACCACGCCATCCGGCCCGATCAGCACGGCGCTGTTGTAGTACAGGTCCGTGTCGGCATCTCTCTCGGGCATGCCGATCACCACATGGCAGTCATATTGCTTGGCGATCGCGCCGAATCGATCCGTCGTGGGTCCGGGAATGATTTCGACAAAAGGCGCGACTTCTTCCCGATCAACCCAGCAGTACCCCGTGGTCGCCATCTCCGGCACTGTGATCAGGCGCGCACCCCCTTGCGCGGCTTCCTCCACAAGCGCCGCCAATGCGTCGAGGTTGGCGTCTTTGGCGAACATCGACGGTTCGAACTGGACCGCTGCAACTCTCAAATTTTCTATCATGGATTGCGTTCTCTTAAGCGTGCCTCGCCCCATACGATCTGCACGCTGGCGTTTAAAAACATGGGCAATTAAATCGCTTTACGCGGCGTTTCCCGTCATCAGCGCGACGAGGCGGCGTTCGTCCATGTCCTCGCGCTGCACGTCCGCGGCGACCGCGCCTCCATACATGACGACGCAGCGATGCGCAAGCCGCATCAGTTCGGCGAGCTCGGTCGAGTAGACGAGGACCGACCCGCCGTTCGACGCGAAATCCTCGATTGCCTGGTAGATGATTTCCTTGGTGCCAACGTCCACGCCGCGCGTAGGATCGAAGAGCAGCAGAGTCCTGGCACCGGTCAGCAGCGCCCGCGCGATTAAGGCTTTCTGCTGGTTGCCGCCAGACAGGTTGCCTATCCTGAAACGCAAATAGCGCGGCTCCAGTTCGACTTGCGGCGCGACGGTGCGGATCGACGCCGCTTCGCGCCTGGCCGAGATCGCGCCCCATCGGCTGAGTCGCCGAAGCACCGGCTGAGTGATGTTCGCCGCGGTGGAGAGATTCGGAAATATCCCTTCGCTCTTCCGGTCCTCGGCGACGAACGCAATGCCGCCTTGCGTCGCGAGCGCCTGGGCGGGATTGCTGAAGCGAACCGAACGGCCTTGCAGCACGATTTGTCCGCTCGATGGCACCATCTGCCCGGCAAGCGTGCGAAAGAGTTCGCGTTGCCCCTGCCCTTCGAGCGCAGCCACGCCAACGACTTCCCCGGCCCCCAGCTTAAGCGATACCGAATCGAAACCCTTGCCCGCGAGATCGTTCAGCACCAGGGCGTCTACACGTACCGCCTCGTCCGCGCGCTGGCGGGGACGGAGATGATCATTGGCGAGTCTGCCGACCATCATTTCGAAGATCTCGGCGTCGCTTACATCGGCGAGCGCAACTGTCGATATGCTGCGGCCGCTGCGCAGTACGGTAGCGGTCGTCGCGAGCTCGCGAATCTCCGCCAGTCGATGCGAGATGTACAGCACCGCGGTCCCTTGCGAGGTCGCCCGACGCACCAGGCCGAAAAGCCAGTCGACATCGGCGAGTGCGCCCGTCGGCTCGTCGAGAATGAGAAGCCGCGGTTGCCGATGCATCGCCCGAACGATCTCGAGGCGCTGGCGCGATGCAAGGGACAAGCTCTCGACGCTGGCCGTTACATCGATATCGTGCACGTTGTGATCCGCGAGGATCTGCGTGGTTGCCGACGCCATGCGTTCAATCGAACTCAATCCGCCGCGCCCTTTCAAGGACCGCGGCAGGAAGAAGTTTTGCGCCACCGATAAATTAGGCGCGAGACTCAGTTCCTGAAACGCCGTCGATACCCCCGCGTTGCGCGCGTCGAGCAAACGCGCTGGCGCGAACGGCTGGCCATCGAGCGACATGCTGCCCGTGTCCGGCTTTACGACGCCGGAAAGCACCTTCACCAGCGTCGACTTTCCTGCGCCGTTCTCGCCGAGCAGCGCCTGGATTTCTCCGGGACAAATGCGCAGCGAGACGTCTTCGAGCGCGACGGTCGCGCCGTACGACTTCGAGACCGAGCGCATTTCGACCGTGATTTGTTCTGACGTGTTCATGTCCGTCCCTCGGTTGGGTCTTGCGACAGCGACTTCACGGTTTGACGGTTGCCTTGACCACGGTCAGCTTGTACTGGTCGGGTGCGGCCTTGCAGTCGCCGCAATTGATACCCGGTTCGTTCGCCGCGACAGGTACAGCGGCTGGCAGCGGCTGGATCGTCATGCCCGGCGTGGGCAGGCCCTTGAGCGCCGAATCGAGCGTAATTTCGGGCAAGTAGTTCTTGTTGTATATCTCCGCCGAAAAGCCGTCCGGAACGAGGCCGGCCGCGAACGTGTTGCAGCCGTCTGCAATAACCTTTCCATTGCACAGTTTCATCTGGTCAGCCGTGGCCCACGGAAGCGGATACTCGACGTTCGTCGGTTTGAGATTGCGCTTTCCCGTGAGGATTTCCATCATGAGCTTGAACGCGTAGCCGGCGGTCGCAGGCGGCGATCCGGACGACACCCCTTTGAAGCCGCGTTTGACATCGTCCTGATTCAGAAAGCCCAGACGAAAGCCATTCATGTTTTCTCCAGTGATCGGCGGAATTTTTCCTTTTCCGTCGGCGAAAGCCTTGAGGACGCCCGCTTCTCCCAGTTCGGACCACACGCCGTCTACGTCCGGATGCGCGGCCAGCGCCTTTGCAGTTTCCTTTTGACTTACGCGGTCGTCCCACATGCCGTAGTACTCCGAAACGACCTTGATGCCCGGGTACTGGGAAAATATGTGCTTGGCGCCGTCGGCGTGCCGCTTGTCGACCGACGTTCCCGGCACGCCGCGATTCATGAAGATCGTGCCTTTGCCACCAAGTTCGTTGACGAGCGCTTGCGCCGTATTTTCTCCGAACCCGGCGGAGATGTAACTCACGTTGTAGGCGCATGGCTCGGTGACGGTCGAGTCGTACATGAAGAACTTCACGCCCTTCTCACAGCCGCGCTTTACGGTCCGGTTCAATGCCGTGGGGGATATCGGAAAACTGATGATCCCGTCGGCCTTCGCGTCGATCATGCTTTCGTATGCCGCGATCTGCGCTTGTGGATCCGTACCCGAAATGACCACTTTCAAATCGACCATCTTGTCGTAGGGCGGAGTGGCCGCGAGCGCCTTGATCTCGTTCGACGTCTCGCTCATCCAGTTGTTTCCGGAGTAGCTGAGGCTCAGGAATATCTTGTACTTCTTCCCGGCGGGAGGAGTCTGGGCGGAAGCCGTCGATACCGCTCCGGCCAAGGTGACCGCTGCCATCGCGGCGCTCAACACGTTGAGCCATGATTTAACTTTCATATGTTATCCTAATCGATATGGATTGAGTAGTTTCTAAATTGGATCGGGGTTTATCTGAACAGGTCGAGTGCCTTTTTACGCAATCCCGCAAGCGGTCCGCCAGGCGACGTCTGCAGCAACAGCGCGATGACGATCACAAGACCCGAGACAATCAGGCGCCAACCCTGTTCGAGTCCGGTTGCCGAGATGAGGGAATCGAGCGTGGTCAGGAACAGTGTGCCGACCATGGTGCCGACAAACGTTCCGCGACCTCCCAGGATGGAAGAGCCGCCAACCACCACCGCCGCAATGGAAGGAAGCAAATAGGGTTCGCCCATGCTGAGCGTCGCGCCTCCGGAGTATCCGGTGAGCAGGATCCCGCCAGCCGCCGCGCACATGGCGCTCACCGCGTAGGCCAGGACCAGCGTGCGCGTCACGGGCACGCCGGAGACGCGCGCCGCACCCGGGCTGCCGCCGACAGCGTATAGATTGCGCCCGAACACGGTGCGGGTCTGGACCAGCAGGCCAACCACGCAGATCGACACGAACAGGATCACGACGTAAGGAACACCGCCCGCAGACCCCTTCATCAAATCTTCGAGGAACTGGGGCGATGCGCCCAGCGTGCTGCCGCTCGTATAACCCAGTGCGAGGGAGCCGACGATAATCCCCATGCCCATCGTCATGATGAATGGCGGGATCTTGAGGCGCGCCACGCCGACGCCGCTGATGCAACCCACTATACCGGCGGCAAGCATAACGCCGGGTATCAGATACCACGCACCCGCGTCGCCGGTTTCGACCAGTGCCGTGGTCATCACGCCGCCGAACATGAACATGGCGGCTACGGAAAGATCCAGCCCGCCGGAAAGGACCACGACACCCTGTCCAAACGATACCAGCAGCAAGAACGTTCCGAGAGTCAGGACGGTCTGTACCTGCGACCACGACCCAAGACTCGAACTGATGAGCCGCGAGCCCGCGAGCATGGCTATGGTCAACACCAAAAGCAATGCTGCAGTGACAAGGTCGGGGTCGAGCTTGCTTGCGCGCCGCGTATCGCGTCGCAATTCAACCAACGGGGAGGTATTCGATTTGGTGTTCATGCGCTGGCTCCGTTGTGGCGAATGCGATGCAGGGCGCGTTCGCAGAGAATGGCGGCGATGAGAAGCAAGCCCTGGAATAGCCCGGTATAGAACGACGAGACTCCGACCGCGAACAGCATCTTCTGCATCAGCAACAGGACGGCCGCGCCGACCATCGACCCGATCAGTCCGCCTTGTCCGCCGCCGAGACTCGTGCCGCCGAGCGCGACCGCCGCGAAGGACAGCAGTAGAAAGGGAAGCCCCGAGTTCGGATCGCCGGTGGATGTCTGCGCGCTCAGCATGAAGCCCGCGGCGCCGTAGAACACGCCGGCGATCACAAATGCAAGGCAACGTGTTTTCCTGACGGATATGCCCGAAAGCCCCGCGGCCGTTTCGTCAGCGCCTAAGGCGTAGAAAGCGATCCCCACGTCCGTGCGCCGCAATACCAGCCAGGCGATTGCAAATACTGCCACGAACATTCCGGTGACTGGAAACCCGGCGAGCGTTCCCGTGAGCGTAGTGCTGACGAAGTCCGCGACACTGCCGCCCGGCACCGGCAGGATCAGCAATGCGATTCCCTGGAAGATGATCATCGTTCCGAGCGTTGCAGCGATGGTCTGAATGCCTCGATAAGCCACCAGATAGCCGTTCAACAGTCCGATGAGCGCGCCCACCGCCAGGCAGAGAGCGAAGCTCACGGCGCCGCCCAGCGGTCCAGCGATGGGATAGGCCGCGACGATCACATTCGCCACCGAGATCGTCCCGACCAGCGACAGGTCGAAGCCTCGTGTAAGCACCACGACGGTTTGCCCCGCTGCCGCCAGAATCAGCGGCGCGGCGTTGTTCGTCAGGCTCGTGATGGAATACGGGCTGAACGCGCCGTGATCGTAGACTCCGTAAAGCGCGAACATCACCATGTAGACGAGTGCCGCGAGCGTCGCGCCTCCCGTCAACACGTCTTTCATCCGCGAAGCCTGGGGTTTGGCCGGCGCCGGTGGTTCAAGCGTATTGATCGAAGTGGTCATGGGTCGGAGGTAGCGTCAGGTTAAAAAAAAGCCCCGCGACTCCCTGAAGGAGTGCGAGGCGTCGTTGCCATATGAGCTGCTGAGTCCAGTGCCAGACAGCGCGATTCGAATTAGCAGCCCATCATTGGGCCTTCAAATCCCGCCTGAACCAATATTGCTATTTGATTGCGCGCGCCGTTACCACTGCTGCGGGCTTCGGCACTGTCCGTCGGGCAGAAGATCCGTCGGACGCAGCGTGGTGGTGGTGATGGCCGTCATGATCGTGCTCGTGCTCGTGGCCCGCGGATTCCGCGGCTCTCGATGCATTCGCCAGCACCACCGGATCGCCATGCCTCGTGTTGAGATAGGCGCTGTGCCAAAGAGCCTGACGCTCGCTGACAGCTTGCTCCGATACACAGAGCCGCGCCCCGAGCATCGATTCGAGCGTGGTCATCCATTGCCGATAGTAAGCGTCGCCGACCGACTCGCCATCGCGCACGGGCTGCGATGCAATCGTCGATGAAAACGCGTCCACCCACTCGGTCCAGCTGAACACGCCCCCTCGCGAAAGCTGCAGCGCGGTTGCGAACGCCTCCGCTTGCCAGGGTTCGCCGAAGCCAAGTTCCGGCTCCCGGAGCAACCCTGCCCGCTGCTCCTTGTTCATGCTCGCATTCATGATCGACTCCTTTATAGAGCGCCCGCAATATAGTCGTCCCACAGATCCAGGTACACGCTGTGTCGCGGGGAAGCGCCGGCGCCCCAGAGTTCGGTCGCATCGAACCTGACACTATAGAGATGCTGTGGCAGCTCGCCTTTTCCATGCGCGACCGTGTCTGGATAAACGAACGATCCATAGCACTTCTGGATCGTGCCGACGCGTCCGCGCGCGTAGCGTGGCAACCGCGTATGACCGCTCGGGCTGAGGTTGGCCACCATGATCTTGTCGCCCGCCTTGAAGCGCTCGGGCCTGTCAGTCGGACGCACGTAGTCCGGGTTCGATTTGACGCGTGCGAGCACATCTTCTTTCTTGACGAGTTGCATGATCACGCTCCTTGCCTGAGTTGCTCGACCTTTGCGTCGATTTCGGCCTCGGTGAGCAGGCCGTTGTTGATCGCGAGCGTTTCCATCGCGTGGTACCAATGCACGTAGTACGAGGTGCTCAGGTACTCAGCCGGGTCCATGATCTCGACCGCGTGTCGAAATTCGTCGATGGGGCAAAGTCCCCCTGCGAAGTAGAGTCCTATAGTGGAGAAGACTTGGCGTTCCCAGTCCGACTTGAACACCGGTTCATTGGGGTCGAGCTTGATCGGACCTAGTCCATGCATGCCGCCGACATCGTGAATTCCGTTCATTTTCCTGCTCCGGAAGAAGCGTGCGTGACAGGTTTCAGCAACGCGGTGCCGATCATGGAATCCCGCGTTACCAACGAAGCGAGTTCTGCTTCATTCATGCCTTCCGAGCCCTTTGGCCGCTCCGGCATGACGATATAGCGAATCTCCGCGTTGCTGTCCCACACCCGGATCTCGACGTTGTCGGCAATCTTCACGCCGAATTCATCGAGCACGGAAACCGGGTCGATCACAGCGCGGGACCGATATTGCGGCGCCTTGAAATACGTAGGCGGCAAGCCGAGCACAGGCCACGGATAACACGAACACAGCGTGCACACGACCAGGTTGTGAACTTCCGGTGTGTTCTCCGCAACATGAAGATGGGCGCCTTCCATGCCGGTGTAACCCAGGCCATGGATCGCGGCCGTTGCATCTTCGAGCAGATACGCCTTGAATTCCGGGTCCGTCCAGGCTTTAGCAATGACCGCAGCACCATTCTTGGGTCCGAGCCGGTGCTCGAACACATCGATAATCTCGTCGACCGCAGCGGGGTCGAGTATTCCCTTCTCGATCAGCAGCGATTGGATCGCCTTGATTCGCAAGGTGGGGGGGGATGGCGGAACAGTCTTTTCATCATCGTTTTGCATGTGATTCTCCTGTTTCGAGACATTGATTGACGAGGCAGCGCAATCCAGGCGAACAACGCAGCGAGCAAAAAAAGCCCAACAACTCTTGCGAGTGCCGGGCATCGTTGCCACGCTGTACCACGCTAGATCCGTAATACAAAGGGGAGCAGATTACGACGTCTTCATGGAAAAACGCCGTTTAAAGTTCTCGATACCAACCGGCGTCGTTGCCGGAAAAGCCCGCAAAAAACTGCTTGATCGAAGCGCTATTCACAGATTCAAGTTACTGCAAAAAAATTGCCCGCAACAACGATCATTAATCTTTTTTATAAGCGCACGGGCGAACTCAACCCGCGAACAAACCCTTGCTCCTTGACGCTACGCGCGACAAGCGCGCCGAACAACAAACCGATCGTGGTCCACATCACGACCTGCATGCCGAGGGCTGCGATCCGGAACTTCCACAGCACAACGGCAGGAAACGCGGAAGGAACTTCATTGATGACTGGTAAGGAAAGCTCAATAACAGAAATGATAACGACGTAAGCCACGCATCCAGCGATAGTCGCGTTCCAGTTCCCCAGTCGTGCAATCGTTGCCAGCCTGATCCTTGACGCAAAAACCGCCGCCGCAATGGACATCGCAAGCATGGTGAAGTAAAGGCCGGTGCGCATGCCGATTGTTTCAGGGTCTCCCACCGACGGTGGATTCGCCGGGTACTTGAGACCAGGAACGACCACAATAACAACGAACGCAATAAGCGCCAGCAATGCCGACAGACCACGGGCGTCGATACGTCCAACCCGTCCGTAGGCGTAGGCCATGACCATCGAGAAGAGGCCGCCGACGGCGGCGCCGTACACCATGACCCCCGTCAGGAGCCCCAATCCTGCTTGCGTGGGGCGGCTGACCAGTTCGGGTTCGGCCGGCTCGCCTTTTGCAGCATCCATTTTCTGCTCGAACGAGATCGCCTGATCGACCTGGGGTTCGCCGACGACCCTGCCGAACGCGAACGTCACGAGGCCCGCCACGACGCCTGCCAGCATTCCGCGCAACAACCATTTTCCGACCATGGGACACCTCTTGTCAGTGGCAAGGAAATCCGAGCAAGTGCCGTCCGTCGTGGACAAACTCGTGTACATACATGCCTTTGAAGATGGCAGTCGCGCCCTGCTCCGCCCCGACGAAGTAGATCGCCAGCAAGAGCAATAGTCCGACAAACAGCGCCCACGGCAGAAGCTCGCGAACGGGTATGGGCGCGGGCAACGAAACAGGGTTGGTCACAGCTTGATTCATCATTGATAGCTCCAGGAATATCTGCGTTTCAATTATTCGGTCGCGAACCCGAACCAGGCCATAAAACACAAAAGCCCCGGCTCAGTTAAGAGTGTCGGGGCCTTGTTGCCACTGCACGAAAGTGCGTAGGATAATTTTTGGTGTCGATGCAACTCGCAGCATTACAGCGTCGGCTTCGTTGCCGATGGACCACACATGCAGGAGTTGCTAGTCACACGAGGTCGACCTGAATACTGCCAACCACGACGTAACGATATAACAGAATTCGCGACGAGGGTAGCGTTTCAAAATAAAATTCCTGGCTGTGTCCTTGGCGCCGCACTCTACTTTCTATACCGGCAATTCGCGAATCGGCACACCGTCGAGCCACGTGCCGATTGCTTCCACAATTTGCGGATACGCCACGCGGTAGGTGTTTTCGGTCACATAGCCAACATGCGGCGTCGCCAGCACATTCGGCAAAAAGCGGAACGGATGCCGGGGCGCGAGCGGTTCTTCATCGAACACATCGAGTGTTGCGCCGGCAATTTGCCCCGCCTGCAACGCGTCGATCAACGCGGCTTCCGACACGATCCGTCCCCGCGATGTATTGATCAGATAAGCACTCCGCTTCATTAGCGCAAGCTCGCTCTCGCCGACAATTCCGCGCGTGCGCTCGCCAAGTTTAAAGTGAATCGAAAGTACATCGGCGTCGCGGACCTCCACCGAAGTAATGGGTTATGTCGGGATAAGGCCATCTTGATGAGCAACCCTAAATGACAAGGACTGCTCACATAACCATCGAATAAAATTGCTCGGCGGCGGATGGACGGCTTCCATTATCGGTTTTCATCTGCCCCTTCCTGATCATATGCATTACTTCGATGCCGGACAGGATTATGCGGGCGCAACGAAAATCCTTGAAGCCCAGCATCGGTCGGGTGATGCGTTTGATGGCCCGATGGTCTTGCTCGACCACGTTATTCAGGTACTTGACTTGACGGATCGTGATGGGCGTCTCCCGCTCGGAGTTCACCCCGTGCAGCGCAGCCAGATTAGCGCCGCTTTTGTCGATGGTTATCGTCTCGGATAACTAGACGTCAATGAACGCGTCCAGGGTTGCGGCATCGACTAAACCCTTCTCGATTAATAAGGTTTCGAGAGCTTTCACACGCAAAGCTGGGTCAGTTTCGGTCGGTCCAGAATGAGGTTTTGGCATGATTCATCCTTTTTGATACACGTCAGTTGGCGCTCGGGAAGGTCATTTTTTGCAATGTGGGCAAAAGCTGCTGGACGTTGTCCTTCGTCACGATTGTCATCGGCAGGACAATCTTTTTTGGCGATGCCTTCCCCGCCCAATGATCGACAAGCGCCTCGACAGATTTTTGCCCCATCATATACGGCTGCTGCATGCCGGCAACGACCAATGAGCCATTTTCCAACATGTCGACAAATTCCGGCAGACCGTCGAATCCAGCCAGAGCCACGTCGTTTTCCCTGTGTGCTACATGAATAGCGCGAGCGGCGCCGAGCACCGGCTGATCAATCTCAACGAACACCGCATGCATGTCCGGGTGAGCGGTCATCATGTCCTGAACGAAGCGAAAGGTTTCATCGGTCGTGTAACGCTGCATTTGGTTCAGCGCAACTTCCTTTACGCCTGCTTCTCTCATCGCCCGTCGGAATCCTTCAGTACGCCATTGTCCGATTTGTCGCGCAAGTGAAATCGTGCAGATGCCGTATCCTCCCTTCTCCCAGCCTTTTGCTTTAAGCTCTTGCGCAAGTTTCTTGCCAGTTTCATACGCGCCAGTTTCATTGTCGGAGACGACGAATGAGACATATTCCCCCGAATTCGTTCCGATGTCCGCAATGACAACCGGTACTTTGGCGCGAGCGGCTACGGCAAGCACGCTCGGTGCCGTCGACGAATCGGTCGGCGAAAGGACAATACCCGCCACGCCTTGAGCGATGGCATCTTGAACGTTCTTCAGTTGCGTCGCTGCATCGTTATGCGAATCGTAGCTTGTCACCGTTCCACCATCATTTTTGGCGGTCTCGGTAACGGCTTTCGACACAGTCCGCCAGAACGGGATATCAAAACTTGGTGCCAGATAGGCGATGTGCTTTCCAGCCGCCCCTGTCCCATCAGCGAACGCTTGTGGCGATTCGATGGCCGAAACGCCGATCGTTGCGATCATCAAAGTAGTCGCACAGCGACGACCAATAAAGTTTAAAAGACGTTTCATGTAAGCTCCAGACGGGAAAAAATAAAGGTTGAGGATTTCAATGCTTTACTGGGTTTCGGCTCGTGCGACTCGAGGCGAAACGCTCGGCCAGCACCGCGATAATGATGATTGCCCCGATGGCGCTGCCCTGCCAATACGGACCAACATTCAAAAGATTCAGTGCGTTGCGGATCATGACCATGATCACAACACCTAAAAACGTTCCGATCATCGAACCGCGTCCGCCGAATAGGCTTGCCCCGCCAATGACGACAGCGGCGACCGCATCGAGCTCAAGGCCTGTCCCGGCAACGGGGTCAATCGACATCAAACGTGAACTCAACATCACGCCAGCAACGCCTGAGAGAACGCCAGAAAGTACATATGCGAGCAACATATAGAACGATACTTTTAGCCCGCTTGCTCGCGCTGCCTCAATGTTCGAGCCGATGGCGTAAATCGTTCGCCCACCTTTTGTGAACGAAAGATAGGCCCATGCGAGCGCGAACAGAATGACCACGAACAGGAAATTCAGCGGCAATCCGAAGAGCTCAGATGAACCGAGAACAGCAAAGGAATCCGGCAGCGACGAAATCGCGTTTCCGTTACTAACGATGTAGGCGAGCGACCGTCCGATAGACATCATGCCAAGCGTCACAATGAACGGCGCGATTTTTCCGAAAGTCGCGAGGAAGCCATTAACCAACCCTAGTAAGCCTCCGCAAACTAATGCCGCAAGCATCGCCACGGGCACAGGAAGCCCCGTTGATGTCATCGCAAGCCCAAGGACCACTGACGAGATCCCGGTCAACGCACCGACCGACAGGTCGATGCCTGCAACAAGAATCACAAACGTTTGTCCGATCGCGACGATGCCCGTTACGACCGATTGATCCATTAGATTCGCAACGTTTCCGTATGAAAGAAAGTGCGGCGATACGACGGATATAACGATGGTAAGGACGACGAGTACAGCAAACATTCGGCACTCGATCTGAAATCGATATGCG
Organism: Caballeronia sp. LjRoot31; assembly: GCF_964253885.1. Lineage (NCBI taxonomy): Bacteria > Pseudomonadati > Pseudomonadota > Betaproteobacteria > Burkholderiales > Burkholderiaceae > Caballeronia > Caballeronia sp. LjRoot31. The sequence goes on from NZ_CAXURX020000002.1 coordinate 1,272,439, forward strand.
AAGGCCCTTATCGCTGGCCAGGAGTGTGTAGACATTTGCGCCTTTTCCGCATTGGTTGATAGGACTTTCATACTGTTGATTCCTTCTCACATTGCCGTATCTGAAGTTGAGAACCACAAAACTGACGCATGCTCTCCTCAACGCGCATCCAGAGCTCGTCCGAGCTGCAACGAATTGACTGGCTATCGACCGTGCTGCCGATGTAACCAAAACCGTGGCCATTCTGGTTACACACAGGAAAACTGATGGTCGAGAAATGTTCGTCTTTGCAATACGAGCTGGCTATGTCGAGCTTCTGCAATGCCGTAAAGATCCCCGTGTCGTGAATTAGCGGAAAACGGTTCGGTTGCACACCGATGTCAAGAGCTTCATCTCCTGCCTTGTCAAAGCAGAACACCGTATCCCGCTCGACTTGGAACCAATAAGCGCATCCACCCGCAAATTGGGCCACGTCGTTGAGCACCTTGCGCAACCCGCTAGCCGATGAACGAGGTGCCGATAGCATCGTTAGAATTTCCGGATCGAGCAGTTCGCTCGATGTTTCGGCGACTGATGAGCCGTCGCTCAATACCACAATTCGGTCAGCGAGACCAAGCACCTCTTCAAAGTCGGATGAAACACAAATTACGCCGACGCCCTTATCTGCGATTTTCCGAATGATTTGGTAAATGACGTTTCGTGTTCCGATGTCCACCCCACGCGTCGGTTCATCGAGCAACAGCACCATCGGGCTCAGAAGCAGCCATCTTGCAAAAATGATTTTTTGTTGTTGTCCGCCACTTAAACCCAATATCGGTGCGTCTAGCACATGCGCTGGCATGTCGAGCTCAGTCAACAGCGCACGAATAGCGTCGCGATGCTTTTGGTAGTTACGTCGAAAATCACGGTCGTGTCCAAGATGAGCAAGCAGCAGGTTCTCAGTCACTGAAAAATCGGGGATGATTCCCTGCCTTCTCCTATCTTCACCGATCATTCCGAGCCCCATTGAAACTGCAGCTTTCGGCGTGCGTGCATTAAACGGGGCGCCGTTCAAAATCACTTCACCGCTGTCTCGACGCCTTAGACCAAAGAGCGTTTCAAGCGTCTCCGACCTGCCCGCGCCAACCAAGCCAGCAAGGCCTAAAATTTCCCCCGCGTGTAGCGTGAAGGAAACGTCTTTGACAGCGGGCGCACAAGCCAAATTTCGCACTGTAAGCAAAGGCTGGCGCTTAGCTAATTCTTGCCCTGTGGGATGTTTGCGCTCGTAAAGATTCTCGATGTCTCGACCGACCATCATCCGAACAAGACTATTCGGCGTGAGGCTCGCAATTGGTACGCTCGCCTCTATCGTCCGACCGTCACGCATCACTGTTACCGCGTCGGTGATATCGAAAATCTCTTCAAGCCGGTGTGACACAAATGCAAGCGCTTTCCCGCGCGAACGCAACATCCGCATGACTACAAAAAGGCTCGATACCTCTGTTGGCGACAATGAGGCGGTTGGTTCGTCAAAGATGATGAGATCCGAATCCTGCTGTAACGCTCGCCCGATTTCAATGATCTGACGCTGCGCCATAGAAAGGTCGCCTGCTCGTTTGGTGAGCGATATCTGCGCCGCCTGCCCCAGCTCCTCCAAAATTTCCCGGGTCAATGAACGCATTTGAGCCCACTGGATAGCCCCCTGAATCCCGAAGCGAGGAAGGCACACGTTTTCCATGACAGACATGTCGGGAGCGATGCTCGTTTCTTGCATCACGAGTGAAACGCCTCGGCGCATCGCTTCTCTCGGGGAGGCAAAGTCAACTTCCTCGCCACGAAGAAGAAGCGTCCCTTCGGTACGGCGCACATGGCCGCTTAGGATTCGCGACAACGTCGATTTACCTGCACCGTTGACACCAACTAGCGCGTGCACCTCGCCACATCGCAAGGTCAACGACGCGTCCTTCAATGCCGCCACTGGGCCAAACATTTTGGTCACGTTGCAAGCGACGACAAGCTCTTCGATAGATTTAGGGAGCGCGGAAGTCATGACTGTTCATCCTTAGGCGTTTAATAGTCGTCGGCGACTTTTACGATCGCAAAGCGGGTGGCGTCTAATTGGTAGAGCCCAGCGTGAACTGTTCATCGCGCAACGCCAATCGCGAAGCTACTAGGTCGACGCTACTTTATGAGCGAAAGTGTCGGTTAATCGATTAAGGCAACAAAGGCGACACACGCTTGTCGATAACTAGATCGACACTCGAAAGCGCTAACACCGTCTCTATCGAGCTCGCGTAAAACTTGTCGTCACTTAGATACACAGAGCGACGCGTCTCAAAAAGAGAGAATTGCAACGTTGGACAATTTGACCGCGTCGCAGCTAATGGGCGAATTGGTCTGGGCTAGCTCTCCAAGCGAACATTTCAGCGTTCAGAACTTGAAAAAAAAGCCCTTCGCACTTACAAAGTGCAAAGGGCTTTGTCGCCACGCCTAGCGCGTCCACGCAAGGCAAGTTAGTAAAATCAGAAGAAGTCCGCCAAAATCTGCTTTCTTCCTAACAACTGCTACTTCATCTATGGCTTAATTTACAAGCTACAAAAAAATCGTGTCAACACACTTCTGCATAAAGTTTTCCGTCTAGCTAACTCTTCAGATAATGCTTTTGTATGGCAGCTCCAACTGAATATTTTGGGTCAACGAAATTTCCCAACCGGACCTTTCCAACTTGGCTAAGAATCATGTACGCATCCCATTTGTCAAATCCATATTCCGCAGCCATCCAAAGAACGAGCTCTTTGTAGGCTATGCGAGTTGCATCTTCCAAAGGTCGGGCACTCCCTATTGTCATTAACAGATCTTCGGTTTCGAGGCGCGGCCATGCGATCTGCCAGCTCTTTATTAGATCAATATGGATAGTCGTGCGACTCGCAAACTCGACTGCCGTGCCGCAAAGCTCACCGTCACCCTGGCAGGCATGCGCGTCCCCAATGAACAATCTAGCCCCAGGTGATCGGACCGGCAGATAGGTGATGCTCCCCGGACCCATGTCCGGAACATCCATGTTGCCCCCATGATTGTCCGGCGTCAGTGAATTGATCGAATCTATCTCTGGCGAAACACTGAGAGTTCCGATGTGCGGTTTGTATGGCAGTCGCACTCGTTTGCTCCAGTACACGCCCTCCTCGTCGAGGTCGACCTTACGCGTTATTTCGGGTAACGGGTCGTTAAGAATCGCCGTATAGTCGGTTCCTGTAAGCGCTCCAAAGCCAGGAATAAGACACGTCGTCCCACGTGGATTGTCCCCTCGCGGCAGCATCGATTCGATGTACACGGCGAGAACGTCACCTTTTTCGGCGCCGTTCACCATAATCGGGCCGTTTTGTGGATTCAGAAAAGGAATCCTCAGATGCCGGCTCGGAAGGTCTTTTTCCGTCTTGAGCTTGCCTTCGTACGCATCCAATGTGTCGACGACCACCCTGTCTCCCGGGGCGATAGTCAAAACAGGAGTGGAGTACGGTCCAATTGTGTAGTGAAATTCCGCCTGGCGTTCCTCCGAAAGTTCGTGGGTTTTGCCAACTTCGCCACGCGCAACGCCGCGCGTGTGCATGATAGATGTTTTGAGCCAGTTCATCGCATGTGTCAGGAAAGGAAAAATGTTAATGGTTGAAACTATGCCCGGCCTCAACCTGTTCCGGAGTCGTTCGTTTTCCAGTCATCGAGAGATTCTCCGCATACGAGGGCGACGCATAGCTCTTCAATTGATATTGCGTGATTCATGCTAATTTCTCGAATGCGGTCAAAGGCTTGATCTTCACTGAGGTTGCACCGCTTCATTGTCTGCACCAGCGCCTTGAACACAATACGTCGGGATTTCACACGATCTTTTAAATCGTTAAGTTCCAAATCCGTCGCGCCATTTTGTTGGTGCACGTGTTCAGCCTGCATCAATGCGAGATACGTACCATTCGACCGAATCGGCTTGACTAGAAACGCGGAAATCCCTTGCAAAAAGCTCCAGTGAATGCGTTCGGGAGTTTCCAGGCCAATCAGTGCGATCAATGGAATACTCGGCTTGCCGGCAACCCAAGGAAATGCGTGCCTTCGATGCGTATCAGCGTCGAAAAAACAAACCTGCACCGCTGGCCAATCCACACCTGTTACGCTCGTTCTGCAATCGACCGTCATACCTAAACGCGCTAGCTGCGATTCCAGCGCTCGCCTATCTCGGTCGTCCTTGTGCACGATCAACGCATAGCGACCTCTGAACACGGGCATGGACCTTGTTTTCATCACACTGCCCTCAATTTCCGGTGCGGCTTTTCGTTCAGCGCGTACTGGTCCGTCGACCAACCGTGCGCGTCCCGTTTCGCATCAAACCAGACAAGGTAAGGATCGGGTTTGACCGGCTCGGGCGCCGTGTGAATAATCTCAAATTGTCCGGACTGATTGGACCTGGCGAGCCGAGGAGTAAGGAACGTATGGCGATTCTCACCGTCGACCCAGACAGGGCCTTGAGGCGCATCAAATCGGCACGCAGTCACGGCTTCGCGCACTTTCCCTGGTTCTGCCGAACCACAAGCCCTAACAGCCCGCGCCAGCAGATGTACAGCGATGTACGACGCTTCTGCGTCTGACACCGTCACGCCAGATTGACCAAATTGAGCGTGGTAAGCGTTTAGAAATTCGTGATTGGCATTCGTCTCTACGCTTTGAAAGTACACCGACGAAGCGATATGCCCGGCCCTTGCGTCTCGCGGCGCCGCATTGAGTTCCATTTCAGAGATGTTGCAGCTAGCGATAGGAGGATGCTTAGCCGTTTTATCCGACCACTGCAATCGTTGTTCGCTGTACGCAACCAGAAGCGCAGCTGTTGTCGCTCCAATCACTGACGAAAATATGAAGTCGGGCTTCAAATCATGAATCTCTTGCATCACGCGTTGCAGGTCCGTTCCTCCCAGCTCAATATGCCGCTCTGCCAAGATTCGACCGCCGTTCGACTCAACAATGTCTCGCATCACGCGATTACATTCCCAAGACCATACATAGTTAGAGCCGAGTGAATACACGCGCTTGCCGTGCGCTGACATCATGTACCCCGCTAGCGGTACGATGTGTTGGTTCGGTGCAGCGCCAAGGTAGACCACACTATCGCTGCACTCGAAGCCTTCGTAGTGCGATGGATACCAAAGCAAGGCATCGGCACGTTCAAAAACCGGAATGACTTCCTTCCGGCTCGATGATGTATAGCACCCAACGACATGGCCGATTTTTTGATTTTCAACCAACTCCCGGCTTAGCGCAAAGTATCCTTCCAGGCGCCCACCGGGATCTGCTTCGACCGGTTTAAGATAGAAGGGAAAAGACGGATCCTCATTGACCTGACGAACGGCCAGCAGCGCGCCGGAAAGCATCGCTCGACCAATGTTTCCGTAGTCGCCAGTGGTCGAACACAGAAGCCCAACGGGAATCGCCGTGCGAACTGTCATTTCATGCCTATTCATTAACAATATGGTCGAAAAAAAGCCCATCGAGCCTGTATGGCTAGATGGGCTTTTTTGCCTCTCCTGGTCAAAAATACCGGAGCAGTTGGTCGAGCAGTGTTTGGGGCGTTGCCTGTGGCGCTTCTTGAGCATTATCATAGACTGAATATCGATGTTGTCAAAGCATTTCAAAAAAGGAGCCCCTCTCTGTGCTTGAAAGCTTAGGTCTGACGGAAACGAAAATATTGGCGCTGCCCGGCGAGACCTTTCCACTCTAATCAGTTAGCGAAGCTGTTAGCAATCGTGCGCGACGTCAGCGTTGGCATTCGCAAAGACACGTGTGTTTTGTCGGTTTGAGTTGTCGATCTGACGTTGGTAGTGTGCAATTTCGATTGCTAAAGCTTAGTACTACAGCGGTAACCATTTATTCACGGTGGTGTACAGCCGAGCTTGCGATAGTGGGCTTGTTGCGCCCGGCACTGGTGGGTTCGGCGCCAGATTGACCATGACAGGATATGGTCGATCGACCAGATTGTTCGCCACAGCACACGGCACAGCAGCCGACGGATCTCCTGTACGCTGAGTGGAACCACGCCGTCAGGCGTTTTTTTTACCACGTACCCGAAAGACGGCAAGCATGGCGTGAGCGAGCAGCGCGAGAGTGATATGGCGATACCAGCCCTGCCATCGACGCACTTCATACTGATCAAGTCCGCATTCGCCCTTGGCTGCTTCAAAGCCAATCTCGATCTCCCACCTACGGCCCGCGACGCTGACCAACGTCTGCCGTGTAGCCTTGCGCCGTGGCGTAGACGACGTAGTAAGCATGTTCGCGCCTCTCATCCAGGCTGCGCCTCACCAGCAGGTAATGCCCGAAGCGGCGTTCCTCAGGCGTGATCTGCAAACGCCAAAGCGGAGTAAGCGCCCAGTCGTACAGACGCTCATCTTTGGCGCCCGCGCCTGCCGAGAGACGCCGCCATGCCCTGGCCGGCAAGCTCTCTGCGATCTTGTCAGCGCGAACGTACGTCAGCCACATCGTGCACTCTCCCGCGAGCTCGTTTAGTTGCCATTCGACCTGGCTCTCCGTGCATCATGCGCAGTGCGGGGACAAGCCGCGAATCGCCTAGCGCCCGCAGCCAACCAGCAGGAAATTCTCCGGAAGCCGCAAGATGAGCGCGCAGTAGTTCGATAAACATCAACTGTGCGAGTTGCGTGGACGCTGTACCCGAGCCGGGTTTTTCCTCGGCCTGCTCGCGGACGAGCCTCTCGATCAGCCATTTCAGGTCTGCTGCATGGGCGGACGACGCCTGGACATGAATCAACGGCGGCATTGCGGTGGCGAGAAAATCCCCGTTCACTGAGTCGAGCACGATGTATCCGCCTAACTGGACACAGTCTTGTCCATCGCCGAGTGTCACAAATTTCTTCCCCGGTCCGAAAAATAGAGATTTCGCATCGAGCGGTGCAATCGCAAGGTCACTTGCGAGCACGAACGCGCGTTTCGCGGAAAGGAGCACCACGTCTCCCGTTTCGACGCGGTTGCCAGGTCGTCGCCCTCGACACGCAGCCAGCATGCGCCCTTGACCAAAGCAGCGAATTTGATCTTGTCGGGTGCCGAAAAGCGCAAGGCCCATGGATCGCCAGCAGCGAAGCCACCGGCGAGGACGGTTTGAGCGCCCACCAGCGTGAGGACATTGGAAAACAGATCGTTTGGCATGTCCGCACTATTGCGCAAGTAAAGCGGCTTTTCAAGCATTCACCGTCCGGATCTCTGCGCCTAAAGTGCTTTCTTTGGCGACGAACACGTCGCTATGACGTAACTTTATCGGGAGATAAGCCATGCGTTACATCAAGCTCATACCGGCGCACGCACATCAGCATCTCGTCAAACGAATAGTGAAGGCGCTTAAACACACGCGCTAAGGCCAGCGTAAGGGTCTGTCCCAACGGGTATTGGCTTTGTTTATCGGCGTAAATCGTAGCGGGCTGTCTTATCGCGATAGAACCTCTTGAACGTTACCGCTTTAATAATCGCTCCCCAAATTTGCAACCGCTCCCCGAATTTTTGTCATTTAAAGTGCGATTACTCGTATTGATTTGACCGCTCTATTCCACGCTGGACATGGCCTCCGGATTGACGGAATCGCGTCGAACGAAGATTGCGCCATGCGTGAGCGACAAGACGCCTTTCTTAAACAATCAATCCTTGGCCTTGATCGGCCAGACCGCTTTCTGCGCGGCGTTGAATTGCGGATCATATTCGACATCGACCTTGACCTTCTTCTTGATTGCATGGCCGTCGTACAAGATGTCGGCGATCTTCTGCTCTTGATCGATCAGACCTTTGTCGAACTTGACGAAGCTGCCACTGCGCACTTCATATTCGAACGCCGCGCGCTCGTCGGAGATTTTCAGCGTGTCCTTCAGAATGCCGATCACCTCGTCGCGGTGCGCGTCATGCCACGCCCAATAACCTGAAAGACGCGAGAAAAAATCCTGAAGCGCAGCCGTCTTCGCCGGGTCCTCCAGCACCGCCGACGTCGTGGTCCATACGTTGAGCGCCGGAATCTGCGTGTCGCGGTCGCGCAGCAGAATAGTGCCCGCGCCCGACTTGATGGTCGGCAGTATGGGGCCGAGCGCGCCTGCGTACACGTCGACTTCGCCCGCATTGAAGCCTGCCGCGGACGTCGCGCCATCGGCGAACTTGATGGCATCAATGTCCTTTTCCGTCACGCCGGCCTTGATTAGCGTCGCGAGGTATTGCGAATGGTTGTAGCCGCCATAGTTGTAGCCGACCTTGTGGCCTTTGATCTCCTGCACGTTCTTGATGTTCGCGCTCGAACGAACCGCCGTGATAACCGGCGGATAATCCTTCGAATAGGCGTTGCGCCACGCGGCGACAATATGCAGCGGCGTCGAATCCTTCGTCCAATCGGTGCGTGCGTTGGCCTGTTCGATCGTGAGCGACGTGTCGCCCATATGCCCCAGGTCGATGCGGTTTGCATACAGCGAGGACAGATTGGCGGCGGGCCCAGTCAGCAGTACCCATTCGATCTGGTATGGCGTCCCGTTGACCACGCCGGACTTGCGGATCATCGCGGGGAATGCCGGGTCTTGATACGCAATCACGAGCTTGGTGCTTTTCAGGTCCGGCGCATTCTGGGCACCGGCCGTGCCGGAAAGTGTCAACGCGGTAACGGCGAAGAGACCCGCCAGGCCGGCGAGCAAAGATTTCATCAGCGACATAAATACCTTGGTTGAGCTGTGGAAAATGAGCTGTGGAAAATGAGCTATGGAAAATGAGCGATGGAGAAGTCGATTGAAAAACGTCAGGAGAGACTGAGCGAAAACTGTCTGAGCAGGTCGCGTTTAAGTGAATTGAACTCTGGCGATGTCACGTCGCGCTCGCGCGCCAGATCGACGTGCGTCTCGTGACAGATCCGTCCTTTCGACAAGATCACGATGCGGTCCGCAAGCAGCAGTGCCTCATCGAGATCGTGCGTGACGATCACAACGCCGAAGCGGTATTTCGCCCATAGCTTCAGCACGAGGCTCTGGATGCTGCGGCGGGTAAACGCGTCAAGCGCGCTGAACGGTTCGTCAAGCAGCATGAGATCGGGACGGCGATACAGCGCCCGTGCAACCGCCACGCGCTGTGCCTGTCCGCCCGAAAGACTCACGGGCCAGCTTTCCAGTTTGTCTTCGAGGCCGACGTCCTGCAGCGCGGTGAGCGCGCGTTCGCGCGCATCAGGCTTGAGGGAATCGTCGAGAAGGACGTTCTTCCATACGCGCAGCGCCTGAATCAGACGCGGCTCCTGAAATACAACCGACGTGTTGCCCGTCACTTCGGTCCGTCCGCCCGACGCCGATTCGAGCCCGGCGAGCAAGCGCAGCACCGTGGTCTTGCCCGTACCCGACGGCCCGACCAGCGCGACCACCTCCCCTTTTCGAACGGTGATATCGACGTTATCGAGCACCGTGTTCTCACCATAGCGCTTCCGCACGCCGGACAGCCTTGCAACGACGGGTGCGGCCTCATGTTCCGTTTGATAAGCGAGTTCAGACATGAGCCGCCCTCCAGACCAGAACCTTGCGTTCAATGAAACGCAGCAACGCATCCACGCCGATCCCGAGAACCGCATAGACCAGAATGCCCGCGATGATGATGTCCGTGCGCTGAAATTGATTCGCGTTATTCAGGATGTAGCCAATGCCCGCGTTCGCGTTGATCTGTTCGGCCGCGACCAGCGCCAGCAGCGCAATGGCTGCCGAATAGCGCACGCCCACGAGAATGCCGGGTAACGCCGTCGGCAGGATGATGAGCCGGATCTGATGCGCGCGCGACAGGCGAAACGTGCGCCCGAGTTCCAGCAACTTCGGGTCGATGCCGCGTATGGCGTGATAAGTGCTGAGATACATCGGCGAGATGGCCGCGCCCACAATCAGCGCGATCTTGGACACCTCGCCAATGCCGAACCACACCACAAAAATAGGCACGAGCGCGATGAAGGGAATAGTCCGCACCATCTGCAGGACGGTATCGAAGCCACGCTCGGCGGACTTGCTCAGACCCGCCGCCACGCCGAGCAGCAAGCCCGCACCGCCACCGATCAGCAAACCCACGGCCGCACGTGCCAGCGATATCCTCAGCGCATCCTGGAGATCGCCGGACTGCCACAGCTCCCGATAAGCCGCGAGCACCGACGCGGGCGCAGGCAGCACGAACTCGCTCGCCAGTCCCAGGGACGAAACAAGTTGCCACACGACAATCAGCAGCACCGGCACGACGGCCCGCAAGAGCGGCTCGCGCAATATCACGCGACGCGGCGCCGGCGCCAACGCCGGTGGAGCAAGATCCGGTGCGGCAGTCGCCTTCAAAGTGGATTCTCTGCTAGACATAAGCACCTTTGAAATGAAATAAATGAATTGAGTGACCGATACGAAGACAAGGAATGGCACTCAATAGCGTTCACGAAAGCGCTCCAGGCGTGTGCTCGATCAGGCGTGCATCGAGATCGGCATAGCGGCTTGGCGGACGCGCAAGCCCGTAGTGTTCGCGCAAGGTGGTGCCTTCGTAATCGCGGCGGAAGATGCCCTTGCGCTGCAATAGCGGCACCACGTGATCGACGAACGCCGCGAGCCCTGAAGGGAACACGTCCGCGTTGAGGTTGAAGCCATCGGTGGCACGACCGGTGAACCAGCGTTCAATATCGTCCGCGATCGTCTCGGGCGTGCCCACGATCATCCGATGTGCGCCGGGATTGCGGTCCAGCAAATCGCGCACCGTCAGGTTGTCGCTGCGTGCAAGCAGGACAGTCGCGCGGATGAATCCGTTGGAGACATCGGCGCGGTTGCCTTTGTCGATTAATGCGTAGGGCAACGGTGCGTCCAGTTGCAGATCGTCAACGTCGATACCCAGCGCACGCGCGAACTTGGCGAGTTCGGCGCGGCGATCAAGCAGCGAGTCCATGTCGGCCTTGCGCTGGCGCGCTTCGGCCAGCGTCCCGCCAATGACGGGATACAGCCCCGGCAGCACGAGCAGATGATCGGCATGACGTCCCTGCGCCACGGCGCGCGCCTTGATGTCGCCATAAAATTCCTGCGCACCCTCGAACGTGGTCTGCGCGGTGAAGACCGCATCGGCGTAACGAGCGGCGAGCGCGACGCCCGCCTCCGATCCGCCGGCCTGCACGAGCACCGGCCGTCCTTGTGGACTGCGCGGAAGATTGAGCGGCCCGCGCACCTGGAAGTGATGGCCGGCGTGTTCGATCGCATGCACGCGAGCCGGATCGGCGTAGCGTCCGCTCGCGCGGTCGGCGATCAGCGCGTCGTCTTCCCAGCTATCCCACAGCTTCAGCACGACATCGACAAATTCCTCGGCACGCGCATAACGCGCCGCTTTATCCGGAGCGCCCGACATGCTGAAGTTAGCCGCCGCGTTCGGGTCGTAGGTCGTCACGGCGTTCCAGGCAACCCGGCCTGCGCTCAAGTGATCCACCGACGCAAAACGCCGCGCGAGGTTGTATGGATCGTTGAAAGTAGTCGATGCCGTGCCGATCAGGCCGACGTGTCGCGTAACACCCGCGAGCGCGGTGAGGAGCACGGTGGGTTCGAGCGACTGGGCCGGTCCGTGCGCGTGGCCGCTTAACGCAACGGCATCGGAGAGAAACACGGCGTCGAGCTTGCCACGCTCCGCGGTCTGCGCGATCTCGGTGAAAAATTGGAGATCGATGATCGACTTCGCGTTGTCGAGCGTACGCCAGCCGGCCGGATGACGACCCGTGCCGGTGATGTTGGTGTTTAGGTGCAAGGTTCGTGGCGGACGCATGGTTTTATCGCTTTACAAGAGGTTGGGCGAGCCTTGCAGCGCCGCGAGGCGCTGTTCGCTGCGAGCGTGCGTTGGCGTGTCGAAATCGATCACGTCGATCGACGCAATGCCATCGCGTTCGAGCTGCCCGACCAGTTGCAACTCCCACGCGAGATAAATCTGCATCTGCTTCGCAGCGTGGTCAGGGGCGTGGTGATACGGGCTGTACCACGCGTCGTCGTCGCCGGTGAGGTTGCCTTCGTCGCCGGCGGTGTGCGGCAGACCGAGCGACAGCCAGCGCTGCGTGCCGCCAAGGAGCGCCGCCACACCGCTGATACGCCCGCGCAACTGGCTGGCGAGCAGCCCGGCGAGGACGCCGTCGGAGGACGTGAGGACAAGCTGTCGCGACGGGTCGTCCCGTGGGCCGAGCCGGTCCAGCCAATCTTCCAGCGCGCTCGCCGCCACGAAGCGCGCCCCGGCAATATGCGCGGTGCGAAACGCGAGGCTGCTGTCCACGTCCACGACCTGCGCGCCGCCAGCCTCTAGTGCGAGCGCGAGCTGGTCGGCGTTGATCCAGCGCGTACGCTCAGGCGTACCGAATATCGGCACGGGCTCGGGGCCGGTTTCGAGCGCCCGGTGCGCGTCGTCTGCGGCCAGCACGAACACGTTGAGATAGCCCAGTTGCACGAGCCACGACGCCGTCATGCGTGCGCGAACGCCGTCGTCGTCGGCGAGAACGACGCGGGCGTGGAGCGTGCCGACGTATTCATCGGTGGCCTGAACGAGCTGGCCGCCAGGTGCCGAACGCCAGCCCGCGCGATGACCCGCAACGTACTCCAGCGGATCGCGGACATCGAACCGGTACAGCGTCTGCACGCTCGCTTCGGCTTCGAAGCGCGTCAGCGTGGCGCGATCGATCTCGACCACGCCAGCTCGCACAGCGGCGCGCTTGGCCAGCGTGCGCGCCTGTTCGAGCGCAGCGCCCTCGGCGCGAGGCGCCGTGCGAATCTGGCCGTGTTCGAGGTCGAGGCCTGACAACAGCCACGACATCGATCCCCCGGAGAGCGCGGCGACCGGATTCGGAATGCCCGCGTTCACGAGCGATTGCGCGCCCAGAATGCTGCGCGTGCGCCCGGCGCAATTCACCACGATCAGCGTCTCGGGCGACGGCGCCGCCGCGAGCGCGCGATAGACCAGTTCAGCGCCCGCGCATTCGACGCCGCCCGGAATGTTCATCGTCTTGAATTCGGGGAACGGACGGCTGTCGAGCACAACGAGATCCTCGCCCGCGTCCTGCAAGCGCTTGAGCGTCAATGCATCGATGTTCGGCGTTTTCAGCCGATGCTCGATCACCTCGCCGAACGCCTTGCCCGGCACGTTGGTGCCGCTGAACACTTCGAATCCGGCCGCTTCCCAGCCGCTCACGCCGCCCGCCAGTATCGACACGTCCGTATAGCCGAAGCCTGCCAGCAAGGCCGCCGCGCGCGACGTATATTCGCCCGCTTCATCGACCAGGACGATGGGCGTGGCAAAGCGTGGCACCAGTTGCCCGACGAGCAGGCCCAGACGTCCAACCGGCGCGATGGACGAATAGAACAGGCGGCGGCGTGCCGTGACGCCCTCCTCGCGGACATCGAGAATGGCAAGTTCGCGGCGTTCGGCCAGCGCGGCGCGCAATGCGGCGGGAGTGATCGATGGTGTGGTCGCGTGACTCATCGTGAGGTGGCCTTGTTTGATTTAGCGATAGGGAATGACGGCTCAGAAGAACGCCGCGGAAGGCAAAGGCACGCCGTTGACCGCATGGTTGCCAATGGCGCGCGCCTTGTAGAGACCGGGGTTGTGCGAGGCGATCGTGCGGATGTTGCGCCAGTGGCGATCAAGTTGCGCGGCCTGGCGCGCGGCGGACGCGCCGCCGACATCGAATAGCCGGGTTGCCGACTGGAGCGCCAGTTGATCGATCACGACCTTGGCCTTCGCACTGCGCAGCGCGGCTTCAACGAACAACGCTTCGTCGGGCTTGCCCGCCAGCACGCTGTCGAACGCCGCGCCGAGCACGCTTGCCGCGTTCAGTACCGCGGCCTCGGCCACGAACGCCGCGCTTTGCAGCTCGCCAACAGCTTCCTGCAACAGCGGGTCGTCGGCGGGACGCGCGGCCACCGCGTGGTAATAGTTGCGTTCGCGCTTCTGCACGAGCGTCACAGCGTCTTTCGCAATGCGCCGCAGGATGCCCGCGACGATCGTCGTGAGATAAAGCTGTGCGAACGTGGCCTGATGCGCGATCTTCGTATCGTCTGCGAGAACGAGCACGTCAACCGCCGCGACTTCGACATTGGTGAACACCGTCGTGCCGCTCGCCGTGTTGCGCTGGCCAATGCCATCCCAGTCATCCCGCACATCGACGCCCGGCTGCCTGACCGACACGCGCGCGCCGACGAACTGCCCGTCCGGCGTCTTGGCATTCACAATGATGTGATCGAAGTAAAGATTCCCCGTGCTGTAGTACTTCGTCCCCGTCAGCCGATAACCGCTTTCCGCAGGCTCGAGCCGCGTGTTGCCGTCGCCGTCGCCGATATGCTGCGTACCGAGTTCGCTCGCACCGAGACCGAAGAGGCCGCCGTCCTGCACGAGAGGGTTCCATCGCTGGTATTGCGGTAGATGGCGCGCGCGCAACGCCTTTTCGATAAACGCGAAGTGATTGCGCAGGATGTGCGGAATGTTCGAATCGGCCTCGGCCAGATCCAGCACCAGCTCGTACAACTGCGGCAGCGTGGCGCCTGCCCCGCCCTCCTCTTTGGGCAAGCGGAACACGCCCAGACGCGCCGCGCGCACGAGTGCAATGGGCTCGCTCGCGTCGGCCTCGCCACGCTCGCGAGCTTCGGCGCCTGCCGCGATGGCCGCCACTAGTTCACGCAGTTCGGGTGAGCCAGGTTGCACGGCGCTGTCACGTAATGCGGCCGTCAATGTCGAATCGGTCGTTCCCATCTCTAGGATTCCTTAAAAAATGATGTGGAGTTCACGCGTCCGATTGCACGCGCACTCTGAGTCCGGCCTGTTCCATCAGCGGCAGGACAGCCTCGCCGAAATATTTGAGATCCGGCTCGAAATCGAAGAAAGTCAGCTGGACGCCGTCGATACCCGCCGCCTTCAACCGCAGCAGGTCGTCCACCACGTGTTCCGGCGAGCCGATGATCTGAATGTTGCCCCCCAGCACGCGCTGCTCGCGTTGATGGTTTTTCCAGGCTTTCGCGTCGCTGCGGCGACCCGTGAAACCATCGACCGCCCCGAAATCCGCGTGCGACGCGATCGCGTCGAGATAAGCGTGCGCCTCGCGCTCGGTCGGACGGCAGACGATCGTCGGGTTGATGAGCGTGCGGACCTCGCGGCCATTCGCGCGCGCCGCCGCCTGAACCTGCGCGGTGTGTGCAGGCAGCACGTCCAGCGCTGCGTCGATCTGCGCGCCGGCGGAACTCGTAATAAAGATCAGGTCCGAATGCTTCGCGGCGTAGTCGATCCCGGCAGCAGAACTCGTCGCGTTCACGAGCACCGGGCGCCCAAAGCGCGGCTTCGGCGAAACGAACGCATTGCGCGTGCGATACCACTTGCCGTCGAAGGTCAGGTTGTCGTCGAGCGACCAGAGTTGCTGCATCAGGTCAACGAACTCGGCGGCCATTTCGTAGCGCGTGTCGTGCTCGAAGTGACCGTCGCGGCCGAACATCTCGGCTTCATCGATAGAATGCCCCGTGACCATGTTCAGGCCCCAGCGGCCGCCGGAGATATGGTCGAGCGTCGCGCCGAATTTCGCGAGATGCAGCGGATGCCAGTTGCCATAGAGAATGTGCAGCGTCGATATCAGCAGGATGCGCTCGGTGATCGACGCGAGTGACGCGAGCGTCATGAACGAGTCGAGCGATTCGCGGCGGTAACGCATGTCGCCGCCATGACCGTCCTTGCCCAGCCATTGCGCGAGACCGAAGACCAGGTCGAAGCCGAGCGCCTCGGCATGGCGCGTGAGACGCGCGTTGTACTCGAAGGTCCAGTCGGTCGTGCGCGGCAGGGTCGACATGGACCAGCCGCCGCTCTGGATCGGCAGGAAGAGGCCGAGCATCAGCGGCTGGGCGAGCGCACGAGAAAGCGGGCTATCAGGGAAACTGGCGGGAGACGGAATCGACATAACGCACCGGATAGAAAGGTGAAGCGTGAATGGGTAGTGGGCGTCAGGCTTCGCGCACGGACGCGAGTGACGAATAGGCGCCCATCGGTGAATTGCTGAAACCGCCAATGCTCGCCGCATGGATCGCGTAGAAATGCAGTTCGAGCAGGTTGACGGAAGGCACCTGTTCCTGCGCAATCTGCTGCAACTGGTCAATGAAAGGCTTGCGCGCCACTGGGTCGCTGACCGACACCAGCCCTTCGATTGCACGGTCCATCTCGGGCGTGGAATAGCCCGTCGCATTGCTCGATGTCGAACCCGGCTTGATGGCCTTGGTCCAGTAACGGCGCGTCACGCCAAGCTGCGGATCGGCGAAGGCTGAGTACCAGTTGATGGTCGTATCGAAGTCATAGTCCGCGTAGACGCGGCGGTTGAACGTCGGCACGTCGGTTGGCACGAGCGACATTTCCACGCCGATATGGCGCAGCTCCGCCTGGATAAATTGCGCGGTCAGGACGTACTGGTTGCCGAACGGCAGCGGCAGATTGTTGATGCGCAGCCGCACGCCGTCCGCGCCCCGGCGCAAACCCGCGGCGTCGAGCAGCGCTTCGGCGCGGGCCGGATCGTAGTCGTACTGCGGCAGGCCCGGCTTGAAAAAGCGGGTCTGATAACTCGGGATCGGACCCTGCGCCGTTTTAGCGAGTCCGTACCACACGACTTTCGCCAGGGCGTCGCGGTTGATCGCATGCGCGATGGCCTGACGAACGCGAAGATCCTGAAAGGGCTTGCGACGCAGATTGAAATCGAGGAACGAGATGGGCGCGATGCCATCGAACACATGACTCGACACGACAAAACGCGAGTCGCTGCGCAGCCGGACGAGATCGGGCAACGCAACGGCGTCAGTCGGCGCATAGCGCAATTCGCCGGACTGGAGCGCAGTCAGCCGCGCGCCCTGATCCGGAATGATCCGGAACACGATGCGCGCAAAATGGGGCTGGTTCGCCTTGTCCCAGTAGTCCAGATTGCGCTCCAGCACCACGTAGTTGCCGCGCACCCATTCCTTGAAAACGTACGGCCCGTTGCCTACTGGATGCGCGTTGAGCGGATTCGTGAGCGGCTGGCTGCCGGCATAGAGATGCTTGGGCAGGATCTGCGTCTCGTAACCGCCGAGCGCCGACCACACGGCTGGCACGGGCGACGAAAACCGGAACACAGCCGTGTGGTCGTCCGGGGTATCAACGGCGTCGAGTGTCGCGAACGTCGCATTGCCGCGCGGATGAAAATGCTTCGTGACTTCCATCAGGGAGTACTGAACATCGGCTGATGTGAATGGCTTGCCGTCGTGCCATTTGACGTCATGACGAAGGTGAAACGTGATCGTCTTGCGATCCGCCGATTCTTCCCAGGATTGCGCGAGTTGCGGCACGGGGCGGAAGGCGTCGTCGTAGGTGACGAGGCCATCGAACAGATTGACGGACACGATCACCGCCGGATTCGAGATGTTCAGCCCGGCCACCCAGCCCGCCGGTTCCGGCACGATCACGGCTTGCAGCACGTCGCTCTGCGCGGCCTCGTTTGCGACGCTCTGCGCGGCCTCGCTCGCGAATGCCACGCCCGGCACGACGGGCGCAACCGCTGCTGCTGCGGCCATCTGAAAAAACTGACGACGGGTGATCAACTCAGATACTCCTGGAGGCGGTGGTTTCGGTAACTTCATGGATCGGCCACGTTTTGCCGGCAGACGACGGCTGCAGCGCGATGTCGTCATACAGATGACACGCGACGACATGCCCGCCGCCTAGCTCGCTCAGCGCAGGCGGCGTCTCCCGGCACACCGGCATCGCTCGCGGGCAACGCTGCTCGAAGCGGCAGCCGCGAGGCGGCGCATAAGGATTCGGCAGTTCCGCCGAAGAAGGCATGGGCAGACGCGCGCCCCGCCCCGGAATCGATTCGATCAGCAGTTGCGTATAGGGATGCGCCGCGTGATGCCAAAGTTCATCGCGTGAAAGGATTTCGACGATCTGGCCGAGATACATCACCGCAATGCGATCGGCCACATAGCTCACTGCCGCGAGATCGTGGCTGATGAAAAGCCCCGTGATCGCACGCTCGCGCTGCAGGTCCGCAAGCAGGTTGAGTACCTGTGCCTGCAGCGAGACATCCAGCGCAGAAACGGGTTCGTCGCAAATCAGCACGTCGGGATCGAGACTCAGCGCGCGGGCGATATTGACGCGCTGCCGCTGGCCGCCCGATAGCTCGTGCGGCAGCCGGCCGGCAAGTGCCGGCGCAAGACCGACCCGATGCAAGAGCGCATCGACGCGCTCGCGCCGTTCCGCCGAGCTACCGATACGATGAACGTCGAGCGGAATGGTCAGCGTCCTGCGCACGGTCTTGCGTGGATCGAGCGCGCTCAGCGGGTCCTGGAAGACCATCTGCATGCGTCGTCGCCATGTCAGCGACTGCCGGTGCGTAAGTCCGTTGATGTCCTTGCCGTCGAGCCGCACGGTGCCACCGGCCAGATCGACCAGTCCCACGATCGCACGCCCGAGCGAGCTTTTTCCGCAGCCCGATTCACCCACGAGTCCCAGCGTTTCGCCCCGCGCCACGCCAAGCGACAGGTCATCGACGGCGTTCAGCACGCCGCGCCGGGTCCGATAGCAAACGCTTAAATTCTCGATGTCAAGCAGCATCGCTCTTCCCTTCCGCCGCACCTTCTGCCACCACTTCCGCAAGACGGATTCTGTCCGGCGCCACGCCATCCGGGTTTGCATTGACGATGCAGCTCACGCCGCCGTCGCCGAGCCGACGCCACGCAGGCACCGCTTCGCGGCATGCTGCCTGTGCAAGCTCACAGCGCGGCGCGAACGCGCAGCCATTTGCGACCGTGCCGGGCGCAGGCACCACGCCTGCTATCTCGGCGAGCCGAGTGCGCGCGCTATCGCGCCGAGGACGAGCGGCGAGCAGGCGTTGCGTATAGGGATGGCGAGGGTCGTCGAACAATGGGGCGACAGGCCGCTCCTCGATCTTGCGTCCGGCGTACATGACCGCCACACGATGCGCGATCTGGCCCACGATCCCCAGGTCATGCGTGATCAGCAGCAGCGCCATGCCGGTCTGTTGCTGAAGTGTCGCGAGCAGCGCAAGAATCTGTGCCTGAATCGTCACGTCGAGTGCAGTGGTGGGTTCATCGGCGATAAGCAGTTGGGGACGCCCCGCGAGCGCCATCGCAATCAGCACGCGCTGACGCATGCCGCCCGAGAGCCGATGCGGATAGTCATCCACACGCCGCGCCGGTTCCGGAATGCCCACCTGACGTAGCAGCGCCAGCGTCTCGCTGAGTGCGGCGCGCCGTGCCAGACCCTGATGCAGTTTCAGCGCCTCGCCGATCTGCTGGCCGACCGTGCGGACCGGGTTGAGTGAAGCCATTGGGTCCTGAAAGATCATGCCGATCCGGCCACCCCGCAGTTGACGCCACGACGGTTCCGGGAGATCGAGCAAGTCCGTGCCCGCAAACTGCAAACGCGTTGCGCTCACGCGTGTGCGCTCGCTATCGAGCAGGCCCATCAGCGCTAACGCGGTCGTGGATTTTCCGCAGCCTGATTCGCCCACCAGCGCGAGAGTCTCGCCCGGGTGAATGCTAAGCGACAACCCGCTCACCGCAGACGCGGGCTTGAGGCCACGCCCGGTATCGAACGCAATGTTCAAGTCTTCCACGACGAGCAGAGGCGCGGTGCTCATCGCGTCCTCCTGCGGTGCGGATTCGCGAGATCGTTAAGCCCATTGCCAACGAGGTTCAGCGCGAGGACCGTGAGCAGCACCGCGCCGCCCGGCAACGCGGTCATGTACCACGCCGTTTGCAGCGCCTCCCGGCCCGAGCCGATCATGCTGCCCCAGGTAATCACGTTCGGGTCGCCCAGACCGAGAAACGACAGCACGGCTTCGGTCAGAATCGCATTGCCCGCGAGAATCGACAGCATCACGATGGCGGTGGTCGCCACGTTCGGCAGCACGTGCGTGAACACGATGCGCCGTTTCGTCATGCCGATGACGACCGCCGCCTCGATGAATTCCATGCGGCTGACCCGCAGCGCTTCGGCGCGCACGAGCCGCGCGACCTGCGGCCAGTTCGTCAGTGCAACACCCAGCACGATGGTCGGTACGCTCGGATGCAGCACGACGACCAGCACGATGGTGAAGAGGAGCGCCGGCATGGTCTGGAACAGTTCGGTGAGCCGCATCAGCAGGTTGTCGACGAGACCGCCGTAGAAGCCTGCCACCGCGCCGATCACGAGACCTGCAAGCGTGGCAAGCAAGCCCGCCGCCACACCGATTTCGAGCGACACCCGCGCGCCATAGGCAATACCGCTGAGCATGTCGCGGCCCATCATGTCGGTGCCAAGTGGAAACGCCGGGTCGGAACCCGGCCACACGAAAGGCGTCCCGACCATGTCGAGCGGATCGTTATGGGTCAGCCAAGGCGCGCCGAGCGCGAGCACCAGCACCGCCAGCAGCATCAGCGTGCCGACGCTCAGGCTGGGCGCATGCGTCACGCGCCGCCAGAGTCGCTGCGGCCAGCGCGTGGTGGCGAGCACGAGATCGCTCATCGCTCCACCTCGATACGCGGGTCGAACCAGCCATAGGCAAGATCGACGATCAGGTTGACGACGAGTACGAGCACCGAACTGAAGAACAAAATGCCGAGCAGCAAGTTCAGGTCGCGTGAGGCAACCGCGTCGAGCGCGAGTTGCCCGAGGCCGGGCCAGCTGAACACCGTTTCGATCGCGACCGATCCGCTGAAGAGTGCGCCGAACTGCAGCGCGGTCATCGTGACAATTGGCAGCAGTGCGTTCGGCACCACGTGCGCACGAATGGTCGCGACGCGCGACAGACCTTTCGCGCGCGCCGTGCGCACGAAATCGAGGCCGCTCACTTCCAGCACGGAGGCGCGCATGAGCCGTGCATAGATCGCAAGGTAATACGCCGCGAGACAGAACACCGGCAGCACCATGTGCGCCACAAGATCGCGCAGCATCGCCCAGCCGCTCGCGGCAACACCGGGCGTGAGGATGCCGCCGGCCGGCAGCCAGTGCAGATGCGCGGAGAACAACACCATCAGCATTAGTCCGAGCCAGAAGAGCGGCGTCGCGAAGCCGAGCGTGGCGAGGATGGACACGGCAACGTCGACCCACCTGTGTCGCGATACCGCCGCGATCGTTCCCGCCAGGCAACCGAGCACGAGCGCGATCACGAGCGCGCTAATCATCAGCAGCGCGGTCGCGGGCAATCGGCCGATGATCAGTTGCAGCACGGACTCGTTGTATCGGAAGGACCAGCCCAGATCGAGATGGACGATGCGCCCGAGGTACGCCAGGAACTGCAGCCCGAGCGGCTGGTCAGTGCCGAACTGGTGACGTAGCGCGGCAAGATATTCGGGCGTGGCCGCGCCCGCCTCGCCCGCCATGACATCGGCGAGATCGCCGGGTGCGAGCCGCAGCCAGAAGAAATTCATCACGGCGATGACCGCGACGAGCGGCACGGCCTGAAGCAGCCTGCGCACCGGATACGGCAGCGAGCGGCGCACCCGTGTTGCGCGAACGTGCAGATCAGCCACGGGCAGGCGCACCGAGATTGACGCTGTCAAGCGACGCGTAGACGCCGATCGGCGTCGTGTTGACGTTCTGAAGTGTGCGCGAATAGATCCGGAAGAACTTCAGTTCGGCCAGCGAGATCGATGGCAGATCACGCTGTGCAAGCACCTGCAACTGATGGATCGCCTGCGTGCGCTGCTCGGGGTCCTGCGCGGTCTGGATCGTTTCGACAATCGCATCCATTTCCGGCGACGTGTAGCCCGAACCGTTGCTCCACGGCGCGCCGCTGATGATGTTTTTCGACCAGAAACGGCGGATTACGCCAATCTGCGGATCGGCGAAGGCAGCGTAGAACACGTTCATCGTGTCGAAGTCGTGGTCGGTGTAGATTTTGCGCAGATAGGTCGGCAGGTCGTAGTTTTCCAGCGTGACTTCCACGCCGATGCGCTTCAACTGCTGCTGAATGAACTGGCCCGCGCGCTGAAAATCCTCGCCGTAGGTATGGTTCAGGTGATTGAAGCGCATGCGCACGCCGTCCGCGCCACGCGGGAATCCGGCGGCATCGAGCAGTGCCTCTGCCTTCTTTGGATCGTACGGATATTGCGGCGTGTCGGCCGTGTAAAAACGCGACTGATAACTGGGAACCGGTCCCGTGGCGGGCGTCGCGAAGTCGTAGAACACCGTCTTCGTCAGTTGCTTCAGGTTGATCGCATGCGCGATTGCCTGACGCACGCGCACATCCTGGAACCGCTTCTGGCGCAGATTGAAGTCCATGAAGAACATGGGAGCGTTCGAGCGCCAGCCTTTCGTATCGATAACCAGATCCGGATTCTGCTCGAGCCGCCGCGCTTCGACGAGCGACACGGGCGTGAGCGGTGCGTATTGCACATTGCCGTTCTGCAATGCGATGCTGCGCGCACTCGCATCGGGGATGATGCGAAAAATCAGTTCATCGACATGCGGCTTGCCTTTGTCCCAGTAATCCGGATTCTTCACGAGGCGAATATAGTTGCCGCGGTTCCATTCCTTGAACACGAACGCGCCCGTGCCAACCGGCTTTGCGTTATACGGATTCGTCAGTGGATCGGTTCCGGCGTAGAGATGCTTAGGGAAAATGAACGCGGAAGACGTATCGAGATACGACCAGATCACCGGCGACGGCTGCGCAAGGCGGAACACGACAGTATGCGGATCGGGAGTATCAACCGCGACGATCTGCGCGAAGGTGGGCCGTGCGATCGGATGGACCTTCTTGGAGACTTCCATGATCGAGTACTGCACGTCCGCCGATGTGAACGGCACGCCGTCGTGCCATTTCACGTCGTTGCGTAACGTGAACGTGATCGTGCGGCGATCCGCCGATTCGGTCCACAACGTGGCGAGTTGCGGCACGGGGTGAAACGCTTCGTCGTAAGTGATCAGGCCGTCGAACAGATTGCTGGACACCACGTTCGTCGGATTGGCAGGCGTCGATCCCGCTGCAAGACCGGCCGGCTCCGGCAGCGTATTCGCGACGAGCGTCGTGCCGGTTGCTCCACTCGATGCGCTCCAGGCGCCCTGGCCGAGCAAACTCCCGCCGGTTATCATGCCGGCCTTGATCAGAAAGTCTCTTCGTGTAGACATTCGATATTCCGTTTCTATCTGTTAGGCATACTTAATAGACATCACTCGTCCGCTGCCCTATTTACATGGCGCTCATCACCCCGTGGGGCCGCGTATGCACTGTTTCAGCCAATTAGCAGGCGTTGTACGCTGCCGGAAAGAACATCGGGCTGTACAATATTTCGGAATGATTTTTCCGTTTTTTGAATTCTATGGGGCTTTCCCCAACTCACCAACCAAGCAATTCATATATGCAATTCTGCTCAATCGGCTTTGACGCGTACCCGCAAGACTGCCGGCTTATCCCTTGCTCAGCCGGAGTTTGCTAGACATGGCGGACGTTATCCGAGACGAAGGCGTCACCGAGCGACGCGATACCGACAGCGGCGCGCTTGCCCGCGGGTTGAACATCCTTTCGCGGCTGCATGAGGCGGGCCGGCCGCTGAGCCTTCAGGAGATTGCGGACAGCGTGGCCTTGCCCGCGAGCACTTGTCACCGGCTGCTTCAGTCGCTCGATCTCGCCGGTTATGTCTACCGGGAAGCTGCGCTGTATTGCCCGACACCCCGCGCGGCGTGCCCGCTGCCACTTGAGCATCCGCTGAGTCGCTTGCGCCGGGATACGACGCCACTCATGCGTGACTTGCAGGAGCGCCATGGTCCGTCCGTGCTGTTGATCGTGTTCTTTGGCAATTTGCGGGCGACGCTGGAATGCGTCGCGGGCAACTACAGCGTCGCGCCGTATTTCGACACAACGGTTACCGCGCCGCTGCATGCGTCGGTTTCAGGAAAGATTCTGCTGAGTCATCGCACACCCGAGCAACGCGACGCGTTGATCGGACCGGAGCCCTACGCAGCGCGCACGGAACGCACCGTCACGGACCGGACCACGCTTTTTGCGGAGCTGGACTTGGTACGGGGCCGGGGCTGGGCGACTAACGACAACGAGAACGTCGCCGGCATCAGCGCGGTGGGAACGGCGCTGACCGCACCGTCCGGCCGCGCGCTGGGCGCTATTGTCGTGACTGGTCCGAACCGGTTTTTTCACGACGGCGACGCGGCCATGCGACAAGACCTGATGAAAGCATCGGGCCTACTGAATTCCACGTCCAATGCAGTACGGGCAATGGCGCAGATGCTGGGGATTTAGGCACACCAGCGCCACTAGCTCAGTTCGTACGCACATAGAGCAAGAAGCAACAAGAACCGATCACTGGAGTTGAGATGAAAAATTGTATCGGTTGCGTTAGTGGCTTTTAGTTGCAAAGGACACAAGCAATGCATCCCGTGCCAACAAATTACCCCCGAACCAAATCCCATCCCCGAGAGCGACCGCGGGCACGAGTCTTTATTGCTATCGTTTTAAGCAAATGTTCGCCGGTTTTCCAAGCGCGGTGAGCAGGCGTAACAGAAGCGGCTCGGATCGCGACGGATTGTCGTAGAAATGCGAAGCGGGTGATAGCCGCTACAATCCAAAAAATCGGTCATAACCTTATGTAAAATACAACCGCCACAAGTGTCGCCAAAACTTGCCTAGTCCTTCTTTCGGGAGTTCATGAAGACGGTAGCTTTGCAGATTCACTGATTGTTGCCGATTTCAGCGACCTCAAGGCTGCTAGCGAGCCGTTCTATCCGGATGGCGCCTTGGCAAGCGTCAAGATGCACCGGTTCGCGAACCGGTGGTAACAGATTCTGGCGTTTCCTGTTCGTGGAGAGATGTTCGTCGCGCAGGGACACGACGTTTACGGCCTCAAAAAAAACGCGCGCACGATCGTTTCATGCGCGCGTGTACTAATGGAAAATCACCTTAGAAGCGGTGACGCATGCCCACCGCGACGACCGTCTGATTGGCGGTTGAGGACGGCGACAACGTGTTGATCGACGCAACGTTCGCACCGAAGTTGCCGAGTTCACCCGATGCGTGCTGATACACGCCTTCCAGGTACACGTCAGTACGCTTGCTCAGCGAGTAATCACCTTGCAGCGATGCTGTTTGCCACTTCGGATCGCCCGAACCGTTCGAACCCGACACCTTGCCGTCGGTGAACGTGTATGCAGCTGCAAGGCTTATGGCCGGCGTCAGCGCATAACGGCCATTCACTTCGTAGTTGTCCATATGCAGGTTCGTGCCGGCCACGCCCGGCAGCGTCGTGCCGCCGACGTTCACGCCGGTGATGCCATCCAGTTGCGTATGCGTGTACACGAGACCGACGTTAGCCGGGCCGTAAGCGTAGTTGAGTCCGGCGCCGTAGGTGCGTTGCTGTTGTGCGGCGATCGCTGCCGTGCCGTCGCCTTGTGATATAGCGCCACCCACGTTGTTGCTGCCTGAGTTGTTCAGTTGCAGGTAAGCGGCTGCGACGCTCAGCGGACCATTGCCATACGAAGCACCTGCGCTCCATGCACGATTGTTCGAGAACTGGCCGGCTGCGTTGCTGAAGCCATAGAGGCCGCCGAACTTCACGCCGCCGTAGTTCGCGCTCTGGTACTTCACTGCGTTCTTGACCGAGAACGAGTTGTCGAGGTTGTCGTTATCGAACGGGTGAGCGGCAAGGTTGTTGCCATAGCCTGCGCCGGCCTCCGACAGCGGCGCCAAATAGTCGACCACCGAGTCGTATTGACGGCCCAGCGTCACCGTACCGTACTGGTTGCTTTGCAGACCGACGAAAGCCTGACGATTGAAGATCGTATTGTTTTCGCTGAACTGGCCGTTGTTCAGGTTGAAGCCGCTTTCCAACGTGAAGATTGCGTGCAGACCGCTGCCCAGATCTTCACTGCCGCGCAAGCCGAAGTACGTGTTCGATACCGAGCCGCTGCCTTGTTGCCAGTTGCTATGGCCGCCCTGGTTGTTTGCAAACACAAGGCCGGCATCTAGCGTGCCGTAAAGCGTGACGCTGCTTTGTGCGTGAGCGGTGATGGCGAACACGCTCATGAGGCTCGCGGCGATGAGGGTTTTCTTCATGATTTTTAAAGCTCCGAAACATTGCGACAGAATCATATTCAAGTAATCGCCGATGATCTATTGGCGATCCGCTGCGCAGTGTATTCCCGCGGATGAATTCCCTTTAGGCGCGTCTCACGCAATAATGTTTTCTGAATCCGGAATAGCGAAAGCACCAGCAGATAAGTGCAGGTAGATAAAGGGGAAACTACGTTCACATCGGATGTATAAAGTTTGTGTCAAGCGCTATCCGTTGCGTATATGCCACGTCGCCGTGACAGGATTTCCCGGTAAGGCTCTACAGGATTTTGCAGATATAAACGGCGAAAAAGTTTCACATCATTTAACGCAATTAATTCTTCCTCTGATTGCTATTGTCGTGCGCGGCGCTAACTCCGACAGTAAGTCGCCCTTTGAACAAGGGTGTCTTTTTCATCTTTTTAGCGCGGCCTTTAGGCCGCGTTTTTTATATTAATTCCCGCTTATGCAAAACTAAATAGGCTGGACCGCCTAGCAGGCTGCGGAAATACAGGCCGACTTTACTGAGCCATGAGCGTGATCAGAATTTTCGGCGGGGGATGTCTCATAGTTTGGAATATGGATCGGTTAATTTTGGTTTTCGGACCTGTTTATGACGTTCTCTTGCGCATTTTTGGTTCACTGCGGCTGCAACGGACAGAGTTGTCCCAAGGTGCGCATGCGCACGAGGTTGTACGCGGCCATCGTCAGCACGAACATCTGATCGACCTTCTTCAAGCCGCGCACCATCACCTGGCGCATACCGCCGATGCTCTTGGCCCAGCCAAAACCCTGTTCGATCAGCTTGCGCTTTTGCTGCGACACCGCATAGCCCGCACTTCCGGCGATTGACTCGGGCACTGCCGACTGGCGGCCTGACTTGTTTTGCGCCACGTGAGGCGTGATGTTCATTTCCTGGCAAGCCTTGATGAACTCTGTGAAGACGGTGGGCACCCACACGGCATCGTCCATCGACAGCCCGATAAACCAACGAAACAGCAGGTTATATTGAACCTGCTCCATCAACTGGCGCTCCGAGCGAACGCTATAGAGCACTTGCAACAGCATCGCGCGCAGCAGCTTCTCCGGGGCAATGCTGGGCCGCCCACCTTTGATATCAGCCTCGTACATGCCGGCAAACAAGCGATCCATCTTGGCCAGCGCGGCGTTGGCCATCTTGCGAATCGAGCGCAGCGGATGATCTGCTGGAACAAAGTCCTCCAGCTTACGCAAGGTGAACAAGTTCTCGGCAAACGTATCGGCGCCGCGCATCGCTTCTCTCAGTTGGGGGTCTTTACTAACGGCGAGGTCGACCGACCATGCACGTGCGTTGTCCCTATCTGCCGGGCAAATCGCCTGTCTCAGGTCACCGGCGCCGGATTGAAAAGCACCAGCGCGTTATGCAGCTTCAACTTTTCGGCGCACGTTTGTTTGCGACCGCTCGCGACGTCCAGCATCAAGCGAAAGAGCTCCCAGCCGACATCTTCGATTGTCGCGTCGCCCGTGGCGATCCGGCCCGCATCGATATCCATCAGATCGTGCCAGCGGCGGGCCAGGTCACTGCGCGTGGCCATCTTGATGACCGGGACTTCGGCCAGGCTGTAGGGCGTGCCACGCCCCGTGGTGAACACATGCAGATTGATGCCGGCTGCCAGCTGCAGCGTGCCGCAAATGAAATCACTGGCGGGCGTGGCCGCATAAATCAAGCCCTTCTGCCTGACCTTTTCTCCGGGCGAGAGCACGCCCGAGATGGCGGAGTTTCCGGACTTGATGATCGAGCCCATCGCCTTTTCGACGATGTTCGACAATCCGCCTTTCTTGTTGCCCGGTGTCGTGTTCGCACTGCGATCGGCCCCACCGCGCTTCAGGTAATCGTCGTACCACTGCATCTCGCGGATGATGGCATGCGCCACTTCCGGCGTGGCCGCCCGGCTCGTCAGTTGATCGACGCCATCACGTACCTCCGTCACCTCCGAGAACATTACGGTTGCGCCGGCGCGCACGAGCAGGTCAGTCGCAAAACCGACGGCGGGATTGGCGGTCAACCCCGAAAAAGCATCGCTGCCGCCGCATTGCACTCCGATAACCAGATCCGATGCGGGACACGTCTCGCGACGACGATTGTTCAGCCGGGCGAGATGCGATTCGGCCATTGTCATGATCGACCTAATCATGGATTCGAACCCGACGTGCTCGTCGTCCTGCAGCACCACGGTGCCGCCGTTCAATGCACCTTCGTTGTCACCGATATCAGCTACGTCATTGTCCAAGGAAGCGATCGGGATCGTGCCGGGGGGCATCAGCCGCTCGGGCTGCAGTTTCTCGCAGCCCAGGCTCACCATCATGACTTCACCGCCAAAGTTGGGGTTCAAGCTGATATTGCGGACGGTGCGAATCGGGATCATCGCGTCAGGGGCGTCGATTGCGACCCCGCACCCATAGGTGTGGCCCAGCCCCACTACGTCATCAACGTTCGGGAATCGCGGCAGCAGTTCTGTCTTGATCCGCGTCACCGCGTGCGCTACGACGTCCGCGACGCATTGCACGGTCGTTGTTATCGCCAGAATGTTGCGCGAACCGACTGAACCGTCCGCATTCCGGTAACCCTCGAACGTGTAGCCCTCAAGCGAGGGCATGTCGGGCGCCTTGCGCGTGGCAATCGGCAAATTGTTCAGCTCCGGCGGCGCCGGCATCCGGATCACATGCTCGTTAATCCAGCTGCCTTTCGGCAGCGCCCTGTTCGCGTAGCCAATCACGACGTTATAGCGAATCACCTCATCGCCTTCGGCCAAATCCACCAGTGCGACTTTATGGCCCTGCGGTACGCGCTCGCGCAGGACGAGCCCATCCGCAAACACTGCCCCTTCGCCCAGGCCGCCGTCGTTGACAACGATCGCGACGTTATCGGCGCCATGCACCAAGATGTAATGCGGAGACTGTTCCATGTGATCAAGTCCTTAACGCGCCGACTATGTACGGCACGTAGATATCATACGACATCCTATGACACCTTCGTCACCTCGGCGACATAGCGTTTACCCTTTTCGTTATATGCGTACTAGATTTTGGCTTGAATACGTTCATTTCATGTTGTACGATGACGTATAAGAAAAATGCGAACCCAAATCAAACATCTGGTGTCCATCATGACAACTCCGCAAGAACTGAAGGCGATTGTTTCCGAAGGCCTGCTCTCCTTTCCTCTCACCGACTTTGACAAGAACGGCGACTTCCGAGCCGATACGTTCGCGGAGCGACTCGAGTGGCTCGCGCCTTACGGCGCAACCGCCCTTTTCGTAGCCGGCGGAACGGGCGAGTTTTTCTCGCTGACCCAAGCGGAATACTCCAGCGTCGTCAAGACTGCGGCAGAAACCTGCAAAGGCAAAGTACCTATCCTGGCTGGCGCCGGCGGAGCTACGCGCGTCGCAATCCAGTATGCGAAGGAAGCCGAACGCCTGGGTGCAAACGGGATCCTGCTCATGCCGCACTACCTGACCGAAGCCAGCATCGATGGAATTGCCAGGCACGTCGAGGAAGTGTGCAAGGCAGTGCCCAATATAGGCGTGATCGTCTATAACCGTGCTAACTCCAAACTGAACGCGGACGCACTCGAGCGCCTGGCGGATTCCTGCCCCAATCTGATCGGCTTTAAAGATGGCGTGGGCGAGATCGAGAACATGGTGACCATCCGTCGCCGTCTTGGCGACCGGTTTTCCTATCTGGGCGGCCTGCCGACAGCGGAAGTCTATGCGGCGGCCTATAAGGCGCTGGGGGTGCCCGTCTATTCGTCCGCCGTGTTCAACTTCATTCCGAAAACCGCGATGGACTTTTATCGCGCCATTGCAGCGGAAGACCACGTAACGACTGACAGGCTCATCGATCAGTTTTTCCTGCCCTATCTGGCCATCCGGAACCGGAAAGCGGGCTACGCCGTCAGCATTGTGAAGGCAGGCGCCACGCTGGTCGGGCACAGCGGCGGCCCGGTTCGCGCACCGCTGACGGACCTGACTGAAGACGAAATGGCGCAACTCGATGGGCTTATCAAGTCGCTCGGCGCTCAGTGACCATCAGCCGAGCTCAACCAGCACTATTCAGATTGAGTGGCTGCCCCGGTGCTCGCCGACGTTGTGCTGGCGGGCATTTTTTCGTGGTGACGCCACACAACCCGACACATATCAACGCGAAAAGCCCAAATGGAACTCAGCCGAACTGCCAGCTCCGCAGGCGTGGTCAAGCGCACTAAAGTCAGATACGTCATCTTGCTGATGATTTTCGTCATCACGACGTTCAATTACGCGGACCGGGCAACGCTATCCATTACCGGCTCGGCCATGCGAACCGAGTTTGGCTTTGACGCCATCAAGATGGGCTATATCTTCTCGGCCTTCAGCTGGGCGTATGTGCTCTCGCAGTTGCCTGCAGGCTGGCTTCTTGATCGATTCGGAGCCCGCCGCGTCTATGCAGCAAGCATCTTCCTTTGGTCAGTCTTCACCTTTCTGCAAAGCTCGATCGGGCTTGCCGGCACGGCTGCCAGCGCGGTGATCGCGCTGTTCGTTTTACGTTTTGCGATGGGCATGGCAGAGGCACCCGCTTTCCCCGCCAATGCGAAGGTGGTCGCAAGCTGGTTTCCAACCGCTGAACGTGGAACTGCATCCGCGATCTTTAATTCTGCTCAATATTTTGCGGCTGTCATTTTTACGCCGCTCATGGCGTGGATTACTCACACATACGGTTGGCAACATGTCTACATGGTGATGGGTGCAGGTGGAATCCTGCTGGCACTGACATGGCTTAAAGTCATGAAGAACCCGGGTGATCATCCGGGTGTCAACAAGGCGGAGCTTGAGCACATAGAGAAAGGCGGTGGTCTTGTTTCCCCTGCATCGAAGGGAAATGCCGGCGTGGCGCGCCAGGTCGGTAGCTGGTTTTACGTTCGCCAGTTGCTCACTAATCGCATGTTGCTGGGCGTTTATCTCGCCCAGTATTGCATTAATGTGCTGACCTACTTCTTCCTCACGTGGTTTCCCATCTACCTCGTGCAGGCGCGCCATATGACGATCCTGCAGGCCGGACTGACTGCTTCCCTGCCTGCCATTTGCGGATTTACCGGCGGCGTTCTCGGCGGTGTCTTTTCCGATGCATTGATACGCCGGGGTCACTCGCTCACCCTCGCACGGAAACTCCCGATCGTCGGCGGGATGCTCTTATCCGTTTCAATCATTGGCTGCAACTACGTAACGACCGACTGGGTCGTCGTTGCGTTGATGTCGCTGGCATTTTTTGGAAAGGGTATTGGCGCATTGGGCTGGGCCGTCGTTGCCGATACGTCACCTAAGGAGGCCATTGGCCTGTCCGGATCCATCTTCAACATGTTCGGCAATGTGGCAGGCATCGTCACGCCAATCGTGATCGGTTACCTGGTGGCCACGAGCGGCGGCTCTTTTAACGGCGCCCTGGTCTTTGTCGGCATCAACGCCGTGCTGACGATTTTTAGCTATCTCGTCATTGTCAAACGCATCCAGCGCGTGGTCTTGCGCGATCCGGCCATCGCATGAAATCACTGAGCGTTCTCAAACCTGAGTGAACACAAAGTCCGATTCAGGTAGGAAAGACGAGAAGAGCATCGAATCAAGCAACTTGCGATTGGCGCGCAGTTGAAACATCTTCAGCCGCGCGCGCATTGCGAGCTTTAAGTCGGGGAAGTCCGGCCTCAGACCTGATTCAAGGCCGGCCGCCCGTCCAGCACAGCGGCGATATTGTCTAGCGCCGTAAGCCCCATCTGGTCGCGGGTCTCCATCGTGGCGCTTGCCATATGGGGCGACAGAAACACGTTGTCGAGTTCTGCGAAGCGCTTGTCAACATGCGGCTCGTTCCGGTACACGTCCAGACCCGCGCTGAACAAATGTCCTGAAGTCAGGGCTTCGTAGAGCGCATCTTCGTCCACCAGGCCACCACGCGCCGCGTTAATAAAAACTGCGCCTGCGGGCAAGCGTTCAAACTCGTTTTTCGTCATCAACGGGACGCTTCCCGCCGGCACGTGCAGCGTGAGCACCTGACAATGCGGCAGCATGTCGTCGAGGCTGGCGTAAAACGTTGCGCCATTCTCCAGCGACGGAGCCGCACGGCCGATGTCCGTGTAAATCACGCGCATGCCGAAGGCTTGCGCACGCTTCGCGACGGACCGGCCGATACGCCCGAATCCGACAATGCCGAGCGTCTTGCCATTCACGCGGGTACCCAGCATCTCGGTCATGCCGAACGATTTGCCCCAGCCTTTGCGCATGATTCGTTCGTACTCCGACGCACGGCGGCAGGCGGCCAGCACAAGCAGCATGGAGAAATCGGCCGTGCATTCGGTCAACGCATCGGGTGCGTTGGTGACGACGATTCCCCTCGCCCGCGCTGCAGCCACGTCCATATGATCGAAGCCCGCGCTCGCGTTCGCAACGATCCTGACCGTCGAGGGCAGCGCCGCAATGTGCTCCGCCTGCAAACCGGACTTCTTCCCGATCAGGACGGCCGGCACGTCGTGCTTCTTGCAGAAGTCGACGACAGACCACGAGTCCATGTCCGACTCGGTGACGAAGGCATGGAATTCGGCCTCTGCGCGATTCGCCACAACGGTGGGAACCTTTCGCGCAATCAACAGCCTGGTGCGTTTATTTTCCGACATGGTTTTCCTTGGATGGAGAGATGTCGAGAGACTACGGACCCGCAGACAGCGCCGTCAATGTTGATTGAATGAATCAACTTATCGGAAATGAATCGTCCCTTATTTGCCCTGGTTCGTCACGGGACCTCCGCTACGCCGCAATCTGCGGACACCCTCAATCCTGTAAGTGGCAATCAGCGCATCAGGAAAACCCTATGACGGCATGTGTCAGCAAGGCTTCGGATGTTGATTCATTGAATCAAGATTGCTCAATGCATGCACGAATGCAACTCTGTTTGCCATACCTAACTGACTTGTCGAGAGGAAGTGACATGCCTGCATCGAACAAATTCGCAGCCGTGACGGGCGCCGGTTCCGGCATCGGCCGCGCCGCCGCCGTGGCGCTCGCCAACGCGGGCTTCGCCGTCACGCTGATCGGGCGCAGAAGCGGCCCGCTGTCGGAAACAAAGGAGGCAATAACCACGGCCGGCGGAGAAGCACTTGTAGTCCAGGCCGACGTTGCCGACGCCGCATCAGTCGAGCATGCGTTTTCACAGATTTCCCAGGCATTCGGCCGGCTCGACGTGCTCTTCAACAATGCGGGCCGCAACGCGGGAGCCGTTCCCCTGGAAGATTACGAGGTCGATTTCTGGAACGACGTTGTAGCCACCAATCTGACCGGGGTCTTCCTGTGCGCTCAAGCGGCTTATCGCTTGATGAAAGCGCAGTCGCCTCAAGGCGGCCGGATCATCAACAACGGATCGATCTCGGCCCACTCGCCGAGGCCCCATACGATCGCGTACTCCGCAACGAAACATGCCGTCACCGGCATTACCAAATCGATTGCGCTGGACGGACGCGCATTCAACATCGCCTGTAGCCAGATCGATATTGGCAACGCGGCGACATCGCTCACGGAACGCATGAACAGCGGCGTCATGCAGGCAAATGGAAGCATGGCGCCCGAAGCAAGAATGGATGTGACGCACGTGGCGAATGCGGTTGTGCACATGGCCAGTCTTCCGCTCGATGTCAATGTTCTCAACATGACCATCATGGCGACCACCATGCCGTTTGTCGGCCGCGGATAAGTCTGCCGCTGATAAATCACCCTTTCGCCAAATAAAAAAATAACTGGCTAATGTTCAGGAGACACCGATGAAAGTCGTAGAGGAACACACCCTGCCGGCACGACACCCGGCTTACGCGGATTCCACGAAGCGCTCCAGAGTGCGATACGTCGTGCTCTCGATGTTGCTCATGGCAACCATTCTGAATTACGTGGACCGCTCGGCACTCGGCATCGTTGCGCCCGGTCTCTCGAAGAGCTTGTCGCTCGACAAGATGCAGATGGGTGAGCTATTTGCGGCATTCGGCCTGGCTTACTCCATTGCGCTGGTGCCCGGGGGCGTGCTGACCGACATTCTCGGCTCGCGCCTCGCCTACGGCTTGTCTCTGCTCGGATGGTCATTCGCCACGCTGACCCAGGGGCTCGCGACCGGCTATCACATGCTGCTGGGATCGCGGCTCGCTATAGGCGCACTGGAAGCGCCCGCCTTCCCCTCGAACGCACGCGCCGTGACGCTGTGGTTTCCCGCTGGCGAGCGCGGCTTTGCGACCAGTGTCTATGTCATGGGGCAATATATTGGAACGCCCTTGTTTACCGGCCTGTTGCTGTGGATCTCGGCCACCTATGGCTGGCGCTCGGTCTTTTACGTGACGGGCGGCTTCGGCATTCTGTTCAGTCTTATCTGGTACCGGGTTTATCGGGATCCGCATCGACACGGAGGCGTCAATGCTGCCGAGTTGCAATACATCAATGAAGGCGCTACGGCTGCGCGAAAGCCTCGCGAGAAGTTCAACTGGCGCGTCGCCCTCAGGTTGCTTGGCTACCGGCAAATTCTCGCCATCTGCCTGGGCAAGTTCTGCAACAACACCCTGCTGGTCTTCTTCACCACGTGGTTCATGACCTATCTGATCGAAGCGCGTCACATGTCGATCATCAAGGTCGGAATTTTCCAGGCACTTCCGTTTATTGGCGCGACGCTCGGCATTCTCTCGGCAGGCTACCTCTCGGACTTCTTCATCCGGCGCGGTGTGTCAATTTCCACTGCGCGCAAAACGCCGCTCATCATCGGCACGTTGCTCGGTGCGTCTATCGTGCTCGTCAATTTCGTCGATTCGAATGAGGGAGTGATCGCTATCCTGACGATCGCGTTCTTCGCGCAGGGTGTCGGGTCGATGTCGTGGGCTGCCGTCTCTGAAATCGCGCCTCGTCAGTATGTCGGACTGACCAGCAGCATCACCAGCCTGGCAGCCAACATCGCCGCCATCACTACGCCGCTTATGATCGGCTACATCACCCACCACACCGGGCACTTCTACTGGGCACTCAATCTGATGGGCGCGATATGCCTGATCGGGACGCTCTCTTATTCCGTGCTGCTGGGGAAGCTTTCCCGCATCGAACTGTAACGCTCTCGACTATCAGGTGAAAACGAATGATTGAATTCAGGTGGGATCATCTGCAACTGTGCTCGGCGGACCCCGAAGCCACGGCTGCCTGGTTTGCGCGCTGTCTGAACGCCGAGATCGTGCGTCGTCCAGGGCGAGTGGATTTGCGCATTGGCAGCATTAACCTTTTCATCACGTCGATGGCGAACCCCCAAACTGTCCACCCTCATGGCGGGCAAAAGCAGGGCATCGATCATTTCGGCGTGGTCGTGGACGATCTCGATGCCGCTTTCGAGCACCTGCTGCGCTGCGAGGCGGAAATCGTCGAGCCGGTCAAACAGGTTCGCCCGGGCGTCAGAGCCTGCTTCGTGCGATCGCCGGGAGACATTCTGGTCGAGATCCTGGAGCGACGGCCCGCCGAGATGACTTTTACCTGAAAAAACGTCAGTATTGGCACTGGATCGGTCGCGCTCCCTTGCTGGACGCGATCCGCATCGTACTGGCTCACTGCCCTGTTCCGCCGCATCACCTTGCTTGGCCACCCTATGCGAAACTGGATCACTCTGACTGAAGCGGCTCGGCAACTCGGAGTGCAGGCGCAGACTGTCTATGCGTATGTCAGTCGAGGCACCATCGCGGTCATGCCGGATCCGCACGACCCCCGCAAGAGCCTTTATCGTGCGGAGGACGTGGTCGGTCTGTGTCGCAAAAAACAGGTGGGACGCAAGCGCGAAGCCCTTGCCGCCGGAACGATATTCGGTGCGGAGCCCTGCATCTACAGCAGCATCACCACCTTCTCAAAAGGCCGGGCGTACTACCGGGGACTCGACAGCATCCGGCTTTCGGACACAGCGACGCTCGAGGACGTGGCAACCCTTCTCTGGAATGCGAGCGCACCTGTTTCCTTCGAGGTCGGCGACGTGCCGGTACTGGGTGACGAGCGAGGCAGGCAATGCGCGTTCACATCGCTGGCGGCGCTTGCGGCCTGCGGGCATTCGACTCTTGGACGCACCGACAGCGCACTCCATGTCGAAGCCGGGCGTCTCGTGGCACTCATCGCGCAAGCATTCGGCGCGCGAAGTGACGCGAATGCACAAACGACCCATGAACGGTTCGCGCTTGGTTGGGGTCTGGATGGCGATGGCGCCGAACTCGTCCGGCGCGCCATGGTCCTCGTGGCCGACCACGAGATCACGAGTTCGGCGTTCGCCGCCAGGATTACCGCCTCCACCGGCGCGTCGTTGCCGGGATGCCTGCTGACGGGCCTCGCGACACTCTCCGGCCCGCTGCATGGAGACGCGTCGGGCCACTTGCGGGCCGTGTTCGACGACGTCTTGAGACTCGGTGCGGAGTACGTCGTTGCCCATCACTTGCAGTCGGCCATTCCGATCCCGGGGTTTGGACATCATCTGTATCCGGATGGCGATCCACGGGCAGCCGCGTTGCTCGAGGTGCTGAATCCCCCTCAGGAGCTTATGTCGTTCATGGACAAGGCGGTTGAGCTGACTGGGCTCAAGCCTAATATCGACGTTGCACTTGCTGCTTTGGCGGCGCAGCTGGAGTTGCCACGCGACGCCTCGTTCGCCTTGTTCGCAACGGCCCGAAGCGTGGGTCTGCTCGCGCATTGCATCGAGCAGCTCCGGGTGGGCAAGGTCATACGGCCAAGAGGCCGCTATACCGGCCGCGCATTGGAGGACGCCGGCCCGACGCTTCCTGCGGAAGGCGACGAGAAGACGCTTGATCCGGCCACGCTCGATAAGAATCGGTTGTTCAAGGCGGTGGAGCGTTGAGAAAAAAAACGTAAAGCCGGATCTCCGCTTAAACAAAGAGAAGCAGGCGAAAATATCGGCCTGTCATACGCAACATCGCTACGAATCGAGTTCCCTGAGGCGTTGCGAGTCGCCGGTTCGAAGGCTTACTGCTCCTCAATAGGCGCTTTCTGGCCGACCCGCACCCCGCACATCGCTGGGGTCATGACCGGTCGTAAAGTGGCCCGTGCAGACGCCCACTGGCGGCCGTTCGCGGGCCCGCTCTCGCCAGCTAGCGAGCGTCAGGCGTTCGTGATTCTGAATACGCTCTTCGCGTGGCTCGTCAACGCGGGCTACCTGGCCGGCAATCCGCTGTCTCTGTCTCGTCAACGGGCACGCAAGGCCAAGCCCCGCGTGACGCGCTTCCTCGAGGACGATCTCTGGCAGGCCGTCAAAACCTCGATCGACGCGATGCCCCGTAACACCGCACGCGAGCAGGAACACTACGCGCGGGTGCGCTGGCTGATCTCGCTCTTGTTCTTGTATTTGATGGGTCTGCGCATTTCGGAAGTCTTGAGCAATCCGATGGGCGGCTTTTTTAGGCGACGCGATCGCGACGGCCAGGACCGCTGGTGGCTGGCCATTACCGGCAAAGGCGACAAAGAACGTTTACTGCCGGCGACGACCGAACTGATGGCTGAGCTGACACGCTATCGCCGACACTACGGTCTGGCTGCCCTCCCCTATGGCGGCGAAACGACACCGCTGCTGTTGCCGATCGGCGGCACATACCGGACGATGACACGCGGCGCCGTACACCTGATCATCAAACAGGTGTTCGACAATGCGATCGGGCACTTGCAGTCGACCGGCGAAGCGCACGAGCGCGCCGCAGAACGGCTGCGCCAGGCTTCTGCCCATTGGCTGCGGCATACGACAGGCTCTCGCATGATGAACGGACAAGTCGATCTGCGATACGTCCGGGACAACCTGGGGCACGAATCGATCTCGACCACCAGCCAATATTTACATGCGGACGATGATGATCGGCATCGTGCAACCGAGGCCGGACTGACGCTCAATTGGTAGCAAGATGACTATCCTGTCGTATCCCGTCAATCGCGTGCACGAACTCCTGCCGCTGGCCCGTTAAAACACCTCTACGCCATGGACATTCTAGATTCGCTTCGGCAGGCGCCTAGCACCGAGCTATATCGTCTCTATCTTACAATCGGCAAAATGCTTGATGACCCGCGACGTATTCTCGAAATACGTCAACGCCTGCATCTGGGGATGTCCGTCAACTACATTGGCGACAACCCGCTTGGGCCGCCGGCACAAGGCACCATCGTTGAACTCCGCCAGACACAGGCAGTAATTCAAGACAGCGTAACTCGAAGCCGTTGGAGCGTGCTTTACGCGGCAATCATTCCGGACACCGCGAGTGGCCCGGATCGTGTCGAACCGGCATCACCACCGAGAACGCAGCGTGATGAGTTCTTCATCGGCGACACAGTCGGTTTCACGGATAAGCACCTAACAGACTGCGGAAATACCTCACTCCGAAGTCACCCAAAAGGTCAGTTCAAACGTTGTTAGTAAAGACCCCACAACTGTGAGAAGCGATGCGCGGCGCCGATACGTTTGCCGAGAACTTGTTCACCTTGCGTAAGCTGGAGGACTTTGTTCCAGCAGATCATCCGCTGCGCTCGATTCGCAAGATGGCCAACGCCGCGCTGGCCAAGATGGATCGCTTGTTTGCCGGCATGTACGAGGCTGATATCAAAGGTGGGCGGCCCAGCATTGCCCCGGAGAAGCTGCTGCGCGCGATGCTGTTGCAAGTGCTCTATAGCGTTCGCTCGGAGCGCCAGTTGATGGAGCAGGTTCAATATAACCTGCTGTTTCGTTGGTTTATCGGGCTGTCGATGGACGATGCCGTGTGGGTGCCCACGCAATCATCGAGTTCTTCAACGAGGTTGTGAGCATTGCCGAGAAGAAGTGCTGGCTTTCCAGCGCGACGCTGTCCAAGGCTGTCGTGCGCGCTCAAGGTGAGCCAGACCATTCTCGCTGACGTGCTGGGGATCAGCGCACGTCGGCGTCGCGTTTAGTCTCGGGCGGCTATCAGCTTGAGGAGTCGCGGCGTAAGGAATGGGAAATGGCGCTTCTCTTTATGCGACTATTTCGCTCTTCGACGCAATCGTGGGATCAGGCAAAAAGGCGCAAGCCTGGCTGACGGGCGAAAATCTCGCATTAAATGCGCGTCCCGTTGATTTGATTCGTTCCGCGCAAGGACTTGTAAATGTCGTCGAATACCTGGACCTCTACCGCGGTCGCATCTGAAGCGCAGCACCGAGTGGCGACGATGTCGCTCGTCGACAGCCTTGCTGAGCAAGCGCAACTCGAAGCGCTTCTTGACGCGTCAAAGCCTCCCGTTCCCGCGTCCGCACTAGGACTGCATTGGTTGCTTTTCACGCCGTTTCGCTATCCGACCTCTAAACACGGCTCTCGATTTCACCGACCCTACGATCCAGGTGTTTTCTATGCGGCGCATGAACGCAGTACGGCCTGCGCGGAATTGGGGTATTGGCGCTGGAAGTTCCTCACCGAATCGCCCGCGCTAGGTTCAATCGACACCTTGCCGCAAACACTCTTCATGGTAGAAGTACAAGGCAGTGCGGTCGATGTACGGGACTCAGCGTTTTCGTCGGACGGCTCGCACTTTCTTGACAAAACCGATCACACCTATTGCCAGGCGTTAGCGGCCATCGCTCGCGAAGCTCGGATCGATGCGATTGTGTACCGGTCCGTGCAAGATCCGGCAGGGGGTGGCTGCAGCAGTACTTGCCCCTACTGCGTTAGCCAGGAAGGCGCCGATCAGCCCGGAGACCTGGAATCTTTCAGTCACTCTTGATCGTGTTATCTGGCAAAAGAATGACGTCTTGTCACCGGAAGGATTCGAATTTCCGGTGACGTTGTGGTGTTGACGGAATGCCCCGGGGTGAGCCTTTTGGTGGGTCCTAAAAATAGCCGTGTCAGTTGCGAATCGGGTGATCTGCTGCGCATCACTGATTTGCATCCGGGCGGCAATTTCATGCGGATAAACTGGAAAAAACGCAAAAAATCGACAGCCATAAGAAGTGCAACCAGCCGCACACCTTCTGGCTAGAGCCATTCAACAGATTGGGCTCCTCTGAGATTGCACAGTAACAAGCGCTATTTTCCCTCTGAGCAGTCGTCACATCGGCTGCCGGCGGTCTCACCCTTGACGCCTTCATCATGCTGCTGCGCTTCGACGCAAGGGCCGAAGAGTACAGCCGCAGCGCGCTGGAGCGCGCCGTATCCCGTGCAACGGCAGAGGTTTCCACACATCTGGTTGGTCGCATCCGCAGCACTGATCAACGGTGCTTTCCAATAGAGCCAGGTCAGTGTCATCATCATCCCGGCCGAGCAATAGCCGCACTGGACTGCTCCACTGCGCGCCAGTGCAGTGCGAACCGGAATGCATCGGGAATCGAATTCCAGACCCTCAAGCGTTGTAATGGCCTGGCCGTCGAGCTGCCATGCCATGACGAGGCAAGCGTTGACTGGATGGTCGTTAAGCCAGACCATGCAGGCTCCGCACCGCCCTACCTCACAGCCCGGCTTCGCCGCCGGCAGCACGAAGTCCTCGCGCAGGATCGAAAGAAGCGTCCGCTCGGGTGGGCAACGAACCACGACCGGCTTCTCATTCACGCGGAAGCTGATCGGTTCAAAACGCTCCGGACTAACCGGGCCTGTCCCGACCGCGGCACTCATGTCACCCGACTCGCTCATACTTCCTGCTCCAAAAAATCCAGAACATCGTCCGGCGTAAACGGCAGCTTGAACACCGGCGTACCGAGTGCGCTGGCTATCGCGTTGGCGACTGTGGGGGCCCGAAATTCGCACCGATTTCCCCGGCGCCACGGGGTCCATGCCTGTCGCCCGGCATCAGGTTCTCGATTGCGATGACTTCGGTTTGCGGCGCGTCCGCGAATGTCGGTATGAAATAGCTGTCGAAGTTGCGCGCGAGGTAGCGGCCTTTCGCCATAGGCAGCGCTTCAATGGTCACCAGTCCCT
The DNA here is from genome assembly GCF_964253885.1 of Caballeronia sp. LjRoot31. Classification (NCBI taxonomy): domain Bacteria; kingdom Pseudomonadati; phylum Pseudomonadota; class Betaproteobacteria; order Burkholderiales; family Burkholderiaceae; genus Caballeronia; species Caballeronia sp. LjRoot31. The sequence goes on from NZ_CAXURX020000002.1 coordinate 1,313,432, forward strand.
GACCGATCAGAGCGCCGCCTTCCATCTGCCCGAGAAAACCCTGCCTCGAAACCACCGGCCCGAGCGCCGCCGCAACGACAAGCCGATCGACTGAAATGGCGCCTGTCCAGGTGTCGATGATCACATGAGCGAGCGCCGCGCACGCACCGAAGACATAGTGCGCTCCCGCAATCTCGGTGGGCGTTTCTTCGCCGGCAAGGTCGATCGGCAGGACGGGCCGGCGCTCTCCCAGGCGCGCGGCCAATTCCACGAAGCTCATGTAACGCTCATCGTCACACCAGATGCCGCCGGGACCGAGCCGAAGCGCTGCGACAGGCACCTCGTTCAGCGAGGCGGCCTCCTTGCATAGCTGTGCGCTCCAGTGCGCTCCTTCCGCAGCGATAGCCCGCCACACCAGCGTGGTAGCCCGCGAAGCGGCTACTGCGCCGCTGTCGGGCAGCGCCGAATCACCGATCACGGCGCGCACGTCGCCTGCATCGCACCCGAGTTCGAGTGCCGTCAGCCGGCAAATGCTGCCGATCAGATTCTGGCCCAGCTCGCAGAAGCTGGCGCGCAGTTCGATGCATCCATCGGCGGCCAGCGCAAGTGCCAGCTTCGCGCCATTCGGGCCGCCCTTTCCATAGCCGTCGCTGCGCTGAATCGGCGCCATGCCCACGCCGTGCAGATATCGATCGTCGCGCCATCGTCGCGGGCCCTGCCACAGCGCGTGCCGCGAAATGACGTCGAGCGCGCGAGAGGCGCCATCGAACGGCACGACGACCTGATCGAGCGGCCCGGGATCGTCCGGCTGCTTCAGATTCATACGGCGAAATTCAAGTGGATCGATCTGGGCAAGCGCTGCCAGTTGCTCGATCTGCTGCTCGAGGGCGAATTGCACCTGGACCGCACCGAATCCCCTGAACGCGCCGGCGATACCGTTGTTCGTGTAGACGAGACGAGACTCGAGCGCGACAGCGTCGTACTTGTAGGGACCGGACGAGTGTTCGCGCGCACCATCCAGCACTTCCGGGCCATAAGACGCGTAGGCGCCGGTGTCGGCAGTGATCCACGCCTCGTGAAATCGAAGCCGGCCATGCGCATCGCAACCTGTTCGCATGCGGATGGTCATCGAATGGCGCTTCACGCTCAGATCGACCGATTGAGGACGCTGTAGATGCAGGCGAACCGGGCGCCCGGTCTTCCATGCGAGCAGCGCGAGGATCGGCTGAACAGACAGCTCGTCCTTACCGCCGTGCGAACCGCCGACGGGCGAACCGACCACGCGGACGCGCTCGCTATGCAAGGCCAGCATGCCCGCGATCATCTTCCGGTCGCGCTCCGGATTGTGGCAGCCAAAGTAGATGAGGATCCCGCCATTGCCATCGGGTTCGGCGACACCGCTTTCCGTTTCAAGATACGCATGCATCTGCCGGGGAGTGCGATAGTCGCGATCGACGATGTGGTCGCACTCGAGCGCCGCTGCGGCGGTATTGCCGTGACGGTGGTGGCGTTCGTACAGCAGGTTCGGACGCTCATGCAGTTGTGGCGCATCGTGCTGCGTGGCAAGTTCGGTATCGAACACCGAAGGAAGAAGCGCGTAGCTGACATCGATCAGCGCAAGCGCCTGTTGCGCCAACTCCCGTGTGTCTGCCGCCACCGCTGCAATCGGGTCGCCTATGAAACGGCATTTGTCGATGCACAGGAATGGCCGGTCCACGATTCGCAAGCCGTGATGCTTCGAGCCGGGAATATCGGCGTGAGTGACGACCGCGTGAACGCCGGGCAAAGCCATCGCAGCACGCGTGTCGATGGCAAGAATCTTCGCGTGAGCGTGTGGGGACCCGAGGATGGCTGCGTGCAACTGGTCCGGCCTGATGCGATCGCCCGGATATCCGGGATTCCCGCCGAGCTTGGCCAGTGCGTCGGGCCGGGGATCGTCCGGCGCACTGAGGGTCATGTGATCGAGCATGATATGCGGCGTCATGCGGCGATCGACGGTCTGTCACCTTTCGTGGTCATCGCCCTCACATGTCCGGATATGACACGACTGGCAATCCGGGCCAGCGCAGGGTTCTCGGGTAGATCGCACCTGCATGCGTCGCGTATCACGTCGGGCGTCACGCTATGTGCAGATAGGCTCTCCATGATCCGGCACGTCTGGGCAAGCATACGGGCAACAAGCCCGGCGCCCGTGGCGGCAATGCAAACATCGCCAAGGCGTCCGCCCTCCAGCAGATTTGCTCTAAGCGCAATCGCGATTCGGGACGGTGTGAAGGCTGCGCGGCGCCCCACCTTTTCGTAGAAACCGATGAACCCCGTCGACACGCTCGATGCAGTGTCCGCGGGTCCAGTCAGCGCATGGGCGGGCAAATGGACGGCCACGATCAAAGGACACTCCTGATTCGACATCAAGATATTGAGCAACACCCTGTCCCCATTGTGCAATTCGACCGCCGCTCGCATGGCCAGCAAGGGCGCCAACGTGTCGCCGAAGCGCCAGCCGATGTTTCCACCGAGCGTTGCGAGGTTTCGGACGGACAGCGAGGCCAGTTCATCGCACGCTGCCGCTAGCAGCGGTGCCTGCTTCCGAATCAAGGGATCACGTCGCAAAGCCTCGAGCTTGATGCCACACCCGATACGAAGCCCGCCGGAATCGAAATCCTGAGTGATGTCAGTACCCAATAGCGGCGCTACATCGATAAGCGTAAGGGCAGGCGGCGGTGTTTCGCCCCACGATAGCCGCAGTGCCGTTCCGCCCGCCGCGTAGGTCGAACCGGAACCAGGGGCGGACTTGGCCTGGTGCGCTTGAGCGACGCTGGCGGGCCTCAAGATGTACATCGGACAGATGCCTGAACTGACCGCTGCGGATAGATACATCGCATGTTCGTCATGAATTCATCTCGCTCGACATGGTTAAAATCCACACGCGACGAAAGTACAGGCTGCCCCATGTCAGGTTGAGAGAGCGCTTATTCAGTAGCCCGGGTCGTTGATCCCCAAGCTCCCTTTCTCCCCGTTGAAACTCAGAACATGTGGAGCAAGCCGACGCGTACGTCTGTCTGATGACCCGTCGACGACGGCTCGAACGAGTCGCCAATGACAGCATCAGCGCCGTGTGCCCTCAGGATGTCGGTGCCCGTGTACACCGTCGTGCGCTTGGACAGAGCGTAATTCACACCAACCGAAAACTGGTTCCAGTGAGCCGATTCCAGCTTGCTGTATTGATAGTCGAGAATGCCCTGCAACGCGGGGCTGAACGCGTAGGTGCCGCCGCCTTCGTAGACACGCAATGTCGCTGTTTCACCAAAACCCTTCATTTGTGTATCGACGACATCAACCTTGCCCGTGATTTTGCCGAGCGTGTAGCTCACTCCCGCGCCAAAGATCGACTTGCTGTCGAGATTGAACGACGTCGAAGAAAACGAATCGCTCACCGTCCCGTTCGCGGAAACCGTGGCAACGGACTGGCCAAGCAGAGAGGTCACGCCCAACTGGCCATACGGGTCCACTCCGTTGAGCGTATTGGGATTGTTGATGCGTGTGTAATACCCTGCGGCATAAATCGAACCGCCCGAGTACGAAATGCCGCCGGAATAGCCGCTATTCTGATGAAAATTACCCGCGGTGTTGCCGAACGCATACATTGCCTCGACTTCAATCCCTTTCATGTCGGGACTCTGATACTTGATCGCGTTGTCGAGCCTGAGACCGAACAGTTGACCGTCCAGGTCACCCAGGTGTCCGCCATACCCGGTCACGCACGCACCAAGGCCGAGGCAGTTCGTCATGAAAAAGTCTGAACCTGCGTCGTACTGGTGACCGAGCGTCAGCGTTCCATAGGTTTGACTCCGCAAACCCACGTACGCTTGCCGGCCGAACTCCGCACCGAACTGCCCGAGCTTGCCGGTACCAAGAGAGAAACCGTTCTCCAACTGAAAGATTGCCGCGAGGCCGCCACCCAGATCCTCGCTTCCCTTCAGACCCCAGCGATTACCATAATAGATGCCGTCGTCTTCCCGGATACTATGAGCGCCACCTTCATTGGATACGTAGGTGATGCCACTGTCGATGATGCCATAAAGGGTAACACTGCTTTGAGCGAAGGCAGGCGTCACGCAAAGACAGGACGCGAAAAACAAAACCGTCTTTTTCATAGTAATCCTAATTTAGTTATAAAAAAATACTTCGATATAAAAACGTCGCTTTTCGGTTATCGGCGTGATTCCGCCGTGCCCTCATTCACCATCTCCTCCCCGTGGCGCTCATCTCCAGGCCGATGCCGGCCACCGCTTTCCGTCATGCCCGGACTGGCTGCCTCTAATGCGAACTCATTCTCACAAATCGAGGACCAGAAGCGGTGTTTTTGAACGAGAGCAGCACACGGTCAGCATGTCGTTGCGCTCATGTTCTTCGTCCGACATGCAGTAGTCGCGATGATCGGGAACACCTTCGAGTAAGCCGGTCATGCAGCAGCCGCATATACCTTGCTCACAGGAAACCGGGATATCGATTCCGTTATCGAGCAGTACCTTTGCAATGCTATTTCCCGGAGTTACCCGAAACGTGACACCGCTGCTCGCCACCCGGACATCGAACCCGTCCGGCCCTTCATGCTCGGTGGACGTCGCCGAAGCCGGGCTGAAATTCTCTTTGTGAATACAGTCCCGGTTCCATCCGGCGGCGACGGCGGCGTCGATCACCGAAGTCATGAAGCCTTCGGGACCGCAAACATAAATATCGGAATCCGTCGGGTATCGGGAAAGCACATCGGCCACTCGAAGCCGACTGTCAGCGTCGTTAAAATAAAAGTACGTGCGATCAACCAGGCCCGACGCGGCGATGCGGTCCCGAAACGCCGCGTTAGCCAATGAGCGCGCGCTGTAGTGCAAGTAGAACTCCGCGTTACGCTGCGCGAGCGCTTCCGCCATCGCGAGAATCGGCGTAATACCAATGCCGCCGGCAAACAAAATGACGCGGCGATTTTCGCGCGTCAGCATAAAAAGATTCCGCGGCACGCCGATAGTCAGGTGATCGCCCACCTGAATCTTCTTGTGGATATACGACGATCCGCCCCGTGAAGCCGGGCTGAGTAATACGCCGATCGTGTAGGCACCCGAACGTTCCCGGCATGCGAGCAGCGAATATTGCCTCACCATGCCGTCCGGCAACTTGACGTCAATATGCGCGCCTGCTTCGAAAGCCGGCAACGATCCGCCGTCCGTGCTTGCCAGTTCGAGCGCCACAATCCCCTGCGCTTCCTGTCGGCGACCGACCACCGACACTGAAAACCCGTCTTCTTTCATTTCCTTCCTCACTGGGCCGGAAGCATTGCTTCTCATGCCGGCCAAGCAGTAACGCTTATCAATGGAATCAGCGTACCGCGACAATTTATTCAGATAGCTGAAAATAACCTGGACATTGAGTCAGCCAAACTTTGTCAGGACGCGATTCCGACGTTCGTCAGTCGGCGGACCCAAGTCCACGCGGAACCATATGCGCCGTCAATTCGACGCTGCCCGCGCTGGTCAGTCCGCTCAGTTGAAACGCATCCATGAATACCGACAGTCCCGTCGCGAGATCATCGATGCGCAGGCGCGGCGCGTTCCCCTGCCTGTCGACCGATAACCGGACTCCCGCGAACTCGTTGGAGAGTACTTCGCTCCAGGCAGCCGGAACAGCATCCGATGCCCGCTCGAATACTTTCACAGCAGGAACGGTGTTGCTTCCAACACCTCGTTGTTTCTAAGCAAGTTGACTTTCTTGCCGAGTATCTGCCATGTGTTATCGCGACGTTGCAGGAGAAATTCGCAACGCGCCGAATGAATGGTCTGACGATGACGCGCCAGTTCCAAGAGCAGCATCATGCACGTCACTCTAAGCGTCCGGCTCTCGTCGTTCGCCTCGCCGAGTCCCACATTCGAAATGAGCCGATGCACACGCGAAGCCGGATCTTGTGCGTACGCATGCCCCGACTGCAACCGGGCGATGCGTTTCGCCAGCGCCGCCTTATCGTCGTGGATGATCGACACGTGTTGCGTTGGATCGATATCGTCATGCCCGGCGGGCACCCAGTACACCGCATTCTCATGAAAGAGCGCGAGCCAGGCGTCGAACCTGCCGGTATCCAGCAAACGCGCCTCCATGAACAAAAAATCCTCGATTTCCGGACGATCCGTATTCATGCCGCGACCTCTGCGCGAGGAACCGATGCAACATCGCTCATAAGCCGCTTCCAGTTTTGATACATGCCTCTGTGCTGGGTTTCATCGGACATGCCGCCGGTCATATAGCCACCGCGCATCGATTCACGATCCAGGCCCCGCGAGAAAACCAGCCAATCTACGGCGCCGCTTTGCAAGCCTCGCTGGGTGCGCTCGAAGATATCCAGATCGTCGGCGAAGAAAGTACCGGCAGCGCCGAATTCAAACTCCTGGTCGCGCATGCGCCGCATGTTCACTTCGTCGGGAACGTCCTGCAAACGCACCACCTTCGTGTAGATCTCGGTACGATCGACGGCAATCGGACGAACCGTGCGAATCTGACTGCGGAGGACAATCAGATTGGGGAAAATCACCAGATTGAAGCCACCTGACAGGCCAGCGTCGGCTGGCATCGGACCCCAATCGGTGTGATCCGTTACACCGTGTCCATCCATGGCGATTACGCAGCCCTTTCCCTGCCGGTATATCTGCATCGCTTCGGGTGTGACCGCACTCGCATGCAGCGCGCCGACGTGATACGGATCGACGCCGTTTTCGAGTTGATATTTCCAGTTACCGTTGTAAGCGCACTTCTGCGTTCCCTTGAAAAGATCGATCTTCCCGGTGGGTGAAACGGCCGCATAGGCGTCGAGAAACTTCGCTACGCCACCGAGGTGTTCCAGCAGAGAGACGCCCTCCTCTTTCATGCAGCCGAAAATGAAGCCCTGGTACACGGCCACGCGGGCAACCTTGACGAGCCCAAGCGAGGACTTGTCGAACGACTTCCCGTACCCTTGAGGCATCGGGACGCCGATCAGCGCGCCCGAGTTGTCGTAGGTCCACGAATGATAAGGACATCGAAAGAACTTGCTATTGCCGCTCTCGTGTTGGCAGACCACAGGACCACGGTGCCGGCAGCGGTTAATCAACGCGGTGACCGTCCCGTCTTCGAGGCGCGACACCACGACTGGATGCTTGCCGAGGTAGGTTGTCACGTAGTCGCCCGATTGCGGCAATTCCGCCTCGTGAGCCAGATAAACCCAGGTGGTATCGAAGATGCGCGACATCTCGAGTTCGTAGACGTCCGGATCGGTGTAGACGGATCGGTGGACCGCATCGGCGCGGATCAAATTCTCCATGTCAACTGGCATGACTTCCTCGTGAGTTTGTGTCATCGGATACAGATTCAAAAATGGGCGAGATGTTGTCGAGCGACTCGAGGCTGCGCACGTGCTGGACGATTTCCTCGCGACGCGCAGGCGTCATTGGGACCGACGCGTCGTCGAGATTGCGATGAAACTTGATCGCGACGTCGTCAAACGACAAGGGGCGCGACGGATGTCCGGCCGGCGCGTCGATCCGGTGCGCGAGTCTGCGGCCGTCCTTGAGCCAAAGATTCACGACGCCGGGCTCCAGCCCGGTCCGATTCGCAAGCTCCGGCATGACGATATGCTCGAAACGCGCGGCCATCGACAGCACGCCGGGGTCGTTGCGCCCAGCCTCGCCGAAATCGGCTATGCCGATACGGCCCCGCACCAGCGCATGGGCCACCATGAACGGAATGCTGTTCATTGCCGCCGACGCACCCGGCGGATGGCGCCGCATCTCCGACGGTTCGCACATGACGCGGCCCCAGGGACCGACATAGAGAACGACTTTTTCTATCGCGCCGGGGTCGCCGCCCGCGCTGTCGAGGAGAATCAGCGCGGCTTCGACGAACGCGTGGGCAACGAGGGTCCCCGGCATGGACTTGAAGCAGCGCGTCAGTGAACGATAATCGCGTCCCAATCCATCGGTGAGCGCTTCTGCCGCGTAGTTGCCGCCAAAGTAGGCGTTGAACAATCCGGCCACGCCTGTCAGCACATCGGCCCGTGCCTGGATCCCGAAGCTCGCCATCATCGCGCTCTGGACGCCGGCCTGATTGGACAGCCCGGAATATAAAAACTTTCCCATGCTCAACGGTGCATGAACAACCGTTTCCTCGGTTCCGGCCGCCTGCATCAACGCAAGTCCGAGGGCATCGAGCATCGACTCCTCCGACAATCGGATGATGTTTCCACAAGCGGCCGCAGCGCTGAAATAGCCGAATATCTGGCTCGCCAGCATGATCGGCAGACCCTCGCCGAAATGCGGAGCCAGCGCCGCGGCAAGACGGGCCTGCAGTTCACAGCCCACGGCAACCGCACTCAGTAGCACCCTGCCGGCGCCGGGTAGACGATGCGCCTGCGCCATGGCAACCGCTGCCGGCACCACGCAAGCCGCCACATGGATCTGCGGATATTCGATGATGTCGTCGTAATCGAGCGCCCTGGCATGCGCGGCGTTGGCAAGCGCCGCGTAGCCAGGCGCAAGACGCTGCCCGGTCGACCAGACGGTCGATGCGCCTGGCCCGGACGCCGCTGCGCAATAAGCGGTGACCGGCGCGCAGCCTGCGTTCATGCGCTCACCGGCGAGCGCCAGGCCCAGCACGTCGAGTATCGACTGCTTGGCCTGTTGCACGACTTCGGGAGGGAGCTGCGTGAACTCGAGGCCGGAAGCAAAAGCGGCAAACAGAGCCGATGCGCCGTCCCGGCGATCTGGATGAAACATGAACCCTCGCTTGATTGCATGTGCAGCCATGCGAACGCCGCCCCGCCGCGCGCATGGTTTGCTCATCTGTATGACCTGGACGCCCTTTTTTGGAAGGGCACCAGTCGAATGTAAAGGCCAACCGTTGCGCGAGGCAATTCGGATCATTAATCCGTTGCGTCAGCTTTCCTGATTCGACGCGCGAACCGTTCAGCTCACGGCTCTGGTTAAGAAAAACCAGTGGTATCGGGGCGATGAATGTGATCCAGCCGTCAGGCCTTCTGTTTTAAGCTGGACTCTTCAAACCGATGGAAGGACCTCCACGACCATGCCTCCGATCAACGCACGCTTCAACGGGATCGACCATGTCGTTTTCAAGGTGACCGATATCGGCCGTACAACGGAGTTCTACCGTTCGGTGCTGGGTCTGCGTGTCGAACGGATCTTCGAGAAGATCGGCCTGCATCAGGTGCGCTGTGGCACCAATCTGATCGACCTGCTCGAACTGCCGCCGGGCGCGGCCTTGCCTCCGCCCGCGGAGCGCGGCATCGAACATGTGTGCCTGAGTATCGAGGCGGATATGGACGAGTTGCTTCGCGACCTCGCTTCGCATGAGGTGGCTGTCATCCGGGGGCCGATGGAGGTTTATGGAGCAAGGGGATTCGGCACGTCCATCTACATTCTGGATCCCGATTCATACGAGATCGAATTGAAGGTGGGCTATTCGCAGAATCCGGCGCGCTTTGCATGACCTGGCGAACAAGGAGAGGGTGATGTCGACAGCTTTATCCGAAACATTTACGCACGATGGACTTTCCCTCCACTACCTTCGATGGGGACCGGCCGACGCTCCGCCACTCGTGCTGCTGCACGGGCTACGTGCCTACGCGTACTGGTTCGAGGAATTCGCGGAGGTGGCCGTCGCCCGCTTTCAGGTCATCTCGCTCGATCAGCGCGGCCGGGGAGCGTCCGACTGGGCGCCGGATGGGCAATACAACACCGACGCCTACGTCGCGGATCTCGCAGCACTCGCCGATCATCTGAAGCTCGACCGGTTTGTCCTGCTCGGGCACTCCATGGGCGGCACCAACGCGCTGAATTACGCGGCGAGCCATCCGGATCGCGTAGCCGCGCTGGTGATCGTCGATAGTGCCCCGGAACTCGACATGGCCGGTCTTACGCGAATCAGAAGCGAACTTGCGCGCACGCCGAACGCCTTTGGCTCGCGTGCCGAGGCACTGACGTTCCTGCGAGAAATGCACCCGCGCGCAGGCGAGCGCAGCATTGCCACGCGCATGGAGTGGATGTTGCGGCGGCGTGAGACGGGCGAACTCGACTGGCGTATCGATCCCGCGATCTTCGACCCACGCCTGACGCCCGATCCGCCGCAGCGTTCGTGGGATGCGCTGGCAAAGGTCGCCTGTCCGACCCTGATGGTCCGCGGCGCTATCTCGGACCTCGTGACGGCACAGATCGCCGATCGGATGATCGATACGCTCCGGTCAGGCGAACGAGTGGATATAGAGCAGGCCGCGCATATGGTGGTCGAAGACAATCCCGTCGCCTTCACCTCGGCGGTGCTCGGATTCCTCGATAAAAAGGTTCCGCGCTGAGGGCCGTGCCGGACGCCGGGGCTGACGAGTACCGTCAGCCCGAAAAGTCTCTCAGCGAACTTGAACGGTCCTTAAAACGCTCCGGCAAAGTTCGGCAGAACGCCCGGCATGACGATAAATCCCCCCAGCTCCTTGAAACGGTTGATCCACCGCCACAATGCCGGATAGGGGCTCAACGAAAGCTCCGCATCCTGGGCGAGCGCCGCGCAGGGAAACACCGAGATATCCGCAATAGTAGGCTCCTCGCCAAGCAGCCATCGACGCCCCGTCAATTCCCCTTCGGCCAGATGATCCTCAAGCACTTCGAGCGCGCGGCGGGCAGCCCGGAGATCGTCTTCTGTCGCCATGCCGCGTGCCGTGATGGCGGCCATCCGCAGTCGCGATATCGTGGCGAGCTCGTGCTCGGAGAAGGCGAGCCATCCCGCGGTCTGTGCGTTACGCACGGGATCGTCGGGAAGCCATTTCCCTGTCGGATCGTAGCGTTTCGCAAGATAGACGAGAATCGCCGATGACTTCCAGATGATCTGGTGATCGTCTTCGAGAACGGGAATCTCGCCCAGGGGATTGAGCGTCAGAAATTCTGGAGACTGGTGCTCCCGGCCCGGGTGCACATCGATTTTGACGGGCGTGTACTGCAGACCCAGCATGGACAGCAGAAGACGCGCCTTGTAACAGTCGCTCGACAGGATGTAATCGTAGAGTTTGATCATTTTTCTTGGGGAAAGGGCTACAACGCGCGCTCGATGCCGAACTCAAGACCCGAGCGGTCCAGCCACCTGCGATACGCCATCGAGCTTGCGTCCGAGCGCATGGGCAACTCGCGACGAGGATTGACGGGCAGCTTGCGGGGAAACTGGTTGATCAGAACCATCCGGTCCTGCGCAAAGATCTCGTGATAGAAATGCAGGATCCCTGTGTCGCTGTTCCCGCTGTCATGAACACACGCAAACGAATGAACGATGCATCGGTCCTCTTCGACAGGCTGGATGAACAGGCCGATGACGTCTTTCTTTCCAACCTGAATCAGGCTGTCCTTGTAAATCAATGCGATAAAAGGCGAGGCGATCCTGTAGTCGTAGAAAATCGTCGATCCGCCGCCGGCAGCCGCGGAAGCCATCGGCTGAAAAAAACTGCAGCCAACGGCCCATAGTTCGGCACCCTCTTCTCTCATCTCGACCGAGTAACGCGGGACTTCGGCGGACTCATATCCGCCGAGGGTTCCGGTATGAATGAACGAGAAGTGAGAGAGGTCGAAGAAATTCTCAATGACCCGCTGCCCCGAAGTCGGCACTCCTATGCGTCCGCGATAGATGAAGCGGCGCCCCGGCTCCGCGAATTCAGGAATGGCGAGAATGTCTCGCCTGGGCTTTCCCGGCGTGACCCAGATGAACCCGTACTGCTCGCGTACGTCGGGCAGCGGGACCTGCTCGCCCGACTCGCGAACGAAGCTGCAATGCACGGTGTTATCGTGGTCGCGGCTGACTATGATGTCCTGGCCGAGCAATCGCGTCCGTTCGCTGCGCCCGGGCGCAATCTCTTTGCCGAAAGAAACCACGTACCAGTCATCGCGCGCAACCGTGTCGTCTATTGCCTGCATTTCGTTTCCTCATTATGCGTCATGCGCGCGAGCGCTTCGCTCGCGCGATGGGTTCGCCATTCGGCAATCGCGCTTTGCATCCAGACGTGACGCTCATCGCCGAACGCGTTCGATAAACCGTTCCTCACCGCAACGGCCGCCCGGTTTATCTCGATGCGCCGTTCGGCCGGGGCGGGTTCCATCGAGACTACGTGGACGCCGCACGTCGCTTCGTCCGATGGGAAAACGAACGCGCCAAATGTGCTCTGACCACTCGCGCCTTCCGATTCCACCATCAGGCCGCCCGCGCGATCAAGCGATGCGACGAAAGAGCCGCGTTCGTCCGTGCCCTTGAAAACGAGACGCTCCGGCGTGCTCGAATCCGACACATCGATTTGCGCCGGCGCGTGGCTCCCTGAAGAAGTCGACGCATGCGGTGCAACGCTGATGAGCGCCGCCAGGGCTGCATCGACCGGTACGGGAAAATAAAGCGTGCGAACGGGGTAGGTCCTGGGGCCGTCGAGCGGCGGACTGCCCGCCGGTTGCCCCAGGTTGAGCCAGACATAGCCGTTGCTCTCGGTCACGGCATAGCGCTGGGCGCATGCGGCTTTCGGTGGCACGATATCGGGATGTGCCGGCATGTGGATGCATTGGCCATCGGTGCCGAAGGTCCATCCATGATAAGGGCATAACAGACTCTCGCCGCGCACCGCACCAAATGAGAGCCGCATTCCCCGATGTGGGCAACGGTCGCCCCATGCACTGGCGTGTCCAGAAGCCGAACGCCACAACGCGATGCGTTGTGAGTGCACGGTAACCGGCATGACGGTGGCAGGCATCAGGTCGTCCGAAGCCGCGACCGCGTACCAGGAATCTGGCGCATCGTGCTGTAATTGCTGAGAGGGAATCATTGGCGGGACGATGTGAAATGGAATGAGGGTGACCATGTGGGAAGCCTGATGCAAATCATCAGGCTGTGCAATTTCTAAAAAAAGACGACTGCGTCATAAATCCCGACTTAGCACGCACTGAAAGTCCGATGCATGAATATAGGCATGTTTCATGCTCTATTTCGTCGCGCGTTGCGCTGAACCTGAAAACCGTTCGCCCAGTGCAAGACATAACGGAAAGTTGGAGCAAGACCATGAGCATGCTTCTCTCGTTCGCCAGTTCGTTCTCCTCGCTCCCCTCGAGTTCAGCGCCGCCGCCTGACGACGCGCTGGAAATTCCCCGCATCACGCTCAGGCAACTCACTTACTTCGCTGCCGCGGCACGACATGGCAGCGCCCTGCGCGCAGCGGAAGAACTGAACATCTCGCCGCCGGCAATATCGGGCGCTATTGCCAGTCTGGAAAGCGTCTTGCAGGAACAGTTGTTTATCAGGCGGCACGCCCGCGGGCTGGTCCTGACGCCGGCCGGTCAACATCTCTTCTTCGAGGCGCGCGACGTCATCAGCCGGGTGAGTGATATTGAGTCGGCGCGTCACAGGCATCCCGACAAACGACGGCGCCAGCTTTCGCTAGGGTGTCTGGGGGACATCGCTGCCGACCTCCTGCCGCCGCTGATCCGTCAGTTCCAGTCAGCAAATCCGGGGGTCGAGATCCGCTGGCAGAGCGACAGTCATCCGCTCTTGATGTCGAAGATGGAAGAAGGTTCTCTCGATCTGATTTTCGTACTCGATTTCGAGGTTGCACCGACTTACCAATGCACGATCCTGCAACCCTCGCCAGTATGCTGCGTCCTGCCCGCCAACCATCCGCTTGCCAACTCGCTTACATCACTCAAACAGCTCGATCAGGAACCGTTCATCATGCTGGACATCCCAAAGACGAGAGACTATTTCCTCTCCATCTTCGGCGATCTGGGTATTCAACCCAATGTCAGCCAGCGCGCGTCGTCGGCGGAGATGGTGCGCAGTCTCGTGGGAAATGGTTTCGGCTACTCGCTTCTCAACTTCAACGCATCGAAACGCAAGGACATCGTCTTCAGGCCGTTCGATAATTACACGAGTGCGTCGAACCTCGTTGCGATTCGCCCTTATCGCCGGCATCCTTTGCCGCTCATCGAGAACTTCATCTCGACGACGCAGACATACATGAATGATCATTGGGGCAATGGCACCGCTCACTGATCGGCAAGCGTCCCGGAACTGCCTGCGTCCATGCAGGACCATCGCAGTCGTGCCGAAGTCACGTGACGGCCTTTTATCGAGCAGATGGCGCAGCAGGCAGATCGAGACCTGGCGGCACGCAGCGGCGGGTCCACATCGTGGCTTTATCGTAGAGACGCGCGAGTGCGAGACAGGACAGTTCGTCATTCATACGCCCGATCAGTTGCATTCCCATAGGCAGCCCGGCACGGTTGAAACCCACTGGAACGCTGATGACGGGGCAGCCCGACATCGTTCCGGGAATAACCGTCTCCATCCATCGATGATAAGTGTCCATCGTCCGGCCGCCAATTCTCGTGGGCCAGATCTGCCCGGCATCGAACGCAAAAACCTGTGCCGAGGGCAACGCGACGGCATCGTAAGACGCGTGCCAGGTATTCATGGTCCGAAACCACGCGGTGCGAAATGCCATGGCGCTCGCCACGTGCTCCGCGCTATAGCCCAACCCGCGCTCCACTTCCCAGATAGCGTCGGGCTTCATCAACGCCCGGGTGGCGGGATCGCGATAGTACGGTCCCAACTGGACACTCATGATCCAGGCGCGCAGCGTCAGCCAGTTCTCCCAGATTTCCTCAGCAGGGAAATCCAGCTTCAGTGGCTCGACCGTGACGCCCAGTTGTTCGAATACATCCAGCCCGGCTTCGCATAGGGAGATCACTTCGTCCTCGCAGGCCAGATGCCCGCCGAGGTCGCCCAGCCAGCCTATGCGGCGGTTCCGCAATTGAACCGGCATGCCGTGCGCGAAGTCGGAAAAAATGGTGGCGGACTCGTTGATCGACAGCGGCGCGCGCGGATCGGGGCCGGCCTGAACCGATAGCAACATCGCCAGATCCTCGACCGTGCGCGCCATCGGGCCGACAACTCCCAGCGTGGCGCTGAACAGGTCGGGCCCGGCTTCAGGTATGCGCCCAAACGAAGGGCGCAGGCCGAACACATTGTTGAAGGCAGCCGGATTGCGCAGCGATCCTGCATGGTCGCTGCCGTCGGCAACCGGCAACATGCGCGTGGCGAGCGCGGCAGCCGCGCCGCCGCTGCTCCCGCCCGCGCACTTGCTGCTGTCGTACGGGTTACGCGTCGTCCCGAACACAGGATTGAACGCATGCGATCCCAGGCCGAATTCGGAGGTATTGGTCTTGCCGATAAAGACCGCGCCCGCCGCCCGCATGCGCTCGACCTGGATCGAGTCGACCTCTGCAATGCGATTGCGGAAGATCGGCGAACCCGAGGTCCATATCATTCCCTTGACCGGATCCAGGTCCTTTACCGCGGCCGGAAAACCGTGCATCCATCCGCGAGGGCCGGCGTTCGCAAGCTCGCGGTCCCGCTCGCGAGCCTCGTGCAGCAGAACGTCACGCGGTCTCAAGGAAACGATCGCGTTGATTTCCGGATTGACCCGGTCGATGCGATCGAGATACGACTCCATCACCTCCACGCACGACACGGTCCGGCTACGAATCGCTTCGGCGAGTTCGCAAGCGGTCGTGAGAACAATCGAATTCGATGACATTGGCGCGTTCCGGTTCGACATCGCGTTTATCCGCATTCAAGGCACGAAAGACCGGTCGATAACCGACTGAGGATCGATGCGGTCAGCCGCAAAACCCTGCGACTGCGATACCCACTTCCATGCATCGCCGACGAGCGCCGGATCGAATCGCCCGAGCCCCGTGCGCGCGGAAATTTCATTGATCACGAGGGGCTTCATCGCCTTGATCTCCTCGACGCTGATCGCAACGTTGGTATCCGGGACCATCTCGTGCAGGTCCTCCGCAGCCTTCTCCGGATGATCGACGACGAACTGCATGGCACGCAGGTAAGCGCGCGCAAACTTCTTCACGGTGTCCGGGTGATCCTGGATGATGCGGCCAGAGGCCAGCACCGACCAGTTGTAGCCCTGCAGCCCGACGTTGAACCAGGGCAAGACCGTCAGCCGGGTGGTGGTGCCCGTCAGCAATGTGGAGAAATTGGGTTCTTCGGTGGTCCATGCAATGACGGCATCGACCTTGCCCGCCAATAGCATCGGTCCGAGCGCGTTGTCATCGACCTTGAGCAGACGAACCGAATTCGGGTCAAGCCCATTCATCTTCGCGATCACCGGCCATAGTGCGTTCGATCCCGAAAACGCCGCCGTTGCAACCGTCTTGCCTGCGAGATCCTTAATGGCCGAGATCCCGCTCCCCGATTTCGTGATGATCGCATCCGGCGACTTGGAGTAGACCGCCACGATCGCCTTTGCCGGAATCGGGGTAGTCGCCTGAGCGCTCATCAGCGAGGCCATGCTCGCCCCGCCAAAATCATCCGTGCCGCTTGCAACCCGCGTGACGGCGTCCGCTCCGCCGCGACCGATATCGATTGAAACATCGAGACCCTCTGCTGCGAAGAACCCTTCCTTGATACCGACATGGGTAAAGCTGATATAGCCGGACGGAAACCAGTCCAGGACGAATCGCACTTTCTCGGCCGCTCCAGCAGGGAGCGAAGCAAGAGCCAGGAGACAGATTGCGAATAAGCCGGTGAAACGTTTATTCATTGAAACCCCGCATTGTGTTGTTGATCGGCAGCACGGCAAAGCCGGGGCTGGCGGCCGGGCTCTCCGGCTTCGGAGCAAAGACTATTCTCTTCAATATTGCCGTGCGTTTTTTTGACAAGCCATTAGTTCGATTTTTCTGATTTAGGTAACATGGCCCGGGACCCGCTCGTTCGTGCATGACGGCCGATATGTTCCAGCCATTCACCGGAGCAAACGGCGGCGCGAAGCAGCGCTCGACAGCGTCGCTCATCATTGCCCTCCATGCTCAGATAACTTGACTCAAACCCCCGTAAAACTTCATTTCGCGCTGCATGGTGGATCGTTAAGATGCGGAGGCCAACGGGGTATCACCCACACTTATCCACGCTATTCATAGCGCCTCCGGCTCGTATCGCTCGTTGAGACTCCATGAAAAACGAACTTCCTGATTGTCAGAATCTCGCTCCGGAAGCAGTGCACTTGCTTGCGGCCCGTGAAATCGCGCGGCCCGCCATCTCCCTGAACGCCGTGACGCAAACGTTCGTGTCGACCGACGGCACCACCGTGACCGCTCTTGATCGCGTCGACCTTTCGATCCAGCGACACGAGTTCGTATCCATCATCGGTCCCTCGGGATGCGGCAAGTCCACGCTTTTGCGCCTGCTTGCCGGACTGCTGCCGCCGACCTCAGGCGAGGTCGAGATATTCGGGCTCAAGGTGGCGGAACCTCGTGACGATATCGGATTCGTGTTCCAGAGGCCAACCCTCCTGCCCTGGTTGAACGTGCTGGAAAACGTGACCTTTCCGATCCGGCACAAGGGCGGGCGAGTCACACCGCAGGTCCAGGAACAGGGCATGGCGCTGCTGAGCTCCACGGGCCTGGCCGACTTTGCGCGCAAGATGCCTCATGAATTGTCGGGCGGCATGCAGCAGCGCGTTTCCATCGTCCGCGCGCTGTTGCAGGACCCGGACATTCTCTTGATGGACGAGCCGTTTTCCGCACTCGATGCACTGACCCGCGATGAGATGTCGCTCGAGCTCCTGCGGGTGTTGAGGACGCGGCCGAAGACGGTGGTGTTCGTTACGCATTCGATTGCCGAAGCTGTGCTGCTATCCAACCGGATCGTGGTCAT
The DNA here is from genome assembly GCF_964253885.1 of Caballeronia sp. LjRoot31. Taxonomy (NCBI): domain Bacteria; kingdom Pseudomonadati; phylum Pseudomonadota; class Betaproteobacteria; order Burkholderiales; family Burkholderiaceae; genus Caballeronia; species Caballeronia sp. LjRoot31. The sequence continues at coordinate 1,331,180 of NZ_CAXURX020000002.1, forward strand.
GGCGGCCAGGCCGGGACGGGTGCGAAACCTGATCGACGTTCCGCTCTCGCTGCCTCGCACGCTGGACACAATGGCTGATCCGTTGTTCGGGAAAATCGCCAACGATATCCGGGAACAATTGTTTTCCCGCCCCAGGGAAACTTGACTATGAAACCGTTTATCTATCGCTATTCGCCTGTCATCCTGCTGCTCGCCATCCTGGTGGCATGGCAGGCAGCTTGCAAGCTGTTGCATCTTCCGGTGTACGTATTGCCCGACCCGGCCCAGATCGCAGCGGCGGCCATGGACATTGCGCCGATGCGATGGCTCGACAACATATGGGCCACGTTACAAGTCGTTTTTCTGGGATTTGGAATCTCGCTGCTCGTGAGCATTCCGCTCGCTATCGCCGTGGCAAATTCACCGTTGCTTTCCCGGACGATCGTGCCGCTACTGGTTGTCGTGCAATCGACGCCTGTTGTCGCCATTGCGCCGATCGTCGTGGTCACGCTCGGTGCAGGCACGCTCCCCCGTGTCCTGATCACCTGCCTGATCACCTTCTTTCCGCTGGTGGTATCGACAATCACAGGGCTTCGCGCTACGCCGGCCGATCTTGTGGAGTTGTCGCGGTCATTAAGAGCGCCGCAGCTTCGGCAGATCATGCAGATTCGCATACCGTATGCCGTTCCGTACATCATGAGCGCCGCGAAAGTCTCGATCACGCTGGCGGTGATAGGGTCGGTCGTTGCCGAGTTCGTGGCGTCGAATGAGGGGCTGGGCTACATGATTCAGTACGCCACTTCGCAATTCAAGCTCGCAGAAGCATTTGCCGCGCTGTTCGTGCTGCTTTGTATTTCGCTCGCGCTCTATCGGGTCGTGGTCATCGTCGAACGGGTCTTTTTCAACTGGTCGTTGCCTCGATAGGGCAAGCCAGCGCCGTTACCGGCATCTTCACCGGGCGGCCGAGCCGGGCAAACGCCTGACTAAAGCCGATTCCTCCCATTGAGCAACTACTTGCCGTGACATGACTTGGCGGTCTCACAAGCGAAGTGCGACTACCCGGCTTTGTACCGGTTCGCTCAGAGGAAAGCGTTCTTGTCGGCGATTATGGCAAATGAATGTGGACTATAATGCACATGTTTTTCAACATGGAGATGCGCATGGGAAAGGCATTCGAAGTCCGGGCGCGCAAGTCCACGAACGTCACATTGCCGCCTGAAGTCCTGGATCGGGCCAAGGAGCTCGGGATCAATCTTTCGCGCGCGAGCGAGCGCGGTGTGCGCGAAGAAATTCAGGAGGCTGAGGCTCGCCGTTGGGCCGACGACAATGCGGAGCTGGTCGCGGCATACACTGCAATGGTTGACCGCGACGGGCTGCCGCTCGCGAAGTACAGGACGTTTTAATGGCGCGTTTTGATCTCTACGGTAACCCCGACGATGAGACGCGGCGCCTTGCACCGTACCTGCTCGACGTACAGAGTACGCATGTCGGAATCTTGCCGGCGCGCATCGTGATTCCTCTGCGGCCTGCCGCGGATCTCGGGTTCTCAGGCAAACCGTCCGACTTGCTGCCAGTCTTCGAGATCAATGGCGAGAAACACTTCCTCGACACGCCTGCCATGAGTGCTGTTCCGGTGAACGCGCTCGGCAAGCGCATTGGCTCGCTTGCCGAGCGCCGCGATGCCATCCTGGCAGCGCTCGACCGGATCTTCGGCGCCTATTGATCGAAGGCGGGGTGGCGTCGGCCGGTCTCACAGGCTAAAACTGACCAAGGGCCAGCCTTAGACCCGTCAAGCTGTCCGTGTGCCATCCAAAGGCGGATGCGTCACGATCGACTTCAGCGCCGCCACGGCCTGGGACAATGTCGCAAGATCCGGGCGCGGGCGCCGCATGGAGGGGTCGGTGGCGAATGCCGCTTCGAACGACTGGGCGATGTCGAGCAGACGCCGGTCGCCACGAAACGCGCCCACCAGTTGCAGGCCGAAGGGCATACCCGCATGGTCGAGCCCGCAAGGCAGCGACAGTGCGGGATTGGTGGCCAGCGTGATCACATAGGTGAGCCCGAGCCACCGGTAGTAGTTCGCGAGCGGCCGCCCGTTCATCTCGGCCAGATAGAGCTGCTCCCACGGAAACGGCGAGATGGGAGAAGTCGGGGACACGATCAAATCGTAGCGCGCGAACTGCGCCTGGAAACGCCGGAACAAGCGCGTTTGTTCAGCGTGCGCCCAGGCGACGTCGGCAAGCGACATCGCTTGTCCCATCTCATAGTTGCTGCGCGTGTTCGGACCGAGCGAGGCCGGGTCGCGCTGGTACGCTTCCTGGAAACTCGCGACGAAGTTCTGTGCGCGAATCACGTCGAAGCAGCGGTCGGCTTCGCCCAGGTCGACGTCGAGCGGCTCGCACACCGTCACGAACTTCGACAGCGCCGCGATCTTCGCGCGGAACGTGGCCCGCAGCGCGTCGTCGACGTCGCAGATGCCGAAGTCTTCGGTGTAGGCCACCCGCAGCGTGCCGAGATCGATCTCGCGCGGCTGCAGGAAGGTATCCGGCGCGATGTCGTAGCTGAGCGGATCGCCCGCTTCGATCCCCGCGCTCGCGGCCAGTTGCAGGCGGGTATCGGCGACATCGCGGCCCATCGGCCCGACCACCGAGATCGGCGTCCAGCCGAGGGGCTTGCGCCCGCTCGGCACGAGTCCCGGCGACGGCCGCAAACCCACCACGCCGCAGAGCGCGGCCGGAATGCGCAGCGAGCCGCCCGTGTCGGAACCGGTGCAGAGCGGCAGCATGTCGGTGGCGAGCGCCACGGCCGAGCCGCCGGACGAACCGCCCGCATTGAGCATCGGATTGAACGGATTGCCGGTCGCGCCCCAGACCGGATTGCGTGTGTTCGCGCCCGCGCCCCACTCCGGCACGTTGGTCTTGCCCGTGAGAATGGCGCCCGCCGCGCGCAGACGCGCGACGAAGCCGTTGTCCGCCTCCGGCACGTTGGCGCGAAACGACGGCGATCCGTAAGTGGTGAGCAGGCCCGCGGTTTCCTCCAGGTCCTTCACGCCGAGCGGCAAGCCGTGCAGCAGACCGAGCGGCTCGCCGCGCATGACGGCATCCGTGGCGCGGCAAGCCTCCTCGCGGGCGCGCTCGAAACACGTCGCGGTCACCGCGTTTACCGCGGGATTGATCGCCTCGATCTGCGCGATGCAGGCGTCGAGCAGTTCGAGCGGCGAGACCTGCCTGTTGCCAATCAGACGTCGCGCGCTCAGCGCCGACAGAGAAACCAGGGAGTTGTCCATGTCTTGTGGGTCAAGCGCGGTGGGGGAAGCGAAACGTTAGCGAGATCTGCCGTTTCAGCGCAGCGGCGCAGCGGCGGGTGGCACGGGTGCAACGAACGGTACGCCGCGCGCGCCAAGCCGCATGCCGGCCGGCAGCTTCGTCCACGGCAGTTGTTCGAGCCGCATCGGCATGGGTCCGGGCGCCGCGCCGACGATGATCGTCTGCGCGATCGGCGCGAAGTCCGCGCGAAAATGCACTGCGCTCTTCACGACCAGAATAGCCTCTTCCGTAGGCTCGATGCCGACGAGCCGAAACAGCGACTGATCGGCCATCTGCACCTTGTACGACGCGACCACGATGCGCACGCCGCCCACCCGCAGGCAGGCGGCCGGACCGACGTCGAGGTTGAAGCCGGCGTAGTACGGGCCGGTCGCACGGATCTTGCCGTCCGAAAGCGCCTCGATCACGAAGTCGCCCTCGTAGGGCGCGTCGCCGGCCACGCCGGAGCGGCCGCCGAGCGCGAGCCGGATGGTGTCGCCCACGCGATGCGCGTGGATAGCGGCCGCAGCCTCTGGATCGACGATCAGGCCGATCGACGCGCGCGTCGCGCCCTGCGCGATCAGCGCGCGCAGCATGCCGGTGGTGTCGGAATTGGCGCCGGCGCCGGGATTGTCCTGACCGTCGGCGATGATCACGGGCTTCGTCGCCGTGCGGCTCAGTTCCATTGCATGGCGCACGGCATCGTCAGCCGCGAAGAGCGTGCCCGCGAACTCGGCTTCGGCGTCGTTCGCGGCTTGCGCGAGTCGCGCGGCGGCGGCATCGGCAATCGCCGGATCGTCCGCATACGCCCAGATCACCGGCGAGCATTCGGCGAAGTCGGCGGCGGGAAAGCCGGTGGTGAACGACAGGTCCGCGCCGCTTTCCGTCTCGATAGTATCGAGCAGCGCATAGAGCCGCGCGGCCGGCTGGATGTCGGTGCACTGCCAGCAGATCGGCACGAGAAACGGCAGGCGCCGCACCGCGAACGCGGCACGCGCGCCGCGCTGCCAGCGCTTTTCCAGCAGCGCGAACGCGCGCGCGCCGGTGCGGGCCATGTCGACGTGCGGATAGGTCCGGTAGGCTGTGAGCGCGTCCGCGCTCGCCAGCATCTGCGCCGTCACGTTGGCGTGCAGGTCGAGGCTGCCGACCACCGGCACGTCTTTGCCCACCAGCGAGCGCACGCGGCGCAGCAGTTCGCCTTCGCCGTCGTCGAGATGCGTGGTCACCATGGCGCCGTGCAGGTCGAGATAAACGGCATCGACCGGCAGCGCGGCCTCGATGCCTGCGAGGATCTCCCCCGCGATCTGTTCGTAGGCGGCTTCGGCCACATGCGCCGACGGACTCGCCGCGCACCATACGGTTGGAATCAGCACGCAGCCGGCGCGGCGGGCAGCGTCGACAAAGCCGGCGGCCGGAATGTTGGCGCCGCCGATCACCTCGAATACCGCGTCGCCTCGCGTGAGGCCGGGCCAGCCGCCGCCGCGCTCGAAGGCGAGCAGGTCGGCCCGCGTGGGGGCGAAGGTATTGGTTTCGTGCTGAAAACCGCAGAAGACGATGCGCTTCGTGCTGACCATGACTATGAATTCTCTCTCGGGTGGATGGATGCTCAGGCCGCCGGCCGGAAGTTCCGGAAGTCCCAGTGACGGCCGGGCGCCGCATGAATCAGCGCGCGGGTGTAAGCCTCCCGCGGCTGCGTGAGGACCGCGTGCGCCGGGCCAGCCTCGACAATGCGCCCATGCTGCATCACGACAATGGTGTCGCAGATCTGCGCGGCCACGCGCAGATCGTGGGTAATGAAGAGCACGCCGATGCCCACGCGCCGGCGCACTTCGTCGAGCAGTGCGAGCACTTGCGCCTGCACGGAGACGTCGAGCGCCGAGACCGCTTCGTCGGCCACCAGCACGTCGGGTTCCATCACCAGCGCGCGGGCAATGCAGATGCGTTGCCGCTGGCCGCCGGAGAACTGATGCGGGAAGCGGTCGATAGCGTCGACGGGCAGCCCCACCAGATCGAGCGCGCGCTCGGCCTTCAGGCGCGCCTCGGCGCGGGATGCGCCATAGTTGAGCAGCCCTTCCACGATCGACTCGCCCACGCGCAAACGCGGATTGAGGCTGCGATACGGGTCCTGGAACACGATCTGGATACGTTTCCTGAGCGGACGCAGCCGGCTGCGCGAGGCGGTGGCGATATCGTCGCCATGAAGCAGCACGGCGCCGGTGGTGGGATCGATCAGCCGCACCGCACAGCGCGCGACGGTCGACTTGCCCGAGCCCGATTCGCCGACGATCCCGACCACCTCCCCGCGCCGCACGGTCAGCGAGATGTCGGTCGCGGCGGCCACGGGCTGCACGCGGGAAAAGCGCGACGCGCTGCCGTAGGTCTTGCCGAGCGCGCGGATCTCGAGCACCGCTTCGCCCGCGGGCGCCACGCGCTGCAGCGGCACGAGGCTCGGCACCGACGACACCAGCAAGCGTGTATACGCCTCGCGCGGCCGGGCGAGCAGCTCGTCGCGCGCACCCGACTCCACCACGCGGCCCTGGTTCATCACGACGATGCGATCGGCGATCTCCGCCACCACGCCGAAGTCGTGCGTGATGAAGATGACCGCCGTGCGATGCCGCTGCTGCAGCTCGCGGATCAGCGCGAGGATCTGCTTTTGCGTGGTGACATCGAGCGCGGTGGTGGGTTCGTCGGCGATCAGCACGCGCGGCTGCAGGATCAGCGCCATCGCGATCACGATGCGCTGGCGCTGCCCGCCCGACAACTGGTGCGGAAAAGACCGGTAGATGCGCGGCACATCGGGCAGGTGCACGGACTCGAGCATCGCCAGCACCCTTGCGCGCCGTTCGGCACGCGCGAGCCTCGTATGCAGGCGCAGCACTTCCTCCACCTGCTGGCCCACACGCTGCACGGGGTTGAGCGCGGTCATCGGCTCCTGGAACACCATCGCCATGCGCGAGGCGCGCAGGATCCGCAGGCGCTCGTCGCTCGCGGCCAGCACGTCCTCGCCGTCGATCAGGATGCGCCCTTCGCTTGCCTGCAGCGCCTCGCGGGGCAACAGGCCCATCGTCGCGAGCGAGGTGACCGACTTGCCCGACCCGGATTCCCCGACGATGCACACCGTCTCGCCTGCCCGCACGGAAAAGCTCAGTTGCTCAACCACGGCCCGGCCCGGCACGCCGTCGGCGTCGCGCACCCGCACGGTCAGTCCCTGCAGTTCCACGACTGGCGCGTTCGCATCGACGGGCGGCTCGCTGGCAGGGGGGATCGTGGAGATCGTCGGTATCGTGGGGATCGGCATGGCGCGAAGGGTCCGGTTCAAAGGCGGCGCGCGAGGCGCGGATCGAGCGCATCGCGCAACGCGTCGGCAAGCACGTTGACGGTCAGCACCGTGATGGAAAGCAGCGCACCGGGATACAGCACGAGGCCGGGGATCAGTTGGAAATAGGTGCGGCCGTCGGCCATGATGTTGCCCCATGACGGGATGTCGGGCGGCACGCCGGCGCCGAGAAAGCTCAGGATCGCTTCCGTGATGATCGCCGAGGCGAAGATGTACGTGCCCTGCACGATCATCGGCGCGATAGTGTTCGGCACGAGATGGCGCAGCATCAGCCGCAAGGTGGGCGTGCCGAGCGAGATCGCGGCTTCCACGTAGGCCTCGTGGCGCACGCCGAGGATCACGCCGCGCACGAGCCGCACCACGCGCGGTATCTCGGGAATCGTGATGGCGACGAGCACCGTCGTCAGGCTGGAACCCGAGAGCGACACCAGTGCGATGGCGAGCAGGATGCCGGGAATCGCCATCAGGCCGTCCATCACGCGCATCACGATTGCATCGAACCAGCGGAAATAGCCCGCGGGCACGCCGATCAGCAATCCCGCGGCGAGGCTGAACAGGGTGACGCCGAGCCCCACCACGAGCGACACCCGCGCGCCGTACACCACACGGGAATAGACGTCGCGGCCGAAGGCGTCGGTGCCGAGCCAGTGCGCGGCGCTGAGGCCTTGCAGGCGCGAGCCGGGATCGAGCTGGGTGGGATCGGTGGTGCCGAGCAGCGGCGCGCACAGCGCCATGACCACGATCAGCGCGAGCAGCACCAGCGCGAGCAACACTGGCCAGCCGCGCAGAGCGCGCCGCAGGCGCGAGACCGGGCGCACGTCGGCGGGAGGAACAGGCAAATCGGGAAGGTCGATCACGGTGGACATGTCAGCCTCAGTAACGAATGCGCGGATCGAACACGGTATAGAGCGCGTCGACCACCAGATTGACGATCACATAAAAGAATGAGAACAACAGGATCAGCGCCTGGATCACCGGATAGTCGCGCGCGAGCACGGCCTCCACCACCAGCCGCCCCAGGCCCGGCAGGTTGAAGACGGATTCCGTCACCACCACGCCGCTGATCAGCATTGCCACGCCCACGCCGACGATCGTCACGATAGGCACCGCGGCATTGCCGAGCGCGTGCCCGAGCAGCACGCCGCGTTCGGTCAGGCCCTTGGCGCGCGCGGTACGGATGAAGTCCTCGCCCAGCACCTCGATGATGCTGGTGCGCGTCATGCGCGCTATCAGCGCCACGTAGACGGTGGACAGGCCGACAGTCGGCAGCGTCAGCCCCATGAGAAACGGTCCGAGGCCGGCGGCGAGCGGCTGGTAGCCCTGTACCGGAAACCAGTGCAGCTTGAGCGAAAACAGCAGGATCAGCGCGTAGCCGGTGACGAACACGGGCACCGAGAAGCCAAGCACGGACGCCGCCATCACCGCACGATCGAGCAGGCGGCCGCGGCGCCACGCGGCCAGGATGCCGAGCGGGATCGCGATCAGCACCGAGAGCGTGATGGTGGTGGCGCACAGCGCCAGCGACGGCCCGATGCGATCGGCCACCATCGCCGCAACCGGCTGCCCCGAGATCAGCGAAGTGCCGAGATCGCCGTGCAGCAACTGCCCGATCCAGCGGAAGAACTGCTGGTAGATCGGCTCGGTCAGGCCCATCGCCTGGCGGATCTGCTCGATCTGCTCGGGCGTGGCGGAGTCACCGGCGAGGATCGCGGCGGGGTCGCCGGGGGTCAGGCGCAAGAGCGCGAACACGATCAGCGCGACCATCCCCATGACCGGCACGGTCGCGGCCAGACGGCGCAGGAGGAAGGCCGTCATCGCTCAGGTTCCTTTCTTCAGGTTCCAGAAGAGCGGCACGGGGCTCTTCACGATACCGCTCAGCTTCTTGCTGTACGCGCTCGGCATATAGTACTCACCGAGCGGCACGAGCACGCCTTCGTCGATCACGAGCTTCTGGATCTGGTCGGTGATCTGCTTGCGTTTGGCCTGGTCTGTGGTCTTGATGAAGTCGCCGCGCAGGGTCTCGATGGCGGGCACGTCGGGCCAGCCAAACCATGCGCGCTTGCCGTTTGCGGCCACGCCGAAGGCGGTAAGCGGATCACGCACTTCGACACCGTCGTTGTTGGTCGAGAAGATGCTCCAGCCGCCCTTGTCGATCGGCGCCTGCGACGCGCGGCGCGACACCACCGTCTGCCAGTCCATCGCCTCCATCTTCACGTTGAAGCCGGCATTCTTGAGCGCCTGTCCGATCACGACGGGCTGCGGCGACAAGTTCGCCACGTCCGTGGTCTGCAGGATCACGACCGGCGTGCCGTCGTAATGCGCCTGCTTGAGCAGCGCGCGCGCCTGGGCCAGGTTGCCGGTCGCCGCGATGTCCGCGCCCGCGTTGCTGGCGTAGAGTCCGTTGCAGCCGAAGATCGCCACGCAGCGCGTGTAGTACTTCGGATTGCCGACCAGTGCCTTCAATACGTCTTCCTGCTTCACCGCGATCATCGCGGCCTGCCGGATCAGCTTGTTGTCGAACGGCGGGTTCAGGAAGTTGAAGCGCATCACCGTCTGGGTATTCTCCGGCGAGAGGTTCTCCACTTTTACCGCGTTGTTGCCTTCGAGCATCGGCACCATCTCGAAGGGCACGGTCTGCATGTAGTCGATCTCGCCGCTCGTCAGCGCGTTCACGCCGGTCATCGAATCAGGCATGGCGATCCACTTCACGCGGTCCACGTACACCTTCTTGCCACCCGCGAGACCGCTCGGCGGTTCATTGCGCGGCACGTAGTCCTTGTTTTTCTCGAACACCGCCTGCAGGCCCGGCTTGTATTCCGCGGCCACGAACTTGAACGGCCCCGAGCCGATAAATTCCTTGAGCGGCGTGGTGGACGGGGTCGCCGCAATGCGCGCCGGCATCATGAACGCAGGCGAACCGCTCGGCTTGCTCAGCGCCTGCAGCGCGAGATCGGTCGGCTCCTTGAACGACATGGAGAAGGTGTTGTCGTCGATCGCCTTCATCTCGGTCATGAGCGGGATCATCAGTTGCCCGAGCTTGTCCTGCTCGGCCCAGCGCTTGATCGAGGCAACGCAGTCGGCCGCCGTCACCTTGGTGCCGTCGTGCCATTTAAGGCCGGGCCGCAGCGTGAAGGTGTAGGTCTTGCCGTCGGCCGACACGGTCCACTTCTCGGCCATCTGCGGCTTGACCTGGCCGTTCGCGTCGAGCGCCAGGACTGTGTCGAAGATCATGTAGCCGAAATCACGCGTGGCGTGCGCCGTTGTCATCACCGGATCGAGCACCCGCAGGCTCGATTGCATGACAGCCGTCACGGTCTGGGCGGAAACACCCGGCGCGGCGCCAAGCAGTGCCGCGGCGCAGGCGGCGGCCAGGAGGAGTGTGCGGACGGTCGGACGAGTGGGCTGAGTCATGTCGATGGTCGGATGGTCGAAGTGGGTGATTGGGATGGCGCGGGTCAGCGCGTGTGATCGTCGACTGCGGCGGCCTGCTTGCCGCGCTCGAGGAAGCCGGCGTATTCGTCCTCAGGAACCAGCAGGCCGCCCGTGGTCCAGACGAGGTGGCGGGCGTCGTCCATTACATCGGCAAGGCGGTGGTGGGCAAGATATGCCTTGCCCTCGGCTTCGGCGAACAGCATGCGAGGGCCGCTGAAACCCGCCGCCGCCGATGGCTCGAGCCGCAGCCCGGCGTCGCGGCGGGCGCGGTAGAGGTCGGCGAAGAAGGTGTCGTCGGTGCCGGTCATCATGCCGGACAGGAGCGGTCGCATCACCGAGACCGCCAGCTCGGAGGCGCGCGGCACGGCAAGCCCGTCGGCATCGGTGTGATTGTCCATGCCGGCGTCGTATATGGTGATGCCGGCGCGGCCGGGATTCGCCATGCGCGTGAGGAAACAGGCCGACGCCTGCGGTTCGACGAAGAAGCAATGCACCGCGTCGCCATACATGGCCTTGAGCCCATAGGCGATACCCGCGGGCGCGCCGCCTACGCCGCAAGGCAGGTAGACGAAAAGCGGATGCCGGGCGTCGATTGCGCAGTCGGCCGCCTCGAATTGCGCATGCAGGCGAAAGGCCGCGACGCTGTAGCCGTAGAAGAGCGAACCCGACTGCTCGTCGTCGACGAAGTAGACGCGCTCGTCGTTCAACGCCTGGTGGCGGCCTGCCTGCACCGCTTCACCGTAGTCGCCGTCGTGCTCCACCACGCGCACGCCGTTCGCCCTCAGGCGCGCCTTCTTCCACGCTTTCGCATCGGCCGACATGTGCACCGTCGCGCGAAAGCCCAGCGCGGCCGCGATCAGCCCGATCGACAATCCCAGATTGCCGGTGGACCCGACCGCCACTTCATACCCTGCAAAGAGCGCGCGCGCTTCATCCGATGCAAGCACGATCCGGTCGTCATCGGCGCCTTTGAGCAGGCCGTGCCGCAAGGACAGCGCTTCGGCGAACTCGAGCACTTCGTGAAAACCGCCGCGCGCCTTGATCGAACCCGCTACCGGCAGCGCATGATCGGCCTTGACCCAATAGCTGCCGCGCCCGCCCTGGGCATGCAGCGCGGCGCCGAGCACGGGCGCCTCGAGCAGTGGCGACTCGATGATCCCCTCGCTCGGCCCGAGTTCCGGGAAGAGGCGCGCAAGCAGCGGCGCGCAGGCGGCAAGGCGGCGTTCCGCCATTTTTGCCTGTGCGATACTCGCCCAGCCGGTACCGGCCGAAGGCTCGCCGTAAGCAGGGTTGAGCCACAATTGCGGCGCGTGTGGTGAAGCGAGGGACAAAGCAGGCGCGAAAGACATGACCGATTGAGGCGTGACCGACGTGTTGGAATGCCCGCATTGTTTCCTGCCGAAATTCGCGCAACAAACGCTTGTTAATAACTCGCCCATAAGTTTCAGTAATGAGCAGACCGCTTTCCTCCTCCCTTCTTTCGTGGCTGCGCTGCTTTGACGCCGCCGCCCTTCACTGCAGTTTCACGCTCGCCGCGTCCGAGCTGCACATCACGCAGAGCGCGGTCAGCCAGCAGGTGAAGCATCTCGAGGACTGGCTCGGCCGGCCGCTCTTTCACCGCACGCCGCGCATGCTGACGCTGACCCGCGAGGGTGTGCGGCTGCATGCGGTGGTGAGCGAGACGCTGCAGACGCTCGAGACCACGCTCGAGCAATTGCGCCGCCGGCCGAGCCAGGAAGAGATCACGCTGAACTGCTCACCGTCGTTCGCGATGCGGTGGCTGACGCCGCGCATCGGCGAATTCTTGCGCGACCATCCGGAGCTGAGCCTGCGTATCTACGGGGAATTCCACGCGCTGGACCGCGCGCAGATGACCCAGCGCCAGATCGAGGCGGGCATCCGCTTCGACCGCGGCGGCTATACCGACGTCCGCGCGACCGAATTCCTCGAAGAGTGGCTGATGCCGGTGGCGAGTCCCGCTTTTCTCGCGGATCACCCCGGTATACGCGCGCCAGCCGACCTGCCGCATGCGCTTCTGCTGCACGATATGTCGCCGTGGGAAGGCGCGTCGGACAATGAAGAATGGGATCACTGGCTGACCGGCGCGGGCGTCACGCCACCGGAGAAGCACGAGGGTCAGCGCTTCAATCTCTCGCAACTCGCGATCGGCGCGGCGGTCAGCGGTCAGGGCATCGCCATGGGACGCCTGTCGCTGGTGCTTGACGACCTGATCTCGGGACGCCTGATCGACGTCTTCAATCTGCACGTGCGCTCGGCTGCCGCGTATCGTTTCGTCACCCAGCCCGCGGCGCGCGATGAAACGATGCTGATCGAGGCCTGGCTCAGGCGCGAAAGCGGCGTGTTTCGCGCCGAATGCCAGGAATGGGTGCGGGCGCAACGCTGCACGCAGATCGAGTGAACGCATGGTTTATCAGCGACGGCAGCGACAATTGAAGATGCGAGGACGTTCAAGTCGGGACGCGAGTTCGCTGCATTTCCCGGACTCGTTCCAAGGCAAAACGTTACGGGCGGAAAGGTTCGATTGGGCTCTATCTCAAAGCAAGGAGCCCGCACCTGCGCGCGCTGTTGATGCATGGTGCGCGCTCCGCCATGTGTCACGCCAAGGTACCTGTTTGCGTGGCAGAAAGGAATTCAAGAGCCAGGCTTGCCATTCACTGCCTGACGCAGGCGCAGCGCACTACGTCGACATCGAGGGTTATCGTCTCGGGTACACCGTTCTGAGCGATCGACTTTTCAAAGAAGCGCCGCGCTGCCACCTTGTCGCGCTTGGCTCTGAACAGGAAATCAATGGTTTTGTCCGCCTTGTCCACCGCCCGATAGAGGTACTTCCACCGGCCTTTGACTTTGATATACGTTTCGTCCGTCCGCCAGCTCTTGCCTGCCGGCTGCTTGTACTTACGGGACATCTTCTCGAACAGCGGCACCAACTCGATCACCCAGCGATGCACAGTGGAATGATCAACCTCAATACCGCGCTCGGCCATCATTTCTTCGAGGTTACGCAAACTCAGTGAGTAGGCGACGTACCACCGCACGCACTGCACCATCACATCGAGCGGATAGTGAAGGCGCTTTAGCACTCGGGCGATGCCCGCAACAAGCGTTTTTCGCGGGGTTTTGGTCTTCTTCATTGGCCGGCCAAAGCATATTGTCAGACTCGAATACTACCCCTCCCGCTTTAACACGACAGAAGCCTGTCAGCTGCGTCGGCGATGATGTGGAACGCACTGCGCACGGCGGGCGAGCGCTATGGACGCGGCGGATACGGATCACTACTTGCGTGATGGGCGACGGGTGGCGTGCCCACCCGTCGCATCTTTCTGTCACGGCAAGGAACTTCAGGACAGGTTGCGAGGAATAATAATTAGGAAACCTACAAAACTGGCAATATATCAAATCTATCTGATAACCTAACTAACCACCGTCTAGTCGATATGTTGCACCAACCGTCGAACGCGGCACCGGACTTTGACGATGCACATGCGCTGGGGAAGCCGCCATTGATGGCATGAAGATGGTCCCGGATGTTTGACTCGCACATCTGTGCGCGATTAACGCCTGGGAGAGCGCGAGGCGCCTCGAATCGCCCAAAGGGCGTCATTGAGTTCGTCTATCGCGTAGGGCTTGCGCAGCGTCTTGGACGGAAATTCAAACAACAGATCGTCGGGCAATTCATCTCCCGACGCACATAACGATCGTCCAGCATCGCGTTGGCCAGTTCAATGGTGAGACGTCCACCCGCGGGCATTGCGTCGCGCGCATTGATCGCCAGGTTCAGCACCACATTCTCGAGCTGGTGGGTATCGACCAGCGTATTCCACAGGCCGGCAGCAACGACCGTCTCCACGTTGATCGTCTCGCCCAGCGCACGAGCCAGCATGCTGTCGATCCCGCGAACCATCGCGGCCAGGTTCACCACGACAGGGCGTAACGCCTGTCGCCGACCGAACGCCAGCAGTTGTGAGGCGAGCTTCGCGCCGCGCTCGACAGCATCGATTGCGTGGGCGAGTCGCACGCCACTCCAGGCATCCCGGCGATGCCGGTTCTCCAGTAATTCGAGATTCCCCCTCAGCACCTGCAGTACGTTGTTGAAGTCGTGGGCAACACCGCCCGTCAGCTTGCCAATTGCTTCCATTTTCTGCGCCTGGAACAGCGCCGCCCGCGTTTGTTCCAGCAGCTCATTGGCCTCACGCCGCTCGGTGATGTCCTGCGTGATCTTTGCAAAGCCGACGAGCGCTCCGTCGTGTTCGCGGATTGCGTCAATGATCACGTGGGCCCAGAAAGTCGTCCCGTCGCGACGTACTCGCCAGCCTTCTGCCTCGAAGCGGCCATCGCGCGTGGCTGTCTCCAGACCACGCTGCGGTACCCCGGCAGCGGCGTCTTCTGGCGTATAGAATCTCGAGAAATGTGAACCGACGATCTCCTCCTCGCTATATCCCTTGATGCGCCGTGCAATTGGCCGAATTGGACCGATGCCGAAGCTATCGCGGTCAATTCGTTGCCGCCCCGCGACCTTTAGCGATGGGCGCCATCCACTAGCGTCGAACAATCAGAAGGCCATGGGTCGATCGGATCTCGGCGTCGTCGAGCATCGGTTGAGAAAGTGCGCCGACGCCGAAAATGGCAAAGACGGAGTTATTAAGGAAGGTCTGAACAACTCATTTTTGCGCTTGACATCCTGAATTTGGCTTCATAAATTCGCTTCCATTGAACCGCCATATTTTCTGGTGGCTCCACGGCAACGATGCCGTGCTACATATGGAAGGCTATGCAGCCCCCGAACTTGCGTCCAACGCTGGTTCGGGGGCTTTTTGCATTTGGAGAAGAAATGGAGATGTTGCAGCACAACCCTACAGAACGTGGCCTCGAAAGCCCGGTCGTCGCATGCATTCAGATGGAGCCGCGTGTCGGAGCGAAGCGCGAGAACGTGGCGCGGTCGGTCCATTACATTGAAGAAGCCGCGAAAAGCGGCGCATCCCTGGTGGTCTTGCCTGAGCTGACCAACACCGGCTATGTCTTTGCCAGCCGTGAGGAAGCGTTCGCGCTGGCAGAGGATCTCCCGGGTGGCGAAACGGCACAGGCCTGGGCAGACGCGGCGAAGCGCCTGGGCGTTCATGTCGTTGCTGGCATCGCCGAGCGCGACGGCAAGCGGCTTTATAACTCGGCCATTTTCATCAGTCCGTCAGGGCTCATCGGCGTCTACCGCAAGCTCCATCTCTGGGATCGCGAGCACCTTTTCTTCGAGCCCGGCAACCGGGGCGTCCCAGTTTTCGATACATCTTTTGGACGAGTCTCAATCGCGATCTGCTACGACGGATGGTTTCCCGAGGTGTATCGACTGGCCGCCACGCAAGGCGCGGACGTCGTCTGCGTACCGACGAACTGGGTGCCCATGCCAGGGCAGCCTGCCGATCGGCCCGCGATGGCCGCAACCCTCACGATGGCCGCCGCGCATAGCAACGGCCTGATGATCGTCTGTGCAAACCGGATGGGGACCGAGCGTGGTCAACCATTCATCGGCCAGAGCCTGATCGTGAGTGGCGATGGATGGCCTCTGGCCGGACCGGCCAGTTGCGACCAGGAAGAAATCCTGTACGCCGCGATTGATCTGCAACGCATCCGCTCCGCGCGCACGCTCAACACATTCAACCACGTGCTGCGCGATCGGCGCACTGACGTGTACGACCCGATGCTGGGCACCGGCTGGCCTTCCTCACGCGCGTGAGATATCCGCCTGCGTTCGCATGATCCACAAAACCTAATCCGACTACTCGTGAAGGGGAAACCATGAAGCCGTTCAAACAACAAATCCTCGTTGGTGCCATCGCGGCACTAGCCGCCATCAACGCCTGCACCAACGCGTTCGCCGCCGATCCCATCAAGATCGGCGTTGCAGTCGGCCTGTCCGGCGCCAACAGCGTGGTGGCCCCAGCCGTGGTGCAGTCCTCACAACTCGCGGTCGACGAGATTAACGCCACCGGAGGTATCCTCGGCCGCAAGGTCCAACTCGAAATCGCCGACGATGCGTCCGGCGCCGTTGGTGCGCAAAAGGCCTACGACACGCTGGTCTTTCAGAAGAACGTGGATGCCATAATTTCGATGGAGACGAGCGCTGCCCGCAACGCCGCGCTTCCGATCATCGCGCGAGGCAAAAAGCCATTCATCTATACGTCGTTCTATGAAGGTCATTCGTGCAGCCCATGGATGTATGTGAACGGGTGGGTGCCGGACCAACAGGTCGCCCCCGTGGTCGACTATTTCATGAAGAGCAAGGGCGCGAAGAACTTCTATCTGGTCGGTAACGACTATGCATTCGGCCGTGGCATGCTCAACTTCACTGCGAAATACATCGCTATGCACGGCGGCAATGTGGTCGGTGAGGAATACTTACCGGTTGATGGTACCGACTGGACGCCGATTCTATCCAAGATCCGCTCGGCGCATCCCGATGCGCTGATCAGTGCGACGGCAGGCGGTGCACCCAACGTGGCGCTCGCCAAGCAGTTGAGGGGATCGGGGCTGACGCTGCCTTACGGCAATCTGGCGATCGACGAAGGTACCGCGAAAAGTATGGGAGACGTTGCCACCGGCATCTACATGTCCGGCTCCTATCTGACGAGTATCGACACGCCCGGGAACAAGAAATTTATCGCCGCCATGGATAAGGCGTTTGGCAAGGATATAAAGACACCGAACGAACTGTCTGAGCCGCAATACGAGGCCTTCTTCCTGTACAAGGCAGCGGTCGAGAAAGCCGGTTCTACGGATCCAGCAAAGGTAATCAAAGCGCTGGGGCAGGTATCGTTCGACGGACCGCGCGGACCGGTGTCGATGAACAAGAGCCGCCATACGCCCCTCGCAATGCGTCTGGGCCAGATTCAACCCGACGGTACGGTGAAGATCCTTCAGACGTTCTCCGACGTCGATCCGGAAGAGCAATGCCCTGGCATCAAATAAACGCGGTTTGGGACAAAGCATCCGCCTGAACGCCCGGCCTCGCCGGTGCGCAGGCGGATGTGACTGGAGACGACAATGGTTCTAGCACTAGATATTTTGACCACCGCGGCGGTGCTGTTCATCGTGACCGCCGGGTTAATGCTGATTTTCGGCGTGATGAAAATCGTCAATTTCGCCCACGGCGCGTTGCTGACGATGGGCGCGTACGCCAGCTTTGTGGTCACCCAACTGAAGCTGAACCCGTGGGTCGGCTTGCCGCTGGCGCTTGTGGTCGGCGCCGCCGTCGGCATGCTCGTCGAGCAGGTGATCGTGCGTCCCCTATACAAGCGCCCGCTCGACGCGATCCTCGCCACCTGGGGCTTGGGAATCGTCATCGGACAGCTCATTGTCATGGCCTTCGGCCGCGAGGTCCAGTTCGTGGAAACGCCACTGAAAGGCGTCTTCTCCATCGCAGGCACCGACTATTCCGCCTATCGCTTGTTGTTGATCCCAATCGCGCTCGGTCTCTGCGCCCTCATGACCGCGCTTCTCACCGGAACGCGCTTTGGCGTCAAGACCCGTGCGGTGATCATGAATGAGGACTTGGCCCGGGGGCTCGGCATTCATTCAGGCCGCATTCGATTTATTACGTTCAGTATCGGCGCTGCTCTGGGTTCCCTGGCCGGCACGCTCATTACGCCGTTGTCGAGCGTCGATCCCGACATGGGGCTGACCTGGCTGGTGAGTGCCTTCATGCTGGTCATGGTTTCGGGTTATTCGATGGTGAGCCTGCTGGTCACTTGCCTCTTATTCGGTGCTTGCCAGGTTCTGGTCAGCACGTTCGTCAGCCCGGTACTGGGTGGACTGACCATCGCGGTGCTGGCTGCGCTCACGCTGCGCATTCGTCCAAAAGGGTTCTCTCATGGCTAAAGTCAACGCACCGCCGAATCGTGCCGGAGTCGATTCCTCGCAGGGCGAGGAGCGAGTGCACAATCGGCGAAAGATGCATGGGCGCGGATTGCTCATGGTCGGGGGCTTCGCTGCCCTGCTTCTGGCCGCAGGTCCGTTAGTATTCAGCACGTATTTGTTGAACATCCTCATTCAGGCATTCTTCTTTTCGATCGTTGCCGTGACAGTGGATGTCCTTTGGGGATACACGGGGTATCTGACGTTCGGGCAATCGGCCTTCTTTGGTCTTGGGGCCTACGCGGCGGGTCTGGTCTTCACACACGGCGGTTTCTCGGCCGGTTACGTGGTGCTGGCGCTGGGTGCGGCCATCGTGGTGACCGCAGCCGTCGCTGCACTGCTCGGTTGGCTATCCTTCTATCGAGGCGCCTCACCGTTTTTCGCGACCGTGATGTCGCTCGTGCTGCCGATCGTGCTCAGCCAATTGCTGCTGTCCGGTGGTGAATGGACCGGTTCGAGTTCGGGGTTGACCGGCTACGAGACGTTCGATCTGTCTCTTCAGGCCTGGTACTGGATCGCTGGGGCCGCCTTGCTGGTCATCGCAACGCTGGCCTGGCTATTCGTGCGCAGCGATGGCGGCCGCGTGCTGGCGGCCATTCGCGACAATGAATCACGCTGCTCGTACCTTGGTATCAATACGTCGCTTGTCAAGATCATCCTGCTGGTTGCGACCGCGATAATCGCCGGCCTCGCCGGCTTCGGCTACGGCGCGTTTAGCGGCGTGGTCGCTCCTGAACTGACCGGATTTGTTCTCGGTACCCAACTGATCATCTGGGTCGCTCTCGGTGGTCGGGGAACGTTGTGGGGACCGGTTGTCGGTGCACTCCTGATCAACGTTGGGACAGCCTATCTCAGCAGTAGCATGCCATTTGCGTGGCAACTAATCCTCGGAGCCGCATTTGTGACGGTGATCGTACTGTTGCCGCAAGGTCTGGTGCCGTTGCTTCTGAAACCATTCCTCCGTCTCACCGGCAACGGTCTTGTACCTGCACTCGTCGAGCGGACCATCCGGGCGGAGCACAAACATGCACCATCAGAATCTGCGCTGGAGATGAACGGCGTCGCCAAACATTTTGGCAGCCTCAAGGTGCTGCAAGGGATCGACCTGAATGCCACCGCCGGCGAGCTGGTTGGCCTGATCGGTCCGAACGGCGCCGGCAAGACGACATTGATGCGCTGCATGAGCGACGGCGCGGAACGTTCTGCGGGTACGGTCGTGCTGTGTGGTCACGATATCCGGCAACTGCCGCCTGACAGGTGTGTTCACTTCGGGTTGGGCCGCAAGTTCCAGAACGCGAACATCTTTGACACCCTTACCGTGTCGGAATGCCTGAGAATCGCGGGCACGATCATCGAACGACCCTCGCTGTTTCAGCGAGCGCATACGCTTGCCTTGCCTCCGTATGCGCTCGAGGTGGTTCGCACCACGGGTCTCGATCAAAAGCTGAACGTGGTGGCAAAGGATCTCTCGCACGGGGAACAGCAGGCGCTGGAGCTGGCGATGGTGCTTTCGTTAGAGCCACGGATCGTGTTGCTCGACGAGCCGACCGCAGGATTGACCAAAACGGAGCGCACGCAAATTGGCAACGTGCTCGCCAGATTGGCACACCAGTATCAGCTATGTTGTCTGCTGGTCGAACACGATCTCGATTTCGTTGCCGAGATTGCCACCCGCATCGTGGTTCTGCATCAGGGCCGTATTGTGATGCAGGGCAACTTCGATGAAGTGGTCAACTCGGAGCTGGTGAAGACGATCTATGCCGGAACCGCGCAGAGTACTGTAACCGACGGAACCACATCTAGGGAGGCGTCATGAGCCAGATCGCATTGAACCTGCAGGACGTGACCAGCGGATACAAGGCGTCGGTTGTGCTTCGCAGGCTGTCGATGACCGTCGCTAATGGCGAGGCCGTCGCCCTGCTGGGCAAGAACGGCATGGGCAAGACCACCTTGCTCAAGACGATCATGGGTTATCTGCCGAAGAAAACCGGCTCTATCAGCATGCATGGGCAGGACGTTACCCGCATGGCGCCGCATCGGATCGCCCGGGCTGGAATCGCCTATGCTCCCCAGGAACATGCGTTGTTTCAGGACCTCACTATCCGCGACAATCTTCGCCTGGGGCTTGCAAAGACATCGATATTTGACGAGCGTTTTGCCGAGATCGAGCCGATTTTCCCGGTATTCAAGAGCCGCTTGAAACAGTACGCCGGTACGCTCTCCGGTGGCGAACAGAAGATGCTGCTGGTCGCCCGTGCCCTCATGATGCGCCCAGCGATTATTCTGCTTGATGAAATCACGGAAGGCTTGCAGCCGTCCGTGATTGACAGGTTAGCCGAAGCGTTGCTGTGGGAGCGCAGGTGTCACGGCACCACGCTTCTGCTAATCGAGCAGAACGTTCCTTTCGCGCTGAAGGTCGCTGACCGCTATGCTGTGCTGAAGCAGGGCGAAATAATCGATCACGGTAACGCGAAGGACAAAGAAGCTGCAGGCTCGATCTTCGAACACCTGCGTGTCTGACACTCCCCAATTACTGAGATCTGGTGAACACAAATTCATTTTATCGACCTGCCTCTGGACTAGATCTGCTCACGCGGATTGGCAACGCCCCGCAAGAGCGCAGTCGCATTATCCTCGACACACTCGCGCGCATAGAGGAGGTCGATCCGGAAGTACGGGCAATGACCGCCGTCGCCCGGCGCGAAGCCTTAATGGTTTCGGCAGTTGCAGCCAAGGGTGCGCTGGCAGGCATGCCAATAGCCGTGAAGGATATTTTCGACACCGATGATCTTGTCACCAGCTATGGCTCGCCGATCTACGAAGGCCACCAGCCCAGATCCGATGCAGCAATCGTCACCCTGTTGCGCCGCAATGGCGGCATCGTCGTTGGCAAGACCGTGACCAGCGAGTTCGCCTACATGGCGCCGACCGTGACACGCAATCCGTGTGACATGGCGCGCACCGCCGGCGGATCGTCATCAGGTTCGGCTGCTGCGGTGGCGGCCGGCATGGCACCTTTTGCAATTGGTTCACAGACCGGCGGCTCAACCATCCGGCCCGCGTCATTTTGCGGCATTGCCGGCTACAAGCCGACGCTCGGCATGCTGCCGACCGTCGGCATGAAGTGCTTCTCGTGGTCGTTCGACACCGTCGGCCTGTTTGCCGCCGGTGTGCGCGACGTGGCTTACCTCGCCCAGGTCCTGTCAGGCCGCCAGCTCGCCGTGGGCGGCGTAACGTTTAGCCCGGTGTTCGGCGTTCCGGATAGCTACCCGTGGACGGAGCCGTCAGCCAATGCAAGCGCCGCGCTTGATACCGCCGTACGGGCGATTGAGCGCGCGGGTGGCCGCGTGCGGCGGGTGCGCTTCGGTTCGTGGATGGCGGACATGATCTGCGTACACGACACGATTCAGAGCTACGAAGCCTGGCAGACGTTGAGATACGAGTACGATCATCATCGTGTTGAACTGTCGCCGAAGCTGGCGGAGTTTCTCGACCGGGCAGCCTCGGTTGACACAGCAACTTACGCCAAGGCGTGCATTTTGATGGAACAGGCGAAAGACAGGCTATCCGAGCTCTTCGATGGCATCACCGGATTGCTGACGCCGAGCGCCCCCGATGAGGCGCCTGACGGGCTGGGTTCGACCGGCGATCCGGCGTTCAATCGCAACTGGACCTTGCTGGGATGTCCGTGCGTGAACGTCCCCGGACTCCGGGGCGCCCGTGGCGGTCCGATCGGCGTGCAAGTCATCGGCCGTCCCTGGGAGGATGCACGATGCCTCGACGCTGCTGCGTTCGTCGAGCGGGCGATCGCTGCAAGGACAGGGCATCATCCCGCGATGTAGGCAGCGAACGAAGCGCTGCAACGCGGAGGCCCAATGGGGACGATCATGCGGCAATCGGACAAGGCGGCGTCGGCACACGCTGGATGGTGCGACGACGCATCTAACGGCAGGACAGGGTGACTGCGGTGCGGAAACAGGTCTCCCCTACTATGGATGGAGCAATACCATGACAATCGGAAGCTCATACGACTCTCCTTCGGTGCGGGGGGCGGCACTGGCGGCTGCTCGCAGACAATGCGCGGAAGACACGCGCCCAACCGCTTCGACGGATGTGCATTACGGCACGGGCGAAGATGGCTGGCGCATCGGCGTCCTGTACTCACGGACGGGCGTAACCGCAGCAACCGAATCCGAGCACTTCTTTGGCACCGTCCTCGCAATCGAAGAGGTCAACGCCGCCGGCGGCGTCGACGGGCGTCTGCTCGACCCGGTCGCGTACGATCCGAAGAGCGATCCAGATCAATACCGGCGGCTTGCCACGCGTATGCTGCAGGAAGACGACGTGACGGTGATTTTCGGCTGCTCCACTTCGTCAAGCCGAAAAGCGGTGCTGCCGGTCATTGAGCGCAACAACGCGCTGCTGTGGTATTGCTCGATTTACGAAGGATTCGAGTATTCGCCGAACGTGATCTACACGGGGGCGGTACCCAACCAGAACAGCATGCAACTGGCTGCCTATCTGCTCCGCAATCACGGCCGTCGTTTCTTTCTGGTGGGCGCTGACTATATCTATCCGCGAGAATCGAACCGGATCATGCGAGACATGGTCGAGCAGCACGGCGGCGAAATCGTGGAAGAAGTTTATCTACCCAGCGACGCAGATCCGTCGGCAATAGAAGCCGTCGTGCAGGAGATTAAGGCCGTCGAACCCGACGTGGTTTTCTCGACGCTGATCGGCCGCGGAGCACGTGCGTTCTACAAGCTGTACCGCGAGCATGACATTGATCCCCGACGCATCCCGATCGCCAGCCTGACGATGGCAGAAGGCGAGACGCGGATGATCGGTCCGGAATTGTGCGGTGGCCACATCATTTCTGCCAGCTACGTCAACTCCCTGAACAACGAGAGCAACAAGCGCTTCCTGAAATCGTGGCAGGCGCGCTTCGGAGATCAGCCCGCCAGCATGTGGTCCGAGATGGCTTACAACCAGGTGCACCTCTTTGCACTGGCCTTGGCTCGCGCCAGAAGCCTTGACACGGCAAAACTGGTAGAGGCGGCCCGCGATGTTGAATTTGATTCACCGGAGGGACTGCTGAAAATCGATCGCGAAAACAACCATTCGATCTTGACTCCTCGCATCGCCGTTTGTCGGCCCGACGGCGCGTTCGACGTGGTGTGGGAAGGTCGCAGTCCGATCAAACCGGATCCCTATCTGACATCGTACGGCTTCGCGGAGTTCTGGCTCGACGGAGAACCGGTATGAACACGGGGGCACGTCGGCTGTTTGACGATCTGCGCACGCTACGCGTCCTCGTGATCCATCCGCCGGGGGATGATCGCAGTGTCTTGGAGGAGCAGTTGCGCCGGATTGGCTGTCCAGTACGCGTGGTCTGGCCGTTTCCGTCGCAACTGCCGGTAGACGTGGACGTAATTTTCTTCCTCGTGGGCCCGGAACTTCGCAGTACGGGGAGTTGGTGTGCGGCCGACACCGAAGCGACCCTCATCGCATTGTCCGACTACGAAAATCCAACCGCGTTAAAAATGCTCGTTGATACCCAGGCGCACGGCGTGATCACGAAGCCGTACCGCTCCACCGGGATCCTTGGCACACTGGTGCTGGCACGCGCATCTTCCGGCTATCAGCAGCGACTGCATCACAAGATCGGTAAGCTCGAGGAAGCGATCAAGGCGCGACGCCATATCGAGAAGGCCATTCGCATCCTGATGGATGCTCATCGGCTGAGCGAAAATGACGCCTATGAACACATGCGCTCGCGCGCTACAAGCCTCCGGGTGACGGTAGGCGAGATCGCTACGATGGTCATCGACGCACACGAAGCGATGGAAAAGCTCGGTCTAGGGAAAGCATCCAAACCCGGCGCAACGGGATGAATTCGCCTACCTGAGCGCCGGCTGGACCGGCTCGATGCATTGCACGGCGACATGCTCGCGCTTGCGCAGGAATTGTCGCGGGAAACGACCGACCGGATCACGGGGATGCGCAAGGAGGAGATCGTCGCGGCCGGCCGCAGGCGAATTCAAACTACCCCGGCGCTGACGCTAACGACCATGATCCGCTCGATGGCCGCGCAGTCTTCGAGGGGCGTATACCGAGATAAAAATCTCACTGTTGCGTGCATAAACTTGTCACTTCGCGTTTTGGGGTTGAGCGCCAGTTTTGCGCATCGGGTGTTCCCTTAAAAGCTATCGGACGAAAACAAGCGACAGAGCTCTGTCATCATCGGCATCTCACGTGATGCTTCGCCGGTTGATCGCGATGTGCCCTTCCCTTCGCAGCACCGGGCGGTTTGAAGCCTGCTCCTGCAATCCGGCTTCGGGAGGCCTACTTCCATCTTCAGTACAGCACCACAAGCTTTCGCTTGTGTTCGCGACACACTTTCGTCCATCCGCCAGCTCTTGCCTACCGGCTGCTTGTACTTACGGAACGTCCTCTCGAACAGCGGCACCAACTTGATCACCCAGCGATGCACAGTGGAATGATCAACCTCAATACCGCGCTCGGCCATCATTTCTTCGAGGTTACGCAAACTCAGTGAATAGGCGACGTACCACCGCCGTATAGCATCGGGCAATAGAACGGCTGGATCGGCTTAACGACATGCAATCACGTCAGATGATCAGGCATTTGCGACGCAACCGCCACAAATCCCAAGAAGGCAACGTCCCCGCCGGCGCATCGAGCGCCGATGTCATGCTCGCGCGGACGGATGCCAAGCGCATGCCACAACGTCAGCAGCGAAAGCAGGCGCCGTTGAACCTTACTGTCGATATCCATAAGCAGGCCGCTCGGTCACCCGCAACAGAGCAGGTAAAACGACTGCGTGAGCGCTACCTATAGTGGTCACCGTTATGCAAAAATCCTTATTGCGATAGAGCCAGCCATGCCCGCACCCGGAGCGATGACCTTCACCCGGTTATTCGCCGGCGATCCGATGGTTCGACATGAGCTCGATTGCCTGGCACAGCGCCGAGTGATCCAGCTTACCGTTTCCGTGCGCCGCGCAGGTGTTCATCAATTCCTGCGCGGAAGCGGTATGAGGTAGCGCAAGACCCAGCGCTCTCGCCGCTTGCAACGCAAGATTCAAATCCTTCTGATGCAGCTCGATGCGAAAACCAGGGTCGAAGGTACGCTTGATCATGCGTTCGCCGTGGACCTCAAGGATTCGCGACGCGGCGAATCCGCCCATCAACGCCTGACGTACCTTAGAAGGGTCTGCGCCCGCCTTGGAAGCGAACAGCAATGCTTCGGATACCGCCTGGATGTTCAGGGCCACGATGATCTGATTGGCGACCTTGGTTGTCTGTCCGTCGCCGTTTTCCCCAACGAGCGTGATGTTCTTGCCCATCAGTTCGAACATGGGTTTCACCGTCAGGAACGTTTCCTCTGGCCCGCCCACCATGATGGTGAGGGTTGCCGCCTTCGCGCCCACTTCGCCGCCGGACACAGGCGCATCGAGATATGTCGAACCCAACGCGTTGATTCGGGCGGCAAAGTCCTTGGTTGCCATGGGCGAGATCGAACTCATGTCCACCACGATCTGGCCTTTCCCGAGCCCGCTCGCCACGCCGTTTTCGTAGAACAGAACGTGTTCCACGTCGGGTGTATCGGGCACCATGATGAAGATGAATTCCGAATGCTCGGCCACTTCCCGGGCTGAAGCGCATTGTGTTGCGCCCGCTTCCAGCAGGGACGCGGGTACGGAACTGCGGGCATGCACGAATAGCTGGTGTCCCCCGCGCAGCAGATTCGCAGCCATCGGCGCACCCATAATGCCCGGCCCGATAAATCCTACCTTTGCCATGATGTTCTCTTCCTTAGCTGTTGCTGTTACTTGAGTACTTGTAAATTGATGCAGTTGAGCGGCGCTTCGCCCGAGAGGACACGAATCACGTTGTCGGTGACAATCTTGCCCATTGCAAGCCGCGTCTGCGTAGTGGCGGACGCAATGTGCGGAACGATCACCACGTTGTCGAGTTCCGCAAGCCCAGGCGCTAACACGGGCTCGTCCTCGAACACATCGAGCCCAGCTCCCCAGATGACGTTTTGTTTCAAAGCCGCGACGAGCGCTTTCTCATCCACGAGCGGACCCCGCGCCGCGTTGATCAGCACGGCCGTCGGCTTCATCGCGGAGAGCTCCGCGGCACCAATATAGTGATGCGTTTCAGGCAGCAGCGGCAGGTGCAGCGACAGGTAATCGGACTCCCGCAAGAGCGTGGTCTTGTCCACAAAACGGGCATTGTATTGCCGTTCGAATTCCGCGTTTGGCTTTGCGTCCGTGTAGATGATGTTCATATCGAATGCGGCGGCCTTGCGCGCGAACTTCGAACCAATGCGGCCCAGGCCGGCGACGCCGAGCGTCGTATTGTCGACGTCCTGGCCGATGAACGCCATCGGCGCCCAGCCATGCCACCGGCCCGCGCGGACATAGCGTTCCGACTCGGAGATGCGCCGCGCGGTGGCCAACAGCAACGCCCATGCATGCGTTGCGGTGGCGTCGTCCAGCACGCCGGGCGTGTTAGTCATGATCACGCCACGCGCAGTTGCCGCGTCGAGATCGAAGTTGTTGAATCCCACTGCATAGTTGGCAATGATCTTGCATTGCGGCCCGGCGGCATCGAGCACCTCGCCGTCAATCTTGTCCGTGAGCAGGCTGATTACTGCATCGCGGCGTCGCACCGCTTGCAGCAACTCTTCTTTCGTAAGCGCGCGATCGTGCGGGTTGACTTCGACGTCGTAACGTTCCCGTAGCGTATCGATCGTCTGCTGCGGGATCATTCGGGTGACGTAGACGCTGGACTTTGACATTGTCGGATTCCTGGATTGGCTTGATATGGCTCGTACGATTACGAGCGTGATGTCGATAGCTGGACGAAACCTGTACCTTCGTCCGCCAGCAGTTGATCTTCGGCCGGTGCGAGACCACTGACGCCAAGAGCACCGATCGTCCGGCCCGTGCCGTCTTCGATCAGCGCGCCGCCGGGCAACGCGGTCAGCAAGGCATCGCAAAAATAGCCTATAGCGAGATCCTCGCGGCGCAGCCGCTCGAGAAACGCCGTGGTCGTTGAGCCCATGCGAGTGGATGTGAAGGCCTTCTGTTGGGCGAGCGCGATGCTGCGCACCGGCGCGCCATCAGCGCGGACAAACCCGATAAGAAACCCGTGCGCATCACACACAGCGACGCACACGGGCTTGCTGAAACGTTCCCTTGCCTGTGCCACGCAGTGGTCGAGAAGACGTTGCACAAGTTCGAGATCAAGCTCTACCATGGCCATGCAGTGCCTCGGGTTGAATGCGGGTTAGCGATTGATGACAGGCTGCGGACTCTCGGCGACGGACTCGCTGGTGGCCGCTGCCTGTTGTGCGTCGAGCGCGCGTCGTTTGACGCGGCGATGAATGAAAGCGGTCAGGATTGGCGTCAAGATGGCGGTCACGATCACGGCGGCCGCAACCTGGATGGTCGCAATGGGAGCAATGGCGGCGTATGTCGGATCGGCAATTGCCACCGCCTGCGGCGTGCCGGCCGCGTTCCCGGCGGTGCTCGACGCTGCAGCACCCGCGACACCCGAGCCGCCCAGCAGGCGGTCGGCGGTGATGCAGACGATCCCGGTAATGACCACAACCGCTATACCCAGGAGGATACCCGGCAGGCCAGCGGTCGTGACCGATTTAAGGTTGATACCCTCGCCTAGCGTAAAGGCCATGAACGGCACGATGATCGGCTCGTGATTGCCGAAGAAATCGCGTAATTCCTCGTCCAGATTGCCGAGAAGCGCGCCTGCTGCGATCGGGGCAATGACCGACACCATGGTCAGCCAGGGAATGACCGCGAGCCCGGCACCCACCAGCACAAGCATCGTGACGAAGGGACCGGTTTCGATACTCTGGGCGACATATGTGCCGGCGTCCTCCTTGGTCCCGAAAGTGCTGGTAAGCGCGAGGAACATGCCGCCGTTGGTGTCGTTCATCGCCGCGAGCAGCGCTAGCGTCGTGAGGCCAAGAAAGTTTCCGTGGAACAAGTGCGCAATGCCAAGCGCCAGCAACACCGCAACGCCGACCTTGGCGAATAGAATGCCAAAGCCGCGCTTGAGCATCTTGGGCGCCGCGCGCAACGTCATCTTGGTGCCGGCCGTGAAGAGATACATAGCCAGGATAGTGGGATATCCGACGTTCGTTAACGCCTGTGTAAAGCCGCCAATCTTTAGCGCGTTCGGTGCAAAGGTATTCAGCAACATGCCAATAAAGAGCGGCACGACCATCAAACCACCCGGTACTCGATTCACCGCTTGATAAATGCGCACTGTTGTCTCCTCCTGAAGCTTCGGGGGTCGCCGTTCGGGCAACGGATACTCGGCTCGATTTTCGATGCCGGTTAGAACGTCTGCCAATCAGTCGCGGTCGCAAGCGCGGGAGAACCGGTTGCCGTGGATGCCAACCTGGATGGCTGTGCAAGGATGGGCCGCGCCTTGGTGGGCGTCACCACGACTGTCTTGCCCGTCGGCCGACGCGTTGCCGGGACGAGAGGCGCGGGCGTTGAGCCAGAGCCACCGACCTTGAAAATAGCCGCAGCTTCACGTAGTGCTTGCGTTTGTTCAGCCACTGACTGCGCTGCTGCCGAGGCTTCTTCCACCAAGGCGGCATTTTGCTGGGTCACCTCGTCCATCTGGTTAACTGCCTGGTTGACCTGTTCGATACCGGTGCTCTGCTCGGCAGAAGCATCGGCAATCTCCCTCATGATCGCGCTCACACGAGCAATTGCCCCGATGATCTCGGAGTTGGTCGAGCCAGAGCGTTCGACCAACTCCGAGCCTGCTTCCACGCGGGCGGTCGACTCGCTGATTAAACCTTTGATTTCCTTGGCGGCCCCGGCGCTGCGTTGGGCGAGTGAGCGCACTTCGCTTGCGACCACCGCGAAGCCGCGTCCCTGCTCGCCCGCGCGCGCGGCTTCGACCGCCGCGTTCAACGCCAGAATGTTGGTCTGGAATGCAATACCTTCGATCACCCCTACGATCTCGGCGATCTTGCGCGAATCGCCAACGATGTTCTGCATTGTCCCGACCACCTGCTCCGTCAGCTTGCCGCCTTGCTCAGCCAGTCCCGATGCACCTTGCGCGAGTTGGCTTGCCTGCTTTGCGCTTTCAGCCGTCTGCTTCACCGTCGACGTCAACTGCTCCATGCTAGCCGCCGTTTCCTCCAGCGAGGCTGCCTGCTCTTCCGTACGCTGTGACAGATCACTGTTGCCCGTGGCAATTTCGATCACACCAACGTTTATCGATTCCGTACCATCGCGCACGGTGCCGACCATCGCAATCAGCGAGTCCTGCATCTTTTGCAACGCGGCACTTAGTTTGCCCATCTCGTTGTCGCCCTTCGTAACGATCCGGCCGGTCAGATCACCCTCCGCGATACGGTCAAAATGGGCAATGGCGGCGTTAACTGGATCGACTATGGCACGCACCAGCGCCGCGCGGGCTCCCCATCCCGCCAATAGTCCAAGCCCGAGCCCAACGGCGACTACAAAGCTGACCGCCTTGAAGCGGTCTTGGGCCTCTTGATAGCGTTGCGCACCGCGATCAAGCTGAACTTTTTCGACCGCGCCCATCGCTTTGCCGTACATGTTGTAAAGCGCGGGCAGCGTGTGCGCCTGTAACTGCAAGAAGGTTGGTCTGTCGCCAGCCTTGATCGCAGCGAGTGCAGGCTCCAGGCCTTCACGCAGGAACGTCGTGCGCTTGTCCTGCATGTCCTTGACGAGTCGCTGTTCCTCGTCGCCGGAGCCGGCTTGACTCAAAAAGTGGGACAAACGATCATTTGACAACTCCACGTAATGATCGAAGCGCTGGAGGACGGCCTTCGCGCCATCTTGATCGTTTAGTTCGGCAAGCGACGCGTAGGTCGCAAGCGCGAGACGTGCATTCAACAATTGCCCCGCCGTGCCTTCGAGATCTGCCACTGCAGGTGTGTCGACGGTGTACATCAGTTGCAACGATTCGTTACTAGCGCGCATGGACAAAAGTCCAATCGCGGCCCCTACCACTAAAGCGAGCCCGAAAAAGACAACTATCAGGCTCAGGCTGGCGCGAATCGACAGGCTCTTCAACATATTGCGGCTCTCCCGCTAGATGATTATTTGACGCGCTGCCAATCGCGCGCTTTTTTCGCGAAGTGCGCAGCGCCGATATTCTGCAATTAAGCAGGGACTACTTAGGTCAACGACCAATGGGTGGAAAACTTTAGGACTCTTGGTAAGTTTCGTTGTCGTACTTGACCGGGGCATCATCAACTCGGCGAAATTCTTCAGCACCTTGGATCTGAAGACGTCCGGCCAGCCCTTACTGGACGACCTTCGTACCACCGGGGGTGAGGCATAAGCTCTGCATTTACGCTCACCTGATCCATATTCAATTCCGTCGTCGCTTTGAGTGCGAGGCCCAGCACAACGTTGGATTGATGTAGCTCATCAGCCGCTCAGCCCGCCGCGGCAACGGCATGGCAAGCGGACCGCAGGTCGATCCGCCCCTCTGCTTATGGATGGCGCCCCCTCTCGCGCCTTTCAATATGAAAGAGGCGTGCTGAAACAAATAGTACTGTCAACGTCGCTGGAAACTTCAGCCGCTGTGCATTCCGCGTACTGCTGCGCTACCGGCAAGAGAATGCGCACGCATAGACCACCGTCCGGGTGATTATGGACGTCGCAGCGCCCGCCGCTATCGTGGGCGAGGCGCGCTACTATCGCGAGCCCCAGACCATAGTGCCCTTTACCGGCATATGCGTCACCGAGCCGCACAAATGGCTTCATGGCTGCGGCCATTCGGTCCTCCGGGATACCTGCACCGTGATCCCGGACGCTGATGATCCAGTTCCTTTCGTCGCGCGAGGTCGAGATATCGATAGGGGGGGCCCCATGTTCGAGCGCGTTGTCGACCAAATTTGTTATCAGCCGATCGAGCACTGTGCGATCGAGTGTGAACAGCGGACCGGCCTTTGGATCAAGCCTGACCCGTGGTACCTCGGCGCTATGGGTAATCGAAAACCGTTCGCGCAGGAAAGTCTCGACAGCAACGGGAGCCCCTGCATCTGCCCTTTGACCGGCGAGAACGAGAAACTGATGGACGATATCCACGAGCGAATCTATATCGCGGGTGAAATCCATTCGATCATTTTCTGTGCCAATCACAGCGGCGCGCTGCTTGAGTCGTATAAGCGGAGCCTTTAGGTCATGCGCGACGCCCGCCAGCACTACGGCCTCATGATCGCTGGCTTCGTTCATGTGCCGCATCATCTCGTTGAACGACGTGATCAGATCACGCAACTCTAGCGGTCCCTGCACGATAACCCCTTCAGGACGCCCGCCTACGCCGAATTCGTATGCAGCGTCCTCGACGCGCGACATTGACTGCAATAGCTGTCGTTTCGCGAGCAGCAACAGAATCAGCGTCAACAATAGTATCTTCAATGCCTCGACGACAAAGTCGAAGTACTGCACGTGTATGAATGACATGATTAAAGTTGCTGACCTGCTTTGCGATCATAGGTATCGCTGACGGGCGTCAGTCGGTACTGCAATTTTCCTTGGTTCAAACCAACATAGAAGCGACGAGTAGCCTCCACTCTTGCTGAGTTGTTTCCGATTCTTTCCACCGTCCAGGGTGCTTGAAAAACGCACAATCGAGTATTTCCTCGAGACAACGAATCGGGCGGACATCGACAGGCCCCCATCAAGGAAACTTGCCTCCCTCTCCAGCATCTTTTCCAATGGGCGCGTCGCTGACATTGCCCGCCACTGTTACGCTAAGTGCGCGTCCGGGCGAGTTCTCTCCACTGCTATTGCTCGTGAATGTGAATCAGGCCGGAGGGCTCGCGAGACGTCCGTGCCGATGGCCGACAACTGACCCAGTGGCTTCCCGTTCGCAGGCGAAATCACGGTCATTAGCGCAAACGACACCGCCGAAACCGCGAGACAGCTCCCCGCGCTGTACCGTGCCAGGTGTTCCCGGCATGTCACGAGGTGCTGCTCGGTTCGTTCGCATGGAATGATGGGGCTCGTGTCAATCCCCTCCCCATATGAGTTGTGATCTCGCTGCACGACTATCGACGGCGTTACATGCGGGGGCCCGACTTCGAAAACAGATACCCTTGGAGCCAGTCAGCGCCACTCGAACGCGAAACCTCCGCATCGTCCGCGCTTTCGACACCCTCGATAACCACGCTGGCCGCGCAAGTTTTAGCTAAGCCCACCAACTGTCGGAAGCGCTCGGCCCCGCGTACGTCCCGCCCCGCTTGTCGCAAATAGACTGCGTCTATCTTGACGATGTCGACACCAAGCTCTACCAGCGCGTGTACGTTGCTATGGCCGGCACCAACGTCATCAAGCGCCACCCGACAGCCCAAAGACTGCAGCGATTTCACGAAGACCCGTACCTCCGTAGTCGCCATTAGGGGGGTAGTCTCCGTGATCTCTATAATTAACCTAGCGGCGATGTCCGGTTCTTCACTGAGCGTTTTTACGATAAATGCCCACCATGCATCGAGCGTCGCGCTTTGCGCCGATACGTTGCATCCCAGACTGATGTCCCGATTGAGCCGCAAGGCGTCAATCACTGATTCAACCACCCATTGATCCAGCCTTCGCACGAGCCCAAGTCGCTCAAGGGCCGCAACCATAGCGCCGACACGAGTGGCAACGCCTTCTTCTATCTGACAGAGCAACGCTTCGAAATATCTGACTGTCGATTCGCCGTTGGCATCGTGAACAGGCTCCCACTCGAAACCAAGCCGATCTTCGTCCATCGCGTTGAAGAGTGTTGCAGCAACGCTCATATCGGCAACATAGCGCTCCCGCCACTCCTGGCCACTGCGACCTTCCGCAATTGCGTTCACCCCTACTGCTGCGATGTTGAAAGGGGCGTCATTCCAGAGAGCCACCCTCGCGGCTATCACCGGGAAAACAGTACCTTCGCTAGTCTCGACCGGCCTATCGCCCAAGGAAAAAAAGATACGTTCAAGGAGAACGGTTGCTCGAGGCGCATGCATTTCTCCCCATGGGTGAGAGCCGGGCGGAGAATCGAAGACAAACAGGAGATGTGCTCCGCTCATCGTCAGTATTCCGCCGTCCGCTTGGCACACCTGGCGCGCTCGCTCATGCACGACGTTACGCATGCTGGAAGCTATAACCGAGCCATGGGCACTTTCTACTTGGGAGAAGTTGGTGATCGAGGCAACGATGCAAATCGCATCAGGACAAGATGGCTCGCCAGCGGAGTCCACCCCGAGGCGGGACAGGGGCGCGATCAAGGCTGGCAGGAGATACAGACGATTGCTCATGCGGCCACCACCCGGGCATGGTAGCCATTACTTGAAATGACGACCGGGAAGTACCGCCGCGCCTGAAGTAATTCAAGTATCGGACTCGGCAACACACCGCAATGCTCCGTGAGGCAGATCGGCGCGAAGTTGTGTTCCGGGACGCACGAGCGTTCGCAAGCGACCTGCCCGGCAACGATGTAATCAGCGGCCTGAAGGCCCGCGGTACGCCTGATTGCGCGTCGAATGGAAGGTGCAAAAAGGGTCGCTTATGTCACTATTCATTTTAACTGCTGAACTTGCAGATAACTAACGGAAATCCGGGGCTTTGGTGCGCTCGCCAACACACAAACCGACAAGGGCGAAAGGGACCCTTTATGTCAAAAATTGTGTGAATGCCTGTTGATGAAATGAGACTGACGCTGTTTGTCGCTTTGTTTCCGAAGTCTGAATCGTTCTATCTTAGCAATCCTCGAAATCATGAAAATCGGCTACGCACGTGTATCGACAGAAGAGCAAAACCTTGATCTCCAAATCTCCGCACTGACCGTCGCGGGATGCGATACGCTCTATGAAGATCACGGCGTCTCCGGGACCACGTTTTCCCGGCCGGGTTTGGACGCGGCATTACTGAAGTTGGGAAAGAACGATACCCTCGTGGTCTGGCGTCTCGATCGATTGGGGCGCTCATTGAGCAAGCTAGTCGAATTGATGGAGAGCCTGAACAAGCGCGAAGTGCACTTTGTTTCGCTGACGGAATCGATCAGCACGACATCTTCGGGTGGGATGTTTATGTTTCACATGATGGCCGCCCTCGCGCAGTTTGAGCGGTCTCTGATCAGCGAGCGCACCATCGCTGGTATGAAGGCGGCCCGCGATCGAGGACAAAGGATCGGTCGGCAACGCTCGCTGACGCCCCAGCAATGCGAAGAGGCCGTTCTTCTTTTAACCGATGGCTCAACTGCCGATGTTGCGGCTAAGTTCAACGTCCATCCGCGAACGCTTCAACGCATGCTTCGTAGAGCAATAGACTCATGAAGCAAAATCGGGGGGTCCGCCAACCGCCTCGGAGGGTAAAATCCTGGTGTCTTGAACATTCGATGAAGTGCCCATGTCAAAACACACTCGCTTAATCAATGAAAATTGGGCATGCTCAAGCGTCGCTCGATGACCGGAAGCTCGACTCACAAATATCCGTATTGAGAAACTTCAGATATTATGGTTTCCTAACCAATTGCGGAATTGTCGGCAGGGAATTTGTACATCAAGGTCTCGACGCTGCGCTCGCAGTCCTTTCCAAGGGCGACGCTCTGATGGTTTGCCGACTTGACCGTCTGGGATGCTCGTTACCGAGACTCGTCGAACTAGTCAATCAATTGAGGCACAGAGGCATCGGAGTCGCGTCGCTCTCGGAATCGATCGATACATTCGGTGCACGAAGCGATCTCTTCTTTCGCGTCATGGGCGCACTCGCCCGTGTTGAGCACAACATGATCGGTGAGCGCATCCGGGTCGGCATGCATGCAGCGCATGTGCTCGGTCGGCATGTCGGGAGACGGAGATCGCTGAGCGCCGGCAATGCGAGGAAGCGAGGCAGATGCTTGATTCACATCCATTGACAAGAGTCGCAGAGCGATTCCAAATTCACCATGCACACTCAGGCGGAGCATGCGCAGAGGAAACAATAGACCTTCAGGAGCGGTATTTGTTCGTGACGATGAGTGAAGAATGCCGTCGATGAGCCCAGATTAACAAGAGGTTGCTCCTCCCTTTGCACGTTGGATCCTAAGTTCGAGCCGCCTGCTGCTGCATGCCTATCGGTCTTATGGAAAACTCGGCGTCGCTCCGTCAGTAGCTTAGCAGCCGTTCCGGTGAACCTGACCATCGTAAATAGCGGGTCATGGTCCCAAAATCCTACTGCGGCATTGCGCCCCTGTCGCGCACTCGGCGCAACAGCGTACGCGGATGAATTTGGAACCGCTGTGCAACCAGCGCCGTACTTTGCGATACCAGGAGTTCAAGTGCCTCGTCGCACTGATCTGGCGTCAACGAACGTCGACGACCAAGCGGTCGGCCACGGGCTCGAGCAGCAGCCATTCCCGCACGCGTCCTTTCCCCAATTAATGCGCGTTCAAACTGGGCCAGTGCGGCCATGATATGAAAAACCAGCACGCCTCCCGATGAAGTTGTGTTGATGCATTCCGTAAGCGATGCAAATTGGATCCCAGCGCTGCCCAACTGGTCAACAAGCTCCACCAGCTTGCGAAGAGACCGCCCTAATCGATCGAGCCGCCAGACAACAAGCGTATCGCCTTCCCGTAATGTCGCGAGGGCGGAGTCGAGCCCTGGTCGGACAAATTTGGACCCGGAAATTCCATGATCCGAGAATACCTTATCGCATCCTACCCCGTTCAGTGCCGCAATCTGCAAATCCAAACTCTGGTCTTCCGTTGACACCCGTGCGTATCCAATTTTCATTTTTAGTAGATTTTATAAAGTTTCAACTACACTAAACCGTATGCCTTGAAGCAGACGGACCTTAAGCCTATATCGTTATACAGAAGTGGCCCGGGGTCGCTCCGAAGGGCCTGACTGGATAAGAACGAAGAGAGGTGCTAGGAGTTGAAAAAATAACGGGCTATTCAAGATTTTCCGCATCTAGCCAGATACTTTTATTATCATTTATTTGATCAGGCAATATTTTGACGAAGCCACCCCATGCAGCACCTTTTCAACGAATCAATGCCGTTGTATTTTCCAAGGCATTTGAACGTCTGACAATACGCTTATGACGGCAGGTTATTCGCAACCAGTGACCGTGCAATATGCAACTCGCTCTGCAATTTCAATGAGCGCTCACGATTGACTGGAACTGATCGAACAAGAACATTTCTACCGCGAGCCTCGTGGCCGCTCGGCGTCTTGGCGTGCGTAAATTTCCTTTGCTTGAGACGACCCCGACTATGCCGTCTGTCAGCTTGTGGTCGATCTGAACGTCGTGCTTTGGAAAGTTGCGACCTTTCAGTACGACCCATATGGAACCGGCACCCCGCCCTTTCACGGGTCTCATGACAAGATCAGGGTAGTTCGAACGCACGATTTCCCAATAGGCGTGATGAAACGCGGTATGGGCCGTATGCAGGACGAGTTGATAGCCGCGGCGTGCCTGCTTGATCGCGTGTTCGATTACTCTCAACTGGTTGCGGGTTTTTCGATGGGGCTGAATTTGTCTGCGAGCCTCGTTGGGACTGGTTGAGACACTTTGCACGCTCGGATCGATTAAAGTTCAGATTTGCGAACATGTCGGATGACTGGAAGTCAATACAGGCAAGCGATTCCAACGAAATTAAGCCTTGAGCAGTTTGAACAATTTGTCTTGCCGCATCTGAGCCAAGGCAGGCGGGGACCCGCTCCAACGCTGGCGTTGCACACCCTCTTCAATTACGTCCTGCAGATGCTTTACACCGGCTGCCAGTGGAAAGCACTGGCGATCAAGATGAACGCCCGAGGCCTCCCCGAGATTCACTACACACTATCTATCCGGCGAAGAAAGGCGGCGACAACCTGGGATACAGCGGACACAAACATCTCGAGGGCAACAAGGTCGTGGCCTTTTGTGATCGTGACTGCAACATCATCTCGCCATTCATTGCCGCTGCGGGCAATCGCAATGAATCGCCTTTGCTGCGTGATGCGCTGCCCAAACTAAGTGAGATGGCCCGCGCCATCGGCATGAACCTACGCGGTTCAACGGTGAGCCTGGACGGCGTCTACGACTGCCGGGCCAATCGTCGGGCCATCTTCAACCGGAACATGCGTCCCGATATTCCCGAAAATCGGCGGGGTCGTAAAACACCCAAGCGGGGTTGCAAGCGGCACTTCGACGCGACGATCTTCGAGGAGCGCTTTCGCACGATCGAGCGCGTGTTCGCCTGGGAGGACAAGTTTCGCCGTCTGCTGCTTCGCTTTGAGCGGATTAGTCAGGTGCACTATGCGTTCGAAGCGCTCGCCTACACACTAATCAATCTGCGGCACTACTGCCGCAGTTAAGATCGAGCACCGGACGCTCGTGTTTTCTCGCGGCGCATTGCACCGTGGTTCCGCTCGTTTGCAGCATGCCGACGTATTCGCAAAACCACTCATCTCTTCGCGTCTCACGCCTGATCATCGCCATTCATCATGGCTCGCAGGCTCTCACAACCATGCTACGGCCGATCAGGCTCGAAACCCGCAACCGGTTGGCAGCCTTGTTATCCCCCTGCCCGTTCCCTCAAAATTCCGCATTAAGATCGACATCCTTAGTCTCGCGCAGAAAAAACAGCGCGACCACGAATGACCCGATGATCCAGGCCATCGGATACCACAATCCAAAATAGATATTGCCCTTCTGTGCCGACAGCGCAAACGAGAACGTGGGTAGAAGTCCGCCAATCCAGCCGCTTGCGAAGTGATACGGAAAAGACATCGATGTATAGCGGATTCGCGTGGGAAACAGTTCCACCAGGGCAGGCGCGGTCGGCACCAGCGTGAGCGCCATGTAAGCCAGCAAGACCACCAGCAGCATGAACACCATCGGCTTGTTGAACGACGCCGGATCCGCCTTCTGCGGATAGCGTGCCGCATCGAGCGCGCTCCTGAGCGAGGTGTTGAACGCAACCGCCCTGGCGCCTGCCTGCGCCTTGTCCAGGCCCTTCGCATCGTAAGACTGCACGCTCGAGCCACCGATATGAATGGCGGTGGTCTCGCCTGTCCCACCCGAACGGATCTCGTAGCTTACGCCCGCCGCCGAGAGCGCCTGCTTGGCGATGTCGCAGGAACTCGTGAAGTGGCGGGAGCCAACCGGATTGAACATGAACGAACACTCGGCGGGATCCGCGTCGATGACGATCGGTGCGCTCGACTGCGCGCTTGCAAGCGCCGGGTTCGCGTACTGCGTCATCGCCTTGAAAATCGGGAACAGCGTCACTGCGGTGAGCAGGAAGCCGATCAACAATACCGGCTTGCGCCCGAACCGGTCGCAAAGCCATCCGGCCCCGAGAAACATGGGAATGCACGTAAGCGTGGCGAGCGTCACCACGATGTTGGCTTCCTGCGGATCGACCTTCAAGGTCTGGGTAAGGAAGAAGGTGGGATAGAGCACCGCAGTGTAGTACACACAGGTCATGCCGCCGCAGATGGCGAACAGCGCGACCAGCAGCCGCTTGATGTTGGCCCATTCGAGAAAGGTTTCACTAAGCGGCGCGCGCGACAGGCGGCTCTCGCTCTTGAGCAGTTCGAATGCAGGCGACTCGTGCATGTTCAGCCGTATCCTCACGGAGATCAGCAGCAGCACGATCGAGAAAATGAACGGGATGCGCCAGCCCCAGGCGTCGAAGTGATCTCCCGTCAGCCAGCGCACGAGCAGGATGACCGCGAAGGACAGCAACAAGCCGACGGTGCCTGTCGACGAGATCCATGATGTGTTAAGCCCGCGCCGGTTCCTTGGCGAGTGTTCGGCCACGTAGGTCGCGGCGCCGCCGTATTCTCCGCCGAGCGCCGTTCCCTGCAGCATGCGCAAGGCGATGAGCAGGATCGGTGCGAAGATGCCGATGGAATCGTAGCCGGGCAGGCAGCCGACGCCTACCGTCGCTACGCCCATGATGATGACGGTGACAAGGAAGGTCTTCTTGCGGCCGATCCTGTCGCCGACGCGGCCGAACACCACCGCACCGAACGGCCGCATGATGAAGCCGACGCCAAAGGTCAGCAGCGCGAAAATGAACCCGGTGGTTGGATCCACGCCCGCGAAGAACTTCTTCGCGATCACCGTGGCAAGTGACCCGTACAGCGTGAAGTCGTACCACTCGAACACCGTGCCGATGGATGCGGCGGCGATCACCCGCATCGTCGATTGCGTGACCGGCACGACACCCGGCGCGATAGCGGCAGGAGGCGTGTGCGCCGTTTCCGAGCGTGTCGAATTCATTGTTATCTCCGTCTTTTTATGGGTTGAACGCTGGCGGCGGGTGCCTACATCGTCACGATTTGCCGGATGGCGGTGCCCTGCTGCAACCGGTCCATGCCAAGGTTGATGTCATCGAGCGGCAGCCGATGCGTGACGAGACGATCGATGGGCAACCGGCCCCGCCGATAAAGTTCGATGTAGCGTGGCAGGTCACGCACAGGCACGCTGCTGCCCATGTAGCTGCCGCGCACGGTCTTCTCTTCGCCCACCAGCGACACGGCAGAAATCGACAACATGGCGTGCGGGGCGGGCAATCCCGCCGTGACCAGTTGGCCGCCGCGTCGCGTGATCTTGTAGCCAAGCTCGAGCGCGCTCGCGGCGCCCGCCATCTCCAGCACCACGTCCACACCGCCGTGGGTGGCGTCGCGGATCGCATCGGCCACGCCCTCCTGCTTCGCGTTGAAGGTGTCGGTTGCACCGAGCGAGCGGGCTATCTCGAGCTTGCTGTCGTTGGTATCGATGGCGACCACGCGTTCCGCGCCAGCAGCAAGCGCGCCGAGCATGGCGGCGAGGCCCACGCCGCCCATGCCGATCACCGCCACGCTCGACCCAAGCTGGATACGAGCCGAGTTCACCGCGGCACCCACGCCCGTGAGCACGGCGCAGCCGAACAGCGCGGCTTCGTCGAGGGCGATGTCGGGCGAGACCTTGACCAGAGAATGGCGCGATACGGTGGCGTATTCCGCGAATCCGGAAATGCCGGAATGGTGATTGACCGCGGCGCCGCCTAGCGAAAGCCGGCGGCCGCCGCCAAGCAGCGTTCCGGCCGCGCCCGCCGCCGCGCCCGGTTCGCACAATGCCGGCCGGCCCTCCGCGCAAGGCAGGCAATGGCCGCAACTCGCCACGAACACCGAGACCACGTGATCGCCCTTCGCCAGATCATGCACATGCGGCCCGATTTCCTCGACGACGCCCGCGGACTCGTGACCGAGCACCATCGGCAGCGGCCGCGGTCTCAAGCCTTCGATCACGGACAGGTCCGAATGGCAGATGCCGGCCGCGGCAATCCGGACCAGAACCTCGCCCGGGCCGGGAGGGGCGAGTTCGACTTCCTCGATCCGCAGCGGCTTGCTGTCGACATAGGGTCCGGGCAGCCCGGATTGTTCGAGTACCGCAGCGCGAATCTTCATGTCTCGTTTTACCGTGTCTGTTTGGTGCGTGTTTACCGGATTTTTAATATTCGATATTATTGTAGGACAATCCGACTGAATGATCATCTAGGTATTTGCACTAGCACAGCACGTGGTCGAGCTGATCCGCGCGGCGCAGCGACGAGCCCGTTAGCGGGTGCATGTCTTGTCGCTGCAGGCACAACAAAACACATGCCTTCCTGCACGAGAGGCAGGAAGGCCGATGCGTCTCAGCTGGAGCCTTGTTCGGACAGCGTCAGGCCTGCGATCGTCTCGCTGAACCTTGCCATTTCGGTGTGGTCTCGGCCTTGTCCAAGGTTTTTCGCCGCGCCCGCCCACAACTCACGGCACAAGGCGGAAAATGGCGCCGCGACGCCTCCGTCATGAGCCACTTCGAGTGCAATGCCAAGATCCTTGGCCATGAGGTCGAGTCCGAAATTGCTATTGAACGCGCGGGAGAGCACGAATTGCCGGAATTTCTTCTGTGTGCTGTTGTTCATCCCCGTCGACGCATTCAGGACGTCGACCATCTTTCCCGCGTCCAACCCGAACTGACTGCCGATGATGAGCGCCTCCACGCCAATCAGAAATCCTCCCGCCGATACGAGGTTGTTCAGCGCTTTCATCGCCTGTCCCGCCCCGATGGCACCGACTTCGGTGATGGTCGTTCCCATCGCGCGCAGCAAGGGCATGGCTCGCTGGAGCGCGTCCGCCGATCCGCCGGTCATGATTGCCAGCTCGCCCGTCTTCGCGCGCGACACACCACCGGAGACCGGCGCATCGATCATCATGATCCCATCGCTTTCCAGACTTGCGGCCAAAGCTTGCGTCATGCTGGGAATGCCGGATGTCATGTCGATCAGAAGCGCGTGACTCGCCAGCACCGCACGAACCGGCGTCACCACGTCCACCACATGCTTGCTGGTCGGCAGCATGGTGATGACGGCATCGGCGGACTCGGCCGCCTGCTCCAGAGTCTGCGCTGCCTCGCCGCCGACATCGGCGGCAAAGCGGGTCGCGCGCTCGGGCGTGACGTCATACACCGAGACGCGAAAGCCCGCGGCAACCAGACGGGCGGCCATCGGCCAGCCCATGTTGCCGATGCCCAGGAAGGCAATCTTCTTAAACGTATCGCTGCTCATTACAACGCCCCTTCCTTGACGAGTACCTCATGTGCCGCCTTGAATGCGCCCAGGCCTGAAGGGATGCCTGCATAGGCGGTAGCGTGCAGCAAGGCCGCCTTGATCTCTTCGACGCTGACGCCGTTGTTCAACGCGCCTTTCACGTGCAGCTTCAATTCGTCCGTATGGCCCGAGATGGTGAGCATGGCAAGATTCATCAGGCTGCGGGTCTTGCGGTCGAGCGTGTCGTCGCCCCATGCCCATCCCCAGGCCCAGGCCGTCGTAGCACGCTGAAAGGACATCATGAAGGGGTCGGCTCTTTGCATCGACGCGTCGACATACTCGGCGCCCAGCACGGCACGGCGAATGGGCATACCTTTATCGAAGAGCGCGCTATCATCGGACATAGTTTGGATTCCTTGTTTCATCGGTTGGGTTGGAGGTATCGACCTGTTCCAGAGAACGGCCGGTGGTACGGGGACCAATCGCGGCAACAATTGCGGCAACGACCAGCCAGCACGCGGATATATAGGCAAAGACGCTCATATAGCCGACGCTCACGTATAGGAAGCTGATAATGAAAGGGCCGATGACATTGGTCAGCCGGCCAAGCCCGTAGCAAAGACCCGCGCCCGCGGAGCGCAAATGCGTGGGATAGGACTCGGGCGTGTAGATGTAAAGCGTCGCATTCATCAACTGGATGGTGATGATGACCAGCGCGCCGAAGACGACGATAAAACCGGCCGAAGGGGCGAGACCGTAAGCCACACCGGCAATCGCAATAACGACGGCATCGACAGCGACGATCCACTTGCGTTCGAACCGCTCGATCAGGAAGGTGCCGAGCCAGGCGCCGAGCGGATTGCAAATGGCGATCAGGCTGGAGTACTCGAGCGACTTGGTAATCGTGAATCCGTGTTGCACCAGCAACGTGGGCACCCAGGAGACGAAGCCATAGAAGCCGAGTGTCTGGAAAATCCACGCCAGCGACAGCCCGACTGTCCTGCGACGGTACTCGGGATCGAACAACTGTCCGTAGGAAAACTTGGGCTCGGGCGTCATCGTCAAAGGTGCGACCGCGCCAGGCGGTTTCATGCCTGCTGCCCGTTCAAGTTTCTCGAGCGAGCGCATCGCTTCGTCCACTCGTCCCTGCCCGAGCAACCAGCGTGGCGATTCCATCAACCTGAGCGCGAAGGGGATGGCGAGCAACCCGAAGCTGCCCCATACGAAGATCAGACGCCAACCCCAGGGTGCAACCGGAATCAGGAACCTCGCAACCCAGGCTGTGGCCGGAATACCGATCAAGCCGAGTGTAAAGATCAGACTCATGTACTTCCCGCGCAAGCGCGCCGGAAAGAACTCGCTGATGTAGACATTGGCGATGACCGTCATTCCTGAAAGCCCGATTCCCGTGAGGAATCGGAACACGGCAAGCGACATCACGTTCCACGACAACGCATTGAGAAGCGAGAAGATCGTATAGATCGCAATACTCAGTATGAATGCGGGCTTGCGGCCAAGGCGGTGCGCAAGGACACCACCGCCGGTGCCGCCGATGAACATGCCGCCGAAACTGGTCGCCGTGATCAACGCGACATCACTCACCGGGATATGCCACGCTCCAATGATCGCAGGCGCTGCATAGGCGAACGTGTTCAGATCGGCAAGTTCGAAGAAGTAAGCGAAGCACAAGGCGAAGATTGCCACCCGGTGGAAGCTTGTGATCGGCAGCCGATCCATGCGCTGACTGATGTCGTTCATGTCTCATATCTCGTCGTTATATTTCGTTGGCCCGTCCAGCATCATCAGATCGCCAGATTGTCCGGCAATATGGCATATAGCAGATTGTCCGTCAATCCGCTATTTCGCCTGAAAGGTGGATGTACAATGGCGAAACCCCCACATACGTTTGGACGAAGAATGAGCAGTTCTCTGAAGGTCGTGCCGCAGCCCGTGCGGAAACAAGTGGAGGATGGCCTGCGCGCCGCGATCGTCTCAGGCCGCTTTTTGCCGGGAGATCACTTGCCGGACAGAATGTTGTGCGAGACGTTCGGCACGAGCCGTAGCGTCGTGCGCGAGGCAGTCAGGTTGCTGGAAGCGGAGGGCTTGGTGACGGTTCACGCGAACCGCGGGCCGTTTGTCGCGATGCTGTCTGTCGAGGAAGCGACGGATATCTATGAGGTACGCGCGGCGCTGGAGGCGCTGGCAGGCGAAGGATTCGCCGTGCGCGCAACCGATGCGGAGCGTGCCGAACTGCGCGCGGTGTACAAGGAGTTGCGCGGTATCCGGTCGATGAAGTCGCGCGATGGACTGCTCGATGTGAAGCGCCGCTTCTATGAAATCCTGACACGCGGAAGCCGCA
The DNA here is from genome assembly GCF_964253885.1 of Caballeronia sp. LjRoot31. NCBI lineage: Bacteria > Pseudomonadati > Pseudomonadota > Betaproteobacteria > Burkholderiales > Burkholderiaceae > Caballeronia > Caballeronia sp. LjRoot31. The sequence goes on from NZ_CAXURX020000002.1 coordinate 1,375,097, forward strand.
ACGCCCTGGCCACCCAGATGCTGGAACGACTGCTGATCCGCAACGCCCAGTTGCGGGCCACTTCCTTGTCCAGTGAAAGTCGGCTGCCGCAGACTGTCAAGGAAATCGGCCGGATTATGGACGCCATCGAAGAAAGGGATGCCGCGGCCACTGGTGCGGCGTGCCGTGCGCACGTTCGTGCTGCGGCGGATGTCGCCCTCCGGATCCTCAGGGAGCGCGATGCCAGGGCGATAAGTGCACAGGAAGGTCCGCAGCCGGCAAGCGCCGCGATCTGACCGGGTGTCTCCATCGTGTTCCGTCCGGTTCTGTTGCTGTAAGCGGGAGGAAACGACAATTATCGACATGAGGAGTACTGCTTATGACACAAGCGAGTAAAATTGCTGGGCCGCAGACGGACGGCGGGGTCTTGCCGACGATCTTCCCTTTGCCCTCCATCAATCGATAACGCGCACACAAGCGTTTCTGTGCCCTCCAAGCAATGTCCTGCACCGCTTCGGAGGTTCGCTCTGCACGGCGTTGCAGACTGGTCCGACAAGCGACCCGCACCTGTGGGCAACGCTCGCGAGCGCCTCAATAACGGCGTGCGGCTGCGTCGCGCGCGTGCTGCTGCATCTGCGCGCCGCGCGTCACCAGCGCACCTTCTGGCGCGATTTACCGCTCGTATCGCTCGCGATACCCTGCTCGCCTTGCAATGGCTCGCAGCGTTGTTCGGCTCGCATGTCGTATGGCGCGGCGCACGTGTGCCAGTGGCGCAATCTGCATCACAATCCGCATCAGCGAGGCAGCGTACGGTGTTGGCCTCACTGGATGAAGTGGAGACTTCGGATGGCCGATAGAGCGCGAGGCCTGATCATTACGGCGGACGATTTCGGCCTGCATTCACGGGTCAACGTGGCGGTCGAGCGAGCGCACCGACACGGCGTGTTGACGGCAGCGAGCCTCATGGTCGGTGCACCTGGCGCAGCGGACGCAATCGCGCGCGCCTACCGTCTGCCGAAATTGCGGGTCGGCCTGCATGTGGTGTTAGCCGATGGGAACGCGATTATGCCGCGCGCGAAAATTCCGGCGTTGCTGGACGAGCATGGCCGCTTTGGCAGCAACATGGCGCGTGATGGCGTGCTATTTTTCTTCTCGAGGCGGGTACGCAGACAATTAGGTCAGGAGATTCGCGTGCAGTTCGACGCGTTTGCGAAGACGGGTTGACGCTCGATCACGTCAACACCCACAAGCATTTTCATTTGCATCCAACGGTGCTCGGGTTGATTCTCGAGATCGGGCCAGACTACGGAATGCGATCGATGCGGTTGCCGTTTGAAATGGGCGCGCCGCTGTGGATGAAACCATGGATCTCGATGGCGCGCGCTCGGCTGTCGCGTGAGGGGATTGCACATAACGACTATGTGGTTGGGATCGCAAGGAGCGGGAATATGGATGAGCCCACATTGCTTGCCGCCATTAAGGCATTGCCGCACGGTGTCGTGGAGATTTATTGTCATCCGGCGATCGACGGTGATCGTCCGTTGAGCGATGGGATGCAGTTTTATCGTCATGAGGATGAATTGCAAGCACTGTTGTCGCCGTGCGTTGCGGCGGCGATCGGCGCTGCTGCCGTCCGTGTTGGCGGATTCTCCGATGTGCTGTGCATGCCGCTATGACAATTCGATAAGGCATCGCTCGCGTAAGCCGGAAACAATCCGAGCAATTCGGAACGGTACAGTGCCAGACGCCGTATCCAATTTTCGTAGCTAGTTCTTGATCCAGCAGCCCTGAGTTCGAACTCAGGCGCTCTCCGCTAATACCCCAACGTCTTTAATGTTTCCATTGCGCCTAACCGTCTTCCGCGCCCGAAGATAACAACTTTGTCACCTTGCGGTCAGTACCGGGTAAAGATCAGTTCGTCACACTAGCCACACGTTTCGACGTCTCCGCTTTCAAAGGCGGCTTATCTTCCGGGAATTTCCAATGTGGATTGTCAGACTGGCCCTGCGCAGGCCCTATACCTTCATTGTGCTTGCGATCCTGCTGTTTATGATCGGACCGCTCGCCATCATGCGTACCCCAACGGATATCTTTCCGGATATCAATATTCCGGTGGTCAGCATTGTCTGGTCGTATAGCGGATTCTCCGCAGAAGACATGGCGAACCGGATTACGTCGAACTATGAACGCGCGCTGACTTCGGATGTTGAAGACATCGAACACATTGAATCGCAGTCGTTGAACGGCGTCTCCGTCATCAAGATATTCTTCCATCCCGGCGCGGACATCAACCGCGCTATTGCCGAAGCCGGCTCGAATTCCGAGTCCATTCTGCGCGTACTGCCACCAGGCACTTTGCCGCCGAACATCATCACCTACAACGCGTCGACCGTCCCCATCCTGCAACTCGGACTATCGAGCAATACGCTGCCTGAGCAAACGCTCTACGACCTAGGCAACAGCTTCATTCGCACGCAGCTTGCCACGGTGCAGGGCGCGGCCGTCCCGCTGCCCTTCGGCGGCAAGATCCGCCAGATCATGATCGACATCGACCCACGCGCATTGCAGGCCAAAGGCTTGTCGCCCAGCGACGTGGTCAATGCCGTCAATGCCCAGAACCTGATCCTGCCCGGTGGCACGGCGAAGATCGGCGCGCGCGAATACAACGTGCAGATGAACGGCAGCACGGACAGCGTCGCAGCGCTCAACAACCTGCCGATCAAAACGGTCAAGGGCGGCGTCGTGTACGTACGGGACGTCGCGCAGGTGCGAGACGGGTATGCGCCGCAAACCAACATCGTGCGCAGCGACGGCAAACGCGCCGCGCTGCTCACGGTGGAAAAGACCGGTAGCACGTCGACGCTCACGATCATTGGACAGATCAAGTCCATGCTGCCAAAGATTGCGGCGGGACTACCGAAGGCGCTGCATATCAAGGCGCTTTCGGATCAGTCGGTATTCGTGAAATCGGCCGTCACCGGTGTCGTGCGGGAAGCGTTGATCGCGGCATGCCTGACTGCCCTGATGATCCTGCTGTTCCTCGGCAGCTGGCGCGCAACGCTGATCATTGCCGTCACCATTCCTCTCTCGGTATTGACCTCGCTGATCGCGCTGTCCGCGCTCGGGCAAACCATCAACATCATGACCCTCGGAGGGCTGGCGCTGGCGGTCGGGATCCTGGTCGACGATGCGACGGTTGCGATCGAAAACATCACGCACCATCTGGAACGGGGGGCCTCGCTGCACGACGCCATTCTCAACGGATCGGGAGAAATCGCGGTACCGACCTTCGTCTCAACGCTCTCTATCTGCATCGTGTTCGTGCCAATGTTCCTGCTCTCAGGCGTCGCGCGATATCTGTTTGTACCGCTGGCTGAAGCCGTTGTGTTTGCAATGTGCGCATCCTACTTCTTCTCGCGCACGCTGATCCCGACACTCGCGATGTACCTGTTGAAAATGCCCTCGAAAGACCGCAAGCCAGCACGCGGACCATTCGCTTTCCTGATGCAATTCCAGGCTGCGTTCGAGCGTCGTTTCGAAGCATTGCGCCACGGCTATAAGGCAACGCTCAACCGCGCCATTGAAAGCCGCCGCCGCTTCCTGCTGGTGTTCATGCTGCTCTGCGTCGGGTCGTTCGCGCTCGTACCCTTTACAGGCCGCGACTTTTTTCCGGCTGTGGATACGGGTGAGATCCGACTTCACATGCGTGCCCCCACCGGCACCCGGATCGAACAAACGGCGCGTCTTGCGGACGAGGTCGAAGCGAAGATCCGAACAGTCATTCCAAAGTCGGACGAAGCCGCATTGCTCGATAACATTGGCGTTCCGGTAAGCGGCATCAACCTGACCTATGACTCGTCAGCGCCGGTCGGATCGGAAGACGCAGACATCATGATCACGCTGAAAAAAGGGCATGCGCCTACGGCGGACTATGTCACGAAATTGCGCAACGTGCTAACTGCGTCGTTCCCTGGCACGACCTTCGCGTTCCTCCCGGCGGATATCGTCAGCCAGATCCTGAACTTCGGCCTACCCGCGCCAATAGACATCCAGATCGTCGGCAACAAGCTCGAACAGAACCGCGTGGTGGCGAACAACTTGCTGGCGAAGCTGAGAACGGTGCGCGGTCTCGTCGATGCCCGGATTCAGCAGCCCGGAGACGAGCCCGCGATCAACATCAACGTAGATCGGACCAAGGCGATGCAAGCCGGCCTCACGCAACGTGACGTTGCGCAAAACCTGCTGATCGCGCTATCAGGCAGTTCGCAGACAACGCCTAACTTCTGGCTCGATCCGAAGAACGGCGTGAGTTATCCGTTGATGACTGAAGTGCCGCAATACGACATCCATTCGCTGCAGACGCTGGCGAATGTACCCCTGACGAAGGGCGCAGCGTCCTCCTCGCCACAAAGCCTGTTGGGTTCATTGGGCACGATGTCGCGCGGCACCCAACAGGCCGTGATCTCGCATTACAACGTGCAGCCCGTGCTCGATATCTTCGCTTCAGCGCAAGGACGCGACCTGGGCGGCGTGGCGTCGGACGTGACCCGGCTCGTGGACCAGGCACAGGCACAGTTACCCGCCGGCTCGTCGATCGTCATCCGCGGCCAGGTGCAGTCGATGAACGAATCGTTCAGCGGCCTGGGACTCGGACTCGTATTCGCCATCGCGCTGGTCTATCTGTTGATGGTCGTGAACTTCCAGTCATGGATCGACCCGCTGATCATCATCAGCGGCTTGCCTGCGTCACTGGCGGGTATCGCGTGGATGCTCTTCGCCACGCACACCACGCTGAGCGTACCGGCGCTCACAGGGACCATCCTGTGCATCGGCATTGCAACGGCCAACAGCATTCTTGTCATCAACACCGCACGCGAGATGCTGCAAGGCGGTGCGCCTCCGCTGACCGCTGCGCTCGAGGCCGGCTTCAACCGCTTCCGGCCCGTGCTGATGACCGCGCTCGCGATGTTGATCGGCATGTTGCCGATGGCGCTCGGACTGGGTGACGGTGGTGAACAGAATGCACCGCTTGGGCGTGCCGTGATCGGTGGCCTGGCGATCGGCACGGTTTCCACCCTTCTGTTTGTCCCGGTCGTATTCGGCATGGTCCACGCTTGGATCGAAAAGCGCCGCATGAAAAAAGCGGTGTCGGCACAAACCACTCCGGCCATTCAGTGACTGCCTTTAAACGAGCAAAGACCATGAACCATCGTAACGACCTGCACGAACCAGCGCCGTTGGCTGATAAGACGCCCGACAAGCCTGCCATCCGGAGACGCTTCATGATGCCGCTGGCATTCGGCGCCGTTGCTGCCGCGTTGCTTGTGGTTGGCATCGTTCCGCGACTGCAGGCCAGCACCGCGCTGACCTCGCAAGCCGCCGCGCAACGTGCGCTTAGCGTCTCGGTTATCAAGCCGCGCAATGCGCCTGCGGTCCAGGAACTCCTGCTGCCCGGCTCGGTGATGCCCTACGCCGATGCCTCGATCTATGCCCGCACGAGCGGTTATCTCGAGCACTGGTACACCGATATTGGCGCCAGGGTGAAAACAGGGCAAACGCTGGCTGTCATCCAGACACCGGAGCTCGATGCACAGCTTCAGCAGGCTCGTGCCGACGTGGCGACGGCGCAGGCTAACTTCAACTACGCAAAAGTCAGCGCGCAACGCTGGCAGGACATGCTGAAGACGCAGTCAGTCTCGCAACAGGACACCGACACGAAGGTCAGCGACATGGAAGCGAAGCGCGCCATGCTGCAGTCCGCCCAGGCCAATGTGCAACGTCTCTCAGAGCTTGTGTCGTACGAGAAGGTGAGCGCGCCCTTCGACGGCGTGGTGACGGCGCGCAACGTTGATGTGGGCGCGCTCGTCACTGCGGGCGGTTCGCCAGGGCTGGCCGCCATGCCCGGTGAACTCTTTCATGTGGAGCAGACGGACACGTTGCGGGTGTTCGCCGACGTTCCGCAAAACGATGCGCCGTATGTCACGCCTGGCACCGAGGTGTATCTGAGTGTGCAGCAATATCCGGGCAGGCGTTTCGCCGCGAAAGTCGCACGCAGTGCCGGCGCGATCGATCCGGTCAGCCGCACGATGCACGTCGAAGTCGATGTCGACAACCGCGACGGCGCGCTGCTCCCCGGCGCGTATGCACAGGTGCATCTGGCACTGCAGAACGCCAGCCCCGCACTCGACCTGCCGGTGAGCGCGCTCCTGTTCAGACCCAATGGCGTGACCGTCGCGGTGGTCGACAGTAGCGGTAAGACCGCGCTCAAGACGGTCAGTATCGGGCGGGATTTCGGCACCCACGTGGAAGTCACAACCGGACTCACAGCGACCGACCGCGTGATCGACAACCCGGGGGACGCTATCAGCCCGGGCGAGCCGGTGCAGATAGCGTCCGCTTCCTGAGGATCCTGCTCATGCCGCTCATGCCGCTTATGCTTATGTCGCCACCCGCCCTCGCCCGCAAGACGCTGCTCATCTGCCTGGGCGTCACACTCAGCGCTTGCTCCACCCTGCCGGCTTACCAGAAGCCGGACGTTTCCGTACCGGCACACTATGCCGGCACCGCGGGTTGGGCACTTGCCGCCCCCGCGGATACCCAGCCGCGTGGCCCATGGTGGACCGCCTTCGGCGACCCGACGTTGAACGAACTCGAAAGCCGTATCGATGTATCGAACCAGACTGTGCAGAAAGCAGTTGCGCAGTTGCAGCAAGCACGCGCGTTCGTCGACTATCAGCGCGCCGGCTTCTTCCCGACCGTCACCGCGGGCGCGTCCGAGAGCCGCTTCCGCACGTCGCAGAATGTGCAGGGCCATTCGATTGCGGGCAAGACCATACCCGACTATTCGACCGGTTTGAGCGCTTCGTGGGAACCCGACCTGTTTGGCCGCGTGAAAGATGCAACCGTCAACGCGCAAGCGAGTGCGGCTGCAAGCGAAGCCGATCTTGCAGCCGTGCGCCTTTCGATGACGAGCGACCTGGCCGTCGATTACTTCGACCTGCGCTCACTCGATACACAGAAGAAACTCCTCGACGACACCGTCACCGCGTATGCCGATGCGCTGCGCATTTTGAACCAGCAACTGAAAAATGGCGCAATTGATGCTTCCGCGGTCGCGCTGGCCTCGACCCAACTGGAAAGTACACGAACACAGGACACGGATATCGACGTTCAGCGTGCGCAGCTTCAGCACGCGATCGCCACGTTGATTGGCGAACCGGCATCGACGTTCTCCATCGCGGCCAGGCCGCAGCCCTTCGTTTTGCCGTCTATTCCACCCAGCGTGCCCTCACAGCTTCTCGAACGCCGCCCTGACATTGCTGCTGCCGAACGCCGCGTATTCGCGGCCAATGCGCAGATTGGCGAGGCCCATGCCGCGTTCTTTCCCGATCTCACGCTATCGGCAAGCGCCGGACTCGAAAGCACGTTCTTTGCGCCGTGGCTCACCGCCCCCAGCCTCTTCTGGTCAATCGGTCCCCAGCTTGTCGGCACATTGTTTGACGGTGGAAGGCGCGATGCGCAATTGAAGAGCGCCAACTCCCAATATGATGCCTCGGTCGCCGACTACCGGCAGACCGTGCTCGTGGCGTTTCAACAGGTCGAGGACAATTTGTCCGCGCTGCAGTCGCTTCAGAGCGAAGCCGCAAGTCAACAACGCGCAACGTCCGCTGCCGAGCTTGCGTTGAAGTTGACGACCAATCGGTTCCAGGCCGGAGCGGTGAGCTATCTCGATGTCGTGACTGCACAGACCATCGCGTTGACGAATCAGCGCACCGCCGACCAGATCGATGCGCGCAGGCTTGATGCAAACGTGTTGTTATTGAAGGCGCTTGGCGGTGGCTGGCAAGGGCTTGCGCCCGGACAAACCACCGAATAAAGGCGCATATCATGAGGAATCCGATCCTACGCGACGAGGTGAGGAAGGTGATAAGTGCCGCATTTCGCGAGTTTTGCTCTTTATGAAAAACGTAATCTGTGTGACGGTGGCGGCTGTTCTGATCGAGCAGCCGAGCCACGATTGCGTAGCCGACGCCACATCTCGTTAACGCCCGCTTGCCTGGTCAATGACGGCTAATAGATCGCTTAGTGCCTGCTTGCAGGACGCCGCGTTCGGCGCCTTCTCACGCAAGGCACTGAGCGCCTGATCGATAGACTTATCAACCTTGTGCCGGTCGGCTGCCCCACGCGGCTTCAACGACGGTTCCGCGTCGTCCCACGAGGTCTCCAGATCTTTGATTCTCGTGCGCGCTCCTGCGAGATCGCCTTTGTTCACCATGATGGCTGTATCGGCGACTATGCGCCGGAACCCGGGCAAGTCACCGAGCTTCGATGGCGCGGCTTGTGCGGTGCTCACGAACGATATCGACGTCGGAGCGCAAAACGTGCTGATGGCCGTCAGTCCAGGCATAGCAAAGATCAGGGGTTTGAGGTATCGCCAGGAAATCATGATTGCCGCTCCGTTTTCAATAAAATTATTAAGGTGAAGTGCCGATCGGATTACGACTTGCTCACGGCACGCAATGATTTTGTGCGGGACGGCCGGCTAATGCTGACGTAGATCACAAGGACAACGATCACCGAGAGAAATACAATGCTCGTCCCAACGCTGCCCCAGCCAAGTCCGCCATACTTCCTCGACTGCGAGATGAGATCCCCGAGTGAAGCGCCAAGCGGCCGCGTTAAAATGTAAGCAATCCAGAACATCAACACTGAGTCAGCGCCAAGGAAATAGGCAAGCGAAGTCAACGCGATCAGCCCGCCAGACACCACCGTCCCCAGGGCAAATCCGAGTCCCAATGCCTCAGTAGCCAAATTCCCGGCTGCGGTACCGAGCGCAAACGTAACGAGGATGGCCGCCCAGTAAAAAAATTCTCGTGGACATGTGTTGATTGAGTGGATCGACAGCGTGCCCTCCGCGCGGTACCACGCGAGGAAAACGGCGGCGAGACAGACCGCGAACACCGACGTGCTGATATACAAGCTGACCGACAGCCCGTCGGTCAGCGCATCGGTTATCTGAGTACCGACAATGCTGACTAGCACCACCGTCAGCCAGTAGCTCCACGGTACATAAGCGCGCGATCGAATCTGCAGCGCCAATGCCGCGATCAGCTACACCGCACATATGAGGCTGGTGACAAGCGTTCCAAACCCCACGCCCACTGCAAGATAATCGGCGCCAGTTTCACCCTCCGTGGTGGACAAGAGCTTGATGACCCCAAAGATAGTCGTGACTTCAGGGACCTTATTAAAGCGGTCGTCTCCAACTTCAACGGGATATGCGCGAGTCATCATAATGAGTTTCCGAGTGAGGGTTTGCGGCCGCATCACGATTATGAAAGCCAAATGTAACGATAAAATATTATGGGAAGCTTATTAGTTCTGGCTGCCTGCGCAAATTTTGTGACAGCCTCTCTGCAGCTGATCCCGGCATGGCGCGCACGGCGCGACCGATCGCGACATTCCGCGACGAAGTCTGGCTTACGTTGGGGGCGGTGATGCAGCTCGAACCGGCCGCGATCGAAGGCGATCGATAAGGCTTACGATCGCGCGGGGGGGTGGATCGCTATGCACCCTCATGGGCTAAAGGCAGACTTTTTGGTTTGCCTCAAAGGATCGGCTGACTCGCCCGGCTTTGGCGGCGGCTGGGCCGCCGTATGCCCGGGCCGCCATCCTCAGGACGATTAGCCCTGCGGCGCGAAGTTGCGGTCGATTGACATGGTTGATCAGGCCACACGCGATGGCACGCCAGTGGCAGGCTTTTCCACTGGAAAAGTCAGCACGAAGCGTGTGACGCCCGGTCCGCTTTCCGCATGGGCACTCCCGCCGTGCAAGTCCATGATGGTTCGCACTATCGCCAGTCCAAGTCCGGCTGACCCGCTTGTCGAACTGCTGCTCGTGCGCGAAGGATCCGCCCGGTAAAACCGGTCGAACACTCGTTCGAGCATCGCTGAATCGAGCGGGACGCCCTGATTTGTTACGGAGACACGCAGCGTGTCGCCCTGGGTCTGGGTATCGAGCGTGATGGTGCCGCCCCGAGGCGTATAACGTACCGCATTCGCGAGCAGGTTGCTGACGGCTCGCCGGAACAATTCGACATCCGCCGCAAGCCGTCCGCCGCCACTCTCGCGCAGATGAACCCCGGCATCGTCGGCAATGCCTTCGAAATACTCTGCGATCTTCAGCAGTTCGTCTTCGACACTGAACTCGACCTTGTGCTTTGCGAAAGTCGGATGTTCAGCACGCGCCAGAAATAGCACGTTCTCGATCATGCGTGAAAGGCGGTCGCACTCCTCGAGATTCGATGCGAGCACAGCCTGATATTCCTCGCTCGAGCGCGGGCGCGCGAGCGCAACCTCCGTCGCACCGCGCAGATTGCCCAAGGGCGTGCGCATGTCGTGCGCGAGGTCCGCCGTGAAGCGGGAAAGCCGCGTGAAACCACGCTCAAACCCGGCAAACATGGTGTTGAGCGACAGGACCAGTGACTGAAGCTCCTGCGGCACGTGACCCACCTTGATCCGGGAAGCAAGGTTGTCGATGGTAAAATTTTCGGCACTGCGCGCTATCTCTCGCAGCGGATTGAGCGCCCGCCGCAACAGCAGATAGCTCATCAAGAACGCTAGCAAGACGCCGGCCGAACCAGCGAAGCGCAACCGGTCGCGATATTGGTCCAGCAGCAACTTCCGATCGTGCATATTGCGCGTCACGATAATCGTCACATAAGATCCATCGCTCAGGCGGGCCAGTGCGGCGAGGCGGCGGAACGGCATGTCGTTGGTTGCCAAGCGTTCCACGATCGACGCCGTGGTGATCTGCTGCGACGCCCCAACTGTTCCAGGCGGCCACGAAAGTTCATCAGCCGTCTCGACCCGGTTGTGCTCGAGCAGCACGAGGTTGGACGGATCAAGGATTTCGACCGACAAAGCCTCGTTGCCAAGCACCTGGCTTTCGACCCGCTCCTTGTGTGCACGAAGGTCTCCAGTACCGGCTAGTTCTCCGATCAGACGGCGAGTATGACGGGCGGCCAGCACGATGTCGAGATCGTCCTGGGTGCGCACTTCATGCGCGAGCGCCAGATAGACGTAGGTGCCGATCATTGCGAAAACCGCAAGCGTGGTTGCGGCAAAAACCAGTGCGAGCGTTGCCGTCAACGAGCAAGCCCGATTGCGGCCCCTCATCAATCGTCCTCCCGCGTGTCGATCACATAGCCAACGCCGCGAACAGTCGCAATCAGCTTGACGTCGAAATCGTCGTCGACCTTGGCACGCAGACGCCGGATCGCGACTTCCACTACATTGGTGTCGCTGTCGAAATTCATGTCCCACACATACGAGGCGATCTGCGTTCGGCTCATGACCTCGCCCTTCTTTCGCGCGAGCAATTGCAGCAACGAGAACTCGCGCGGTGTCAGATCGATGCGCTTGCCGGCGCGGCGCACTTTGTGCCGCATGACATCGATTTCCAGGTCCGCGACGGTGATCAGATCGCTTTCACGCGGCGGTCCACGCCGCGCCAGAGTACGAACGCGCGCGAGTAACTCGACGAATGCGAACGGCTTGACGAGGTAATCGTCGCCGCCAAGTTCAAGTCCGTGCACGCGGTCGCTGACGTCGTCACGGGCAGTCAGGAACAATACCGGCGTAGTCTTCAGGGTTCGAACATTCTTGAGCACGGCCCATCCGTCCATGGTCGGCAACATGACATCGAGCACGATGACGTCGTAGTCCTCTTCGCGGGCGAGAATCAGGCCTTCGGCGCCGTCGGAAGCGGTGTCGACTGAATAGCCCGCTTCCTCGAGTCCCTTCTTGATGTAAGCGAGCGCCTTCTGCTCGTCCTCAATGACCAGAATTCGCATATTTGCACCTCACCGTCACATTATTTGCCATTCCACGATAGTACGCCGGCCGTGCCGGGTCACGATTACGGGGAAAATCCTGACCGCATTTTGCGGGAGTACGAGTGACAGCCGACCGACCATTTGATTACAAGATTGATATGTGGACTCGCGGCACTTGCGCCACCCGGTCTTCCTATGTGACGTAAGCAGCGAGCGGAGGTAAGCGTGGTTTCGGTGATCACGGGGAGGTCAAGGGCAGGTCCAGGGCGACAAGCCTGTTGTTCACGCGCGCAAACGATCGAGAGACCCGGGACATTTAGCCAGCTTGCCGGAATTACGCAGGTGGTTTCCGAGCTGTGAGATATGCGACACGGTCCGCGGTGACGAACTGCTGAGCCTCCACCCTTGGACGAAAGATTGTCTCGAACAACGCCCGTTCTTCAACGGAGAACCGTTCCTCGAGAATGCTTCTCAGCGGCGGTGCCCAAGGGTGGGGGGAGCTGTCCAGAAACACCTCCCACGAATGGACAGCCGACGGGTAAATATCGACATGAAATTCCATGTGGATATCAACGAATCCGGCATTCAGCGCGAGCCGAACCAAATCGCGTTCATTAAAATTTGTAATGAGACTACTGGCAATTTTTTCTTCAGTATAGGGAAACTGAGCGCCTTTCCAACGGCTGAGAAGGGGAAAGAAGCGATCGTCTGATCCCGGAGGCTGGGAGTCGACCAGTTGTTTTAGCGAGGCAGCTTCAAAAGCATCGCCTCGAAGGATGGGTTCGCCGATCGAGAATCGTCCTCCGGGCCTTAGGACACGGCGAATCTCAAGAAACGCCTCCTCGCTATTGGTAACGTAGGCAAGAACCGCACTCGTGGTAACGACGTCGATAGATGTGTCGTCAATGTCTCTTAGCGCGTCAGCGGAACATTCAATAAATCTGCACTGGTCCTGAACGTTCCGTTGAATCGCCAGCGTTTCGGCATGACGCAGCAATGGTGCCAAAATATCAGTGAGAATCACGCGTAGCGAGGGGCCAATTGCATCGATGGCCCGGAATGCTATCTGCCCATCTCCCGTCCCGATGTCGACAAGCGCCACCCCGGCGCAAAGCTGGGCGCCGCTCAGAACTCGATTCGCGATCAGGTCAATTGAGGTGCGCAAAACCTGTTCGTGTTCGGGATCGTTACCGAAACGCGTATGCATGCTGTCACTAAAAAGAAAAACACGCGATGGCGCCTCAGTCGCACGCCGCGTTTACAACGCGTAATTCGGGCAGTGTCCCACTCGAATGCTTAAGCGCCGCTTAAGCATTCAAACCATCAGGGCAATCGGTTGAACAGAAGGCGACTGAACACATTTTACGCAGCTAATAATTCGTTAAGGATAACTACGTATTCTGGATGCATGCATCGCCATGGTTGGAGTCAAACCAGCCATTTTTGCGTTGCATGACCGGTCACCGAATTCGCCGGACGACTACTCATTCTAGGAATTGACACCATGAAATCACTGGTAATTTCGTTGCTCGCAGCCTCGGCCCTGACGCTTCCCCTTGCCTCTTTCGCACAGACCGCCAACGATCCGGTTACCCGGGCGCAAGTACGCTCCGAATTGATCCAGGCGGAACAGCAAGGCACAGTGCCGCCGTCGAAGACAAACTATCCCGCCGGTCGAGATACCGCGCAGAACATGAACCGCCAGGCGGGACCACGAAGCGCTGACGCAAACAGCAGTTATGGCCCTTCAACAAACGGGTCGAACCAGTCAAGCGCACGAAGCGTTTTTCCAGTCCCGCATGAATCCCTCTTCTCGCACCATTAATCAAGGTCTTGTGTCTGCGGGACCAGGGCATTGCTTCACGTGGTTGCGTAGTTGACTAACAGGGGCGCTCTTCAGCGCCCCGTTTTCGTTCAATGATTTCCCCGCTCATGGATGCATCGGTCCATCAGCGCCGCGGTTTCATCAGCCACCGCAACAATACCGGCAACAGCAGCAGCACCAGCGGCAACTGCACCATCAAACCGGAAATGATCGCTACCGCCAGCGGTTGTTGCATGGCCGATCCCTGGCCCAGTGCAAACGCCAGCGGCAGCAACGCAAGAATGGCCGCGATAGTCGTCATGGCAATCGGCCGCAAGCGATTCCGGCCCGCTTCTATCAAAGCCCGATCGAGCGGCATCTCTTCATCGCGCATCAACCCCTGCAGCTCCGATACATAGAAGATCGCCACCTCCGTGACAATGCCGATGATCATCGTCATGCCCATCATCGCGGAGATGTTGAGCTCTATGCTGGTGACCCAGAGGCCGACAAACACCGCTCCGGTTGCCAGCAAGGGCATCGCAAGCACGGCTAGCGCAATGCGAAAACGCTCGTAGAGAAACAGCAGCAGGCCAAATACCAGCGCGACGGCCGCGCCGAATACGGTCATCAACCCCTTGAAGGCAATCTGCTGCTGTTGATACAAACCACCTAGTTCGTAGTACACGCCGGCGGGCAGCAGCTTGGCCGTAGCAAGCACTTTCTGCACGTCGGCAATGGTCGAGCCGAGGTCGCGCCCATCGATACGCGCCGTCACCGCCACCATACGCTTCAGGTTGTCCCGGCTCACTTCCGGCTGGCCCGTCACGGTCACGCGCGAAGCCACGCGATCCAGCGCGAACAGATGGCCGTCCGGCGCGCGGATCTGTAACTGGCCGAGCTGGGTATCGGTGAGTGCGAGCGCACCGGCCACCCGAACGCGAATGCCGACCGTCTTCGGTCCATTCTGGAACTGCGTGGCAATATTGCCTTGCACCATGTCGGAGACGGCCTGCGCGATGCTCTGCGAGTCCATGCCTTCGGCCGCCGCCGCATCCGGCCGGATGCGCAGTTCAAGCGCGTCACCGGCGGGATTGATGCCGTCGTTCACATCCACCACGCCCTGGACCTTGCCGATCGCCGCCGCCACGTTCCGCGCGGTCGAGTTGAGGGTGATCTGGTCGTCGGAATAAATCTTGATCTGCACAGGTTGCGGCACCGCGGTCAGATCGCCGATCAGGTCCTCCATCAGTTGAGCCAGTTCGATACTGACCCCGGGCACGTCTGTTTCCACTTTCGAGCGAATCTCCTCCATCACGGTTTCGATAGGCTCGCGCTTGCCGGACTTCAGGCGCACGAAAAAGTCTCCCCGGTTAGGCTCGTTCAGATCGCCGCCCAAGCCTGCGCCGGTTCGCCGCGAGTAAGTGGCGACATTCGGATTCGCACTGACAATCGCCTCGACCTGCTTCATCAGCCGGTCGGTTTCGCTGATCGATGTACCCGGCTCGGTGTGATAGTCGAGCACAAAACCGCCTTCGTCCATGGTCGGCATGAACCCGCTGCCCACCCGGGTGAAAGCGAACGCGGCAACAATAACAAGCGGTACGAGGCCGATCAGGACGAGCGCGGGCCGTGCGCTGACGCGGTCGATCAGCATTGCGTAACGCGTATTCATCCACGTCGCCAGACGGGTCTCGGTGTGCTCCTCCGCGTCCTTCGGCTTGAGCCATCGGTCACAGAGGATGGGCACGGCGAGCCAGGTGACCATGAACGAAATGAGGAGCGCGCTTGCCATGGTGACGGACAGCGCCTTGAAGAACGCGCCGGTCACGCCGGACAGGAAAGCAAGGGGCACGAAGATGATCAGCGTCGCCGCGGACGACCCGGCAAGCGGCCGCGTGAATTCGAGCGCGGCTGCCATCACGCGGCCATGAAACGCGTTCGCGCCGCCCTCGCGCATGCGCCGCACAATGTGCTCGATCATCACGATCGCGTCGTCGATCACCAGGCCCACCGCGGCCGCCATGCCGCCGAGCGTCATGATGTTGAAGCCCATGCCGAACACATCGAGCAAGAGAATGGTCGCGGCCATCACGACCGGCACCAGCGCCACCGCAATCGCGGTGATCTTCCAGTTGCGCAGGAACGCGAACAGCGTCAGCGCGGCGAGCACCACGCCGATCATGATGGCGTCGCGCACGCTCGTGGCCGCAGCAGTCACCAGCTCGCTCTGGTCGTACCAGTTGGCGAGGCGCACGCCCGGCGGCATCTGCGACTGGAATGCGCTCAGCTTCGCGCGGATCGCCTTCGCCATGGCGACACTGTTCGCACCGGGTTGCTGGTAGATGTTGACGAGCACCGCGTCCTGCCCGTCGGCCGTCACGCGCATCCATTGCGGCGTGACGCCTGCGCGCACTGTGGCAATATCGCCGAGCCGGATTTGCGTGGGTCCGTTCGCCGATACCACCACGTTCCTCAGATCGTCGAGCTTCGTAATGGTCGCGTCGGCAATGACCAGGTAGAGCTTGTAGTGATCCTCGATCCGGCCGGCCGCCATCAGTACGTTGCTCGCGCCGATCGCCTTGGATACATCGGCGAGCGAGAGCTTGTAGACCGCGAGCCGGGCGGGGTCCACGGCCACTTCGAACTCGTCGGTCGCGCCGCCTGTCACATCCACGCGCGCCACCCCTTCCACCGACGACAACAGCGGCCGCATCTGGAACTGCGCCAGATCGTGCAGTGTAGAAAGCGATTGCTGCTTCGACGTCAGGCTATAGGCAAGGACCGGGAACACCGTCGGATCCATGCGGCGGACCTGCATTGACGTGCCTTGCGGTAACGTACCAAGGATCTCGCTGATCGACGATTGCGCCTGCAGCGTGGCCTGCGCCATGTCCGTGCCCCAGTCGAAGTTCACCGATATCTCAGCGGACCCGCGGCTCGTCTTCGACTCGACATCGAGTACGTTGGGCACGCGCCGCAGCGCCTCTTCCACCGGCATGGTGACGAGCGTCGCCATCTGCTCGGCGGGACGGTCGCCAGCGTCGAGAGAGACAACGGCGCGCGGGAACGCCACGTTCGGGAACAGCGATATCGGCAGCCGGAACGCGGTCAGTGCGCCGGCCACAGCGAGCAACCCGATCACGAACAGCAATGAGCGCCGGTGAGCCTGCATCCATTGGCCGAATTTCATCGTGGTGCGCCTCCCCCGCCTTGCACCACCATGCCGTCCTTCAACTCATAGTTGCCGCTGACCACCACCGCTTGCGTCGCATTGAGCGGACCGTCGACGCCGTAGCGGTCGCGATCCTCTATCTGCGTCACCACATTCACGCGATGCGCCTTGTTACCGGACGCGACCTGGAACACGAAATCGCCGTGACCGTCCTTGAGTACGGCCGAGCGCGGGACGACCCAGTGCATGCCGCGGTTCGTATCGATATCGGCAGCCACGTGCGTGCCCGGAATGAAGGCGCTATTGCCGAGCGGCACGTTCGCGCCCACATCGACGAGCTGGCTTTGCGGGTCGATGGACGCACCCACCAGGACCACGCGCCCGGTCATGGAGACCTTCGCGAGCGAGGTTGACAAGCCCCGCAAGCGGACCTCATCGTCGGCATGGATGTTGATGGCGTCCGAGGGTTCGACCGCCAGCATCACGTTGCCGCGCGTCTGCCGGCCGCTGTCCGCGCCGGCAAGCCGCATGATCGGCGCACCTGCCTGAACCTGGTCGCCCTGTCCCACCGAGGTCTGCAACACCACGCCGTCGATGGGCGACGCAACGACCTTGGCTCCGCTCGTGATCCCGCTCTGTGCCTGCGACGCCAGCGCCTCGCGGGCATCCTGGGCCGCCTTGCGAGCGGCAGCCAGTTGCGAGGCGGTGGCAAGGCCCTTGTCGAACAGCGACTGGGTGCGCGCGAGCTCGCCGTCGGACAGTGTCGCGGCGCTTCTTGCCTGCGTGGCGGCTAGCACGGCAGCAGGGTCGGCCTGCACGACAAACAGCGGATCGCCACGCTTGACCGGCTGACCCGTCTGCACGTGCAGTTGCATGATCCGCGCGACGTAGGGCAGGTTGATTGAAGTGAGGTTAGCCGCCGATGCCGCGACGATGCCGTACGCGCGCACCGGTTGCGCAATCGGTGCGCGCTGGACCGGGGCGGTCGATACAGCGACGACGGTGTCGTCGGCAAGAGCGTTGTTTGCTTCGAAGAAAACGCTGAAGCAAAAACACAGGGCGATGCAAGCGTGCATCGAAAGCCGGTTAATTTGCATGGGCTTCGGTCAGGTTCAGGTCGGAAGTAAAGGCGTCGGGGATCGCACTGCCCAGCAGCGCTTGCAAGCCAACGCGCTGTTCGGCCCGCGATTCGCGAAGCGTCGCGATATCCACACGTTTGGTCAGCGCGGCCGACATGGCATCCGTGTAAGCGCCGAGCGTCAGGTTGTGCTCGGCAAAAGCCCCGCTCGCGTCGCGTGCCGCACGCTCCGTCCCGGGCAGCGCCGCTTCGGTCTGCTCGAGCTGGCGCGAGAGAATGGCGTCGTCGGCACGCAGATGAGCTACGTCGGCGAATACCTGGTTCAGGCGGTTTTGATATTCATCGCGCAGGCGCTGGCGCGTGCTTTGCTCGATCGCAATATTGCCGCGGTTGCGGTTGAAGATGGGCAGGCTCAGGTTGATCTGGAATCCTGACGTGTAGACATTCGATGTATCGCGTTGACGGTCAAACCCCACGGTCAGAGACGGAAACTGGCTCATGATCGCCGCACGATACTTTTGCTCCTGCGCCTCGTAGCCCGCTTGCAGGGCCAGCAAATCGGGCCGCCGGCGCGGCAGCGCGGCGACCGCGCTATTCACGGTGGTGTCGTCGAGTGGCGCGTCTTCTGGCTCGCCCACGAGCTGCAATTGCACGTCGGGCGACAAACCCAGCAGCTGGTTCAGGTCATGATGCGTCTGCTCGGCCGCGCGTTCAGCATCGGTATAGAGCTTGCGCGCGTCGCTATACGAAGTCAGGGCAGCGGTCAGCGTGTCTTCGGTCAGGTTGCCCTCGCGTTGGGCATCGGACATGCGTTCATAACGCGTGCGCGACAAATTGCGTTGTTGCTGCAGCAACGGCAGCGTGTCCTCTTGAAAGCGCGCCTTGATGAACAGTTGTTTTGCCTGCGCCACGACCTGCCATTCCTGCCAGAGCAGGCCCAGATCTGTCTTTGCAACAGTTGCGTCGGCCGACTGCTTGTTCGCGCCACGCGCGAAGATCGCCAGCACGTCCATGGTCAAGCCATAATTGAACGCACGCGTCGCCCCTTCCATGCCTGGGTAATCGCTGGACACGGCTAATTGCGGATCGGGCAGCAATCCTGCCGAAAATGCCTGTGCCCGCGCAATACCCAGGTCGTCGCGAGCGAGCTTGAGATCGGGATTGTTCGCCACGGCCAGCATGGCGACCTCCTCCATGTCGAGGCCGTCCGAGGGATCGAAGCGATGTGCAGTAAGCTCGGGCAGGGGCATGGTCGCCGGGTCGATCTGCACGCGTGAGAGCGTAGTGAGCGTGGTTGATGTATCCCGCGGCGCAAGCGGTTCGCGGTGATACCAGGTGCAGCCGGCGAGCAGCGCCAGGCACGTGCCGGCGCAAACTAGCTTGTACAGGTACACACTCGGGGCGGTGAATACAGGCAAAGCTGGCTCCAGGGCGAAGAAAGTGAACGGGCAAGATTCATCGAAGGAGCGATTGATTCTAGGAAGCCCGTGCTTAAGGAACGCTTAAGCACCTGCCGCCGACAATTCATGCTCGATACTTGTTGGTAGGAACGGGGAGACTTCACGATGCGGCTATTACTGGTGGAAGACGACGAGATGATTGCCGAGACTGTGGTCGACTCCATGCGCCGGCTGGGTTACGCGATCGATTGGGCGGCGGACGGCCGCGCCGCCGAGCTGTCGCTTGGCAATGGGGTGTACGACCTCGTGCTGCTCGACCTCGGCTTGCCGAAACGCGATGGCATCCAGGTGTTGAACACGTACCGCAAGGCAGGCGGCGCGGCGTCCGTCATCATCCTGACCGCACGCGATGCCGTGGATGACCGCGTTCGCGGGCTCGATGCAGGCGCCGACGACTACCTCATGAAACCCTTCGATCTCGACGAACTCGCCGCACGCGTGCGCGCGGCGCTGCGACGTCGTACCGGACAAAAGCAGCCCATCTATACACATGGCCAACTTGCCCTCGATCCCGCCTCGCACGAGGCGAGCAAGGCCGGTGTGCCGTTGCCGCTGGTGCCGCGCGAGTTCGCGTTGCTTCAGGTTCTGATCGAGGAGCCCACACGCGTATTCAGGCGCGCGGAACTGGAAGAGAAGCTGTACGGATGGGGTGAGGAAGTGGGCAGCAATACCATTGAGGTGCATGTCCACAGTCTCAGGCGCAAGATTGGCGCTGAGCAGATATTGACGATCCGGGGCGTAGGCTACCGGCTCAAGGGAATCGAATGACATCCATCCGCCGCTGGCTGCTCGGCTGGCTGATCTTCGGACTGGCCGCCACGTCGCTAGTGGCAGCCTACGGCATCTTTCACACCGCGCGCCGCGAAGCGGGCGAGTTATTCGACTACGAACTGCGCACCGTCGCGCTGTCGTTGCCCGCGAATATTGCCACTGCCGACGCTGCTGAGCAGCGCAGCCACGAGTTCGACGGCATAGCCGACGACCTGATTGCAATCGATATCTGGGACAAGCAAGGCCAGCTTGTTTACCACTCGCTCAAGGAGCCGGCGTTACCGCGTATCGCTGAAGGATTCCAGTCGATTGAACGCGGTGAATATCGATGGCGCGTGTTTGGCCTGCAGCAGTCGGATCGGTACATCCAGGTGGCGCAGCCGTTCTCCGTTCGCGAAGATCTTGCGCTGCGGCTCGCCTGGCGCACGTTGTGGCCGCTGGCCCTGGTGGTGCCGGTGACCATTGCGCTGGTGTTGTTTGTCGTGGCTCGGGGGCTTGCGCCGATCGGTGGGTTGTCGCGGGCGTTATCGCGGCGCTCGCTTGACTCGCTTGAACCGTTGCAAGTGGGCACACGGGTACCCGTGGAGATCCGTCCACTGGTCGATGCGTTGAACGACTTGCTGCTGCGTTTAAGCGACGCGTCGCAGGCGCAGCGGATCTTTGTTGCCGACGCGGCGCACGAGTTGCGTACGCCGCTAACCGCATTGAAGTTGCAACTTCAGGCGGCACGACGCGACGGGACGTTGCAAGGCGATGGCCAGACGCTCGAACGTCTTGAGGAACGGCTGAACCGGATCATTCACCTTGCCCATCAGTTATTAGCGATGGCTCGTGAGGACGCGAACCGCGCGGCTTCCATGACGCACATGAGTCTGCGCCGTCTTGCGGAGCGGTCCGTGAGTGATCTGTCGTTGCTGGCGGAGGCCAAGCGCATTGATCTCGGACTGGAAGAGCGGGCGGGCAATGCATCGGACGACTATGTGGTAATGGGCGATGAACATGCGCTGGGTATCCTGTTGAACAATCTGGTCGATAACGCGATTCGCCATACGCCCGAGGGCGGTAAGGTTGATGTGATCCTCGCGCGCGATCCACAGGGCGTGAGCGTTGAAGTCACAGACACAGGTCCGGGCATTGCGCCCGATGAACTGGACCGGGTGTTCGACCGGTTCTATCGCGGTACCGGTACGCAGGGCTCGGGCAGCGGGCTGGGTCTCGCGATTGCATCGAGCATTGCGGGGCGGCACGGGGCTAAGCTCGATGTGAGCAACCGCGACGGAGGGGGTTTGATCGTGAGCGTGGCAGCGCTCACGCCGGGCGATGGCAAGCTGTCGGCATGATTTCGAAGAAAACTGAAAGTCCCGCGTCAGGATAGAAACATGGTCGACAGTGCCGGCCTGCGTCCGACCCGGATCAGGCGTTATTGCGCTGTGGACATCAAGACGATGGGGTGATTTCGCCCCTGTTGCGCCGGCTTCCATCTGAAGCAGCGCGAAGGCCGCATCGACTGAAATGATGCGGCCAGCGATCCTCTTGACCGCTCGCCCGGCCTTAGTTCGCTGCATCTTGGCCTGGCAACCCCGAAGCCGATGTTGCGGCACTGCTTCCCTGCGCACCGCTCTCCGATGCATACGCGCTGTTGGCCGCTTGCACTCGTTGTTCCGCCGCTTGTATCTCGTCGGGATAATGAATTTGCTTGCTTGCGGGCTGATAGCCCGCACGCTCCAACTGAACAAGTTCCGCGCGCACTTGGGCTCGCGTGACCGGACCGTTGGTGGCCTGTGCGAACGAAACGGCTGGAACAATCAGAACTGCAGACAGTATTGCGCAGATAAATTTTTTCATGATAAAAACCTCGTCGGATGTGGCTCCAGCCACCATGATTGAAGCCCGTGCTCTTCATGCTCTTCACCGCGATACATAGAAACAGCGAAACAGCGAAGAACAGGACTTCATTTTGCGCAACGCGTAGTGACTACATCCTGACGCGACGATTACAAGCTTGTTATCTGCGTGGCTTGCGGTTTCGCCGCGCGTCGAGGTCCCGCTTTACGGAGCGAATCCGGTGTTCAGATCAGCTTCGCTGACTGTCACCACGCGTTTCCTTCGACACCGTTGAAACCTGCATTCCCGCGTTCATAAGGCTCAGCTAATCCTGAAACGATAAGCTTATCTATCATTCACCCATCATTCACTCATCTATCGCCCGCTATGGAAGCACTGAACCGCAGCCTGTTCTTACTGATCAACGCATCTGTTCAGCCAGAGTCTGTCACCGTGGCATTGGCCATGCTGTTCGGCGAGTACGCTATCTGGCTCGTGCCCGCGACACTGGTCGTGTGCTGGCTGCGTGGAAACGACATCGTGCGCGAGCGTCTGATCGAGGCCAGCGCGTCGGCGCTGGTCGCTTTGCTGGCCGCACAGATCATTGGCCTGACGTGGCCGCATCCGCGGCCTTTCATGATTGGCCTGGGGCATACGCTGATCGCGCATGGAGCGGATTCATCGCTTCCCAGCGACCACCTGACGTTCCTGTGGACGGTTGCCTTTAGTCTGGCGATGCATCCCGAAGCACGCCGCGCGGGCTGGGTACTCGCGCTCCTTGGCCTGCCAATGGCGTGGGCACGAATCTATATCGGAGTGCATTTCCCGCTCGATATAGCCGGCGCAGCGCTCGTCTCTGGAATCAGCGCCTGGCTTTGTGCGCTCACGGGCCGCTGGTTTGCGGCCCCGGTTGTGCGAGCCGCAATGCTTGCGTATCGGCCGCTGTTCGGACCGTTGATCCGGCGCGGCTGGGTGTCACGATAGCCCTGGATAGCCTGCCGCGGCGCCACTCACCAACGAGCCCGGCAGGCGTACACATCCACTACTGAACCTGAACCGGCACGCCTTGCTTCGCCACACCGCTGCCGCGCTTGCGGTCGATCCGCTGAGCGAGCTGGTCAAACCAGAGGTGAACTACCGGCGTGGTGAACAGTGTAAGCATCTGCGAGACGATCAAGCCGCCAACAATTGCAATGCCGAGCGGCACCCGCAACTCCGCGCCCGCGCCATGGCCGAGCGCCAACGGCAAAGCTCCGAACAACGCGGCCAGCGTCATCATCATGATCGGCCTGAACCGCAGCACGCACGCCTCGCGGATTGCATCGTGGGGAGACAGGTCCTGTTTCCGTTCAGCAACCAGCGCGAAGTCGATCATCATGATCGCGTTCTTCCTCACGATCCCGATCAGCAGGATCATGCCCATGATCGACAGATCCTGGCCGCATGACATCAGCGCGATGCAACGCGCCCACACCGGCAGATGGCAAGGTCGAAATGATGGTCAGTGGATGAATTGCGCTTTCGTACAAGATCCCGAGTATCAGGTACACCACCACGAGCGCGGCAGGTATCAGGCAAGGCTCGTTTTTCAACGACGCCTGGAACGCCTGCGCTGTTCCCTGGAACGTGCCGGTGAGCGAGTCCGGCTTGCCCACCGCCACCTCTGCCCGATGAATGCGTTCACGGCATTACCCAGCGACTGCCCCGAAGCGAGATTGAACGAGATAGTCACAGAGGGAAACAAGTTTTGGTGATTGACCGAGATCGGCGACACGCCGTTCTCGACTTTCGCGAGCGTGCTTAACGGCACCAGTGCATTGGTGAGCGGAGAACGTACGTATAAGTGCGCGAGCGCATCGGCCGTCAACTGGAACTTCGGATCCACTTCTTCTATGACGTGATACTGGTTGAGTTGCGTGAACAGCGTTGCGACCTGACGCTGGCCGAACGCGTCGTAGAGCGTGTCGTCAATGGCTTGCGCGGTAATGCCGAAACGCGACGCCGTGCTGCGATCAATCACCAGGGTGGCGCTGGTCGCCGACGCCTGCTGGTCCGAAGTGACATCGGTCAGTTCCGGCAACGCAGAAAGCCGCTGGGTCATCACCTGTGCCCAATGATTTAACAAGTTGACGTCAGGCGCCTGCAATGTGTACTGGTATTGCGCCGCGCTGATCCGGCCGCCACCTAGTCGCGCCTGCACCAGCGTGTCCTCTGCCTGGTACAGCGTGCGCTGTGCATCGAGTACGGTCAGGAAGTCGACTGTGCCGAACTTGTACTGCGCCTCGGCAAGCGTCGCGGCCTGGCGCGCTGCGTCGGCGGCGGTCTGGTCGAAGGCTTCCGCAAGCTGCTGTTGCTGCGCAGCCGTCAGCGAATCTTCAACGTCCTGCAGCGCGGTCACGATCGTCTGCCGGTAGTCCGCCACGCCTTGGTCACGGCCGCCTGGTTCGCATGAAGCTCGCCGTGCAACGCGCCGCCATCGAAGATGGGTACGGCAAGGGCGGTCGCGAGGCTGGCAAACGGACTCGTCAGGAAATGTGATAGCGAACCGCCGCTCAAACCGCCATCGGCCGTGAGCAGGAGGGTCGGAAAGTACGCCGCGCGAGCGGCACCGACGCTGTAGTTCGCAGACTGAAGGGTCGCTTCCTTCGAGCGTATACCGGGGCGTGCTTCCAGCAAGCTCGACCGATGATCCTGTCCGATGGTGTTGTTCGGATACTTGATCAGCGATGCACCGGCGGAATTCATCTACAGCCGGTGCAGTCTGGAGCCAGGCGCTATTGAGGCGTCGGCGCATCCTCTCGGATCAGCTCGCGGCGCTTTAGTTCGGTCCAGAACGCCGATGGAATGTCAGTCCGGAAGGTTTGCAGATTGTCTTCCAATTGTGCAACCGTCCGCACGCCCGGGATGTTGGTCGGGATCGCGGGATGGCCCAGAACGAATTGCAGGGCTGCCGCTTTGAGCGGCACCGAGTACTCCCGGCACACCTGTTCGATCTTGCGCACCCGTTCGAGAATCGCTTCTGGCGCAGGCGAATAATTGTACTTCGCACCCGGCAGCGCGCCGGTCGCCAGAATGCCGCTGTTGTAACCGCCACCGAGAATCACCGACACCTGCTTCTCTTCGCACAGTGGCAGAAAACCGTCGAGCGCGTCCTGCTCGAGCAGCGTATAGCGACCCGCCAGCAACAGGCAGTCAAAGTCTTGCCGGCGAATCGCCTCATGCGCGACTTGCCACTCGTTGACACCAATCCCCACGGCCTTCACAACACCCTCGTCACGAAGTTTCAGCAGTGCTTTCGCCGCACCTGTCATCGCTGCCTCGAACATCTCGGGCTGACGCTTCCCGTGTGTAAATACGTCGATGTCGTGAATCAGCGCGATGTCGATATGTTCCAGCGCAAGCCGCTGCAGACTGTCTTCGATCGACCGCATCGTGCCGTCATAGCTGTAGTCGAAGACGCATTCGAACGGCAGCCCGTCAACCCACGGCTCAAAGTTGATCTCGGCGCGCTTGCGGGGTTTCAGAAGGCGTCCAACCTTGGTCGACAGCACATATTGGTCGCGCGGATACCAACGCAGCCCCTGGCCACAGCGTGCCTCACTCAACCCGTGGCCGTACATGGGTGCGGTGTCGAAGTAGCGTACGCCCGCGTCCCATGCTGCCTTGATCAAGGCAGCCGAATCCTCTTCGCTGATAGGCCTGAAGATGTTGCCGATCGGCGCGGCGCCAAAGCCCATTACGGTTGTTTTGAGCCCCGAACGCGGCCATTTACGTTTTGCTACCGGATCCATCCTCGTCTCCTTTGTCGACCAGAGTTAGTGCTTCAGCACTTACTCTGGTCCCATGCAACTGGTTGCTGCCATGAGTATAGATATTCGATTCAAGCCTGGTTCACGCGAAGCTCCCGCTTACTTGACCTTCGCCGCAACGGCAAGTTTGCGCACCCCCTCTTTCGGATCCTCGTTCGAATTCATGAAATTCGTTACGACGTCGGTAATCGCGCCAGCAGTAACCGATGACTGAAGTTCGCCGAAGGCCAACGACGGCAGGAATCCCCCCGATTTAATCGTGGCCTGCTCGTCTGCGCGTGATTTCTTGGCGCAGCCATCGAACTTGTCCATGGGCACATCCAGCCGGACGGGAATTGACCCCTTGTAGAGACTGAATTGCTGCTGGAAATCAGGCGACATGATCGTCTTGGCGAGTGCAAGCTGCCCGGGAGTCGCCTCCGTTTTGCCATTCTGCTGAAAGAACACGAACGCATCCACGGTGTACGTGTAGGCATTCGCCGTACCGGGCGCCGCTGCGCAGATATAGTCGACATCGGCCTTCTTGTTCGCATTTGCGAACTCCCCTTTCGCCCAGTCGCCCATGAATTGCATCCCGCCCGAGCCGGAAATAACCATTGCCGTCGCGAGATTCCAGTCACGGCCAGAGTAGCCTTTGTCGAAGTAAGTCCGGATCTTCTGGACGGTCTCGAACACCTGCACCATCTGCGGCGAGGTCAGCGTTTTCTGGTCGAGTTCAACAAGGGCTTTCTTGTAGAAATCGGGTCCCTGAGAAAGCACCACGGTCTCCCAGATCGTCATGTCTTGCCAAGGCTGGCCGCCATGCGCAACGGGCGTGATACCCGCTGCGCGAAACTTGTCGGCGAGCGCAAAAAACTCCGGCCACGTCGTGGGCGCCGACCCGCCGACTTTATCGAGGTCGGCTTTGTTAATCCACAACCAATTGATTCGGTGTACAGAGAATGGCGCAGCGATATAGTGACCCCCTGCCTTCATGGAGCTGTCTATTTGCGCTGGCGAATGCGCTTTCCAGTCGGTAGCAGACTGATCTATATTGACCAATACCCCCTGAGCGGCCCAGTCCTGAATAAGAGGCCCCTTGATCTGCGCGGCCGACGGTGCGTTGCCCGCGATGACCTGGGTCTTTAGCGCCGTCATGGCTGCCGCGCCCGCTCCTCCCGCTATGGCGAAGTCCTTCCACTCGTAGCCCTGTTTGCTCATATCGTCCTTCAGCACCCGGATTGCCTTCGATTCTCCTCCGGAAGTCCACCAGTGCAGTACCGAAAGCTGTTCGGCGCCAAGTACGGCATGCGTTCCAGCCACGAGCAGCGCAACAGCCGCCGCAACCGATGTCAGTGATCGTTTCATTGCAGTCTCCGAAGTTTTAGTTATTGATCGAGCGGCGCATTCGCCGCTAGGGCGAACGCGCGTGCTCGATTTCATGCGTGACAGACATCTTTGCCGATCTACAGGTCAAACCCAAGTTGCGCCTTGCCGAGCGCTGTCAGATCGTCAGCCGTGGCGCGTCCGGTGAAATCCACTTCGAAATGGTCGGTAGGAAAATCGGGCGGGCTCTCACCCTTAAGGAAGCTTGGCAACTGACGCTTGAGGTAAGCGTCGTTCTTGGCGCACGCAGGCGCCGAGGCGATGTACATCACGTTGCTGTATCCCGCCCCCCTATGCTCGTCTTCAACAGCATGGATCACATCGCTATGCCAAAACACGGTGTCGCCCGCGTCCATTTTGGGGATCGACGACAGCGCCTCGAACAATGGCGCGTGAAATTCCGGCTTGATCGACAGCGCCCGCCCGGGCATGGCGCCGCATAGGTCGTCCTCTGCGACATCGTCCTGAAGCGCGCGCAGCAGGATGTACACCATCGAATTGGCGATGGGCACGAGTTGAAGCGTGCCGTCGCCTGGTCCTTGCGGCGTCAAGGCAGTCCAGCCCTGGAAGGTGCGGAACATCGAGCACACGGCGGGCGACGCGATCTCCTGCACGTCAGGCCGGAACGCTGCATCGAACGGATCGTAGTCTCGCCAGTTGCCCGCAAACACGTGGCGATATACCTTTCGGAAATTGCTTTCGATCCAGCGCTCGACCGACCCGCCGTCGCAATGCGCGGACAAGCCAAGCGACGCGGAGCCCGGCGGCCTGCGACGCAGACGATCGGCGTATACAGGCACGCGCTCCGGATCGAAGTGCACGCGCCCCTCGCTCTCATTGCGCCACAGTCGGTTCAGGAACACACGCGCCTCGGTCAGTGCCTCCGATTGACGGGCCAGCACTTGTGGCTTCGACCAATACACGCCGTAGATCTGCGGCTTGCTGGACGCCAACTGACCAAAGTATTTGTCTTCGGCGCGATTTTCCAGCCGCTTGTCGAGATTATTACGCTCGACATAGTGGGCAATGTCCTCGTCCCAGTTTTGCACCAGCGCGCGGGGAAAGACATTGCGAATCACGCACGCGCCGCGCGCCTTGACGATCGCGATCTGGTCCGCGGTGACACGGTTTTCGGTAATGTCGGAAAACTGGATCTCGGGAATGACGGCTTCTCCACGATCGCGCTGCGTGGAAATTCGCTTCGCCTCGGCGCTAATCGCTTCTTCGACTTCGGCGAAAACCGCTCGGTAATTCGGCAACGCCGCGCGCAACTCTTTTTTCGCTTGCCGGATTGCGGCCGGCAAATCGTCAATGATCAACGCCATGATTGTCTCCATTTGATATGCCCGAGCATATGACGTGCGTGCGCGCCTTGGTGATACTATTCAGACAATCTATTTGCGCTTTCAGCCATGAAGCCAGCCTATGAACATGTCGAGTTCGGCGAGGACTGTTCGCTCCGGGTTTACCATCGGCGGCTTCCGCGTATTCCGTTCGAATGGCATCACCATCCGGAGTACGAGTTAACGCTGACAATGAACAGTCATGGCAAGCGTTATATCGGCGACTCTGTCAATGAATACGAGGCGGAGGATCTCGTGCTCGTGCCGCCAGATCTCCCGCACACCTGGGCGTCGAATCGTTCGATCGAGCCATCCTCGCCACAGGTCGCCATCGTTATCTGGTTCGACGGCGATTGGGCACGGCGTATGGCGGATTGTTGCCCCGAATATGAACCGCTGCGCAAGCTGTTACGCAGGGCCGCATGTGGGCTGGCCTTCGAGCCGCCTGCTGGTAAATCGATGCACGGCCGCCTGGAGCAATTACTATCAAGTGGGGCGCGCGAGCGCCTTAGCTGCGCCCTCGATATTTTGTGCACCCTCGCCGACGCGCCGGGCCAGCCGCTGGCCTCACCGAGTGCTTTTAACCATCCAACCGCCGGCCCATCGGGTCACGAGCCCGAACGGATCAACCGGGTCCTTTCGATGATCGACGCCCGCTTTGCCGAGCCGCTGCGCCTGTCAGAGCTCTGCGCGGCCGCCAGCCTGTCGGAACGCACGCTCGCGCGTTACTTTGTTCAGCATATCGGCGAGAGCGTCGGTCGGTATATCACCCGGGTTCGTATTGGTCATGCGTGCCGAATGCTAGCTGATACCACCCTGCCCGTTGCTGTCATCGCTGCTCGTTCGGGCTTCGCGAACGTCGCCAATTTCAATCGGCAGTTCAGGACCACGAAGCAAACGACGCCGGCCGAATATCGACGGCTATTCGCCGCCGGCTCTCCGGATAAGGACGCAGCGGTTCGCTTGACCGAACGATCTCCTTCACTTCAAAGGAAGCGGAAATCAGCCGGTGAGCGAAACGACGAAGAGACCGCTTATTAGTATCGACGCCGGCGATATTTTCGTTAATCACATCATGCGCTTTCAAATGGAGGCAGTGAATGGGTTAGAGTCGCCGGGCTATGCGAATTGATGGCCGATGACGAGTAAGCTGAAGAGCGTGGACAAGCTGATCGATCAAGACCACCGCAACATCAAGTCCCGGACGAAGGCCGTGCTTGGCTTCAGGCAGTTCAGGAGCGCCGCAACCAGGATTTCAGGCATCGAGCTGATACATCGCCTATCTCGTGACGCTTAACCTTAAAGACAGCGCTACGCCGACCGTTTGGAATGCGGTCCTCTCGGATCAATAAGCCATCCTATCAAAATTAGCTTCCTCCACAATTTCCGCTATTTGCTACAGAGCCCCGGGGGCGGCTACACTGGCCCGACCGACGCGGCGACCTTTTCAAACACATCGCGCAGGCGCGGGGCGGCGAAGTCAAGAAAGCGGCGCATCTTGAGCGGCATCTGTCCGCGCGAAACATGGACAAGGTTCACAGGCACCGGGTTCGGTTCGAATGCATCGAGGATGATGCGCAGCGCATCCGCCTCGACCGCTTCGGCAACCTGATAGTGCAGTAGCCGCGTTATCCCCACGCCGCGGATCGCGGCTTGTGCTGCAGCCTCCGTCGTCGTCACGGACAGACGCGGCACAACAGGAACATCAAAGGTGGCTCCCGATCCTGGCGCCTTGAAGCGCCAATCGGGCGAAGGCAACGGCGTATCGACGGCGACGCACGGCAGTTTCAGCAGATCGTCCGGGGTCCGAGGCACACCACGCCCGCCCATGAGCGCGGGGCTTGCGCACACCACCGTACGCATAAGGCCAACCTGTGTCGCCACCATCGCGCTATCGGGGAGCTTTCCGACACGCACGGCCATATCAACATGAGCGTCGATCAGGTCGATGTTGCGATCAGTCAGCATCAGGCGGACGTTGATTTCGGAAAACAGGGCAAGGAAGTCCGCCACCACGGGCAGGACGTGCAGTCGACCTAACTGAATTGGCGCGGTAATGACAAGTTCGCCCTTTGGCATAGTGAATTCGCCAGCAGCCTCCCGTTCGGCTTCCTCAACTTGTTCGAGAATGCGCCGCGCAGCGGCGACATACGCAATGCCTGCATCCGTCAGCATGAGCTTGCGTGTTGTGCGGATCAGAAGGCGCGTGCCCAGGAGTGTTTCGAGGTCCGTGATTTTCCGGCTCAACGTTGCCAAGGGCACCTTCAAAGCACGTCCTGCTGCCGAAAGGCTTCCGGTCTCGGTCACGGTCACCAGCATCGACATGGCCTCAAAGCGGTCCATCCATCCTCCCATTTTTCGGTGAAATGATTCCCAAGATTACCGGATTATCTATGGAAGTGAAAAGCAGGATGATGTTTCCCAGCCGAACCAATTCCGGTTTGCGCATCCCAAAGGAGAGTCCCCATGTCCCGCATTTCGATTCCAGCCCTTGACGCCGCCCCGGAAGCCTCCAGGCCCACGCTTGATGCCGTTCACAAGCAGCTCGGCGTCGTGCCGAACCTGTTCCGTCTGATCGGCAGCAGCCCCGCCGCGCTCAGCGCCTTTACTGGCTTGCAGGGCGCGCTGTCGAAAACCCTCGACATGAAGACCCGCGAACGGATCGCGCTGGCCGTCGCCCAAGTAAACGGTTGCGATTACTGCCTGTCAGCTCACACCTATCTCGGTCTGAATCTGGCGAAGATCAGCCCAGAGGAAATCGCGCTGAACCGCAAGGGCGAGTCCGGCGACGCCAAGGCGAACGCGGCCGTCCAGTTCGCCGCCAAGGTGGCGAAGGAGCGCGGCCACGTCAGCGATGGCGATATCAAGGCTGTCCGCGATGCCGGTTTCACCGACGCTCAGGTTGTGGAGATCGTCGCGTTGGTCGCGGAAAACAGCTTCACGAACTACCTCAACGAAGTCGCGAAGACGGAAATCGACTTTCCCGTTGTGCGAGCGGCAGAAGCCGCGTGACGCCAATCGGGCCAGGGCGGCGCAGCCCCCGGGCCCGCTTTATTTCCAGCAGCGGAGGTTCGTCATGTCCTATGGCTTTCTCGATGTCGCCGTGACGCCCAGCGTCCGGACCGTGCAGGCCAAGATGGGCGCCGATCGCATGTGGCAGGACTTCAAGGGACACCGCGACTTCGACCGCTTCACGGAGAACGAAGCCGCGTTCATTGCCGATCGCGACAGCTTCTACATGGCGACGGTTTCAGAGACGGGTTGGCCTTATGTCCAGCATCGAGGTGGCCCGCGCGGCTTCCTGAAACTCGTCGATGAACACACGCTTGCCTTTGCCGACTATCGTGGCAATCGCCAATACATCAGCACCGGCAACCTTGCGGCGAATGATCGGGCTTGCCTGTTCCTGATGGACTACGCCCACCGCGCGCGGCTCAAGGTCTATGCGCGGGTGGAAACCCTTGCGCTCGATGATGACCCTGCACTGACCGAACTTGTCACTGTGCCCGACTACCGGGCTAAGCTCGAACGCATCTTCCGGTTGCGTCTGGAAACATTCGATTGGAATTGCCCGCAGCACATCACGCCGCGCTTCACCGAGCAGGAAGTTGCCGAGGTCGTTGGCCCACTTCGCGACCGCCTGGCTCAGCTCAACACTGAAAACGCTGAACTACGCGCTCGCCTCGCCAACCCAGGAGATTCCGAATGAACACTCGGCGTCCAGCGCTGTCCCACGCCCGAGACCGCGGTTAGAAAGGGTCGCGCTCGCTGCCCCCTGCATGAGTGGCCGTTTGCCGTGGCACGTAAACCGGTGATCTGCGGCGGGCAACCCGGAGCGCCCAGCCATCGCAACAAAAAGCAGACACATGACGCACGTGATCAAATTGGCGTTGCTCCAATGCCGCTATTCCGTGTGCGCATTTCAAGTACCTGCAGCATGGATTGCCCGCACGGGCTGTTAGCGTCCCGGGCTCACGCGCCTGGTGACGAGTAAGCCTCAACCGCGGAGCGCCAACGTAGCCACAACGAGAGCCGAGAAGATCAGCGCCGGGGCGAGATGTTGAAACGGTTCCCGATTTCGTAGCAATGTGAAGAGCGCGCCAACCATGATCGCGCCGGCCAACGTCAGGCCTAAAACTCTGGTTTGTTGTCCAAAAAGAAGTGCTGCACTGAGCAACTCGAAAGCGCCACAGAGCAACCGAAACCATGCCGGGTAACCCCAGCGTGCGAAGTCGCGCTTCACCGCGCCGCGTCCGGCGAGATTGACTACCCCGGCAACCGCGAACAGAACTGCTACGATCATCGCGAGAATCGATTCGAAAGATCCAGTGTTTAACGCCATCGTCATGCTCCGTTGCCTGGCTGATAGTGCTTCTGCACTGAGAGGTCCGCAATCAGGCCGGGGCCGTGGGGTTCCCACGCAAGAACTCGCCGGGCATGCTGGCCGCTTACCGTCTGGTCGAGCGCCAGTGCGTCAGCGAACGGTCCAAGCGATTTGCGAGCATCGTCGAGCGGCCAGGGTTCGACGCGATCGGCGCCGGCCGAGGCCCGAATCGCTTCACCCATCTCGGCAACGGCAACGGCATCTTCCGCGACCACGTTGAAGATCTGTCCCGCGACTCGACCGTCCCCACTTGCCGCCCGCTCCACCGCGCTCAGGTAGGCCGTGGCGAGATCATCGACGTGAACGGCAGGCCAGTGGTTGCGACCATCGCCGACGATCCTCACACTGCCGATCTGACGGACCATACCGGCAAGCATGCCGAAGACGCCGCCACCGTAGCCGTGCACCATCGCCGGCCTGAGGATCACCGCGGCGATCGAGCGGCGTGCTGCCAGCGCCAGCACCTGCTGCTCCACCGCGGGCCGCCAGGCGACAAGTCGTGTCGGGTTCAACGCCGATGCTTCAGTCGCGGCCTCTCCCTCCGTATTGCCGTAGACCCAGGTGCCCGACGTGTAGACAAACGCCGCGCCCGGATGCAAATGCGAAAGCATTGCTACAACTGCGGCCTCATCAGCAGCGGCAGCGGCAGCGGCAGCATCGTTGGTCGACGCCATGTGCACCACGCCATCAGCGGCACCGGCAGTCGCCGCGAAAGACTGTGGCTCACGCAAGTCGCCGCCATGCAGTTTCACGCCGAGACGTGCCAGCGCGCTGGCGGCCGGCGAGTTCTCCTCGCGCACCAGCGTCGTCACTTGATGCCCGAGGCTGATTGCTTTGCGCGCGACCGCTTGCCCGATGTAGCCCGTACCACCTGTAATAAATAGTTCCATAGCGTTCTCCTCGATGATTGCCTGCGAAGTTGATAAGTCACACGAACGAGACTCATCGGTCTCGTTTCGACAAATCTAAACGAGACTACCCAGTCTTGTCAACTACTCGATGATCTGTTATTTATCTGACATGAACACGACCTCTCTCCCCGACCTGAGCCCGCTGCAACGCCGTAAGCGGTCCGCCATCCTCGACGGCGCGAAAACCGTCTTTCTAAGCCAGGGTTTCGGCCTTGCAACGATGGACGATGTCGCCGCGGCCGCCGGCGTCGGCAAACAGACGGTCTACCGCCACTTCAAGTCGAAGGAGGCGCTCTTCGTTGATCTGGTGAGCTCGATGTGCGCTCAGGTGGGTGGATTTCTTGCCGGCGCTCAGGACGAGCAATCCGATGGATCACCCGAAGTCGAGTTGCGCGAGTTGGGATCGGTGCTGGCACGAAGCCTTATTACGCTGGACAATCTGCGGCTTTACCGCGCCATCGTTGCCGAAGCCGAGCGTCTTCCGGAACTTGGCCAGGTGTTTTACGAAAATGGTGCAAAGGTCGTGCGTGCCTTCGCCGCAAAAATTTTGCGAAAGCGATTTGACGAATCGACTGCTGCATTGCGGGCAGCGACATTCGTTCAGTTGGTGCTAGGCGACGCGTATCTGGAACTGTCAATTGGCTACACGGTGCCCAATGTTGAAGCGCGCTTCGCGCTGCAGATTGACGAGGCGGTGGCGGCGGCACTTCGCTAAGGAGCCCTGCATAAGATACCGAGCCACTGCGTGCGGAGCGCAGCAGCAGGTAGTGCGGGGAAACGGAATTAGCTAGACTGAGTGCCATTGCAAATCAAAGACTTGCCAACGAATTCGGTCACGCGCCAGATGACGCGGAACCGAATAGATTGGACTTGTCGGATTGTGACGCAAATTTGGTGGACTGGCCGGAGGGTAGGATTGGCCCGTCGTACGCCGGTTGTGAAAGGCTGCGTGCCGCCAATTTCAGACGTTCGACGCCGCGACGAATTCACTGCACAAATCCGTAGGCGCCATAAACTAACTGACTGGCCGCGCACAAGATTACGGTTTCCTTCACAGGTTTCTCATGAGCCTATCCGCAGAAAGTTTCTACGATGACATGGCGTCCTCTTATCACATGATTTTCGATGATTGGGAACGGGCAATCGAGCGTCAGCGAGCGATCCTGACGCGACTTATGCCTACGCCAGCAGTCCTTGGGACCGTTCTTGATTGCGCGTGCGGGATTGGCACTCAGGCGTTAGGCCTTGCGCGCGCGGGCTACGATGTGGAAGGTACGGACATATCGAAGGCGGCAGTCGACCGAGCCTCGCGTGAGGCGTCCCAGCGAAAGCTTGATGTGAAGTTCCGGGTCGATGACATGAGGCTGCTTGCGACGTGTGAATCGCAACGGTACGGCGCGGTTGTCGCTTTCGATAACGCCATTCCGCACCTGGATAGCGACGAGGATGTGGCCAAGGCGCTCACCGCAATGCGAAGGAGTCTACGAACGGGCGGAAAGACGTTTATTAGCTTAAGGGACTATGGCGAGTTGCTGATTCAACGCCCAAGCATGATAGGACCAGCCATGTTCGTGGACAACGGCCTTCGCCGCATCGTGCATCAGGTATGGGACTGGCACGATGAGCGTCGTTATTCAGTTCACTTATATATCACTCGACAAACGAGTAGCCTCGACTGGCAGTCGAGCCATTTCGTTGGCCATTATCGGGCTATCACACCTGACGAAGTCGCGTCTCTTGCCTCGCAGGTCGGATTCGATGACGTACGGGTTCTTTCGCCTGCTATCAGTGGTTACTACCAACCGATCGTCACGGCCACGACTGCGTAGTCCACCTGGAGCGTCAGCAATGCTTCAGGGGACGCGGGACGCGGACCGCTATCCGGTAATTCCCGGCCAAGCGGACCTTCGACGCCGCGATGAAGATCGTGAACAATCTCCGACCGGTTTTAGCTTCTGAAAAGAACCTGGCTTATCTGATGCGCGTGCGATTCGATGCTATGCGCAGGATGATCAAGCATCCTTCTGATCGGTCGGAAACATTGATCGTGGGCGCCAGCAGACACGACCGCCTCCTCGCCCGCTGTGAGCAGACCAAAAACGACATCCCTGACAAAGATGAATGCCCGTTGACGCCTTGGCGTACCATGTGTCACATTATGAATATGACACTATTCGATTACAAACCGCAATCGGGTCAGTCGATATTCGACGCCGTGGTCTTTGCCGCCAAGCGCGCCTTCATCAGCGGCGAGTACCTGCCTGGGCAGGAGTTTCCGTCGGTCAGGGCGCTGGCCGCGGATCTGAAAATTCACCCAAACACGGCCCACAAGATCATCCA
Organism: Caballeronia sp. LjRoot31; assembly: GCF_964253885.1. NCBI lineage: Bacteria > Pseudomonadati > Pseudomonadota > Betaproteobacteria > Burkholderiales > Burkholderiaceae > Caballeronia > Caballeronia sp. LjRoot31. Next base: position 1,411,176 of record NZ_CAXURX020000002.1, read on the forward strand.
GCACCTGATCCACGAAGGTTGGCTGGAGGCGCGGCCGGGGATTGGGACGATCGTTTGTGAGCCGCCCCAGGCGCGTCCGGGCGAAAAGGCGCAGTTGCTGGGGCACGAAGTCGAGGCACTGGTGGTTGGCGCGCGTCGCGTCGGCCTGACGCAGGCGGAATTGCTCGACGCCATCATTGAGCGTTGGAACCGGATCGATATAGCGAGGGGAATACAAAATGATCATTGAGGCCCGGAATATCGAGAAGCGCTTCGGCCGGGACGAGGCGCTCAGCGGTCTGAGTTTTTCGGTCGCGGAGGGGAGCGTCTATGCGTTGATTGGAGCCAATGGCGCCGGCAAAACGACCACGATTAAGATGATGATGAACATCTTGACGCCGACGCGGGGTGATCTCACCTTGATGGGGACGCCATCACGTGAACTCACAAGCTGCCACCTTAGCCAGATCGGCTACGTCTCGGAGAGCCAGGTGCTTCCAGGGCAAATGACCGTGGGTGCTTATCTTAATTACCTGAGACCGTTCTATTCGAACTGGGACGAAGCGCTCGAAAAGGCCATGTTGAGGCGGTTCAAGCTGCCGATGGAGCGTAAAATCCGCGCCCTTTCACATGGTATGCGTATCAAGGTCGCGCTTGTTGCCGCCCTGGCCTTCAAACCAAAGTTGCTAGTGCTCGATGAGCCGTTCAACGGCCTGGACTCGCTGGTGCGCGACGACCTGATCGAAAGCGTGCTGAGCCATGCCGAAGGCCTCACGATCTTCATCTCATCGCACGACCTGAACGAAATCGAGGGTTTCGTTAGCGACGTCGGTTTTCTCAACCAGGGCCGCCTGTTGTTCGAAAATTCGATCGAGGTCTTGAACGCGCGCGTCCGCTCGATTCGCGTCACGTTGCAATCAACGGTCCGTCCTCCCGGTACCTGGCCCGGAGCGTGGATCGATCCCGGCACCTCGGGCAATGTCCTGAGTTTTGTGCATACGGCGTTCACTGAAGACCGGCTGGCATCTGAAATCGCCGCCGCATTCGGTGACGTCAAATTCGTTCAGGCCGAGCCAATGGACTTAAGGTCGATATTCACCGCGTTTGCGCGGGCCGAACAAATGAAGGGGGGGTGATATGTGGCTGCATATTTTGAAAAAAGATCTGAAACTGCATTGGCCGTACGTAGCAGTAGTAATGGCTCTGAAAGTCGCGGCGACCTGGACGATCCTGCAACTGGGGATGTTCTCCTGGCAACCGCAATTGGCGGTGTTGCACGCGTTCATCGATCTGGCGTTCGCTGGAGCGGCGGGCTTCGCAATCATTGTGGTTGTACATAGTGACCCCGTTGTGTCGAACAATGACGACTGGCTGATCCGGCCGATCCGTCGAAGCGACCTCGCGCTAGATAAACTTGGTTTCGCCGCGCTCGTGACCCTAATGCCGACCTTCGTTTTCGACCTTGGCGTCGGCCTGATGCATGGGCTAGATGTGCTGCCGGCGATGGGCGCGGCGACCTATACAGCTCTCGTCACATTCATCGGCGTCGGTCTGCCCGCATTAGCCGTCGGCACGATCACGGCTAGCTGGCATCAGGCCGCAGGCATCGTTTTCGCCATCGTTCTAACATGGACTGCTGGCATCTTAACGATCAATTACCAGACGGCTGACCTCGACAACTGGCCTTTCCAACTGGTGCTCAAGGCTATCCTTGTCTTTGCGGCCGCACTCGTTCTCGGCCTACAATACGGCCGCCGAAACACGGCAACTTCGCGTGGGGTCTTCGCCGTGGCGGCGATTTGTGCGCTCGCGGTGACGTTCACGCCGAGAACAACCGGCTATCAGATTCAACGCGTCATTGATGATGGCAAAGTGGCGGCGGCCGGCCCGATCCGCCTGTCGTTCGATGACCAGTCCAAGGCGAAAGTGATCGGCAAGGCCCCGCAGTACATGGTCCCCGTGATCTACGTTCCGCTTAAGGTGGTGGTCGACCCGGACCGTATAGTCACTATCAATTACGTCGACCTAAGTATCGTGAGCGGCGACGGCAAGCCGTTATATCGCGGCGCCGTATCGCTCGTGCCGCGCTACCTGCGCAACCAGGTCAGCAACGTCCTGGGTGATACCTTCGACAGCGCAAGCAATGGCCACAAGTCGAACTATCAAGCGGTCAATCTGCCGCCGGACGTATACGCGAAATTCAAGGATACGCCGGGGCGGTTGTCTCTGACCTATCAACTGAGCTCCTACGCCCCAGCAGGGGTTATTAAAGCCCCGCTGCCTTTGGGCGCCCGGCAGAAGGTTGCCGGTTTCGGCGTATGCGAAACGCGGCTCAATCCCAGCGATGACCGGTTCGTCGAACTCTATTGTTTCCCGGCCACGGATAGTTCAAATTGCATTTCAGCAACGGTGCTCGATCTCGCCGGTGCTTCGATCGGCGCGCCGCAAACACGATGTTCGACAACATTTAAGCAGTGGGGCCTCAATACGAAGGCTCTGACTGACCCCGGCCAGTTGGTGGTGACACTCCCTGCGGCGAACGGTGCCGGTACCCGGCCGCTTACCCTTACGAGCTATAAGGTAGCTAGTCACTTCACGCAGACAGTTATCCTTCCCCAGGTGAGGCTTATGGATTTGACGGCAGCCGCCAGGTCGTGATGTCGGGCACCTTCCATGGAATGTCGTTGGCCGCACCGATCACTCGATTTTTCGCCATCGCAGCGATTATTGAAATCGTCTTGCCATTCAACATTCGCTCATCTCGCTTTTGGGTTGTGAGACTATTCTAACGACTACAAAAGTAGTCGGCTGCGAGTGGCGGCTATGGAGGAAGCCGAAGGGCTGATGTACGCCGGGCCCCACCAACAAGTATCAGGCGCAAGCCGCCATGAAAGGACGCTCGACGGCACTGACTACGTCGTCGACAATTGATCGCCATTTCGCCAGCGATATCGTACCCATGTTAATAAGAGCCTTCACCACGTTTCTCTGCATCGCTTTGTTCGCGGGCGGCACAGCAGCTTCGGAGCAGTCGCAGAGGCCACCGGGACCGGCAATGATGGTTCATTTCGATTACTACCCTAGGGACCGGCCGCAAATTCGCGTTCTGGAACATCGGCTAGAAAGCGCGATAAAGCGTGCGGGTGCTGGCGAACTTGGTGAGACGGAGTTTCATGTTGACGGCAATGATGGCTATTTGTATATGTACGGCCCCGATCCCGATCGACTCTATGAGTTGACGGGTCCAGTCCTGAAGTCATCCAAATTGATGACCGACGCCGAAGTCACGAAGCACTATGGTTCCCGCACGGAAAGGTTCGTGATACACCTAGACGGCGTGCGATAACGACGCAATTTCCGAACTTGCGCACATCGTTCAGCGGGAGTTCCAATTCGAATTTCGTATTGACGCTTCGCGCACCAATCGGTCGCGACCGTCCGCTACCGAGAACGTTGAAAGGCCGCTCCGGGTCGTCAAGCGCCTCTCATTATCTCGAACCACCGCTTTCTGCGTGGTCCTCGCCTGGTCGGCAGTCAGCCGACTGAGGCCTTCTACGCCCGCGCCTCGGCCAGCCGCACGCAGAAACTTCTGCGACGACGACCAATTCCGGGAAATCCAATCAATTCAGTACTTTCGTGTCTAGATAACTGCGTGCCAGTCTAAGTAATTCCGTTTACCGACAGTCGCGCACCGGTTTCCATATGATCCAGGCGCGTTTCTAAAATTGTGAGTGTCGCAATGAGGACGCGCGACATCTCTGAATGAAAGTGTTGGCGCCAGGCACTGCAGCGCGGTGCAGTCGCACGTGCTGCCGGAGAAGTGGGTTACTTGGGCGGCGGCAGCGAAGGGTCGAGCCTGGCCGAATTCCTGACAAACTGATCCGTCATCGCGGCCGCGACCGGGTTTGAGCCCGTGCCTGGCTTCGAGCCGCGTTGGTCCATGGCGGCGCGAGCGGCGGACATATCCGGCGGAGGCAACGATGGATCGAGCTTCGCCGATTCCCGGACCAGTTCATCCGTTTCCGGTGTCGCGCCTTGAGTCGTCATAGCGTGACGATTCAGACCGTCTCGTCCATGCTGGCCGCGCTGCGCCGAGACCACCTTCGGCGCACCTGAGTCCTGCACGTTCACCGACGCGACTACCGTCGACGGCGCCTTCTTCGGTTGTGCCTCCGGTCTCGGTTGCCCGGTGACTTGTGCGGCGGCCGGACTGGATGGGAGCACGGCCGTCTTAGGCACGGGTGCTACTGCCGGAGCGGGAACCACCGGCGGCTGCGCGATGGCTGTGCTTTGCGTGATTGCGCCGGATGGCTTCGACTGGCCGATGCTGCCTTCTGTCACGTGATCGCTGGCGAGCGAATCGACGACAGGAGTGCGTGCGGATTCATCCATGGCGGCCGTGGCTTCTGCCATTGCACGGTGGTCTGCCTGAAGGAACATCAGGTACGTGGTCCCTGCTGCACCGACCAGGAGCCCTCCAATAATCATCAAAATATTTCGGGTGTTCATCATACTTACCGATGGTCCTGCAAACGATATGAGCCAATCATGATAAACGACTGATCGCGGATTTCATCAGACCAATCCAGCAATGGCAGACCTGACGAACAGGAATAGGCGGGCGATATCCAGAGAACTCCCAGGTCGTCCGTCCTGCTGTAGAAGCGGGCATTCGCGCAGGCCTGCTGTTCAAGCGATAAGCGACGGTCAAATGCCTTCAAAGACGCGCCGGACGTATGACCGCAACTGCCCGGCCGGAACCGCAGCCCTATCTATGTATGGGTCAATCTGAATTCAAACCCGACATCGCTTACGAACTATGCCATGACGTTCGAAGCGTGCCGATCGACGCTATCGAGGTTGCTGGCTGATGCGGCGATGATCGATGTCACGGAAGCGGTTAGCCCGACGGGTAGCCTGGCAGGCACGGGTATCAAGCCTGAGTGACTTACGCCTGATGCGACGAACGAAATTTTCTTATTGCGACAGAGCCCGATTACGCCCTTCGCGTTTGGCCTTTAGCAAAAGGGCATCCGCACGCTGGAGTGTGTCCTCCCATTCCTCCCCGGCGCGATGTTCGGCTACCCCGATGCTAACGGTGATGGAAACAGCCCGTCCCTCGACGTTCATGGAATGATCTGGAATCCCTTGGCAGATTCTGCCGATCACGCCCAACGCACTGTCTTGCGTAGATTTTGGCAGCAACACCAGGAACTCCTCTCCTCCCCACCGGCCGCACACGTCGTACTCGCGCATCTGGCTCTTCATGAAGTGAGCGACCTCTTGCAGTACGGCGTCACCGGCTTCATGGCCGTACGTATCATTGACTTGCTTGAAATGGTCCACATCGACGATGGCCAGCACGAACGGCTCACGATGCCGGTTAGCGCGCTCGACTTCTCCCTTGAGCCTTTCCATTAACAGCCGCCGGTTCGGCAGGCCCGTGAGTGGATCGTGCGTGGACGCCTCTTTCAGCGCCAGATTCAGCTCGACCATCATTTGCTGATACCGGTCGGAAATCCGGGCGACCTTTTGCAATTGGCGCAGTTGCTTTTCAAAACGCGCGACGAGTCCGTTGTCCTGTTCCCGTGCCACGCTTTGATAAGCGTCCGACACCCTTGTGATCCGCTCGAGCCGAGTAAGCTGCTCGCCGTAGTGCTGCCAGAGTTGCGCGAGCATTTCGCTCAGGTCGGACGGCGTATCGGCAGACTTCGCCAGGAGCGACTGGACCCGCTCCTCCAACGCAAGATGATGACGTTTGATCACGCCGTCCGTCTTATTCATGACTAACGATCAGGAACGGGAAAGTGCAGTCTTCCTTGAACTCCTCTGCCAGTTCGGCAAGCCGTTCGTTGCGCTTGTCATAGTGCCATTTGACCGAGACAGCGCTTCCTTTCACGTGCGCGTCTTCCAGCAGGTCGAAGATGTCCATCATCGCCTTGATGCTGCTGGTGTTGAGATAGAGCAGTTGCAATTCCAGGCGAAGCGAGTCGGCAGAATGGGCCAGGTAATCCTCGACCCACTGGATGATTTCGCCGAATAGCTCGAACGCATTCTCCGGATAAGAATCCCCTTGCATCTTCAGTACGCCTGCCTGCCAGTCGGCCTGTATGGCCGGAGTGGACTGGCTTGCGGGAACATTGATATTCTTCACGATTCGGTGCCCGATAGTATTCAGATTACCGCGCGCAGGCTAAAGAACGCGCGATCGTCGCCATGCTCAATCAGAGCAGCCTGGAGCGGCTCGCTAGCCTTTCTTGCGATTTCCAATAAGCCCAGACCGGCCCCGCCAGTAAGCGCCGGGTCTCTCGGCTTGCGCAGTTGTTCCTTGTAAACAGCTTTCAGTGCGGCTTTATCCAGCGTGGCAAGCGCGTTGATACGGCTCATCACTGCGTGTCCGTCGCCCACCTCGACCAGATTGCCCGCCGAGACAATATAGCGGCCGCTCTCGTCGCGCGAGATCACCACGGTGGCGGCGGTTTCCGCCTCTGCGTAGCCGTGGCGTGCCACGTAGTGCCGGATATTCTGGGTCATTTCAATATAAGCTGCGAAAACATCCATGGCCGCAGCCGGGAGCGCCTGGTCCGCCGCCAGGTAGTTCTTCAACGCATTGCCGATCTCCTCGATCAGGCTGCGTGAAATCGGCCCGTTGAAGCACAGCATGATGCGCTCACGATCAAAGTTCTCGCGCAACGCGTAAAGATCTGGGGAGTACATGGAGGCCCCGGCGTAGGTGGATGTAGTCATATTGGACGGAACGACACTATGGTTATGTCGTCGCGTTGCGACTGGTTGCCCTGGTAGCGGGCAAGGGTATCGGCGAACGCATCGGGTTGCTCTGTCAGGGGAAGGTCCGCATGGGCCACCAGCGCCTGCTTGAAGCGTTCGTTGCCAAAGCAAAAACCGTCGACCCCGCCAGCCTGGTCCAGATAACCATCGGTCACGAGATAGTAAGTACGCCCCGCCTTGAGCGAAAGCCCTGTATTGGCGAACTCACCCATGCGCTTGTGAGCCAGTGGACGCCGGGCTCCCTTGATCTCTTCGACCCGGCCGTCATCGCAGATATAGAGCGACATTTTTGCACCCGAAAAGGCCATATGCCCCGCCGCACGATCGACATAGATGAGCGCGGCGTCCGCATGCGTTGCCAGCGCGCTGTCGAGATGTGAAGCGCTCAACATGGCGCGCAGCGCCGTATCGGTACGGCCCAGGATGGCGGCCGGATCATGCAGCCCCACTTCCGCAATGGCGTGACTGATCGCGGCGTGAGCCAGCATCGTCATGAGTGCGCCGGGTACGCCATGACCCGCGCAATCCACGACCCCTATCAGGAAATTATCACCATCCTGATGGAAAACATAAAAGTCACCCCCCACTACATCGCGCGGTTTCCAGAGCACGAAATAGTTCGCACCAAAAAAGCGGGCGAGCTGCCGATGCGGCAAAACGGCAGTCTGTATCAGGCCTGCATAATCGATGGAGTCAGCGATTTTCTTGTGAGTCGCCGCCATCTCAAGGTTGGCCGCCGCCAGCGTCGCCGTGTGGCGCTCGACTGCTGCGGCCATGCCATTGAATCCCCTTGCCAGTATGGACAGCTCGTCATTACCTGTCTCCCGGTTGCGCACGCCGTATTTGCCCGTGGTGACATGTTCCATATTCCCGACCAGTTGATAGACCGGATTGACGATTCGCCTGCGAATATAAAATCCGAATGAAACCATGCCAATAACAGCAGCGCTCACGACAAAAAGCGCCAGGCGTACATACATCAGCTGACGTCGCTCCAGGTTTTGCAGTGCGTTGGCGGTACGCGCGTCCACAGCGGCCAGAAAAGTCTGGATTGGCGCCATGATGCTCGCCTTTTCGACCTGGTACGACTCGCCATAAAGGAGCGAACGCGCATAGCCCGGATCTGGCGTCCGCCTGATCGTCAGGTTGCCGGCGGAATCCATGAACTGACCCTCCATGGCTGCGAAGGCCTCTTTCTCCATGTTGACGAGTTTGTCCGAGCGCGACTGGGATTGTTGAAGCAAATCGAATTCGTGTGCGGTGAAACCGGCGCGGCGCATGAGTTCCTTGAGCGGCACCGCTCGTGCTCCCGGAAGGTGCGGGTCATGAGGCAGCCACCAATAAGTGCTGGTGTAGTCGGCCGGCCGGGGTCTTTTCCCATTGCGGATATCGAGGATCTCGAAGTACTGACTTTCGTAGAGCCGGTTTCCCGTTGAAATATACGTGCTTGCCATGCGCGTCAGGTCGTCGGAGCTTTGCCGCAATTCATCCGCCAGCTTGAACGACTCGAATCGCCTTTCCTGGCCGCGGATTGTGTCGTGCTCGACGTCGAGGATCTGGTACAGGATAAATAGAAGCAGCAGCAACAGAACGCTCAGCGTGGCCGTGGCAATGGTCGTGAGAGTTTTGATTTTCATGGCGGTCCGCCTGCACTTCTTCGTTTGTCCTGGAGTGGCCAGTGCCGGCGAAAATAATCTCGTGGGACGATACCGACGCTGATTCACAGCGGCTGCATGCCATTCCCACAAGAACATTACGGCATCCGGCCATCGTTCTTGAGGGAAACGGACAAATCACAAAGTTGGTGCAAGATCGAATGAGGCGTCAAGAATGGTGCCCAAGGCCGACTGGCGCGTGGGCGTTTTTTTGACCGACTTTGCCGAATCAACGAATAAAGCATAGAGTCAGCGAGACAAAAGCAGGTCCGCGACAAAGGCTACGCAGCTTAGGGGGTATTCGTCATGCTTTTTCGAATTATGGCGGCGCTGCCGTTCATCGGCATTCTCATCGGCATTCCATTCGTCAATCAGGTTGATCCGCTCATCCTCGGCATGCCGTTCGTGCTCGCGTGGATCGTGATCTGGATCGTGTTGAGCGCGATCATCATGGGGATCATCTATCGGCTGGATCCGGCCAACCGCCACGCCGTCAACGAAGCCGGGGAGGCCCGCTCATGAGCAGCGCCCTACTCATCATCATTGCGGTGACCGTGCTGGCGCTCTATCTGGGCGTGCGTGCACGGCGCGGTCACGACATGAATCTCGAGCAATGGACTGTCGGCGGCCGCAGCTTCGGCACGGCGTTCGTATTCCTCCTGATGGCCGGAGAAATCTACACAACCTTCACTTTCCTGGGCGGCAGCGGCTTCGCCTATGGCAAGGGCGCGCCGGTCTACTACATTCTCGCTTACGGAACCCTCGCCTACATCCTCTCGTACTGGATGCTGCCGCCGATCTGGCGCTACGCGAAAAAACATCGGCTCGTCTCCCAACCCCATTACTTCGCGCGCAAATACGACAGCCCCGCGCTCGGCGTGCTGGTCGCGGTGGTCGGCGTGGTCGCGCTGATCCCCTATCTCGTACTGCAGCTCAAGGGCCTTGGCATCATCGTGGCGACGACATCGTATGGCGTGATATCGCCGACCGTCGCCGTCTGGATCGGCGCGCTTGTCGTCACCGCTTACGTCATCCTGTCGGGCGTACGGGGCTCGGCGTGGAATTCTGTCGTGAAGGACGTCCTGATCCTGAGCGTCGTGCTGGTGCTGGGCATCTACCTGCCCTATCACCTTTACGGCGGCATCGGCCCGATGTTCCATGCGATCGATGCCGCGAAACCCGGCTTCCTCACCTTCCCGGCGAAGGGATCGAGCGTGGCGTGGTTCCAGTCCACGGTGCTGCTGACGGCGCTTGGCTTCTTCATGTGGCCGCATACATTTGGTTCTGTATATACGGCTCGCGATGAACGGATCTTCCGGCGCAACGCGATCATCCTGCCTGTCTATCAATTGATCCTGCTGTTCGTGTTCTTCGTGGGATTCGCGGCCACGCTCAAGGTGCCGGGCCTGAAAGGCGGTGACATCGACCTGTCGTTGTTCCGTCTGTCCATCCAGAGTTTCGATCCCTGGATCGTCGGTGTGATCGGCGCCGCCGGCGTGCTGACGGCGCTCGTTCCCGGTTCGATGATCCTTACCTCGGCGGCGACCCTGCTTGCAAACGACGTATATCGAGGCGCGATGAACCGTCAGGCATCCGATGCGTTTGTCGGCCGGCTTGCACGCTGGCTCGTGCCTGTCGTGGCCCTCGTCGCCATCTGGTTCACGCTGCAGGGCGGCAACACGATCGTCTCGCTGCTGCTGATGGGCTATAGCTTCGTGACCCAACTGTTTCCCGCCTTGATCGCCAGCCTGATGCATCGAAGCCGTGCGACGAAACAGGGTGCAATGGGCGGGATCATCGCAGGCGTGGCCGTTGTCGTGGTGACCACGACGATGCATCTGGGCATCGGACAGATGTTTCCGTTCCTCCCCGACGCGGCGAAGGACATCAATATCGGTTTCCTCGCGCTGGCGTTGAATATCATCGTGTTCGTGGTCGTCAGTGCGCTTACGCAACCGCGCGTGGCAAGCGGCGCCGCACATGAAACCGACGGCGCGCTGCGTTGAGTGGCGTTCGGTTTGATCTGCCGCTGCGTTCATTGCGACCGTAACCAACACAGTCAATATGGACGCTGATGAACCCGTCAACTCGCAGAAGCAAGCAACTCGCCCGGTGCTTGTCTGGGACGTGCCAACGAGGTTGTTTCACTGGCTGGTCGTCGTGCTGGTGGCGGCCGCCTATGCGACCGCGAAGCTGAACTGGATGGACTGGCACGTCCGGATTGGCGAGGCGCTGCTGGCGCTGGTGCTGTTCCGCTTGCTATGGGGTTTCTTCGGCAGCGAGACCGCGCGGTTTCATGGCTTTCTGCGCGCACCCGCCGCCGCGTGGCGCCATCTGCGCCACGTATTCCACCGCGAAGCCGACCTGCAGGTGGGCCATAACCCCGCCGGCGGGTGGATGGTCCTGCTGCTGCTGGCCTTGCTGCTGGGCGAGACACTGAGCGGGCTTTACGTCAACAACGATGTGGCGGACGACGGGCCTTTGACCCAATGGGTTCCCGCGTGGGCCGCCAACGCCATCACGGCGCTGCACACAATCCTCTGGGACGCTTTGCTGGCGGCCGTGGCCCTGCACCTGCTGGCTATCGCGTTATACGCGATAGCCAAGGGCCACAACCTGCTGCGCCCCATGCTTACCGGACGCAAGCTTCTGCCCGCGCGCATCAACCCGCCACGGCCGGCATCAGCCATGCTGGCGCTGCTTTTGCTGATTGTCAGCGCCGTGGCAACAACGCTTCTCGCGATGTATCTCTAAGCGCGATGCAGGCCGAGCTCAGTTTGCCTTGGGCGGTAACACCTGACCGCGGATTTCGCCGGCGGGATGATCCTTGGTATGCACATTGATGTACATCTGACCCGCAACGAACTCTTGTGCGTCCGCCGGGGACAGCGTGGCAGTGCCGTTGACAGGGCTAGTGACAGCGGCCCCTTTCTCGGACAGCCAGACTTTCACGGGCGCGTTCTTGCCGGACGCGGCGGGACCATGGAAATGCGCCATGGTGGCGTCGCCGGACAGGCCGCTAAAGGTGATGGCCCACGTGACGACCCGCGTATCGGGATCGTAAGAGATGTTGGCGCTGCCGGTACCCGAGGTCTGGACAGGCGGCACTTGCTGCGCGCCGGTGAGCGGCACGGTAAATGAGACCGGCGCTGCCTGTGCAAACGTCATTGCCCCTGCACACATGGCGCCGACGAGAACCATGAGAGCCCGTCGCGAGATTGAAACACCCATTTGATTATCTCCTGTCGATATCGCCAAGCCGAGCAAGGCTGTTTGCGCTCACTTCATCAAGGCGAGAAAACTCAAACTGGCCCGTTCCTGCAAGCAGTTGATAGGGCCACTCGCCCTACTGCCCCGCACGGTCCAGTACCTGGACAAATTCAGGCTAGATGATGCTCGCACAGGCATGATCTGACAAGCGCGGAAGTCCTTAGGTTAGCGGCGTCATCGCGAAGGTCGCGCAGTTTGAGCGCAGTGCCGGAATGGCAATGCCTGCCCTCGCCCATTCGCTTCTCGCTACCGCTCAAGCGACCATTGCGCTGTCACAAAAGAGCTTTACGCTAAGCGCGCTCTTGGCGAAGCGACGCTTGGTCTATGCCTCCACGGCAACGCAGCTTAGCGGCTAGCGAGAACCTTGGCGTTCATATCCTTGGCTAAAGAACTCGCTAAGGAACTCGCGCCAGCACAGCCGTCTCCGGGCATTGAATCAATCCGCGTCCGACGCGACCACGCTCGTCTTTGAATCGAGACTCGATATAGAAGCGCAGCACCAAAGCGCAACGCCGTTAATCTCAGTCAATCGCCAGCGATGCGTTGGTATTCCCCCGCATTGCTGAATATCGCGATGATGTGCGAGATTGCAGAGGGTCCCGCGGCGGTGAGATCGCCGGTTGCATCATTTTGATTTGATTTTCAAAGCTCCCTTGCATGGCGACATATTGAGCTTGCGCGACAAGAAGCGGCGGGCGCGGAGATCGACTTTACAGTTCTTTCGAAAAATAAGAGGCTTGCATGTCCAGCGAGAAAGCAGCGGAAATTGCGGCACGGCTTGATCGGCTGCCACCCTCGCGTACTGTCTGGACCATGGTGATCCTGATTTCGCTTGGTGGTGTGTTCGAGTTCTATGACCTCTTCTTCACGGGCTACGTCGCACCGGGCATGGTTCAGTCCGGGTTATTCAAGCCGGAGTCGCTAGGCTTCTTCGCGGCCCTCCAGCCCCTCGCGGTGGCGGGTTTCGGCACCTTCGTCTTTGCCACCTTTGCGGGACTGTGGGTCGGAACGCTGGTGCTGGGTTACGTGGCGGACCGGTTTGGACGGCGCCTGATCTTCACGTACTCACTACTTTGGTACATGGTCTGCACGGTGATCATGGCATTCCAGCACTCCGGATTCGCACTCGATATCTGGCGCTTTATCGCGGGCATCGGAATTGGCGTCGAGCTGGTCACGATCGACACGTACATCTCCGAGCTAATTCCCAGCCAGGAGCGCGGCCGCGCATACGCGATGAACCAGTTCATCACCTTCGCCGTCGTGCCGGTGGTTGCATTTCTTGCCTATGCGCTGAACGGGACGCAGCCGCTTGGCCTCGACTATTGGCGAGTGGTGATCCTGATCGGGTCGGTTGGCGCCGTGGTCGTCTGGATCTTGCGTCGCCATATTCCGGAAAGCCCCCGTTGGCTCGCGCGTCATGGCCGGATCGATGAAGCTGAGGCTATCGTTGCGGACATCGAACGCCGGGTCGCCGCCGAGAAAGGCATTAGCCTGCCGCCGCCGCAAGCAGTCGCGCCCGAGAAAGAAGGACGCGGCTCGCTCAAGGAAATCTTCGCGCCGGGTTACCGGCGCCGGACGATCATTCTGTCGATCTTCAACATGGCCCAGGTGATCGGCTTCTATGGCTTCGCTGCGTGGGTACCGACCCTGCTGATCCATCGCGGCATCCATGTCACGGCGAGCCTGGGATATGCGTTCGTCATTGCGATTGCCAACCCCTTCGGTCCGCTGCTGGGTATGTTGTTCGCTGACAAGATAGAACGGAAAACGCAGATCTGCGGCGGCCTCATCACGATGGGCATCGTCATCGCGATATTTTCCCAGGTCTCCGCTCCATGGCTTCTGATCGGGCTCGGCGTAGTGTTCACACTGGCCTCGAACATCATGTCCTATGCCTACCACGGCTATCAGGCCGAACTCTATCCGACCCGCGTGCGCGCCCGCGCGATCGGCTTTGTCTATTCCTGGAGCCGGATTTCCGCAGCCTTCGCAGGGCTCGCGATCGGCATCCTGTTGCAGGGGTATGGTGTGGCCGGGGTCGCGGTCTTTATCGCCATGTCCATGCTCGTGGGAATCTGCATGATCCTGCTTGGACCCTCCACCAGAGGACTGGCGCTAGAGACAATCAACCATTGAGTGCTGCGCGGGCGATGTGGATCGGGGCTTGCGCCTGCCAGTAATCAGCGATCGACGATCGATGTCGACCAAGGCAGCGGGGCTGATGAAGCTGGTCAAGTTCTCTCAGGCCGATCATGTTCAGGATACCTTGATATATGATCAAGTCGATCTCAATTCAGACCGGCAATCCGTCACTCAAGTCAGATGACCACATCGAGCAATGATGCTGCATGTGGTCACTGCCGTCTGTCGCTCACCCATGCCTTTTCGCCATCAAGTATCCATCGGTCAAAGAACGCCTAAGCCGGCCTGAAAAGTTTCAAAGTCTTCCACGCAATGGGAATTCGATCTGAAATGCGCAATGGTTACCGACCGTGACAAAACAGGTCGGATAGAAAGTTCAGTCGTTAGAATCCGCCTACCCATTGATCGCACGATACGGTTCGGCGCTTCTCTCTCGCATGACACTTTTATCGACTGCAATACGACCAAAGAAGCCGATAAGCAGCTGCGTGTCAGCGGTGCTGTTCGCGTTCGGGCTGCTTTGGGCCGTGCCGTCGGACGCGCAGGAATTCTCCGTGTCGGCCGGTACAGGCCGTGCCAACGCGCCAAGCGAGTCGACCTACTCGTGGAGTTTCACCTATCTACAGGCGCTGGACGCGAACAACGCGCTCAGCTACTCGTGGATAAACGAAGGACATTACACGAATCATCACCGGGATGGTTTCGCGCTCCAATACTGGCGGCGGATCTGGTTCTTTAATGATCGGCTGGCGCTGGCGGGCGGCGTGGGTGGATACAATTATTTCGATACAACAGCTTCCGACGAAGGCAGGCGTTACGCCGATGTGCATGGTTGGGCCTTGATCTATAGCCTCACCGCAACGTGGTACACGCGCACACCGTGGTTTTATCAAGCGCGGGTGAACCGGATAGATACATTCCATAGCATCGACACAACCAGTGCAATGCTGAGCGTTGGCTATCAACTCGGCGCAACCAATCATTCCGGCAGCATCCCGGACTATCTTGCACAAGGCTCGGGTAGCCGGAACGAACTCACCGTACTCGCAGGAAAAACCGAAGTGAACAGCCTGCATTCGCCGGGCGCGTTTGCGAAGAGCGTTGAGTATCGCCATGGCTTCGGGTCTTATGTCGACGCTACCGTGACATGGCTGGATGAGGGACCGACCGCGCTCACCCGGCGCAACGGCGTGGCGACCGAGTTATGGGCCAGCCGCGGATTTTTCGACGAGCGGCTCCGGCTCGCAGTGGGTGCCGGGCCGTATGTTGCCATCGATACCTATAAAATCCCGGGCGGCACGAATACGGCCGACAAGGTCTCCGCGCTCGTCACAATGACGGCAAGCTATCAGTTCGCGAGACACTGGCTCGTCCGCGCCTCTTGGAATCGCGTGCTGACGGGCTACAACAAAGATAGCGACGTGTTTCTCGCCGGCATAGGCTACCGTTTCTGAACATGCGGCATCGGCCACGCATGCCGCATGTTTAAACGGTTCCCATCCTCAGAACTTATGACGCATGCCTAGGATAAACATTTCCTGGCTCGCCGTGCCATTGAAGCCATACGAGCCGATTGACGCCTGCGCCGCCGACGTCGTGCCGTCCGGATTGAGCTGAGTCCCACTGGCATGCTGGTACGCGCCAACCGCGTAAAGATCGGTACGCTTCGACAGCGAATAATCCGCCCCAAGGCTCGCCTGGTTATAGGTGGCCGACGTGTTACCACTCGCCTTCTCATACGAGTAACCTACGGCAAACAGCATGGCCGGGGTTGCCTGGTAGTTGAGGAACGCATTGCCAATGTTGTACTTCTCGGTGCTCGTGAAGGTTGAATCACCATCGTTTTTATATTGCGCATTGCTGTATGAACCGCCGACCGTGAAAGGACCGAGCGCGTACTGAATGGCCGCACGCGCAATGCCCAGTGATTTTGCTGTCACGTAGCCGCTGTTGATTGCACCATCGAAGATTGCGTCCGACGATGAGGTCGGATCCCATCCGGCACGGAATGCTCCCGCAGTCGGGCTGGGGTTCGTGGCGAGGAAATAACCGGCCGCGATACCGAGGGGACCGTTGTTGTAGGTGAGCGCACCGCTGTAGGTGTACCCCTGCCCAGTGCGGCCGGCCAGACCGCTGAAAGCGTACAGCCCTTCGAACTGCAAGCCCGAATAATTGGGCGAGACGTACTTCACGGCATTGGATACGCGCAAGCTATTGTCATAGTTGTCCACGTCACCCGGGGTCGCGAAAATACTCCCAAAATAATTGTCGCCGGTGAGCGGCTGAACCATGTCAACAAGCGGATCGTATTGCCGGCCAAGCGTCACCGTGCCCCAACTGTCACCCGACAGGCCCACAAACGCCTGACGCCCGAATTCGCGACCGCCCTGGCCTAACTGGCCCGTGCCAATATCAAAGCCATTCTCCAAATCGAAGATCGCCTTGATACCGCCACCGAGATCTTCCGAACCCTTCAAGCCCCAGCGGTCACCCGACAACGTCCCATCGATAAAACCCCACCGGCCGCCGTCACTGGTTTTTACGTAACCGACGCCCGCATCGATTGTTCCGTACAAGGTAACGCTGGACTGCGCCTGTACGCCACCTGCTACGCCAAGGAGCGCCAATGAGATCACGCTTAGAGAACTCTTCTTCATTTCTTTCTCCACGCTAAGACACGGGAAAGGCATTCGGTTTATACCGTATTTGGAAATAATCCGGCCATCCGAATGAGAGAAAATTATTTTGATTGGTATGCCTAAAGAGATTGGAAATAAACAAAACGAAAAACGAACGTCAAGGCACTGTAATGGAGAGAGACCGCAAGCAAGCTCACGGTCTCAAGCTCGCACTGAAAATGTTTGGCAACAACTTTCGTGGAGAACGCGAGCCGAAGTTAATCTAGTCCAAAAAAAGAACTAGTTCAATACCACGTACATAATCAAATGTTGTTTTCTGGTACTGGTAGTCACGCGTTGAAGTCGCGGAACAAAGATTGCTTAACGGCTTGTCTTTTGGCTGTCGCGATCCATCGGGGTTTATCGACTGGATAAATTGCACCATTCTGGAGCGTTTTTTCGCGCCCCCCGGCAAATGATCCCGCTCAGATTTATGCCGCGTCCCGATCCGGACAATGATTGGCGATTGCTGTTCGACGCGGCCATCACATCAATCTGGTGAACTGGCAGACCCGCAATCGGCGTTGTTCCAGGCGACGCTGTTTCATGCCCCGCCCGGGGCATGTTCAATGCGTATTCAATGAGCGCTCGATACTGCCGACGGATCGAATCCGGCCGCTACAAGCGCCTGATGCAGCGTCTCCAGGATGTGCGATTCTCCCAGCACCGCGGTGATTCCGTGTCGGTCCATATCGGCTCGCAGATACTGGTTGACGCGCGCAAACAGCACGTTGACGCCGCGCTGCTTCAGACTCTCGCAGAATTCAGCGAGCGTGCGGGCCGCCGAATAGTCGAGGTCCGTGATCGCGCCCGCGTCGACGATGAACCAGTGAATAGTCGTGGGTGCGCGATCGAGCAGGCGGCGCACGTCGTCGACGAAAAAATGATCGTTCGCGAAAAACAGGTCGGCGCCAAAGCGATAAACAATCAATCCAGGAGCAGTTTCGGCGCCCGGCGTGGCAGGCACCGGTACCCAGCGCCCCCCGGCCGCCGGCGTGGGCGCAAGCATCATGGTATGCGGATGATAGCTATGACGCACATGGCGCAGCAACGACAACGCAACCGCCAGCAGTATTCCGTCCTCAACGCCGATCACCACCACCGCCAGGGCCGTGACGAGCGCCAGCGTGAGTTCTCCGGGGCTCTCACGACGGATGGCGTACAGACTCTTCACGTCGATCAGCCCGATCGCGATCGTGAACACAATGGCCGCCAGCACGCAGTGCGGAAGATACTGCAGCCACTTGCTGAAGAACAGCAACACCACACCGACCACAACCGCAAACACCACTTGCGCGAACTGGCTGCGTGCGCCGGCGCGATCGGCCATGGCGGTCTGGGTCGGACTGCCGTTGACCACGAACGCGCCGCTCACGGCCGCCACCGCGTTCGCTGCTGCTATTCCCAGAATGTCCGCATCGGCGTCCACGGGTTCGTTATAACGCTCCGCAAACACGCGGCCCGCCGCGACGCTTTGCGCGATGATCATCACGAAGCACGAGGCGGCCACGGGCAACAGGTCCAGTGTCTGTTGCCAGGTGGCAAGGGGGAAGCCTAGTGCGGGCAGTCCGCCGGCAACGGGCCCCACGACCGAGATGCCATGCCCGGCGAAGTCGTAGACATAACTTGCCGCAATGCCGCCAATCACGGCGAACATGGCGACCGGAAGACGCGGTAGCAAGCGCTTGAAAACGAGAATACAGGTCACGACTGCGGCCGATATACCCAGCGTTGGCAGCGAAACGCGAGCAAGACTGAGCGCTATCGATTCGATCTGTCCCAGTGTCCGCGACGACCCTGGGGACACGCCAAGCATGTCGCCCAGCATCGCGACGCCGACCTGAATGCCGACGCCGGCCAGGAAACCGAGCAAGACAGTGCGCGACAGGAAGTCGGCCAGGAAACCGAGCTTGAAGATCCGGGCAATCAGCAGCAACCCGGCCGTCAGCAGCGCAACGACCCCTGCAAGCGCCATGTATTGCGCGCTTCCGACCGTGGCCATGGTCGACAGGTGGCTTGCAAAAATAGTCGCCGTTGCGGAGTCTGCGGCCACGACCAGATGGCGGGACGCGCCGAACAGAGCGAAGGCGAGCAGCGGCAAAAACGCCGTGTAAAGACCGGTCACGGCCGGCATTCCCGCTATACGGGCATAACCCAGCACTTGCGGGATATCCATTGACGCAAGGGTCACGCCGGCCAGGAGATCGCGGAGTGCAGCACCGCGGCCAAGCGGCAACACGCCCCTTAACAACTTAAAGCGCATTGTGCGTCCCCGAACGATGTTGCATCCAATACTGCGATAAAAATGAAGGTGTCATTGACGCATCGTGCCGCAAGTTGATTTGGAAGAGCAAGGTTTCTTGATGACGGTGTTGCAAGGCCTGACGCCATTGCCGCACGTTCTGGGCATTAGAAAAGAGCCGTGTTATAAAACGGGCTCGTATTGGAGGTTGGTCGCGACGAGGGCGACATGCAGATGAGCTTTCTGAAACGAGGCCGGTTTTGCGTTCATTACATGACACTGTGTCTTGCCTGGACCGCGCGGACGCTTCTGCAAACCAAGGCTGACGCTTCACCCCGCCTGCGGCCTTCAGTCAGACCGTCCGTGACATTCCTGCTCGTTCTCGTGCGGGGGTTGCGTCGCGGGTTACGTCGCGGGTTAAGTCGCTTCCTGCTGCCCGCATGCTGTGGGCTCCTGCTTGCCGCCCGTCCCGCTCTGACCCAGGCGCATCCGCACGTGTGGATCAACTATTCGATGGTCGCCCAGACCCAGGGCACGCAGCTGGTGGCCATGCAGCAGACCTGGATTTTTTCGAAAGGTTTTCCGTTTTCGTTGGTCGGCGATTTTTCCCACATGCCCAAGTCCGGCCCGCTCAATGCCGACTACACGGCGACGTTCAAGGCACAGGCGTTCTCATTGCTCAAGAGCTCAGATTACTTCACCCACGTTTTTGTCGATGGCAAGGCGGTCGCCGTGGGCGAAGCGCGCAACTTCAGCGTCAGCATCGAACAAGGTCATGTTGTGTACCGGTTTCTTTTGCCGCTCGTAAAACCAGTGGACTTCAAGCGTGAGCGAGTGACGCTCGGTGTCTGGGACGATACATTTTTCGTCGACTTTGAAAGTGCGGCGCAGCCCGTATTGACGCTCAGTGCGGGCTCGCCGGGTAACTGCAAGGCGGCGGCGTTCGAGGATCACGATCACCCTATTTTCGGTGGTTCCATCTTTCCTCAAGCGAGCAGATTATCGTGCTGACCTGCTTCGGTAACCGGCGCGGTGGTGGACATCGAACGATGATTGGCTTGTGCCTCGCGGCTATCCTGACGCTTGTGACGCCTGGTGTTATCGCTCAAACCACGGACGTCTTCGGGCGTACGTCGACGGGTGCGCCGAGCGCGGCCAACACCACCGATGCGCCTCGGCCCACGCCGGCAGCCATGCCCTCGATCGTCCGCGATGCCGTCACTGCCAGCATCCACTTGCAAAGCAGGTTGAACGAAAAGTTGCAGGAGGCGCTCGCGAACCAGCGCGATGGATCCGGCCTGTTCACCACCTGGATCATCGTGCTGTGTTCGTTCGCGTACGGGGTGTTGCATGCGCTTGGACCCGGGCACGGCAAGATCGTGGTGAGTGCGTATCTGGCGTCGCGCCGGGCACGTTTCGTGGATGCCGCGCTGCTGAGCGGATGGAGCGCGCTGGTCCAGTCCTTGTCCGCGATTATTCTTGTCGGTGGCGCGGCGTGGCTCTCCCGCGAAGGACTGCCCGACATATTGACGCGGGCGTCGAGTCTTGAACTGGCGAGTTACGTTGCGTTGCTCTGCGTGGGTGTCTGGTCGTTATGGGCCGTTGCGACGCGGCGCGATTGTTGCGACACGGATCGCGTGGCGCTTATTCCAAAGAAACGCACGAGCCTGATATCAGAAGGAAGTGCTTCGGGCGATCTGGACGAAGCCCGGTATCTCGGTGCGAGCTTCGCTCAACGGCGTTCGCGGGCACGCTGGGCTAGAACCGACGTCGAACGCGGAACATCGCGGGCTCGCAGCCGGATATTCCTGACGGGCATGGCAGTCGGTGTACGTCCGTGCGTGGGCGCGATCTTCGTGTTGATTGCGGCCCTCGCCAACCACGTATTTATCGTCGGAGTACTCGCGTCGTTGGCCATGGGAGCAGGCGTCGCTTGCACGGTGCTGGCGATCGGGATGACGAGCTTATCCGTGAACCGGATGGTATCGAACGCGGCTGTTTTCAGGCGGCAGAAAGTCGACCGGATTCGTTTCGGCCTGGCGCTTGCCGGCGCCATTTTCATTACGGCGTTCGCGGCATGGCAAGTCTTTGCGCTAGTCTCCGGGACGCAGGCCGCATCGCTCGCGTGAGCGCTGATCGGGCGGCCACATTATATGGGCCAAGAAAAATTTCATACGGGGTTGTGATGCGAATACGCCGTCGGATACGGGCATCGGCTGCTGCGCTATTGCTATTGATCGTCGGGGTGGGCACGCTGTTCACGCCAGTCAGCGCACATGCGGCCGATTGCCATGCCGGCACGCTCGTCACTGTCGTTGCTCACCTAGACGACGACCTGCTTTTCGTCAATCCGGGCATCAGCGACAAGCTTCAGGCGGGCTGGTGCGTCACGACCGTGCACTTGATTGGTGGTGCTAATGGTGCGAATTTCGACTACGTGAAGCTGCGCGAAAAAGGCACGCGTCTCGCTTATGCGCGCATGGCGGGCGTAGCGGATGACTGGATCGAATCCACCGTCGTGTTCGCCGGCAAACCCGTGCACCAGATGGTGCTGAAACAGCAGCCGAGGGTGACCCTGCTGGAACTGCGGATGCCGGGTGGTGCGGTACGCGGTGGCAAGGTGCCGTTGGGCCTGATGTGGGACCAGGGCGAGACCATCAGCACTTATCCCATCAACAACGACGGCTCCAATGCCACGCACTATGACCGCGCGGAGACGGTCGCCACGCTCAAGCAGATCCTCGCTCCCGCGACCTTGATCTATACGCTCAACCCGGACACCGTGCCGTTCATCGAGCACCCGGATCACATCTATTCCGCACGGATCACGCGCGTGGTTGCCCAGAGCCTCAACCGGAACATTCCGATTGGTTATCACGTCACGTATCCCACCGGCGGCATGCCGAAGAACCTGAGCGGCGGCGAGACCCAGATGAAGCGCGATGACGTGGCGTCCTACTTTGCTATCGATGGTGACGACAACGGCGAGCACGTCTTCGGTGAGTATCAGTGGGACGGAAACTGGGTAGCACGCCGCTACTGGACCGAGTCGAGTTCAAGCGCAGCTGGGCTCGAGTTCCGGCCGCGCTCGAGCAACCTCGTGAACGAGTACTCGAGCCAGTGCCTGACCTCGGCCGGCATGAACGGCAGGCCGACACTCGCCGGTTGCTCGGGCGCGAAGACACAGGACTGGCACTGGCAACCGGTACCGGCCATGCCGGGAACGAAGAACAACTCGCAACTCGTCGATGAATCCACGCAGCAGTGCGTGGCCGAACGCGGCGGCGACCTGATCGAAGAGCCGTGCAATCAGGACGAGGCGGCTCAGAAATGGACGCCGTGGGATTTCGGGCTCGTGTACACCCCGCTCGGTCACTGCCTCGCCGGGCATAACGGTGTGCTGTCGGCCGGCCATTGCTTGTCGCTGACAGCGGAATCGCGATGGGCGCCCACGCCTCATTCGCAATGGACCGACCTGCGCCAGGACGCCGCAATGTACGGCAACGTTCGAGGGACCGTGGACGGTGAGAAGCCTATCAGTACGGTTTATGTCCAACGGCGTCGGGACGGGCCGGGCTTCAACGTATGGGTAGCAGGCTTTTCGCGGTTGCCGACCGCCGCGCCGTGGTATCTGAACGCGGTGCCGTTCAACCCGCATGCCGGCACACCCACGTGCGCCGGTGACACCCTCTGCTTCGACAGCGTGCGTTTCCTGCTGGGTGACTTCGAAGGCACGGGTCGCGATGACCTGATGGTGATTGCGCCACGCAACGGCGGCACGGCTTTCTGGCTGATGCGCAGCACCGGCACGCGCTTCGAAGCGCCGCGTCTCTGGTATCAGACCTCCTCGGCGTTGACGCCTGCCAGCGCACAGCAATACGTAGCCGGAGACTTCGATGGCAGCGGCCGCGCCGGCGTGATGATCGCGCAAAAACGCAGCGACGCCACGCTCGACCTTTGGGTTATCGCCAGCGAGGGTTTGGCCGGGCATACGCCGGCACTCTGGATGAAAGCAAGCGGACTTGGCGCGAATGCGCGCTTTCTGCCGGCTCACGTCGCCGGATCGCAGCACACCGGTTTGATTGCGATAGAAACCGTGAATTCGGCGATGGCCGTGACGCAACTCGCGAGTTCGGGCGGCGCGTTTGCCGGACGCTTGCGCGGTAACACCTTTGCGGAATTCGCACCCGCGTTCGCCAAGGTGGTCGCGGGCGACGTGGACGGCGATGGCATCGATGATCTGGTCGTGCTCCAGCCTCGCGGCGATGGACCCGATATCAATGTATGGCGGATGAAGGGCGGCACGATATTGGGCGACGCGGTCAAGGTCGGCACTATTCATGAATCGTCTTATGCCGATGCGGTTCCTGCTCTTGTGAGGCGGGGGCGTGGTGAGACGCTGATGCTCTTCAAGCGCGCGAATGCGAAGCTCGGTGGGTTCTATTTCACTGGGGGGGCGCCGAGTCTTATTGGTTATGATTTGAGTGCTTCGTTTAAGCTGGGGTCGGCGGATATTTGGGGCGACCTGCCTGGGCTGTTTTCGGAGGCGTTGTGGGTCAATATGCTGGCGCAGTAAGGGGGGGCTCGCGCCGGTGGACGGGTTTGGGGTTTGGCGGGTTTGGGGTTAGCGGTCGGGGTCTATGCCGGGTTGGTGCTTTCGGCGTTAGTGGTCTGCGAGAGTCGGATTTTCTCTTTATCACTATTAGCCACTGTGCGTGGCGGCACGTCATTTCTTTGTCCAAAGCGACAAAGAAACGAAGCAAAGAAAACGCTTTTAAACCACGCTACCCTAAGTGTCCACAGCGTGCAGTTTTGATTCATAGGTGCCCCAAAAGCACGGTGCTCGCCAGAGCCACCGATGTGTGAACCCCTCCTTCTCCGAACACCGATACCCACACGCTTCGCCACCAGTGATTGAACCTGCCCAAGGGGCACCCCGCGCTATCCGCGTAAGACCTCCCTCCATATGGACGCGTGGGGAGCCTCGGGACAAAGCGATTGCGTCAGGAAGCTTTTCCGGCGAATATATCTCTCTTGATAACCAGTGACAACCCGGAAAATCTCGCACTTCATGTTAGCAAAACTGATCTGAATGCGGCATCCCCTACCTCCGCTCAATGCGCTACGTGCCTTCGAAGCCGCCGCCCGTCTGGGTAGCTTCAAGGCAGCCGCAACCGAATTACATGTGACTCACGGCGCCGTGAGCCAGCATGTCCGTCTGCTGGAGGAGTGGCTGGGCGCACCCCTGTTTGAGCGGCATAACCGGCGCGTAGTCCTGACGCCGGCAGCCCGCGCCTACCTCGCCGAAATCGGGCCCGCATTCGAACAGGTCGCTTCCGCGACCGCAAGGTATGGCTACGTAGGCGGCGTATCGCCCCGCGTGCTGCGAGTGAACGGACCCGCCACGTTCGCGTTGCGTTGGCTAGTTCCAAGGCTCGCGGGTTTTCAGTCGCAGCATCCCGGCGTTGAGGTGAGCCTGGAGACGTCGAATGAGCCGGTGGAAGCCCTGCAAGACACTTACGACATTATCATTCGCGGCGGCCCCGATACATTCTACGGTTATTCAATGCGCCCCTTCTTGTCAGAGGAACGTCTGCCCGTCTGCAGTCCCGCGTTGCTGGATCAACGGCCGCTCAAAACGCCACGTGACCTGATCCATCACACGCTACTGCATACATCAAGTCTGCCAAGGTTATGGAGCGACTGGCTCGCCCGAGCAGACGTCGCCGATCTCAAACCCGCCACGACGCTGACACTCGATCATTTTTATCTCACGCTGCAAGCCGCACTCGACGGCATAGGCGTGGCAATGGGACCAACCGCCCTGATAGCAGATGACCTGGCATGCGGCCGTCTTGTCGCGCCATTCGCCGGCCCCCTTCTTCCTGCACGCAGTTACTGTACTTATGTGCCGGAAGCTAAGGAAACGGACGCGCTTGTGGTCGCCTTCTGCTCGTGGTTGGAACGAGAAGCCAGTACTTAAGCGGTGCGTGGCAAAAACATCAAAAGCCAGCAGGGAATGGATCGTGGAAAGATACGGCTACGTCATTTTATAAGTATTACTATCTATATAAAATCTAGCCGTCCCACGATCCATGCCCTGCACCGCCCTTCGCTTTATAAATGAAGCTTATTCCTGCGCGTGCTCGGCAGCTTGTTCAATCAAGGCCGCCACTTCGTTGGGATGCGACTCATACACCGAGTGACTCGCGCCGGTAATCTCGACGGTATGGCTATGAGCACGGGCTGCGTACATCCGTTCCAGGTCGGGATTGATGATCTTGTCGGATTTCGCGACCATGTACCAGCTA
The DNA here is from genome assembly GCF_964253885.1 of Caballeronia sp. LjRoot31. Lineage (NCBI taxonomy): Bacteria > Pseudomonadati > Pseudomonadota > Betaproteobacteria > Burkholderiales > Burkholderiaceae > Caballeronia > Caballeronia sp. LjRoot31. The sequence continues at coordinate 1,436,245 of NZ_CAXURX020000002.1, forward strand.
GGTTTCACCTTCCACGCCGGATCGGTCATGGGGGTCGCGAAGACCGTGGCCGACGTCGGCATCTGTGCCCGGGCTTCAAACTCGGCTTGCTTCAGCGGCAGGTCCGCGGCGAAGTCGCCCGGGTAGTTGGCCGGATCAAGGAACAGGAAACCATCCGGTGTTTTCACAAGCGGGTGCGCGGAGTTCGGAAACTTCTTGCCGTTGCCAACCTCGGTCTCGCCGGTGTCCAACGCATGAGCCGCGATGTAGACCAGACCGGCGACATGCGGATCGTTCCCGGCTGACGTGATGATCGCGCCGCCGTAACTATGGCCGACTAAAATGGCCGGGCCATCCTGACGATCGAGAATACGTTTTGTGGCGGTCACGTCTTCCGCAAACGACGTCAACGGTTCCTGGACCAGCGTCACGTTATAGCCATCCTTGGTCAGGATATCGTAGACAGGTCTCCAACCCGAGCCACCAACAAACGCACCGTGGACCAGCACGATGTTCTTGACAGGACCTTTAGCGGATTGAGTCTGTTGAGCCATGGCGCCAACTGAAATGAACGCACTGGCAATGATCGACAAAAGTAACGTAGCGCGACGGATTTTCATTTTTTAATTCCTGGGAAGTTTGTGGTTTGCAATGGGACGAACACACCTACCCATCCCTCTATTCCCGTCGCAATGAAATATTTTTGAATTCCCCCTTCGCACGCAACACGCGCCACGTTTTATCTGATGTGCTTCGTTGCCCCCGCGCCCTGTGCACGGTTAGTATTTTGTAATCGGCGCCTGATACAAGAGCCGTAACGCTTGCCAACGTCTGCTGCGAACAAGACAGCCCCATGAACCGCAAAACCCTCGCCGGCCGCGAACACACGGACCATCAGCTTGTCGAGTCAGCATCGCGAGCCTGGCAACAGGGCGACCTGACGAAGGCAGAACACGCTTACCGCAGCGTGCTCGAAAGGGATGATCGCAATGGCCTGGCTCACAACAACCTGGCGAATCTCTTGCGGCAATGCGGACGGTTCAGCGAAGCCGAAGCGCACTATTGTCGCGCGCTCGAACAGATGCCGGATTCCGCGGAGATCAGGAATAACCGCGCCGGCACACTCGAAAGACTTCATCACTATGAACAGGCGGAGATCGAATATCGCCGTGCGCTCGAACTGAAGCCGGATTTCGCCGAGGCCCGCTTCAATCTGGGGATGCTTCTTCTATCCGCCGGGCGTTATACGGAAGGCTGGCAATACTACGAAGCGCGATCGGAAGTGTTTGGAGAACACGGGCAGTTGCCTTTCCCTCAATGGAACGGCGAGGACCTGAAGGGCAAGACCCTGTTGCTCTTGCCGGAGCAAGGATACGGCGACACCATACAGTTCGTCCGTTATGTGCCGCTGCTTAAAGCGCGAGGCGCGGCAAAGATATCGGTGATCTGCAAACCGGTACTCGCGCCACTGCTGCGCACGGTGGAAGGTATCGACGCACTGGTGACGGACCCTCAGGCGCTTCACGTTCACGATTACTGGGCTTCGCTGATGAGCCTACCCTGGCGCACGGGCACGACAGTCGAGTCGATCCCGGCGAAGATTCCCTATGTCGGTGTATTCACCAACCGTCTGGAGATGTGGCGAGCACGACTACCCGGCGACGGCTTGCGCGTGGGGCTGGTTTGGAAAGGTAACGCCGGGCACGACAACGATGCACAACGGTCGTTGAGCCATTTTTCCGATCTGACGCCACTGTGGTCCGTCAGTGGAATTCGCTTTATCAGCCTGCAAGTGGGGGATGTGGAAACGCAGGCCGACGAATGCAACATGCTGCAACCCACTCTTTGCCTGGGACGGGAGATTCGCGATTTCGGCGATACCGCAGCCATTGTCGCGCAACTCAATCTTGTCATCTGCGTCGATACAGCGATCGCTCACGTGGCCGGCGCGTTGGGCGTTGCGTGCTGGTTGATGTTGCCACAGACAGGAGTCGACTGGCGCTGGCACCGGACGGGGACCGGGTCACCCTGGTACCCCAACGATATGTATCTGTTTCGCCAGCGTCAGGCGGGTTGGCCGGCCTTGATCGACGAGGTGAAAGACGCTCTGGCCGACATCATGCGAAGCGCTCGTTAGCCACACGCTTGGCGCTTGATCTATCGCATCCGCTGAACGCTGCCAAGCGCTATTCATCGTGAGCCTTGCCGGTTTCCTTCGCCGCCCGCGCAACCAGATGTTTTGCTTCCCAGCTCGATGCATCGATCGCGGACGCTTGCGTCGCATTGTCGGCAACGCATTGCCAGTCACCAAGCGCACGGCAATGCCACGCGTGGTGCAGCAATGCATCGCGTGCATGTTCGCGGCTGGCGAGGTCGGTGCGCATCTGTTCTAACTGATTGCTGTCTCCACTGCTCACCAATATCCCGGCGAGACGCCGGCGCGCCACTGCCAGACTCCCGCCCTGCAGCGCGTGATAGAACGCGCTGACATCGGACTGCGGTGTTCGCGCGGTTTCATCGCTGGCATGCTGGCGACCATTCAATAGCGATGGTTGCGTCGGCAGAACGCTATTGCCCTGTGTCATCACCGGTCCACTTTGGACGAGCGGCTCTGTTGCCGTCAAGTGTGTCTCATCGGCTTGCGGGTTAAAACCGAAGCCCGCAAGATAGGGTTCGGTCAATGCATAAGCAATCAGCGCACCGGCGCCCATCGCGCATGCAAACGCAATTCGTGCCGTGCGCCGCCTGCTTGCCCGATCGGAAAGAAGTGCGGTTTCCGCTAGCCCCGGATACGTGCCCCGTGAACGCGTGCGACGCGATACGCCGCGCGAACTACCTTTCTTCGCGTTCGAAGGGGAAGAAAAATTCGCCAGCCGCTGCATGATGGTTGGCGTTTTGCCGCATCGACTGCATTGTTGCCCACTACCGGAATACGTGTTTCCGCATCGATCGCAGGTGGTCCATGCAATGTGATCAACTGATCCAAGCACGCGCATAGGATTCTCCATCACTTACATTCAGGGTTCATCGGCTGCCTCAGGAAGCTTTACTCGTAGTCGCTCGGATCGGTCGAATCGTGTGCTTCGTCAATGGCTGCACGCGTGGGTATTCCCAGCTCCTGCATCAACCGGTGCAGATGCACACGCGAAATGCCAAGGCTGCGGGCGGCGTCGACAACCCGGCCTTTGTGCACGAAGAGCGCGACCTCTATCGCCCTTCTGTCCGCTGACGCCCGTGCTTCCCTAAGCGAGTCCGGCGCGAGCGCGACATGCTCCGCCAGTTCAAGGTCGTGAGCGGTGATGAACTTGCCTTCGGACAAAACGATCGCGCGGCGGACACGATTGATCAGTTCCCGAACGTTCCCGGGCCAGCCGTAGTTATGCAACGCTGCAATTGCGTCCGGAGCGAAGCCATGTATCCTGCGCGCGCGTTCACCTTTAAACCGTTCAAGTGCGTGCGTCGCAAGCGCGGTGATGTCTTTGCCTCTCACGCGAAGAGGCGGCTCCCTCACCTGAAGCACGCAAAGCCGGAAGAAAAGGTCTGCCCTGAACCTGCCCTCCTCCACGGCAGCTTGCATGTCCTGGTGCGTTGCCGTGATCACCCGTACGTTCACGTCGATAGACTCAAGGCCACCCAGGCGTTCGATCCTGCGTTCCTGGATAAAGCGCAACAACGCGGCCTGACTCTCATGCGGCAGGTCGCCAATTTCGTCGAGGAACAACGTTCCGCCATGCGCCTGCTCGACTCGCCCTATCTTGCGCTGCGTGGCACCTGTGAACGCTCCGCGTTCGTAGCCGAACAATTCCGAATGCAGGAGATCAGGTGGAACGGCGCCGCAGTTTACCGCCACGAAGGGCATATCACGGCGCGCCGATCGCGCGTGAATCATTTGCGCGGTCAACTCCTTGCCGGTTCCTGACTCGCCTGAAATAAACACTGTTGCATCGGTCGCGGCCACCTTTCGAATGGCCCGATGAAGTTCCAGCATGGCCTCGGAAGAACCTAGCATGCCGCTGCTTGTCGCATCGTCAAGATCCGGCGGTTCCACCTCGGAACGAAGAACCTCCATACCAATGGCCTGCCCAACTACATTCACGATCCGCTCATGCGATGTCGGCAGCGTTACAAAGTCGAAGCAATGTGCCGCAATGACGTCTCGAACGGCCGTCCACTTTCGCGTCTCTTGCGATACCAGCGCAACCCATGCAACCAGTACGGATCGCGAGAGTTGTTCGACCCTTGCAATCCGGCCCTCGTGGACACCGTCTGTTAAATCGAGCAGCCCGGCCATGGGCGCACGCGCCAGCTTCGCCGCCGTGTTAGCACCCATGGCCGGTACGACAAGCCACGCGCGCTCACTGAGGCGCCTTAGAAGTGATTCGTTTGGCTTACCTCCAATATATAGAAGCGTGCGATGTGCGCTGTCCATGTCGTAAGCGATTCTCTGGTAGACCCTTCTTTACATCTTTAGTGTCGACGGCTTTCAACACTCACCATCGACCGGCGGCATTTATCATCTGGATCGGTTGTGGACGAAAAGAGAGAACCCATAGCAACGCGCGTGCCCCGTAGCAAAGCGCATGCGCGCTGGCAGGTAACAATTTGATCCACCGGATTTGTCGTCTTGTTGCCATCCTAGCGGGGCGAATTCACGACAGGTGAAACCAAAAGTTAAGTTGCGTTTCCGTCGATGGGAAAACGTCGCTATATGTAACCAGAGCACCTTGGCATTAGATGAGCGTTAGACACGATGTAGACGCGGGCATCATCACGCCCATGAAGGTGTTGGGGAATTGTTCTAACGGGTTTTCGCTCGCACCGGCGGACGGGACGAGTCAATTAACCTTGCCCATTACCCCAGATTCCCGTTGCCGCCGTTTCCCGCACGTAGTCGCTGAAATCGCGCGGAGCGCGTCCGAGCGCGCGGATGATACCGTCCGTCACGGAGGCGTTTCGGCCGTCGAGTACGTCCGTGAAGAGATAGGAGACAAGCTCGACAATTTGCGCCGGAAGCCGGGCTTCTTCGAGCGCAGCGGCGTACTCCGTCATGGACACCCGCGTGAAGCGGATCGGCCGCCCGGATGCTTGCGCAATCTGCGCGATCGCTTCAGCGAACGTCACCAGGCGCGGACCCGTGAGTTCGTAAAGTTGCCCTGCATGACCCTCCTGCGTCAGCGCGGCTATCGCAACATCGGCTATGTCCTCAACATCGACAAACGGCTCGCCAATATCCGCGACGGGCAATGCGAACTCGCCGTCGCGTATCGGCTCCAGGAAATGCGCCTCGCTGAAGTTCTGAGCGAACCAGCTCGCGCGCAGCAGCGTCCACTCGACGCCGGAACTGCGCACGATGTCTTCACAGCGTTGCGCTTCCGGCTCGCCCCGCCCGGAGAGCAGCACAAGGCGCCGCACGCCGCTTGACACCGCCAGGTCGGTGAATGACTGGATCGCGTTCGTTGCGCCAGCGACCGACAGATCCGGGTAGTAGCAAACGTAGACGGCCTTGATGCCTTCGAGCACCGGCACCCACGTTGACGGATCATTCCAGTCAAAGGACCGCGTGGCGGACCGGGAACCGTGCCGCACGGGCAGATTGCGAGCCGCAAGACGCTCCGCTATCCGACGACCGGTCTTGCCTGTGCTTCCGAGCACCAGGATAGGTTCTGTATTCATGGATCACTCCTCCAGATAAACGCCGCATCGTGCGGTAACCGTGAATCCAGAGTAATGTCATAAAGTGCGACGAACAATGGCATTACGTCCTTGTTTCATGCTCATTCGTCCATTGGAATGGACGTGCCGATATCCCGCTGAATGACACTAATCCGATGATCGACCTGCCCGCACCCGAAGATCCGCTCGGCGAAGCGCTGCACTTCCTGCGCATGAGCGGCACCTTTTATTGCCGGTCCGAGTTCACCGCACCGTGGGCCCTGGAACTGCCGGCGTTCGAGCAATGCCTGATGTTTCATGTCGTCACGGCAGGAGAGTGCCTGCTGGAAGTGGACGGTATCGAACCTCGCCTGCTGCGTCCCGGGCACCTCGCCCTTGTTCCCCACGGTGCGGGGCATCGCCTGATGAGCGGCGCGGGCGTCCCGGCGGGAAAACTCTTCGACCTGCCGCGCGACGCAATCAGCAACCGGTACGAAGTTCTCCGCCACGGAGAAGGCGGCGCGGCCACGACCATGATCTGCGCCGTCGTCCGTTTCGATCACCCGGCGGCGCATCAACTGATTCGTCTGTTGCCGCCGCTGATTTGCGTCGACACGTGGAAATCGCCGGAAACGGAATGGATCCAGAGCACGCTGCGATTCATCGCAGCGGAGGCGCAGCACCAGAACCCCGGAGGGGAAACGGTCATCACGCGGCTCGCCGACATTCTCGTGATCCAGGCTATCCGGTCCTGGATCGCCTACGACCGCCAGGCACAGACGGGATGGCTCGGCGCAATGCGCGACAAGCAGATCGGGCGAGCTATCGCGATGATTCATCGTGATCCCGTGAGCAACTGGACGGTGGCGTCGCTGGCAAACGCTGTCGGCATGTCACGCTCGGCGTTCTCCGCGCGCTTCACGCAACTCGTCGGCGAACCGGCCATGCATTACGCCGCGCGATGGAAAATGCAGGCGGCGCTCACGCGGCTGCGAGAGACGGATTCATCGCTGGCAGAATTGGCAAACGCCCTTGGATATGACTCTGAAGCCGCCTTCAGCCGGGCATTCAAGCGAATCATGGGTCTTTCGCCCGGGGCGGCGCGACGCACTGCGCGAAACGGCGCCGCGCTTGCGGTGCATGACGCCATGAACCTTGCAATAGGCTAAGACCGTGCCGAATAGTGCCTGCCGCATGATCCTTTCTGACAGTCAGATAAGCCGAGACTGTCGTCCTGTGCGCGTTTTCCCTTGGATTCAGTAAAGATCGTTAGCCTGTACTATCGAAAGAGCGTTGGGCGCCACCCTCCACGCCTGAGGAGCGCTGACGTTTCCGCGAACGTGAACATATCTTAGGGAGAGGCACATGACGAAGCCCGAGTACAGCGACCCGTTCAGTCAGTTTTCCGCGATGTTCCAGCAGTACAAACTTCCGGGATTCGACGTACAGGCAATTCTGGATGCGCGCAGAAAAGACGTCGAAGCCCTGGCGGCCGCGAACCGCGTTGCATTCGGCGGCATGGAAGCCCTTCGAGATAAACAGATCGAGATCCTGCGCCGGGCCCTCAATGACTTCCAGGGTATCGCGCAGCAGTTTGCCACCTCTCCGGCCAAAGCATCGTCGAATCCGACCGAAGTCGTTCAAAAGGCGCTGCATCAGGCGCTCGCCGATATGCAGGAAATCGCTCAGAAAACGCAGCAGGCTCAGACCGAAGCGTATGCGATTGTGACAAAGCGAATTGAAGAGGCGGCCAAGGAATTGAAGTCGTCGCTGGAGCAACCTAAGGAGTAGCCCAAGCGAGGTGCCAAGCAGGGCCTCACCGGGAACGTGACCGCCGTTCCCGGTTTTCTTCACTCTATCCGCTTCATTCGAGCTTCATTCAAGCTTCATTCCCCCTTCGAAAGAACTCCGCGCTGCCGGCCAACCGCGGACGTAGACCCGTCTTTATTACATCCGAGGTAATTGAACGTATTCGTGCGATCGCTAAGATGGCAGTCATCTGCTTGCGGTATCAGCGTTGAAAAAAAGCATCGCATGGAGATACATACAGAGTCTCGTTCAACCAATGGAAAGGAGTTAGGAATGCATAGCTTTACACTTCACACGATCGAATCAGCGCCGGAAAAATCCAAACCGACATTGCATGCGCTGGAACAGAAATTCGGCTTTTTGCCAAACGTAATGGCAACCATGGCGGGGAACCCCGTTCTCCTCAACGGCTTTGCCGGCAGCTTCGGAAGCTTTCACGGAGGAAGCCTCGACGAGTGCGAGAAGCAGGTCCTGCTGCTCACAAACGCGGTCACGATCAAGTGCCCGTGGACCGTTGCGGCTCACTCCACGTTCGCCCTTGAGGACGGCATGAGGGAGTCCGACGTCAAGGCGATCCGCGAGGGAAGACTGCCGGACGACCCGAAATACGCGGCGTTGTCGCGCATGACCAAAGCCCTGATCGAAAAGCGAGGAAATGTGGCCGAGGAAGATATCGAAAGGTTTACTTCCGCCGGATATTCGCCGCTTCAGATCTTCGAGGTAATCACCAGCATTGGTGTGTCCACCATGGCCGCCACTACGACAAACATGGCCGGTACGCCTGTCGAAGAGCGCTTTAAGGCTCAGGCATGGACACCTGCCTGACGAGAGGACCGTCACTGAGCGGAAACGATCGCGCAGGGTTCGTTTCGCACCGAACCCTGCGCGATTGCTGTAATTGCCGCAACCGCCGGCACGACCGGGTGCCGGCCTGTCGATTTGGCGAGTTAAGAGTATTCTTGTCTGCTGGATCGAGAGAGCGCGAACGTTGGCGATAGCCTTATGCCCCCGCGGTCGATCACGACTCTTCACCTGAACCCTGTTGCGAACGAGAGACCAATGAATTCTGCGCGCCTCAACACCAGGCCGCCTGCCAACGAACTCGGTTTGCTGCTGCGCCAATGGCGCGATATGCGCGGCAGAAGTCAGTTTGAGTTATCTCTTGATGCGGGCGTGTCGCAACGGCACATCAGCTTTATCGAAAGCGGGCGCAGCGTTCCGAGCCGTCAGATGCTAATGGATATTGCCCAGGCGCTGGACATTCCTCTTCGTGAACGCAATACATTATTACTGGCAGCCGGCTACGCTCCCATCTATCAGGAAAGCGGGTGGGACGCGCTCGAAATGCAGAGTGTGACCAGTGCGCTAGGGCGCATTTTGCGTCAGCATGAACCTTTTCCCGCGGTGGTAATGGACCGCTATTGGAACGTGCTCATGACCAATGACTCTGCGCCACGGTTCTTCAATTGGTTCATCAACCTGTCTGCGCGCAAGAGCCCTCGCAACATGCTGCATCTCATGTTCGATCCTGCAGGCATGCGCCCGTTTATTGCCAATTGGGAAGACGTTGCAAAAAGCCTGATCCAGCGTGTTTATCGCGAATCCGTTGGACGCGTTGTCGACGAAAAAACCCAGGAATTACTCGCCGCGCTGCTCGCCTACCCCGACGTGCCGACCGGGTGGAAATCCCTTCGGTCCCTGAGCGCCTCGGTCTCTACGCGCACTATGCCCGTCATCCCCATCAGCTTCGTCAAAGATGACAAAGTGCTGAGTTATTTTTCCATGATCACTACTGTTGGAACCCCGCAGACCGTCGCCGCGCAGGAACTGCGTATTGAATGTATGTTTCCGGCAGACGACCTCACAGAAACTCACCACGTCGCAATGCTTGGCAAGGTTGCAGCGGAGTAACGAAAGAATTACGTTCGCCATGCAAGACCCACTCGTTCATAGGAAGATATCTGCGATGAATTATCGAAAATTCGGTTCAACTGGCCTCGATGTTTCGCCACTCTGTCTCGGCTGCATGACCTATGGCACGCCCGATCGCGGCAATCACGCCTGGACACTCGACGAGGACAAAAGCCGTCCGCTGATCAAGCAGGCGCTGGATGCCGGCATCAATTTCTTCGATACCGCCAATGCCTATTCCGATGGAACATCGGAGGAAATTGTTGGCCGTGCGCTCAAGGAATTCGCCCACCGCGATGAGATCGTGATCGCCACCAAGGTCTTCAACCGCATGCGTCCCGGGCCAAACGGCGCGGGATTGTCACGCAAGGCGATCTTCGCTGAAATCGACAACAGCCTGCGGCGCCTGGGCACCGATTACGTCGACCTGTATCAGATACATAGATGGGATAACACCGTGCCTATCGAGGAAACGCTCGAAGCACTGCACGACGTCGTCAAGATGGGAAAGGCGCGGTATATCGGCGCCTCGTCCATGCATGCATGGCAGTTTTATAAGGCGCTTCATGTGTCGCGGGAGCATGGCTGGGTCGAGTTCGTCAGCATGCAGAATCACGTGAACTTGCTGTACCGCGAGGAGGAGCGCGAGATGTTGCCGCTATGCGCCGATCAGGGTAAGGCCGTGATTCCGTGGAGCCCGCTCGCGCGCGGTCGACTCACGCGCGACTGGAACGAAACCACCGAGCGGCAAAACACGGACAATTACGGCGAAACGCTCTATAAAGCGACACTCGACGCCGATCGTAAAGTGATCGACGCGGTAGCAAGCGTCGCCGCGGCGCGGGGGGTATCACGCGCCGTCGTGGCACTGGCATGGGTCGCGCAGAAGAGCCCGATAACGGCACCGATCATTGGTGCATCGAAACCGAATCATCTGACTGACGCCGTCGCGGCATTGTCGCTGAAGTTGACGGCAGATGAGATTGCGGCGCTGGAAGCGCCGTATGTGCCGCATCGGGTCGCGGGGATCTGAAACGCGGCATGGGCATGGGCATGGGCACGGCCGGGTAGCGCTTGCAGGCCGGTCCGTGCCATGCAGGACTGAAGGTCAAGTTCGCGACGAACGATTGATCATAAGGAGACCGCATGTTTTCGGGCAACCTGCCCCTCCCAATACGCCGGCGGCCGTGATCTTCAATCTCTCGCTTTGGTGAACCCGGGCCGCAGCGGGCAACCCATTTATTGCGGATAAACGCTCACGAGAAACTCTCCAAACGTATCGAATACCGGCCTGTTTTCGAGCACTACGTCGACTGTGGGCAATTCTGCATTTTCCTCTTCGACGACCATAAAGCAGAACTCGGGCGCCGCTGACGACAGCGCTGACCGGGCATCGGCCAGGTTCCGCTCCGCATCGAGAAGCAAGCTTGCCTCTTCCGCAGCCAACGGCCGTCCAGACGAAGGCGGACCTTTACGAATCATATGCACCGTCAGCTTTGCCTCGTTGAGCAACGCAGGGGGCACCAGGTGGAACTCGCAAAGCGAAAGCGTCCCCCGTGTCTCCGCAATCTCCAGCAAAAATTGCACGCCTTCATAACTCGCTGTGTATCGTTTCGCCTCGCCCGCCGCCGTGAACCCGCTTTTCGTAAAGTGATTCTTGAATTCGGTGACCGCCGTGCTTTTAGCCTGGACGACGGCTGCGTTCAACCGCTCGGCGAATTGCCTTTGCAACGGCCCGACCTGAGCCTTCAATTTTGCGATTTCTTTAACGGTTCGAAGATCCATCATTTTTCTCTGTGGGTTGCCAGGCGGGTGTGCCGTTCTGGCGAAAGGCCATTGGCACCGGATGCGGTTGCACCCGTTGCGTCAGGCCGGAAGTTCGACGTATCAGATACGCAAAACAGACTCATTCCATAAATTACGTAATGTACTCTTTGATCCCGAGAGCGATGGCCTTGACGCATTTGAGCGGCCAGAGCCTCCTCCGAATCATCGAGCGGGAGTCAGCGAAAATCTCGATCTCGACGCTGTGCTCGCGTCCGTCGTCGATCAGGTGTATCTCTGCGTTGGCTTGCGGCACGCCATCGAGAACGACACGCTGCACGCCATCCCTCGCGGACTGGTTGACCGATATGCGATCGAGCGTCTTGCCGAAGCAGTAGCTCAACTCAAACAACTCCCAGTTGGCCGGCAGCAGCGGCGTGGCGCTCAAGCGGTCGCCCCTGACGTGCAGCCCAAGCACGCCGATACCACTCGCCATCCCCGCCATGCGCTTCAAGGTTGGTTCGCAACACGGTCGCGTGGCCCGGGCAACGGCTTGCGAAGCCGGTATCGTTGTGAGCCCGTGCCGTTTCGGCGAATCTGAGCAGTACGTCGTGGAGGAAGAAGCCAAGCCACACGCCTTCACCGCAGCCCTGCGCCCCCACGCGGTTCATGCCGTCATCCAGTCGCCGCAGCCGATCAGCGGCAGCCCATGCGCGCCCTGTGTCAGACCATGTTCGATCGCTCGCACGCAATGTTCGTAGAAAGCTACGGCGAACTGACGCGCCGTGCGCTCGGTGTTCACCGGCGCACGGCGCGCATCGCCACGGGGTCTGGCGGAGACCAAGCAGGGGTTCTCCAGCAGGTTCCCCCTGTATGAACGGAAGCCCGATGAAACGGGGCGATTATTTAGTCGAATGGACGGAAGAACACATCCCGCCGGGTTGGATCGGAGACAAACTTAAACAATGACATCCCGGCAGGTTTGGCTCGCAGGTCGCCATTTATGGCGGCGTGCACGGCCGTAAAGGTCTGCGCGACGGCATCGCTCAATCCGTTTGTACCGGCGAGGATAGGTGCCCGGGCACAATAATCCCGGACAAACGTATTTCCCGATGCTTGCAACAGTGAAACCATGACTTCGAAGTCATTGCCGTGTATGCGATGGCTTAAAAGCAATTTCCCTTCCCCGTGCCCAGCTAGCAACTCTTCAACGATCTGGCGATTCATTTCTACTGACTTCTCCTTTGGCCGTCATACAGCGACGCTGCAAGACCGGCACCCGCGACTGGTGCTGACGCAGTAGGTGCCCCCTTTAGGGGAACACAAATCGGGCGAACAAAGGCAATTCTTTTTAAGGACTTTATTCTTGCGCTAGCCACGTGTTAGTCATGGAAGTGCCAAAACGCGCTGGTTTTCGCATTTCAGAGGCACTTTAAGTACGAAAAAACGAAAAACAATGCGAATGAGCCGATCAAGAGGCGCTCTTGGCAAGTGTCTGCGCGGACCCGTTTTTTTGCCCGGTGTGCCAGACATGTGGGCCTGTATCAAACCTGAGTGACGCTGCGAGCTCTCCTGGCCGGAAATGGAAATTTCGCTTGTTGAACCCTCGTGCGCGCTCGTTGCAAGCTCTTGATAGAATTGATTCCGTCAATGGTTGTTTAACGATTGATCACACCATTGGAGTTCAAGTTGGCAACGTACGAAGTCGATTTTTTCTATAGTTCGGCCGAAGCGCCGGAAACTTACAACCAGCACATGACTCACCACACGGTCTCCGGCGTGCCGGATTATCTTCTGGGTGAAGCCGCAGTGGCGCATATTACTGCCCGCTTGCTGCATGACAACCCTACCTTCAGGCGGATCCGCAATCTGAGAATCCTGAACACAGGCGTTGCGCCGAATTCAAGCAAGCCGACCGGCCAGTGACTCAAGTGGCTCAGTCAAGCGGCCCACTCAAGCGGCTCAATCAATCGGCTCAGTCAAGCGCTCTTCCATCAAACGCTAAAACACGCTCCCCACCTGCACACTGACCAAGCCGCGCATTTTTAACGCTTGCATGCGACTGTCGTAGCATGATGGCTTACGAAGCGAGACGTGTGCCCATGTCCGAAAACCTGTCGAATCAAAAGCTGCGCCGGTTCGCCTCGATCGTGGCGCTCGCGGTCGCCCTCGCCCTGGTCGGTGTAAAGGCCTGGGCATGGCTTGCGACGGGCTCGATCTCGTTACTCACATCCGCGGCCGATGGTCTGGTCGATGTCGTCGCGTCCCTCGTCACCTTTGTGGGCGTCCGGTATGCGGGGCGCCCTGTCGACCGGGGTCATCGCTATGGACATGGCAAAGCGGAAGCCGTGGCGGCGCTGGTGCAAGCGTTGTTGCTCACGGGCGCGGCCGTGGGACTTGGGATTGAATCGGTCGAGCGCCTGTTCGTCCCGCAACCGCTCACCGACATGGGCTTCGGCTTGTGGGTGATCATTGCCAGCCTGGTTGCTGCAAGCGGGCTCGTCGCATTGCAAACCTACGTTGTCAAACGAACGGGGTCGACCGCCATCGCTGCAGACCGGGCGCACTACGTCACCGACGTCGCGGTGAATATTGCAGTGCTGGCCGCGCTGGCACTTGAACGGTTCCTTGCGTGGAACCGGGCCGACGCAGTAGGCGCGCTGGCCATATCCTGCTACATGCTATGGAATGCACGGGACATGGCGCTGCAAGCGTTGAACCAGTTACTCGATCGGGAACTCGACACGTCTGACCGGGAGCGGGTCCGGTCCGCTGTGCTCGGTTGCGAAGGTGTTCGGGGCGTTCATGACATCCGGACCCGAAATGGCGGAGACCGGGTGTTCGTGGAATTCCACGTTGAAGTGGATGGCGCAATGTCGGTTGAACAGGGTCACAGCATTGGCGACCACGCGGAGGACGCCGTGAGATCGATATTCCAGGCAGCAGATGTGGTTGCGCATCTGGAACCCGCCGGTATCGATGATCGGCGCCTGGACGATTTGATCAAGTGATCCAGCGAGCGACGTGAGACGTCAGCCCGCGATCCGCGACCCATAGCAGTACGCTCTCGCCTTCCAGGTACTACTCAGGGGCTGTTCCCTTCCCTGGGGCAGCGCCAGCAGCAAATTGTCGAAACTCCCTTTCTGCGTTCATGATCAAAGCGGCGCATGGGACATACATCCATGCGGGATCCCCGTCGGTCGTGTACATCCCGCGGCACAGGCCTTTGACGCGAATCGTCGAACTGCCGATGCCGTCGCCTATCGGGGTGCGCGACGCCCATAAATAAAGAATACCTGATTCATGCGGCTCTGCTGTCTCAATGACGGTTTTGTTCGCTCGAGTAATGTTCGTTACCGAGTGCTGCTTAACGAATTCCAGCGTCCTTTGCCACATCGCGTCGCATGCCACCTGCCCCACGCAGTCTATTGATGCGTCATCGCGAGCCTCATCTAAAGCAATCTCGTAACGATGACTGTCCATGGGTGATCCGCTCATCGTGCAAGCTTCGAGACTCGCGACTGCCATCACCCATAAAAGTCTTCGTTTCATAGTCTTCCCGGGCATTGTCGAGCCAATCGTTAAACGCCAGGTCTCAAATCTTCGTAGCAGATACCGCTGAATCCACTCATTGGTTTACGCCTGTTGAGCCGGGTCGCTTGGAATATCGATTCGTCCAGATCAAGAACGGAACCGGCACCGGTGACGATGGTCTGCCGATAAGCCGGCGGCTCCGGCAGCAAGACGGTTAGCGCTGTTATGTTCGAGCCAGGAGTCGCAGGAGTTCATGCAGCCGTATTTCAATAAGTAGTTCAAAATAATCTGCCACGCATTTTTTAGAACGACGCGTATTTCTCTTTCGGTTCCAATTCCCGTTGCGGCGCGAAACCCCGCTCGGTTAGAAACCGCTCGCTTTTTTCATTGCATCACGCACTGGCACCCGAGCGTTGATCTGTATCAACTTTGTCGGGTGTTTGCCGTCTTGCGGCAGGAAGATCATCGACTATCGGAATTCATTGCGACCGAAAGCGCCCGCACACGGCTTAGCTCGAAGGCCTTATATGCTCGGGCAAAGCCCCGTGTCCGACACATCAAGGGCAACGTTGAGTCGTGATCCCTCCTTCGCGCAGCGTATCGTATCCGGCGTCCCTGGATGACCCAGTCGCAGTCGTCCGTTGAAGTCAACACGCCCGCGAGCGTTGCAGCGGCGGTCATGGCGCGCGCCGGCAAAGCCGCCCACGCGCAAGTTCTTCAATGGAAACCTCGTCGAGGCTGGTCACAACCAGGCTTGCCCCTGCAGCCCGGAGCGAGGCTGCATCATGAAGCCGGGCAACGGCTAGCCCCGTCATTCCACCGGCGCACGCGGCTTCGATACCCGCTGGCGAATCCTCCACCACGAAGCAGTTTCCAGGTGTGGCCGGCAAGTCCGCAGCGGCCAGGAGGAAGATTTCCGGGTTTGGCTTGCCTTGCTTTAAATCCCGGCCGCAGACATTCGATGCAAAGACATCGAGGAGGCTATGGTCCGCGTCCAGTCGAACGCGCTTCATCATCTCGTTAGCGTTCTTCGACGACGACGCAACGGCCATGGGCCACCCTAACGCCATGACGGCCCGAACGAAGCGGAGCGCATCGGGAAATGCCTTCACCGCCCCGGCGTGTATCAGTTCCTCCAGTCGTCTTTGCTTGCGCTGCCCGTAGTCTGCGGCCTGCTGATCAGCATCGGGCCGCCCCAGCGCCTGCAAGGCGGCGCGAGCGCCAGCGGAGCGAGGTTTGCCAGCGACCTGGGACTGGTACATAGCCGTGGTGAACCGAGCTTCATCGGCCGGGTCTCCCAGCGCTTCACGCCACGCGCGCTCATGAGGCGAGGCAAGCAGGACCCCGTCCACGTCAAAGATTGCCGCAGATAAGATCCGGGTCCCTGGTGAGGCGGAGATCGGCTGTGTGCTATGGGTCATGCTCGAACCATACCGAAGGCGCACGTGGCGGAATCCGATGCGTTTTCAGCGCCAACCGTATCGTGACCAACATACCGAGTTGAACCCATATACAAGCTCCATAAGATCGGCTCAAAAATCCCAGTATCCGACGTAAACGCCAACGAAGGCAGATTCGGAAAATACTCAGAGCGAGTCAATCGCCTTCGGAAAAATAGCGATGGAAAAAATCTGTGCGTCCGGGCAATCACCGCCATCGACAGACGCACATCGCGCACATCAAGCTGAGTAGTTTCCGAGTCTATCGGACCCGCTTTCAACCTCCTATCATCGGAAGCATCAAGATCAAACCATCTATCGTTGCGCAAGGGCCTGCCCGGAAGAGCGTGTCCGCCGGCAGGACGCGCGTCTCGCTTGCCGTTCTCCTTGCGCACCTATTGCTTGCTCATCCCGGAGACATCATGGCAGTCATTTATAACGACAGCGAATTGCAACAGGCCGTTCTTTCCGAGCTTGCCTGGGAACCCAGCGTGATCGCTGCACATATTGGTGTCACGGCGATCGCGGGCATCGTGACGTTGATGGGACATGTAGAAACATTCGCGGAAAAACATGCTGCCGAGGCCGCTGCCCTACGTGTCAAGGGAGTCGAGGCGGTGGTGGATAATGTCGAGGTGCGGCTTGCCTTCGATGCAAAGCGCAGCGACGACGACATAGCAGCGGCAATCGTGAATCGGCTGGCATGGGATGTCTCGGTTCCGCGAGACACGGTTGGGGTGAAGGTGGAGGACGGCTGGATCACGCTCAGCGGGAAAGTGGACTGGCACTTCCAGAGAGAGGCTGCCGTTCAGGATGTTCGACGGCTACTCGGCGTAACCGGCGTGACGAACCAGATTACGCTCAGGGCCCCCATCAACGTCTTACAGGTGCGCGGCGACCTCATGCACGCGCTGAATCGTTCGTGGTCCGACGCACGCAACATTACGGTAACGGCAAACGGCGCAACAGTGCGACTGACCGGGACCGTGCGCACACCGCATGACCGGGATCTGGCAGTCGAAATCGCCTGGTCCGCTCCCGGCGCATCCGCCGTGGAGAATGACCTGACCATTGCACTGTGAAGAAGTCGCCGGCTGCATGCGAACCGGGAATATCGTGTAAAAATATATCGTATTCCTAACTGTATAGAAATTTCTTGCGGATATTCTATCCGGGATCAGGAGCCGATCATGCTTGCCGTTCAACTCAACCCCGCCACACATCCCATACCGGCCGCACCGGCCGCGTCGGGCCAGCAGTCCCGCAGCCAATCAGCCGCTTTTCCGCACTACCTGCCGAGCCGCATCGACCACGCGGCTCCGGTAGCGAAAGGCGCTACTCTGCTGGATCTCACGCGTTTGCAATCGATCCTATGCACGACGCGCAAGGTCAAGCGCGGGAGTGCACTGTACCGTACGCATGATCCATTCGATAGTATTTATACGGTGCGCACCGGTTGCTTCAAGACTGTTATCACTCACCGCGACGGCAAGGAACAGGTAACCGGATTTCAGTTCATGGGGGAGGTGCTTGGCCTTGACGGCCTCTGCACCGAGCGCCACAACTGCGACGCAATTGCGCTTGAAGACAGCGAAGTATCGGTCATCCGCTTTGCGCTTCTGGCTTCGCTGTGTCACCAGGTCAGTTCAATCCAGCACCACTTTTACAGCGTGCTGAGCGGCGAAATTGTCCGGGAGTCCGCTCACATGATGATGCTTGGAACAATGTCCGCGGAACAGCGCGTAGCAGCGTTTCTTCTCGACCTGTCGGACCGGATGAAGGCGCGAGGGTACTCGCCGGTCGACTTTAACCTCCGCATGACGCGGGAAGAAATGGGCAACTACATGGGAATCAAACTGGAAACGGTGAGCCGGATGTTCTCGAAGTTGAAAAAACAAGGTCTCGTCGATACCCACGGCAAGCAGATCAGAATCGTCAACCGTCTCGGTCTGTCACGCGTATAGCACCTTACCGGATACGAGATTCCGCCGGCCGAGTTTGCGTGAACCGGAAACTGCGAGCGGGCTTTTCCATCTGGAAGCTCACTGGGCCGCCTCCTCCGTTGCACAGTCCGTTGCCGCTGCGGTCAATGGAAACTCCCGCGTCGTGCCGCTTTGCAGCTCATACTTTTCTTCGCCAACGAGCAGAGCGATAGGGGCAGCAACGCTGGTATGGACATGCAGCGTCAGCGTCTCGTGGTCGAGCCTTAGATCGATCGAGTGCCCCCGGTAGCGAATGCGCAACTCCAGGTACTCAATATCAAGCGGCAATTGAGGTTTGAACCGCAAGAGGTCATCCTTGATCTCGATACCGGTCCAGACGCGTTGCACGATATCGACCGTTCCAGCCATTGCCCCGAGGTGAACGCCCTCGGCGGTGGTGCCATCCTGGATGTCACCCACGTCGCTTTGCAGCGCCTGAGCGAAGAATTGCATGGATCGCGGCCGATCCGATCTCGCGAGCACCCACGCGTTGACGACCCGGCTCAACGTAGAGCCATCCGATGACCGGTCCGTATAGTAGTCGACGTTCCGCGGAATAGTGGTGCCCGGAAACGGGTAGCCAAGGCGCAGGAATAGTTCAGTGAGCTCTTCGGCGGAAAACAGGTAGAACAGCATCAGCGTATCAGGCTGTTTCGAAAGCTTGTAGCCATTGGCGCTGTCACCCTCGCCTTCAAGAATCAGGTCGAGTCGTTGAATATTCGAATAACGAACACGGTAGGCATCCCAGTCAAGTTCGCGTAATTTTTCATAGCCCTCAAACTGGCTGATGATCCCTTCATCATGAAATGGAATGAGCATTTTCCGGCTGATGTCGTCCCAGCGGTCTATTTCGCTGGCCGTCAAGTCAAGGTCGATCATCAGCTCGGCGCGCAGCATCTCGGGCAACAGGTCGAGCACGTCCCGGGCTCGGCGCAGCACCCATACCGCCATGACGTTCGTGTAGGCATTGTTGTTGACGCCGGGCGCCGTGGACCCAGGATAACCATCGTGGAACTCGTCCGGTCCAAGCACGCCGTGGATCTCGAAACGCCCACGCGCCGGGTTGAACTTCGCGATGCTCGACCAGAACCTGGCAATGTCGAGGATCAATTCCGCACCGTATGCATACAGGAATTCGACGTCGTGCGTCACCTGAAAGTATTGCCAGACGTTATAGGCAATTGCACTGCCTACATGACGCTGCAAGTAAGAGTTGTCAGGCACCCAATGCTGTGAGCGCGGGTTGAGATTGAAAGCCTGGGTTTCCTCGCTGCCATCGCTTCCGCTCTGCCAGGGGAACATGGCGCCCGCATAGCCAGCCGCGGAGGCAGCCGCGCGAGCCTCCCCAAGGCGTCGGTAGCGGTACATGAGCAGCGACCGCGTGATTTCCGGCAAGCGATAGTTGAAGAACGGAAAAATGAATAACTCGTCCCAAAAGATATGCCCCTGGTACCCTTCTCCCGTCCAACCCCTCGCCGGTACGCCGATATCAAGGCCGATGGAATTCGGCGACACGGCCTGCAAAAGATGAAACATGTTCAAGCGCAACAACATGGACACGTTCAACTTGAAGCTTGGGTCAGCCGGTTCAATGCGCACGTCGAAACGCCGCCACAGGTGCTTCCACGTCAACGCGTGACCGGCCGCGAGTTCATCGAAAGATCCTGCTCTCGCAATCGCCTTGCGCGCTTCAATTCCGCACTCCGAAATAGCCGGGTCGCGCGACGAATAGAGAGCGGCAATTTTATTGACGACAAGCGACTCGCCCTGGGCCAGATCCATGCAAAATTCCTGGCCAATGTACCCCGGCTCTTCGATCACTCGCCGTGGCAGGTCCAACACCTTGCCGTGGTGCACCGCCTGAGTACGCGACGCTTGAGTCACATTCACATGCGACTGACTGGTGCGTATGGTCATGGCGATGCCATCCATCCCGACGACTTCCGCCGTTAGCGGTTCGATATGCTTGTTGCTGAAATTGCGGTATAGCTTGGCACCGCTGTTGACAACGCGTGCGTCGATGGCCGAGCGCACGGTGACCGGCGCCGACCAATCGTGGGCGGTCAGCGTGAGCTCCAGCGCTCCCAGATGCATATTCCGCATTGAGATAAAGCGACGCTCGTCAAGCGTGCTCCTGCGCCCTTTGGCGTCCTCGAATGATATCGATCGCAAGAGCATGCCGCGACGAAGATCAAGCTCCTGACGGTAGGACGAGACTGTCACGGCTCGTATGTCGAACCAGTCCTCTGCGCCAATGCGAAACTTGAGTTCCAGCCAGTTGGGGAGATTAACGAGGTCTTCGTTTTCAACCACTCTTCCGGCAATGCCGGTGTGCAACCGGTTATACCCGCACGCGAGGTACGTCCCCGGATAATGCACGTCGTCGGCCATGCTCCATGGCGCGGCCGCACGAGTTGCGAAGTAGCCGTTGCCCAAGGTACACAAAGTTTCCCTGACGCCTTCATGAGCGGGCTCGAAACCCGTGAATACCAGTGACCATTCGGGAGGCGGCGCAGCCGTTGCCTGAACCTGAGACGAGTCAGTGACAACGACATCAGCACCCGCGTCGCGCAGTTCCTGCGTGCGCCCACCTCGATCAACGCCGATGACGCACCCGAACCGGGCAGCATGACCAGCATTTATTCCTTCGATCCACTGACTGACTACGGCCACTCTTGAAATGTCTGCGCCGAGGCGTCGCACTGCATCTCGCCAGGTATCTGGTTCCGGCGTGGAATTCGGGCCACCGCCAGCAGCTTCCAGGCAGTCCACCTGCACGTCGAAAAGCTCAGTAATACCCGCCGCTTCCAGCACTGCCGAGCAATTGCCGGCAAAGGATACGACGGCGGTCCTGATACTCAGCGCGCGCAGTTTGCGCACCAACTCGATAGAGGCGTCGTAAAGCTCGACGCCGTCTGCTTTCAAATTCTGACGGAAGTAACGGCTTTCCAGCGGACCCAATGAGCGCTTGCTTTGGACCTCGGATTCGTCATCCGGTGAGCCGATCGGCAAATGGATCTCGTGCGCCGCAAGGAACCCCGCAATGCCGTCCTCTTGCGACTTACCCTCCACATAGCGCGCGTAGTCCGCATCAATGTCAAAGGGAATGGACGGCACACTCGCATGGACCTCCTGCTGTGCAAGCACGTCCTCCAGCACCTGCTTCCACGCACAGGCATGCAAGTGTGCTGTCTTTGCAAGTACACCATCCAGATCGAACAGGACAGCGTCGTAGTCCCGCGGCGACAGCGTGACGACCGGATAGGAAATCATACGGATCCGATGACGCAAACCGCCGACGGTCCCGGCGATTTCACCGGACCGCTAGCCTTGTGCCGCACCGAACCTGCTCCCTGAAACGAACGATCGCCGAACATTTTCACGAGATCGAGTCTCATCCGTCGTTCGTAGGAAGCCATGTCAGGCGTCGCGTCAAGGGTCACCTCACCGCGAAGCACTGTTGCCTTTCGTCCAGTATCCGTCTTTGCTATGAAACGTGTGCAGCGCTGTTTCGTAGGTACGGCTCAGCGGCACCAGATCATCGTAGTCCGGGCACTTCTTGATCGCTTCACGTGTGAGGTCGGTGACAATGCTGGACCCGAACCAATCGACAGAATCAACCCACTCAGTCGCCAAAAGCACGGTCTTTCCTCCGGGCCACCAGTTTCGAGTGTCCACTGTCAGATAGCGAATGATCCATGACTCGTCATCGAAGATAAAACCCGACACGTGACCTATGCTCCCGTCACGCGCCTCGATGTGGTAACCCGTCACAGCCTCGGTACTTCGCAGATGCACATCCTTCGATAGCGCGTCGGCCTCAAGTTCGTCCGGCTCGAATGGTTCCGGCTGGGTACCCGGGCCAATCTGCATTGGACCGAGCACCGGGAAACCGCCCATGCCCCACGAGTCGCGCCCGCCCCAGTACTCCGGATAGCCGTAGTAGCGGAGATAGTCCTGCTCATGCCGGCGAGACACGGGTTGATGCGTATTGATGCCCGGACTGTTCTTCACCTGCTCGCGCGTCAGATCCACCGACACGCTGCCCGCGCCCGGGTCGGTATGTTTGACGGAATAGGGTGAGATCAATACGCGATGACCCTTGAGCCAGGTTCCCGTATCGACAACGAGATATCGGACACCCCATGCCTCGTCATCAAAATAGACTTCATCGACGCTACCCAATACGCCATCGCTTGCAGCGACCTCGCTACCTTTAAGACTTTCTATGCTTCTCAACATGTTCAATACTCCCCATATTTAGAGCTGGCAACAAGCCTGGTCCCAGGTTGCCGAAACGATCAGAATAAGCTTCGCGCGTCCCCGACACTTCGTGGATCGTCTACCGCCGAGCCTCGATGATCTTCAGACAACAGTAATCTTCCAGGGCCGGCAGGACACTTTTTCTAGGTCGTCTTCCGGAGATGCGGCTGCAGCCAAAGATCGAGCTGTCCCGCGGTCATCGCACCGCAGTGGCGTTCTATCTCTCTTCCATTCCTGAGCAGCACAAGCGTGGGGACACATTCAATTCCGTAGCGTCGAGCGAGCGATGTTTCCTGGTCCGTTTCCACTCTCGCGAACAATGCCCGCCCGGCGAGCTTATGAGCGCCAGCGGAAAAATGGGGCGACATCGTCTTCGATACGCTGCACCATCGCGCCCAGAAATGAATGACGACAGGCAGGTCGGACGCACCAACA
Source organism: Caballeronia sp. LjRoot31 (assembly GCF_964253885.1). Classification (NCBI taxonomy): domain Bacteria; kingdom Pseudomonadati; phylum Pseudomonadota; class Betaproteobacteria; order Burkholderiales; family Burkholderiaceae; genus Caballeronia; species Caballeronia sp. LjRoot31. Next base: position 1,459,013 of record NZ_CAXURX020000002.1, read on the forward strand.
TATTGATCGAACGTGGCCGCAGTGAGTGAAATCGGTCCACCGCCGGAGGATCGTTTGTGGACTGCGATTTGTGCAGGGGCATCCACGATCGATTGGGTTGAAAACCCTTTCGGAACGGGGCCATTTTCATAAAGCCTGTTCATATTCCACTCCGCAATTCATCATTACGACGGCTCGCCCCTGGTCGCTCGCACTCGGGCAGCGTTCCCGGGTTGATGTCAGTTCGTGCTAACAACAATATTCCGAACACGCACGTTTGGCTTGCGTCAGATCAAGGTCACTTGCGGTTAATTTATTCGACTAATGCGCTCTCGCAGGCTTAGGACCTTATTAGCCAAGGCGGTTTCAAGGGTCAAATTGAGCTGAGTAGTACCCGCCGTTTAATGTCTTGAGACACTCCGCTCAGGGGGCGAGAACCGCGGCGCCTTCAAAGCGGCCTGCGCGTAGATCGGCTAGTGCCTGGTTAGCCTCTTGCAATCGATATCGAGTGGTCTTGGTGACAATGCCGATCTGTGGCGCCAGACGCAGGAAATCGATCCCGTCCTGGCGCGTCAGGTTGGCAACCGATAGCAACTGCCGCTCTTCCCATAGCAAGCTATAGGGGAACGCGGGAATGTCGCTCATATGAATGCCCGCGCACACCACGCGTCCGCCTTTGCGGACGGCTTTCAAGGCGCACGGCACCAGGCCGCCTATGGGTGCAAAGATGATGGCGGCGTCGAGCGCTTGTGGCGGCGTTTCGTCCGATCCACCCGCCCAGGTTGCCCCAAGGCTACGGGCGAACGCTTGTGTCGCCAGGTCTCCGGGACGCGTGAAAGCAAAGATCGAACGGCCCTGCCATTTAGCGACCTGGGCAAGAATGTGCGCAGCCGCCCCGAAGCCGTAAAGGCCCAGGTTCTTGCCGTCGCCCGCAATGGTCAACGAGCGCCAGCCAATGAGTCCCGCACAGAGCAAAGGGGCAATCGACTCGTCGGTGCCGGACTCGCCGAGTGGAAACGCAAAGCGTGAGTCCGCAATCGTCGCGGTGGCGAAACCGCCGTCGCGCGTGTACCCGGTGAATAATGGCTGGTCGCACAGGTTCTCCCGGTGCGCGATGCAGAACGGGCAGACACCACAGGTGTGACCCAACCAAGGAATACCGACTCTCTCACCCAGTTGCAGACCTTCGACGTCCACCCCGAGAGCATCGATGCGCCCAACAATCTCGTGGCCGGGAATGATGGGAACTTGTGGATGCGCCAGTTCACCGTCGACAACATGAAGGTCCGTGCGGCAAACACCGCACGCGCCCACCTTCACGCGAATCTGGTTCGGACCAGGTTCCCGGTCGGCGAACTCGGTCCATTCAAGCGCACCACCAATCTTGTTCAGCACCATTGCATGCATTGATCTCTCCGTTTGCATGACCTTGAGCAACGTGGCCTGGTTGCATGTTTGACGGCTATTTAAAGCCTGAGGCTGGCAATGCGCAGCACTTAACGACTCGTGAAATCCAGCACCAGCGGCTTCAATTGTTCTCAGGGAGATCTGATAATCATCTACGTTATTCTAATGATTAAATCCAGGCACCCTGATTTCCGGCTCAGGTCAGCCACACCGCGTATTCCGCGCAGGCGACCCCGGAGCGTCGTTCGACTCCATTTAAAATTCACAGATCGCGCAAAAGCGCATCGCTTTCAAGCCGACAGGTCTCTTCGATCTTCTCGATGCGACAGGCAAAATCCCTGCTTCAACTATGAGCAAAAGAGTCTCCCAGTATCTCGTCGCGTTCGGCGGAATCCGATAACAAAAAATCTCGTCGTGCCTCATCAATTACCCGACGAACGTAGTCGTTGTGCGGGTCTTGACCTTCGTGCTTCATATCCCAGTTCCGCTCCTCAGCATCGGGCAAATGGGCTATCGGCAACGGAACGGACGTCTCCGAATGCTCTCCGGGCACGGGCGCTCTTTGATTCAAGCGTCCAAGCACCTCCTGACGAATTTGTTCCGCGGTAAAAGTTTGCTTTTCCATGACAGCCTCCTGAGATCCACACGCCGCGCTATGTTGTGTGCCTCAGCCGCTCGGCGTAAATCTGAGAAATCACGCCCCCGCGAACTTCTACGCGCTCATGCTCACAATAGCGCCGAGCACACGGCAAGGGCAGACTCGGAAACTACTCAGGCAGATGTTCCAAGTCGCTCGTGGATGAACGGTTTTCGAGTGCAGATTTGACTGCTGAATATTTCTTTGGAGTAAGTGGTGGATAAAAACGCCTTGCATGGTCGGGTGGTTTTCACACGATTTGGTCTTCGCTAACTGAGTAGTTTCCGATCCTGCCAGGCAATGTTTTACGGAGTACATTGGCTAGGTCAGACTGATCCGATCACCACGGATATTTTCGCCCCTTTCGTCGACGGACGTGCTGCCTCATAGCGTACGAACGCGTCACCCTATAGTCATAACACTAGGAGTATTGCCATGGCACTACCAATCTGGGGCGTTTTGGGTGGCATGACAGCGCTATTCTTTGCAGCACTTTTTTTGCGTGGGCAGAAAATGCTGGAACCTCGGAGAGTGGCGCTTAAGCGCAGCGGCCCGAAATAAGACCGGCAGACGGGTTTTCGCTCGCGCCAGAGGCGAGCCTTTCTATCCGGTGGAAGGCGGTTCATCGACACCATTGGTCTGCGCCAGTTGCGCCGCAAGCGCGAGGCGCGTCAACGCCGGCAATGACCTCGAGCCTGTTTTTTTCATGATCAACGCCCGGTGATTCTCGACCGTACGCTGACTAATGCCGAGGTCCGCCGCAATGATTTTGCTAGGGCATCCCGCAAGCACGAGATCCATTATCTGGTGTTGTCTTGGCGTCAGGCCCGAGATGTGATTCGCCGCCGCCTCACGCCAGGCAAGCAGTTTTTGCGAGTTCACCGACTGTTCAAACGCGCGTCCCACGCTTTCGAGCAACTCGGCTGTGCCTATCGGCTTTTCAATGAAATCCGAGGCGCCTTCCTTCATGGCCTGTACCGCCACGCTAACGTCACTATTGCCCGTGATCATGATGGCCGGCAAGCGGTCGCCCCTGCCATGCAATAGCTTGAGCAGATCGACTCCTTTCATACCGGGCAAATAGGCATCGACCAGAAGGCATGCCTCTCTCCCCGGTTTATAGGCTTCCAGAAAAGCCTCACAGGATCCGTAATCCTCAACGGTGCGGCCGTCGTCTTCAAGGGTCTGCCGAATTTCCGTGCGGATATGCTGGTCGTCATCGACTATGTACACGACGGACGACGCCTGTCCCGCCGGCCGCGCCGCGGGCACTAAAGCCTGCGGCGCCACTGAATGGAGCGGAGCGACCATGAGACCTTCGATCGCCTTGATGAGATCATTAACCTTCACCGGCTTGTTCAGGTGCAGGCATTTACCCTGGGCAACGTCGCGCAGTGTCTCCAGCGATATGTCACCGGTCAAGATGATAGCCGGGACTTCCCAACGAGCGATTTTTCGAACGCTGGCAACAACCTGGAGGCCGTTCATTCCGCCCGGCAGGTTGTAGTCCGCCAGGATAAGGTTGGGTTGAATGACGTGCTGAAATACGAGTTCCAATCCCTCGACACCGTCCGATGCCGTCCTTACGTTATAACCTTCTGCCTTGAGTATTAATCCGATCAGGTCGCGTACTTCAGGGTCGTCCTCGATAACGAGTATCGAGCCGTTGCGCGCGTTCGGCTCGGGCCTTGAAACTTTGGTTATATGCTCATCATCGTGCTTCGGAGGCGCACTCGTTTCGAGCGGTCCAAGCATGACTTCGATCGAGAACACGGAGCCCTTGCCGGGCTGAGAACGTACCGTAATTTGATCGCCAAGAAGATCGGCCAGACGATTCGCTATAGACAGACCAAGACCCAGGCCCCGGCTGCGCTCACGCGCCGCGTTGTTCAACTGATGGTACTCGTCGAATATTGCCTTTAGCTCATCGTTCGGAATGCCAATGCCCGTGTCCCAGATTTCGATGCGCAGTTTATCGCCTCGGCGGCGGCAACCTAACAACACGCGCCCCTGCTTGGTGTACTTGAAGGCATTGGACAGCAGGTTACGAATCACCTGCATCAGCAAATGCGGATCGCTTCTAATCAAGAGACGACAGGGAGCAACGCGGAAGGTGAGGTCCGACGGCAACGTACGATCGTTAAACTCGTCCCTCATTTGATCAAGGAGCTCGCCAATCGGAAAACTGACCAGCTCCGCATGAACGGTTCCGGCTTCGATCTGGTTGATGTCCAGCAATGCGTTCAACATGCCGGACATTGAGCTCAGGATATGCTCGAGACGTTCGACCATCTTCTTCGCGACGTCGCTTTCAACCGCATTCGCGAGGGAACCTTGCAGCAGCACAAGCGCTTGCAGGGGCTGGCGCAAGTCGTGACTCGCCGCAGCCAGGAATCGTGACTTCGCATTATTGGCCTGGTCTGCAAGCTGTTTGGCTTTCCTCAACGAGGTCTTTACCAACTTGCGTTCGGTGATGTCCGTAAACGTAATGACAACGCCCTCCACGCGGTTGTCCTCGGTTCTGTACGGCAAGATCCGACGAATAAACCAGATACCGGTTTGCGCCTGTATTTCACGTTCGGACGGAACAGACGTCGCCTGTACGGTTCGTGTATCGGCAATAAGATCATCATCCGCGGCCAGTGAACTGAGATCCCGCAGGGGACGGCCTATGTCACCTGGGAGAACGTTGAACAGCGATCTCGTCGCCGGGGTAAAGAAGCGGATATTGAGCTGCATATCCAGGAAAAGCGTTGCTACCTCGGTGCTATACAAGACATTCTGAAGATCGTTGGACGTCGTGCGCTGCCGTTCCAGCGTCTCTTGTAGCTGGCTGTTGAGTGCCGTCAGCTCCTCGTTCAACGCTTGCAATTCCTCTTTTGACGTCAGCAGCTCTTCGTTGGTCGATTGGTATTCTTCGTTTACCGACAACGCCTCCTCGTTGACCACCTTATGGTCCTCGCTGATTATCTCGAGGCTTCGAATCGCATTGGCGAGTTCCGCTTTCGTCGCGTCGAGCTCGCTCTCGAGCTCTGCAACTCGAGGCACGTCCTCAGGCGCGATAGCAATGGCCTTCCTGTCATGGTGATCCTGATGCGGGTCGTCGACAAAGGAAACCAGGAACATTTCCTCGCCATCGTTCGAGACAGGCTGGACGTCCAGCTTGAAACCCACCACGCTGCCGTTTTGCATCGTCGTGCCCCCCGCCACCACGACACGTGTATTTCCCTGCTTCGCACGCTGAATGGCGAGCCTGAGCCTGCTGCGCACATCCTGCGGGGCCATTGCGAGGATGTCCTGAGTAGGAGGACCTGACGCGACATGCAGATACCGGTCGGTGGGTCCGACGGAATAGATGCACGCATGATCCTTGCTGATCAGGACGGTGGCAGGCGCATGCGACTGTATGACCAGCCGCCTGCATAACTCTGCCATTGCGGATTGGCGCGAAACGGCGTGGCCCTGCTCTTGCCGGGACGCAATGCGAACAGCGTTGGCCGAGTTCATCGAAAAGCCGACGTCGTGCGACCTGCCGTGACCGGTATGCCGATAAATGCGCTCTGACTTCGAAAGAATCTCGAAGCGGCCGTCGGGTTTTCCAACCGTCTCAGCACTTCCTAGCAGGAGAATTCCGCCGTCGCGTAATGCGAAGTGGAAAAGGGACACGGCCTTTGTCTGTGCTTCGGGATTCAGGTAAATAAGCAGGTTGCGGCACGAGACCATGTCAAGCCGGGAAAATGGCGGGTCCACAAGCACATCATGGACAGTGAACACCACCATCGAGCGCAGATCGGGCGATACCCTATAGTTGCTGCCTTCCTTGAGGAAAAAATTGCCAAGTCGAATGGGCGAAACATCTGCCTCGATGGTTTCTGGATATAGACCTTCGCGAGCCTTAGCAAGCGCATCGGGGTCGGCATCCGAGGCAAAGACCTGCAGCTTGATGCTGCGCCTCGAGGCTGCAATCTCCTCGCGAAAAAGCATGGCAAGCGAATAGGTTTCCTCTCCTGTGCTGCACCCCGCGATCCAGATGCGGATATCCTGACCCGGCGCATGGAGGCGGACGAGTTCGGGCACAACGGTTTTCGCGAGCAGATCAAAAACCTTTGGATCGCGAAAAAATTGGGTGACGTTAATGAGAATGTCTTTGGCGAGAAGTTCGAGTTCGACAGGGTCGTTAGCAAGAACCTCAATGTAGGCAGCCATGTTGTGCGTCTCGACTGGAGCCATCGCGCGGCGGCGCTCTATTCGACGCTCCAGCGTACCGCGCTTGTAAAGCGTGAAATCGTGATCGGTTCTCGCGCGCAACAACTCAATAATCGCAGCTAGCCAGACCGGCCCGGCGCCTTGGCTCGAACTCTTGTCAACCGCGTCGCGGCCTGGAATTCGTCGCCGGTGTTCAATGAGCGCTTCCGGAATTTTTGCTAGCGGCAGCACCAGGTCCACTGCGCCAGTGGCAATCGCGCTCAGTGGCATTCCGTCAGATCCCGCTTCGTGCGGATCCTGGGCAATGATCATTCCGCCTTGCTCCTTGATCGCCTTCAGACCGAGACTGCCATCCGCGCCAGTTCCGGACAGGACAACGCACGCTGCGTGTGGGCCGTATTGTTTCGCGAGTGAATGAAGCAGGAAGTCAAACGGTAACCTCGCGCCGTGACGTGCTTGTGGAATGGAACTGCGTAACATTCCGCCGGCAACGGATAAATAGGTACCCGGGGCAATAATATAAAGGTGCTCCCGCTCGATCAACATACCGTCTGCCGCTTGCACGACGGTCATCCGTGTATGACCGGCAAGCAAACTCACCAATAAGCTTTCGTGAGCCGGATCGAGGTGCTGAACGAAGATCCATGCTGCGGCGGTTGTCGGCGGCAACGCTTCGACAAGCTTACGGCATGCGTCGAGTCCGCCCGCCGATGCGCCGACACCGACGACAAAAAGGCCATCGCCTGGAGAGGCGGAATCAACGTCTGAAAGTGGCTTGCGCTTCGACCTGGGTCGAGAGAGGCTAGCCTGACGGACGAGACTTGCAGGCATTTTGTGTATCCGGAGAGAATTGCATCGAAGCGGCCAGCGCTCCTCGAGTCTTCCCGGCTTACAAATGCAAGCCGGTCAGCGGGCGTAGTGGGTAGATGCAGGGCATTCGACGGTTGCCCCAGAGGCACGCCGCAGCAGATTCGCTTGTAAGTAGCGGTTAATGCGTTCTTTAGTATGAAGATCGAAGAATAATGAGGCCAATGGGGAAATTAATCGGGTTCCCCACGAGTTTCCCTTTAGTTTCCCTTTAGCTAGCGCACGAATCAGGCCCGAACGGTTTATTCAGGGAATTTATGCGCGTTTTATCCGCGTAACAGCGTGTGCATTCGATTTGACAATCGTACTCGCCTATCTAAGCGCTGTCGCGTTTTCGGACCTCAAAGGAGAATTCCCGTTAAACGAATCCAGTGCACCGCCGCCGCTCCGAAAGGCGTCTTCTGAGTAGTTTCCGAGGCTGGCGCTGCGGCGCATGAAAGCGCTACCCTCGCCTAAGGAAACATCAGCGCAATGCCCGCATTCATCGAACACCGCGGCTTGTGTACTACTCAAGTGAGAACACCGTGTATAAGCGCATCCTGGTCGCAATCGATGGAAGCGAGACGTCCGTCCTGGCGCTCGACGCAGCCCTGGCAATCGCGCGTGAAGCCGGCGCCGAATTGCAGCCCGTCTATATCATCGACGCACCTTTGATGGCTTACGACGCCCCCGGCTACGACCCTTCGCTCCTGCGCAATGCGTTGATCAAAGAAGGAACCCGGGTAACGAATGAGGCGCTCGCGAAAATGCATCTGCAAAAGACCCGCGGCGTCGCGCGGATCGCCGAAGTCGACCTGTATGGCGACGGCATTGCACAACGCCTGCTGGTTGCGGCGGACGAGCTGAAAGCCGATCTTGTGGTGATGGGTACCCACGGGCGCCGAGGTTTCCAGCGGCTCTTGCTGGGGAGCGTTGCAGAGCGTTTCGTCCGAATGGCGACGTGTCCGGTCCTGCTGGTTCCGGCTCCCCATCCGGTTGCCCTCACCGCCGCAGAGCCTGCCGCAGCAGAATCCATCGACAATCCGGCCTGATCGAGTAGCCCTGGCCGACAGCCTTTCAGGAAGTGCCATCATGAATCCCATCACCCTTTTCCTTGCGTTGGTACTGGTACTTGCCGGGCTGGCTACTGGTGAATTTGTGAGCGTGTGGCTGGCTCCGCTGTTCTTTATCGCAGCCGTGCTGGTGTTCCTGTCCGTGAAGGTCGCGAACGTCTGGGAAAAATTCGTGGTGCTACGCGTTGGCAAGTTGCAGGGAGTCAGGGGACCCGGGTTCTTCATGATCATCCCGGTTATCGACAACGTAGTTGCGGTCATCGATGAACGGATCCAGACGACCTCGTTCAATGCCGAGCAAGCGCTCACGAAAGACACAGTACCCGTGAACGTCGACGCGATCATCTTCTGGCACATCCACGACGCGCAAAAGGCGGCATTGGCTATCACGGACTATCGGCAGGCGATTGATCGGGTAGCACAAACGTCGCTACGGGAGATGATCGGTTCATCCATGCTCGCGGCACTGCTGTCGGACCGGCGAGCAGCAGATACCCGACTGCGTGACGAGATCGGCGCCAAGACGGCGGAATGGGGCGTGACGGTCGGCTCCGTCGAGATTCGCGATGTGGCAATCCCGGTGGCATTGCAGGATGCGATGTCGCGCCAGGCGCAGGCCGAACGCGAAAAACAAGCCCGCGTTATCCTGGGTTCGGCAGAAGCGGAAATTGCGGCCAAGTTCGTCGAAGCGGCAAAGGTGTACGAGTCGCAACCGGGTGCGCTGCAGTTGCGCGCGATGAATATCATCTACGAAACGACCAAGGAGCGCGGGGCGACCATCCTCATGCCTACCTCGATGGTCGACAGCCTGAATCCGCCGCTCGCGCTTGCTATCGCCGGACGTGATCTGCCCGGTGCCGAGGTCAAGCCGCTCATCAAGACGGCTGCGTAGCTACTGCTTCTTCAATGCCGGTCGCCGTTGCATCGATCGATGTCCCGGCATTGCCGGCGATCATCGCTTCGATGTCGCTCAACGCACCGATGACCGCCCGGCTCCCCGTGCGGTTGGCGAAGTCGCAAGCCGCCTCCACCTTTGGCGCCATCGATCCAGCCGAGAACGCCAGCTCGCCAAGCGCCCCAGGATTCGCCCGCGCGACCAAGCGTAACGACGGCTTGCCCCAGTCGAGATAAACCCCTTGCACGTCGGTCGCGATCACGAACAGATCCGCCTTCAGTTCCGACGCAAGCAACGCTGCGCTGCGGTCCTTGTCGACTACCGCCTCTACGCCCTGATGCCGTCCTTCTGCGTCAGCGACTACCGGAATCCCGCCGCCCCCGGCGCAGATCACCACACAACTGTGTTCAAGCAACCAGCGTACAGGCTCTATCTCGAGCATGCGCACCGGCTTTGGACTCGGTACGACACGCTGCAACTTGTCGCCCTGTGCCGCCATTGTCCAGTCTTTCCCCTGCGATGCCACCGCCGCTTCGGCGACCGTGTACCTGGACCCGATCGGTTTGTCCGGGTGTTCGAAAGCCGGATCGGACGCGTTCACTTCGACCATGGTCAACAAGGTCACGCAAGCCCGGCCCGCAGGCAGCAGGTTGCGCATTTCCTGCTCGATCATGTAACCGATCATGCCTTCCGTTTCCGCATCGAGCACGTCCAGCGGGAAGCTCCCCGCCTGCAGCGCGAGCATGCCAACCTGCGGTCCGTTGCCATGCACGATCACGAGATCGTTGCCGGCTGCGGCCTTCGCGAGTTGTGTGGCTGCTATCCGCACGTTGTTGCGCTGCGCTTCGGCGCTGACCGCCTCACCGTGCTTGAGCAACGCGTTGCCGCCCAATGCGATTACCATCAGCATTGCGTTCTCCTCACTCGGCCAGCGTGGCGACGAGAACAGCCTTGATCGTATGAAGGCGGTTTTCTGCCTGCTCGAAAACAATCGATGCGTCCGACTCGAATACATCGTCTGTCACTTCCACCCCATTCAGCAAGCCGTATTTATCGCCGATCTGCTTGCCGATCTCCGTCTTGGTGTCGTGAAGCGCGGGCAGGCAATGCATGAACTTCACGCGCGGATTGCCGCTGGCCGCAAGCAAGGCCGCATTCACCTGGAAGGGCAGTAACTCCTCGATCCGTTCGCCCCACTTTTCGAACGGCTCACCCATCGATACCCAGACGTCGGTATAGATGAAATCGACACCCTTCACCGCTTCCGCCGGTGTTTCCGTCAGCGTCAAACGCCCTCCGCTAGCCGCCGCGAACGTGCGGCATTGCGCGATCAGGTCGTCGTGCGGCCATAACCGGCGCGGCGCACACAGGCGTACGTCCATGCCGAGTTTCGTGCCCACGATCATCAACGAATTGCCCGTGTTGTTATGGGCATCGCCTATATAGCAATAGCTGATTTCGTGGATCGGCTTGTCGCTGAATTCATGCATGGTCAGCACGTCGGCTAGCATCTGCGTCGGGTGGAACTCGTCAGTGAGCCCGTTGTACACCGGCACTCCCGCGTACTTGGCGAGTTCGTCCACAATCTCCTGCCCGTAGCCCCGGTATTCGATCGCGTCGTACATGCGGCCAAGTACGCGGGCGGTATCTTTCATCGACTCTTTATGCCCGATCTGGGACGCGCCCGGATCGATATAGGTGACATGAGCGCCCTGATCGTGAGCCGCGACTTCAAATGCACAACGCGTGCGCGTCGAGGTCTTTTCGAAGATCAGCGCAATGTTCTTGCCCACCAGACGCGCGATTTCCGTGCCGGCATATTTGGCGCGTTTAAGATCCCGCGACAGATCGAGCAGGTAGCGAATCTGACGCGGCGTGTATTCGATCAGCGTCAGGAAACTACGGTTATGTACATTGAACACGATGAGATCCCGTTGAGAATTAGGTGAGTGATTCAGGCGTCGATCGCGTCACGCTCGACCGGGCAACTGAGGCAATGCGTACCGCCGCGCCCGCGTCCGAGTTCTCCACCCGGAATCTCGATGACCTCCACGCCCGCCTGCCGCATCTTGCGATTGGTATAAGTGTTACGGTCATACGCAACCACCACGCGCCGGTCCAGCGCCAGCACGTTGTTGCCGTCGTCCCATTGTTCACGCTGGGTTTCGTATGCGTCGCCGCCGGTTGTCAGGATGCGCAGTGACCCCACCCCGAGGGCATTGCTCACGACCGTCAGGAACTTGGCGTCATGGCGCTCGTAGTGGATCTCACCGGGTGCGTCACCCGGATACAGGCTGGTGCAACGGATTTCATCGGCGACCTCGGGATAGATGCTGACGAAGTCGATATCGAGAAATGAGAACACCGTGTCCAGATGCATCGAGGCGCGCCGCTTCGGGAACTCGCACGCGATTACCCGCTTGGCGCCGCCGCCCGCAAACAGATGCCGCGCGACCTGAGTGACCGCTTGCGGACTCGAACGCTCGCCCATGCCGATCAGCACCACGCCATTGCCAATGGACATGACGTCACCGCCTTCCATTGTCTCCACGCCGAAGTTACGATCCGGGTCGCCCCACCACGTGTTCACTTGACCGGCGAAGCGCGGATGAAAGCGGTACACGGCGGCGACCAGCAATGCTTCCTTGCGGCGCGCCGGCCAGTACATGGGGTGAACCGTGACACCGCCGTAGATCCACGCGCTGGTGTCGCGCTGGAAGATCAGGTTGACGAGCGGCTGGATCACAAAGTCCGATTGCTCCAGATAGCCGCCAAAAAGGCCGCGGGCGTCGAAAGGCATCTCGGCTTTCGCCACGCCACCGACCAGCACCTCGGCCAGTTGTTGCGCCGGCATCTGTTCGAGCCACGCGCGCAATTCTTTCAGCATCCCGGTGCCGACTTCTTCTTCCACAATACGTCGATCGAGAATCCAGTCGCGCGCGACCGGGTCGCCGCATATTGTTGCAAGCAGATCGTGAAACTCCAGTACTTCGATACCCCGCTCGCGCATCGCTCCCGTGAAAACGTCGTGGTCTTCGATCGCCTTGTCGACCCAGATGACATCGTCGAACAAAAGGGCTGCCGCATTGGCGGGAGTCAACCGCCGGTGTGCAAGACCCGGACGGCAGACCATCACCGTGCGCAGCTTGCCCGCTTCCGAGTGAACGCCCAGAGCCATCAGTGATTCCCCCTCATGTCTTCACGCTCTTTATGAATTAACGACGTAGGTATAGAGTCGCACGCTGCCGTCGGCTTCCTTCTTTCGATAAATTCCCTGGATCTCATTCTCGAAACCAGGGAAACGGTTGCCGCCTTCCTCGAACATCCGGAAGTAATCGAGCGTCGGCATCGCGCGCTCGGTGTAGCGCTCGCCGGATACGACCACCGCGATGCCCGGCGGATAGACAAGGCCAAGTGTTGCCGCAATTCGTCCCTCGATCTGGTCGATCGGCAACAACTCCACGTTGTTGCGCACGAGTTCGTGCATGGCGGCTTGCGGGGTCATCGCCATCTCGGGAAAGTGCGCTGCGCGGAACTGCTCGCGTTGCAGGCGGCTCGCATCGCGCTCACGATAGAACGCATGCATGTCGGCGCAAAGATCACGCAGGCCGATTCCCGCGTAACGCTCGCTATGCACGGCGACAAAGGTGGGGATGACATCGTCGAGAAGCGCGTTCTCGTCGTGCAATTGCTTGAAGCGCACCAGTGCCGAAAGCAGCGTGCCCGCCTTGCTCGACTCCAGCCCCGGGGTCAGCAGGAACAGGATGCTGTTGAGGTCATTCTTCTCGGGCACGATGCGCCGTTCGCGCAGGAACTCGGCGAGCACCGCCGCCGGAACGCCGTGCTCCGCGTACTCACCGGTGCTTCGATCGAACCCGGGCGTGATGAGCGTCAGCTTGTTCGGGTCCGTCATCGCGTAGCCCTGAGCAAGGTGGCCGAAGCCATGCCATGTCGCGTCCGGCGCAAGCTCCCAGTAACGCGGGTTGCTCGCGAGTTCGTCCGTCGACAGGTCTTCCCAGCGTTGCATGCCGTTCGTTGCCGCAACCTTGTCCGGTACGAACGGATCGAAGAACCAGCGGCGCGCGGGGTCCGTCTCCGTTGCTTCGTAGTCGTGTTTCAGCGCGCGGATTTTCTTGCGCATCTCGATCCCGAGCTTGATCGTGTCGTCCCACAGCACTTCGCCGGAGCGGCCCTTCATCATTTGCGCGCCTACATCGAGCGAGGCAAACAACGGATAGAACGGCGACGTGGACGAGTGCTGCATGAAGGTCTCGTTGAAACGCCGGTGACTGACCTGGCGGCGCTGGCCGTCAAGGTGCGCGTCCTTCACGTGGATCTGCGACGCCTGCGAGAAGCCAGCGAGTTGCTTGTGCGTCGACTGCGTGGCAAGGATGCCGGGCGCGTTGGCATCCAGTCCTTCGATGCCCATCGCGAAACGTCCCTTGAACAACGGATGGAACTTCATGAAGCCGGCCCAGGCTTCGTCGAAGAGAATGTATTCGCACAGGTGCCCGATCTTCTCGATCAGCATTTGCGCGTTGTAGATGGTGCCGTCGTAGGTGCATTGCTCGATCACCGCAACGCGAAACGGCCGCTCGCGCTGCCACGCCTTGGGATCTGTTACTAGCTTGTTGTAACGAATGCCGTCGCGGATGCGGTCCTCGTCGAGTGCGTCGAAATCGATCGGGCCGATCATCCCGTGCGCATTGCGTTGCGTCTGCAAATAGACAGGGATGCCCCCGCCGAGCAGCAGCGCGCCGTGATGTGCCGCCTTATGGTTGTTGCGATCGAAGAGCACCAGGTCACCCGGAGTCACGAGTGCGGTCAATGCAATCTTGTTGGACGTGGACGTACCGTTGAGCACGAAGTAAGTCCGCTCCGCGCCGAAGATCCGCGCCGCCGCTTTTTGCGCAGCGAGCGCGGGGCCTTCATGAACCAGCAGGTCGCCCAGTTCGACGACAGAGTTATCCAGGTCGTTACGGAATACCGCTTCGCCCAGATGCTTGACGAACGCGCGGCCGATCGGACTCTTCTGGTAAAACACGCCGCCGTTGTGGCCCGGACAGGTCCACATCTGGTTCGCCTGCTCCGCATAGTCGACCATCGCGCCGAAGAACGGCGTCTTGAGTGAGTCCGCGTACGTCCGCAAATGGCTCACCAGATTACGGGCGACGAACTCGGGCGTATCTTCTTCGATGAACACATAACCCGTCACATGCCCCAGCACCGTGACCGGAATTTCCGCCAAGAGATGGCGCTCGACCAGGATGAAGATGGGTACGTCGAGACCCCGCTCTCGTACAAAGCGCACGAAAGCCTCAACGTCGGTCTCCGACTCGGTCAGCGACCATTCCACGATCACGCAGCCAACTGCGGCCTCGCTGCGGATAGCGGAGGACGCTTCCGCCACCGTAACGGTGACCGTGGTGGCGTACCCCAGGCGTTCGAGTTCATCGACGAGCCGCTGAAAGCGTGAGGACGGCAACGCGGGTGGCAAGGGCAACGCACAGCAAAACAGGAAGCCGAACATCTGGTCATACAGCATCTTGATCCTTGTATTGGGAATCGTATCGAGTCGTTCGCGACCTCAACTGATCTTCACCATGCCCCGGCTGAACAAGACGACAGCCACACCTGCCACTATGACCAGCACGCCCGCGACCGATGCCTCACGTCCCGTGAACACCCGCTCGCCGGCCGCATGTTCGCGCCGTGCCCACCAGAAAACGGGAAAGCCGAGTGCAAAGAGAATGGTGGACATCAGGAGGAACTGCAGTCCCGCGGCATAGACGAGCCAGAGGGAATAGACCGTCGCAAGCACGCCGGTCCAGATCGATTCTTTCGAGGTCTCGCCGGTGGTCGGTGCGAACTTCGACTGCGTCGCGAAGCGCCACAGGAAAACGGTGCTGGCCAGATACGGCGGCAGAATCATGATTCCGGTGATCGAGATCAGCCACATCCAGGCGTCGTTGGCGAACAGCACCACGAAGATCACGAGCTGCATGACCGCACTCGATACCCATAGCGACGGCGCGGCGGCATGGTGACGGTTTTCTTCAGCGAGAAACTTCGGGAATACACCGTCTTTCGCGCCTTCGAACGGCAACTCTGCGACAAGGATGGTCCAGGCAAGCCAGCAGCTCAAAAGCGACACGAGCAGCGAGACGACGATAAACACCGCGCCCCAGTCGCCCACCGCCGCCTTCAGCACATAAGCTGCCGACGGTGAAGCGAGCCCCGCCAGCTGCGCCTGATGCATCACGCCGAACGGCAGCGCCGACAACAGGAAATAGAGGATCGTGCAGACCGTCAGGCCGAGAAAAGTCGCGATCCCCACTTGCGAGGTTTTGCTGGCGCGGTCCGACACCACCACCGCACCCTCGATGCCGATGAACACCCATAAGGTAACCAGCATGGTGCTCTTGACTTGCGCGAGGAGGCTGCCCAAATGCTCCTGGGCGCCCCAGAAGTCGTAGGAGAACATGCCGCCCTTGATCGCCACCGCCATCGCACACAAGGCCACTGTGATGGTGCCAATATTCAAGACACTCGATATCACGCTCAGGACTGCTGCACGCTTTACGCCATAGAGCACGACAAAATGCATGACCCAGATCAGCAGCGACGCGCCGACAATCGACGGCCAGGTGTTACCCGCTGCGAACACAGGAAAGAAATAGCCGACCGTCTTCATGATCAGCACGGCGAATGCAACGTTGCCGAAAGCGGCGGACAGCCAGTAGCCCCAGGCCATCTCGAAGCCCGCTAAGGAGCCGAAGCCTTCTTTCGCATACGAGTAGATGCCCGCCTTCAGATCGGGGCGTTTATCGGCTAGCGTGCGGAACGTATTCGACAGAAATAACATGCCGACAAGCGTGATCATCCATGCAATCACGATTGCCGCCAGTCCTGCGCCCTGGGCCATGTTCTGCGGCAGATTGAAGGCACCGCCGCCAATCATCGAGGCGATCACAACACCCGTGAGAAGCGGCAAGCTGAGCTTGCGGCTACCGGGCTGGGTGGTGGGCTGAATGGCGGATTGACCAACGACCGCATCGGCGGAAACGGGCTTGAGCGGCAAACTGCTGTGCGTCTGGTCCATGAGGCGTTTTCTCCCTGCTGCTTGTGTGCCGTCGGTGTTGCGTCTGTGCGCCCTTGCAAGGCTTTTCGACGTTTGACCTGATTCAGCATAGGGACTGCATGGCCCCGCTCGTTGATCTGTATCAACCCCGGTTTAAGTGGGAAGGCTACCTTGCAAAGCAGTGCTTTCGTGCCCATCGCTTAACAAATCCAACCCGGGTGATCCCATGCAACGTGCAGATACGGATACGGATACGGATACGGACCCTGCCATGCCGTTCTCCTCCGAAGACAGCAAGTTTTATCTGGTGGGAGGCGGCATTGCATCGCTGGCCGCGGCCGCCTTCCTGATTCGCGATGCCGATGTTCCGGGCCGCAATATCACGGTACTCGAAGCGCTTGGCGTAGCAGGCGGAAGTCTGGACGCAGCGGGCTCGGCCCAGGACGGTTATGTCCTGCGCGGCGGCCGCATGTTCGAGAGCAAGTACGTGTGTACGTTTGACCTGTTCTCATCGATCCCTACGCTCGATGAAAGCAAGACCGTCACGCAGGAAATCGTGGACTGGAATGAAACGATGAAGACGGCGTCGAAATCTCGCCTGGTACGCGACGGTCATCGAATCGACAAGCCCGAGTTCGGGCTCACTGAAAGAGACATCCTCACGCTCGAACGCCTTGCGATCGAACCAGAGCACATGCTCGGCCGCAGCCGCATAGCGGACCACTTCGCCCCGGCCTTCTTCAAGACCCACTTCTGGCTGATGTGGTGCACGACCTTCGCGTTCCAGCCATGGCATAGCGCGGTTGAATTCAAGCGCTACCTGCTGCGCTTCGTGCACATGGTGTCGGGGTTCAACCAGTTGCACGGAATCATGCGCACGGTTTACAACCAATACGACTCGATGGTCCGGCCGCTGAGAAAATGGCTCGACGAGCGCGGCGTCCAGTTCCAGTTCGGCACGCGTGTGAGCGATCTGGTGCTCAACGAAGCCAACGGTGAAACGCGCGTGGAGGGAATCGTCTGCGAGCGCGAGGGGCGTAGCGTTTCAATCCCGGTCGGGCCGCGCGATGCGGTGATTGTCACGCTGGGTTCAATGACCGAAGGCTCGACCCTCGGCGGTATGGATCGCGCGGCCGTGCTGGACGGCAGCAGCGCCGGCACCTGTTCCTGGGCACTCTGGAACAGAATTGCGCTGAACCGCCCCGCTTTCGGCCGCCCGAACGTGTTCACTGATCACGTCGATGAATCGAAGTGGCTGTCGTTCACGACCACCTTGCATGATCCTGCGTTCTTCAACCTGGTCCGGGATTTCACTGGCAATGTCCCTGGTGAAGGTGGGCTCATCACCTTCGCGGATTCGAACTGGCTCATGTCGATCGTCCTGCCGCATCAACCGCATTTCATCGGCCAGCCGAGCGACGTGCAGGTGTTCTGGGGATACGGCCTCTATATCGATCGCCCCGGCGACTTCGTGAAGAAACCGATGGCCGAGTGCACTGGCCGCGAGATCATGACCGAGGTACTAGGGCATCTGCGCGCTGGCAACGCGGCTTCTGTTCTCGACCACGCCGTGTGCATCCCCTGCCTGATGCCCTTCATTACCAGTCAGTTCATGCCGCGCGAACACGGCGACCGGCCGGAAGTCGTGCCGCAGGGATCGGTGAATCTGGCTTTTACCGGCCAGTTTTGCGAATTGCCGGATGACGTTGTCTTCACCGTGGAGTATTCGATTCGCTCGGCGCAGGCAGCGGTCTATCGCCTGCTTGACATCGCGCGGACGCCGCCGGCCGTCTACCAGGGCAAGTTCGATCCGCGCGTCCTGTTCAAGGCGTTCGAGGCCCTTCACGACCTGTAGAGATCAGCCAACGCGTTTATCACCGTACCGCGCACGGCACGCACTGAGTAGTTTCCGAGCCTGCGCATGCACGGACTATGTAGGTACCATCGAAACACACTGGCGCAGAAGGGTTTGCACCCGCGAACCTTTTTGCGCCTTGTTCAACGCGTTAAAAGGAGAAGCAAATGACCGGCAACGACGTTCTGATCGCCACGTTCAATGACCACACCGAAGCCGATGCGGCTGTCCGAAAGCTCATTGAAAACGGCTTCGACATGAAACATTTCAGTGTGGTCGGCAAGGGCTATCACACTGAAGAAAAAGTGGTCGGTTTCTACAATACCGGCGACCGCATGAAGATATGGGGCAAGTACGGTGCGTTCTGGGGAGCGCTATGGGGCGCCCTGTTCGGCGGCGTCTTCCTGACGTTGCCGATCATCGGGCCGGTCGTCGTAGTCGGCTATCTTGCGTCCATCGTGGTATCCGCTCTCGAAGGCGCGGTGGTGGTAGGCGGTGTCAGTGCCCTGGGCGCCGCGCTCTTCAACGCGGGCGTTCCGAAGGATCACGTGATCCATTACGAGACCGCGCTCCAGGCCAATGGATTTATTGTCATGGCGAACGGCCCGGCCGAAGAAATGGCGCGCGCCCGTGCAATCCTGCAAGCGCATCAGCCTGCACGGTTGGACCTTCACGAAGGCGCTGCACCTGCCAACGAAGCGCCGGCCACGGCAGCCCTCTGATCTAACTCGACCGCGTAATTCGATCCGCATCGGCACGCCGACCTGACATAGTCCGCATTCGCTCGCGGACGCTTGGAGCATCTAATGATTCAGTCGTCGACCAACTCGCAAGCCGGCGACAATTCCGGTCTTTCGGGAGAACATGACTTAAGCGCAGTGGTCGACGACCACGGCCCGGTCCCGCCGCCCGGCCCCGAGGACCATGCCATCGCCGCCTTGCCATCCGGCCTCACGACTGAGGAGGCCGAGCATCGTCTGAAGACCGAAGGCGCGAATGCGATTGCCGATGTTCGCCAGAGTCCCCTCTGGATGGCGGCCAAGAAATTATGGGCACCTGTCCCCTGGATGCTTGAAGTCGCCATTATTTTTCAAGTGGCGCTGAAAGACTATGTTGGCGCGAGCATCGTCCTGTTGCTCCTGCTGTTCAACGCGGGTCTTGGGCTCTTTCAGGAGAGTCAGGCTCAGGCGACGGTCGACGCGCTCCGCTCGCGTCTTGCGTTGCTGGCCGCAGTCCGTCGTGACGGCAAATGGAAGACCGTGCCCGCTGCCGGCCTGGTGACTAACGATATCGTCAAGCTTTCGCTCGGGACGGTTGTCCCAGCCGACGTCGATCTGATCGACGGCTCCGTGTTGCTGGACCAGTCGATGCTGACCGGCGAGTCGGTGGCAATCGAATCGGGCGCGGGTGCTCATGCGTTCGCGGGCGCACTCGTGCGACGTGGCGAAGCCCTTGGAAAGGTGGTCGCAACAGGCGAACGCACCAAGTTTGGACGGACAGCGGAACTCGTTCGCACCGCCACGGCGGAGAGCTCGCAACAGAAAACCGTATTGCGAGTCGTGCGTAACCTTGTACTGTTCAACGGAGCCGTGACTGTTCTGCTGGGCGTGTATTCGTTCTTCGTCTCCATGCCGATCAGTGAGATGGTGCCTCTGCTTCTGGTCGCGATCCTGTCTTCAATTCCTGTGGCGTTGCCGTCGATGTTCACCTTGGCCGCGGCTGTCGGCGCCCGGTCTCTCGCGAGCAGGGGTGTTCTGTCGACGCGCCTCTCGGCAGTCGACGAAGCAGCCGGTATCGACGTTCTCTGCTCCGATAAAACCGGTACCCTGACGTGCAACGAACTTGCGGTCGTATCGATCAGCCCGATGCCGCCATTCGACGAAGCTCACCTGCTTGCGCTCGCCGCGCTGGCGAGCTCGGACGGTGGCCAGGACGCGGTCGACGCCGCCATTCGCGGCGCGTCCTCAGCCAAGCCGATCCCGGACGCGCCGGCGTTGGTCAAGTTCGTGCCGTTCGATCCGGCCTTGAAGCGCTCCGAGGCTACGCTGCGCACGCCGGACGGCGCGTCGTTGCACGTTGTAAAGGGAGCCTTTGCGACCATCAATTCGTTGACGCCCTCTTGTGCGGCCGCCGCAACGGAAGCGGAGAAACTTGAGGCGAAGGGATTACGGGTGTTGGCCGTGGCCTCGGGCCCACCCGGAGCCCTCGTCATGGCTGGAATAATCGGGCTCAGCGACCCGCCGCGCGACGACTCTGCCGCGCTGATCACTCAGCTCGGCGGGCTCGGTGTGAGAACGGTCATGGTGACGGGCGACGCTCGCAAGACTGCCGAAACCGTCGCTGCCCTGGTCGGCATTTCCGGGAAAACCTGGGCCACCACACCGTTGCCCGAAGACATCGATGCAGAGTCCTACTCGATCTACACAGGTGTCCTGCCAGAGGACAAATACCAGCTCGTCAAAGTGCTGCAGAAGCACGGCCATATCGTCGGGATGTGCGGCGACGGAGCGAACGACGCGCCGGCGCTGCGCCAGGCGCAAATGGGTATCGCGGTGTTGAGCGCCACCGACGTGGCGAAGTCGGCGGCAGGCGTCGTGCTGACCGAGGCGGGTCTGGGTGGCATCGTCGCCCTGGTTGAGGAAGGCCGCACCACCTTCCAGCGCATCCTGACCTATACGTTACGCTCGATCATCCACAAGATCGTGCAGGTCCTGTTTCTCGCGGCCGGCCTGCTCATGACCGGTCACGCGATACTGACGCCCGCACTCATGGTGCTCATGATGGTGACGGGCGACTTTCTCGCCATGTCGTCATCCACCGATAATGTGCGGCCCTCGCCGCGCCCGAACATCTGGCATATACGCAACCTGACGCTGGCGGGCATTGCAATGGGCATGATCGATCTGCTCTTCTGCGTAGGAACGCTCGCGACCGGCAAGTTCGTACTGGGCCTTGATACCGACGCCCTGCGAACCGTTGCCGTCGTCACGTTGGTATTCAGCGGACAGGCCGTGTTTTATGTCGCACGGGAACGGCAGCGTATGTGGAGCTCCGCGCCCGGACGATGGCTGGTCGCGTCCTCGGTCGCAGACGTGGCGATCATTACGGCGCTTGCGTCAAATGGACTGCTCATGACGGCGTTGCCGCTGCAGCTCATTGCCGGCGTGTTAGGCGCCGCAGTCGTGCTGGCGGTCGTTCTGGATAGCGCAAAGATTGTGCTCTTTCGCCGCTTGGCGGTTACTTGAACGCAGGCAAGTCCATTATGACGTCCGTTCCCTTGCTTCAACACGCTCACCACTAGCGCGCCAGGAGCCGCATGGCGGCTACTCAGCGACCGCGCCTATCACGGCACAACGCGACCAGGGCGCTCAACTGGCTGAGGTCGGCCGGCTTGATCAGGTGGTGGTCGAAACCCGCTTGCGTAGCTCGCTGAAGATGCTCCTCCTCACCGTACCCGCTATGGGCAATCAGCAAGGTGTCGTGTTGACCCGGCATCGAACGTATCCGGCGAGCGACCTCGTAGCCATCCATTTCAGGCAGGCCGATATCGAGCAACACCACCTCAGGTTTGAATTGTTCGACACAGAGAAGCGCGGATGGACCGTCGCGCGCGGTCTGCACCTCGTGTCCGTCGATCCTTAGCAAAGCAGCGCTGCTCTCCAGCGCATCAAGGTTGTCGTCCACCACAAGCACGCGCATCGCGCCGAGCGACGGTGCGCAATGAAGCGCCACATGCACCGGCTCCTCAGCCACCGTGCCGCGCGGCATGGCGGGCAGGCGCACCACGAACTTGCTGCCCCGGTCGGGCCCTTCGCTGTATGCGCGCACGTCGCCGCCATGCAATCCGACCAGACGATGCACCAGCGCGAGGCCAAGACCGAGACCCGCGGCCTTGCGATCCAGCGAGCGTTCGGCCTGCACAAAGATATCGAAGATGGTCGGAATGAGTTCGGCCGTCATGCCAATGCCGCTGTCGACCACGGTCAGGACCGCGTCGTCGAGATAGCGCTCAATCGAAATCCGGATATGACCGCCGTGCGGCGTGTATTTGATCGCGTTACCCAACAGGTTGGTCACGACCTGTTCGACCCGCATCGCGTCACCGTTGATGGGTAGCACACCGGTTGGAAAAGCCAATGTGATTTCATGCGTATAAGCCTCGAATTCCGGACGCATCGCTTCAATAGCTCGACGCGCCGTCTCGACGAGATCAATCGGCTCGGTCTTGAGAATGATGATGCCCCGCGTGATTCGCGACACATCCAGCAGATCCTCGACCAGACGGATCTCGTGGTCGAGTTGCCGCTGTGCGCCCAAGCGGGCAATCTTCTGCATTTCCTTGTCAGCGCTGTCCCGCTCCCAGACCTGCAGGCCGTTGCGAATGGCTGCGAGCGGATTGCGCAACTCATGCGCGAGCATGGCGAGGAACTCGTCTTTTTGTTGATCCGCCGATTGCAAGCGGCCGAATGCCTGGTGCTGCTGGGTTACATCGGAGATGGTAAGCAGGATCAACGCCTGCGCGGGCCATGCAATGCGCATGGCGCTGAGTTGCATCGTCCGTAGCCCGATGCCCGGGAATTCGTGCGTGATCTGATAGTCGCGAACGCTGGTCCTTTGCGGCACGAGTTCCTCGAGCAGCTCACGCAGCGCAGGAATATTCCACTGCTCATTACCCAGGTCATACAGCTTCGTGCCGATGGTCTTGTCGGGCGATGTCTGGAAGGTCTGGTAAAACGCGCGGTTCGCCAAAGTGATCTTGAGGTCCGCCTCGAGCACGAGCAACGGTTCGGACATGGTCTCGACAATCGCTTGCGAGAAGTCGCGCGCGCGTTCGACCTCGTCGTTCGCGGTCTTCAGCTCATGATTACGATATCGCAGCTCGTCATTGGTCGTCGTCAACTCTTCGTTGACGGACTGCAGCTCTTCCTTGGCGGTCTCGAGTTCTTCGTTGGTGCTCTGGAATTCCTCATTGCTCGACAGCAGTTCCTCTTCGCTTGCCCGCAGGTCCTCCCGTGCTCGCTCATGTTCCTCGAGTATTGCCAGTAAATGCCGGTGGCTGCCCTCGAGTTCGGCGTCCAGCCTCGCGATTTCAAGGTCTTTCTCGCTTTGGGCTTCGCGCTCGGGCTGCCCCTTGACTTGCCGCAAAGCCTGCGCCACAAAGTTTGTCAGCGGTGCGCGCCCCGGCTTGGGCGATAGTCTTACGCCTTCGGCAGGCGCTTCGAAGAAGATCAGATACCAACGTCCCGGCACGCCGGCGATCTGTACCGGATGCACCTCGAGCGTCACGCTTGCAGCGGTGTTCAAACGCAGACTCGCCTTGCGGATAACGGTGGCCTCGCGGCGCGCCCGTCTGACTGCCTCGTCGATCGCGAGGAAAATTTCCGGCCGTGCGAGCCGTTTGAGACTGCTGCTGGGCGGTCCGTTCGGATTGGCCAGATACGCCGAGGTATCGCCGCGAAACTCGAGAACATTCAGTTCATCGTCGCATAGCACGCTCGGCGGCGTGTACCGTTCCAAAGTCATGCGGTTGACCTCGTTACGCAGCAACTCGACACGCGTCGGAACCTCGCGACCGCCGTTCGAGGGTCTGATGGAAACAAACGATTGCGGCATCACCGTCGACGCAGGCAGGCCCATCCTCGGACGTCCGGGACTGGGGTTCTTGCTATAGAGCTTGCTCGACACGCTGGGAATCACGCTGAATAGCTCAGACGACGCACCCACCGATTCCGACGGTCCCAGCATAAGTACGCCATCGGGCGCCAGCGCGTAATGAAACAGAGGCATGACTGTCCGCTGCAGCACGGGATCCAGGTAGATCAGCAGGTTGCGGCAGCTGATCAGGTCGATCCTCGAAAACGGCGGATCGGTCGCCACGTTGTGGCGGGCGAACGTGCAGAGGCTCCTGACCGACTTGCTGACACAGTAGTGGTCACCATCGCGCACAAAGAACCGCTCAAGCCGCTCGGGAGACACATTGCGTGCGATGTTCTCGATATAGCGGCCCGCGCGTGCGGTTTCCAGCGCATCGACGCTGACATCGGAACCGAAGACCTGAATCTTGGTATCGGCGAGACGATCGCCCAGATACTCCACGAGGCAGATGGCGATCGAGTACGCCTCCTCTCCACTCGCGCAACCAGGTACCCAGATGCGGATGCCTGACGGTGCATCATGGTCGCTGATCAGGCGCGGAAAGACGGTTCGGAGCAGGTCGTCGAAGGTTGCCGGATCGCGGAAAAATTCGGTCACGCGAATCAGCAGGTCACGGCCCAGTGCGAGCGTTTCAGCGGCATCGGACCCGAGCAGGGCAACATAGTCCGAGACCGAGGTCATTTCGCGCAATGCCATCCGGCGCGATAACCTGCGTTGGACCGTGCCGCGCTTGTAGTAGGTGAAGTCGATGTTGCAGGCGTTGCGCAACAGGCGAAACAGAGGGCGCAGGCTCTGGTCCCCGGGGTCCGTTGCCGGCCCCATGGATTCGAGCTCGTCCAGTGCGCGGCTGGAAAAGCGCCCGACGCGCGCGATTTCGCGTGCGATCTCACGCGGTGCAAGCACGCTGTCGACACAACCGAGTCCCATGGCCGCGAGCGGCATGCTGCTGTGGCGCGCCGACGCCGTGTCCTGTGCGAACGTAATGCCGCCCCCGCCTTGAATAGCCTGTAGGCCGAGCGCGCCATCCGAGCCGTTACCGGAAAGAATCACGCCGATCGCATTGACGCCCAGGTCGCTCGCGAGCGAATCGAACAGGTCGTCGATCGGCATGGGCGGCCCCAGGGTCTCTCCCCGCGGTTGCAGCCTGATACGGTGCTGCGCGATCGACATGCTCTTGTTGGGCGGGATCACGTAGACATGGTCTGTTTCAATGGCCATGCCGTCGGTCGCTTCAATGACCGGCATTGAAGTGTGTTTCGACAGGATCTCCGGAAGCAGGCTGGGCCGAAACGGTGCGAGATGCTGGACGACCAGGAAGGCCATTCCGCAGGACGGCGCGATGGCACCGAGCAACTCCGAGATGGCCTCGAGTCCGCCTGCGGAAGCGCCAATTCCCACCACCGTGAAAGATTGAATGGTTGCTTCGTCTGCTGTAGCACGAGTTGTCACTGCTGCTCCTGTGACGAAGTGCGGTCGAATTCCATTCGCCGGCTCTTGCCGCGTGACAAGGAGCGAAAAACGAAGCTGGCCATCCAACGTAATTTTTTTGAAGGGCGAAGAAGCTGATCCGGCGATTCACAGGGCGTGAACCGCCGCAAAGCGAAGACTGGCTGGCCGTTCCCCAATTATGCACCAGTCTGCTTAACCGGGCGCTTATGGGGCCATTGTTTATGGAGCGCGGAGGATAAACTCAGTCGACCTGAAAAGCAGCCACGCTCTCCACAAGTCCATGAGCTTGCTCGCGCATTGACACTGCAGCCGCTGCCGCCTGCTCCACAAGCGCCGCGTTTCGTTGCGTTACTTCGTCCATCTGGGTAACGGCCCGATTGACTTGTTCGATCCCGTCGCTTTGCTCCTCGGAGGCCGACGCGATCTCCTTCATGATCGCGGTGACCCGTTGAACGGAAACCAGTATCTCTTTCATGCACTGGCCGGCGCTATCGACGAGCGTGGCGCCGCTCTGAACGCGACCATTCGAATGCTCGATCAATCTCTTGATGTCTTTGGAGGCGGTCGATGAACGCTGCGCGAGATTTCGGACTTCAGATGCAACAACCGCGAATCCTCTGCCGTGTTCACCGGCCCGCGCGGCCTCGACAGCCGCGTTGAGTGCGAGGATATTGGTTTGGAACGCGATCCCTTCGATCATCCCAAGAATCTCCCCAATCTGTTTCGTACTGCTGGTGATCTCATCCATGGTCGCGACGACTTCCGAAACGACGTCATTACCGCGATTCGCGATGGAAAAGGCATCGCCGGCGAGCACCGAAGCTTGTCGCGCGTTGTCGGCATTCTGTCTCACCGCCGACGTAAGCTCCTCCATGCTTGCAGCAGTTTCCTCCAACGACGCGGCCTGCTCCTCGGTTCTTTTTGACAGGTCGGCGTTGCCCGACGATATCTCATCTGTTGACGTTCCAATGGAATTCGCCGCGCCGATAATCGCGACCACCGCCTGACGCAGTTGCGCCTGCATCTCTTGAAGCTTGAACAGAAGGCTGCCTCGATCGCCGGCTTGCAGGTCTATGTGCTGCGCGAGGTTACCCCCTGCTGTAGCGCCCACGACCTGCGCTGCATACTCCGGCGAGCCACCTAGCGAACGGTTTAGCCTCCGGTTCACAAGGTACACAACACCAGACAGCATGGCCGCGATGATGGCGACGAGCACGACCAACTGGCGCAGCGATGCGTTGAATGCCTCGTCAATGTCATCCAGGTAGGCACCCGTCACGAACGACCAATCCCAGGGTTTAAAGGTAGCGATGTGGCTGCGCTTTCGGACGGGTTCTTTCGAACCGAGCCGGGGGGTAGCATAGTCAACGAACCCATCGCCAGACCCCTTCGCAATCGCAGCCATCGCGCGGTACACGTACTTCCCGTTGGAATCCTGATAGTCACCAAAGTACTTGCCCTCGGTTTCCGGCTTGGAAGGGTTCATGACGGCATGACAATCTGAATCGACGATGGATACGTACCCGTCGGCGCCGTAACGGATCGCTCGCAATTGCGCGAGTGCCTGCTTCTTCGCTTCAGGCGTCGACAAGGTTCCGTCAGCGGCCAGCGCCGCATAACGGCGCGTGATGCTCATTGCTATATCTCCGGCGTCCTTCAACGAATGCTGTCTTTCTTCCAGACGGACCTCGCGAGTCTGGTAAGCCCCGAAACCCGCCACGGAGATCAGGCAAATCAGGGAGAGCGCCAAAGGAATCCACAACTGTTGCTGAAATGTAAGGCGTTTCATGAGGTCTTTATAGAGTCGTGTACTAAGCGTTGTACGGCACGAAACCCGGATACTTGATAGTTCCCGCCGAGTTCTTCGATGTTTTTCAGATTCCCGCCTTGCTGCAGAGCGCGCTTCACTCCCTCCATGTCCTGCGCTCGCCAACAGTCTGTTGTCCAGGTTGGTTGAATAAAGTCATATCGAGTGTACACATTGAATTTTTCCTGAAGAAGATCATTTCCATGCGTGCGACTTCAAATGGGGTATTCCCTTAAATGAGGCATTTAATAAGGGTTTTCACCAAACTAAAGCACACATGCACCAACAAAAATATACTTAGATATCTTGCCAAATTATAATGTGAACACTAGACTTTCAGAAATCAAACGCAACCTGATGCCGCGCTTCGGAGGAGTCGACCAGATGACAAAGACCTTGCGTATCGGGCAGATCCTTCCGCCGCTGTTACGGCCTGCCCATGCTGCGCGAATGGAACCTCGAACGCCTGGCGCCGGGCGCGTTGCTCGCCGGTCCTTACTGATAGCTATCGACACAAACGCGACACCGGATCAGGCAAGCTTTGAGTTCGTCACGGCCGCCGCCGTCTGTTCAACCTGCCCAGTGTCCGGGCCGGGCATAGCTTTTGAGCGTGGACGTTGTAATTGCAGGCGGAAACGACAGGTACATCAACGCCAGCAAGACTGACTGACCACGCTGTCATGTTTGCGTTTTAAATCTTATCTATTTCGTAGTCCGATATTTTTTGTGATCGATTTAAGGGGCATCCCTTTCCGACGCTTTTGTCGATCAAAAAAGAAAAAGCCGTGAGTCCTGACGCCCGGACCGATACAGCAGCAACAATTGTTTTTTCATACACTAGGAGATGGACATGTACGACGTATTTCAAACGGATCGCCTGATTGACACGTGGCTGACCGAGGACATTGGGTATTGTGACCTCACCGCACAGGTCATGATTGAAGCGAACGAAACGGGAGCATTCTTCATGAATGCACGCGAGGATTTGATCGTGGCGGGTATCGACGTCGCAGCACGGGTGTTCAAGCGCTACGATTCAACGCTCGACGTAGTCGTACGCGTCAAGGACGGTGACCACGTAAAGAAAGGGGCTGTGCTTCTTGACGTACGGGGAAATGCGCGAAGCGTACTGACCGCCGAGCGAACGGCGCTTAACATCCTGCAGCGTATGTCGGGTATTGCCAACCTCACCGCGGAGTATGTCAAGGCCGTCGCGGGAACGCGCGCACGATTGATCGACACACGCAAGACCACACCCGGTTTGCGCATGCTGGAGAAGCATGCGGTGACCTGCGGCGGGGGCCTGAACCACCGCCTCGGGCTTGATAACGGCGTGATGATTAAAGACAATCACATTGCGGTTTGCGGCGGAATCATGAAGGCTGTGCAACGTGCGCGCCGCCAATTGCCGGTGTTGACGAAGCTCGAAGTGGAATGCGACCGCATCGAGCAAGTCGAGGAAGCGCTGGAAGCCGGCGTTGACGTGATCATGCTCGACAACATGTCCGTCGAGGAAATGACGAAGGCCGTGAAGCTGGTCAATGGCCGTACGAAGCTTGAAGCGTCTGGCGGTATCAGCCTCGCAACCATCGGGGAAATATCGAAAACGGGCGTCGACTATATCTCCACGAGCAAGATAAACCAGGCTTCGGTGTGCGTTGACATCGGTCTGGACGAGGCGGAGTAACAACCTCATGTCCGACGGAATTTTCTTTTTTGTGGTCGGCCCGAGTGGCGCCGGCAAAGACTCTCTCATTGACGGCGCGCGTGAAGTTCTCAGCGATTTCGTCTTTGCGCGTCGGGTGGTCACCCGGCCTCACGGCTCGCCGGGTGAAGATCACGAAGCGCTTAATGAAACCGAGTTCGCGCGTCTCGACTGCCAAGGAGAATTCCTTATTACCTGGTCGGCACACGGACTGAGGTACGGGTTGCGTCGTGATCTCCTCAATGCACTTTCGCAGGGGCATCACGTCATCGCGAATGGGTCACGAGCAATGATCGACGTGCTTTCAACTCGCGTGCCGCGGCTGGTGGTAGTCGAAGTGAGCGCGCCCGCTTCCGTGCTCGCCGCAAGAATTCTTGCGCGAGGCAGGGAAACCCCAGAGGAGGTTTTAAAACGCGTAGCGCGTCAGGTCGAACCAACCTCTGCTGACGTTGAAACATTGAAGGTATTAAATGACGGAACGCTTGAGCAGGGGATAGAACGTTTCGTCGCAGCGCTTGGCCGTGCCACGCAACCTGCTCCGCCCAGCATGCGCGCCCTGAAGGCAAAGATCGCAGGCGAAGCACTGAACGAAGCTCAATATAGCGCTGTGCTCGACGACATTCTTGCACTGCGTTATTCGGACCGGGATATCAACGCGTTCCTTTTACACGCGTCGCAAAACCTGTCTGACGCCGAAGTGCTCGCGTTGGCAAAGGTGCGTTGCAAGCTGACGCCGCGCATCGTTTGGGACGAGCCAATGCTCGTTGACAAGCATTCAATGGGAGGCGTCCCGGGTAGCCGGATCACCTTGATCGTAGTCCCTATTGTGGCGGCGTTTGGGCTTGCAATGCCAAAGACGTCATCAAGAGCAATCACCTCTGCCGCAGGTACTGCCGACGCAATGGAAACGGTCGCACGTGTCGATCTCACCAGCGCAGAGGTACGTCGTTGCGTCAGTGAAGCGCGCGCTTGTATTGCATGGAACGGACGGTTGAATCACTCGTTGATTGACGATCGGATCAATGCATTTACCCGACCACTGGGCCTCGATTCAAACCGCTGGTCCGTTGCATCGATTCTATCCAAGAAGTGGTCGGCAGGATCCACGCACGTCATCATCGATCTTCCTTACGGTCCGCACGCCAAGCTGAAGGACGAACTCGAAGCACGCGCGTTAGGTGAGCTTTTCGAGTATGTCGCAGCGGGCCTGGGGTTGCACGTCAAGGCCATGGTCACCGATGGCAGCAGCCCGATCGGGCGTGGCATCGGACCTGCGCTCGAGGTACGGGACGTCAAGCTGGTGCTGGACAACGACCCCGATGCACCCGCCGACCTGCGCGAAAAAGCCCTCCGTTTCGCGGCAGAGATTCTTGCTTGGGCACCGGCCGTAGGCACCGTTTCCAAGGGCCGGCAGATCGCGGAGTCGCTGCTTTCTTCCGGCCAGGCCCGAAGTGCATTCGAGCGCATTGTCGATAGCCAGGGCCGGCGAGTACCGCCGGTTTTGCCGGCCAGGTTTGCACAAACGGTTGTGGCGCAGCAGGGCGGCGTCGTCTCCAGCATTGATGGCTGGGCCATCGCGGGAATTGCGCGAACAGCCGGCGCTCCGACGGATCTGGGCGCCGGCGTAGATCTCCTTGCCGCAGTGGGTCAGTACGTCGAGCCCGGGGACGGACTATTTCGTATCTACGGCGCTGACGAAGGGCTTGTCTCGGCAGCAGCTTTGTTGGCCCAAACAACGTGCACGCATGACATCTGCGTTGACAGCATGAATAGCGCGCCCCTTCCCTCCGCTTGAGGCATGACGACCGGAAGGCGATTGGGGAAGCGATTGGGGAAGCGATTGGGGAAGAGATTGAAAAGCGATTGAAAAGCAATTGGCAAGACCGCATCGGTAGCAGTGATTCCATAACAGCGCGTGGTTAATTATCCTTGGAGCAGTGAGAATGCCAAAAAGAAACGGCAATTTGCGGTGGGGGATTGTTTCGTTGCTGATCGCTCCCATCACCTTCGTCATGACGCTGGACCGCGCCGCGATGACGATCGCCGCCCCCACGATCCAGAAAGAGCTCGGACTGTCACTTGTCGAGATGTCAGTGATCCTGACTATCTATTTCTGGACGTACGCATTGGGACAGATCCCTGCCGGAAGGCTGGCCGAGCGTCATGGGTCGAGGAAGGTCCTGTTTGGAACGAGCGCTCTTTGGTCCTTGATGATGATAGTGACGCCGTTCGGCGTGGGCTTTAACTGGCTGGTTGGCTGCCGCGCTCTGCTCGGAGGTGCACAATCCGCTGACTGGTCAAGCGGTGTGCTCGCGGTGAAACGCTGGTTCCCCAAGAATGAACGCGCGAAGGGTAACTCCTTTCTCCTGGCGGGGCTCTATCTTGGACCCATCATTTCCGCGCCACTTACTGCCTGGATGATCTTGCAGTTCGGCTGGCACTCCGTCTTTTATGTGTTCGGTGCAATAGGCCTCGTATTGGGAATCGCGTGGTGGTTCGGTTATCGCGATGTGCCCGCGCGGCATCCCCTGATTACCGCTGAGGAGGCAACCTATATTGCTGCGGGACAGTCGGAACCGGAGGCTGTCGCCAAAGGGTTATTTCTGAAGTGTCTCCGGCATCCGCGGTTCTGGCTTTTCGGTATCCAGTACTTTTTGTTGGTCCTGATCCAGAGTTTCTACACGACCTGGCTACCAACCTATCTCATGCGCGCACGTGGACTCTCGCTTAAGTCCATGGGGTTTGCGGCGTCGCTTCCATGGATCGCCGTGTTCGTGGCGGTGTTCGTGGCGGGGATCGTATGCGACAAAATATTGAAGCGTACTCAATCGGTCTGGGCCGCTCGCGCTCCGGTCGCCATGGTGGGATTTCTTGTTAGCGCTGTCGCCCTCTGCCTGGCTTCCTATGCGGTCAATATTGCGGCTGTCGTTGGTTTCCTGTGCTTATCATTCGCTGCGGTGGGTTTTGTGCAAGTCGTCGTCTGGTCGGCGGCCCAGGATCTGGCGCGGGATTTTACCGGCGTGATGTCTGGCTGGACTAATCTGTGGGGAGCCGCATCGAACGTCGCGGGACCCGTTACCGTCGCTTTCATGGTGAAGCTCACCGGTAACTGGGGTAGCGCCTTGATAGTCATCGCACTGGCGGCCGCGTTAGGCACGGTGCTCTGGTTGTTTGTGCATCCTGAGAAGCCGCTGTTTGACACCCAGCAAGTCCCGGTTGCAGAGCCGTCTAAAGAGCGCGTCCAGCAGGTGGCAGGCAACAGCGACTTGACCCGTGATGTGACTTCAGATGATTTGACTTCGGATGAAGTGCGGCCCTGATGTCTGTTGCCCCCGGGTTGCAAGTCAGCTGCTTCCCGGGGCGATACTCGTTGACCGGCGCCGACGTCAGCGCGGTCGAATGAATCGCTTACGTCAAATCAAATTAAGCGTCGACGCCTTCAAGGTAGCCGCCGCACGCGTCGAGCAATCGAGCTTGCGGAACACGCTTTCGACGTGCGTGCGCACCGTACTGGGACTTAGCTCAAGCGCCTTTGCCACCTCCTTGTTACTGGCGCCCAGGCTAATGTGACGAAGCACCTCCGATTCCCGAGGCGACAGAAGCGGTGCCTGGGCCGAGCGGGGTTTACTGCAAATTACGCCGCCGTCATACGCGTCATATTCATTCGAGATTAGCGCACTGACAATATCGGCATTGAATCGCCCTGCCAACGCCTGCTCGCGGAGCAAGGTTGCGGCATCTTCAGCGGAGTATGCCTCCCGCCAGGGACGCTTCGAGCGCAACGCGACCCAGGCGGCGGCCGCACCGAGCACCTGGCCTTCACGCGCAATGCCACCGCCTTCTGCGCCCCGGAAATAGCCTGAACCGTCCAGCCGCTCATAGGCAAGCGAAGCAATCTCCGATTCGCGAGCGAGGGCACCGATCTGCTTGCCCGCGCGCGCGGTCCAGTAGGGGACCAGCCGCACTTTCTCCCAGGCTCCCGTGGGCAAACGGCCCGGTGTGTTCCATATCGAATTGGGCACCGCCGCGCGTCCCATGCCGTGAATCAAGCCTGCGAGATACACGCGGCGCTGTGTCTCCTCGTCAAGGCCCAGGCGCGCGCAGCAAGCCGCCGACGCGTTCGCCACGCGTCGTGAATAGCCCGCCATCCAGGGCAGCTTCAGGTCGATCACGTCAGCAATGATTTCTGGCGCGCTCGTTTGCTGCATCGGTTGAGTATTCAAGGGTTCATCGCGCACCGACGTACTCCACTGGTCAAGCTCGTTCAGCCATTTTGGCGCGCGAGATAATGCCAGTTGCGCAAGCACTTGCGGATACTGATGACCGGCCTTCCGGGTTATCAGTACCTTTGCCTGCTCCATCCCGTAGACTCGGCTGAAAATCTCGATATCGCCAGCCAACGCGACGAGAAATACGGCATCGGGCACGTTGCCGCCCTGCGTCTGATGCGGGAAACCGCAGCCATCCCAACTTTCGAAAATGTGCCGCAGCGCCACCTGGGTTGCTCCGGTCAGCCCGAGCATGCGCGCGACTTCGCCCGATACCTCGCAGTGAATCTGCGCCAGCGGCGTAATGGCCGCACCGAGCCGTCCCGATGATTCGTCGCCGGCCCATCCGGGCCGCATCGCAAGCATGTCCGCCCTGCTGCCGACGTCGTCGCCCAGCCACTCCGAGAAACCCGCTGCGTTTGCCGTGCAGCCCGACCACCGCAGCAGCGACACCTCCATGGCAACACCGCACTGCGTCTCGTCGTGGCCGGCGTCGGCGGCGAGCCGTCCCGCAAGCCAGCCGGTACGCATCGAATGATCGGTTGGCTGC
This sequence comes from Caballeronia sp. LjRoot31, assembly GCF_964253885.1. NCBI lineage: Bacteria > Pseudomonadati > Pseudomonadota > Betaproteobacteria > Burkholderiales > Burkholderiaceae > Caballeronia > Caballeronia sp. LjRoot31. Next base: position 1,492,426 of record NZ_CAXURX020000002.1, read on the forward strand.
CCCATGCTGAGGTCGCCGATAAACGCAAGCGCCTTGATGGCGTCCAGCACCCGGATAGCAGAGTCGTCTTGCATCAGTTTCGCCTCATTTTTCTCTTTTCGCTTAGTGCGCTCGTTGGATCAGCGCAGGCTCGGTCATTTGACCGATACAAGAGATCGCCCAATCAGCGCATTCTCCAATCCGCACACTGATTTCCTTCCTAACCCGATTTATTCAAGAGGATTCACATTATGAACACCCTGCTCAAAAAATGCCTGGCCGCTTCGCTGCTGCTTGGAGGGCTGTTGTCGCTTACCGCGTTCACCCCAGCCAGCGCCGCGTCTTCATCTGATGACCTGAAGGGCAAAAACGTGGTGCTGGTGCACGGCGCGTTCGCCGATGGATCGAGTTGGGATAAGGTTATCCCGATTCTTCAGGCAAAAGGCTTGCACGTGGTGGCGGTGCAAAATTCGCTCAGGTCGCTCGATGACGATGCAGCGGCGACGAAGCGGGTGATCGAACAACAGGACGGCCCCGTCATACTGGTCGGCCATTCCTGGGCCGGTTCAGTCATTACGCAAGCCGGCAATGACGACAAGGTGAAAGCGCTGGTGTACGTTGCCGCTTTTGCGCCCGACAAGGACCAGTCGATCAACGACATCTTGAAGGGGAAACCGGCGCCATCGTGGGCGTCCGCGCTGCAGAAAGATTCCGCCGGATACCTGACACTTTCTACCGATGCAATCATTCACGACTTCGCCCAGGATCTGCCTGTTGCACAAGCCCGTCTCGTAGCGGCGACTCAAGGTCCCTGGTTCGCCGGTTGCACCGACGATAAGGTGTCGGAGGCTGCGTGGCATAACAAGCCATCGTGGTTCGTATTGACGGAAAAGGACCGCATGATTCCGCCGGCTTTGCAGGCCGCAATGGCGCAGCAGATCGGTGCGACTGTTGTCAAGGTTGATGCGAGCCATGTCGCGATGCTGTCAAAGCCAGCGGAGGTTGCTGCGGCGATTATTGCTGCGGCGCGGGCGGTGCAGTAAGTTGGTGTGGGAGGGTTTTGGGGTAGTGGTCGGGGTCTATGCCGGGTTGGTGCTTTCGGCCGTGGTGGTCTGCAAGAGTCGGATATTCTCTTTATCACTATTAGCCACTGTGCGTGGCGGCACGTCATTTCTTTGTCCAAAGCGACAAAGAAACGAAGCAAAGAAAACGCTTTCAAAACGCGCTACCCTAAGTGTCCACAGCGTGCAGTTTCTATTCATAGGTGCCCCAAAAGCACGGTGCTCGCCAGAGCCACCGATGTGTGAAACCCTCCTTCTCCGAACACGGATACCCACACGCTTCGCCACCAGTGATTGAACCTGCAGAAGGTTCACCCCGCGCTATCCGCGTAAGACCTCCCTCCAAATTTGTATCCATGTCGAACTTCACCGCTCCCCGGAAACAGGAGCGGTGAAGTTCCCTCGATATTTCGTCTTCCAGGAAGTGGATTTTATGCAACCCGCTCCTCCTGATTTTGTTCGCTGATCCGGCGGTCGAGATACTGAATTGGTGAGCTTTAGTCCAAGCGTCAAATGCAGCCGTTTTCGATTATCCCGTAAGAGGACTTCCTTCGGGAGCGTAAAAGACTTCAATATAGTCAAAACTCGCCGCCTTTATTTCGGCATGCGTGGCGTAACGCATGCCATCAAATCGCTCGTTTTTGAAACTGTTAAACCAGATTTCAGTAGGGCGTTGACAAATTTATGCAAAAACTGGCAACTGTTTCATGCGAGCTAACGGCAATGCTCATTGCCTCGCCTTTCTTGTCATGATGCAGTACATTTGAAAAACTATTTTTTCTTGAAGGTAGGCCAGCCTGACTGTTTGCGCTTGACTTAACACTCTATGACCAGCGGCACGAGGTAGGTTTTATTTCGCATAACGAATAAATATGTTTCCGTGGAAAAGCGCTGAAATATAAAAATACTTACTTTCCCTGATTGCTTCGTAGTGCCGGAATATTCTGAACGGTGGCCGCTTTGATCTATGAAGGTGTAGTGGTTTTACATGGGGCGGAAATGAAAAAAACGAATTCCTCAAGAAAAATATTAGTTCTTCGGTTACGTTATCCATTGATAAAAGCGGCGATCAAAGCGCTGCTTATCGGAGTTCCGTTTGTATTAGGCTCAACTGCCTCAAGAAGTCTCTACGCCACCACCATCAATAGTTCAACCAATCCTGTTGTCTTACAAACGCTCGACCCCACCACCGCTATCTTCGTTGCACCAGTAACAACCACGGTCACCGTTAGCGGCACCGCCATTTCCGGTGATACTTCGAAAGACTGGCAATTGACCAACAACGGCTCGATTACAGCAAACGGTAATGGCAATACGGCGGGGATTTTGCTCAGCTCGGCTACGGTCAATGCAGCCCTGATAGATAACTTCGGCACCATCAAAGGTGCCGGTCCGAACTCGGCTGGCATCTTTCTGCCGAATGGCGGTACGGTTACCAACCACAACGGAGCGAATATTGGCTCTGCGGGCTTTTATGGCATCTCTTACAGTGGAGGCCCTGCCACTGCATTGATCAACGTGGTAAACGATGGCGCTATTTCTGGCTCTTCAGGTGGGTTGGTACTTGCTGGCGGGTCTGTCACGCAAAGTGCCACCGGGACCATTAGTAGCACCAGCGGCGTTGGTATTTTGAATAACAGCGGGTCAATCACCATTAACAATGCCGGCGCTATCAGCGGCTCTGCCTATGGTGCACTGTTACGCGGTACAGGGGTCGAGACCCTGGTGAATAGCGGCACCATTTCAGGCGGCAGCAGCGGCGTCGCACTGCAAAGCAGCGGAGGAGGAACGCTGACCAATTCCGGAACGATTACCGGTACAGGCGGCACTGCCATCAGTATTAGTGGTAGTAACACCCAGGTTATTTTGCAAACCGGCAGCGTGTTGAACGGCGCGGTTACCAGCACAGGCGCGGGCAACACGCTCGTGTTACAAGGCAATGGTACCGCGAGCAACGCGTTTAGCGGCTTTACCACCGTCTCTGCCCTGAACAGTGGCACCTGGACATTGAGCGGTAACGTGGGAACAACGGCCCCCAGTGCAGCGGCGTTAAACGTGCAAAACGGTACGCTGGTCATTACGGGTCAAGTGACGAATGCCGGGGCGGGAGCCGGGTCGAGCATTTCAAGCGGCGGCACGTTACAGATTGGTAACGGCGGCACCACGGGTAGTGTCAGTGGCAATGTGCTGGTCGATAGCAGCGGTCAATTGCGTTTTAACCGTTCCGATAACCTGACTTATGGCAACGTTATCAGTGGTTCCGGCGGCCTTACCCAAGCCGGATCTGGCACATTGATCCTGACTGGCAACAACACCTATACGGGTGTCACCACATTGAATGGGGCGCTGCAAATCGGCAATGGTGGTACCAGCGGCAGTATTACTGGAGACGTGAGCAATCAAGGTCAAAGCCTGACCTTTAATCGTTCAGACACGCTAGTTTACGGCGGAGCGATCTCCGGGACAGGACGGCTAATACAATCCGGTACCGGCACGCTTATCGTGACTGGCAACAGCGCCTATTCAGGCTCTTTGGCAATAACTTCAGGTACATTGCAAATAGGCAATGGCGGCACCAGCGGTAGCGTCACCCCTTCAGGCGGTGTCGGCAATAGTGGCATTCTGGCCTTTGATCGCTCGGATGCATTGAGCTTTGGTAGCAGCATCAGCGGTACAGGGTCACTGAAGCAAAATGGCAGTGGCACCACAACCCTCACCGGCAACAATACCTACACCGGTGGCACTACGATCAGCGCAGGCGCCTTGCAACTGGGCAATGGTGGCACCGCCGGTTCGATTCTCGGCAATATCACCAACAACGCAGCGTTAGCGTTTAACCGCTCGGATGCGGTGACTTATGCGGGCGTAGTCAGCGGCATCGGTTCGCTCACGCAAGCCGGCACCGGCACCACCACCCTCACCGGCAACAATACCTACACCGGCGGCACCACCGTCAACGCTGGTACGCTTCAACTGACCGGCACCGGCACTATCGGCAGTGGTGCAATCAATATCGCCAGTGCCGGCATGCTCGCTTTAAACCCCGTCAGTGGCAACTACGCGTTCAATAACGCGCTTACCGGCAGTGGCTTGCTCGCCGTCTCGCTTGGCAGCGCCACCAATACGTTCGACTTCGGCACTGGCGCGGGCAGCACCTTTACCGGCAATGTCACGCTGAATCAAAGCACCTTTAATCTCTCTGCCAATAACACCGCCGCTCTCACGAACGCCACCCTGCAACTGAATGCTGGCAACACCACGACAGTGGGCGCGGGCGTGCAAACCATTGGCAACCTGACGCTTAACGGTAATACGCTCGCCTTCGCAAACCTGCTCTCCGGCACCATCAGCACCGGCGCACTCACTTTAAATAGCGGCACCGTGCGCGTCGATCCGGGCATTGCGGTCGACCCCACCGGGAACCTGCTCACGCAAGACGATGGCGCCAATACGCAATTGATTAGCGCAACCGGCGTCACCGGCAATACTGCTGGGTTCACGCTCACCGATCTGGCGGGCAACCCGCTCACCACCTCGGCCGGGAACATTACCCAGGGCGGCAACACAGTTGCCGTCGGCACTTACAGTTTTATGCTCAGTACCGGCGCCAACACTGGCCTGTATGCGGGTTACGGCCTTAGCCAGCTTGCTTTGCAAGCCGGCCAGACCCTCACGCTCGCTGGCGACACGGCCACTCCCGCCGGGGGCGCCGACATGAAGGCGCAGATCACCGGCAGCGGCAATCTCGCAATCGATGCCACAAACAGCATCACCCTGGTCAATGCCGCCAATGACTACACCGGCACCACCACTGTTAGCGGCGGCACGCTGGTGCTTGGCAGCGACAACGCACTGGGCAACACGTCCTTACTCGCGCTCAATGCGGGCACGACGGCTGATATCAATGGCAAGACGCAGACGATCGGCGCGCTCGGTGGCGCAGGCACGCTTAACATCGATGCCGGTAATCTGACGATTAACACTGGCGGCGTCTTCAGTGGCGCCATCAGCGGCAGCAGTGGCGCATTGAATGCGAACGGTGGCACGCTGATTCTCACCGGTGACAATACTTTTACCGGTGGCACGACGATCAGCGCCGGGACCTTGCAGATTGGCAATGGTGGAACCACGGGCAGCTATGTTGGTGACATCACGGACAACGCAGCACTCACGTTTAACCGCAGTGATACTACGACCTATGCCGGAGTGGTCAGCGGCACCGGTTCAGTGACCCAAGCGGGCAATGGCACGACTATCCTGACCGGCGCCAACACCTACACCGGTGGCACCACTATCAGCGCCGGTACCCTGCAACTGGGCAACGGCGGCACCACCGGCTCAGTCTCGGGCGACATCACCGATAACGCCGCCTTGGTCTTCAATCGTTCGGATAGCTTATTTTTCGATTCCGTCATCAGCGGCACCGGATCAGTCACCCAGGACGGCACCGGAAAACTGGTCTTCAACGGCATCCAGACTTACAGTGGCAATACCAACATCAATACTGGCACGCTCGCCATCGGCGACGCTGCGCACACCAACGCCAATTTAGCGGGGAGCGGTCTGGTCACGGTCGGCGCAGCGGGTGCGCTGGGCGGCTATGGCACGGTCACCGGATCGGTGATTAATGATGGTTTGATTGGCGTAGGCAATGCGCTGCCCGCTTTCGCCAATGGCCCCGATGCGAGCTTTACGGTTGCCGGCAACCTCGACAATCACGGCATCGTGACGATGGCTAATGGCACAGCGGGGAACCGCATGACTGTTGGAGGCACGTATACCTCCAACGGCGGCAAGCTGCTGATCGATACTGTGTTGAACGAAGGCGGCGCCGCATCGAACTCCGATTTGCTGGTTACTGGCGCCACTGCCGTCGGTGCCAAGGGCGCCACGCAACTCGCCGTGAACAATATCGGCGGTGCCGGAGCGGCGGGCGTCGATAACGGCATCATGGTGGTTCAGGTTCAGGATCCCACGCACTCGGCCGCTGGCGCGTTCATGCTGAGTGGACGGGTAGTGGCAGGTCCGTATGAATATCAGCTCTTTCAGGGTGGTGAGCAAAGTGCGGACGGCAACTGGTATCTGCGCTCCGAAGCTCCCACGCCGCCTACGCCACCAACACCCCCAACACCTCCAACGCCCCCTAGCCCACCGCAACCGCTCTTCCGCCCCGAAGTGGCCGCTTATCTGGCGAACCAGCATGTGGCCGGGGAAATGTTCGTGCATAGTCTGGATGATCGCGCGAGCGGAACCTCGTCAAGCGCGGTCAACGGCGATGGCTCAGGTCGCCCCGGTTCGGTCTGGCTGCACATGGAGGGGCGTAACGAAGGCAGCGATAGCAGTGACGGCACCTTCCACGTAAACACCGATTCGTTCCTGATGCAAGGCGGTGCGGAAGTCGCCCAGAAAAAGCTCACACCCGGCGCTGATCTGCTGCATCTCGGGCTGATGGCAACTTACGAGACCGCCCAAAGCAACGCAGAAGCCGCTGGCAACCCGGCGACTGCGCGCGGCAACGTCGCGGGCTATAGCGTTGGCGCCTATGCCACCTGGTATCAGAACGATGAAAGTCGGCTTGGCGTTTATGCTGATACGTCGTTGCAATACGGCTGGTTTAACAATAGCGTTTCAGGCGAAGACTTGCCCACGGTGAATTACAACGCGCGCGGCTGGGCGATCTCGGGTGAGTTGGGTTATGCGTTTACGCCGCTCAACAACTGGGTGCTCGAACCCCAAGGCCAGTTGATCTACGTCGACTATCAGGAAGACTCACTGACCGAGCCCAATGGCACGCATGTGAATGGCGCCGATTCCAGCGGTGTGATTACCCGGCTTGGACTGCGGCTGCAACGCACCTTCCAGCGCAGCGCCAACAAGAAAATGCAGTTCTACGCCACGGCGAACTGGTGGCACACGAGTACCGATAGCTCGATCTCGTTTAATCAGATACCGGCAGGTAGTCTTTATCCAGCGAATCGCTATGAGGTAAAGCTCGGGCTCAATGGCGATCTTGGCAAGGACTGGAGCGCCTGGAGCAACGTGAGTGGCGCATGGGGCGCGCAGAATTATCACGCGTATGTCGTGCGCGCAGGGGTCAAGTATGCGTGGTGATAAGGGCGGCTTATATAACTCGCAGGCGGCTCTGCCCGAGGGCCTTGTTCCAAACGATCAGTATGTGTCGTAAGCTGCATGGCGATGTCAATCCAGGGAGACTCAGGTGCGTTTGCGACATATCGAAATCTTCAGTGCGATCATGCTCACCGGCTCGACCAACGGCGCGGCCCAGCTTCTGCACATCTCGCAGCCCGCCGTCAGCAAAATGCTGCAGCACGCCGAGCAGTCCGCCGGTTTCGCGCTGTTCCTGCGCAGCAAAGGCAAACTTGTACCGACCCCCGAGGCGCTGCGGCTGCGCGAAGAACTCGGCCCGTTCGATGAACAACTCAAGCGGATCCGGCGTCTTGTCACGAGCTTGGCGCACGGCGCTGACCGACCGTTGCGGGTAGCAGCTACCCCGGCGCTTGCACACCACGCGCTGCCGCAGGTCATGGCGCGCTGGTGCCGCGCATTCCCGCAATCCAAGTGCGAACTGAGCGTCGCACACACCCGCGAGATCGAACACGCGCTGCTGTTCGACGAGATCGAACTCGGGCTGACCATGCGGCCCGTCTCCCATCCCAACCTGGTTGCCACGCCCGTGTGCGAAAGTACGCTGTGCGCCATTGCACCGGCCGGCTGGTGGGCGGACGCCCTGCTCGACCAGCCGCTGACAGCAGACGATCTGGCGGGGCAACCGCTGATCACCATCGATCCAGACGACTACCTTGGGGCGATCCTCTCCGCGTGGCTCGATGTGGCGGCCCAGCCCCCAGTCAGCAATTTGTCGGTGCAGACTTATCCGCTTGCGAAGTCGCTGGTGCAGCAGCGCATCGGCATCGCGATAGTCGATTCGTTCACCGCAAATTATCCCCAGCATCATCCGGACATCCAGATCCGGCCGCTCGCGATTAACGAAACCCTGCAGGTGTACGCAGTGACCGAACACTCGCGACCGCCGCCGCAATCGGCGGAGCGGCTCATCCAGTTCCTGCGTGACGATGCGCCCGGTGCATCGACCAGGACATCGACCAGGACATCGACCGGCGAGTCGTCGCGGAGTTAGATGCCGGTGCGAGCGCTATAACCAGCGGCTATAGCGCGAGCGCTGGTCGATATTGGACGCCGTTTGCGAGCTGCAGAACAATGTCCTCCAGCTCAACCAACCACTGACCTATATCCCATGCATGTGCTCGTACTTGGAGCCGGAGTCACCGGTCTGGCCACGGCCTGGTATCTGCGGGAGGACGGCCACACCGTCACCGTCGTAGAACGCAATGAGGACGTTGCACTCGAATCCAGCTTTGCTAACGGCGGACAGCTTTCGTACAGCTATGTCGCACCGCTCGCCGGTCCGGGGGTACTGTCAAAGCTGCCGTCCTGGCTGTTGCGCGGTGACTCGCCGATCCGCTTTCGACCGCGCCTCGACCCGGACCAGTGGCGTTGGCTTGCGCAGTTTGTCTGTGCTTGCACGCAGCGTAAAAGCGAGTTGTCTACCCGGAGATTGTTGGCGCTCTCGTTCCTGAGCCGTGATTTGATGCGGCAACTGCAGGCTAGCGAGCCAGGCTTGTACTTCAGCCATTCGAATGCCGGCAAGCTGGTGGTGCACCGCAAGCGCGCTTCATTCGACGCCGCGTTGCGTCTGCTCGATTATCAACGCTCGCTCGGCTGCGAACAGCAAGCGCTCGATACCCGTGAGTGTGTGCAGAAAGAACCAGCGCTGGCGCATCTCGCCGGGCAGTTGCAAGGGGGCATTTTCACGCCCAGCGAAGACAGCGGCGACTGCTATCAGTTTTGTGTCGAGATGAGCCGTCTGCTGCGAGCACGCGGCGTGGAATTCCGGCTCGGTACGACGGTCACGGCCTTGCGTCGCGCGAAGGCTCGCGCCCAACGGGTCGAGGCAGTGGCCAACGACAAGACCATCGATGCTGATCAAATCGTGCTGGCAGCCGGCATCGCCAGTGCCGCGCTGCTCAAGCCGCTAGGTCTGCGAGTTCCGCTTTATCCGTTGAAGGGCTATAGCCTGACCACCCAAGTTGACCCGCACGGCAACGCGCCGCACATCAGCATCACCGACTTTGAACGCAAGATCGTCTATGCCCGGCTCGGCGACCGGCTGAGGATCGCCGGCATGGCGGACGTCACCGGTCGTCAAGCGGATATCGATCCGTCTCGCGTCGCGACGCTACGCGCTGAATCGGCTGCGGCGTTTCCGAGCGCCGGTAATTTCGATGAAGCCACCGTCTGGTGCGGCCTTCGGCCCGCCACGCCGCATAGCACCCCGATCATCGATTCAACGCAATACGAAAACCTCTGGCTCAACCTCGGACAAGGTGCACTTGGTTTTACACTCGCGCTTGCAAGCGGCCGATCGATTGCAGATCTGATCGCACGGCGCCCTCCGGCAGTGCCGCTCGACAGTTTTACGCTGTAAGCGCTCGCATTGCCACGCTAAAAAATCTTGCCGGGGTTCAGGATGCGCGCGGGGTCCAGTGCTTGTTTGATCGCGCGCATCGACGCTACATCCGCTTCCGAACGCGTCAGGTGCAGGAAGTGTTTCTTCTTGATGCCTATTCCATGCTCCGCGGAAATGGATCCACGGAAGTCTCTCGTCACGTCGTAGATGACCTGGTCGATTGCATCGTGATCGTGCTTCGGCAGGCGAGGCACGTCCACCACAATATGGATATTCCCATCGCCAAGATGGCCGTAGATCATGATCGTGGCGTCGGGCCATCGGGCGCGCAGTTGCGCCTCGCAGCGTGACGCGGCCTCGCCCACTTGCGCAATGGAAAAGCTCACGTCGTAAGCCGCGTGATTCGGGATGAAGCGCTGATATTCACCGGGGGCATCGCGGATTGCCCAGAACGCCTGCGCATGCGCCTCGGTCGAAGCCAGCGCGGCGTCGGTCACTACGCCCTCCTCCAGCATTGCGGCCAGAAACTCTTCGAACGCGTCACCGTGCCGGACGGGATCGGTTCCAACACTTTCCAGCAACACATAGAACGGATGCGGCGAGTCAAGCGGGGCACGCAAATTGTCCAGGTTGGCAAGCACGGTATCGTGATAACCCGCCCACATGACCTCGAACGCCGATACACCTGGAGCCAGCCCTGCCTGAGCGCGCCGCAGCAGCGTGGTGACGGCGTCGAAACTGGGCAATCCACACCATGCTGTCGCCGTTGCCGTGGGCTTTGGACGCAGACGCAGCACCGCGCGGGTGATGACCGCGAGCGTGCCTTCGCTGCCGATCAGCAAGTTGCGCAGATCGTAGCCGCTGTTGTCCTTGATCATCTTGTTGAGGCCGCCCACGACCGCGCCGCTCGCCAGCACGGCCTCGATGCCCAGCACCTGGTCGCGCATCATGCCGTACTTGATGACCCGATTGCCGCCCGCGTTGGTGGCGAGGTTGCCGCCAATGGAACAACTGCCGCGCGCGCCGAGGTCAAGAGGGAAATAGAAGCCGGCCGCGCTGGCCGCGTCCTGAACCACTTGCAGCGGCGTGCCGGCCTGAACCGTCATGGTGCCCGACACCGCGTCGATCTCCACGATCTGGTTCATGCGATCAAGACTTAGCGCGACCTCGTCGCCGCGTAGATTGGCGCCGCCTACCAATCCTGTCAATCCGCCTTGCGTGACGACTGGCTGCGAGTAGCGAGTACAAATCTCGAGCGCGGCCGCGACCTCGCGGGTGTCGCGCGGCCTGATGAGCGCCAGCGGCACCGCGCTCGGCAATCCGCTCCAGTCCTCGACACGGCGATCGCCAAACTCACTCGGCAGCGCCACAACCTGTGCGCCGAGCGCTTCCCGTAACGCGTTGACTGCTTCGCTTGACGCTGCGTTTGCTTCCATCTCCTGTCTCCTCGATGCACGGCTTCAATCGCGCCGCCGCACTCGGTATTCTGATCACCCAATCGTATAACCGCCAAGGAACACTACACCGCCGATTTTAGTTTGATGCACAGTTCCGGCCGAGATGAAGTTGATAGGGCGAATTGACTCACGAAACCAAGCCTCAGGCCGCGATGTGTTTCTGCATGAACACACTCAGTGGGTCGTTCGTGTAATCGCCAAACGGTCCCCGGCGCTCATAGCCGGCTGAGGCATAGAGAGCCAGCGCCTCATGTTGGTACGGTCCGGTTTCAAGCTTGAGTAACTTGCAGCCAGAGCCTGTTGCCCCTGACTCGAGCAGAGCCAGGAGATTTTTTGCGACGCCTTGCCCCCGGCCGCGAGGACTGACATACATGCGTTTGAGTTCGCCAAATTCAGGGCAGAGGACAATCGCCCCACAGCCGATTGCCTGGCCCGTACTATCCCTCGCAACGGCAAACAAGACGTCGGGTTGCTTCAACGACGCCAAGTCCAGGGCATGCCTGCTCTCTGGCGGGTACAGGGTGTCCTGGTAAGCGTCCAGCTCGGCAATGAGGGCGATCACGTCAGGCTGATCGGGTGATTCGAAGGCGATGGCCATGGTTGAAGAAGGGGGAATTTGACGAAAAGGAAGTTAAAGTACGCCACGCTTCGGAAATTTGTTTTAAGTGAGCATACAGGGCATCATCGGCCCGTTAGCCGACTTACTCAGCTTCCCCGCAGTCCTCGACCAAGCAAGAGCCCGGCGTCGCGAAGGCGCAAACGGCTCTCCCAATGCACGCCAGGATATCTACGGCACCTTCTAACCAGCGATACCCTTGCCATCCGACCAGCTCTCAACATACTTGACGAGTTCAGTCATGTCGCGCGACTTGCCGTCCTGCATTGCCGCGTAATTCCATACCTGACGTGCGGTGTTACCTAACCACATCGGCACGCCAAGCGCCTGGCACTCTTCCACCGCGAGTCCGATGTCCTTGCAGACGCTGCCGATCGGAAAGCCGAAATCGAACGTGCGCGGCAACACCTGCTTCGGAAATTTATCGAGTGTCGCGCCGTTCTTGCCGCTGCCCGCATTGAACACTGACATCATCACGTCCGGGTCGAGCCCGCCCTTCACCCCGGCTACGAACGCTTCAGAGGTAATCGCAAACGCCGTCGACGAAAGCATGTTGTTCAGCAGCTTGAGCAATTGTGCCTGACCTGCCTTTTCCCCTACGATGAACACCTTCCCGAAGATATTGAATAGTTCGCTTACCTGAGCAATCGCTTCCGGCTTGCCCGCGGCCATGACGGCGAGCGTGCCTTTTTGCGCGCCGGCCGCGCCGCCGCTGATGGGGGCATCGACGGTTTCGATGCTTTTTTCAAGCAGTCCCGCCGCCACTTCCTGCTCCGTGCGCGAGCCGACGGTGGACAGGTCGACCAGGATCCTGATCGTCTTGCCCTCTACCAAACCGTCCGCACCCAATGCGACTTCCTTGAAGATAGCGGGCGTAGGCAGGCTGGTGAAAACGACGTGCGCGCTATCGGCCACTTCGCGCGCGCTACTCGCCACCTGCGCGCCGATCGCTGACAACTCCGCCAGGGCGCGCTCGTCGCGATCGTAGATCACCAGGGAATGACCGTGCTCGATCAAGCGACGCGCCATGGGACGCCCCATGACGCCGACACCCACAAAGCCCAACTTCATATGTTCCGACATGATGCTTCCTTGACAGTGATGAATGGTGTACTTGCCACATGCGCGCTTATAGACTTACAAACAGGCGAGTTGCATGGGCAAGGACGAATCAGGTGCGCTTTCCAGCGACCATAGGGCGTCGATCAATGGGTTCGGCTTGCAACCAGAGCCGCCGTATTCAGCTAGCTCCTTGAGCTTGTTTTCCAGGTCAGTGTCCGCGAGCGGTGCTTGCAGGCTGCCGCGCGCTGCATCGATACGGCGCGACATCGTCTCGCCCGAGCGCAACGTGAGCGTCACCTGCGCTGCTTCGACGGAATATGCGGGGTCATCGACGAAATCCAGACGGCTGGCGAAGGCCCGCAACAGTGGATCAGCTACAGCGGCATCGGTAAATTCAGCGAGACCGGCGCGGCCTCGGGCGAGCGCGACCGCGACGCTGTGTTGCGCGCTGACCTGGGCTTCGCGGCCAAGCGTGATGTTCGGACGGTCGGTTCGTGCGCGCAGCAGGGGGTGACCTCTCAGCGTGACGCGCTCGACATCGGCGAAAGAGAAGCCCTGTGTCGCCGATAACCCCAGGCACGCCTCAATCACCGGATTAAGCACGACGCCGCACGGGTAAGGCTTGTACGTATTCGATAAGAGCGCCCATTCGCGGCCGATTGTGGCGAATGCTGCGTCCACGCTGGCGTCGGTGGCTTCGCTCAGCACGCGCAGGAAGCCGCGCTCGCCTTCGATGGGCCGCTCGGGTCCGGCCAACCCTTCTTGCGCGAGCAACGCCGAGAGCAGGCCGTTACGGGCGGCATTGCCCACGCTGATGCTCTTCGACATGCTGCCCAGCGTTTCAACCAGCCCGGATGATTGCGCCGATGCATGGCCAAAGGCCCAGCCGATTTTCGCAGCGTCCAGATTCAGGACTTTCGCAATGGCCGCCGCCGCGCCGAACACACCGCAGGTGGAGGTGATGTGCCAGCCTCGCTGATAATGCCCCGGCGACACCGCATTGCCCAACCGGCACTCGATTTCCACGCCGAGTACGAACGCCAGCAACCATTGCCGGCCGCTCAGCAGTGACTCCTGAGCGAGCGCGAACAACGGCGCGGCCACCGGCGCAGTAGGGTGAATGATGGTGGGCAAGTGGGTATCGTCGAAATCGAAGACGTTCGCGCTCATCGCGTTCAGCGCGGCCGCATTCAGGATGTCGGTCTTCTCCCCGCGTCCGACAAGCCCCGCTTCATGCCCCGAACTGAAACGGCCGTACACGTTCACGGCTTTACTGATGCCCGGGTCCGAGCACCCCGCAAGCGCCACTGCGAAGTAATTCACCAGCGCGCGCTTCGCCTCGTGACGAACCTTCGGCGGAATGTCTTCCCACTGCGTCTGCGCGACGAACGAGGCTAGCGTACGCGTGATGTCTTTCATGAATGTCTCCTCCCTCCGTACCGAGACGGGGCGTTCAGCCGGCGAGCCAGCCGCCTTCCATCGGCATCATGGCCCCTGTTATCTGACTGCCCGCGTCTGAACAAAGGAACACGACCAGTTCTGCTACATGTGACGCGCTGACGAATTCGCCGGTGGGTTGCTTGCCGGCGAGGAACTGCTTCACAGCGTCACTATGGCCAAGACCTTTCTCCTCCATCAACTGCGCAATCCGGCTTTCGATATTCGGCGTTTTCACCGTGCCCGGGCAGATCGCATTGCACGTAATACCCTGATGAACCGTCTCGACTGCCACCGCGCGCGTCAACCCGAGCAGCGCTGTCTTGGTCGTCACGTAGTCGACGCGATTCGGCGTGGCCCGTGACCCATACACCGACGTCATGTTGAAAATTCGACCCCAGCCACGCGCACGCATGCCGGGCAGGACCAGCTGAATAGCTTGAAACGCTGCCGTCAGGTTGACTGCCAGCGCCTGGTTCCATCGGTCCGCAGGAAAATCCTCGATCGACGCAAAGTGCCGGACAACTGCGTTATTGATCAATATATCGATACCGCCCATGCGTTCGCGCGCCGTCTCCATCAGGGTCGAGACAGCGTGAGGATCGGTCAGGTCCGCTTGAACATACGTAGCCTTGACGCCGTAATCCTGCTCGATCCGGGCTATGGAATCGTGTACGCTCTCCGGCGCTTCAAGCCCATGCAGAACGACGTTACAACCCGAACGGGCGAGACCTTCAGCCATCGCGAATCCGAGCCCATTTGACGACCCGGTGACCAGTGCGGACTTTCCTTTCATAAAAAGTAATCCTAATCAAATGAGAAAATTCCCGCCTGAGCTTTGCGACGACAACCCGGGCGCGAACGCCCGGGCAACGCCTAGACGCTCGCGGTTTCCTCCAGCATCCGCCTGGCCGCCTTCTCTGCATTCGCCACATGCAAGCGCGCGGCGGCCTCGGCCGCCTGCGCATCTCGCGCCTTCAGCGCCTTGAACAGCTTGTCGATTTCCTTGAGACTCGACGGCAGCCGGTCGGGGTGCATCAGCGACGTCGCGCGGAGCAGGTTCACCCGCGAATAAAGACTGGTCAGGATTTCTTTCACCAGAGCGTTGCCGCAATTGTCGAGCAACACGTCATACAGATCCGTCTTCGCTGCCAGCACGCCGGCCTGGTCGCCCGTCATGGCCTTCACCTTCAGCGCCTTCACCGCTTCACCAAACTGCGCGATCGCGGCATCGCTCGCTATCCGCGCAAACTCACCCGCGGCAAACCCCTCTAGAAGCCCACGTATGGCATATAACTCCGACGCTTCGCTCTTCGAAATGACCGCGACCATAGGTCCTTTGTGAGGCACGCTGCAGACCAGCTTCTCGGCTTCGAGCCTGCGCAATGCTTCCCGGATCGACGTGCGGCTCACACCAAGTGTCTCGCACAACTCGCGTTCCACCAGGCGCGCGCCCGGTGCAAAACGCCCGGACATGATGGCCTGGCGAAGGACAGTCTCGACCTGATGCCGTAATGTTTCCGGTCGTATCAAATCCATATCGGATGGCATGATTGTATTCCCGTCGGACGATTTACCAGTGAGCCATGATACTCGAAGTCCCAACTGAAACCGCCATTACGCAAGACTTTGCGCGGTCGGACGTTACCTACGCGTTGTTGTGTTCGAACTCATCCAAAGCAGCTTCAAGGATCGGCGCGGCCAGTACGGCGCCGTGTATGCCGATGGTGCTTACAATTTCCAGCACTTCCATGATCTCCTCGGCCGTCGCGCCGTAACGAAGTGCGTTGCGCATGTGAAGTTTCAGGCCCGGCACGTAGAGGTGTGTCGCGGCGGCATCGAACGCGCAGTACATGAACTCCTTGACCTTGGGTTCCAGTACGCCCTCACGCCACGGCACGGAAGAAAATGCCACGTAGGTTTCAAACAGATCAGGATCGAGTTCGAGAAAGCCTTCCCACGATGAATGCCAATACCCGCGATTCTCGATGAAGCTTTCCTTCAGCGCGGCACGGCGGGCATCGAGCGGCGCCGGACCCTGGCGTTTGCCCTCTTCTTCGAGCACTTCGATCAGCACGGGGACGCCCACGTTCGCAGCGTGGATACCCACGGTGCTCGCGAGCTGGATCACTTCGACCAATTCCGCACGCGTTGCACCCGCGCGAAGTGCCGCGCGCACGTGCTGCGCCACGCCCGCCGCGTAAAGGTGAGTCGCAGCCGCGCAGGCGGTGATCGCGACAAACGCTTTCACCTTGTCCTCAAGATGATTCTTCTTCGACGGCACCGCCGAGAACGCCACGTAAGCCTCGAAGAAGCTGGCGTCGAGGCGCAACAGGCTCTCCCAGCCATCGCTCCATGTGCCGTGCACATGCGTGAAGGCATCCTTCGCTTGCTGTTGCCGCTGTGTCAGGGGAGCGGTCATGACGTCAGCCCACCGCGTTCTGGTACACCGCTTCGGCAACCTCTTCTTCCCAGAGCGTCTTCCCGAGCGAGGTCGCCGTATGAACCATGTAGCTGTTGCGTCCTGCGCCGTGCCAATGACGCTCATTAGCGGGGATCCACACCACGTCGCCTGTGCGGATTGCCTGCGGCTCGCCGCCATCGACGCACACGAACCCGCTGCCCGATGTCACCTGCAGGATCTGCCCCTGCTCATGCGTGTGCCAGAAGGTACGCGCGCCCGGCGAGAAGAATACGTTCGCGATGGTGACTTTGTCGGTCGTCGGCATGATCGAATCTGCCCACACGACGCCGCTGAACGTAGCCGAGCGTTGCTCCGATACTGCACCGTCAGCCCTGCCGCGAAACACTTTCATTACTGTTCTCCTGTTGAAGAATTTTTGGCATCCTTGAGACGTACGCCGCCCGACACGTCGCCGATCGCATCGACTACGCGGTTGCTGATCACGTCGCCGTAACCCAGCGCGGTGGCCAGGCCGAAACTCGCCAGCGGACCCGACGAATTCAGCGAGGACACGCCCAGCTCGCGCACGCGGTCGATATAAAGCACGACGTCCTTCGTCATTAGCCTGCTGGTCAAACCGCCCTCAAGGTAGTCACCATCGACAATCTTCGGAAAGCGGTTCTGCGTGGCGAAGTTCACGCCGCTGCTGCTGTTGAGGACGTCGAGCAAACGATGGAGATCGAGCCCCGCCTTCTTGCCCGCGACCATCACCTCGGCGGTCGCCGACAAACTCACCGCGTTCAGGAAGTTGTTGAGCAGCTTGGTCGTATGGCCCGCGCCGCTCTCGCCCATGGTGATTGTCTTCGTGGCGATCGGCTTGAAGACCCACTGGATTGCCTCGATCGCGGCGGCGTCGCCGCCAACCATCAGCGTGAGCGTGCCCTTCTCCGCTGCAGCGGCGCCACCGGAAATACCGGCATCGATGTACTGCACGCCACGCTGCTTGAACAGCGCGTTGAGTCGAATAGTGGAGCTTGCAGCGGCCGTGCTCAGGTCGACCACGGTCTGTCCTTCGCGGCACGAGGCGAGAATGCCGTCCGGTCCCTCCACCACCGCTTCAACCACTTTGCTATCCGGCAGCGACAGCAGCACGACGTCGGCGAACCGGGTCACTTCCGCGATTGACGTCGCCGCCCCCGCGCCAACTGCCGGCGCGCGTTCGGGGGCGGTATCGAAGCCCAGCACTTCAATGCCCGCCCCGACCAGACGGCGAGTCATGCGGCCGCCCATGTTGCCCAAACCGATGAAGCCAATGCGTTGTGTATTCATGAGTCTCTACCGTAAGTTCAAAAGTCGACGTGCTTCGTTTCCGGTCCCATCAGCGCGCCGACCGTACCAATCACGCCACCAATGCACAGCAGGACCACCGGCGTAAGCCGCAACGGCATGAACGCACCCAGCCAGTTCATATAAAACGCATAAAACGACGGGATGATCACCGAGAGGCTGAAGCCCACGCCAAAACCGGTGGCGCGAACATCTGTCACGAACCGCTCGTTGATGTAAGTCACGATAACGCCCCACGGCGAAGTGACCAGCACCGAGAGCAGCATGACCAGCAGCATGATGACCGGCAAGGACAGGCCGTCCACATTGGAAAGCACATAGAGAATGACGGCGCCCACAGTCGCGATCAGCGGACCCACCACCACGAAAAACGTGCGCCGCCCGATTTTCTGGCCGAGCATGCCCGAGCCGATATAGCTGAAAAACAGCACGAAATAGGACAGCAGCAACGTAAGCGACATCTGGAAACCGGACAGGTGCAGCGTATGCACAAGCAGGCCAGTCGGCATGAAGATCGTGATGATGTTCTGCGTGAGCCAGAAGCCCGACATCATCAGCAGGACCTGCAGCAGGTTGCGTCCGCTCTTGCCACGAAGCAGATCGGAAAGCGGCAGTTTCTCCGGCTTCTTTTCGCCTGTCTCGCTCTCCCAGATCTCCGATTCGGACACCTTATGTACGTAGTACAGCGCGAGAACGCCCGCCAATACCGAGCCAATGACGAACGGGATGCGCCAGCCCCACTGCACATACGGCGAATGCAGGCCGTTGAGCGGAAACACGGCGAACATCACCATGGCAACCAGGTTGATCGTCACGTAGGCCGCCGGAAAACCGGCAATGATCAGTCCGCCGACGAAGCCGCGCTGCTCCTTCTTCGAGTATTCGATGGCAAGCGGCATCGCACCCGTGTAGCCACCGCCGAGGAAAATGCCGTCGATAAACCGCAGGATCACGAGCAGCCAGTAGGAACCGATGCCAAGCGTTTCATAGCCCGGCAGCAGGGCGATCAGCAGCGTGACGACGCCGAATCCGGAGACCGAGAGAATCGACGCCCGGCGACGCCCTACCCGGTCCGCGACCATGCCGAACAGCAGCGCGCCAATCGGGCGGCCCAACAGGGTGGTGATGAAAACGAGGGAAGCGAGGATTGCCTCCATGCCGGGCGCGAGATGCGGCGGCTGGAAGAAGAACAGCACCGGGGCGAGCACGACGACCGGCAGGTAAATGTCGAACATGTCGATGAATTCGGAGAAGAACGCGCCCTTGATGGCGTTCCTGCGTTTCTCATCGACGGACTGCCCGGTAGCCGCTCTTGCTGCGCCGTGTGTCGTGACTGCTTCCATGCTCGTCTCCATTGATGTCGTGTTGCATCGCTCGCGGATGCTTATTGAACGTCGAACCCCGGGAACGTTGAACCTCAGCCCTTGGCGGCGTCGGCTTCGTAGGCCTTGATCGCATCGGTCGCGACCCGGAAGGCCGCGAGCGCGAGGGGGGCGCCGCAGTACACGGCGGCCTGCATCAGCACCGCGCGAATCTCCTCCTTCGTGACGCCGTTCTTGAGCGCGCCTTTCACGTGCACGGACAACTCGTGATGCTGGCTCATGGCGGTCAGCATGCCGATGTTGAGCATGCTCCGGGTCTTGAACGTCAAGGTGGGATCGCCCCAGATCTCGCCCCATGCGTATTCAGTGACGAGCTTCTGCATCGGCCGGTTGAAGTCGTCCGCGTTCGCCCAGGACTTCTCGACATGCGGTGCGCCGAGCACTTCCTTGCGGTTCTCGAAACCCTTGTCAAACAGTGCGTTATTTTCCATTGCTTGTCATCCTCTGGTTACGTCATTTCCGGGTGCGTCAGGCGTGACCGTAGCCGACCATCGCCTTGATCTCGAGGTATTCGCGCAGGCCCGCTTCGCCCCATTCGCGGCCATTTCCCGAGCGTTTGTAGCCGCCGAAGGGCGCGTTAAAGTCGGCTGCGGGATAGTTCAGGTGAACGCCGCCCGCGCGGAGCTGGCGGCCGATTTCCCGGGCGCGCTCAATATCGCCGGACTGGACATACGCCGCCAAACCGTACTCCGTTCCATTAGCAATCCTGATAGCTTCGTCCTCGGTGTCATAACCCATGATGGACAGCACCGGTCCGAATATCTCCTCGCGCGCAATGGTCATGTCGGGCGTGACGTCCGCGAAGATTGTCGGTTTGACGTAGTACCCCTTCGATAACCCGTCCGGCCGCCCCGTTCCTCCGGTAACGAGCCGCGCGCCTTCGTCAATACCCTTCTGGATCAGCACCTGCACGCGCTCGAACTGGTTGCGGTTGACAAGCGGTCCGAGCTGCGTGGTCTCGCTGTCCGTTGCACCCACGCTATAGCCCGATGCCGCGGCTTTCGCGATCTGTGCTGCGTCGTTCATCATGTGACGCGGCACGAGCATGCGGGTGGGGATCGAACAGGATTGTCCGGAATTGGTGAAGCACGCGGCCACGCCGCGCGTGACGGCATCGTCCAGGTTCACGTCATCGAGCAGGATGTTCGCGGACTTGCCACCGAGCTCCTGCGCCACACGCTTGACCGTCTCCGCCGCCATCTTTGCGACCAGAATTCCGGCGTGCGTCGAGCCGGTGAACGACACCATGTCGATATCCGGATGCGACGCGATCGCTGCGCCCACCCCCGGTCCGTCGCCATTCACCACGTTGAGCACGCCCGGAGGAACCCCGGCTTCATGCGCGACTTCGGCGAACAACAGCGCGCTCAGCGGCGAGTATTCGCTCGGCTTGAGCACCATCGTGCAACCTGCAGCCAGTGCAGGCGCGATCTTCACCACGATCTGGTTGATCGGCCAGTTCCAGGGCGTGATGAGTCCGCAAACACCTATGGGTTCGAGACGCACGCGCGTGGTGCCGCGCTGTTCCTCGAACTCAAAATTCTCCAGCACGCCGATCAATGCATTCAGATGCGCGGGACCGCGCGCTGCCTGACCTTTCCGCGCAAACGCGATCGGTGAGCCCATCTCGATGCGCATTGCTTCGGCGAATTCATCGTATCGCCGCTCATAGACCTGAACGATCCGCCGCAGCAAGTCGATGCGCTCTTGCACCGACGTTGCCGAGTAAGCGGCAAATGCTTTACGAGCCGCAGCGACCGCACGATCAACATCGACCGCATTGCCCAACGCCAGCCGATCGATCCTGCTTTCAGTTGCCGGATCGATCAGGTCGAACCAGGCCGGCGAGACCGGATCGGTCCATTGTCCATCGATATAAAACTGAGCCGCACGAGACATGTTCGTCCTCTCCGTTTGCGGGTTCATTCGTCGTTCACCAGCAGCCGATACATCTCGGTGTGGTCCGTAGCGGGCGTCGAACGTTGCGACACCTCGTCCCAAACCGATGTGCATGTCATGCCGAGCTTCATCGGATAGCCCACTGCTTCGGACAATGCGCGTGCGATCTTCAGGTCCTTGTTCATCAACTGCAATGCAAAGCCGGATGCATAGGAGCCCGACAACATGAACTGCTTGACCTTGTTTTCCGAGGTATTGCTGCGTCCCGTCGATGCATTCAACACGTCTGTCATGGAAGCCGGGTCAATCCCGAAACGCTCTGCAATATGCAGCGCCTCCACCGTCGCCATCAATCCGGCCGCCGAGACGTAATTGTTCAGCGCCTTCGCCGCGTGTCCCGACCCTGCCGTGCCGATATGCAGCACGCTCTTGCCCATGGCCTCGAGCACCGGCCGGCAAGTGTCCAGCACGGCTGCGTCGCCACCGGCGAGGATCGCGAGGGTGCCCTCCTTCGCCTTCTTCACACCGCCGGAAACGGGTGCATCGAGATAGTCGAGTCCCATCTTCTCCAGCGTCGCGCCCAGCTTGCGCGAGCGCTCCGGCTCCGATGAACTCATATCGATTACAACCGCACCTTTGGGCAGGAGACGCGCCCACGCTTTCGCGTCGCCATCGAGCAGCACGCTCTCCACGATCGCCGAATTCGGCAGCATGGTGATCAGTGCATCGAGCGATGCGGCGTTGCCGGCATCCAGTCGCGCCGCGC
The DNA here is from genome assembly GCF_964253885.1 of Caballeronia sp. LjRoot31. Taxonomy (NCBI): domain Bacteria; kingdom Pseudomonadati; phylum Pseudomonadota; class Betaproteobacteria; order Burkholderiales; family Burkholderiaceae; genus Caballeronia; species Caballeronia sp. LjRoot31. Next base: position 1,514,345 of record NZ_CAXURX020000002.1, read on the forward strand.
CAACTTCCTTCGCCAGCGCATCGGCACGGGACACGTCGGCATCGGCGAGAAAGAGTTCAAAGCCGGCCTTCGCCAGACACTGCACCATGGGCGTGCCCATCATTCCCAGTCCGATAAAACCAATTCGTTGCGGTCGCATCATCTGTCCTGCCTTCGTGACTAAAGCTCAAATCCGACGAGCGACGATCCCGCCGCGTCCATGGAATAAGTCTATACGATTGTATGACAATCAGTCGATAGACAATTAATCCGGGTTTTCCCTGCCTCACTTCAATGCCGAGAAAGCCGTCGGCGTGAGAAACACGTTCTCGATCCGCTCGACGATCATCTTCTCCGCCTCGCTCGCCGCGCGCTTGGCGATCCAGTCTGCATCGGCCTGGAATGCGTTCCACTTGGTCTCGCGTTCTGCGAGGCTTTGCCACTTCAGCAGGTAGGTAAGCGCATGATTGCTGGGCCCGATCAGCGTGGTCCAGAAGCCGATCTGTTCGATGCCATATTTTTCGAAAAAGCCCAGCGTCGTGGTGCTGAACCGTTCCTGAAGCGCCGGCAGACGGCCCGGCAGGCAGTGATAAACGCGCATCTCTACAATCATGGTCTTGCTCTCCGTCAGGTAAGAATCAGAGTGAGGGCTAGTCAACGCGGCGCCACATCCAGGCGTGCGATCCAGCCTTCGGTTTCGCGGTCATGCGGTGCATAGACCTTGAGTACTTCGGGATCGTGACCCGGCACGACATGATCGGGCGAGTCCGCCAGGTGCATGACGGTCTTGAAACCCTCCAGCATGTCGCCAACGTTATAGACGATCGGGTACGGCCGGTTCTCGCGTATGTTTGCGTAGAAATGAGAGGCGTCGGAGGCGAGCACGACCCAGCCGCGCTCCGTGTGAACGCGTACCACCTGCAGGCCATTTGAATGACCGCCGACCCAGTGCACGCTCAAGCCGGGCGTGAGTTGCGAATCGCCGTCGTGAAACTCCACGCGGCCGTCGAACACCCGGCCGACCATCGCCTTGACGTCCTCCGGTTCGAATGGATGACTCAGTGCGTGATGACACATGCAGCGACCCGTGCAATAGGCCATCTCCTTGTCCTGAACGTGATAACGCGCCTTCGGAAAGAGCGCGCGGTTGCCCGCGTGGTCGTAATGCATGTGCGTGAGGATGACGTCGTCCACCGACTCCGGCCTGATGCCAATCCGCTTCAGACCGGCTTCAACCGGGTTGGTGATGGTGCGTCCGCGCTGTTGCGCCATGCTGGTGTCGAACCCCGTATCCACGATAAATGCGCGGGACTCGCCAACGACCGCCCATACGAAATAATCGAGTGGCATGGGGACGTCGTGCGGATCGCCGCCAATGAAGTTCTCGGTGGAACGGCGCGCGTGGTGCGCGTACTTCACGGCGAAGATGCGATAGTTTTCAGGCGTTGGCATGAGCTGGGATTCCTTTCTTTGCGGATGGCTTTCGAGCGGAGGCTATTTGAGCGCGCTGGCCGGGCTCGTGTCCGCTTCGGGTGGGATTTCGACTGTCGCTGCCCCGGCAATCTCTTCGAGCGAACGATTCTTGGTTTCCGGGCCAATGGCCGCCACGATCACCGCTTGCAGCAGCAAGGTGCCGGCAATCATGGACACCACGCCGACTATGCCGAACGATGCAAATGCCATGGCGACGAGATAGGGAACCAGAATGTTGAAGCCGCGGCCGATCGTGTTGCACAGCCCTGAGCCGCGCAAGCGGACTTCCGTGGGAAAGAGTTCGGGCACATAGCTCGCCACGCTGAATGACGACAGCACGTAGATGCACGCGGTTATTGCAAAGCCGCAGGCCGTGATCATCGTCTGCGTTTGCGCGAACGGATACGCAACGGCGAATGCGATTCCGATCAGGGAGAACGCGACGATGCCCCACTTCCTGCCCAGGCGTTCGGCGAGTCCGAAGGCGATCAGCGAGCCCAACGGGCCACCCGCGAACATCAATGTGGTCAGGCCCAGCGAGTTGGAGACGCTATGTCCCTGTTTCACCAGGAACGTCGGAATCCAGCTGACGAATGCGTAATTGACCGTGAACAATCCGATCAGCACGGTGATGCCGGTGATTGTGCGTTTGATCAGCCGACGTGAAAAGAGATCGGCCAGGCGCGCCGGCGTCTCGGGCGCGGTGTCACGCGACAGAAGGTCCACGGACACGTGCGGATAGTCGGGTGAGCCCGCGCTCACCCCGCAAGCGGTCTCGATCCGCGTCACGATCTCCTCGGCTTCCGTGGTGCGTCCACGCGATGCCAGCCAGCGCGGCGACTCCATCATCGACTTGCGCAGGAACCAGACGATCAGTGCGCCGACGCCTGCAATGGCGAACATCCACCGCCAGCCGTAATGGGGAATGATCAGCCAGCCGATGAACGTGGAGAAGAACAGCGACGTATTGATGATCAGGTTCAGAATAGTGCCGAAGCGTCCGCGCCATGTGGCTGGTATGAATTCGCTGAGCGTGCCGTAGCCCACCACGATCTCCGCGCCCATGCCAAGGCCCATTACCAGTCTGAAGAAGATAAGCCAGTAGATATTCGGCGACAAAGCTGCGGCGATCGATGCAAAGCCGTACACGCCGAGGTTGAACTGGTAGGAGAAGCGCCGTCCGAAACGGTCGCCGAGCAGGCCCGACAGCCAGGCGCCTGCCATCATGCCGATGAAGGTTGCGGAGACGAAACCTGCGTTGAGTTGCAGTGTTGATTCGCCGCTGTGGATCATCGCGGCGAGCACCGAGCCGGCGATGTAGATGTCGAACGAATCGAAGAACATGCCAGCGGCAACGAGGCCGAGCAGCCGCCAGTGAAAGCGCGAGAGCGGCAATCGGTCGAGACGATATCCAATACTGGCTTCGGCTAGCATCAACGTTTGTCTCCTGGGGTTTGCTGCGGAGCAGCCCACTTTTTTGGATACGGGTTTTTAACTTATTATATGTCTATCATACAATCCGTCAAGAATATGATCGGGGAGGGGGCTGCGCTTGGGTGGGGGTGGGGCTGCGCTTGGGCGGGGGTGGGGTTGCGCTTGGTCGGGGGTGGGTTGCAGGGTTGGTGGTCGGAGTCTATGCCGGGTTGCTAGGTTCTGGGGTTAGCGATTCTGGGTCTATGCCGGGTTGCTGCTTTCAGCGTTAGTGGTCTGCGAGAGTTGGATTTTCTCTTTATCACTATTAGCCACTGTGCGTGGCGGCACGTCATTTCTTTGTCCAAAGCGACAAAGAAACGAAGCAAAGAAAACGCTTTTAAACCACGCTACCCTAAGTGTCCACAGCGTGCAGTTCCAATACTTGGGTGCCCCAAAAGCACGGTGCTCGCCAGAGCCACCGATGTGTGAACCCCTCCTTCTCGCGAATCCTGACACGAACACGCTTCGCCCCGTACGCTCTCGGGCAAGCACGAATTGCCGAGGAACCCGCACGGCCTCACGCGTATTCGCTGCCGCGTTTCTTGGAGCGTTGGCCAAGCGTGCACTGTTTTTTTTGGTGGGCTATACGGCCGAACGCATACTTACGGCTTCATGTTTGGTGGGCTATTGCGCAGCATGCACAATTCTTTTCGCCGGCTAAGACCTCATACATCCGCGCGGCCCCGTTTCTTGGTGGGTTACCGACATGGTTCGTCATGCGTACAATTGGTGGGTGGTCGTCCGCGGATAGCGCGGGGTGCCCCTTGGGCAGGTTCAATCACTGGTGGCGAAGCGTGTGGGTATCGGTGTTCGGAGAAAGAGGGGTTCACACATCCTCCGCTCTAGCGAGCACCGTGCTTTTGGGGCACCCATGAATGAAAACTGCACGCTGTGGACACTTAGGGTAGCGTGGTTGAAAGCGTTTTCTTTGCTTCGTTTCTTTGTCGCTTTGGACAAAGAAATGACGTGCCGCCACGCACAGTGGCTAATAGTGATAAAGAGAAAATCCGACTCTCGCAGACCGCTAACGCTGAAAGCACCAACCCGGCATAGACCCTGACCACTAACCCCAGAACCGACACACCCCGGCATAGACCCCTGACCACTAACACCGAAACCACCGCCCCACCATCAACCCCGCCCCTAAGCGCGCACACCCCTCCCTGTCATGTCAAATCCTTCAACAACGAAGCCCGCGCCCGCGACTCTATCGTCTGCGTAGGCACAATATAATTCGGATGATCGCATCCAATCTGCAACGCCGCCCCATCCCGCAAACGCGCCTTCATCGCGGGCGTGAATTCAAACCGTACAAAATGCACCGCCGAGGTCTTCTCTTCATTCTCGCGTTCCAGGTCCTCATCAGCAATTGCATACACCGGCGGTTCACCCGCCACCTGAATAAACACATGATCCTCAATGCCAATCAGCCGCGCCAACGCCGCATGCCGCTCGATTTCGTTCGCATATTCAATCTGCATCGTCGCTTTCAGATTGCTGCCGTCCGGCACAAGCGGCAGATAGGCATCCAGTTCAGCCTGAATACCCTCCTCTTCAAAGATCTTTTCAATGTGAAGCATTTCCTGGATCTGATAGCGGATCGTCAGCTCATCTTCGAACAGGAACGTGACGTGATTGCCTAGCGGCACAGTGCGCTCTTTCTTATGCTCAATCACCTGGTTGCGCATCGTAATGCGCGACTTCGAATAGTTCTCGAGCGACAACAGCGAATGGCGAGTGATGCTCATCGGATGTCCTTGCAGTGCGAAATATCAGAGACCATAGGCCTTGCGCAACAGCGTCAGCGGATGCGCAAGCTCCGCCTTCGGCAAGCCATTTTCATCGAGCCCCTGTTCGATATGATGGCCGGCCAGCGCACAATCCGACGAAATGTAGTCGGGCTGCGACTGCGCCATCGCCTTGAATACCGGCGTGCCAATCTGCATCGCCGTGCGATGAAACTCCTTTTTCACGCCGAACGTGCCGGCATGCCCGGAACAGCGCTCGACTACGTTCACCTGCGTATCCGGCACCAGCCCCAAGGTTTCTGCCGTCTTGCGGCCAATATTCTGCACCCGCGCATGGCACGGCACGTGATACGACACCCGGCCCAACCCGGTCTTGAAGTCAGTCTTCAGGAGTCCATCCCGATGACGCGACACAAAGTATTCGAACGGGTCCCAAAAGGCTGCGCTGACGGCGCGCACATCGGCATCGTCGGGAAACATCAGCGGCAGTTCGTGCTTATACATCAGCACGCAGCTCGGAATCGCGCCGATGATCGCATAACCCTCGCGCGCATATTTCGCAAGCACCGGCAGGTTCTTTTCTTTTTTGTCAGCGACGCCCTGCAGGTTGCCCTGCTCCAGCAGCGGCATGCCGCAACACGCTTCACTGGCAACGAGTTCGTAAGGCACTTCATTGTGAGCGAGCACGGCAAGCAGATCGTGACCAATTCCCGGTTCGTTGAAATTCACATAACACGTGGCGTAAATCGCGACCTTACCGGGCGTACGCTCTCCAGTGACCGCCTGTGACTGTGACACCTTCGATTTTTTCGCTGCACTGCGGAATTTACGCGCCGCAAAATCAGGCAACCATGCGTCCTTGTCTACGCCAAGCGCCTTTTCCATCAGGCCGCGCGCTGCGGCAGTGTGATTGACCGCATTCACCGTCTGCGTAATGACAGGAATGCCCGCGAAATGACCTAGCGCATCGGTATTCGACAGAAACTTGTCGCGTAGCTTCACGTCACCGCGTTTGTAGTCGACCGCTTTGGCGCGCAGCATCAAATGCGGAAAATCGACATTCCACGGATGCGGAGGCACGTAGGGACACTTCGTCATGTAGCACAGGTCGCACAGGTAACACTGGTCAACCACCTTGCCGAATTCGTGTTTGTCGACTTCGTGCGCTTCGCCTGTATCGGTTGCGTCGACCAGATCGAATAGCGTGGGAAACGCACCGCACAACGACACACAACGCCGGCACCCCGCACAGATATCGAAGACGCGCGCCAGTTCCTGATCGAGCGCGTCCTGGTCGTAGAACCCGTCCGAGAGCCAGTCGAGCGGATGCCGCGTGGGCGCTTCGAGACTGCCTTCTTTATGGGGCATGACATCATGCTCCTGTTGTGATTTTCTACTTTTGTACGTTGACGCCGGATAGGTGCCGCGGGAATGCAGACCCGCCGCGCCATGCCCTACGCATCGCGCAGGCGCGAGCGGCAACCTGCGAAACGACATCGCATGCTTGGCCACACCCGCGAGCGCGATAGGTACCAGGAACGCCGGCGCTGACGCCGACGCGCCTCTCGTCAGTCGACTAGCGCATCGAGCGCTTTGGTATAACGATTTGCGTGGCTACGCTCCGCCTTGGCCAGCGTTTCGAACCAGTTGGCGATTTCATCGAAACCTTCTTCGCGCGCCGTCTTCGCCATACCGGGATACATATCGGTGTATTCGTGCGTTTCGCCGGCAACCGCCGCTTGCAGGTTCAGACGCGACGAACCGAACGGCAAGCCGGTGGCAGGATCTCCCACCGCCTCCAGATATTCGAGGTGGCCGTGCGCATGACCCGTTTCACCTTCCGCTGTCGAGCGGAATAGCGCCGCCACATCGTTCTGACCCTCGACATCCGCTTTGCCCGCGAAATATAGATAACGACGATTCGCCTGAGATTCGCCAGCGAACGCTGCCTTCAGATTTTCTTCAGTCTTCGAACCCTTCAGTTGCGACATCTGAGCCTCCTTGCAAGCCTGTATTGGGGATGCGCGGTTGTAATATAGGTCGTCTCGATGACTCGCCATGCAGTCGCGCGAAGCTGCACGGTCCCATTTAAATCTAGCAGGTGAATCAGGGCTCCCGATTGGAGTTTTCAATCCCGCCGATAGCCATTTGCCGCCCGTTAGCCGTCCGTTAGCCGTCCGTTTACAACCCGGGAGCCGTCATTCCATGGCTGGTTTGACAATGCTTTCCAATTGATAGATTTCCAGCTTTCTATACAACGTGCTGCGAGAAACGCCGAGCGAACGGGCAGCCTGGGCGAGATTGCCATGAGCGCCATGCACTGCACGAGCAATGGCTGCGCGCTCTGTTTCTTCCAGACTGGTTGACTGAAGCGGCACCGGTTCCTCCATGCCGACGGTCACCGTTTCGGCAAGCAGTTCCGCAGGCAATTCGTCGAGCCCTACCTCCTCTTCGCGTGACGTCAACAGTAAGTTTTCAATGATGTTTCGCATCTCCCTGACGTTGCCCGGCCAGGAATAAGCGCGCAGCACGGCCATGACTTCGGGATTCAGCCGCCGTAACGGAACCGCGTGGCGGAGCGCCAGTCGGCGGTTGAAATGTTCGACCAGGAGATCAATGTCGATATCCCGCTCGCGCAGCGGCGGGATTCGTATGCGGGTAACGCTGATGCGGTAGTAGAGGTCACCGCGGAATCGCCCGGATTTTACTTCGTCATGCAAATTACGATTGGTCATCGCCAACAGGCGCACATCGACACGCCGTGGCTGCGTGTCTCCTAATCGATAGACAACGCCCTCCTCAAGCGCCCGCAACAGGACGGGTTGCAGTTCAAGTGGCAACTCGCCGATTTCATCAAGACACAGGGTGCCGCCATGGGCCAGTTCGAACCGGCCGGGTCGCCCCTCTGCAGTCGCTCCCGTAAATGCGCCATGCACGTGGCCAAATAACTCGCTGCCAATCAGCTCCTTCGACGCCGCCCCGCAGTTGTACGCGACGAAAGATCCGCCACCACCTTCCTCTCCGTGGATTGCGCGCGCGAACAGTTCCTTGCCGACTCCGGTCTCGCCCTCGATCAACACCGGTACGCGTCTGCGGGCAAGCTGGCGGCCTCGATTGACGGCGGCGAGCATGACAGCGCTCTGCCCGAGTATCTGGGCGAAACAATTGCGTTGCGGGTCCGCCTCGCTTCCGGCCTCACTACCCGTCTCACCGCCAGCCGTTGCGCTTCCTGGCACGTTGATGCGCTCGGCTGTCCGCTTGCCGGGGGAGCGCGACCGGATCGCGGGAACAACGAGCATTGCGCCGATCGTGCTGCCTTCAACGACAACCGGGTTGAACCATTCGGCACGCAAGCCTTGCGGCAGGTGCCGGGCCCAGTCCGCCACCGCGGAACTTTCGTCCATGCCGGGGAACCGCTCTCCTATGCCGACGGGAAGCGGTACGCGGCCGGTAGTGTGTACGAGCCGGCCGCGCCGGTCGATGGCAATCATCCCCGCTGCGTCGGACGATGAGAGCCGTTGCAGGCAAAAGGCCAACAGGCGCATATGCTGACGGGCGGACTGCTCGGCCAGCACCATTTCAATCTGCCGCGCCGCCGTAATCGCCAATGTCAGGTTATTGATCTGATAAGTCGAAGGCGGACCGGAAATATCGAGTACACCTATGATCGCACCGGTTCCGGGTTCGCAAATCGGCGCCGCCGCGCAACTCCAGGACTTGATCCCTTCGCAGAAGTGTTCCGAACCATGAATATAGGTGGGCTCACCGGTAGCGAGCGCGGTGCCGATGCCGTTGGTGCCCGCCATCGCTTCACGCCAGTCGCCGCCGGTCGTCAAGTGAATCTTCTCCCCGGCCGTCAACGTGCGCAGGTCGCCTGCCGCCTTGAGAATTACACCGTCCTGGTTGGTCAGAAGCAGTATGGAGTGTGAATCCGCGAACAGATCCCCGGTCGCGGCGAAAAGGCGATCGGCGGCCGCCAGCAACTCCCGATGACGCCAACGCAAAGCGTCGACAGCGTCGCCGTGTACCGCGAACGGCGCGAGGCTCGCAGAAGGATTAACGCCGGACGCGAGACTACGTTGCCAGGATGCAATAAGAGCCGAGGGAACCGCTACTGATGACTCGCCCGCCAGAAAACGCTCCCATGCGCGCATGGTGTCGCGGTCAGAGTGGAGGACGTCGGCGCGCTGCGCCTGAGCCATCAGTCCATGCATCACAGACTGATCGCCAGGACTCGATGCATTCTCAATTTGGTGTCTCGCCACAAGTCTCCTCCGATGCGATTGGTCAACGCGAAACCCTTCTACGGCAGGCTTCGTCGCGACTCGCTTTTCTGGCATTGCGGCTGGCGCTTCTCGCTATTCAATTCTGTAAGCTGGCAGCAACACCACGGACTAGTATATGCCTAGCTTTTGATCAGGTCCGCTCGGGAAAACACGGCCCGGCCAACATGACCAACTATTCTTTTGCAAGACGCATAGCAGGCACAGACCGAGACCTTGCAGCGCTATTCTTGGCGGAAATGACTCAACGGTCATCGACGTAATAGCCCGCTATTACAAAGCGTGCTCAGTCCCGCCACGCGCTCACATAAAGCGGACTTGATGCGTTGTAAGCTAGTCCAAGCCGGAAACCGGGCCAACCAGCAATGCACGTTTGCCAAGTTCTTTAAAGTTAATTTCGCCATCTGATTCGGATTCCGAATTATTTTACATTCTGTACCCGGTATCCGCATGGCAACCGGGTACACCACGATTATTTCCGGCCGAACAATTCAGCGCCACCGCCAAGCGCAGGGCCAGCCGTGGGATCGATCGTCTCCGGCTTCTTGGCAATCAAGGTCTGGGTGGTCAGGATCAATCCTGCAACCGACGCGGCATTGCGCACCGCGCTATAGCTGACCTTCACCGGATCGATAATGCCCGCCTCTATCAGGTTCACGAAGGCGCCCGTGCGTGCGTCGAGTCCCATGCCCGGTCTTGATCGCACGGCCTCAGCCACGATCGCCTCGCCGTTCAGGCCGCAGTTCGTCGCGATGTGAAACAGCGGTTTCGTCAGGGCCCGCTGCAGCAGTCTCGCGCCCTGCTGGACACTTCCCTGGGTTCGTGAAACGATCCCTTCAAGTTCGGAGGAGACCCGCAGCAACGCCATTCCTCCTCCGGGTACGACTCCCTCGGCAATAGCCGCGCGCGCCGCGTTGATCGCATCCTCGATCAAATGAAGCCGGCGCTTCTGTTCAACCGGTGTGGCCCCGCCGGCGAGGATCATTGCGGTACCCCCGGATAGCTTGGCGAGGCGCACCTGGAACTTGTCCCGTTCAACATTTTCCGGCGCCATCTCATACTGGCGTGCCACCTGCTGGCGACGCGCAACGACGCCGACCGGATCGCCGCCACCGGCCGTAATGATGGTCTGGTTTGCTGAAATGCGTACTTGCCGGGCGCTGCCGAGATCCCGCAGTTCCGCGGTCTCGAGTTTTCCACCGAGGTCGCGGGCGATCACCCGGCCTCCTGTAACGATGGCGATATCCTCCAGCATCGCCTTGCGCCAATGCCCGTATTCAGGCGGATGGATAGCCGCCACGGGGACCCCGCCGTTGTCTCGCCAGGCGAGCAGGCTCACCACGCAGGCGGGCGCAACCTCTTCGGCAATGATCAACAGCGGGCGCTTGCTGTCGGCTATGAGCGCCTGGATGGCTGCCACCTCTTCCACCGACTGCAGCCGCTGATCGGTCATCAGAATGAGCGGGTTATCGAGCACCACCTGCATTCTTTCGAGGTCCGTGACCATGTGGTGAGACAGGTAGCCACGATCGAAGGCCATGCCATCGACCACTTCCAGGCGCGTTTCGACCGTCGTTCCATATTCGACGTCGACGATGCCATCAGGACCGACCCGCTCCAGCGCTTCGGCCACCATTGCGCCCGTGACCTCGTCGTTGGCGGCCACGATGGCAACGGCACGCACCTCCTCGCTTCCGCGCAGCGGAGTCGCTGTGCGTTTGAGCGCCGCGATTACTTCTGTCACAGCGGCCTCCAGGCCCTGGACCAGCTCGACCGGGTTGGCCCCGTCCGCGAGACAGGCAAGGCCGTCCTGCACCAGTGCATCGGCCAGGACGGTCGCCGTCGTGGTGCCGTCGCCGGCGACTTCATTGGTCTGCTTCGATACCTCCCTGACGACCTGCGCGCCGATGTTTTCGAACACGTCCTCCAGTTCGATCTCATTGGCGATGCTCACGCCGTCGCGGGAGATGATCGGCGTGCCGATCGGCCGGTCGATGATCGCATTCATCCCACGCGGGCCGAGCGTGCCACGTACCGCCTTGGCGAGCTTGGCTACTCCGCGGCCGAGCGCCATGCGGGCCTCATCGTCGTGCAACATGATATTCGGCATGATTGCGTGTCTCCTTTTATGATTGGTTCGGATAACAAACCATTTTAAGTTGATCTGGCCACATCGATGGAACGAACGAAATGCACCGGTTTGATCTCCACTTGAGGTACGCATTCCACGCCGTATCGGGTCGCCAGCAAACCGCGGCACAGCGCACTGTTGAATTCGGCGTTGACGCCAACCCGTCGCAAGGCGCGCAGGTAAGCGTGGATCTGGCCGGCATCGAGCAATGCGCCATCCTGGTCGACGAAGGCCAGTTCATCAGCATGCGATCCGACGACCGGGCGTCGTTCCAGATAGCGAACGACCAGCCGACGGCCTGCGGCATCGCAAGGCAGCGCGGCAAGTTCCGGCACGCTCAGGCGCAGCAGCACTGCCGACTCATGCCCGTGATCAAGCAGATACGTCAGGAGCGCTTCCTGCCTTCGCTGGAAAGCCTTGACCATGAAGGTCCGGCGAACTTCCTCCAGTTCACCGCTGGCCTCACTGCCGAAAGTAGCCTGGAACGACAGCCCGGCCGCGACTCCGCGATTGATCTCGTCGGCATACATGTGTTCGCCCAGGCCCACCGTGACCTTCTTGACCCACGGCAAGGCCGCGACGGCAATACGCATGTCGTCAGCCATCAGGAACGCGAAATTCGCGGCGCACCAATAGGTCGGCAATCTGAAATCGATGCGAACCGCTCCGCCGTTATCGACCTCTACGCTGGTGACGAACCCCAGTTCCGTCACCGATTCGTCGAGCTCGGGGTCGATAACAGATCCGAGCCGCGCCCACACCTCCGCGGTCCGCTTAACCGTCGCTTCGGCTCGCATGATGGTCATACCGTGGCCGTCTGGCGCGTGTCAGCCAGCAGCTTCTTCTGGGCTTCTATATCGACTCCATACAACCGCGCCGCGTTGAGCCCAAGGATTTTCTTCTTCGCTGTCAGGGACAGTTGAACGCCGGTCTCCTTGCTGACGGATTCAGGCAGCTCAAACGCCATGAACTTCTCGATCAGCCACTTCGGCGACCAGATACCGTAGTCGCTGCCATACAGGATCTTGTCTTCGCCGATCCAGAAAAGCAGCTCCGAAATCACATGAGCGAAATATTCCGGGCGCGTGTGAATGAACGGCAGCACCACCGCGAGGCCGCCATACACGTTGGTTTCCTGGGTCGCGATCCAGCAGAAATCGTCCAGGCGCGGCAAGCCGCAGTGCTCGACAATGAAGTTAAGGTTCTGGAAGCTCGTCGCTGCGTCGTCGACGTCAGCAACATCGAAGGCGTCGCGGTTGAGCGGCAGGATTGTCGGGCCCTTGTGGACGTGGATGTTCTTGATGCCCAGCTTTTCGCAGCGTTCGAAGTATCTCTGTACGCCCGGGTCCGACAGCTTGTAGCCTTTGCTGTCGCCGCGCCATTCAGCGGTATAGAGCTTGACGCCCTGGATCTTGTAGCGCTCGGACAACTCGTCCAGGCGATCGAGCCCGGCCTCGCCGTCGCGTGGGTCGAACGCGCCGTTGACGATAAACCGATGCGGGTATTTCCCCTTCAACACATAGTTGGATTCGGTGGTGTTGAAGCCGTTCTTGTAGAAGTCCGTCAGGTACGTCGGCTGACAGATCGCCATGTCGTCGTACCCTGTGACGAACAGGTCGTTGTACATGGCTTCCTCGCCATACTTGTCGAACTTCTCCTTGGGCCACAAATACTCTTTGGGACTCAGGTTCGAATGATAGGCATAGAAGCAGTCGATGAACTGCTGGCCGTGCACATTCTTCAGGTTGGCCTTGCTGCCGTCCCAAAGATGAACGTGCCCGTCGATAATGAAAATCTCTTCACCGTCCGTGGTTCGATACATGACATTGTCTCCATGGTTGTACGAAAAGCGACCGGCAACATGTCACGCAAAGGTCATGCAATGGCGGTCGCGAGTGGCGGTACGGTAGGGCCAGGGGTCACTCGTAAGCCATGGCGTCGTCCATATTGCCGAACAGCACGACGGTGTCGTCATCGACCATCACCATCCGCCCGTAATGGGTCGAGGTGGAAATCTCGAACAGATGCGGGGTCATTTCGCGGCCAAGCGATTCACTGATCTCACTCATCTTGAACTCGATCTTCCCCTGCCCGTCTATACGGATCATCGCGGGCAGGTAGGTCACCTTGATGCCGGGCTTTTGCGCCATTAAATCCGCAATAGCGCGTGCCTCGACGCTATCGTTCATGGTGACGCCGCACTGATGAGAAATGGTCTGCTCGAAACGAACGTCCTTCATCGACTTGAAGATGTTGTCGGTATGCACTGACATCGTGTACTCCTCTTCCCGGTTAGCTCGGATTACAAACGGATTGACAAAGGATCACCAAGGGATGATTCAGGCCCGGATCGACAGTGGAAAATGAATGCCGATCTCGCGAGCGATCATTTCGGCGCGCTCTATCGAACTGTTCAGGCTGTCGTTGAATTGCACCACCTTCACATGCGGAATCGACCAGATCGGTTGCAAGTGCTTCGCCGCTTCGGATGCAAGGGCGCCGTGCTTTTCCAGCCATTCGCCGAACAATTTTCGATTGGCGTCCCCATGCTTCGGGTCGTTGGCAAGCATGTGAAACAGTTCCACTGCGTTAGCCAGGTTGCGCTCATAGTCGCCCTCGGCCGCGGAAACTACCGTCGGCGTCAGGAAGTCGTTTTGCGACGCGGCCATCTGCATGATGAAACCGCTGCGAAACAGGTCTGCCACCAGAGGCTCGAAGACCACGTTCACCGCGAAGTACTTTTCGAGGAAGTCGGTTGCGCCGCCAATAGCCTCCACTGCCCGGCGCGTTTCCTGCCAGATCGGATCGTTCAGCCAGTGTGACTTGCCGGCGTCGAGGTCGAGATTCGGCGCGTCCAGTGCGACTTCTCCCAGGTACAGCGTCAGGTCCTGCGCAAAACGCAGCTTGTACGATGCATTCGTGAGGATGGCGCTGTTGATCATCTGCGTCACGCCGTAGCGCTGCGCGTGCATGGTCGCGGTACCCAGACCAAACTCTGCATGCTTGTAGGCGCCAAGATGCTGCTCCAGCACCTTGAGCCACGCCTTGTCGAAACGCTTTACCGCGCCCGAGCGCCGGGCATTGCTGATAGCGCTGCTGATCATGCCGATGATCGTCGACTGGCGTTGATAATGAGTACGCTCCCATTCCTCATCGACCGCGCGGAACTTGTGCCAGTCCGTGCATTTGGCTGCGCTCCATGTTTCCGAATAGGTCGGCGTGCCGTCGGCGAACGAGATGATCCAGTCCTGCAGCAAGTAGCGCTTCGGGTCCGGCTGAACGTCGACGGTCATGTCCTCGTAGTGGGACGCCTTGCGCCCCTTGGGCTCGAAGTAGTTGTACTTGCGACTGTCCCAGCCAGCGAACTGGGCCGCGCCGGCCGCGCCTGATGCAAGCGGTGCCGGTTGCTCTATCGTGGTGCTCATGTCGATCCTCCTTCGTCTTTCAGTTATCGGAACTTCGGGTCTGCAGCCCTGCGATGGGCCGGTCAGCGGACGGCCTGGGTAAATTTGTCGAAATAAAGCCGCTCGGGCGAAACGCCGGCCATTTGCAGTACGGGCATCACCGCGTCGATCATGGGTGTCGGACCACACGTATAAGCGTCGATCTCGCCGGCAAGCGCTTCCTCGCGCAAGGTCCGTCCGAGTACCTCGTGAATGAAGCCCGTCTCGCCGGTCCAGTCGTCGCCGGCTTCAGCATGCGAAAGCGCCGGGATAAAGCGGAAGTCGTGCAGTTTCTCCGTGAGTTCGGCGAAGTCGTCGAGATAGAACAAGTCACGACGGGTACGGGCGCCGTAGAAGAAACGTACCGGCCTTTGCTCGCCGCTCTGGACAAGATCGTTGAGGATCGACCACAAGGGAGACATTCCAGAACCGCCGCCCACCAGCACCATGGGCCCCGGCTGCTCCTCTCGCCGGAAACAGGTGCCGTACGGCCCCTTCGCCACCAGCCGGTCACCGGGCTTGAGGCCGTCGTCGAGCTGAGAAGAGAAAGCACCAGTGGGGTATTTCTTGATAATGAACGCGAGGCTCGTCTGGCCCCCTGGCTCGCTTGGTACGCTCGCCATGGAGAACGACCGCGTGATGTCCAGTCCCGGAATGGTCAGGTCAACGTACTGGCCGGCCCAGAACCGCAGGGGCTGGTCCAGTTCCACTTCGAGCAGCCTGATGTCGTGCGTCAGCGCGCTGATCTTCGTCAGCGTTGCCCCGAATTCCTTCACCGCAATTGAGCGGCGCATCAGGTCTTCGTCGTAGTTCAGCAGTTCCACCGTCAGGTCACTGAAGGCGAGCGTCCTGCACAGCAAGATGTGATTCGTCTCACGCTCATAGTCGGGCAGCGCGAAGGTTGAGTACTTCTTCAACTCGACGTCGCCCTCGATCAACAGGGACTTGCAACTGCTGCATTGTCCTTCCTTGCATCCGTGCATCACCGAGATGCCCTGGCGGAACGCGGCATCCAGCACGGTCTCACCCTCCGCGACCTCCATCTCGACGCCGACAGGCTCGAATCGCACTATATGAACCGTCTGGTAGTCGATTGTTTCCGGCATGGCATCCCTCTTCCATTGCGTATCGGTCGTGCTGCTCATCGTGCCCTCCTGATTCGTCCGGGAGCTTTATTCACTCAATGACTCCCGGACGACATCGCTTCGTCAGTTCACCGGATTGATCTTGAATCCAGCTCGATACTCAGCGATGTGCTTCTCGCGCTGCTCCGGCGTCATTCCCCGCAGCAGAACGATCGGGCTCTGGATGATGTTGCCGCGAACATGGTCGAGCGTCCACATGTTGCGGTCGTCGAACCGCAGATGCGGTTGCGGCACCAGCGTCTTGCCGTCGCTGCGCACAAAACCGAGATCCTTGATGCAATCGGCCAGATCCCAGCCGTGGTAGCACTCCTCCCACTCGCGGCGTCCGCTGAAGCGCCCCATGGCCGGCGTCGGCCGCCCTTCGTATTCCGAGGCGAACGCTACCTTGTGGGTCCAGTGGCACAACTCCGAGCAATAGGTGTACAGCTGCCCGTCCACTTCGTCGACCACGAAGTCTTCCCGGATCAGGCACGGCACCAGGCAACTCCAGCAGCGGTGCGGGTACACATAACCGTTCTCCTGGTCGAACAGCATGTTGGTTTCGCCAGGCACGCTCTTCTTCGCGTACCACTTCCAGTAGTCGCCGAACTCGGCGTACCACCCCGGGTACTTGTGCTCGAACCACTCGAAGTCCTTTTCGGTCTGCGCCTCGATACGCCAGAAGTTGACCGGCCAGCCCACGGAGAAGAACTGTGCGACCTTATGGACGTAATTCTTCTTGACCAGTCGGTCCCAGGCAGCCGCAACGTCATCGTGGTGAATCTTGATGCCGTATTTCTCCAGCGGCAGCATGTACGTACGGTAGTAATCCTCATAGATCCACCGGTGCCACAACTCGGCGTACGATTCCTTGTTCTTGTCCCGGTCGGTGGTGCCGTATTCAATGAATGTACCGATTGCCGCATCGACAATGGCGTGGTTTTGCCAGAAGGCGTAGCGAAGGTCACGCTCCAGCAAAAGATGATTGTCCGGATCATTGATGACCGACATCACCAGCGAATGGCCATTGCCGATATGCCGGCTTTCGTCGGACTGCACCGAGAGGAACACGGTCGGCAACGCATAGTCGCCGTTGCGCGCGGCTTCCGACGGCATGGCGACAAACAGCGTGTTGGTGAACGCCGTTTCCGCGACCACTTGCAGGAACACGTTCGCCGCGGTGACGGCGTCACCCGTGAGGAACCCTTCGGCAAACTGACGACCAATCGTGGTCGCATAGCACTTGCCGAATGCCGCCTCCGTTATATCGAACCCGGCCGGGTCGATATAGTTCTCCATGTACCACTTCTTGAGGTTCATCTGGATGGTCGAGTGCCGGAACTCGTCGACCATCTGCATGGTGAAGCCTGTGCGCAGTTCTTCACCGGGTGCGAGGCGGCCGAGCATCGCCATCGAGCGCGCCGCCGAGATTTCCGGGAACGGAATGATCGCGAGGAACAGCTTCATCCACTCGACCCAACGCGGCTGGACGTTGCGGAACATGTCGCCGCGCAACGCCGCGTCAAGCGCACCGTAGACGCGGTTATCCTTCTCCTCCTGCATCGGAAAATAGGAGCGCAGCACCTGTTTCATCGGGTCGCGCGGCGCCTTGCTGATCTTGTAGTCCGTCGGGAAGGTCATCGCTTCCTGAACGTAACTGGGCGTCCAACCGAGATCGGCGACACGGCGTGCCGCCTCGCCGATGCTGATCCCGCGCTGAGACGTGATCTTGTTGAGGGTTAATCCATCAGACATTGAGCTCTCCTTTTTTCATTTCACGAGTCACCGTCGTATTTCAACGTCGTATTTCATCGTCATAGGGCGGCGTTACGGGCAGGGGCCGATTGATGCTACGGCCAGAGTCAACAATCAACAACACGGGCCAGAGGTCACGGTCGCGAACAAAAATTGGTGCGTGAATGCTGAACAGACTGGTGTTCCGGTCTAGTCTTCACGATCCATGCCTCCTGTCTTTTTTCTTGTACTTCGGATCATCGACACTTGGGTCTTGATCTGTACTCGTAGAGCGATTAGCGTGCCAACGAGGCTCATGTTCCGCCTCATAAGGCTGTGCGGTATATAGCCTCATTTGCGCAGGACGCCGGCGCCGAATTCTGTTTTGTTATGCGACATTCGCATTCAGCGGACCTGTCCGATATTGGGACGCCGCTGGCCGCCACGAGCTGCTGTTCAGAAGATGTATGGCAACGAAGCAGAAGCACTGTGCAATCCTCTTATCAATAAGGATGACGAATCATTTATATGAATACAGAAAAGACGGTCTTGGTTGCAGCCTTCGCCATTCACCTGCCGCGGCATCGACGCCAGATCGACTAACCTTGAGCCTCGATACACGACCACCTACAACCCTAGACATCCGCGCTTGTCGCCCGTATAGATGACGCTCTGCGTGTCATCACCATTCGGCTTCCTTTCGGCGATGAAACGCGCGGCGAGAACTAGGGCCCCCATCGCAAAGTCCTTGCCGTAAGCTGCGATCATTTCGTCGCCAATCGCTCCAAGCCGCTCGAAGAACTGATCCTTTGAGAGATGTTCACTAGTCATGGTTGTCTCCGTCTTTATGTAATGAGTGTTGCGCGCCCCTTCACAGCGGACTGCCAAAATGAAACAGCGCCTCCGGCAACGACACCAGGCCGATCTCACCGGCCTCCGTACCCATTGCCAGCCGTCCGCCATCGGGCGACCAGGCAATGGCACTGACAGGACTGCCGTCAGCCCCTTTGACGAATAGAACATCAGTGCCGCCCGGCTGGCACAGCAGTACCGCGCCATTGTGATAACCAACGGCAATCAGCGGATGGGTCGGATGGCAAGCCACCTGAGTGACCGGGGCCTTACCCGCAATGCCGCATTCCCGCGGCTGGCCGTCGCTGCCGGGCGGGTCGAATCGCCAGCAAACCGCCCGCAAACCACCGCTCGTGACCAGCACCCGGCCGTCCGCCGAAAACGATAGCGACCTGGGTTGCCCGGGATAACCGCCCATCTCTATGTCGTCGCCGTCCGGCAACCGCCATCCGTGCAGAGCGTTCTCCTCCATGCCGCTCACGACATAGCGGCCGTCGCGACTCCATGCAACGCTTCGGTGATAGCCGGGCCATCCCAACAAGCGGGGAACATGGGTGTCCATCGGCCATAACGTGACTCCGCCGTGATGTGCGATCGCCAACTGATCGCCGGTGGTGTTGAAAGCAAGAGCGGTTGCCGAACCCGCTAGCGCGAGGCTCGCCGGCTTGGCTCCCATCCAGTGAACCCGGCGGCCGGTTGCATAGGCCCGACCGCCCGCGCTCGTTGCCACGAGATCGATCCACTCACCGTTGACATCGACGAGGATATCGCTCGTGCCGTCCGCCTTCAGATGGACCAGCCGGCCGTCGTCCCCACCGCTGAGAAAACCTCCTTCAGGATCGGCGGCAAGTGCCAGGCAGGTGCCGTCATGCACACTGAAGCGAGCCACTGGCGCCGGGGGTTCCCGTGCCTGCACGAACTCGACGCCACCACTCTGCCGTGGCTTGAGCGCCGGGCCGCCAGGCCACTCACCGGTCGCGAGCGCCACGGTGCCGTCACCCAGCGCAAATCCCGCCTGGAGTCCCGCAACATCCCAAGCAAGCGCGACAACGGGAGCCTCCGTCACCCAACGGGCCCCAAGCAATTCGATCAAAGACGGCGGCGCATTCATGGGTCGGTCTTGCAGTGCCCGATACTCTCCCGCAATCCACGCCTGTCGAGATTGCGGCCGATAAACACCAGCCTGCTATCGCGTACTTCGTCCAGTCGCCACGGCCGGTCGAAATCCGTATCCATGGTCATATGTACCCCCTGGAACACGAAGCGGCGATCCGATCCCGCCAGGTCAACGATCCCCTTGGCTCTCAACAGATCCTGGCCTTGCTCGACCACCAGTTGCTGCAGCCACGAAAGGAAGCGGCTGCGTTCCAGAGGCTTCTCGACGCGCAGCGACACGCAATCTATGCCATGGCTATGACGTCCGGGACCAACGGATATATGGCGAAAGGGCCGTTCATCAGGGGCCGGCTCATCTGTATCCTCGACTGAGTTGGCGAGATGCAGGCGCTTGAGATCGAACGCACCTCGATCGAGTAGTGAAGCCAATGGCACCGCGCAGCGGACACTGCGCACCAACTCCGCTGTCGGGTTGATTCCGCATATGGCCGCCTCTGCCGAGGCCAGACCCGTTGCATCGACAAGATCGGTCTTGTTAAGCAGTACGATATCTGCCTGCGCCAGTTGCTCCGCGGCCTCACGGCTGTCGGCGAGACACGCTTTCAGGTGCAACGCATCGGCCACGCAGATCACGCTGTCGAGCCGGGTGCGCTGACGGATGAGATCATCGACAAAGAATGTCTGAACCACCGGTGCGGGGTCCGCCAATCCCGACATCTCGATCAGGATGCCATCGAAGCCGCCCTTGCGCTTGATTAGTCCCGAGACCACGCGAATCAGGTCGCCGCGCACCTTGCAGCATACGCAGCCGTTATTGAGCTCGATTACCTCGTCTTCAGCGCCCACCACCAGGCCACCGTCGATACCGAGTTCGCCGTATTCGTTGACGATCACCGCGTAACGCCGGCCGTGCTGCTCGCGCAGTATGCGATTGAGCAGCGTGGTTTTGCCTGCGCCGAGAAACCCGGTAAGAACAGTGACCGGAATTCGATTCATTGCAGATCTCCGGGTTTCCTGCCGGACTCGGTTGTGTCGAAATTCGCCAGCTCGTTCTCAAGCCAGTCACGCTCGGCTTCAATAGCCAGCAACTCGTTTTCCGATGCGTCCAGCCGCGCCCGCAATTGCACAATGTCCCGCGTCCGGTCGGGCGTGGCGCCTTCGCGCTTCTCGCACGCCAGCGCGCATGCCAACTCGATCTCGGCGCCCGCGCAGCGATTTTCGCCGCGCAGGTAACGGGAATTCACCTCGGTCAATGCAATGACCAGGCGCACGCGTTCGGGAATCGGCATTGGATTTTGCTGCGGCGACACGGCGCTCACCCTGGTCGGATCCATCGTTATGGAATCAGCACCGCGCGGCCCCTTACCTTGCCGTGATGCAGGTCCTTGAGCGCCTGGTTCGCCTCGCTCAAACGGTATTCCTTCGTCGCCAGATGAACGAGTCCACGATCGGCCAGCGCCATCAACTCGACCAGCTCGGGATAGGTGCCGACCAGATTGCCGACAATGGTTTTCTCGCTGGTGATCATGTCGATAGTCGGCAACTCGATCTTCCCGCCATAACCGACGATGTAATAGAACCCCGCGTTGCGCGTCATCGCAAGGCCGTTGGCGACCGCGTCACCTTCGCCGACAAAGTCGATGACCGCCTCTGCGCCATTACCGCTGGTCAACTCGAGCACGCTTTGCACTTCGTCGCCGCCGCCCTTGACCGTATGATCCGCACCGCATTCCTTAGCCAGTTGCAACGCGGTTTCCGAGCGGTCGACCACGATGATTTCGGCAGCGCAAAGGGCCTTCAATACCTGGATGCCGATATGCCCCAGGCCGCCGGCGCCGATCACGACGGCGAACTGGCCGGGTAGCAAGTGGCGCGACGCCTTCTTGGCAGCACGGTAAGCGGTTAATCCGGCATCGGTATAAGGCGCGACATCCTTGGGCGCCAGCGACTTGGGCAGCTTGATCAGCGACCGTTCGCCGGTCAGGAGGTATTCGGCATAACCGCCATTGGCATTGATGCCCGGGAAACTGCTGTCGGTTGAATGCATGTCGTCGCCGCGCCGGCACGCCAGGCAGTAACCGCTTGTCACGAGCGGATGGCAGATCACCGCGTCGCCCACCTTGACGCTCTCGACGGCCGAGCCGACCGCCTCGACCCAGCCGGCGTTTTCGTGGCCCATGATGTACGGCAAGACCACGTCGACCTTGCTGCGCCAAATGCCTTCGACAACGTGCAGGTCCGTGCGGCAGACACCCGCACCGCCAATCCGCACGATCACGTCGGTGGGCCGCCCGATCTTCGGATCAGGGACCTCCTCATAACGCACGAACTCGTCACGGCTCAATGATTCATCGTACTGATGCAGCACGGCAGCTTTCACGTTTCGTCTCCTTATCGTGGCTTGCATGGGAACTTGCCGGCCTTGGATGGTACGGGCAGGCATGCCAGTTCTTCCAACGCGTTTTTATCGCTTTCGTTTATGCAATCTCCATGCCGATGACACGCACTCCTTCAGAACGGGCCCTTGGCGCCTGACGGACAAAAGGAATTGAGTGGATTGGTAGCAGCCCCGGCCGATTTGGGAATTCGACCACTGTCGCAGAATCGGACGCTTGATCGCGCGGCGGCGACCGTACCTGTCGCGAAATGAGACATATGCACTGCGAGGATTTTTTCCGACCTCTCGTCGACTGGCATCCTCGCGGGAGGGTTTAGCGCATTGCGTTATACACAAGTCAACTGAGTCTTGAATAATCAATGACTTATGAACGCTCGTTTTGGAGACCTTCAGCCTGGCTTCTGACCGACCTTTGTACGGAACGCCTTTGGTTATGGGCTTCCCGGCGCGTTGCTCAATGAATAGGTGAAAGTTGCGTATAACGCAATGAGCTCTCCGGAACCATCGTAAAGATCACGAACCCTGGCTCCAAATCCCAAGCGGCGAGCGGAATCAGAAACCCTTGCGCAGCAAAAGAACCCCACACGCCACGTTTCATGCAATTGCCCTGCTTATTGAGCTGCCGGAGCAGCGCTGATCAGGTCGACCAAAACGCGTGTGCCCGGAATGACCGAAGCGGACGCCTCAGGCGGATTTGTCTGTACGATAAACGACGCGCCGGTTGTATCGACCAAAGTGATAAAGCCGTTTTGGTTATCGACATGCGCTACGCGCGCGATGGTCTGGTCGCCATTGGGCGAAGGCGGAACAACAGGCGGGGATGAATCCAGTACAGTGAGACGAACCGATCGGTTTGCACTGCCGACTACTTTGGTACCGGCCTTCAGTTTATCGAGGCCCTGCACATTCGCGCCGACCTGGAACGACTCCCTGATCCCCGCGTCGTTAATAACGGTAACAGTACGCGTATTCGTGTTGACTGACTGAACCTTGCCGCTAACTTGAACCGTAGTGGTTGCATTGAAAATGGTAGCCGCGAAAGCACTCGATAACGCCATCGTATACGCGATTGCAACAATGGCTTGCTTAAGGATTTTTATAGAAATGAACTTCATAATGACGCTCCTGCTGGACAAATGAGAACGGCTCGTGCGATGCACGTTGTAACCGCATAAGCGCTTTAAAATGCTTGCCGAGTTTGTCTTTGGAGAGGTCCCCTGTCAACCCATCTCGTTACACAGAAGTCGCAAACTCGTACCGAAGCACGTAAGACAGGTACGTTGCAGGAATTGCGATGCCAGGGGTTGTGTAAACGATGACGGACTCGCATTTACTCTCGAATTTCGGGTACACGTAAACGACAAGTCGGGGTCTAGGGTAGAAGAGGAATTTGAAGCGTTGGATCTAGGCGATCCGAGACTGGATCAACGAGCGAAGGCATTGTTGAAGCGCCTGGCGGCGAAGCCGAGCAAGAGCATTCGGGGCGCTTGCGATAGCTGGGGTGAAACGTCGGAGCCTATTGTTTTCCGGGCAATCCGAAAATTGATTGGAGCGAGGTAATGGCGCCGCATTGGCAATGCACGGCGGCCCAGATGCGAAGCTGCGAGGTGGTGCTATGCATTGCCGGCACGAATCGTGGGTCTAACGCGTGAGCCTAACGCGTGAGCCTATCGGATTTCCCTGGCCACGCTCTGCAACTGCTTGAAAGCGCGATACCGCGCCTCGTGCAGTGCCGCTATGTTGCCTGCGTCCGGCTCGTAGGTCTTGCTGATGTGCGACATCGTGGTCATCGCCGAGCGCACGTTGTCGAACAGGCCGCCGGCCACGCCACCCAGCATCGCGGCGCCCAGCAGGACGGGCTCTTCCGCCTGCGTGGCAAGCACGGGCTTTCCCGTTGCGTCGGCGAGCAGTTGCCGAACAAGATCGAGCCGCCCCGCGCCGCCGCTGATGACCACCCGCTCGATCGGGGCGCCGGCCAGGGTCTGCGCTTCGATGATCTGGCGAAGGCCGTAACCGATACTGCAGATGCCGGCAACGTAAAGCGCGACCAGACTATTCAGGTCATTCTCCATTCCAAGGCCCGCAATCACGGCTCGTGCGTGGGGGTCGGCCAGCGGCGCACGGTTGCCCAGGAACTCCGGAACAATATGCAAGCCCTTGGCCAACAACACGGCCCCCGACAAACTGTCTGCCGTCTCCACCGCGAGACCGGCGAGCATGACGGCCAGGGATTGGCCCGCTTGCTCCGCTTGTTCTCGGGCATCGGGCGTCGCGGGATGCATCGAAAGGAGTTGTTCGATCGCGGCGCCCGCCACCGATTGCCCACCCTCGTTGAGCCATGCATCCGGCACCATCGCCGAAAAATAAGGTCCCCACACGCCGGGTACGAAGACCGGACTCCGGGTCGTGGTCATCGTGCACGATGAGGTGCCGAAGACGTACGCGAGGTTGGACTCGGGGTCACCATCGGCGCCAACCGTGCCTATTCCGCCGGCATGGGCATCGATCGCGCCTGTTGCGACCGGCGTACCGGCTCGCAGGCCGAGCTCGGCGGCCGCATGCGCTGTTAGCCCGCTCCCCAACGGCGTTCCCGGGTCGACAACAGACTGGCCGATGCGCGCAAACGCCTCGTCCGCCAGCACACCGAGACCGACGCTGCGGAAGTAACTTTCGTCCCAGCGCCGTTCGTGCGCCAGATAGGTCCATTTGCAGGTGACCGTGCAGGTAGAGCGGGACAGATCCCCGGTCGCACGCCAGGTCAGGAAGTCGGTCAGATCGAAGAACTGCCATGCCGCCGCGAAGACGCTCGGCCTGTTCTCAAGGAGCCACAGCAGTTTCGGTGTCTCCATTTCCGGCGAGATCTTGCCGCCGACAAATTTCAGCACCTCGTGGCCCGTGGCGTTGATGCGCTCCGCCTGCGCCACGGCGCGGTGATCCATCCAGACGATGATGTCGCGTTCGGCCTGGTCGGAGGGCCCCACGGGCAACGGCCGTCCGCCCTCACCCAGCACGACGAGCGAGCAGGTGGCGTCGAACCCGATACCCGCGACCTGATCGGGCGATACCGCGGCCTGCGACAGCGCGTCCTTCACGGATTGGCAGACGGCGTTCCAGATCTCGCTGCTCGACTGTTCGACGATGGAGCCGCTTGCATGGAACAGGGTAATGTCGCGCTTGGCCGAGGCCATCATGCGGCCGGCAAGATCGAAGATTCCGGCCCGGGCGCTGCCCGTGCCCACGTCCACGCCGACGACATAACGCACATCGCGTGTGCTGTCTGTCGCTAGGGAAGTCGGGTTTTCTAAGGTCATGGCTCACTGCCTGCTCAATGCCTGTTATAGAAGGCGTTTCTGATAGAAGGCGAACTGCATCGGGTACAAACCGGACTCGCCCCTGTCACGCGTTTCAGAGATCAACGCTGTTTGGAAGGATCACGAGATCGCGGATGGTCACGTTGCGCGGCCGCGTCAGCATGAAGAGTACCGCGTCGGCGACCTCCTTGGGCTGCATCAGGCTGCCCGAGGCGAGCGCTTCGTCCATCTTCGCCTTCGGCCAGTCGTCAAGCAGCGCTGTTACGACCGGGCCTGGGGCCACTGCGCCCACCCGCACGCCATGTTTGGAGAGCTGGCGCCGGATCGTGTGGACGAAGGCCTGCACCGCGAATTTGGAGGCGGTGTAGACCGGCTCCCACACGACGGGGACGATGCCCGCGATGGAACTGGTGAAAATAATGTCGCCCGATTTCTGCGCGACCATGTGCGGCAGCACGGCGTGGACCGATCGGAACGCGGCGTTGATGTTGAGGTTCAACATGCGATCCCACTCGTCCGGATTTCCGTCCAGCACGTCACCGCCCACGTACGCGCCGGCATTGGCATGGAAGATATCGAGGCCGCCGGCGAGGTCCAGGATCTTTGGCAACAGTGCGGAAACTTCCGCCGGCTGCAGCAGATCCACGGTCAGTGGCGAGGCGTTTGGCCCCAGTTCCGCGCAGAGTTGGGCGAGCCTGTCCTCGGCGCGGTCGATCAGAACGACCTTCGCACCTTCCGCCAGCAGTGTGCGCGCGCACTCAAGGCCGATACCCGATGCTGCGCCCGTGATGGCGGCGACCTTTCCCTTCATCATGTCAGTCATTTTGTAATCCTAAGTTGCTGTAAATTACGCACGGCCATGCGAGACGCGAGACTGGCGGGCGAGCGAGTCGACGATCACCGCGATCGCCAGCACCGCGCCGGTAATCATGAAGCGCAGCGACGACGACAGGTTCAGCAGCGTCAGGCCGCTAGCAATCGACTGGATCACGATAATCCCCAGCACCGCCGAATACGCGCTGCCGCGGCCGCCGAAGAGGCTGGTCCCGCCGATCACCGCCGCTGCAATGGCGTTCAGGTTCACGTCGCCGCTGCCGGCCTGCTGGCTGGCCGAGGCAAGGCGTGCCGCAGTCAGCACGCCGCCGAGCGCGGCGAAACTGGCGCACAGCACAAAGGCGCTGGTGTAGATGGCACTGACATTGATGCCTGCGCGCCTCGCGGCCTCGTGGTTGCCGCCGACCGCGTTCATCGACCGGCCCCATCGCGTCCTCTTGAGCGCATAGTCCATCGCGACCGCGAGGCCAAGGAATACACCGAACATCAGAGGCACGCCTCGTCCCTGGTTAAGGTAGGCAACTACAAGCTCCAAAAGCACGGTGATGGCAAGGCTGCGCACGAGCAAGCTACCCACCGAGGGCGCAGAGAGATTGGACGCCCGGCGGCGCTCACGCGTGCGCAACCCGAGCAGCATCATCACGGCGCCCGACGCCAGCGCGAGGAGATATGAAACGGCGGCGGGGATGATGATGAGTTGGCCGAGGTTCACCAGCGTCGAGTCGTAGGGCAAGTTGATCGACCCGGTGGCGCCCAGGACGTATAACTGCATCCCTAGAATCGCGAGCAGCCCTGCCAGCGTCGCGACGAAGCTCGGCATGCCGAGCCGGTTGAGCAGCAGCGCGTATAGGGCGCCGACCAGCGCGCCCACCGCGATGGCAACGACAATGGCGAGCAACACCGGCCAGCCGTGATTGACCCAGAGCATACCTACCAGGGCCGACGCGAAGCCGCTCATCGAACCCACTGACAGGTCGATCTGCCCGACCATCAGCACGCAGACAATGCCCAGCGAGATCACGCCGACCGTCGAGCAGTCGAATAGCAAATTCACCAGGTTGTTGGCCGAGAGGAACACCGGGTTCAGGCTGGTGAACACGGTCCAGATGATGATCAGGCCCGCGATGACCGGCAAAGATCCCAGGTCGCCCGAGCGCACCCGTTCGACGAAGGCGGAAACGGCGCCGCCGACTCCGGCGGCGTGCTTGACGCGGACATCGCCCCGGTCGAGCAGCGTGGACGGCGGCGGGTCTTGCGTTTCGCGTTGCGGGGCGCCTTGCATTTCATTGCTCATGATCGTTCCTTGGGTCTAGGCGCTCTGTTCGGCCTGGCGGCGGCCGGCGCGGCGCGACACCGCGTTCTCGGTGGCGCCGGTGATCGCCGCGACCAGCTCTTGATTCGAGGAGTCGGGATAGAAAACGCCGTTATTGCGGCCGAGCCGCAGCACTACGATCCGGTCCGCCACGGCGCGCACGTCCTCCATGTTGTGGCTGATCATGATCACCGCGTGACCGCGGTCGCGCACCCGCTCGATCAGGTTCAGCACCTCGGCGGTCTGGGCCACGCCCAGCGCCGCCGTCGGCTCATCGAGCATGATCAGCTTTGGGTCGAGCAGCAGCGAGCGGGCGATCGCCACGGTCTGGCGCTGCCCGCCCGACAGCGAGGCGACCACGTCGCGCACGCTCGGAATGCGGGCTGACAGCTCGTTCAGCAGCGTCCAGGCCTTGACCTCCATGGCGACCTCGTCGAGACGCAGCGGATTCAGCTCGCGCCCGAGGTAGATGTTCGCGACGACATCGAGGTTTTCGCACAGAGCAAGGTCCTGGAACACCGTGGCGATGCCGAGATCGAGCGCCGCGGCCGGATTGGACAGCGTGACCTCCTTGCCGCCGAAAGTGATCGTGCCGGTGCTGGGTTGATGGACGCCGGCGAGCACCTTCACCAACGTTGATTTTCCGGCCCCGTTGTCGCCCACCAGGGCGACCACTTCGCCGGCGTGCACGTCGAGCTCGATGTCCGTCAGGGCCGAGACCGCTCCGAAGTGCTTCGAGACGCTGCGCAGGCTGAGCACCAGTTCGCCGCGCGTGGACCGGGTTGTGGAGTTGTCAGTCATGGGACGGATACCTCGTTAAAAGTGGATGGACCCGGCACGAGCCGGATCCCGTCCAGCATCGCTGCCGGACCAGTTCGCGCCGGTTCAGTTCGTGATGCCCAGTTTCTTGCACCCGTCGGCATAGCGGTCGGTGCACAGCTCCTTGGCGCTCGCGAACCCCTTGTCGACGACCTCCGCCTTGAGGTTCTTCGCCGTGATGACCGCCGGCTTGAAGAGCTGCGACGGTGTGTTGAAGAGCGTCGTTTCAGCCTTCGGGGATTGGCCCGACAGGAAGCCGACAGCCACCTTCGCCGCTGCGGCCGCGACGATCTCGCTCGGCTTCAGGATCGTGTTGTACTCGTCGCCCGCGATGATCAACTGGAGTCCCGCAAGCGTCGCGTCATTGCCGGTCACTGGCGGCACCGGGTTGACGCCGGCTGCCTTGAAGGCCGCGACGGCCCCGCCGCCCGTGCCGTCGTTGGCGGCCACGACACCCACAATCTGCGACCCGAAACGCGTGATCTGCCCGCTGACCCACTGCTGGGCCTTCGGCGGCGCCCAGTCCGGCGTGTCGTACTCGGCCAGCGTCTTGTAGCCGCTGCCCGCCAAGCCGGCGTGGATGCCCTTCTTGATTAGCCCCGCAGCCGCGTCGGTCGGGGAACCGTTGACCTCGAGCACACCGCCCTTGGCTGTCGGTACGCCCGTGTCTTTCAGGTGCTGGACGAGCGACTGCGCGATGGACTTGCCTATACCTTCGTTGTCGAACGACACGTAGTAGTTGGCCGGCGTTGAAGGCACGGGCCGGTCATAGGCGATCACCTTGATACCCTGGCCCTGCGCCATATGAACCAGAGACGCGGCAGCCGTGGAGTCCACCGGGTCGAGGACGATCACCTTCGCGCCTTGCGCGATCACCGAGTTGAACTGCTGCTGCTGCGTCGCGACGTCGGCATTGGCGTTCTGGTAGAGGACCTTGCAGTCGGGACAGAGCTTGGCCATCTCGGCCTTGAAGCCGGGAAAGTCGTGCTGTTCATAGCGCGTCGATGCCTGGTCAGGCATCAGAAAGGCGACCGTGCCACTGGGTGCGGCCAGCGCCGCCGTGCTGCCTATCAAGTTCAAGCTCAGGCTCAGCACGCTGGCGCCGATCAGTTGGTTCGAAAGTCTGGTCATCGAATGTCTCCGTTTTTTTAAAAAATTCCGGCGCAGATGCTGCCGTGCTTGGGCTTCGGGTGAGGCTTCTAAGTGCAGAGCGTGCGCGTGCGCTTCAACTTCCTTAGCGCGGATACAGGGCACTCGTTGCGTGGCAATAAATATACTTTGTACTACACAATACATTCGTTCAGTCCGCGCAAAAAACGTTGGCTACGTCATGGAAGAACCTGTTGAATCCTTGGCAAACTACAAAGACGAGCTTGCGTCGCGCGATGCCGCGTTGGCGCCGCTTTCAGCGATCACCGGCGAAAACACGCGCTAGCCGAACGCTTCCAGGGCGTGCTCAGCGTCAGGCGATTCAGTCGCGCTGGCAGCGTTGAGCTGTTGATATGCCCTCCATCGCGACGGCGACATGTCCTTGAGCAACAGGAACTGGCGATTAAAATTAGAGAGATTATTAAAGCCGACCTGATAGCAGATATCGGTGATAGTCAGTTCGCCCGACATCAGCAATTGGCATGCGAGGTTAATGCGCAGCCGGTTCACGTATTGCACAAAGGGCACGCCGGTATGGCGGCGGAAATATCGCGAAAAGGCGCTGGCGCTTTGTCCCGCGAGTTCGGCCAACTCCGTTTCGCGCAACTCCTGCGACAGGTTCTTGCCAATATAAGAAAGCACATGATTGATGCGCGTCTCGGCATAGCGAGCCGGGTCCGCACGATAAGCGGCGCTCGCGAGCTTGACTTGTTCTGCGCTGTGCACGAGCAAGTCGAGCAACTCAAGAAACAACGTGACGCGCCGCATGCCTTGCGCGCCCAGCATCTCGCGCATGATCGGTTCGGCGGCTGCACCCGTTTTCGGTGTGAACAGCACGCCCCAACGCGATGCATCGAGTAAGGACTCCACGCACTTGAGTTCCGGGAAGACCTTAATGGCGTTAGCGACGACCTCGGCATCGAATTGGAGGATAAGACAGCGTTCATCCACACGCTCGCCCGGCGACACATTGCTGACCCAGTTATGCGGCAGATTCGTCCCTGTCATCACAAGATTGCCGGGGGCGAAATTGCCGATGTAATCGCCTACGAAGTATTTACCCGTCGTCGATGTAATGACCTGAATTTCGTATTCGGGATGGAAGTGCCAGCGCACCGTGCGATACGGATAACCGTGCGACCAGACCTTGAACGACTCATCGCGCGGGACGGCGACCAGTTCCAGGTCCGGCTGGACAATGTTGGCGCGCCGGGCGTCCGTGCGCGCCGCGCGGCAATAGCCGCATGTTCCGCATCGGCACTCCGTGGCACTCGGAATGGTGTCCATCTGTCCTCCTCCTGACCCACTTTTTTTTGGAGCGTTCGCATAAACCGCATTGCGCCACGCCATGTGTGCAAGTTAGCCCTGTCGCCGATATTTCACCACTGAAATTGAAACCGAAAACTGATACTAATTTGCATTCGGGTAAGTCCGTAGGGTGTCGAGAGTCAACTTTTGTGCAACGCAGCAGCTTGGCGAGCGGCTCGCGTTGTCGCGGTCAATGTGCTGTTGGAGTGTGCGCGGTGGGTCTGCTGCCGGCGCTCATGGCCGCGCAAAATAAGGCACATATGCTTGAGGGGGCAACGCCTGCGAGCATCGCGCGAACGCGCGCTGACTGCGCGAGAGCGGACATGGAAACTCATGTTGATGATCGTGCGGTGAATGACCCAACACCCTTACTGACTCAAGTTCGGCCTAAGCCGGCAGTCACTCATTGCCTTTGGGGTGGCCGCCATGCGCCGCTGAACTGCCATTCACCACGCATCGTCCGCGAACGTCCGGTTCTCGCTTCAACGAATGTCCTCCGCCCCCGAAGAGCCATCGCCCAAGTCCGTTTTAACGACGGCCTCCGAGCATGCAACGGTCGCTCAAGCAACGGACAAGTGCCGAATCAACAGAGATAATCACCTTCTTCGAGACGTGAATACACGAGGCGTTCGCCCGACTCACGTCCGTGGAATCCCGGAAGAGACGGCGCCCTGCGCATCCCAGTACGGCAGCTCGCCGAACTTCTCGGCAAAGAAATCTATGAACGACCGGACTTTCGACGAAACGGTCTTCTTCCTGGGATAGACGGCCCATATGGAGGCTTCTTGCGGCGTGGGTTGAACGTCCCAAGCCGGGCACACGTTCGTGAGACGACCCTCATCGAGTGGTTCATACGCGAGCCATGTGGGCAAGACAGCGACGCCAAGGCCACTCTCTGTTGCCGACATCAGCGCATCAATATCGTTGAGGGTGAGGCGTCCAGTGACCAAGGTCTTTTGCCAATCCGCAGGCGGACCGCCCCGCTCCCTGGCATACCAGGAATGACTCGCGGATCGCGAGAACAGTAGGCATGTGTGCGCCTTTAATGCAGCAGGAGCAGTCGGCATTCCGTTTGCTTTAATGTATGCAGGCGCCGCACACGCCACGTGCCTCTGCGCGGCAAGGCGGCGACCCATCAGTGACGAGTCTTCCAGTTCACCTATCCGAATGCCGAGATCGATCTGCGACTCGATGAGGTTGAGTACATCGTCGGTGAGGATTGCATCCACGTCGATATCTCTAAACCGCTCCATGAATTCGCCAAGGTGAGGCATCACATGCTTTCGACCGAAAGACAATGGCATTGTCACGCGCAATACGCCAGAAGGGCTGAGATTGAGGGACGAAGTCGCCTCTCTCGCATCTTTCAATTGCGTCAACACCTCTGAAATTTTCGCATAGAAGACCTTGCCCCCTTCGGTTAGAGACAAACCTCTGGTCGATCTGTTGAACAGCGCAATTCGGAGATCCGCCTCAAGTTCGCCAAGGTGTCGTGAAGCGGTTGATGTCTTGATGGATAGTTCCTGGGCAGCACGGGTAAGACTGCCCAACTCGGCCGCACGCACGAATGTCCGAACCGCTGCAAAATAATCCATTGAAGAAATCCAAGGTAAGGAAACGGGGACGAGCGACGCCTTCACTGCGGCAAAACGTTCTTGCCGATGAGGGCATGCGACCCAATGATATCCGTATCCCTTACCAGGACTAAAGCTCGCTGCGGGCACCCCCCGATCGCTCATTGCGTTGCTCGTCGCTGTATGGCGATGAATGACCAGGAATGGTCAGCAAGCCAGCGCACTGCCGCCCGCCGCGGCTTGGGCGCGCGGACGGGCCTTCATGCCCCCCAGTACCGAGGGGCCAATGCAGCTGTGAGCCGCGTTACTTCGCGAAGCGGATGTCAAGAGCACGGAGATAGGTTTGCAGGCCGGCATCCTGGATAGGAATCAGTCTTGCGTCCTCTCCGGACTCGTTGATGTGTGCGTGCCAATACCCGGGCGGCGTAACGAAGGCCAGGCCCGGAGCCCAGTCAACGCGCGTGGCATCGGCGATGTTGCCCTCGGCGTCCAACTCCGTGCCGACGAGCGAGTAGCATCCTTTAGGGCAGTCGATAATGAAATCGAGCGCAATTGACTGATGGCGGTGTGGCTTTTGAATCGAATTCCCTGGCAGCAGACCGAACATGGCCCAAAGAACGTGCGTCACGGTGCGGGTTTGGGGAAAGTGCACATTGGCCAGCAGCACGGATATCCGGCTGCGAAGGCCCGCATTAGCTTCATTCGCAATTTTTTGAAGCTCGGCCTCGGCGCGATCAGCGGGATACAAAGTCGGTTCAAATCGCGGAGAAACGGAGTCAACGCCCAAATAGGTCATCAACGGTGCGTCGCTCACGTAGTACATCGCCACGTCTTCGCTGGCGGTAATGGCGGATTCGAGACCACCGGGCAAGGAAAAAAAGGCGCCTTTCGTGAATGGAATCTTGTGCTCGCCTTGTACAGCCGCACCCGACCCACGAATAACATAGAAGATTTGCGAGGTGGCCAATGGGTCAAGACGAAGACAGTCCCCTGCGAGGACTCGCACAAAGTTCGCGATAAGTCCGGGGCCCGTCGCGGGCGCCGGGCAACCAAGTTCGCCAGAGAGGTCCAAAGGCACGACGCGCGTCGGCCCGTCCGAATAGAGTTCAGCCGGAAATGTTTTGAATGGGACGCGCGAAATCAGTTTCGCGCCAATCGGATTCGCTGCCTTCGTGTATTCAAAGTATTGCGCATCGGCGGTGACGCTCGTGTCGTCCGCCAGGGTGGCCGCATCGGTATGATCAAGCATGGTCTGCTCCTGTGAAGTGACTGGATTCGCTTCGCTGTGTTGTTTAAGCCGCGAAGCAGTGACCGAAATTTACGGCTGGAGCCGCCGCTTCGGTAGACCCGTTGGCGCAAATGAGTTTTCAGATTTGGGGGGCAACCCGGCCCCGAGAGTTGTGCTTTCACAAAGAACGCCGCAAACGACCGACAAAGAAAAAGCATGCGAACGATCGCCCTTCTCGTTGAGGCGTGCTGATACATCGCTAAGGGGCTCTCTTAGTCCTTCCAGTCGTTTAAGGAAACGAGCGAACGACTCGTCACCGTGGAGGAGCGGACGTTCAATCACTAGGGGATGAGCAGCGGAAAGTGGCCGACGGCTACCTGCGGGCACTGATGCCGGAAAGCTGCCCTTCACCGACATGCGCGGCTTGACCAGGCGCGCGCTTTTGGCGAACGTTGGGAACCGCGGCTCTCGGTCATTCGCCGGGCCATCGATGACCGTAATTGAATGGCGTATTCTCCAGTTGCAGCGGACATCCGGACGCATTCGCAACGCTCGACTTATGACTATCGGGACTAGTGCAGAGCGGACGCCCGCAAACAAAAAGACAGTTGAGCGGCTTGAGGCGTGGGACAGCGCCCGGCTCGCGCACTGGTGGAATTACCGCGCGTTCATTTCGTCGTATAGCCGCCGTTGACCAAGATGGTCTGCCCAGTGATCCACCATCCATCGCTCACCAGATGACGAATGAAGGGCACCACGTCTTCGATATCGGTGAGACCCGTTTTAGAGAATTTCGACAGCGCCGCGGCCGTCCTGTGATACGCCACGGCATCGGCACCTTCCGCGGGATAAAAGAAAGGCGTGTCCATGGGACCCGGCCCAACGGCCGTCACCGATATGCCG
Organism: Caballeronia sp. LjRoot31; assembly: GCF_964253885.1. Lineage (NCBI taxonomy): Bacteria > Pseudomonadati > Pseudomonadota > Betaproteobacteria > Burkholderiales > Burkholderiaceae > Caballeronia > Caballeronia sp. LjRoot31. The sequence continues at coordinate 1,548,537 of NZ_CAXURX020000002.1, forward strand.
CGTTCGCCGAACTCCTTTGCCGCTGCGCGAGTGAAGTGCTCGACGGGCGCCTTGGTGCCCGCGTACGCTGCATAGAAGGGCGTGAACGCGCCAAGCAGCGAGGTTACGAGCGTCACGACCTTACCGTTGTCGTTGACGTGCTTGCCAGCCTCGCGCAGGAAAAAGAACGCGGCTTTAGAATTTACGGCACTCATCGCATCGTATTCGGCTTCGCTGATTTCCGTGAACGGCTTCTTCAGAACCTTGCCCACCGTGTTGATCGCGATATCCGGCCGTCCCACGGCGGCAACGACCTCAGAAAACAACTGCTCCATCGCCTTCGCCTGCGTGAGATCCGCTTGGAACGCGACGCCTTCCGCGCCGGCTGCCTTGATCGCGGCGATCGTGTTGTCCGCGTCGGACTTGGAGTTTGCGCTGTTGTAGTGAATTGCTACCGCTCTTGCGCCGTGCCTGGCCAGATCGCGCGCGACCAACCCGCCAAGATTCTTTGCCCCACCCGCAATCAGAACAGTTTTGCCCGCAATGCTGTGGTCTGCCATGACATTTCTCCGTTCTCGCGGTTGCGAATTGCAGCCGCGTCTTCAGCTAATGGTACAGTGCAGAAAAATCGTATAAAGCACCTTATCCTGACAGCACTAGACAGAATTCCCGACTAATTCACGAGCGACGGTTGCGCATCATTGCGCATGAGCGCCTGGGCTTTTCCGAGCATGGACCGTATCGATCTCTTTCGAATCTTCGCGCGGGTTGTCGAGTGCGCCAACTTCACGCGCGCCGCGGATACCTTAGGCATGCCGCGCTCCTCGGTGTCAGCCGCGGTCCAGGAACTCGAGGGCCGACTCGGCACGCGCTTGCTACACCGGACGACACGGAAGGTCTCGACCACGCATGACGGCTCTGCACTCTACGAACGCTGCTTGCCTCTGATCGCGGATATGGAGGACACCGAGAACCTTTTTCGCCTTGCAAGCAGTACGCCTGGCGGCAAACTACGGGTCGACATGCCCGGTCGCATCGGTCGCTTGATCGTCGCGCCCGCGTTGCCCGATTTTCTGGACCGCTATCCCCAGATAGATATCGAGATCGGCGTGACGGATCGGGCCGTCGATCTTGTCGAGGAGCGTGTCGACTGCGCGTTACGCGTGGGTGCGCTAAGCGACTCGGAGTTGTTTGCGCGGGCGGTGGGGGATTTGCCTCTCATCAACGTGGCCAGCCCGGCATATCTCGCACGCCATGGCGTGCCGCAGAGCCCCGGCGACCTTGATGATCACTGGATGGTCGGCTATACGTCGCCGTCCAACGCACGGGTTGCTCCGTGGGAATGGATGGAAAACGGCGCGCGGCAAACGATGCCGCTCAAGAAACGGGTGGGCGTGAATAACGTGGAGGCGTACATCGCGTGCTGTCTCTCGGGCATCGGCCTGATTCAGATTCCCGCCTATGACGTGCAAGCGCATCTGCGCGCGGGTGAACTTGTCGAGGTCTTGCCTTTATATCGGGCGGCGTCCATGCCGATGACGCTGCTTTATCCTCATCGGCAGCATCTGTCCCGGCGCTTTCACGTGTTCGCCGATTGGCTCGAAGCGTTGCTCAAGGCGACTTGTATCCGGTCCACCTAGATATCGCGCAACGGCGGCGCAAGCGCGTCGGCATCCGCGATCACCACGCTACGGCGCGCAACGCACTGCTGGCTCGTTCCTGTGACCGTTGTACCTTGATTGCGGTGGTGCAGGGTCGAGGACGCAAAGTGGGTCGTGAAGAGGCAGTCGTACCTGCCTGAGCGCCGCCGTTCGCATGGACTGCGATGAACGCCGCTCCGACGACTCCCGGTAACGAGCGTTCGACAATCGTGCGATTGCGAGAACTCGTCTTGGCCCTCTCAGGCTGAGTCACAGACTGACCGGTCTCCTTCATGGCTGCTATTAAGCCCGCTCTTCAGCGGTTAAAAAATTTAAATTTGTTTCTGCTGCCGATATGCTGAACTAAAGTTCATGAATCTTCATGCCCAGTACGAACCGGTCCAGGCGTCCTGCCGGCCATGCAGGCAAATCGCAAGAAATGTGAAGCAACTAGCGCCCCAATTTAATCGCCAATAATATTGGCGTTAATCCGGCATATCTGTGAACGAAGCAATAGCGATCATGGACTCAAAACGAGGGGCAAAGTGATGTCAGCACAACCATCGAATATGCCGGAATTGACGGAAGCCCTGTCGCGCACACTGGCGGTGGCCGAGTTTTCTCCCGACGGTATCCTGGTGGCAGCGAACGGCAATTATCGGACGCTCCTTGGATACGAAGATGACGCAATACTCGGGCGTACTCACCGCTCGTTCTGTGACCCGTCATACGCCGCTTCGAACGCATACACCGAATTCTGGCAATCTCTGGTGAACGGTCACCCGCTGATCGGCGCCATTTGCGAGCGTCGGCGGCGTGACGGCAGCCCATGCTGGCTCGGCGCGACATTTACGCCCCTATTCGATTCACAGCAGCGCGTGCATCGCATCGTCAAGGTCGCACTCGACATAACTGAACGCCAGCAGCAATGGCTTAGCCAGAACGAGCATGCGCGGCAACTCGCCCTGGTCGCCGATACGACTGACTCAGGCGTCGTCATCGTCGACAACGACGGGAGCATCCACTACGTCAATGCCGGGTTCATCAGGATGTTCGGCTGGGGCCCGGATGAAATCGCCGGCCGTACACCGGCTGCTCTGCTGGGATCACGCCTTTCCGAAGCGTTTATCCAGCCATTCCGGGCAGAACTGATGGCGGGAACCACGGTACGCCGCGAGGAGATCCTGACGGGCAAGAACGGCCAGCGATCCTGGGTAAATGTCGTGGTAAATCCGATCCTGGATCTGGACGGGAACCTGAGCAAGACCATTTCAGTTCTTACCGACATCACTCACGTCAAGATGTACGAAGTATTACAACAGCGCGCCCTGGAGGCAATGGCTCGCGAAGAGCCATTGCAGGAGGTGCTCAACATGGTGTGCCTCGAAATCGAGCGCATTCTGCCGGACGTAACAGCATCAATTCAGATGCTCGATGATCAAGGCCATCTGCAGCCGTTGGCCAGCCCCAGTCTCCCGCCTGAATATTGGCAGCTATTCGAGAACTGCAAAATAGGACCTGAAGCGGGATCTTGCGGGACCGCTGCGTACCGGGGAGAACCGGTCTGGACCCCCGACATTGCAACCGATCCGCTATGGGACGAGTGGCGGCATATGGTGTTGCCAATGGGCTACACGGCCTGCTGGTCAACGCCCATCCTGTCGAGCGATCGACAGGTCATGGGCACCTTCGCTTTCTACTATCGGAAGGCAGTAGAGCCCGATTCCTTCCAGCAGCAAGTCATTACGGCTTGCGTTCATCTGTGCATGGTGGCGTTCGAGCGGGAGCGCGCGCGACAGCGCATTCAGCAACTGGCCTTTTACGACAGCCTGACCGGCCTGCCTAATCGTCGGATGTTGTTAGAAAGATCCAACCACGAAATTACCAAGTCGATCGGAAAATCCGAGCAGTTAGCGGTCCTCTTCATTGACCTGGATCGCTTCAAGCAGATCAATGATTCGATGGGACGCGCGGTAGGAGACGAACTCCTGCGGGAAATGGCGAATCGAATCAGAACGCAGTTTCCGGCTTCAGATCTCATCAGCAGGCTCTCGGGCGATGAATTCGTGGCCGTGCTACCCAGGTGTAGTGACGGGGTACTCCTGGCAGCGGTAACGCAATTGCAGGAAACGCTATCGCAACCGTGCAGGCTGGCCGAGACACGCCTGGTGCCGTCTGCCACGATCGGAATTGCCGTCTTCCCGGCCGATGGCCGCAATATGGAAACCCTTCTGCAGTGTGCCGAAATGGCGATGTACCAGGCAAAGACTGCCGGGAGAGGTCAGTACGGTTTTTTCAATGGTCAAATGAGTCTGCTTGCCCAGAAGAAAATTTCACTTGAAGCGGCACTGCGCGACGCTATTCGGACCGGAAGCCTGTGCTTGCATTATCAACCGCAAGTCAGTCTCGAAGATCGGCACCTCTACGGCGTAGAGGCGCTTGCCCGATGGTTTCACCCCGAACTGGGCATGATCCCACCTTCTCAATTTATACCGCTTGCGGAGGAATGCGGCCTGACCGCGGAACTGGGGCGCTGGGTCTTGCATGAAGCTTGCCGACAGTTGGGCGAGTGGCAATCTCGGGGGCTGACGGTACCATCGGTATCGATCAACCTCTCCCCGACCAGTTTTCGCGACCTGGATTTACCACAAACAATTGCACGAACCCTCGAGGATCACGCTCTCCCCGCTGAGAAACTCACTTTGGAAGTGACCGAGGGCGTGCTGCTTGAGGCCAACTCCGGCGTGCTCAAAACCATCAAGGAAGTGACTGCCTTGGGAGTACGGTTGTCCGTGGATGATTTCGGCACGGGCTACTCCAGCCTCAGCTACCTACGCCGTCTCCCCGTCAGCGAACTCAAGCTGGACCGCAGTTTTGTCGCGGACCTGGCGCACGACAAGGCAGCCAGCGCATTGAGTGCCGCAATCATGGGAATCGGCCAAAGCCTTAACCTGACCTTGATAGCCGAAGGCGTCGAAACAGAGGAGCAGTCCCGGATTCTGGCGGACCAAGGATATGGCATTGCTCAAGGCTATCTATTCTCACCGGCTCTGCCACCAAAGGAATTCGAGCACTGGCTTGAACAAGTCACTGGGTCCATCACGCCAGCATGATACTTGCCATGTCCGCTGGCAAGCGTGGACCCATGTCGGTAGATGGCTGAACTGAGACGGTTCCAAGACCTGTGGCTACAATAAGAGCAATGACAAAGTCGATCACTCGAGCACCCTTCGCAGGGCAGTTGACTCAGACATGCACTCGTTGACAATCCTCGTGCGTTCGTCGTCCGCCTATGCCGGTGAATACCGAAAGATACTGAGCTACCATGAGATACCGCCCTCTCCCATGGCGAAAGACGAACTCTTTGTCGCAGGGAACCGTCACCGGTTGAGGTCGAGAACGTCGTCCTCGATCATGGCGGCAAGATATTTCGCCAAACGCTTCTCCGGTGACACGCGCGGCTTGTCGACGAATGATCAGAAGAAGAAAATCAACGCCGGAGCCAGTATCACTAGCCTATAGGAGGGATGCCGTGTCGCCAAAAAGCAGTGAGCCCGATAAAACGTTTTTCAAAGGCCTGTTATGGTTCGTTGCATTGTGGTTGCTTGGATTCGCCGGGACAGCGCTACTCGTGCTCCCGTTCCATCTTATGGTCGCGGCAGCAATGCATCACTAGCTTGAGCACCTTTTGAGCGCCACGATCCGGGCGCCATGAAATAAACGAACCAGCGTGTTGGTAGCGGCAAGAGCAAGCTTAAACGATGTGCGAACGCAATCGGTCGGGGATCATCCTTCTTTCGGGAACCAGATTTCCTTCATAAATCAATTCGGCATGCGAATTATTTACTTGAAAACATTTCATCTTCCAATAAATAGGCTCGAAGAATTTTTGGGTCTACCGGATGCCACGAGCCGCCGAGTACACCGCCGCGCGAAAGAAAGCCCGCCAATCGTAGGGTGACCAATCAAGGGAGCCCGCTGAGTAAGCCGATGGTAACGATGTGACACGAGAATAAAAAGCCGCCAAACCCGATATAAAGTATCGGCGGAGCTCTGGCAATGCACCCTTTCACCCTTTCGCAGGGTGTCGTTTGACACGTTGTGGACCGGCGCGAACGTGACACGAGCGTGTCGTCGAGGCGACTGACTGCCAAAGCGGCCCTGTCCCGCGAACCGGATGCATGCTTCTATATGCTCGATGAGTTTCTAGCGGCGGCCCCTTTCCATAAGGTGACTGCGCGGTATAACATCCGTGAACGCAGCAGCACACCGGCTTCATTTATTCGGATAAAAGCTTTGCGCCCGCGTTAAGCCGGGACCGCAGAGGCGGAAAGAGGTTCGTTCCGCTGTTGCCGGAATCCGTAACGGCTTATCAATATTCAATCCGATGCCTAAAGACATTCCAGCAGACATTCCGGCAGACATTCCAGAACCACAAACCGTTTGTAATGCCGTCACCCGTAGTGCAATTTTCATCGTCGCGACATTCGCGGGTGGCCACGACCCGGCAGACACAGTGCGAGCGTGGTGCGCGGATATCGCCGCCCTCGTGCGCTCGGTCGGCAAGCGTGTCCCTTCCGGCAACCTGTCGTGCGTGTGCGGCTTCGGCTCCGACGCCTGGGACACGCTGTTCGGCGCCCCGCGCCCCGCAGGGCTGCACCCGTTTCGCGAATTCGGCGAGGGCGAACGCCGCGCCGTGGGTACGCCCGGGGATATCCTGCTCCACATCCGCGCAGACCAGATGGATCTCTGCTTCGAGCTCGCCACGCAGCTGGTAGGACGGCTCGGCGACGCGGTCTCGGTCGTGGATGAAGTGCACGGTTTTCGCTACTTCGATATGCGCAGCATGGTGGGCTTCGTCGACGGTACCGAAAATCCGACGGGCCGCGAGGCCGTCGATTTCACGCTGATTCGCGACGAGGATCCGGAGTTCACGGGCGGCAGTTATGTCCTCGTTCAGAAGTACCTGCACGACATGACCGGCTGGAACGCGCTTTCGGTCGAGACCCAGGAGCGCATTATCGGCCGCACGAAATTATCCGATATCGAGCTCGACGCCGCGGTCAAACCATCGTCGTCGCACAGCTCGCTGACCACGATCGTAGAGAACGGCGAGGAAGTGAAAATCCTTCGCGACAACATGCCCTTCGGCCGGCCCGGCGCCGGCGAGTTCGGCACCTACTTCATCGGTTATGCCCGTTCGCCCGAGCCGATTGAGCAAATGCTCGAGAACATGTTTGTCGGACGGCCGCCGGGCAACTACGACCGGCTGCTCGACTATAGCCGCGCGGTCACGGGTGGCCTCTTCTTCGTTCCGTCGGCTACCCTGCTTGAGGCGCTGGCAGAACGCGATCCAGAGTCCGCTGCCGCTGCCGGACAGCAGCAACCCGATACGTCTGATACGTCTTCCTCCGCCGAGCCGCGCCATGACGGCTCACTGAATATTGGCTCTCTCAAGGGAATCTCCCAACATGAATAACCTGCATCGCGAGCTTGCCCCAATCTCCCGTGCCGCCTGGTCGCAGATCGAAGAAGAAGTGGCCCGCACTTTCAGGCGCAGCGTCGCCGGCCGTCGTGTAGTCGACGTCAAGGGTCCCGGCGGCACGGAACTCTCCGGCGTTGGCACGGGGCATCAGATCGCGATCAGTGCGCCGCAGCAAGGTGTCGTGGCGAAACTGTCCGAGGTGAAGGCCCTCGTTCAGTTGACCGTGCCGTTCGAGCTGCAGCGCGATGCGATCGACAGTGTCGTGCGCGGCGCAAAAGATGCGGACTGGCAGCCCGCGAAGGACGCAGCAAAGGAGCTCGCTTATGCAGAGGATCGTGCGATCTTCGACGGGTATCAGGCTGCGGGTATTGGCGGGATTCGCGAAGGTTCGTCAAATCCAGCGCTCGCGCTACCGGCCGACGTCAGCGAGTATCCCAATACGATCAGCAACGCGCTCGAACAGCTGCGGCTTGCCGGCGTCGACGGCCCCTACTCCGTGCTGCTCGGCGCCGATGCATACACCGCGCTCGGGGAGGCACGCGATCAGGGTTATCCGGTTATCGAGCACATCAAGCGGATCGTGAACGGCGAAATCATCTGGGCGCCCGCGCTCGCAGGCGGCAGCGTGCTGTCCATGCGCGGCGGCGACTTCGAGTTGCATCTTGGCGAAGACGTGTCAATAGGCTACACGAGCCATACCGACACGGTAGTGCGCCTCTATCTATGCGAAACACTGACATTTTTAATGCTGACGAGCGAGGCGTCGGTGTCAGTAACACAAGCGGAATAAGTGGAAAGCAGCCAGATGCCCTGGTAACGGCCTGGCTCTTCCCCACGGGCATTGCAAACGAGATTGCCCAGCTCGCGTTCGGACTCGTACCCGGCGCGATCGCAGTGGCGGTTGCGCCGTCGTTCGGCCTCGACGCTCGCGAGGCGGCCGGCCAATTGCTCAAGCGCGGGCTCAACGGCCGGGAAGACAAAGCCTGACACGCTCCCGGCGCCACGACCATCGTTACGGGTTCAGGCCCGCAACGATGGCTTCAGCAGTACGGAAACATCATCGTCGGGAAGTACTTCATCAAAGCGGCTTGTCACTCCGCCACAGTCGACGTGTACTCTCTCCAGGATTTCCGAAGCGCACTTTTTCAACATCGTCACGATCATCCGTACCCGTGGCGGCACCGGACGTTGCGCCTGGATCAGCACATTCAGATCGAAGGGCAGCACCTCGAATTGCGGCAGTATGCGCACCAGCCGGCCGTCTGCGAGCGCGTCGACGCAAGCAGGCTCCTCCAGGACACCGATGCCCGCACCCGAGAGGATCATTTCATACATGGGCCGCCAATGACTGGTCTTGACCGCGGTATGGATCGGCACGCTCTCCACGATGGTTGCCACTTGCCGGAGCGGCAACTGGTCCGTGCCGAACATGCCCTGGACCCGAATGAACGGGTGCTTTACCAGGTCAGACGGCTCGGAGATGGGACCGTGCTGGCTCAGACAGCCCGGCGCAGCAACCAGGATACGTCCAACCTGACCGAGCTGACGGGCGATGAACGCTCCTTCTCCGAGCGGCCCAAGACGAAAGGAAACGTCTACACCCTCCGTCACGAGATCGACGATCCTGTCGTTCAGGACCAGTTCCAGATTCAGTTGAGGATAGGCTGCGCGCACAAGCGTCAACGCCTGCGGCACGACCGTCTCGCCGAAGCAGTGGGGCGCCGCGATACGAATCGTGCCCCTGAGGACCTGCTCGTCGTTCGACACTTCGGCAAGCGCCTGTTCCACGGCGTGCAGGATCCCCTTGCTACGCTCGTAGAAGGTGAGGCCGTCGGGTGTGCAATTGAAAGCGCGTGCACTACGGAGCAACAACCGGCAGCCGAGGTACTTCTCGAGTCGCTCAATGCGTTCGCTCGCGGCAGGCTGCCCCATATTGAGGTCTCTCGCTGCACCGGAGATACTGCCGCGCTCAACCACCCTGACGTAAATGCGCATGGCTTCTAGCAGATTCATCGCGCCCAACCTGCCTTTGCGCCGAACGCGCCTGATTCGAGCGCCGAACGCGGCTGCTGGTACACGCTTGCGCTTCCCTTCGGTCTTGCCTCTTGCATGCTTTGGCTCCAATGATTGCGCATCGCCACATCCCTGCATTGGGACTTGGCACTGCGCATTCCATGGAGGAAAGAGTAAGACCGGAGCATCGGTCCCAGAGTGCACAGATCGGGTCGGCTCGCGTCAGTACAGTTCTGCTACGGTCCCGGCACCGGGCGGGCGGCCGGTACACTGGCCCAAGCGACACTTACCTAAGCGACACTTACCCAAGCGAAGCGCCACGGGAATCGTCCGATGAATCTCTATGAGAAGCTTGCAGACGACATCGAGAGGTCGATCCGGCAAGGCGTATACCGTCATGGCGAACGCCTCCCGTCGGTCAGGCAGACCAGCCAGCAGCATCGAATCAGCGTCACGACAGCGATCCACGCGTATTTGCTGCTCGAAAGCCGTGGCCTGGTGACGAGCCGGCCCCAATCCGGCTACTTCGTTAACTTCCGCAACGACGAGGGCGAGCGGAAGACGCTCGAGCTCCGGCCGTCGAAACCGATCCCGATTTCGTCGCCGGTTGACGTCAGCCGCCTGGTGCTCTCGACGCTGCGCTCGATCGGTGTCGACGATGCGGTGCCGCTTGGTTCGCCCTATCCCGACCCCTGCCTGTTTCCATTCGAAAAACTCAACCGCTACGCCTACGACGCGGGCCGGGGTAAGGCGCTGTGGGGCGTGACGGACGCGCTGCCGCCCGGCAATGCGAAGCTCGTGCGCCAGATCGCGCGCCGCTACCTGGAGAACGGCATGGCGGTTGATCCGAACGAGATCATCATCACGGTCGGCGCGACCGAGGCCATCAATCTCTGCCTTCAGGCAGTCGCGAAGCCCGGCGACGTGATCGCCGTCGAGTCACCAACGTTCTACGCGATGCTCCATGCGATCGAACGGATGGGCATGAGGGCCATCGAGGTATCGACTCATCCGGAGCACGGCATCGATATTGACGCGCTCGCGGCTATCGTGGAGTCGCAGACTGTCACTGCCTGCATGGTCATGCCGAACTTCCAGAATCCGCTGGGCTTCAAGATGCCCGACGAACGCAAGCGCGAACTGGTCCAGTTCTTGACGAAGCGGGACATTCCGGTCATCGAGAACGGTGTCTACAATGAGCTGCACTATGACGGCACACACCCGAGCACGCTGAAGTCCTTCGACACGAAGGGGCTGGTACTTCACTGCGCTTCGTTCTCAAAGAGCCTGACGTCAGCCTACCGGATTGGCTGGGCGTTGCCGGGGCGTTATCGCGATCAGGTCGAGAAACTCAAGTTCCTGAACACGTTGACCTCTCCGTCGATTCCGCAGTTGGCGATTGCGGAATTCCTCGAACGCGATGGTTTCGAGCACCACTTGCGAAGGGTACGCAAGGCGTATGCGCTGCAGGCCAATCTCATGAAGGCGATCGTTTCGCGTTTCTTTCCCGAGGGTACGCGCATGTCCAACCCCGCGGGCGGATACGTGCTGTGGGTCGAATTGCCGCCTAAAGTCGACGCCATGCGGCTCTATAAGCTTGCGCTCGAGCAAGGCATCACCATCGGACCGGGATACATGTTCTCGGTCTCGGAGACGACCTATCGGAATTTCATCCGCCTCAATTACAGCAGCCCCTGGTCGAGCGAAATCGAGCAGGCGGTGATTACCGTCGGCAAGCTCGTGACGATGTGCGCCCGCTAGCGGCACGCTCGCCGCTGCCTGAGCGGTGCGAGCGTGCGGACGTGTGAACCCGTATGAACACGCGTGCTTCAGGTCAACCTCAGCCTCCCGTGACGGGCGCAAAGAACGCGATTTCGCTGTCCTCGCGCACGACAAACGTCTCGTTGACCATCTCATGGTTGACGGCTGTACGGAGCGGCCGGTCTACGCGCGGTGCCTCGAAGCATCGATGTCCACAATCTCCTGCGAGACGCCGAATTGTTCGCGAACGCTGGCGAACTACCTGATGGTGAGTTTCATTCGTGTGTTCCTGTCGCCGTAAGCGCTGCGGCGGCTTTGTGGCGGCTTTGTGGCGAATCTCGCCGGATACATCCAGGGAGAAACCTCACGTCAGTTGATACGGGCGCACCGGTACGACCTCATCGGGAATTTCACATCCACACAGCTCGAGAATCGATCGTTCGATGGTGCGAGTCATTGCGTCCAGTGCCAGCGCATTAGGCGCGACGGTGAACGGCTCGGCAACTTCACTGGCAATCGCTTCGAGCGCAATAAGCGTATAAGAAATGAAAACGCAGAGAAGCGGCGTAAAGAACTCCGTCGAATCGACGAGACCGAACGGCAGCAACACGCAATAGGCATAGACGGTGCGGTGAAGCAACACACTGTAGGCAAACGGAATAGGCGTGGATGCAATCCGTTCGCAGCTTCCAATCGCGCGTCCCAATTCATTGATCTGCGCGTCGAACATCCAGAGCTTCGTGTCCGTTGCCAATGCTTGATCCTGCAGATCGGCGAAGTCGCGACGGATGTCATTGAGAAGCGCAATCGGCTTGTAGCAAGTGTGCTGCAATGCCCGGGTTCGCGTGCGGCCGACAAAGCGAAGGAGATCCGGAGTCGGGTCGGTCCCGCGCAGTTGATGTTTCAACGCATAGACGCACGCAATCAGCGTATGGGCCATCTGAAGCTTGTCAGCGCCGCACGGGACGTAACACAGCATCTGCGACGTCAGCGCGCGCGTGGAGATCAACAGGTTGCCCCACAGATGCCGCGCCTCGTTGAAGCGCTCGTAGCTCGCGTTATTCCGGAACGCAAGGAAGATGGCGAGAGCAAGACCGAATAGCGTGAAGGGTGCTGTATTGAGCGGAATTTTCTCGCCGAAAATTCGGCCTTGCGTCAGCACGGCGAGGCTGCTGACAGCCCCCATGAACACCAGTTGTGGAATGATCGACTGCAATACGGAACCGTTCCAGACAAATAGCAACCGGAACCAATTTTCCCCTGGCCTCACGATCATGATGTGCTCTTGTAGTGTGCTGACTGCGCCGTCACCATCAGTGATAACCTGCGTCCCCTTCCCTCACCTTGCCCCGGAATACGCGGTACTGCATGACGTTGTAGACAAGGATGACCGGCAGCACGATCACAGTGCCGACCAGCGTAAATAGCTGGCTCGAGTGGCTCGACGACGCCTGCCAGATTGTCAGGGATGGCGGAACGATGTTCGGCCAGATGCTGATGAGCAAGCCGCTGAAGCCGAGAAAACAGAGCGCGAGGGTGAGAATGAACGGGGTCGCTTCGTGCTGCAACCGAAGCGAGCGGAAGATGCCCCATACACAAGCTATGACAAGGATTGGCACCGGCAGGAACCAGCCGAGATTGCCGCTTCCAAACCAGCGAAGCGCAACCGCAGGCAATCCGATCACCGTCCAGAGACTCACGATGACAATCGCTCCGAGCAGCACGCTCACGAGCGGCCTCATGACCTGCCGCATTTTGCGCTGCAGTTCACCGTCCGTCTTCAGGATGAGCCAACCGCAGCCGAGCGTCGCATAGGTGAAGAGCACGCCGATTCCGCAGAACAGGCTGAACGGCGAGAGCCAGTCGAACGGACCGCCGGCGAAACGGCTATCGACAATCTTGATGCCTTGCAGCAGCGAGCCCAGCACGATCCCCTGGCAGAGCGCCGCGAGCGCGGAACCACCCATGAAAGCGAGATCCCACGCGTGCTGGGTCCTGACGGCCTTGGTACGCAACTCGAAGGCCGCGCCGCGGAAGATCAGGCCCACGACCATCAGGATGAGCGGGAGATAGTTCGCCGGCAGGAGCGTCGAATAGACCACCGGGAACGCCCCGTAAAGCCCGGCGCCGCCGAGCACGAGGAACGTCTCGTTACCGTCCCAGACCGGTGCGATGGTATTAAGCATTACTTGACGATCGCCTTTCTCCTCGAAGAACGGAAACAGCAGGCCGATGCCGAGATCGAATCCGTCGAGCATCACATAGATGAAAACGCCCAGTCCGATGATCGCGGCCCACACGACAGGAAGATCGATTTGCATGGCGTTACTCTCCTTCGAGTGCTTCGAGCGCTCGATTGAGCAATATCGGATGCTTGCCGGCCTTGCGGCCGTCAATATGCTCCTCCGGCCCGCGTTTCATCATCTTCAACATGTAGTAGACGCCCATGCCGAACACGAGGAAATACACCAGCACGAAGATCAGCAATGAAACGCCTGCTTGCTGGGCACTGATTGGCGAGAGGGAGTCCGCGGTACGCAGAACGCCGTAGACCGTCCAGGGCTGGCGGCCGACCTCCGTCGTTATCCACCCGGCCAATAGCGCCACGATTCCAGAAGGCCCCATGCACAGCACGAAACGCTGATACCACCGCGTTTCATAGAGACGGCCGCGCACTCTGAGCAGCAGCCCGAGCAGCGCAGTCAATAGCATCAACATGCCGAGACCCGCCATGATGCGAAACGTCCAGAACACGATCGGCGAGTACGGGCGATCCCCCGGCGGAAACTCTTTCAGGCCGCGAATCTCGCCATCCCAACTGTGGGTCAGGATCAGGCTGCCCAGATGGGGTATCTGGATCGTGTATCGCGTCACTTCCGCGTTCATGTCGGGCAGGCCGACCAGATTGAGTGCGGTGCCGCCGTGCTCGGTTTCCCACAGGCCTTCGATTGCCGCGATCTTGGCCGGCTGGTATTTTCGCGTGTTGAGTCCGTGTGCATCGCCGACAAAAATCTGTATGGGCGTCAGCAAAAGCAGGATCCACAGCGCCATCGAAAAACTACGCTCGACGGGTTTGTCGCGCCGGCCATGCAACAGATGCCACGCACCGCAAGCGGCGACAATGAAGGCCGCGACGATGAATGCGGCGATCGTCATATGCGCGAGTCGATACGGAAACGACGGGTTGAAAATAACTTTCATCCAGTCGACCGGTACGATACGACCATTCTCGATGGCGAATCCTTGCGGCGTCTGCATGAAGCTGTTCGACGCGAGAATCCAGAAAGTGGAAATGAGCGTGCCCACCGCAACCATCAGCGTGGCGAAGAAGTGCGCGCGGGGACTGACGCGTTGCCAGCCAAACAGCATGACGCCGAGAAACCCGGCCTCAAGAAAGAACGCCGTCAGCACTTCATAGGTCAGCAGCGGCCCGGTGATGTTGCCGGCTATCGTGGAGAATCCGCTCCAGTTGGTGCCGAACTCATAGGCCATCACCACACCGGAGACCACCCCCATTCCGAAGCCGACCGCGAAGATCTTCGACCAGAACAGAAACATGTCCTTGTAGGCTGTGTCGCCGGTCAGCAACCAGCGCCATTCCAGCACGGCCAGGAAACTGGCCAACCCGATGCTGATGGCGGGGAAAATAATATGAAACGAGACCGTGAACGCAAACTGCAACCTGGCAAGGTGGAATGCATCGAAGATTTCCATGATTGATCAACGGCTCCAGGTGATAACGGAATTTGCGCAAAAACGGGCGCCCTGTGGCGGCAGGCTCACTACGCGGTTCACCCAACGCGATCACTTAACGTCTGCTGAAAATGGATTGAACGGGAATCGCAAGTATGTGCGTCAATGATGTGCGTCAATGCCGGGCGCGACATTACCGCTGGATGCCTCTGGCAAAGGCAACGTTCAAAGGCAACGTCCAAAGACAACATTCACCCGGCATCCTGCGCCTAAAGTCACGTTTCTGCTGAGCGCAAAACATGCACCGGCACAGACTTGTACGAAGGCGTGCCACTCTCTTTGTCAAGGTAGTCGAGCGGCACCAGCACGTTGGCTTCCGGGTAGTACGCGCCGACCGAGCCCTTCGCGATGTTGTAGGCGATCGCGGTAATGTTCTCCAGGCGAAGCTGTCTGCCCGACGACGTAATCGTTTCGATGTCGACCAGATCACCGTGTTCGAGTCCTTGCTCGGCAAGATCGTCTTCGTTCATGAACAACACGTCACGCCGGCCGAACACGCCCCGGTAACGATCGTCCAAAGCGTAGATGGTGGTGTTGTACTGGTCATGGCTGCGCAGCGTGATGAGACGGAGCACGTTTTCAGCGCCGAGGACGTCGGCGTCTTCCTGCACTCCGCCGTACACTGAGAACATCGCTTTTCCTGACGGCGTGGGCCACACGCGTTCGGTCGGAGGAAGTGGCATACGGAATCCCCCTGGCGTTCTGATCCGTTCATTGAAGGCCTCGAATCCTGGCACGGTTTGTTCGATCAGGTCCCGAACCTTGTCGTAGTCGGCGATCAATTCCTTCCATGCCACCTTGCTGTCCGGCAACGTGGCCGTGGCAATGCCGGCGACGATCGCCGGTTCGGAACGCAAGTGTTCGGACGCAGGCGTCAGCTTGCCCGAAGAGGCGTGGACCATCGACATGGAATCCTCGACCGTAATGGATTGCTGGCCGCTCGCCTGGATATCCAGTTCCGTGCGGCCCAGAACAGGCAGCACGTAGGTTTCTTTGGCCACTAGCAGATGCGAACGATTGAGCTTGGTACCGAGGTGGACGCTCAGATCGAGCTTGCCCATGGCGGGAAAGGACTGCCCGGAATCGGGTAACGCGACAGCGAAGTTTCCGCCCAGGCAAATCAGGGCCTTGGCCGTGCCGGCGATCATCGCCTGCATCGCCTGGACGGCGTCGTGCCCGTGCGCTGCGGGCGGCTCGAACCCGAATACCTCTTCAATCTGCTTGAGGAAGGTGGCGGACGGTTTTTCCGTGATACCGACCGTGCGATTGCCCTGCACGTTGGAATGTCCGCGCAAAGGACAAATGCCTGCGCCGGGTTTTCCGATGTTGCCGCGCAATAACAACAGATCAGCAATCAGACGGACGGTCGCGGTCCCTTTGTTATGCTGGGTTACGCCCATTCCGTAGGTGACAATTGTCGCATTCGATTTTGCATAGGCAATGGCAACCTGCTCCAGATCTTCACGGCTGAGTCCGCTTGCCTTTTCAATATCCTCCCATGACGTCACTTCCAGATCGGCAGCTAACGCTTCGAAACCTTGCGTATGCGTGGCGATAAACTCGTGGTCGAGGACGGTGTTGCCCTGTTCTGCGTCCATCGCCAGGAGCGCTTTCATGATGCCCTTGAGGGCGGCCGCATCTCCTCCGGCGTCGACCTGAAAATAGGTCGACGCAATCCGGGTCGATCCGAAGGTCGCCATTTCGATCATGCTCTGTGGATCAGCGAAGCGCTCAAGCGCGCGCTCGCGCAGAGGATTGAACACGATGATCGGGACGTTGCGCCGCGAGCATTCGTGGAGTGTTCCCATCATCCGCGGGTGATTCGTCCCGGGATTGTGGCCGATCGAGAGGATCAGTTCGGTCGCGTCGAAGTCATCCAGCGATACCGTGCCTTTGCCGATCCCGATCGACCGGGGCAATCCGACGCTGGTCGGCTCGTGACACATGTTCGAGCAGTCGGGGAAATTGTTCGTCCCATATTCGCGCGCGAACAACTGAAAGAGGTAGGCTGCCTCGTTCGACGCCCTGCCTGACGTATAGAACTCGGCCTCGTCGGGAGAGGACAACCCGCGAAGGACTTCACCGATGCGAGCGAACGCGTCGTCCCAGGCGACCGCCCGGAACTTGTCGGTGGTGCGGTCGTAGACGAGAGGATGCGTCAGTCGGCCGAGATCCTCCAGTTCGAAATCGGATCGTTGTAGCAGCGACGACACCGTGTTGTTTTCAAAAAACTCCGGACCCACCCGCTTGGTCGTCGCTTCCCATGTGACGGCCTTGGCGCCGTTTTCGCAGAACTGGAACGTGGATTTGTGTTCCTTGTCAGGCCAGGCGCACCCCGGGCAATCGAAGCCGTCAGGCTGATTGGTTCGCAGCAGCGTAATGGGCGCCTTTATGCTTTCCATTTGCAGCCGTACGGCTTGAGCCGTCGCCCGGAGCGCTCCCCAGCCTCCGGCGGGTCCGTCATACGGCCGGATTCCCGGAACTTCGCGTCGCGTGGTCATATGAGACTCCATGAACAGCCCAGGAGACCTGGAGGCTGTCTTGCTTCGGGGTTACGCCGCATCACGGCGTAAGGCTTACGCTGCCGCCTGCGGGCCTGAAGGTGCGCGCCACTTCCTCTTCGATCTGCGACCAGGCGGCACGGGAGATTGGGGCGAACTCGCGGCGCAGGTTATTCACGTTGCGAGGTTCCTTTGAGAGAACCAATATTCAGCGAGGCGTCGCGGTGCGCTTCAGCCGAAGAAACTAGCGACGGAATGCGTACATGACCCACTCCAATGCAAACCGAACCTGAGCATGATCGGCATAACGAAATCCCAGATACATCGTTGGATTCTATGGATTGATCGTGAATAAGGGAACATTGGTTTTTCCGATGATAAGTATTGGCGAAATGCCACCAAGGGCGTCCCGCAAGTGACCGGCTGCGTGGGCATATCGGAGGCTGCGAGCCGGCTATCAATATCGATGAAGACAATGTACCGTTCATGCGGAGCGCTATGGCGGGCATGCGATTCGGCAAGTCAACGGAACGCGGGCGTCATGGGCCAGGCTCGCGGACTGTCCGTTCATGGTGTCGACGATTAAATCAAGCGGTATAGGCCGTCACGTGTCTTCGCACGAGACTCCCCCGTGGCTTGCCTCCAGACGCCTTACTATCGTGCGACCGCGCGTTTGCTTCCAGCTTGAGGTTAGGATAGTAGAAATTTGTAGAAGTCAAAATACCATCTCGACCGATACAAGGAATCATCCGGAGCGACCAACGCGCCGACGGCGCTTGGCAGATCGATCTCCAGGCAGGCAGAACGACTGCAATGGCCGGCACTGAGACATTGGCTTCGCAGGGTAGACAGTCTCCGGACCTGGACCTTACAAAATGCCTGATTTCCAGATCATTTGAAACGCAGCGGCAAGTACAAAAAGCAGCACCAACATCCGGAATGCGCCAGGCGGCAGTTTGTCTCGAAGCGGGCGCACAAGCATGATGCCGATAATGACAGGAACACTTGCCGCAGTCGAAATAGCGATGTCGGTCAAGCTCGTATGAGCGCCTCCGCTAAACGTGAGGATCAGGGTAAGGATCGACACAACGAGAATGATCGCGATCTGTTTCGTAAATGCCTTGCCGGTTGCCCCTGTCGCGATCAGATACATCGCAAGCAAAGGGCCGGGCACGGACGCGATACTTTCCATCACGGCCGCGCCAAACCCAAACACAAAACCAGCGGGCCTGGCCAACCCAGGCGAAAGCGTGAGCTTCGGCGCCGCGAGCAGCAACAGCGCGGCAAGCATCAGCAGACTACCGGCGGCGGCTTGCGCGCGATGCGGTGCGAGTGAGATCAGGACCGTCACGCCAACGATATTTCCCAGCACCGTGCCAATGAGCGGCGCCGCAATTCGGCGAACCGTTGGTAGCATCTCGCCGCCTTCCAGCGCTTGCGGGATATTGCCGAGAATGATCGGCATCGACAGAAGAAGTACTGCCTGCTTGATCGGCAAGAATTGACTCAATATTGGCATTGCGACAAGCGGCACGCCGATACTGACGATCCCTTTGACCATGCCGCCAAGCAAGAGCGCAACAACGACCCCGAGTATTTCGGGCATATTGAGCGCATGAAGGCTAGCGCCGAGAACGCCGTCAGTGAGATTGATTTGGACCGCCGTGAGAATGACCGCAGTGAGAATGAGACACGCCTTGGCCGTCCTGCAATATGAACGACCGAATCATAGGGTTCAGCGTTGGAGAGGCCAGGCATTTCTAAGGCTGTTATTTTAGCGCTGGCTGCACGGCTTCACTGTTTGTGTGATTCAGCTCGCCAATGGCGCAAACGTGTGGGATGTACAACCGTGTCGCCATACACCCATGCGCTCGCTCATTTACTTCCGCCCTACGCGGAAAATCCTGTCGGCGGCCGCGGTCGAAACCCCACAATCACAGCGTTGGCATCCTCGAAGAACACATCCGGGAAGATCGTCGAGATTTGGGCAAGCGCGACGCGGGCCGCTGTGAGCATCATCGAAAGTTGCTGATCGGATGCCGACTCGCCGAACAGCAGGCGCTGCACGAGCGCGACGCCGCCGTACCTCGCAAAGAGGCGCAAAACATAGCCAAGGGAGGAATTGGTCAGCATTTCCGCGCCGTATGTGTCGGCAAGCGCGGTGAGGATGGCGAGCTCCACCTTGTTCGGCCGGCGGGGCACACGACGCTCTGCCGGACGCGTCCCACTTGCTGGCATGCCGCCGCTAGAAGGCGAGACACGGGCGACAATCTGGCTCTCCGCATCGAGTGCTTGCACCCCCGACCTCTGCCCGGCCCTGAATGCCGAAATGGCTGCATCCATACGAAGCACGAGACGAGCGGTCTCCTGACAGGCTTGATAGGGCGTGGGTTCGGACATGGGCAAAACTCAAGTCGACGGTGCCCAACTTTACACTGGAAATGCACCGCCCGTCGCACCGCGAGGGCGAGCTTGCTCAATGATCGAGCCGATCATGTCGCGAACCGGTCCAGACCTGGAATCCGCCGCATGGCCGGCTCGTGTGCGGCCCATCGCGCACATTTCGCGCACATTTACCGCACGATCAGAACTTGTGACGGATACCGACGATCAACGCCGTCTGCACGTCGCTCGACGAATTGCTCAGGTTGGCGATTGCCGCGACTGCCGTTTTTCCGGTCGAATCCTTGCCGCTGGCGTGCTGGTAGATGCCGACCAGATACAGGTCCGTACGCACGGAGAGCGCATAGTTCGCCGCGAGATTGACCTGGCTGTAGGCGGCCCCGGAAATGCTGTCGATCGAGCTGCCGCGCGTATAGGTGTAGGCGGCGCCCAACTGCAAGGCCGGCGTCACCAGATAGGCCAGGTTGATTTCCCCGAGGTTGAAGGTCGCGGTGCCCGTCAGTTTCTGCGGGTTGAGCCCGGCGCCTGCCTCTGCGCCGATGTCCTTGAACTGGACATTGCTGTACACGCCCCCAATGGTCGCATTGCCGATCTTGTACGCAGCGCCCGCCGAGACGACCTGCCATGTATGTGCCGACGCAAACCCGCTGTACACCGGGCTGGACATATTGGTCGCTGAGGTCGACGTCGGCGAGTTCGCGTTGGGATTCGAACCAAAGACCGAGAAGTTCGGGTCGCGCGCGTTTTCGTATGACACGCCGAGAGCCAGCGGGCCGTTGTCGTAGCCCGCACCCAACGCATATATCTGGTCCTGCGTGAATTCGCCCGCCTTGCCGCCGAAGCTGTAGAAGCCGCCGAAGGTCAGGCCGTTATAGCTGGGACTGGCGTACTTGACCGAGTTATTGATCCGGTTGGTGTTGTCGAGGTTGTCCATGTCGCCCGGATGCGCGCCGTATATGCTGCCCCACTCTTTAAGTGTCACCAGCTTTTCGGCGTTGCCCGACTCGAAGCTGCCGACATAGTCGCCGAGCAGGTCGTACTGGCGGCCAAGCGTCACCGTGCCCATGGAACCCTTCAAACCCACGTAAGCCTTGCGGCCGAACTCCGCACCGCCCTGGCCCAGCGTGCCGTTATCCACGTTGAAGCCGCCTTCCAGGCGAAAGATGGCCTTCAACCCGCCGCCCAGGTCTTCCGAGCCGATCAAGCCCCAACGATCGCCCTGCAGATTGCCGGACCCCAACTCATACTGGCGGCTACCTTTTGAATTCGAATTGAACACGAAGCCATTGTCGAGGAGCCCATAGAGAGTCACCGAACTTTGAGCGTGTGCAACGCCGTACACGGACATGCATGCGGCAATTCCCAGGATTTGTTTCTTCATCGCCCCACCCCAAAGATGTCGTGAAATAAATAAACCAACTTGAAAACCAGGTCCTATCAGCAGGATTGCGAAGGATCGTAAGTGCGCAATTTTTGCGAAGTAAGACCAGTTTCCAAGATCACGATCGATATTGAAGATCATCATTTCGAGGACACGGATTTGTGCTACGACGGGATCAGCAACGCCCGGTCCGCGCACGAACAGTTGTCCATAGATGATTTCCGGGGTGATCGGCTGACTGGATAGCGATCGTCTGGAATGCTCTTCTCAAGCGAAATTTTTCCAGCATTGCCGCGAGCATCCCGGCCCCAGGCAAATTGGCATGGGAGTGTGCGACTTTGGAAATACGCCGCCGTTCACCAGGGAACGACTCTTCCGAGGTAGTCCAGGTAATGCAATCCGGAACGCCCTTGGTAAGCCTCGATCGTGCTCACCAAGTTCGGGATGCTTTCTTCGATACCAAGACGCGCTTCAGGACCGCCCATGTCCGTTCGTACCCATCCGGGCGCCATCAGTAACAAGGTTCTCGCGTCGCTTCGGTGGCGCGCGGCAAAGCTGCGCATGAACATGTTGAGTGCGGCCTTGCTGCCCCGGTAGACCTCATAATTCCCGTTGTCATTGTTTGTGAGGCTGCCCTGCCCGGACGACATGACACCAATCGTTCCGGTCGGCTGCACCAGGTCCTGAAACGCCTCGATCACTCTCATTGGACTCAACGAGTTGGTCACCATGACGCGCACAAATTCCTCTGTCGAGACATCTGCAATCGTTTCACGATCGTCGTTTTTGACACCGGCATTCACGAAAAGCACATCGAGTCGTCGCCCCTCAAGACGACCGCGTAACGCGGCGACCTGCTCCGGAATCGTGATGTCGACGGTTTCAACTTCGAGTGCGCCGCCCGAAGTTTTCGCAATTTGACGAAGTTTTTCTGTTGAGCCGTCCCTTCCGGTGGCTATTACTCGCCAGCCGCGCGTGAGGTATTCCTCGACCATTGCAAATCCGAGCCCACGGGATGCACCGATGAGGAGGACGGTTTTCTGCGGTGATAATTCTTGCATTGATAGCTCCCTGTAAGTAAAGCCTGACTGAACGTGACATTGCGTGACGTTGACGAACCACGCCCTTGAACGTGAGTCAGTCCGGGGAATATATCGATGCGGAAGACATGGCGGAAGACGCAACGATTGCACGTATAACCTGCATCAAACGCCATGCCTGAACGTGCGTGCTACGATCGGGCATGCCCGAACCCGATTTGAATCTGCTCATTGCGCTTGACGTGTTGCTTGCCGATGGCAGCGTGGTTGGCGCTGCGCGTCGGCTGGGATTGAGTGCCTCGGCAATGAGTCGAACGTTGACCCGGCTGCGCGAGGCGATCGGTGACCCATTACTGGTTCGCGCGGGGCGCGGTATGGTGTTGACGCCCCATGCAGAGGCACTTCGTCGACGCACACAAAACGCGGTTCACGAGGCACGTTCCGTACTGAGTCCCTCAACGACCGAGCCGGATTTCCCAACGTTGCAGCGAACCTTTACCATTCGCGCCAACGATGGCTTTGTGGAAGCCTTCGGCGCTCCGCTTATCGCTGCGGCCACGGCAATCGCTCCGCTCGTGCGTTTGCGCTTCGCACCCAAACCTGAGAAGACAGCAGCGCATTTGCGAGAGGGTTCAGCCGATCTTGAGATCGGGGTCCTGGGCGAAATGGGGCCGGAGGTCCGCGTGCAGGCTCTATTCCGGGATCGCTTTCTCGCTGTTGTCAGAAAGGGCCATCCGCTCGAATTAGAGCGTGAGGTAACAGCAGAACGGTATGCCTCCTTCGGCCACGTTGTTGCTTCGCGCCACGGGCGCGCCAGTGGACCGGTCGATGAGGCGTTGGCTGCTTTAGGGTTGGAAAGAACGATCGTCGCCATGGTTCCCAGCTTCCACGCCGCGCTGGCGGTGGCGCGAGCCTCGGATTTGATCGCTCTCGTGCCTGGGTCTTTTCTGGGCAATCAACCTGAACATCAAGAATCGGCCCTGTCCGGCACCATCTACGCTTTCGAGCTTCCCGTGACGACCGAAAAAATTACGGTTTCTCAGATGTGGCATCCACGTTTAGAGGTCGACCCTGTTCATCGCTGGCTCCGGCAACTGGTGCTAACGGTATGTCGGCAAAGAGTGCCGCTGTGAAGCGGCAGCCATCAGTCGCATGCACGCCCGTTTGCGGTCGCTCGGGAACGAGCTGAACACGGATTGCCCACGCTCACACGTGAATACGGTGGCGGCTATCGAGTTCGTAAGAGCCGATTGACCGTTGACCGGCACAGAACGGTCATTAGCCGGTTGCACCGTAGGGTCATCGAACCCTCAGCCCTTACTGCACACCGCACGCAATATGAAATCTCCGCCCGTGCCCGGGACGACAACCGCTGGAGCATCGTGCTCCGGAGGGAGAGAAGCGAGGACATTACCTTGCGCATCGTAAAAAATCAGTGCGTTCACGAGGAGTGTTCTAGCCTGACAGTCCGCAACGTATTGCGTCTTGATCGCCTTGGCGGGACGTCCGAGTTGCACGTCCGTCTCTACCGCCAGGACCGTCTGAGTCCAGGCGTTGACGGTGTCACCACTGCGAGCAACAGAGTCTTTGTCGACGCTAACGGCCTCCCCCGAGTTCGCGAAGACCTGGACCCAGTCCGATGCAATCGCCGAGGCCGACGATAAAAGCAGAAATGCGCCGAGCGCAAGCATTCTATTCATGTTTGATCTTTGTAATTTTGATAATTTTGAGTACCTGCCGGTTGGCGGCAAAAGCACTCCGCTTCCGAGGTGCAACGGTCGTTCATGCTGACGAGCCGACCGCCGTCTGCTGGCCCATAGCGGCTGTTCGAGCCATTGCTGAAAGTCGTGGTTTCAAATGGCAGCTTTCGACAACATCGGGCATGCGGGATCGGGCAATGGCGGCAGCCACCAGACCCCAGTGCGTCACTGACGGCCTGGCTAAACGAAGCACGCATATTACCCGAGCATCGGCTTACGATAACCTTCGTTTGTGAACGCCCTGGCAGGCAAGGAACGGCTACTCTCGGATCGCTCGTGATCCGCGCGAATCCGAGCCTATGGCACGCCAACCTGCGTACCTTCCAAATATGAGGGGCGTGCGAGCCGGATTATTCTTTGAAGCCGGTTCATGCACCAGCATTCCAACAGCGGTGACCATCATGACGGTGCCTGGTGCGCGACAAAGCGTTGGACTGGTGACCCTGGCGTATCGTCGCCGCATCTCGCGGCTATCTGTCCGTGGGAGGGGTTCAGCGATCTGTATCGCGACTTCGCTCGCCCTGGCGGAGTTCGCGAGGACGGCTTCACCATCATCTGGGACAAGGGGCTCAAGAAGGGAGGGGTCCGGATCAACACCGAATTTCGCAAGGAAATTGCCAATCGGCCGGAACGCGATGGATGGTACAAGTCGACTGCCCCTGACCTGGCGCGTATCGAAGTTCCCATCCTCGTTTGCGGCAGTTTTTCTGATCATTCGCTGCACACACAAGGGTCGATCGAGGCCTTCCGCCGTATGGATTCCGCGCTCAAATCGCTCTATACGCACTGCGACGGAAAATGGTGTGCGTTCTATGGTCAAGAAGCCACGGCAACACGCGGGCGGTTCTTTGATCACACGCTCAAGGGGCCTCGACAACGGCTGGGAGAAGGAACCCGCGGTGCGTATGGCGATCTACGGCGATCTACGATAACGGCCCCGAACCGATAGCCGTTGTAGGTGTGCAGAACTGTTAACCTGCCGGATTCAATCCGGCAGGTGGGTATAACGGCCTGCTGTTGTATGCAAGACGCACAGCCCGGCTGCACGCCTCAAAACATGCATATCGAGCAGATAGATCAGGGATGGTCATACATCGAACGCCAAGCGGCCGGCGACACCGGCGCAATCCCAGCCCCCGATCCTGAAGTGCTCTCGGCAACACCACCGAAGCCGGCAGAAGCGGCGCCGTTTTGCGCAGACACTTTTTGCTCTGCGGTTAGCGTAGCGACCGGATATGACGCATTCGAATCGGGGAACGCGGCGTGTGATGGGGTCGCTTGTTCGAACTGCACCAATTGTCCGCTCACGTCTGCACGAGTGACCGGTTGGCTCGACTGAGCGAATGAGAAAGCCGGGAACGCGAATACCGCGGTGACGCAAACAGCTTGAATGAGCGACTTCATAATAAACCTCCAGATTTTTTCGCAGACGTGTGTCTGCCGTGAAGACAAGTGTAGTGGGCATCACGTGATTTATTAAATGTGTATGACACAATGACTCATTGCTAATTTAAGCGTTAACCCTTATTCGAAAGAAAACGATCGGGTAACCGCAAGAAAGGTTTTAAGGATGCTGCCGGGTGCCCTCGTTTCGCATCACGCGGGCTGTGGCACACGATGTGGCCTGGAGATGTTTGCGCGGCGCCGATCGCTGGTCATGCCGCGTCGCAAGTCAGCGTTCCAGTTCGGCCCGTGGAGGCCTTCTATACCTGGGTCGCCGTAGCCGGCGTTCTGTTGCAATTGCCGTGGATCCACGCCGCGCACTGCAAGATTGGGTACACGCGGCGGACGTGCGCGTACTCAAGCCGGTCATCGACGCCACCTCCTCCTTTGCCAAATTTCGGGAAGCCTGTGCTCACTTGAAGCATGGCGCGTTCGGCAAGCTCGTCGTCAAGGTTCGCAATCAGTAAGCAACCCGGCGCGAGCACGGAAAGCTAGGAGACCCCCGCGCCACATGCTCCTCGCCCGGTCCAACGCGGCGCGGTTTGCCGAAGACAGATCGCGGAACGACCCCGCTAAACGTATGCGCGACATGGCTGTCCGGGGCTATAGGCGTAGCCACGATTATCGCTTTGAAAGCGACAGAGCGACTACCCAGCCGGTGTTTATTGCGGCCAGCAATCCCGACATACTTTGTCCTAACGGCGCATCACAAAGGCACCGGCCAATCCAGCTCTATCTGATCACTTTTTTTATAAGGAAGGCTTATCAAATGAAACTCTACATCGCTGAAGCAACCTGCTCCCTGGCTGTTCAAACTGTCGCCAACGAGTTGGGCCTATCACCGGAACTCGTTCACTTCGACGTTTTCGGCAAGTCCACGACGGATGACACCCGCTTCTCGGATGTCAACTCGCTTCTCTACGTCCCGGTCCTTGTGCTCGATAACGAGCGGCGTGACCAGCTGACGGAAACCACGGTCATCTCGTCGTATCTCGCCGACCAGCATCCCGAGTCAGGGCTGATTCCTGCTCGCGGCACACTGGAACGCGTCAAGATGGACCAGTTGCTGACCTTTATCGCGACCGAGATTGCGCAGAAGCATATTCCGTTAATGCGCAAACTGATGACGGCGGAAGGCATCGAGTTTACAACCAACAAACTACTCGCGGCCTACGGCGTTCTGGACGCACGTCTGGCCGACGGCCGCGCATACCTCACGGGTGAACAGTTCACTGTTGCAGACGCATACGTATGGGCAACGATGTGGAACGAGCGCTCTGGCGTGAAGCTTGACCATCTGAAGCATCTGATGGCGTACATTGCCCGAATCGGTGCGCGCCCGTCTGCGCAGAAGGCACTGAGGGACGAAGCCGAATTGGTCGCGCGCCATAAAGAACAGCTTGCCGCGTAGTCTCTGATCCGTCGTCTTCTCAACGGGCTCGGGGCCGCGGTGACGCCTACGGAACACGGTTCCGTTCCGATTCTCGACGGTTTAGGCCGACTGACTGTATGACCGCGTAAACGCCTTTACCTCACGCGGACACTCGAACGTCGGCTTTACCATGGAGAGCCGATCGCAGCGCGTCAGCGGCTGGCGAATGGGCAACGTCCGGTCACTGGCGCGTTGTCGTCGGGCAGACAATACTGCTTCCACTCCCGATTACGTGGATCGCCGTAAAAGCCGATGTCCGGATGTACCGGCATCGCGTCGTACTCCAACATCCGCGCATGGATCTGGCGGCGGACTTCAGCGCCGATTGGCTTGCCGGTCGTCAAGTCGGTAAACAGCTCGCGCGGCTGGAACAGCAGCACGATCCCGCTACCGACCACACGGCTGCGCCGCTGGTGATAGGTCGGAGCGGTACCGACAACGAACATCTTGCGGCCACCGAACGAGAACTCCCACAACGGATCATCCGGATCGGTGGGCCGCATCGGCACGCCGTCCGCCTCGTGCAACTGCAGCAGCAGGGTCCAGAAGCGCCGCAGGAATTCGGTGTGCGACGTGAGCGCGGGGTCCGGCGCGCAGAACATCGCGAGACTATGCCGCGTGAGCGCCGCATCGTGTCCGAGTTCGACAAAACGCTGCATTGTCGCGCGCGCAATCTCAGGACGCTCGCCGTCGAACGCGTAGAACATCTCACCGCGCCGCTCGGCCGCCTGGCCGAAGAAGCACGGGTAATCCGGCTGCTCGAGCGTCTTGCGGTAGCTGTGATACGCATCGCGCCACCACGCGGGCAGAGCGCCGGAATTCGACGCTTCGATGTTCAGGATGCGTGCGGTCCACTGGGTGGACGCCGCTTTCGATTGTTCAACTGCGGGTGACATCGCCATAGGCTTGCTCCGGACGAAGTTAGGTGTGCTGGCAAGATCGTGCACGTCCGCATGACGTGCGCTGGAAGGTCGGCGGCTGCCGGACCGTCGCACAGCCGGGCCGCGCGCTCATTGGGCTGGCCGACGCCGCTTGCGCGCGAGCTGGATCAT
Source organism: Caballeronia sp. LjRoot31 (assembly GCF_964253885.1). Taxonomy (NCBI): domain Bacteria; kingdom Pseudomonadati; phylum Pseudomonadota; class Betaproteobacteria; order Burkholderiales; family Burkholderiaceae; genus Caballeronia; species Caballeronia sp. LjRoot31. The sequence goes on from NZ_CAXURX020000002.1 coordinate 1,576,180, forward strand.
TCGATGCACGCCGGCCGCATGCTGCTGCCACCAGTTGCCGGTTGCGATGATCGGATCCGCAGTCGGGTCTCCGGTCTCGCGGGCGTCGTGGGTAAAATTCGCGGTGCCGAACAGCATGTCCCACCATGGGAACACCGTGCCGAAATTGCAGCTCTTGCGCCGCGCGATCTCCGGGCAGTGATGCGCGCGGTGGAATTGCGGCGAGATCAGCAGTCTCTCGCCCAGCCATCCGTAGCGAGCGCGCGTATTCGCGTGCGCAAAGCTGCCAACGAAACGAAAGCCGAGAATCACGAACGGAAATTGCAGCGCCGGCATCCCGATCGCTATCGCGACGACGAAAAGCCACACGTACGTGATGATGTCCTCGAGCAGGTGCGAGCGATCGTCGGACCAGAATGTCATCTGCAACTCGGCATGATGCAGAGTGTGCAACCCGTACCACCAGCCGAAACGATGCGAGATCCGATGGCGCCAGTAATCGGCACAGTCGAGTATCACGAAGCCGACCAGGAACCCGGCGAGTGGCATTCCCGCGGCATCGGCGATGCGCGTGAGCAAAGACGGCACCGGCCACCGGTGCGCGAGCAGCCAGCCATCAACTAGCGCCTTCACGAGCCCGTACTCGAAGTAAGCGGCGAGCGGGAACAGGACGATCCGGACGATGAACGTATAGACGATGTCGGTCGTCATCGGTTGACGGACCGGCCAGCGCAGCAGCGGCCAGCGCCGTTCGAGCGGGGTACAGAACAGATAGCTGAGGACGACCTGCAGCACGCCGCATCCGGCGAACAGCAGCCACGCCCAGCCAGTCGATCTCTGCGCCGCCGATCCAAACAGACCGGCGATGCACGACACCAACGCACCGGTGCCGGAGCAGGCAAACAACGCAGGCAACACGAGCAACTCCATTGCGTTCGAACTAGAGGCCCGGTGTCGATGCTTGTAGGCCGAACAGGCGCGAGACCGTCCGGCAGCGAACGACGTACGTTGCAAAAAACGGTCCGACCCCGGGACGCTATAAGGACCTTGTGTCAAACACACCGTCAAGCACACTATAGTCCGCGCTACCTGACAAGCCGGTGGCGTTCCGATGACGGCCCTGCCACAAATGGCATTCGTTCTGTATGGCCTACGACGCCGCTGCGGGGCGCATCCCGGAATCGGGCATGTCCTATGCGTAGGGCAGTTAGCTCGTGCTTCGAATGCCGAGGCTTGCGAAATACTTTCACGGCGGGCTTATCGAATCGTTCAGGACTGCATGCCGCGTGAGTCCAGGTCCGACCGGCCGCTACCATGCGCCGTTTATCGAACATTACCTTTAGAAAGGGACTTATTCCATGACTCCAGCTAGCCCGATATATCGGTCAAGATGGGCCACGGCGGTCTTCGATTTGTTCAATCCGATCCCCTATGGCCTCTTCGTCGGCACATTGATCTTCGACATCATCTACGTCATCACCGCCAATGTTTTCTGGGCAAAAGGGGCTGCGTGGCTTGTCACGGCGGGACTGTTTTTTGCAATTATTCCGCGCCTGATCAATCTCGGCCATGTATGGCTTGCGTCGCGTGACACGGTAACGCGTGCCGAGAAACTCGACTTCTGGTTGAACCTGCTGGGCATAGTCGCGGCAATAGTCAACGCGTTCGTCCATAGCCGCGATGCGTACGGAATTGTTCCGGAGAACGTGATTCTCTCGGTGATCACCGTGGCATTGCTTAGCGTCGGACAAATCGCGCTCGCGTTCGACAAGTTCGGTTTCAGGGAGACGACTCGTGAATAAATCCATCTTGAGTAGCGTTGTTGTAATTACTAGCGCGACCCTGATTGCCGGATGCAGCGAGCGGGCCAGGTATGACCCCTCGGATCAGGCCGGAGCCAATCCGCCGTTGCCAAGCGCGCAAAGTTTCTTCACGCCTCCGATGCAGGTACCGAAGTACGTGGGCTGGCAGAAGGGCGAAACGCCGAAGGTGGCGCAAGGCCTGACAATCCAGGAAATCGCCTCCGGACTCGAACATCCGCGCCAGGTCTATTGCCTCCCGAATGGCGACATTCTGGTGGCTGAATCGAATAGCCCGAATGCTGAACCCGTTACCTCGCCCAAGCAACTGATCGCCGGCATGGTGACGGGTCGCTCGGGTAAAAAAGGCAAAGGCGGCAACCGCATTACATTGCTGCGAAAGCGTACCGACGGCAGCGGGGAATGGGACAAATATGTGTTCATCGATCACCTGCATTCACCGTTCGGCATGCAGCTGATTGGCGACACACTCTATGTCGCCGACACGGACGCAATCCTGAAGTACCCGTACAAATCCGGCGAGACAAGCATGCCGGCCCAAGGCATCGAACTCGCCGACCTTCCGGACAAGGTCAACCATCACTGGACCAAGGCGTTGCTCGCGAGCCCCGACGGCAAGAAGCTGTATGTCGGCGTCGGCTCGAACAGCAATGCCAGCGAGAACGGTCTCGATGTCGAATACCGGCGCGCAAATGTACTGGAAGTCGATGTGGCGACGGGCGCGAGCCGCATTTATGCGGCCGGGATACGCAACCCGACCGGGCTGCAATGGGAACCGAAAACGGGACAACTGTGGGCGGTTGCGAATGAGCGCGACGAAATTGGCGCGGATCTCGTGCCCGATTATCTGACCTCGGTGAAGGATGGCGGCTTTTATGGCTGGCCGTACAGCTACTACGGCCAGCATGTCGACCGGCGGGTCCAGCCGCAACGCCCCGACCTGGTCGCGAAGGCGATCAAGCCGGATTATGCAATTGGCTCCCACGTCGCTCCGCTCGGACTGCTGTTCTATACCGGCAGCAACCTGCCGGCGCAGTATCAAGGCGGGGCCTTTATCGGCGAGCATGGCAGTTGGGATCGTTCGCCGCTGAGCGGTTATGCGGTCGCGTACGTCGCGTTCGAGAATGGCAAGCCTGTAGGAACGCCAAAGCCTGTTGTCACCGGCTTCGCGTCCGACGACGAAAAGGAGCTGCGTGGCGCACCAGTTGGGCTGGCCCAGGATCAGGACGGCGCGCTCATCATTGCCGACGATGTGGGCAATACCGTCTGGCGCGTGACAAAGACGGGAGGTTAAGGCGCAAGCACGTCGATGTGGTTAAGGGGGTATGCGCCTCCGATCGGGTCCCATACAACCCTTTCATTCCAGGCTTCCAGGCTTCGAGGCTGACCACTTTTTACACGGCGCTACCCGCTTCGCGGTAGGGACGTTGGGTGCCGGCCACGCACGCCTGCGCTTCGCGCGCAGCGTCAAACCGCCAGATGGCTCGGCATGGTAATAGGTTCCGCAGGATCGACATGGACTTCGAGCAGCGCAGCGTGCGGCGAGCGCAGCATCGCATCGATCGCAGGTCTCAGCCCGGCGGGGCTTGTACAGCGCGTACCTTCCGCACCGCATGCATTCGCAATCTGCGCGTAGTCGATAGCACCGAGCTCACATCCGTAGGGAGCGTTACCCAGTTCCTTCTGTTCGAACACCACCTCCGCCAGCATGTCGTTGCGCAGGACGATCACCTTGACCGGCAGGCCGTTCTTTACGGCTGTCGACATTTCCGCCATGAGCATCGCAAATCCGCCGTCGCCGACAATCGCCACCACCTGGCGAGCGGGATTCGCAAGCTGAGCCGCGATCGCAAACGGAAGCCCTGGCGCCATCGTGGCGAGCATACCGGTCGCGACAAGTTGCTGATTGCGGCGCAAGGTCAGGAACCGCGCGGAGAAGTGGGTGTTCGCCCCGCAATCCAGACAGATGATTGCGTCGGGCGCCAAGGCATCGCTGATGGCGCGAACGACGCTTTGCGGCCTCAGCGGTGTCCGTTCGGTGGCGGCCACGCGATCCAGCAAAGCATTCCACTGCACGACGCGGCCTTGCGTCTCGCGTAGAAAGGCATCGTCTTTCTGACGCAGCAGTGGAAGCAGCGCGCGCAGGGTCTCCTTCGTGTCGCCGACGAGACCCACTTCCACCGGGAAACGCAGTCCTATGCGCTCGGCCTTGATGTCCAGTTGCACACCGCGTGCGGCACCCGGCTTCGGATACGAATCCACCCATGGCATCGTCGTGCCGATAATCAGCACGGTATCGCACCCATGCATCGCCTCCTCCGACGGCACCGTGCCGAGGTGCCCGATGCCACCTGTGGAGAACGGTGAATCGTCCGGCAGCGCGGTTCGCCCGAGCAGCGCTTTGGCGACGGGCGCGTTGAGCCGGCTTGCGACCTGTTCCAGTTCGGCAGTTGCGCCAAGCGCGCCCTGACCTGCCATGATCGCCACACGGCTGCCGGCGTTGATCAGGTCGGCTGCGGCCTGCAACTCATGGCGCGACGGCGTGGGCGTCGGGCGGCTCCATGCGGTCGAGGTCCGCAGGCCGTGATTTTCGGTGGATGCCTTGTCTTCGGAGAAATGCATGTCCTGCACGTCTTTCGATACCGTCAGATGCGCGACGCCACGCGAGCCGAGCGCGGTGCGGCAGGCGATGTCGGTCACCGTCAGGGCATGGCGGGGACCGGTCACCACGGTGTTATAGAGCGCGACGTCCTGCATCAGCGCAGAGGTATCGACGCTCTGCTGAAAGCGCGTTCCGAGCAGGTCGTGGAAGGTCAGGCCAGTGAGGGCGAGAACCGGCGCGCCGTCGAAGTGAGCGTCGTAGAGCCCGTTCATCAGGTGTACCGCGCCGGGTCCGGTCGTCGCGACGCAGACGCCCAGACGCCCCGTTGACTTGGCCCATCCCGATGCCATGAACGCGGCAGCTTCTTCATGCCGCACGCCGATAAAACGGATTTTGTCCTGGCGCTTGCGCAGCGCTTCGATAATCGGATTGATGCCGTCGCCGACCATGCCGAAGACATGATCGACATCCCAGGCCAGCAAGGTTTCGACAATCACGTCGGCCGTTGTTGCGTCGCTGCCCGGCTGAAACGACGGTTGTCGCCCGAGTGTCGCGGGCTGCCCTGCGGGAGATGCCGTCGTCTGTGCCGCGACGGCCCTGGCGGCGAGCAGGCCGGCGCCACCCGCGGCAGCCGCGCGCAGCATCGCGCGGCGTTGGGGGGACTGCAGTGCCTCGTCGGTGGCGCGCCGGTGGAGGTCTTGCGAGTCGTGCTCGTCTCGCTCGGTCGTCACACGGCCTATTTTCGAAACGGAAGGTGGAGTTGAAGTCACGACGTACTCCCGATGACACGCAGCCAGATCTGCACGGTCCACGCCTCGCGCACTGGTGTTGGCATCGGCGACGCGCCGGTCGCTTCACGCAACCTGACGATGGGTGAGCAAGCCGCGATCCTGACTCGTTCGGATGACTGTTACGGCATGAGGCATGAGGCATCAGGCATGTCCCGCCGCATCTGATTGTGTAGTCGCGTATTCTGGATGTATCGGTGTAGTGGTCCTACCCCCGTTTCTAGCCCTGTTTGATGGTGGGTTCTGGGGGTAGCGATGGAATCGGGTAAGAGCATTATTACCCGCTGGCCCCCCTATAGAAGGGATTCCGTTTTGACGCCATCAAGGCTCCGATTGCCGGCAGATCTCGGCCGAAAGTTAACCAATTAACTTCCGTGCTCTCTCCCACCCTCTTCAAGCGAAAGACGAGCATGGGACGTCCAAACTCGTAGAGATAGGTACGGCTTGCTCGGCTGGTCATCGGCCTTTGCGGTCGTTGGCGAGCTTGTCGCGGCCTTCGCGAATGTCGGCGTAGTTGAACTGGCGCTATCGGCCAAGTAGAGTCACCCGGGCAGACGTCGCGAGAGTCCGCTCGGAGGCCGACAACGGACTTCCGTCGAAATTGTTTTGATCTGCCGCATCGGGTCATTCCAGACCGTTCGTGAAGTTCATGAGCGAGCGCATCGGCCAGCGAGATCCTGCCGGGCCGCATTTAGAGCATCACCGCGGTATCGGCGCTCCTGGCGCAAGCAACCGATGCAAATCGGTCCAGGGTACGGTCACTTCGAGAATGCCGGATGCCATTGCATCTGCCTCACCTGGGTTGAACGAAATAAGAAGGCCTTCCTTGGTGAAGGACCATGCAGTCGGATCTCGCACGTCCTTGCTGATTCCGTCAGCAAAGAAGGGGGTGACGTTCAATTCCCGCGAGGCACGATCACGTAAGAATGCCTCCCATCCGCTATCCGGTGTGAACAAGTCCTCCGTCTTGAGGCGATGCAGGGCTGGCTTGAGCAAGTAGGAAATGTTGCTCATGGTCACGGAAGCCGCTCCCGCAGCGCATTGCTCAGTGTGGAACATTTCGACGTTAATGAAATCCGGCGTCGCTGACTGAACCCTGAAACCCACGAACTGATCGCTGGAAGTCTCGGTGTCTCCGAAACACCAATTTGCTCGCGCTGTCGCCGCCGATCGGACTATCGCAGCATTCCATTGTTCTGCTATCGGGGAAATCGGATGATCGATTCTTGGCAGGCCCGTGTGCTGTTCCAAAGGCTTGCCGGTGTCTTCTTGTTTCCCGATTGACGTGTAATGGTCAATTCGGCTGAACACGAAGGGACCAATGGAAGTGGCGGCGCCGCGCAGGTCATCGAGCCGGTCAGCGTATTGCCGTCGCAGACAGGAAGTGGGGCTTTCATCCCTCTTGTTATCAAGACACAGGACTTTCACGACTTTGAGCCACTGTTGCTGCCCGGTGCGCAGGATCATTTTTCCCGGGTCGGAAAGTAATGGCAGGGCCGCATCGTAGCGCTGCGCCATCGCTTCGTCTTGAGCCGATAGCTTCGGATCGGCGCAAACCGTTTTCTCGAAACGGGTTCTGGCGTTGCCGCAGTCAAAGCTTGCTGCCGCCGCGATTGATGGTGCCAAACAGGCAACGGACAGGCTGACGATCATTAAGTAACGTCCCTGCCGGGCCTGGTGTCGCTGGTTCGTGAAGCGACCTATTAATGTTTGTCGAGTGGCAATCAAGCGCCGATGGACCCATCGCTGCACTGAACAGTAAGGGCTGGAATGCGGACACTCAACACGCGACATCTGCAGCATAATGGTCGGCCGTAGGTGGATAGAGTGATGCGGCGGCCGGCAAAGTTGTGCGCCTCCGGATTATTGACACGCGTTGGCGATGTCGGCACGGCAGGACTATTGATCGTCGCTCAGACCACTCGGAACGCCATAGTGCGAACCATCGTATTCCATTGTAAAGCTGGCCCGTCTGGCGGCCTTGTCCTTGCTTGCACATTGTTCCCCGGCCACCGTCTTGGTCGTGTCGACTGTCTTTTCGCTGACAAGCAGCGTTGCATAACCGCCCTGGCCGGCTGGGCCGACCGATATTGCGCGGGACGTATCGGAGAACTGGCCGGCGCAGTTGCCGTCCCAATCTCCCTTGCTTTGTCCCGTCGTTAGATTGCTGAGCACCCGCCTAAGCTTGCCGTCGTCAATGACATAAAGACTGAGCGTCGTATCCGCGAAGGGATCCACTCGCGACGAGTTTTGAAAGCTCTTCCTTACGCCAAAGGCAAGTTCCTGAGGCGTAAGCCGCCAAGGCGCGGTATCGAGAGCAATGCTCTGCAAGCCCATCGCGTCGGACGTAATGGCGGCGGGTTCGTAACTGTGAGCGATGACCGCTCCCGTCTTGCTGTCCGCCACCAGCACCTCGAGATCATAGACCGTCTCATCGGTTGTCCCGCCTTTCTGGGGCAACGGCAACACGGCAAGCGTTTGTGCCGGATTTGCGGGCCAAACCTTGCAAGCGGCATTGTCGGCGTCGACAGCGCGACCGGGTTGCAGCGTGTGAGCCCACTCAGTAAAGCGTTCTTTGCAGTCCGCGTGTGCGAGAAGGGGCAAGCATAAGAAAGCCGATGCAACGAGAGTGCGCATGGGTATGTGGTCGGAGGTTGTGGTGAACGTGAGCGATGCGCTGCCGCGGGAATTCTACAAGATCAGGCAGACTTGGGGGCGGGATACGCCGCAGTGACGCTGCTGTTCATGGAAGCGTCAATCACGATTGACTGATTTGACTGATACCAACCCCGAACGGCCCATCGGATTGATCAACACCGGTCGTTCCACGCCGGGTTCCGATAACGCCGCGTTTTCTTTCCGCGTACCATTGCGCCTCGTCGCCGTTGAGCTATCTTCGTCGTCGCTGCCTTGCATGCTTACGATATTCTTTCCATACAATCGACAGGACCCCGCCATGATCCGATTCGCATCCCTGCTGGCCACAGCAGGAATATGCGTACTGACCGGCCTCGTGCCGGCCCGCGCTGCGACAACTGAACCTGCTTCCGAGCAGGCAGCCGATTTCACCGAGCACGACTTCCATTTCTCCGATGGCGCTACGTTGCCGGATATTCATATCCACTACGTAACCTTGGGCACGCCGCGGCGCAACGCGCACGGCGAGATCAATAATGCAGTGTTGCTGATGCACGGCACCACCGGCACCGGCCGGGCATTCCTCGCGCCGGCAATGCGCCGGGAACTCTTCGCCCCGGGCGAGCCGCTCGACACGAGCCGGTACTTTATCGTGATCCCCGACGGCCTGGGCCGGGGCGGTTCGAGCAAGCCGAGCGACGGCATGCACGCAAGATTCCCGCATTACGGCTATGGCGACGTCGTCGAGGCAAACCATCGTCTGCTCGTCGAGGGTTTGAACATCCATCATCTGCGCCTGGTGCTCGGTACGTCGATGGGAGGCATGCAGACCTGGATGTGGGGCGAGCGGTACCCCGAGATGGCGGATGCGTTGATGCCGATTGCCAGCCAACCGATCGCGATGGCCGGCCGCAATTGGCTCTGGCGGCAGATGATCGTCGGCGCTATTCGCAACGACCCGGGCTGGCAGGGTGGCGACTATAGCGTGCCGCCGACCCAGTGGACCCGCGTGATGCCAGTCTTCACGATCATCACCAACAACCCGGCACGCATGCAAAGCGAGGCCCCCAATCGCGACGCCGCCACGCAGATGTATGAAAACCTGGTCGGCACCGCCGGGAAGACCGACGCCAACGACGTGCTGTACTGGTTCGAATCGTCATGGGACTACAACCCCGCGCCTGAGTTGTCAAAGATTCGCGCACGGCTCTTTGCCGTCAATTTTGCCGACGACCTGATCAACGCCGCGGACCTCGGTGTGATGCAGCGGGAGATGAAGGCTGTGCCCAACGGAGACTTCGTCGAAATGCCGGAAACTGCGCACTCGTACGGCCATCAGACCCTCGCTCACCCTGACGTGTGGAAGCCGTACCTGGCACGGTTGCTGAACGACACGGCCAACAAGCATTGATCCGAAGGCGCCGGCAGGACCATCCCGCGTCGTGCGGTGCCAAGCAATCCGGCCACCCGTTGCAGGCCCAATGTTGCAGGCCCAATAATGGGCCCTGCAACGGCCTGTAATACACCTCCACGCTGTCTCGCTCTGTCGAACGGCTCAAGTTCAAATTTCCCCCTTCATATTTCCGCTCAACTGCCGTAAACCCTATCGACCGCGCGTGCTTTCCTGGTGCGGCATTTTTCCCGTTCTACTTGTTGTGCCTTTGAGGCATCTATGTTCTCGACCATCACGATCCGCGCCCGCCTCGCCCTTGCGATGGGCTTCCTCGGCTTGCTCATGACGATTGGCGCCGTGCTCGGTGTGGCTGGCATTGCCTTGAGTAATGCTGATCAGAAGGAGCTGTACTCCAACGAACTCGCGTCGGCGATTGCGATCGGCAAGTTCAATTTCTTCTATGCTCGCGGTCGGCTGGTGCTTGACCGGGTCGCGGCTCAGCCTGATCGCCCGGACATTGCGACCCTCGAAGGGCATGCACGCGAGCAATTCGCGATCGGCGACAAGGCCTGGCAGAGCTACCGTGCGCTGTCCGCCGAACCGCAAGAGGAGCAGCTGGCCGAAGCGGTCGAAGCCAAGCGGGCGCTTGCGATGAACGGACCGGTCGCCGCGGTGTTCGCCGCGATCGACCGGCGTGACACCACGCAACTCGCCGATCTGATCTCGAACCAGATGACGGCGCCATTCAACGAGATCACGGACCGTTCCGGGGAACTCGAGAGGATGCAGGCGGATCAGGCGCGCAGCCGATATGAAACAGCGCAGGACCGCTTCCACACGATTCTCGCCATCGCCGTACTCGGTCTTCTGATCGGGCTGTCGATGGCCGCATTCGCGTGGCATGCACTGCGCAAGTCGATTGCCGGCCCACTGGATGAGGCCACGCGCCACTTCCGCGCCATTGCCGATGGCGACCTCAGCCGGCATATCGAGGTACGTTCGCGCGACGAAATGGGCCAGATGATGGAAGACCTGCGCATGATGCAGTCCCGCCTTCGGGACGCGATGGTCGCCGTGCGCGATGGCGCGCAATCCATTTCCACCGCAACCTCGCAGATCTCGGCAGGCAACACCGATCTGTCGCAGCGAACCGAAGAACAAGCCGCTTCGCTCGAAGAAACCGCCTCGAGCATGGCGGAGCTCACGTCGACCGTGCGCCAAAACGCCGACAACGCGCGTCAGGCGAGCGAGCTCGCGCGGGTCGCAGCAGGCGTTGCGCATGAAGGCAGCGACGTTGTCTCGAAGGTCGTCACGACGATGGGCGAAATCAACGCGAGTTCGAGGCAAATTGCCGACATCATCGGCGTGATCGAGGGCATCGCCTTCCAGACAAATATCCTCGCGTTGAACGCGGCCGTTGAAGCGGCGCGAGCGGGCGAACAAGGCCGCGGTTTTGCGGTGGTGGCGGCAGAAGTGCGCACGCTGGCCCAACGCAGCGCCTCGGCGGCCAAGGAAATCAAGACGCTGATCAGCGAATCGGTCAACCGGGTGGGTAACGGAACCGAGCTGGTCGGGCGAGCGGGAACGACCATGACGGAGATCAACGACGCGGTGCGCCGGGTGACCGACATCATGGCCGGGATTGCGGCCGCGTCCGAAGAACAGAGCGACGGGATAGAGCAGGTCAACAAGGCCGTCTCGCAGATGGATGAAGTCACGCAGCGCAACGCAGCGCTTGTCGAGCAGGCCGCGGCCGCAGCCGTCTCGCTCGAGGAACAGGCCACGCGCATGAGTGATGTGGTGGGGGTGTTCCAGTTGCCTGCGCACTAAGTCCATCGTTTTGCTGTGTTTATTCGCGGGCTGATGCATCCAGTCAGCCTCGGCGTAAGCAACAAGATCCATTTTTTTGGACGGCCTTCCACTCCACCAACGTGTGTCAATCCGCTACTCGCGACTGGGCAAGATGATTGTCTTACGCGCGTGGCGGAATGGCCTGCGTTGCCCGACGCTCTGCGTCCGCAAAGATCTCGCGTAGCCTTTGTCGCTCGTTGTCGGTCAGATGTGAAACCGCGGCCGGCATCGTGAGCGCCAGTTGCAGTGTCAGGTCGCCGCGCGAGCCGTTGCGGTCCGTGAGCCCATGCCTGAGCAGACGGATCGTGCTGCCCGGGTGCGCGTTCGGCGGAATCGTCAGCCGCAGCGCGCGGCCCAGGATTTGTGCTTCGATGCTGCCGCCGAGCGTGGCCGTCACGAAATCAACCTGAACCTCGCAAGCGAGATTCAGCCCGTTGCGACGAAAGGCCGAGCCGCACGCAATCACGACCGAAAAGGTAGCGTCGCCCGGCGAACCGCCATTGGGCCCGGGATGGCCCGCGCCTTCGACGACGAGACGCTGACCGTCCCACGCGCCCGGGGGAATCCTGACTGTCTCGGACTTCCGGAAGGTCGTGGCAGCCCTGCCGAGACACGTTGGACACCCTTCGCTCGCCAGCGGGCGCCCGGTCCCCATACAGGCGGTGCAGCGCGTTCCCGAGACCGACTGGCCGCTGCCGCCGCAGCGCGCGCACGGCGAGTCTCTTTCCTGACATTGGGGACACGGCCCGTCTACCGGGTAGCTCACTTCGACTTCGCCACCATGGATCGCCGCTTCGAGCGGCACAAAGAGTCTGACCAGACAGTTCGCGCCGCGCGCCGGCGGACCGCGGTATTCGCGTGACGGAGCGGCTTTGCCGCGGCTCCCGGCCGACGCCGCCATCGGGCTGGATGCCCGCGGCTCACGCTTGCCGATCAGAACCTCGAACGCCTCCTGAACGCGCTTGAACATCGGCTCAACGATTGATTCGTGCCCCTTGTTGCGGTCCGGGTGGTACTTTGCCCTCAGCCGTCGGTATGCACGCGTGATGTCCGTCGGCGACGCAGTGTCCGGCAGTTCCAGCCGCCTGTAATATTCTTCGAGGCTCACGCGTTTCCCCCGGTTTCTTTTTTGAAAGCGCAAGTCTATCAAGACGGAAACGAAAGGACTGCTGTTGATGACGGGAGCGTGTCAGTGCCGACGTACTCCTCAATGCCGCGCACACCCGCTCGCTACCTATAGCGCTGCTGCCGTCTGACATCGCATCGATCAGCCGACCGGCGTAATGACCTGCCGTCAGCGTCAGCGGCGCGGCGACATGCTGAATTTTCCCCCACGACAATTAGCGTCGAATTATCTTCTCATCAACAGGACCGGCCTAATTCCCTGCTCATAGAGACGGACTAAATTGCCTCCGTGATCAACAGCCCCTGTTCGAGAAAATGGCCGAATACTTTGACGAAGCGCATGCGCGGGAAATCGCATCACTGGACGCAACCTTCGCAGCGCGTACGGAATGGCCTACGTGGCTGTTGATCGTGCTGATTCATGGCGGGTGGCTCGCGGTCGTGCTGTGCGTGCATAGCGGGCTGCTATCGATGATAACCGCGACGCCGTTACTCATCGTGTTGTGCACGTGGCACATGTCGCTTCAGCACGAACTGCTCCACGGTCATCCGACGCGGTCCGCCCGCGTCAACAAGTTGCTCGGCAGTATCCCGCTTGCGATCTGGTATCCGTACGCGATCTATCGCGACACGCACATCGCGCATCATCGCGATGAGAGTCTCACCGAGCCGAACGTTGATCCGGAGAGCAACTACGTGCTCCCCGAACAATGGATGAATGCACCGGCATGGCAACGTGCGTTATGGCGCATGCGCAAGAGTTTCGCTGGCCGCCTGATTGTCGGTCCGCCGCTGAGCGTCGTGACATTGCTCGCGGGGGCTGTTAATGAATGGCTGCGCGGCGACCAGCGTTATGCCTCCACGTGGATCATCCACGCAGCGCTCGTAACCGTGTTGCTTGCGTGGTTGCAGCTCTTCGCTGGCATAGCGTGGTGGTACTACCTGCTGGCGGTGACATGGCCTGCGCTCTCTCTGGCGATGATTCGATCGCTGTACGAGCATCGTGCGGTTCGCGACCCCAAGCACCGGACGGTCATCAACGAAGCAGGACTGCTGATGCGGCTTCTGTATCTGAACAATAACTACCACCTCGTACATCATGATCTGCCGCATCTGCCGTGGTATCACCTGCCTCATGCGTATCGGATTCGGCGCGATGCTTATGCGACGAAGAACGGTGGCTTCGTGATCCGAGGGGGATATTGGGAACTGCTCAAACGTTTCGCAGTGCATGAAACGGATTTTCCGGTGCATCCACGACTGGTCGGTACCGTTGCAGAACGTCGTGCGCCGCAGCGCGCCGAGCCGCGTGAAGTAGTCGCGTCCGAGGGTACGAGCTAGCTCGCCGTCCCGCTTCGGCCAGACGGGGACGATGGGCTCGTTGTAGCGTTTGCCAAAGATCGTGAGCCGCCACGCAAGGCACTCCGCGGCGGCGGGATAACCACCGGCCATGCTGCCTGAATGAGGCCTGGCTAACCTGACGGTAGCTCCCAGCTCACGCTCGCAAGCTCGTTCGAACAGTCGCATAATCGAACCGCCGCCCCGGCGTCAAGCCCTTGCACTGCGATCTTCGCCAAAGACGGGGGCCCCTTCGGCCCGTAGTAAGCGCCAGCCTCAGCCGCGTGTGATCGCTTGCCGGTCAGGTTGACTTCACGCTCTGATCGGGAGTCAAATAATCAACGTATTGCGTATCCGTAATTTCCATCTAATTTTCGACTGGCATTCTGCGCACCATGCCTGAATGTTCCATATGTTCTGCCTGCCAAAAAGGGGATAGTGATGAAACTCAGATGGACCGCTATGGTGATCGCAATAAGCACGAGCATTTTGATGTCCGGATGCGCCACGCCTGTTGAACGAGCCAACGAGAAAAATGACCTGCTGGCGGCGGCGGGCTTTCATATCGTCCCCGTGACGACCGATCAACAACGCTTGCAGTTGGAGACGTTGCCACCGAATCGCGTCGTCCAGAAGACGAAGAACGGAAAGGTTATCTTTCTCTACGCGGACCCGTATGCATGCGGCTGCCTTTATATTGGCGACGAGAATGCGTGGGATAGCTACAAGCGGGAACAGCTCCAGCAAAACTTGATTAACCAGGAGCGCATGAACGCGGAGATGAATGAGAATGCGGCATGGAACTGGAGCATGTGGGGTCCGGGCTGGTGGGCGTACTGACGCGCCACTAGTCGACCGCATTGCGGTCCACTTCCTTACCCCAGCCGTATAAGCGGTCTTCCAGTTGATCGCCCGGCAGGATCATTGCGGGGCGCTCGAGAAACGCCAGCATCAACGCTAATTCCCACGCCGATAGCATCGACGTCACGCCATTGCAGCATAGCGTGCGCCTGTCGAGATCGAGATTGAGGGAATCGTCGCCGAGGCAGAAGAAAATCAGAAGCGAATGAAGTCGTTCACGAGGCCGACGATGCTGACGGAAATCCGATCGACGCGACGATTCCCGACGGCCCGTCATGGCGATTCCGAAGACTCGCCGCGCCGCCATATTTATTCGTGATCGCCTTGACGATCGACAGTCCAAGGCCGCTGCCCTCGATTTGCGTATTCGCTCGAAAGAAGCGGTCGAACACCCGTGGCAGCAGTTCTTCCGCAATCCCGGGCCCTGTGTCGGTCACCTCGATCCACACCATGTCCGCGCGTACCTGCACGCTCAGATCGACCTTGCCGCCATCCTGCGTGTAGCGGACCGCATTGCTGACCAGGTTGCGCACGGCGATGCCCACATCGGCTTCGACCGCGCACACAAACGCATGGTCCATTTCGTCAGCGCCGATGTCGATGTCGCGCTTCATCGCGATTGGCAATACTTCGGCCACTGCGTTGACGACCACGGCGGCCACGTCCACGCGCGTCAGCGCATCGGCTTGCAAGGCCGCATCGGCACGCGCAAGCCTGAGCAGTTGCGCGATCAGACCACCACTGCGTGCGATGCCACTGCGCAGTTCGCGAAAGCGCTCCCGGTTGTCGGCAACGATAAGCGGCTGCAGATTGTCCGCCTGCAATTGAAGCGCGGTGAGCGGTGTGCGCAGTTCATGCGCGGCGTCGGAAATGAACTTTCGTTCCGACTCGATCGATTGTGCGAGCCGATCGAACATCAGATTGATCGAGTCGATGAAAGGACGTATTTCGATCGGCACGCCCGATCTCGACAAGTGCTGAAAATGACTGACGTCGATCTCCTGCACTTGCGCACCCAAACGATTCAACTTGCGCAACGAGCGACGCACGACAAGCAGCACGGCAATCCACACCAGCGGCACGAGTACGATCATCGGCCAGAGCGTATTGAATGCACGTTCCTGGGCAAGCTCGCGCCGCACAGCCGAGCGTTGTGCGACCTGAATCACCATCGACGGATCACGCAGCGTGTAGATGCGCCACTCCTCGCCGCCAACGGCTGTGGTCACGAAACCCGCCGGCGCCTCGCGCGGCAGCGCCAGGGACGGTTCGGTCGACCGGTAAGGCGTGGTCTGATCGCCCTTCCAGATCGTTATGAAAATGTCGCCCTCCGGTTGCGAGCCGCGCGCGGGAATGGCCGGCAGCGAATCCGCGAAGCCGCTGCGCATGCGCACGGCGACCTGTTCGAGCCGAAGGTCGAGCAACGCGCTCATGCCCGCTTTCGACAACTGATACGAACTGACGCCCTGCACCACGCCGACGATGCTAGCCAGCACGCAAAGTGCGAGGACAAGCTGGTTTCTTAGAGACTTGATCATGGAGACGCAGAAAAAGTGTTTCGTACAACGGGTGATGCATGGACACCGGGACACTCAGTGCAAGAGACGGGCTTTTTTTGTAAAAGCGATTCTACCCCCGCGACCGGGCGCTTTCTGGCGTCGAACGACGGCAAAGGCGCGCAGCCTTTGCTGCGCGCCCACCGTTTGCAACGAGCGATAGAGAAATGCTCTGGTTTGACAATCGCTCAGTGCTTGATATAGATCGACTTCAAGCCGACGTTGTTCAACAAATAAATCCCGGTATCGCTTTGCGATGCGCCGTCGGCGACACCGCCATAACCGGCGGATGCGTCGTCTTGCTGGCCGGCGCTTGTGTCGGCAGCCTGAATTCCCGCGGTGCAATGCGTATGGTCGCCGGCGGTGTTGTAGCTGGCCTGTTCGAATGGCGCGAGTTGAGCCTGCACTTGCGCGCGAGTCATCAGCTCATTCGACTGGGCGAACGAAGCAATCGGGAATGCAAGAGAAACGGCAACGGCAACGGTTCGGATCAGCGATTTCATGATATTTCCCTCCAGATGTGTTTTTTGCTCATTCGGTGAGTCAGGTGTTCTCTGCCATGGACTTCACTTTAAAGAAGAAGAATTAGCGAAGAATGAGCAACCGTTTGAACGGGAGTCAGCGGGTCGGATGAAGGCCCACGAAATAGCCGTCACCGGCGACAGCACAGCCGAGATCAGGGAAAGTGCGACGGCGGTTGTATGAAACAGGCGGTGGATTACAACGTGATTCATTCTCGGAGTGCTGAGCATGCAGCTCATTTTTTCCTAATTCATGGCGCCTACGATTCGTTCGTCGATGCACAGGTTCAAGTTCGAACCGCCAGTCAGACGCGAAAAAACGCGTTTGGCACGCATAGGACTGAAGCGACGATGCGGACCGCCGGCCCGACATGCGTCGCGCCACTCAAGGAGCGCATCATGTTTTCTGCACTTTCCGCAAAACTGGGGTCGTTGTTCGCGCCTTCTCACTACGAGAAGTGCGAAAAGTATCTGGGGTCATCGTCCGATCTCGTGGACCTCGAACGCCGCATGCGTCATCTCGAACGCGGAGGCTATCCGTTCAATCTGCATTCGAACGTCATGCCGCGCGACAACGAACGGTGAACGATCAACCGACAAGGAGAACAGACATGCGTCACTATCAATGCGACAGCCCTGAAGCCGCAGCACGCATCGTCGCGGCCTGCTTACTGTCAGACGGACACGTAGGCGCGGACGAGATCGAAGCGCTCGATCGCCACGGCATCGAACAACGATTGTCGTTGCGCCCGCGTCAGTTCCTGGCCGTCGTGCAGACGCTGTGCGAAGACCTGACTTGCGCCGCCTACCTGAATTGGGGCGACACGTGCAGGCTCGATCCCGTCATCGTCGCGCAGCTCGCGGCCGACGTGCAGGACGGGAAAATGCGGCATGAAATCATCTGGCTATGCAAGGAAGCCATTCATGCGGACAAGCATATCTCAGAGGGAGAAGCCGGATTTCTTCGCCTGCTGCGCGCTGCGTGGGAATTGCCGGGCCACGCGGATTGGGCGCGTCCACGCGAGGTGATCAGACTCGGGCGTGCATCGCGAGTGAAATGACTGAAATTTCGCGAGATCCGCGTTCACGGTGATGGCACATCGTGAATAGAAAGAGCGAAAATATCGGCTCCACGCCGAGCCGAACTGCTCCCCCCGGGCGCGTCGTGCCACTACGCGCTGGACCAAGGCACAGGCCGCTGACGCCCGATAGTCCGGGGTCTGGCAGCGGCCGCTACATTCGCCGCTGACCGGCCGCCACGACTCCTTTACCAATGACCCTCAACTCTCGGCAGCACACCAATAACCCCTATTTAATTAGTTATCCGATACATCTACTCGCAGGCGACGAGTAACCCGAACGACTGGGCGCCACGTCCTCCTTCTATCATGCGAGGGTTTTCGCCGACCACGCCACGCATGCGGAATAAGCTTCTGGCGCGGCGATCCAGCGCGCAGCAATCTCGCGCATGTCATCCGGAATCGCATTGCGTAGCGTCACCAGCGTGCTGTCGCGCGGCAGCACCGCCAGATGCTGTAAGCCGCGCGTGATGCCCACGCCCGTCGTTTTGACGAGCGCTTCCTTGGCGACCCACGCGTCGTAAAACGCGGCGCTCTGCGCTGCGGTATCGAGGCGCTCGATCCATGCCGCTTCGCGTGCGTCGAGCGTCAATGCCGCGATCGAACGCCAGTCGAATCTATCGCTGTGATGCTCGATATCGACCCCGACACGCCGCTTGAGCGACATCGCGATGAGCCCATGTGCGCCCGCATGCGATACGTTGAAGTCAAGCATGCTGGAATCGGCCAGATGCGGGCGACGGTTTGCATCTAACGAGAACCGGACCGCGTGTGCCGCCATGCCGAGATACCGCGCAAGTTGCTCGCGCAGCGCCACGCGCACGGACGCGAACCGAAGCGCATCTTCGTGGCGGCGAAAGTTGCCGGCTCTCACGTGTTCGTCGTCGCTGAGCGCTGCAAAGGCGGCATCCTCCAGCGACGCGTCAAAAGCGAAATCGACCCGCCACAACGAAACATCGGACGGGCCGTCATGCGGTAGCGGAACAGGTTCGATGGAATGCATCGCGGGTTCGGGCCTCACACGTGAGGGTTGCAAGGAATAGGCGCGACTGGCTTTGTCAACTTGCCGAGAGTGAGACGGCACGGCGGTAGATACGTCTACTGGTCAGAAAGCGGTCGATGGATTTTGGCCGAGTTCGGCGAATTCACGCCAAGCAATGAACCGGGCGGCGAGTTGTTTGCGACAAAGTGAAGCGCGCGGCATATGCCGCTTGAGCGCGAAATGTTACCGGATCTGCCCGAAGCACGACAGAAATTTCTGCGTGCGTTTCAGGTCGCGAAAGCCGCGCATGTGCCGCTCGCGCTCGCGTGTTGGTCGGTTGGTGGCTATTCTCGGCGCGGTTGTTCAGCCGAGCTGGCGCTTTGACGAACACGTGCGTCACGTTCGCAAACTCCGGGATCTCGGCTGTAGCAGCCGGATAGCTGCGCAACTGATCGGTGACGATCTTGCGCGGCACCGGGCTCGAACGCAGCACGCTTGAAGAAGCGTTTGGCGGCGGCCTTGTCGCGCCGCTTTTGCAACAGGATGTCGAGTTCGGCGCCATGCTCGTCGACCGCACGCCACAGCAGGTACGTTCGCCGCGTAGCGCCACGCCCGCGCTCAGCGGCGCGTGCTCAAGCGACAATACCTGCCGATGCTGTGGGAGCGGAGCATGGAACGTTCTGGTCGGCCTGAAGCGACAACGCGACATCAGGATCGGCTTGCTTGAGCGCTTTCAATTGGGTTTCGACGAGAGGCAGCGCCACCGCGCGTTTATCGAAGAATACGGCGCCCCTGGCATCGATGCCGACCGTCACCGGTCGCTTCTGCTCGGGTGGCGCAGTCGCTGCAGTCTTGGGAAGATTGACGCGCACCGCATTGTTGAGCAGCGGTGCGGTGATGATGAACGTCACCAGCAACACCAGCATCACGTCGACCAATGGAGTGATGTTGATTTCACTGAGCACTTCGCTGTCGTCACTGGTCGTCGAAAAAGCGATTGTGCAATTCTCCTTTAGAACATTTGATCATGGCGCCGGCTACGTTCGAGCCGGCTCAGGTTCGCCACGCGTGGCACCGCTTATGCCGAACTGTCCGACCGTCCCGATACCTCCCGCGAGCGCCGCGCGATCAAGGCATGTCCCTCAACGATTTCCTCTATCGCACCGTCCTCGCGCGCGTACCTGGCCAGCTCCGCGCGAATCTCCGCGGCCAGTTCCTGCTGCGCCTGTATCCCGCCATGCCAGGCTTTCCCGAACGAAAGCGCTCGATCGACGAAATGCTCCAGTGGCGTGATTCGCTGCTCTATCACCGCAATACGCTCCAGGTGATCGAACGCCGAATCCAGCAAGACGGTTTCGTCGGAAGCGGCCGACTTTCGTTCGGCCCGCGCAGGGTCATCATTGCCATAGCGATCAAGAATGCGCTCGAAAACCGGGTACCAGACGTTCTGAGGGACTGTCGGAACGCTGGTGTGATAAAGAGCCACCGCACCGCCGCTCTCGATCAGCCCGTCCAGCACGCGGAGCGTCTCGACACGATCAGTCCAGTGGAACGAACGGCCGAACGTCGCGAGCCTGAAATGGCCAAGACGACGGTCCAGGTCGTAGGAACTGCCTCGAACGAATTGAATGACAACGCCAGCGCGCGCGGCGTTTTCGGCCGCGACCCGGAGCATTTCCGCTGACGGGTCGAGCGCGGTCACCGCACGCGCATACGGCGCCAAATCGATCGCGAGGAACCCTGGACCGGTGCCGAGATCGAGAACGTCGGCATTGCGGTCGAGACCGATCAGGTCGGCCACCCGCCGGCTAAGCAGCGCCGGATAGCTGGACCGGCCTGTCGTGTAGTACCGCGCCGCATTGTTGAAGCGGTCCGGATAAAAAGCTTTCTGTTCAGACATGTCGGTGAACGGTTGAGTCGTGCCGCGAACGGACGCAGGGTGTATGGCGGGCAACATGTCGTACTTGCGACCCGCGACGCCTGAATGGAGTATTGAGAACGTTACGCAAACCCCATGCCATCCATGACCAATGACGTGCCGCCAGTGCGGACGAGCGCCAATGCTTCTTTGGCGCCGACGCAGCCTCATCCGTGGTCGGCACACATATCATGCGTGGTGAGCGTGACTCCCACCGGCTTGCTGCAATCGGCGCAACCTGCTGTTGCCCCACTGCTGCGATCTCAGCAAAGCATGTGACGCAAGCATGCGGCCGCAGGCCGGGAGGAGCTACAAGCTGGGATTGTCGCGCTCTCCCTGCCGGTTTCACTCCTTCCCGATTCCCCGATTCCCCGATTATCAAACCCGCGCGATTGAGGCTTGGGTCGCCTTCGCCAGCGCGACCACCTCACTACCCACGTGAAGGTCGAATTCGTGGACGCAACGGGGACACGCTTGTGCCTTTACCCGCATCCACAGCGCGTTGCACCGCAGGCTTGCGTTTGTTCTCGCCACTTTGCGGGCGCGGTTGTTTGCTGAGCACCTGCATAGCGCCCGGCGCAGCTTGCGGCATTTTGGGCTTCTTAGGCTTCTTGGGTTTCTTGATTATCTGTCCCGTCGCACTAGTTTGCGGCACGCGGTGTTCGGCTTCAAAACCCGGCTCTTCTTCACGGGGCAGCGTTTGCCGGATCAGCGCTTCGATCGCGGCCAGTTGCGGCGCTTCATCGGCACACACAAGGGACACTGCCACACCGCTGGCGCCCGCGCGGCCGGTGCGGCCAATACGGTGCACATAGTCTTGCGCCACGATCGGCAGATCAACGTTGATGACCAGTGGCAGGTCGTCGATATCCAGCCCGCGCGCAGCCACATCGGTGGCTACCAGCATACGTACTTCGCCCGTCTTGAAGCGCTCCAGCGCACGCAGGCGCGCGGGTTGCGGTTTGTCGCCATGGATGGTGTCGACCGCATAGCCCGCTTCATCCAGCATGGCCGCCAGATAATCCACGCCATTGCGGGTTTTGACGAACACCAGCGCGTGCTCCCAGTTGTTCTCAGCCACAAGATGCATGAAGAGGTCAGGCTTGTTCTTTTTATCCACCGGCACCACCCACTGCTTGATCTTGCTGGCCGTGGCATTGGGCAAGCCGACACTGATGTTGACCGGGCCGCGGAGAATGGCCGCCGCCATGGCGCGGATATCATCGGTAAACGTGGCAGAGAACAGCAGGGTCTGGCGCTGAGCCGGCAAGGCAGCAAAGACGGCGTTGAGTTCGCGCTCAAAGCCCAGATCCAGCATGCGGTCGGCTTCATCCAGCACGAGCGTTTGCAGTTGATCAAACTGCACTGCGTTCTGGCGGTTGAGATCCAGCAAACGGCCCGGCGTGGCAACAAGCACATCCACGCCTTTGCGCAACTTCATCATCTGGGGATTGATACTCACCCCGCCGTAGGCGGCCAGAAATCGTAAGTCGAGGCCTTTGCCGTAATCGATAAAGCTTTGCAGCACTTGTTCGGCCAGTTCGCGCGTGGGCACCAGCACCAAAACGCGCGCGCGGTTGCTGGACACCGCCGGGCCGTGTTGCACCAGCCGTTGCAATAGCGGCAGCGCAAAACCCGCCGTTTTGCCAGTACCGGTCTGTGCCTCGGCCATGACGTCCTTGCCACTGAGCACAGCAGGAATCGCCTTGGCCTGCACTGGCGTAGGTGTCTGGTAATTGAGGTCCTGCAGATTACGCAGCAAGGGATCGATCAGGCCAAGCGAGGCAAAAGACATTCACGTAT
This sequence comes from Caballeronia sp. LjRoot31, assembly GCF_964253885.1. Taxonomy (NCBI): domain Bacteria; kingdom Pseudomonadati; phylum Pseudomonadota; class Betaproteobacteria; order Burkholderiales; family Burkholderiaceae; genus Caballeronia; species Caballeronia sp. LjRoot31. The sequence continues at coordinate 1,598,433 of NZ_CAXURX020000002.1, forward strand.
TCCGGGCTAAAACCGCATTTTAGCCGTGACCGCGCTGATTGCAACGCACAGACAACAGAGCTAAGAAGCGTGCGTACACTTCAGAGCGTGGTGTTGCACGCATAAAGCGGTAGTGTCGGTCCGCCAGGCGTTAATTACCGAGACAACGGAATCGCGAGGTCGAGCAGCGGCGCGTGTTGCTGGCAGCCGTACATGTCGGATTCGCCGAGACGTCCCTGGGGCAGTTGCCGGCGCATCGTCACCTTGATCGCCTGCCCACGCGGCACCGCGAAGATCGACGTGATCGCGCTTTCCGTCACGCCGAATAATTCGGCCATTGTGGCCTTGTTGAAGCGCCCCGACTTCCAGGCGGTGTCGAAATGGGCCGCATCCTCGAACATTACGTCAAACGTGAGCAGAAAGGGACCGGCGTTCTTGCTGCGTATCACCGTTGCGAGTGACGAAAGCGGAACGGACGTCATGGCGTGAGCACCTCGTGTTGGATTGGAAACAGAGCTGTCGGAGATGCCGCTTTCAACAGATGGTAGGCAGAAAACTCATACACCGGCCCCGCGTCGATTTCCGACGGCGAGTGCGGAAACGCGAGGTTTCCCGCCGTGTTGTATTGCCCCGGATAGCTCACATGCAGGAGCGTACCGCTGATGAAGTGCGCCGCGGCATGCGCGAGCGACTGCTCGTGCGCGACCGCGTCTATGACGAGCCCGAGTTCATGGCTCGCCGGCTTGCGCACGGTCTCGAGGCCACGCATCACACCATCTCGCCCGTAAACGTGAAACTGGACGTCGAGGTCCGGTGCGTCGAAGTAGGCGAGCGCCGCGGACTTCGCATCGGCAAGCAGCGTGTCGATGCGCGCGATCATCGTAGGGCAGCGTACGCCCGCCACCGTGACCGTGCGATAGCCCCGCCGGCGCGCACCTTCGAGCTTGACCCAGTAGTCGTCCGAGCCGATGAAGCGTGAGCCGGTGACGCGCACTTCGCGCTCGCTGATCTGCGTGAAGTCGCACGCCGACAGGTCGAGTTCATGGCCGGGACCCGCCTGCAGGAACGGATTTTCGCGTTCGTACAGTGTATGGGCGGCCACCGAGGTCAGCGACGCACGACGCCTGAGGCTCCCCGGTTCGAGCGTGAAGCCCTCAGCGTCGATGGTACCCATCATCACGTCCGTGCCGTGAGGCTCGGCGGAAAAGGCGCCGCATTCGAGGATTTTTCCCATGTGAATGGCGAGCCCCGGATCAGCGCCTTTCCAGATCGGAAACGCGGCAATCACGGAATCGTCGCAGGCGCGCCCGGCGATAATCACATCCGCGCCATGTTCGAGCGCATCGACGATCGGCTCGTGTCCCATCTGTGCGACGATCGCATCGCTTGAGCGCGCCTCGTCGGCGCTCAGTTCCCAGCCAGCCTCGAAGTCACGCACCTCGCCGCAGTCAATGGAATCCGCGACCACGCTCGTCGGGATATCCGCGTAGATCCATGCAAGCCGCACGCTCAGCGCATGCGCTGCGACGATCTCGCGCACGATCCGCACCACTTCATCCACGTGAGTGCGCGTGCCCGCACCGCCCGCGCTGCCGACGATCACCGGAATGCCCGCCTTGCGTCCCGCCAGGATCATCTGCGTGAGTTCGCGGCGGATGCTGATCTCCGACACCAAAGCCTCGCCGGAGCCAAGATAATGCGGTCCCGGATCGGTCGATCCCGCGTCGACGGCAATGACATCGGGCTGCATCGACATCGCGCGTTCGAACGCATCGTCGGCGAATCCATAACCGAGCGTGCAAGTGGGCGTAAGCACCCGGATTGGCTTGTTCATGCGTTGCCTCTTCGTAAGTGAACCAGCAGGAGCGCTGCGCCGCCTCGCCTCGCCGGCGCGCACGGCGAATCAGTCGCGCAACAGTTCCAGGTTCCGGACTTCGTCGATCCGGTTAATGCCGAGCAACCCCATGTTCGTGCTGACTTCGCGCTTGAGCATCGCGAGTGCGTGCGCAACGCCCGCCGCGTCCGCCGCGGCGGCCGCCATCAGAAACGGGCGCCCCACGAACACGAAACGGGCACCGCAGCGGATCGCTTTCAGTACGTCCGAGCCGCGCCGCACCCCACCGTCGTACATCAGCACGAGCGTGTCGACGCGTGCAGCGATCGCTTCGAGCGCGTCGAGCGAACCGATCGCGCAATCCACCTGACGGCCGCCGTGATTCGACACGATGATGCCGTCGACACCCGCGCGCTCGGCCACCACCGCGTCCTCGGCCGACAGCACGCCCTTCAACACCAGCCGCCCCGCCCAGCGCCGCCGGATGTGATCGATATGGGCCCAGCTGAGCGCACCGCGTCGTCCGATGTCACGCACCAGCGTGCGCGAGAACACCGGCGGCCCCGCCACGGCGTCCATGTTCTCGAAACGCAGCGGCCGGTTCGTGAGCAGGCTCGGACCCAGCACGCGCCAGCACCACGATGGCCGGCTCAGCGCCTGCCATGCGAGTTGCGCGCTCGGTTTGACTGGCGAGCGGAAACCCTGCTTCTCCGCGTGTTCGTGCTGACCGTGTACGGCTGTATCGACGTTGATCACCAGCGTGTCGAAACCGGCCTTCGCAACGCGGTCGAGCATGGGATCGATACGCGCCTGATCGCCGGGGAGATACGCCTGAAACCAGCTCGCGGGTCCCGCCGCGCGCACCACTTCGAGCGGCGTCAGCGACGCGCCGCTCAGGATGAACGGCACGCCGGCGTGCGCGGCGGCGCGTGCCAGCACCTCGTCCGCGTGCGCCGCCGCCATCCGGCTGAAGCCCATCGGCGCGATGCCGAACGGGCTCGCATACTCGACGCCGAAAAGGGTCGTGCGCAAGTCGCGCCGTTCGATGTCGACCAGCACGCGCGGCAGGAACGCGCGCGTCTCGAAACCACGCAGATTGCGTCGGTGCGCGGCGCCATCCTCAGACCAGCCGGACACGTACGCATACATCGCGGCAGGCAGCCTGCGTTTCGCCACGCTCGCGAAATCGTTCAGGCACAACACGTCGCGCAGGCGCGCGGGCAGCTTTGTCGCCTCGGCCACGCGCGCATGCATCGCTACAGCGGGTCGTCCGCCGGCGCCGGCGCCGGCGCCTGCGCCTGCGCCTGAGGCAGCGAGAACATCTTGCTGATCGACACGCCTCTGCGAATTCCATCGATCCATTGCGCCTCCTTGAGCAAATGCGCTTGCGCCGCCTTGAGCACTTCGCCGGCGATCGCAAGCGGCACGATCACGACGCCGTCGTCGTCGCCAAGCACGATGTCGCCCGGATTGACGGGGACGCCCGCCACCGCGATCGTAGTGTCCACGTTGCCGCCAAAGCCGTGATGCGGACCCCGCGGCACGATCGAGCGGCAGAACATCGGAAATTGCAGGCGCCGCATGTCGGCCACATCGCGGATCGCGCCGTCGATCACCGCGCCGCCGAGGCCTCGCTGCATCGATTCCTCGGTCATCACGCCGCCCCACACGGCGACGTCTTCAGCACCGCCCGCATCGACGACCAGCACCTCGCCGGGCCGTGCGCTACCGATCAGATTGCAGATCGGACCGCAGTCGCCGACCATCGTCACGACGGTGCGCGCCTGGCCGCACAGCCGCGCGCCCAGAAAAATCGGCTTGATCGGCGAGACCATGACCTGCGTGCGGTTCATGCAGTCGGAGGCCACCGCCGCCGGGATCTGGCGCCAGTGCGCCAATACTTCGGGAGCCAGCAAGGGGAAACTGATGTCGATCTGGTGATAAGCCATGGAGGTCGCTTTATCGAGGGGTTGAGGACGCGGCGTCTTGCCAGCCCGGATTGACGTTGTTGCGCAGTCGGCCGTGTACCAGATAGTCGACGAGCATCTCGGCGGAAAACGTGCGCATGTCGAGGTAGCCGGCTTCCGAATAGAACGCGGCATGCGGCGTGATCACCAGCCGGCCCGCAAGCCACGGTTCATTCGCGCGCCATGCGTCGAGCAGCGGTGGCGCCGGCACCGGCGGTTCTTGCGGCAGGACGTCGAGGCCCGCTGCCGCGAGGTGTCCCGCGCGCAGCGCGCGATACACCGCGTCGACATCCACCAGCTTGCCGCGCGCGATGTTGATGAGGATGCCGCCGGGCTTCATCGCCTGCAGTTGCGCATCGCCGATCATGTTGCGCGTCTCGTCGCTCAGCGGGACGTGCAGGCTCAAGACGTCGGCGCGCGCGAGGAGCGTGTCCAGCGACTTGACGCGTTCGTAGCCAAGCCCTAGCTCATGCCCTTCCGGCACGTGGGGATCGAAATAGACCACGTGCATGTCATGCGACGCGACCCGGCGGGCGATCGCGGTGCCGATGCGGCCCATGCCGATCGCGCCGAACGTACTGCCCCGCAGACGCCGCACCACCGGCACGTTCTCGGCTACGAACCCGCGTTCGGGATCGGCCTTCAGGCGCGCCTCGTAGGTGCCGAGGCCTCGTGCGAGGAACAGCATCATGGCGATTGCGTGATCGGCCACTTCCGTCGTGCCGTAGTTCGGGACGTTCGACACCGGGATGCCGCGCTCGCGGCAAGCCTCGACATCGACGTTGTCAAAACCCACACCCACCCGCACGATCATCCGGCAGCGCGCGAGCCGGCCGACCAGCTCGCGTGTGATCTTCATGCGGTGCCACACGAGAATCGCGTCGCATGATGCCCAGGCATCGTCCGGGATGCTGGCCGGATTGGTTTCGTCGTACACCTGATAATCGATGAGCGCGCCCGTCACGCTTCGTTCAACGTCGAGATCGCGCAGATGCGCGTCGGGTACCAGTACCTTGAGTGGCGACACATGTCCTCCGGTTGAATTACGCCGCGGTGCGCGACAGGACTTTCCCGAGAAAGCTCCTGAGACGCAGATCGCCTGGCGCATGAAAGATGTCGGCGGGCGGCCCCGACTCCACGATCGTGCCGCGGTCGGTAAAGAACACCACGTCGGCGACTTCTTCGGCGAAACGCATCTCGTGCGTAACGAGCACGCAGGTCATGCCATCGCGGCTCAGATCGCGGATCACCGCCAGCACTTCGCTGACCATTTCCGGATCGAGCGCGGCGGTCACCTCGTCGAAGAGGATGATGGCCGGTTGCATCGCGAGCGCCCGCGCGATCGCCACGCGCTGCTGCTGGCCGCCGGAAAGCTGCGCGGGATAGGCGGCTTCCTTGCCCGTCAGATGCACCCGCGCCAGCAGTTCGAGAGCGCGCGTCCTGACCTCGTCGCGCGACTCGCGCAACACCTGAACCGGCGCCATCATGATGTTTTCCAGTACCGTGCGATGCGGGAACAGGTTGTATTGCTGGAACACCATGGACACCTGGTGACGCAAGGGAACGAGGTCGCGCTCGCGGCGTAGCTGCTCGACGGCGAATGCGCCGACGCGAATGGTGCCGCGATCGACCGGTATCAGGCCGTTCAGGCAGCGTAGCAGCGTCGATTTTCCGGAGCCCGACGGGCCGATGATGCAAGCGGTCTCGCCCTGGCGGATCGACATCGAAACCCCTTTGAGCACCTCGGTGCCGCCGAACGACTTGTGCACATCCACGAGTTCGATCAACGGGGCCTTCTGCTGGATCACGTTCATGACTTTTCTCGCATCTGGCGTTCGAGGCGGCGGCTCAGTGTCGCAATCGGAAAGGCGAACAGGAAGAACAGTAGCAGTACATACAGTTGTACCGCCGTGGCATAGCGCGAACCGTCGCTCGCCGTGATGGTATTGGCCACCGAGAGCACGTCCGACGTACCCGTGACGACCGCGAGACTGCTGCCGATGAAAAGCATCGCGAACACCGTCATCATGTTCGGCAGGATCAGCGGAATCGCCTGCGGCACCACCACGTACCGCAGGATCTGGTTCTTGCGGTAACCCAGGGCGCGCGCCGACTCCCATTGCCCGCTCGGAATGGCGTCGATACCGCCCCTCAGCACTTCGGCCACGTTCGCCGTGACTGGCAAGGAGAGGCCAACCACTGCTTTCACGAACGGCGAGAATGGAATGACGATGCCGAACACCGGTATGTAGAACGGCAGCAGATACAGCATCGCGTAGAGTGCGATCAGCCACGGCGTATTGCGCAGCAGATTGACGACGCCGACCGACAGCGCCCGCATGAACCGCGCATTGGCGATCGTGCCCGCGCACAGAAGCACCCCCGTCATGAGAGACACCATGATCGCCGCCACGCTCATCAGGACGTTGGCGCTGAAGCCGCCGCCGAAGCCATGAAAGCCGGGCGCGCCGGTGAGCAGCATGCCGCTGCGCGTGGCCAGCAAGCCGAATGCTTCGCCTGTCGTCCGGCCGTACGAGGCGACGAGCGCGGCCAGCAGCAATAGCGGCACGCCAACCATGCCGTAGACGAACGCGCGGGTCTCGGGCTTCATCGTGTTCATATTCCGTACCCCGGAATGCGCAGCGCGTTGCCGATGCGCCCCGCCACAATCGACGCAAACGACGCCAGAAGCAGATAGATGACCCATACCGTCAGCATCACTTCGAGATTGCGGAAGTTCTCGAGCGAGATCTGTGTTGCGTAGTACATCACGTCGGCCACCGCGACGAACGCCGCCTGCGATGAGGTCTTGATGAGACTGACGATATTATTCGTCATCGGGACGGTGGACAGGCGCATCGCCATTGGCAACTGGATATGCCAGAAGGTCCGCAGGCGCGTGTAGCCGAGACTGCGTGCGGCTTCCACGGTCGCGTGCGGCACCGAGTGCAGACCCGAACGCACGATCTCGACCGCAATACCGCCGTTATAGAGCGCAAGCGACAGCACCATGCACGTGAAGCCGCTGAACACCGGGATCTGTTGGCCGGTCGCGAGGTTGTGCACCGAGAGTCCCAGTTCGGAGAGCGTGAAGTACAGTACGAAGAGCTGCACGAGCGGCGGCGTGTTTCGCAACAGCTCCACGACGACCGTCGTTAGCGTTTCCAGCACCGGCACGCGGAAGAAGATCATCGCCGCGCCCACAATGCCAATGACATACATCAACGCGATCGCGCACACGCACATGGCCACCGTCGTGCCGATGCCGCGCAACAGCCACGTCTGGTAGAGCGGATCTGCGAGCCAGCTTAAATCGAGCGTCATGGAGTTACCGTCGCACGCCTTCTGATCGGGCTCACCGGATTATTTGGCCGATGCCTGCGTCTGCTGTTCGACCACGAATTTACTCGTGCCCATGTTGTAGCTCTTCTCGGCATTGACGAGGACACCGGCGGCCTCCGCTTTCTTGATGGCGCCATTGAGCGCCGCGAGGAAGGCCGGTTCATTCTTGCGTACACCACCGACGATGGGCACAAAGTCGTAAGCGTCCAGCGCGATCTTGTCCTTGTCTTTCCAGCCCGGTTCGGACACTTTCAGCGTCAGGTTCGGGCCGTCGTAAGCGATCGCCTCGCAGCGGTCATCCTCGAAGGCCTTGTACATTTGCGCCGTGCCCGTGAAGAGCACGGTGTCCGCACCGAGCTTTTCCTGCAGCGCGCGGTTGTACATGTTGCCCTGACTGCCGCACACCTTGCGGCCCTTCAGGTCATCCCACTTCGCGATGGTGGTGTTCTTCGGCGCGAGCAGCACCATGCCCGCCATCATGTAGTACGGGTCGGTGAAGTCGATCACCTTCGCGCGGTCGGGGTTTTTCCCGAGCGTCGCGAAGATCACGTCGATGCGCCCCGCGTTCAGCAGTTCGATCCGGTTCGATGCCACCACCGGCACGAATTCGATCGCGGTGTCCGAGCCGAACAGGTCCTTCGCCACGTATTTGGCGAGGTCCACCTCGAAGCCGATCTCCTGACCCTTGTTGTCTAGATAGCCGAACGGGACGTAATCGTTGCGGATGCCGACAATCAGCTTGCCGCGTGCCTTGACCGTCGCCAGCTGGTCGGCGTGCGCCGCCCCCGCCAGGCAACTGCACATAACCGCGAACATCACGAGACGGACCCACCACGACGGCTTCGACATTAACTTCTCCCGGACAGATGAGGTGTATTCGGCGTCCCATGCGGCAGGCGGCATGTAGCGTGCTGCTATTTTTCATCGCGTGACTATCAGCGTCAAATAGGACAAAATTCACTTCTTATAAGCTGACCTTATCCGGAGAAGGCGCCGTGAATGTCCGTCAACTGGAGTCGTTTCAGGCCGTGATGACCGCTGGAAGCCTCACCGCGGCTGCCGGCATGCTGAGCGTTTCGCAGCCGGCAATCAGTCAACTGATCGCGCAGCTCGAACGAAGTTGCGGATTTTCCTTGTTCACCCGGGCCGGCACGAAGATGCGGCCCACGCGCGAAGCGGACGTGCTGTTTGCTGAAGTGCAGCGCATGTTCATTGGAGTGGGACGCGTCGCGAATATCGCCAAGGCCTTGCGCGATCAAACCTGGGGCGCGCTGAGTGTCGCCTCGTTTCCGGTACTGACGCGGCGCGTGCTGCCGGACGTGGTCACGCGTTTTTGCGCGGAGCGGCCGGACGTGAAATTCAGCATCGAGAGCATGCGCTCCCGCTCGCTTGTCGACGCCGTGGCAACGCAACAAGTCGATTTGGGATTCAGCGTGCTGCCAGGGGACCGGCCGGAAGTGGAAAGCACCTACCTCTGCACCATGCGCGGCGTGTGCATTCTGCCGACCGGTCACCGCCTTGCCAATCGACGCCTGATTCGCGCAAAAGATCTGGATGGCGAAGCATTCGTCGCCCTCGGACCGCAGGACCATTCGCGTTTCCTGATCGACAAGATTTTCGAGGAAGCGGACGTAGAGCGCCGTATCCAGATCGAGGTCGGACAGTCAGAGACCGCCTGCGCCTTCGTCGCCAACGGCGTGGGCGTGGCGGTGGTCGACCCGATCAGCGTGTACAACAATGCCGGCGGCAAGTTCGCGGTATGCGCATTTGAGCCGAAGATGGAATTCGACATCTGGTTGATCCGCTCGAAGACGGCGCGGCCGTTCGCACTGATCGAAACGTTCTCGACATACGCATGCGCGCATATCCTGAAGCTGAAGGATGAAGCAATCGACATGTTGCACAGGCGCGGTTGACAGCACGCGCTTCACGGCACGCACTTCACGGCCTTCATCCGATCCGCTGTTCCGTGCATCTATCTACGCCGGTACGGGCCACAGAGCGTATTCCGGCAAGTGAGGGCTTCATGTCAGCCACCGCGTTTCGACGCGCGGCGCAAGATTATTTTCCCGGCCGCCGTCTCCCCCGCCCGCAACGCGAATCCTGCGTATTCGCGCTCGAGAAACGGCGCGGCATGTTCGAGCAGGAAGCGCCGGAACGCGATGCAAGTCGGCGACAACCGCTTCGAACGAAGGTGAACGATTTGCCACGTGCGGTCGACTGGCGTGCCATTGACGTCGAGCAACGCAAGCTCCTGCGAACGCAACTCGAGCGCGAGGGTATGCAACGAGATCAGGCTCACGCCCATGCCGGCCATCACAGCCTGCTTGATCGATTCGTTGCTGCCCAGCGTCACGCTGCGCGCCGGTGTGAACAAGTGTTGCTTGAACATTTGCTCGGACACCGCGCGCGTTCCCGACCCCGGTTCGCGCAGCAGGAACGTATCGCCCGCCAGCTCCTGCAGGTCGAACCGGCGCGCGTCCCGCAGCGGATGATCGACAGGCCCGATCAATACGTGGGGATGATAAGCCAATGGCTCCGCCGTCGTGCCGAGCTCGGGCGGCGGGCGGCCCATGATGGCGAGGTCGGTGGCATTATCCTGTAGCTGGCGCAGCAGGACCTCGCGATTTCCCACCGAAAAGCGCACGTCCACGCGCGGATACTGCCGCGAATAGGCAGCAAGTAGTTTCGGTGCGAAATAGGTCGCAGAACTTACGATACTCACTGAGATCGAACCACTGTCGGCCATCGACAGCGAAGACATCGCGTCTTCGGCGTCCTTGATTTCTCCGAGAATCCGGCTCGCATGGTGCGACAATCGTTCGCCGGCTTCGGTCAATGTGAGCTTGCGGGCAACGCGCTCGAACAGCGGCAGCCCGACAGCTTCCTCCAGTTGCCGGATCTGCATGGAGATCGCCGGCTGCGTCAGGTGCAATTCCTCGGCGGCACGCGCAAAGCTCGGATACCGGCAAGCGATCACGAATATCTGCAACTGTCGCAAGGTCAGCGAGCGAATAAAGTTCACTGTAGACGGCCATCCTGCAAACCAGCTTTATGCGGCTCGCTTGACTATCGAGCTTCATCAAACCTCTGAAGCCAAGCGAGTAAACGTGTCTGGCACCCATGTGCGCAGGTTCACTTAGCCGTCTTCTGCTGCTGCCCGAATGCGTCGAATGCCCGTGCCGAATAAACTATTGCCGCACCCGCATTCAACGCGATGGCCACCGAAAGGGCAGCCGCGACCTCTTCCTTGCTGGCTCCCGCCCGCGCCGCGGCGGCACTGTGCACCGTGATGCAGCCATCGCAGCGCGTAGTGACTGCCACCGCCAGCGCGATCAGTTCGCGAGTCTTGGCGTCGAGCACGCCGTCCTTTGCCGCCGCGCCGTCGAGCGCTTCGAATCCGGCCAGCATCGCGGGCGCGTTTGCGCCCAGTTCGCCTATTGCGTCCATTAGCCTGGGCGCGTAGCTTTGGGTATCGATCAACATGGACTGGCTCCAATGTGAATGGTTGTGTGGTCGGCGACCCGCAGCCATCCGCGAAGAAAGAACCGTGTCAGCGGCTCGCACGAGGAGCGTTCACGGCCTTGTCCGGTGTCTTCTTGCCGGGCAGCGGGGACAAGGCGCGCAACGCGCCCTGATAACTCAGCGTTTCACTCTGTACAGGATGCGCGAAATCATCGTTCGAACCCGGTACGTCCGTGCGGATGAGCAGCACCTGACCCGGTACCGCTTCCGACATGACAAAGGTATAGCGTTTGCCGATGTACTGAGGAAAGCGCGCGCCATTCGGATCCCCTAGATAGGGCTGGATCACGATCTGCTTCGCCCGGACCTTCTGGCCTTGCGCGTCGCCGGTCACCGGCGTGATCGGCGGGCTGGCCGCCAGCGCCAGGCGTACGCGGCGCTGGAAATAGCGGCGCTGTCCTCCCGTCAACTGCTCCATCTCCGCAATGTCACGCTCGAGGAAATACAAGATCACGGGATTGCACGGCAGGCCTTCACCGGGCACCTCGACCTTGCCGCCATGGTCGCTCACCAGCGCGTCGCCGTTGGCGTTGTCGGCGCTGACTACCAGGACCTTGACGGTATCCTTCTCCCTCGCCGGCGGTCCGGTGCGCTCGACAGCGTAGTCCAGTTCGGTTTGCGGCTGAATACCCTTCAGGTGCGTCGACAGGAAAAGAAGCCGCTCGGCCGGCGCGATCTCGGGACTGGCGCTACTTGCCGGGCTTGCCGCGCTGGAAGCATCCGCCGCAACCGCATGGCCGGAAGCAGCCAGCAAGACACTGGCCACGGCGGCGACCCAACTTGCCCGCAGTCTTGCCATGCGCGTCCACGCTCTCATTTCGCGTTGGCCTGTGCGGCCGGGGGCTCGCTGATAGCGAGCAACGGGACCTCATAACTCGTCAGTATCTTGTCGATCTTGCCCTGGTTCGCCCCGATCCACTGGTCGACCTTCGTCTTCCACGCGCCTTCGCCATAACGCACGCCCATCGATATTTCATAGTCGAAACGTACTCCCGGCGTTGGAGGGAAGGCCACCAACCTGACCTTGTCGCCGGCTTGCTTCGCGAAATAACCGGCAATGGGTCCCCACAAGAAAACGACATCCACATTACCCGCCGACATGTCGCGCTGGATCATCTCGCCCGGGAATTCCGCGGGGTCGCCGCTTTGCACCTTATACGACACCGCTTGCTCGATCAGGTTGTTGCCAAGGAGCCAATCGACAGCGGGCGTATTGGAAAAGATCCCGAGACGCAGTTTATGCAACTGGTCGGGCGGTAGCTTGAGGAGATCGGACGGCGTCTTGATCGATGAGAATTCGGGGCGGTTCGGAAAGACCATCGCGTAAGTGGAGTGGAGCCAGGGACGCGTGGTCGACGTCATGTCGTATCCCTTCGGCACGCCGATCACCACGTCGCACTTGTAGTCTTCCGTGTCGGGTATCTTCTCGCGCAGCGTGTGCCGGATGAAGCCCATGCGCTGCGGAAAGTACGTGTATTCGATCTTGTAGCCGAAGTCGCTCGCCATCTGAGCCGCGATCTTGTTTTCGAAACCCTCTGCCTTGTCATTCGAGAGCGGCATGTTGTTGGGGTCCGCGCATACACGCAGCACGCCGTCGGCTCCGTCGTTGTGCGGCAGCGCGGGACCGTCAGCATGGGCGGTACCGAACCCAAGCGCCATGCAAGCTGCTGCGAGCGCTTTGCGCGCGAACGCGCCAAGCCTTGAGTAAGCGACACAAGCGACGTAAGCGTCAGACATCAGTCCCCTCCGGTAAAGCATGTACAGGCGCCAACGTCAGCGACGCTCGGGCAGCGTGGATGTTCAGCGTGGATATTATTTGGCATCGATCGCCTGCAAGTCACCCGGCTTGATCTTGCCGTCGGAACGCCCCTTCAGATACGCAAAAAGGTTCTGCCAATTCTTCTGCATCATGTTGCTGGAACTGAAGTCGGGCATACCCTTATCGAGACGTCCGCCGAACACGGTCCGGTGAAACTCCGTCGGATCGAGGGTCTTGAACGCATCGATCAGCGACGGCCCCACCATGCCCTGCTGCTGCGCGCCGTGACAACGTTCACAGTCAAGCGCCCGCCAGGTCCGCCAACCTTGCAACGTGTTGTTATCAACCTTGTTACCGTCGACAACCTGGTAAGCAACCGGCTTCATCTGCGCTGGATCGGTCTGGGCGTATGAAACGGGTAACGTCACCAGGGCTATCGCCAGCGGCAAGAGTATTCGGCCTTTCATTGCGCGTGTCTCCTTCGGTGTGAACGTGCTGCACCATACGTCTTGCACGCATTGGCGCAGGGTTGGAACGATTGGTGCCGGGTTGGAACCATTGGTGCCGGATCCCGGGACCCGGCCGGCCGCCTCTGTCATGCAGGGGCGGCCGGCGCGTGTCGTCAAGCTCTCTTGATGAATCGTGACGACCGGCTGGAAGAGGCTGAAGCTCCGGCCCCTGTCAACTCGGGATGGCAAACACGAACAGCGTGCCGCCAAGCGCCGTGTACTTCGCAAGTTCGCGATAACCGCCGACCGCGCCCAGACCCTCCGTGGACTTCTCAAGGCCTGCCGCCATGCCGATACCCGCCCATCCGCCAATGCCCGAATAGACGCCGACAAACTGCTTGCCCTGATACTCATACGTGAACACGTTGCCAATGATTCCGGACGGTGTCTTGAACTTCCAAAGCTCCTTGCCATCCGAGATACGCACGGCCTTCAGGTAGCCTTCGAGCGTGCCATAGAAGGCAATGCCGCCCGCGGTCGCCAATGCACCCGACCATACCGAGAACTTCTCCGGCTTGGACCACGCGATCCGGCCCTTGCTGGCGTCCCAGGCAATGAAGTTACCCATCGCACCCTTCTCGTTCGGACCCGGATACATCGACAACGTGGCCCCCACGTAAGGCTGGCCGGAAACGTATTCGACTTCAAACGGTTCGTAATCCATACATACGTGATTGGTCGGGACGAGGAACAGGTTGCTCTTCGGATCGTAGGCCGCCGGTTGCTGGTCCTTCGAGCCCAGCGCCGCCGGACAGATGCCCTTCACGTTGTGGTCGGGACCGGCCGCCTGAGTCGAGTAAGCCGCGTTGCGGATCGGCAAACCGCTCTTCAGGTCCACGCGGTCAGCCCAGTTGACTGCCGGGTCGAACTTGTCGGCAACCAGCAACTGTCCTGTTTCGCGATTGAGCGTGTAGCCGAAGCCGTTACGGTCGAAGTGGACGATTGCCGGCACTTTCTTGCCGTTCATAGGCAGGTCGGCAAGGATCATTTCGTTCACGCCGTCATAGTCCCATTCGTCGTGAGGCGTCATCTGGTAGACCCATTTCGCCTGTCCCGTGTTCAGGTCGCGGGCGAAGATGGACATCGACCATTTGTTGTCGCCGGGTCGTTGCGTCGGGTTCCAGGTGCCGGGGTTTCCCGTGCCGTAGTAGACAAGATTCAGCTTCGGGTCCCATGCATACCAGCCCCAGGTCGTACCGCCGCCGGTCTTCCACTGGTCGCCCTTCCAGGTCTTGAGCGAGGAGTCCGCGCCAACTGGCACCATCTTGCCGTCGGCCCACGTCATGGTCTTGTCGGGGTCGATCAGCATCTCGTTGTCCGGACCCGTGCTGTAGGCAGTCCAGACCGGCTTGCCGGTCTTGATGTCGTAGGCAATGAGCCGCCCGCGTACGCCGAACTCGCCGCCTGAAATGCCGGTGAGCACCTTGTCGCCGAATACATGCGGCGCGTTGGTGTTGGTCTCGCCCGCCTTGGCATTACCGTTCTGTGCGGTCCATTTCACGTCGCCGGTCTTTGCGTCCAGCGCAACGAGCTTCGTGTCGGCTTGCTGAAGAAAGATCTTGCCGTCACCGTAGGCAAGCCCGCGGTTTACCGTGTCGCAACACATCACCGACACCACCTGCGCGTCCTGCTTCGGTTCGTATTGCCAGATGAACGTCTGGTCCTTCAGGTTGATCGCAATGACCTTGTTGGGAAATGGCGAGTGGATATACATCGTGTCGCCGATGACAAGCGGCGAACCCTCGTGACCGCGCAACACGCCGGTCGACATGGTCCAGGCAACCTGCAGCTTCGCCACGTTGCTTTCATTGATCTGCTTGAGCGGGCTATAGCGGTGATTGGAATAATCACCCGCTTGTGCTGCCCAGTTCGATGAGTTCTTGATCAGGGCGTCGAGCTGCGAATCGGCCTGTGCAACAAAAGAGCTGAGGGCCGTTACCGCAACCACCGCCAGTCCGAGAACCAGGGTGCGTAATTTCATGTCTCCTCCAGAATGTGTTGCCGTCCGACTCAGGGATGACCCGACCACCTATGCCCCGGGCGCGCCTTCACCGGTGCGGGCAGCGAGTTGAACCTCCGCCCGGTCAATGCCGGGCTTGCTGTTTGCGAAGACGAATTGCATATTCCATGCCGGAATTACGTGTGCCGTCGAATAGGCCGGCGGAGATGGACGAAGATTGACGGGGCGCGGCACGGGTTGCGGCGGCGGCGGCGCGGAGAGAAAATCCTGAGGAGACGGATAGCGTCACGATGGCGCGAGGGTGAGACGCTTCATTCGGATTACGACACATACTGTGTCAAATCCGCGATACACGCGATACACGATACACACCCCTGTCTGAAAGGCGCTGCAGCTCAGTGTTCCCGGGGAGGCAGGCGGTGCGCTGCAGCAACGCGCGGCGCGCGGGCGTTGTTCATTTGCGAGGCGTGGTCTTCGCGCGGGCTGTTACACGGGCTGGCGCGGTGTTTGCACGGCTTTGCAAGTTGAACTTCGGTTGAGGTTCTCTATGAACGAGTGTAGGGAGGTATCGCCATGGCCAGCACACAGCCCGAGAGGGTCTACTCCGACAATGAAATCCAGCAGCGTCTCACCGGCGCGCTCCAGCACTGGTACATGGAGGACGGCTGGCTGCGCCGCAAGTACAAGACGGAGGGATGGAAGGGCACGCTGATGGTGGTGAATACCGTCGGGCATCTCGCGGAAGCGGCGTGGCACCACCCGGACCTGACGGTGTCGTATGCATTCGTGGTCGTGAAACTGAAGACGCATTCGGCCAAAGGCATCACCGACAAGGATTTCGCGCTCGCGACCAAGATCGAGGAAGTGATCCAGTGGCAACCGGGACTGGAAGGGGGGCCGCTGGAGGGCACCCCTCGCGACGACCAGCGTTTCCGCTATATCAAGTACGACGCACCGAAGGCCTGAGCGGGTCCGTGAATCCGTTGGTACGGCTCTTGCCTTGAAGGCCACGCACCCGGCTTCACCGCCACGGCTTTGACCACGACATCGAACCCAGGGACACTCGCGATGCAGCTTCGCCTGGATCAGCAATCGGACCGTGAATCGGACCGTGAATCGGACCATGAGTCGGACCATTCGACGGATACCGCCGCGCCGCTTTCCACCGTGACGGTCGATGCCCCCGCTCGCCTGCACCTGGGTTTTCTCGACCCGAGCGGGTCGCTCGGGCGCGCATTCGGCAGCGTCGGATTGACAATAGACGCACCCGGTACGCGGATCACCGCACGCTACGCCGACGAGACGCAGGTACTCGGCGCACACACCGACGCACAGCGCGAGCGCATCACGCACTATCTGGGCTTGCTGCATGACGCCTACGGCGGACGGCCGGTCCTGATCGACGTCCGGCGCGCCCCTCGCGCGCACGCGGGCCTCGGCTCGGGCACGCAGCTCGCGCTGGCGGTCGGCACCGCGTTCGTCAGATTGCTGGGACGGCCTGTGCCCACCGCCGATCTCGCACGGCTGCTCGGACGCGGCGCGCGCTCGGGTATCGGCATGCTCGGTTTTGATCACGGCGGGTTGATCGTGGACAGCGGCCCCGGCGCCGGCCATGGATCCCACCCGCCTCGCCGCGTGCCATCGATCCTGACACGCCTGCCGTTTCCCGACACCTGGCGCATCCTGCTCGTCGACGACACCCGTCAGGAGGGCCTTCACGGCGACGAGGAACGGCAAGCGCTCGCGACCCTCGCTCCATTCCCGGAAGAGCTTGCCGCACACCTGTGTCACCTCGTGCTCATGCTCGTGCTGCCCGGCATCGCGGAACATGATTTCGATGCGTTCGCGAGAGGTATCGGCGAATTGCAGCAGACTATCGGCGAATATTTCGCGCCCGCTCAAGGCGGTATTTTCTCGAGCCCCGCAGTGGCGGCGACACTCGACGCGGCTGCCGTCGCCACGGAACATCGCGCGGGCATCGGCCAGACATCGTGGGGACCCACCGGTTTCGCGTTCGTGCACAGCGCCCAGGATGCCGAGCGGGCGCTCGCCGCCGCGATGAACGCCGCGCGCGGCATCCCCGGCATCGTGTGTTCGGTGGCGGCGGCGAACAATCGCGGCGCGTCCATTCATGCCGGTGGCCTGCAACGCTGCACAAGCGATCTCCCTTAAGCGCCGCGGGTATCGATCCACAGACCCAGGGGCCCAAGGCCCATTGAACCGCCATCAACCGGAAACGAGTCCATCGCCATGTCCGAAGCCACAGAAAGGCCCTACATCCTGCACATGTTGACGGCCACGCCGCAGATGAGTCCCTTCGATGTCAACATGGCCGCCGATGCCGGTTACCAGGTCATTGTTCCCTACTGCAATGTCCGTGCGGAGAACGTCGTCACGCTGACCCAGGATGCGATTTTTTCACGCGGTCCCAAAGGCGTGTCGCGCACGGGGATTTTCATCGGCGGACGCGACGTCATGCTCGCCGCCGACATGCTCGACACCGCGCGCCATGCAATGGTCCCGCCCTTCGAAGTCTCGGTATTTGCCGATCCGAGCGGCTCGTACACGACCGCCGCCGCGCTCGTCGCGCTCGTCGAACGTCACCTGAAAGCGGGCCACGGCGCGGAACTCGGCGGCAAGCGCGTACTGATTCTCGGGGGCACCGGCGCGGTGGGTCGCGTGGCCGCCGCCATGGCCGCGTCGCTGGGTGCGCAAGTCCTGATAGCGAGCCATTCGGACATCGCCCGCGCGACCCAGGTGAGTGACGAAGTCAACCAGCGCTTTGACATCGCGACCACCGGCGTCTCGGTTCACACGCGTGACGAATTGCATCACGCGCTCGCGGCCGCCGAGGTCGTGATGGCAACCGCGGTGGCAGGTGTTCAGGTCATGAGCGCCGCCGACGTCAGGGTCGCAAAACACTTGCTGATCGCGGCCGATGTCAATGCCGTGCCGCCCGAAGGCATCGCGGGCGTGCACGTCATGGACGATGGCAAGCCGCTCGCGGGCGCGGTGCGCGAAGACGCGCTCGCCATAGGCGCGCTTGCGATCGGCAACGTCAAATACCAGGTTGAGCATCGCCTGTTCATCCGGATGCGCACCGGCGGCAAGCCGGTCTATCTCGGCTTTCCCGAAGCCTTCGACGAAGCCCGCGCGATCGTCGGCGGCATCGCCTGATGCATCGTTCGTCCATGACGCCCGGCATCCGTTGCGCGCAAGCATCGACCATCGCCGCCGTCGGGTTGTCGGCGCGCATGCTGGCGCAGTCCGCGCGGCGCGCGGGGCTGAACGTGGCCGCGCTGGATATCTTCGGCGACCGCGACACGCGGCGTTATGCGCCGCTATGGTTCGATATCGGCGGCGAGGGTTTGTCGATCGACCCTCAACGGCTCTTCGACGCGCTTGAGCGTACGGCGCGGCTGCCACGCATGCTCGGCTTCGTGACGAGCAGCGGACTCGAGCCGCTGATGCAGGAATTGTGCAGCGCACGGCGATTGCCGCGCCTGATAGGGAACAGCGCCGAAGCAACCGCGGCCGTGCGCGAGCCGCGCCGGTTTTTTGCGCTGCTCGATCGCCTGGGCATCGCCCATCCGGAGGTCTCCCACCTACCTCCCCCGGATCCCGCCGGCTGGCTCTTCAAACGCGCCGACGGCTGCGGCGGGATGCATATTGAAGCACTTGATTCGATGTCGAACAAACCGGCGGCCGACGGCTATTTCCAGCGCCTGGCCGCAGGACGTTCGATGTCCGCGCTGTTTGTCGCCGCACGGCGAAAAGCGTCCGTCATCGGCTTTGCAGAGCAGCTCAGCCAAGCCGCGGGCAACCGGCCGTTCCTGCACACCGGGTCGATCGGTCCCGCCGAGGTCTCGCCGCCCGTCATGGACTTCGTCACGACGGCAATCGGCGCGATCGTGGCGAACACGGGCCTCGCAGGGCTGAACAGCATCGACTTCCTGCTGGACGGCGACACTGTCCAGGTCCTCGAGATCAATGCGCGCCCTTCATCGACGATGACACTCTACGAGACCGCCGCGCCCGAAGCATGGCCGCGTGGTTTGATCGCGTGTCATCTCGATGCGTGTCTAGATGGCCGCTTACCTCCGCCCTCATCCCCCTTCCCCGCTGCAACGCGCTCAAAAGCCGGTCAGCGCGTGGTGTTCGCGCCGCGCAACCTGGTTATCTCCGGTCCCTTCAGCAATGCCTGCCTGGCCGACCCTGCGTGCCATGACGTGCCGCATCCCGGCGCACAAATCGGCGCGGGCGAGCCGGTCTGCACGTTAGTCGTCACGCAGTCCTCCACCTCCGCCGTCCGCGACGAACTCGAGCGCCGCGAAGCGCTCGTTTTACAACGGATCAAAACCTGCCATGAGCACACTGATGCCGTCATCTCTTCCTCCGCCTGAGGTCAGCGTCAACGCGCTGAGCGAGCGGCTCGCCAGCCGGCTTGTCGACCATGCCGCGCGGCTGCGCCTGGCCGTTTCGCGCACGCCCGACGGCACGGTGATCGTCGACGCGGGTATCGACGCCACGGGCGGCATCGAAGCGGGCGTGCTGATCGCGCGGCTGTGCATGGGCGGTCTCGGGCGGGTTGCGGTACGCACGAGTCTCGACGCCAATCCGCTCTGGCCGAGCATGATCGAGGTCCATACGTCGTCACCCGTGCTCGCCTGCCTTGGCAGCCAATACGCGGGTTGGAGCTTGTCGGCGACGAAGGAACAAACCAGCGGCAAAAAGTTCTTCTCGCTCGGATCAGGCCCGGCGCGCGCGTTGGCGGGCAAGGAAACGCTCTTCGATGAACTCGGCTATCGCGACCGCCACGATCGCGGCGCGCTCGTGCTGGAAGTGGACCGCTTGCCGCCGCCAGTCGTGATCGACAAGATCCTGCGCGACTGCGCATTGGCGCCCGACAAACTCACGCTCATTGTCACGCCGACACACTCTGTCGCGGGAACGGTGCAGGTCGTCGCACGCGTGGTCGAGGTTGCACTGCACAAGACGCATGTGCTCGGCGTGGACCTCGGCGAGATCATCGAGGGCAGCGGCTCGGCGCCTTTACCGCCGCCCGCGCCGGACGCGATCCAGGCGATGGGCCGCACCAACGACGCCATTCTCTACGGCGGCCGTGTGCACCTGAGCGTGAAAAGCGACGCCGTCGCACAACGGCTCGCCGCGGAATTACCGTCATCGAATGCGCGCGATTACGGGCGTCCTTTCGCCGATATCTTCACATCGTTCAACTACGACTTTTATCAGATCGACCCCGCGTTGTTCGCGCCCGCCGAAGTGTGGGTCAGCAGCCTCGAAAGCGGCACGACCTATCACGGCGGCAAGCTCGACATGGCGCTGCTCGACACCCAGTGGAGCAGCACGTCAGCGCCGCAATCCGGCGCAGGGCAGCCGCCATGAGCATCGGACTTCGGGTCGCCATCATGACCGACGAAACCGGCTGGCACACCGGACGCCTGAAGAAAGCGTTCCTCGCGCGTGACGTAAACGCGCGCTGCGTGGATCTGGCGCAATGCCGGATCGACACCACGTGGGCGGCTCACGGTCTCGCGATCCCGGGCTTCGGGCACGACCTGCCCGATGCGGTATTCGTACGCGGCATCGCGGGCGGAACGTTCGAGCAGGTCACGCTGCGGCTCGGCATCCTGCACGCGCTGCGCGAATGCGGCGTGCCGGTCTACAACGACGCGCGCGCGATCGAGCGCAGCGTCGATAAATCGATGACCAGTTTTCTACTCAACCTGCATGGCGTGCCGACGCCCGCCACGTGGGCAGGTGAATCGGCAGCCTTCGCGCAGCGGGTATTGATGCGTGAGGCGGCCGCGAACCGCCGGGTCGTGCTCAAGCCGCTGTTTGGATCGCAGGGCAAGGGGTTGAGACGGCTAGGAGCCAACCGTCGTGACGGAACGCTCGCGCCGTTGCCGTCATTGCGGGCATCCGGGCAAGTCGCTTATCTGCAGCGCTATGTGGAAACCGCGCGGCCGGGCTTCGACTGGCGCGTTCTCGTGATCGGCGGCAGGGCGGTCGCGGCCATGCGGCGCGTGGGCGGCAAAGGCTGGATTCATAACTTCGCGCAAGGGGCGACATGCGAGCGCGCGCCGCTCGACCCCGTCCTCGCCGACACCGCCGAGCGAGCGACCCGCGCACTCGGCCTCGACTATGCGGGCGTCGACCTGATTCCTTCTCCGCGCGCGTCCGGTAACGGCGACGATGAAAAACGGCCGCTGGTGCTCGAAGTCAACGGCGTGGCGGCATGGCGAGGCTTGCAATCGGTGACGGATCTCGACATAGCCGCCGCGCTCGCTGACGACCTGCTTGAGCGCAGGCTCGCGGCGCACGCGCCGGCGGCTCTCAAGACCCGCAATGTCTTGCGATAGCGCCCTCACCCTCGCCAAGGCAAGAGCGGCCTTTTTACGGGCTTGCCGGCTCGATGTAGAAACCGCAAAGCCGGGCAACGTCAGCGTCGGCTACCCGGGCCACGGCATGACGGCCGCCCAATTCATCGCGAGCGCGGACGCCGCGGCGAATGCGCTGTTCGCGCCCGGCGCGAGGGTCGGCATGCGCATGCTCGACGCGGTCAGCCGCACGCGCGAGGCGGCCGGCTGCAATACCAACCTCGGCATCGTGTTGCTGGTCTCGCCACTTGCCGCCGCGCTCGAGATCCACGCGGATGACCCTCGCGCCGACGCCGGCCTCTCTGCCGGCGCATGGCGCACTGCAACGCAACGGGTACTGGCCACGCTCGATCTCGACGATACCCGCGCCGCTTATCGCGCAATCGCGCTCGCGAATCCCGGCGGCCTGGGCGACGCACCCGAACAATCGGTCCATGACTTGCCGAGCGTCGATCTTCGCACCGCGATGACGCTGGCTGCCGACCGCGACAGCATCGCGCGCCAGTATGCGAATGGATTTCGCGACGTGTTCGAAACGGGCCTTGAAACCGTGCGCCGCGCTCAACCTTCAGGACATTCGCAACCGGCCACGGCGCTCACGCTTGACGTGTTCCTTGCCTTCCTGAGCGGCTGGCCCGATTCACACATTGTGCGCAAGCACGGCCTGCCCGTGGCGCAGAGTGTCACGCGGGAGGCACGCAAGCGTCAGGACGCGATGCATCGCGCGCTGGCTCACGGCACAGTCGCGAACGAACTGCTTGCCCTCGGCGAGTGGGACGCCGAACTCAAGGCGCAAGGCATCAACCCGGGCACGAGCGCGGATCTCACGGTCGCCACGTTGTTCGTCGCCGGCGTCGCCGACGGCATCCTGGACGAGACCTGAGCGCACCTGAGCGCACCTGAGCACGCGGCTGCGCCCGACACTGCGGCGACAAGCCTGCCATTGGCACGGAACATGATAGGAACAGCCATGGTTCTCAACCAGCACCGGGCGTCGTCGATCCGCGCCGTTCGCGTGCCGCCCGCCAAGCGGGCACATTCAATATCCAATCACTGGAGGAACAGCATGGCCAAAATCAACCGCGTCATGGTAGGCGAGTCGCTAGTCGGCGACGGCAACGAGGTCGCTCATATCGACTTGCTGATTGGACCGCGCGGTTCTGCTGTCGAAACCGCGTTTTGCCACGCCCTGACCAATAACAAGGACGGCTTCACGTCGCTGCTGGCGGTCGTCGCGCCCAATCTCATCACCCGTCCGAATACGGTGATGTTCAATAAGGTAACCATCAAGGGTGCAAAGCAGGCCGTGCAGATGTTCGGTCCTGCCCAGCATGCTGTCGCGCTCGCAGTCGCGGATAGCGTTGAAGACGGCACGATTCCGAAGGACGAAGCCGACGACGTTTTTATATGCGTGGGCGTATTCATTCACTGGGAAGCCGACGACGACAAGAAGATCCAGGAATACAACTACAAGGCTACCCGTGAAGCGATCCAGCGCGCGGTTGCCGGTGAACCAAGCGCTGCCGATGTGGTTGCGAAGAAATCTTCCGTCGCGCATCCATTTGCGGCGGCCTGAAGCGCGGCGCAGCTCTATGGCGTTGTGTCAAAAACGAGCAGGTCTGGAAGGAGCCGCCAAAGTCATTCGTGACATGCGGCCCGCCCCACTCCTTCATTCAACCGAGAAATTACCCTTTTGGAGAGGACCCGGCATGACCTCCAGATGTCGCAGGCGGCTGCTGATTGCCTGCCTCGTGCTTGCTCCGTCGCTTGCATGGGCGACAGACCCGTCGACCGATCCCGTGGCCCCAGGCGCCGGCAATCCGGCGCAAGGCCACGATTACCCCACTCAGGGGCGCGTGGAATACGTGCTCGGCTGCATGGATGACAACGGTCACGACTTCGCCAACGTGTACAAATGCTCTTGCGCGATCGACCATATTGCGGCGGTTCTTCCCTACGACGACTACGTCGAGCAAATGACGTTCTCGAAATATTCGACGCTCGGCGGCGAGGGCGGCAACGAGTTTCGCGTAGATCGGGCTAAAGCCCAAACGAAGAACTTCCGTACGATCCAGACCGAAGCTTTCCGCGCATGCGGCGTGACAAAGTCCGCCGCCAGGACCCCGTGAAGCGTGCGGCAGCGGTAAGCACATGCGGCGCGTGGTCTTTTTCGGGGCCATTAAGCGTACTGACGATCAGTTCGGGATAAGCCCTTTTCCAAGGAAAGCGCAGGTCACGGCTTGCGCACTGACCGGCTCACGCCTGCGTTCGATTAAAACCCCGACCGATTCCACATCGGGAAACTTTGCGGGCTTCGCAAGCGACACCCGAACCCAATGCGCCCCGAAATCGGCAATCACCAGTTGAGCAATTTTCTCGGCAAGACGTTCGAGCAACTGCACGCCATGCGAAGCCAGCAATTTATGCAGCGCGTCGTGGACAGCTGCATAATTTACCGTGTCCTCGATACGATCGGTCGCACAGGCGCGGATCGACGGCACCCCTATCGTGAGATTGATCCGCACCGGTTGCGGGTCCCGCAGTTCACTTACATCAATACCAATCACCGTTTCCCCGGTGAAACCCTTGATGTAGACCATGTCCATGGGCAGGTTGCCGGTGGCTTGCGGCGGGGTATCGGCGGCGCGATAGTGAGGAATCACATCCATTTCTGCGCTCTGAAGCGTGCCCGGCGAAGGTCGTGTGGGTCGAAGCGCATCGAAAAGCTCCATGAATAATCTCCGTTACCGATTGCCGGAAAAGTGCAGTGGACGGGCAGTCGACGTGCTGTTGACCTGCCGTTGACATGCCATTAATAAATAAATAGCCGCGGCAGTGTGTGCCGCGAAATCGAAACAGCCTGTGAGCGTGCTGTATCGCCTGGCTTGGGGCTTGCAGGCGGGCGCTTACGCATACACCGTTGCCACAATTGCACCAAGCCACAAGCAAAAATCGGGCGCACCGGCATGCACTGACGCGACTACTTATTGAACCCTGGCGTCATCGGAGGTAAAGTTTCGCGAATGCGGATCTGTTCATAAAACGTCAATACGTACCGCTTCGCGCATCTGCGGGCACAGAAAACGCAGCGCGGGGGAACACCATAGATACGGCGCCGCAGTGGCCTGCGAACTCTCGCAGGCACGAACCGGACGCCCCGGAGACAAGTCCCATGTCGTCGTTCGCAGACAGTAACGTGCACGTCCGGGAAGTACTGAACATCGTCAATAATCAACTGCCGACTCGCCCGACAAGCGACTCGGTCGCTCAATCATGGACGCGTTGCCTGAAGGAGTTCAGGCTCGATCCGGCGCGTTTTGTCATGCCGCCGGTGCTGACGCAGCCGGAGCTCACCGCGCGGCGCGAAGCGGCCAGCGACCTGATCGCGTGCTCGAAGCTCGAGATGACGACGCTCTACCAGCAGCTCGCGGACCCTGAACTCGCCGTCGTGCTCGTCGATGCCGACGGTGTGATCGTGCATCAGGTGGCCTCGGTGCCGTTCGGGGAAGCAATCGCCGCCGACGGGCTGCGCGTAGGTGCGTTATGGAGCGAGCGTGAAGCCGGCACCAACGGCATGGGAACCTGCCTCGCCGAGCGCGAATGCATAGCGGTCTATCAGCATGAGCATTTCTATCCGCGCTATACGTCGCTGACTTGCTCGGCGGCGCCCATCTTCAACGATCGCGGCGAAGTGGCCGGCGTGCTCGACGTAACCAGCCGTTCCAAGCTGCTGCAGCAGCACTCGCTGGTGCTGGTGGGCATGTCGAGACAGATGATCGAGAATCGCCTGATCGACGCGCGATACCGGCACGCGAACATGATCCACTTTCACAGCCGGCCGGAATTTGTTGGCACGCTGCATGCCGGGAAGCTCGCCGTCAGCGATGACGGTGTCGTGCTCGCGGCCAGCCGCAGCGCACTGTTCCAGCTCGATTTCCGCTCGCATGCGCAGTTGTGCGGCAAACGAATCGAGGAAGCGTTCAACGTGTCGCTCGAGGACATGATCGCCCGCAGTATCCGCGGCTCGTTTCACCCGGTCACCGTCTATAGCGCCAACGCAAACAACCGGTTTTTCCTGATCGCCCAGACGCCGCGCGATGCGGCGACCGGCACGACCCGCATTTTCATGAACGACCCGACGAACCGCGTGTTGTCCGCCGCCGCACGCGGCCGGCCCGTGCCAACGGCCAGGGAAACACCCGGCCAGGCCGGGCGGCTGGAGAAGCTCTCGCATCTGGAGTTCGGCGATCCGCGCATGGCGTCGCAGATCCAGCTCGCTGTGCGGGTGATCCAGCGCAAGATCCCGATCATCCTGCGCGGTCAGACCGGCACCGGCAAGGAAGTCTTTGCCAACGCACTCCATGGCATCAGCCCGAATAGCAGCGGCAGCTTTGTTGCGGTGAACTGCGCGTCGTTACCGGAGAACCTGATCGAGAGCGAATTGTTCGGGTATCGGGCTGGCGCTTTCACCGGCGCGCAGCGTGAAGGACGGCGTGGCAAGATCGTGCAGGCGAACGGAGGGACGCTGTTTCTCGATGAAATCGGCGACATGCCGATGGCGTTACAAGCTCGCCTTCTGCGTGTACTGGAGGAGCACGAAGTCACCCCGCTCGGCGCGGAAACGACGGTGAAGGTGGATTTCCAGTTGATCAGTGCAAGCCACCGCAACCTGCTGGAGCTGGTGCAGAGCGGCGCGTTCCGCGAAGACTTGTATTACCGGCTCAATGGTATCGAGATCAACTTGCCGCCGCTGCGCGAACGGGCCGACGCGCTCGCGTTGATTCACCATCTGCTTGCCAGCGAATCGGACTCGGACGAGCCGCCGTCGCTTAGCGCCGAAGCGCGGCATGCGCTGTTGAACTATGCGTGGCCCGGCAACATCCGCCAGTTGCGCCACGTGCTGCAAATGGCGATAGCGTTGTGCGATGGACCAGAGATCGACTGCTCGCATCTCCCGGCCGAGGTCGTGCAATACGCGGGCGCAACACCGGCCGCGCGCCTGGGACTGGCGACCGGCATGAGCGGCACGCCCGTGACCGGCCCGTTCCCGCATGACGCAGACGAAGCCGATACCTCCGAGCTCAACGCGATCCAGGTCAAGGAGCGCGAGACCGTGCTGGAGCTACTCGATGAACATCGCTGGAACGTCAGTAGCGTGGCGAAAGGGCTCGGTATCAGCCGCAACACGCTGTACCGGAAGATGCACCGCTTGCATATCCGGTTATCGCATGACGGGTCCGCCGCACCGTCGAACTCATGAGCGTGCCTTCGGCTTCCGATCAAGGTTCGGGTTCGGGTTCGCCCGCGCCCGGACCCGCGCGCAGGCTTGATCAGTTCAAACCCGATGCGGGTTTTGCGTGGTGCGTGACTGGCTCGGGGCACATGATCGAGGAATCCATCGAGCTTGCCTGCAGGCTGCCGGGCGTGGACTTGTTTTTGTCGTCGGCAGGAGAGGAAGTGTTGCCGCTTTATGGATGGCCGCTGCCGAAGTTGCGCGAGCATTTTCGGGTGTTGCGCGACAACAGTGCCAGCGGCGTACCGGTCGGCATGCTTTATGAAGGCAAATATCATACGGTCGTGATCGCGCCCGCGACGAGCAACACGGTCGCCAAGTGTGCGCTGGGAATTTCCGACACGCTGCCCACCAACATGTATGCGCAAGCGGGCAAGCAATGCATACCGGGCATTGTTTTCGCATGTGACACAGCGCCGAGCGTGATCACCCAGAGCCCGCATGAGTGGGTCGAGGTGCGCCCGCGCAGCGTCGAGCTCCGGCATGTGGAGCAACTGGCGCTGATCGAATACACGACGGTGGCGCGCTCGCTCGATGAGCTGAAGGCAGCGCTCGATCAACGGCTGTCGACGCTCGGACTCGCATGGACCACATCGTCTTCCTGACTGGCAGGCTTGCCGAACGCAGTTTGCAACAGGTGCTTGGGGACATGGCGCCGACGCCGTTCACCTGGGAGATCCGTGAGATCGGACTTCAGGTAGCGGCGCTGATGACCGCCGACATGATCCGCCGGCGCGTACCCTTGCCGCTTGCGGCCACGCGGATGATCGTGCCGGGGCGATGCCGGGGCGATCTCGACGCGTTGAGCGGGCATTTCGGCGTGCCGGTCGAACGGGGTCCGGAGGAGGTCAAGGATTTGCCGCAGTTCTTCGGGCGTGAGGCGCGCCACTTCGACCTGTCCGGGTACGAGACGGAGATTTTCGCGGAGATCGTCGATGCGCCGCGACTCGACATCGACGGCATTGTTGAGCGGGCTCGCGTGTATGCGGCTCAGGGCGCCAATGTGATCGATATCGGCTGCCTGCCTGAAACACCCTTTCCACACCTGGAAGACTCGGTGCATGCGCTTAAGGCACGCGGGTATCGAGTGAGCGTGGATTCCATGCGCACCGAGGAGCTTGTGCGGGGCGGCCGCGCGGGTGCCGATTACCTGATGAGTCTTAATCTGGATACCTTATGGATTGCTGATGAAGTGGCCTCCGTGCCAATTCTGGTGGCACGGGATCCGGGCGATCCAGGCTCGCTCGACGCAGCGATCGATGCGCTTCTGGCTGCGAAGCGACCGTTTCTTGCCGATCCCATTCTTGATCCGATTCCGTTTGGGCTGGCTCGATCCATTGCGCGTTATGTCGGGTTGCGGTCTCGCTATCCAGAGATCGGCATCATGATGGGCATTGGCAATGTAACGGAGTTGATCGAAGCCGATACGAGCGGGATCAATGCGGTGTTGCTGGGCATGGCTGCAGAATTACGGGTTAGCGCGGTGCTGACTACATCGGTCAGTTTGCATGCGCGGCGCGCTGTCAGAGAGGCTGACGTGGCGCGGCGGATCATGCATGTGGCACGCGACGCGCAGGTGTTGCCGAAGGGGATTTGCAGCGACTTGTCGGCGTTGCATGCCAAGCGGCCCTTTCCTTACGATCCCGCGGAAATTGCGTTGATTGCTGAGGCGGTGCGTGATCCGAATTTTCGGGTTCAGGTCGCGGCTGATGGCATTCACGTTTATAACCGCGATGGTCATGTCGTCGAGGGGGATCCGTTCGCACTTTATCCGGGGCTTGGGCTGGAGTCCGATGGGGGGCATGCGTTTTATATGGGCGTGCAGTTGGCCCGTGCGGAGATTGCGTGGAAGCTGGGGAAACGGTTTGATCAGGAT
This sequence comes from Caballeronia sp. LjRoot31, assembly GCF_964253885.1. Classification (NCBI taxonomy): domain Bacteria; kingdom Pseudomonadati; phylum Pseudomonadota; class Betaproteobacteria; order Burkholderiales; family Burkholderiaceae; genus Caballeronia; species Caballeronia sp. LjRoot31. The sequence continues at coordinate 1,626,878 of NZ_CAXURX020000002.1, forward strand.
CAGGAGTTGGACTGGGGATGCCAGGTGGAGGTGGAAAGATCCACTTCGGATCTTGATTGCTGGGCGGCGCCGGGGAGTACTCGGAAGCGTTCGTGAATGAGGGGTTTTGCTGGGGTTTGAGGTGGTGGTTTTTTGGGGGTTGGGCTGGTTGGTCAGGTTCTGGGGTTTGGGGTTAGCGGTCGGTCGGGGTTGATGCCGGGTTGGTCGGTTCTGGGGGTAGTGGTCGGAGTCAATGCCGGGTTGGTGCTTTCGGCCGTGGTGGTCTGCGAGAGTTGGATTTTCTCTTTATCACTATTAGCCACTGTGCGTGGCGGCACGTCATTTCTTTGTCCAAAGCGACAAAGAAACGAAGCAAAGAAAACGCTTTAACCGCTCTACCCTAAGTGTCCACAGCGTGCAGTTTTCATTCATAGGTGCCCCAAAAGCACGGTGCTCGCCAGAGCGGAGGATGTGTGAACCCCTCCTTCTCCGAACACCGATACCCACACGCTTCGCCACCAGTGACTGAACCTGCCCATGGAGCACCCCGCGCTATCCGCGGACGACCAACCACCAATTTGTACGCACGACGGACCACGCCGCCAACCCGCCAAGTAATAAAGCCCCAAAATATGTAAAGCCGCAACCGACGAAAATAACCGCGTAAGCACGCGGTCAGCTCACCAAAAACTGAAGCACTAAACACGCATCGAGCTGCTAGGCACCAAGTTGTGAGCCACGAATATGGCCGCACGAACCAGGCCGCGAACCCATCAAAAAAACACGGCCGGCAGAACGCGTGAGGCCGTGCGGATTCCTTGGCAATTGTGCTTGCCCGAGAGCGTACGGGGCGAAGCGTGTTCGTGTCAGGATTCGCGAGAAGGAGGGGTTCAAACATCCTCCGCTCTGGCGAGCACCGTGCTTTTGGGGCACCCATGAATGAAAACTGCACGCTGTGGACACTTAGGGTAGCGTGGTTAAAAGCGCTTTCTTTGCTTCGTTTCTTTGTCGCTTTGGACAAAGAAATGACGTGCCGCCACGCACAGTGGCTAAAAGTGATAAAGAGAAAATCCAACTCTTGCAGACCACTAACACTGAAAGCACCAACCCGGCATCAACCCCGACCGCTAACACCAGAACCTAGCACCCCGGCATAGACCCCGACCGATAACCCCAAACCACAAACCCCAAACCCCAGAACCTGCCCAAACAAGCGCCAGCGACTAATACTTCCGTGCCATCACATCCAACCCTAGCGGCTTGATCCTGTCAGCCTGCCCGGCGCATCCAAACGCCTCGAACCGTGCCACGCACAGATCCCTCGCCGCAGCCGTCGCTGCCTTCAACGCATGACGCGGATCGAACTCACCCTTCGCCATTGCCAGCGACCTTCGCATCGCCCCGGTCATCACCAACCTGATATCCGTATCGATATTCACCTTGCGCACGCCATTTGCAATCCCGCGCTGAATCTCTTCCACCGGCACGCCATACGTCACCGGTATCTCACCACCATACTCACGAATAATCGACAACCATTCCTGCGGCACCGACGACGATCCATGCATCACCAAATGCGTATCCGGAATCAACCGGTGAATCGCAACTATCCGGTCAATCGCCAGAATCTCCCCATCCGGCTGACGACTAAACTTGTACGCGCCATGCGACGTCCCAATGGCAATAGCAAGCGCATCCACGCCCGTCGCCCCGACAAATGCCCTTGCCTGCTCGGGATCGGTCAACAAATCGTCACGCGACAACCGGCCCTGCGCTCCCACGCCATCCTCCTCGCCGGCCTGCCCCGTTTCGAGCGAACCAAGACACCCAAGCTCCCCTTCCACCGAAACCCCCACCGCATGCGCCGCCTCCACGACCCGCCGGCTAACCTCCACGTTGTAAACGTAATCGGCAGGCGTCTTCTGGTCAGGCATCAACGATCCATCCATCATCACGGACGTGAAGCCCGACCGGATCGCCTGCTGGCACACCGATGGACTCGCCCCATGATCCTGGTGCAGTACGACCGGCAGGTCTGGATGCGCCTCGATCGCAGCCAACACAAGATGACGCAGGTACGGCTCCCCGGCATATTTGCGTGCCCCCGCGGACGCCTGCAAAATCACGGGACTGCGCGTTGCCTCTGCAGCCTGCATGATCGACTGGATCTGCTCCATGTTATTCACGTTGAACGCAGGCACGCCATAGCCATGTTCCGCTGCATGATCCAGCAACTGACGCAATGCGATAAATGACATTTCGGACTCCGTTATATCAAGGCTATCAATAACCCCCTGAAAACCGATGCGCTCAGCAAGCAACTCTGCTTGCCTCTTCGACGACTGCCTCGACCGTCAGCCCGAAATGCTCGAACAATGCTTCGGCCGGCGCGGATTCGCCAAAACAATCGATTCCCACCACCCCGCCGTCCAGCCCGACATACTGCCGCCAGAAAGCACTCACTCCCGCTTCGACCGCCACACGGGGTACGTCCCGCGGTAGCACCCTGTCACGCCACGCTCGCGATTGACGGTCGAACACGGTAGTAGAGGGCATCGACACCACCCGGGCAAACACTCCTTGCGCATGTAGCGGCTCAATCGCCGCCAGCGCAAGCGCGACCTCCGATCCTGTCGCAATCAGCACCACCCGCTTCGACACACGGCCCGCCGGCGCCGCCCAGTCGCGCAGCACATACCCGCCATTGGCAATGGCATCGATCTGTTCTTCATCGCGCGAAACAAACGGCAAGCTCTGACGGCTCAACAATAAACAGGAAGGACGATCGCGGTCGATCGCGCACACCCAGGCCTGCGCCGTCTCCACGGTGTCGCACGGACGCCATACATCCAAACCTGGAATCAGTCGAAGGCTGGCTGCATGCTCTATCGACTGATGCGTCGGACCATCTTCACCAAGGCCAATGGAGTCGTGCGTAAACACAAACACCGTACGAACTTTCATCAGCGCGGCCATGCGCAGCGCGTTACGCGAGTAGTCGGAGAATGTGAGGAAGGTGCCGCCGAAAGGCAGATATCCGCGATGCAACGCCATGCCGTTAAGCGCCGCACTCATGCCGAATTCACGCACGCCAAAGTGCACGTAGTTACCGCCCTGGAGACCGTCGCGCCCGCCTTGCACCGTCACGGCTTCCTTCCAGCGCGTGAGGTTTGAACCAGTGAGATCCGCCGATCCCCCCAACAGTTCGGGCAACGCACGAGCCAGCCCTTCTATCGCCTGCTGCGACGCCTTGCGCGTCGCTATCGACTGACCCGCGCGGTTGGCGTCGTGCACGAGCGCTAGCGCAGTCGCGCGCCAATGCGAAGGCAGTGCTCCGCGCGTACGCCGCTCGAACTCGGCCGCTTCACGGGGAAACTGCCGCCGGTATGCACCGAACCGACCAGTCCAGTCGGCTTCAACCGTCTCCCCACGCTCGCGAGCGTCCCACCGGTTCCGGATCGCCGCCGGGATCTCGAAGGGCGGATAAGGCCAGTCAAGTGCACGCCGGGTGGCTGCGACCTCCTCAGCACCAAGCGGCGCGCCGTGCACGTCGTGGGTCCCGGCCATCGACGGCGAGCCCTTTCCAATGATCGTCTTGCAACAGATCAGCGTCGGCTTTCCGGCCGTACGCGCATGGCGTAATGCGCGGTCAACGGCATCGACGTCATGGCCGTCCACCTCGCGCACCACGTGCCAGCCATAGGCCTCGAAGCGCGCGGGAGTATCGTCGGCAAACCAGTGGGCCACGTGGCCGTCGATCGAGATGCCGTTGTCGTCGTAGAGCACTGTCAGCTTGTTCAGTCCGAGCGTACCCGCCAGCGAAGCCGCCTCGTGTGAAATGCCTTCCATCAGGCAACCATCACCAACAAAAACATAAGTTCGATGATCGACAATCACATGCCCTGGCCGGTTGAACTCCCTCGCGAGCAGCGCCTCGGCAAGCGCCATGCCGACCGCGTTCGCAAATCCCTGGCCCAAAGGTCCGGTTGTCGTTTCAACGCCCGGCGTCAGCCCCACCTCGGGATGCCCCGGCGTCTTGCTATGCAGTTGCCGGAAGCGCTTCAGTTCATCGAGTGGCAGGTCGTAGCCGCTCAGATGCAGGAGTCCATATAACAACATGGAGCCATGCCCGTTCGATAACACGAAACGATCACGGTCGGCCCAGTCAGGATTGCGAGGGTTGTGTTTCAGGTGCCGGCTCCACAATGCAACGGCGATCTCCGCCATTCCCATCGGCATGCCAGGATGACCGGATTTGGCCTGGCCGACCGCATCGATGGCAAGAAAACGGAGCGCGTTCGCCATCAACCGGGTTTCATCGCGAACGCCCGGGGGCGCGCTTGCTTCAGCAGATACTTCAGTGACGGCATTCATCGGATGCCTCCTCCAGTTAAAAAACGATAAGACCAAACCCTCAGGCGCGAGCGCGCCGATCGAGCAATTGCAGGATCAGCGGCGTGAAGATGAGCTGCATCGCGAGTCCCATCTTTCCGCCCGGCACGACGATCACATTCGGACGCGACATGAACGAGTCGTGCAGCATGGTGAGCAAATACGGGAAATCGATTCCCTTGGGCCGGGCGAACCGGATGACGACAAAACTTTCGTCCGCGTGCGGAATCTCGCGTGCGGTGAACGGGTTGGACGTATCCACGGTGGGCACCCGCTGGAAGTTGACATGCGTGCGCGAAAACTGCGGGCAGATGTAGTTCACATAGTCCGGCATGCGCCTGAGGATGGTGTCGACCACCGCCTCGTGCGAATAGCCCCGCAAGGTCTGATCACGATGCAGCTTCTGGATCCATTCCAGATTGATGATCGGCACCACGCCCACAAGCAGGTCCGCATGACGCGCAACATCGGCCTTGTCGGTCACAGCCGCACCGTGCAGCCCTTCATAGAACATCAGGTCCGTGCCGGCAGCAATGTCTTCCCAGGGCGTAAACGTGCCGGCGTCCTGCTGGTAGAGCGCAGCTTCCGCGTCATCGTGGACATAGTGGCGAACCTGTCCGGTCCCCGTATCCCCATAGTTTGCGAAGAGTTGCGCAAGCTCTTCAAGCAGGTTGGCCTCCGGGCCGAAATGGCTGAAGTTGCGCACACCGTCACACTCGCTCTGCCTGAGCGCCTCACGCATGCCCAGGCGATCGTGTCGATGAAACGCATCGCCCTCTACAATCTGCGCGTTGATCCGCTCTCGCCTGAAAATGTGGGTGAAGCTCTTCATGACGGTTGTCGTGCCCGCGCCGCTGGAGCCGGTCACCGCGATGACCGGATGTTTGACTGACATGGTGTGTCTCCTGGTTCTCGTAATCGAATTCGATCAGGCGACGCGCTCAGGCCGGCGCTTCAGGCAGGAACAACGACCGCTTGTTAAAAAGCGGCGACGTGTAGGGCTTGTCTTCGCCACGGTCGTAGTCGGCGTGATAGCGGGCAATGCGCGCCACTTCATTCTTCGATCCCAGGATCACCGGCACACGTTCGTGCAACGCCCGGGGTTGCACGTCGAGAATCCGCTCGCGCCCCGTGGTCGACATGCCGTCCGCCTGCTCGATCAGGAAACTCATCGGACTGGCTTCGTACAGGAGCCGCAAGCGCCCTTGCATGGCCGGCGTCTTGAAGTCGCGCGGGTACATGAAGACGCCGCCGCGCATCAGGATGCGGTGGACCTCGGCGACCATCGAAGCGATCCAGCGCATGTTGAAATCCCGTTCACGGCAACCGCTGCGTCCATCCTTGCATTCCTGTACATAGCGGCGCACGGGCGGTTCCCAGAAACGCTCGTTCGACGCGTTGATCGCGAACTCACAGGTGTCCTCCGGAATGCGGATATCCGAATGCGTGAGCACGAAATTTCCGACCTCGCGATCAAGCGTGAAGCCATGCGTGCCGTTACCAACCGATATGACGAGCATGGTCGACGGACCGTATACCGCATAGCCGGCTGCCACCTGTTCGTGCCCCGGCCGCAGGAATGCGGCGTCGATCGCTTCGGGGCCTGACTTCAACCCGTCGGGCGCCCGCAACACCGAGAAGATCGATCCGACCACACCGTTGATATCGATATTCGAGGAACCGTCCAGCGGATCGAACGCCAGCAGATATTCCCCGCGCGGATACGCGGGCGGAATCGTGTACACGTCTTCCATCTCTTCGGACAGCATGCCCGCCAGCAGACCGTCCCATTCGCAGTGCTGCAGGAAGATGTCATTGGTCGCAATATCGAGTTTCTTCTGTTCCTCGCCATGCGTGTTGATGGTCGCGGCCGAGCCGTAGTTGCCGCCCAATGCCCCCTTGGTCAGTTGCGCCGAGATGGTCTTGATCGAAGCCGCTACGTCGATCAGCAGCGCCGACAATCCGCTGGCCTGAACAGGCGATGGCTTGCGATCGAGGGTATCGATCAGGAACTTTGAAAGTGTGGTCCGTCCATCCAGCATGGCGCACTCCTGGGAGGTTTAAGCAGGTCCGGGCGACGGCGCGTCGAACACACGGCTCGCGCGAATATCGGTGGCGCACAGCAGGGTCAGCGCGGCGGTGTCGGATGGACCGCCGCCTTGCATCGCCTCGGCGAACAGACGGCTGGCCTGGCGCAATCGCGCGCGGTCGAGCGCGTTGCGCACCGAGCGCGCATTCGCGAAATTCGGCTGGCGGATGCGCCGCGCGAGATAGTCTTCGAACGCGGTACGCGCCTCGGCGTCGAGCCGGTAGTGCATCCGTGCGAGCATGCCTTCGGCAATCGCGAGCAGTTCCGCGGCGTCGTAGTCGGGGAACGTGACGTGATGCGCAATCCGCGAGCGAAACCCCGGATTACTCTGGAAGAAGGTTTCCATCCGCGACTCATAGCCCGCCAGAATGACTACCAGATCCGAACGCTGGTTCTCCATGGTCTGCAACAGGATCTCAATAGCTTCCTGCCCGTAATCGCGCTCGTTTTCCGGCCGATACAAGTAATACGCTTCATCGATAAACAGAACGCCGCCCATGGCGCGCTTGAGTACGTCGCGTGTCTTGGGCGCCGTGTGCCCGATGTACTGGCCAACAAGGTCGTCTCGCGTAACCGACACCAGATGCTTGCGGCGGATATAACCCAGCCTGAACAATACTTCCGCCATGCGCAGCGCGACCGTTGTCTTGCCAGTGCCCGGATTGCCGGAGAAACACATATGCAAAGTGGGTGCGCCGCTCGCGATCCCCAGCGTTTCGCGCGCCCGCTCGACCAGCAGTTGCGCCGCTATTTCGCCTATACGCGTCTTCACCGGAGCAAGCCCGACCAGATCGCGATCGAGTTCCGCCAGCACCTCGCCCACCGCCGACTCGCGGAACAGCGCGACGAGATCGACGCTCGGCATGTCCGGCTGAACGGGCGATTTTTCAGGCGGTTCGTGAACCGGCAGATCGGCTGCGGCTAACGTCATCGTCATCTCTCCAGTGGCGCAGGTACTTGGCGGCTCGAGGGCGGCCGGTCATTCGAATAAGCCTTCATCGCGTAGTGCTGAACGCGGCCGTGGACGTCCTGGCGCTCCAGGCGGAAGCCCGGTTCATCCTGTGGCCGATTGACGATGAACGACAGCCGCATGGTCTCGAATCCCCGCACTGAATCGAACGCGTTGACCTTGATGTAATGCTGCGGATATGTCGTTCGGCAAGCGTTGACTTCCTGCATCGCGCCGGCGGGGTCTTTCAGGTCGAACATCGGCAAGCCCCACATTTCCCAGTAGGTATTGCGCGGATGCGGGTCGTCAGTGAACTCGACCGAGCAGGCCCAGCCCTGCTGCAGGGCGTAGTCGATCTGCAAGCCGATCTCCTCGTCGGTGAGGTCAGGAAGGAATGAAAACGTGCCTTGTGTGATTTGCATGACTAACCTCTTTTCAGTCAGTTTCCTAAAAGCTCAGGGCCTCAGGCCGGCGTTGGCATGGCGGCAAAATCCGGCGTGTCGGTCGACGCATAGTTGAACGTCACATCGCGCCATGTATCGAGCGCCTGCTTGAGCGGCGTACACCAGCGCGCCGCGCTCTCAAGTATTTCCGGCCCCTCGTGCGCGATGTCGCGGCCTTCGTTGCGCGCCTTCACCATGACTTCGAGCGCGACGCGGTTGGCGACAGCGCCTGCCTGGATGCCGGCGGGGTGACCGATCGTGCCACCACCGAACTGCAGGATGCAGTCATCGCCGAACAGGTCCAGCAACTGGTGCATCTGCCCGGCGTGAATGCCGCCGGAAGCCACCGGCATGATTTTGCGCAATCCAGCCCAAGGCTGATCGAAAAATATGCCGCGCGACAAGTCCACCGGATTGTGCGACTCACGCAACACGTTGTAATAGCCCTGTACCGAAAGCGGATCACCTTCAAGCTTGCCGACCGCCGTACCGGCATGTGCATGATCCACGCCTGCCATGCGCAGCCATTTCGCGATCACGCGAAACGAAATGCCGTGACTGCGCTGTCGCGTATAAGTGCCATGTCCAGCTCGATGCAGGTGCAGGATCATGTCGTTCCTGCGAGCCCAGCGCGCCATGGACTGGATAGCGGTCCAGCCGATCACCAGGTCGATCATCACAATGCACGAGCCCAGCTCCTTCGCGAATTCCGCGCGTTCATACATGTCCTCCATGGTCCCGGCCGTGACGTTGAGGTAGTGTCCCTTGACCTCGCCGGTAGCGGCTTGCGCGCGGTTCACGGCTTCCATGGAAAACAGGAACCGGTCGCGCCAGTGCATGAACGGCTGTGAGTTGATGTTCTCATCGTCCTTCAAAAAATCGAGCCCGCCTCTCAGACCTTCATACACCACGCGTCCGTAGTTCTTGCCGGAGAGCCCCAGCTTCGGTTTCACCGTGGCGCCGAGCAACGGACGGCCGTACTTGTCGAGCCGCTCGCGTTCGACCACGATGCCCGTCGGCGGCCCCTGAAAAGTCTTGAGATAAGCAACAGGCATGCGCATGTCCTCGAGCCGCAGCGCTTTCAACGGCTTGAAGCCAAACACGTTGCCGATGATCGATGCCGTCAGGTTCGCGACCGAGCCTTCCTCGAACAGGTCGAGGTCATACGCGATATACGCGAAATACTGCGGCTCCGCGCTGCTCGAAGCCGGTACGGCGTCCACGCGGTACGCCTTGGCGCGATACATATCGCAGGCGGTAAGCCGGTCGGTCCAGACCACGGTCCAGGTTGCCGTCGACGATTCCCCCGCCACCGCCGCCGCCGCTTCCTCGGGCTCGACGCCGGGTTGCGGCGTGATCCGGAAGAGAGCGATCACATCGGTGTCCTTCGGTACGTAGTCGGGCTGCCAGTAACCCATCTCGCGATACTTCATGACGCCCGCCGAGTAGCGGGAACGCGGGGCCGGCGCATTGGATGCCGGCTCGACGGCGGCCTTGGTGAAGTCGTTCATTTCGTTTGCCTCGAAAGAGAAAACCGCGCTGCGGAAGCTTCAAAGCGCTCGTGACCAGATAGCTGAACAGATGAACGAACTGGCCTGCGCCGTGATTGCAATGTAAGCGTGAGCCGGCCCGAGGGGAATTCACGATTTTCTTCGTCAGGGTTAAGCGATCCGTTAACGTGGGGTACTCCCTACATCCGTGTGTCGGAACGACATGGGACACTTTGCTGCGGTTCCGCGACAGTCAGACGCATTCGTCATTGCGCCATCCAGCCCGCGTGTTCCGTATGTGCTCCGAACACGACGCGCGTGTTTTGGCACGCTGCTTGCGTGAGGGTGCCTGCTGGTGCTGCTTGCCGTTGCGAAAGCTGCTGGAAAGGCGACGACGGGTGGTACTGGCGTTCCGTTGGATAACTTGATGGAGACGACTATGCAGTGGACGACACCGAGCTACACCGATATGCGTTTTGGTTTCGAAATCACGATGTATATCGCAACGCGTTAAGCGCCGGGCGCCGCCGTCGGCCCATGGTCCTTGCATGGGCAACTGACGTGCGGCTTGGCGTGATCGTCCTGGCGTGCTGCCGGCTGAACCGGGCTCACGTCGCAAGTGACACAGGTAACGATTACGCTTGAGTTGAAATGTGCCAATCCGCCGGCTCCCAGTGCGTCGCCATGACCAGCGTTCCCCGCCATGATCCACGAAACGATCGTCACGACCGCGGCGCGCGATGGCCGGCCCCACATTGCACCCATGGGCGTTCGCTTCGAGGACGGTCTGGTGATTCTTGCGCCGTTTCGCCCCTCCACCACGCTGGACAATATCGTTGCCACGCGCGCGGCCGTGATCAACTTCACGACCGACGTGCGCGTGTTTGCAGGCTGCGTGACAGGTTACTCGCGGGACTGGCCGACACGGGCCGCCGCGCGCGTGAACAGCGTGCTGCTGGAGGATTCGCTCGCTCACACGGAGCTTGAACTCGAGACATTCCGGGACGACCCGCAGCGTCCGGTGCTGCGGATGAGAAGTGTGCATGGCGAGACGCATGCGCCGTTCACGGGGTTCAATCGGGCGCAGGCTGCCGTCGTGGAGGGCGCGATTCTCGTGAGCCGTCTGTTCATGTTGCCTGCAGAAAAGGTCGACCATGAAGTGGCGTACTTGCAAATCGCCATCGATAAAACCGCCGGTGAGCACGAGCGTATTGCGTGGGACTGGATCATGGCGGCCATTGCACGGCATCGCTCGGGCGCGGCGCGCTGAATTATTCCGGAGGTTTTCATGACTGCATTGCTCGCGAGCGTCCGCTCGTCCGAAGAAGCGCTGGATGCAGCGCTTGCGGGCGCCGAACTGATTGATCTGAAGGAACCGGGCGCCGGGGCGTTGGGTGGTGTGTCCCTGGACGAGATCACACGGATCGTGGCCCGGCTGCGATCGACCTTCCCGGTCAAGCCGATCAGCGCAACTATCGGCGATATCGCGACCGAGGCGATCGATGAGATCGCCACGCGCGTGATCGAGGTGGGCAATACGGGGGTGGATTATGTGAAGGTCGGCGTGACACCCGGGGCAGCGGCGCGGGATTGCCTGATTGAGCTGGCGAACTTGCCGGCGGCTGTCGTGCCGGTGCTGCTGTGCGATGCGGGCATGGATGTGGAGCTGGCTCGCTTTGCAGCGGCGTTGGGCTTTGCGGGAATCGTCTTCGATACCGCCGTCAAGAACGGCCGCACGCTCTTCGATTGCATCGATAAGAACACGCTCGCAGCTTGCTTGCGAGCGGCCGGCGAGAACGGTTCAATGACCGGGTTGGCGGGGTCGCTCGGTTGGGCGCAACTGCCGGAGATTCGCGAACTGGCGCCGGATATAGCGGGGTTTCGCACCGCACTGTGCGAGGGAGGGCGTGCGGGGCGGCTGGACCCCGCAAGAGTCGCGCAATGGGCCGAGGCACTGCATCGGAGTGCGGTCGCGGACCCGCATTAAGCTTCGCCTGGAAGATATCGCGAATTGGGTTTCGTTGGCATTCGTCTGCATTCGGGGTTCTGTTTTGAGGTTGATTTTCGCCAGATCAAGCCACCGGAATATGCAACAACCTCTCCCTCATCAAACCGGCGTCGCCCTTATTGAACATCTCCACGACGTAGTTGGCATCCGCCACATGCTTGACAAAGCGCGCATCTACCACCCCTCTCGACGATAAAGCCTCGAGCGGCGTGGCGTCGACCGCGCACGACTTCACCACCATCAGCCGCTCAGCGTTCAGCGTAGTCGACAGCCACGCGGCGAGGCTATCCGACGTCGTGTCCCAGTTGGTCATTTCATCAGGTGTATCGCGCATCAGGTCGGTCGGCACCCACACGGCCACGCGCCCATCGCGCAATGCGCGCCGGATGCGGATCTCGTTCGATGCCAACACGAGTTCCGGCAAAACCCCCTGCATCAATATGGCGTACTGCGCCATCGCAAGCAGGCACATGTTGTGAGCGGCCAGGTCGCCAAAATGCCACTCACTCTGGTACTGGCGAACCGTGTCCGCGAAATCCCCGCCGCCCGGCACGATCACGACCCGCCCGCCGCCTACTTCCCAAAGCTGGGTAAGCCATTCGCGCAACGACGGGTCGTGACTCAGGCTACCCCCGATTTTCACCACCCACATGACATGCCCCTCGCTCTGGTTTGACTCGCCCACACACACCGTCACCGTCGTACGCTTTACACCACGCCCACATCAAGCCGCAGCCGCAGGCTCGTGCAACACCTGTAATGACAGTAACGCTACCGTCACACCCGGCGCGCAGGTCGCTATCCATTCCAGCACATCCCGACTCGCGCCGGGCGCATCGACCAGGCCCGTGAAATCGATAAAATCCCGTCCTTGCCGCCGCGCCATCGCATTGGTCAGAAACCGCCCGCACCCCGCTCCCACCAGCGGCGCGTGTTCAAGCGCCGGATGCGCATCAGTCACGCGGGCCAGGTTCTCCGCCAGGATCTGCATCTGCTCGTCACGCCAGGTTTGCGCGAATTCCCGCCATTCGTTGTCGCCAGCGTCGCGAGCGTCAAGGCCAATCATCCGTGCCATCCGGGCACGGCTCGCAGCCTCGGTCTTCGGTCTGTTATCGGCGCTCGGATACTGATCGTGTGCCGGCCATAATTCCCCCGTCAACCGATAGATATCCGCGGTCGTCGCGAACCATTCATTCATCACGTTGACTCGCACATCACGAAAAACAATACGATGCGATACCCCGCACAACGGCGTGCGCACTACGCCCTGATACAACAGCTCGCCGTTGGCAAGCCGGCTCGCGTCGTTACTGCCGCGCGCCGCGACGCGCCCGGCGACAATCGGCACGATATCCGTAGTGGTACTGCCTATATCGACGAGCAGCGCATCGCTGACACGGCTCGCGACCCATTGCGCGGTGGCGCGCCAGTTCGCCGATGCCACGTCGCGCCAGCCATCGGCGCACGCGCCGGGCGCAAGCCAGCCAGCCGCGCCCGCGAAAAATCGCGTGTCCGGTCCAAGCCGCCGCGCAAGCGTATCCACAAGAACGCTGACGCCCTCGGCGCGATCGGCGAAGAGATCGACCATCTCGCCTGTCATGGTGACTGCATGGCAGGCACCCGCCTCGCGAGCACCCGGCCAGCGTTCGAATACGGAATCAAGCACCTGCTCCAGGTGCCCGAGCCCTTGCCATAACGGACAAGCCCATTGCGCGATATCGAGCAACTGGCCGGACGCCGCCACCACTGACACCTTGACGTGGGCGCCGCCCACATCCCAGCCGAAGACCACCCCGGCGGTTTTCATGAACGTGCTCCCGATGCACACGCGTGCGTACTGGCGCCACATTCGTGCGGCACGCCATGCGCCTTGAGCAGATCGCCGGCCAGGTTGCGCCCGAGCCGCGCCGACAACCCCGCATACGCCGCCGTCAACCGCGGATTGACTTCGATCACCACCGGCCCTCTCTGCGAATGCCACACCAGATCGATCCCGACGAATCCGCGCAAGCCAGGCAACGCCGCCACGACCTGCCGCGCCAGTGCGTCGAGTGCGCGCCCCTGCGCGCCGTGCCGGTCGATCTGATCGACCTCCACGCCGCTGAACTCGACCACGTGCGCCTTCTTTCCCGGCGCGGTCACGCCGGGCAGGCCAATCAACTGTCGATTGATGCTGGCCAGTTCCACATCGTGCTCGCCGCAGACGAGCGACAGGCTCAACGGCTCGCCATCGACCCATTCCTGAAGGACGGGATTGCGGCCGGCCGCCGCGCGCGACTCGTACTCGGTGCAAGCATCGGTGAAATCGTCGTAGACGAACGTGTCCAGACCGCCCGCGCCGTCGTCGGGCTTCACGACCCAGCGCGCGCGCGGGTTGCCGGTATCAGCAAGCTCGCCGGGTTCGAGCGCGGGCGTCACCGCAATCCCGTGCGCTTCCATGCATGCCGCTGTCGCGCTCTTGCTCGACGCAATTCTGATGGCTTCCTTCGAGCATCCCAGCCAGCGCGCCGAGCCAACGGAGTCATGCAGACGCAGCAGCAAGCCGTCGCATTCGGGCGCTATGATCCACGCCCGATCATGCTGCCGGGCGACACGCGCCACAAAAGCCGTGATCGATTCGCCGGGCAGCGCCTTGTAATGGCTGCGCGACGGATCGACAGTTTCGAAACGCGAACTGGCGAACGTCACCTCCACGCTGTCGAGTTCGAGGAGGTCTTTCACCAGGGCATCGCGCATTGCGCGGCCTTCCACGACGAGGGCGCTAAGATCGAGCAGACTGGCCTCGCCGGCAAGTGCCGGATCGATGCCACCGCCAGTGAGATACTCGTACACGAATAACTTGGTCAAGGGTCCCTTCCATGCAGGTGATGCAGGTGATACCAGTACTCGATCTGCTCGATGGCTTCGCTGTACGCGCGGTGCGTGGCGAGCGCGCCCGCTACAGGCCGATCGAGTCCTCACTGTGCGCGACCAGCGAGCCGCTCGCCGTCGCCCATGCGCTGTTGGCCGCGACCGGCGCCCGCAGGCTCTACGTCGCCGACCTCGGCGCGATCCTGCAGCAAGGCGATCACGCCGGCCACCTTGCAGCGCTGCTTGACGCGCTCGACCGGCACGACCAGACGCCTCACCAAGTGTGCGGCCACAACGTCGAAATCTGGCTCGACGCGGGCTTCACCGATTTCCCTTCAATGCAAACGCTCTTCGATCGCATTGACTCTATCCGTCGTATCCATGGCATTCGGCCACGTCACCGCGCCACGCTCGTGCCCGTCTTCGGCACCGAGACCCTGCACACTACCCATGCCCTGCACGAGGCCGAAGCCGCCGGTCTTGCGCCCGTGCTCTCACTCGATCACCGCGCCGGCCGGCTTATATCGGAGCCGTCGGCAGGACAGCCGGGACCCGACACATCATGGTGGCCATCGCGTGTGATCGTCATGACGCTCGACCACGTCGGCTCCTATGAAGGCCCCGACCTCGACACCTTCACGGCCATTCGGGCGCAAGCCGGTGATCGTGAGCTTATCGGTGCCGGCGGTATCCGCCATGCCGCCGACTTATCCGCCGCCGCCCACAGCGGCGCCGCTGCGTGGCTCGTGGCCTCCGCCCTCCATGACCGGCGGCTCGATCTTCCGTCCGCCAAACCCTGAGCCGAATACACAATATCCATGCCAACCGGCACGTCGGGCCTTGGCCTGTAATCCTTTGGCAAGGAACCGTGATAGCCATGCGCAGCGGGTGACAGTGTGTTCCAGCGCCGCACATACTGTGCTGCGCAGCGGGGGTCATAGGGACTTGGCTGCGGCGCAATGAGCGGGCGCAGTCCCGCTCTGTCCCCCATGCCCGCTGCATCTGCGCAGAGACCCGCTTGCGGTGCAGCCGTCGGACATTGCGCTTCAAAAACCGGCATGGACTTTGCACTAATGGCTTCATGCATCTTTCGTCCGCCCCTTCGTCGAGTGTCGCTCAGCCAAGCGTACGCACCGCGGCCTCATCGCCGCTGTCCGCTGCTGCGCCCTCGCCTGAGCCCGGCGTGCGCGACTGGACCTGCCCGTTCTGTCCCCTGCTCTGCGACGACATCACGACCATCGTGCACGGCGACGGCACGCTCGATGCACCCGATGTCGATTGCCCGCGGCTCGCCCGCGCGTTGACGTGGTCCAGTGTGCCCGGTGCAAGCCAGCCCGCTATCGATGGTCAGGATACCGACCTGGAATCGGCCCTGCAGCGCGCCGCCGATATCCTGAAACGCGCATCCCGCCCGCTCTTTGGCGGACTGGCGACCGATGTCGCGGGTGCCCGCGCGCTCTACCCGCTGGCGGCCGGCTGCGGCGCGATCCTCGATCATCTGCACGGCGATGCCATGGCCGCATCGACGGCCGCCTTGCAGGACCGTGGCGGGTTTTTCACTACGCTCTCCGAAGTGCGTACGCGCGCGGACCTCCTGATCATTTTTGATTGCCAGCCATCGCTGCGTTATCCGCGTTTTTACGAGCGCATGCTGGGTGGCACGGATCACGCGCGCGACCTGATATTCGTGGGCTGCGAAGTGGATCCTGCGGCGGATATCGTTGAAAACACCAGCACGCATTCAATCCTCAAGGACGCCGATCCGTACGACATCCTGGCGATCTGGTCCGCGCTGACACAAGGCCGCACCGAGGCATCGATCCACGACGGCACCGGCAACGCCATCGCTCACGCGCTTGCGGATCTGGCCGGGCGCGTAAGCGCCGCACGTTATGCGGTGGTTGTGTATGAACCGGCCGCATTGCCCGGTCCGCATCCGGCGTTGCTGATCGAAGCGGTGAACCGGATCGTCAAGGCGGCGAACCGGACCACGCGCGCCGGTGCACTCGCGCTTGGCGGTGACGATGGCGCGCTGAGCGTCAACCAGGCCGTCACGTGGCTATCGGGGTTGCCACTGCGTACCCGCGTGTCGATGCCCACGCGCCTTGCTGATCAGCCCCAGCTCGATCACGATCCGCAGCGCTACCGGACGCAACGGCTTCTGTCAGCTCATGAAGTCGATGCGCTGTTATGGGTCGCGAGCTTCCAGCCTGAGCCGCTGCCACCCGGTCTCGCCGATAACGTCCCGGCCATCGTGCTCGGCCATCCCGCGATGCGATCGATGCTCGCCACACGCACCGCGCCGACCGTATTCATCGCTGTGGCGACACCCGGCGTAGATAGCGGCGGCCACCTGTTTCGCGTTGACGGTTCGGTGGTCGCGCCGCTGAGCGCCGCACGCGCGACGGCACTGCCAACGGTCGCGGCCATCGCGGCACGATTGTCCGGCTTGCTCGACTCAAGGAGCCCGCCATGAGCCTGACGCGGCTAAAAGGCGGCACGCTCTACGATCCGGCCAACGGCATCAACGGCGAACGCCGCGACCTGACCATGCGCGACGGCCGGCTGATCGCGGCCGAACCCGGCGCTCCCGTCGATCAGGAATTCGACGCCACCGGCATGATCGTGATGGCGGGCGGTATCGACCTGCACTCGCACATTGGCGGGGGCAAGACCAATCTCTCGCGCCTGCTGCTGCCGGAGGATCATCGCGGCAGCGGCGCAGGCGGCGAACCGCCCGAACAAGCCATCAACGGCCGCTACTTGCGGCTGCCGTCATGCGGTACTTGCGCGCCCGGCACGCTCGCTACCGGGTATCGATACGCGGAGATGGGATACACGGCCGCCTTCGAGCCCGCGATGATGCCGTCCAACGCGCGCCACACGCATCTGGAAATGGGCGACACGCCGATCATCGATCACGGCGCGTACGTGATGCTGGGCAACGACGAGCTGTTCCTGCAGCTTCTGGCCGAACGCGACAGCTTCGAGCGCCTGCGCGATTACGTCGGCTGGACGATGCACGCAAGCAAGGCGCTCGGGGTGAAGGTGGTCAATCCCGGCGGCATTTCCGCGTTCAAGTTCAACCAGCGCTCGCTGAACGTGGACGAGCCGCATGTGCATTACGGCATCACGCCGCGCGACGTGCTGCGCACGTTGTCGCGCGCACTGACCGAACTGGGGGTGCCGCATCCGCTGCACGTGCATGCGAGCAACCTTGGCGTGCCGGGCAACATCGATTCGACGATCGCCACCATGGACGCCGCCGACGGCCTGCCCATTCATCTGACGCATATCCAGTTTCATAGCTATGGCGTGGAAGGACCGCGCAAGTTTTCATCGGGCGCGCACGCGATTGCCGACGCTGTGAATGCGCGGCCAAACGTGTCGATCGATGTCGGCCAGATCATTTTCGGACAGACCGTCACAGCGTCGGGCGACACCATGATGCAGTTCAGGAACGCGCCGCTTGCGACGCCGAAGAAGTGGATAGTCGGTGACATCGAATGCGACGCGGGCTGCGGAATCGTGCCATTCAAATACCGCGAGCAGAGCTACGTGAACGCACTGCAATGGATCATCGGGCTCGAGATTTTCCTGGCTGTCGGCGACCCCTGGCGCGTGTCGATGACCACCGATCACCCGAACGGCGGACCGTTCACGAGTTATCCGCACCTGATCCGCTTACTGATGGACAAGGGCTTTCGCGACGAGCAACTGGCGAAGCTGAACCCCGAAGCGCAGGTCGCGAGCGCGCTGCCGGAACTCACACGCGAGTTCTCGCTGTACGACATTGCGATCATCACGCGCGCGGGTCCCGCGCGCTTGCTCGGCCTGAAGGATCGCGGCCACCTGGGCGTAGGCGCGGCGGCGGACATCGCGGTGTATCGGGATCACGTGGACAAGGAACAGATGTTTACATCGCCGGCGTATGTGTTCAAGGACGGACAACTGGTCGCGCGCGACGGCGTGCTGGTCGCCACGCCCACGGGTGGCATCCACTACGTGTCGCCCGATTTTGATCGCGGTATCGAAAAGACCTTGCGAGCGTATAGCGCGGCAAACCTGGTCGGCAACCCGGTCCACGCGGCCATCAGCGACGACGAAATCTGCACCTGCTGCCGTGGTGGCAGGCTCTTGCCGGTTGCGTGCCTGAGCGCCGGCGCGTGAGACGTGAACACCATGCAGATCAACGACACCCTCATCGACGACACCTTCGCGGAAGCCTTCCCGATGAAAGCGACGCGGCTCGTCATCACCGCGCACACGCCGGTCTGGGCGAGCCATGCGGCGCAGTCGCTGACGGGCTTCGCCACATCGGTCATCGGCTGCGGTTGCGAAGCGGGGATCGAACGCGAACTCGGGCCGCATGAAACGCCGGACGGCCGGCCGGGCGTCGCGGTGCTGCTGTTCGCGGTATCGACGAAAGAACTGGCGAAGCAGGTCGAGCGGCGTGTCGGGCAATGTGTGCTGACATGCCCGACTACGGCGGTCTTTAGCGGTATCGATCCGGCTACAAGCCGCGCGCCTCTCTCCGATAACGCCCCGCTCGGCAGCAGCCTGCGTTTCTTCGGCGACGGCTGGCAGATCAGCAAGATGCTCGGCGAGACGCGCTACTGGCGCGTGCCCGTGATGGATGGCGAGTTCGTCGCCGAAGAAAGCACCGTCACGGTAAAGGCAGTCGGTGGCGGCAATTTGTTGCTGCTCGCAACCGACGCTGACGCGGCGTTGCGGGTGGCCGAAAGCGCGGTTCACGCGATGCGCCGCTTGCCCAACGTGATCATGCCCTTCCCCGGCGGAGTCGTGCGCTCAGGCTCCAAAGTCGGCTCGAAATATGCTGCGGCACCGGCATCGACGAACGACGCCTTTTGTCCGACGCTCGTCGGCTTGTCGCCGAAAAGCGAACTGGATAGCGAAGTCGGCTGCGTGCTCGAAATCGTGATCGACGGCCTGACCGACAGCGACGTCGGCGCGGCCATGACGGCAGGGATCGCGGCCGCGGCCGGGCTTGGGCGAGCGTGTGGCGTGCTGCGGATATCGGCGGGAAACTACGGCGGCAAACTCGGCCCCTATCACTTCCATCTTCGCGAGCTTGCGGCCGGCGTTGAAGGGAGACGCGCATGAGCACAACGTTGTTGCGGCTCAGGAGTGCGCCCGGATTTCGTGTGGATGCTGCCGGGCTGCTGCCTGCCGCGCTCGCCGCGCTTCCGGTGGCGGAGCTCGGGCGCATCGTGCTGCCGGCGGGTAACGAGCGTTGCGCGGCCGGCGACCTGTTCGATATTTCGCGTACGGAAGGGGACGCTACGGAAGATGGCGCGGCGCTCGTGATCGAAGGCGATGTGCCATGGCTCGACCGTCTGGGCGCGCATCTCGCTGAGGGTCGTATCGATGTCCACGGTTCCAGCGGCAACCACACGGGCTTTCGCATGGCAGGCGGCGAATTGCGCATTGATGGCGACACCGGCGACTTCACCGGCTGCCAGATGAGCGGCGGCCGCCTGACAGTAGGCGCAAACAGCGGCGACTTTGCGGCCGGCTCGCTGCCCGGAGACATGGAAGGCATGACCGGCGGCACGCTGACTATCCACGGCAATACCGGCGCGCGGCTCGGCGACCGCATGCGCCGCGGCCTCGTGCTGGTCGGCGGAGACGCGGGCGAGTGCGCGGCATCGCGGCTCGTGGCGGGCACGATCGGCATCGCGGGGAAGCTCGGGCCGCACTTCGGCTACGGCATGCGGCGCGGCACGCTACTACTGGTTCAAGCGCCAGCCAGTTTGCCGCCGACATTCACAGGAGGCGGCCAGGGATTCAATGTCTTCTGGTCGCTTCTCGTGCGCTCGCTTGCCGCCGAGATGGCACCCTTTTCGACGCTGAAAGCCAGCTCGCTGCCGCGCCGGTATACCGGTGATCTCGCAGTGGACGGACGCGGGGAAGTGCTACTCGTCGGATAAAACCAAATCGGCGTAGGGTAGAGCAACCCGTTGAGCAACGAATGAGCTGCAGCCGACAAGCGGCCCACACCGCAACCTGAAGGAGGCGACCATGAACATCGCGCATTCATCCGCCGCGCCACTCGTGGCAAGCGCCGGCGTGCCGCGTTATTCACCCGCGCAAATCGTCCTGCATTGGGTGATCGGGCTGGCGATCATCGTCATGCTCGGCATTGGCCTCTATATGGTCGGGCTGCCGAAAGGCCTCGCTTTCAAGTCGAGCCTGATCAACTTCCACAAGTCGCTTGGGATGACCGTTTTCCTGCTTGTGCTGATTCGCATCGTGGTTCGCCTGGTTGCAGGCCGGCCTCCGCTTCCTCCGATGCAAGCGTGGCAACGCGCCGCCGCGAGCACGACGCAGGGTCTTTTATACGTGGCAATGATCGTCATGCCGCTGACGGGTTACGTCGGCTCGTCATTCAACAAGTTCGGCACGCGCTTCTGGGGCATCCCGCTGCCAATGTGGGGCTGGGACGACCCGGCCCTGAGAAAGATTTTCTTCACGGTGCACACGGTCTCGGCCTGGATCCTGATCGGATTGATCCTGCTGCATGTGGCCGGTGCGCTCAAACACCAGTTAATAGACCGCGACCGTCTGATGCAAAGGATGTTGCCATGACAAGGCTCCACCGACTTTTTAAAGAGGGACGCCGCCAGCGTCACGCCGCATGAAAATCAAGGTACTCGGTTCATCGGCGGGCGGTGGTTTTCCGCAATGGAACTGCAACTGCCGTAACTGCGATGGCGTGCGCAACGGAACGCTAAAGGCACAGCGGCGCACGCAGTCGTCCATTGCCGTGAGCGAGAACGGCCAGGACTGGCTGCTGGTTAATGCATCGCCGGACCTGCTGGCGCAAATCGCGGCCCATCCCGAACTGCAGCCGGCGCGACGCGTGCGTGACAGTGGCATTGCAGCAGTCATCACCATCGACGCGCAGATCGATCACGTGACCGGCCTGCTGATGCTGCGTGAACGCGATACCCCGTTGCCGCTCTACGTCACCGATGCCGTCCTGCACGACCTGAGCACGGGCTTGCCGGTTGTATCGATACTCGCGCATTACTGCGGCGTCGAACGCCATGCCATTCCACTCGATGGAGCGTCGTTTGCGGTTCCCGCGCTGCCGGGCATCCGCATTGAAGCGCTGCCGCTTTCGAGCAAGGCGCCGCCCTATTCGCCGCATCGCGAAGCGCCGCAACGCGGCGACAATATCGGGCTGACTTTCATCGATGAACACTCGGGCAAGCGTGCGTTCTATGCGCCGGGCCTTGGTGCGCTGGAACCGCACGTCCTCGAAGCGATGAATGCTGCCGACTTGCTGCTGGTCGACGGCACGCTCTGGACGCCGGACGAAATGATCGAACTCGGGCTCTCCAAAAAGACCGCCGCCGACATGGGCCATCTCGCGCAAACCGGCACGGGCGGCATGATCGACGTGCTTGATTCGATCGAACGCGCCGGCGTGCGCAAGGTCCTTATCCACATCAACAACACGAATCCGATCCTGATTGAAGACGGTCCCGAACGACGACGGCTCGCGGAACACGGCATTGAAGTTGCATTCGATGGGATGGCATTCGAACTTTAAGCAACGCTTACAGGAGGACGCAAGTGAACGGCCCCACTCCGATGACCAGCAACCACGCGACAGACCACACGACAGCCTGGACTCGCGAAGAGTTCGAAGCCCAGCTTCGCGCGAAGGGCACCGCATATCACATTCATCATCCGTTCAACGTGAAGATGAACAAGGGCGGCTGTTCACGCGACCAGATTCGCGGCTGGGTCGCGAACCGCTTTTATTACCAGATCAACATTCCGCTGAAGGACGCGGCCGTGATGTCGAACTGCCCCGATCGCGAGACGCGCCGGCGCTGGGTGCTGCGCATCCTCGATCACGACGGATACGGCAACGACGAAGGCGGCATCGAGACATGGGCCCGGCTGGGCGACGCGGTGGGTCTCTCACGCGACGAACTCTGGTCGCTCGAACACGTGACGCCGGGCGTGAAATTCGCCGTCGATGCCTACGTCAACTTCGCGCGCCGCGCGCCGTGGCAGGAGGCGGTGTGTTCGTCCCTGACCGAGATCTTTGCCCCCCAGATCCACAAGGACCGGCTTGCCACGTGGCCGTCGTGTTATCCGTGGATCGAACCCGATGGACTGACGTATTTCCGCTCGCGTATCTCGCTCGCCCAACGCGATGTTGAACACGGCTTGCAGGTCACACTCGATTACTTCAAGACCCGTGAACAACAGGAACGCGCGCTCGAAATACTGCAGTTCAAGCTCGACATCTTGTGGTCAATGCTCGATGCCATCGAAAAGGCCTTCCCCCAATGACATCGCCACTGCTCAAGCTCAAGGGAATCTTCCGGCTGCAATGGGAACCGGCGCAGGAAGCGCATGTGCTGCTGTATCCCGAAGGCATGGTGAAGCTCAACCAAAGCGCGGGCGAGATACTCAAGCGCTGCGACGGCACGCGCGATATCGACATGTTGATCAAGGACCTGCAGCAAGCCTTCAATGCGCAAGGCATTGACGAAGAAGTCCGTTTGTTTGTCGCCGAAGCCGAGCGCCGCGGCTGGCTGGAAAGCGCGGAGGCTGCAACATGACCAACATGAGCGACATGAGCAAGATCGCGCCGCCGCTGTGGTTGCTGGCCGAGCTGACATACCGGTGTCCGCTGCATTGCGCGTTCTGCTACAACCCCGTGAACTACACCGACCACGCCAGCGAACTGTCGACCGATCAATGGCTCGGCGTGTTGCGCGAAGCACGTGCGCTCGGCGCCGCGCAACTGGGCTTCTCGGGAGGCGAACCACTTCTGCGCGACGACCTGGAAGTGCTCGTACGTGAAGGACGCCAGCTCGGTTTTTACACGAACCTGATCACGTCGGGCATCGGCCTGACGGACAAGCGTCTCGACGCGTTGAAAGACGCCGGACTCGATCACATCCAGTTGTCGTTCCAGGACTCGACCCAGGAACTCAACGACTTCCTGAGCAGCACGCGCACCTTCGACCTGAAGAATCGCGTGGCGAAATCGATCAAGGCGCATGGCTTTCCGATGGTGCTCAATTGCGTGCTGCATCGATACAACCTGCCTCACGTCGACAAGATCATCGACATGGCGCTCGCCATGGGCGCCGAATATCTGGAACTCGCGAACACGCAGTACTACGGCTGGGCGCATGCGAACCGTGCCCAACTGATGCCGACCGCTGAACAGTTGAAAGAAGCGGAAGCCGTGGTTGAACGCTACAGAAGCGAAATCGGCGACCGCTGCAAGATCTTCTTCGTCGTGCCGGACTACTTCGAAACCCGGCCGAAGAAATGCATGAACGGCTGGGGCTCGGTGTTTCTCGGCATCGCTCCAGATGGCGCCGCACTGCCGTGCCACACGGCTCGTTCGCTGCCCGGTCTCACCTTCCCGAACGTGAAACAGGCATCGATTCGCGAGATCTGGTACGACAGCGACGCGTTCAATCGCTTTCGCGGCTTCGACTGGATGAAGGAACCGTGCCGCAGTTGCGAGGAAAAAACCATCGATGCAGGCGGTTGCCGCTGCCAGGCCTACCTGCTGACCGGCGACCCGGCCAACGCCGATCCGGTCTGCGATAAATCGCCCCACCACGAAGCCGTGATCAACGTGGTGCGCCAGGCGGCCGCTCAATCCGCTCAATCCGTTCAACGGGAGCCGGACGAGCAGCCGATCCTGTTTCGCAACGACAGCAATTCGCGCCGGCTGGCGGCGGCGTCCGACGATCACAACCCAAACCATCGCAACGTCACCGATCTCGCGGGAGTCCACAAATGACCATCGCCAACATCAGTGTCCTCCTGGTCGATGACCACGCCGTGGTGCGCGAAGGTTACAGGCGCCTGCTCGAACTGAGTCCCGACGTGAGCGTGGCCGGTGAAGCCGCCGACGCCGCGCAGGCGTACCAGCGTTTCTGTGCATTGCGTCCGGACGTTGTCGTGATGGATCTGGCGTTGCCGGGCGCGAGCGGCATTGAAGCGATGCGGCGCATGCTCGCCCGTGAACCCGACGCTCATGTGCTGATCTTCAGCGTGCACGAGGAAACCATCTTCGTGCGCCGCGCGCTCGATGCCGGCGCGCGAGGCTATGTGACCAAGGCAAGCGCGCCCGATGTCCTGGTCGAAGCGGTCCGCGCGGTCGCCGGGCGAGCACGCTACCTGAGCGCGGACGTGTCGCATGCATTGGCGCTCAGGGCCGCGTTCCAGGAGGGCCCCCCGGGACGCCATTTATCGGCGAGGGAATTCGAGGTGCTGCGCCTGCTGGTGCAGGGCTATACGCTGCCGAGCATCGCGGAAAGACTGGGCTTGAGCCAGAAGACCGTTGCCAACCATCAGTCGGTGATCCGGCAGAAGTTCGGCGCGGACAATGGCGTGCAGCTTGCGCAGATGGCAAACCGCCTGGGCCTTCATTTCACCGATTTCGCCAACTCGGCGGGTTCGCTAGGTTCGTTCAGTTCGGGCAATCCGGCCTGAACCGGCACGCGCGCGCAGAACAAAAAACCGCTGCCCGGCTGGCTGGCAACATGGAACTCGCCGCCAATCGCCTCGACGCGCTCGCGCATGCCGATCAATCCAAGGCCCGCACGCGGTTTTGTCAGGTCGATGCCCGGACCGTCGTCGGTCATGGTGACCACGATCTCGTCTCGTTGCTTACGTTCTCCATTCGGATCATCCGCAGTCCGAACCAGATAGATCTCCACTCGCGATGTGCGCGCGAACTTCGATACGTTGGTCAGCCCTTCCTGCACCAGCCTGTAGAGCGTGATATTCAGCACGTCCGCCAGATCCGAGAAGTCACCGTCGACCGTCAGGGCAAACGACGCCTGTGGCAGGCGCTCACGCCAGCTTTCAACGCAATGTTCCAGTGCGCTCGGCAAGCCGAATTCATCGAGTCCGATGGGCCGCAAGCGCCGGATCATTCCCCCTATCTGCCGATACACCGTGCTCGCGCTCTGCATGACCGCCAGCGACAAGCGATGGACTTCAGGCTCGCCTTGCGCTGACAGATCACGGATACGTCCCGCATCCAGCGCAATGGCGTTCAGGTACTGACCGAGTTCGTCGTGCAATTCGCGCGCGAGATGGCGGCGCTCGTTTTCCTGTGCCCCGATGCTTTCGCTGGCGAGACGCCGGTTGTCGGCGAGGAGCCTTTCAGCTCGCTCTTCAAGCACACGGCGATGCAGCAATTCCTGTTGTGATTCCCGATAGCGGCGCCAGGCAAACCACGCCAGGCCCAAGGCCAGCACGACCAGCGTGGGCGGATATTCGTCCATCTGGAAGCGTTCGAACCGGCGCGTGAGGGAATACGTCAACTCGCCGACGTCAAAGCGCATGCACAGCACGGCAGCGAGCACCGTGACCGCCAGCACGCACGCGAGATCGCGCCACACGCTCGAGTGCGTGCTCGGACGAGATGCGGGCGCTGGCGCGGAGGAGATCGGGGAATCGGGTGGCATGGCGCTCTCATTCTACTCAGCGCGCGCGCTCGCGTCGCGTGCGAACCGAGCGGGTTGGGAATGCTTCCCCCTGTAATCGGGAAGACCTCCCGGTTGCACGACGCGCATCTTGTGGGACGCTTTCAGTATGGCAACGGCGCGGATATTTTCTGCGTCGAACTTATACCGAAGTCATACCGATAACAACACCCTGCAGGAGACAATCATGAGCCAGGCCCCGCATCACCGTCCTCGCAAGCCTCCATTCGCGCTGCGCGTGTGCTTGGGCAGCGCGCTTGCCGGCCTCAGCGCCACGGCCTGGGCACAAGATGCAGCCTCGCCGCCGGTGGCTGCGTCCGAGCCGAACCTGATCCAGCTGGCGCCGATAGTCGTGGTAGGCACCACGCCGCTGCTGGGCATCGGCACGCCGCTCGAGAAGGTGCCGGCCAATGTCCAGACCATCAAGGGCAGCGCGATCGACGCGCAGCATGGGGCGGTGCTCACCGACTACTTCGAGAAGAATGTGGGCAGCGTCGACATCAACGAAGCCCAGGGCAATCCGTCCCAGACCGACATCAACTATCGCGGCTTCACCGCGTCACCGCTGCTCGGTACGCCGCAGGGTTTGTCCGTGTTCCTCGACGGCGTGCGCATCAACGAGCCGTTTGGCGACGTGGTGAACTGGGACCTGATCCCGCAAGCCGCGATCAACACGATCCAGGTGATCCCCGGTTCCAACCCGACCTTCGGCCTTAACACGCTCGGCGGCGCCATTGCTGTCACGACGAAAAACGGCCGCAGCAATCCGGGCGGCGAGGCCGAAATTTCGGCAGGGTCGTGGGGCCGCAAGACGGCGCAGATAGAGCAAGGCGGCGTGATCGGCCAGAATCTCGACTATTACTTCACCGCGAACACGACCAACGACGACGGCTGGGCCGACCACAACTCCAGCCGCCTGCGCCAGGCGTTCGGCAAGCTGCGCTACACCGACGCGGACACCACGATTTCACTGTCCATGGGGGGCGCCGACAACGACCTGCAGGGCTCGCAGACCATCCCCCGCTCCTTCCTCGATAACTACAAGCAGGCCTACACATTCCCGGACCAGAACCAGAATCAGGTTGGCTACCTGACGCTGTCGGGTGAGCATTATTTCAGCCCCAACCTGCAAATCAGCGGCAACATGTATTACCGGCACTACCGGAACGTGAACACCAGCAGTAACACTAACGACGACTTCGGTGAGGTCGATGACAACGGCAACGTCAACACAGTCCAGGCGACCAATGAACAGTCCGTGATCGTTACGGACAGCTACGGTGCGAGCCTGCAAATGACGCTGCTCAACAAGCTGGCCGGGATGGAGAACCAGTTCGTCGCGGGCATGGCGGGCGACTTCGCCAACTCGCATTTCACGCAGGCTTCACAAGACGCCCAGTTCACCGACTCAAGGGCGACCATAGGTATTGGTCCCTATGAGTCTCAAACCGATGCAAAGACGCGCAACGCAAACTATGGCGTGTATTTCGAGGATACGTTGTCGATCACGGAGCAGTGGTCCATGACGCTGGCCGGACGTTATAACTGGTCCAAGTCCGTCATCGGCGATGAAAGCGGTGTACAGCCGCTGCTCGACGGCAGCCATACGTTCTCCCGCTTCAACCCGGCGGTCGGCATCAACTGGAACCCGACCCCCACATTCACCGCCTACGCCACGTACAACGAAGGCATGCGCTCGCCGACCGCGATCGAACTCGCCTGTGCCGATCCGGCCTCACCCTGTTCCCTGCCGAACGATTTCATTGCGGACCCGTCGTTGCAACCGGTGATTTCCAAGACCTACGAGATCGGCGCGCGTGGCCAGCTCGGACATGCAACCTCATGGAGCGCGGCACTCTACCGGACCACGCTCGACAACGACATCCAGTTCGTCAGCAGCAACGGCGCGGCCAGTACGCTCGGCTTTTTCCAGAACGTGGGCAAGACGCGCCGGCAGGGACTCGAGCTGGCCGGACGCACGCAGTTCGGGCCACTGGCCGTGGCCGCGAGCTACAGCTACGTGGACGCGACGTATCAATCGACGTGGACCGAAAGCAGTTCCAGCAATTCGAGCGCCGACGCCAACGGCAATATCACTGTCAAGCCAGGCGACCGCATTCCCGGCATTCCGCAGAACACGATCAAGTTGCGGCTCGACTATGCGGCGACGCCGAAATGGAATGTGGGGACCAACCTCACGTATCGCGGCAGCATTTTTGCTCGCGGCGACGAAGACAACCAGGATGTGAACGGGTCGGTAGCGGGCTATTTCCTGATCGACCTCGACACCACCTACAACATCACGAAGCAGCTACAGGTGTTCGCCAGCATCACGAACCTGCTCAACAAACGTTATGCGAGTTTCGCGATCCTTGGCGAGAATGACTTCGATGGTCCGAACCATACCTTCAACGGCGCCAACCCGGCCAATGAGCAGTTCCTTGGCATCGGCGCGCCGAGAGGAGCGTGGGTAGGACTGAGGTATGCGTGGAAGTAAGTTTTGTTCCGCACCGGGGTGCATCTGTCTCGGCTGATCCCCGGTGCGAACGAGACTGGCGTGCTACTCGATCGACCCCGCGCTGTGCGGATACGTCACGATGCCCCACGCGAGCGGCAGTCCCTCGATCTGCTTGACCGGCTGGTAGCTGGTGGCATCGAAGACATACACCGCGTTCGACCGGCCGCATGCCAGCATCAGCTTCGAGCCGTCAGGCGTGAAGCTGAAGTGCCAGCAACGCAGGCCCACCGGCACATCGGTTATGTGATCGAAGGTCTTGGCATCGAATACCTGCAACACCTTGCCGCGCGCCGCCGCGACCATCAGGCGCTTGCCGGCAGGGTCGAACGCGACACCGTAGGGACCAAGCTGGGTATCGACAGTCTTGAGCACCTTGAAGCTGTGGGCATCGAGCACAACGAACTTGTTGGTGTTCTCAAGGGTGACCACGTATTGCTTGCCATCAGGCGAACGCTTGATGCCGCGCGGGCGCGATCCATGGTCCAGCTTGAGCGTGCGCAGCGGCGCGCCCGTGCCAACGTGATACACCGAGACCGTATCGTCCCCCTCGTTGGTCACCAGCATTTCCCGGCCATCGCCGGAAAACTCCACACCCTCCGTCTCGTGCCCGCTCTTCACCGAGCGGATCACCCGCAAAGTCTTCAGGTCGACAATCGCGATCTCCGCCGGCGGCTCATTCGCGTTGTCATCGCCCTTTCCTGCGCCCGGGGGACCGCCTTTATCGGCTCCTGGCGCTCCTCCTGATGCACCCGGCGCTCCCGGTGCCCCCGACACGCCCGGAGGCGGGCCGCCGTCTTCTCCCGGCTCGTAGGTCACGTAGGCGTAGTTGCCATGCACCCGGACAAACTCCGGATTCTTGCCGATCTTCACCCGCCGCAAAATCTTGCCCGTGGCTGTATCGACTTCTGACAAATCACCTGGTTTCTTGTTCGCCAGCAGCAGCCGGCGGCCGTCAGCAGTCAGGCTCAAGCCGCGGGGGCCATCGTCGCCGAACGCGAATGTCTTCGCGAGTGTCATCTGGTCGAGGTCGATCACGCCGACCCCCGCCGTCTCGCTCGTCACGTAAGCTGTCGGCGCCGCCGCCCACGCCGGACTTGCGCCGAACGTGATGCCAGTGGTCACCACCGATGCGAGCGCCAGATACGCCGTCACCTTTTTCAAATGCATGTTCGTCTCCGCCTGTTGTTCTGGTCGGTGCACCGGATGTCTTCGGACATCGCGGACCCAAAGGCCAACTTAGCCCATCATGGCGGTACTTGACAACGTATCGGGGCAGGAGATTCTCCCGAAAGCGTCTTTCGACAGCGCGCCCGCGGGTCTAGCGAGTTGCATCGGGGTCGTCGGCGAGACGGTCGACCAGCGCCTTGACGCCGCGACGCCATGACAAATCCGTGTTGCCGCGAATATCGACCGAGCGCTCGAACACGGTCTTGCCCGACGCCACGTCTTCCACGCGAAGATTGATGTTGATGATCAAGTTGCTGACTTTCTGCACCCAGCACACCCCGACACGCTCAACGCCGAGTTTGCGTCCGACTTGCCGCTCGCAGCCGTTGCACGCGTTCATGTCCTGCGCCGCCGTAAGTTGCGCAATCATGGCGCTCGCGGGCGCGTTATCTGCGACACGAAAAAGCTGACGGTCGCGCAACTGGGCGCGCAGATCGTCGCTGATCAAGACAACGCGGGCCTGTTGCGTACGGTTGGTATCGGCGTCGTTGTAAGAGGCGTTATCGTCGATGAGCGTGCAGTCGATAACAGCAATCGACCGTGTCGCAGCCATTGCCTGCGATCCGGCAGTGACTACTGCAAGACATAGCGCGACACTGCGCAGAACACGCAATGTGCGCCGCTGTCCGCCATGTAAAACGCTTCGCAGCGGCAGCATGGCCATAGGTATCCACGAGTCGATGATTCGATTCTCCATGCCGCAGCCCTTTTACATAGTTATCCGGATCACATGATCCTGGCCAGTCACCGCTCGCTTCGCGCCAGCATGTGAAGCTGAACTGCTCACCGTCTGGCCCCGTCTTAAACGCAAGCCTCGCAAACCCCACGAAGGTAAAAATCGCCAGGTTAGCAGCAGTAACGCAAGCAACGCCGGACACCAGTTAAGATTGGTCGCCGCGGGCTCCCGGTGCATCAACTGCGGATCGAGCATGGCGCGGGTCAACGCCTCGGCGCCAAACAGCCGCTGATACTTAAAGCCAATCCGTGACGCAACCGACGCAAGGTACTCCCCCTGCAGTTGCGACAACTCCTCGTGGCTTTCCACGGTAGTCGGCTTGCCCGGTATGGTCGGGACCTGAATCACATCATCGGCATGCCAGAATCCCACCCTGTTGCCGTTGGCATCGGTCTTGGGAATGTTGGCGGGCTGGTCCCCGCCCACGCCAATTAGCCAGCCATGAACCTTGCCGCTGGCCACTTCGCGCACCCGGTCATTTGATGGCAACACGGGTGGCGCTTCCTGACCGTCGGTCATAAAGATCACCGCGGTATCCAGCCCGACTTCCTGCGCCGTTCGCACCGCCGAGTAGATGCCGCCCTCAGCCACGCGGCTCCAGTTTGTCCAGCGCATGCGCCCATCGATTTCATTTAGCGACGACAGCAGCGTGTCGAAATTGCGGCAGACTTCAACGGGCGGCAACAACAGCAAAGTACGTTGTCCGGTAAACACGCTCCATCCGACCTTCGATCCGCAGGGCAATTTTCCCAACGTTTCACGTGTAGCGGCACGGGCGAAATCAAGCCGGCTGGATGGCGCATCGTTCGAGCCCACGTCCTCGGTGTCCATACTTTGCGTGATATCGAAGGTGACGATGTAACGCGCGGTATCGCGCGGCAAAATGACGGGAGGCATTGCGAGCGCGGCGACCAGCAACAGCAGCGCGAGCACGACCGGCCACTGTTGCCGGCTGAAAATATTTCGGGCAAAACGTCGCCCATGTAGACCGGTTTTCACGGCAGATCCTCAGCCTGAGCGCCGCGCAACTTGACGTCGTGCTGCTCCTTGACATCCGGCTCGTCGGCGCTCTCGGTCTCTTCGGGAGCGCGCCATAACGCGCGCTCGAGGTTGTAGCGTGCATCCCAGTCGCCGGGCGTCACGCGCAGCAACTGGCGGTATCGTTGCTTCGCCTGTTCCAGCAGGGGCAACGATTTGACAGGACCGGGATTTCCCTCGCCGGTCGCCTGACGCAAATACATATTGCCCAGGTTGAAAAGCGCAGCCTGCGCCAGGTCGCTGCCGGCGTCGTCTTGTATCTGCGCCTCATAGAGTTTCTGCGCGTCAGCGTATGCACCCGCTTTCGACAGTGCCATCGCACGGGCCAATCGAGCCTCGGGTAGATCGGCCAGATGGGACGGCACACTGGTGATGATGCGTGCTTCGGCGACAGCCTGGCGCACATCTTCAGCATGTTTCATTCGTAATCCGTCATCCGCCGCCACCGCCGCACAACCCAGCGCAACAAGTCCAAACGCGATGTGAGTCCAGGAGCGTCTCATGTCCAACTCCTGACCTGAACCAGATTCAACGCGAGCAGGAAAGCGCAGAAGACCAGCGCGGCCGCAAACCAATAGGCACTGTGATCCTGTCGCGGCAACTGCTCGACAAACGACACCTGATATTTTTGTTGCCGGTTGATATCGGTCATGGCGGCGGCC
This sequence comes from Caballeronia sp. LjRoot31, assembly GCF_964253885.1. Classification (NCBI taxonomy): domain Bacteria; kingdom Pseudomonadati; phylum Pseudomonadota; class Betaproteobacteria; order Burkholderiales; family Burkholderiaceae; genus Caballeronia; species Caballeronia sp. LjRoot31. Next base: position 1,658,766 of record NZ_CAXURX020000002.1, read on the forward strand.
ATCGCATCCGCGTCGCTTGCTTGATAGAGGTGATACGGGGATTTCAACGTGACAAAAAACCGGTGCAGCTCGGCCTCGGCGGAGGTATCGTCGGCGGTGACCGCCCGCAGATCAGGGCTGTATACGCCACTGCGCAGGTAGATGAAATACAAGTCGATCTGATTGCGTGCGAGACCTTCCGCTATATCGCGACGCGCTTGTGCGTCGAGTCTTGCGCCGCCGTCCGAGACAAGTACGATCGCCCGGTGGCTGTCGTAACGACGTCCGTCAAATTGTCCAATCGCTGCATGCAAACCGCGATCGAGCTGCGTGTCTGCCATGCCGCGGCCAATTCCCGTGCCGGCTATCGCGGCTTGAATAATTTCATGATTCGCCGTGAACTGAATGACCGGTATAGCGCTGATGCCGAACATCATGAACGCGAACCGGTCGTTCGGACGGTCATCGACGAAACGGGTTATCGCCCGACGAGCGACTTCATTCTTCGACATGCCCCGCGAGTCGATCGGCTGCCGCCCCATCGCGTCATCCATGCTGGAACTTCGGTCCATCAGGATGAGAATTTCGGCACCGGTACCGGTGTGCAAAACGTGCATGTTGGAACGGCCCGGGCTTGCCAGACCAATGACTATGCAAAGTATCGCCAGCACCGCGCAGCCTCGCCATAATGTCCCGACCGCACGCCCCAGCGGGTCGACCGGCAGCCATCCTATATACGAAAAGCTCAGCGTATCGCCGCGTCGACGCAGCAACGCAAGGCAGGCGAGCGGCATGAGAACAAGCACGTAAGGATGAGCGAAGTCGATAGGTAAAGTCATTGCTGCTGACGCCTCTCCGCGCGATAGAGCGCGCGGCTCAAGTCGAGCAAGGGGAAGCTTTCATCGGCTGAACGCGACGCAAAGAAACGCTCGCCCGAGTGCTGGTAGAAGAGTTCGAGCTGCGGCTGCAGCGCTTGCAAATGCGGCGCTCTTGCAAGCAGGCCCGGCAGTGAACCGGCATGCACGACCTGCCCTGCCGTCTCGTTTAATGCACGGTGCAGACACAGCCACCCGTGCGCGTTTTTATCGGATTGGGATGAATCGAAGCGCTGCATTTCCATGTACGCCCGGGCAAACGGCAAGCGCGCCGCTTCGCGTGTGTTACGCCATTTCCACCAGCCGAACCATGCGACAAGCGTCAATGTAAGGAAGCAAAGCGCCCACATGGCCTGCCTACGCAGCGGCGCAATGGCGGGTAACGGCGCTGGCCGGTCGGGACGCAGTGGTAGAAGGTCACCCGTGCCAAATGCCGTATTTGGCGTGAGCGGACTCACGCTTACCGGCCATTCCGGTACCTGTAGCGAACCCAGTGTCAGGGCGGGGAGTGAAATGGTGGTGAGCGTTTGCGGCGCGTTCACGATCTGATAGTCGATGACCATCCATCGCCGCCCTTCCCCATCCGTTTCAATGCGCGGATGGCGGCGCTCGAACCAGATGCCGATGCGCCCCGTCGATGGCGTCGCGGCGGCGCTAGAACCGTCGTTGCCCAAAGGGAGCAGGATGCGTTGCGAAAGCACATCGCCTACCGTGTAGCCGAACGCGCGCGGTTGCTCCATGGTGACCGGCGCAGGCGCCGCCCTGGCAGCATGCGTCATGCTTAGGATTACTGCCGTGATGACCAGGAATAGCGGACGCGCGAATAGGCTCATGCGACTGCTTCCAGGAAGTATCGCGACAACGCTTCGGCCTCGAATGCGCCCTGAACGTAGAACGGCCGTATCCCGCGTTTATCGAAAATCCGCTCGATTTCGGCACGCCGCCGCACGACGGCGTCGCGCCAATCCCGACGCGTTTTACCCTGCAGCCACACTGTTCGGCGCTCTCCCGTTTCGGCGTCATCAACAGCCAGCAGCCCGCCATGCTCCGGTGGTTCGACTTCCGCGGAGTCCCATATAACCATAGGGATGGCGTAGGCATGGGTCAATGTATCCAGGATCGTCGGCAGCCGTTTCAGCGGCCAATGAAAATCCGAGACGATAAAGACAATCCCCTGCCTCCCGGCAAGTTTCGCGACCGATTTTTCCAGTCCATCGATACCTCCCGCCACGCCGGGAGATTGCGCGGCACGGCGCACTGTGGCCGCCATCACGTCGCCGACACCCTGACCATAGCGCGCCGGTGAATAGAGATCTTCACGCTCGGCGGCATCGAACGCGAGCATGCCGACCTGATCGCCCGCACGGAACGCGCTGTAACCCAGCGCGCCTACAAAATCCGCCGCAACGTCGAGCTTGGATTTGAGCCGCCCGAAGTGCATCGACGCGGATACGTCGATCAATACGTACACCGGTACGGCCACGCGCTGCAGATGAACGCGAACGAGCCACTCGGCGGGAATAGCCCGCAAGCTCGCGCGTAAATCAATACGGCGTGGATCTGGATGATCGAAAAGACGCGCGTGCATGGCGAATGCCTGACCCGCGCCGAAACTGGAACCGGGATGCGATCCGGGTCGCGAACCGCCGGCGCGCATTGGCAACCGGTAGTGAAATTCTGGCATTGGGCTCATCGCATTCATGACGTTACGGCACCGCGACTCTCGCCATGATCTGCGCAATTAGCGCTTCCGCAAGTTCCTGTCGGCGCAGTTCGTAGATTGGCGTGAAGAACACGCGATGCCCGAGCGCGGGCAACAACACGGCATGAATATCCTCCGGTATCAGATGCGAGCGCCCGGCCAGCCACGCGACCACACGCGCTGCCCGCAAGAGCGCGCTCATGCCGCGCGGACTCGCACCCACGAGGATGAGCCGCTCCATGTCAACACCGTCCAGGGCAATATCGAATTGCAGCGGGTTCTCGGTCGCGCGCCAGATGTCGAGCACGTAGCGCTCGATCGTTGCGCTGGCGCTCACGTTGCGTTGAATGCTGGCGCCGATGTCGTTCAGCTCTGCCCATCGGACCACGCCAGGCGTCACCCGCTCGAGCAATGCGTCGACGTCGTGGAAAACGGGATCAAAAACCAGCGCGCGTCTTACTTCGGAATCTGACGGCGTCGGCATATTCAGCTCGAAGAGAAACCGGTCCCGGGCAGCCGATGCCAGCTCGAAGGTCTCCTCGCGTTCAACCTTGTTACGATCCGCGAACACCGTCATGTGAGGAAAGTGATATTCACGGTCGAACGCGGAAACGGAACGCTCGGCCATCGCGCGAAGCAGGAGCGACTGGACCTGCGGCCGCGCCCGGTTGATCTCGTTGAAGAAGAACGTCGTCAGGCTTTCACCGTGGCGCAGCAAGGGACCGGGATCAATACGAGGCCTTCCGTCTGCGTCTACATACGTGTGATAGATGAGGTCGCCCGGCATCATGTCGATGGTGCCTTCCACGCGCCCGAAGCCTCCGCCGATGGCCCGCGAAAATGCGCGCAGCACGGTCGTTTTGCCGACCCCGACGCCGCCTTCCAGCAACACGTGACCGCGCGCAAACAGCGCAACGTTAATCAGGCGGATAATTTCATGCTGGCCTGCGACGGCGGCGGTGACGCTCAACTCCACCCGCAATGCACTCTCGCGCCAATCCTGAAGTTGCTCCTCGAAAGCCATCGGCCCGGTCTCCTGTTGCACGGCAGCACTGTGTAGGAAACAATGCGCCGGAGCGAGAGAACGCAAGAGTCGTACCGAGTTTAAACACGCGCGGGCTCATGTTCAAAGGCTTGCCGGCGAGGGTTTTAATCAGCAATGGCATGAACGGCTGAGAAACACACTGTCACAGCCGGCGGTACACGTTGTGCCTGCGATTCAACGTAACTAATCGCGCAGGTTCATAAGGTCCGGGCACAACGGAGGCTTTGTGCCGTCATGCTTTTCCTTCTGTGCATAATGGGCGCTCACTCTATTCCGGGTTCAGCGCGTGCCTGTACCCGATGGCGGCTCTCGCGGTCGAAATCGCGCGCCGCAATAAGCAATAACGATCAAGATCGTTCGATGCTTGCCCGCTATCTCCACGGCTTGCTTGACCGTTTTGTCATGGGTTTTCGCTGGGGCAAACAGGGCCGCAAACACGGCAGCAAGCGCGACCAGGCAATTCTGGTGACTGCGGCAATGCTCGGTGCGGTGATCATCGCTCGCGCAGGCGACGATCCAGAACTTTCGGATGAGATCCGAATTACCAATGAAGTTGGCCGCCGATCTTCGCATCGGCGCTGTAGAGGAACTCAATTAGCTTCCGGAAAATTAACCAAATAACTTCCGTATTTCCCGCTTTTAAACCATATAACTTCCGTGCTCTCTCCGACCCTCTTCGAGCGAAAGACGAGCATGAGATGTCCAAACTCGTAGAGATAGGTACGGCTTTGCTCGGCAGGTCATCGGCCTTGGCGGATTTGGTCCATCGACGATGATATGCCGGCTTGCTGCTGCAGACCGGCCATTCGCCAACGACGATAGCGAGCGTCCGCTACGGCCGTCGATGATCGACGATCTCTCCATCGATGATAATGTCGAGAGGCGTTTTCACGTACCTCGCTCGCGTCAGCGTTATCGTGCTTTACGTGTAGCTCCACTTTCTTGATCCCACGTCATGCCAACCAAGGTTCAGCAGCGAAGTGGGCCTTTTCGAACGCCTTTATTCGCTCGCTGTAGCTAGCCAATATCTGCTCGATTTCATCAAGGCCCGACAGCAGAGAATTCTTGCGGGAGGCGTCGAGGTCAAACGAATAACTCTTCCCACCCTGGCAAACCACCCGCTGCTCCGGGAGGTCGATTGTCATGGGAGTCGGTTCGTCTATCCGGGCCAGCTCGCTGAACAACTCTTCGACAAGTTCTGCCGGCAGCCTTATTGGAAGTAAGCCGTTTTTGAAGCAGTTGCCGTAGAAAATATCGCCGTAACTGGGTGCGATGATGGCTTTGATCCCCCAGTCGGCCAACGCCCAGACAGCATGCTCGCGGCTCGATCCGCATCCGAAGTTCGCGCGGCACAACATGATTTGCGCGCCATGATAACGGGGCTGATTAAGTGGGAAGTCCGGCCGCTTGGTCCGTTTCGTTATGTCGTCACCAGGCACGCCCACTTCGGCATATCGCCAGTTGTCGAACAGGTAATCGCCAAATCCGACGCGACTGGTCAACGCCATGTACTGCTTCGGCAGAATCGCGTCGGTATCGACGTCGGCCCGGTCGATAGGCACCGCGTAGCTATTCAGTATAACGAATGGTTTCATTCAGAGCTCCGCTGGGTCGATGAAATGTCCGGCGATAGCTGCTCCAGCCGCCATAGCTGGGCTCACCAGATGGCTGCGGCCACCACGCCCTTGTCTTCCTTCGAAATTTCGATTCGAGGTTGAAGCGCAGCGTTCGCCCTCACCAAGACTGTCGTTATTCATCCCGAGGCACATGGAGCAGCCCGGTTCGCGCCACTCAAACCCGGCCTCGACAAAAATCCGGTCCAGACCTTCTGCTTCCGCCTGGTACTTGACGTTCCCAGAACCGGGTACGACCAATGCCTGCCGGATCGTGGATGCGACCTTCCGGCCCTTCACGACATCGGCGGCAATGCGCAGATCCTCGATGCGCGCATTGGTGCATGAGCCGATGAAAATCTTATCGAGCCTGATTTCCCGAATCCGCGTTCCCGCATCCAGTCCCATGTAATCCAGTGCGCGCGTTGCTGCTGCTCGCTGCTCGTGCGTTGACTCGGCAGCCGGGTCGGGCACGCATCCATTGATACCCGTGACCATGGCGGGCGTCGTTCCCCACGTCACCTGGGGCTGCAGGTCGCTCACGTCGAACACCGCCGTCTTGTCGAATTCGGCCGAGGGATCGCTGTGCAATGTCGACCATAGCTGCGTTGCGTCATCCCACTCCGTACCAACCGGGCTGGACGGGCGTCCGTCGAGATAATCGATCACCTTCTTGTCGACACCGATCAGGGCACAGCGAGCGCCCGCTTCCACTGCCATGTTGCACAACGTCATGCGGCTTTCCATGCTGAATCCGGATACCGTCTCACCTGAAAACTCCAATGCAAACCCAGTGGCAAAGTCGGTTTTATACCGGCCGATGAACGCCAGTGCGACGTCTTTCGCGTAGGTACCGCGCGGTAGTTCGCCCCGGATTTGCACGTTCAGTGTCTTGGGCCGGCGCAGAACCAGACATTGCGTTGCGAGAATCTGCTCCACGTCCGATGTGCCGATACCCAGCGCCAGCGCACCGAATGCACCGTGCGTCGTGGTGTGGGAATCGCCACACGCGATCGTCATGCCAGGCAGGGTCTCGCCCAACTCCGGCGCGACGACGTGCAGGATTCCTTGCCTGCGGTCCGTCAACTCAAAAAAACGTAAGGCATATTCGATGCAATTCTGCTGTAGCGCAACGAATTGTCGCTTGGCCGATTCGTTGTGCATCCCCGCAAGGCGATTTGTTGTGGGAATATTATGGTCTGCGGTCGCCAATACCGATGAAGCGCGCCACGGTTGGCGCGAGGCGGCACGTAAGCCGTCGAATGCCTGAGGACTCGTCACTTCGTTCAACAGGTGCCGGTCGACATACAGCAAAAAATAATCGTCATCCAGTTGTGAAACGACGTGCCGCTGCCAAATCTTTTCAAGCAGGGTTTGGGGGTAAGCCATGGTTATCCGTCATCGAAAGCGTGGGAGATGCTTGACGATGAGGATAGCAAGCCGGGGATCGGATTGAATTGACCGTTCGCGACAACTGCCGTCACGGGCCGGCAAAGCTCTTCGGCCCGGGTTTTATGTGAAGGATCTGTCAGACCATGCGTTTCGATATTGAAACTTTGCGCCTCTTTATTTTTGTCATCGAAGGAGGAAGCATTTCCGCCGCTTCCGAACGGGGGAATATCGTAGTGTCCGCTGTCAGCCGCCGCATCTCGGACCTGGAGCGGGACGCCGGAACGCCGTTGCTGCATCGCCGTAGCCGCGGCGTCGAGCCGACGCCCGCAGGCAACGCGCTATACCGGCGAGCGAAGATCCTGATGGACCATTTGCAGCAGATCGAATGTGAGATGGGGCAGTATGGAGACGGGGTGCGAGGGCTGGTGCGGCTGTCCGTCAACCTGACGGCGATGGCGCATTATTTGCCGAAGGAACTGAAGTCGTTTGTCAATCGCTTCCCCAATGTTCAGATCGGGCTTGTCGAGCGTCTCAGTGAGCAGGTATCGCGGGATTTACTCGGCGGTGATGCGGACATAGGCATAGCCGCGGCATGCTACATCGACGGAAGCCTGTCGGAACGGCCGTTCCGCACTGATCGGCTAGTCCTGATCACACCCGCAGACCACCCCTTAGGTCGACGTAAAAGCGTGAAATTCGCAGAGACCCTCGATTACGAGCACGTCGGCATGCAAGACGGCGCCTCCATTCTGGCCCTTGCTATCCAAGCGGCCAAAGCGCTGGGACGTCCTATGCGTCTCGCCATCCAGGTCACCAACTTCGAGGCGATTCGCAATATGGTCATTGCCGGACTGGGCATTGCCATCATCCCGGAAATCGCACTTGCCGACCGGGATCATTCCGACTACGCGAAGGTGAGGCTCGACGAACCGTGGGCCGGGCGGCAGCTCAAGCTCTTGTTCAAACCAACGGCGCCTTTGCCGATAGCGGCCATGCACCTTCTCGACCACCTTTGTACGAAAGGCGGCAAGCCAGAGATGGGCCCGGATCCAATGGAATGAACGCCCACGATAAAGATTCAACACCCATGGCACTCGGCGCCAGCTGAGTTGGCCGGCTATACGACTTGGTTGTCAATGGAGCTACGTCGCGCGCTAGGACGAACGGATCGAATGGACAAGAGCAGGCGCCCGGCGAATGGCCCATTCGATATGCGCGCGAGCCTCCCTCAAGACCGGTAGGCGCGTGGCAATCAAGTCATCGGTCGTGGTGCGGTCCGTCTCCGAGGAGCAATTAATCGCAGCGATCACGTTACCCTGGGGATCGCAGACCGGCACCGCGATCGATACGACGCCCATTTCGATCTCGTCCTGCTGAGTGGCAAAGCCGTTGGTCAGCGCCTTCGCGAATTCGCGGGCGAGGTCGTCGCGCTGGACCAGGGTCCTGGCCGTATATTGCGGAAAAGGCGCGCGGGTCAAGAGGCGCTGCTGTTCTTCGAGCGGCTGATTGGCGAGCAGGATCCGCCCGAGCGACGTGCAGAAGGCAGGTAGCCGATATCCCACGGACGCCCGTCGCGTAATGCTGCGCTTGCTGGGTACATGGCCAAGATAGACCACGTCGTCGCCATCGAGGACCGCAAAGGACACGGAATCGCGATACTCGTCCGCGACTTCCTGCAGGTACGGGTTGACCAGGTCCTTGAAGTTCATCGAGCGCAGATACGCCACCCCAAGCGACAACACTTTCGGCAACAGCAGGAAACGCTTGCCCTGCATTCCCACGTACCCGAGCGAGTGCAAGGTGAGCAGCGCGCGCCGGGCAGTGGCGACGTTCATCTGCGCGGCCTGGGCGACCTCGCTCAACGTCATTTCCGGCTGATCTTCGGTAAAGGCCTGGATCACCGAGAGGCCGCGCGCAAGCGCGGCCACGAAATCCCGATGAGTCTCATCAATGCGTTCAGACGGCGTTTGAGTCATGAAAGAAGGTAGGCGGTCATCGACAGGGCTCAACTATACTGTTTTTCGCCCTGCGAAAAACAGTTCGGCGGCAAAACCCTGGCAGCGACGCGTCAGAACCGATGCCGGATGCCCAGGCTGACGATGGTCTGGTTGCCGCCGCTCGAAGGCGTTGCCGTGAACAGCGTAGCCTGGACGTCGCCGCCATGCACGTGCTCATAGTTGAGCAGGGCATAGAGGTCAGTTCGCTTCGAGAGGAAATAGTCAGCCGAGACCATGTATTGCCCCCAGCGGGTTTCATTCAGCTTCGAGTAGGCGTAGCCGCCGAGCACCGATACCGCCGGCGTCAGCCAATAGGTCACACCGCCCTCCCAGGTGCTCAGCACGGCGGTTGAATTACCGCCCTTCATGTCGGTGAGCGAATACACGCCATGCAGCAACGCGGGACCGAACTTGTAGCTGCCTCCTGCCGCGAAAGTCGAAATCCGGTTGAGCGCAACCGTTCCGCTTTGCGGCGTGCCGAACAGGTCGGGAACGCCGATCGTCGCGGCCGGCGTGATGGTCGTATTGTTCACGCTCGTGTACGCGGCGGCGAGATTCAGATTGTCGCTGCTGTATGAGATGCCGTAACTTTGCGCGCTGCCTGCCGCCAGATGGCCGGGCTGGCCGCCCGGCGCGTAGAGCACGCCCACCTTCAATCCGTCGAACGTCGGGGTCTGGTAGGCAATGACGTTATTGAGCCGTTCCCCTCCGAGGCGATCGTAGTCTCCCAAATGGAAACCGTACGTACCGGCGTTGAACAGGTTGGTCATCGAGTACAGGTAGATCAGGAAGTCGTATTGCCGTCCCAACGTGATCGTGCCGGCGGGCGTCGTGAGTCCGACGAAAGCCTGGCGTCCGAACTCCAGGCCGCCCTGACCGAATGCCCCGTTGTTCAGCGCGAAGCCGTTTTCCAACGTAAAGATGGCCTGATAGCCGCCGCCCAGGTCTTCCGTGCCCTTGATGCCCCAGCGGCTGCCCTGCACGTTGCCGGACGTTTGCGTGAAAGCACTGTGGCCGCCTTCGTTGCTCACGTAGTTGAGGCTTTCGTCAATCAAACCGTACAGCGTCACATTGCTTTGCGCGTACGCGGTGCCCATGCCAACCAGCGAGCATGCGATGGCAGCCGACGACAGCAACGCCGCCTTGATGGAAGTTTTCATTATCGGTCTCCGGGAGATTTTTCTTTTAGCTATGAAATACGAATATATTTAAAGGATTACTAAATAATTAACAACAACTTGTAATTCGCTTGCGCCGGTTACCCCGGCGCGCGCGAGGAAACCTGGCTCAATCAGGTCGTCCGGTGGACGCCATTGCGCGGGGAATCGAAAGAATCAGGCAGCAGCACACCAGCAGGCATCCGCCCAGCACGTAGGTGCCGCTGTTGACGTCGCCGGTCACGTTCTTCGCCATGTTGGTGATCATTGCGCCGGTGATGCCGGACAAGCTGCCAATGGAGTTGATCATCGCGAGGCCCGCCGCTGCCGCTGCGCCCGACAGCAGGCGGCCGGCGAAGGTCCAGAAGATCGGCATGATGCTTATGATCCCGGATGCGGCGATCGAAATGAGCAGGATCGACACCGAGAGCTGGTGCGTGAATATCGCGCTGAGAATCAATGCGATACCGGCCAGCAGCGCTGGAATGGCGGCATGCAGGCGCCGCTCCCCGGTGCGGTTTGAATGCATGGCGTTCGCGACCATCACAATGCTGGCGGCGACATACGGCACGGCGGCAAGCAAACCGATATGAAAAGCGTCCTTGAGCCCTGCGGCGCTGATGATGGACGGCAGCCAGAACGACAAGCCATAGAAGCCGGTGTTCATGGTAAGCAAGATGCCGCACAGGAGCCATACGCCCCGGCTTTTCAATGCGGCGCGAAAGTCGTGGGTCTTCGTCACGTTCTCCGACGAGATGTTGCGCTTCAACAGCGATTTCTCTTCGGGCGTGAGCCAGCGGGCATCGTCGATCGTTTCCGTCAGCGTGAGCAGCACCAGCACCCCAAGGATGATGGCGGGCAGACCTTCAACGATCAGCATCCACTGCCAGCCGCGAAAGCCGAGCGTCTCGTGCATGTTCTGCAGCACCCAGCCCGAGACCGGTCCGCCGATACACAAGCTCAGCGGCAGCGCCACCATGAAGCCAGCCATGACGCGGTTCTGCTTGTGCGATGGGAACCAGCTGTTCAGATAGAGAACCACGCCAGGAAAGAAGCCCGCTTCGCACACGCCCAGCAGGAAACGCAGCCCGTAGAACATGGTCGCCGAACCCGTATGGAAGAACTGCCCCAGCGGCCCGATGTACATCAGCAGGATGGAGACGAGGCCCCAGGTCACCATGATCCGGGCAATCCAGCGGCGCGCTCCCACGCGGTGCAGCACGATGTTGCTCGGCATTTCGAACAGGACGTAGCCCCAGAACAGCATGCTCGCGCCCAACGCGTACACGTTGTCGCTGAGATGCAGGTCGCCGAGCATCTGCAGCTTCGCGAAGCCGATGTTGACCCGGTCGAGGTACGACACCATGTAGCAAAGAAAGAATATCGGTACACAGCGCCAGAACACCTTGTCGTACGTTGCTTTCTCCAGGTCCTGCGAAAGCTGGCTCATGCCGGCTTTTTCCACGCTCAACGCCATGACAGTCTCCTGATTGTTGTTCCCGCGCCGCCCGGCAATGTGTTCCGGGCCCATCTCTGGCGAGCGCGGCGATGTCTCACGCGCGCAGAGGCCCGAGGATTTCTTCGTTGTGTTCGCCGAGTACCGGCGGCGGCACGATCGAAAGCGAGCGCTCGCCGTTATAGCTAACCGGGCTGCGCACGGTCTTGTACTCGCCCATCGTCGCGTGGCGCGCGCTCACCAGTAATTCCAGGTGCTTGGCCTGCGGGTCTTCCAGCGCTTCGCTTGCGTCGTACATGGGCGCATGAGGTACATCCTGCGCGAGCAGGAGGCTGCACCATTCGTCACGCTCACGCTCGACGAATATTCCCGTTAGAACGTCGATCATCGCATCCTGGTTGTCGATACGGCCCTCGCGCGTCGAGAAACGCGGGTCGTCCAGCAAGCCCGGGACGCCGATCACCAAGGCCAACCCCTGCCAGAATTTTTCCGGCGACGACATATGCAGCGCGAGCCATTTGCCGTCCCGGCATTTCATGACATATGACTGCGAGACCATCGGCCGGCTGTAGGGTCCCATGACCTCGTTCGCCGAATAGTAGTGCGTGAATGCGTCCATGTTGAAATGCGTCATGGCCTCGAGCATCGACACTTCCACGCTCAGGCCCGTTCCCGTGCGCGCGCGCTCCTGCAATGCCCCGAGAATGCCGTAGGCGGCGTAGAAGCCCGTGATCGAATCGGCGATTGCCGGTCCGACCACGCGCGGGTTCTCCGGATTGACGAGCAGTCCGAGGAATCCGCTCGCGGCTTGCGCGACCGTATCGTATGCAGGACGTCCCGCTGACGGCCCCGACTGGCCGAAGCCACTGATCGAGCAGTAGATCAGGCGAGGGTTGATTGCGCGAAGACGCGCTTCGTCCACGTTCAGGCGCGCCGCCGCGCCGGGCCGGAAATTCTGGATGTACACGTCCGCAGTACGGATCAGCTCGTCGAAAGTGGCGAGGTCGCCGGCATCCTTCGTATTGAGCGTGACGCTGCGCTTGTTGCGGTTGTAGGTCTGGAAGTGCGGGCTGTAGAGGCCGCCGCGAAAGGCCCGGAAAGGGTCGCCCGAACCGGGCTGCTCGACCTTGATGACGTCGGCGCCGAGATCGCCGAGCAGCATCCCCGTGGCCGGCCCGGTAATGAATGTGCCCTGCTCGATGACACGAATGTTCTGCAATACCTTGATCACTTCGATTGCTCCATGTGCGGCAACCGCCGCGTTGTGTTCCGGGAGTGCTTGTTCAGCCGACGTATTCGATCGCGCTTTCGCCGGCATGGGCCAGCGCGAAGCCGATCGGCTCCATGCTCTCCTCCAGCAGATGCGCGACGAGGCTCACGCTCCGCGCGACGAGCGGCACGCCTTTCAAGGCCTTGAGCGGAAAACCGACGTCGAGCAGCACGGCTGGAATCGCGCCCGACACGTTGATCGGCAATGCCCGGCCATAGATTTTCGGCACCGCGGCAGCGATCTCGCGCAGCACCCGCACGTTCGCGCCCGCGGTGCCGTGTTCGTCCGCCATGGCGAGCAAGCGCGTGGCGCGGGGATCTTCCTGCTGGTGCAGCGGATGCCCAAAGCCGGGTAACGGCGCCCGCCGCGCCCGCAGTGCCGAGATTTCACGCTCGACCACCTGTTCGAGCGTGCCCTCTTGCGGCGTTTTCGCGAGCAATCCGGCGAACAGCTTGCCCGCCTCTTCGGAACTGCCGAGGACGACCGACCCGCATCCCAGCAGGCCGGCTGCCACCGCGCCCTGCAAAGCCTCGGGGGCTGCGGCGAATGTCATGCGGGCGGCTTGTATGGACGGCACCAGCCCGTGTTCCGAAATCGACACCAGGGATGCGTCGAGGAACAGGCGCTGGACGTCCGTGGGCGGCTGGCCAGTCAGGAGCAGACAAAAGAAGTCGGTCAGGCTCATGTGGCCTATCAACTCCTTGCAGAGATCCCGGTTACGGACCGTGATGCTGTCAGGCGTTGCGGTAGAAATCGACGTGCGTAGCTGACTGGGTTTTCCGATTTGCATGGCGACCTTTGAAGATGCGATGGATAGCGATGTTTCAGCTGAAATAATTTCGGCTAACGCGCATTATTTCGGTAGACGAAACTGTAACGAAGCTCCGAGCTGATCGCCAATAGGTGGTTTCACCTAGCGAATATATTTTCGCACAGCGAAAATAATGCTGACCCATGCATGGTCCACACTTCCAGGAGCGCCGACGCAGTGAATCTGTAAACAACCAGTTCAACCGTTTTTCATTGTGATGGGAGCAACGGACACGCAAGCTCGAATGACTCGGAAGGGTCGGAAGGGTCGGAGGCGCTCGTTCGTTGAAGCCGGTAGCAGACGTTCGTCGCTGGCGTTAATGAATGGCTGGTCTTAAGCGATGAGCTGGCATAGCAAGGTTAACCGGCGAACGACCGCTCCGGCCGAACAGCAATCTTCCGAAGATCCAATCGTCGGCGCTTGCAAGCAACCCAACGAGGCCAAACGTCCCTGAAGTCGCCCTGCCCCGACGCTATGCGGCGAGTATCGCCGCGATAACCCGCGTTATCGCCGCAACCGGGCTTACGCACCCCTCTTGAGAAAACGTCAGCTAGAGCAGTTCGCCCGTACCAGCCGCTCGACGATGCACTCCTCACTGCTATTGTGTAGTTATCCGAACGAAACTGTATTCATGTGGAATATGAGCTTGCGTCAGATGTCTATTCCAAGGGTTGCGTATGGCATGTCGGTTACGCGAAAACATTAGATGCAGTCGTGAGCATCGTCGAGGGGAAGTATCGATCGAACATAGTCGCGCAACGCGAGTCGACTTCGGCTCACTGATCTGTCGACCCCAAAAAAACAGACGGACGAGCCAGCTTGATTGACGCGCTTCACACGTATATATGCTTCTGCACCGACTGACGCCGAACAACCGTACCTATTCGCCAGCGCAGGTCCGCTCCATCCGGAGACGGAGCTAAACGGTTAGCTTTTACCCGAACTTGAACGCTCCTACGTCACCGGTGGCTGCGACCGTAACTACCGCCGTCAGCGGACCGACGCCCGAAACCACAATAATTGCGTTGTCCGTCTTGTCTTCCCGCACCAACAGGCGCCCCGGAAAGACGCTAGCCGGTCCAAATTAGACCTTTACCTCCCGATTGAAGCGATCGATATACCCCTGACGCAAAGGCGCAAGTTTGACCCAGTCGATGGATTTGAAAGTGTCAAGTTCCGCAGCATTCCGAGCGTAATGCTGCAATCCTTTCGAATATGGGACCTGCGTATTGGTGGGTACAAGATAGTACGGCGCGTCGGCGAGTTTGTCTTGCACGCCCGCATCCAGCGCCGCGTTGATATACGCTGCCGCCAGCGCGGGTTCCTTGCTGTTCTTAACGACGTGCATCGACGTGAGCACGATGCCCCAGCCTGTATCGGGACGCGCCAGTTCGACCGGCACGCCTTTCGCCTGCAAATCGCCGACGTTGTTGCTGTAGTGCGCGCAAATATCAACCTGTCCTTGCTGAATCAGCGTCGCCAGTTGGCCAGGGCTCGACGCTACCGCACCAATGTTCGGCAGCAGCTCGCGCAGGTAGGCGAAAGCAGGTTCCATATTGGTTTCACTGCCGCCACGCATCTTCGCAACCTCGGTGAGCCATACCGGACCCACAGCTGAGCCAAATCCCACTACCCCCACGCGGCCTTTATATTCGGGCTTGAGGAGGTCGTTCCATGACGTGGGTGCGACTTTTATTTTTTCCGTATTGTAAGCAATGCCGACGACCTGAGCCGACACATAGACACCGAGACCATGCGGATCGACAAATTTCGCAGGAAGGTATTTCAGGTTCGGTAACAGCGCGGCCGGAATCGGTTCGATGAGCCCCTCCTGAACAGCGACCGCGAACGAGCCTTCGTCGGCGACGATAACATCGAATGGGGGGTTATTGCGGGCCGCGGCAGTTTTCGCGATGATCTCCAACGGCATCGTGGGCATCAAATTTACAGAACCGCCGCTCGCCTTCTCGAATGCAGGAATGAGGAAGCTGCGATGCGCTGTTTCCCATGCACCGGGAAAGGTCGCCGCAGCGATCCGGTCCGCCGCAAAGCTGCGGCGTGTACCGGCCGCACCGACCAGGGCCGCCGCGCCAACAGCTTTCAACACGGCGCGCCGTGACCGACTATATGTAGTGTTCATGCTGGATGCTCCTTTACGTTGTGAGGTAAATTGCGCGGCCCGGCGCACAGGCCGGCGCCTTATCTTGAGAGTGATCCGGCATCCGCCGGGTCGCCTGAATTGCATCTAGCGATCGAAGCGTGCCGGGTAGACCGCCGTATCAATGCCCGTTGCGCAGCAGCGGTCCCAGATACGCCGGTACGACGGAAACATTTTTTCGACCTTGGTTTCGCGGTCGGCGATGAGGGGCGCAAGTGCCGCCCACTCCGCCGCGATTTCCTCCAGCAGTGAGGTTTCGTCGACACGTGTCAGCCGGCCGTGCTCGAGCACCGGCTCGCCGTCGACAAAAACACTCGCCAGGTTTGCTCCGGTTTCGTTGAAAACGAGTTGCCTCAATGGATCGTTTAGTGGAACGAACGGAATTGAATCGGTACGCCACAAGCTCAGATCCGCCCGCATGCCAGGACGTATCTGGCCGATCATGTCGTCGAGTCCCAGCGCCTTGGCGCCCGCCGCCGTGGCCGCATGAAAGGCGTCGTCCGCGCCGACCCAGTGCGTATAGTCGTCGCCTCGCATCTTGTGGATCAGGGCCATCGCGTGCATGACTTTCAGCATGTTGGCATTTTCAATCGAGCCGCAGCCGTCGCTACCGAGGCTCACATTGACTCCGGCCTTGAGCATCGCGGGGACGGGTGCGATGCCCGAGCCCAGCTTCAGGTTGCTTTGCGGATTGTGCTGCACCGACGCCCCGCTCGAAGCCAGCAGGTCGATATCGCGCGGGGTCAGCCATACACCATGAATCAGACTGGTTGCAGGCTTCAGAAAGCCGATGCGATGCAGATACTCCACCATCGAACTGCCGTAGAACGCTTGCCCGGTGACCACCTGCATGCGCGTTTCCTGCACGTGAATGATCAACGGCAAGTCGTGCCGATCGGCGAGTTCGCGCACGCTCATCAAGAAGTCTTGCGTGCAACGCTGCGGCGCGCTCGGCGTCGCCAGGTAGCCAACGCGATGCTGGCGCGGATGGCGCGCGCGCGCCAGCGATTCGGCGTAGCTCAGGTACTCTGCAGCAGGCGTGGGCTGGGTCGCATCCAGATTGGCCAGCAGTACCGGGTCGAACTCTTCGTCGACGAATGGCAGTGCCCTGAAAAAAGGTTTGTCGAAAAGCGTGATGCCGACAAGCGCCCGGATGCCGAGATCCTCATATGCCTGGTACGCCGCTTCCACGAGCTCGGGCTGCAGCACCGGACTGGCGTTCATGTCGTCGCAGATCGTGGTGGTGCCGGAGCGCAGCGCATCGATCGCGCCGATCAACGTGCGCAGATAAACTTGCCGCGGCGTGAACGGAATGGGCTCCAGCGGCCGCACGTTGTTCATCCACAATTCGAGCGGTACATTGTCGTACCGTCCCTTATGAAAACCTTCATGGCTGTGCGTGTGTCCGTTGATCCAGCCTGGCGTGGCGAGCAGCGCGCGGCCATCAACCACTATGCCGCGCGGAGCTTGCGTTTGCGTCGCCACGACCTTGTCGATCCGAGTGCCGGCGATATGGATGTCCCAGCGCTGCTGCACTGGATCCTGCTGACGCAACCGATCCGGCGAACTGAGTATCCGGCAGCCCACGATAGTGCGTTCGTTCATGCTTTTTCTCCGCTGCTCTTGGCACGAAAGAACTTCTTGTCGAACCGCTGCTGCTGATCGTATATCTTGCCTGCACCGTAGGTTGCAGACGGATACGGCATGCGCAGGGCGACCGCTTCCATGCGTGGCGTATAAGTCGATTGACCACGCACCATGCGCTGGTTAAATTCGTCCCATTGCACGCCGTAGAACAGTGGCCACGCATCCGCGGCGGCGTATTCGAAGAACAGGATCCTTCGATCATGCACGCCATGATTGAATCCGGATCCGTGCACGGTGAACGGGTGGTGAATGGAGACCATGCCAGCCTTGCCGACCGCATGTTCCGCACGGTCGAGATCCAGTTCGGCGGGATCGATTGCACCGAAGAAGACACCGTCACTATGGTGATCGTGAAGCGGGCCACGGTGCGACTCCGGCAGAAAGCGAATCGGACCGTTCACTTCAGCGCACGGGTCCAGGCAGATCGCGACAATCGCCATGCCCGGGTAGGTATGCGGAATGAACGCCCAGTCCTGATGCCACTCCAGCGCCGAACCCACTGCAGGCGCCTTGATGTTGATCTTGCTGTGGTGGAGACGGATGTCGGGGCCGATCACCGCTGCGACCGCATCGAGGATGAAGTCCGCCCGCGCCAGCTTCCAGTAGAACGGGTCGATGTCCTGAGGCCGGCGGATACGTTGCACGCGCCGCCGCCCTTGTGCGTCGACTTCCGGCTCCCAGTCAAGCAGCGCAGACTTCTCGGCGTCGTCAGGAGCCCGCGCCAGCACGCGGTCGGTTACGGCACGCAGTTCTTCCAGCCAGTCCTGTGGAATCCAGTCGTGCAGCACAACAAATCCCTTCTCATGAAACGGCTGCCTGACCTGCAAATCGATATCGGTGATCATGTGCCATGCCTCGTGAAGAGCCGCATCAGCGATGCGCGCAAGTTTCGAACACCGTCGCAAGCATTCCGCCGCCGGGTACGCATTGATATTCCGCGCCACCGCCGATAAAGATTCGCGGCGAGCCGAGCGCGGCGCCGAATACGCCGCTCATCGCCGCGCGAAAGTGCCTGAACGCATGGATGTCGCTGTCGCTGCCCATCGTGGTCCGGGAGCCGCGCACGCGTCCGTCGGGCGGCGGGTCACCCTTGAAGAACCCGGCGAGCAACCGCTCGTGCCGCACGGCCGCGAGCGCCTGAAGGTCGAGCATGTCCGACATCTGGGTGCTCGCGACCTGCAACGCGCCACGCCATGCGGTGCTGTTGCCAAGCACCAGCGCGTGAATGCGGCCGTCTGTGTCGCCTGCGGTAACGGCAACACGCTTCACATGCCGGCTCGCCACCGGCCCCGCGCTGGTCCAGCGAATCTCCGGCCACTCGATCTCGTTCAATGCCAGTCCTGCGCCCAGCGCCGCGGCTGCGCGAATCGCCGGCTTGGACGCGTGAGCAGTGCGTGCAACCAAAGCCGCGTCCGACGGTGCCGACAAAACCAGTGCCGCGCTCATCCATGGTGAAAGCAGATGTACGTAGGCAACGTCGGACTCATCGAGCCCGGCGTCGTGGCGCGCGCGTTCGACGACATCGCGCGCGCTCAGTGCGTGCGCTTCATAGCCGATCTGGGTGGCATCGAGCGGTTCGGAAACGGCCGTGCCGATTGCCAGTGCCGCCGTCATCGACATGCGCTCACCCTCGCCCTGCAGCTCCTGCGTTTCGTCATCCACGCAGGCGAATACAACCATGTGCGGTGTCAGTATCCCTTCGCAGCCGCCCGAGACTACGCACATCGGTGCACGGGCATCCGCCCCCCGGGGCGCGGGCAGATGCGCCGACAGCGAACGCAGCGCAAGAGGCCGGCTCCAGTCGTTATCGAGCCCGTTGCCTTCTGTCTTGATGAAGACTGCGCGAATGCTGTCCGCTCGCAGCGGGCCCAGTTCGAGATCGCGTGCAAGGCCCGAACAATCTTCCGGATGCGCCATCTCGTAGACCAGGACGTGCGCGCGTCGCGTCATCGGAAATGCCTCGAGATACCTGTCATGCGCTCCATGACCACCATCAGTACAAGCGTCACCGCTATCAACACGCCCGATACCGCGGCCGCGCGTACGTCCAGGTTATCCTCGATGATGTGCCACATCCGGATCGGCAGCATTTCACTGCGCGCATCCGACAAAAATAGCGACACTGCAACGTTATCGAAAGAGTTCATGAACGCGATGAATGTGCCTGCTACCACGCCGCGCGCAATCAGCGGCAAGGTCACCGTGAAAAACATATAGCGTTGCGAGGCCCCCAGACTGCCCGCGCTTTCATGCAAGGCCGGGTCGATCTGCACGAGGCTCGCGATGGTCGTGCGCACAATGTACGGCGCGGTAATCGCTATGTGGCCTATCACCAGCGTCCAGAACGACAACCCTATGCCGGCCTGATTGAACAACATCAACAGGGCGAGTCCCAGTGCGAGACTCGGCAACATCAACGGCGACAGAAAGGCTGACTCGAGCACACGCGCCCAGGACTCGCGCCGGCGAGCGAGAGAAAGCGCAGCCGGGACCGCCGCCGCCACCGATATGCAGCACGCGAGCGCCGCCACCTGGAACGACAACGCGAAGGCTTCGAGAATTTCCGGCGAGTTGCTCCATAACGCCTCGTACCACCGGGTCGAGTATCCAGGCGGTGGAAATTTCAGCGAATACGCACTGGTAAAAGAGGTGATCAGAACGATCACCGTCGGCGAGATCAGTTGCAGCGCCGCGATCGCGCCAAGCCCTCCGAACACCAGTTCGAACGAACGGCGCTCCAGCGACCGGCCCGGCGATTTCGGTCGGCCAGCGGCCTTCGCGATGCTCGTTTCTCGTTGGATTTCACCCATGAATGAACCCCTTGCTGCGACGGCCGAACACGTTGATCAGAACAACCACGATAGCCACGAACGCGAGCAGCAGGACTGCCACCGTTGCAGCGAACGGATAGTTGCTGGCCTCGATCGCCTGCTGGTACATGTAGAACGGCATGAACACATGCTGGCCGCCGCCTACCAGCGTCTGCGTCACGAATGCGCTGACGCTCGACGCGAAAACCAGCGTGCAGCCGGCCAGCAAACCTGGCATCGACAATGGCAGTGTTATCCGGAAGAACGTGCGCCAACTGCCCGCGCCCAACGCGAGCGATGCTTGACGCAGATTCGGGTCGATGTTCATCAGCGACGTGATGAGTGGCAGCACCATCAGCGGCAACTCGATCTGCGCAAGTGCGACGACCACCGCGCCCTGCGTGAACAGGAGTCTGAGCGGCGCATCGATCAGGCCCGCATGCAGCAGCAGCGTGTTGACAATTCCCTCGCGCCCGAGAATAACGACCCAGGCGAACGTCCTGACCACTGCGCTCGTCAAAAGCGGCAACACGATGACAAGCATCAGCGGCCCTTGCCAGCGCGCTGGCGCACCCGTGTAGAGACTCGCGAGCGGAATGCCCAGCAGCAACGCAAGCGCCGTGACCTTCACACCCAGCCACAGCGTTTGAACCAGCACGTTGACGTTGAAACTGTCGGTGAAGAACTTGCTGTACTGGCCGAACCCGAAATGAATCAACGCCGGGTCGTTGTGCAAACTGACAAAGACGAGCAACAGCAGCGGGCCGAGCACGAATACAATGAAGAAGAGGCCAAGCGGCAGCGCCAGCGAAAGCGGCGAAAGGGCAACCGGCTGTGTATCGACGGCAATTGGCATGGCGATGGATGGCGAGGCGGCCGTCATGATGTCCCCGTTCAGGCCGCAAACACGCTGGCGGGGGAATCCGAGCGCAGGCTCACGCCGACCCGTTGCCCAACGGCAAAGCGCGGCGCTTCCGCTCGCCGCGGTTGTGTGATTTTTATCGGCTGGCCATCCGCCAGTGACAGCTCGTACAGCACCGAAGCGCCGAGCGGCAGGGCCATCTCGACGGTAGCATCGAGCGATGTCTGCGACGGCATGCCCATCACCAGATGCTCGGGCCTCGCGGCAAGCACCACCCCGCCGCTACGGGAGCAAGGCGTGGCGCGTTGCAGCATCATCTGGCCGCCTGTCGCGCAGGCCACCGAGAAGCGGCCGTCCGCATCCCGGGCGAGCCTGCCCGGCAGCAGATTCGCCGTGCCAACAAAGGTCGCGACAAATAGCGACGACGGCGTGTCGTAAATCGCCTCGGGCGAATCGAACTGCTCGACCCGGCCGGCGTTCATGACCGCGAGCCGGTCCGCCATCGACATCGCCTCTTCCTGATCATGCGTGACCAACAACGTGGTGATGCCGAGTTCTCGCTGGATACGTTTGATCTCGATCTGCATATCGAGCCGCAGATTCTTGTCGAGCGCGGCGAACGGCTCGTCGAGCAGCAGCACCTTGGGGCGGACCGCGAGTGTGCGGGCGAGCGCGACCCGCTGCTGCTGGCCACCCGACAGCTCGCGCGGATAGCGCTTGCTGTAGGCCGTCATCTTGACCATCTCCAGCATCGCCGCGACCGTCCTCGCGCATTCCGATTTCGGTACGCCCCGGGCACGCATACCATAGGCGACATTGTCTTCAACCGACATGTGCGGAAACAGCGCATAGCTTTGAAACACGATACCCGCGCCGCGCTCGCTGGTGGAAAGACGGTCGACCGTGTCCGCACCAATGCGCACCGAGCCGTGGCTTTGCCTGAGCAAGCCGGCAAGAATCCGCAGCAACGTGCTCTTGCCGCAGCCGGATGGCCCCAGCAGCGCGACCAGTTCGCCACCCTCGATCGAGAGATTGAGATCCTCTATGACGGACGTCGCGCCGAATCGGTGCTGGATATTTTCCAGCGCGACGGCAACGCCCTGACGCACGCGGGTGCCCGGCTCTGCCGTCATGTCGAAACCTTGAGATGAAAGTGGCACGTCGGGTGCGCCGCGCGAATGCCTGAATACATGGCCGATCTCCTGTGAGGTCCGGTGAGGTCCTGTGCGTCAGGGCTGGAACCGATACGCTGCTGGCATCGCGAATCCGGACAGAACCTTGTGCGGCCCGCTGCGCGGTTCGAGCGAATGTCGCGGCCGCGCGAGTTGCGGCCTCAGCGCCTTCAAAAACAGGCCCCGCCCGTATGCGCCCGTGGGCCGGGTACCGTCCCAGACCACTTCGCCACGCGAAAGCGTGCAGGCGGGCCACGCCCTCATCCGCCAGCCCTCATACGGCGTGTAGTCGACGTTGTGATGCAGATGGTCGTTGCTCAGCACGAACTCGTGCTCCGTATCCCAGATCACCAGGTCGGCGTCGCTGCCAATCGCGATCGATCCTTTTGCCGGATAGAGCCCGTAAAGCTTCGCCGCATTTGTCGCCGTCAGCGCGACAAATGCATGAATGTCGATGCGTCCGCTCAGCACGCCGTCCGACATCAGCAACGGCATGCGGGTTTCGATCCCCGGCATACCGTTCGGCACGCGATCGAACGACGGGTTGTCGCCCGCTGTCAACTTGCCGCCAGGGCCCGCGTATGTGAACGGCGCATGGTCCGATGACACCAACTGGAACGTACCGTTATTCAAGCCATCCCAGACCGCCTGGCGGTTCGCCTCGTCGCGTGGCGGTGGGCTGCAGATGCACTGGTATCCGCGCGCGCCATCGTCGAGCATGTCATCGGTGAGCAGCAGATAATGCGGGCAAGTCTCGGCAAACACTGACAGTCCCCGCCCTTGCGCCCAGCGAATCTGGTCGATCGCCTCCGCACCCGACACGTGAACGATCAGGATCGGCGTATCGACGAGCTCGGCGAGACTGATTGCCCGATGCGTCGCCTCGCGTTCGACCAGCATGGGCCGTGAAAGCGCATGCCCGATAGGCGCGGTGATGCCCTGCTCGAGCAGCGCCTCGGTAAGCCACGCGATGCAGTCGGCGTTCTCCGCATGGATCATGGTCATCGCGCCATGTTTGCGGGCTGTGGCCAGGACCTCGATCATCTGCCGGTCATCGAGCTT
Organism: Caballeronia sp. LjRoot31; assembly: GCF_964253885.1. Taxonomy (NCBI): domain Bacteria; kingdom Pseudomonadati; phylum Pseudomonadota; class Betaproteobacteria; order Burkholderiales; family Burkholderiaceae; genus Caballeronia; species Caballeronia sp. LjRoot31. Next base: position 1,681,774 of record NZ_CAXURX020000002.1, read on the forward strand.
GAGCGCGTCGTACGTCATATAGATCTTGAACGACGTGTAGCCCTCTTCGATCAGTTGCGGCAATTCTTCGTGAATAACGTGCGGCGTCGGATCGGTCACGATCAGGTGAAACGCATAGTCGATCACCGCCCGGCCCTCGGCGCGCCGGTGATAGTCGTCAATCGCCGCGCGAAGCGACTGGCCCTTCTGCTGGCACGCGAATGGGATGACGGTTGTGGTTCCGCCGCATGCAGCCGATACCGTGCCGCTCGTAAAATCGTCGGCCATCACCGAGTCGTCGCCCGTCGGCTGGTCGAGGTGGCAGTGTCCGTCCACGCCGCCTGGCGTGACCAGCCGCCCGTTCGCGTCTATCTCCTGCAAGCCGGCGGCGAGCTTCACGCCGAGCGCCGCAATGCGTCCGCCGATGATGCCGATGTCCGCGTGAAAGCGGTCCACAGCAGTGGCAATGTCCGCGCGGCGGATGACGAGGTCGAAGGTTTCGTTAATCACGTCAGGTCCGCGAACAGGCGGCCCCATCCTTTGACGCGAGCGGTATCGACGCGTGCGAGTTGCAACGATTTCCACACTGCCGTCGATATCGAGTCGTAGATCGGAATGCCGAGTTCAGATTCGAGTTCGGCTGCGAGCGGCGCGCCCGCCAGATTGGTGCACAAGATAGCGATCGCATCGGGCTTCGACGCCGCAACCTCACGCACCATCGTATGGATCTGGCTCGCGCTGACTTCCGAAAAGGAAAAATTGTCCTGCAGCTTCAAATGCCGCTCCGCGACGCATTCGAATCCGGAGCTGGCATAGTTTCGGACGATCCGTTCCTGCACATCGTCGCGATACGGCGTGACGAGACCAAAGTGGCGCACTCCCGTGCGCTCGAAAATCTCGTTGAGCGCAAGGACCGACGTGCATGCGGCAATGCCGGTGCGCTCAGTGATCAGGCGGCACAAACGCTCGTCGGCATCGAAACCCAGCCACCCTGCGGACGTCCCATTCCACGCGATCACGTCGAGGCGGGCATCGGCAAGCAAGTCGACGGCCGCCAGAATTTCCTTGTCATTGAATTGATCGAGCGCGCGATCGGTGAGCCCGATTTCGGTCACGCGAAAACGTCCAAAGTGCGCGCTGACCTCGGACAGTCCAGCCAGCATCGCAGCCGTCACGGGCTCGAGCGTGGTGTTGGACGATGGCGTCAGCATGCCGAGCAAAGTCCGTTTTGTCATGATGGAATCAGACATCGTTTTGTGAATCTCCTTTCGCCCTCGCCGTTTCAATATCCGCCTGTTGGATTGATCGGTGGTGAGGAGCGCCAATCACATTGGCGCAAGCTTCATGCCAGAATGTAGAGTCTATTGCATGCAATTATTTTAGTGATCGTATGCAATGCTGGACAAGCGATTTGCCCCAAGCGGGATAGGTTTCCTGCCCGGTGCTCACAACATGTGCATGGACTCACGAAGTACTGTATCTGTGCAAAGCGGCACCGCTAGAACGATTTTCAGCACTGCTGCGGTGCGATGCAAGGCTGCTGCCCGTCTTCATGTGCTCTTCGTTATCGGAAGTTGCTTTAAATCCCGCTCAAGCCACTTTATAATGAAGCTGATGCTGTACCTATGTCCGCTTATTACTTTGTATACAAACTGTATACAAGCCGAACCGATTGATTTCAGGTTATCGACAGGAGAGATTTTTGGCTGCGCCCTTTCTCGAGCCCGCTGAGGCGGCGCGATCCGGCAAGACTTATAGCAACGAAGAAATCTACGCACGGCTGCACAAAGCCGTGCAGGAGCAGCGGCTGGCGCCGGGTACGCGTCTTATCGAGGATCGGCTGGCGGAGCTGGCAGGCGTTAGCCGCACCAAGATTCGCGAGGTCTTGGGCAGGCTGGCGCACGAGGGACTCGTCACGTTGGTCCCTAACCGTGGCGCATTTATCGCCAGTCCTAGTGTCAAACAGGCACGGGATGTGTTCGTGACGCGTCGCATGGTCGAACCGGATATGGTACGCATGCTATGCAATACGATCACGCCGGCGCAGATTCGCGCGTTGCGCCGGCATAGCCGGCTAGAAAAAGAAGCGCGTGCAAAGGATGACCGTCCGACGATCATCCGGCTGTCCGGCGAATTTCACACGCTCATCGCGGAGATGGCTGACAACGAGATCCTGCTGCGACTGATGCGCGAATTGACGTCGCTCACCTGCCTGATCATCACGCTCTACGACAAGCCGAACGTGCCCGCATGCCCGCATACGGAACACGTCCATCTTATCGATGCCATCGAGGCGGGCGACGCCGAACTCGCGGCGTCCTGCATGACTGAACATCTGGCCCATGTCGCAGAGACCTTGAAGCTGGACGCGCCTCAGAACGACACTCCGAATCTCGAGTCACTGTTCGACTAAGGGCTTTCCGACGTGCAGGGAATAAGCTTGACGCAACGCGCGTGGGGAAAGGCACCGTCAACGCACCGAAGGCCGCAAACCAGACGGGCGAGATGCTGCCATAGACAGAATTCACGGCCGTGGACACAGCATCCAGGCCATGACCTGGGTTCACGAGCACCGCAAACCCGAGCACTGTGAACTGCCCTGCCAACCGCATCCTGGTCTGTGGTTTCATGGTCGACTCCGCCCGCGTGACCGTTGGTCACGTCGCCTGCATCGGTAGTTCGCACGGCAAGAAAATTGCCCTCACGTTGTCCAGTCCCTTGCCATGCGTACGCCAGAAGTCGCGCACTTTGGCATCCAGGTCGATGAGTTCGATGCAGTGCGGGAAACGGTGATGCGCAATCTCGATGTGTTCGTGATGCAGCCGGTCACCTTTCAGGTAACCCGCATGGACGCGATGCAAGAGCGCCTGTTCGATACCCGCTTCCTTCGCATGGCGAAGTAAGTGCGCGGCAAGGCTCGGTCGCGACACCCGATGCCAGAAGCGTGTCGGACGAGCCCTTTCGGAATGGTGGAAATACAGGCGAAGTGAAATCAGCTGAGTCATGGTGATGGGCAGGGAAGTGTTGGAAGCGTTCAGGATTGCGCGGAGACGGTCGCGGCCTTGCGGCGCGCGCGGCGCCAGGCCGGGATATCGGCCAAGCGCATGCCGGCCGGAATGAGCGGATGTTTTGCGTGGCCGACCCGTTGCGCGCGGTAAATTCCCGTGTGACCGGAAAAGAGGTAACTGACCACGCACGCCAAGGCGGCATACACGCCGATCTGAGGACCAAAGAGTTCGATTGCCATCACCGTCGACGCGATCGGGGTGTTCGCCGCACCGGCGAACACGGCGACAAAGCCGAGCCCCGCGAGCACCGGTATCGGCAACGCCAGGATGTGACCCAGTGCGTTGCCAAGCGTGGCGCCAATATAGAAGAGCGGAGTCACCTCGCCGCCCTTGAATCCTGACGCAAGCGTGACCACGGTGAAGCCGAATTTGCCGGCAAAGTCATAGACCGGCAATGGACCGTTGAAGGCCTGCACGATGGTCGGTATCCCGAGACCCAGGTACTGCGGAACGTTCAGGACGGTGGCAAGGATCGCCACCACGGCACCACCAACTACGGGCCGAAAAGGCGCATAGGCGATCTTGCGTTTGATGAGGGCGGACAACGCATGCGTCGAGTCGGCAAAGAGCATCCCCACTACACCGAATGCGATACCGGCAATGATCGCGGATCCAAACCCGAGGGCCGTGACGGGCGGCACGAACGGGATCGAATACACGGTGTGGTGAATGCCCCATAGACGGCATACCGCGTCGGCCACGACAGACGCGGCGAGACACGCCAGCAACGCGTCATAGCGCAGGCGGCCGATCGCAAGCACCTCAAGGCCGAAGATCGCGCCGGCGAGAGGCGTGCCGAAGACCGACGAAAAGCCCGCTGCGATGCCGGCCATCAGCAGGATGCGACGGTCCTCTCGACCTAGATCGAAGAGGTGCGTGACCCGGTCAGCCAGCGCCCCGCCCATCTGGACCGCTGTGCCCTCGCGGCCCGCGGAGCCGCCGAACAAGTGAGTGATCACGGTGGCCACCAACACGAGCGGCGCCATGCGCTTGGGCACGATCTTCTGCGGATCGTGAATCTCGTCGATCAGCAGGTTGTTGCCGCCCTCGACGCTCTTGCCGACGCGGTGATAGATCCAGCCGGTCAGGAACCCCGCGAACGGCAGCAACCAGACGAGCCACGGATGATCCAGGCGTGTATCAGTGGCGCGGTCCAATGCAAAGAGGAAAAGTGCGGAGGCGGAGCCAGCCAGGGCGCCGAGCACGGAGGAAAGCAGCAGCCAACGCGCCAGATACGGCACCATGGCGATCTGTTCGACAGACTTGAGACGTTTCATGATTTTTAGGTTTGACAGAACATCAAACCTGGGCGACAGGGCGTCGCACGGACGACCTACGACCTCCTGCACCCAGGAACTCGTAGGCATCATCAGCCGAAGGATCGGCGGTTGTTTGGAGGAATGCCATCTCCAGAAACACGGATTTTACGGATTAAATTTGCGCAACGCAACAACGGCGTGCGCCAAGAGGCGCATGACATAGGTCACAATACATAGGTCACAACAGCGCGTTCGCCAGTATTCTGCAAGGGGACGCACCCTGCCCTTCGCAAGCGATCTATACCAGCGTCAAGGCCAGTATCGCGACAAGCAATCCGCCGATCAGTGCGAGATAGAAATTCAGGTTACCGGACTGCAATGCACGCAACTTCTCGGCGGACCACGTCACGATCCGCGTCGCAGGCGCGAACAGATGCCGCTCGAACAGATCGGTCACGCCCTCGGAGAAAACCAGCCGCTTGATAAAGTACTCGCGCTGTTCGTGTTCGCGCTCGGTGCTCATCGTCGGTTGATATACGAAGCTATAGAACGTGCGCATCGCGTTCGAGAATGTCAGCGGCGTGGTCATCGCCTCGCGACCATCCGGGGTCATGCTACCGAACCAGACCGCCGTGCGCCGCACCGGGCGCGTTTTCGTGAGCCTCAGGAGTGCGAGCGGCAGAAGCGCCAGCAACGGCATCACAATGATGAGCTTCGACGGCGAGATAAAAGCGAACTTGTCGGTCAACGGTACCAGCAGCCATCCGGCAACCATTGCCTGGGGACTGTTGACTTGGAACAGCGTCTGGGCACCGCTCGCCAGCGCGTTGAGCCAGAGCGGTGCACCGACGGCCACTGCGAGCACGCATAGTCCCAGCGTCCCGACGACTGCCGCATTCCGTCGCGGCACCGGCCGCGCGTAGTCGACATCCGGCATGCCCAGGAGCCCCAACCCGAACAGCTTCACGAACGTAGCAAGCGCCACCGCTGCCGCGAGTGCGAGGCCCGCTCCAGCCAGTACGAGCACGAGGCGTCCTGTGAAGGCCGAGAGATGAAAGCCTTGAAACACCGTTTGGAAGACATACCATTCACTGACGAATCCCGCTTGCGGTGGAACCGAGGCGAGGCTCATCACGGCAAAGGCCGCGCCGAGCCCTAGCATGAAACCGCTATTTTTGAGCCACCCGCGCGGCACGATATCGTAGGTGCCGGTCGACGCCTGGATGCCGTCGGCGACCAGAAAGAGCGCACCTTTGGCGAGCGAGTGGCCGGCGAGGTGAAGCAACGCGACGGTCCACGCGAGTCCCGCGAGGTCGCCCAGTTGGTCACTGCGAAAGAGTTGCGTCACGCCGAGCATCGCCACCGCGACCGACGCGTTCTCCGCCGACGAGTAGCTAAGCAACGCTCTCCAGTCGTCCTGCTGGAACGCGAACAAAATCGCCAGCACCGCGCTGACCACGCCGATTGCAATCGCGACGACACCCAATCCGAATGCGGTGCCGCTATCGCTCGCGACGCCCAGCCAGCTATTCCAGCCACGGCTCAACGCGAAATACGCCGCGTTCAGTACGACCCCGGAAAACAGCACGCCGGTCGCACCACTGCCGCTCGAGTACGCACGCGGAAACCACTCATAGAAGGGGATGAGACCCAGCTTCGCACCGAAGCCGACAAGCAGCGCGACGCCGGCCACCCACGAGAGAAACGCTGACGCGTGGGGCGCATGAGCGCTGAACGCGTCGAAGCTGATGCCGCCCGCCGCGTGGTCCAGCAGCAGGATCGCGAGGACGAGTGCGATTGCGCCCACCTCGAGCAGCGCAAGCATGAGCAGCACGGAGTTGCCATTGGTGTCGCGTGCGCGCTCGCCTGCGAGCATCACCGCTCCGCCCAGGCTCATCACCTCCCAGGCGACGAGCATCGAGATGCCGTCTTGCAGGCCGAACACGCCCAACGCACCCAACAAGCTCAGCGATGCACCCATCCACCACGTCCCTGTGCGACCCGAGAGCGGCGAGCCCAGCCAGCAGGCGAAGGTGGCCGGTACCAGACCAAAGCCCAATAGCCATAGCGCTGACGGCTCAAGCTTGAACGCGATTCGCTGCGACGCGAGCGCAAACGGAAATTCGACGCGCGGCGTCGCAGTAGGCAAAGCGAGCAGACACGCAACGACTCCCAGTACGCAACCGGCGGTCAGCGAATATCTGACCAACACGCGAACCGGGCGCAGCGGCGAAAGGATGGCGGCGGCGAACCACAGAGCGCTCGCGGCCAGAATCAGATCAGCGCTCAAGCTGTCCTCCTCGCATCCGTTGCTCGGCACGGCCGAGGAGCAACAGCAGCGCGTGAATGATCGCAGCCGGGTTCGGCGGGCAACCCGGCAGATAGATGTCGACCGGCAAGACGCCATCAAGCCCGTTGCCGCACGCGTAATTGCCGCCCGTGACACCACCCGACACCGCGCACGTGCCCGTCGCGATGACCCACTTCGGGTCCGGCATCGCCTCATAGGTCTGCAGCAGCGGCGCGCGCATCGCGTGCGTCACGGGGCCGGTGACGAGCAGGACATCGGCCGAGCGCGGGGACGCCGTGAAGAAGATGCCGAGCCGATGCAGGTTGTAGAACGGATTGTTCAACGCCTGCAATTCCGATTCGCAGCCATTGCACGACCCTGCGTCGACGTGGCGGATATGGAGGCTACGCCGAAACGGTCGGCGCGTTTGATCGGAGAGATCGCTGGCTGCACCGGACGCGAGCGCCTCGGCCCACACCAGGTCGTCGCGCTGCCTCACACCGAGCGCCCAATCTTCAGACGGTGTAAAAGCGCCTGTCGGACACGCTTCAGTACAGAGCTGGCAGACAATGCAGCGGCCCCAGTCCACCTCTGGACGCGCATTCTCACCAAGCTCCGGCGAAAACGTGATGGCATGCGTCACGCACGCCTGCACGCATGCGTCGCACCCTTCCTGGCATTTGGCCGCGTCATACCGCGGCATGCCAAGCACGCCTTGCTGGCCGTGCGCGTCACCCTTGAGCGGCCAGCCGGTACTGGCGCTGCCGCTGGTCAAGCCGAACCAGGTCCATAGAGACATAACCGCTCCGTCCTATCGTGCACAACCCGAAATGGTCAAACCGAAACTTGCCTCGTTGATCGCATAGTCCATCATGTTGCTGTCATGCACGGTGAAGGGAAAAACCCGCCAGTTCGAAAACGAAGGCGACTTGATCTTCGCGCGCGCAATGCGTGACCGGTCGTCGAAGTGCAGCGCGTAGAGTACGCTCCCACGCGACGATTCCGCCCACCCGAGCCCCTCCGCGTTCGGCACGCGACGACAAGGCTCAAGCAGCGGTCCCGCAGGAACGCCGCGCATGATGGCGTCGTCGAGCAGTTCCAGACTCGCCCGGAGTTCCGCGATACGCACCTTCATCCGGGCATACGCATCGCCCTCGCTACGGGTCGCGACAGCGGGCGGCAGTTCACCGTACGCGGCATACGGATGATCCCGCCTGAGATCACGATCGATGCCTGACGCCCGCTCGATCGGCCCGGTAGCGCCTTGATCAAAGGCGAGTTGCTGACTGAGCGGCGCGGTGGAAATGAGACGGTCGAGATGACTGGTGGTCCGCTCGATGAGATCGACGTACCGGTCCAGTTCGCCTCGGAGCGTCGCGACGCCCTGGGAAATCGCAACCAGATCGAGATCGCGGCGTACGCCACCCGGCCAGACAATGCTGCGCAATAGTCGGCTACCCGATGCAAGCGCATTCATTTGCTTCGCCCGCTCCTCCAGCAGCTTGCCCTGGGCCTCGCCAACCTTCAGCGTCGTCGTATGGCACAAGTGGCCGAGGTAGTGCAAGTGGTTGTAGGTACGCTCGAGTTCCGCCGCGATGACACGAAGCCACCGTGCGCGCGGCGGCGGGATGCACCCCGAGGCGTCCTCGACGGCCTGCGCATAAGCAAGCGCATGCGCGACAGTGTCCACGCCCGACACACGCTCGGCCAGCAGAACGCCTCGTTCAATGTCGATCCCCTCGAATTGTTTCTCCATCCCGCGGTGCTTGAGGAACAGGTTCGGGTGATAGTGAAGAATGCCTTCGCCGACGTAGTAGAAAATGAACTGGGCGGACTCGACGACATCCGCTCGCACGGGACCGAACGGCAATCGCTGGACGTGCTTGCCGGACATCTGCGGCAGCGTCGATGCCGCAAGCGCGCCCGCTACGCTTGCACGCGACGTATCTGCCGGTTCGAGCGGCCCACGCGCTGTCAGCGGCAAAAATGCGGTTACCAGGCGCTCCGGCTCCGGATGGCCGGCAAACGCAACACCGCTCATTTCCATGATCTCGCGCTCATGCCAGCCGAGCAGCGGAAACTTATTGGCAAGACTCTGGACCGGTGCTTCGCCGGCATCGATGCGCCAGCCCATGAACTCCCGCCGGCCGGGCACGGTCGCGATATAGCGCAGTTCCGGCCTATCCGGTCTCGGAAACCACGCATACGCAACCTGCATGCGACCTGCATGATCAAGGAGATCGGCGGCGGCCGCGTTGAGTTCGGCAGGCGTTACGGTCTTGAGCGTGCAGTTGTTCATCGCGCAGCTCCTCCCAGATCAGCGGCAACCCGTTCGAAGAAGCGCCACAGGTCATGCGGCCACCACATGCCGAGGATCAACACCGGCACCAGGGCGAGCCACATCGGAACCGTCATCCAGGCGCTCACGCTCACCGTGCTATTCGTCCCGCCCGTGTCTGCCGTTGGCCGGGTTTCAAAGTACATGGCTCGGAAGTGGTTGAGAAAGCCGATGAAGATAACAATCAGCAGCAGCAACATCACGATCACGGCCCAGGCGTTCGAGCTCGCCATGCCGGCGCGCATCAATGTCAGTTCGCTCAGGAACAGGCCGAACGGTGGTGCACCCGTGATCGCTACGGCACCGGCCAGCCACAACGCGCCCGTGACCGGAAAACGGGTCCACACATTGCGTATTTCGCCCATGTCCTTGGTGCCGAATACGCGCATGACGTTGCCGGCGCCAAAGAACATGAGCGACTTGTTCAGTGAATGGTTGAGCATGTGATACAGCACTGCGGCGATCGCCAGCGGGCCGCCGAATCCGAATCCGAGCGCCAGCACGCCCATGTGCTCGACGCTGGAATAGGCCATCAGCCGCTTGATGCCCTGCTGCTTCACGATGAAGAGCGCGGCGACGAACAGCGAAAACGCGCCGAACGCGACCAGCACCGTGCGCGGCAGCAGCGAGGAACTCTCGGCATCCGTGATGGTCAGGAACCGCGCGATGCCCAGCATCGCCGTATTCAAAAGCGCACCGGAGAGCATGGCGGACACTGGTGCGGGACCCTCGCTGTGTGCGTCGGGCAGCCAGGTATGCATCGGCGCGAGGCCCGCTTTCGTGCCATAGCCCACCAGCACGAGCAGGAACGCCATCTGGGTGAGAGCAGGACTCATCTGTGGGGCCGCATGGCGCAGCGCGTCCCAGGTCATGTCGTAGGTCGGGCCAATGACGAGACTTCCCGCCCAGTAGAGGAGCACGGTCCCGAGCAGCGCAAGGCTGATGCCCGCCGACACCACGATGATGTATTTCCATGCCGCTTCGATCGCTTCCCGGCCGCGCTCGAAGCCGACGAGGAATGTGCTGACGAGCGTGGTCAGCTCGATCGCGATCCAGTAGACACCGATATTGTTCATGATCGGTCCGCAGATCATCGTTGCCGCGAACAGAGCAAAGAGCGCATAGAAGTTCGGCAAGCGTTCGCGTTCCTCGGCGAGCAAGCGCATGTAGCCAACGGCGTAGATCGAAGCGAGGCAATACACCAGCGCGGTGCAGACCAGCGTCCAGACGGCCAAAGCGTCGACCACCACGTAGTCGTGCAGGAAGCGATACCCGTCCTTGACGTTGCACGCCAGCGAAAACGCCGCGAGCACGCAGACGAACGACGCGATCAGGTTCGCATACTCAGCGGCGCGCGCATGCCGGAACGCGGCGCAAATCACTGCAGCAACGAGGGGTGAAACAACGATCACGATGCTCCACGTTTCGATCATGGTCACCCCACCAGCCGCGTGAGTTCACGGCTGCTCGTGCTGCCGACGTGCTCGACCAGATAGCGGACCAACACACCGAAGCTCACGACGATGACGAGCAGATCGAAGAGCAACACCAGTTCGATCAACATCGGCATGCCGGGCACGAGGATTTGCGAGCCGAGGAAAATGCCGTTCTCCAGGATCAGCAAGCCAAGCACCTGGCTGATCGCCTCATGACGCACTGCCAGCATCAGGAAGCCAATGAGCTTCATCGAAAGCATCACCGTGAGCGCCAGCACGACCACGGTGCCGCCGAAACCCAGCGCGTTGCCCAGATGGTTCGATACGACAAAAGCAAAGAGCACCAGAAGCGCGCCGAGCACGATGCTTGAGCTCGGCTGCAGGATGACATGCAACTCGCGCTCGACTTTCAGCCGAACGATGATTCGCCAGATCAGATAAGGCAGCACCAGTCCCCGGAAGAACGCAGTCAGGATTGCGATCAGGTACAGCTCGTGATAGTTGCCGTAGTAACCCACGGCTCCGGAGAGCGCCGCGATCAGCCACGACTCGGCCATGAACGCGAGCAGGTAGTCTTTCAACCAGCGCGAACCCAGCATCACGAACGCAAGCAAGAGGCTGCCGATCGCCAGCAGGCTGAACAGGGATGCGGCAAGCGGACTCAGATGGGCGAGCAGCATGATGTGTCACCTAAGGGGGTCACCTAAGCTGGTTGGCGGCGATCGCAAGCACCGCCAGCATGAACGATGCAGCCAGCGGCTCCTGATAACGAAAGAAGCGCAAGCGGGATTGCGCCGTCTCGACCAGCACCACGACGAGTGCAATCATCAGCATGCGCAGGAAAAGCCCGATCGCGGCACCCAGTACACCTAAGGCCGTACCCCGTTGCGAAAGTCCCCACGGCAACGTCAGCACATTGCAAAAGATGGTGTAAAGAATGAACTGCTTCATCATCGAGGCCCACTTGAGCAGCGCGAGAAGTGAACCCGAATACTCGAGGATGCGCGCCTCTTCGATCATGTACACCTCGATGTGCGTGCTCGAATGGATCGGCAGACGGTCTGTTTCCACGAGCAGCAAAACAAAGAAGGCGAACACGAGAAAAAGATGTGCCGGACTCCAGTACACGGAAGGTTGTGCCACCAGCAGATGATTCACGACGAACGGCAGCATGGCTTTGGCGAGGAGCGTAATACCGACCAGCACGAGGATGAGCGTCGGCTCCGCGAGGATGCCAAGCATCACCGAGCGGCTCGAGCCAATGCCGCCATAAGCGCTACCTGAATCAAGCCCCGCGAGTACAACAACAAACGACCCGAGCGTCAGGATGAGGCCTCCGCCCAGGATGTCGCCCATATCGGATAGCGGCAGCGGAAAGTCGGTGAGCACCGGGATGAGGATCGGTACCGTGAGCATGCAGGTGAACGCCACGACGGGCGCAGCCCAGTAGATCCACGAGGCGGTTTCGGGTACCACGAGTTGCTTGTGGAAGAGCTTCCACAGATCCCGATACGGTTGGAAGATGCCAGGGCCCCGTGCGCGTTGCACACGCTCTTCCCATTGCAGGATGACGCCCTGCAGCAGCGGGGACACTGCGATGACGGTTACCACCTGGGCCACCTGGAGAGCGATGTCGCGCGTGCTCATGCGCCCTCCGCTGAAACGAAGGGCTCGCTTGCACTACGATGTGGACGCGTCTCAACGCACGCGCGGATCGCCAGACAATGACACGACCAGACGCGGTGGCGAAGGCAGGAACGACTGCAACACGGCGACTCGCTGATACGTCCCATATTCTTGTGTTCTTGTAGGCAACAATATGCCCGGGATGCTCAAACAAGAAGAGCCGGCGTAAAAATGCCTACCGGCCCCGAAGCGCCCGGGGACCATGTAGGCATCATTAGCCGCTAAGCTGCTAGCGGCGGTTAGGGAGGAATGCCATCTCCGCCAGATTCAAACTTGAGTATAGGTGACGCGCCGATGTGTGCAAGGCCGGCGTCCAACTATCTAGGCGAGCGGCCGTAGAGCGAAAAATGCTTCGACGGCTTAGGCGGTAAATCATCGCCGATGATTCCGAACTCGATGGGAAAGCGCGTATAGAACACGTGCACGTTTTCGGCACGCACGACATTCAGAATGTGTTCGGCCTCGTCCTCCGTCACAGCAAGAATGATCTGCAGCGGCTGATCGGTGAGTTTCAGCATGTGCGCCGCGTGATGCGCACCCGCGTGGCCGATGCCTTCTGCGCAGCTGATGACGGTCGCACCGCGGATCCCAAGTTGGCGAACCTCGTGTAACAGCCACTCGCATACGGTCTGGTGGCCATGCTTGCGGTTCTGCTCGGTATAGAACGTCAGTTGATAGCCGTTCATCACCCACCTCCCGTGGCGCAATGGGCGCCTCCCGCCGCGAGAGGTCCGCTGTGCGGTGCTGCGACACGCTACCAGACTGACAAGGGCCCCTGCCACTATTCATTCTAGTTCATAGGTCCGGTGACGCACGATTGTGCAGTGCGATATTGGGCGTACAGCGCGAGCAATACCGCGCGAGCAATAACGAGAGGTATCGCAGCTTCGGCGAAATGCCGTGCGTGTCAGCGTCAACATGTATCGGGAATGTGTTGAACAAAAGCAATATTGAAAGCGCTGGCCTCGGGTGATCGGGGTGATCGGGGTGCCATGCTGATTCATCCTGCAACAACTCCATTCCCGGTTTGGGGTTGAGCGGCCACAAGTGAACTTCGGCTCAAGCAAAACGACCGTCTCAACGCTTGGGGGCACCGGACATTGTTATGCCGCTGCCGCTCACGTTAGCTCGCCGATTAGCGCTCCATATTCATATGTACGCGTCATGGCCTTCCACCTTCAACTGCCATTCCTGCATTCACGGACACCCGACATTGCTGCCAGCCGTGTACGGATCGTCTCGAACTCACTGGCTGCCGCTCGCGATAGCCCAATCTGTACGTGGTCGAGTTCAGGGTCGTCTTCAGATTGCTGGACGATGAACTGCTTGACTCGAACGCTTCCCTTACCCAGAGCGTTGTGAACACTGTCGAGTGATACGCTGCCGCGCTCGACCAGGAGGGTTATGTTGCGCTCCTGTTTGACCGCAATGAATCGACGCTCCAGCGGCTTCACTCCGGCAAGAATGATAAAGATGATGACCGTCGCGCCGACGGCTGCGGTGTACATGCCGCCACCGACCGCCAGACCGATTCCCGCGACCGACCAGAGGCTGGCGGCGGTGGTCAACCCGCGCACGATTTCGCCACGCAGCAGGATCGACCCCGCTCCCAGGAACCCAATGCCTGATACCACCTGGGCGGCGACCCGGGAAGGATCGAGCACGACGTTCTTCGCTCCCAGCACATCGGCAAATCCGAACGCAGAAACCAGCATCATCAACGCCGCACCGACACATACAAGCATGTGCGTGCGCAAACCTGCCGCCCAGTTCATTCTTTCGCGCTCAAAGCCGATGACGCTGCCGAGTAGAGCCGCCAGGAGGAGGCGAGATAGAAGCTCGATATTGCCGATCACGAATTACCCCTTTGATAGCTTGGCTTTAGACCCGTTGTGAAGCCGTGTCGGCGACATCAGCGGCGGTTGGCCCGTTCCGTTTGTCGGTGACCGCTGACAGCGTTTCACCGTGAGTCTCGTGCGTGCAAAAGAGATCGACGATTTCCCGGGTCGGTATGCTGGTGATGAGCGTCGATATTTTTATCGGGCTGAACCATCTACACCTCGAAATTTCGTTACGCGGTTCGGGGGACGCGTCCTGAGGAAGATCGACGAAGAAAACGAGATGTCGTTTGCTGAGACCGCCAAACTGGAACAGGTACGTGAACGCTGTACCAACGAGCGAAGTCTCTTCTTCCAGCTCGCGCCGGGCGGCGTCCAGCGGCGACTCGGAACACTTTATGGTGCCACCGGGCAACGACCACCGTGACCGCGTGCGCGCGACCAAAAGTACCTTGCCGTCCCGACTGCATATGATGGTCGCCCTGGCTTTCATTCTCTCCCTTCCCCTATAGGACGCGCGGCTGCTGTGTTTCAAAGGCGAATTATGGACCATGCCCAGGCGGCCGATCAGCGGCAGGCAGAGGCCGGCCCATGCCCGGTCGTCGGATCGATTGTCGAACGCGTTCGTTGACAGAGGTACAGCGGGCATTGGGCGGCTTGGCGAGTCGTTCAGCTCGCCTTCAGCTTTCGTCATAATAAACAATCCAGAAATGGGAAGAACGGTCCTCGCGTCGACCTTCATAATCGGTGTCATTTATTTTATGAAGAAGAACATGCAGCAATTGTCGTTAGCTCCAGGCGATCAATTCTCCACCGTCCAATTCGTACTCACCGACATGGACGAGACATTGACCTATAAGGGACGCCTGGCCGCAACCACATACATGGCTCTCGAACGGTTGCAAGCTCAGGGCATTCGGGTGGTACCTGTTACCGCCGCTCCCGCTGGTTGGTGCGATCAGATGGCGCGGATGTGGCCAGTCGATGGCGTTATTGCAGAGAATGGCGGCCTTTTTCTCAGACGAAGCGGCAACGGACACAGCGTCGAGCGGAAATACTGGCATGCGCATGAGAGTTTTGCAGACATGCGCAAGCAGCTCCAAACCATCTCCGGAATTGTCGAAAAGGCAGTGCCTCAGGCACGACAGGCGGACGACCAGGCCTTTCGGTTGACCAGTCTTGCATACAGGCGTTCCGGGACCGATTTGGATGACCGCATCGTCGAAGCGCTCATTGACGCGGGGGCTAATGCAACCCTCAATAACCTTTGGGTGCTGGGCTGGATTGGTGGCTACGACAAGTTGTCGATGTCGCTACGGGTGCTTGCTGAGACATTTGGGATTGGCGCAGAAGTCGCAACTGAGTTGGTCGCTTATTCCGGCGACTCAACTAATGATGCGCCGATGTTCAGCTTCTTCAAACATACGGTCGGAGTGAGCACCGTAGTTGATTACCTACCGCAACTGCCAACGCCGCCCGCATGGATCACCCACGGTCCGGGAGGCGCCGGATTCGTCGAGTTCGCGGACGCGATCCTTGGGGCACGCCTGAACATGCCCAGCGGAACCTCTGCGTGAAGCATTTGTTCGTTTTCGTCACCGTAGCGGACAGATCACGACCGTTTGATGTGGCTGAGTCCTTCATCGGGATCTCGATGATGGCGTTGACCTCATGGGGTACCTTCTCGCCAGTCGGAATAGCATTGAAGCCCATTACGCGCCTCCCTTTGCACCAAGCACTTCGTACTCGATAGGACACCGGGTATAGAAAAGTGGAACACCGCCCTGCTTGAGGCGGTCGAGCAACGCATCGACGTTCGCGTCCTCGGCCGCCACAGTGACCGCCACCGGCTGGTCGACCAGTTCGAAGAAACGCGCTGCATGATATTTGCCATGTGCGTCGATAGCTTCGGTCACTTCGATCACAGAAGCACCATGAATATTGGCCCTCTTCGCTTCGTCCAGGATCCAATCGACCATCGTCATATGATTCTTGCGATGGCTCTGGTTAGCTGCGAACACCGTTAGCTGACTGCCTTTCATGGGTAACTCCGATTGGCTCAAGGGAGAAATAAGAACCAACGCTGCGCGCAGGCACGCCGCAGCGAAATGCGTAGGGACAGCGGTATAGGCGGGAGCATCTTTCGCGCTGCACACAGAGCGCGCCATGTGCTGGGCCGCAACGGAGGCGAGGCGTGCCCGCGCGCCGCTTGCGGGAAGTGGCCAAGGTCGCGCCGGCCGCATCCCGGACGAACCGGCCGTGCGCGATTGGCGTCGGACAATGCGTTGCAATCCGATACGGCGGACTGTGGACGCGCGAACTTGTGAAACTATAGGGATATGCATATGAACCCGATTCGAGCGATGTCAAATCTGGGCAGCAGGACCGCGCGAACACACGCCTACAGCTTCCTGACCCGGGAACTTGTAGGCATCATCAGCCGGCCTGGCCGGCGGTTCGCGGAGGAATGCCATCTCCGTCAATCGAGTTTAACACTCGTAATTGACCACTGCGCGTGGGATACGCGTCCTTACGAGTCCGATTCTTCAACTTTCGACAGACTGACGGAGATGGGCTCAGCATGTGCTTCCGATTCGTCTTTCGAGAGGAATATTCGCCTGTACAGATCTTCCCCATAGCTGGTTTGCAAGGGTTCAGCCTCCGTCAACTTGAATGTACGCTCGCCGTCCGCACGCCGCTCCGCTCTCAGGAACATCATGCTCTGCGCCTTCTGCTCATGCAGCCCGTGAGCCAGCGCGTACAGATGCGTCACCAGTACAATTTTTACGCGCTTTCGCAACAACGCCGCGATGATCTGGCGCGCGATCTCGGAACCTTCGCGCTCGTTGGTTGCCGCGAATGACTCGTTGCACAGCAGCAGCGAGTGTTCGCGAATGTGATCGACGATTTCGCTCATCCGCTTGAGTTCCTCATCGAGCTTTCCGCTCTTCATCGACGCGTCTTCCTCGCGCTTGTAATGTGTAAAGATCCCGTCGCATACGTTCGCCGAAAACGATGCCGCCGCTACGAACATTCCGCATTGCATCATGACCTGCGCCTGCCCGACGCCGCGTAAGAACGTCGACTTGCCGCCTTGATTTGCACCGGTGATGACAACGAGGCCGCAGCCATCCCCAGTTACGTCGTTGCCGACAGGGGCATGCGCGGTGCGCAGTGCCAGGCTGGCGTCGTACAGCCCATCAAAGGCGAGCCTCCTGTCAGTGCGTTCGCGTGGCACGGGAACGCACACGGCCAGGCGCAGCCGCGTCAGTTGGTGATGCAGATTGACGCATCCGATGTAGAAAGCCAGTTCAGTGCGCAGCATCGTGAAAAAGCTGAGTATGTGTTCCGCTGACTGGGCAAGTGCATTCGCGACGAGATTGATGCCGCGTGCCTCCAGGTCCGACACTGCTCTGGCGCCGGCCTCATCCCGGTCCGCGATGTGAAACGTCAACGAGCGCGGCCGTTTTGCGAATAACCGCCTCAGAAGATTGGGATCCTTCTCGTGAGGTTTCCGAAGCACGTAGTGGATTCCCTTGTTGCCCTGGCCCAGCCCCGCACTGATCAGCACGCCGTGGCTGAACCTGAGCTCCTTGAGGCAACGCTGAATTGTCACGAAATACTCGTCCGTTAACTCCCGCTGGATCATTGAAAAAAATTGAGTGAACCCTTCCGATCGAAACTGCGCCGCCTGCGTGTCGGCGAGATCTCGTATCTTCTTCAACACGCCCACGAATTGCTGAATCAGGTCACGTGCGCCGTGCAGCACCGAACCGGGTGACCCAGAAAACACCCCGTAGTAGCACTTTCGCTTCGTTTCAATCCCCTCGATCGCGATAGCGTATATCTGCCTCATTACCGCTTCGAAGACGATGCAATCGCTAACGATTGCCTGACGATAAGTAATTTCGTCCAGATTGATGGAACTCGCTGGGACCACTCGTTTGGTCACGTCGCAGACAAACGCATCGCCCTGCGCCATGGCCTGATAGAGCGCGTTCAACTCCAGGTCCTGTACGAGCGCCGCCTCATTCCACACTGCCTCCTGGCACATATCCAGGTCCCGGTCCCGGTATAAAAGATGGGCCTTCATAGTCCGAGCCGCTCCGTCAGATGATCATAGGTCAGGCCATAAAGCGCTGCGACCGACACTGCATACGCCCGGCCATCGGCGGGCCTTCTTCTCACCCGGAAGGTGCGGGAAGCCGGGTCTTCGGGCTTGACTTCGCTCACCATGCTCACTGCCCGTTCGTCGAGATGAGCGAGCTCTTCGATAAAGGTCACGCAAACGCACAAGGCATCGCGTTCCAGTATCTCGCCGATGATTTTCTTGCTCAGGAACAGCGCGTCGGTCAGCGTTGTAGAACTGAATATTTCGTTCATGATGATGACGCTTCGTGACGTGGCATGCGCCAGGATTTGATGGACACGCATCAGGTCGTCCTGGAGCTTGCCGCGCAGATCTTTCGTATTCTCTTCGCGCTCGAAGTGCGTAAACAACTGGTCGCACAGAAAAAGCGCAGCGTTCCGGCCTGGTACCGGACAACCTATCTTCGCCAGGTAGTGCAGTTGGCCGAAGGTGCGGGCAAAGGTCGTTTTTCCACCGTTGTTGGGACCCGATACGACAATCAGGCGTTCTTCGCCATCGAGATGGCAATCGTTACAAACCACGTGTGATTTTTCGATCATGAGCTTGTATGCGAGCGCCAGATCGAACGTCTCGTCGCAGCGCATCGCTTTGCTGGTTGACGACATCCGCGGATAGCAAAAGCTCAAACCTGCTGATTTGCAGATGCTGACGTAGTCGCGGTACGCCAGATAAAACTGAACTTCACGATCGAACGTCTGGATCGTGGCGTCGAGATAGTCCGCGTTGTTCGCGCAATACGTAGCGAGTTCGACGAACACCTGAGGGTGCAACTGCGCGACGAAATCCAGTACACGGGCTTCCACATGGTTCATGTCCAGCCAGTCGCGCAGCTCTGCGCTGTGATCCTTAACCGTGCCTTGCTTGAACTTTCCGAAGATACTCAGGACGTCGGCACTCTGATCGATCTCTGCATCATAGTGAAGCACCGTGACCGAGCTCCCCTTGACGCGAATGCAATATCGGATCGCCGCCAGACTCTCCTTGGTATGGACCGCATCATGCATGAGCGACCGAAAGCGAGCTGATGCAACATACCCGCTCAGCGTTCGATGGAACTCTCGCAGACCTTTCGATCCGGGCGCCGCCAGCGGCAAATCATGGGCAAAAGTATCGAGTGTCTTGCAATACACCGCGATCGCTTCGAGGCGCCACCACTCACTTTGCATCCGGTAGTGAAGCTTCTCCGCCTGTGCCAGATGCTGGCGCATCTTGCGCATGCCCGCAGCGAAGGCGTTGATGCTGTCGAGCACGGCTGCATTGTCGAGATCCTGCATGACCTCATGCCGGTAGGTGATCGCCTCCTCGCGCGTCAGTTCGGTATGGAAGAATGGTTTTAGGTTGTAATCGTCCCGTCCCAGCGTGACCGCCGAGACGATCTGATCGAGATTGAGGTCGCCGAAAAACGGCGGCTCCGGCGTATCGTCGTGCCTTGGGCCGTCCTCCGGCTTTTCGAACAGGATGCTGTGAAAGACCACGCGTATCCCCTTCTTGTTTGAAGACTACATCCCCCCCGCAGATCAACGCGGCCTATACTCCGGGCAACGCGCACCCTTGCGCCCGTATCGAGCGGAATGTCCTAAGAGAGGCCCGTAGGCCGATAGTCGAGAGATAGCCAACCCATCATGCTGCCTTTCGACGAGCAGCCTGCGCAATCAAATCGGATTGCGCAGAGACCGGACGGACGGTGATGGAACTGGGATCGTGCGCCGGGCTAACGACGGAGCATGTTTTAAGGCAAGTGAAGCCGTTGGACGCGCGCCCACAGTGCCATACCCAGGCCTGTAGGCATCATCAGCCCGTTGCGGGCGGTTACGGAGGAATGCCATCTCCGACGTCAATTCAAAGTCTACGCCTCGCAAGATGCAGGGGCAACCCCTTGCCAAGCAGTGGTCGGACACCTGTTTATTCCGTGAGGGGTGTCCCGGGTCGCCGTATCCATTCCATGTGGTTTTTCCGCGCGACCGGCATCTCAGTTAGCGTTTGCGCATCTTCATCGATTGGCTCGCGGAGATGTTCGGCGAGCTGGATTTCGCTGGACAGGTTTCATAGCGAGAGAAACGAGCGCTTGTCGCACTGCTCTTACCTCGAGGGTTTGCGATCTCACCATTCGCTCAAGCTCGATGCGTTGTTTGCTGCTCGATTCTATCGGTCTCGCCGGCTTCATGACTCGCTCCATCGTCGGTACAAAGAGCATGACAATGGCAAGACACATTGGCTCCCTTGATTCAGAGGCACTACACCAGGTGCAGTTCGCAGCGTATGCTCTTGAGCCCACCAGTAATGGCATAGAGACCAATGCAGCAACATACTTATGGGAGCGGGCGCCAGATATAAAAAAATGTATTTTTTGCCGTCTTTTATTGAACCGACTAACTTCCATTCGGAAGTTTTATGATTACCGCTACAGCGTCGATTGAGAGCGTCTGATTGCCTTGACTGGCGGAAGGCAGCAGGAGTCGAACCTACCAGAGAGCGTCTGACGCCCTCTACTGGGTTTGAAGCCCAGCCGCACCACCGGATACGTATGCCTTCCTTCGATAAAACTTCGATAAAACATTAACCACCTACCGCTGTCGATCAGTCAGAGCAGATCCAGCCAGCGGCTGTCCGTGCGCATGACATGCAGGTCACGGTGAAAGCGAGTATACCCAACCCGATCGAAGAACTCCAAAACCTGGATCGCGCGTTTGCGGCCTAGCGCCGTGATATCGCGGAAAGGCGCGGCCGCAAGTTGACCATCGTTCCTGCTCGCTTCAAGCGCCGCCATGGTTGCCAGCTCGCGAATCGCCTCCCGATGATAGAAAAGATCGCGCACGACCTGGAACACTTCGCCCTGACGCGCGAGCTTGCGCATCAACTGGCGCACGCGCTCCTCAGGCAAACCGTGCGCGGCCGCAAGATCGCGAACCCACGGCGGATTGAAGCGGCCGGCCTGCACCGCCGGCAACAACTTGCCGGCAAGCATCTGCTCTGCATCGTCCAACGTGACCGCGTGGCCCGGCAGATGCAGCCATGGCCCGCTCTTCACAATGTCGCCGCGCGAAGAAGTGTCGTCGATCAACGCGCGCCACAACGCATCGTCTGCCAGCGGTGCGACCATCCTCCGTAAGCGCGATGAATCCGGACCTTGTTCATCGGGCGAACGCGCATGGAATTGCTCCAGCACAGCAACCACGCGAGCCGTCAACGCGCGCCATGCCGCGTCTGCGACCAGCAGGGCGTCGTCGCCGGATAAAGCGACCGCATGCGTCCCAGCGGGAAGTCGCAGTGCCGCTGCCGGCATGCCGGTCAGATGCTCCAGCAACGAGCGCGAAAGACCATGCGGCGCCCGGTCCAGCAATGCGTCGAGCGCGCCCGTGTCGAGCATCGCCTGCATTGCACCGAGCCAGGCCAGCCGCTCAGGCGTTCGACGTTTGCGCGCGGGACCAAACGGATCGAGTACATGACCCCCGCCTATCGTCCGGTTCGCCTGCGCGTTTCTCACGATAAACCGGTCCCCCGGCACCGAACACATCGGCCGCTCGAACACGAGTTGTACGCGCGCGGTATGCCCCGGAGCCAGCGACTCGCCATCAAGCAACGCCACGTGCGCGACCTGATGCTGCGTTCCCAGATGCACATGCAGCGGCGCCCAATGCTGCAACGTGACAGCGGCGTCGGATAACAGGTTCAGCGTGACATCAATACGCTCCGACGCCCGCGCCAAACGCGGGTCGACGATCCAGTCGCCGCGATCGATTGCAGCCTTCTCGATGCCCGCGAGATTCAGCGCGCAGCGCTCGCCCGCGCGCCCCGCGGAAGCCGCGCGATTCTGTGCGTGGATGCTGCGCACGCGCACGGGTTCGCCTTCGGGCGCAAGCAACATGGTGTCGCCGGCGTTCACGCGTCCCGAGACCACCGTGCCCGTCACAATCGTGCCTTGCCCGGTCAGCGTGAACACACGATCGATGGCCAGCCGGAACAGCCCGTCATCGCGACGCAGCCGCCAGGCCGCCGCCGCTGCTCGCAAGTGCGCGTTCAACGCGGCCACGCCGGGATCGTCAACGAGCGTCGCGTTGGTGTCGAAGACAGGTGCATCCTGCAGCGTGCTGCCGCTCAGGAATGCCTGTATTTCCTCATGCACCTCAAGCAAGCGCTGCGCTTCAACACGATCGATCTTGGTCAGCGCAATGGCGCCCTGCTTTACACCGAGCAACTGCAGGATCGCCAGATGCTCGCGTGTTTGCGGCATCACGCCGTCGTCGGCGGCAATCACGAGCAACGCGTAGTCGATACCGCTCGCCCCCGCCGTCATCGTGTGGACAAGTTTCTCGTGCCCCGGTACGTCAATCAGGCCGAGCACATCGCCGTTATCGAGCGGCACATACGCATAACCCAGTTCGATCGAAATGCCACGCGCTTTCTCTTCTTTCAGCCGGTCAGTGTCCACCCCGGAAAGCGCGCGTACGAGCGTGGTCTTGCCATGATCGATATGTCCCGCCGTCCCAACGATCATTGCGCACCGCCCCGACCCGACAACTGCGCGACGAGTTCCGCCTCATCGGCAGCTTCGAGGCAACGCAGATCAAGACACAGGGCATGGTCCGCTATACGCCCGATGACCGGTCGTGACATTCCTCGCAGGACTTTTTCAAGCGCAAGCAACTGCCGGCCACCGCGTTTGCCATCCGCCATCCTGACAACGAGGCCGTAGCTCGGCAGCACGTCGACGGGCAACGCGCCGCTGCCGATCTGGCTGAACATCGGTTCGACGGCGACCTCGTACCGCTCACCGGTCATTTGCTGCAAGACAGGTTGCAGGCGTTCGGCCGCGGCGCGCATGACGTCGGCGGGACGCGTGAGCAAGCGCAAGGTGGTCAAGCGCTCCGCCAGCATTTCCGGCGCGCGATACAACTGCAGGACGGGCTCGAGCGCGGCGAGCGTAAGTTTGCCCACGCGCAGCGCCCGCTTGAGCGGATGTTTCTTGATCTTCGCAATCAGGTCCCGGCGGCCGACGATCAAGCCCGCTTGCGGGCCGCCAAGCAGCTTGTCGCCGCTGAACGTGACGAGATCCGCGCCCGCGAGAATGGTTTCAAGCACGGTGGCTTCACGCGGCAAGCCCCATTGCGTGAGATCGACCAGCGTACCGCTGCCCAGATCGACCGCTACGGGCACGCCGCGCGCCCGGGAGAGCGGCGCCAGCTCCGCGACGCTGACCTCCTTGGTGAAGCCGCTAATGGCGTAGTTGCTCGTATGCACTTTCATCATCAGCGCCGTTCGCGGGCCGATCGCTTCGTCGTAATCCTTCAGATGCGTACGATTCGTGGTACCGACCTCGCGCAGCTTCGCGCCGGCGCGGCTCATGATGTCCGGAATACGGAATGCACCGCCGATTTCCACCAACTCGCCGCGCGACACGATCACTTCTTTCCTGGGAGCCAACGCAGACAATGTCAGCAGCACCGCCGCCGCGTTGTTGTTGACCACGGTCGCCGCTTCAGCGCCGGTCAGTTCGCAGATGATTTCATCGATCAGGTCGTCACGGTCGCCGCGCTTGCCGGTGTCGAGATCGAATTCAAGGTTCGACGGCTGCGTGAGCGCCTTGACCACCGCGCCGACGGCCTCGTCAGGCAACAACGCGCGGCCGAGATTGGTATGCAGCACCGTGCCAGTCAGGTTGAACACGCTGTGGAACTTCGCCCGCGCGCGTTCCCGCAGGCCTTGGCCGACAGAGAGCGCAAGTTGCGGCACCTCGAGTGAAACCACCAGCGCCTGACCCGCCTGCGCTGCCACGCGCCAGTTGTCCAAAGCGCCGCGCAATCCCGCCAACACCTGCGAGCGGCCGAACGCTTCAGTCAGCGCCAGGAAATCCGCCGACGTCATGACCTGCTCCACCGAAGGCACACGTGCCATCAGCGCCCGTAATTCGACGCTCGTTACATCGCTCACAAGCCGATCCTTTTTAATTGGACTTGTTGGGTTGGTCCGTTTTTTCGTCGACTTGTTCCGGCCAGAGCCACGGATGTGGCGAAGCACGCCGATACCCCTCCTCGCCCATCAGCAAGTCCAGCGTCAGGCTGGCCAGGTCGTCGGCGAAAGGTTCGAAATCGTAGTCCTTGTCCTGATAGCCGATCTTGCGATACGTATGGCATTCGTCGCACGATTCAGCCTTCAACGGAGCCTTCTTCGATTCGGCTTCCTTCGTCGGCGTATCGGCGTCCGGGCTTCCCAGCGCGTGATAGGCGATGCCTTTCGTCGAATCGCAATTCGAGCATTTCGAGCGGACCATATGCCACTCGGTCGCGCACAAACCGCATTGCAGAAAGCGGTAATTGTCGAACGCGCCCCCCACTCGCACGGTGCTCGCCACGGGATGCGACCCGCAGACCGGGCATAGTCCAAGCGTTTCCAGATACGGCACATCGCGCTTGTCGATGTCGGCGGCTAGATCGGTCCAGACCACTTGCAGCGCGGCCGATATGAACGGCGCACTTGCCGGATCGACTTCGGCGAAGCGTTGCGCGAAGATCGCATCGGCTTGCGCTTCGAGCGCTGCCGCGTCGAGCGATCTCAGTTTTTTAATCAATTGCTCAAGCGCGGGCGTAAGCGGGCCGGCAGCTTGCAGTTTATCGAGCAGGCTAAGTAAAACGTCTTGCCAGGCGGGATCACGCACGCCCGAGAGCGCGGGAATCAAGGGCATGGAATGCGCTTGCGCGCTTGCAATCAATTCGGCGCTCGGAGGCTTCGCCTTGAAGCTCGCGATAGTCTCTTGCTGCGCGTCCGCCAGCGCGGCCATCAGGCGCAGATAACCTGCTATGGGATTGCTGCGTTCGGCGAGTTGCCTTAGCCGCGCCGCGCGTGCGAGAAACACGCTCGCACGCTCAGGCGTGCGGATGCGGGGAATAGCCGACTGATCGAGCGACTCTATTTCGCCCGCTTCCAGGATGCGTTGGACCACGATTTTCGACCTCTTGAAACTGAAGGGCCGCCGCGTTTTTCTCGGGTGAAGAACGCCGGCGGCCCGCATACGTCGGACTCACTTTCCGATCGTTTCCTTGAACCATCGCGGATGATGCTTTTTCGCCCAGCCGTACGTCACGGTGCCACGCGTCATGGCGCCGATCGACCCTTTGATCCACAGCGCAGCATAAATATGCACCACGATTCCGACGATCAGAACGAACGCGGCAGCGGCATGAACTACGGCCGCGAGGCGAATGATCTCGATCGGAAAATAGATCGAGAAATAGCGTCGCCAGATCACTATGCCGCTTGCAAGCAACGCTAGCAGACAGATGACCATTGTGAAAAACAGCAGCTTCTGTCCTGCATTGTACTTACCAATGGCGGGCAGTTTTTCTTCACGATTGTTAAGCACGTCGTCAATCTGACGCATCCACTGAAGGTCGCTCTTGTCCAGATAGTTGTGATGCCAGAACCGCAGCGCAAGAATCAGGAACGAGAGAAACATCACGCAGCCAATAAACGGATGCAGGATGCGCGTCCATTGCCCGCCCCCTAAAAGCGCATACAACCACGACATGGCCGGATGAAACATGGCCAGCCCCGACAACGCCAGCAGGATGAACGTGATGGCGGTAATCCAGTGGTTCGTGCGCTCGTTCGGCGTATAGCGGACGATCAGCCCATTACCCCTTACGTCGCGGGGGATAGCGTCATTATCGTGTTTCATCGGATGGCTCCCGTGAACGGCGTGCTTCCTCGGCCTCATGTTGCGCTTCGGCTTCCTCCGCCTCTGACACCTCGTTCGGACCGACCCGCGTGTAGTGGAAGAATCCCGCCAGCGCCGCGACCACAATCCCGGCAAGCGCCAGCGGTTTCGCCAGCCCCTTCCAAAGATAAACCATCGCACTGATCTTCGGATTCTGCGGCAAGCCATGATAAAGATTGGCTTTATCGGCGTGATGAAGCACGTACATCACGTGCGTGCCGCCCACGCCGGCCGGGTCATACAGCCCGGCATTCTCGAAGCCGCGTTCCTTCAGATCCACAATGCGGTCGGCCGCCTGCTGCTTCATGTCTTCCTTGGTGCCGAACATGATCGCGCCGGTCGGGCAGGTCTTCACGCAAGCCGGTTCCTGTCCAACCGCGACCCGGTCTGAACAGAGCGTGCATTTATACGCGCGATTGTCCTGCTTAGAGATTCGCGGCACATTGAACGGGCAACCCGTCACGCAGTAGCCGCACCCAATGCAGTTCTCCTCGTGAAAATCCACGATCCCATTCGTATATTGCACGATCGCGCCCGGCGACGGACACGCCTTGAGACACCCCGGGTCCTCGCAATGCATGCAGCCGTCCTTGCGGATCAGCCACTCGAGATCGCCTTCGGTGTTCTCGTATTCCGAGAACCGCATGACCGTCCACGAGTGTTCGCTCAGGTCGCGCGGATTGTCGTAGACGCCGATTGAATCCCCTACTTCATCGCGCAAGTCATTCCATTCCATGCAAGCCGTCTGACAGGCCTTGCAGCCGATGCACTTCGATACATCGATCAGCTTCGCGACCGTCCCCGTGACCGGTACGCGAACCTGTGGTTCAGGCAGCGTCGTGGCGGAGAGACGTTTGATATCCAGTGATTGCAGTGCCATCTCTTCTCCTTATGCCTTTTCGACCTTGACGAGGAACGACTTGAATTCCGGTGTCTGCGAATTCCCGTCGCCCACGGAAGGCGTCAGCGTATTGACGAGATAGCCTGGCTTCGTCAGTCCCTTGAAGCCCCAATGCAACGGCAGTCCGACTGTCTGTACCTTTTTCCCCTCGATCATCAAAGGTTTGATCCGCTTCGTCACCACCGCCACCGCCACGATGTATCCGCGATTGGACGACACTTTCACGCGATCCCCCGCGACCACGCCAACCTCCTTCGCCAGATCCTCGCCAATCTCCACGAACTGTTGCGGCTGAATGATCGCGTTGAGGCGCGCGTGCTTGGTCCAGTAATGGAAATGCTCGGTCAGCCGATACGTGGTCGCCGTATGCGGGAAATTCTCGTGCGTGCCGAATGCGGCCCGGTCGTCCGGGAACACACGCGCCGCCGGATTGCTGACCACCGCCTTGTTGTGCGGATGCATCGGGTTGTAGCCGAGCGGATTTTCGAACGGCTCGTAGTGTTCCGGGAAAGGCCCTTCAACCAGACCGTCGCGCGAGAAAAATCGCGCCACGCCTTCCGGATTCATGATGAACGGATTCATGCCGTTCTCCGGCGGTTCGTCCACCTTGAAGTCGGGAATATCCGCACCTGTCCATGCTTTTCCGTTCCAGGCAATCAGCTTGCGGGTGGGATCGAACGGCTTGCCGCTGACGTCGCATGACGCGCGGTTGTACAAGATCCGCCGATTCGCCGGCCATGCCCACGCCCAGTTCAGCGTGTTGCCGATACCGGTCGGGTCCGAGTTGTCGCGGCGGCCCATTTGATTGCCCGCTTCCGTCCACGCTCCGCAGAAAATCCAGCATCCGCTGGCCGTGCTGCCGTCGTCGCGAAGTTGCGCGAAGCTCGACAACTGCTCGCCTTGCCTGGCGAGGACCTTGGTTTTGTCGGTGACATCGGTCACGTCCGCCAGCGCCTTGCCGTTGAACTCCATCGCGATTTCTTCGGGCGTTGGGCTCTCCGGGTCGGCGTACGGCCAGCTCATGTTGAGAATAGGATCGGGATATTTTCCGCCCTGCTCCTTATAAGCGGTCCGTATGCGCAGCCACAGCCCGGACATGATCTCAAGATCGCTCTTCGATTCCCCCGGGCCTTCCGCGCCTTGCCAATGCCACTGCAGCACGCGGCTGGAACTCACCAGCGAGCCGCGTTCTTCCGCAAAACACGTGGTCGGCAAGCGGAATACTTCCGTCTGGATCTTCGATGCATCGACGTCATTGAACTCGCCGAAGTTCTTCCAGAACTCCGACGTTTCGGTCGCGAGCGGGTCCATGATGACGAGCCACTTCAGCTTGGCGAGACTCGCGCCAATCTTAGACTTGTTCGGCGCCGCCGCGAGCGGGTTGAAGCCCTGCGCGATGTAGCCGTTCATCTTGCCCTGGTTCATCAGCTCGAACACTTGCAGCATGTCGTAGGACTTGTCGAGCTTGGGCAGATAGTCGTATCCGAAGTTGTTATCGGCGGTTGCGTTGGCGCCCCACCACGACTTCATGAAACTCACATGGAACGCGCGGTAATTGCGCCAGTAGCTCAACTGGTTCGGACGCAGCGGCTGCGTCGCGCGCTCCTTGATGTAGTTCTCGAAGTCCTGCTCGCCTTCCATGGGCAGCGTCATGTAGCCCGGCAGAAGATTCGACATCAAGCCAAGATCGGTCAGCCCCTGGATGTTCGAGTGGCCGCGCAACGCATTCATGCCGCCGCCCGCAATGCCGATATTGCCCAGCAGCAATTGCACCATCGCGCCCGTGCGGATGATCTGCGAGCCCACCGAGTGATGCGTCCAGCCGAGCGCGTACAGGATCGTGCCGGCGCGTCCCGGTACGGCGGTCGATGCCAGCATCTCGCAGACCTTCAGGAATTTCTCCTTGGGCGTGCCGCAAATCTTCTCCACTTGCTCGGGCGTATAACGCGAGTAGTGCTGCTTCATCAGGTTGTACACGCAGCGCGGATGCTGCAGCGTGGGATCGATCCTGGCGTAACCGTCGTCGCCGCGTTCGTAGTCCCACGTCGCTTTGTCGTAGCTGTGTTTTTCCGCGTCATAACCGGAATACAAACCGTCGGTGAACGCGAAATCCTCGCGGACAATAAACGGAAAGTCCGTGTAGTTCCTGACGTACTCGTGCTGGATCTTGTCGTTGGTCAGCAGGTAATTGATCACGCCGCCCAGGAACACAATGTCCGAGCCAGTCCGGATCTGCGCGTAATAATCCGCGACCGAAGCTGTCCGCGTAAAGCGCGGATCGACAACAATCAACCTTGCCTTGCGGTGTGCCTTGGCTTCCGTGACCCACTTGAAACCGCACGGGTGCGCCTCGGCTGCATTGCCGCCCATGACCAGAATCACATCCGCGTTCTTGATGTCGACCCAATGGTTCGTCATCGCTCCACGGCCAAACGTCGGGGCAAGACCTGCCACCGTCGGGCCGTGTCAGACACGTGCTTGATTATCGAATGCGAGCATGCCAAGACTGCGGACAGTCTTGTGCGTCAGGTAACCCACTTCATTGCTACCGGCCGATGCTGCGAGCATGCCGGTGGTCAGCCATCGGTTGACCTTCTTGCCGTCTTCCGTCGTCTCGACAAAATTGGCGTCGCGGTCCTCCTTCATCAGTTTGGCGATGCGATCGAGCGCATCTTCCCACGACATGCGTTTCCATTCATTCGATCCGGCCGCGCGATATTCCGGGTACTTCAGGCGGCTTGGGCTATGAATGAAGTCGATCAGGCTTGCGCCCTTGGGGCAGAGCGTGCCGCGATTAACCGGGTGATCCGGATCGCCCTCAATATGGATAATGCTGGACTTGGCATTTTTGGCGTTGTCGCCCAGACCGTACATCAGGATGCCGCAACCTACCGAGCAGTAAGGGCAGGTATTGCGGGTTTCAGTGGTGCGCGACAGCTTGTATTGACGGACTTCTGCTAACGCTGGCGCCGGTGAGAAACCCATGAGGGCCAAACTCGATCCGGCAAGCGTACTTGCTGAAACCTTCAGGAACTGTCGCCGGGACATTTGTAACATCGTGCGCCTCGGCGTTTTTAGGGACCGACATAATTATAAGGTCGGGCCAGGAATTACGCAGCGCAGAGCGTACGGCCGTTCGCATCGGCTAATTACGCCGGAAATAAGGGCCTAAGACCTTGGCGTGGAGGCAGGGCGGGCATTATTCCTGCGCAGGAGCGTGATCCCTCATCTTTATCACGCGCCATGATTCGATTATTTTTTACCGGCTCCGCTAACAATACCTGCAAAAAATCCGCTAAGCGGCGCTTGCCGCGCTCGGGCGCGTTAGCGTTAGTCTTAGTGGCCGGCACCACGCTAATGGCCATGACGACTTCCGCAATGGCCCAGATTCCGCAGAACAACGGCAGCTCTCAGCAGGAAAACCGGACCTCTTCGATGGGGTCGAGCCCTGACCCCTCCGCCTCCGCCGTTCATGAATCGAACAAGCCGCAATCGAAGGACGCGGCGGCCCAGGTGCGCGGCGCAACCGCCGGCAAAGGACACAAGGCCGAAGGCGCCGGCGGGTTCAATAACGGCTTATATGGAACCGGTGCGGGCAGCAATAAGTAGCTTGAGTAGCTTGGCCGCCCGCACTTGATCACCGGCGTCCGATGTCCCCGAGGAAGCTGGAAACCTTGACCAACCCTTCTTGAAGGACATTGAGCGGGTTGGCGAAACCGACCCGGACATACCCTTCCATATCGAACGCGCTGCCCGGCGTGAACATCACGCCCGTTGCTTCGATCAGCGCAGTGCAAAATTCGGTCGACGACATGTCGACATCGACCTTGAGCAGGCAAACCGTCGCGGCCCTGGGCTTGATATACGACACCAGCGGCTCCTTGCCGATCCAGTCGTCGAGCACGGCGAGATTAGTGCGCGTAATTGCGTGGTTGCGCGCAAGGATCTTGTTCCTGGCCTCAAGCGCAATGGACGCAAGATAATCGTCAATCATCCCCACGCTGATGGTGTTGTAGTCACGATGAATACACACCGCGCGAATCAGTTCGACCGGCCCCGCAATCCATCCCAGCCGCAATCCGGCCAGCGACCACGTCTTCGACATGCTGCCGGTACTGATACCCCGCTCATAAAGATCGGCGACAGACGCGGTGAATCCTGAGCCTTCCTGGTCCGTGCCCCGATAAACCTCGTCGCACAAGAGGTACGCGCCGCACGACTGGGCGATGGTGACCACCTCCTTGAGAAAGGCTTCATCCATCAACGAGCCCGTCGGGTTGTTCGGGTTGTTGATGGCGATGAGCTTTGTCTTCTGGTTTGCCAGTTTTCGAAGCTCGTCGAGATCAGGCAGGAAACCGTTCTCTTCGCGCAGCTTCATGGTCTGCACGTCGGCACCATAACTTTCGGGAATCGAGTAGTGCTGCTGGTACGTCGGCAACACCGCGATCACCCGGTCGCCGGGCTCGATCAGGGTTTCGTACACCAGCGCATTACCGCCAATGGCGCCGTGCGTCACGACAATATTCTTCGGCGTCTGCCGCTCATACAACGCCGCAATATTGGCCCGCAACCGGTCCGATCCTTCGATCGCGCCATAGGTCAGCTTCATGGGAAGGAGCTCGTCAAGCAGGCTGTCACGCTTGCCGGTCAGTTCGAGTAATTGCGCCACCGTCAGCGATTCGACGCAGGTCTCAGCCAGGTTATAGCGCGCCTCGTGCTCGTACCGGTCCATCCAGCGTTCGACAAGAAAGTCCTTGATCTTCATTGAAATCTCCGTGAATCGGCTACCCGCAACAATAGCCGACATGATGGGCGAAAAAATACAACCGGGCCAGGTCATCCCTGCTGAACCAGCCAACATCCATGCCGTTCTTTTTTTCGTTTGACCGATTATATTTTACAGTCTATCTTAGACTAATAAGTACATTCTGGAAAACGACATGACGCTATCGACCGAACATTCCGAGTTGCCCGCCTTGTCGCCGGGTGCCTCGCATCGCCTGTTGAAACACACCTTCAAGGGCGTTGGGTCGGTTGGGTCGGTTGGGTCGGTCGGGTCGGAACTCAGCGCTTATATCCAGGCGGGTTTGCATGCGGATGAGTTGCCCGGAATGCTGGTGATCCAGCACCTGCTCGACGCACTGGTCAAGCTGGATAACGCGGGCCGCATCCGCGGACGGATCGTCGTGCGGCCGTTCGCCAACCCCATTGGTCTGGGTCAACGCGTTTTCGGCGCGCATACAGGACGCTTCAATCTCGACAACGGCGAAAACTTCAACCGCCGTTTTCCCGATCTCACCAGCCGAGTGGAAACAGCATTGGCTACCCGCGATATCGGCCATAACGACGTCAAGAGCGCGAAGGCTTTGTTCGCCGATGTGGCGGCAGAACTAACGCCGCTCGACCCCGTTGCCGCCATGAAAGCGGCGCTGCTGACCGAAGCGTTGCAACACGACATCGTGCTGGACCTGCATTGCGACACGGACGGCATCCTGCATCTGTACAGCAATCGCAGCCAGCACACGCAAGCCGTCGCGCTGGCTCGCTGCATGCAGATCAAGGCGGTTTTTCTGGAAGACCGCGCAGGCGGAACGCCCTTCGATGAAGCCATCGCGCAATGCTGGTCCGTGCTTCAACAAGCGGGCGTAGTAGACGAAGAACACACCGCGTTTTGCACATCGGTCGAACTTCGCGGGCAGGCTGACGTGTCAGACGCTTTTGCGCATGCCGATGCCCAAGGCATCCTGCATTACCTCGCTTTGCGCGGCCTGGTGGAGCTGGATCCAAGCAATGACGACGGTTTTCATCCGCTCGCCGAACACGATGTCAGGGTGTTCCCGCTCGAAGGCGTGTCGCATGTACCGGCACCGGCCGGAGGTCTCGTCGCTTATAAGAAGCGCCCCGGCGATACGGTAAAAACCGGCGAGCTTATCGCGGAGATCATTCCGCTGCTTGGCGCAATCGGCGCCGCGCGTCATCCGGTATTCAGCGATGTCGATGGCCTGCTGATCGTGCAGCAATACATGAAGCTCGTGCGCCCCGGCCAGCGGGTTGCTCTGCTCGCAGGCAAAGAAGCGCTGCCTCATCGCAAGACCGGTCAACTGCTTAACGACTTTTAGTTGCGTCCAGGCGCGGGTTTCAACCAAGTCGCGCCAAACACGTTTTCCCTAGCCTTTTTCATTCTTTAAAACGCAGAAGTGAGGATAGCCATGAGGCAAAATGCGTTAAGTGCCATGCTCGCGGTTGCGCTATGTGCGGCGGTGTCCATGTCGGTAGCGGTGCAGGTTCAGGCGAAGGAAATTTCGACCATCCGCTTCGGTGTGGAAGCGGCTTACCCGCCGTTTGAATCGAAGGCGGCGGACGGGCAGTTGCAAGGCTTCGACATCGACCTCGGCAATGCGCTTTGCGCGCAGTTGAAAGCGAAATGCGTGTGGGTGGAGAATGCATTCGACGGGCTGATTCCCGCGTTGCAAGCACGCAAGTTCGACGCGATAGACTCCGCGATGAACATCAACGCGAAACGCAGCGAGCAAATCGATTTTACCCAGCCGCTGTACCGGACGCCCGCTCAACTGGTGGCACGTTCGGGGAGTACCTTGCAGCCCACGGCGGCGTCGCTGGCATCGCATAAGGTGGGCGTACTGCAAGGATCGATTCAGGAGCAATACGCCAAGCAAACGTGGGCCAAGAAAGGCGTGGACGTGGTCAGCTATCAAACCCAGGACCTCGTCTATGCCGACCTGGCCGCAGGCCGCCTGGATGCCACCTTCGTTGACGCGACCGCCGCGAGTCTCGGCTTCCTGAATCAACCTGCGGGTAAAGGGTTTGCTTTTGCCGGGCCAGCGGTCAAGGATGCAACAGTCATTGGCACAGGGGTAGGTATTGGCGTGCGCAAGGGTGACAAGGAACTGGTCGACGCGCTTAACGGCGCGTTTCTGGAACTGAAGCGCAACGGCACTTACCAGAAGTTGTTGAAGAAATACTTTACGGTCGATCTGGCGGTCGACTAAGCCGCACGTGCGGAACATCGCACGACTGTTCCGCACGAATCGACATTGAATCATGACTAAAGCACGTAATTTGAAGATCATCTCCGGAAAAGCCGCTGAGCTCGAGGTGAATCCGTCGTCCAAGCCGCCGTCCAGGCGGGCGGTCAAGCGCAGCGAACCCCGACCGTCAGCCGAGCTGCTGGCGCGCTATAGCGCAATCGCCGACGGCATCGTCTTGCTGTTTCCGCCGTATACGGAAGTCGTCATACACGATCTCAACACGCAAACCGTGGTGCACGTGGCGAACAATCAGTCCAAACGCGAACTGGGCGACGAATCTTCGCTCGACGACATCGAATTCGATCCGGACGAAAGCGTGATCGGTCCGTATGAAAAACTGGGCTGGGACGGCCGCAAGATCCGCTCGGTGAGTATTGTCGTGCGCAGCGATGCAGGTCACGCGATTGGCGTCATGTGCATCAATTTTCATATTGCGGCGCTGGAGCAAGCCAGGCAGGCGCTTGACCTGCTCCTCTCCACCACTCCTCTGCAACCGCAGCCCGAGAAGCTGTTCCAGGACGACTGGCAGGAGCGCGTCAATATCTTTCTCAACCACTGGCTGCAGGAACGCAAGCTCGCGCTGTCCATGCTCACGCGCGAGCACAAGCGCGCGCTCATAGAAGCTCTACATGAGGAAGGCGCGTTCAAGGGCAAGAGCGCGGCTAACTACGTGGCGAAGGTGCTGTCGATCGGCCGCGCCACGGTGTTCAATTATCTGAAGGAACTGAGGGGCAACGAGTGATGAATGATCTGTTTCAACGCATTGAGGAAGCGCATCGCGCCATTCGACCGCAAGTGAGCGTAACGCCGCTTGCGTTCAGTCCGATGTTGTCGAAGGTGACTGGATGCGACGTCTACCTGAAGTGCGAGCATCTGCAGCATACCGGCTCGTTCAAGTTTCGCGGCGCGTCCAACAAGCTGCGCCTGTTGGACGCTGATGCCCGCCGCAACGGCGTGCTCACGGTGTCGAGCGGCAATCATGGTCAGGGCGTGGCGCTCGCCGGCAAGCTTGCGGGCGTGCCCGTCACGGTCTATGCGTCCGCATCCGCAGCGGCAATCAAGCTCGACGCTATTCGTGCGCTGGGCACCGAGGTGGTGACGCTGAACGACACAACGCTGGCCGTCGAACTTGAAGCCGCCCGGCAGGCAAAGGTCCGCGGCATGGCGTTCGTATCGCCTTATAACGATCTCGACGTCATAGCCGGTCAAGGCACGATCGGCATGGAACTGCATGAGCAGGCTACCAATCTGGCCGCGGTGTTCGCCTCAGTCGGTGGCGGTGGGCTAATTTCCGGTATCGGCACAGCGATCAAGACGCTGCTTCCAGGAACCGACGTGATCGGCTGCTGGCCCGCGAATTCGACCGCCTTGTACAGCTCGTTCCAGGCTGGAAAAATAATAGACGTTGAGGAAAGCGAAACAATTTCAGACGGAACCGCGGGCGGTGTGGAACCCGGCTCCGTGACCTTCGATATTGGCCGGGAAGTCATTACCGGCACGGCGCTGGTGACAGAAGAAGAGATCAGGGCTGCCATGAAACTGCTCGCGCAAACCGACCGCTGGATGGTGGAAGGCGCCGCCGGTGTCGCGCTGGCATCCATGCTGAAACTTAGCGCGCAGTATCAGGGCCGGGCGGTGGCCGTGGTGCTTTGCGGACGCAACATCATGCTGAATAAATTCATCGAGGCCGTTAAGTGAAAATCTGGACGAAAGACGAGATCATCGCGCGCTTCAATATGGAACGCGCGGTGCGGATGATAGAGGAAGGTTTCATCGCTTATTCGCGCAAGACCGTCCAGGTGCCGCCGGTCCAGAACTTCCAGTTCGATGCTGCCAATGGCGATTGTTGTGTGAAGTCCGCTTATGTCGACGGTGCAGCAGCTTTCGCGGTCAAGGTATCTACCGGCTTCTACGATAATCCCAGGCAAGGCTTGCCAAGCAACAACGGCCTGATCGTGCTTTTTTCCGCCACGACAGGCGAACCGGTCGCCCTGTTGCAGGATGAAGGCTGGCTCACCTGCGTGCGTACCGCGCTCGCCGGACAGCTCGCCGCACGATTGCTCGCACCGCGCGAGGTGCAGGGGATTGGCATTATCGGCAGCGGCGAGCAAGCGCGGTTGCAGCTTGAATATTTGCAACCGGTGACCGGTTGCCGGGACGTATTCGTATGGGGGCCGAGCGCGAAAAACCGCGAACAATACGTGGAGGAAATGTCGGCACTGGGCTTCAACGTGCGTGCGATGGACTCCGCTGAAGCCGTCGCGGCGAACGCTAACCTGATAGTGACCACAACACCATCGCGCGAACCGCTGCTGCGCTCAGACTGGATCCGCAACGGTACGCATATCACGGCGGTCGGTGCGGACAGCGCGGGCAAGCAGGAACTCGATCCGGCAATCGTTGGGCGTGCCGGGGTGATTGTGGTGGATTCGATCGATCAGTGCAGCAAATACGGCGAAATCTCGCAGGCGTTATGCGCCGGGCTGATTCATGCGAAGCAGTTGCTTGAGCTCGGCACGTTGCTGGACGCGGGCAAGCGTGCTCGCGATGATACCGACCCTGCCCAGATCACTGTAGCTGACCTGACCGGCGTTGCGGTGCAAGACGTGCAGATTGCGGCTAGCGTGGGTGCCTGAACGCTTTGACGCATTGTAATTTCGGCGCGGCCATGCCTCTTGCCGCGATCAACCCGCCGCGCTGAAACTCGTACTGTAATACGGCTGCGATAAGGTCTTCGCCGACCGTATAAGGTCCTCAAGCATGGCCGCTCGCTTGTTCTGATCAGTGTCGCGGCTGGTCATGAAACACAGTGCGGCAACGGCTTGCCCGTTCTTGTCTCGCACGGGCGCCGCCATGCAATATCGAAACGTGTGGGACAGGCCTTCCGTGCAGAAAAACCCTTGTTGCGCGGCACGCTCGACATCGCCCAGGAATTCCGGCACTTCGATTCGCTTGCCGTTGTCGAGCACGAAGTCTTCTTCTGGAATCAGCGCGAGAATCTCATCCGCGCTCAAGTGACCGAGTAGCAAGCGACCAGAAGCAGTCCACGGAATGGGGACCTTCACGCCTATATCCGAACTGATGTTGAACGGGCGCGAGCTGTTTTCCGACAGCACCACGGTGTACTTGTTGCCCTCCAGCATGCAGAGCTGCGCGGTCTCGTCGTGGCTCCGGACAAGGCCAAGGATAGCCAGGTGCGCCCGGCTGATCAGGTCATTGTGCACCGCATAGTCCGACCCGTAATAGTGCATCTCCCGGCCGAAGAACACGCTGCCGTCCGCACCTGCTTCCAGCCAGCCTGCCTCGGTCAGGATCGTCACGAGTTCGTAGATGCTGGAACGCGGCGCACCGGTTGCTTCAATCAGCTCGCGCATGGTCATGGGACGTCGCACGCTGTGCAATTGCTTGAGGATGGAGACGACCCGGTCTACTCCCCTCGCCCTTGAAGATTCCTGTACAGACATGACTCGAACTCCGTCGGCAATATGATTCGCTCTTCCGATCTTCGACCGACGCGAGCTTAGCGCGTGGACGGCGGCAGATCGGTCGCACTCAATGGTCGAGTACCCGATGCAGGAACTGCTGCGTGCGTTCGTTCTGCGGATTCACGAAGATCTGCTCGGGCGCGCCCTGCTCGGCAATCACGCCCTTGTCCATGAACACCACGCGATCCGCCGTCTTGCGCGCGAAACCCATTTCATGCGTGACGACCACCATGGTCATGCCGTCCCGTGCCAAGCCTCGCATGACCTCGGTGACCTCGCCGACCAGTTCCGGATCGAGCGCGGAGGTGGCTTCATCGAAGAACATGATGCCCGGCTCCACGGCCAGCGCGCGTGCAATGGCTACCCGTTGCTGCTGGCCGCCCGACAACTGGCTCGGATAGTGATCGGCACGGTCGGCGAGACCTACGCGGTCCAGCGCGTCCATTGCACGCTTGCGGGCGTCCGCCGGATTCATCTTGCGTGCCTTGATCAAGGCCAGCGAGACATTTCCCAATGCATTCTTGTGCGGGAACAAATTGAACTGCTGAAACACCATGCCTACGTGACCACGAATTTCGCGTGCGCGGCGCGCGTCGTGGAGTGGTACTTCGTTGACCCAGACCTCGCCGGCGTCAGCGGTTTCAAGACCGCTCATGATTCGCAGGACGGTGCTCTTGCCCGAACCGGAAGCGCCAATGAGGACAAGCACTTCGCCCTGGCGCACCTCGAGGTTGATTTGCTTGAGCACCTGTGTCGCACCAAACGACTTGGTGACGCCGCTCAGGTTGATGATGGGCTTGATGAGGGGCTTGACGATAGGTTCGGACGCGATGGCGGTGTTCATGACAACAGGCTCCTTCTTCGATCATGGCGGCGCACCCACCGCGACAGGGGGAAGCACACAATGAAATACAGCGCGGCAACCAGACCATAGATTTCCACCGGCTTGCCGATCCGGTCGACAATCGCCTGACCCTGATGCATCAACTCCGACATGCCGATCATGCTGACAATCGACGTGTCCTTGATGAGGGACAGATACTGTCCGATCAACGGCGGCAGCACGATCTTTCCGGTCTGCGGCAGGATCACCGAAAAGAACGCCTGCGTCTTGCTCAGTCCGAGGATCTGCGAGACTTCCCATTGCCCCTTCTGAACCGATTCAATGCCCGAGCGAAAAACCTCTGCAATATAGGCGCCTTGATAGACGCTCAGCCCGATCACGCCAGCTGCGAATACGTCGATGGCATAACCAAAGTACGACACACCAAAATAGATGAACATCAGCGTGATCAGGACCGGCGTGCCGCGAAACAGCTCGGTGTAGAGCCGGGCAAGCCGTGGCGTACCCCAAGGCCCGAAGGTCCGCAACACGGCCGCCAGCAGCCCGACAAGCGTGCCGCCCACAATGGCCGCTACAGAAAGAACGAGCGTTGTCAGCAGGCCCTGAAGCAGGATGGGTAGACTGGACATCAACAGGTCGATTGTCACGGTCACTCTCCTGTTCCAGCGCTCACACGGCGCCTGAAAAGCAATGGTCGGCGTGCACGTTTTGCCAGCACGAGCGGCGGGTGAAACAGCCGCGCTCCGACCACCCCGGCTACCCACGACAGGAAGTTGCTCAGCACCAGATATGCAATCAGCGTAATCGTGAACGTCTGGATGTACAGCAACGTACGCGCGTTGATCACCGTCGCCATGCCGGTCAGTTCCGGCAATGCGATAGCCGACAGCAGCGAAGTCCCGAGCAGCAACTGGATCAGGTTGTTGACGATCGCGGGATAAACGGCGCGCGCGGCCTGCGGCATGACCACCTCAATGAAGATCTGCGAACGCTCCAGCCCGAGAATGGATGCCGCCTCCAACTGCCCGCGCGGCACGGACTGAATGCCCGCCCTGAACACTTCGGCAAGGTACGCACCCACGTTCACGCCGAGCGCGATCACACCGGCGGAATACGCATTGAGCGTGATGCCCATTGACGGCAGGCCGAAGAAAACAATGAAGATCTGCAGCAGCACCGGCGTGTTGCGAATCACCTCGATATAACAACTCGATATCGCCCGCAGCAGGGTGACGCGCGACGTGCTGGCCAGCGCGGCCAGCAGGCCGAGCAGCATCGCGAGGACGAAGGCCAGCAACGTGACCTGAAGCGTCAGCCACGCCGCCCGGACAAAATCGTTCAGATAGCCCGACAGGGTCACCCATTGATAGCTCATTGCTCCTCCATCTTCTGCCTTGCGCGATGCATGCGGCGTTAGCGCTTCAGTACTGCGGCATCAGTACTGCGGATTCAGCGGGAAACGCGGATCGGCGCCGAACCACTTCTTGTAGAGCTGGGCGTTCAGTTTCGACGCGTTGACCTGGAACAGGAACAGGTTCAGGTAATCGAGCCAGACCTGATCGCCCGCCTTCACACCGAATGCGTTGTATTCAAGCGGAACCAGCGCTTCGTCGGTCACGGTCAACTCGGGGTCGAGCGAAGCCTGATACGCAAGGAAGTTGTTGTCTTCGATCATCGCGTCGGCCTGGCCTTGCTTGACCGCGAGAATAGCTGCTTGCGAACTGTCGAATTCCTGGATCTTCACCTGCATGTTCAGCGCCCGTACTTCGTCGCCGTTCGTCGATCCCTTGACGGTGGCGATCGTGCGGTTGGACATGTCATTGATCGACTTGATGCCGCTGCTCTTCTTGACGAGCAGCGCCTCGCTGGCCACAACGTAGGGATTGGTGAAGCCGATCTCCTTGGCCCGCTCCAGATTGCGCGTGAAATTGCAGAAGACCACGTCGACCTTGCTGGTTTGCAAGTTTGGAATACGGTTGGCGCTCGTCGTATTGACCACTTCCAGCTTCACGCCCATTTGCTTGGCCAGCTCTTTCGCGAGGTCGACGTCGTAGCCGTCGGGCGCACCATCCTTGTTATAAAAACCGAAGGGCGCAAAGCTCAGGCAGTCGCCGACGCGCAGCGTGCCGCGCTGCAAGACCGCCTTCAGCGTGGACTCTGCCGCATCATCCTGAGTTGGGGTGGCAACCTTCGTGCAACCGGCCAGCGTCAACAGACCAGCCACCGCAAATAAACAGGCGATACGTGCGCTTTCTTTGACAAGTCTCATTTGGGTCTCAGCCTTGAAAGTGAAAATGTCAGTTCAGGGACAGACGGCGGCGCCCAGAGAAGATCCTGGATTCAACGCCCTCACCATGCCAGCGCATGGGCCTGCGTAAAACGAGGTTGTGTACGGCCCTGCCCCGCGTGAAAGCGCGGCCAGGCCGGATAGAACGGGTTAAACCGGTTGTCTGATATACCGGAATCATGTCCGGCACAGCAGATGACCGAAGTCTTTCACAGAAAAAAACACGTGGCAATGGGGAATGCCGCTGATCCGAAGCAGCGGTTTTGAGCATCTGGATTCCGTCTTGCATTTTGCTTACTGGCGCGAGCGGTGCGGATAATTCGCAGCGCGGTATGTGCGCGGAACTTGAGTGGCGCGATCTAGGCGATGCTCAGCGTTTCGGTTGGCCGCAGTTAAAGGCCGCAACACAATAATCACGCGTGTGATCGACGGATGCAGGCGTTACGTCCCCGATGCG
Source organism: Caballeronia sp. LjRoot31 (assembly GCF_964253885.1). Lineage (NCBI taxonomy): Bacteria > Pseudomonadati > Pseudomonadota > Betaproteobacteria > Burkholderiales > Burkholderiaceae > Caballeronia > Caballeronia sp. LjRoot31. The sequence goes on from NZ_CAXURX020000002.1 coordinate 1,722,552, forward strand.
ATGGCCGGCGGTGTCCTCAAGAAGGTCCGTTTTATCTCGGCGGGTGCCGGTACAGGAAGACTGCATCCCAGCCAATATGCTTGGCACTTCTACCTTTTTTAATTGCGGATCGGCTCGGGCTGATGGCGCGGCTCACGGCCAGGTCGGAATGGGCTGGTCTATCGACATTGGCATCTAACCGGCGTTGTCGATACGCCTGCTACATCGGCGCAGGCAGCGAACCCAGCACCTGCTCGAACGCCACGCCAATTGCAAGCAAACGACGATCGCTACCGGTGGGCCCATCGAGCTCAATGCCTACGGGCAAACCTTCGTGCGTCATCCCGGCCGGCAGCGACAAGCCCGGAATTCCCGCGACGCTGGCCGGATCAGTGTTGCGCAGGAATGCAGCCATTTCATCCATCGGCTCACCGCCGTTGATCGACACTTGCGAAGATCCGTTCAAAGTATCGATCGGCACAGCCGGCAGAAGCGTGGTCGGAAACAGCAGCGCATCAAGCGTGTGCGTGGAGAACGTTGTTGCATACAGGTGTTGAAGTTGCGGCCGCAATGTACTCATAGCCACGTCATATTGCGGGCCGAACGTATCGGCGAGAATGGCTTCATACGCGGCGCGTACGTCGGGGCTGGCAATTCGCGCGGCCACTTCAGCGACGGTCTTGACCGGCGCATTATTGGCCATGAGCCACGCGGGAAGGTCCTCAAGCGGTTCGTGCAATGCCACGGCAAAGCTGATCTGCTCACTCAACACGAACAGATCCGGCATGTCGATATGAACGAGTGTCACGCCCGCCGCTTTCAGCCGGTCGAGGGCACCGCGTGCGATGATTTCCAGCCCGTGATCCAGTCCGGCCCAGCAGCATGCAGGAAGGCCGATGCGCAAGTCTCCCAGCGCCACGCCAGGAAGCGGACCGTCGCCGGCCACGACGCCATCCAGCAGCGCGATATCGGCGACGGTGCGTGCCATCGGGCCAACGGTATCGCGTGTGTGGCTGATCGGCACAACCGCGTTTGTATCGTGATAACGACGCTGATCGCCGCCGTTGCCTACCGAAGGACGGAAGCCCGCGATACCGGTCAACGCGGCCGGAATGCGGGTCGAACCGCCCGTATCCGTGCCGAGCCCCGCCGGCACGATACGCGCGGCCACCGCCGCCGCTGTGCCACCGGACGAGCCGCCGGGAATCATCCTGGGGTTATAAGGATTCCGAACGGGTCCTGCGTGGGTGCTCAGATTCGTGCTGGTGATGCCGAGCGCCAGTTCGTGCATATTGGCCTTGCCGAGCAGGATCGCACCGGCGTCGAGCAGTTTTTGCACGGAGGGCGCATGGGTCGACGGGATGAAATTTTCCAGCGCCGGCGTGGCCGCCGACGTCTGCATGCCCGCCGTGTTGATGTTGTCCTTCACCACGACGGGCAGACCAGCGAGAGGAAGCCGGCGTTTCTCATCGGCGGAAAGGGCATCGATACGGTGTGCCGCTTCCAGTGCGCCCTCCGTATTGAGCGCGGTCAGCGCATTGAGCGTGGACACTGCCGCCGCGCGAGCCAGCAAGGTGGCGACGTAGTCGGTGGCCTTGAGGCGCCCCGACTGGATCGCGCTGACGGCTTGAGTCGCCGTGAGCGCGAGTTGTTCATCGACCGTCCATGACATGCTTTCAGTCTCCTGGAGTATGGCGTCAAGACGCCTTTACGCGTGCAATAATTTTTCTTGGAGGCCCTGAAACGAGACCGGCATTCGTGACTTTATAGTCAATAAGCCAGCAAGAAACTCCGATCAACGCACGCAGGGCAACATCGACGGCCGCGGTCAGCCGGTCCTCTTCATGCACGAGCTTATGAGCGCGTGGTCAATAACTCAAGCGCCTATTTTTTGCTTTGCGCCGTTCGGTGCGTCGACGCGAAACCGGATGAAACCGCGAGGTTTTGATAACCTCTGCCGGTCCGTGACGCCTGATACTGCTTTCATCGCGCGTGGCATTCGCGATCAGCGCTCTTTCAATCACACAACAATGAACCTCCGACACTTGCAGGCGTTTGTCGTCCTCGCGGAAGAACTCAACTTCAGCCGCGCGGCGGAGCGGCTGCATGTCGCGCAGCCGGCGCTAAGCCAGCAGATCCGCGCGCTTGAGGCACGTATGGGGACGCAGTTGGTGGACCGTGGCAGCCGGCCGCTGCGGCTCACGGAGGCCGGCAGTTATCTGTGTATCGAGGCGCGCCAGATCCTCGCTTCCTTCGATCAGGCCGCGCTTGGTACCCGCGAGATCGGCCTGGGCATGCGTGGCTGGCTCGGCATCGGCTTCACCCGCTCGGCGATGTACAGCGTGTTGCCGCCCGCACTGAAGTCGTTTCATCGGGATTACCCCAAGGTCGAACTGAAGCTCTTCGAAATGCTCACTGAAGAACAAGCCGATGCGCTGCATGAGACGCGCATTCACATCGGCATCGGCCGGCAGGTTCCGCCCATAGCGGGATGTACTACGTTGCCGCTGCTGCGCGAACGCCTGATGGCCGTGCTCCCGCCGGACCATCCGCTTGCGGGAGAAAAGAAAGTACGGATCACGCAGCTTGCCAACACGCCCCTCGTGCTTTATCCAAAGCACCCGAATGCGCAGTTCTCGCGCTTTGTCGAATCGCTTTATCGCAATGCCGGCATTACGCCACACATCGCGCACCAGGCTTACGAGATCCAGACGGCTATTGCGCTGGTGGCGGCGGGACTCGGTGTGACATTCGTGGGTGAATCGGTCGCGCGGCATGGACGCTCGGATGTCGTGTACCGGCGCCTGACCGGGCCGCTGGCGTCGCAGACCACGACGCTTGCGGCGAGCTTTCGTAGCGACAACAGCTCACCTCATCTGCAAGCGTTTCTTACCTGTTTGTCGCCGGTGGGGAAAGACTTGCCGCAAGATCTGCCGGAACTATAAGAAAATTATTATAAAAGGATAAAAACACGGTCTTGGACGTGCGGCACGGCGGTTCGTACCATGACTTGTCGAATCGTGGGTTCGCACGAACACGGTCATCCCGGACGTGCTTGCGTTGATGTCCGCCATTTGTTGGCAGCCGCCATCGCTATGTAATTCAACCGTAAGTACGCGCATCGTGCCAGATCGTCCGGCGTTGGAATAATGGTTTTCGGATAGCGCCGTCTACCACCGATGTCCGGTTCTCTGCCGGGACCTCGCTTTCTCGCTCCTTTACTTTTTACTTATAAGGTCCTGTCGCTCTTTAGTCGGCATCGGCCGAGGCCGTTAGCAATGCTCAGCGATCGTCGAGTAATGCCGTCGCCGTTCAATCGGCGTTGGGGTGTTTGTGCCCGTTGCATAGGCTGCCGCCTGAAAGGGATTCACGGCTAGGCGAACACGTAAGCACTGGCCGCTGATCGGACACTCGGATCAGCGCGGAATCACCGTAGCAAAAGCAAACCACAACGACGCCCGATCCGACGAGCGCTCTACAGCAGGAGACATTGATGACCGATCCGATCGAAAGCGCAACCATGCGGCGAGTCTACGGCCGCCTCATGCCGTTGCTCTTCGCCATGATGTTCTTCAACTATCTTGACCGGATAAACATCGGCTTTGCCGCACTCGACATGAACAAGCAACTCGGCTTCAGCCCAGCCGTGTTCGGCTTCGCCGGAAGCATTTTCTTCTTCGGCTACATGCTTCTCGAAGTGCCCAGCAACCTGCTGCTCCATCGCGTTGGCGCCCGGCGCTGGATCGCCCGCATCCTGCTGACGTGGGGTGCGGTTGCCGCCGCGACCGCCTTCGTGTCCAACGAGTACAGCTTCTATGTACTGCGTTTCCTGCTGGGCGTCATGGAGGCCGGGTTTCTTCCCGGCGTGGCCGTCTACCTGACGAAGTGGTTCCCGCAGCGTTACCGCGCGCGTGCGGTGGGGGGATACATCATCGCCGGCTCGTTCTCTGCGGTGCTCGGCGGCCCGATTTCGACGGCGCTCATGACCTATGCGAATGGACCGCTCGGTCTGCGGGGATGGCAATGGATGTTCATCATGGAAGGTGTCCCTGCCATGCTCCTTGGTCTCCTGACGCTGCGCCTGATGACCGAGCGCCCTGCTGATGCCGCGTGGCTGAGCGACGCGCAAAAGCAGTGGCTCGAGTCCACGCTGACGAAAGAACGCGAGGCCCTGGGCGCAGACAAGCATTTTTCGATGTTGCGCGTAGCCAGCGACATCCGCGTGTGGAGCCTCGCGTGTTTGTTCGGCTGCGCGCTCGTGGGTGTTTATGGCCTGTTCCTGTGGTTACCGCAGATCGTCAAGAGCCTCGGCAACCTGAGCAACCTCGAGGTGGGTTTCTTGTCCGCCGCCCCGCCGCTTCTCGGTGTCCTCGGCACGCTGCTGATCAGCCGCAGTTCCGACCGGACCGGCGACCGGAAGAAGCATCTCGCGTTCGTATACGGAATGAGCGCGCTCGCTATTGCGGGCAGTGCCTATGCACCGAATCCGGTGATTGCCTATGCGCTCCTGTGCGTAACCGGGCTATTCATCTACGCCGGCAACCCGCTGTTCTGGAGCCTCGCCTCTTCGTTCAGGACCGGCGCTGCCGGCGCCGCGACGATTGCGCTCATCAACACCGTCGCTCAGTTCGGCGGGCTTGTCGGCCCCTGGAGCATCGGGCTCGTCCGCAGTGCCACGGGCAACTTCAAGCTGGCGCTCCTGACGATCGCGGCCTTCCTGGTGGTGGCAACCATCATTGCGCTGGTCATGCGGGTCACGCCTGCAGAAGACGAGACCGACGCACTGCCGGCAGGCGACTCCCGCGCCGGACACCTTCACTGAACCTTGATCTGGAAACCCGCAATGATCATCGACTGTCACGGTCACTATACGACCTCCCCACGCGAACATGAAGCCTGGCGCGCCGCCCAGATAGCAGCGCTCAAAGACGGTACATCCCCCCCGCCGCGTCCCGTCATCACGGATGAACAGATTCGCGACAGCATTGAATCAGGGCAGTTGCGCATTCAACGGGAGCGCGGCACGGATCTGACAATCTTTTCGCCACGGGCGGCCGGCATGGGTCATCACCTGGCCGGCTCCGATGCCAACGCGCACTGGTCGCAGGAAAGCAATGACCTGATTCATCGCGTTTGCCAGATGTTTCCGCGCAACTTCGTGGGTGTCTGCCAGTTGCCGCAAGCGCCCGGGGTATCGCCCGAGAACTGCATTCCCGAGTTGCGCCGCTGTGTCGAGCAGCTTGGTTTTATAGGCTGCAATCTCAACCCGGACCCGTCCGGCGGTTACTGGACCGGACCGCCGCTCACGGATCGCTCGTGGTATCCGCTCTACGAAACAATGGTGGAACTCGACGTGCCTGCCATGATCCACGTGTCGTCGTCGTGCAACCCCAACTTCCATGCGACCGGCGCGCATTACATCAACGGCGACACGTCGGCGTTCATGCAATTGCTCACGGCGGACCTGTTCGCCGATTTTCCGGCCTTGCGCTTCATCATTCCCCACGGCGGCGGTGCCGTGCCTTATCACTGGGGGCGTTATCGCGGGCTCGCTCAGGACATGAAGCGTCCGCTGCTCAAGGATTACCTGCTCAAGAACGTATTCTTCGATACCTGCGTGTACCACCAGCCCGGCACCGACCTGCTGGCGAAAGTGATTCCCGTCGAGAACATCCTGTTTGCGTCGGAGACGATCGGCGCGGTTCAAGGCATCGACCCCGAGACCGGCCACTACTACGACGATACCCGCCGTTATATTGACGCGATCCCGTGGCTCACGCCGGCCGATCGCCAGCGCATCTATGAAGACAACGCGCGAGCTGTGTACGGGCGTTTGTCAAACCAGCTTAATCATCAGTTTTCCTAAAGGAGATGATCGTGACCAATCCACCCGGATGGCGCCGTAACGAGTCGGCCACGCAAGCCAGCCCCGAGATACTGGAGACACTGCGCGGCCTTGCTGTCTCGCTACTCAGTGACAACATGGCACGTGTCAGCGGGACGGTCGGGCTCGTGCCGTATCACCGTGCCAGGCCCATGGCCGGGACGGCGGTGACCGTGCGCACCCGTCCCGGCGACAACCTCGCCATTCATCGCGCATTCGATTTTTGCCGGCCCGGCGACGTGCTGGTGATCGACGGCGGCGGGGATATTACGCAAGCGCTGATGGGCGAAATCATGGCGACCTATGCCGAAAGCCTCGGCGTGCAGGGTCTGGTAATCGACGGCGCAATCCGCGATGTGGGCGCCATTCGCCAACACGACTTCCCGGTCTATGCGCGTGCTGCGACACATCGTGGCCCTTATAAGAACGGTCCTGGCGAGGTCAATGTGACGGTCACTGTCGGCGGCATGGTGGTGCAGCCCGGCGACATCATCGTAGGCGATGAAGACGGTGTCCTTGCGATAGCGCCCGGGGACGTGGCGGCGGTCATCGAAGGGGCGAAGCGGCAGGCGAACAAGGAAGCGGCTGCGTTACGTTCCATTGCCGAGGGTCATTTCGATCGCGAGTGGATCGGTCCGCAGGAGACGAAGATGATGGGGGGCTAGTGTCGGGGTGGTCGGTTCTGGGGTTAGTGGTCAGGGGTCAATGCCGGGTTGGTGCTTTCGGCGTTAGTGGTCAGGGGTCAATGCCGGGTTGCTGCTTTCAGTGTTAGTGGTCGGGGTCAGTGCCAGGTTGCTGCTTTCAGTGTTAGTGGTCGGGGTCAGTGCCGGGTTGCTGCTTTCAGTGTTAGTGGTCGGGGTCAGTGCCGGGTTGCTGCTTTCAGTGTTAGCGGTCGGAGTCAGTGCCGGGTTGCTGCTTTCAGTGTTAGTGGTGTGCGTGAGTCGGATTTTCTCTTTATCACTATTAGCCACTGTGCGTGGCGGCACGTCATTTCTTTGTCCAAAGCGACAAAGAAACGAAGCAAAGAAAACGCTTTCAACCACGCTACCCTAAGTGTCCACAGCGTGCAGTTTTCATTCATAGGTGCCCCAAAAGCACGGTGCTCGCCAGAACCACCGATGTGTGAACCCCTCCTTCTCGCGAATCCTGACACGAACACGCTTCGCCCCGTACGCTCTCGGGCAAGCACCATTGCTAAGGAACCCGCACGGCCTTACGCGTTTTTTGGGGTGGCTGCTTGGTCGGCTCGCTTTTTTCGTGGTCACAGCTTGATCCACAGCAGCTCGACGTGACGCGTATTTACTGCCTCAATCTTTGATGAGTTGGCTACGCGGCCTACACCGTTATTTTCGTCGGTTACGGCCTTACATACTTTGGGGCTTTATTACTTGGTAGGTTGGCGGCGTGGTTCGAGACGCGTACACATTTGGAGGTTAGTCGTCCGCGGATAGCGCGGGGTGCCCCTTGGGCAGGTTCAATCACTGGTGGCGAAGCGTGTGGGTATCGGTGTTCGGAGAAGGAGGGGTTCACACATCCGTGGCTCTGGCGAGCACCGTGCTTTTGGGGCACCCATGAATGAAAACTGCACGCTGTGGACACTTAGGGTAGCGTGGTTGAAAGCGTTTTCTTTGCTTCGTTTCTTTGTCGCTTTGGACAAAGAAATGACGTGCCGCCACGCACAGTGGCTAATAGTGATAAAGAGAATATCCGACTCACGCAGACCACTAACACTGAAAGCAGCAACCCGGCACTGACCCCGACCGCTAACCCCGGAACCGACCAACCCAGCATCAACCCCCGACCACTAGCCCCAGAACCGACCAACCCCAACATCAACCCCGCCCCCCAACATCGCCCCGCCCCACCCCTCCCCGCAACCTCCGCAACGTCTCCGACGGCAACTCACCAAACTGCTCACGATAATCATTCGAGAAATGGCCGAAGTGCCAGAAGCCCCAACGAGTTGCCGCGTCAGTGACCGACCCGGCACGCAGCAAGTCCTTCCGAACACGATCAAGCCTGATGGCACGCAGATACGACGCCGGATTGGTACCAAGAATTTCATCGAATGCATACTGAACCGTGCGCCGGCTGACACCCAGCCGCAAACACAGGTCAGCAACCGACAGCGGGCAATCCGCCGATGCCTCCACCAGTTCGCGCACGGCGCCAACCAGCTTCCAGTTGCGCAACGGTCCCGTACGCATGTCGACCTCGCCAACATCGAGCAGCAAATCAGATAGCCCCACAATCACCGACCGTTCAAAACTCGCGCACACGCTCGCGTCGGCGAGTGACGACGGTGAGGACGTGACCGTGTCCAGCAGACCCGCCAGCGTGCTCCTGAACGCCTGCAACCGGACAGGATCGGCATTGAGCACCCCCGGTTGATTGCCAAGCGCTTGTTGGACGTTGTCCATGGCAAGCCGAAGCAGCGGGTCAGAGAGCTCCAGCGGCGCTATCTCCAGATTCACGACCACATGTTTGTCGGGCGATAAAAACTCGAATCCTCCAGGCCCGGAGAAAACATGCAGCCCGTCAAGATGACTCACCTGACCGCACAGCAACGCGTGGCCTTCGAGCTGGAACGGAATGCCCACGGCGATCCGGGAAACATCCACGCAACCGCGCTGGTACACCGTCCGGTTCATCCGTTCGACGAGAATACGCACCGCGCCCGCATGCACGGAACTGACCGAGCCGTCGAAAGCGCCCCGCGAGATCTGGCAGTAGGTCTGGTTCCAGCTTTCGAGCAGCCGCGCCTGCTCGTCAATGCTCCGGCAGCAATGGATATCGACGGCCGGACGCACCGGTTGGACCGCTTGCATAAAATCTCCTTGGCGGACGGTACGCGTCAAAAAAGTGTAAACGACCAAAAAACCACCAAAATTCCTTGCCGGTCATTCTGACCATTCTGCCCCACGCCGAGCGCCACGGTAAGCGCCGCGCGTACGCGCGCCCATCGCTGAAAACCCTGCCCGGAGCGCCTTTGAGTCTCGGCACGATGCCGTTCGCAGTTTTTTCGCGGTCTATCCCGCTCCATTGCCAATTTCGGATAGTGCGTAAATTGTGTCGAGCCTAGCCTAAATAAAGGATAAACAACGAGAGGTCAGGAATGGGCAAATCCGAGTCTGTTGGCGGAAAACTCGCGGGCAAGATCGCGATCGTGTCGGGCGGGGCCACCGGCTGCGGCGGCGCGGCCTCCGTGCTGTTCGCCAAGGAGGGCGCGCAGGTCGCGGTCGTCGATATCAACGCGGACGCCGGCACGCAGGTCGTGGCGCAAATTCGCGAGAACGGCGGCGTGGCGGAGTTCTTCAAGGCGGATGTCGCGAAGACCGATCAGGTAGAAACCGCCGTAGCGCGGATCGCCGAGCGCTTCGGCACGATCGATGTGCTGTTCAATCACGCGGGCAGCATCGTCGTCAAACCGTTCCTCGATACCACCGACGAAGACTACCAGTGGCTCATGGACGTCAACGTCAAGAGCATGTTCACGATGACCCGCGCCGTACTGCCGCATATGCTTGAGGCGGGCGGCGGCTCGATTGTCTGCACGGCGTCGATCTCGTCGACAGCGGCCACGCCGCTCGAAGTGCTCTATTGCACGACCAAGGGCGCGTGCGCGATGTTCGCGCGGGCGATTGCCGTGGAGTATCGCGAGCGTGGAATTCGTTGCAATGCGGTGTGCCCTGGGTTCATCGATACCCCGCACGGGCAGCGTGAAATCGCCGCGCTCGCGCAATACGGTTTCGATGCAAGCGAAGCGGCGCTCTCGCTTCAGCAGGGCCGTCTTTGTGCGCCCGAGGAAGTCGCCAAGGCGGCGCTCTTTCTCGCCAGCGACGACGCCAGTTTCATCAACGGAGCGCATCTCTACGTCGATAACTGCTTTACCGCCGCGTGAGTTAGCGGCTTCATCCACGTCTACCCAGCAGCCTCAGCCATAAGGATCGACCATCATGGACATCAATACGGCAGTTCCGCCGCCCGCGAGCGCGGATAGCGACGTTTCATTGCTGCACAAAATGGGGTATGCGCAGGAACTCTCCCGCCGCATGGGTGCGTTCTCGAACTTCGCCGTATCGTTCTCGCTTATCTGCATCCTGTCTGGCGGGATCACCTCGTTCCAGCTTGGACTTAGCGCGGCCGGCGGTGCCTCGATCGGACTGGGCTGGCCGCTCGGCTCCGTTTTCGCGCTGGTGGTTGCGGCCGCGATGGCGCAGATCGCCTCGTCTTATCCGACGGCCGGCGGCCTGTATCACTGGAGCTCAATCCTGGGCGGCAAGACCTGGGGCTGGCTCACCGCCTGGTTCAATTTGCTGGGCCTAGTGTTCGTGGTTGCCGCCATTAACTTCGGTACGTGGGACCCGTTCTTTCGCACCCTCATCGCACCGATGTTCGGCGTCAAGCCCGAGTCACTCGGCTGGTGGCATCAGACCATATTTCTGACGTTGATCACCGCGTCGCAGGCTTTCCTGAATCACCGTGGGATCCGGATCGCCAGCAAGATCACCGATGTGTCGGGCTACCTGATCTTTGTCGTCACAGTGATCCTGGTCGCGTCGTTGGTGATCTATTCACCGGTCAAGGTGGACTTTTCGCGGCTCGTGACCTTCAAGAATTTCACCGGCGTGGATGGCGGACAATGGCCCGCGCAAACCATGGCAATGGCCTTCCTCTCGGGGCTGCTGCTGACCGCCTATACGATCACTGGTTTCGATGCGTCCGCGCACACGTCCGAGGAAACTCACGATGCCGCGCGCAACGTGCCGCGTGGGATCGTCAAGTCGGTTCTGTGGTCAACTTTGTTCGGGTATGTGCTGGTCTGCTCGTTCGTGCTCGTGATGCCGGACATTGGCGCGGCGATCAAGCAGGGCACCGGATTCTTTGAAGCGATCCTCGCGCCGATTCCAGGACCGCTGCGGATCGTGATCGAGTTGCTGCTGTTTTTTATCAACTACGTGTGCGGACTGGCCGCGGTGACATCGACGTCGCGAATGATGTTTGCGTTCGCACGTGACGGTGGCCTGCCCGGGTCGAAGTTCCTGCGCAAGGTCAATGCGCACCGCACGCCGGGTACTGCGATCTGGGTGTCGGCAGTGCTCGCCATTGTCATCACTTTATACGGCGATGCCTTCTCGGTATTGAGCGCAGGCAGCGCGGTGTTTCTGTTCATCTCGTACGCCATGCCGGTCGCGGCAGGGATCTTTGCCGAAGGCAAGACGTGGACCGAGAAAGGCCCCTTCCAGCTGGGAATGTGGTCGAAGCCGTTTGCTGTTGCGGCGGTTATCGGTGCGTTGATTCTTGCTTACGTGGGCATACAACCGCCGAATGAAAAAGTGATTTATGTGATTGTCGGCTTGCTCGCGGTGCTGATGCTGATCTGGTACGGCGCAGGTGTGCGCAAGAGTTTTGCCGGGCCGCCAGTAGGCAATCTGTCAAAGGAACGGCGGGAGAAGATTGTCGGGCTTGAAGCGCAGCTGGAAGAGAACGTGGAGTAAGTTTTCGCTCGCGCCGGTGAACGGATTAACGTTCCACCGGCGCGAAGCCATCACACCGTCCGACGCCTGTCGAACGACCTGATAAACAAGGCGTTATCCGCAGCGTTCCCAACGCTGACTCGCATGCAGTTTTCATAACCCGGTTCGCGCCAGGGCTTCACAATCACCCCATCTTCCAGCATCTTTCCAGCAAGCTCGGCGGCATCTTCACCACAATCAAAGAACAGGAAATTCGCGCGTGAACGTGCCGGATTTACACCCAGCCCGACCAACGCAGCGCACATCCAGTCACGACCGGCGCGGGCATCAGCAACACTGGCCGCAACATGCGCCTGATCGCCAAACGCCACGGCTGCCGCCTGCTGTGCAATCTGGTTGATATTGAATGGCGTACGCACGCGGTTCATCAGTCCGGCGAGTTCAGGCGCTGACGCCACCCCGTATCCCACCCGCAACCCCGCCAGTCCATAAGCCTTCGAAAAGGTGCGCAGCAACAGCCAAGGCAAACCTGAGTCACGCAACACAGCAAGACTGTCCGGGTAACCGTCTTCGTCGGAGGCGTATTCGAAATAAGCCTCGTCCCACAGCACCAGCGTCTCCGGCGACGCCGCGCTCAATAACCGACGCATTTCAGCAGTATCCATCGCGCAGCCGACCGGATTACTAGGATTACTAATAATCAACATGCGCGTACGCGGCGAAATGGCAGCGATCAGCGCATCGACATCGAATTCGAAGTCCGACCGCATCGGTACTGTGACCACCTTCGCCCCAACGCTCTGCGGATAGATGATGTGCAAGCCAAACGACGGGATCACGGTGATCACTTCGTCACCGGGCGCGAGGAACGTGTGGGCTGCAATGGCGAGCAAATCCTCGGAGCCGTTGCCGAACAACAACTGCTCCGGATCGACCGCGAGCCGCTCGGCAATCAGCGCACGCAACGCGCTGCACGAAGGATCGGGATAAAGCGCGAGCGTGCCGACCGTAGTGAACTCGGCAAGATGCGCAAGCACAGCCGCGCTCGCGCCACGTGGATTTTCATTGCTGCCGAGCTTGGCGACATGCGAGACGCCATAACGCGCCCGCACGAATTCCGCCGACAACCCCGCGTTGTAAGCAGGCAGGCCGCGCACTTCAGCACGCAGGTTTTCTATAAAAGCGGTCACGCTCATTGAGTTCCTTGTTCGTTTCGAGCGTCTTAATCGCCCGCGGCAGGCAGCACCTTGCCGGGATTGAGAATGCCGTGCGGATCAAGGGCATGCTTGATCGCCTGCATGCAAGCAAGTTCGGCGGGACTGCGCGAGTAGCCCAGGAACGGCCGCTTGAGCACACCAATGCCGTGTTCCGCCGATATGGACCCGCTATAGTCGCGAACCATGCCGTACAGTGCGTGGTCGACCTCTTCCACCGTCACACCGGGAATCGAACGGGCATCGAGCGTGACATGCAGGTTCGAGTCGCCGATGTGACCGAAATACAAACCGTAATGCGTCGGCCAGCGCGCAGTAAAGTCCTTGCGGCAGGCATCGACGAAATGACCGATCTCGCCTATGGGCAGGCTCACATCGAAATTGATCGGCTCGATCTGCACCGGCAACTCGGCCGTCGCCTCGCGAATCGCCCACAACGCCTGAGTCTCCGCCTGCGACTGTGCGACAACCGCATCCATCACCACGCCCGCTTCGAGCTGTGCGTTGAGTGCCGCGGCGAACCGCTCGCCATGATCGTCGGAGAACCCGGCCTGTTCGATCAATGCGTAAAGCGGGTACGCCTGACCAAGCGGCGATTGCCGGGAGCGTGTCAGCGCAACACCAAAGTCATAGAACTCCGGCCACATGATTTCGAACGCACCGATTTCATCGCCGAAGGTGGCTTGCAGTGATCTCAGCAACGCGACCGCGCCGTCGTAATCCTTCAGTGCGCACAGCGCCGTATTGCGCGCGGCGCGGCGTGGTTTCAAACGTAATACTGCACGCGTGATCACTCCGAGCGTTCCCTCCGAACCGATGAACAGGTTGCGCAGGTCATAGCCCGTATTGTTCTTGACCATCTTGTTCATGGAACTGAGTACGCTGCCGTCGGCCAGCACGGCTTCAAGTCCGAGCACCTGGTCGCGGGCCGTGCCGGACTGCAGCACGCGCACGCCGCCCGCGTTCGTAGCGAGGTTGCCACCGATCTGACACGAGCCGCGCGCACCAAGGTCCAGCGCAAATTCAAACCCCGCTTCCTGCGCAGCGTCCTGCACGGTTTGCAAGGTGGTACCGGCAAGCACCGTCATGGTCGCCGCCGCACGATCAACCTCTTCGATGCCCACCAGCCGTTCGAGAGACAGGCAGATATCGCCGCCGGAAGGAATGGCGCCGCCCGCCAGTCCAGTCATGCCGCCCTGCGGCACAACGCTCTGACGCGCTTCGTTGCACAGGCGCAGCACGGTGGCGACTTCGTCCGTCGAACGCGGCAGCACGACCGCTAGCGGCGGCACTGGCGAGCGGCCACTCCAGTCGCCGAGATAGCGTGGTTCGATGGCATCGCCGAACCGCACGGACCCGGCGCCAAGTGCATCAATCAGCGTTTGTACTATTGCTTTCATGGTTTGCTCAGTCATTCGCGCGCTTCTTTCTGCTTCTTTCTATAACCCATGGAATCGTTGATCCGCCCCAGGATGTAATCGCCCGCAGCCACCGGTTCATACAGCGGCTGCACGCCTTCAAGACCAAGATCGCGCGGGTCCACGCTTGCGCCATAAGTCGGATCGTAGAAGGTCGCGATCGAATATCGCTCCTGCCCGGAGCGATTGATTACGCGATGCAGCGTCGAACGAAAGCGATCGTTCGACCAGCGCGCAAGCAGGTCGCCGACGTTCACCACCAGTGTTCCCGGAATGGGCGGCGCGTCAATCCAGCTATCGGTTGCAAGCTCCTTCACCTGCAAGCCGCCCACGTTGTCCTGCCACAACAACGTGATGCAGCCGTAGTCCGTATGCGGCGCCACACCGAACTGATCCGCGTCCGACTTGGGCGCTTGCGGCGGGTAATAGACCATCTGCGTGCGCTGCATGCGCTTCGTGTATTTACTCACGAAAAACATTTCGTCGATATCCAGGCTCACCGCGACCGCGCGCAACAAATCCGCGCCGCACGCACCGATCGCTTCGTAGTACGCATAAAGTTCCGGTTGCAGCGAAGGCATGAAGTCAGGCCAATTGTTCGGGCCGCGCAGCGCTTCACCGGCAAGCACGCTCGGATCGTCTTCCGGCAACTCCAGGCCGATGCTGAAAAACTCCTTGTAGTCAGGTTTGGTGGCCTGATACATGACGGCGTCGCCAAGCGCATTAAAGCCGCGATGCCGATGATTCACCGCGGCGCGCCGCTTCACTTCCGGTGGATACGCAAAGAATTCGCGTGCCGCTTTCACCGCGCCTTCGAGCACATCGGTCGGCACGCCGTGATTGCTGACGTAGAAGAAACCGATGCTCCTGCATGCGTCGCGGATCGCGGCGGCGGCATCGCGCAAGCCGGCGGGATCCAATGCACGAACGGCCGCCAGATCGACGACGGGGATGTGAGAAGTCGAGGTCATCCAGGTTGCTCCGAAGTTTCATCGCCGTCTATACCGTGCAGGCCTCCGCACGTTGCGACGGGCATCACGTCAAACCAGCGCAAGATGCGCCGCCAACTCAAAAACCGTGCTGCCGCGCGCCACCATGCAATGTCTGCGCGCGACCCGTCGTGACCGGCGCCGCGCTGCCCCGACTTGGCCGCAAGCGTCTGCGGGTAAGCCATGAGTGCCTGCGGGAAACCAGATCAAGTGTCTGTATATACCGCCAATTAGCCAAATGCAACCCGGCGTTTTCGCGAAGTCCGTCAGCCTTGAAATGGTGCGGCGAGAAGTATTTTTGACGCGCTTGGCAATGCGAATTGACGGTATATACTGACTCGCACCACATGCAGACCGGCGCACCGGTTCGCACCTTTGCCCAAGCCGGGTGTACTTTTAACCAGGGGAGTTCAACAATGAATTTTTTCTCGAAGTGGAAGGGTCGTCTGCTCGTGGCCGCACTGGTCGCGACAGCGGTTTCGGCGCACGCGGAAGACCAGTTGGCGAAGGTCAAGAAGGCCGGCGAACTGGTGGTCGGAACCGAAATGCAGTTCGCACCATTCGACTTCCTGGAAAACGGTCAGCAACAAGGCTTTAATAAGGACTTCTTCGCCGAGTTGTCGAAGGAACTGGGTGTGAAAGTACGCTCCATCGACCTGCCGTGGCCAAGCGTGCTGCCGGGCCTCGAAGCCGGCAAGTTCGATATTGTCAGCGGCCCGGTGACGATCACCAAGGCGCGCATGGAGCGTTATGAGTTCACCCTGCCGATTGCCGACGGCACGGTTGCGTTGCTCAAACGCGCGAACGACACCAGCATCAAGACAAACGCCGACGTCGCCGGCAAGGCAGTCGGCGGCGGCAAGGGTTCGGCGCAGCTCGATCAGTTGAAGCAGTACGTTGCCACGCTGCCGGGCAAGACGAGCGTGCGTGAATACATCGACAACAACCAGGCCTATGCGGACCTCGCCGCCGGCCGGATTGTCGCCGTGGGTAATTCGCTGCCGAACATCGCTTATGTGGCGCGTCAGCGTCCGGACACCTTCGCGGTCGTGCAGCCGCCGTTCGGCACGAAGGTGTATTTCGCTTATCTCGGCCGCAAGGACGCGGACAGCAAGCCGCTTCTCGACGCGATCAATCAGGCGATCGTCAAGATGCACGGTGATGGCCGTCTTGCTGCTTTGCAGAAGAAGTGGTTCGGCGTAGTCATGGACACGCCCACCACCATGCCTTCGCCTAATTATTGAATTGCTGAATCAGCAATCCATTGATGCCCTGCAAGGCGCTTTAGCGCCTTGCTCCTTGCCGGACAGCCCATGTTCAGCCTTCACGCGTTGCTCGATGCCCTTCCCTATCTGATCAAGGCCGCACAAGCCACGGTCCTGATTTCGCTCGTCGGGCTCGTGGTCGGCTTCATTGTCGCTATCGCCGTGTGCAGCGCCCGGCTCTCGAAGAACCGCTTCGTCTCGAAACTCGGCGGCGCGTACGTCGGCTTTTTCCGCGGCGTGCCGCTGCTCGTGCAGCTTCTGCTGACCTACTATTTCCTGCCCTTCATCGGCATCAACGTGCCGCCGCTCGTGGCCGCCGCTGCCGCCGTGTCGCTATGCGAAGCCGCTTATCTCGCCGAGATCCTGCGGGGGGGATTCATCGGCATTCCGCATGGGCAACTCGAAGCGGCGCAGTTGCTCGGTTTATCGCGGCTGCATGCCGTGCTGCGTATCCAGGTGCCTCAGGCGCTGCGCACGACAATGCCCTCGCTCGTCAATGAGATGGTCATGCTGGTGAAATCGTCGTCGCTGATTTCAGTCGTAGGTGTCGCCGATATCACGCGCACCGCGCAGAATATTGCCGCCAGCACGTACCGGCCGCTGGAGGCCTATGTTGCCGCCGGGCTGGTGTACCTGGTCATCAACGGGACGTTGTCGCTGGCCGGACATCGCGCAGAACGCCGCATGGAACGGGCATAAGCACATGGCCATTCAATTCGATCCCACGGTCCTGACCGACTCCCTTCCCGCCCTCGCCGAAGGGTTCGCGACAACCATCGCCGTGTGGATTGGCGGCGTGCTGATCGGCATGGCGATCGGTTTCGCCATCGCCTTGCTGCAGATCTTCTGCGGCAAATGGGTGCGCGGATTCTTGCGTGCTTACATAGAGGTGTTCCGGGGAACGCCGTTTCTCGTGCAGCTTTTCGTGCTGTATTACGGCGGGCCTTCGCTTGGGCTTTCGCTTGAACCGCTGACAGCCGGTATTGTCGGACTCGGACTTTATGGCAGTGCGTATTTCGCGGAAGCATTCCGCTCCGGTTTTACGTCGGTGCCGCGCGGTCACATAGAAGCCGCCGAATGCCTGGGTTTTACGCGGCTGCAAGTCATCATGCGCGTACAGTTGCCGCAGATGCTGGTCATCATCGTGCCGGCGCTGACCAACCTGATCATTGTGCTGAGCAAGGAAACCGCGGTGCTGTCGGTCGTCACCGTGCCGGAGCTGACATTCGTGCTGACCGGTATCGGCTCGGAACGGTTTGCGTTCGTCGAAACCTTGCTCGCACTGTGCGTGTGTTATCTCGTGCTCGTGGAAGTGGCGTCGCGAGCCGGACAGTGGGTCGAGATCCGCGTAGGCCGCTTCCTTACGCGGTGAACGCGCGTTGGCCCCCATCAAACTGAGCGCTGAATCATGAAGAAACCGTCATGAAGAAACCGAATTCTGGCAACACGCTACCGCCCGCCGAATATCTTGTCGATGCACGGCATGTCGGCAAGCATTTCGGTGCACTGAAAGTGCTCGACGACGTCTCGCTCGCCGTGCGCAAGTCGGAGGTGACCTGCATCATCGGACCGTCGGGTTCGGGGAAAAGCACCCTGCTGCGTTCGCTTGCGTTCCTCGAGGAATACAGCGAAGGCGAGATCTATATCGAAGGCGAATTGATCGGTTATGTCACCGATCGAAACGGCCAGCGCGTGCGGGCGCCGCAAGCCGAGATCAACCGCGTGCGGCGCAACGTGGGCATGGTGTTCCAGCAGTTCAACCTATGGCCTCATATGACGGCCGTTGAAAACGTGGCCGAGGCGCTGGTGCGCGTACGCAAGCTGCCCAAGGCCGAGGCTCGCAAGCGGGCGCTGGCCATGCTCGACAAGGTCGGTCTCGCCGACCGCGCGGACAATCATCCGGCACGGCTCTCCGGCGGGCAGCAGCAACGTGTGGCGATTGCCCGCGCGCTGGCAATGGAACCGCACATCATGCTTTTCGACGAACCCACCTCCGCACTCGATCCCGAGCTGGTCGGCGAAGTGCTGCAAGTGATGAAGAACCTCGCGAACGACGGTATGACGATGGTGATCGTCACCCATGAAATGGGCTTCGCCGCGCAGGTCGCCGATACCGTCGTCTTCATCGATCATGGCAAAATCGAGGCGCAAGGATCGCCCGAGGACGTGTTTCACAACGCGCAACAGCCCAGGCTTAAGCAGTTTCTGCAGAACTATCTCGACCGGAACGCGTTCTGGGCGCGACGTGAGGAACCATCGGCGAGTGCGGTTCACGTGAGTACCGAACCAGCGGGATATAACGAAACCTGAGCGAAAACTGAGCGAAAACTGAGCCATATAAAACTGAGCCATACCTGAGCGAGACATGAATACAACCAGCCTTTCAAATCCGGCATCCGCCACCGCACCGCTCGCGCGCTACGAGCGTGTGAAGGAACATATCCGCACGCGCATCCTCTCCGGCGAATGGCGGCCCGGCGACCGGATTCCGTCGGAGATGACGCTGGTCGGCGAGCTGGGCGTGTCGCGCATGACGATCAACCGCGCGTTGCGCGAACTCACGGAGCAAGGCGTGCTGACGCGCTTCTCAGGCGTGGGGACGTTTATAGCGGAAGAAAAGCCGCAGTCGACGCTGCTGATGATCGCGCACATAGGCGATGAAATTCGCGCTCGCGGACACGAGTACGGTTATACGATCGTGCACGCCGCACGCGAGGCGGCCGCCAGTGATGTATCGGCGGCACTCGGACTCGCGCCGGGCGCGTCGGTATTTCATGTGGTGTGCGTGCATCGCGAGAACGGCGTGCCGGTTCAACTTGAAGATCGGTACGTGAACCCCGACGTCGCGCCGCTTTTTCTCGAACAGGATTTCGCAACGGTACGGCCGTCGGAGTATCTGTTCAATACCGTGCCGGCGCACGAGGTCGAGCACGTGGTTGACGCAGTGCTGCCCTCACGCGCAGATGCGAAACTGCTTGAGATCGGTCCGGACCAGCCGTGCCTCACACTCGTGCGGCGGACCTGGGCGAACAACGTAGCGGTGACGTTCGCGCGCTTCGTTCATCCGGGCACGCGGTATCGGCTGGGATGCAGGTTCAGCGCCGACAACATGCAGCGGCAGAGTTGATCGCCGCTGCCGTCGCACGCGCTTAAGCTTTTAAGTTCAAGCCACCCCTTCCGATGCAAAATGCAGCGGGCAGAATGCGGCAATCGTTCCGCTCGTTACCTGCTTCGCCACGGCCACTATGTCCGGTGCAAAGTAGTGATCGAGCGCATAATGTTCGACCTCCGAACGAATCGATTTCATGACCGGCTGCAGGCGCGGGCTGGTTTGATGCGGCGCGCGCAGATCCACGCCTTGCGCCGCCGCGAGCAACTCGATGGCGAGGATATGCGCCACGTTCTCCGCAATATATCCAAGCTTGCGGGCGGCAAACGTCGCCATGGAGACGTGATCTTCCTGATTTGCCGATGTCGGCAATGAGTCAACCGATGCCGGATGCGCGTAGGTCTTGTTCTCCGACGCCAGCGCCGCCGCCGTCACATGCGCGATCATAAAACCCGAATTCACGCCGCCATCGCGCACGAGAAACGGCGGCAAACCGGAGAGCGTCGCATCGATCAGCAACGCGATCCGGCGCTCCGCCAACGCACCAATTTCTGCAGCGGCAATGGCGAGGTTATCGGCGGCGAACGCAACGGGTTCCGCGTGGAAATTGCCGCCCGACAGCACTTCACCAGTGTCCGGGAAGATCAGCGGATTGTCCGATACAGCATTCGCTTCGATCAACAATACATCGGCTGCATGGCGCAACTGGTCGAGGCACGCGCCCATGACTTGCGGCTGGCAACGCAGGCTGTACGGGTCTTGCACCTTGTCGCAATCCGCATGTGAAATGTTGATACCGGAGCCTTCGAGCAACACACGATACGCCGCCGCCGCATCGATCTGTCCGGCGTGACCGCGCAGTGAATGAATGCGTGCATCGAAGGGTTTCACCGAACCTTCGGCGGCATCGACCGCTAACGCGCCCGACACCAGCCCCGTGCGGTACAAGTCTTCGATTGCGAACATGTTGTACAACGCGAGCGCCGTGGAAGCCTGCGTGCCGTTAAGCAACGCGAGCCCTTCCTTAGCCTGCAGAGTGAGCGGTTCAAGACCGGCGGCTTTCAGTCCATCGAGTGCAGGAGCCTGCCTGCCCTCGATAAACACCTCGCCAATACCCAGCAACACGCCAGACATATGCGCGAGCGGTGCGAGGTCACCCGATGCGCCGACAGAACCTTTTACGGGAATAACCGGCAGGATATCCGCATTGAATAACGTGATCATGGCGTCCATCACAACACGCCTGATCCCCGAGTGACCGCGCCCAAGGCTCGACAGTTTGAGCGCCATCAGCAGGCGAACGACAGGCGGCGCCATTGGTTCACCCACACCTACGGCATGCGACAACACGAGATTGCGTTGCAGCAGTTCAAGCTGATCGGCGGGAATGTGGGTGTTCGCCAACCGCCCGAAACCCGTGTTGATCCCGTAGGCCGGCAGACCCTTCGCAGCGATGTCTTCCACCGCTTTCGCGCATGCGTCGATGGCAGCGTGACTTGCCGGATCCAGTGTCAACTGGACGCGTTCCCGCGCGATGCGGCGAAGTTGGGGCAGTGTCAGTTTGCCGGGGGTGAGCTTGATCATCGGTCGTCCTTTTGGCTTTGGCTTTCGTCTTGTCTATACAAGAGAATAGCCTCGAGTCTAGGACAACAAAATCGGTATATACAAGCGTTTTTTTAGGGTCCGGATGAGAGAAGATGTTTTTTGCAGCAGGCGGCGGTATTGCTGGATAAGGGTGAAATCCTGCGGAGAATCCAGCTTACAGGTCAATTATATTAGTGTTACCCCTGATTTTTTGGTAGCGCTTGGCAGCAACGGACCGGTAATAAACCACAGCCGTCGATCTGTCTATACCGCCGAGCCAACTTAGCTCAGGTCTCGCTGATATCGCTATTCGTCTCCAGCGGCTGATCATCCAGACTCGGCCCGCTTAACGAGAGCCCGCCAGCGGCTGTTGCTGCATAGCCGTCAGATGCCCGCTTTATGCGCGGTGAAAATCAATCGGAGGCCTAGCGCGGTAATTGCGCCCGCAGCAAAACGATCGATCCATTTCTTGGCGCGCAGGTAAAGCTCGCGCGGACGGCGGCTGGAGAAACACAAGGCCACGACGGTGTACCACCCTGCTTCTATAGCAAAGATCATGGGAGGCAGAATGAGATAACACCAGAGCGGCGGATGTTGCGGCAACAAGGCTGCGAAGATACTGCCGTACCAGATCGCGGTCTTCGGGTTGCTGAGTTGCGTAGTGAGACCGATCCAGAATGATTTACGCGGATCATGGTTCTGCACGCCACGTCCATCGTCCACGACCAACGGACTGGATGCTCCACGCCAGATCTTCGAGGCGATATAGATCAGGTAGAGTCCCCCGGCAACCTTCAAGCCGACATACAGCCATTCAACCGCCGACAGGAGCGTATAAAGCCCGGCGAGTGCAATGCCGCTGAAGAAAACGCCGCCCACGCCCATGCCGAGTGCGGTCGCCAGTCCGTCCGTGCGAGATAAGCCGATCGCGTTGCGCGCGACCAGCACGAAGCTTGGACCCGGGCTCATTGCGCCCATTAATAGAGCGGCAAGTATGGCGGCAACGGCGGCTAAGGCGGTCATCGGCATTCTCCTGGAGGTAGGGTTATGGAATGCGTTTTCCAGAAAAATAACACGCGTGAACCGGCTCCGCATTTGCAAATTAAGAGGATTGTTAAACACCGGTCATAACTTGCATACGCGTTGCGCAAAGCGCAGATTGAGCGGTGCGGGCGATCATCGCGAGGGATAGGTAGTCGAAGGTCTGCACAATGACCACGCTTAAGCGAATTACAGTGTGACTACCAAGGCGTCGACGTCGCCAGATGCGTCCGGTACCGGCTCAACAGCACCGCCCTTGCCCCTGGATACTGCTCGCCGGTTTCATCGGCTGACGTGATCCTGTCCGTGCGAAAACTACGGAAATCCTGGCGCTTTTCGCACCATGCGCCGAGAATTCGGACGTTGTCGAGGAAGCCCAGCGCGACGGGCCAGACGATACGATCCGACGGCTCGCCCTGCCCATCCAGATAAGCGATCCGCAGTTTGCACTGGCCACGAATGGCCGCGCGCAGGCCAGTGAGCGGCACGGCATTGACGGGGAAGTCCGGCACCGGAGGACCGGACAAAACAGTCGGGGCGCGCATTGCATCCTTGCCCGACGCGTTCAATACGGCATCAATCTTGGCCAGCGCCTGAGCGGCGGCCTTACGCAAAACATCATCGCCGCGCTGGTCCACATACCGCAGGCCCAGCACCACGGCGTCGATCTCGTCTTCGCTCAACATCAGCGGCGGCAGGAACAACCCCGGCCTAAGCACGTACCCTATGCCGGCTTCGCCATGTATCGGCGCACCCTGTTCAACCAGCGTCGCGATGTCGCGATACAGCGTGCGCTCGGACACAGCCAGGTCTGACGCGAGTTCGGACGCAGTCACCGGCACACGCTTCGCGCGAAGCCTCTCCAGCAAGGTCAATAAACGTGCGGTTCGGGACACCCTGTCTCCTGACAGTATCTGACAGGAGCTAAACGTACCATGAACTTCACCCGGCCAATCCCGCGCCGCCAACGATTTCCCCTGGGACCCTATGCCCGCCTACGTCATTTTCATCCGCGAGAAAACACGCGACGCCGATCAGTTGGTGCGTTACAAAGAAAAAGCGCAAGCCGTCTTCGCGAATCATCCCGTGACATTTCGCGCTTACAACGGCCGTCATGAAGTGCTCGAAGGTCCAGACGCGGAAGGCGTTTTGATCCTCGAATTCCCCTCATTCGATGCCGCCCGCGCGTGGTACCAGGACCCGGTGTACCAGGATGCGTCGATGCACCGGTTCGTGGGTTCGGATTATCGATGCATCCTGGTCGAAGGCATGTGATCACCGTGCCGGGGCTGCGTTCAACGTCACCTGCTTGACCGCGCTCGATTGCAGATTCCATTTGGCGACTATTGCCGCATAGGTCCCGTTCGCGATCAATTTATTCAACGCGCCAGGCACGGCATCGCGTAACGTCGGATTCGACTTCGCAAACGCGATGCCTTCGGGCGACGTCGCTGTCGCTAACGGACATGCAGACTCGGAGTCCATCCACATTTTCGATGACATTCACGCGATCGCGTGGACTACGGTAAACTTATTGGATGGTCCGCGCGAGAATTCGCCCATACGGGTCTACATCGACTTCATTTCATAAAACGTACCCATGTAGCTTTCCGAGAACCTCCTGACCGTTCATAACGGCTTTCCACTTGGGGGTTCCCGGGCACAGGTGCGCTCGCTTGTTCGATATTCGAACAACACGCTTTATCTTTCGACTTTTATCGACGCTACGCCTTTGAAGCGTGGCGCTGTCATTCGCACTTTGAGCCCGAGGGCTTCCAGCGCCTCATTCAGCACTTCGCGCCGTTCACAGGCGCAGTGTATTTTTTATCTGACTGCGAACACAATTGATGAAGATTCAATCACTCCGAGAGCAGTGGACATCGAACCTCCCGGGTAACGTGCTTGCGGGCCTCACCTCGTCGTTTGCCCTCGTCCCCGAATGCATTGCCTTTGCGTTGGTCGCGCAAGTGAATCCTCTTATGGGGCTTTACGGCGCTTTCATCATTTGTACACTGACCGCCATCTTTGGTGGCCGCCCTGGAATGATCTCGGGCGCCGCTGGCTCGATGGCCGTCGTTATCGTCGCGCTTGTCGTAGAGCACGGCGTCCAATACCTCCTAGCCACCGTCGTCCTGAGCGGCGCGCTGATGATGCTTTTCGGGCTATTGCGTCTGGGCAAGCTGATTCGAATGGTGCCGCATCCGGTGATGATCGGATTTGTGAACGGCCTGGCCATTATCATCGCCATGGCGCAACTGGAGCATTTCAAGCGCGCGACTCCTCAAGGTCAGGTATGGCTGCAAGGGACATCGTTGGTGGTCATGTGTGCGTTGGTTGCACTGACGATGTTGATCGTCTATCTCCTACCCCGAATCACCAGGGCCGTACCGCCGGCCCTTGTCGCCATCGTAAGCGTCGGGTTGCTCAGTCAGATCATGCATTTGCCCACGCGGACATTAGGCGACATGGCCCATATCGCAGGCGCCGTCCCGAGCTTTCATCTGCCGCAAATACCGGTCGACTTCGAGACTTTCCGGATTGTCTTTCCCTACGCGCTGCTCATGGCGATAGTGGGTTTGCTGGAAACGCTGCTCACTTTCAATCTCACCGATGAGATCACCGAGACCAGTGGACGGCCAAATCGCGAGTGCCTCGCACTCGGCGTTTCAAATGTCGTTTCGGGCCTGTTCGGCGGCATGGGCGGTTGCGCGATGATCGGTCAAACCATGATTAACCTGAGTTCGGGAGGACGCAGCCGCCTGTCAGGAGCGACGAGCGGCATCATGATCCTTCTGTTCATTCTCTTCTTATCTCCGCTCATCGAACGGATCCCCTTGGCCGCACTGGTCGGGGTGATGTTCGTTGTCGCACAACAGACCTTTGCATGGGGATCGCTTCGGGTGCTGGGTAAGGTTCCCCGCAACGATGCGCTCGTGATCATCGCCGTGACGGTCATTACCGTTTTCACCGATCTGGCAATTGCCGTATTGTGCGGGATCGTCATAGCCGCGTTGAACTTCGCCTGGCAGCATGCACGCGAAATACGCGCCGAGCTGAAAAACAGCAATGATGGTGCGCGGACATATGTCTTGCACGGCACATTGTTCTTCGCGTCTACCGCAAATTTCCAGGACCTTTTCCATCCCCAAACCGATGCGGAAGAAGTGATAGTTGATTGCCAGCATTTGCACGTGGCTGATCACTCTGCAATAGTTGCTTTCGAAACGCTGAAGGACCGCTATCAAAAGGCAGGAAGGCGTTTGCGATTCGCGAACCTGTCGACGCGCAATCAACATATTCTCAAACGTGCGGGTGTTTCCCTTATCAACGTCTGACGCCGATCGAATCGCAAACTGTGCGGCCGATAAACGGCGACCGACTCCGCTCAATCAGGGGCAGACCGGGTTCGGCCAGCAGCCGTCACGCACCGTCTGTTCGCTGGCCCCGCAGCCGGAATGCCCGGTGCGCCAGTACCCGCCTCGCTTTGTGGCCGGTGTGCGCCGCAAAGCGCAAGCGGCTCTTCACTCGTGCGGCCAGAAAAGAGACAGCCCTGTACGTCGGGTCGGCTATCATGCGTATCCTCTTCGAAGTAGCTCCTTATGATTTCCGTCCGTAATGTCACGCTGCGCCGCGGCGTCAATGTCGTACTCGACAGCGCATCCGTCACCTTCACCCCCGGCGAAAAGATTGGCCTTGTCGGCCGCAATGGCGCCGGCAAGTCGTCCTTCTTCGGCCTTCTCAACGGCACGCTGCACGAAGATGGCGGCGAGTTCTCGATTCCCGCTGCATGGAAGATGGGCCAGGTCGCGCAGGACATGCCGGAGACCGAGCAGAGCGCGACCGATTTCGTAGTCGACGGTGACACGGTGCTGCTGGCCGCGCAGGCCGAAGTAGCGGCCGCTGAGGCCGGCGACGACGGCATGCGCATGGCGCACGCCTACATGGAGCTGCACGACGCTGGTGCACACGATGCCCCCGCACGCGCCGAAGCGCTGATCCAGGGCCTTGGCTTCAGTGCTGAGCAGCTTAGCCAGCCGGTCAACAGTTTCTCCGGCGGCTGGCGCATGCGACTGCAACTGGCGCGCGCGCTCATGTGCCCGTCCGACTTGCTGCTGCTCGACGAACCGACCAATCACCTCGACCTCGACGCACTGGTCTGGCTGGAAGCGTGGCTCAAGCGCTATCAGGGAACCATGGTCGTGATCAGCCACGATCGCGAATTCCTCGACGCGGTGACGCAGGTGACGGTGCACGTCGACAACGCCAAGCTTGTGCGTTACGGCGGCAACTACAGCAAGTTCGAAGACATGCGCGCCGAGCAGATGCTGTTGCAGCAGGCCTCGATGGCCAAGCAGGCGGACAAGATCGCCCACCTGCAGAAATTCATCGACCGATTCAAGGCCACGGCCTCGAAGGCGAAGCAGGCGCAGAGCCGGGTCAAGGCACTCGAGCGCATGGAGAGAATCGCACCGGTGCTTGCCGACGCAGACTTTACCTTCGAGTTCAAGGAACCGCTCAACGTCCCGAACCCGCTGTTGTCGATGCTGGACGCGAGCTTCGGCTACCCCGCGCCGGACGAGGCACCCACAGGCACGCCGCCCACGGTCATCGTGCGGGGCATCAACCGATCCGTGCTGGCCGGGCAGCGCATCGGCATTCTCGGTGCCAACGGCCAAGGCAAGTCCACGCTGGTGAAGACGATCGCGCACGAGCTGGCGCCAATTGCCGGCGAAATCAGCGAAGGCAAGGGTCTGAATATCGGCTACTTCGCCCAGCAGGAACTTGACGTGCTGCGTCCTCTCGACACGCCGTTGGAACACATGATCCGCCTTGCCAAGGACACGCCGGCGAACATGCGTGGTCCCGGCCAGAGTGGCACCGAACAATCGCTTCGCACCTTCCTCGGCACCTTCAACTTCAGTGGTGACATGGTCCATCAGAAGGTCGGCACGATGAGCGGCGGCGAAAAGGCGCGGCTCGTGTTGTGCATGATCGTGTGGCAGCGTCC
This sequence comes from Caballeronia sp. LjRoot31, assembly GCF_964253885.1. Taxonomy (NCBI): domain Bacteria; kingdom Pseudomonadati; phylum Pseudomonadota; class Betaproteobacteria; order Burkholderiales; family Burkholderiaceae; genus Caballeronia; species Caballeronia sp. LjRoot31. Next base: position 1,749,520 of record NZ_CAXURX020000002.1, read on the forward strand.
CAACCTGCTGCTGCTCGACGAGCCGACCAACCACCTCGACCTGGCCACACGCGAAGCGCTAGGCATGGCGCTCAACGAATTCGAAGGCACAGTGTTGCTGGTCAGTCACGACCGGTCCCTGCTGCGCGCGGTATGTGACGAGTTCTGGCTCGTCACCAAGGGCGGCGTCGAGCCCTTCGACGGCGATCTGGACGATTACCAGCAGTTCCTGCGCGACGAAGCCCGTCGCATGCGCGAGCAGGCTGTTGGGGAGCAGAAGGCCATCGCCTGAGTTATACCCCCCCGGCAGGTCCAGTTATTAAGTGAGCACGGCGAGCCGGACCGCGTCGCCACGTTCGCCCGTGGCTCACTCACCTCTCGCGCTCACCGTCCCACTACCCCATCCACCGCCCTCAACACCAGCCCGAAAAACTCATCGGCGTGAGCGGAATTCAGCCAGCGGACCACCACCGCCATCTTTCGCTCCGGTTCAATCCACATGAACGAACTACCCGCGCCAATTGCAAAGTAGCTCGACGCCGGCACGCTCGGAAACACGCGGCGTTCGTGATTGAGCCAGACCAGATAACCGTAATACGGCGCAAGCGCACAAGGCGTTTTCATGCGCGCGAGCCATTCACTCGAGATGATCCGGCGCCCGTCGACTATCCCGTCATCGACAAAAAGACGCGCCACCTTGAGCTGATCATTTGCGCTGATCGACAGTCCACCGCCCCAGTGCGTGCCACCCGGAACCGACTGCATGCGCCGCCCGTTGAGTTCAATCCAGGCATTGTCATATCCCGCCCATTGCCATTGTTCACTCGCGCCAAGCGGCTGCATGATCGCCTCGCGGAACACCTCGGGCAACGGCCGTCCGAACAAATGCAGCAGCGCCAGTGAGAACTGGTTGATGCGGACATCGTTGTATTCCCAGTACGTTCCAGGCGCCTGCACCTGTCGAAGATCGCCCTTCTTGCCATCGGGCGCGCGTCCGAACGTGACCGCGCGAAAATGGTCCGCCTGATCCGTCAGTCCAAAATACTCGCCTCGCCATTCACTCGTCTGCTGAAGCAGATGCGCCCACGTAATGCGGGCATTGTGCTCATCATCGAAACCGATACCCGGTACGCGTCTATGCACCGGCTCGCTCACATCCGGCAGCAAGCCGCGATCAAACGCCACGCCGGCCAGCAAGGCCAGATAAGTCTTGGCGATGCTGAACGTCAGGTCGGCGCGATCAGGTTCGCCCCAAGTTGTGAGCACTTTGCCATCGATGGAAATCGCGCCGGAAACCGGACCGCGATCGTGCACGGGACCCAGCAGCCGGTTCCACGGCGGCGGGTCGTTCACATGCACGCCCCAGGCGCCATCCACATGGCGGTCCCAGAGGCTTTCATGATCTATCGAGAACTGTGTGGCTTGCTGCAAATCCTTCATGTCGGTCATGTCCAGTAGTTCATCCAACGGTTTAATGCACTTTCAGGCGCGTTCGCGCCCACAGCAGCGTGAAGAGACTGATGATGGCCGCGAGCATCAGATAGAGGCCGGGCGCGAGGTTATTGCCCGTGACCGCGATCAGCGAAGCCACCGCAAGCGGCGTGAAACCGCCGAACACCGTAGTGCCCACGTTATAGCCCACCGCCATGCCGGTAGTCCGCGTACGGACGGGAAACAGGTCCGACATCAACGCGGGAATGGGCGCGAAATAGATGGCCTTGAGTACCGCGACCCAAACAACCGCGGCCAGTAAGGTAAGCAGCGAGGGATGCGCATTCATGAACATGAACGCCGGATAGATGGTGACGAAAAACACCGATCCGGCGCCAAGCATGATGCGGGTGCGGCCCACTTTGTCGGACCAATGGCCGACCATCGGCGTCAGCACCATGACGATAAAACCCGCCGCCAGCGTCGCGATAAATCCATACGACGGCGCAAGCCCCAGCTGCCTGCTCGCATACGTCGGCATGTAGAGCAGCATATAGTTTGCCGTAGTCGTCAGCACCAGCGAACCGATGCACACCAGCACTCGTTCCTTCTGCGTAGCCATCACTTCGCGAATGGGCGAAGCGGACCGTTCGGTGCGTTCGAACTCGGGGGTTTCATCGACATGCCGGCGGATATACCAACCCACCGGGCCAATCAGGAGGCCGAACAGGAACGGGATGCGCCAGCCCCAGCCTTCGAGTTGCGCCGGCGTGAGCGTGCTCGTCAGCACCGCGCCGAACGCCGATGCAACCAGTACGCTCGCGCCCTGGCTCGCGAACTGCCAGCTCGCCATGAAACCGCTGCGCGCGGGCGCATGCTCGGTGAGGAAAGCCGTGGAACTGCCGAACTCACCGCCCGCCGAGAATCCCTGCAAGAGCCGCGATGCAAAGATGCCGATGGGCGCCAGCACGCCAATGGCCGCGTAGCCGGGCATCAGCGCGACCATGCCGGTCCCGAGCGTCATCATGGCGATGGAGAGTGTCAACGACGCCTTGCGGCCCTTGCGGTCGCTGTACGACCCCAGCACGAATGCACCCACCGGCCGCGCAAGATACGAGAGAGCAAAAGTACCGAGCGTCAGCAACAACGACACCGTTTTATCGGTGGTCGGAAAGAACAGTTTCGATAACGTCGACGCGAAATAACCATAGACCACGAGATCGTAGAACTCGAGCGCATTGCCTATGGATGTCGCGGCAATCAGCTTGTAGATGCTGGCGTGTCTTCGTGCTTCAGGCAAAACGGTGGTGGCGTCGGTGCTCATCGGGCAGACCTCGGCACAAAGGCGGCGTGGTCAGGTTCACCCAGATCCCAGAACAGACCCGCCATGATGCACAACCCCTCACGCACGACCGGACCAAGCAAATGCTCGTCGGGTGCATGCTGCGAGCAGCCAGGATACGAATGCGGCACCCATAGCGTGGGCATGCCGAGGATCTCCGCGAAAGCGTCGTTGGGCAGCGTGCCGCCCAGGTTTGGCAGGAGCACGGGTGCCCGCCCGGTGGTCTGCTTGAGCGAGCGTTCGGCCCATTTCACCCAGGCGTTGTCGGGGTCCACGCGCGTGGCGGGCGAGCCCCGATCAACCTCGATGCTGACCCTCTCGAAGCCCCGTTCATCCAGATGGCGACGCACGATTTGCTCGAGGTTTTTCCAGTCCGTTCCGACCACGAAGCGGATCTGCATGTACGCGAACGCGTGCGGCGGGATTGCATTGACCGGCTTCTCGGGATTGCCGGTCCGGAACGCCAGCACCTCCATGTTGTTCCAGCCGAATACGCGTTCAGCCGGCGTGAGGCCGGGTTCGCCGTAACCTGTGTCGACTTCCGGCTCGCCCGGGTTGCCGCCGACGGTAATGCCCTCCAGCGCTCGCCGCACCGCTTGCGGCACCTCCGGCGGTCTGAGACCTTCAACGAGGATGCGCCCGTTGGCATCGACCATCGACGCAATCGCGCTGGCCAGCACCACGCCGGGATTGCGCAACAAGCCGCCCCAGTTGCCCGAATGATGGCCGCCTTCGCGCAGGTTCACATCGAGCTTGAAGTTCACCAAGCCGCGTGAACCGAGGAAGATCGTCGGGTGCGCGGCGCCCAGACGCGGGCCATCGGAGGCAATCAATACGTCGGCGCTCAATTCGTCGCGAAGCAGCTCGCATACGGCATGCAGGCCGGGCGAGCCCACCTCTTCACCGGTTTCAACCAGCAGCTTCAAGTTGAAGCCGAGCCGGCCGTCCCGTGCGTCCAGCACGGCCTTGAGCGCGGCCAGGTTGATGCTGTGCTGGCCTTTGTTGTCGGCGGTGCCGCGTCCGTACCAGTGATCGCCGGCGACAGTGACTTGCCACGGCGACATGCCATCGCGCCACTGCGCGTCGTAGCCCCGTACGACGTCGCCATGCCCATAGGTCAGGACCGTCGGCAAGTCATCGCTTTCGTGACGATGAGCAATCAGGAACGGCCCCGCGCCCTTCGCGGGATTGTCGACCAATCGGGACGTGAAACCGAGTTCGGCCAGCGCTGGCGCGATCTCTTCGTCGAGATACGCACTTAGCAACGGGCCGCTTTCCGGCTCCTGGCTTTCGGTGCGCATCACCACGCGGCGACGCAAGTCTTCGAGAAAAATGCCGGAATCGTACAGATCGGCTGCAGCTTGAATAGCGGTCTCGCGTGTCACTTCTTTATCTCCGATGAAGCACGCCAAAGGCGTTGGGTCTTCTAATCCGGGAAATCGATGACGCGATCTTGATATCGCCGATATTTATGGACAATGACAATATTTGGCAGATTCCGTTGCCGAAAAGGCAAAGCTCCCACGAGGCATGCGTCATGCAAACCACTGCGCTACGTTATTTCCTTGAGGTCGCCCGAAGCGGGTCGCTAAGCCGAGCGTCCGAGCGGCTGTTCGTCGCGGTATCGGCACTAAGCCGGCAGATTGCAAAGCTGGAGGACGAGATGGGCGTGCCGTTGTTCGAGCGGCGGCCGCGAGGCATGGTGCTGAGTGAAGCGGGACGCCTCCTGGCTGCGCATGCGCATCGCAGCCTGATGGAGCAGGATCGCGTGACCGAGGAGATTCGCGGCCTGACGACGGATCATCGCGCCACGATCCGTGTATCGAGTTCCGAAGGGGTTGCCCGGGATTTCCTGCCGCAGGTGTTCGTGCACTTCCTGAAGACCTGGCCGGCGGCGCATTTTCAACTCGATGTGGACGCGCCGACACAAGCCACGCAGCGAGTGCGTGACGGCACCGCCGACATTGCCGTGTGTTTCAGCGTCGCACCGGAAAAGGACGTCAACGTGCATTACGCGCAGCGCGCGCCGATCTTTGCGCTGGTCGCACAAGACCATCCGTTGGCGCAACGGCAATCCGTCTCGCTTGCCGACCTGAAACTGTGGCCGCTAGCGATCTATGACGAGGGCGTAACCGTCAGACAATTATTCGATATCGCCTGCAGCCTTGAAGGCCTGACCTTCGAGCCCGTGTTCGTGAGTAACTATGGCAGCGCACTGCAGACCTTCGTGCAGCAGACGAAGGCGGTCACGCTGGTCGGGTACCTGACGGTTCGCAGCCGCCTCAAGCCGGACAATCTGGCGGCTGTGCCTATCAGCAACCCGGAGTTGCATCAGCGGACACTTCAGGTTCAGACCATGGCCGGGCGTACGCTACCCAAGGCTGTGGCCGCGTTTCTTGAACTGCTGATAACGGCTATTCAAGATCCTTCGTGCCTCGACTGATTTTTTATTTAGGTCAACCCCGGAATCCACGACGTACCGGCTAACGGCACCCGCGCCATGGCCGCGGCTTCGACCGTCAGCGCCACCAGATCCTCAGGTTCCAGATGATGGACATTCTGCTTGCCGCAAGCCCGTGCGATCGTCGTCAGTTCCATGTTCAGCGTCTTCAGGTAATTGCGTACCCGGCGCGAGCCTTCTTCCGGCTGCACGCGCTGTTCAAGCAACGCATCCTGGGTCGTGACACCGACCGGGCATTTACCGGTATGACAATGATGGCAAAAACCCGCCGATGTACCCAGCGCCGCATAGTCCGCCGCGGCCGAATGCAGACCGCCATGCTGGAAATACGTATCGCTGTTGCAACCTAGCGCCATCAACATGCCTTGCCCGATCGCCACGGCATCTGCACCCATCGCCAGGGCCTTCGCAATGTCCGCACCGGTGCGAATCCCGCCCGACACGATCAACTGCACCTGCCCCTTCATGTTCAGGTCCTCAAGCGCGTCCACCGCCTGACGGACAGCCGCCAGCGTCGGAATGCCGACGTTCTCGATAAAACATGTCTGGGTCGCGGCTGTGCCGCCCTGCATGCCATCGACCACGACCACGTCGGCGCCCGCATGGACGGCAAGCTTCACGTCGTTGAAGGTGCGCGTTGCGCCGACCTTCACATAGATCGGCTTTTCCCAATCGGTGATCTCGCGCAACTCCTGGATCTTGATCAAGAGGTCGTCGGGACCGGTCCAGTCGGGATGACGGCTCGCCGAACGCTGGTCGATACCCGCCGGGAGCGTGCGCATGGCAGCCACGCGCGGGTTGACCTTCTGCCCAAGCAACATGCCGCCGCCGCCCGGCTTCGCACCCTGCCCGATTACCACTTCTATTGCATCGGCGCGGCGCACGTCGTCGGGATTCCAGCCGTAGCGCGACGGCAGGCACTGATAAACCAGCGTCTTGGACGAGCGGCGTTCTTCCTGCGTCATCCCGCCATCGCCGGTCGTGGTCGAAGTCCCTGCCGCAGTCGCGGCTTGCCCGAGCGCTTCTTTCACGTTCGCCGAAAGCGCGCCGAAACTCATTCCTGCAATCGTGATCGGGATATCAAGCACGATGGGCTTCTTCGCGAAGCGTGTACCGAGTACGGTCCTTGTCACGCATTTCTCGCGATAGCCTTCGAGCGGATAACGCGAAAGCGATGCGCCGAGAAACAGCAGGTCGTCGAAATGCGGCACCCGGCGCTTGGCGCCAAGGCCACGGATTTCGTACAGGCCGCGCTGTGCCGCCGTGTGGATATAGTCGATCGTGCTGCGGTCATAACCTGCTGACTCTTCTTGCTGCAGCCGGGCAAAATGAACCGGTTTGGCTTCCATGGGGACCTTCTCAGAAGAACGGAAATGTCAATATTCCTGGTTCGCGTCGGCGTTCCAGTGGTAGAGGGTGCGCGCCGAAGCAATGCGTTTGAACGACATCGGATCGTGATTCAGTCCCGCAGCTTTCAGCAGATCGCGAACGGCTGAGACATCGGCGTCGGTCATCTCTTCGTACTGCGCGTCCGCGCCGAGCGACTTCACCGAACCGCGTACGTAGAGCACCGCTTCGTAGAGGGAGTCGCCAAGCGCGTCGCCCGCGTCGCCGCAAATCACCATGCGGCCCGCCTGCGCCATGAACGCCGAGAAGCTGCCGACCGACCCGCCGACCACAATGTCGCCGCCTTTAAGCGAGATTCCACAGCGCAGGCCGGCATCGCCATCGATCACAAGCAGGCCGCCATGCGCCGATGCCCCCGCGCCATTCGACGCAAAACCCTTCACGTGAACCTTGCCGCTCATCATGTTTTCCGCGACGCCCGTGCCCGCGCTACCGTCCACGATGATCGTCGCGTGTTTGTTCATACCGCCTGCGTAGTAACCCGCGTGTCCGTCGATCAACACCTGCACGGGGGCATCCACGCCAACCGCCAGATTGTGAGCGCCGTTCGGCGACACGACCGTCACCTGCCGCCCTTCGAGCGTCTCGGGCGCACCATGAAGAAACTGGTTGACCTCGCGGACCGACGCTTTTTCCAGGTCAAAGATCACGCTTTCCATACATACATCTCCTCGGGTGCAGGCTCAAACACTTTGGCATGCTTGATATCGGGCAAATGCGCCAGGGACCGGAATTCTGATGCGATCGCGACATAGTCATCGGTCTCGGCCACGACCGCTGGCTTGCAGGCAAACGGATCGCGAATCAACGCCAGTTCCGTCGATGTCCCCATCAGGAAGGTGTAGAAACCGTCCAGTTCCTCGAAGCCCTTTTGCAGCGCTACCGGCAATTCATCCCCTTCGCGCAGCCGCCATTCAAGAAAACGGCAGGCGGCTTCGGTGTCGTTGTCGGTATCGAAGTGAATGCCTTGCGGTTCGAGCATGCGGCGTACGCCATAGGGGTTCGATAGCGAGCCGTTATGCACCAGGCAGAAATCCTCGCCAGCCGTGAACGGATGCGCTCGATCGGGCGTTACCGCCGACTCGGTAGCCATGCGTGTATGCCCCACGAGATGCGAGCCCTTCAGATTCGCGAAGTCGTAACGCGCCGCCACCTGCGCCGGCGTGCCGATGTCCTTGTACAAATCGATGGAACGTCCCGTGGAAAGCAGGTACACCAACGGAAACGCTGAGCGCAGCCACGTCTTCACGGCTTCCGGATCACCCTGCAGGGTCAGGATCGCGTGATTGCCTTGCGCGTCCACCTGCGCGTCCACATTCATCGCGCCGTTCAATGCAGCCGTCAGCCCGCTCCAGTCGAAGCGATCGCCCTCCGGGGTGAACCCCGAATACAGGCTGAGTTTTCGCCTGGCCGCATCCAGCGGCTGGCTGAACACCGCCAGGCCTGCCGAGTCCGGGCCGCGCTCGGTCATGCCAATCAGCATGGGCACCATCAAGGCCCCAAGCTGCTCGCGCAGTGCCGGCGTTTTCACCAGCAAACCTACGATTCCGCACATCGTGCTTCTCCTCAGAAAAATTCCAGATAATTCTTCATTTCCCAATCCGATACATGCCGCATGTATTCGAGCCATTCCATCCGCTTGAGCTTGAGGAATTCATCGGCGACAGGACCGAGCGCGTCGCAGATCAGGCGGTCGCTTTCGAGTGCGTCCAGCGCGTGCTCAAGGTTCTGCGGCAACACGCCGATGCCATGTTCCTTCAGCTTGGCCGGCGACCACTCGTAGAGGTTTTCATTGGCCGGGGCACCGGGCGACAACTCACGCTCGACCCCGTCGAGACCCGCCGCGATCACGGCGGCCGTCGCCAGATACGGATTGCACGCGCCGTCGGGCAGGCGCAGTTCAATGCGCTCGCCCGGCATGCGCACCATGGTCGAGCGATTGTTGTCGCCGTAGCTGACATACGCGGGCGCCCAGGTTGCGCCGGTCAGCGAACGGCCGACGACCAGCCGCTTGTATGAGTTCACGGTCGGGTTGCATAGCGCGGTGAGCGCCGGTGCATGGGCGAGCAAACCCGCCGTGAAGTGATACGCAAGCTTCGACAAGCCCATGCCCGACGGATCGCTTTTGTCTGAGAAAAGATTGCTCACGCCATCGCCGATGGACATGTGCATGTGCATGCCGTTGCCCGGCCGGTTCGCGAACGGCTTGGGCATGAACGAGCAGATCAGCCCCATCTCGTTCGCGATCTCGGAGGCTGCCATCTTGAAGAACACGTAGTGATCGCAAGAGGTCAGGCAATTCGTGTACGTATAGTTGATTTCGAACTGGCCGTTCGCGTCCTCGTGATCGATCTGGTAGACATCGATACCCGCCGCGCGCATGGACTCGGTGAGCTTTTCCAGGAACGCGCGCGTGCGCGACAAACCCTTATAGTCGTAGCAGGGTTTGGCGAGCGTATCGCTGGCATCGCACGGCTCGATAACGCCCGTCGCCGAACGCCTGAGCAACGAGAACTCTGGTTCAAGCCCTGTAAACAAGGTCCATTTGCGCTCCGTCAGCCGCGCTATCTGCTTTTTCAATGTCACGCGCGCGTCGTAGGCCCAGGGTTCGCCCTTGACATGACCCTCGCAGACAATGCGCGCCGTACCGCTTTGCCACGGCACGGTGGTGAGGGTCGAGAGATCGCCCACGGCCATGAAATCGGGCCCGTTCGGCTCGATGCCAACGCCCCAGATTGCAAAACCCGCGAACCCGGCACCCGCAGTGAGAATGCTATTGAGGTGCGCGACCGGCACCGACTTCGCCTTGGCCACGCCGTGAATATCGACGAACTGCGCCAGCACGTATTTCACGCCTTGTTGCACGAGCCAGCTTTGCGCGTCCTGCGCGGATTCAAAGCGCGGGGTCGTGCCAAGCTCGGTGCCAAGCTCCGCGACCGGCGCGTTGCCGCCATCGTTCAGGTTCATCGTGACTCCTTGCATCGTCTATCGTTGGTTGAAAAAGCCATGCCTCTTTTGCATGGCCCGACTACGACCCGCTCGAAAATCACCCGTCCCGGCGCTCTGCCAAGCAAGTTCGTAGTATGTGCAGAAATTTATTGATATGCAACAATAATTCCTACCATGAAACATATGACGCGTACCTACCCCAACTGATCTGCTAACCTGCCGTTTTCTCATGAGGCGTGCAATGCAAACCGAGGATGACCGCAAGAATCCGCTTGAGCATTACCTTGGCGCGACCATCCGCGAACTTCGCCAGCGCCATGGCTTGACCATTGCCCAGGTTTGCGAACAGGCCGGCATCAGCCGCGGCATGCTGTCGAAGATCGAAAATGCCCAGACGTCGACCGGACTCGATGTTCTCAACCGGATCGCCCAGGCCCTCGGCGTGTCAATGTCGGCCCTGTTTCGCAATTACGACGTCCCCGACGGTGGTGCCCAGTTCGTCAAAAAAGGGGCCGGCATGGAAGTGGTCCGTAAGGGAACGAAACGCGGCCATACGTACCATTTGCTTGCCTATGACCAGGGTCCGAGGAAAATCTTTGAACCGTTCCTCATCACGATGGATGACGAGGCTGAACGATTTCCGATCTTCGAGCATCCCGGCACTGAGTTCATCCACATGCTGAAAGGGGTGATTGAATACCGGCACGGCCAGCAGACCTATGTCCTGCATCCGGGCGACACCCTCACGTTCCAGGGCGATGTTCCGCATGGTCCGGAGAAGCTCATCAAGATGCCCATCCAGTTCCTGTCGATCATCCTGTACCCGCCGACGGCCGCCGAATGAAGGCTCGGAACACGCCTCGACATAGCCATGCAACGATCATGCCAAGTTTCCCTTTGAGAACTAAAAGTTCATGACAGGAAACCATTCGGCGACCATGAAAGGTGGCACTGATGGAAGTGCGGGAAACGCTACCGCCTTAAGGCGGTGCGCTGTCTGCCTCGCTTGGTGCGTCGACGCACGCTGCCGGGCGCGCCCCTTATAAAGTTCATCACAAACGCTTATGCAAAGTGCGCAAGGAAGCTGAACACGCTCCGGTTTTCTGTCGTTACGGTTAGCGGCTTCGTCTGAAGTCTGCATCAATCCGCGCTCTCTGCATAAGTTTGCTTAATACAAAGCGGCTTAGCATTTCCCCTCCCTACAATCCGTTCATCGATCTTCTTTCAGGAAGTGCCATGAGCCACTACGACTTTATCGTGATCGGCGCCGGAGTTATCGGCGCGTCGGTTGCCCATCATCTCGCCGCGCTGGGCGCCAAAAGCGTGCTGGTCGTGGATCGCGGCACGATCGGAGCGGGCACGACGTCGCAGTCGTCGGGGCTGTTGCGCACGCACTATTCCGTGCGGCAGAACGTGGAACTCGCGCGTTCGTCGTGGCACGCGTTCAACAACTTCGCGGCTTACGTGGAGGACGATGAAGCTTCGTGCGGCCTCGTGAAATGCGGTTATATGATCTGCGCGCCCGAAGGCGACAAGCTCGCGCCGCTGCAGGCTTCGCTCGATGCGCAGCAAGGCATGGGCATAGAGGTACAACTGCTCTCGAAGGCTGAAGCCCGCGAGCGTTTGCCGATCGCTCAATTCGACGATGCCGCGTTGATCGGCTACGAACCCGAGGCGGGTTTCGCCGATGCTTATCTGGTCGCGACGGGCTTCGCGCGCTCGGCTCGCCGGCGCGGCGTGAAGATCATGGAGAACACGACCGTGACCGGACTCGTGCGCGATGGCCGTCGGGTGACCGGCATCGAAACATCGGCCGGCACCTTCAGTTGCGGGGCGCTGATCAGCACGCAGAACATCTGGACACCCGAGCTCGCCGGGTGGATCGGCGTGCCGCTGCCCGTCAAACCGGAACGCCATACAGTGCTGGCCCTGGAGTGCGACGCCGCGCCCTATACATTCAGCATGCCGGCCTTCAAGGATCTCGGCTCGCCGGGCATGCTGTATTTCCGCAGCTACGGTGGCCGCCAGATGCTCGTGTCCGAAGGCGTGGTGGGTGAAACGCTGAACGCCCCTGAGACCGAGCAAGGCGATATCTCGCTCGACTATGTCGGCGAGGTCGGTGCCCAGGTTGCAGAACGTTTTCCCGCGTACGAAATGGCTGGGCTCGCGTCATCGTGGACCGGGGTGTACGACGTCACGCCGGACTGGAACCCCGTGCTCGGGCCGGTCGGGGACATAGAAGGATTGACGGTCGGGTTTGGTTTCTCCGGCCACGGCTTCAAGTTGTCGCCGGGAATCGGCAAGATTCTCGCGCAGCATGCACTGGGGCAAACAACCGATGTCTCCCTCTCACCGTACGCGCTCGATCGTTTCGCGAGTGGCGCGTTGCTGGTCGGCAAATACGGTTCGGGCGCGGTGTCCTGATCCCTTCGACGGTAATAACCCTGAGATGACCATGAAAATTCTCGTCCCCGTGAAACGGGTCGTCGATGCCAACGTGCGCGTTCGCATCGGCTCTACCGGCAGCGTCGATACGGCAGGCCTGAAAATGTCGCTTAACCCGTTCGACGAATGCGCTGTCGAGCAGGCCTTGCGTCTGCGTGAAGACGGCGTGGCGTCGAGCGTGACCGTGCTCACCTGCGGCCTGCCTGTTTGTCAGGATGTGCTGCGCACCGCATTGGCGATGGGTGCGGACAACGCAGTGCTGATCGATACAGCCGATGCTTCGCTGGACTCGCTCGCCATAGCGCGCCTGCTGCATGCATTCATGATCGCCGAAGCTGATACCGATACCGACACCTTCGGTCTCGTGCTGTGCGGCAAGCAGGCGATCGATGACGACATCGGCGGCGTTGCGGCCATGCTCGCCGGGTTGCTCGGCTGGCCACAGGCACTCAATGCATCCGCGATCGAAGCGGCAGGACGCGGCTGGCTGGTCACCTGCGGCGACGACGCCGGCACGACCACCTGGCGCCTTGACGGGCCGGCCGTGGTCAGTGCGGACCTGCGCTTGGCCGAGCCTCGCCGCGTCACGTTGCCGAGCATCGTGAAGGCTAAACAAAAGCCGCTGCGCACGCTTGATGCCGCAACGCTCAACGTCGCTCTCGGCACACAAATCCGCATCGTGGAGATAGCCGAGCCGGCGGTCCGCCAGCCCGGCATCAAAGTCGCCGATACCGCCGCGCTGCTTGGCGCCATCGGCAGCGAGCGGCTGTTTCAGAACGTGGGAGCATGACCATGAGAAGTCTTGTCGTAGGGGAATGGGAAGACGGCGCGATCGCCGATGCGACCTTGCGTGTAATCAGCGCGGCGAGTGAGCGTGGCGTACCGGTTGATGTGCTCACCTTTTCGCCTGCCATGGCGAATGCGGCTGCGTGCATTAACGGCGTCGGGCGCGTGTTGCTGGCATCGGACGACATACCCAATCCCGAAACACTTGCCGCGCTTCTTCAGCATATTGCTTCGGATTACTCGATGATTTATGCGAGCCACCGCACAGCGGGACGCGCGGCCCTTCCCCGAGCCGCTGCGTTGACCGGCAACGCGTTTGTTGCGGACATCACGCGCGTTGTGACGGCACAGCGTTTCGTGCGCGGTCTCTACGCAGGCAGCGTGGTCGCGACAATCGAGAGTACGAGCGCCACGCTCTTTGCCACCATCCGGACATCATCGTTCACGCCTGCTTGCGCGACCGGCGGCGCAGCTTTAATCGTAGCGCTCGATGCCATCACGCCGTTCACCGCAACCGTACTGACAGATCGGCAGGCCTCGGCGCAAGACGGGCGCGATCTGTCGAGCGCCCGCGTCGTAGTGGCGGGCGGACGAGGGCTGGCGTCGAAGGAAAACATGGACACGCTCGGCGTGTTGGCCCGCAACATGGGCGCCGCGCTCGGTGCGTCGCGTGCGGCAGTGGATGCAGGTTATGCGCCCAACGCCGCGCAGGTCGGGCAAACCGGCAAGACCGTGGCGCCTGAACTCTACCTCGCGTTCGGCATCTCCGGCGCAATCCAGCATCTGGCCGGGATGAAGGATTCGCAGATTATCGTAGCCGTGAACAAGGACCCTGATGCGCCAATTTTTTCGGTCGCGGACTACGGCATCGTAGGCGATCTTTTCGATGTCATGGGCGAACTCGATGCTCACGCGCGCGCAACAGGAGACGTCACATGAACGCAGTTTTCTCTGAAGAACGTTTCGAAGAACAAGCGTCGGTGCGCTTCTTCGATTGCTCGCGGATCGCGCCGGAGGCGTGGGCGAACGGTGCGGGCACGACCCGCACCATCGCGCGCGGAATGGACGGCGCATGGCGCGTAAGCCTTGCGGAATTGAGCGGCGCGGCGAAGTTCTCGCAGTTCGCGGGCTTCGATCGTACCCTGACCCTGCTCGACGATGAGACTGTCGATCTTCATTCGCAAGACGGCCAGTTAAACGCACGTGCAGGACAGCCGGTGCATTTTTCAGGCGACTTGCATGTATGGGTCACATTGCCCGCGCGTCCCGTCAACGTATTGAACGTCATGACGCGCCGCGACACCTGCGGCTCCCGCGTAAGCGTAGCGACGCATTCCGCGCGTATCACGTCCGCGTCATCGCAGATCCTGTTTTGCGTAGCCGGACAATGGTCGATAGAAAGCGCGTTGTTGCGCGACGTCTCGCTGCGTCCGCTCACGGGCATCTGGCTCGATGGCTTGCACGAAGACATCGATATGAAACCGTACGGTCCAAGTGCACAGCTTGTGTCGATTGCGATAGATCACGTACGCCATGGATAACCAAGCGCTCATCAAACAACACGGTCCCCGTGAATCCATGGAGTACGACGTCGTGATCGTGGGCGGCGGTCCTGCGGGGCTATCGGCGGCTATCCGGCTGAAGCAGCTTGCGCAGGAAAAAGGCGTGGAACTCGGCGTCTGCGTGCTGGAGAAAGGCTCCGAGATCGGTGCGCATATTCTCTCGGGTGCGGTGATGGACCCGCGGGGTTTAAGCGAATTGCTCCCCGACTGGAAGACCCAGGGCGCGCCGCTCGATGTGGAAGTCACCGAGGACCGGTTCCTGTTTTTGTCGAAGGACAGCGCAAAACAGGTGCCGAACTGGCTGCTTCCCGACAACTTCAAGAACCACGGCAACTATGTCGTGAGCCTGGCGAACGTCACGCGCTGGCTGGGGCAACAGGCCGAAGCGCTGGGCGTTGAAATCTTCCCGGGCTTTCCTGCGGCCGAAGTGCTCTACACCGAAGACGGCGCCGTGCGCGGCGTGGCGACCGGCAACATGGGTGTGGGCAAGGACGGCGAGCCGACCGGCAACTTCCAGCTCGGCATGGAATTGCACGCGAAGTACACGCTGTTCTGCGAAGGCGCACGCGGCAATCTGGGCCGTCAACTCACCGACAAATTCAAGCTCGGCCGCGACGCCGATCCGCAAGTCTATGGCCTCGGCATCAAGGAACTGTGGCAGATCGATCCCGCGAAACACAAGCCGGGCCTCGTGATTCACACGGCCGGCTGGCCGCTGGAAAACGATACCTACGGCGGCTCGTTCCTCTATCACATGGACGATAACCAGGTGATGGTGGGCTTTGTCGTCGGGCTGGGGTATTCGAATCCGTATCTATCGCCATTCGAAGAGTTCCAGCGCTACAAGACACATCCGGCGATCCGCACGTTCCTCGAAGGCGGCAAGCGGGTGTCGTATGGCGCGCGGGCGATCACGGCCGGTGGTTTGATGTCCTTGCCGAAGCTGGTGTTCCCGGGCGGAGCGCTGGCTGGCGATGATGCCGGGTTCCTGAATGCATCGCGGATCAAGGGCAGTCACGCCGCGATCAAGTCCGGCAAAATGGCCGCCGAAGCCGCGTTCGACGCCGTGCAAGCCGGTCGTCAAGCCGACGAACTGAGCGCCTACCCCGAAGCGTTTGATCGCTCATGGCTCAAGACCGAGCTATATCGTGCACGTAATTTCAAGCAGTGGATGAGCAAGGGCTTGTACCTGGGCACGTTGATGGTCGGGTTTGAGCAGAAGGTCTTGGGCGGCAATGTGCCGTGGACGCTGCATCACCAGCACGCGGATAACGAAACGCTTAAACCCGCGTCGCAATGCAAGCCGATCGTGTATCCGAAGCCAGATGGGAAGCTGACATTCGACCGGCTGGCGTCGGTGTTTATATCGAATACGAATCACGAGGAAAACCAGCCGGCGCATTTGACGCTCAAGGATGCATCGGTGCCGGTGGATGTGAATTTAAGGACCTATGCGGGACCGGAAGGACGGTATTGCCCGGCACAGGTATACGAGTTTGTGAAGAACGATGACGGCAGCGAGCGTTTGCAAATCAACGCGCAGAACTGCGTGCACTGCAAGACTTGCGATATCAAAGACCCGACGCAGAATATTGTGTGGGTCCCGCCGGAAGGTGGCGGTGGGCCGAATTATCCGAATATGTGAAGAGCCTAGGGGTTTGCGCGGCTCTGCTTGCCAGGCGTTAGCGGTCCACAGTCGGTCCACAGCCGGCCTACGGCACGCCGACCGCGACCGAGAGCCAGTGCGTCATCACCGACGGCTGGTAGGGCTTCTGCAGGAGCACCAGGGCGCCGTTTCCAACGGCCCTAGCCTGCAAGGAAGGCGTTGGATACGCGCTGATAAAGATGGTCACGGGCGCCTGGCCCTGCGCCACGAGACGCTCGTGCATTTCAACCCCTGACATGCCTGTCATGCGGATATCGGAAATCAGGCATGACGTGTCCACCGCCTCTCCCGATGCGAGAAACTCCTCTGCCGACTCGAACATGCGGGCTTCCCAACCCATCGAACGCACCAGGCTCCCTAGTGCGCGGCGAACAGCCTGGTCGTCGTCGACAATTGATATGACAGGCATTTTCTGCAAGACGCGGCCCTCGACCTCTCTCTCAAGGGATAACGGGCGGTGAAATTGCGCTCGTCCTTCTTGTGGTCTAAAGCCTACATTACAAACCCGGCCTTCGCGATGATACGAATGTATAACCGGGTTTAGCCGTGCAACGCTCTCCCAGTGGACCTCCGCTCTTCTTCTCTAGCCGACCGTGACGGAGGCCGGAAGCATGGCTGCGGGAAGGGAAAAGCTGAAGGTCGCCCCACCGTCCGGATTGTTGGCCGCCCAGATTTGGCCCCCATGTGATTCGATGATCGAACTGCAGATGGCCAGCCCCATCCCCATGCCCGTGCTTCGGGTTGTGAAGAAGGCATCGAAGAGGCGCGGCAGGTTCTGCTCGGAGATACCGGGACCGCTGTCGCGAACGGAGACCACCACATTGCCTTCGGGATCGGTTGTCGTGGCGATGACCATTTCGCGCTTGCCCGGGACCGCTGACATCGACTGCATGCCGTTGATGATGATATTGATGAGCACCTGCTGGAGCTGCACGCGGTCGGCCAGCACCGGGGGCAGCACGGGCGCGGGCAGCAGCACGAGCGAGCCCTCGTGGCGCTCCACTTCCGCCCGGATCAGCGCAGTGGATTCCCGGACGAGTTCGTTCATCTCGACCGCGGCGCGCGCGGGTGGCGAACCCTTCATGAGCATCCTCACGCGATGAACGATGTCGGCGGCACGATTGCCCTCATCGGTCATCTGCGTGACACAACCCTCGATCTCTTCCATATTGGGCGGTTGCCGCCGCAACCAGCGCAGGCACGCTTCTCCATTCGTGACAATGGCCGCCAGCGGCTGACCAACCTCATGAGCAATAGACGCGCTCAGCTCGCCGAGCGCCGAGATGCGGCTCGCGCGCGCGAGATCATTCTGGGCCTGCTGCAGTTGCGCTTCGGTTTGCCTCATGGCGGTTATGTCCATGACGGCACCGATGAACTGGCGTTTGTCCGCCTCGCCTTGCGCACCATGAGCGACGACATGCAGATACTTGATATGGCCATCGGGGAAAAGCAGCCGCAGCTGGATATCGAAATCGTCTGCCGCATTGCTGAGCTGGCTGAGCATCTGTTCGAAGATAGGCAGGTCTTCGGGATGTACGCGACGCCGCACCGTCTCGAGGGTCGGCGCACTCGCCGGGTCATGCTCGAAAATCTCGAATGCCTGCTCCGACCAGAATATTTCCCCGGTCGCCACGTTCCACCCAAAGCTCCCGGTACGGCTCAGCTTTTGCGCTTCAGCAAGATATTGCGCCTGGCTTTTACGCAGCAACTCCTCGGCGCGCTTGCGCTGCGTGATGTCATTGTTCGTTTCGAGCGTTGCGAGCGGCGCGCCATTTTCATCGTGCTGCAAGGTCCACCGGCTAGCCACGGTGACCTGGGTGCCGTCGCGTTTGGTGTGGACCAGTTCACCCTCCCAATGCCCCTCTTGCAGGAGCATCTGACCAATCTCTTCACGCGGTGCGGGGAATACAGTCTTGAGCAATTCGTGGGCGAGCTTGCCGGTCGCTTCAGCCTTGCTCCAGCCATACAGCACCTCCGCGGCGTGGTTCCAGTAGGCGATGACCTCGTCCTTGTCACGCACGAATACCGTGTCATGGGTCAGGTCAAGCAGGCGTGCCTGAGCACGCTGGGTCTGCTCCATGCGCCGCGAGCGCCGCACAAGCGAGGTAATGGCAAGCGACGTGACGAAGAAAGCCATCAGGGGAAAATAGTCCTGAAGCTTCTGGATCCGGAAACTGAAAATGGGCGGAGTAAAGAGCACGTTCAGCAACGACGCGCCCACAATGGAAAAGATAGCTGAAGAAACGAAGCTGTCCAGAAGCGACAACAGCACAATGGCGATCAACAGGCTGAAGCCCGTAGTGGCCAGATTCAGCTGGAAGTAGAAACAGACGGCAGCAATGATACCTAGCGCTACACAGCCGCCAATCCACAGCCGCACCAGATAACCGGGCGCGCTGCTCTTGTATGACGAACCGATTGTTCCCACTACGTCCCTCCCTACGGCGAGACCGCTGCGCCATGGCAGCGCGTAGCATCGGCATGCTGGAACCATGCCTTGAAGGTTGTGCGTGCTGCCGATTCTTTACGTGAGCGAAAGCTGACAGCCACTTTTCGATGCTTCCGTTTTCCTTGTCATCATATACGTCCGTATAAGGGCGGTGAAGATCCGACTAAGCGGTTCCCCTCAAAGCGCTCGATCTTTTGCGAAGCGTACCCAGATTGTGAGCTATACCGCCGTATATCGCGATTACGCTTTTCGAGGCATCGTCCTACCCGACCGTAGAATAGCTTCCCCCACCCGCGCTCACTACGCTTAAGTCATCGCGTTCTTGCGCTCGCCGGATGACAGCGAAGCACCCTCCCCGCGCACAAGCAACCTCATTGACCGTGCAGAACAGCGATTCGGCATGCCGGCACTTTTGCCCGCGCGTTGCCGCGCCCGACCGTTTTCCCTTTAACCGCATCTTCTGCCTCAAAGGAATTCACCGTGCCGCATGTTCTGCATACCTGGCTCTTCATTGGCGCTAACGCCTACGTCGAATACACCTTCGTTTCGTGGCTCAACAGAAGTGTCTACCGGCGCACCGTAGACCTGTCGGCCATCTGCATCCAATAGGCGTTTCGCGTCACGCCCCGTTGTTCGATAACCGCTCCGACTCTTACCCGATGAGAGGAAGATGATGTTGAACGCTGAACGCTATCGTGTGCCTGCCGAGCTCCTGTCCGAGACCGGCACGACCTACCCTTCCCCCGCCCTGCAAACACTGGCATCCACCGCCCCATCCCCAGCCGGTCCGGGCAGATCCGCGCAGCCGCGGCGGGAGAGTGACAGCATCGTGCCGACGGATTCAGACCCGTGGTCCCGGATGCTGCTCGCGTTGCTGCAATTTTCCGACCCGCCCGACGAGTTCCCCGAGGAGCTCGTACGTCCTCGGTTCCCGCGGCCGGCAGTGAGCTCACGGGCGGGCCGTCGCGAGCTTCGTACCTTCACCGTGACAGTCCTCGAACAACTGGCGAACTCGCTCGTGGCGTTGTCGTGGCACGACCCTACGCTCTGTAACTATGAAGAACAAATCTGGTCGCAGACTCTCTCGCGCCGGTCCGGACGGTGCGCGCTCTCCGGCATGCACATCAGCAAGGGCGACTCGGTGTACAGGCCCAAAACGCGAGGCGGCGTGGCACCCCTGAACGGCGACGCAATGATTCTCGCGTCGGCGCTGCGCAAGATTCGCGACGGCTTACCGGATCCGCAACCGGGGCTGCCAGCAGCTGCGGTCAGGCCCCGGGTCATAAAGAGGTAGAAGCAGAGGTAGAAGCAAAGGCAGAGGCAGAGGCGCAGTTGGATTGTCGCTCCAGAATCGCCAAAGCGTCTCCCGCATCAGTATTTATTCGGCAAGGGACCGCGGTCATACTCGGGTCAAGCTTGGGTGAATGGCTGATCGTACTTTCCTGATGCCGCCGTATGACACCCGGGCATTTCCAACCTTGACCGGGCAATGGCGATGCTGACACGACAGGCGATTCACTCAGGTGCTTATCTCGAGAACTTCGAGTCCCTGCCGAATCTTTGGACGCAGGAGCGAATCGAGCGCTCTCTCACCGACACCATGAAGCTGCGCCCCAAGGACGCGGAGGACGTGTGGATTTTCGCGTACGGCTCGCTCATGTGGAACCCGTTGGTGGACTTCGATAAGCGCCAGGTCGCGACGCTGCACGACTGGCATCGCAGTTTCTGCCTTCGGATGGTCGCTGGTCGCGCCAGCCCCGAGATGCCCGGGCGGATGCTCGCGCTCGAGGCCGGAGGGCATGCCCACGGCGTGGCTTTGAGGCTGCCCCGGGCGACGACCGATGAAGAGCTGCGAGTCGTGTGGATTCGCGAGATGGTATTGGGTTCCTACGCGCCAACGTGGGCACCCGTCACGCTTGACGACGGCACCGAGACCCACGCAATTGCGTTTGTGGCTGACACACATCGCGAGCAATACGAAGCTGATTCGCGTGTGTCGACGGTGGCGCCGCTCGTGGCAACTACCGCGGGCAAGTTTGGCAGCAACGCCGAGTATGTGTTCAAGCTACATGCCGCGCTTAAGCAGTGCAGCCTCCACGACCCGTACATAGAAGCGCTCGCCGGTGAGATTCAGCGCCTCTCCCGCCGGGCGCCAGGTGAACTGTCAGGCGCCCCTGAATGACGCGTCGCGGGCGCCCAGGCCGGTGCCCCTTGCAGAGACTCAAACACAATGGACAAACTTCAGGCGATGCAGGTCTTCACCCGCGTGGTCGACACCAACAGCTTCTCTGGTGCCGCTGACTCCCTGCACATGACGCGCTCGTCAGTCACCACCATCATCCAGAACCTCGAGGCCTACCTCAAGGTACGGCTTCTGAACCGGACCACCCGCCGCATCAGCGTGACGCCGGATGGCGCCGCGTATTACGAACGCTGCTCGCGGATTCTCGCGGAGGTCGAAGACTCGGAGAGCTCGTTCTCCACAACGGCCAGCCCCAGGGGCAAACTCAAGGTGGATATGCCAGGCTCGATCGGCCGGCTTATCGTCGTACCCGCGCTGGATGACTTCCACGCCCGGTACCCTGACATCGACCTGATGCTCGGCGTGGGCGACAAGGCCGTGGACCTCGTGCAGGACAGTGTGGACTGCGCGATTCGCATGGGTCCGATGCAGGACTCCACGCTCGTTGCACGGCGGGTAGGGGTCTCGGAATTCGTGACCGTCGCAAGCCCCGACTATCTTGCGCGCAACGGCGAACCCAAGACACTCGCCGACCTTGATCGTCATATTGCGGTGAACTACTTCTCCAGCCGCAACGGCCGCATTGTAGAGATGGATTTTGTGGTCGACGGCAAGCCGGTCGAAATCCAGATTCGCTCAAGGCTCGCGGCCAACGACGGCGACGCGTATCTGCAATGCGGCTTGAAAGGACTCGGCATTATCCAGGTGCCGCACTTCCTGGCGCTTCCCCATCTCCAGTCCGGCACGCTGATCGAGGTGCTGGAGAAATGGCGGCCCATGCCCTTTCCTATTTCTGCGGTGTATCCGCAGAACCGCCATCTCTCGCCGCAAGTGCGGGTCTTTGTAGAGTGGATCGCGGAGCTCTTCGAGCAGTGCAAGATCCTGCGAGCCGACAACCCCCTGCCCCCGGGCCTCGCACAGTACCTGAAGCCGCGTCACCCTGCGCGAGTCGCCACGCCACGCAGTGAGGATGCAACGGCAGTGTGACCGGCGTCCGGCAGGTCCGCGCCGCTGACACCAGAGCGCGAGTCGATTCTTCGCAAGGCAAGGTAAGCACGGTTCAGCGACTGCGTGCGCGATGCCCGACGGACCTGTCACGCCCGAACCTTTAGCTCCCCTTTTGATAACAGAATTCGCTACGACCGAATTGTCTTGTCGAAAGTGAGACGTTTATCTCAACGAGGGTTATGTGGACAATCCGGTCTGCGAATAACGCTCACATCCCCCTCTAATTGAGAATGTCCACTCACCTCACATGAAAGCGAAGCTGGAATTATCCGACATCGGAATCGCGGGTCACGCGCAGCACATTACATTGCGCAGCTACCGGCCGATAACATCCGGCGCGCTTCCCATCGTGTTGTATTTCCACGGAGGGTGCTTCGTCAAGGGAAGCCTCGACGACGCGAACGAACCCGCTTCGTTTCTCGCGACCAGCACGCCGGCATGGGTTATTGCCGTGGGGTATTCGCTCGCACCCGCCTTCCCGTTTCCGGCCGCAACCGAGGATGCGTATCTCGCACTGGCGTGGGCCGCATCCAACGCACGTTCGTACGGCGCAGACGCCACGCGTCTTGCTGCGGTCGGCTATGACGCGGGAGGAAACATTGCGGCCGGCCTCGCCGCCATCGCACGCGACCGCGGTGTCCACAGGCTGGCGGCGCAAGCGCTTCTGGCGCCGCTGCTCGACCCGAGCATGACCCGGCTGATCGATAGCAAGGCCGCCTCCTCGAACGATGATTTCGATGCCGAGGCATGCGCGCGCTTTTATCGCGCCTATCTTCCCACCGCTTCGCAGCGTATCCATCCTTATGCAGCGCCACTCGAATCACGACGCCTCGGCACATTGCCGCCCACGTTGATCGCCAGCGCGGAAGCATCCCTGGTTCGTGCAGACGGCGAGACCTACGCAAGAGAGCTGATTGCGGCGGGCGTGCCGGTAGAGATGACACGGCATGGCGGCACCACCCATGGCGAACTCGTCTCGCACGCACCGGCACTGGCCGATGTTGCGGAGTTCTTGCGCAAGCGCCTCACCCCGTAGCGACATGCGCGGACATGAGCGGACGCAAGCGGACATGAGCGAAATTGTCGCCCTGGTGGATACAAAGAAACCACTGAAGCCTACTTTATAACCTCAAGCCCGGAAGCCATACTTCCGTCAACGCTACACACGCATCCGAGTCGCAGTGTTGTGACGGCTATGAGCCGAGCTGAATCCCGATGCGTTTTCCCGGATCACTTTGTATCTATAAGGAATACTACTTATGCTAACCCATCGCAAAAAACAGCTTACTGCCGCGCTCGGTGCCATTGCTTTAGTTGGCGCAATAGCGGGCGTTGGCTTCACCCACGGAATCAATTCAGGGCCGGTCGCTGCAGCTCAAGCGGCTGACACCCCGGCGCCGGCGGCCGAAGTCGATGTCGCCGCGGTTCTCTCCGAGACGATTACCGACTGGCAAAGCTATTCCGGCCGCCTGGAAGCGATCGACCATGTCGATGTGCGCCCGCTCGTGCCCGGCACTATCGTCGCCGTGCATTTCAAAGACGGCGCACTTGTGAAGAAGGGCGACCCGCTCTTTACGATCGATCCGCGCCCCTACGTTGCGGAAGTCGACCGCACAGCCGCGCAGCTAGCCGCTGCTCAGGCGCGGGCCACCTATACCTCGACTGACGCGGCGCGCGCTGACCGGCTGCTGGCGGATAACGCAATCGCCAAGCGCGACTACGACGAGAAACAAAACGCCTCGCGCGAAGCCGCGGCCGGTGTGAAAGCAGCGAAGGCGGCACTCGAAGCCGCGCAAGTCAATCTCAGCTACACCACGGTGAACGCGCCCGTATCCGGGCGCGTTTCGCGTGCCGAACTGACGGTGGGTAACGTGGTGTCGGCAGGCGCCAACGCCCCGCTGCTGACCACGCTCGTCTCCGTGTCGCCGATCTACGCATCGTTCGATGTCGATGAACAAACATACTTGCAATATCTCGGCCGTGACCGCAATGCCAAAGTGCCGGTCTCCCTGGGTCTTGCGAACGAAGACGGCTATTCGCGCCAGGGCACGGTCACATCAGTCGACAACCGGCTGGATACCTCGTCAGGCACCATCCGCGTGCGCGCCAGCATCGACAACGCCGACGGTTCGCTCGTTCCCGGCCTCTATGCACGCGTGAAGGTTGGCGGCGGTGAAGCGCACCCCGCCATCCTGATCGACGACGCGGCGGTCGGCACGGACCAGGCGAAGAAATACGTGCTGGTGGTCGATGGCGCGGGCAAGGTGCAATACCGTGAAGTCCGCCTGGGCGGCCTGCACGACAACCTTCGCGTGGTCATCTCGGGCTTGAAACCGGGTGAGCGCATTGTCGTGAACGGTCTTCAGCGCGCCCGGCCGAACGACACCGTGCGGGCCAACCTGGTCAACATGGCCGACGCCGCGAAGTCAGCCGCGTCAGCGACATAACAGGCTACGGAGAAGCTCATCATGAACATCTCAAAGTATTTCATCGACCGGCCCATCTTTGCGGGCGTGCTGTCGGTGGTGATCTTGCTGGCCGGCATTATCGCGCTGACGAAATTGCCAACGGCGGAGTACCCGGAAGTCGTGCCGCCTTCAGTGGTCGTCCGTGCGCAGTATCCGGGAGCCAACCCGAAGGTCATCGCGGAAACGGTTGCTTCGCCGATTGAAGAACAGATCAACGGCGTCGAAAACATGCTGTACATGCAGTCGCAGGCGAACAGCGACGGCAACATGACCACGACCGTTACGTTCAAGCTCGGCACGGATCCGGACAAGGCGCAGCAGCTCGTTCAGAACCGCGTCTCGCAGGCCATGCCGCGTTTGCCGGAGGACGTTCAGCGACTCGGGGTGACTACCGTCAAGTCGTCACCGACGCTGACCATGGGTGTGAACGTCGGCTCGCCGAACGGCCGCTACGATCTGAACTACCTGCGCAACTACGCGCTCATCAACATCAAGGACCGCCTTGCACAGGTTCCCGGTGTGGGTGAGGTCGTGATGTGGGGTGGTGGCGATTATTCGATGCGTGTCTGGCTCGACCCGACCAAGGTGGCCAGCCAGAACATGACCGCTACGGACATAGTCAAGGCGATCCGCGAGCAGAACGTCCAGGTTGCGGCCGGTATTGTCGGCGGCGCGCCGATGACCACGAACGTGCCGCTGCAGCTCAGCGTGAACGCGCAAGGCCGCCTGAAGACCGAAGACGAGTTCCGCAAGATTATCCTGAAGACATCGCCCGATGGTGCGGTGACGCATCTGAGCGATGTTGCCCGCGTGGAAATGGGCGCGGCGGACTATGCGCTGCGTGCGAGCCTCGACGGCAAGCCCGCCGTGCAGATCATTATCTTCCAGCAGCCGAACGCGAACTCTCTGCAGATCTCGACCGACGTGAGACGGATCACGGCGGAACTGCAAAAGGATATGCCGGACGACGTCAAGGCCGAGATTGTCTACGACCCGACGCAGTTCGTGCGCGAAAGTATCGACGCGGTGATCCACACGCTCTTCGAGGCGATCGTCCTCGTGGTGATCGTGGTGATCGTGTTCTTGCAGACGTGGCGCGCGTCGCTGATTCCGCTGCTCGCAGTGCCGGTGTCGATTGTCGGCACGTTCTCGCTGATGCTCGCGTTCGGCTTCTCGATCAACGCACTATCGCTCTTCGGGATGGTGCTTGCTATCGGGATCGTGGTCGACGACGCCATTGTGGTGGTCGAGAACGTGGAGCGGAACATTGCTGCCGGGCTCACGCCTCTGGAGGCATCGTATGAAGCAATGCGTGAAGTCAGCGGACCGATTGTCGCTATCGCGCTCACGCTGATTGCCGTCTTCGTGCCGCTCGCCTTCATGTCAGGCCTGACCGGTCAGTTCTATAAGCAGTTCGCGATGACCATCGCGATTTCAACGGTCATCTCCGCGTTCAATTCGCTCACGTTGTCGCCCGCGCTGTCCGCGCTGCTGCTGAAAAGCCACCACGCGCCGAAGGACTGGCTCACGCGGTTCATGGACCGCATCCTCGGACCGTTCTTCAACGTGTTCAACAAGGTCTTCAATCGCGGCTCGGAAGCCTACGGGCGTGGCGTGGGTGGCGTCATCAACCGCAAGTTTGCAATGATGGTGGTGTATGGCGTACTGCTCGGTGGCACGGTCCTTCTCGGCAAGATCGTGCCCGGTGGTTTCGTTCCCGCACAGGACAAGGATTACCTCGTGAGTATCCTGCAGTTGCCGAGCGGCGCATCACTCGACCGCACGGCGAAGGTCGTTCATCAGATGGGCGAGATTGCCCGCAAGCAACCGGGTGTCGAGCATACGCCGGAATTTCCAGGCCTCAACGTGACCGGCCTGATGAACTCATCGAGCAGCGGTCTCGTGTTTCCGGTGATGAGTCCATCCAAGCATCGCGGCAAGGACGAATCGGCGAATGCCATTGTCGGCAACCTGAACAAGGAATACGGCGGCATCAAGGACGCCATGATTGCGACGTTCCCGCCTCCGCCGGTTTCCGGCCTGGGCACGATCGGCGGCTTCAAGCTGCAGATCGAGGACCGCGGCGCGTTGGGTTACGAAGCGCTGAACAAGGCTACGCAAGCATTCCTCGCGGCCGCTGCGAAAGCGCCGGAACTTGGACCGTCGTTTTCAAGCTATCAGATCAACGTGCCGCAACTGAATGTGGAACTGGATCGTGAGAAGGCCAAGCAACTCGGCGTCAGCGTGACCGACGTGTTCGACACCATGCAGATCTACCTCGGCTCGCTGTACGTGAACGACTTCAACAAGTTCGGCCGGGTCTATCAGGTGCGCGCTCAAGCCGATGCGCCGTTCCGCGCAACGGCCGACAGCATCCTCGAGTTGAAGACGCGCAATGCCGCCGGCGACATGGTGCCGTTGTCGTCTCTCGTGAAGGTCACGCCGACCTTCGGCCCGGAAACCGTGATTCGCTACAACGGTTTCCTTGCAGCCGACATCAACGGTGGTCCGGCACCCGGCTATTCCTCCGGGCAGGCCATGGCCGCAGTCGAGCGCATTGCCGCACAGACGCTGCCGCGCGGCATCAAGTTCGAGTGGACCGACCTCACCTATCAGCAGATCCTCGCCGGCAATGCAGCGCTGTGGGTGTTCCCGATCAGCGTGCTGCTCGTGTTCCTGGTGCTCGCTGCAATGTACGAGAGCCTGACGTTGCCACTCGCAATCCTGCTGATCGTGCCAATGAGTATTCTGTCGGCGCTGTTCGGCGTGTGGCTAACACAAGGCGATAACAACATCTTCACGCAGATCGGCCTGATGGTACTCGTGGGGTTATCGGCGAAGAACGCGATCCTGATTGTCGAGTTCGCGCGCGAGCTGGAAATACAAGGCCGCACGATTGTCCAGGCTGCCATAGAAGCATGCCGCTTGAGGTTGCGCCCGATTCTCATGACGTCGATCGCTTTCATCATGGGCGTGATTCCTCTCGTGGTGTCGACGGGCGCGGGTTCGGAAATGCGTCGCGCCATGGGCATTGCCGTGTTCTTCGGCATGCTGGGCGTCACCCTGTTCGGTCTTCTGCTGACTCCCGTTTTCTACGTGCTTCTGCGTAAGCTCGCCGGGGGCAAGCAACTCAAGGACAAGCATGGCAAGCGCCCGCATATCCATGGCCCCCACGATCATGGTCCTGACGGCGGCGGCACGGGCGGCTCGCATGGCACGGCTGTGACGCCAACGCCCCTGCCCGAGATTCCCGAACCCGCACTGCAGGACTAAGGAGACCATCATGCATAGATTTCTTTCGATGAAAAAAGCCTTCACCGGCTCGGTCCTGCTGGGCGCGTTGCTGGTCCTCGCCGGCTGTTCGCTGGCTCCGACGTACGAGGTGCCGTCGACGCCTGCAATCGCGACGTTCAAGGAAGCGCCGCAAGCAGAATTGAAACCGGATGAGCGCGGTACGTGGAAGGTCGCGCAGCCGTCTGAAGAGGTAGCGCGCGGTCAATGGTGGACTGTCTTCCAGGACCCGAAGCTGAACAATCTGGAAGAGCAGGCGCTGGCGGCAAACCAGAACCTCGCAGCGGCGGCCGCACGCGTGAAGGAGGCCCGTGCGATGAACCAGGCGGCACGCGCGGGGTTCTTCCCGTCGCTGGACGCCGGCTTCGGTCCAACGCGGCAGAAGGTATCCGCTGCGTCGCTCTTCGAGCCGGACGGCACCAACGTGCCGCAGCAGACCCTCTGGCGCGCACAGGCGAGCGTGTCGTATGAGGTGGACCTGTTCGGTCGCGTCACGTCGACGGTCGATGCGTCGAAGGCCGACATGCAGCAGAGCGAAGCCCTCTTCCGCTCGGTGCAGTTGGCGCTTCAGGCGGACGTCGCGCAGAACTACTTCGCGCTGCGTGAACTGGACGCGGAGAGCCAGGTGTTTGCGTCGGCGGTCGACTTGCGGGAGCAGGCACTCAAGCTGGTTCAGCGCCGCTACACCGAAGGGGAGATTACCGAACTCGATGTGTCACGTGCGCAGTCCGAGTTGGCAACGGCCCGCTCGGACGCGATGACGGTCCAGCGCTTGCGGGCGACATCCGAACACAGCCTCGCCGTGCTGCTTGGCAAGGCCCCTGCGGAGTTCTCGATGGCCGCTGATCCACTCAAGCCGGTGACCCTGCGTATACCGCCTGGTTTGCCGTCGTCGCTGCTCGAGCGTCGACCGGATATCGCCGCCGCCGAGCGTGCGATGGCCGCGGCGAATGCCAGGGTTGGTGTGGCGAAGGCCGCGTTCTTCCCGTCCCTCACGCTCACGGGCGCGGGCGGTTTCGAGTCAGCGACAATCGGTGATCTGTTCAAATGGAGCAGCCGTGCGTTCCTGCTTGGGCCGCTTGCGGGCACGTCGCTCAACATCCCGATCTTCGATGGCGGCCGCCGCAAGGGCAACCTCGCGAACGCGCGCGCCGTTTATGACGAGGACGTGGCGAACTACCGTCAGCAGGTGCTGACTGCGTTCCGCGAAGTGGAAGACAACCTGTCCGATATGCGCATTCTCGAGGACCAGACAAAGACGCAAGCAGAAGCCGTCAATGCCTCGGCTCGCGCGGCGCAGTTATCGCGGACGCAGTACACGGAAGGTGCGGTCAACTACCTCGACGTAATAGACGCCGAGCGTACGGTGCTGCAGTCCCGTCGCGCCGCGGTGCAGTTACAGGGCGTGCAGGCTGCGGCGACGGTCAACCTTATCCGCGCGCTGGGTGGCGGATGGGGCGATGCAATGGCCGCCACCGATGTTCCGTCGCTCGCCCAGAAGTAGTAGTGGACGTGATGTCATTGAGCAAACCGAGCGCCCATCCGGAGTATCGGATGGGCGCTCGGTCACTTGAAGTATCGGGAGTAGAGAGATGAAGATTCAAATGCCTCACCAGAGCCTGACAACGCCGCTTCACTGGCTTCATCGTGCGATCTGCCGACAGGTGAGAAGCCGGCTTCGCATCGGCTCCCTTGCGCTGGCGCAGGCACGAGTCCTGAAGGTCGCCATTGCGCTCTTTGCGGCCGTCACGAGCGCAATCGGGCGTACATGACCGCTTTAGTTACACAGAGTGCGTCCGCGAATCGGACAAAGTTCAAGTGGGGATAGCTGCGTACCGCCGCAATTTAATCGGGACTCCGCTTGATGAGAGCGAAGTCCCTGGCCCAGGGTGTGGCAACATCGAGGAGATAGGGTTGGGCATAGATTACCCGCGGCGCGTTGCGCGTTAAAGCCCTTATCGGCGAAAAGTCTTTTCGCTCTTTTTGAACAGAGATCGCGCCCTCCTGATCATGCTGCGCGAGAGCTTGCGACAGCGGTCTTATCCCGCGGTTTGCTGCAGCGTTTCCGCCAGATGATTCACGACCGCGCGGGTCTTGGCTGCCATCTTCTGACCGAGAGAAATGATCGCGTGCACCGGTGGTCCATCGACGTCTGCTTCCGGAAGCAAATGAACCAGCTTGCCCGACTTGACGTACGGCAAAGCCACCCGGTCCAGGATCTGCGTGATCCCGAAACCGGTCACCGAAGCTTCCACCAGGGCCTGACCATCGGCAAGCACAAGTATGGGCACGGGGGACAGTTCGCGCACGGTGTCGCCGTGCCGGACCGTCCACCCACGCAAACGCCCGGTTGGTCCCCGGAAGACTATAGCGTCGTGGCTGGCCAGATCCGCCAGCGTCTTCACGTCGCCGCTACGCTGCAGATATGCAGGAGACGCGTAAAGTCCGAGCCGCAAATCACACAGCTTGCGTACGGTCAGCTCACTGTCCTCCGGGAGTGCGCCTATGCGCACGACAACGTCCCAGCCCTCGCCGATGGGGTCGGACATCCGGTCGGTCAGCGCTATCTCCAGCGTAAGCTTGGGATGCTTCGCGCGAAGATCGATGAAGCTCGGCAGCAGCAGTCGCCCGAAACCCGCCGGCAAGTCTATTTTCACGCGGCCCACAGGCTCGGAGCGCCTTGAAGCGAGTTGCTGCTCGGCTTCGCGAAGGCCGCACAGTGCTTGCTGTGCGGCAAGCAGGTAGGTCTCGCCGTCTTCGGTCAGCCGCACGGCGCGCGTCGTGCGCTGGAAGAGCCGGGTGCCGAGCCGGGCCTCGAGACGCTGCACGGCCTTGCCGACGTTGGACTTGCTGCTGCCGATCTCTTCTGCAGCGCGGGTAAAGCTGCCGCTCTGCGCGACCGCCACAAAAACCGCGATCTCGGCCATGGGTGCATCGACGCGCTCACTCATCACTTAACCCGCTTAGAAAAGTTGAAAAATAATAACCTGATTAGTGGCAGACATCTTGCCGGTTGCTCAAGATAAAAGGGCCGCCTCACCCTGAGACGGCCCCTCAACTCGTGCAACGTGGAATCTGTCAGGCGTTCACCGCTACATCGACAACAGCTTTCTTTTCGGAATTTGTGTTTGCATCCGGTTCGTCGTCCTGCGCCGGCGTGCGGCTCAGAAAGGCAAACGTAGTGAACGCGGAGAGCAGCGTGATAACAATCAGTACGTGCAGCAGGCTCGTGAACGCGTCCGCGTAGCTTGTCGAGAGTGCGTGACGGCTGACTTCAGGCGGAAATCCGTCGCATGGCGGGTCCGGACTTCGCTGTCTCGCTGCGTATCTCACAGTGGAAGGTTCAGGACTTCCAAGCGAAGAACTTCAACACGCCGGCGGAACTCGAAGAATTCGCCCGCATCATGGTCGATGCAGGCGTAGACGTTTTTCATTGCTCGACGCGCCGCTTCTGGGACACCGAGTTCGAGTCGGACCAGAACCTGACTGCCTGGACGAAGAAGCTCTCGGACAAGCCGACTATCACGGTTGGCTCCGTCGGTATGACAGGCGAGCACATTGACACGCTCATGGGCGAAGGTAGCAACGTGGCTTCGCTTGACCATTTGCTGCAACTGATGGACCGCGGTGATTTTGACCTCGTTGCGGTCGGACGCGGCATGCTGGTCGATGCCGACTGGGCCAACAAGGTTCGCGAAGGCCGTATCGATCAACTGAACAACTGGAACCCGGACGTACTGAAGTCGTTGGCGTAAAGCGCTATATGAATTGCAGCCTTCGCAGATTCAATCCTGCCGGCGTAAACCGCAGACGGGTACCCAATCCACGATTGGGTACCCGTCTTTAACTACGCCTTTCTTCCCACCCATACTTTCGTTCTTCGGCAGACTTCGCTCTAGAAATTGAAGTTGTCGATATTCGAAGAATCAAACGTGGTCGGCGGTCCAAGCACGACTTCGCCACTCTTGCCCACCGTGCGCTTGCCCAGCTTGCCTGCGTCGAAGCTGTCGCCTTCCTTGCCCGTGATCGTGCCTGAAGCAAGATTAGCCGCCGCGTACGCCGCGAGGTAGCCGAGTTGACCCGGGTCCCACAACTGGAACGCCTTCACCGTGCCGTTCTTGATGAACGCGCGCATCTGGTTCGGCGTGCCGAG
The DNA here is from genome assembly GCF_964253885.1 of Caballeronia sp. LjRoot31. Classification (NCBI taxonomy): domain Bacteria; kingdom Pseudomonadati; phylum Pseudomonadota; class Betaproteobacteria; order Burkholderiales; family Burkholderiaceae; genus Caballeronia; species Caballeronia sp. LjRoot31. The sequence goes on from NZ_CAXURX020000002.1 coordinate 1,781,159, forward strand.
TCCGGTGACCATGACCTTGCCCTTGGCCGGCGACGTCGAGATATAACGCGCCGCCGCTGCAATGCCCACGGTCGTGGGGGAAATGATGCCCTTCAGGTTCGGATACGCCTGCAACAGACCCTGCGTTTCAACAAACGATTTCTGGTCGTCGTCGTTACCGTAGGCAATCTTCACCAGCTTCATCTTCGAATATTCCGGCTTCTTCAGTTCCTCCTCCATCCACTTGATCCAGGTGTTCTGGTTCGTGGCGTTCGGCGTAGCCGAGAGAATCGCGAACTCACCCTCACCGCCAATCAGCTTCGACATCAACTGCACCTGCCCCCGTCCGATCCCTTCCGAGTTCGCCTGATTGACGAAAATCTGGCGGCCGTCGGGCGCGGTATCCGAGTCGAACGTGACGACCTTCACGCCCTGCGCCATCGCTTTCTTCAGGTACGGAACAACCGCGTTGGCATCGTTCGCGGCAATCACGATCGCATCCTGGCGCTGCGTGATCAGCGTGTTGATGTACTGAACTTGCGACGACGCACCCGCATCCGACGGCCCGACCACCTTGCCCTGGCCGCCCATCTCCTTGATCGCCGCCAAACCGCCGTCATCGGCAATCACTTCGTACGGGTTGTTGATCTGCTTGGGCAGGAACGCTATTTTCAGGTCTTTTTTCAAGTCCGCGGCGTTCGCGCTGACCGGAATCAACGCCGCCGCGGACACCGCGATCAGCGCGGCGCATAACGCCGGACCGCGGATGGACTGGAAGGGTTTGAACATGCTTGTGTCTCCTGATGTCGCGCGCTGCTCCGGTTCAATGAATGGCCGGAGTCTTCACGCTGGTTTTAAAAAGCCAAGCTTCAGATAAGCGTCTGCGTCATCAAGCGCTTTTCGCGCATGACACGCCAACGTGCAACAAGATTCGGAATCAGCACCGACGACAACAACAAACCACCCGTCACAATGGTCAGCGTCTCGCTCGATACATCCGAGAGCGTCAACGCATTGCGCAACACGCCAATGATCAGCAACGACAGAAGTACGCCGATCATGGACCCGCGTCCGCCGAAAATACTCACGCCGCCGAACAGCACTGCCGCGATCACCGACAGTTCGAAGCCCTCGCCGTTGTCACCGCGAGCGCTGGTGAAGCGCAACGTGTAGACCACGCCCGCAAGCGCGCTCATCGCGCCGGACAGCATGAAAAGCTTGAGCTTCGTCCGCGCCACGTCGATGCCGGAAAACTGCGCGGCAACAGGATTCGCGCCGATCGCATAGAGGCTGCGTCCGAACGGCGTAGCTTGCAGCAGCACAGTGAAAACGACAGCCCCAATGATGACAAGGACAAACGGCATGGGCAGGAACGCCGCCACGGTATCCATCCCGAACGCTGTATAGGACGCGGGAAAATCCGCGACAGCCTGATCGCCGAGCAACACATACGCCAGGCCGCGAAACAACGCCAGAGTGCCGATGGTGACGGCCAGCGAGGGAAGATTGAAGCGCACGATCACCAGCCCGTTGAATAGGCCCGCAAGCGTTCCCGCGACCAATACAATGGCGATCACGAGCGGCATGGGCAGGCCCATGTGCCACAGCACGCCCATCAGCGCACTCGATGCACCGAGCACGGACGCCACCGACAAATCGATTTCAGCCGCGACAATGATCAATGTCATCGGCAAGGCGATCAGTGCGATCTCGGTGAAGTCGGCGAGCATGTTCGAGAGGTTGGCGCTCGAGAGGAACATGGGCGACAACACGCGCCCGAGGATCAGTCCCAGCACGAGCACGACCACCAGCATGGTTTCCCACGAGAGATGCCGGCGCCGGGTCATCGTCAATGCGGAATCGGGTTTAGCCATGATCGCGTTTCCTCATCATGCGGCGCGCGACCGAGCGCGCCAGCAATGTGTCGAGCGTGATCGCCGCGACAATCAGCGCTCCCTGAATGGCCTGCTGCCAGAATGGCGATACACGCAACACCACCAGCGCAATGTTGATCACGCCAAGCACGAGCGCACCGAGCGTCGCGCCGAGGATGGTGCCCACGCCGCCCGTGATCGCCACGCTGCCCACCACGGCTGCGGCCACCACCTGCAATTCGATACCCTTCGCCGTGCTCGCTTCGACCGTGCCGAAACGCGCCAGCCACAACACTCCCGCAAGGCCCGCGATCGCGCCGGACAACAGGAAGCCGATCATCACGCGGCGCTCTACGCGAATACCTGCAAGCCGTGCGGCTTCCGGGTTCGACCCGATCGCGTAATGCTCGCGTCCACCGCGATATTGCTTGAGATAGACGCCCATCGCGAACAACACGACCACCGCTATCAGCACGAGGTTCGGCAAACCGAGCAGCGAACCCGTCGCAATGCGCGAGAACGCATCCGGAAGGCTGGTCGCGTTGATCTGGCCGCCGTGGACCCAGGCGTAATCTGCGCCGCGCACTATATACAACGTCGACAAGGTCGCCACCAGCGAAGGCACGCGCCCGAACGTGATCAGCGTGCCGTTCACCGCGCCAATCGCAAGGCCAATGGTTATCCCCGCGAGCATCGCGACCGCGATCGGCATATGCGGGAACGTCACGAAGAGACTGCCGACCGAATACGCGCTGACACCCACAACGGACGCTACCGACAGATCGATATGCCGCATCAGCATCACGACGGTCATGCCCGCGGTGAGCAAGCCGATGATCGATACATTGAGCAGTACGTCGCGCAGATTCTGCAGGTTCAGGAACTCGGGTTTCACCGCAGCGGTAGCGGCGATCAGCGCAATTAGCACGACAAACAAGGTCGCCTCGCGGCTGCGAACAAGGTCCGCCAGCAGGTTGCGGCGTTTGGTTTTGGGCGCGTGCACGGCGGGCATGGCGGGGGAATGTCGTGTCATCATGCCGCCTTCCCCAACATGGACGACGATGCGCCGAGCGCGGCGCTCATCACGCGCTCTTCGTTTGCATCAGCGCGGGCGATGTCGGCGCTGATACGCCCTTCGTGCATGACAAGAATGCGGTCGGCCATGCCGAGCACTTCGGGCAGCTCGCTTGAAATCATCAGGACTGCCATGCCTTCGCGCACGAGTTCGGCGAGCGTTCTATACACCTCCGCCTTTGCGCCGACATCGATACCGCGAGTCGGTTCGTCGATGATCAGCACTTTAGGCCCTGTAGCCAGCCACTTTCCGAGCACGACCTTCTGCTGGTTGCCGCCCGACAGCGTGCCTACCGGCGCGTCCAGATCGCCCGCTTTGAGCCGCAGGCGTTTACCCCAGTCGGCCGCGAGCGCATTTTCACTGCGTGACGAGATCAGCCCGTGTTTGACCAGGCGTCCCAGTACCGTCAACGAAGCGTTGCGCGCAATGCTGAGTTCCAGCGCAAGACCTTGCGCACGGCGGTCCTCCGGCACCAGCGCGAGCCCCGCGCGGACTGCCGCTTGCGGCCGGCCGAGTTGCAAGGGCTTGCCCGCGATATGAACCTCGCCCGCATCCACCGGGTCGATGCCGAAGATCGCCCGCGCCACTTCGCTGCGGCCTGCGCCAACCAGCCCCGCCAGCGCCACGATCTCGCCTGCGCGAACCTCGAACGAGATGTTCTTGAACACGCCGTCGCGCGTCAGGTTACGAACGGACAGACGGACCTCGCCGGGCGCGACATCGGCTTTCGGATAGAAGGTATCCAGATCGCGCCCCACCATCTTGCTGACGATCGAATCAATGGTCATGTCGGCGGTCATGGCGTCGAAGACCTTCAGGCCGTCGCGCATGATCGTCAGGCGCTGCGTCAGCGCGAATACTTCATCCAGCCGGTGCGTGATGAAAAGAATGGCGGCGTCGCGTTCACGCAATGCGCGCACGATTGAGAACAAGCGCTCCACTTCAGTCAACGACAACGCCGCTGTCGGCTCGTCCATGATCAGCACATTCGCGTTCAGGGAAAGCGCTTTGGCGATCTCGACTACTTGCTGATCGGCGATGGACAAACCGCGCACCAGGCGTTCCGCACGCAGATTGACACCAAGCGATTGCAACAGCGCGTCCACTTCGCGATTCATTTCGTCATAGCGAATCCGGCCGATCCGGTCGCGCGGCTGACGTCCCATGTAGATGTTTTCCGCGATGGACAAATCCGCGAACAACGTAGGTTCCTGATAGATCACAGCGAGACCCGCGTCGCGCGCCTCAGCGGGATTCGCGAACGTACGCGCTTGCCCGTCGACCAGCAATTCGCCCGAGTCCGGCTGGTAAACACCCGCAAGCAGCTTGACGAGGGTCGACTTGCCTGCGCCGTTCTCGCCGAGCAACGCATGCACTTCACCCGGCCACATCGCGAGGCTGCCGTCACCGAGCGCACGCACGCGGCCAAACGACTTGCTCGCGTGCCTTAGCTCAAGCCGAGGCGGATTGTTATTGCCCATACCGTCTCCTTCAGATGCGATAAATACGTTCTGCGTTGCTTTTGAAAAGCGCGTCTTTTTCTATATCGCTCAGATCTTTTATGATCGACGCATACGCGTTCCACAACCCTTCATACGTGGCGAACAAACGGTCGACCGGAAAATTCGACGCGAACATCGCGCGCTCGCAACCGAAGGTGTCGATCGTCTCCAGCACATACGGGCGGAAACTTTCGACGCTCCATTGATGATCGAACATGGCGAGCCCGCTGATCTTCACCGCTACATTCGGACATGCAGCGAGCGCACGCAGCCCGTCACGCCATGCACGAAACCCTTCCACCGAAGAACGATCCACAAACATGCCGGCATGATTCACGATGAACTGCGTGTCGGGATGTTCGTGTGCAAGTTCAGCCGCTTCTTTCATCTGCGATGGGTAGAGCTGCAGGTCGAACGACATCGAATACTTCTTCAGCAAGGCGAAGTTCTTGCGCCATTGCGGTTCACGCATGTAGTGCCGGCCCACGTAGTCATAAAGTGGATTCGCATGAACGTTGAGTATCTGCCGAATACCACGCGTATTGGCGAATGCAGCGTGCCCTTCGAGCACTTCCTGAGCGTTGTCCGCCGACAGATCCGCGCCCGCCACGATCGCGTTTGGTAACCCGTGGCCCTCGTTATCGGCGACATGTTGCAGCCAGCGCGTTTCTTCCACCGGATCGGCGGGATCGTGATTGGCATCTACATGCACGAGTTTCAGCACCTGGATCGGCCCGGCGTCCCGCAACAAATCGCCGATCAGATAGTCATGCTTCAGCTCGCGCGCATCGCCGACGAACGACTTACCCGGGTTCGCCAACCATGGATAGTGATGCGTCTTCAGATCCCAAAGGTGAATGTGCGGATCGACAACCTGCATGGATATGTCCTCGTGCCGCAAAGGCTGAAGCAAAAGCGTCAGGGTAGATGGAAGACCGGCACGAGCGCGGCTTGCACCGGGGAGCGGTCAGGGTTTGTTTCCATCAGGTCGGCCATGCTGTCCCACCATTTGCGCATGATGGGCAGGTCGGGCAAGGCGTCCATGGTGTGGCCGCGCTCACGCTTGAGCGTGGCGAACAGGTGCCCGGTGGGTTCGTCGAGGAAAATCCAGTAATCGCGGACTCCGGCGTGACTTAACGCCTCGGCCAGCTCGGGCCATATGTCGCGATGACGCCGCTCGTATTCATCGCGCCGGCCCGGTTTGAGGGTCATCCTGAACGCAATCGTCTCCATTGCGGCTTGCCTTTTATGGTGTTGAAACCGGTTGAATCCCGGCTTTCGCGTTACGACTATAATTCGCCGACCGATAACATGACAATCCGAAGTCAGGATCAGCCGATCGCAAAACCGAATCGCTTAATGAACACACGATGGACGCCCGATGACCCAGAACGTCTCCCAGATTGCCCTCGTCAACCGCCTGAAATTCAAGCATCTCGCGCTGCTTGTTGCCCTCGATGACGCCCGCAACCTGCATCAGGCCGCCGAGACGATCAATGTCGCCCAGCCGAGCGCCAGCCGCATGCTGAGCGACATAGAAGAAGCGTTTGGCTTCCTTCTGTTCGAACGCAACGCGCGCGGCATGCAGCCCACGCCGCTCGGTGTCGCCACGCTCGCCTATGCGCGCCGGTCGCTTGCCGACCTTACGCGCTTCGCCGCCGACCTCGAAAGCAAGCGGCGCGGTGGTCATGGTCAGCTGACCGTCGGCGCGATCATGGGCGCGGCGCCCGACGTGCTCGCCATGGCCATCGCTGAACTGAAAAGCGAACGGCCGCTGCTCAACGTTCGTATTCTTGGCGAGACCAGCGACCAGGTGGTGCAATTGCTGCACCGCCGCGAAGTGGATCTCGCGCTCGGCCGTCTCACCACGCCGCTCCAGCATAACGACTTCGACTTCGAACCGCTCTCGCGCGAGGCCATGCGGCTGGTTGTGCGCGCCGCGCATCCGCTCGCCCACGAAACCACGCTCTCGCTCGACGCGCTGATCTCCTGGCCCTGGATCCTGCAACCGATCACCAGCCCGGCGCGCGCGTTGTTCGAAGAAGAGCTTGCGCGGGCCGGGCTTGCTTCGCCCTCCAACGTGGTCGAGTGCGCGTCGATTTTCGCTACGCTTCAGCTTCTGCAGAACAGCGACGCCGTCGCCATGCTGCCGGAGTCCGTCGTACGCGATTACCTGCGGGCGCATTTGCTGATCGAACTGCCCGTCGAGATCGGCAAAAGCCTCGCGGGCTTCGGCTTGTTGCGGCGCAAACATGAAACGCTCAGCGAACCTGCCGAATACTGCATCGCTTTACTACGCAAATACTCGGCCGGCTCGTTCACTGAAGGTTGACGAACAGGCCGCCATCCACCAGGAGCGACGCCCCCGTAACGTAACGCGCGCGATCCGATGCGAGAAACGTCACGCACTGCGCGACGTCGTCGGGTTCGCCCAGGCGTCCCAACGGAATGCGTTTTTCGAAGTACGCACGCTTCTCGGTATCGGCGAGATCTTCCGCGTTCAGGTCCGTTGCGATCGTGCCGGGCATCACCGAATTGCAGCGGATGCCGTAAGGCCCGAGCGCAATCGCGCATGATTGCATCAACGAATGAACGCCCGCCTTGGTCGGCGTGTAATGCGTCTGCATGCCCCCACCAACAAGCGCGCTGATCGAACTCGTCGCGACGATCGCGCCGCCGGTACCTTGCAGTTTCATCTGGTTGGCAACGGCCTGCGTCACATAAAACGCGCCGTTCAGATTGACGCCGATGGTCGCTTCGTACACCGACGCAGGCATGTCGAGGAACGAGTGAAATGGACAGATGCCGGCGTTGCTGGCGAGGACGTCGACATGACCGAACGCGTCAACTGCCTGTTTCACAAGCTCCAGTCCCGTCTCGCGTTGCGCCACGTTTCCTTCGACTGCGATCACTCGCCGGCCAAGCGCCTCTATCTCGCCAATCACCTCTTGCACGGCCGACAACCGTCCATACGAGCGGTCGTTGTCGCCCCAGTAGTTCAGTACGACGTCCGCGCCTTCCTTCGCGCACGCCACAGCAATCGCGCGGCCAATGCCTCGCGATCCGCCCGTGACAATCACCACTTTGTTGTCGAGCAGCACGGTTAAACCTCAGTGTTTCAATGTTTCAGTGTGTATAAGGACGCACAAGGGTACATTCCGGATTGAGCCGTACGCCAAAACCCGGCGTCTCCGGCACCTTCATCCGGCCATTCGCGGGCACGGGTTCATCGAGCAGCAACGGATTGAACATGGGCACGACTTCGTCGGCTTTCGGCGCCATCATCAGGAACTCCGCGAACGGCGAATTGTGCCGCGTCACCACGAAGTGATAGCTATAAACCGATGAACCATGCGGCACGACCAGCACGTTATGGGCATCAGCGAGTGCGGAGATCTTGATCAGTTCCGTGATGCCGCCGCACCAACCCACATCCGGCTGAACCAGATCGGCACAGCCCATTTCAAACAGCATGCGAAAACCCCAGCGCGTGGCCTCGTGTTCGCCGGTCGTCACCATCATGCCGCGCGGCACCGAGCGCCGCAGTTCGGCGTAACCCCAATAGTCGTCGGGCGGCAACGCTTCTTCAAGCCACTTCAGGCCGTATTCCTTCGCCGCGTGTGCGAGGCGCGTTGCGTAGTTCAGGTCGAGGCTCATCCAGCAATCGAACATCAGCCAGAAGTCGTCGCCTACTTTCGCGCGCATATCGGCTAGCTTTGCGATGTTCTTCGCGAGCCCTTCCTCGCCTTCCGCAGGTCCGTGCTGCAACGGCATCTTGCCGCCGATAAAACCCATTTCCTTCGCCAGGTCAGGACGTGCGCCGGTTGCATAGAACTGCAGTTCGTCGCGTACAGGTCCGCCTAAAAGATGAAACACCGGCTCCTTGCGAACCTTCGCGAGCAGATCCCACAAGGCAAGATCGACACCCGAAATAGCATTCAGCACAATGCCTTTGCGCCCGTAATAGAGCGTGGCGAAATACATCTGGTCCCACATCTTTTCGATGTCGGTTACCCGTTGCCCTTCAAGAAACCGCGCCAGATGTTTCTCCACGATAAACGCCCCGATCTCACCGCCGGTGGTGACCGCGAAGCCGACCGTGCCGTCGCTCGCTTCAATTTCGACAACCAGCGAGCCGAGTACATTGATGCCGAACGACTGGCGGCTTTGCCGATACTCGGGGTAACGCGCCATGGGCGTGGAGATATGGTCGTCGATCCAGTGATCGGCGCCCTGGTCGTGATAATCGGCGCCGCCGCCGCGAACGGTGAACGCGCGAACGTGGCGGATGGTAGGCATGGACATGATCGGACTCCGTTAAGGTTCTAATATTCAGGACGCTTTGGCACGCTTGTCGTGAGGCTTGTCATACGGATACGCGGGGATACGCGGGCGCATGTGCAGGCCGCACGAACACGATGATTGCCAACGCTGCAAGCACGGCGACGAATCCGAGCAACACGAGGCCGGCACTCGTCGATACATACGCGCGTTCCGCCGCCGTGCGCACCATCGGCGCAACGAAACCGCCGAGGCCACCGAGCGAATTGATCAGCGCGATGGCTCCGGCCGCAGCGGCGCCGGTCAGGTAATGCGTGGGAAAGGTCCAGAACAGCGGTTGTGCTGCGATCAGGCCACTCGCCGCGAAACACAACGCGATCAGCGAGATCACCGGTTGACCTGCGAGTCCCGATATCGCGATGCCCGCGCCGGCCATGACCAGCATCAGCACGGCGAGCCATCGATGCTGACCATGGCGATCCGCATACCGCGGCACCACCCACGTAACAAGCACCGCACATAGCCACGGGATGGCCGTGACGAAACCGACCTTCGCACCCACGTTCGCGCCAAGCAATGCGGCCACTTGTTGCGGCAGATAAAAGATCACGCCATACACGGACATCTGAATCAGGAAATACACCGCCGACAGGATCAGCACCCGCGGATCAATCAATGCGGCAAGCACACCGCGAGGTCCGTGCGCCGACGCTGCCTGTGCATCGTGGGAGAGTCGCGAGAGCAGCAGCTCACGTTGGGCGGTATTTAACCAGCGGGCCTTGGATGGATCGTTGTCGAGATACCAGAATGCCCCTATGCCGACGATGGATGCAAGAACGCCTTCCACCAGGAAGAGCCACTGCCAGCCTGCAAAACCGAGTGCTCCATGCAGGTCGAGCAACGCGCCGGACAATGGGCTGCCGAAGATGAAGGCGAGCGGCGCGCCGAAATAGAACACGCCTAGCGCCCTCGCTCGCGCCGATTGAGGAAACCAGCGCGTGAGGTAATAGACAATGCCTGGGAAGAAACCTGCCTCAGCCACACCAAGCGCAAAGCGCAGGACATAGAACATGGTGGCCGTATGCGCGAAGGCCATCGCTGCGGAAACAAGCCCCCATGTCACCATGATCCGGCACATCCAGAGCTTTGCCCCCACGCGATGCAGCAGCAGATTGCTCGGCACTTCAAACAGCGCGTAGCCGACGAAAAACACGCCCGCTCCGAAGGCAAAAGCCGCATTCGACAGACCCGTATCGTGCTGCAGCGCTTTTTGCGCGAAGCCGATATTTGCCCGGTCGAGAAACGCCAGCATGTACATCAGCAACAGGAACGGCAGCAGCCGACGCATCACGCGCGCGACGACGGCGTCCTCCGCGGTAGCGGTATCGCTCATGCGTGTCTCCAGATATTTTTATGTAGCGGGCGCGCTTGTAGGGGCACCCGGGAGCGGCTTCAGTACGTCGCGCGACCACCGGACAGATCGAACACCGACGCCGTGCTGAAAGCGCAGTCTTCCGAGCTGAGCCACAGAATCAGGGAGGCCGCTTCTTCCGGCAGGAGGAAACGATTCATCGGAATCTTCGACAACATGTAGTCGATATGCTGCTGCGACATGGAATCAAAGATCTCGGTCTTCGCAGCCGCCGGCGTCACGGCGTTCACCAGGATGCCGCGCGTGGCGAGCTCTTTGCCGAGCGACTTCGTAAGCCCGATCAGGCCAGCTTTCGAAGCGCTATAGTGCGACGCATTCGGATTGCCTTCCTTGCCTGCCACCGACGCAATATTCACGATCCGGCCATAGCCTTCCTTCAGCATGTGCGGCACGACGGCGCGGCAGGTGAGATACGGGCCGATCAGGTTCACATCGATCACACGGCGCCATACGTCCGGCGCCAGCTCCCAGGTCGTGCCATTGCCGCCGGTGATGCCCGCGCAGTTGATCAGCACATCAATCTTTCGATGCGCTTCCAGCGTCTGCTGCGTGGCTTGCTCAACCGATGCCTCTTCCGTCAGTTCGACCACGGCGACGCTGACCTTACCGGCCTTCGCGAGCTCACCGCGGGCTCGCTCAAGGCGTTCCGCATCGATGTCCCATAGTGCGACTTCAGCGCCCGAAGCGAGCGCGCGTTGCGCCACTGCATAGCCAATACCGCGTGCGCCACCGGTGATCACCACGGTCCGTCCGGCCAGATCGATCTGGTTCATCATGTCTCCTTTTGTCTTTAGGATGATTGTTTGTTTCGACACCGTGTTTCGGCGCCTGCTTAAAGCCGCTGATGACTGAACTATAGGGGTGTGCTCATAGCAAAACAATCCGACTATTCGATGGTCCGATAGCAAAAGTGGATCACAAACTGGTAGAGGGACCATTCGGGTACGGGTTTAGCCCGATGACGTCTGCCGACGTTAAGCGCCAAGCTGGTGAATCGGTCGTTCTTGCCGCATCGTTCTTGCAGGCATGCGGTTTGCATCAGCCGAGATGTCCATTGATTCAAGGGGAACATGGAAACCGCAGCAATGACACCCCCCCGAAGTATCGTTATCACCATGCCGGTAGCCCGCTACGCGGATTTCACCTGACGGAGAAAGCTATGGAACCTGTTTCGCACGGAATCATCTTCTGGCTGATCATTGGCGCAATTGCCGGCGCACTCGCTGGCCGGATCGTTGATGGAGGCGGCTTCGGAATTATTGTGGACATCATCGTCGGCATTGTCGGCGCGTTCATTGGCGGCTGGCTGGGCGGCGTGCTCGGCCTGCACCTGGGCGGTGGCATCATAGGGTCGCTGATCACTGCGTTGATTGGCGCCGTGATCCTGCTGCTCATCCTGCGGCTCTTTAGTCGCGGGCGAACCGTTTAGCCGGGAACACAGGTGGCCGGTGCTTTAATCAGGCCGGGAGGTAGCCACCACAGTTCGTTTGAACAAAATCCCGCGCAGGCGAGTCGCCTGCGCGGGATTTTTATTTTGACGCAAGGACAGCCAGCGGGTTGCCCAGTTCCAGGAGCTGATCGCGGAAAAAGCCCGACGCCCTCATCGAGCAGCTTGGCGCTGCTGACCGTGCTCGAACCGTGGCTCAAGAAAACCCGCGCTCTTTACCGTAGACAAACCCACACAGATCGACATCCTCACCGAACTTCATTGCGTGGGTCACGAATGAAATCCGTGTCGAGGAGTAGATGATATAAATCATCAGGATAGCGAATCAACTATTCTTTAATCACGAATCTCGGGAATCCAGCCCGCCTTGGCCACATCTGCCTGCCTGAAATCTGCAAACCGGGACTCAAGATCCGCAATCGTGCGGATATCATTCTTGACGAGGTCGTCGCGCGTGATCAATGCGGGTTTTATTTCAATCCTGTGCCCCGGGTCCTGGCCCGCTACCAGCAGCGCCGCCGCTCGCACCGAAACTTCTCCCACTACGGCCGGATTAGTCGCGGCAGTGGCGACCCACGGACTCCCGGGCGCCCGGATAGCCTCTATATCAGCCGTCGATATATCGGCGCTATAAATCCGGACCTTCGAGGCAATGCCCGCCTCGTCGGCCGCCAGCTTTGCGCCGCGAGCGAACTCGTCATAGGGCGCGAACACCACCCGCACATCTGGATGCGCCCGATAAGCCGCCGCAGCCTGGTTGGCAACGGACTGTGCAATCGGATTATCCACCGTGCCGAAGCGCGCCTCCTCCCGGACCTTCGGATGCGCGGTCTTGAACGCCTTCCAGACCGCGTCGCGCCGGTCAAGCGGGGCAAAACCCGGCACATAGACGTACGCGGCGGCAAACGCATCGCCGTTATCTTTCACTGCCTGATCGAGCAACAATGTCGCGAGATCGTGGTCACTCTGCTCGATCTGCGGAACCTTCGGATTGCCGAGGTCAACGTCAAATGCCACCACCTTGATGCCTTTATCGAGCGCCACCTGCACCACGTCCTTCAAGGACTCCGGCAAACCATGATTCACGATGATGGCGGAAACGCCCAGGTTGATCGCCTGTTGAATCTGGTCACGTTGCTGGGCAGCGTCCTGACGGCCCTCGTAAATGCGCAGGTCGATGCCAAGCGCCTTGGCCTGCTTTTGCGCACCCGCCTCATACGCCTGAAAGAAATCGCCGGTCGAAAGATAGTTGACCAACGCGATCCTGACGCCGCCTTTATTGAAAGGCGCGGGAGCATTGGGTAAGCCACCTGCTGCATAGGCGGTGATGCTGCCAGCAAGCAATGCGGCGGCGAACAAACGGCCGATAGGTTTAAGCATGAAGGATGGTTTCCGTTTCCGTGGAGTGAGAGCGTGGGGACAACGCTAAGCTGAAAACGCGCAGCGGCAAGGCGCCGCCGCACGGCTTGGCCGATTACGCGAGGGCCGCGCTGTTTTATGGCGCTGTTTTATGGACAAACCGGTTTCAGTTCCACGGGTGGCGCGCCGGCTTGACGCCATTCAAGTAGTAGTTGCCCACAAGGTGATATTTCCAGCGCACTGGGTCATGCAGCGTATGCGTGCGTGCATTGCGCCAGTGGCGGTCGAGGTTGTGCGCAGCAAGCGTCGACTGCGTTCCCGCCAGTTCGAACAGCTTTTCGCTGGCGAGCAATGCGATCTCGGTGGTCAATACCTTTGCTTCGCCGACCGCCACCGACGCACGGGCGATATCGTCTTCGTCTGGCGCATGCGCTTGTGTTGCAATGGCGTCCAGCGTACGCGCCGCGCGCTCAAGCAACGCCTCGGCCGCGTGCAACTGAATGTGAAGATGACCCACCTCGCGGACCACAAGCGGATCGTCGCTTGCGCGCTCCACGCCGCTATCGATCCACGGACGCGAGCGCTCGCGTACGAATTTCAGCGTGTCGTCGACAGCAGCCCGTCCGATACCCGCATCGATAGCCGCCTGGATGATCTGGGAAATCGGGCCATTGAGCGTCGGCTGGTCCGATACGCGAAATGCCGGAAACACGTGGGATGCTGCAACCCGCACTTGGTCCGCGATAACCGTGCCGCTTGCTGTGGTGCGTTGGCCGAAGCCCGACCAGTCGTCGATAACCTGCAAGCCCGCCGTACCTGCTGGAATGTAGGCGAGCCAGCCACGGCGTTCGTCGTCGAGACCGAGGACCGGCACGTAGTGCGCGAACAGCGCACCGGTTGAATAGAACTTCGTGCCCTGGACGACATACTCGTCACCCTCGGCCGTGACGCGTGTCTTCAGGTCGAGGACGTGCTTTGTTCCCTTCTCCGAAAAGCCGTTGCCGAAACGCTTGCCCTTCAATATCTCGCCGAAAAAGAATTGCTTCTGCTCGTGGGTTCCTGTTAGCGCGATGACATCGACGAGGCCCAGATGGTTCTGGGGCAGCTGTGCCAGCGACGGATCGGCGGCGGCGATGATCTTGATGACTTCGGTCAATGTCACATAGGACACGCCGGTGCCGCCGTACTCTTTGGGAACGGTGATCGCCCATAAGCCGGCTTGCGAAAACCAGTCGATTTCCTCATGGGGTAAGCGTCGCTCGCGATCGCGGTCGCTGGCATGTTCGGCCAGGCGAACGGCCACTTCGTGGGCGCGCGCAATGGCTTCGGCATCGTCACGGATGATATGTGCGGGTGCTTTCTCTGAGGATCCGTCTGAAGATCCGCCTGGATGGATTGATGCAGGACGCGTCGCTGTATTTTCCGGAATGGCTGACATGCTTACCCTTTTGTGTGTCGGATCGACATCAATCTAGCAGCGCCATGAGCGGGTTCAAACCGAACGATAACGCTAAGGACATCAAGGGGTCGCTTCTAGGCTTAGCTCTATCAGTTCTTAGGGTTTTGCTCGCGCCGGTGGACGGGTTTTGGGTTTCTGGAGCATTGGTCGGACTTAGCGGGTGGGGTTCGAGGTTTTGGGGTTAGCGGTCGGGGTCAGTGCCGGGTTGGTGCTTTCGGCCGTGGTGGTCTGCGAGAGTCGGATTTTCTCTTTATCACTATTAGCCACTGTGCGTGGCGGCACGTCATTTCTTTGTCCAAAGCGACAAAGAAACGAAGCAAAGAAAACGCTTTCAACCACGCTACCCTAAGTGTCCACAGCGTGCAGTTTTGATTCATAGGTGCCCCAAAAGCACGGTGCTCGCCAGAGCTGAGGATGTTTGAACCCCTCCTTCTCGCGAATCCTGACACGAACACGCTTCGCCCCGTACGCTCTCGGGCAAGCACGATTGACAAGGACTCCAAATGGCCTAACACGTATTTACGGTCGCGGTATTTTGGTTGGCTGCCTGGTCTACGTGGTCGTATTCGTGGATCGCAGCCTGATCCGTAGCAGCTTGACGTGAATTACCGCTTCGAGTTTTAGTGAATTGGCTACCTGCCCCATACGATTATTTTCGTTGGTTACTGCCTTAAGCGCCTTTGGATTTTGAAACGTCGTGGGTTGGCGGCGTGGTTCGACGAGAGTACAAATTGATGGTTGGTCGTCCGCGGATAGCGCGGGGTGTCCCTTGGGCAGGTTCAATCACTGGTGGCGAAGCGTGTGGGTATCCGTGTTCGGAGAAGGAGGGGTTCAAACATCCGTCGCTCTGGCGAGCACCGTGCTTTTGGGGCACCTATGAATGAAAACTGCACGCTGTGGACACTTAGGGTAGCGTGGTTGAAAGCGTTTTCTTTGCTTCGTTTCTTTGTCGCTTTGGACAAAGAAATGACGTGCCGCCACGCACAGTGGCTAACAGTGATAAAGAGAAAATCCGACTCTCGCAGACCGCTAAGGCCGAAAGCACCAACCCGGCAATGAACCCGACCGACCGCTAACGCGCAGCAACAACCCCCCGTGCAATTGCCGCTTCCGAGTCCTGCATACCCCGCCGCCCGGACCGCGCCGCAAACAACACCATCGCTCCGGCGAGGCGCGCACGGGCCTCATCAATTGGTGCAACCGCCCCCCCTCGCGCCCTCTCCCGCGCCAGTTCGCGCGCCGCCTGAACGCACGCAAACAACGGCCCGACCGCAAGTTCCATCTGCGTGTTCCACGCAAACACCCGCTGCGTTTGCAACGGCCGCAACGCGACCCTCAACTCATGCCAGCGCCGGTCGAGCGCGCGCATGGCCGTCAGCGGATGGAGCTCAAGCCCATCAACACTCGTAGCGCAAACACGCAAGACCTCATCGAGGGCATCAAGCACACCGGTCACCTTGACATCGACGTGATGCGACGTGCGCAGCGGCATCATCGATACCGCCACGGCTATCGACACAATGCAGCCAACGAACACTTCCTCCACCCGCATCTCAATCAGCGGTCCAATGGCAAAGCCCAACTCGCCATAGATCAGCCCAACCAGCACGGTGATGAAAAACACACCCTGCCCATACAAGGTCAGGATGAAGTACGCCCAGCCGAACACGCACGCAGCCATCGCGGCAACCAGCAGCCACGGCGCGCCATGAAGCGCGCCCACGAGCGCTGCACTGACAGCCACGCCCGCAAGCGTGCCAAGCACGCGCTCACCGGTCTTGCGGATCGTATCGCCGCGCGAACGCGTCCCAAGAAACACCACGAAGGTCGTAATGACGGCCCAGAACCATCGCTCCGGCGACACCGAATGACCGATCAGCATGGCGATCAACGCAGCCGTCGTCGCGCGGCAAGCGGGCAGCCAGGAAAGCGCATCGCGCCAAACGAGCGCAGCGCCAACCGGCCGCTTCACGCCTGTCTTCGCCGCGCGCGCAGTAGACGCCACCGCGTCACGGCCTGCACGCGATAACCGCCGAAGGGCAATCCGCAAACGAACATCGCTTCGATCAAGCCGACTGGCATCCACAGCATGCTGGGCCGCCGCAACCTCGACATCGATCAGGCACGCCCGCAGTCGCTGCGCGCCCGGAAGGTCGAACAGGCCAAGCTGCTCTTCAACCGCGAGCGCCGCTTCGTTTAACAGCGACAAATGACGTATCGCGCCGGGCGCATCAGCGCGACGATCGGCGAGCACGGCCGTGGCACGCTGCATCACCGCGCTCAGCGCGCGGCGCAACGTGGCCTCGGGCCGGGTCGGCACCAGCACCCGACCGGTGAACGCCACGCAAGCAAACGCGATCGTCGACAACCCGAGCATCGCAAACACGTGCACGAGCGTCGGATGTAGATACAACCCTAGGTAGAACGAAACAACCGCTGTCATCGCGCCGCCAAGCGCACGCGGACCGCATGCCTGAACCAGCATCGCCGCGAACAGCACGGCAAGGAATGCGGCATCTGCCATGAGCGGCCAGGCCGCCAGCGTGCTTGCCGCGATCAGGCTCGCGGACCCCGCGCCATAGATAACAGCAAGTGACCCGAACCAGGCACGCGGCGTGGCATCGCGGAGAAACAGCGGCACGACCATCGCGAACAGCAGCGCAAAAGCGGCGAGGGTCGGCGGCCGATGCGTATGAACCGTCCAGCCGATCGTCATTACGCCCGTCAGCACGCAGGCAATCACGCTGCGAAGCGCGGTGTGAAAACGCAGAAGTCCAGGATCGGCGCCGAGCAGGCGGGTGAGCAGACGAGAGGAAGGGGAGACGGCGCCACGGGTGGTGGCCCGGTGGTTGCGCGCGCGATGGAAACCTCGCGCAAGGGAGCATAGGGATGCTGCAATGGACATGTGTAATACCCGGGACAAGTGTCGGTAGCGGCTCGTGGCCGGTTCCGATACGACGAGTCCACCTCGCGGCGAACCCTCCTGTTTGGTGCGTCAGGCAAAACGTTGGACCGGGATCACCAGACCAACGCAATGCATGCGACGCACGCGAAGCATGTTGCCGCCTCGCGTATACCCGCATATTACCGTGTCAAAATTCCTGGACCGGGGTTTACCCGATTTGCGCGGGCCGCCGCATTTCATTGACGGCGCCGCACGCCTCCGCCACGACTTGCGCAAGCTCGGCAAGCTGGGTATCAGCGGTCGACGTTGCCTCGGCCAGCGACAGGACCGCCGCTTCGAGGTCCGCGGCGGCGCCTTCGTTATCGGAGAAAAATTTCAGCGGCAAGGCCGCAAGCGCTTCGGCATTCGCCGACGCCTGGTCGGTCAGCGCGCACAGCCGCACCAGGTTCTCGCACAAGGATTCAAGGGCGTCAGCCGCATAACGGCAAAGGGCGGCATCGCTTGCGGGATCCTGGGCCATCCCGTTCAGCGTGGCTTGCGACTTCTCGACTTCACGTGCGAGCGCGTAACTCTGGTCACGTGCGGCCGCGAGGCGCACCGCGTAGTCGCTTAATTGCAAGACCCGCTGCGCCGTATCGGTAAACATTGTGTCCTCCTGTGTCGTCCGGTCGACCAGATGCGTTTTTGGATCAACTGAATCTGGTGCGACCGGACCGCAACAATGTTGTTATGGTCCGGCCGGCGTTCCTCGTCGAGCACACAGGAGCCGCCGTTGCGGGACTTCGGATAACAGCCAGTGACAGTCGATTGGCTGCCTCTGCCCACTTCTTTACGGCATGTAAATCGTAAGCTTTAACGAATTTTTCATAACCATCTGCCTTTCCACAACGGCGGCATGGACAAACCTTGGGCACTGTCGAAACGACCGGCAAATCCTGTTAGCCACGCGACTTACTCCCTCCCTATTGATTAACACTCCCTACTTTATTCAAACAGTTTAATTACGTTTTAATTACGATATGGATATTATTTCGATTATTTAATAAATCCTACACGTGTAATTTCTATCCTCTGGCGTGTCCTTTCCCGACGTCATCCGCATGCGCATGGCGCCGTCACGCAAACCGTCCAGAGGACGCTTGTGCTCAGCAGATTACTTGGTCTCGACTGGCTGTGCGGCGCTGTGCTTGCGTGCACGATGCTCGCCGCATGCGGTGAGCACGATCAACCCGCAGCATCCACGCCGCAGCAATCCTCAGCTTCCCCGTCTTCATCACCCGCTTCTTCGTCTTCTTCCCTTCAGCAAGCCGATGCGTCCGCCTTGACCGGATCATCAGACATACAACGCTGGGCTCTGCAGCAAACCCAGCCGGCAACAGAGACACCCAGTCTTACCCAAGCCGCCCCGCCCGCCGCCGCTTCCGATCCCTTGTTGCCCCCGGTTATTCACGAGGCCGAGTAACACAAGGCGACACGAAAGCGGCCGGCGGGCCCGATCAAGCCTCCCCCACCACGACCGACAGAGACCCATGAACTTAAAAAGCCGACGTGACTTTCTCAGGGCCGCCGCACAGGCAGCCGGTTCCGCCACCGCACTAGGTATCGTGCCGGCTGGCATCCGCAATGCACTCGCCATACCCGCCAATAACCAGCACGGCAGCATCCAGGACGTCGAGCATATCGTCGTGCTGATGCAGGAAAACCGCTCCTTCGACCATTACTTCGGCACGCTCCAGGGCGTGCGCGGTTTTGGCGATACCCGCGCCGTGCTGCTTCCCAACGGCCAGCCGGTCTTCAACCAGCCTATTGCTGCGGGACTCGGCGAAGTGCTGCCGTTCCGCCCCAGCGCGCCCGACCTCGGCAACCAGTTCATCCAGGATCTGCCGCACGACTGGACCTCGGGAAAAGGCGCTTACGACCAGGGACGTTACGATCAGTGGGTGCCATACAAAGGTACGACCACGATGGCGTATCTGACCCGCCAGGACATTCCGTTCCACTATCAGCTCGCCGACGCCTTCACCATTTGCGACGCGTACCACTGCTCGATCAACTCATCGACGGACCCGAACCGCTATTACATGTGGACCGGCTGGGTGGGCAACGACGGCAAGGGCGGCGGCCCGGTGATCGACAATGCCGAACTCGGTTATAGCTGGTCGTCGTATCCGGAAGTGCTCGAGAGCGCGAACATCTCGTGGAAGATCTATCAGGACATCGGCATCGGACTCGATGCAAACGGCTCGTGGGGCTGGACCAGCGACGCGTACATTGGCAACTATGGCGACAACTCGCTGCTCTACCTGAATCAGTATCGCAATGCGCAGCCCGGGAGTCCGCTGTACAACAAGGCGCGCACCGGCACAAACGCGGCAGCCGGCGACGGTTATTTCGACATCCTCAAACGCGACGTGCAGAACAACGCGCTGCCGCAGGTTTCATGGATCGTCGCGCCCGAAGCGTTCTCCGAGCATCCGAACTGGCCGGCCAACTATGGCGCGTGGTACGTCGACCAGGTGCTGCAGATCCTGACCTCGAATCCGGCCGTGTGGAGCAAGACGGTGCTGCTGATCAACTACGACGAAAACGATGGTTTCTTTGACCACGCCGTGCCGCCGTTCCCACCCTCCTCCCCCGCTAACGGCAAATCCACGGTCAGCACGGTCAACGAGATCTTCCCGGGCAGCAGCAGCTATCAGGCGGGTCCCTACGGCCTTGGATCACGGGTGCCGATGCTGGTGGTCTCGCCCTGGTCGAAAGGCGGTTACGTGTGCTCGGAACTGTTCGACCATACCTCGGTGATTCAATTTATCGAAACGCGTTTTGGTTCGCGCGCAAACGTTACCGAATCGAACATCACGCCGTGGCGCAGGGCGATCTGCGGCGACCTGACATCCGCGTTCAATTTCAAGAACCCGAACGCCGCATTGCCGACCTTGCCGGACACGAGCGGCTACGCCCCCACGCAACAGATTCGTCATCCTGACTATGTGCCGGTGCCGCCCGCGGTTCAGGCCGTCCCGAAACAGGAGCCCGGCGTGCGCCCCACCCGCGCGTTGCCCTACGAGTTCTTTGTTCACGCACAGATGAATACGGGCAAAGGCGTCACCTTCGACTTCATCAACACGGGCGATGCCGGCGCGACCTTCCTCCTGTACACGGCTAACAGTCAGACCGCGCCGAGCTGCTATACCGTCGAAGCCGGCAAACGCCTGCAGGATCAGTTCCCGCTGACCGCAACCAATACGTACGACTTCATCGTGTATGGTCCGAACGGGTTCCTGCGCCGCTTCACTGGCACGGCGGTCCAGCAAAGCTGGTGGAATGACAAGCAGGCGCTGCCGGAAGTCGCCGAGGGTTACGACGTCGCCAATGGCAACCTGCAGTTGCGCCTGAAGAACCAGGGCACGACGAGCTGTACGTTCAGCGTAGCGAACGCCTATACGCCCGGCACGGTCATCACGCGCCAGGTGCGTGGCGGCGACACCGAAAGCCTCTATCTCGACCTGCGCGCGTCGTATGGCTGGTACGACCTGAGCGTCACCATCGCCTCGGACACCAGCTTCGTGCGGCGTCTTGCAGGACACGTGGAAACCGGCAAGAGCAGCATGTCCGACCCGGCACTCGGAAGCTGAAACCGGCGGTATCAATAAAAACGCTGCTGCGAGTGAACCCGCAGCAGCGTTTTTTTATTCAGCACACGTTCAGCACACAAGCAGCCTTCAGGTACCCAGATACCCCAGCGGCACCGTCGAGTTCGATTGCGCAACGCTCGCGTTCTTCGACACCACGTACATCGGCATCTCAGTCAGGTTCAGGGTGACTACGCCGTTGCTGTAAGCCACCGTCGACGCGTTGCCCATCCAGTCCAGCACCTGCACCGTACCGCTCGTTCCCGCCGCGTCGACGCTCAGGTTGTAGCTCACGCTATAGCTCTGGCTGAAGCCGGTGCTCGCGCTCCATACCGCGTTGTTGTGGGTCCACAGTGCGGTAATCGGAATGCCCGTGCCGCGCTGCTGGAATCCATAGGCATAGACACCCGACGGCGTGCCGTTCACCGGCCCGAGCGTGGTCGTGCCGTCAAGCACACGCGTCATTGCCGCGATCGCCAGCGCGGCCGGCTTCGGACTGATGTTCGTCGCACCGTACGCGCCCTGCGGGTCAGCCAGGTCGAAGAAGGTGCCGTAACCCGGTTCGGCCGGATAATCCGCACCGTAGAACACGTAGGTCTGGTCGGCGCCTTCGCCAAGCATGATGATGTGCGTGCGCGCCACCACCGCGCCCTGCGCGAACAGGACATTCGAGGTCGGATAATTGGGACCGTACGACGTACCAAGATCGTAGCTGATCCCCGTTTCCGTCACGAACAGCTTCATGCCGGGCTTGTAGTCCTTCTGCATTTCCTGGCGCAGGCCGCGCATCTCGTTCATCAGCGCGTTAGCGGCATTCGCGGGACTCGGGTCGGTCGCAAGACGCTCGGGCGGATGCGACGGCGACGTGCCTGCATCGTAATAACCATGCGTGGCGATACCGTCCAGATACTGGGCCAGACCCAGCGGCGCCATGGTTTGCAGGCGCTGCGTGGTGAGCGCCGGAAACGCGTCGGTGGGACCCATCACGACGGCATTCGGATCAGTTGCGTGGAGGCCTGTATAAACCAGTTTGTATAGCTGTACGAAATTTGCGTTCGTATCCAGCCAGAACTGGTTCGGCTCCCAGGTCACCTGATAGTAATTTTTTGCCATTGCGGGCAGGTATTTCTGCCGCATCGCTTCGGTTTCCGTACCGACCTGGCTCATGTACGTCTGGTACCCCGCCTGGTCGGTGGGCAGATAGGAGCTGTCGTTGAAGGCGGCGGTCGGGCTGTCCCACGCGGGAATCCCGTCGAGCCGAACTAGCCGCATGATCTGGCCTGACGCGTAACCGGTGTCGGTTGTGGTGGCGCTCGGAGTCCAGCTATTCGGTCCGTTCGGCTCCGTGGCCGACAGTTCGCGGTCATCGATGGTCGACGTGATACCCAGCGCATTGAGCATCGCGGTCCAGCCGTTGAACCCTTGCATGCCGAATCGATGCTGTTCCTGGTGTGTATAGGTCGGGGTCGGCACGCTCGCGGTCACATTGGGCAGCACCCCAAAGGTTGCAATCCCGGTCGGGCGCGTACCGGCCGTCTGGACGGCGCCGCCCGCTTTGGCGAGCGTCGCCGATACCGCGAAGTAACCGGCCAGCGTCGACGTGCAACTGAGCGTCGTGGTGCTGGAGCCGGCCGGTGCGGGGAAACTGCCGCTGGCTACTGTGTTGCCGAGGCTGTCATTGACGGACCACGCGAGTGTGTCAGCGGCCGACGGGCTGGCGGTAATCGCGAGCGGAAACGTGCTGCCCGAGGCAAACATGCGCGTGCCGTCGGTGCTCGGCGTGTCGGCTGTAATGACGCCGCTGGAGGACGAACTGGTTGCAGTAACCGGCGACGCGCACGTCATGCGCAGCGCGGCGCTCGCGACCACGGAAGGTGACACGACAGCAGCGGGGCTTGCCGCCCCCGAAGAACCCGTGGTGCCGGCAGCAGTGCTTGCCGTCGTACCGGCTGTCGTACCTGCCGTCGTTCCCGACGTGGCAGCGGCCGTCCCGCCGGATCCGCTGGAAGAGCCGGTTGTCGCCGCGGTGGAACTGGAGCTGGCGGGATCGCTGGACCCTCCACCGCCGCATGCCGCCAACGCTAGCACAACTGAATATATTGAATAACTGAGTAAAGGATGTGTTTTCATTTGAATGGCTGCCTGATCGTAGCGATGGACCTGAACCGGGCAAACCTTCTCCCCCAAGCGCCCTGGAGGAACTCGGTAACGATTGAATCAGGAGGAAAGGCTGGCAGGGTCGCTGGCAAAATCCGCCAAAACGCCGCGACTGAAAAAGAACGTATGTTCTGCCTACTTGTCGGAATGAATGTTACACAGACGAAACGTTTTGAGACAGTAAAAAAGACGTAACACGTTGTAACGTCTGATTATTAATCGGTAATTTCGAATATCATCTAATTAAACAGGACCAATAAAAGCGCTTTAAATGGTTGTGCTGATATGGATAGCAATGTATTAATGGATTGATTAGACAAATACTAAAATGCCCTTTCAGAGTTGCGCATCAAAATAGAAGCGTTTTTCGATCCGTCCTCGATATGCGTATTGAACCCCGATTCGCAATGCTGCAAAGGGGCGGCGATGGCGGAATCGGCCGGGTGTACTCCGGGATATCGGCTCGCACGACGGAATAAACAATTCGCACGGAAAAGCTTTGGGAAATCCGGTTTAAATTCCTAAGCTGGCAATGTGCTTAGCCTGCAAACGCGGCGTCCGATGGCGTCCCTGCTATGTGAGTGGAGGCGTGAAGGGGTTGGGGGACATGCGTTGGCTTTGTTTGCAAAGCCAACGCGGCTGATTCGGGCGGCTGATTCGGCGGCTGATTCGAGCAATCGGCCAGCACAATCGCCCAACGCAATCGGCCAGGGAACCGCAAGACAAAGAGCAAGCTGGAGCAGACGCCGTGCGGGCGCTTTCAGCGCAGGGTTGGCGGGATGAATGAGCCGGCGAAAACCGGTCCCTCCCGAGCGTGCGCAACCCGCGCGCAACCGTTTCTGCCCGGGCAAATCCGCGTTGCCTTTATAATCCGCCATGATTCCAATTTTCTGCCCCCCCGCCTGCCATCCTCTTTGCGGCTTCCGCGAAGTCCTCCCCTATGCGGTGGCCGTATGAAAACGCCAAAAAGGCTGCTGCCGTTGCTCGAAGAAGGCTTGATCGACGAAGTGATCGGCCAGTTGATGAGCGGCAAGGAAGCGACCGTTTATGTCGTGCGCAGTGGCGACTCCACGCGTTGCGCGAAGGTCTATAAAGATGCGAAGCAGCGCAGTTTCCGGCAGGCAGCTTCTTACCGGGAAGGCCGCACGGTGAAAAACAGCCGGCAAGCGCGCGCGATGGAAAAAGGCACGCGCTACGGCCGCCAGATGCAGGAAGAAGCATGGCAAAACGCCGAAGTCGACGCACTGTTCCGCCTCGCCAATGCCGGCGTGCGTGTGCCGCAACCTTACATCTGCACGGATGGCGTGTTGCTGATGGAACTGGTGGTAGATGCCCAGGGCGATGTCGCGCCGCGTCTGAATGACGTGGACATGAGCCACGCACGTGCGCTCGAGCTGCACGAACTGCTGCTGAGTCAAGTCGTGCGCATGTTGTGCGCCGGCATGATTCACGGCGACCTGTCCGAATACAACATCCTGCTGGCTGCCGACGGTCCGGTGATCATCGACTTGCCACAGGCCGTGGATGCCGCCGGCAATAACGAAGCGGCAGCCATGCTGCAACGTGACGTCGATAACCTCGCGACTTACTTTGGGCAGTTCGCGCCGGAATTGCTGAAGGCGAGTTACGGTAAGGAAATGTGGGCGCTATACGAAGCGGGCCTGCTCACTGTTGATACAAAGCTCACGGGTCACGTGGAAGTCGACACCACTCCGGTGGATCTTGAAGCTGTCATGCAGGAAATTGAAGACATCAGGCTTGAAGAGGAAGCGCGGGTGAGACGCGAGCAGGAACTCGATAGTTAGTTTTTCGCTCGCGCCGGTGGACGGGGTTTTGGGGTTGATGGGCGGGGGTTGTCGGGCTAGCGGTCGGGGTTGGTCGGTTCTGGGGCTAGCGGTCGGGGTCAGTGCCGGGTTGCTGCTTTCAGCGTTAGCGGTCTGCGAGAGTCGGATATTCTCTTTATCACTGTTAGCCACTGTGCGTGGCGGCACGTCATTTCTTTGTCCAAAGCGACAAAGAAACGAAGCAAAGAAAACGCTTTCAAACACGCTACCCTAAGTGTCCACAGCGTGCAGTCTCTATTCATAGGTGCCCCAAAAGCACGGTGCTCGCCAGAGCGAAGGATGTGTGAACCCCTCCTTCTCCGAACACGGATACCCACACGCTTCGCCACCAGTGATTGAACCTGCCCAAGGGGCACCCCGCGCTATCCGCGGACAACCAACCATCAATTTGTACTCTCGTCGAACCACGCCGCCAACCCGCCGGGTAACGAGGCCCCAAAAATGCATGAGGCGGTAACCGACGAAAATAACCGCGTAGGCGCGCAACCAACTCACAAAAAACCGAAGTAGTAGATGAGCATCAAGCGGTGATCCACGAATATGACCGCGCAGACCAGCAGCTAATCCGTCAAAAAACCGCAGCCATATATACATGTGATGCCGCGCCGGTTCCTTGGCAATGGTGCTTGCCCGAGAGCGTACGGGGCGAAGCGTGTTCGTGTCAGGATTCGCGAGAAGGAGGGGTTCACACATCCGTCGCTCTGGCGAGCACCGTGCTTTTGGGGCACCTATGAATAGAAACTGCACGCTGTGGACACTTAGGGTAGAGCGGTTAAAGCGTTTTCTTTGCTTCGTTTCTTTGTCGCTTTGGACAAAGAAATGACGTGCCGCCACGCACAGTGGCTAATAGTGATAAAGAGAAAATCCGACTCATGCAGACCACTAACACTGAAAGCAGCAACCCGGCATTGACCACGACCGCTAGCCCCAGAACCGACCAACCCAGCATTGACCCCGCCCACTAACACCAGAACCGACCACCCAACATCAACCCCAACCACCATCCCCACCCCACCAAAACCCCCAAAACCCGTCCACCGGCGCGAGCGAAAAACTAACGGTTGAGGTCGCTCGCCAGCGCATCGAGCGTCGCCCCGCACGGTGCTTCGACCTTCAGTTGCAATAGCGCGTCAGCGCGCGTCTTTCCAAGATTGACCGCCGCTATCGGCTTGCCGGCGCGCGCGGCCCACTCGCAAAAGCGAAATCCCGAATACACCATCAGCGACGAACCAAGCACGAGCATGGCATCGGCTTGCTCTAGCGCGGCAGCCGCCGCGTCCACGCGGGTCCGTGGTACCCCTTCGCCGAAAAACACGACGTCCGGCTTGAGCAAGCCGCCGCAGCGCGTGCAGCCCGGTACATGAAAAGCGGCGAAATCATAGCCTTCGAGCTGCGCATCGCCGTCCGCCACCGGCAACGCAGCCAGGCCGACGAAGCCCGGGTTATCGGCGATAAGTCGTGGCTGGAGCGCCGCCCGCGAAGTCTCGTCGCCGCATTCCATACACCGCACCCGGCCGATATTGCCGTGCAATTCGATCACGTCCGTATTGCCCGCGCTCGTGTGCAGTCCATCGACGTTCTGCGTGACAAGCCTTTCGAACAACCCCAGGCGCTCAAGCCGGGCAACCGCGAGATGCGCTGCATTCGGTGCGGCACCCGCGACCAATGGCCAGCCGATCATGCTGCGTGCCCAATAGCGTTTGCGCGCAAACTCCGAGCCCATGAAGTCTTTCAGCAAAATAGGCGCTCGACCGGTACGCTGCCCTTCAGTGTCCCGGTAGCAAGGTATTCCGGATTCCGTACTAATTCCAGCACCAGACAAAACGAACAGCCGCGGATGCCGTTCGACAAAATCGTAGAGTGGGTTTGAAAGCGTTCGAGACGCGTAGTCCGGCAGATTTTTCATCATCGGAATAGTAGCGGCAACACGCTTTTTCTGCTGGAGCGCGACTCGGTCCGGCGGGTTTGCACCAAAGCAATGATTCG
This sequence comes from Caballeronia sp. LjRoot31, assembly GCF_964253885.1. Taxonomy (NCBI): domain Bacteria; kingdom Pseudomonadati; phylum Pseudomonadota; class Betaproteobacteria; order Burkholderiales; family Burkholderiaceae; genus Caballeronia; species Caballeronia sp. LjRoot31. The sequence continues at coordinate 1,808,091 of NZ_CAXURX020000002.1, forward strand.
GATCGTCGAAATACAGTCCAAAACCTGTAGACGAATGCCCACGCTCCTTCCGTACCTTGACATTCCGGCCGTCTGTTTCAACCATAACGAGCGGCTAGCAAAGCACTGATCTCACGAACCATCAAGCGCGCGCGGGAGCACCGACCTCATTAACTCGACCTTCGCGGCGCTCTCCGATCCAACCCGGCGGGCAATCCTTGCGCGGCGTGCCCGAGGCGAGGCATCGATATCGGTATCGGAACTTGCAGAGCCGTTCGACATGACGCCCACCGTTGCGTCCAGGCATCTCCGGGTGCTTGAGCATGCCGGGCTGATCGTGCGCGATCGTGACGCGCAACGTCGCCCGTGCCGGCTCGCCGCAGCGGCCTTTTTGCTCATCAACCGTAGCTGGACGGGGTCGCCAATTCCTTGCCGCAGCAGCATGCGCCACGAGCCCGTTCGGCTAACCGACATTTTGAAAGATGCGAGCGAATGGTTCGATTCGTATCGGCGATTATGGGAAGCCAGCGAAGGCGGTAGGACACGATCAACCACCCTCCTCAAACCGACCAGGCCCGCAACCAAACCCATTCCGAAACCCTTCACGACACCCGCGCCGCCGGCTTCACTGACCTCCTCACTGACTTCACCGGTTTCGGAAACAGCGGATAAGCAACCAGTGCACAGACAGCCGCAGCGATCCAGACAACGCCCCATGATCCGATCGCGAGCAAATGCGGAATGCACAGCGGCGTCAGGAACAAGCCGAGATAAACGGCGGTATTGACCATCCCGAGCGCCGTGCCCGCGCGATCCTTTCCGGCCAACGTCGCGAGTTCCGTGTAGGCCACCCCATGCCACGCGGACACGCAGATTCCGGCGAACGCGATCAGCACCATCAGCAACGCTTCCGGCAACCGGTGACCCGACGCCACCGCAGCGCCCAGCACCACGAACGACGCCACCGCGACTAGCGTCGATCCGCGCAAATACGCCCGCCGGTTGCCGCGTTTATCGGTGAAACGGCCGCTTGCAACGCGCATGATCATTGCGCCGAGCTGGACGGTGACCATCGTCGCGGTAATACCCGCTATGCCGACATGCCCGAAGTCATGCAAAAACACGGTGGCGAAAGTCACCACCGCGAACTGTGGAACGCACAAGATGCCGATGCCGGCGACGACACGCCAAATCATCCCGTCACGCAGCGGACCGACCGCGGGCACGGCCGGCATAGGCGAACTCGCATTCGAACCGGCATGCGCTGCGACAGGCGTCTTCGGCGGCTCATGCAGCCAAAGCCAGGTGAGCACACCCGAAACCGCGCACATGGCCGCCAGCACGCCGTAGACCGGGCGGAATCCTCCGGTGGAGGCAAGCCAGGGCAGGATCAACGCGCCCAGGCCACCGCCAAGCGGTACGGCGGTCTGGCGAATGCTCATGGCAAGACCACGTTCACCTTCCTGGAACCAGCTCATGACCGCCCGCCCGCTGGATCCATTCACGCTCCCGCCGACCAGACCGACCAGGCACATCGACATCACCAGCCACAACAAACCCGGAACAGCCGCATGCGACGGCACGACGAACAGCATCATGGAGAGCAACGCGGCGGCGGTCGTGGCCAACCCGGTCAGCAAGATGGGGCGGTCTCCCCAGCGATCGGTCGCCACACCCCACGGCAATTCCGAGAGCGCGGCGCCCAGCCCCATGGCCCCAAGCGCCAACCCAAGCGCTGCGTTGCCGAGGTGATAATCGGCGCGCAGCCAGACGGCGGTCGTGGGAATGCCCGCGGCGGCAGCCGAAAAACTAACGTTCGCGGCTACGCCGACGCCGAGCACCTTCCATCGGTGCGACGCGCCCAGTTCGCGCCGCACTGCTGTCGGCAAGGGGATTGCGCATTGAGTTTCCATGCTTTTCTCTCTTGAATGCTTTCGATGAACCCAGTGTCGCGGTTTATCATCATCCTGAATATCAAGTAATATCGAAACAATGATTCGACGAAACAGGACGATCAACCATGTCGCAAACCAATTTCGATGTCGCTTCACTACGGACCTTCGTGGCCGGCATGGAGCTGGGAAGCTTCGCGAAGGCGGCGGACCGCGTCGGGCGCTCGACCTCGGCCGTCAGCGCGCAGATCAAGAAGCTGGAGGAGCAGTCGGGCGCGCCGCTGTTCAAGAAAGCCGGGCGCAACCTGGCGCTGACCGAAGCGGGCGAAACCATGCTGCGGTTCGCCCGCAGGCTGGTCGATCTCAACGACGAAGCCGCTGCCGCCGTGCGCGGTCCCGACCTCGAAGGCTGGATCAGGCTCGGGCTGCAGGAGGATTTCGGCGAAGTCATGTTGCCCGACGTCCTGGGCCGGTTCTCGCGGGCGCATCCGAAAGTGCGGATCGAGGCACGGGTCGCGCGCAACACGGAACTGCTCAGCCGGATCGATTCGAACGACCTCGACCTTGCCCTGATCTGGGACGACTCGGTTTCGTTAAGCCATGAACTTCCAGGCAGCGACCGGCACGAGATGATCGCCGAGCCCGCGATGTGCTGGATCGGTTCATCGACCTTGCCATGGAATCCTGATCCAGCAGAACCGCTGCCGCTGGTCGCGTTCGATCGCGCCTGCCTGTTTTTCAGCGCCGCCACGGAGGCGCTCGACCGCGCGAATATCCGTTGGCGGGTGGCGTTCACGAGTCCGAGCCTCTCCGGCCTGTGGGCCGCCGCGGCAGCAGGCCTTGGACTGACCGTGCGCACGCGCTATGGCTTGCCCGCTTCCGTCAGCGCGTTCGAAGGCCGGGATCTGGGATTGCCGGCGCTGCCGACGGTGCCGTTGTCGCTCGTGCGCGCATCGGCCACGTCCACGCCGCCGGTGCAGCAACTCGCGACGCTCATTCTTCAATCCGTACGCGGCGGGTCGGCATCGCTCGGCCGGATCGCAGCGTGAGGGACGCTTCGTTCACAGGATTCACAGGAAAAAGATAGTAAAGGTCATTCACGCATCGCCCAAACTCGACGGCCCGCTTTTTGCTGAAGGCTGAAGAACGATTGACGGGAGTGCGACATGGCCGGTTCCATGCAACAAGCAGCACGATTCGACGATCTTCGAGAGGACCGCGGCACGCGCGTCAGCATTGCCGACACCGCCATCCTGCTGGTCCGGCAAGGCGCCCAGGTCCATGCGTTTTCAGCGGATTGCCCGCATGCCGGCGCGCCGCTCGAGCAGGGCGCGATATGCAATGGACGCATTGTTTGTCCATGGCATAAAGGGACGTTCGCGGTCGCCGACGGCAGCCTGATCGAGCCGCCGCCGCTAACCGGTTTGCAACGCTATCCGGTAGTCATTGAAAACGGCAACGTACTTGTTTCACCGCACGCGCAAACCGGGCCCGCGCACACGCCGGCCGCAGACACGCGCACGATGGCCGTGATCGGCGCGGGTGCAGCGGGCGCGGCCGCCTGCGCCACGCTGCGCGAAGCCGGCTTCGATGGCCGCCTTGTGCTGATCGGACCCGAGCACGGCATGCCCTACGATCGCACGGCGCTCAGCAAGTTCGTGCTTGCCGGCGACATGCCGCCGGAGAAAATTCCCCCGCTTTTGCCCGACGATTTCCTTTCGACACAGCGCATTGAACGGGTTGAAGCGTACGTCGTGAAACTCGATGCCGGCACGAAGCAAATCCACCTGTCCAGCAACCTCACCCTGGATTACGACGCCGCGCTGATCTGCACAGGGGGTATCCCCAAGCCGATGGATGTGCCCGGTTCGAACTTGTCCGGCGTTTTCCTGCTGCGGTCGCGAGACGATGCAGAGATGATTCTTGCATCACTCGAAGGCGCGAGGAAAGCGCTGATCGTGGGGGCAAGTTTCATCGGACTGGAGGTGGCTTCGTCGTTGAGAAAACGAGGGATGGACGTCACGGTCGCCGCGCCGGGAAAGGTGCCGCTGGGCTCGCAATTCGGCGATGAACTAGGCCGGATGTTTCAACGACTGCACGAGAAAAACGGCGTGGTCTTCCGCATGCAATCCAAAGTCATAGGGTTCCTGGGCGATGACATCGTGAGCGAAGCGGAATTCGATAATGGCGAGAAATTGCCGGTGGACGTGGTGATCATCGGCACCGGCGTGCGCCCTGCTACCGACTTCCTGCACGGCGTCGAGCTGGCGGATGACGGCGGCATTCCCGTGGATTCGTCAATGCATGCCGCACCCGGTCTCTATGCCGCCGGTGACATCGCGCAATTCCCCCTGCCGCGCTCGGACAAGACACTGCGCATAGAACACTGGCGCGTCGCCCAGCAACACGCACGTGTCGCCGCGCTGAACATGGCCGGCGGCGACGAGCATTACACGGGCGTGCCGTATTTCTGGACCTATCACTTCGGCAAGCGCCTCGAATATCTCGGCCATGCGAGCGAGCACGACGAAGTCGTGATCGATGGCGATCTCGATGCTCAGGCGTTCATCGCCTATCTGATGAAGGATGGCCAAGTTGCAGCGGCGGTAGCATGCGACCGCGAAGCCCCTGCCGCGCGGCTGGCGGAAGCCATGCGCTCCACCTTGACGCTGGCGCAAGCGCGCAGCGCCGCTGCCGGTTGATGCAGTCATGGCGACCCGGCCCATAGGCATTCGTCCGGACCAGCAACCGGAGCATCTCGATCAATGCCGCCGCTGCGTGTTGTGGGAGGCGGCCACGCAAGCTGTTCCAGGTGGCGGGTCCACGGCATGCGCCGCTGATGCTCGTGGGCGAACAACCCGGCGATCAGGAGGACCTGCAGGGCAAGCCGTTTGTCGGTCCCGCGGGTGCATTGCTGGATAGAGCGCTCGATGAAGCCGGCGTGGACCGCGGCCAGGTGTACGTGACCAACGCGGTCAAGCATTTCAAGTGGGAACCGCGTGGCAAGCGACGCTTGCACAAGACCCCGGCGCAACGCGAAGTGGAGGCGTGCCACTACTGGATCGAACGGGAGTTGGCGGAACACGATCCCAAGGTTGTCGTTGCGTTAGGTGCGACCGCATTGAAGTCCGTACTGCAAAAATCGACCGTGAAATTGCAGGCGTCGATGGGGGACGCGATCGAACACGACGGGCGTCTGGTCATCGCGACCTTTCATCCATCGTATGCGCTTCGATCCCCCGATGCCGCGACGCGCGAGAGTGCGTATCGCGCGATCGTTGAGGCTTTCAAACACGCCCATCGATTGATTCAGAAGCACCCTAAATAGCCCGGGAGGGAAGACATGGCGACCGCATCCAGCAGCAACGGCAAGCGCAAGACCACGCGTCAGAAACATGCGCGCGCAAAGCCAAAACCGAAGCAGCATTCAAGCCGTTCGAACCCCAAGCGCTGGTCCCGCCACGTGGTGGAAACGAGCGATGCAATGGACATCGAGCATGCGATTTTCAAGGAAGGCAGCGCCCAGGAGATCGCCGATTCGCTGAAGAAATCGTCCACGCGCAGCAACCGGCGCAAAGGCACGCCGTTCCAGTCCGCCATGTCGATGCTGAATTTCTACATCAATCGCGCCGGACGAAACTTGCCGAAATCGCGTCGGACCATCCTGGATAACGCCAAGAAACGCCTGCGCGAAGCGTTCGGCCGAAAGCCATGATTGCTGGGTGAAAATACCGGTGGAATACATCGGTGGAACGCGCCTTGCTACTGCACAAAATCACTGCGCTTCAGGCATGCTCAGGCGATGCGCATTGCCGGTCACCAAGGAGGCGCCATGCCCGACAACATCGATCTCAATCCCGGAGACGAAACTCCGCCAGGCACGCCTGGATCGCAAAACTGATGGCAAAACGTGCCGTCCTGGCCAACGGATTGTTCGCCGCCGCCGAGGCCACGCTGATCGGCCTCTACGACGGCGGCGTGCTTTCCCCGGCCGTGCTACAACGCGTCATAGTCGGCTTTGCAAACAGCGCAATCGACTGGAACTCCCCGCCCCGGCTTCGTACTGTCGACAATAAGTCGCTGCACGAAGTGGTCGCCATGACCATGATGCCGGGACGAACCTTACGCAATGCATCGAAGGAATTTTTTGCGGTGATCGGGCATATTGGTGGTATCAATACTGGAAAGCACGGCGAACCCGAAGGCGAGCCCGACAGCGATCTGATCAACCAGTTATCAGGCGGTCGTCGCGGCAGAAGAGCGGCTAAAACCGCGCGCAAGACAGCACCGGCCGTCGGGTTCAACCCGCTCCTGCATGCAAGCTCCCCGCGTACAAACCGCCAGTCATAGCATTGCCTTTGATCCATGTCATGGTCGTGACTGACCGTGATTCCGCCGCACGCGGCACAATGCAGAATGCCTTGGCGCCCGCATGCCTTAGTCTTAGTAGGAGCGACCCGCAAGAGTGACCCGCCGAATCGAGTGACACCGCCTTCCAACCACCGGATACAACGGACACGATATGGATACACAGGCAACGCCCCGCTCCCTTCCCCTTTCCCCCGATGAATTGCGCAAGATCGACGCTTACTGGCGCGCCTGCAATTATCTGTCGGTAGGCATGATCTATTTACGCGCCAACCCGCTCTTGCGCGAACCGCTCAAGGCGGAGCACATCAAGCAGCGCTTGCTCGGACATTGGGGTTCGGACCCCGGTCAGTCGTTCACCTGGGTGCACCTGAACCGCCTGATCATGAAGGACGACCTGAACGTCATGTATGTCTCGGGGCCGGGGCATGGCGCACCTGCAACCTTGTCGAACTCATATCTGGAAGGTTATTACTCCGAGGTTTATCCGGATCGCAGCGCCGACGAAACCGGCATGCTGCGCCTGTTCCGCGCTTTCTCGTCGCCCGGGGGCATTGGTTCGCATTGCACCCCTGAAACGCCGGGGTCAATACACGAAGGCGGCGAGCTGGGTTACAGCCTTTCGCACGGCTTCGGAGCGGCATTCGATAACCCCGACCTGATCGTGGCGGTGATGGTGGGTGACGGCGAAGCCGAGACCGGCCCGCTCGCCACCTCGTGGCATTCGAACAAGTTCCTGAACCCGGTGGTCGACGGCGCGGTGCTGCCCATCCTGCACTTGAACGGCTACAAGATCGCGAACCCGACTATCCTCGCGCGCATTCCGCAAGAAGAACTCGAAGCGCTGATGACCGGCTACGGATACAAACCGCACTTTGTCTCGGGCAACGACCCCGCCGTCATGCACCAACTGATGGCCGAGACGCTGGCGACTTGCATCGGCGAGATTCGTGCGATCCAGGCTCATGCGCGTTCGACCGGTGACACCACGCGTCCGCGCTGGCCGATGATCGTCTTGCGCTCGCCGAAAGGCTGGACCGGTCCGAAGGAAGTCGACGGCCACAAGGTCGAAGATTTCTGGCGCGCGCACCAGGTGCCGGTGCTCGATCCGGTGACCAACGCGAAGAGCCTCAAGATTGTGGAAGCGTGGATGCGCAGCTACAAACCTGAAGAACTCTTCGACGAAAACGGCACGCTGATTGAAGAACTTCGCGCAATCGCGCCGAAGGGCGACCGCCGCATCAGCGCAAATCCGCATGCGAACGGCGGCCGGCTCAGGCGCTCGCTGGACCTGCCCGACATCCGCGACTACGCGTTCAAGGTGAAAGGTCCAGCCAGCACGTACCAGTCGCCCACGTTCGTACTCGCGACCTGGCTGCGCGATGTGATCAAGCGCAACATGAGCACCTTCAAGCTGTTCGGTCCCGATGAAACCGCCAGCAACAAACTCGACGGCGTGTATGAAGCGTCGGGCAAGCGCTGGCTCGCCGAGATCAAGCCGGAAGACAGCGATGGCGGCGCGTTATCGGTTGACGGCCGCGTAATGGAAATGCTCAGCGAGCACACGCTGGAAGGCTGGTTCGAAGGTTACGTGCTGACGGGCCGGCACGGGTTATTCGCGACCTACGAAGCATTCGTGCACGTGATTGATTCCATGTTCAACCAGCACGCCAAGTGGCTGGAAAAATCGAAGCTCGAACTTGACTGGCGGGCGCCGGTACCTTCGGTGAACCTGCTGATTACCTCGCTGGTATGGCGTCAGGATCACAATGGTTTCACGCACCAGGACCCGGGTTTCCTCGATGTCGTCACGAACAAGAGTCCAGAAGTCGTACGTATTTACCTGCCGCCCGACGCGAACTGCCTGTTAAGCGTAATGGATCATTGCCTGCGTTCGCGCGACTATATCAACGTGATCGTCGCGGACAAGCAACCGCACTTGCAGTACCTTGACATGGAAACTGCGCTTGCGCATTGCACCAAGGGTATCGGCATCTGGGACTGGGCATCGACGGACCAGAACAGCGAACCGGACGTGGTGATGGCCTGTGCCGGAGACATTGCCACCATGGAATCGCTCGCCGCCGTCGAGATCCTGAAGGAACATTTCCCCGACCTCAAGATCCGCTTCGTCAACGTGGTGGACCTGTTCCGGCTGATGCCCGACACCGATCATCCGCACGGTCTGTCCAGTCGCGATTTCGATTCCATTTTCTCGCGCGAAAAGCCGGTCATCTTCAACTTCCACTCGTATCCGTCGCTCGTTCACAAGCTCACGTATAACCGCACGAATCACGAGAACATGCATGTGCATGGTTATCGGGAGCGCGGCAACATCAACACGCCGTTCGAGTTGGCGATCATCAACCAGGTCGACCGCTTTTCGCTGTGTATCGACGTGATCGATCGCGTGCCGCGGCTTCGCGATACCGGCGCTCACACGAAGAACTGGCTCAAGGACCAGATCAACGCGAGCATTATCTACGCCCATGCGGAAGGTATTGACCGCGATGAAATCCGTAACTGGGTTTGGAAAGGCTGAGACCATGACCCTTGGAATCCTGGTGCTGAACAGCGGTTCGTCGTCGCTTAAATTCGGTGTGTATCTGCCCGGTAAAACATCGGACACCACGTCGAACGGCGACGACGAAATCCCGTGGCTGAGCGGCAGCGCGAAGGGCATCGGCCGCGATGACGGCTCGCTGACCATGCGTTCATCGGATGGCGCGATCGATGTCACGCAAAGCCACGTGATGGAGTCGCAGCACGACGCGTTGCAGCGCGTGTCCGACGCGCTGCATGCGCATCTCGACCAGCCGCTGGCCGCAGTGGGGCATCGGGTAGTGCATGGCGGTCCGCACCTGACCGACCATGCGCTCATCACGCCCGAGGTGAAACAGACCTTGCGCGATGCGGTGCAATTCGCGCCGTTGCATCTGCCGCAAGCGCTGGAGCTGCTGGAGCAGGCGCAGCAGATTTTCAACGACGTGCCGCATTTCGCCTGCCTCGACACCGCGTTCCACCGGACCATGCCCGCGCGTGCCACCCACCTGGCGCTGCCGAAGCACTACGCTGGCGAAGGGGTCGTTCGATACGGCTTCCACGGCCTGTCGTACGAGTCGATCGTCGCAACACTCGGCAACGACCTTCCCGCACGCCTCGTGGTCGCGCATCTGGGCAGCGGCGCAAGCCTGTGCGCCATCCGCGACGGCCGTTCAATCGATACGACCATGGGTCTCACGCCAACAGGCGGCATTCCCATGGCAACGCGCACCGGCGACCTCGACCCCGGTGTGCTGGTCTATCTGATGCGTACCGGTTCGCTAGATGCCGACGCGCTGGAACATCTGATCAATCACGAAAGCGGCCTAAAGGGTCTCTCCGATTCGAACGATGACATGCAGGCGCTTCTGCAACGCAGCGACGCCGACGCGGAACTGGCCATCGATATCTTCTGTACTGCTGTGCGCAAAACCATCGGCGCGTATGCCGCCTTGATGGGGGGGCTCGACCGCGTGGTCTTCACTGGCGGGATTGGCGAGCACGCCGCGACCGTGCGTGAACGCATTTGCGACGGACTCGAATTTCTCGATGTTCAGTTCGACGTGATCGAGACGCTGGAAGAGCGGCAGATTGCGCGTCATTGCCGTACGTTGCTCAGGCGGGCGATCAGGCAAGCGACCGGCTGAAAGCGACTCGTCAGGGTACGTCGATTGCTGCCGGGTTCGTCGATTCACACTCGATACCCCCGCCCGGAGCACTCGATGTCAGATCCCTGCCGCCACGGTTGCAAGCCTTCGTCCTCGTCATCGTCGTCGTTAACCACGCCCAAGCTGAGCTGAGATGCCGCTCGCCGGAGTGGCATCTCAGGTGCACGTCAGCGACGGCGCACCGCTCAACTACTTCCTTCACGCGGCCGGGCCGGCTGCTGGACCGACGCTTCGGCTCGACTGGGTTTTCACTGCAATCTGCGTTGCGGTCTGCGTGATTGTCGGCGGCTTGCTGAGCGCCGCTATCCTGCGGCGGCGTCCGGACGTCCCGCCGCGGCAACTCGCTCACGGGACGAGCGGGTTACGCTGGATCGTGATCGGCGTCGGTCTCTCCGTACCCGCGCTCATCGCCATGCTGGTCTATGCGCTGTTCACGCTCGATCAAGTTGCGACACCAGCCGACACTCCCGCGCTCACAATCACGGTGACCGCTTACGACTGGTGGTGGAAGGTCGCCTACGACGACGCGCCCACCGCCTCCGCGCGTTTCGTCACCGCCAACGAGATCCACATTCCCACCGGCGAACCGGTGCGGTTCAAGCTGAAAAGCGCCGACGTGATCCACACATTCTGGGTACCCAGGCTCGCGGGCAAGACCCAGGCGATTCCAGGCCAGACCAACGAACAATGGCTTCAGGCCGATGCCCCCGGCGTGTATCGCGGGCAATGCTCGCAGTTTTGCGGCGCACAGCATGCGCATATGGCGTTCGAAGTGGTGGCCGAGAGCCGCGCCAATTTCGCCGCATGGAGCGCGCAACAAGCGCGCGTGCCGGACATGCCGAACGATGCTGCAGTGACCGCGGGCAAAGCGCTATTCCTCGATAAGTGCGCGGGCTGTCATGTGATCCGCGGCACGGATGCACAAGGCGCGCAGGCACCCGATCTGACCCATCTGAACTCGCGGCGGCTGATCGCGGCCGGCGCGCTGTTGAACAACGCACAGAATCAGCTCGCGTGGATCACCGGTGCCCAGCGCATCAAGCCCGACTCGCTGATGCCTTCCATTGCGCTGAAACGCGACGAAGCGGCGAGTTTGTCCGCGTATCTCGCGACACTCAAATAGTCATCGAGGAGCGACGCTTCATGAGCAACCTGCCTGCCGATGCACGTGTTCCAGAGAGCGGCCGCGTGCCGCCCGGGAGCGCCAGGCAAAAGCGCCTCGCCGATATCTGGGAAGCTCCGCCGGGCTGGCGAGGATGGTTGTCGACGGTCGATCACAAGAGCATCGGACTGCGGTACCTGGTCACCGCCTTTGTGTTCCTGCTGATGGGCGGCGTGGAAGCGTTGATCATGCGCGTGCAACTTGCACGCCCCAACGCCACCGTGCTGACACCCGAGCAATACAGCCAGCTTTTCACCATGCACGGCGTGACAATGATCTTCCTCTACGCGCTGCCCGTGCTGTCCGGATTTTCCAACTATTTGTGGCCGCTGATTCTGGGTGCGCGCGACATGGCGTTCCCGCGCCTCAATGCGCTTTCCTACTGGTTGTTCCTGTTCGCGGGCATCTTTCTCTATTCGAGTTTTCCGTTTGGACAGGCGCCCAATGCCGGCTGGTTCAACTACGTGCCGCTCTCGGGGCTCGAATACAACACCGGGCCGAACATCGATATCTACGCACTCGGCATGGTCTTGCTCGGCGCGTCGACCACGGTGGGCTCGGCGAACTTCGTGGTCACGCTCATCCGCATGCGCGCGCCGGGCATGTCCATTGATCGTGTGCCGGTGCTGGTATGGGGCACGCTCACGGCATCCGGCGGCAACCTGCTTGCGGTGCCGGCGGTAAGCCTTGCGTTCTTCCTGCTCTGGCTCGACCGCCAGTTCGGCACCCATTTCTTCGATGTCCTTAACGGCGGCCGGCCGCTGCTCTGGCAACACCTGTTCTGGATGTTCGCCCATCCGTGGGTCTACGCGGTCGTGCTGCCCGCCATGGGCATTGTTTCGGATGCGCTGCCGGTCTTTTGCCGCCGGCCGCTGGTCGGCTATACGCCGGTCGCCCTGTCGACGGTCGCCACCATGGTGATCGGTTTCATCGTGTGGATTCATCACATGTTCGCCACCGGCATTCCCGCGCTGGCGCTCGCGTTCTTTGGCTCCGCCAGCATGGTGATCTCGATCCCGAGCGCGGTCGCCACCTTCGCATGGATCGCGACAATCTGGACCGGGCGCCCCGTGTTCAAGGTGCCATTCCTCTATTTCGCGGGCTTTGTGCTGCTGTTCGTGATTGGCGGGGTTTCAGGCGTGATGACGGCCGCCGTGCCGCTCGACTGGCAACTCAACGATACCTACTTCGTCGTCGCACACCTGCATTACGTGTTGCTCGGCATCAACGTGTTTCCGGTTATGGGCGGCGTGGTCTTCTGGTTTCCGAAATTCACCGGCCGCCTGATGAGCGAGCGCTTCGGCAAGCTGACATTCTGGGTCTCGTTCGTCGGCTTCAACCTCGGCTTCTTCCCGATGCATATAGCCGGCCTTCTCGGCATGCCGCGGCGCATCTACACGTATTCCGGCGACATGGGCTGGAATACGGTCAACATGATCACGTCGATAGGCTCGTTCGTGTTCGCGGCCGGCGTGCTGATGTTTCTCGCGGACGTGCTATGGAGCTATAAACGCGGTCCCGTTGCCGGCGACAATCCATGGGATGCCCCGACGCTCGAATGGTCCGTTTCGTCACCACCGCCGCCCTACAACTTCGCGACCATTCCGGTGGTGGAAAGCGGCCATCCGCTCTGGGAAGAACGGCTCTTTCACGACGATCCATCCCGGGCGCGAACGCAACTCGACGAGGGACTGATCCTCGATCACGGCCGCGAGGCACTGGCCACCCGCGCGCTCGACGGACGGCCCGACGCCATCCTCAAGATGCCTGGCGACTCGTACGCTCCCTTCCTGGTCGGCTTGTTCTCCACGCTGATCTTCGCCGCGATGCTGCTGCACGTGTGGTGGCTTGCGCTTCTGATGCTGGCAGGTTTCGCCGTTTCACTAACCGCATGGATGTGGCCCGAAGCGCCTTTGGGCCAACGTGAACCCCAAGGAGAAACACTTGGCTGATGTCATCGACATGAAGCGCCCTCTGCCGGTTGGCGGCAAAGGACAAAGCGCGGGCGGCTGGTGGGGCATGTGGACGCTGATCGGGACCGAGGCCGCGCTGTTTGGTTACCTGATCTTCAGCTACCTGTACCTGTACTCGCAAGGCGGCGGCAAATGGCCGCCGGACGGATTGCCGAAGATGGGCCCGGCGCTTTTCAATACGGCCGTGCTGCTGACCAGCAGCGTGTTTGTCGTGTTGTCCGAGCGTGCGGTCAAGCATGAGCGCCGCCGCATGGCGATGCTGTGGATGAGCGTAGCGATCGTGCTCGGGGTGCTGTTCGTCGGCGTGCAGCTCAATGAGTGGCACGACCATCCGTACGGACCCTCGGCGCATCTCTACGGCTCGCTCTATTTCACCATCACCGGCTTCCACATGCTGCATGTGGTGGCCGGGCTCGTGGTGCTGATCCTGCTGCTTGCCTGGACCGCGCTCGGGTTTTTCGACGATCGCCGCCATACCGTCCTGAGCATCGGCGGCATGTACTGGCATTTCGTGGATATCGTCTGGCTGTTTATTTTCACGACGCTTTATATCAGCCCCTACGTGCTCTAGGAGACACGCCGTGACGGCACGCCGCGAACGCATCCTGTATGCCCTGCAGCAGATCTACGCGCTGCTCGGTGCACCGCTCGCGTGGATCGTGCAGATCTGCGTATGCGAAGCGCTCGCGGCGCAGGCTTGTTACCCGGCGCAGGACCCGCTCGTGCATCCGGACCTGCACGCGTTGGGCGCTTACATTGGCGCAGTGAGCCTGGTGTGTCTGGCGGTGGCGCTGGGCGGCCTCACAGCCGCGTGGCGGGGTTGGCGGACCCTTCGCCAGGGATCGGGCACTAACCCCGACCGCAGGGCCGGGAGATTCCTGTTTCGCGTCGCCATCCTGTCGAGCCCGATGTTCGTTCTCGGACTGCTCGTGACTGCGATGGCCGCGTTGATCGTCTCGCCTTGCAAACCGTGGTGACGCCGATGAAACGTGCCACCGCCCTTCTCGCTTGCCTCGTTGCATTGACGGAACAAGCGCACGCACAGCCGACCGCTCAGACGGCTCAACCCGATCAAACGTTGATCGCACGCGGTGAATACCTGGCCCGAGCCGGCGATTGCGCCGGCTGCCATACCGCACCTCAAGGCGGCGCGCCGTTCGCGGGCGGGTTGGGCATGGCGTCGCCGTTCGGCACAATTGTTAGCAGCAATATTACGCCCGACAAGCAATACGGGATCGGCGAGTACACCTACGACGACTTCGCGCGGACGCTGCGCGAAGGGGTCGCGCGCGGCGGCAAGCATCTGTATCCAGCGATGCCGTACCCGTCGTTTTCGAAGATCGGCGACAACGACATGCAAGCGCTTTACGCCTACTTCATGCATGGCGTGCAAGCGGTCTCGAAGCCGCCGCCGCCCACCCGCCTGCCGTTTCCTTTTAACCAGCGCTGGGCGCTGGTGTTCTGGAACCTCGCCTTCGCGCCGAACGAAGCGTATGCGCCGCATCCGGAGCACGACGCCCAGTGGAACCGCGGCGCTTATCTCGTGCAGTCGCTGGGACACTGCGGCGCATGCCACACGCCGCGTGGTCCCGCGTACGAGGAACGCGGTTATACCGAGTCGTCGGAACAGTATCTGACAGGCGGCGTGAACGATCACTGGTTCGCACCGAACCTGACCGGCGACAGCGGTTCAGGCCTCGGCCGCGTGCGCGAACAGGAGATCGCGGCGTTTCTCAAGTCAGGGCATGGCGGCGGACTGGTCACGTTCGGCAGCATGGTCCAGGTGGTGGAAGACAGCACCCAGTACATGAACGGCGACGATCTGAACGCGATCGCGCATTACCTGAAAAGCTTGCCGCCGCGGCGCGCATCGGGGGCTTACGTGCCGCAGTCCCTCGCTGCACGGCAGACTACCGCCGCCACACGCACGGGCAACATCGAACGTCCTGGCGCGGGGATCTATCTGTCCTTCTGCGCGAAGTGCCATGGAGCAGAGGGAGAAGGCACGCCGCAAAAGTATCCGAAGCTCGCGGGCAACCCCGCCGTATTGAGCGCCGATACCACCTCGCTAACGCGGCTGATGGTCGAAGGCGGCAATTCTCCCGCCACGAAACAAGGGCCGCCGCGCAAGAACATGCCAGCTTACTCGGACAAGCTGACCGACACGGAAATGGCACAAGTGCTGACGTTCATCCGCACGACGTGGGGCAATAACGCGTCGCCCATCACGACACGCGACGTAACGCAGTTGCGCGCCGACATTCACAAATAGCGCGCTTGAAGCAGTCCACCTTACCCATCAGTCATCAGCCATGTTCATGCCTGCCGCCATGTGCGCCGCGCCAGAAGAACACCTGCTCGGCGGCGGCAATCAGCGCGTCAAGAGAAACCGGCTTGGTCAACGTCAAGTCAAAACCCGCCCCGCGTGCACGCTGGTCGCCGGCGCCGGCCGTGTAGCCTGTCAGCGCAATGGCGGGCAATTGGGCCAAGCGGGGATTCGCCCGCACCTGGCCAATGAATTCGTAACCGTCCACGCCGGACATGCTGATGTCGCAGACCAACAGGTCCACGTGGTTGCGTTCGAGCAGCGCGAGGGCGTCCTCGCTGTCGTGTGCGGTAGCGACCAGCGCACCTTCGAGTTCCAGCAAAGCCGCGAATGCACTCGCGGTCTCGGAGTCGTCGTCGACGACCAGCATACGCACGCCCGCCAGCGATCCGCTGCGCGCGTCCGGCAGATGCTTGCCCACGGGACGGCCATCGACCAGGGGCAGCCAGACGCTCATCCGCGTGCCGTGCCCCGCCCCGTCCGAATGGGCGAGCACGCGTCCCGCATGCATCTCCACGAGTTGCCTGACCAGCGCCAGGCCAATGCCCATGCCTCCGCCGGTCTTGCGGCGGGCTTCGCTTCCCTGGGAGAACATCTCGAAGATATGCGGCAACAGCGATGCATCGATCCCCAGCCCGGTATCCGTTACGTCAATGCGCAACTCGTCCTCCTCGCACGTGAGGCGAACGCAAACCGAGCCGCCCCGCGGCGTAAACTTCAGCGCGTTGCTCAACAGGTTCCACACGATCTGGTCGAAGCGTACGGCGTCCACCTTGGTCCAGACCGGTTGATCCAGACCCTCGAACGACAGCGCAACGCCCCTTGATGCCGCGTCAGCCTCGATCGCATCGGCAATGGTCCGCAGCATGGCCGCGACGTCGCCCGTCGCCAGGTTCAGCGCCAGCTTGCCGGTACGCACGCGCGACAGGTCCAGCAAGTCGTCGATGATCTTCGCCTGACCCAGCACGGCCCGCTGGATCGCGTCCGCCGCGAGCTGGATGGCCGGTACGCCGCGCGCCTCGGGGATGCGCGGCAACATCTCCGCCTTCACGTGAATCAGGTTGAGCGGGTGCTTCAATTCATGCGACAGCACGGCCAGGAAATCGTCCTTGAGCCGGTTCGCCGCCTCCGCCTGCGCCCGCACCGCACGCTCCTCCGCGAGTTGCGACTGCCGCGCGTCTTCCTGTGTCTTGCGGTCCGTGAGGTCCCTCACTATCTTCGCGTAGCCCGTGAATTTCGGATCGGACAATGGTGTCACCACGCCGCTGCAATACACCTTGCGGCCGCCCTTTGCGACATGCCAGCGATCGTCGTCAGCCCGCCCGTCGCGTTGCGCGGCCTCGCGTTCAAGCGCCGGCAGGCGCGCTTGCTGATCCGCCACCGTAAAGATCACGTCGATGTTCTGCCCGATCGCTTCCCCTGCCGTATAACCGAAAACGCGCTCGGCGCCGGCATTCCAGCTGACGATGCGGCCCTCAAGGTCCTGCACAAGAATCGCGAAGTCGTTCGTCGTCTGCGCCGCGAGCCTCAGGCGCTCTTCGCCCGCCCGCACGTCCGCTTCCGCGCGGCGGCGCGCCGTGGTTTCAACAAGACTGAGCACCGCGCCGTCAATCCGATCATCCGCCGTCCGGTAGGGCAGCACACGCGCGAAGAACCAGCGGCCGTCGGAGGTGGCGACCTCACGCTCGGTCAGGCGCAATGACTGGAACGTCGCACTCACGTCGTCGGCCAGCTCGGGATAAACGAGCCGGTGCGTGATGTCGAACAACGAGCGCCCGACATCCGCGCCGATCAGGTTGAACACCGTGGCCGCGCTCGGCGTATAGCGTTTGATGCACATCGCGCGATCGACGAAGATAGTGGCAATGTCCGTAGAGGTAATCAGGTTCTGCAGGTCGTCATTGGCCTTGCCGGTTTCCTCTATCTTCGCCTGCAGTTCCGCGTTGACCGTGATGAGTTCCTCGTTCACCGACTGCAACTCTTCCTTGCTGGTTTCGAGTTCCTCCGTCGCCGATCTCAACTCCTCGTTGATCGCCTGCAATTCCTCATTCGACGCCTTCAGCTCTTCCGTCGACGTCTCGTACTGCTCTATCGTGGTCTGCAGTTGCTCCTTGCTCGACTGCAGCTCTTGTTCGAGTTGCTGCATCACGGTGTCATTGCCCGTCTGATGCTCCACGACCACCTTGCTTTCCGTCATCGCTTCCTGGACCTCGTCGAACAGCACGAGGAGGAAATCGGCGTCGGTGGCGGCGTCATGGAACGGGCGGACGGTCATGTTGACGTATGAAGGGTGACCGTCGCGCTGCAGCTTGACGCGCCGGGCCTCCACGCTATTGCCCGTCTGCGCGGCCTGGAACAGCGCGGTACGCAGGTCGAGCCGCAGTTCGGGCAGCACGACGGCAATCATGTTGCTTGAGGGTTCGCCTCCGACATACCGCAGGAAACGTCCCGCGTTGTCCGACATATGCACGATCTTCGAGTCGCGGTTCACAATCACGCTAGGCGCCGCGTATTGCTCGAGCACACGCTGGTGTAACGCACTGAACGAGAAATTGCGGCGCCCCGGGAGTAGCGCGGACCCCGCCTCTTCGTCGCGCGCGTAACGCCCTTGCATCAATAGCAAGGGGGACCCCATCGACGGTCGGTTCGACGGCTTTACCGCTTTCGCCCGGTAGATCCGGTTCTTCTTGTCGACCACACTGAACAGGTCTTCCACCGAGTCCGCCGACTCCGAACTGCCCAGGAACAGATACCCGTTGGGGCACAACGCGTAGTGGAACATCTCCAGCACCTGGTTCTGCACGCCGCGGTCGAGATAGATCAGGAGATTGCGGCAGGAAACCAGGTCGAGCCGCGAAAACGGCGGATCGCGCAGTACGTTGTGCATCGCGAACAGTATTTTCTCGCGTACGCTTTTCACCACCTCGTAGCGCGAATCGGTCTTGACAAAAAATTGCCGCAGCATAGAGGGGCGGACGTCGGTCATGATCGACTCGGGATACAGTCCGGCTCGTGCGCGCGCAACCGCGCTTTCGTCAATGTCCGTGGCGAACACCTGGATACTGGCTGAGGAATGCAACGCATCGCGTTGCTCGGACAAGAGCATGGCAAGCGAATACGCTTCCTCGCCTGACGAGCATCCTGCGACCCACGCGCGAACCTGGTCGCCTTCGGCCCTGTTGTGAAACAAGGCCGGCAGCACGCCGCGCTCGAGCGACTCGAACGCTTCCCTGTCGCGGAAAAAACCGGTCACGCCAATCAGCATGTCCTTGAGCAAGGCCGCGGTTTCGCGTGGGTTTTCCCGCAGCAGGTCGCGGTAGGCAATAAGGTCCGGCACGCCGTTGACCTGCAGGCGCCGCTCGATCCGGCGCAGCATGGTCGCCCGCTTGTAGAAACGGAAGTCGTGGCCGGTGCGGGTGCGCAGCGTCGCCAAAATGGCCTGCAACGCAAGTTCGGCCTCACTCTGGCGGCCGGCCCGGTCGGCCGGACCAGGCGTTGCCGGTTCCAGTTCGGGCAGGGCGATGCGCTTGGCGTTGTTCCATATGTCGAGCAGCCGTTGCGGCATCTCGACCACCGGCAGCACAAGGTCGACCTGGTCTGTCAGGATCGCGTTCTGCGGCATCTCCGCGTATTCGGCGTCGTTCGGCTCCTGCGCGAGCGTCACGCCCCCCTTTTCCTTCACGCTGGCAATGCCGACCGCGCCGTCGCTGCCCGTACCGGACATCACGATGCACATCGCGCGCTGGCCATGCGCATCGGCCAGACTCCGGAAAAACCGGTCGATAGAGACCGGCCGCCCCGCCGTGGGCTCGGCATTACGCGCGTTCAGGTAACCGTCGGCCATCGTCAGGTTCTTGCCCGGTGCGATGACATAGACATTGTTCGCTTCTATCTGCGTCGGCCCGTTGACCTGCGACACGCGCATGCGGGTCACGTTCTGCAGCACCTTGTCCGCACTGCTGACATGCTTCGCCGACAAGTGCAGGACCACGACAAACGCCATGCCCATGTCGGCTGGCGCGTTCTCGAAGAAGCGCAGCAGCGCCTGGACGCCCCCTGCGGAAGCACCGATCCCGACAACAGGGAAACCCAGCGAACTCGAGCTATGAGCCTCGCCCGGTGCGTCCTCTCCCGCCGGCGGCACCGTTGATGTTGTAGTTTCGCTCACTCCAGGGGCCTCGGTTCGGGGTGCTTTGACAGATTAAAGATACCACTATGCGTCCGAACGAACGCGCTTTACAGCGGCCGGGCGAAGCGTCACGCGGTACCCACGCGCTCGTGCTGCGCCGGGAGATTCGATCATGGGTTTTTACCTGCGGGAATACAGGCGGCGCTCATTATATTCACGCGGCATTTCTTCGGGACATGCGAGTCCGTAATTTATTGTGTACGTTGCATGCCTGCCGTCGCAGCGGCGTGAGCGTTACCTTCACCCGTTCCAGGCTGCGGCCACCGGCGTTCCACGCGATGTTTCCGGCTGATCGCATCGTGATAATATTTACTGTATATCCATACAGTAAATATGCCCGACCAGCCCGTCTACACCATCGCGGTACGCGCATTGTGCGAGTTCACCGCCAAGCGCGGCGACCTCGACCTGCGCTTCACGCCTTCGCCCACCGCGCAACAGGGCATGGCCGGGCATAGGCTCGTCACCGCCCGTCGCGGCGAGCGTTATCAATCCGAGTTAAGCCTCTCCGATACCTTCGGTCCCCTGCTTGTACGCGGACGCGCAGACGGTTACGACCCGGGCCTGAACCAGCTGGAAGAGATCAAGACGTACCGCGGCAAGCTCAGCGCGATCCCTGACAACCATCGGCATCTGCACTGGGCGCAAGCGCGCATCTACGGCTGGCTGTGCTGCAAAACGCTAAACCTGCAGGAGATCCGCGTTGCCCTCGTCTACTTCAATATTGCCAGCGAGAAGGAGACCGTCTTCACCGAACTGCAATCCGCCGACGCACTCTGCGACCACTTTCGCGAGCACTGCGCGCGTTTTCTGGATTGGGCGCAACAGGAACTCGAACATCGCGCCAAACTGGACGGCGCGCTGGCGGAAATGGCTTTCCCTTATCCGTCGTTGCATCCCGGACAACGGGAACTGGCGGCGGCAATCTACCGTTGCGCGCTGCACGGACGCAGTCTGCTGGCGCAAGCGCCAACCGGTATAGGCAAGACGCTGGGCAGCTTGTTTGCGCTGTTGAAAGCATGGCCTGCTGCACAGATCGACAAGATATTTTTTCTCACCGCGAAGAGTTCAGGCCGCCAGCTTGCTATCGATGCCCTCACCACGCTCGGCCGCGGCGCACCGCTGCGCGTGCTCGAACTGGTCGCGCGGGACAAAGCTTGCGAGCATCCCGACCGAGCCTGCCACGGCGAATCCTGCCCGCTCGCGCGCGGCTTTTATGACCGCTTGCCCGCCGCACGACAGGCCGCGCTCAAGGCGGCGCAACTCGACCGTCGGGTATTGCGCGAGGTTGCCCTTGAGCACAACGTCTGTCCGTACTATCTGAGCCACGAACTGGCGCAATGGAGCGACATCATTGTCGGTGACTACAACTATTACTTCGATACCCACGCCATGCTGTATTCCCTCTCGGTGTCGAGGGAATGGCGCGTCGGCGTCCTGGTGGACGAAGCGCACAACCTGGTTGAACGCGCCCGCGCCATGTATTCGGCGACGCTGGATGAAGCGCGTTTTCGCAACGTGCGCCGCACCGCGCCGCCCCCGCTGAAGCGCGCGCTCGACAGGATCGCCCAGGAATGGAAAATCATTTCGAGCGAGCAGGCAACCGATTATGACGTGCACGCCGACCTGCCCGGACACTTCATTGAAGCGCTGGAAAACATGATCGCGGTAGTGGGGGAATTGACGGAGTTGGTGGGCGCGCAACCCGCGGGGCCCGATCGCCTCGATCCCGACATGCTGCGCTTTTACTTCGATGCCATCCATTTCGTGCGAATTGCCGAGCGCTTCGACACCCACTCGCTCTTCGATACCACCCTGTCCCCGCACTCTTCCACGCGGCGCAACACCGTTCTGTGCCTGCGCAACCGCGTGCCGGGGCCGCACCTGAAATCGCGTTTTTCCCGCGCTCATTCGGTCGCGCTGTTCTCAGCGACGCTCACGCCCATGCATTTCCATGGCGACATGCTGGGTCTTCCCGAAACCTGCCTGCAAATAAATGTGGAATCGCCCTTTCATGCGGACCAGTTGCAGGTGCGGGTCATAGCGAATGTTTCCACGCGGTTTCATGATCGCAAGCAGTCCGTACCGTTCCTCGTCGATCTTATCGCAACTCAATACCGGCGCGCGCCCGGCAACTACCTGAGTTTCTTCAGCAGCTTCGACTACCTCGATCAGGTCGCCAGCGCGCTGCTTCGCGAGTACCCGGACATTCCGGTGTGGACGCAATCGCGTTCAATGAGCGAAGCGGACCAGCAAGCTTTTCTCGCGCGTTTCACACCAACAGGCCGTGGTGTCGGCTTCGCCGTGCTCGGCGGAACGTTCGGCGAGGGTATCGACCTGACGGGCACGCGGTTGATTGGCGCGTTCATCGCGACGCTTGGACTGCCGCAACTCAATCCGGTCAACCAGCAAATGAGAGTGCACATGGACGAGGAGTTCGGCGCCGGGTACGACTACACGTATCTGTTTCCCGGGCTGCAGAAAGTGGTACAGGCTGCAGGGCGCGTGATTCGAGGACAGACCGATGAAGGGGTGCTGTATCTCATCGACGACCGCTTTGCCCGCGCCGACGTGCGCCGCCTGCTGCCTTCGTGGTGGCGAGTGGAAATCGTCCGGCACACCACGGAGGCGCGTCGCCCGACAGTTTGCTAACATGGCCCAAGCCGCTGACCGGCGTGGCCGGCGCCGTTGCCGGCGGGCCGTGCAAGGCATTATTGGAGTTGGAGCGCGCCTCGTGACCCTCATTGTGTACGTCAATACCGCCGGCAATCAGGACGGCCGCGACAACGACCTGTTCCAGATCGACGAAGCCGGTTTCCTGGTCGACATGGGGTACGTGCTGGTCGATCACTGCAGTCATGCCGTGAACGCCACCTCGCGCCCCGCGCTCCAGCGAGCCATCCGCCGCGTCAAGCCCGGCGACACACTGGTGGTCACGCGCCTCGGATACCTGGGAAGCAGCATCAGCGACGCCGTGTCGACACTCACCACGCTGGCGGCAAAAGGGGCGCACGCCATCTGCCTCGACGTAGGCAAAGCCGATCTTTGCGCGAGCGGTGAAGGCTCACCAATCCGCGTGCTCCAGCTTGCCGCCGAACTGGAGCGCGATGCCAAACGCGCCCGCGCACTCGACGCGGCCGCGATCGCCAAGAAGGACGGCATGCATCAGGGACGTCCCGCCTCGTTGTCCGATTCACAGCGGCAACAAGCGCTGAAGGCGCTTGCCGCAGGCAGCACCGTGACGGCAATCGCACGGGTGCTCAGCACGTCGCGGCAGACGATCATCCGCCTGCGCGACGCGGCATCGCGCGATTCCGCCGCAGTGGAATCACCGTCAGTGGAGCACTAGGAGCGCGCGAGCGGGAAGGCGTCAGTATTTTCATCAGAGGATTGTGCAGATCACTAATATGAACGCAACATCCGGAGTGTTTTGAAACCCGAGGCAGCGGACATTGGGGGCATCGAAACCTGCATGGAGAAACTGCCAATGGATGCCCTGACGACGAATATAGAAGCTCGCGTGAACGCCGTCGACTGGCATGCGGTGCAAGAGGAACTGGATGAATTCGGCTGCGCAACAGTCCAGCGCCTGCTCACGCCCGCGGAATGTGACGCGCTGAAAGCGCTTTATGTGCGTGACGAGTTGTATAGAAGCCGCGTGGTCATGGCGCGCCACGGTTTCGGGCGCGGCGAGTACAAGTACTACGCTTATCCGCTGCCTGAGGTGATCGGTACGTTACGCAGCGCGACGTATCCGCATCTTGTCGGAATCGCTAATCGATGGAACGAGATCATGCGTATCGACACCCGGTATCCACCGGACCACGCCGCTTTTATCGATCGATGCCACGCGGCCGGCCAGCTTCGCCCCACACCGCTGATCCTGCAATACGCGCAAGGCGACTACAACTGCCTTCATCAGGACCTGTACGGCGAGCACGTATTTCCGCTTCAGCTCGCGGTTCTGCTGTCGGTACCGGGACGTGACTTTACGGGCGGGGAGTTTGTGATGACCGAGCAGCGGCCGCGCATGCAGTCGCGGGCCGAAGTCGTGCCGTTAGTGCAAGGGGACGCCGTGATTTTTGCCGTGCATAACCGGCCGGTGAACGGAACGCGCGGAGCGTATCGCGTGAATCTCAGGCATGGCGTGAGCCGGCTGAGATCGGGGCACCGGCATACGGTCGGCATCATTTTCCACGACGCAACCTGAGACCCGGGGGACTACCGCTACCCCCGCGGTCAACTATTCATTTTCATCGAAGTAGTGGCCAAAGCGGACCTGCTTCGTCTTGATGTAGCGTTCGTTTTCTTCCCGCACGGGAATGGCCAGCGCCACTCGTTCGCAGACCGGGATATCGTGCTTGAGCAGCGTGTCGAACTTCGACGGATTGTTGCTCATCAAGCGCACCGACCGTACATCGAGCGCACGCAGGATAGCGGCGGCCGAATCATATTCCCGCGCGTCGTCGGGCAAACCGAGATGCAGGTTGGCATCAACGGTGTCGTACCCCTGCTCTTGCAGCGCATACGCGCGGATCTTGTTCGCCAGCCCGATGCCGCGCCCTTCATGACCGCGCAGATACAGCAAGATACCGCGATTTTCAGCCGCGATATAACGCATGGCGAGGTCCAGTTGCTCGCCGCAATCACACCGATACGAGCCGAATACATCGCCCGTGACACACTCGGAATGCAGCCGGCACAGCACGGATTCGCCATGGCTGACATCGCCCATGACAAGCGTCAGATGCTCGGCGCCCGTGCTTTTCACGCGATACACATGCGACTCAAACACGCCGTAACGCGTGGGAATCGTGGCCTTCGCCACGAGTTCGACGCATTCTTCGTGGGTTGCTACGGCAGTGGCTGCCGGTGAATCAGAAACGTTTTTCATGTTCTCTTGTACTGCCTAGGAGGGCGTGGGCCGCATACCGGTATTTAATCGGTAACTTTAGCAAGAAGCTGGAAGAAAGCGGGAGCGCCCGGTCCGACATGTTAAAACGCCCGGGAAATATTTGCAGCCCGCAGGCTGGAAGGACCTGTGGCCGTCCGATGAACCGGGTGAAACCGCCCCAGGTCCCGACGACGGTTTTCGACATATCAAAAGAAGAACGTATCGCTTCGTCAAAAATTCCGTGGTTGGTAAAGTACATGACTACTTAGGCGCGCCCGCGTGCCTCCGGGCAGCGCCCGTCAACCCTTACCGACCTTACATGCCATATCAAAGCCCGAATCAAAGCTCGACAGCCAGCTCGTTCTTCGCGCTGGCCCGCACTGCGGTTTGCACGCTTGCCGCCCTTGGGGCGCTCACCGGCACGGCCCAAGCGGCGGGCAAAACCTTGGTGTTCTGTTCGGAAGGCAGTCCCGCGGGCTTCGATTCCGCGCAATACACCACCAGCACCGACTTCGACGCCGGCGCGCACGCAGTCTACGACACCCTGGTCGAATTCGAGCGCGGTTCGCTCACCCTGGTGCCCGGTCTGGCCGAGTCATGGGACGAATCGGCCGACGCGAAGACCTTCACGTTTCATCTGCGGCACGGCGTCAAGTTCCAGACCACGCCCTGGTTCAAGCCCACGCGCGACTTCGATGCGGACGACGTCATCTTCACGTTCAAACGCATGATCGATCCGGACAATCCGTTCCAGAAAGCGCATCCGGTCAGCTTCCCGTATCTCAGCGATCTCGGTTACGACAAGAACATTGCATCGATTGAAAAACTCGATGACTACACGGTGCGCTTCACGCTGCACACCTCCGACGTAGTGTTCGTACGCAATATAGCGATGGAGTTCGCCTCCATCGTGTCGGCGCAATACGCCGACCAGTTGCTGAAGGCCGGCAAGGCGGAGGACCTGAACCAGAAGCCCGTGGGCACCGGGCCGTTCGTGTTCCGTGATTATCAGAAAGACGCGATCATCCGCTACGACGCGAATCCGGACTTCTGGAACAAGAAGGACGTGCATATCGCAAAACTGGTGTTCGCCATCACGCCGGACGCGGCTGTGCGCATGCAAAAACTCGCGAGCGGCGAATGCCAGATGACCGCCTTCCCGCGCCCCGCCGATATCCAGACCGCGCGCAGCAATCCGAACCTCACGGTGCTGTCAGGCGTAGGTTTCAACGTGGCTTATGTCGGCTACAACACCACCCACAAACCGCTCGATAACGTGCTGGTGCGCCGCGCGCTGGACATGGCCGTCGACAAACCGGCCATCCTGAAGAGCGTCTACGAAGGGGCTGCGACCGTGGCCTCGAATCCGATGCCGCCGTCACAATGGTCGTATAACAAGGCGCTGAAAGATGCGCCGTATGATCCCGCGAAGGCGCGTGAACTGCTGAAGCAGGCGGGTTTTCCGAACGGCTTTTCGATCACGTTATGGGCCATGCCCGTGCAGCGCGGCTATAACCCCAACGCGCGCCTGATGGCGCAATTGATTCAATCGGACTGGGCGAAGATTGGCGTGAAAGCGAACATCGTGACCTACGAATGGGCCGAATATAACAAGCGCGCGAAAGAAGGCGGCGAGCACGACGCCATCCTTTACGGCTGGATGGGCGATAACGGCGACCCGGACAACTGGCTCGGCACGACCCTCGGCTGCGACGCAGTGCATGGCAGCAACGTGGCGAAGTGGTGCGACAAGCAATTCGACGACCTGATCGGGAAAGCGCGGCTGATCACCGACCAGCCGGCCCGCACCAGGCTGTATGAGCAGGCGCAGGTCGTGTTCAAGGATCAGGTTCCGTATACGCCGATCGCCCACGCGAACGCGTTTCAGTTGATGACGAAGGACGTCAAGGGCTACGAGATCAGCCCGCTGGGCGGTCATCGTTTCGACGGCATCTCGCTCGACTGACAACCCGCCCCGGCTTCAAGGCGACGGGCTTTGAATTTGAAAGGCCCGTCGCCGTGTTGCTTCATGCGGGGTGATCGAAGCTGCCGGGGCTCTTGTCCGTCGCGCTCCATTGCGGCTTGCGAGCCTTCTCTGCCTTCTGCAAACCGGCCTTCAGGCCCTCGCGGTCGAAATCCTTCGTGTAGACCGGCGTGCCCGGCTGGTGACGCCAGGAGTCGTCAATACCGCCGTTATCTACCGGATCGAAGCCGATCTCGTTGACCAGTTGCATTACGACGGCTTTGGCATCGGCGTTATCGCCCGAGACCGGCAACGCCACGCGTCCCGACGTGCCCTCAGGCTTGCCGAGATCGCGCAAATGCGCCGCGTAGATGTTGTTGAACACCTTGATGACCGGACGCCCGATCTGCTGCGAGACCCACGCACTTTCCATCATGCCGGACTCGATCCCGTCGATACGGCCATCGCGCTCGCGCGGATAGTAATTTCCGGTGTCGATCACGACCGTGGTCTCCGGCACGTCGTCGAACAAGCCGGCCGGCAGATTCAGCACTTTCTTTTCGGGAATCGTGACCACGATCACGGCCGCGCCGCGTACCACGTCGGTAAGCTCGGCGGCCGTTGCCCCGGTTTCGGCCGCGACTTCGGCCAGCGTATCCGGCCCCCGCGAGTTGCCGATCAGGACCTCATGCCCATGCTCGACCCAGCGCAGCGCCAGTACGCGACCAATATTACCCGCGCCAATGATGCCGATTTTCATACACCCTCCTGTTGATTCCGTTAGCTAAAAGCGGGATGTGCGCAACGCCCATGCCCGTCGTGTTCGTTGAACCTGCCTGCGATCCCGGATTCCGGCGATCTTGATATTGGCAGCAGGTTCCAGGTAACGATAAAATGCGGCCCCGTTAATGCGGCGGCCTCACTCAGCCGTATTAACCCTGATAGCCTCACCACATCGGCCCCATTAAATCATTCGATTTTCCATATTGGGCGCCTCCCGTCATACTTCGTTCACTTCCTTACCACTTAACCACTTAACACAAGGACATACGCAATGCCGATCATCAACAGCCAGGTCAAACCGTTCAAAGCCAATGCTTACCACAACGGCGACTTCGTCACCGTGACCGAAGAAAGCCTGAAGGGCAAATGGTCCGTCCTGGTGTTCTACCCGGCTGACTTCACGTTTGTTTGCCCGACGGAACTCGGCGATCTGGCCGACCGTTACGCAGAATTCAAGAAGCTGGGCGTCGAAATCTACAGTGTGTCGACCGACACCCATTTCACGCACAAGGCATGGCACGACACGTCGGACACGATCGCCAAGATCCAGTATCCGATGATTGCCGATCCGACGCTGGTGATCTCGCGCGCCTTCGACGTGTTGATCGAAGAAGAAGGCCTGGCGCTGCGCGGCACGTTCGTGATCAACCCGGAAGGCGAGATCAAGCTGTGCGAAATCCACGACAACGGCATCGGCCGTGACGCTGGCGAACTGCTGCGCAAGGTGCAGGCCGCGCAATACGTCGCCTCGCATCCGGGCGAAGTCTGCCCCGCCAAGTGGACGCCGGGCGCTGAAACGCTGACGCCGTCGCTTGACCTCGTCGGCAAGATCTAAGCTTTAAATCCTCGCTGCTTTTGCTTTAAATCCTCGTTGTAAAGCGCTGTACAGTCCGGGCCGCTCGCGGCCCGGATGACGCTCGCCTCGCATTCCCTTGCGTTAATAGTTAATAAAAACCCTCGTCACACGGACTCGAATCGCCATGCTGGAAGCCAACCTCAAGACTCAGTTGAAAGCGTATCTGGAAAAGGTCAGCCGGCCGATCGAGATCGTCGCTTCACTCGACAACTCGCCGAAATCCGTCGAGCTGCAAGGCCTGCTGCATGAAATCGCCACGCTGTCGGACCGCATTGCGGTGATCGAGAAGCGCGACGATGCGCAACGCAAGCCCTCGTTTTCCATCGGCGAGCCGGGCAAACCCACGGGTATCCGTTTCGCGGGCATTCCGATGGGCCATGAATTCACGTCGCTGGTCCTGGCGCTGCTCCAGACCGGCGGCCATCCGGTCAAACTCGACGACGCGGTGATCGAACAGATCCGCGCGCTCGATGGCGACTATGAGTTTGAAACGTATATCTCGCTGTCGTGCCAGAACTGCCCGGAAGTCGTGCAGGCGCTGAACGTGATGGCGCTTATCAATCCGCGTATCCGCCAGGTCACCATCGACGGCGCGTTGTTCCAGGACGAAGTCGAGCAGCGCCAGATCATGGCCGTCCCCACCGTCTACATGAACGGTGAAGTGTTCGGGCAAGGCCGAACCGGCGTGAAGGAAATCCTCGCGAAGCTCGATAGCAACGCCGGCGCCCGCGCCGCGAAGGAACTCGAAAAGAAAGGCGTATTCGATGTGCTGATCGTCGGCGGCGGACCTGCCGGCGCGGCGGCGGCCATCTACTCGGCGCGCAAGGGCATTTCGACCGGCGTGGCCGCTGAGCGCTTTGGCGGGCAAGTGCTGGATACGCTCGCCATCGAAAACTTTGTCTCGGTGCAAGCGACCGAAGGGCCGCAGTTCGCAACCGCGCTCGAGCAGCACGTCAAGAGCTATGACGTCGACATCATGGACGTGCAGCGGGCCGAAGCGCTCGTGCCGGGCAAGATTCACGAGGTGCGCCTCGCCAACGGCGCGGTGCTGAAAGCGAAGACGATCGTGCTTGCCACGGGCGCTCGCTGGCGCGAAATCAACGTGCCGGGTGAGAAGCAATATCGCAATCACGGCGTGGCGTATTGCCCGCATTGTGACGGCCCGTTGTTCAAGGGTAAGCGTGTTGCGGTGATCGGCGGCGGCAATTCCGGCGTTGAGGCGGCAATCGATCTGGCTGGACTGGTCAGCGCGGTGACGCTGCTCGAATTCGGTACGGAGTTGCGTGCCGACGCCGTGCTGCAACGCAAGCTGCGCAGCCTCAAGAACGTGACCGTCATCACGCAGGCTCAGACCACGGAAGTCACCGGCGACGGCAAGAAGGTCAACGGCCTTTCGTACAAGGACCTGAGTTCGGGCGAAGCGAAGCACATCGAACTGGAAGGTGTATTCGTGCAGATCGGGCTGGTGCCGAATACGGAATGGCTCAAGGGCACGGTCGAGTTGTCGCGTCACGGGGAGATCGTGGTCGATGCGCGCGGCGCGACATCGGTGCCCGGTGTATTCGCGGCCGGCGATGTCACCACAGTGCCGTTCAAGCAGATCGTTATCGCGGTCGGCGAAGGCGCCAAAGCGTCGCTCAGCGCATTCGATTACCTGATCCGGAATTCGGAGACGGAAACGGTTGAGGCCGAAGCCGAGGAAGTTGTGGCCTGACGCGGTTGCGCCAAGCAGTTCACCTTACGGATAGCTGTTTAAGCCTCAATCCGATTGCTGCAGTCAAACGCCCGATAATCACTATCATATTGATTATCGGGCGTTTTTTCGTCTTTTTTGCGGCTTTCATCGTGTAAAAAATACCGTTAATCAGGCAGTGCTTAAAAAACCTAAAGAATTGCCCCGAGTTGCCGTAGATACCGGAAGAGTGCACATCTGCGGCCATCGGACAGCACTTGCCGATGAACAAATCATCTCGAGGTCATGACGGTATGGGAATTCTCGGAAACACCTTCAGCACCCTCTTTCGCGGCCACGGGCGATCGCACCCCGGCATGGCGCAAAAGCTCGAACGCGCGCTTCGGCGGGAAGGCGATTTGAAACGCGAACTGACCCAATTGCAGCTCAGGATGTCGGCGGATGCGCCAGGCATTGACGTCAAGGTGGACCTGATGAAATTCGACGTGGCGCAGGAAAAAGCCGCGGTCGCGAGTTTGACAGCGGCATTGCTCAGCGCGCAGGAAGACCTGGAACTCGAAAAGGCGAACCGGTCGGCTGCGGTTCATCTCTTGAAGAAACATGGCGTGATCGACGGCGTGGCGTATGCGAGTTTTACGCGCGAGCAACGGGTCGAATTGATCGCGGTGGCAATGGACGAAGTTGCTGGGAAAGAGACGACCAGCCGGTGGCGGGCAAGGTCGCCGGCTAGTGCGAAGTCGGGGTCGGGGTCGTCGGGGAAGAGTAAGGAGTTGTAAGGTCTGGCCGACGGCGGGCATTAAATGGCGACGGGTAATCCCGCCTTGTTCGCGCCGATGCCTTTGCGGCCATCCTCCGCTTTTAATCAGCGTGCGCTTCTTTTAGCTCCGGCAATGCGTCAATGCAAAGGCCAGGCGCGCACACCGTTAAAAGCTCGGCCCATCAAACTCGCAGGACGGATACCGCTTCTCAGCATCACCCGTCCTGACGACCAATCGCACAAAAATATTCGACGAGGTGTACCGCGCCATAAACCGGTTCAGCACATCGCTGAATAACGCGACGTCACCTGCGCCCAGAAACCCGCTGGAATGAAGCGACACCTCAATCTCAACTCCACGCTCCAACCGGTTACGCCCGAGGCGCTGCAAAGTCTGCAAGCGCACATCCTGCACCGCGTCAATACGACGCTGGTTTTGCTCATCCGAGGTCCAGTTATAGAGCGATAGTATTTCTCGCAAGACCACCGCGTCCAACATTGATAGTCCATTAGCCGCGAAGTGCGACATCACCTTCCACTGATAGCGCTTCGTGTCAGGAGGATAAGCAGGCATGCTTGGCTGCGTCAGATTGCGTACCTTCTCAATACCGGCGATCGCCGATATTGGTTCAGTCAACATGGTTTCGCGCAACTCCATGCGTGGCAACGTACCGTTATTAGCCAGCACACGCGCAGTAATATGGTCGTCAGGAACACTGCCGGGCACATCCCACGCAAGACCGCCTAGCGCCAACCACATCTCGCGCGTCCCGGATGGTCCAAGGACATTTCTAGTATGGAAGTAGCGTTCGGGCGCTTCGTGCCTTAGCATTCCACCGCGATGCCGGAACTCTTCGAACGGCACGTAATGGTGCTTTTCGGCTGATCTGTGATCGACTGCAATCACGGTCACCGCCGAATAGGATTCGACGTGCTCACCGGCTGAGCGAGACGTACGCACCCGGTAGTCGTGCTCAAATGCATCTGTCTGAATTGGCTCGGCATCCAGTTCAAACAGGTTGATCACAGGCGTGCAGTGCAGGCGGAAATTCGACGAATCGATCCGCGTGCCGGGCGGCAATGGACGGCTGAGCACAATCTCGAACTCGACATGCGTTTCGTCCACGGGAACCGTTGTCGCATCGAAGCCGCATAGATCGATGAAGTGAAACTTCTCGGGGAATGTGAAGTATTCGAGTAGGCCTTGTTCTCCGTCGGATTGCGGATTTGCATCGGGCCATACACGGGTCTCAGGGCCGAAGCCCGATGCCTCAATACGCAAACCCATTGCCAACTGGGCACGACCGTCGTGAATAGATGGCATACAAACCGCGATCGAACTTACGTCGCGGGTAAGCGCAGCGTAAAGCACCGACGCATCCGCGCGTTCACCGTGCAAGTAGAGGCGGATACACGACAAGTCACCAAGCGCGTGTTGATCAAAGCGTTGCGGTTCAAATACGACACGGACTACGCTGCGGCCGTCTGCACGTGTCGACGTAGAGGCATCGGTCAATGTTAGCGGTAGAACTTGAACCACCCTCGTGGTGCGATAGATGCAAGTGGTCTTCGCAGGTCCGACAGGTTTCGAGCGCAGTGCAGTGCCTGCCGGCACTGAATTGAATCCAACCCTGTCCGTGCGCGGTACGCACTCAAGAATCGCTAGCGACGGGATCGTTCGTACCATATGCGGCCAAAGCATGCTGACGATAGGCTCCGTTATTTCCGGTAGATCGTCGTCAAGCTTCTCGCGCAAGCGCGCGCTTAAAAAGGCGAAACCCTGGAACAAGCGCTCGACGTTCTCGTCTGGAGCACCCACATTCATCAATCCGAGACGATGCGCTGCTTCCGGATGCGCTTGCGCGAACTCCTTGCTGGCTTCGCGGAGATAGCGCATTTCCGCTTCGTAATACTTGAGGATTTTATTTTCGGTCACGGCTGCAGTTCCGGTGGCAGAGGAGGCAGTGTTGCGACCGCTGCTGTTTTTGAAGAGCCGGCACCAATGGCAAATATCCGCTCAGGCATCTTGAAGCCGCGTAGTTTGAGCAGGTCGAGCGGTCCAGCGCCGGTTTGAGTACGCATCACATAATGCAATGGCTCCGTGTTTCCCTGAGTCCAGGTCAATGCCGTACGAGTACTGTCCAGAGGGCTCGTTTCGGCCTTTTCCAGCAAACGCAAGAATGCCCAGTCCCCAGTGTTCTCGAAGGCGATTCGCGTGCCTGCATCAAACGTCTGCCAAGTCAGGATTGCCCGGCCGTTCAAGCCGTTGCCCGGCCACTGCATTGCCTTCCAGGTCTCGCGCTGATTGAAATACACGATCGGCACGCCATCGATATTCAGTTCCGTACGCGTTACGTCCACGGTGGAAAGCGCCATCAGATCGAAGCGATAGCCCGCATCGCCTTGCGCGTAGAGTCGTGCGCCGGTGGCGGATAGTTGCGCAAGCGCCTTCAGGAACGCGGGGTCGAATTGAAGCGCTTGCGGCGCAAGTTCGTTCGGCGTCCAGCGGTCGCCGCTTTGTTGAAGCACGCCGGCCAACTGCGTCGTTATGAAACGAGCGATCAGACCGGTGTCGGGGCGTATGTAGCGGCCAAGCTCTGCAAACGATGCATCGGCGGATGTGTCGGCGAAAGGATAGTGTCCGTCGAAAGCGGTCTTGAACGGCGTCGCGACACCCGTTCGCCAGAGATCATTCAGGCCAGCTGCAGCAGGGGTCAGGATTGTTTGCCAGGCTGTGTCGAGCGGTTGCGCAAACAGTGCATTGCCGAAGCCTGCCCAGTGCGCGCCGAGACTGGCTGCCGTCAGATTGGCATCGTCGCGAGCTTGCATCAGCTCTGACAACTTACCCTGGAATATGGCCTGCGCCAGTGATCGAGCCATTGCTTGCGGCTCGGGACTCGATGCGATTTGCTGCAGTTTCAGGCGAACCGCCGTCACACGATTGAGGTAGTGCGCGAGACTGATATCGTTTGATGCTACCGCTGTTTTCGCCGCGCTTCCGTTGTCCGCACTATCGCCCACCAACGCCAGTAGTGGTCCGAATGACAGGTCGAGGGGATTAATTGGCAGCGGTTGAATCTGCGAGCTTGCATCGCTACCGTGCAGGAGATCCTGAGCCTTGCGCACAAGCGTATCTGATAGAGCTTGTGATTGCCGTCCGGCTTGTGCTTGAAACTGCACTGATTTCATCAGCGCAATTAGCGGCGACTGCTGTGCGTCGGCGAGCCGGGTCAATTGATCGATAGCGCCACTCAGGTTTGTTGACGGCTGCCACCGCACGCTATTGAGAAAACCTTGCCACGCAGCAGCGTAGTCAGCGAAATAGCGCTTAGTGAGGCGTTGTTTGATGTCTTCCTGCGAGTCGTCGTCGGCGTCTTGCGCCGCATCTTTTTTTCCGGAACTTGCTGCAAGCACCCAATCGCCGCCGGTCTTGCGCTCACGAGAAATCTTGTCAATGGATTCGGCGACGACACCGTCCCAAGCGGCTCGCGTATAGATGCCCGGTACGCTTTGCGCCGTAGCAAATAAGCCGCGCGCATCTGCACCGTTCATAAGAGTGGCGAGCGTTGCATCGGAATACTTACCTTTGGCTTCGTCCAGCAGGCTCTTGTAAAGGGCATCGTCAGCGTTCTGCAGGCCAATCTGGTTGACTAGCGCATTGCGGGCGCCACCGATCGTTGGATCGAGCGAAACGTCATTGATAGCCGTCCGCCACTCCGGATGAGCCAGAAGTTGATCCGCGTAGAAGCCAGCGAGGCGCGGTGACTTGTCGAGCCATTCACCTATGGGCATGTCGGGCGGCGCTTCCCAGGTCGCGACGAGTTGTTGCGTGAGGAACGCTGGATCGGCTCGCTTTGGTTCAGCGAGCATCAAGTAAGCCTTCAGCGCGTTGTAATAACGCTGCATGGCCTCCGGACCCTGCGGACTGTCGGAGCGCAACTCCGCAAGCGTGACGAGCGTTGATTGCAGCGACTGCGCAACCGGCTCTTGCAGGTTGCGCGTGCTTACCGTCCTATACGGCCGCCAAAGCGTTGCGAGGATGGCATCGTTGGAATTCAGTCCCGCGCGCAGGTACCAGGGTGCGCCGTGTTGGCGGCGCTGCTCGAGTATCTCTATGGTTTGCTGGAGCTGCAATTGCGTACGTATCGCCGCACTGCTGCCCGGCGAAGCGGCCAACGCCTGCTTTGCCGCCGTATCCGCCGATCGCACGATGCTCTGATTGCCGATGAAAGAGATCACGAGCGCCACACACCACGCCATCGTCGCGACGGCGGCCATGGCAGCGATCACGTTCGGCCAATGGAAGCCGATGCGCTTGCCGCGTTGAGTGCTCGCCGCTGCGGCTAGAAACTGCCATGTGGGCAACACAGATGCTGGCAGCAGCATGGGTTGATCGGGGTCGAAAGCGGACGACGTCGGGTAGGCTGGTGTGAACACCATGCCGGCAAGCGGTGCACGCCGCCATTTCGATGCGACCAGCGCGTCGAATTGCACGATGATCCGAGTGCTTTGATGGTCCATGTATTGCGAGAGCTGCGCCATGTATGGAATCCGGCGCGGCTCGAACAACGCAAGCGTTCCGCGGTGGCTGCTGCCGCGCATGATGGTGTACAGATCAGACGAGAAGGTCGAGGGGTCGTTTAGCGTCAGGCCGACGGCCTCGTAGGTGTCGGGGCGGCCGCCGCCGACTTCCACGCTATGGAGCAGGTAGACCGGAGCAGCCCATTTCAGATCGATTGCCTGGGTCGCGAGAGTTCGGGCGAGTTCAGTGTCGGGCCGACTGGCATCGGTCGTGCGCATGACCTGCGCCACTGCATCGATAGGACGGCGCCACCGCATGCGGCTGATCTGCTCGCGCCAGGTTTTAGCATCTACGTTCTCAGGCGATGCATGCAGCAAGACCGCATGTTCGGTAAGTACAAAACCAGTCTGGCGCAGACCCGGTGCGACAGTTTCGGTTAGCGCGTCTTCGCCGGTGACGAGAAGCCAGGGCTGGCGGTATTTCCAGCGCCAGCCGAATTGCGCGTGGAGTTCAGCGCGGAGGTCTGTTAAGCGAGGGTCGTATTTCGACGGCTTCGGGACAACTTGCCCCGGCGTAGCATTGCCGGCACCCTTGCGGAACACCATACCGATCGCCGTCCATGCACCAGTGCGTGAGGCGAACAGATTAAGCACCATCAATCCTGTTAGCACGCTTAGGATCCAGATCGAGGCAGTTTTCTTCTCTTCGAGGCGCGGCGTGTGGACCAGATCACCATTGAGCCAGACCAAGCCCAACGCAATCGCGGCCAGTACGATTGCGGCCATCGCAATGCCCCATGTCGGGATAGGCCGTACCTCCGAAATCGGAGGGTCGACCGGCTCAATGCGAGCAAGTTCTTTGATGCTATTCGGCTCGATCTTCATGCCTGGACCGTGGGTGCGCATAGAGAACCGCCGACTGAACGGTTTCCGTGCGATTGATAATAAGTTGAGGGTCCTCCAGACCAGACTCGATCGCGGCAGCAATCGCGAGCCAGCCTGCGCCCGAGCCGGCATGGCCAATAACGCGGTCCGGTAAAAGTTGCGTATCCGGGGTATCAAGACCTGTCAGCGACGCTTCGCTGAATGCGCTCGCGAGCGTGGCATCGTCGTCGATATTGAAGCCACTGATCCAACTGCGCTTGATTTTGGCTGCTACGGTCTTGCCCCATAAGACCGCATTCGACAATCCTTCGTTGAGAGCATCCATGCCGACGGCGACCGGACGATGTAGCGTGCCGACGGCTGCAAGCGCCCCCGCAGACGGGCCAGCGCTCAGTAATACGGCAACGCCCCCTTCGGTGCTGCCTGGAGGCGGCAACGTGTCATGCCACTCCGCGGCGATCACGAGTAAAGGGCGACGCTCAAGCGCGTCCAGCCATGTATCGGCCAGCATGAGGCCGTCGCTCGCCGGCGCAGCCTCGCAATGAAACGGCGGCAATCCTAGCGCGGCGAGCGTATCGCGTACCTGCTGGACGCGTGAGGACGCTGCATCGGGATTAGCAGTCGCAAGTCG
Organism: Caballeronia sp. LjRoot31; assembly: GCF_964253885.1. Classification (NCBI taxonomy): domain Bacteria; kingdom Pseudomonadati; phylum Pseudomonadota; class Betaproteobacteria; order Burkholderiales; family Burkholderiaceae; genus Caballeronia; species Caballeronia sp. LjRoot31. Next base: position 1,844,673 of record NZ_CAXURX020000002.1, read on the forward strand.
CACGATGGGCATGCGCTTTGAGCCCAACCGCGAGATCGTGTGCAACGAGTCGATGAGAGGAATTAGCACCTGCTTTACGACATGACCGAAACCATCTTGAGGCACGCGGCCAGCTTGCGAATCGGAAGCCTCTACTGTCTCCGGGATTTCTGCTTCAGAATCGTGGTCTGCATCGGCCTCGTCCACGAGGGGCGATTCGAAATCAGGAAACCGCATATGAAGGACCCGGTCAACTCCGGTGCGGGTATTCTGCGGCGCTATAAGCGGCTTACCTGACAGGATCCGCGGTACAAGCGCCTCCTTACCCAGCGGCAAATGATAGGCGTATGCCAACACGTAGAGCGGCTGCTGTGCATAGGTGACACGCTCACGCATCCAGTTCTGACGATGCTGGTTGCCATACAGCGCGTGCAGGTACGCCGTCTCATACGCAGCGCGAGCACATCCGAGCACGAACAAGAAGAAGCCGTTCGGTAATCCCACGACACAAAACCAAAAGAACGGGCCCTGCGCTGGCATGCTCGCGGGCCAGATCAGCAGCGCGAATCCAGATCCAATCGCGCAGCAGAGAGCCCAGATACCTAGCCACGGGAGAAAACCAGGATTCCGGGGAGGATAGGCAAGCGGAGGGCCAGCGGCGCTGAAATCGACTGACATGATCAGGCTATGGACGCATTGGTCAGAGACGATATCAGGCGACAGCCGCATACACATCGATGGAAGTGCAGCGCCACCGGGATGCCCTTATCGGTAAAGAATGGATGACCTTCAGCGATCGTTGTTTCGCCGTGGAGATCACAGATTGCTGAATCACCCTTGCGTGCCACACGGAGGTCGATGAACTCCATGTCCGGCGAGCCGCTTGTAACGTGGCCGCCATTTTCCAATGCGTCTCCGACGCGGATGGGATTTTGCATAGGTCTTCTACTTCGCCTCGAAAAGTTGAGCGCAAGACGCGTCATCAGTAATGACACGTCGATTTTTGTGTATGTCCCATACACCCCGGTAAGCATGCTGGTCGCAACTCATTGCGCCAGAAGGTGAGACGTAGTTGCCATCCGGCGAGATGATTGCATTCGGCCGTCGCCGGTGCTGATGAATGCGAGTCTCCTGAGTGCCGTTAGCGAGTGCCCCTGAACATATGCCCTGGGAAGATTCACCATATTTCGCTGGCTATCTATGCGCGACATGGTTGCCAACCAAGAGAGCGGCTGAACACTCACAAGCTCCACCGTCACATAAATTCATTTTCCTATATTTATATCTGACAATATTCTCGTACGACTTGGGATATTAGAAACGCACACGGAGACGTTATTTTTACAATTCTCTAAATCCTTCACGGTCACATATCCAAAAAGGCGAAACCATGACGGCTGATTTACCAAAGCTAACATCAGCAGATTTAGAGGGGGTGACTAAGATGGCACTCGTGAAAACTGCCATTTCCTGAGACGACGATCAAATCCCCCTTGATCCAATAATTTTCTTCGGCATGAACCAACCCAACAAAATATAAACTACTCAGGAAAATATAAAGGAAACATTTTGTCATAATTTCGACCCGACGAATGCCACCTCAATTTCTTGCGGAGCTTTGTTTTTGAGATGCAAGTCAATTGCAAAATTTTAAAATTTTACCCGAGTTTCCTAAAAAAACACGAGTACCACTGTATGTTTCCCCCATAAAGTTCTATTGTCCCTCTACGAAACGTATTGATTTAATCATCTCTATAAAAACCCGCAGGTGAGCCCGGCGTCGAGATCAAAATCTCGTGACCTCCGCCTCAGACAGTGTTTTGCCATAGTTTCACTCATTCGCGAACTCCCAATCACCAACGTAACGCATCGGTTGCTATCGGTATAACGTCGGCAATATTCGAGGGGGGGTGATTTGTACGGGGTTTTTCGATAGATATCTTCCATTAACCAGTCCCGCTTCTGTTGGAATACTCGGACTATCGCCAAGAATAAAATAGGCGTAGCGAAAAACTGCTCACGTTCGGGCAAGCCACCTGCGCCACCAACTAGGCTAAAACAGGATTGGGCATCCTGATTAGTGATTTTCATCGGTGAGAGGAAGCTAACATTTATAATCAGCGGCTACGCTATTGGGAGAACAGAACATCATCCTTGATTTATCGAAGTTCAGGATGTATTCATCTTGCATTCGGCGAGAGTTGTAGCCTTGACCAACTGATATTTTGAAGACGACAGTCCGAGCTGCTTTATAAGGCTTAGAAAAAAATTGCATGCCGGATCCCCGATTACTAGCTGATAAGAATACTTATTGGTTTTTTCGAACAAACTACAAGACGCAGTATTAGTCGATCTCCCGTGAACGGCAACGATAGTACCTTTGTCAGTAGAGGTCTTCCATTCAATGGCAGAAAATACTTTATCCGATTTTATATGCACACCCGTTATTTTTTAAAAGCAAGTGCTTCTTTGGATGTCGAAAATTTACTTAGCATCCTCACGGCGGGAAACCCTACTTCTGACCCGCCACGGACGTCGTTTTCACCCGCAGGTGGATTTGACGTCGATATTGAGCACTTATATTTTTCCGATATGCTATCTGGATGACAAAAGAGATTATTTGACGAGTCGAACAATAATTCAAAATCCATTTTATCCTCAGGACTGTCAAATGATTGTCTAATGAAAACTCCGAATTTTATAGTCGGCAAGCCGGTGGCCGCCTTGCCCACTGCGACATCGATAAAACCGCAGAACGGTTGACCTGTTACAAATGCGAAGGGCGCGTCCCCAACCTGTTCAAAGAAAGAGCAACTAGCTGCACGTCCGACGCCTTCGCGAACGGCGACCAACGTTCCTCGCTCGGATCCGGAATGCCATTCGACTACTCTAAATATCTTATGATTGGCGATATCAATATCTGGAACAGTTCGTAAACCATTTTCAATGATCCTCATGCGTTGGGTGGAAACGGCGCGCGGAGCACTGATGCGGAGATCATATGGATTTTCATTTTTTTGAAAAGCCTGCGCCACTAGTGCGAAGCTCAGACAGGACATCAAGACGCATATCGCGATATAAGCCCGCCCGTTGAGGTCTTTGAGAATTTTTTTTATATACATTTTCAACCCTAATCTGATGAGGTGAAATCGACCCGAACGGAACCGCGCGGCGTATTGATTACCTCCTGCATCACCGTATCCACCCCATCCAGCAAAAATCTAGCAACGAAGGCCGTATATGCCTGTCTTTCAATATAGCCATTTCCTCCTCCGTTAACTGAGCGACTGACATCGCCGATCATTTCGGGGGTCCAAGCGAGATCAGCTTTCCTACCAATATTGAGTCCACTTTTATACTTTTTCGAAACCCAATAGAATCCTCCAGAGTCACATGAACGAGCGGGATCGTCTGCGATTAAATTGGGGTTGTATCGACTAGCCCATCGAATTTCCGTTCCGCCATCATTGGGATGAACCGTCCAGTGAGTGGAAATAGCAGTAATCCTGGGGCTTAGCGGTAGCAACCGGTCACTGTAAGCGCCAGCATGTGGCAACATGTTGGGAGCAAAAAATTTAAGATAGTCATCATAGTTAGCAGCCCAGGTCAGCTGCATTATTCCTCGACCATAAAAAGCACCGTAGTATTTTGTAGCTGGATTTTTAATATTAAATTTTCCAAATCCCCATTCGTGCATCATTGGGTACCTAGTCAGATTTCGCCATTGCGCCGTCTCCCAATTAGCTTGCGCAATAAACAAGGCTTTTCTTTGAGCACCGTCTAACCCAAATTTACGAAGAGTGTTATTAAAATGCAGGAGATAAGGACTTTGATTCGATTTTACTGTTTCCAAGTGCATCGTCGTGGCCGCACCTGTAATGATGGCAACACTCATTCCACCCTGTGGTTGATAGAACGGAAACTTCGGTAGCGTCATTGCGAGTTCGTTGCCACTCAGCCGGCGATAGAGGCGGATAGTGCAACACGTCTTTAGATGCCGTTAGCGAGTGCCCCTGAACATATGCCCCGGGAAGATTCACCATATTTCGCCGGCTACCTATGCGCGACACCGTTGCCGACCAAGAGAGCGGCTGAACACTCACAAGCTCCACCGTCACATAAATTCCATTTCCTATATTGATATCTGACAATATTCCCATACGAGTTGGGATATTAGAAACGCGCACTGAGACGTTATTTTCACAATTCTCTAAGTCATTCGCGGACACGTATCCATAAGGCGAAACCGTGACGGCTGATTTATCGAAGCTAATATCAGCAGATTTAGGGGATTAACTAAGGCGGCATTCACGCAAACGGCCACTTCTTGAGACGACGATCAAATCCCCTTGATCCAGTACTTTCCTTCGGCATGAACCAACCCAACAAAATATAAACTCCTCAGTAAAATATAAGGGAAAAATTTTGTCATAATTTCGATCGACCTGATGACGCCACCTTGATTTCATGGAGTTTTGTTTTTTAGATAGGACTCAATCTCAATAGCAGAGCACATCAGATAACATGTAAAATAGCAATATTGTATTAACACATTTTTTTAAACAATTTAACAATCTCAAGTCTGTGTTGTGCGAATTGTAGATTTAGTTCAGCACCTAGCCATCCAGGAAAATGATCTGCTTCATTGACCACGCTCTTCGACAAGGTTGACGAATCATTGATGTATTTTTTTGCCATTTCAGAACATTTATGAGAAAGCGATTTGTTAATCTCGATTAAAATGATTTCCGTTTTTTTATCTACATCCATCGCCGCTTCGGCGTAGCAACTTTGCAAAATCATGCCGCAGCTCGAACCACAATTTTCGCGATCCGTTTCCGCATTTTTTAGACACGCGGAAAAAGAATGGGACCGACTGGCGGGTGTCAAAACGACATCGATTGGACCTCCCAGTGGCGACGATGCCGGTATCAACAAGATGATTAAACAGCAGATTGCAGGAAAATATTTCATCATCAGAGATCGGGTTACCTTTAACGATCGGCGCCAAAGGGTACGCTTGTTAAGCGCAAGTCAAGGAAAACTGAATAGCCGCTCACACGACTCATCGTCCATCACAACGTGCTTGTTTCTCGATATATCCCACACGCCCGGATACGCGTCATCCCGACATCTCAATTCGCCGCTCGGCGCGACAAAGCGACCGTCTGGGGAAATGGTGGCGGATCCCGCATCTCCTGATCCGCCGAAGGCGTATTTTTGTTGAATCGAAAGCTTGCTCCCTGGGACGTTTGCGCCGTGAAGTGTTACTAAATTTCTCGGGCTACCGATGCGACCCACTGTCGCCAGATACAAGAACGGTCGCACGCTCACGAAATCAAGCGCGATATAGAGCTGCTGACTCAAATTTATGTCTGCAAGAACGCCCGTTCCTTTGGGAATAGAGGAAACATGTACCGACTGCGCTGACGTACAGCTATCAAGAGACAATACCGAAACAAACCCCGTTTCAGAGACGATCACTGCGGATCTATCAAAGCTCTCAACAGCAAAACGAGGAAGTTGGTCCAGCTTGCAAATGCGTGACTGACCATTCCTTGATACTATTAAGTGGTTTCCATCCACGCCGTAAGTGCTATCGGGAGACGCGACGGCAGCAGATCCGGTGAGAAACAATACAAGTGCTAGTCGATTAATTTTTTTCATATCAGATCAGAATATCTTTGGCAGCCCGGGTGAACTCCAACCGTCGTGCATCATCCAGATAACCACCATTAATTGCGTACGTGACAGCTCGGACAATACGTTGCTCCTCTGCCCTGCCTTCAGTAGACAGTGCGATCCCAAGATCGCGATCGATTTCCCTAGCGACAGCTGGGCGCTTGCATCTCAAATAGAAACCCCCGCTATCCATACTATTTTTAGCAAGTGAGACTCGCTGAGGATCGCCAATCTGTGCTGGTTGCTTCTTCATTCCGTGTCGGTTGTGTGAAATGAACGACAAATCGGTCCACCACGACGATGAAAAACTAGACAGAGGCAGCCAGCCTCGAAAAACCCAATAATCGGCATAGTTACTTCGTCCGGTTAACTGTTTGAAACCGCGGCCGCGAAATTTCTGCGCATCCTCAGGATCACAGTTGCCGTTTTTCCATTCATAAGAGCCGGAGATTCGTGTGCCTTTACTATTAAATTTAACTGAGCGAAACCAAGCATCTTCCTCCGTCGAAATTTGACCATACCAATGCCCCAGATCAACTTCTTGAAGAAGTGAAGTAGGATTTTGGACTGTCCCATGAAAACCGGTCGAATCCAAGTTTCCGAGCATGCTTGTCTCCTGCATCGAGGCGAGCCATTCACTCTCCACTGCACCTTGACCCAAGAAATGCGCTTGCCTTACAGCCACAGTTAAACCGTACTTTCGCAACGCCAGATTCATGTGGGGAAGATAAACGGCCCGCATCTCCCCTGGGCTAGGACTTCGAGCACGGTGATAACGATTGTCAGGGTATATTTGTTCAAACTCATGCACACTCAACCACCCGCACTTCCTAAAATGCCGCACAAACGCCATCGGATGGAAAAACCACAATTTCTCGCCAGCCGGCAGTCCAGTCTTATCCCAGAACTGAAACGACTCCAGCAACTTGATGAACTTGTTGTATCCAGCCTCGTTGCCGTCGTAAAACTCGCCCGGCTCTTTCAGCTTCCGGAATCTCGCATCGTTGTGCGAGCCGTCCCATTCGCTGGGCGCTTCACATACAAACCCCCTTAACGCGTCACGAATCGGCTTATGCGTCTTGACGTAGCGAACCAGCTCGTCTTCCTTGTTGTATAGTGCCCGCTCCGCTTTTTCCTCAGCCGTTTCACGAGCCTTCGTATCGCTGAGAATCTTCTTCAGCGCATCGATGTCGCATAGTCCGTCGTCGCTATGCAATCCAGTGCCTTCGCTGATCTTCTTCCAGCCTTTGAAGAACGGAAAATCCGCATCCGAGAGCTTCAGAATCGAAGCCTGGCTGACATCGATGTAACCCTCTTGGCCTTTAGCGAACGCTACGCGCATCCATGTGCTTTGTGCGGTCGACGCAAGCGTGACCGGCGTGCTCAGAATCCGGCCAAAGCGCAACATCTCGTACCCGTCGCTCGGACAGTCGGGATACAAGGCCATCGCCCGCTTGTACAGGTTGTATTCGTAATCCGCCTCCCGCAGCGGCGCCTCGGTGAGCGCTTCCAGCCGCCCCTGACCCGCGCCGCGCGAGACCGTTGTGTACTTGCTGCCCTTGTGGAAATACGACTCCACGTACAGCGTGTCTTCGTTATTGCCTGTGTGCCGTGCATCGAACGCAATGCCGTGTAGTTGCCCCTTCGCATCTGAACCCGGTGGCATCGGATAAAACTGTTGCCCCGGTGGAATGACGTAGTAGCTGCTGCCCCAATAATCGGTTGTCGTCGGCGTTGACACCTGTTCACGACCCAACTGCGTATGCCCGAAATACGCCTCGAAATCCGGCTTGGTCATGAAGATCTCGACGTGCAGATGCGTGCGATCCTGGCATTTCCCAGTGAACCCCAACACGTCTTTTCGACGCACTTTCTTTCCTCCACCCGACTGGGCAGGAGGAACAATCGGAGACGCGGGGCCAGCGCCCGGTGAAGGCATGCGCAGGAAATCAGGCAGAAACTTTCCATCGGATCCAAGGCTCTGGTACCCGTTCAATTCCAGCAGGTGCATATAGAGCGAATAGAACGTCAGCGTGCGGCCTTCACCGGTCTCCGTCGTATGCTTGAGCAATACGAAACCGGCGTTGCTGTCCGAAGCGCCGCCGCCTCCGTCGTAAGCACGCTGGCATACTCGATACGCAATGACTTCGCCATCAGCAATCGCGTACACGCGCTCGTTGTACATTCTCGGCGCGAGATGCATTCCCGGATGCCAGCGCCGGTCAGCAGCAATTGGATACATTCCGCTCGTCGCCTCGTACGCATCGACTGTGTCCATCATCGGGTCGGTCGAACTCTCGTCATTGGATGTGCGGCCTGCATCGGGCAAGTAAGGTGGACTGATGATCATGGCTTTACGAAGTCAGGTTGTAGTAGGCGGTAGGCTTGAAATCACTCTTGGGGAGGTTCGGCAACGGAATATCGAAGCCCCCAGGTCCCTCGAACCTGAACGAAGCGGCCTTGATCGTGAAGCCGCCTGGACAAACGATCTCACCAGTACCATTCTCGAATTTGATGTAAGCACCGCCGCTGGTCATGACTGCCTTGCTGCGCGCCGCGATCAGCACATCCTCGTCAACACTGGCAATATGAACCTGCTTTGAGGCGAATAGATCCAGCCCATCGCTTTGCGCCTGGATCTCGACCTTGCCCTTGGCCGCAAAGAGCTTTATGCCGAGCTTGTGCGCGCACATGGAAATGAGCTCACCCGCGGCTAATGTGAAGCGCTTCACAGCGCTCACGTCAACGTGCTTACCCGCAGTGAGCATCACGCTATGGCCTGCTGCATGATGGATCGCACGCGGCGTTGTCAACGCAATGCCCGCTGGCGCGCTTGCAATGAGGCCGGCATCTTTTAGTTGGGTGAGCGCATCTTTAAGGCTTGCCTGAGCAGTTTTATCGGCGGGCGTGGCCCCCGCAACTGTACTGGCATCAACCAGGGCCGTCACGTTCGCCAGTGCCGACTGAAGCTGTGCAAGCGCAGCCTGCATCTCAAGATGCGGTGCACCAGGGCTGGTCAATCCGTCAGCGGACAGCAACACGCCTTTGGCGCCGCGCACAGTTGCCCAGCCCTGCGTCGTCGCTTCAAGTCCCTGCCCCCGCTCCTTCTTCTCGCTATCGACCAGAAACCCCAGGCTCACCGACGTATTCTGAAACACGGTCGCGACCTTGACGCCTTCATGTCCCTTGAAGTCTTCCAGGCGCACATCATTACGACGCAGCGGCGATCGCCATATCGAACGCGTATTCCATCCCTCGCGGCCGTAAACAATGTCGGTACGTTGAAAATCATGCACGGCGCCCATGATCACGGGGCGATCAATATCCCCACCAGTAAAATCCACCCTTACTTCGGTGCCTGGCAGAAGCGGATCATGCGAACCGCTGGTGAACGATGCCGAAGATCGCAAAAGCCGCAGCGGCGCGCTGCTAAACCCGGGCTTGGTCTCGCGCCAATCGAAGCCATACTTCACCGGGTAGCGACCATACTCATCCGGATGCGCATACTCGTCGGTGTAACGTGATTCGATCAATGCCTTCACTGGCCCTGGCATCCAGCGCCAGTGCTTTTGCGGATCGTATTCAGGCCGAAACGGCAGGTGCGACGGGATTGCTTCGAACTCGTTCACGAATGCCTTGCCGCGTGCGCCGCGACTCGTCACCGATGTAACCACCAACCCATACTTCGCATCCGGCAGTTCGCGGTTAGTCAGCCGCACAACCATCCCGGGCGTCAAGCCAACAACGTTGCTAGTACCGGCATAGGTTGTCTGGCGCGCAATCTGTTCCTCGCGCCGGAGGTTGGCAACGGCCTCTCCATCAGCCTGTGATCCATGATGCTCATTGCTGCGTCGAATCGTGCCAATAACCGAGCGGTCTTCAAAGGCAATGCTCGCTTCAGCCTTAAGCGGATCTTCCGGAATGCGGTAGTTGTGTTCCCGTAAGCTGATGGTTTCGGGAACCGTAGTGCGCAAAGTGCGCAGCGTATGGATCGACTCCTGTCCGGTGTTCGTCAGCCCTGCTTCACCCAGCACCGGCACTTCGAGCGCACGAACATATCCCTTGGCTGAATCGCCGAATACGATCGTTTCCCGGCGAGCGCCGTTTTGATCGTCCGATTGCTTGAAGTAGTAATAGACGCCGTATTTACGGCACAAACGCGAGATGAACGCCTCGATCGATTCCTCGTACATCAGGACCTGTTCGAAGACCGGCTCCTTACCTTCAAACTGCCATTCAATATCCCAATGGTTAAAAACTTTTTCGTCGATGATTGACGCGTTGATGATGTCCTTGAGACTTGCGTCCAGAAACACGCGTGAATCCGTAGTCTGGCGCAGGAGCGCGAAACGCGGTTTGATACAAATCCGATAAGTGGCTTCATCAGCGCTCGAGGAGACGTGTTCCCAACTGCTGACTACCCCGTGAAGCGTTCGCAGCCTCTCGACGTCTCGAGCTGACGACGACCAAGCAAAAGAACCTTCCGCATCGATATGGAAGATGGACCAGCGTCCGATGCTTTCGGCGCCGGAAATCGCCATGTTCGGCGAAGTAACAACAATATTGGCCCAGAAAGGCTCGTTGAAGCGTTCGACTAACTCGTATTCAATGATAGACAGCGAAAGCTTCGTACCGGGGATCTCTACGGCGTAGCGGTTGGTCGTGACATGGTTTGGATTTGCAACGGCGTTTCTGACGGTAGGCTGCATTGAATGCGGGGTCTCGGATTGTTGGTATCCAACCCGGCGGTAGCGCGTCAATCAGGCTATCGTTCGAATCGATCTCTCAGTCGGTGGAGAACCATACTTTCGATTGACCGCTCAAATCCACACGAAAACTCTTAAAGTTTCAATTTTTGAAACAATATTCGCATGATCGGCCGCCGCAGCGCCCAATTTTCCCCTCCAATTCGCCTGCCCCATCCGCCCCCGCCCCATATGTTTAGCTCGTTTTGATATTTAAGATCTGCGTCAGCCGATGTTAGCCTTTGAAGCTATCGGCAGCGTCCTGAAGCGTCTCTTCACGCACTGCCTTACAGTGTGAATCAACGAGGAGCGTCTTTCGTGAGCGTCGAATTCATCGGCATGATCCAGCAGCAAAAAGTGTCGGAGACGCATTTGGCGAGCGGTCCGGCAATCGATATCGACTACCTCCGCGACTTCGCCCAGGCGCACGAAAAGGCCGGCTTCGACCGCATTCTCGTGCCCTATCAGTCGACCAGCCCCGATGCCATGCTGACCGTCGGCTACGCCGCCGGCGTCACGCAGCGCATTCACTTCATGCTCGCGCATCGCCCGGGATTCGTCGCGCCAACTCTCGCCGCACGCCAGCTCGCCACGCTCGATCAGCTAAGCGGCGGCCGCCTCGCGGTCCACTTCATCTCGGGCGGCAGTGACGTCGAACAACGCCGCGACGGCGACTTTCTCTCACACGACGAACGCTACGCCCGCACCGATGAATATCTGCAGATCCTGCGGCGCGTGTGGACCGAATCCGAACCCTTCGATCACGAAGGCCGCTATTACCGCTTCGAAAAAGCGTTCTCAGAAGTGAAGCCCAAGCAAGCCCCGTATGTACCGATCTATTTCGGCGGCGCATCGGCACCGGCTATCGAAGTCGCGGGCAAGCACGCGGACGTCTACGCGCTGTGGGGCGAATCGAAGGAACAGGTGCGCGAACAGGTCACCCGCGTTCGCGCCGAAGCGGCAAAACATGGGCGCAACGTGCGCTTCTCCGTATCGTTCCGACCGATTCTTGCGGCAACGGAAAAGGCCGCGTGGGAACGTGCGGAACATATTCTTGCTGAAACGCGGCGGCTGCGTGCCGAGCAAGGCCTCGGTGAAGCAACGCCGCAGCAAAGCGAAGGCGCGCGCCGCCTGTTGGCCGCAGCGGGCGATGGCGTGCGCGCAGATGATCGCCTGTGGACCGGCGTGGCGAAGGAGATTGGCGGCCGATCGAATTCGACGGCACTCGTTGGCACGCCGGCACAAGTGGCGCAAACGCTGGCCGAATATCATGCGCTTGGCGTAACCACGTTCCTGATTCGCGGCTTCGATCCGCTGGAAGACACGCTCGATTACGGTCGCGAGTTGATCCCGGCCACGCGTGAACTGACCTCGCATATTGCACACGCGGCCTGAAGCTGTACTAAACGATGAGCCACGAAAAACTGCGCGGATTCATAAGCGAGATTGCGCAACTCGTCGATAAAAATTTACCCGAAGCGCACCTGCTCGAACAAGGTGCGGTTTCGCTGAGCAAACTGATAGCCGAAGACGACTGGCTGCCCGATGCCTACGCGCAACCGTCGCCTGATCGCTACCAGCAATTCCTGCTCTACGCCGATGCCCGTCAACGCTTCTCGGTCGTCAGCTTCGTGTGGGGACCGGGTCAGCAAACGCCCGTCCACGATCACACGGTATGGGGCCTCGTCGGCGTATTGCGCGGCGCGGAAGTTGCACGCTCGTATGCACGCAGCGACCACGGAGCGCTCGTCACATCGGGCGCAGACCAGTTACTCGAACGTGGCGCAGTGGCGGCGGTGTCGCCTTCCATCGGCGATATTCATCGCGTGAGCAATGCGTTCGACGACCGTGTGTCCATCAGCATTCATGTGTACGGTGCGAACATCGGCGGCATCTCGCGACACGTCTATCCTCCCGATGGTCCGCCGAAACCGTTCGTCTCCGGTTATACAAACGATACGCTTCCCAACCTCTGGAACCCCTCGAAGGAACGACTCGACTCATGAGCGCCATTCCCCAGCGCAGCTTCAACGACGTGCGCGACGCCCTGCTTTCAAAGCGCGAAATTGCATTCCTCGATGTCCGCGAAGAAGATCCGCACGCGCAACGTCATCCCTTGTTTGCAGCGAACCTGTCGCTGTCGAAGATCGAACTCGACGCCTTTACCAAGCTGCCACGCAAGAGCGTGCCGATCGTTCTGCTCGATGACGGCGAAGGTCTCGCGGAACGCGCTGCACGACGATTCGAAGAACTCGGCTATACCGATGTTGCGTTGTTCGAAGGCGGCCTGAAAGGCTGGGAACGCGCGGGCGGCGAAGTGTTCCGCGATGTCAACGTCCCCAGCAAGGCGTTCGGCGAATTCGTGGAAGCGAAGCAGCATACGCCGGCGTTATCGGCTGAAGCAGTCGATGCGCTGCTGAAAAGCGGCGAGGACGTGGTCGTGCTGGACGCGCGCCGCTACGACGAATATCAGACGATGAATATCCCCGGCAGCATCAGCGTGCCGGGCGCTGAACTCGTGTTGCGTGCCCGTGCGCTCGCGCCCGATCCCAAGACACGCGTGATCGTGAATTGCGCGGGGCGTACGCGCAGCATCATCGGCACGCAGTCGCTGGTGAATGCCGGCATTCCGAACCCGGTGGCCGCGTTGCGCAACGGCACGATCGGCTGGTTGCTCGCGGGCCAGTCGCTCGCCCATGGCAGCGCGCGGCAGTTCGCCACCGACGACGGCCGCACCGACGCCGCTTCGCGTGAATCAGCTCGCGCCGTGGCCGATCGCGCGGGCGTGACACGCACGACGCTAACGGACGCACAACGCTGGGCGGACGATGCGGAACGCACGACGTATCGTTTCGATGTCCGCACGCCGGCCGAATACGAACATGCGCATGCAGCAGGTTTTCAAGGCACGCCGGGCGGCCAGCTCGTGCAGGAAACGGAGATGTTCGCGCCGGTCCGAGGCGCTCGCGTGGTCCTCTTCGACGACGACGGCGTACGCGCCAACATGACGGCGTCATGGCTCGCGCAGATGAACATCGACGTGTATGTAATCGACGGCGCGACAAGCGCCGATCTGACCGAACAAGGCCCATGGCGCGCCGTGAAACCGCTGCCCGCCGCCACGCCCACGATCACCGCGAGCGACCTCGCCGCCTTGCTCGACGATCCCGCGAGCCAGACCATCGTGCTCGACTTCACGGCGAGCGCCAACCATGTGAAGGGACACATTCCCGGCGCATGGTGGACCGTGCGCTCGCGGCTTGCGCTCGACCTGCCTGCATTGCCGGATGGGAAGCAATACGTGGTCACGTGCGGATCGAGCGCGCTTGCCGCGTTCGCCGGACCTGAAGTGGCGGCGCTCACATCGAAGCCGGTGCTGTTGCTCGAAGGCGGTACCGCTGCCTGGACTGCGGCAGGCTTGCCGCTTGCGAAGGGCGAGACGCATCTGGCGTCGCCGCGTATCGACCGGTATCGGCGTCCATATGAAGGCACCGACGCTCCGCACGAAGCAATGAACGCGTACCTTGAGTGGGAGTACGGCCTTGTCGCGCAACTCGAACGTGACGGCACGCATGGCTTCTTCGTGATCTGAAACATCAGACATGACGCGGCTCGGCCCGATCCGCGTCATTCCAATTCCGGCGATTAGCAAAGCAGAACAATGCGTTTGTCTAATGCCGCGGCGAATCGTATCGTGAATGCTTTTTCCTGATGGACGATTCATGAAACGACGCAGCCTCCTGTTGATCGCCGCGCTGACTGCATTCACTGCGCTGCGTCCTCTTGCTTCGGTAGCCGAACCTGTTCTGAAGGTTGGCGACCAGCAATTGCAGACACGCGGCATTCTTGAGGCATCCGGTCAGTTGAAAGATGTGCCGTACAAGATCGAGTGGTTCAACTTTCCCGCCGCGCAACCGCTTGGTGAGGCCTTGAACGCGGGCGCAATCGATATAGGTGGGCTCGGCGATGCGCCGCTGATCTTCGCTTACGCCGCCGGTGCGCGTGTGCGTGCGGTAGCGGCAACCCGCTCACAACCGGTCGACCTCGCGATTCTCGTGCCGGCCGGGTCACCCATCAAGAACGCAGCCGATTTGAAAGGCAAACGCATTGCGACCACACGCGGTTCCATCGGCCATTTTCTGGCCATCGCGACGCTGGAACGTGCGGGCATCAAGCTCTCTGACGTGACCCTTGAGTTCATGCAACCCGCCGATGCCAAGTCAGCGCTGGAGTCGGGCAACGTCGATGCATGGTCTACATGGGACCCGTATGTCGCGCTCGGTGAATTGCGCGATAACAACCGCAGCGTGGCGAATGGTGTGGGACTTTCATCGGGGCTGAGCTTTCAGGCGGCTACCGACGAATCGATCAAGACCAAACGCGCGCAAATCGATGACTTCGTGCGTCGCGTAGCCGCTGGTCAACAATGGGCGTTATCGCATCCCGACGAGGTCGCGGCTATCCAGTCGCGCGTCACGCACCTGCCCGCCGATGTGCTGAAGGTCGTCTATCAGCGGGCGCAATTAAAGCCGATCGCGATCGACAGCAAGGTAATCGCCGAGCAGCAACGCACCGCCGACCTCTACGTTCGTGCAGGCGTGATCAAGACGACGCTGGACGTAACACCGAGTTTCGACGCCCAGTTCACGGCGCACTAAGAATATTTTATCAACGGACCTTCCGATGACCGTACGGCATCCACCCACAGCCTTGCAGGACCCGATCGCGCTTGACGCCCTCGCCGATCTCGACAGCGCCGCTGCCGATCAATGGCTCGCCGCGCTCACTCAGGATTTCGCTGCGAGCGCGGGCGCGCTGGATCGTGATGCGATCTTTCCCGACGACAACCTCGCGCGTTTGCGAAGCGCCGGCTTGCTTGCGCTGACGGTGCCGCAAGCGCTTGGCGGCCGTCAGGCGACGCTCCCGCAAGTGCTCAAGGTAGTGCGCGCGGTTGCACGGGGTGAGCCGTCGACGGCGTTGATCCTTGTGATGCAGTGTCTTTATCATCTGCGCTTGCAGGCCAATCTGAACTGGCCGCAAGCGCTGAAGGAACAGGTGGCGCGCGATGCGGTGGAACACGGCGCGCTCATCAACTCGCTGCGTGTGGAGCCCGAATTGGGCTCTCCCTCGCGCGGCGGTTTGCCCGGCACGATCGGTCGTCTGACCGATAGCGGCGACGCGTGGATTCTCAACGGCAGCAAGATTTATTCGACAGGCAGTCCGGGCCTGACATGGTTTGCTGTTTGGGGCCGCACGGACGAAAGTTCGCCGCGTGTGGGGACGTTCCTCGTACATCGTGATACACCGGGTATCCGTTTCGGTGAGCCGTGGAACCACCTCGGTATGCGTGCAACCGGCAGTCACGAAGTGATCTTCGAGAACGTGCGTGTTCCCGTGGCTCACGCAGTCGACCTGAATTCTCCCGAGATTGCCGCGAGCGGCATGGACCCGGTCACCACGTTGTGGATGAATGTGCTGCTTTCGTCGATCTACGATGCTGTCGCCCGGTCTGCGCGTGACTGGTTTGCTTCCTGGGCTGCGGATCGCAAGCCTGCCAACCTGGGTGCGCCGTTGTCGAGTCTGGGCAGTTTCCAGCAGACGCTTGGCCGTATCGATGCATTGCTGCTTAACAATCGCGTTCTGCTGGATGCGGGTTCGCACGGCGACATTCCGCTGCATGAAGCACCCGCTATCAAGTATCTCGTTACGCAGAACGCGATCACTGCTGTTGAACTCGCGGTCGAGGCAAGCGGCAATCCGGGGTTGAGCCGTAACAATGCGCTCGAACGTCATCATCGGGATGTGTTGTGTTCGCGGATTCATACGCCGCAGAATGATGCGTTGCTCGGCGCGCTTGGGCGGGTGGGGTTTAGCGCGCACGAAGCCGCGTTTTTGTCTTGAGGGTGGTGGGGGTTTATGGGTTGGGTGGGCGGGGTTGGTCGGTTGCTAGATTCCGGGTTAGCGGTTCTGGTTAATGCCGGGTTGCTGCTTTCAGCGTTAGTGGTCTGCGTGAGTCGGATTTTCTCTTTATCACTATTAGCCACTGTGCGTGGCGGCACGTCATTTCTTTGTCCAAAGCGACAAAGAAACGAAGCAAAGAAAGCGCTTTAACCGCTCTACCCTAAGTGTCCACAGCGTGCAGTTTCTATTCATAGGTGCCCCAAAAGCACGGTGCTCGCCAGAGCGGAGGATGTGTGAACCCCTCCTTCTCGCGAATCCTGACACGAACACGCTTCGCCCCGTACGCTCTCGGGCAAGCACGTGTGGCCAAGGAACCGGTACGGCCTCACGCGTTCTGCATGCTTCGTTTTTTGGTGGGTTGGCTGCTTGATCGGTTCGCTTATTTCGTAGGTCACAGCTTAATCCGCAGCAGCTCGACGTAACGCGTATTTACTGCCTCAGTCTTTGGTGAATTGACTACGCGGCCTACACCGGTATTTTCGTCGGTTACGGCCTTAAGCATTGTTGGGGCTTTACTACTTAGTAGGTTGGCGGCGTGGTTCGAGGTGCGTACAAATTGGTGGGGGTCGTCCGCGGATAGCGCGGGGTGCCCCTTGGGCAGGTTCAATCACTGGTGGCGAAGCGTGTGGGTATCGGTGTTCGGAGAAGGAGGGTTTCACACATCCTTCGCTCTGGCGAGCACCGTGCTTTTGGGGCACCTATGAATCAAAACTGCACGCTGTGGACACTTAGGGTAGTGAGCTTCCCCCGAAATTTAGCCTTCCACAGGTGACGTAAAATTGACGTTACTTTGGAAAGACTAGAAATGAAGAAGATACCGAAAAAGGCGTACACGGCAGAGTTCAAGGAACTTGCTGTCAAACGCGTGAGCGATGGACAGACGATCACGGAAGCGGCGAAGGAGCTCGGCTTGAGCAGCCAGAGTCTGCGCAACTGGATTAAGGCCGCTGTGGCGGGCAAGCTGACGGGGGCTGGCAGCAAGGTCGTCACGCCGGAAGCAATGGAGCTGTCCCACCTGCGCTCCGAGGTCGCTCGCTTGAAGCGGGAGAACGAGATCATAAAAAAAGCAGCGGCGTACTTCGCGCGGGATGTTCTGTGAAGTACGCCTGGATTGGCACGCATATCAAGGCGTTCGCGCTGCTTGAAATGTGCGTGGTGCTCGACGTTAGCATCAGTGGCTACAGAGCGTGGAAGCGCGGCGGCACGCCTGATCGCAAGCGGTTGACCGATGATCAAATGCTGGCCTTGATTGGCGCCATTCATGCCGAACTCAAGGGCGCTTACGGCAGTCCGCGCATGATGCGTGAATTGCGCCTGCGAGGCTTCAGCGCCGGCAAGCAGCGAGTCGAAAGGCTCATGCGTGAGAATGGCATCCACGCTCGTCACAAGCGGCGCTACAAGGTCACCACGGACTCAAAGCACGGCTTGCCGGTGGCTGAGAACCTGCTCGATCGCAACTTCACTCCGGCAGCGCCGAACCAGGTCTGGACATCGGACATCACGTACCTTTGGACCGACGAGGGCTGGCTGTATTTGGCTGTCGTTTTGGACCTGTTCAACCGCGAGGTAATTGGCTGGTCGCTCAAGCCGCGCATGACGGCAGACATTGCGACGGACGCGTTGGCGATGGCCTGGTTTCGCCGCCGGCCGGCCGCGGGCGTCATGCATCACTCGGATCGGGGCAGCCAATATGCCAGCCACGCGTTCCAAGACAAGCTCAAAGAATATGGCATGACCTGCTCGATGAGTCGCAAGGGCAACTGCTGGGACAACGCCCCCACTGAAAGCTGGTTTAACAGCTTTAAAAACGAGCGGTATCATGGCGTGCGTTACGCCACACACGCCGAAATGAAGGCGGCGAGCTTCGACTATATTGAAGTCTTTTATAACCGCAAACGGCAGCATTCAACGCTCGGCTACAGGTCACCAATCCAGTATCTCGACCGCTGGATCAGTGAACAAAATCAGGGCGAGCAAGCTGCATAAGTTCCACCTACTGGAAGACGAAATATCGAGGGAACCTCATAGAGCGGTTAAAGCGTTTTCTTTGCTTCGTTTCTTTGTCGCTTTGGACAAAGAAATGACGTGCCGCCACGCACAGTGGCTAATAGTGATAAAGAGAAAATCCGACTCTCGCAGACCACCACGGCCGAAAGCAGCAACCCGGCATCAACCCCGACCGCTAACCCCAGAACCGACCAACCCAGCATTGACCCCGACCACTAACCCCGAACCCCGAACCCCGAACCCCGCCCCAACCACTAACCCAAAAACCACCAAAACCCGTCCACCGGCGCGAGCAAAAAACCCAAGGAGTTATTTTACTATGAGCATTGAATTCATCGGCTACGTGAGCCATCAGGAATCAAGTGAAATCCACTTACCGCATGGACCCGCGGTCAATCCGCCGTACATCGCCGCAGTCGCGCAAGCGCACGAATATGGCGGTTTCGACCGCGTGCTAATCGCTCACTCAAGTGCGTCCCCAGACGGTTTCCAGATCGCGTCGTTCGTCGCGCAACAAACCAAGCGCTTGGGCATCCTGCTTGCGCATCGGCCGGGCTTTGTCGCGCCGACACTCGCCGCCCGTCAGCTCGCCACGCTCGATCACTTCAGCGCAGGCCGCACCGCCGTGCACATCATCTCCGGCGGCGACGATACCGAACAACAACGCGACGGCGACTTCCTCGAGCACGACGACCGCTACAAGCGCACCGATGAATATCTCGATGTCGTGAAGCGGTCATGGACCAGCGAAACGCCATTTGATCATGAGGGTGAATTCTATCGGGTGAAAGGTCACCGATCGCTGGTTCGTCCCCTGCAGAAACCGCATCTACCGGTGTATTTCGGCGGTTCGTCGGAAGCCGCAATCCAGGTCGCGGGCAAGCACGCCGATGTTTTCGCGCTGTGGGGCGAGTCGCTGGCCCAGGTCGCCGAAACCATTGCCCGGGTGCGCGCCGCCGCCAAGCCGTATGGCCGTGAAAACGCAATCCGCTTCAGCCTTTCGCTGCGCCCGATCATCGCTTCGACCGAAGATGCCGCATGGGCACGCGCGGAATCGATCCTCGCACGCGCGACAGAAGCAGTGAAAAGTAATCCTAACTTCACACGGCGACCGAGTGAACCCAAGAATGTCGGTTCGCAGCGCTTGCTTGCCGAAGCGGCGAAGGGAACCGTGGTGGACAAGCGTCTGTGGACCGGCATCGCCGCGCTGACAAAAGCGGCGGGCAACTCCACGTCGCTGGTCGGTACGCCCGAACAGGTGACGGAAGCGTTGATCGAGTATTACCGTCTCGGCATCTCGACGTTCCTGATCCGAGGTTTCGATCCGCTGGAAGACGCGCTGGGTTACGGCCGCGATCTGTTGCCGCTGGTACACGCGGCAGTGGCAAAGGAGGACAGCAAAGCGAGCAAGAAGGAACTCGAAGCAGTTCGGGCCTGAACCAAATCGGCTAACGTGAACGGCGGCGACATCGGGCAACGCCCATGAGTTTCTTTACTACCGTTGCGGCGCCGCCGACCCGTTGCAATTCCACTGTCGCGCGGTCGTGGACAATAAATGCCGCCGCAAGGTCGTCAACCGCCGTCGTCGCAAGACGTCTGGGCACAGCGAACGTTGTTCCTATGCCCTGAACGCTAACCCAAGAAGAAATCAAGTGATAAAGACGCGTGAGGCCACCTCGGTTCCTGGGCACATCGTGCTTGCCCGAGAGCACTGGTGGCGAAGCGTGTTCATGTTAGGAGATGAACGCTAACCCACCAAGAAATCGAGTGGTAAAGACGCGTGAGGCCGCCCCGGTTCCTGGGCACCTCGTGCTTGCCCGAGAGCACTGGTGGCGAAGCGTGTTCATGTCAGGATGAACGCTAACCGACCAAGAAATCAAGCGGTAAGGACGCGTGAGGCCGCCCCGGTTCCTAGGCACCTCGTGCTTGCCCGAGAGCGTACGGGGCGAAGCGTGTTCGTGTCAGGATTCGCGAGAAGGAGGGTTTCACACATCCGTGGCTCTGGCGAGCACCGTGCTTTTGGGGCACCTATGAATGAAAACTGCACGCTGTGGACACTTAGGGTAGCGTGGTTTAAAAGCGCTTTCTTTGCTTCGTTTCTTTGTCGCTTTGGACAAAGAAATGACGTGCCGCCACGCACAGTGGCTAATAGTGATAAAGAGAAAATCCGACTCTCGCAGACCGCTAAGGCCGAAAGCACCAACCCGGCATCAACCCGACCACTAACCCCAACAACCCAGCCCCACCTCACAGTTCGTCCGACAGCAGTCTGTCCAGCGGCGCGGCGTGCTTCACGAACGGCGACCTGATGACGATATAGCTAAAGTACTTCTCGATACCAATGTTGAGATCCAGCAGCCTTTCCACCACCTCCTGATAGTGGCCGATATCGCCGACGAGAAATTTCAACAGATAGTCATACCCTCCACTGACCAGATGACATTCGATGATCTCGTCGATCTCCCTAACGTTCGCCTCAAACCGTATGAAATCCTCGCGCCGATGGTCTTGCAGCATTACCTCGGTGAACACCGTCACCGTAGTCGTCAGCTTCGCAAGATTGAGACGCGCGCCGTATCCCGAGATGATCCCCGACGATTCGAGCCGTTTGACCCGCTGAAGACATGGACTCGGCGATAGCCCGACTGCGTTGGCCAGATTTGCATTCGTTATATTGCCGTTCTTCTGCAGTTCCGCCAGGATCTTGATGTCGATCCGATCCAGTTTCTGTCGAGTGGTCATGTCGTGCTCTCGCGTCCGGTGATTTCGCAGGCGGGTCTATCCGGTCACCCTCTGCTTAGCTCTTCGTGGTGCGCCTTCACCAGTTGCGCCATGCTCGTGAACTTGAACTCAACCGTCGGCTCATTGAGCGTGCGCATTGTGGCGCCAAAGCCCCGCTGCTCGAACCGACGATAGATCCAGCAAGATTTTATGCCAAGCTCAGCCGCCGGTTCGTGATCGTGAAATATGCTGTCGGCAATGTGCAGCGTCTCTTCCTTGCGCACGCCAAGGGAAGGGAGAATATCAAACATGTAGTCGAAGTTGCGATGAGACGGTTTATAAGAACCGACATCTTCCGCTGTGATGACCGCGTCGAAGTCTACTTGCAGCATCGAGCGGCTGTCGGCAAAACTTTCATTGTCAACGTTCGACAGGATGATCAGCTTGAAGTACTTCTTGAGATATTGAAGCGTACTCGCGGAGTCAGGGAACGCAGGCCACTGCCCCACTGACCGTCCGTATGCTACAGCCTCGTCCATCGTATAGTGAACGCCCCAT
This sequence comes from Caballeronia sp. LjRoot31, assembly GCF_964253885.1. Lineage (NCBI taxonomy): Bacteria > Pseudomonadati > Pseudomonadota > Betaproteobacteria > Burkholderiales > Burkholderiaceae > Caballeronia > Caballeronia sp. LjRoot31. The sequence continues at coordinate 1,866,326 of NZ_CAXURX020000002.1, forward strand.
TCCTCCGCGAGCCGCTTGAAGACGACGGCGAGCAGATCCCGATAAGGCATCTCCGGCGTGTAGCGCTGCTGGGAGGATTCGTGACGCGCATGCGCCTCAAGCACCTCGTCACGCGTCAACGGCTTCTCAAGGCGGTTGATCAGAGGCATGAGACTCGCCGTTATACCGCGTTCCCAGTCGATCAGCGTGCCGTAACAATCGAAGGTGAGCGCCTTGAAATCGGTAAGCCGCACGTGAACCTCCCAAGAAAATAAATCGCGTTGGACTGCGCGGCCCTTCATGCGGCCCCGGCCCGCCGCGCGACGTCCTGCGCGTTCGAATCAACGAGGCGGCGGACGCTATCAAGGCGTTACTTTTGCAGCAAGGCTTCCTGATGCGCTTTCACCAGGTCAGCCATATTGTTGAAACGGAAGTCCACCTTGGGCTGCTGGCCCGGATTCATTGTCGCACCGAAGCCTCCCTGATCGTGGCGGCGATAAATCCAGCACGACGCCAGGCCAAATTCGTTTGCGGGTTTGTGATCGTGAAACAGGCTCTCGGCGGTATGCAGGATTGTTTCTTTCCTTATCCCACGGTCACCAAGCTTGTCCAGCATGTAGTCGAAATTACGTGCTGACGGCTTGTACGAACCAACGTCTTCGGCCGTGATGATCGCGTCGAACTCGACCTGCAGTTTCGCATTGCTGTAGGTGAAGCTTTCGTTATCGATGTTCGAGAGCACAACGAGCTTGTAATGCTTCTTGAGGTATTGCAAGGCGCTTGCCGCATCTTCGAAAGCCGGCCAATTCTGCACCGACTTTCCATACGCTACGCAGTCGCCCAGCGTGAACGGCACCTGCCATTCTTCGGCCAGTCGTTTATAGACAATAGGCAGCAGTTCCTGATACCGCTTGGCAGGCGTGTATTTCTGCTGCGAGGATTCATGGCGTGCGTGAGCCTCAAGGACCTGATCGCGCGTCAGCGGCTGCTTGACGCGCTCAAGAAGGGGACGCAGGCCTTCGAAAATCCCGGTCTCCCAATCGATCAAGGTGCCATAGCAGTCAAAGGTCAACGTGTCGAAGTCGGTGAGTCTCATAACAGTTTGCCCTCAGTTGTTCACAGGATGAGCTCACAGTGTATTGACTCATGGCAGCAGCCGTAACTGATGTCGAGATCAGCATCAGCATGCGGTTTCGTCCGATGGCGCCCCGACAGCAGATTCTGCTGCCGGGGCGCCACCTCGCGGATTCCGGTCTCTGATCCTGCTCATCGCGCAGGGTATAGGCCCTGATTTCTGTCGGTCCGAGTCTTCCTGAACCCACCCTGCTTGAAGGACAAGATACCGCGTCGGAGGCGCTACAGCATGCCCCGCTCAATGCCGCACGACAACCCTTCAAACCTTCGCGAGATAGTCCGACACGTTGATCTTCTGCGGCAGGACGCTGCGCGCCGCCAGCCAGTCCGCTGCTTTCTGCAGCTCCTGCACGAAGGCTTTGTCGCCGACGCCGTGCATGTTGAACTTGCGCTTCATGCTGCTGAGCGTATCGCGGACTTCGTCGCTGTAATGACCCTGCTGCTGGGCGATCGTCTCGGCTTCGAGCGAGTTGTCCGATGCCCATTTCGCTTCCTGTCCGTATGCGGCATTGACCGCCTTCACCAGATCGGCGTTGTCCTCGGCGAACTTGCGCGTGGTCACATAGGAATTGAAATCGATCTGGAAATCCAGGTCCCGACCTTCGAGGAAAATGTTGTGGCCTTTGTAGTTCGCACGCGCAATGTCCACGCCGGGGCTCCACATCGACCATGCATCGATCTTGCCTTGCGAGAACGCGGGCGCCGCGTCGGGCGGATTCAGATAAACGATCTTCACCGCATCGCGTGGAACCTTGTGTTTTTCGAGTGCGGCCACAAGCAGGAATTCGCCGAGTCCTGAACGATTCACCGCTACCGTCTTGCCCACCAGATCTTCCACCCGGTTGATACCCGATCCGTCCTTCGCAATGATCGCCGTGCTGCGCGGATCAACGACGCAAAACTGCGTGAACACGAGTGGCGAACCCGCGATCATTGCCGCCAACGCGGGTGTCGTGCTGCCGCCGAAGCTGAAGTCCGCGCTGCCGCCGGTGACCGCTGCGAGCGATGGCGCGTGATTGGGGAAGGGTCCGATCCACTCCACCTTGATACCGTCTTTCGCGAGGGTTTTTTCGAATTCGCCGCGGACCTTTGCGAGCATCGGCAAGCCGCCGAGTCCCCAGCCAAGGCGAACCGTGTCGGTTTTCCGGCTGCCGCAAGCGGCGAGGCCGGTGGCCAACGCCGATGCAGCCACGGTGGTTTGGAGGAAGCGGCGGCGCGACCAGATAGAAGAACTTGGATTTGACATGGCGGGATGGAATCGAACAGATGAACGGAATCGCGCCCGCCGTTGAAGGCGGGCGAGAGGCAAGACAAATTGAATGGGATGAGACGCTGGGGACTAGTGAGTTGCCGTATCGTCCACGCCAAGTTGCGCGAGCAATGTCTCCCGCAGTGCGGGCCTGGCGGCATCCGTCACACGATACTCGGCGGCAATCGCGCCGCTCCGCATGATCAGCGCGCGATCCGCGAGCGCAATCGCTTCATCTACATCGTGCGTAACGAGCAATACACCCGGCTGATGCCGTTCGATCAAATGCTTCACCAGACGCTGCATCTTGATGCGCGTCAACGCGTCGAGCGCGGCAAACGGTTCGTCGAGCAGCAACAGTTGCGGCTCCTGCACAAGCGCACGCGCCAGCGCCACCCGCTGCGCCTGGCCACCGGACAGGTTACGCGGCCAGTCTTCCAGGCGTTCGCCCAGCCCCACTTCTGCCAGCGCCGCTTGCGCGGCCGCAAGGCTTTTCGGACCCGGCGCAAGCCCAAGCGCGACGTTGCGAGAGAGCGTCTCCCACGGCAACAAACGCGGCTCCTGAAACACGATAGCCGGCAAACGCGGCCCGTCAATCGAACCACCGTCGATAGGATCAAGCCCCGACAACGCCCGCAGCAAAGTGGTCTTGCCGCAGCCGCTTTCGCCCAGCAAAGCGACGAATTCGCCCCGCTCGATCCGCAGGTTCAAACTATCGATAACGATTCGTTCTCCGTACAAACGCCGCAGATTACGCACGACAACCGCCGGTCCCGACGACTTCAAAGTTGCACTCATCAGCGGGACACCTTCGCAAAATTCACGTGCCATGAGAGCAACCGGCGCTCGAGGAAACGCGCCAGCGAATCCGCCAGCACGCCGATCGCGGCATAGATCACGATGGTCATCACGATCACATCGGTACGCAGGAATTCGCGTGCGTCCATCGCGAGAAAGCCAATGCCCGTACTGGTCGCAATGGTCTCCGCCACCACCAGCGCGAGCCACGCCGTGGCCAGCGCATAACGCACGCCGGCAAGCACCGAGGGCAACGCGCCGGGCAGCACGATGCGCCGGATCAGCGTCCAGTTCGACAGCCCGAGCACGCGGCCGAGTTCGATCAGTTTGGGATCGACCTGACGAATCCCGAGAACGGTATTGATGTAGATCGGGAACATGACGCCGAGAGACACCAGAAAGATCTTGCCTGCCTCGCCCACGCCGAACCACACGATCACCAGCGGCAACACTGCAAGAAATGGAATGGCGCGCAGCATCTGGATGTTGCGATCGAGAAATGCCTCAGCCACTTTGGAAAAGCCCACGGCCGTGCCGAGCACGAACCCGATCGAGCCGCCAATGACGAAACCGGTTGCGGCGCGCAGCAGACTCACCGCCATGTCGCCGATCAGACGCCCTTCTTTCACGAGTTCGAATGCGGTGAGAGCGACCTTCGACGGCGCGGGCAGCACGTTCGGCGACAGCGCGCCGAGACGCGCGAACAACTCCCACACGATCAGCAGCAGAACCGGCATGCTCCACGACACATAACGCAGCCATGGAGACACCGGACCCGCATGATTGGGTTTCTGCGCGACGGTGGAATTTGCGTCGGGATCAAGATGCGAATGGAGAACGGATGCCCGGCGGGCGAATACGTCTGCCATCGGTTGAAGACTCCTTTTGTCCGGGTGGCTCGCCGCGCCCGGGCACGGCAACGAGCATCAGCAAATGCTAGCCACACGATGTTAAACAAAAGGAAAAATACTGGAACCACATAAAACTTCTATGCTTAGCAGCGGTGCCGGGAAACATCGAAACATCGGGTCCAGCGACACGCAACGACGGCCGTTTGCTGCGGGACTGCAGGAGACTAACCTCGTGAAAACCAACTGAACCGGGGGGAGAAACCGGATATGAAGCCAAGCGGGACCAGCGAAGCTGCACATTCTTTGGGTGTAAAAAAACCGCCTCCAAGGCGGTTCAGGCGAGGCGATTGCGCGTCAGGCCGCTCGTGCCAGTTCGGGAAATGGCTCAACCTTCCGGTGCGGTTTCTGTTGTGCCTGCCACAGATCGTAGCGCGCCTGCATGATGGTCCACATTTCGGCCGACGTTCCGAGCGCGGCACCAAGCAATACAGCCATGTCGGCCGAAATCCCGGCGTGACCATTGAGAATGCGCGAAAGCGCGGCGCGCGTAACGCCAAGCCGCTCAGCAACGGTCGTAATACTGAGTTCGCCCAGGTAGTCGCGCAACACCAGTCCGGGGTGCGCCGGGTTATACATCGATGTCATCGTCGGCTCCTTAGTGATAGTCCTGGTAATCAACAAGAACAGCATTTGTTTCTTCGAAAAAAAACGTCAAATGCCAGTTGCCGGTTACCCATATTGACCAGTGACCTTCGACATCCTGTTTCTTCGCGTTCTGCCCGCTGAGCGGGTGAAGCTTCCACGCCGCAGCGTTCATGTCATCGGGACCCGTCGCGGCATGGAGCGCCGTCAGGCGAACCTGCAGTTTCCCCGCATGAGCGGCGGTAATGCCAGCTTTTGATCCGGTTAGAAAAAACCGCTCCAGCCCTTTGTGTCGAAAGCTCTTGATCATTCGTATAGTGTATATGAACACTATACGAATGCAAGACCGCTCGATGGCGAGCCACCTAAGCAAGTTGCGATTGTTCGGCCTCGCTCAACGTCAACTCGAAGTCCGGTCCACCCGTTGGCAGCCTGGTATCTGCAGTTCCGTTGATAACGACATCCTACACAAACATAGTTCAGTGAAAACGGAATAGAACACTAGGTGATGCAGATCAATATCACTATCCTGATCACGACTCTGTCTTGCGTCAATCCACCGCACACGCGTGACACATTAATCGCGCATGAGTGGTCTGCCGTTTGTTATGCTCATTTTCGACGAGTCGTTTCACTCAGATTCCGAGAACGAATTTTTCTCACTTAGGTTATTTCGGTATTCTTATTAATTTATGAGAGGGAATGATCGTGAGCACAGCTCGTCAGCAAGGAAAGCGTCGCATGCGCGGCACTTTTTGAAGGATGGCCAATCAGGCCGCTATTTGGAGGATTTCAGAATGAGTATGTCCATCACCGTACCCGCTTACTTTGACCCGAGCGGCAGCACCGTCAAGTACTGGAACGATCTCGTGACGGCAGCGGCCAAGGTACCCCTCATCGTCATTTTCAATCCGGACAGCGGCCCAGGAAAAACCCCAGCCGCGGTGAAGAATGCGGCGGCAGAATACAATCCTTATATTCAGAAAGTTCAGGCTGCAGGCGGCAAGGTATATGGCTACATTGCGTCACGCGTTGGTTCCGACGCCGACGGGCCCATGCGCTCGCTATCTGCGGTCGAGGCAGACATCAACGCGTACGTCACTAACTATAAAAAGCTCAATGGCTTTTTCATCGACCAGATGAGCAACGATACCAACGCGTCGCACATCAGATTTTATAAGTCGATCTATAGCTTTATCAAGGGACTGTCGAGTTCGTACACGGTCATGGGCAATCCGGGCAGCAACGTTCCCGCGGGCTACGCAACGCCGTGGCCGCAAACAGCAGATCAGTTCGTTCTGTTCGAAGACACGAAGGCCAAATACACCAGCTACAAGCCCGAATCGTGGCAGAACAGCATGCCGACTAGCCGTTTCGTGCATATGGTGTACGGTGAGACGCAGAGCGATTTGAAGAGCGCGCTGTCGCTCGCGGTCAAGAATAAAGCGGGCAGTGTTTACCTGACGACAAATAACGCGTACAACACCTTGCCCTCGTACTGGAACGACTTGGTCGCCGATGTGGCCGCGATGAACTAGTGTCCTGTTCCGTTGTTATCGGAACTTTGTCTGCGTAGGATGTTGGTATCAACGAAACTGGAGATACCAGCAGCCAATGGGACGACCGACGGTAGAGTCAACTCGTACGCGAATCAGCGGACCTGGAGACCAGCCGCGTTGTCAGCGCATGCTCGCTGCCGACCGTGCCGATGTTGATGCCAGATGCGTTATCGATCGAGATTGGTCTGCCGGGTACGTGGGAGCATGCGCTCGCCACTGAGCTTCGAAAGCCGCCACGCGAGGACAGCTCCCCCCGCATGGTGCATTGGGTCGCGGTCGGCCAGGGGACCGGTGGTGGTCCCTAGCAGCGGGGTTTGACGATCATCTGATCAACCTATGACCCTTGCGTCTTTTGTCGGCCTGTTTGGCCGTTGCGGGCGCCTAAACACGTAACGAACGTCTATGGTTATCTAACGGGAACTCAATGCGGATAAATCGCCGATGGGTCGAAAAACTGATTGAGCATGTCTGCTAGGGAAACTGACGGCAGGCGGTTTTGGTACAACGGAAATATTCTGACCGTCCAGCCTCACCCCACCGAAGCCCCGCCCTCGATTTCAAGCACCAGCGGAAAACGCACTTCGAACACGCTGCCGCGGCCCTTGTACGATTCAAAGCGGATCACGCCCTGCAGTTCGCGCGCCAGTTCCTTCACGATCGCCAGTCCCAATCCGGTGCCGGGAATTTCGTCGGAAGCCGCGCGTTCGAATTCCTCGAACACCCGTTCGCGATCCTCCTCGCTGATTCCCATGCCCGTGTCCGACACACGCAGCGTCCAGTGTTTCGCGCCCGACGTGATGAACGCCAGCTCCACCTCGCCCGTCGTGGTGTATTTGATTGCGTTGGACAGCAGGTTCAGCGCAATCTGCTTCATCTTCAGCCGGTTGGACGTGATCATGCTCAATGCTGGATCGACGCGCCCCTTGAGCGTCAACCCCTTCACCCTGGCAGACGCCCGGCAAAGCAGCGTGAGTTCGTCGAAGAGTTCGGTCAGGTCGAAACGCTCGACCGTCAGGATGGAATCATCGCCGAGCACTTTCGAGTATTCGCCCATTTCATCGACGAGCGTGGCCATGTCGCTGACTTGCCGTTTCGCGAGCGCGATCGCCCGGTCGTTTTTCGCCTGCGAGCGGCCGATCAATTGCAGCACGGTGGCGAATACGTTCAGGAAGTTGCGCAGGTCGTGAGCGACACGCCGGGCAACCTGCATGCGCGTTTCGTAAAGGTCGCTGATCAACCGTTGCCGCAAGGTCAGTTCCTGATTCGCTCGCTCCAGCATGCCGGTGTATTCATCGAGTTTCCGGTCGCGTTCGCCCATCGCCTCGCGAACGGAGGCAAGCGTAACGAAACTGAGCGTCTGGTCGGTGATCAGGCGCGCGCGTTCCTCGCGCTTGCGGTCGAACGAGGGATGCTTCTGCGCGAAATCACCAATGGCCGCAAGCAAAACCTGGCGCAACAGATCAAGCTCCCGGACCAGTTCATCTATACGATACCCCTGCTGCCAGCGCCATTTTCCGTGTTCGCGCGCGTCGCGTTCGATCGCGTGCTCCTGCGAATCCATATCCTGCGATTCGAGCACCAGACAGATTTCGTCGAAAATGCGCGGGACATGATCGGCAAGCTGCCGGTAAGTGAGATCGTCGGAATGCTCTACCTCGGCGTCGCCAAAGACGAGTTGCATCCAGTGGTCGGTAAGCTGCTTCTGCTGCCCACGCAAGGCGCTGGCAAGGCCCTTCAAGGCGCCACTGGTAATTTGGCTCATGCCCGGGATCCGTAAGGCCGTAGCGCGCCTGATCGGCGCCTGGAGTCATGCTGATGCCCGCAAGCAGTGGTAATGCCCGCCGGAACGCCCGGTCCGGGTATTGGACGCGAGTGACTAAAGTATAAGACGACGCAATACCGGCGTGGTCGGATTGGTTTGCGCGCCCATGCCCGGCCGGCCAGCGTCAGTTCCCCAGCGTCAGTCTCCGCTTGCCGCCGCGAGCGGCATCGACTCGCTCGCGTCCATCAAGCGCTGAACAAACTGACGTGCCGACGGCGACAATACCCCCACCTTGCGCGTCACGATCCCGAACGTCTGCGACTTCGACTTGAATCCGATCGGCAGCGTGCGCAGCATGCGATGTTTGCAAAACAGCCTGGCAACCCCCGCCGGCAGCACCGACACCAGGTCGGCGCTACATTGCAGCAGCGCGACCGTCACGAACGTCGACGCCGTCGAGATCGCGCTCACGGGCACCTGCGCCCCCGCCAGATCCATCTCGCGCTGCAACAGCGCCTGCATCGGCATGGCGCTCGGGTACGTGACCCAGCGATGCCCATCCAGATCGGCAAACGTCAGCTCACCGGCCGCAAACGGCGGATGATCGTAGCCCACTACCACCGATAAAGGCTCGTCGCCAAGCGGCTGATAGAGATATCTCGACGGTTCATCGCTGACAATCGAGCGGCCAACGACGAGGTCCAGCCGCCCTTCGTCAAGCAGCGCCAGCATCCGCGCGCTCGTGTCCTCCACGATTTCTATCGACAAGCCCGGATTGCACGCTTGCAACTCGTTCAGGATCGGCACGACCAACTCCGGCACCGAGCCCATGATCGCGCCAACCGCCAGACGGCCGCCCGTGCCCGAGCGGATATCGGCGACTTCCTGGCACAGCGAGGTCAGGTCGGCCGCCAGCAGCCGCGCGTAACGGATGACGCAAAAACCGAACTGGTTCGGCACGAGCCCCTTCTTCGCGCGCTCGAACAATGGCGCTTCCAGCATTGACTCAAGCTCGGCGAGCGCCTTGCTCGCGGCCGATTGCGTCATCGACATCGCGCTCGAGGCCTTATGCAGCGACTTGTGGTCATCGAGCGCGATCAGCAACTGCAACTGCCTCATGCGCAAGCGGCCCATTAATACATCCAGCGTGGATTTCATCGCGCGTTCGTCAAACCTTGGAGGGGTGTAGTGGTCAACGGTAAGTCAAATAAGTAAGGGTGAGTCGCAAAAGCGATCACGAGATGGAAAGGTTTCACTATACAGCGCCTTCTGCCAGCACCTATAGTTCCCTCAAATACACAATGGAGACTTCCGATGTCCAATCCGACTCACCGCGCGACCTACCGCGGCGTGTTCCCCGTTGCCCCGACCGTTTTCGACGCCTCCGGACGCCTCGACCTGGACGGCCAGCGACGCGCGATCGACTTCATGATCGATGCCGGATCGCACGGTCTGTGCATCCTCGCCAACTTCTCCGAACAATTCGCGCTCACCGACGACGAACGCGCCGCCGTGCAGAAAGCCGTGCTGGAACACGTGGCCGGCCGCGTGCCGGTGATCGTGACCACCACGCACTTCAGCAGCGATGTCTGCGCGGCCCGCAGCCGCGCCGCGCAGGACGCGGGCGCCGCGATGGTCATGGTCATGCCGCCCTATCACGGCGCGACCATCCGCGTGGGCGAACGCGGGATCTACGAGTTCTTCAATCGCGTGTCGGACGCCATCGACATCCCGATCATGATCCAGGACGCACCGGTCGCCGGCACGCCGCTCTCCGCAGCGTTCCTGGCGAAGCTGGCGAAGGAAATCGCGAACGTGTCGTACTTCAAGATCGAAACGGCGCAAGCGGCGTCGAAGCTGCGCGAGCTGATCGAACTCGGCGGCGATGCAATCATCGGCCCGTGGGACGGCGAGGAAGCCATCACGCTGATTCCGGATTTCGATGCCGGCGCGACCGGCGCGATGACCGGCGGCGGTTATCCGGACGGCATTCGCAAGATTGTCGATGCCTACACATCCGGCGACACGGACGGCGCTGCAGCGCTGTATGAGCAGTGGCTGCCGCTCATCAACTACGAGAACCGCCAGTGCGGTCTCGCCGCCTGCAAGGCGCTCATGATGGAAGGCGGCGTGATCCGCTCCGACACCACGCGTCACCCGTTCGCAGCGATGCATCCGTCGACCCGCGCCGGCCTGCTGAAAGTCGCGCGCCGCCTCGATCCGCTCGTGCTGAGCTGGGGCAAGTAACGCACGTAACGCGGGACAAGCAGCGCGGGGCAAGCAACGCAATCCGGACACTTTAATTACACCAACAGGATTCAAACCATCATGGAAATTTCCGGCGATCTGCTGATCGGCAAACACACCCTTCGCGGCACGAACGGCTCGATCAAGGGCATCGATGCAGCCACGGGCGAGCCGCTCGCGCCCGCCTTCGGCGGCGCTTCGCTCGATCAACTGGAACAAGCCTGCGCGCTCGCCTGGCAAGCGTCCGACATCTATCGCGAACTGCCGCTTGAAACCCGTGCCAAATTCCTGGAAACGATCGCGCAGAACATCCTCGATATCGGCGATGTCCTGATCGAGCGCTGCGTGACCGAAAGCGGCCTGCCGCGCGGACGCATTGAAGGCGAACGCGGCCGGACCGTCGGCCAGTTGCGCATGTTCGCAGCCGTCGTGCGCGAAGGCGATTTCCTCGGCGTGCGTATCGACCCGGCGCAGCCGGAGCGCAAGCCGCTGCCGCGCGTCGACCTGCGACTGCGTTATGTGCCGCTCGGTCCCGTCGCCGTATTCGGTGCGAGCAATTTCCCGCTGGCGTTCTCGGTCGCGGGTGGCGACACCGCCTCCGCGCTGGCCGCCGGTTGTCCGGTGATCGCGAAAGCTCACTCGGCGCATCCAGGGACGTCGGCGCTGGTCGGACGCGCCGTGCAGAAAGCGGTCGCGGACTGCGGTTTGCCGGAAGGTACGTTCTCCCTGCTCTTCGATAGCGGCCGCGACATCGGCCAGGGTCTCGTCTCGGACCGGCGTATCAAGGCGGTCGGGTTCACCGGTTCGCGCGGCGGCGGCACGGCGTTAATGAAGCTCGCGGCGGCTCGTCGCGAACCGATCCCGGTCTACGCCGAAATGAGCAGCATCAACCCGGTTTTGCTGTTCCCGCACGCGCTGAAAAATCGCGGCGCGGCGATCGGCAAGGCCTTCGCCGGCTCGCTTGCGCTCGGCGCCGGCCAGTTCTGCACGAATCCTGGCCTGGTGCTTGCCATCGATGGTCCTGAGCTCGATGCGTTCATCGAAGCAACGGCTGCCGCCCTGGGCGAAATACCCGCCGCCACGATGCTCACGCCGGGTATTCACAAGGCTTACGAATCGGCTGTGAACAAAACAGCGGAGCACGGCGAGGTCAAGACGCTCGCGCGAGGCTGCGCGGCAAAAGGCGTGACGCAGGGGCAAGCAGCGTTGTTCTCGACCACCGCTGCAGCGTTCCGCGCTAACCCGGAATTGCACGAGGAGATTTTCGGCGCGGCTTCACTGATCGTGCGATGCCCGGACCTGGCCACAGTGCTCGAGTTGGTGGAGCAATTGGAAGGCCAGTTGACCGCGGCCTTGCACATCGACGAAGCGGATCATGACGATGCCCGCCGTTTCCTGCCGGCGCTCGAACGTCGCACCGGCCGGATTCTCGTGAATGGTTTCGGTACGGGCGTAGAGGTTGGACATGCCATGGTCCACGGCGGCCCCTTCCCCTCCACCGCCGACGGCCGATCGACTTCCGTAGGCAGTCTCGCCATCGACCGTTTCCTGCGGCCAGTGAGCTACCAGGACATGCCCGACGGCCTGCTGCCGGACGCGCTGAAAACCGCCAATCCGCTCGGACTGAACCGGCGGCTGGACGGCAAGCTGCAGTTATCGAAGTAAGGATATAAAGCGGCTCGCGGCTACGCTTCGAGGCAACAGTTCAGGCTGACCTCGAAGTATTCATAGCTGCGCTGGATGCCGCGTTTGACTTCGCGGATGTCGGCCATGCGCGGCGTGCGGCCCAGCAACGTGGCGACTATATCGAGTGCTTCCCACGGATGTGCGTCGTCGTAATGCGCGTGCATCCTGAGCCAGCGCATGGCCGTCTTGCGGATCGATTCAGGGTAGCTGTGCGCGAGCGTGTCGCGGCTGCAAAGCAGCCTCGACCATTCGCCGGTCACACCTTCAACGGCAAAATTGGTCGCCGCTATCGACGCATGCAGCGGGTCCGCATTGCTGCTTTTCCAACACCAGTGGCTCAGTGCAAATGCAAGCGCGGGCGCTTCGCCGGCTTGCAGATCTTCGCGCGAAACATCGTGGGCCGCGGCCCAGTCGACCCAATAATCAGCGTGATTCTGCTCGACGCGAATATTGCGCGTGAGATACCGCCGCGCCATGCGCGAGCCGACCGTTTCTTCGGGTCCGATCTTCTGCAGGTTCATGCCCATGTACTGCGGAAACTGATTGATCACCGGCCAGCCGTTGATCAGGAACGCACGCATTTCACGCAGGCCAAGCTCTCCGTCGCGCAAGGATCGAAAAAGAGGATGAGACGCCACACGGCTTTTTGCCGCGCCGGTTTCCAACAAAACTTCCTGCAACCAAAGTGGGTAGCTTGCTGTGTTCTTGAGGTCGCCCTCTCTGGTAAACCCACCCCCCATCACGCCTCCTTAGCTAGTGTCTGAACGGCCGGCTCTGTCCAAAGCGTTGGCCTTCCTATGTAAAACCCTTGCGCATAATCCACCCCGAGCCCATGCAGCGCTCGCAGGATTCCTTCGCTTTCCACATATTCCGCGATGGTCCGGCATTTCATTGAATGGCCCATCTCGTTGATGGCCGCGACCATCTCGCGGCTCACCGGATCGAGCACCATGTCGGTCACGAAGCTGCCGTCGATCTTCAAATACTCCACCGGCAGATGCTTCAGGTAACCGAACGACGACATCCCGGCGCCGAAATCATCGAGCGCGAAATGACAGCCGAGCGCATTCAGTTCATGCATGAACCGCGCCGCCGACGCCAGGTTGGCAATCGCGGTCGTTTCTGTAATTTCGAAGCAGATCATGCCAGGGGAGACGCCTGTGCGCTGGAATTGCTCGCGCACGAAACCGAGGAAACGTTCGTCGCCCACCGAGGCGCCCGACAGGTTGATCGCATATTCCTTGAAACGCTTATGGCGGGTACACGAAAGCATATCGAAGGCGTTGCGGATCACCCACCTGTCGATAGCCGTCATCAGGCCATATCGCTCGGCGGCAGGAATGAACAAGGTCGGCGCGATCACGCCGTTGGGCACGCCCGGGTCGAGCATGCGCAGCAGCAATTCGGCGCGCTGCCCTTCCGTGGAGGCGGGCACGCCGTCGCCCACGGCCACGATAGGTTGCACGTAGAGGCAGAAGTCATCGTGTTCGAGCGCGTGCTTGAGCCGTCGTCCCCACGATACTTCGCTCGCGTGGCGCGCCAGTTCGCGGTCGCCCAGGTCCGCCAGTTGCACCCGGTCGCGGCCGCGTTCCTTCGCCATGTAGCAGGCGATATCGGCGAGCCGCATGGCCTCTTCCACACTCATTTCCGTATTACGCAGGTCGACCACGCCGACGCTCACGCTGGTGCTGAACGGCTGCGCCTCCCAGTTGAAGACAAAGTCATTCAGGCATGCGCGCAGGCGTTCCGCGACCGCCTGAATGCCCGGGGTATCGTAACCCTGCAGCAGCACGCCGAACTCGTCGCCGCCCAGCCGCGCGAGCGTGTCGTCCGGTTGCAGGCTCGATTCGAAGCGCAACGCGACTTCACGCAGCATGGCGTCGCCGGCCGCGTGACCGCAGGTGTCGTTGACCACCTTGAAGCGGTCGAGATCGAGAAACAGCAGCGCCGATGCCGCCGGCAGCCACGACGCCACCTCGCTCCATCGCGTCCCCAGCGCGTGTTGCAGGCGCCGCTCGAATTCGGCGCGGTTCACGAGCGCCGTGAGCCCGTCGTGCGTGGCTTGCCAGGCCAGGCTTTCGATATATTCGTACTCGCGCGTCATGTTGCGCAGGATCAGCACGAAGCCGGATTCCGCATCCGCCGTGGTGGGACTCGCGCCGGCGGCGCTGATCCGCGACGTCACCGCCTGCACGCGGATCTCGCCGCCGTCACGCCGTTTCAGCAGCATTTCGGCGGCTTCGCCGTCGGGGCGCGTACCCGCCCGGGCATCCTCGATCGGGTTGAGCGGCTGGCGGTTATCAGCGTGCAGCAACCTGAAGGTCTGGACCAATGGCCGCCCGAGACAGTCGTCTGCCAGACGTCCGGCGATCCGCTCGGCCGCCGGGTTGATGAATTCGATATGCCCCGACGGCCCCGTCGCGATCACGGCCTCGCCGATCGAACCAAGCGTCGCCTTGGCGCGCGCCTCGCTCTGCTTGAGCGCGGCTTCAATGCGCCCCCGCTGCCTGATCAGCCGCCGCACATGCACCGTCGAAAGGCACACGAGCAGCAGCGCGGCGACCAGGTCGACGGTCAGCAGCAGCGACGCTGTCTTGCGGAATGCGGTACTCAATACCTGCGAGAAACCCCATGACAACGGCGCAATGGTCGCGTTGATGGTCCATATCTGCGATTTGTAGGCACCGACGAGAGCCATGGGCAACCCACCGGCCTCGACCCGTGCATGCAACTCGTTGCCGACCCGCTCCAGCTTCGCCAGTTCGGCGTCGCCGCGTGACCAGTAACCGACCGCCTCGCTGAAATAGCTGACGTGGCGAAACATCTTGAAGGTCCAGATGACGTCGCTGACGTCGTCCGGATCCACGCCGCTCGCGATCAGCGCCGCGCGCGCGGTAGCCGTATCGGGCTTGCTCTGGTCGAGCGCCAGACGGGCCGTGTGCATGTTGCGCGGGCCTTCCATGGCGGTCAGATATTGCTTGTAGCTGCTTTCGGAGCCGGTTTCGGCGTACAGGTTCAGATAGAAAGCCGCGTCTTTCTGGCCCTTCGACCAGATGCTTTCCCCGCCGATGTAAGCACGCACCGACGACATGATGTCGATACTGAAAATGGCGAGCGAAACGAGGACAAGAATGACGACCAGGAACGGCCAGGTGATCCGTATGAGCTGCGCATTCTCCCCCTTAGACGGCATGTCCATCGGTATGTCCCTTCTCCAGACCCGATGCACGGATGACCTGCCGAGGTCAGGCCGCGAGCATCGGATGGTGAGTCATTTGTATTTTTGACGGCTCGTGGGGTGCAGCGCCCAGCGGCTCGCCGCGCGCATACATCCTACCAAATCGCCAGTCTGTCTCAAATTTATTACTCAGTGTGCTAATCAGCGTGGACACCTGAAAATAATTGGGCTCCCGTTGTTGTTTTCGCCTGCGCGGCGGCCGGTTTCGGCGCGCCCCGAAGCGCCATATTCGGACAGAACCTAGGCGCCTGCCGACGAAACCACCGGCCGCTTTTACCTGTTCGCCCATGCCTTGACCGGCGCGGCCAAAGCAGGCATTTGAGCGGCGTGGCGCACGCGTCGCGTGGCTGTTCGCGGCCGTGTTGACGTCGCCTCGGAGATGTCACATATTGGTTCCGGCTCCCTCGGCGACCGTCCAGCATAGGGAGTCCGAAGCATTTTCATCATACGAGTGACCGTTTTGTCCGATCAAACCGGACACGCAAGCGGGAAGGACAACCCTTGTGTCCCGGGAGGTTTTTCGCATGGCCCGTCTCTTCTTTCCCTCATCATCCGATTCCGTGACCTGCAAGCGTTGCGGCAACGACATTCCGAGCGATGCGGATACCTGTCCGCATTGCGGCGCCGATCATGGCCCGGGCTTCGGCGCCGCGAAGACGGCCGCGCTCTCGACGGGCCTGCGCCTGCCCTTCGGCGCGCGCCGCGAAGCCCTCAACGTTCCATCGCCCTACCCGAGCGTACCGGAAGAGTCCGAACTGACCGGCGCCGGCGAGCAGCGCTGGGATAGGTCGAAGACCGTCACGCTGGGCGCCGTGGCGCTGGCGCTGGTAGCCGGCGGCGTCATCTATTCGCAGCACGGCAGCAGCGGTGACGATGCCACCCGTTCCGACCTGCCGGCCGGGCATAGCGCGTACGGCGCCGTCGATATGAAAACCGCGCACGATGCACCTGCGCGACTGGCTGCTCCGGCGGCCGCGGTGCCCCCGGCGAGGTCCGCAGCAGCGGTGGCGACCATGACGACCACCAGGCAGGCGCAAACGGCGGCAGCGCCCTCCGTTGCCGCCCGCGAAGCCTTGCCCACCGACACCTCCTCCAGTCGCGCAGCGGCCGCGCTCGCCAGCGCGACCGATAACTTGCAGGCCGCGCGTGACGCCATCGCGCGCGGCGACCTGACCACGGCGCGCCGGCGGTTCTCGAAGATCCCGGCGTCGCAACTGAACGCCGCCAATGTGCAGCGGACCCAGGCGGACCTAACCGGCCTCGAACACGCACGCGACGAGATGCTGCAAGTCGCACGCGGTTGCGAAGCGACGGGCTCGTGGTTGTGCGTGCGCCAGAATGCCCGCGACGTGCTGACCATCGATGCCAGCAATGTGGAAGCACAAACGCTCGTCGAACACGCCATCGCCCGGTCGGGTTGGCTCAATAAACCCCCTCCCGCGACCGCAGCGGTGCATGGCGCCCCCCACAACAACGCGCAGACGGCCGCAGCGGCGCCCACCGCTCCTGTGCCCATGTTCGTGCCCGGGCCACGCGTTGCGCCCGCGCCTCCCCCCGCGTCGACGCACAGGCCCACCGTCACCGTCTCGGCCGCCCAGCATGCGCGCGCGGTCGCCGCGATGGGCGTGCCTGCGCCTATCGTGGCACCCGTGCCGGCTGCGCCGGCCGCACCCGTGGTCGTCACGACCATGCGCGCGCCTGCCGCCGCGCAGGCTGTTCCAGAGCCGGCGCGCATAAGCACGGGCTCGCAGGCTCCGCTCACATCGTCGCCGTATACCCCGCTGCCGCCGCTGCAACAGGCCGCGCCGCCTCGTCCGCCAGCACCCGCGTTTGTCCCCATGCCGGACGGACCGAATGCGGCGCCGCCAGCGGTGCGCAGCGCCCCAGCGAACGCCACGGCGCGTGCACCGGCGCAGCCGGAACCTGAGCCTGCGGCCGCTATTCAGGCTCCAGGCAATACCGCGTCGCCTTCCTTGCACACAGTCGCGCCAATCGGCGAAGCCGTTCCGGTGCGGGCGGGCATTGTGTCGCCTCCCGTCGCGGCGAACAGCGCGCCGCCGGCTATGCAAAGCAATACGCGTCCAGCATCGCCCACGGCCAACCGCACGCTCGCGTCAGGAGACAACGCGGCAAGCGCAGCGCAGCCGCGTGCGCCCGGCTTCAATGCCACCAATCCCGACGACGAAGAGCGCGCGATCCTGGAGTCGGGCTGGGCCAGGAGCCAGTCACCGGCGCAGCGCCCGCCACCGCAGTAGAAGCGACGCAGCAAGGCAGGAGGCAGGAGGCAAGGAACAGGAGACTTTGAGGAGGTTGAAGGCCGCGCCGGGAGACGCAGGCCGCCGTGATCTATCCGTGTAATGAAAGTTGGCCAACACATTAAAACGACTCACACGACATCATGCACAAGACTTTTCTCATGCTGTTCGCCCTTTTCGGGCTCGCCGGCCTCGTTGCGGAGGCTCACGCGCAAGCCGACTACAAGATCGTCACCGGGCCGGAACGCGGCACTTACATCCAGATAGGCCAGGACCTGGCGAAGTGGGTAGCAGACCCGATCGGCATGGACCTCGATGTGCTCGCGTCGAAAGGCTCCGCCGAAAACGTGCAGCGCATGCGTTACGAGCCGGGCGTGAAATTCGCGCTCGTGCAGTCGGACGTGTACCAGGCTTACCTCGATATGGCGAAAGCCGGCAACGCTGAAGCAGGCAAGGTCATCCAGCCGCTGCGGCTCATCATGCCGTTGTATAACGAAGAGATTTACTTCGTTGTACGATCAGATTCGCCGCTTAACTACATCCACGAGATCAAGGACAAGAACATTAGCGTCGGGCTGATTGGCAGCGGCACGGCGCAATCGGCGACCACGCTTTACAGGTTGATGTTCAACGAGCCGATTCCCGACCAGAACGCGCAGCACTACAGCAACGAGGACGCGCTCGCGAAGCTGATCGTGCGCAAACTCGATGTGGCGGTCATTGTCGCGGGGCAGCCGGCCAAGCTGTTTCAGGACCTGAACCCCGACCTGCTGAGCCAGATCAAATTGCTCAAGCTCGATCCTTCAGTCCCCGAAACCGCGCGTGCTGAACAGACCTATTTCCCGGCCACCATCCGTACGTCGAGTTATCCTAACTGGATCAAGGAAGATTCGCCTACCTTGACCGTGAAGGCGTTTCTCGTCACCTACGATTACAACCTGCGCGGCACCGTCGGCGCGATGACACAATTCGCCGACTCGCTCTGCACGCACTTCGACGAACTGCAGGCCAACGGCCATCCGAAATGGAAGCAGGTGAAGATCGAATTGCCGCCGCTCAGCCGAGGCTGGAAATACTACCCGCCGATAGAAAAGCGCTTGCGGGCATGCATCCGCAAGATGGCGTCAACAGGCACCGGCGACGCTGTAACGCCCGTGACGCAACGCGCGCCGAAGCGCTCATGCACTGATGCCGAAAAGGTGTTGATGCTGTGCAATGACGAATGATGCGAACACGCATGCCGACCTGGGACCGGCGACTCAGGTGGGCAGAACCCGCCCGCCTGCTTCGTTACTTCGTCGCCAGTTCCACTTCGGGCTGAACCTCGCCGCCGACCGGCAGGTTCTGCGCCACGGTGCTCACGCGCGGCTGCAACAGCAACGCGACCAGCCCGCTCCAGCCCGTCTGATGCGACGCGCCCACGCCGCGTCCTGTATCGCCATGAAAGTATTCATGGAACAGCACGAGGTCATCCGAGCGCGGGTCCGCCTGCAGTTGCGGATACGCGGCCATGACCGGACGCACGCCGTCCTTGTTCTTCAGGAACAGGCGCGTCAGGCGTCGCGCGAGTTCATCGGCTATGTCGCTCAGCGACAGTTTCTGGCCCGATCCGGTCGGATATTCCACGCGGAAATCATCGCCGTAATAACGATGGAATTCGTATAGCGACTCGATCAGCAGATAGTTGACCGGCATCCAGATCGGCCCGCGCCAGTTCGAGTTGCCGCCGAACACGCGCGAGTCCGATTCCGCCGGCAGATACTCCACGCAGAAGCGGTCGCCGTTGTGCTCAAGCACAAATGGATTGTCCCGATGCACCCGCGACAACGCCCGTACGCCGTAGTCGGACAGGAACTCGCTTTCGTCGAGCATGCGCCGGAGCAACGCCTTCATGCGATGTCCGCGCAGCACCGACAGCAGCAGGCTATTGCCCTTGCCCGGCTCGTTCCAGCGTGACACCAGCTTGGCCAGATCAGGCCGGTGCTCGAGGAACCATGTCAGCCGTTCCCGCAGCCCCGGCAACTGGCCGTGCAGATGCTCTTCCAGCACATGCACCGCGAACAGCGGAATCAAGCCGACGATAGAGCGAATGCGCATCGGCACGCTCGTGCCGTCGGGGAGTTGCAGCACGTCGTAGAAGAACTCGTCGCGTTCATCCCAGAGGCCGGTGTCGCAGGTATCGCTGCAACCGACCGCCTCGGCGATGTACAGGAAATGCTCGAAGAACTTCACGCCGATATCGACGAACACGTGATTCGCCACCGCCAGTTCCAGCGCGATCCGCATCAGGTCGAGCGCGTAGGCTGCCATCCATGCAGTGCCATCCGACTGGTCGATACGGCCGCCGGTGGGCAACGGCGCCGAGCGGTCGAAGATGCCGACGTTATCCAGCCCGAGAAAACCACCCTGGAAAATGTTACGGCCGTCCGCGTCCTTGCGGTTCACCCACCACGAGAAATTCAGCAGCAACTTGTGGAACACGAGCTCCAGGAAGTCGCGGTCCGTCTTGCCCGTGATCGCACGATCAATTTCATAGACGCGCCATGTCGCCCATGCATGCACCGGCGGATTGGCGTCGCTGAACGCCCATTCATAGGCCGGCAGTTGCCCGTTCGGATGCTGGTAGCGGTCCTTCACCAGCAGCAGCAATTGTTTCTTCGCGAACGCCGGATCGATCAGCGCGAACGCGGCTGCATGAAAGGCGAGATCCCACGACGCGTACCACGGGTATTCCCACTTGTCCGGCATCGAGACAATGTCCGCATTGCACAGATGCCGCCAGTCGGCATCGCGGCCACGCTTGCGGGCCGCCGGCGGCGCCGGTTGCAACGGGTCGCCGTCCATCCAGCGGGTGACATCGAATTGGTAATACTGCTTCGACCACAGCATGCCCGCCAGCGCCTGACGTTGTACGAGCCGCTGGTCGGCGTCATCGATTTCGTGTTGCAGGCCCGCATAAAAGGCATCGGCTTCGGCGATCCGGCGGGCGAACAGCGCGTCGATATCGAGCGCTTGCCGCTCACGGTCTGCCTCCGACTCCGGACGCCAGCGCATGGTCACGACCGTGCGGCTGTTCGGGGCGAACTCTAGATGCACATGTGCGGCGGCGCGCGTGCCGGTATCGCGCCGGATGGCGTTTTCTTCGCCCTGCACGATGTAGTCGTTGAAGCCGTCCTTGAACGGTCCTGGCCCTTCTGAGTTGAACAGGCGCCTGACGTTGGTTTCGTTCTCGCAGAACAGCCAGTTGACCGTAGCGTCGCCACGGGCTTCGGCCGTCACGACCAGCGGCTCATGGCCGTCGCTTTGAGCGATCACGCGGCTGCCCTTCGCGTCGGAGTGCAAGGTGAGCGAAGGTTTCTTCGATGGCTGCCACGACCACGTGTTGCGCGCCCAGATCTGCGGCAGAAGGTCGAGCGACGCGGGGCAATCCCCGCGATTCTCGACCGTCACGCGCATCACGATATCTTCAGGCGTATTTTTCGCATATTCGACATGGACATCGAAATATGAATTGTCTTCGAACACGCCGGTGTCGAGCACTTCGTACTCCGGCATGTCCGCGCCGCGGCGGCCGTTTTCCGCAACGAGGTCATCGTACGGAAACGCCGCGTGCGGGTATTTGTACAGCATGCGCATATAGGAATGCGTCGGCGTGCCGTCGACGTAGAAGTACAGCTCCTTCACGTCCTCGCCGTGGTTGCCCTGCGCGTTCGTCAGCCCGAACAAGCGTTCCTTTAGAATCGGGTCGCGGCCGTTCCACATTGCGAGCGAGACGCACCAGTTGAGGTGATCGTCGCCGAATCCGGCAATGCCGTCTTCGCCCCAGCGGTAAGCGCGGCTGCGCGCATGATCGTGCGGAAAATAGTCCCAGGCGGTGCCGTTTTCGCTGTAGTCCTCGCGCACCGTGCCCCACTGCCGCTCACTGAGATACGGTCCCCAGCGTTGCCAGCGCGAACAGTCGGTGGAATGGAGCCGGGCTCCTTCTATGGTGTCGAGTGACTTGGTGGCGCGCAGTGGCGGCATGGGACGTCCTTGACTAAAAGCGTGACGGAAAGACCGATAATCTAGCGCGTTTGCGGCATCTCGGCAGAATCGGCTGGGTCGGCGGGTTGGCTATCAAGCAGACGTTCGAGGCGCATGAGTTCGCCGAGCGACCACGCCTGGAATGGCGTGCCGCCGGGCGTATGCGGTGCATCGCCGTCCGCGACTTCGGAAATGTGGTCCAGTCCCGCATGATGCAGGTGGTTGCGCAGCGGCCTGAGAAAACGCTCGCGGGCCACGGCTTTGGATGCTTGATCATCGCCATGAACCCTCAGCCACGCGTCGACAAACGGCCCCATGAGCCACGGCCAGACTGTGCCCTGGTGGTAAGCACCGTCACGTTCCAGCGGCGTGCCGGTGTAACGGCCCTTGTAGGCAGGGTCGTTCGGTGACAGGGTCCTAAGCCCCAGCGGCGTGAGCAAAAGCTGCTCGCATTGATCGACGATCGCGCGAGCCGTTGCGCTATTGTCGATCACCGCGAACGGCAGCCCGCCCACAGCAAAAAGCTGGTTCGGACGAATGGAATGGTCGAGCTTGCCCGGCTCGTGATCGGCGTCGACCACGTCGTAGAGCGCACCGCCGGCGGGATTAATGAAACGCTGCTGAAAAGCCTGAGTTGCACGCGTGGCCGGCTCCGTCCAGCGTGGGTTCCATGCCGCCGCTATGCGCAGCGCGTTGATCCACAACGCCTGCACTTCCACCGGCTTGCCGATGCGCGGCGTCACCACCCAATCGCCCACCTTCGCGTCCATCCACGTCAGTTGCACGCCGGGAACGCCTGCCCGGAGCAGTCCATCTTCAGGATCGGCTGCGATCTGGAAACGCGTGCCGCTGGAGTAACCGTCGAGAATGCCATCGACGGCTTGTTGCAACCGGTCCTGCGTTTCCCGTTGAGCGTGGCCCGTGCAAAGATAATCGTGCACGGCGATCACGAACCACAACGATGCATCCACCGAGTTGTATTCCGGCGCGCCGCTGTCCGGAAAACGATTCGGCAACATGCCGTCGGAGAGCGTTCCGGCCCATTCGAGCAGGATCGATTCGGCGTCGCTGGTTCGGCCGGATGTGATCAGCAGACCGCGCATGGCGATGAACGTGTCGCGGCCCCAGTCGGTAAACCATGGGAAGCCGGCGAGGATTGTGCTGCCCTCGTTTCGCGCCACGATGTAGGCATCGGCGGAACGATGCAGCGGCGTCGGAAAAGCCGCGCGACGTGCTCGTTCGATATCGGCAAGCTGCTTCGCGGTATCGGCCGCATTCGTCTTCGCACCCTCGTTCGCGCTCAACACGAGCACCGCTTCGCCAAGCGATAAATCGAACGAAAAGATCCCGGGCGTGGCGAGGTCCTCGTTGAAATCCATGCCGCGTTCGCGCTCGACGGTGTAGCAGAAATTACGATACCAGTCAGGCGCATGAACGTACGATCCATTCGATGCCGCGACCACCGCCGGCACATCGCCATACGCTTGCCAGCGAACCTGATCGCCCGTCGCCGTGTACGAGAAATTAAACGCCGGGTTCTCGTGATGCAGCGCGTGATAGTCGCGGCCGGAAAGCAACGGCCGAACTTTCAGCGTGAAGGCCTCGCCGTCGAGCCGCCAGCGCAGCACCGTCTGCGCGCTCTGCTTCGCGACAAATAGTTCGGCGGTCAGGATATGATTTTCGCCGACCTGGAAGCGCCACGTGGGCCAAGGGTCGGTATCGAAGGAAAGCAGACTCTCCGATGGGTCCGGCCAGACCGCACCGGCGCCATAACGCTGCATGGACAGCGGAATGCGTGTCTGCCCCGATGCATCCTCCAGCCAGGCCTCCACGCCGTTCACCAGCACCATGCGCCCCGCCGGCGGTTGCGTGGCGGTGAGAAGCAGTGCGTGATATCTGCGGGTCCGTTCGGTGCCAGCCGTGCCCGACGCAAAACCGCCCAGCGCATCGGCTTCGAGCCATTCGTCGTTGAGACACCCTTCGCTAGCAGGACATTCGAGGCGGGTCATTTTTTGGGTTGCTGCCGGTATGCGCGAAGACCCTTGCTCGCCTGCGCCCGGATCTTGTTCTGCATGAACGACGACCAGCCGAGCAGCACGCCCTTGAGTCCGAGCGCCTGGCGGCTCCAGGTCCAGAGGTCGAAGCTGTCGTGATGTTCGACGATCAGTCCATCGCGAATCGCAAACCGCGCGTTGATACGATTGACCACCTTGCGCCCCGTCTGGGTGAAACGATAGGTCGCGACCCATTTCGCCGTCGCCGTCTGCCCGACGGTCTGGATGTCGCTGAAGGTCAGCGAAAATCCCGTGGCGCGAGAGATCAGCATGCGCCACATATCCGAGGCTTCGCGGCCTCGCAGCACGCCGAACACGGGATCGCTGAACTGCACGTCGGGCGCGTAGCACGCGGCCATTGCTTCAGCGTCGGAACGCTGAAAGGCTTCGTAGAAACGCTGGATCAACGCGGCGTTCGGGTCCGTCATGTTCGGTCTCTTCAAGAGGGAAATTAGCTGACCGCGGCTACAAGGTTTTGATTCTGCAGCTTAAACCATGAACATGGAGACTGCGTGAATGATCAGACCAACCGCACCGCCCACCAGCGTGCCGTTCACCCGGATGAATTGCAAGTCGCGGCCCACGCTCAGTTCCACGTCGCGCACGAGCGTGGCGTCGTCCCAGTTGCGCACCGTTGCCGCAATATGCTTTGCAATGCCGTCGCGTAAATCCGGCGCCAGTGACTTGAGCGCGTCGCGCATGTGCTCGTTGATCGATTCACGCAGCGCCGGGTCGTTGCTCAACGCGGCCGCAAACGACGCCGATGCGCCCGTCACCTTTTTGTGCAGCGACGAATCTGCCTGCGCGAGATCGCGGCGCAGCCAGTCCTTGAACTCGTCCCATAGTCCGTTCACATAGGTACGCAATTCCGGGCGTTCGAGCCATTCGCGCTTGTGCTGGTCGATACGCGCCCGGAAGGCCGGGTCCGTTTTCAGACGTTCGATGAACCCTTCCACCGAGCGGTCGAAGGCGTGACGGCGCTCGTGTTCCGGGTTTTCGCTGATGTCGTGCAGCCACTTGTTTGCGCCGCGCACCAGGCCGCCCGCGAACTTGTTGCCGAGGTCTTCCGCGCTCAGGCCCACGAAACCGAGCATGCCGATCAATTTCGGATATTCCTCGCCGGCCACGTCCAGGATCTTGGCCGCGAGGATTGCTTGTACTTCCTCGCGGTCGAGCCATTGTGCGAGTTCGCGCAGGCCCTCGTCGAGCAGCATTTGATGGCGGCGATCCGCCGTCAGCGTGGACAGCAATCCGCCCACTGCGCCCGCCAGGTCGAATTGTTCAGCGCGGCGGCGCAGGGCTTCGTGGAGCATCGTTTTGACGCGTTCATCGTCGATGAAATCGAGCATCTGGGCCGCCGCCGCGACGGCTTTTGCGCCCAGCAGCGCTGCGTTCGCCGGTTCGGCCAGCCAGACCGCTAGGCGGCCGGCGGGATCGAAGGCGTTCACGCGGGCGACCAGTGCGTCGGTGCCGAGGAATTTGTCGCGGACGAATTCGGCGAGATTGTCCGCCACGCGGGCCTTGTTTGCCGGCAGGATGGCGGTGTGCGGGATTGGCAGCCCGAGCGGGTGGCGGAATAGCGCGACGACCGCGAACCAGTCGGCCAGCGCGCCGACCATGGCGGCTTCGGCGAAGGCCGAGACCCACGCCCAGGCGCCGGCGTCGTGGTGGCTCTTGGCGAGCAAGAATAGCGCGGCTGCCGCGACCAGGAGACCGGCGGCGAACCATTTCATCTTCTTTAGTGCGAGTGCTTTGTCCTGCGTGGCCATCTTGATCCGGGGGTTTCTTGGTGGAATGAGGCCGTCAGCATACCAGTGACACCGGGGCCCGGTGTGTGGCGGGGGAGGGTTTGGGGGGGGCGGTTGGCGGGGGCGGGGGTGGTCAGGTTATGGGGTTGGTGGTTGGGGTCTATGCCGGGGTGGTCGGTTCTGGGGGTAGTGGTCGGGGGTCGGGGGTCAGTGCCGGGTTGGTCGGTTCTGGGGGTAGTGGTCGGGGTCAGTGCCGGGTTGCTGCTTTCGGCCGTGGTGGTCTGCCTGAGTTGGATTTTCTCTTTATCACTATTAGCCACTGTGCGTGGCGGCACGTCATTTCTTTGTCCAAAGCGACAAAGAAACGAAGCAAAGAAAACGCTTTTAACCACGCTACCCTAAGTGTCCACAGCGTGCAGTTTCTATTCATAGGTGCCCCAAAAGCACGGTGCTCGCCAGAGCGAAGGATGTTTGAACCCCTCCTTCTCCGAACACCGATACCCACACGCTTCGCCACCAGTGATTGAACCTGCCCAAGGGACATCCCGCGCTATCCGCGGATAACCGAGCTCCGAATTTGTACGCGCCTCGAACCACGTCGCCAACCCTGCTGAAAATGAGGTCGCGAAGACGCGGGCGGCCGTAACCGACGAAATAGCTGTACAGAACGCGCAGCCAATTCACAAAAACTGAAGCAGTAACCACAAACACGCATCAAGCTGTGACCTATGAATACGGTCGCACAGACCAAGTAGCTAACCTGTCAAAAAACCGCAGCCGTAAATATCTGTAAGGCCGTGCGGGTTCATTGGCAATTGTGCTTGCCCGAGAGCGTACGGGGCGAAGCGTGTTCGTGTCAGGATTCGCGAGAAGGAGGGGTTCACACATCCGTGGCTCTGGCGAGCACCGTGCTTTTGGGGCACCCATGAATGAAAACTGCACGCTGTGGACACTTAGGGTAGAGCGGTTAAAGCGTTTTCTTTGCTTCGTTTCTTTGTCGCTTTGGACAAAGAAATGACGTGCCGCCACGCACAGTGGCTAATAGTGATAAAGAAAAAATCCGACTCTTGCAGACCACCACGGCCGAAAGCAGCAACCCAGCATTGACTCCGACCGCTAACCCCAAAACCGACCAACCCAGCACTGACCCCGCCGCTACCCCAAAACCCAGCCCCCCGACCTTGCCCCCTGCCCACAAACCCAAACCCAAAACCCACCGTCCACCGGCGCGAGCGAACCGAATTTCCCGCAGCTTTTTTGTCCGCCAGCCAGCCCCGCGATTAGCCAATACACTCGCTTGAAACCACCCTCAAGGAGCAACCCGAATGATTTCCGATCGCAGCGAAGTGACTCACATGATTCTCGCCGCCAAGGTGAGCAAAGGACTGAAATGGGCCGACGTGGCGGAGAAAGTCGGCTTGAGCAAGGAATGGGTAACGGCCGGTTGCCTCGGGCAGATGACGTTCTCCAAAGCACAGGCCGAAGTCGTAGGCGCCCTCTTCAACCTCTCCGATGAAGCCGTCGCCTGGCTGCAGATTGTGCCCTATAAAGGCTCCCTGCCGACCGCCGTCCCCACCGATCCTCTCATCTACCGATGGTACGAAATAGTGAGCGTTTACGGGAGCACGATCAAGGAACTGATCCACGAGGAATTCGGCGACGGAATCATGAGCGCCATCGATTTCTCGATGGATATCCAGCGCGAACCCGATCCCAAAGGGGACCGGGTCAACGTGGTTTTATCAGGCAAGTTCCTGCCCTACAAGAGTTACTGAACCGAGTTACTGAACCGCCTCGGCCGCCACGGCCCCGCGCTCGAGCACCGGCCGCAGCGCGGCGCCCGTGTGACTGCGCGGATTCTTCGACAACGTATCCGGATCGGTCGCGGCCACGATCGATCCGCCTTCCGTGCCGCCTTCCGGCCCCAGATCGATCACCCAGTCGGCTTCGGCAATCACGTCCAGATCATGCTCGATCACCACCACCGAATGCCCGCCATCGACCAACCGGTGCAGTACGCGGATCAGCTTCGCGACGTCGGCCATATGAAGGCCCACTGTCGGCTCATCGAGCACATACAGCGTATGCGGCGCCTTCTGCCCACGCCTGCCGATGTCGTCCCTTACCTTCGACAACTCCGTCACCAGCTTGATCCGCTGAGCCTCCCCGCCTGACAACGTGGGCGATGGCTGCCCAAGCGTCAGATAACCCAGCCCCACATCCTTCATGAGTTGCAGCGGATGCGAGATGCTTGTCATCGCGGAGAAGAACTCGACAGCCTCGTCAATCTCCATGGTCAGCACTTCGCCGATGTTCTTGCCGCGCCACGTCACCGCCAGCGTTTCCGGATTGAAACGCTGACCGTGGCAGACATCGCACGGTACTTTGACGTCGGGCAGGAAGCTCATGGCGATGGTGCGCACGCCCTGGCCCTCACAGGCCGGGCAGCGGCCATCGCCCGTGTTGAACGAAAAGCGCGACGGCGTATAACCCCGCGCGCGGGCTTCCAGAGTGTCAGCGAACAGCTTGCGGATGGTGTCCCACATGCCGATATACGTCGCCGGGCACGAGCGCGGCGTCTTGCCAATCGGCGTCTGGTCGACTTCCAGTACACGGTCGATGGTCTCGAACCCGGTCACCTCCGTGCACCCCTGCCAGCGATGCGCAACGTCGAACTTCACACGCGGCGCCTCGCGCGACAACACGCTCGAACGGTTACGCGCGGGCATGTCGGCTTGCGCGGTCTTGCGTGCGCGGCGCGTAGCCGGCGACGACAGAACCGAGCGGCCCACGGCATCGAGCAGGTTGGTCATCAGCACGTCACGAGCGAGCGTGGACTTGCCGGAACCGCTCACGCCCGTGATGGCAATCAGACGGCCGAGCGGCATGCTCGCGGTGACGTTGCGCAGGTTGTGCAGCGTCGCACCGTGAACCGTAAGCCAGTTCTCGGGCGTTGCGGCCCGCTTCGCGGTCGCCGTTTTTACATCACGACGCGCTTGCAACGGATGCTGGATCGGGTTCGCCAGATACTGGCCCGTGAGCGAATCCGGCTGCGCCGCGAGATCAGCCACGCTGCCTTGCGCCACCACCGTGCCACCGCGTTTCCCCGCTCCCGGACCGATATCGATGATGTGATCCGCCCGGCGAATGGTGTCCTCGTCGTGCTCCACGACCACCAGCGTGTTGCCCTTGTCGCCGAGTTTCTTCAGCGCATCCAGCAGGATCTTGTTGTCACGCGGATGCAGTCCGATGGTCGGCTCATCCAGCACATAACACACGCCCTGCAAGTTGCTGCCGAGCTGCGCGGCAAGGCGAATGCGCTGCGCTTCGCCACCCGACAACGTGGGCGCCGCGCGATCCAGGCTCAGATAACCAAGACCGACTTCTTCGAGGAACAACAAGCGGCCTTCGATTTCACTGACTACGTCGCGGGCGATATCGGCATCGCGGCCCTTGAGCTTCAGCTTCTTGACCCAGCCACGCGTCGCGCTGACCGTCCAGCGGCCGACTTCCGTTATCGGTTGATCGCCGAACGTCACCGCCCGCGCGACTTCATTCAGGCGCGTGCCGCTGCAATCCGGGCAAGGCTGATCGCCGACATCGTCCGGTTCCTGTTGCGCCGATGGAATCGTCTGCTCACGCCCACGGCCATCATCGGAGAGCACGGTGTCGTCGTAGACTTCGCGCTGCTCGCGCGTGAGCGTGACGCCGGTGCCCACGCAGGTGTTGCACCAGCCGTGCTTGCTGTTGTACGAGAACATGCGCGGGTCAAGTTCGGGATAACTCGTGCCGCAGACCGGACACGCGCGTTTGGTCGAGAATACCCGGATCTCGCCAACGTGCTTCGTCCCCTTCTTGCCGCCGTTCAACGCACCATGCAAGTCGTCGAGCGGCGCAAGCAGATGCATCACGCCCTTGCCGAGTTCGAGCGTCTCCAGAAGCATGGCTTTCAGCGTCGCTTCATCGTTCGCGTTGACGATCAGATCGCCGACCGGCAACTCGATGGTGTGCTCCTTGAAGCGATCGATCTTCGGCCACGGATCGACGGAAAGGAACTCGCCGTCCACGCGCAAATGCGTATGCCCGCGTGTCTTCGCCCACTTCGCGAGGTCCGTGTAAATCCCCTTGCGGTTCACCACGAGCGGTGCGAGCAAGCCGATATGCTGGCCTTTGAAATCCCGCATGATCTGCGCGACGATCGATTCGGGACTCTGCGCCGTGACGGGCGCGCCGTCGTGGATGCAATGCTGGATACCAAGCTTCACGTACAGAAGCCGCAGGAAATGCCAGACTTCGGAGGTGGTCGCGACCGTGCTCTTGCGGCCACCACGCGATAAACGCTGCTCGATGGCCACCGTTGGCGGAATGCCGTACACGGCGTCCACTTCAGGACGTCCGGCCGGTTGCACGATCGAACGCGCATACGCATTCAACGATTCCAGATACCGGCGCTGGCCTTCATGGAAGAGGATATCGAACGCTAACGTTGACTTGCCCGAACCCGATACGCCCGTGATCACGTTGAACTTGCCGTGCGGGATATCGACATCGAGCGACTTCAGGTTGTGCTCGCGTGCGTTGACAATCCGCACCACGTCTTCGCCCTGCAACGCGCGCCGCGCCGCCGCGATTTCCGCAGCCAGTTGCAGCGGAGCGCCCGCTGCGCGCTTCTGCGCTGCGCCCGGCGCCATCGACTCTTCGTAGTCGAGCAGCGCCTTACCGGTGTGCGATTGTTCGCATGCCGAAACATCGTCCGGTGTGCCGACGCAGACGACCAGACCGCCCGCATCGCCGCCTTCCGGACCAAGATCGATGATCCAGTCGGCCGCGCGGATCACGTCAAGGTTGTGCTCGATCACGATCAGCGAATGACCGCGTTCCAACAGGCGTCTCAATGCCTGCATCAGCTTGGCGATATCGTCGAAATGGAGGCCCGTCGTGGGCTCGTCGAACATGAACAAGCGGCCCGGCAGGTTGCCGCTCGCCTGTGCCGTTTCCGCCAGGAAACCCGCCAGCTTCAGGCGCTGCGCTTCACCGCCCGAGAGCGTGGGAACCGGTTGCCCAAGCTTCACATATTCCAGTCCAACATCGACAATCGGCTGCAACACCCGCAGCACTTCCTTGTCTTTCGCAAAGCACGCAACGGCTTCACTCACGGTCAGGTCGAGTACATCCGCGACGCTGAGCGACTTGCCGTCGCGTTCGATCTGCACATCCAGGATTTCCGCCCGATACCGCCGTCCATCGCAATCCGGGCAGCGCAGATAGACGTCGCTCAGGAACTGCATCTCGACGTGTTCGAAGCCCGAACCGCCGCAGGTCGGGCAACGGCCATCGCCGGAATTAAAACTGAACATGCCGGCGCTATAACCCCGTTGCGCGGCCAGTGGCGCCTTGGCAAACAGCTTGCGAATCTCGTCGAAAGCACCAACATAACTCGCTGGATTCGAACGCGCCGTGCGGCCGATCGGCGATTGATCCACGAAGATCACTTCACTCAAGGCATCCGCGCCCTTCAACGCGCGGAATGCGCCTGGCGATTCCGTCGCCTTGCCAAAATGACGCTGCAATGCGGGAGCGAGCACGTCCTGGATCAGCGTCGATTTACCCGACCCCGATACACCCGTCACGCACACCAGCCGCTGCAACGGGATCTCGACCGTGACGTCGCGCAGGTTGTGTTCGGTCGCGCCTTCGAGCACGAGCCGCGGCGCTTTTGCATCGACCGCGCGGCGCTGCCAGTTCGATGCGTGCGCCACATGTTTGCGGCCGCCGAGGTACGCGCCCGTCAGCGTGTCGCTATGCTCGATTTCGTTCGGCGGCCCGTCATAGACAATCTCGCCGCCGCGTTCGCCCGGTCCCGGACCCATATCGATAAGACGATCCGCCGCAAGCATCACCGACGGATCGTGCTCCACCACCACGAGCGTATTGCCCGCGTCGCGCAACCGGTGCATCGCTTCCACAATGCGATTCAGGTCACGCGGATGCAAGCCGATGCTCGGTTCATCGAGCACGAACAGCGTGTTCACCAGTGACGTGCCGAGCGCGGTCGTCAGGTTGATCCGTTGTACTTCGCCACCGGACAACGTACGGCTCTGGCGGTCCAGCGTGAGGTAACCGAGGCCGACATCGCAGAGATATTTCAGGCGCGTGCGGACCTCGTTATGCAGAAGCTTGAGCGCGTCGTCGAGCAGCGTGCTTGGCAAGGTCAGCGAGTCGAAGAACCGGCGAATGCGGTCGATCGGCATCAGCATCAGATCGTGCAGGGTGAGACCCGGCAGCGCTTCGAGTTGCGCCCGCGTCCACTCCACGCCTGCCGGCAGGAAACGATCGGCCGGCTTCAGCACGGCGTCCGCTTGCTCCTTCGTGCCGAGGCGCCACAGCAGCGCTTCTGTCTTGAGCCGCGCGCCTTCGCACGTCGGACATTTCGTATAGCTGCGATATTTCGACAGCAACACGCGGATGTGCATCTTGTACGCTTTCGATTCGAGGTAATCGAAGAAACGCTGCACGCCGTACCACTGGTTTTGCCACTTGCCGGACCAGTCGGGCGAACCGTTGATCACCCAGTCGCGCTCCTTTTGCGTGAGTTCGCTCCAGGGCACACCAAGGCGAATACCCGCTTTCGCGCCGTAGCGCAGCAGGTCGTCCTGATTCTCTTTCCATGCGGGCGTTTGCAGCGTCTTGACCGCGCCGCCGCGCAAGGTCTTGCGTTCATCGGGAATCACGAGGCCGAGATCAACGCCGATCACCCGGCCGAAGCCGCGACACGTTTCACACGCGCCATACGCCGAGTTGAACGAGAACAACGCGGGTTGCGGATCGGCGTAGCGGATGTCGCTTTCCGGGCTGTGCAGGCCCGTGGAGAAGCGCCACGTGGGAACGTCCACGGGCTTGTCCGCGTCGTCCGCGCCCGGCTCCGGCAGCACGTAGACATTCACGCGGCCCGTGCCGCGTAGCAACGCACCTTCAATGGCCTCCAGCGCCCGCGACCGCTCCGTCTTCTGCAAGCGGAACCGGTCTGCGACCACGTCGAGCATTTGCCGGCCGTCCACATGCCGCTTTGCCTGCACGCGCGTGTAGCCGCTGGCGGAAAGCCACTGTGCGACTTCGTCGTCGCTCGCGGACTCAGGCAGTTCCACCGGGAACGTGATTGCGATCCGCGGATCACTCACCTTCGTGCGCCCGAGCAATTCGACGTAGATGCTCTCCGGCGTGTCGTGCCGGACCTGATGCGAGGTCTTTTTATCGAAGAGCTCGGCGGCGCGTGCGTAGAACAGTTTCAGGTGATCGTTCAGCTCGGTCATCGTACCGACGGTCGAGCGCGAACTGCGCACCGGATTGGTCTGGTCGATGGCAATTGCCGGCGGCACGCCGTCCACGCGATCCACCTGCGGACGGTCCATGCGGTCGAGGAATTGCCGGGCATACGCGCTGAACGTCTCGACGTAGCGACGCTGGCCTTCGGCGTAGAGCGTATCGAACACGAGGCTCGATTTGCCCGAGCCCGAAGGACCGGTCACCACGGTCATCTGACCCGTGTAAAGGTCCAGATCGATGTTCTTGAGATTGTGCTGGCGAGCGCCGCGAATGCGGATTGCGTTGTTGGATGCCAATTTTTCCTAACCGGTTCAATGAGTTAGATCGTCCGCCAGTGCGCTTGGGCGAAGCGTGGCTCGCCTTGGGAAGCCATCGCTCGACACGCATTAGCGAGATAACGGCCGATGAAGTCGACACTGTACACCCATACAGTGTTTTCGGCAGGAGGGGAACCGGCAACACGGTCACAGCCAAACGAAACCTGTTCCGATTTTTTTCGACAAACAAACCCATCTCCGCGTCACGCTAAATAAGTAGGGTTACTGAACAACTGCTTTCAAATCGAAGCCAGCGATATGCCCGGCCGATCCTGAACCGGGCTGGCAAGCCCATCCGCCCTGCTCCGTCAAAAGTACGACTAGCGCCATGAGATAGAACATTGAGTACAAGGGACCGGTCTGCGATGCCGTCAAATTCCCAGCGGCTACACGTTTTGACATACCCTGGGCGGCACGCGATCATGCGGTCCGTGGTACTCAAGCACCTGCGCGCATTGAAGCTGAAGCGATTAGCCCCCGGCCCGCTTCGCGCTGTGGCCGTACTTTTTGAGCACTTCGATAACCCGCTCGCAATGGTCACCCTGCACTTCAATCACGCCATCCTTGACCGTTCCACCCGAACCGCAGGCCGTGCGCAACTGCTTCCCTAGCGAGGCCAAGGCAAGAGGATCGAGCGCCAGCCCTTTAATGATCGTCACGCTTTTCCCGCCCCGCCCCTTTGTCTCGCGAGTCACCCGCACCACGCCATCACCTGCCGGCAGTCTCTTGGTAACCGTCTCGCAGACACATTCCGCGAGCACCTGCCTGCATTCGGGACACATCCGACCGCCGTCGGTAGAATAAACAAGGCCGCCTTTTGCACTACTTTTCATAAATAATTGGCTTGCTCGAAGACACCCAGATCGGGAATCGGGCCGAGTTTAGCAGGTGCGCTTTAGCAACCCCCCTCTGCCCAAGTCCGGTCTCATTTTCGTATTTCCGGCGTCGACCCTTCATAGATCGCTCGCCGCCTCTCCCGGGAAACAACGGCTTACAGGAGACGACAGTCGTACGGTCCGTTGAGCGCTCCGCTCCTGGATCCGTTCCAGGTGGGGAGCGTTACTCTCAGGAAGGAGGCCGGCTTCGGCGAAAACGCCATAAAGGAGGCAAACTAGGATGCCTTGCGGCAACGCCTTGCTCGGCAAAACCACGCCTCGCAGACGCTGCCGCAGCAGGCTCTGCCAAAACCGCGCAAGAGAGGAGTTCTTCATGCCTGCACATTTACCCAATTTGAACGATCGTGTCGCCCTGGTGACCGGCGGCTCGCGCGGAATCGGACGCGCCATATCGATCGCGCTTGCCTCGGCCGGCGCAGCGGTCGCCGTCAACTATCGGGAACGCGAGAACGAAGCTGCCGGCGTCGTCGCGGAAATTGAACGCGCAGGCGGCCGCGCGATCGCGGTACGCGCTGACGTATCGGTCGGAGACGACGTCAAAGCGATGTTTCATGAAGTGGAGAACCGCCTCGGTCTTATCGACGTGCTCGTGAACAACGCGGGCACCGGTACGATCGTCGACATAGACGATCTCACGGAAGCGGAGTTCGATCGAACGCTCGCCGTCAATCTGAAATCGGCGTTCCTCTGCACGCAGGCAGTGCTGCCCGGCATGCGCGCGAGACGCTGGGGCCGGATCGTCAACCTCTCGTCGGCGGCTGCCCGCGGCGCGGGCCTGCTTGGCGTTCACTACAACGCATCGAAAGCCGGCCTCGAGGGCCTGACGCGCGGCTATGCGGCAAGGCTTGCCCGCGAAGGAATTACCGTCAACGCCGTTGCACCGGGGCCGATCGACACCGACATGGCTGGGCCGCTGAAGGCGTCCAACGTCGCGGAAAAACTGCCCGTGGGACGCTTGGGCGAAGCGAGCGAAGTTGCGCAGGCGGTACTGATGGTCATCGGCAACGCATTCATGACGGGCCAAACGATTCCCGTCAACGGAGGCGCAAGCTTCATATAGATCCTTGGCCGCATCGCGTCGCGCGCGGGCAAGATCCGATGCGCGAGCGCCGCACACGCTCGGTGCGCTGATCGTGGGAGAAATCGACATGCGCAAGACACGACGTCGCAGTGTCGCGGACGTCCCCGGTGCTCCGGTTCACGCCACGATCCCGCCTCGCTGCAAAGGCCGGCCAGGAACCCCGTGGCCCGGATCATCTTGCAGATGGCTTTCGACAGCCGCAAGGTAATCCCCTCGACGCACATCCTTTGCAAGTCCGTGATAAAAATCACCATGCGTGTTGCCGCGTGCTTTGCCGCGGGTCTCTCCGCATGAATGATTTGAATCTTCGCCTCCACGGCGGCCAACGACCAGGAATCTTGCATGACACTTTCTACCCTTGCTCCAGAGTCAGTTGCGGTCATCACCGGCGGCGCTTCCGGTATCGGACTCGCCGCCGCCATGCGCTTTGCCGCGCGCGGCTTGCGCATCTGCATCGCGGACACCGACGACCAACGGCTCGCCGCCGCTGCCGACGCCATTGCCCTCGTGAGCGCGAACGGCGCCGACGACGTGCTGGCGGTCAAGACCGACGTGAGCCGCATCGACGATCTGGAGCGGCTGCGCCAGCAGGTCGACGAGCGTTTCGGCGGCACCGACATCCTGATGAACAACGCGGGCGTGCAGGTCGGCAGCACGGTCTTCGGGCCGGCGCAGAACTGGGAACGCGTGCTCGGCGTCAACTTGATGGGCCCCGTCCTCGGCACCCGGACCTTCGTCCCTTCGATGATCGAACGTAAGCGTCCCGGCATCGTGATCAACACAGGGTCGAAGCAGGGCATCACCACGCCGCCGGGCGATCCGGCCTACAACGTGTCGAAGGCTGGCCTGAAGGCGTTCACGGAAGCGCTGCAGCACGAGCTGCGCAACACCCCCGGCTGCAGGATCAGCGCGCACCTGCTAATTCCGGGCTTCGTGTACACGGGCCTCACCGCCCGGGGACGCACGGAGAAACCGGCGGGCGCGTGGACCGCGGAGCAGACGGCGGATTTCATGATCGAACGGCTGGAGGCGGGCGACTTCTACATCCTCTGTCCCGACAACGACGTACCCCGCGCAACCGACGAGCGGCGCATCCTCTGGGCGGCGCAGGACATCATCGAGAACCGGCCGCCGCTCTCGCGCTGGCACCCGGACTACGCAAAGGCGTTCGAAGCCTTCAGCCAAAAGAAGAGCTGAACGGCCGCGCCGCGTTTCGCGTAACGGATCGATCCGCGCTGCACTGTGCGCGCATTTGCCGCGAAGATGCGCAGGCATCGAAAACGGGTCCGGCCGGCCGATCCGCTCTCTCTTTATGGGGACGTGATGAACCCGCGCGCGACGCCCGGCGCGGACCCCGAGCACGACGCGCAGGGGCGCGCCTCACGAGCCACTGACGGCGTACTACCCGGACGATTTTCCGAAACCGACGCGCTCGCCGAAACTGTGCATAGGGGGCCTGCGTCGGCGGTTGCGCAGACAGATATTGCCAATATGGTTAGTGCGCCTGTGGGACACGAAATGATCTAAGAGGCGGTGGTTGCGCCTCAATTGTCGCGCCGATCGCTTTGCGGATATCTAGCCGTGACGCGTGACGCCCTGCTGCTCTCCAACAGTTGACGATTCAACCGCGACATGCAGTCAGTTCTTCATTATTCGTGTTTCCCGACAGATGAATTCGCATTGTCTTTCTTTATCCATAAAACCAACACCCCTAGGATTGATGCCTTCCGGGACCGGAAGGCATCTATTGCGCCGCTCCTGTATAGCGTGAACCTTAGGGAATCTTATCGATGCACCAGCACTCCACGCATGCTTCCCCGACAGTGCCGCGGTCCACACGCGCTAAAACCCTTGTTCTCATCGCGGTCATCCTGGCCTGCATTAGCCTGCCTTTAAGTCTTTCGGCTGGGCCGGCCGCCCAAACGTTCATTGGTCGTGACCTTGCGGGAGGGACGGTTGCTCTTTCGTGGATCACCAATGCCTTCATGCTCGCCTGCGGCAGTACCCTGATGGTGGCAGGTGCGCTTGCCGATCACTATGGCCGCAAGAAAATCTTCTTCATCGGCATGTTGGTCATGACGCTCGTTTCGCTTGCGATGCCGCTCGCACCGAGCGTCTTGTGGCTTGACTTCCTTCGCGTTCCGCATGGTCTTGCGGCTGCCTGTGCGTATGCCGGCGGCGTATCAATGCTGGCCCAGGAATTCGAAGGTCCGGCGCGCGTCAGGATTTTCAGCCTTATCGGCATCGCGTTTGGCGCAGGCCTCGCTTTCGGCCCGACTCTGGCGGGCATTCTGATCGCTCTTTTCAACTGGCACGCGGTCTTCCTCAGTAGTGCGCTGATCAGTTTTATCGCACTGATATTGTGCGTTTTCTACATGACGGACAGCAAGAATCCTTCGGCCCATGGCCTCGACTGGGCAGGCGCCGGCACCTTCACCCTCATGCTGACGCTCTTCACCTTCGCCGTGGTTGAAGCCCCGGTGTATGGATGGACGGGCCCGCTTGTCCTGGGACTCTTTGTGGCAAGCGGTCTCGTGCTGGTCCTGTTTGTCGTGATAGAGACGAAAGTCTTGAATCCCATGCTTGACCTCAGCCTGTTTCGCTATCCGCGCTTCGTGGGCGCGCAGCTTCTACCGCTCGCGACAGCGTATTCATATATTGCGTTGCTCGTTATTCTGCCGCTGCGTTTCATCGGGATTGAAGGGCTGAGTGCCCTGGATGCCGGAATACTGATGCTTTATTTTTCGGCGCCGTTGCTCTTTGTCCCGTTCCTTTCAGCGATGCTTACCCGATTTATTCCGGTTGGCATCCTCTCGGGTGTCGGCATGCTGATCTCGGTCGCAGGGCTCTTTCTACTCACCCAGGTGCCGCTCGGAGATCATGGCATCCTGATGCGCGTGGATCTGCTCCTGATCGGCCTGGGCGCCGCCATTCCATGGGGGTTGATGGATAACCTTGCCGTCAGCGTCGTCCCTAGCGACAAAGCCGGGATGGCTGTCGGTATCTTTGGCGCTTTGCGCGTCTCGATTGATAGCACGGCCATGGCCATTGTTGGTTCATTGCTGGCGTTTTTCGCCCGGCAAACCCTGACCGACATCAGGCCTGATCAGAGTCCGGACACCCTGGCATCCGGTGCGGCGCAACTCGCCGCCGGAACGCTGGAGAAAGCCGGCTCGATTCTTTTGGGCTTCGATCACGCGCACCTGCTCCTGGCCTATGATCTCGCGTTCAAGAAGCTTCTTTGGGTGGCGATTATCCTGACCTTGGGCGCAGCCGTTCTGGTCTTTGCGCTGCTTGGGCGCGTTCGCTCCGACCACGGAGAAGTCGCTGCAGGAGAAAAGGAAGAGGAAGCGCGTCGGGAAGTATCCGCGTCGTTAGCACAAGAATCGCCGGCGCTGGATTAGCGGCTTCCTGATTCATTAATGCCCTGACGCCGAGGCACGCATCACCGATGCGTGCACTCCGATGCCGAGACCGTGCAAGGGGTCAGAGACCTCATGCGTGAAGCGTCAATCCGCCCACGCGTTGATATCAAGTACCGCGCTGACGAATGCGTCTGGCGCCTCCTGCGGAAGATTATGACCTGCGTTCGGCACGACGCGGTTCTCATGGCGTCCAGTGAACCGCTTTAAGCCCGCCGGTCTTCCCCCCGGCGGCGCGACGCCATCAGCGTCGCCTTCGAGTGTGATCGTGGGCACGGTGATCGACGGCATGGCGGACAAGCGACGCTCCATATCGTCGAACTGTGGATCGCCATCGACCAGTCCGGCACGGTGCCGATACGAATGGATGACAACATCGACGAAATCCGGATTGTCGAACGCGGCTGCCGAGCGCGCGTAGGTGTCGTCGTCAAAGCCCCAGCTCGGCGACCATAACGACCACAACAGGCGGCAAAACGCGCGCCGGTTTTCAGTCAGTCCAGCCCGGCCACGCTCACCATGAAAGTAATATTGGTACCAGAGCCGATGTTCTTTCTCCGGGTCGTCTGGCCGCATGGCGGTGGCTATATTCTGAATGTTGTAGCCATTAACCGAGACCAGCCCCCGCGCTCTCGACGGATACAGCGCCGCCACAATGCATGCTGCCCGCCCGCCCCAGTCGTATCCGCCCAGCACAGCCTGTTCAATCTCAAGTGCATCGAGCAGCGCTAACAGGTCCGCCCCCAGCGCTGCCTGCTGACCCGAACGAAGTGTTGCCGGCGCCAGGAAACGCGTAGGCCCATATCCCCGAAGATAAGGTGCGATAACACGAGCACCCTGGGAGATAAGGTGTGGCGTCACTTCCTTATACGCGTGGATATCGTAGGGAAAACCGTGTAGCAGGATGACCGGCCATCCGTCGACATCACCTTGTTCGTCATAGGCGATGTCAAGCAGGTTGGTTGCAATTCTTTTAAGCATGAAGCCCCCCTTTCGCATGAAGTTGTCCAGCCGGTCGCGGCGGATTGCCGTCGGAATAACGAGTCTGACAGCATCCAGCCGACTTGCCCGGTCACGTGGCTACGCAAGAGCAACAATAATGCGCTTCAAGCGACGTCAAATCCCCAGACAAACCGATCGTCATTGGCAGCGACCGTATCGGCGTCCATAGCGCGACGAACAGCACGGGCATCACCCATGGAACACGAACCTCCACGCGCCTTGCGGCGATATCGATCCCCTGGAGCCCTGCCCACGGGTCTATAACTGATTTGGGCGCATCATAGCGAGGCGCTGTTGTCGCGGCGCCGGCGACGTTCCGGACAGCGCGCCCGTTCCCCGTTCGGCCCATTGCGGGCATTTCGCTGGCGGCCGAATCGCAACCCCACTGGAGGCCAATGACATGATGCAGGAATCGACAGATGTACTGATCGTGGGAGCGGGCCCGGTCGGTCTGCTGCTTGCAACCGAACTGTGCCGCGACGGCGTGAACGTATGCGTGATCGAGCAACACGCCGGGCGCACGTTTTTTTGCAAGGCCCTGGGCGTCACGGCTCGCACGCTGGAGATTTTCGACGACCTGGGCATCGCGCTCGATGCAATCGACGCCGGCGTGTGGCTGACGGGCGTGGAGACGTGGAGCGACGGCACACCCGCGCAGCGTATGCAGGTGCCGTCGGAAGGATTGCCGTACGGGTCCCTGTCGTTAGCACAGTACGAGACGGAGCGCCTGCTCGAAGCGGCGCTTGAGCGGCAGGGCGGCCACGTGACCTATGGCTGGTCGCTCACGGGTTTCGTCGAAACGGCGGACGACGTCGCCGCGCAACTGGCGGGACCGGACGGCGAATCGCAGACGCTGCGCTGCCGCTGGATCGTGGGTTGTGACGGAGCCCGCAGCGCCGTGCGCGCGCAACTGGGATTGCCGTTCGAAGGGGGCCAGTATCCGCAGACGTTTGCGCTGGCCGATGTCGATGTCGACTGGACGTTGCCGCGCGGCCCGATGTACCGCTTCAACTGGTCGGAGGGTGCCGGACGGACGCAAACCTCGCTGGCGGCCGTCCCGGTGCGCGGGTCGGTTCATCGTTACCGCCTTTCGATCATCATTGCGTCCGACGAGACCGCTACGCGACTTGCCGCCACACCATCGCCGGATTTCAACGAGGTTTGCCGGCTCATGTTGCCTGCCCTGCCGGACGGCACCCAGCTATCAGCGATGCGATGGTCGTCGGTGTACCGCGTCAGTCACCGGATCGCCTCGACTTATCAGGCTGGACGCGCCTTCATCGCGGGAGATGCCGCGCATCTTCATCCGCCGGTTGGCGGCCAGGGCATGAACACCGGCTTGCAGGACGCGCACAATCTCGCGTGGAAGCTCGCGCTCGCCGCGAAAAACCAGGCGCTGCCGGCACTGCTGGATAGCTATTCGGCGGAGCGCCATCCGGTCGGCCTCGACGTCGTGCAGTCGACCAGCCGCGCGCTGAACACGGTTCTCGCGCAGGGCGTGATGACTCCGGCGTTGCGGGAGACCCAGCTTTTAGTGAGCTACCGCGATAGTCCGGTTGCGATCGACGCCTGTGCGCAGTTCGCCGCTGAACTACCCGCGCCGGGGGATCGCGTGCCGGAAGTGGGCGGTCTGCGACAAGCTTTTATTGGCCATCCACTGCGCCTGCAAGACCGTCTCGGACGTGGCCGGCACGTCCTTGTTGGCTACGTCGATTGCGCGGAAGAGCAGTACGTGGCGTTCGTCGAGGGCTACCGCGCGCTGCATGCGGTGCTGGGCTCCGCAGCGGCCGGGATTTTGATTCTGGCGCCGGGCAGCGCGGTGCCATCGGATGAATCGATCACGGTATTGAACGACACCGCCGGTGAATTTGCCGCCGCTTTCCACGCGCCCGGAGGCACCGTCTGGATGGTCCGGCCTGATGGGCACATTGGCTGGCGCAGCAGCGAATGCTCGGCGCTGTCGGTCACGTCGTGGCTGCAACGCTCGGTTGTTTTGACGAATCCGATCGCGAGGCGAACGTCAGCTTGACCGTCACAATCCCGGTCAGGGATGCCTTACCCTAATCTCTTGCAAGCTGGCGACAGCGGCGGTCGCGGCGACTTGCCGAGGACGATATGCCCCCCGGCCGTGTCCTCGATAAAGTCGTGGCTGACGCCGCCAATGCTTCGTACGAACAGCATGCCGGCCGGTATGTGCGGAGCGATGAGCTGGGCATCATGACAGGCCTCGCTCGGCATGCGCATCCACTGCCCGAGAGCCATAGCCGTACCAGAAAAAGACGGCCGTTTTATTGAAGGCGTACGATACTTGAAGGAGTCTCCGCACAGTACCGTCCGCGCGAGCGTTGCTCGCAGATATGCCTTCAGTGAACCATGAATTCTGACAGCCTCGACACGCTAAACCCGCCCCACATGTCCGAATCGCAGACCGTCGCCGTTATGCGGCGCTTCGTGTTCCTGCTGGTGGAAGGACTGTCCATGATGAGCCTGTCGTCCGCTATCGAGCCCTTGCGCTCGGCTAATCGCCTCGCCGCCCAGCCGCTTTATGCATGGGACATGGCCAGTCTCGACGGAACACCCGTACAGGCCTCGAACGGCATTGAACTGCAGGCTCGCCCGCTCACCGAAGCCATGCTCCACGCGGACTATGTGTTCGTGTGCGGCGGCCTGCGGCTCGACCCCGAACTCGAACCCCGCTACCTGCGCGCGCTGCGCACGGCGGCACGCAGCAAGGCTGTGATCGGGTCGTTATCGACGGGCAGTTATCTGCTGGCCCGCGCGGGATTGCTCGATGGTTACCAATGCACCATCCACTGGGAAAACCTGCCGGCGTTCGCGGAGGAATTTCGCGACTTGCTGTGCTCGGGAAAGATCTACGAGATCGATAGAAACCGGATGACCTGCTCAGGCGGCATCGCGGCAATGGACATGATGCTGCATTTGATCTCAGAGCAGCACGGCGCCGAACTCGCGGTGCGCGTGGCAAACCAGTTTCATCATGAGCGCATCCGCGACGGCCGCGACGATCAGCGCGGCTGGCGCGACCACAATCACGCCAGCCTGCCAAGAGGCATCCGGCGAGCGATCGACCTGATGCGGGCGAACGTGGAAGCACCGCTGCCGATTGCGCAGATCGGCACGACTATCGGCATGACATCGCGGCAACTCGAACGCCTGTTCCTGCGTCATCTGAACGCCACGCCCGCACGCTACTACGTGCAGTTGCGGCTCGAACGCGCGCATGAATTGCTGGCCTATTCAAGCGTGCCCGTGGCCGACATCGCGCTCGCTACGGGCTTTGCCTCGCCATCGCATCTGGCGCGATGGGTACGTCGTGTCTATCAGGCGAGTCCGTCGGACCTGCGGGGCGCGCAGTCACGATCCTAGTGGCGCGAGAATGTCTTGCTCAGGTTCATTGCAACGTGGAAAAGCCAGCGGCGAAGGGAACGGCAACCAGCCCTGTAACGTCCGCCAGTCCGGTTCAAGATTCGCAAATCGCGAAAGTGCAAAGCTCGAAAGATCCGCGAAGCTGCATGTGCCGTCGATCACGAGATCGCGGATGGCGTGGCCGCTAGCCGGCGATAATCCGAATCCCACGCTCGACAACGTCGCCAGGGTGAGGTTATCGAATTGAGCGGGCTGGTCGATGATCGGCCGGCCGTCGGGAGTATTCTCTATAAAGCCCGCCCAGCTGCGAATCACGCGCGCATGCGCGACCTTCGGGAACAACGCAGCCACGCGGGCCGCGATGCTGCATTGCAAAGGTGTGGAATGAGGCCGCTGGCGGTTCACGTCGGCGAGATCGATCCACTCGTGCGGACC
Source organism: Caballeronia sp. LjRoot31 (assembly GCF_964253885.1). Taxonomy (NCBI): domain Bacteria; kingdom Pseudomonadati; phylum Pseudomonadota; class Betaproteobacteria; order Burkholderiales; family Burkholderiaceae; genus Caballeronia; species Caballeronia sp. LjRoot31. The sequence continues at coordinate 1,909,414 of NZ_CAXURX020000002.1, forward strand.
GCCGCCATAGGCAAGATTGCCGCGCAGCGTCTGCCGTCCATACAAGCCATTACCGTCAACGCCGCCTATGCTCATGGGCGGCAGCGGTTCCGTCACGATCATCTCGGCGCGCGCGCTCGCAAGCGGGACATCCACGCCGAGTTGCGCGGCAAGCTCGCCGGTGTGCGGTCCGGCGGCAAGCACCAGATGATCGCAGGCAATGTGGCCACGATTTGTATTCACCCCGCTGACGTGGTCGCCGTTCGTCGTGAAGCCGGTCACGTTCGTATGCTGCAGCAAGCGCCCGCCGCGGTCCTGCATCGCCCATGCGTAAGCCTGCAGCGTCCGGTGTGGATTCGCGTGGCCGCCGAAGTGATAGAAATAACCGCCAAAGACGTTGTCGCCCGCGAACGGCACGAGTTCGCGGACCTGCCTCGGATCGAGAACGTCTGAGCGCAAACCGTGAAACGCACCGTTATCGAGCGCCCGGCGATAGAGCAGGAACTGATGCGCGTCGAGTGCAATGCGAATGCGGTTGGGGCGAAATTCGGTAGGATAGCCAAGCAACTCGTCCATCATCGGCCAGAGCCGCTGCTCTTCCAGGAACAGCGGGCTGTGATGATGCGAGCAGCCGCCGCCGTTGCGGCCGGACGCGCCCCAGCCAATCAGGCCGGCATCGAGCACCAGCGCGTCGACGCCGGCCATGGCCAGCCACCATGCTGCGCTCAGGCCCGTGACGCCTCCTCCGACGATGACTACCGAGGCGCCTGCCGGTACGTCGCTGGGACCGGAATGGTTGGTCGGGTGGTGTTGCGCTGTCATTGTGCTTGTCCTCGTGCTTGCGCGTTTTTTGAAGCCTACTCGCTCGCCACGGCTGCGCCGCGCTCGCGTCCCGCCGCCGTATAAAGCGGCATGGGCCGCCAGAACGGCACCCATTGCGAGGCCATCCCAAACCAGCTATCCCAGTGCTCGCGAAGTTCGGGCACTTCTTCCAGGGTCGCAAGCTGACGCAGCGGCAGCGGGCGCACCGGCGAGCGGAATGTGGCGAGCGGTATGGCCGCCAGCGCGATGCCCGAGCCGATGGACATCAGTGCCGCGACCTGCTCCCGGCACCGGCGTCCCTGGCATGGGCCCATGCAGGCGCGCGTGAGACGTTTGACGATGTCGGGGTTCGGCGGCGCATCGCCGGCCAGTTGTGCGAGCGTGTGCGGGTGCTCATCGTCCTTCTTGCTTTCCCAGCCGATGTACCGCGGTGGGCGAACCAGCAGGATCTCGGCGGCCGTTACCTCCTCGCATTGGCAGACATAAGGCTCGCCATCCGCTTCGATCACCGACGCACGCACCCACGCGCAGCGCTCGTGTGCGGGATCGATGTGAACCGCATCGGGCACGATGGGCGCTTCTTCAGCAACGTCCTGATCATTCACGCCCAGCGCGCTCAATGCGGCCGCCGCTGCAATCCGCCCTTCGCGCCTCGCGATCGAGGGCGTTACACTTTTATCGGCCCATGTCCCCGCGCAATCACCTGCCGCGAAAATGAACGGCAACGACGTGCGCTGCGCTTCATCGACCCGCGCAACGTGCCCGCCGCGCTCCGGGATGAACGCGGTATCGCAGCCGGCTGCCTCAAGTAATTCGATAGCCGGTACTGTCGCAATCCCGAGCAACACCGTGTCGCAAGCCAGGCGCTTCAGTTCGTCCTTCCGATGCCGCCCGTCAGCGTCCACTGCCGCGAGCGTCACGGCCTCGACCTCGCCCGATCCAGTACCACCGCCCTCCGCCCGTTCGATCACATGGCGCGTGAACACCTGCGTTCCCCGTGCGATCAGGCGTGCGAGCAAACCAGCGTCGCCCGTCACGGTTTCGCCTTGCTCGATCACCGCCGCAATACGCACGCCTTTGTCGGAGAGTACATTGGCTATCTGCAACGCAGCGGTACTGCTGCCGACCAGCACGGCCACGCGCGCGCTGAGCGCGTCGTAAGTCACTGCAAGCCGATACGCCGCGCTCGCGCCCATCACGCCCGGGCGTTCCCACCCCGCGAATGCGAGCCCCATGTCACGGCTGCCCGACGCGACGATCACCTGCTTGAAACGCAGCAAATAAGCACGTTCCTCATCTGCCAGGCCCACGACGCGGCCATCGATCCACGCTGCTGTCGGACGTTGCGGAAACAGTCCCCATGCAACCGTACCGAGGCGCACATCGACGCCGGCTTCCAGCGCATCGGCGAGTTCAGGTGTGCTCTCGAGCAGCGCTTCGAGCATGGCGTTCCGGTTTGCCACGATCGCGCCGATACGACCGCCGAAGTGCAGCGGAATCTCTTCGCCCATCGTCTCTAACGGCACCGGGTTTTCGTCGATCAACGTCACCCGCACGCCCCGGTTCGATGCAGCCAGCGCAGCGGCAAGCCCCGCCGGTCCCGCGCCGATCACGAGCAGATCGGTTTCGTCGGCGATGGGCGGTTGCTTGCCTGCGACCGACGCGGGATCGTATTCCACAGGACCGGAAGGTTCAGCAGGATGCCGCACGGGTTGGTCCACGAGTTGTCCTCGATCGATGAAGGGTTGTCCGATTATCAGGTGATGCGCGCAGCGCGCCAGATCACAAAACCGACCTGATCGCTTCCACGAGCGACGTTTCCGGCTGGGTCAGCACGAGATCGAGAAGCGGGCTCAGGGCGTGCGCCGGTTCGCTCAGCGCGAACACTTCCCTTTCTATCCGCGCCGTCCGGTCCGGGCTCATGCGCACCTCGGAAAAGGCGCGAAACTTCGCACGCAACGCATCGCGCGGCAACGGCCGTTCAGGGTCGCCTTGCGATTGCATCGGGCCGGAATCAAGCGTCCTGCCATCGCGGGTGTGCACGATGACACGGGCCCAACGCTGCGCGGGGAAAAGCGCGCTGAACGAAGCGGAATCACCCAGCTTCATGCGCGGAATCAGACCGCACAGACGAACGTCGGCGAGACCCTTCGACCCGATCGTTTCCGCATCCACGCGTCCGTCCAGCAATGCTGCCGCGACAGGAAAGAGCACGCCGTACTGGGCTTCCTCGGTCGTGACCGGAACAGATGCGCACAGCCGGGTCGCCTCGTGAAACGTCTCGATCTCGACGCTTTCAATCGCATCCGCCGCGAAGACATTCGTCTCGCGCAAATGCAGCGCACAAGCGATTGCCGGATGTGCCCAGCGGCACACGGGGAATGGCTTGAAATACTGGTCGAGAATGAACCAGCGGCGCCCGAGATCGGACCACAACGCACCTTCTTCGCCGGCTTCAACCGTTAGTGCGGGAGCGCCGGTAAAGTGACGCGCGGCGAGCAGCGCGGCGCTCACGCCCGCCATGCAACCCCAGCCCGAGCCGTCCTTGAGCATGGTCGGAAAATCGATGCAGCGCATCATGTCGCTGCGTGGTCCGTGATACTCCGCGATACCTAACGCATGACGCGTTCGTTCAACATCGAGCTTCAGCCCTCGCGCGATTATCGCCGCCGCGGCCAATGCGTTCCACGCGCCGGACGTGTGGTATTCGCTGCTGGTTGCGTGCAGCGCGATGCCGGCACGCGTACCGATCTCGTAGCCGAGCACAAGGCTCGTGAGGAAGGAACGGCCGTCCATCGACGGGTCCAGTTCTGCCATTGCCAGCAAGGCGGGCAGCACGGCCACGCCGACGTGGCCCTTCGTCAGCGAATGGCCGTCGTGGCCGTCGAAGCTGTCGATCGTCATAGCACCGGCCAATGCCGCACCGAGCGGACTCGCGATACGTCCGTTGAACAACAGCCGTGTGCGCATGCTGCCCGCGCCGAAAAATTCAGCGGCATGATCGCAGGCTATCTGCGCGAGTTGCGTGCTGCTGCCCGCCGCCGCGACACCGAGCAGATCGAGCAGGCAGTATTGCGCCTGCTCGACCACGGCATCGGGCAGATCCTCGAAGCGAAGCGAGTGGATGAATTGTCCAACGTGATCGTTCATTGTGCGTGGTCTGCCGGAGAAGGGTTAGAAGTCAAGCACCAGATCAGATAATGGCCGGCTTGAGCAAGCAAGAATGAAGCCCTCCGCTTCGTCATGGGTGGAGAGCCCTCCTTGATGCTGCATGTCCACCGCGCCCGAACGTTTGTGCAGCTTGCAGGTCCCGCAGATGCCGCTCGCGCAAGCGCAGGGAATGACGACCTGCTGCCGCGACGCGGCCATCAAAACCGTTTCGCCCGCGCGTGCAGTGAAGTGCTTGTTGCCCAGCGTGACATCGAAACTCTTGTCTGTTTCGGAAGCTTCGCTGTCTGCCGGCGGAGTCGATACCGTCACCGCGCCGAAATGCTCCACATGAAAACGTGCATGCCTGGCGCCATCGGCGGCGTGAATGCGCCGGATATCGTCCATGAACGATGCCGGGCCGCAGCAATAAACTTCACGCGTGAAAAAATCGGGCATGGCCGCCGCAATAAGCCGCCGCGATGCGCGCCCGCGCAAACCAAACCAGCCGGGTCCAGGCAGACTCAGCGTGACGGTCGCTTGCAGCCTGGGCATGCGCGCTTGCAACCTAGCAATTTCGTCGGCAAACAAGATGTCTTCCACACGGCGTGCCGCGTGAAACCACGCGATATCCTGCTCTGGCGCGTGGTGCGCGAGCGTGCGCAGCATCGACATCAACGGCGACGCACCTGATCCTGCCGAGACCAACGCGAGCGTCCCTTGCGGCATGGCGTCGAGTCGAAATACGCCTAGCGGGTAACGCGAACTTACGCGCATGCCGGGCTTCAGTTCGTCATGCAACCAGCGCGTGGCGCGTCCTGCCGGTTGCCGCTTGAGCGTGAGTTCGAGCGTCTCGCTACCGGCAACAGTACCCGGCGCCGATGCTATCGAAAACGTCCGGTCCACGCGTTCACCGTCAATATGGAGCGTCAGCAGCATCGATTGCCCGGCAACGAACCGAGGTGCATCGCGCGTGGTATCGCGGAAAACAAACGTCTTCACATCGGGTGATTCGGACCTCACGGCGACGCATTCGAGCACGCGGTCCACAGGCGCATCCGGCATGCCGGGGAACGGCGCTTCGAGCCCAGTGATATCGCCAGGGACGTTAGCCATTGGACACCTGCAATTCGATCGTCCGGGGCTTCGAACTCGTGCGCTCGACATACGCGGCAAGTTTGTCCGCGTACCAGTTCGTGAAGTTGCGCAACATGAACTCCGACGGCGCGTACGGTCCCGGCACATAGGCTTTCGATGCAATGCCCAAATGATTGTTTGCCGCCAGCCGCGCGTCCTGGTCGTTGGTCGCGCGCCAGACCGACGTGAGCGTTTCGACATCGTAGTCCACGCCTTCCACCGCGTCTTCATGAACGAGCCAGGTCGTGCGCAACTCGGTCCGGTTTGCGGAAAGCGGCAGGATCCGAAAGTGGATGATGTGATCGGAGAGAAAATGATTCCAGTTATTAGGTACCCTGAACATTCTCACCGAACCCAGGTCCGGTTCGGTCAACTCACCGAGCAGCTTGGTACAGGCCGGCGAACCATCGGCCGTGAACGATACCGCGCCGCGATGGAACGGCAAGCGGATGCAACGGAACTCGTTGCCACCGTCCGCGGGCTGATGCGGCAAGCTCAGGCTGTCCCACTGGCGGCCTTTATCATTCATCAACTGGCGAAAATCCTGCGAGCCGCGCGGATCGTCGGGCAACGCGAATTCGATCAGCGTGGCGAGCAGTTCGGGATGATTGCCCGAGCAGTGGTAACACTCGCGGTTGTTCTCTATCACGAGCTTCCAGTTCGCGTTTTCCACAATGGTCATGGAACACGCCACCTTCGTCCGTTCAGGCTGATGTGGCGCAATGTACGGCGTCACCGCACGGCGAAAGCGTGACAGGTCAGGCGTGATCGAGTGGGGATCGGAAGGATCGGCGAGACAGATATAGACCATGCCGCAGATAACTTCCACCTGCACCGGCGCGAGTCCATAACCGTCGCGTTCGAAATCAGGCGGCATCTGGCGCGCGTGCAACAGCGCGCCGTCCAGGTCGTACACCCACTGGTGATACGGACATACCAGCCTATGCACATGCCCCTGCGGTTCCATGCAGATACGCGATCCGCGATGCCGGCAAGTATTGAAGAATGCCTTGATCTCGCCATGCGGATCGCGCAACACGATCACGGACGTCCCGCCGACTTCCAGCGTCTGATAGTCGCCGGGCTGGGGAATCTCGCAGGCGTTCAGCGCGAACAGCCAGTCGTTCATAAAGACGGCGTCGAGATCCAGCGCATGAAACGATTCGTCGATATAAAACGGCTGGGCCAGACTGAATCCTTCGCGCCGGCTGGCCAGTAGAGCGTGAACCCGTGCTGCGTCCAACATCGTCATGTCCGCCCAAGAAAACATTCGTGTGAAGCTATTGTGTTCCGCCGTTTTGCGGCGTGAGCGCAGGTTCACGACCAAGCCCATCACGAAACCGACACGATGCAACAGCCGGATTCAACTTCAGCGCGTTGGCGTCGCGAATAGTGGGCAACGCGAAACGCGCCTGGCGCACGGCGTCGTAGTCCAGTGTCGCGATCACCAGTTCTTCGCGGGCCTGTTCGCTTTGAGCAATGACGTGACCATCGGGGCCGACGATGCGCGAACCACCCCAGAAATGGAGATCGCCCTCGCGGCCCACGCGGTTTGCCATCACGACCGGCGTACCGTAGACCAGCGCGTAGAAACGCAAGGCAAGATCCCAGCCGCGCGGGTTATCGAAGTCCTGGCCGACGGCTTCGAGCGCCGAGCTGACCGGCGCCGCGAACAAGGTCGTGCCCGCACACGCCGATGCATGCACGAGCGCCGGATTCCACAGGTCGGCGCAGACCGGCGTAGCGACGCGCCAGTGCGCATCGAGATCGAAACCACCGAGCGCGTCGCCGGGGGCAAAATACTTGCCGTCGTCGAGCTTTCCGTAGGTCGCCAGGGAAATCTTCCGATGCACATGGACCACGCAGCCTTGCGCCAGCGTGGCCACGCTGTTGTAGAACTGCGCGCCCGGCGCTTCTTCCATGAAGCCGACCACCGCGTGTATGCCGGTGCATGCAGCCGCTATTTGCAGCAGCACGGGGTCATCGGCGGGCATGGCGAGACGCAGCGCATCCGCACCCGCGCCGTGGCCCACCAGTGACAGTTCCGGAAATACCAGCAGTTGTACGTTCGACGCTGCGGCGGCCGCGAGCATCGACAGATGCTTGTCCACATTCGAAGCAATCGAGCCCGGCACGCTTTCCATCTGTGCGGCCGCCACCACGAGTTCATGTTTCATGTTTGCGCGCGAACCCTCGGTCTAGATCAGTCCCGACGACTTCAGGAACTGCGCCGCGACGTCGTCCACCGACTTCTTCGACACATCCACTTCAGCATTCAGACGCGCCATGGTCTGATCGTCGAGTTTCGCGGAAAGTGCGTTAAGAATGCCCGCGAGCTTCGGATTGGCGTCCAGTGTTTCTCGACGGATGACCGGTGTCAGCGCGTAGGCCGGGAAGAAACCCTTGTCGTCGCGCAGCACGATGAAGTTGAACGCAGGCACGCGGCCATCGGTGGTGAACACCAGCGCGAGATCGACCTGCCGGTCCTTCAGCGCCTGATACGTCAGGCCCGAATCCATCCGCTTGACCTGCGGTGGCGAGAAGCTGAAGCCATAGGCTTGCTGCAGCGGCTTGAGCCCGTCGGGCCGTGCGTAGAACTCTGAATTGCACGCGAACGTCAGTTCCTTGCCGCTATTGAGGACCTTCGACAAGTCGCTTAGCGTGGCAATGCCAAGCTTCGCGGCTTCGTCGCGATTCATCGCCAGGCCATAGGTGTTATTTGCCTTCGATGGATCGAGCCATACCAGTCCCTTCTTCGCATCCAGCTCTTTCACGCGCTGATAGGTCTGCGCCGGATTCAAATGATCCGTGACTTTGTTGTAGGTGATCAACGAGGTGCCCGTGTACTCCCAATACACATCGATCTGGCCATTTTCCTGCGCCTCGCGCAGCACGCTGCTGCCCATGCCGTCCTTTTTAACGACGGTGAATCCCTTGGCCTCCAGCAAGGCGGTGGTCATCTGCGCCATCAGCACCTGCTCGGTGAAATTCTTGCCGCCGACCGTGATCGTGGCTGCACCGGCGGACGTCGATGCAAACGCCCCGGCGATACAAAAGCCTAGCGCACAGGTAAATGCGGAAATCGAAGCGCGGGAAAATAACCGGGAGAGCCGAGTGTGCATGGAAGGTCCGAAATGTGGTTAAGGGACAAACTGACTTGGCAAACGAAACGAAAAAAGACCCGTCAACGCTGCGGATTCACGCCACGCGGCACCAGCCGAAGCTGCATCTGCGCGACCAGCATGTCGGTGGCAATGGCGAGTGCCGCGGTTGGAATCGCGCCGGCAAGCAGCATCGGAAAATCGTTCAGGTCGATGCCGGTAAAGATCAGCTCGCCCAGCCCGCCACCGCCGACCAGAAATGCGAGCGGCGCGGTGCCGACAGTGATTGCCAGAGCCGTTCTGAGTCCCGCGAAAATGACGTACATCGCGTTGGGCATTTCCACGCGCCACAGGATCTGCCGGCGGGTCATGCCAATGCCGGTCGCAGCGTCGATCAGCGTCGGCGGCACGGCACGCAGGCCTTCATAGGTATTCATCGTGATCGGCAGCAGGGTCGCGACCCACAAGCCAAAGATGGCTGGCCTTGCGCCGATTCCAAGCAGGCTCATGGCCAGCGCGAGCAGCGCGAGTTTCGGCACGGCTTGTCCCGCGTTGAGCGCGAGCAGCACGAGATGCGCCGCGCGGCCGCGTCCGGGCCGGCTGAGCCAGATACCCGTGGGGATCGCGACCACGATGGCAGCAAGACCGGCAATTGCAACCATGAGCATCTGCTGACCCGCCTGATACACGATGTCCGCGCGATATTGAGCAAGCGACGAGAACAAGCTGTCGGCATGAGCGTCGGCACAAGCGGCGAGCATCATGAGCGCCACGAAAAGACATCGGCCGCGCACGCGATGAACGGTAGGCGGGCCCATTCTCATGCGCCCTCTTCCGCACGCGTGAGCACGCTGGGATCTTCCTGGCCGGCGAGCGAAGCAGAGCCCGCGGTGTCATCGGTGAAGACACCCAAGCCCGCTTGAACGCATGCGTCCGGGTGCGCCGCACGCGCCAACGCCGCGATCGCCGCATAGCTGACATAACCGGCGAAGCGGCCGGCATCGTCGAGCACGGCGAACCATGAGACGCCGTGCGCGAGCATGGCGGACACTACGCTGCGCAAGTCGTCGCCTGCACGGGCCGTTGCAGTAAGCGGCATCGCAATCGATGCATCCAGCCGGTCGTCCGCGTTCACACCCGTGGCGTCCAGGCATGCGGTGCTGAGATAGCCGCACGGTACGCCGTTGGCATCGACCACGATGACCTCGCCGCCGGGATGCGTGCCCAGCGCCGCGCGCACGTTGCGGTGCGTTTCTCCAACGCGCGCGACCGCTCTCGAACTCATCAGCGCATCGCTTGCGCACAGCAGGCGCAAGCGCTTCAACGCGCGATCCGAGCCGACGAAGTTCGCGATGAACGCGCTGGCCGGCCGTGCCAGCAATTCTTCCGGCGGTCCATATTGTTCGAGCTTGCCGTCGCGGAAGATCGCGATCTTGTCGGCCATCTTCACGGCTTCGTCAATATCGTGGCTCACGAACACCACGGTCTTGTTCAGGCGCCGCTGGATCTTGCGAAACTCGTCCTGGATCGCCGTGCGGTTGATCGGATCGATGGCGCCGAACGGTTCGTCCATGAGCATCACGGGAGGATCGGCGGCGAGTGCGCGCGCGACCCCCACGCGTTGTTGCTGACCACCCGACAGGTCACGTGGATAACAGCGCATGAACACGGCCGGATCGAGCGCGACGAGTTCGAGCAACTCCTCCACGCGCTTGCGCGTGCGCGCCTTGTCCCAACCAAGCATCTGCGGCACGAGCGCGATGTTGCCTTCCACCGTCATGTTGGGGAACAGGCCGACCTGCTGGATCACATAGCCAATGCGCCGACGCAACTCGACCACGTTGAAGCCCGCGGTGTCTTCTCCGCCGATCAGGATCTTGCCCGACGTCGGCTGCACCAGCCGATTGATCATCTTTAGCGTGGTGGTCTTGCCGCAACCCGAGGGTCCGAGCAGCACGCATAACTCCCCTTCGCCAATCTCCATCGTGAGGTTGTCGACCACCGCTTGCGACTGGCGCGATTCGAAGCGCTTGGTGAGATTCTGAAGCTTGATCATCGGCTCTCCGCAATGGTGATGGGGTCGACTGCGCGCACGTCGGCCGAGACCGCGCGCCTGCCCCAAGCCAGCAGGGGCAGGCGTGCCGTGCGCAGCCCGGCAGGCGTGAGGCGGCGTTGCAGGCAGGCCAATCCAAAGTCCGCCACGATCGCAAGGGCACCCACGATCACCGCCCCGGCTATCAGTTGTCTCGGGTCCGACTGCGAGATGCCGCGGCTGATCAGCTTGCCGAGCCCGCCCGCGCCAATATAGGTTGCGATCGCCGCAATGCCGATGTTGATGACCACGGCCATCCTGATGCCGGCCATGATGATGGGCACGGCAATGGGCAGTTCGACGCGGAAGAGCCGTTGCTTCGTGGTCATGCCCATGCCGCGCGCGGCTTCTCGCATGGCAGGGTCGAGATTGCGGATCGCCGTGTAGGTATTGCGCACGATCGGCAACTGGGAGTAAAGGAACAGCGCAATCACCGCCGGCAGGAAACCGATACCTTGTCCAATCAGCGACAGTACCGGGATCAGCAAGCCGAACAGCGCGATCGACGGCACCGTCATGAGGATGGCGGCCACATAGAGCACGATCCGCGCCACACGTTCATTGAGGCTGATGGCGATACCCAGCGGTACCCCGGTGAGGATGGCAAAGCCGACGCCCACCGCCACGATCTGCAGATGCTCGACGAGCATGTGCAAGATCGAAGGACCGTTTGTCCAGATGAAAGCGAGCGTTTCCAAGCGTCCTCCGGAAGAGAGCCCAGCCGATTGGGTCGATAGCGCTGCGGGATCAGGGTTTGTCGGTATATGGGCGTGGACCATGGACCGTTTTCCAGACCTCCTCGCCGCCAGAGAACTGTAGCGGCTCAAAATGCACGGCAGCACCACGTTTTCGACATCAAGTGTCACCGAGGCGACGCCCGCGGGTTTTCGCCTGGGACCGGAGTGGGTTTGGGAGTTGGGTTTGCGGGCGCTTTTAACGCGATTCTGCTTGCGGCCAAGCCCGGTCCCGTTCGCGCTCGGGAGCTTCGGAGGCTGGGGTCTGCCTACGCCCAGAAGGGGGTAGATCTCGTGCAGAGGGGAACTATGCGCTTCGGCTATCGATAGGAATCGAGCGCCGCCCGTGTAAACGTCTCGACATTATCAATCAGCCGATCCAGCGCATCGCGCGCCAGATCTTCGTCACCGTCCGCGATCGCCGATGCAATTCGCGCATGCAATCGTGCCGCTTCAGGCAGATTCGCCGATTCCTTGTAATGCGCGTACCAGAATCGCCGCGACAAACCCTGCATGAGTTTCATGGCGGAAGTCGCGTATTCATTGCGGGCACTTTCGAGCAGCAAGCGATTGAACGTCCGGTCATGGGCAAGAAACGCATCGCCGTCATTCTCCTGCGCCGCCTGCTCCATCTGCTCGGCCAGCGTGGCGAATTCCGCGCGTTGCTGCGAGTCTGCGCGTTTCGCCGCGACTGCCACCAGATACCGTTCGAGTTCGCGCCGGACTTCGAGCAGCTTCAGTTGCTTGCGCACGTCGATCTCGGAAATGATGATGCCGAGCTTCGGCACGATCACCACCAGACCTTCGCGCGCAAGCTGCTGCAACGCTTCGCGCACGGGCGTCCGGCCCAGACCCAGCAGCTTCGACAAGCCGTTTTCGGAGACGATCTGCCCCGGCCTGAGGCTGAGTGTTGCTATGCGCTCCTCGATCTGCGTGTACGCCTGGCCTGCGAGGCTTTGCTCTTCGTTGTCGACAATGACAGGATTGACCGGCACGGGTCCGTTCATAAATGGGCCTTCAGAGTGATTGGCGGACCCGGCCGGCAACCATCAGCGCTTGCCGAGCACCGCGCCTTTTGAAAGCGGCTGCACCAGTTGCTGGTACATGGAAAGCCAGCCCTTTTCAGTCGTTGCGCGCAGGGGCGGAAGCGCCGTGAGGCGCGCCTCCATTTCGCCGTCCGAGATTTCAAGAGTCATTGATTTCTCGTTGAGGTCGATCGTTATTATGTCGCCGTTTCGCACCACTGCCAAGGGACCGCCCTCCGCCGCCTCCGGCATCACCTGCCCGATGGTAATGCCGCTGTTCAAGCCCGACAGCTCGCCGTCAGTCACAACGGCAACCGTGTCTCCCAGCCCCGCGCCGACCAGCGCCGCCATGAAGCTGGCAGCGAACACCGTGCCCGGCCCGCCCTTCGGTCCCATCATGCGCAAGACCACAACCGAGCCGCGCGCGATCTCATTCTTCTCGATTTGCGCGATCGCATCGTTCTCGTCTTCGAATACCGTCGCGGGTCCGGAAAAGCGCCGCACGTGTTTCGGCACGGCGGAGAGCTTGACCACCGAACCGTCCGGCGCAAGATTTCCCCTGACGATGATCAGGCCCGGCTCAGCAAAAAACGGCGTCGCGAGCTTGGCGATAACCGCTTCGTCCGGCGCCGGACGCGCGTCCAGGTTCGCTTGCAAACTGTTGCCCGTCACGGTCATGACCGAGGTATCGAGTACGCTTTGCAGTTGCTTCATCGCCCCGGCGCAGCCGCCGGCGGCCGCAAAATCCTCGATCCGGTCGGGCCCGTTCGGACGCACCTTGGTGATCTGCCCGACCAGCGCGCCGGCTGCTTCGAATTCGCCGATGATATTCACATCACACTCACTTTCGATAGCGGCAGCCAGCAGGTGGCGCATCACATTGACCGAGGCGCCGATTGCCACCGCCACCCGGACCGCGTTACGAAACGCCGCCGCCGTCATGATCTGGCGCGGGCGGATATCCCGGGCGACCAGGTCCATGATCGCGACACCGGCGCGTGCCGCGTAGTCGTTGAGCGCTTCGCTGCCCGCGCGGATCGGCGCGTTGCCCGGCAGCGTCATTCCCAGCGCTTCCGCCATGCAATGCATGGAATTGGCGGTGGCGAGGCCCGCGCACACGCCCGGCCCCTTGATCGCGTGGCATGTCATCTCGGTCAGGTCATGCAGCGTGATCTTCTTCGCCTTGTACGCGCCGACCGACTTGTAGACCTCTTCAATATCGACATGATGGTCGCCGCACTGAGACCCCAACTGAAACCCGCACGTGACGATGATGCTCGGCACATTCAGCCGCCCCGCGGCCATGAGTTGCGCGGGCGTGGTCTTGTCGCATGAAGCGAGCAGCACCATGCCGTCCAGTTCGGCGCCTTCCACCTGGACCTCGACGTCGTTGACCAGCAAGTCGCGCGTGGGCATCAGGTAGCGCCCCTGCTTGCCGGCGCTGGTGACGAAATCGGATGGCGCCACCGTGCGGATTTCCAGCGGCACGCCGCCGGCTGCGCGAATCGCGTCCTGTACAACCTGCGATACGCCATCGAGATGCTGATAACACACCGACAATTTGCTCGATGAATTCACGATCGCGATCTTCGGTTTTTCGAAGTCCGCTTCCGTCAGGCCCATCGCCAGCCATTGCGAACGGCGCACGGCCCAGCGCGTGGTGCCCGGCGTGAAATTACTGCGCAATTTTTGAGTCATTGTGGAGTTCCTTTAATCGAGTTGTGCGCCATCGCGGTTAAGCAGCAAGCGGATATCGCGACCTGCCAGCCGGCTCACCGGAATGTGTTCGTTGACAGCCAGCGCCGCGGCGTGGCCGATTGCGTGACCATAGGAAAAGCACTGCGCCGTGACGCGCGCGGACGCCACCGCTTCGTGTTCCGCTGATAAACATCGCCCCGCCGTCAGCAGCCCGTCGCCCTGCTGCGGCACGAAACAGCCGAACGGGACTTCGTAGTAATCGTTGAGCAGCCACTCGACGCGCGGCCGGCTGCCGCTATGCAGCTCGATTGGCCACGGTGAACGCGCGATGCCATCGGCGAATTTCTTGCCCGCGAGAATGTCGGCATTGAGCAGCGTCTGCACGCCGAGCGCCTGACGGCTTTGTCGAATGCCGACCTGCACACCGGTGTCGTTGACCCAGCTCGTCTCGCATCCCGCCAGATGGTCGCGGAAGAAGCGCGCATACTCACGCACTTGCAGGCGGCCTTCGAACTCCGCTTCTGTGAAATCCCGATGGATCATGGAATTGAGCTCGCGGCCATCAGCGCCCGTGATACGCGTGCAGTTGCAAAGCAGTTCGCTCGGACGCGGTGTAGGGAACAGCCAGATCTTGGCGCGCGGCAGCGTATAGCCGCAGCCATTCGCCTCCACGAGCTGCGCCGATATCTCGGGCGGCATGATCGTGTCGTGGCCGTATGTGCTGAGAAACCGCTCCACGTCCACACCGCCGAGGCGAAAGATCATGGTCGGATTCTGAACGTGACCGTTGTCCCCCATCGAGGTCGGCCAGCCCGCCATGGTGACCAGGTCAGCGTCGCCGCTGGCATCGATCGTAATGGGAGCCAGCACCCGCACCTTGCCGCTCTTCGTATAAATCTGCGCGCCGGCGACCCGCCCTTCGTCCAGCACAACTTCCGTCACCGTCGCGTGATAAATCACGGTAATACCGGCTTCGCGCAGCATTGCATCCGCCACCTCGCGCCATACCAGCGGATCGTGGACCACCGTATAGGTCTTGCCGTATTTCACCGGATCGCCAAGGCCGCCCCGCGCGTGCATCATCGCGATGAATTCATCGACGAATCCATGCACCAGCTGGTTGGGCGGCGCGTCTCCATTGCTGGCTTCGTACAGGCCGCACACCGTGCCCGACAGGCCCGCGACCGCACCACCTCCGCAGAACCCGTAGCGCTCCGCCAGCACGACCCGGCAGCCCTGCCGTGCCGCCGTGACCGCCGCGGCGAGGCCCGCCGCGCCGCCGCCCGCGACGAATACATCCGCTTCGATAGTCTCGACCGGACGGACGTCGCGCGTCTCCAAAACGATCGTTCGAGTCATGAATCTCCTCCATCCAAGGTTCGTTTTCTGGTTGACACTCTAAGCAACAACATCATATTCTGTCAACATGTCACTGACATACTACCAACATACAAGATCATTTCGACTTAGGAGACAGCCTTATGAGGCCGCGCATTCCGTACCGGTGGATCATTGCCATCGTTCTATTTGTTGCCTACAGCATCCAGTACCTTGACCGGGTAAAAAGCAGCGTCCTGAACCCGATGATTGCGCACGATATCGGCCTCAGCACCGGTGATATCGGCACGGGTGCATTCCTGATGCTGCTGTTCTACGGGCCGTCGCAATATGTGTCGGGCCTCCTCACGGACAAGTTCGGACCGAAGCGCATCCTGGTGTTTTCGGTGGTCGCGTGGTCGGTGATGACCATGTACATGGGCGCGATCCAGACGCGCAACGAATACCTCTTGCGCATGGCGTTGTTCGGCATGCTGGTGGGAACTGAATACGTGCCGTCGGCGCGTATTCTGATGCGCTGGTTCAACAAGGAAGGCCGGGCGCGCGCGCAGACTATCCTGGCGTGGGCCTGGATTCTCACGCCCGCGTGGGCAAGCGTGGTGGCGACCCAGTTCGCCGCGCATGCGAACAGCTGGCGGATCGTATTCGTGGTCACGGGCGCGCTGGGTGTCGTCCCGCTCGCGATGATCCTGCTCTTCGTGTTCGATCGCCCCGAGCAGTACAAGAAGATCACGGAAGAAGAGCTGGAATATGCTTACCGCGACGAGATCGCTTCCGGCACCATCAAGCGCGGTGAATATCGCAACGCGCAGCAGGACATCATGCGCAATGGCGCGGTGAGCTTTCTCGACCTGTTCAAGAACAAGACCTACGTAGCGGTTGTTTTTGTCGATATCGTGATGCAGATCACCTTGTACGGCGCACTCACCTGGATCCCGCTTTATCTCTCGGACACCTTCGGTTTCAAGCTGCAAACCATGGGATGGTGGAGCGGACTCTATTTTCTCGCGGGTGCGGTGGGCAGCTTCGTATCGTCCTACCTCTCCGATAAAGTCTTTCACGGCAACCGCAAGATCATGATCCTTGCGTGCTTTATCGGCCTCGCACCGTTCGTGGTTTTGCTCGGCTCATTGCAGCATGCCAATCAGTTGCTGCTGACTATCGCGCTTTGCGGCATGGGATTCTTCGGCAACATGGCGTGGGGACCGTTCCTCGCATTGCCTGCTGAAATTTTCACGCCGGAGGTGTATGGCAAGGCGATGGGCTTCATGAACGGCGCGGGCTATTTCGTCGCAGCGTTCTCCGCGAAAATCTTCGCGATTCTTGTCACTGTCGATGCCCTCGGAAAGAAGGACTACAGCAACGGATGGTATTTCATCGCGCTGTGCGTGGTTGCAGGGGTATTGGCGGCGAGCCGGATCAAGACCGGATCTCCGGCCGGCGAGCAAAGACACCCGGACCATGGGCTGAATGGGGCGCCAGGGCCGCGAGAAAAAGGGCAGAACGTGCTCTAGCTTAGGTGGGTGTGCATGGATTCCTGCGCGACTGCGTCAATGCTTGCGAACCATACGCACGCATGCTCGCACGCGCAGCCGGCCAGCGCTGCGGCCATGCGCACCGCACTGTTTTATAGCCAATCATTGTTGTGCTCCTCCATGATTCGATGGAATGCCGCCAGATCGGCGGCCTGTGTTTATGTATATTTCCTTAAAGTCTGTTGCTTAGTTTTCCTCCTTTATTTCAATTTCGGCGAACAGGTGCCCATCCTGGTGCAGCGGGCATTCGACCGTCTCCCCGTCTATATCTCCATCCGGCAGATGCGCGTAAGCGTGGGTGCAGCTCACGTCAAAGACCGCGATACATGTGCCGGCTGCTTCGCAACGTTCCACATCGCCCTCTTCAATACCCTCCGCGCGCGCAAGCGAGGGGTGCATGGCGAGTGCTTCGTTACCGTTACGCGGACACCCCCAGCGGCAAGCCTTGCGAGCGCTCGCACCATCGTGTCGCGTTTCCGGCACCGTCTTGGGGAGTTTTAAGCGCAGGCTAAAGAAGTCGTTCAACCGGTCGATAGCATGAACAGGGAGTTTCCTCGACCGGACCTGACCCAGGTCCGACGTTCCCCGCACGGAGAAACGCAGTGAAACGTCTGACTTATGACAGCCGGGGAGAAAGCTTCGCGGTCGAGCGGCAGCGCTCATGAAACGTAACCTGTTCTTCCGGTTTCTTGCGCGCCTTCGCGTCGGCCGCAAGCTGCTGCTGATCTATCTGCTCGACCTGAGCGCAGTGCTGTATATCAGCGGCATCCTGATCCACGAGAAGTACATCGCGATCGACTTCTCCGACAAGGAGCTGATCGGCAACGCCTACGTCGCGGCCGCGCACGACGCGCTCATCGACTTTGCACTCGCGGGGGCCGGGCAGCCGCAGACGGCGGCCCAATTGCAACGCACAGCGAACCGCCTCGCCGACGCGGAGCGCCTCTATGGCGCGAACATGCAGAGCGCCGAGCTCAATGCGCGCGTGCTGGCCGTGCTCGCGGCCAGCGCGGCGGCGCATGCGAGCACCGCAACAGCGGACGGCGGCCTCGAGGCGACACGCGAACTGGTGACGCGGGTCGGCAACCAGTCGAACCTGATTCTGGACCCGGACCTCGACAGCTACTACTCCATGTCGCTGTCTATCCTGCGCTATCCAGAGCTGCTCAACGACGTCAACCGGATCGGCCGCCACCTGCACGATGCCGGCGCGAATCGTCGCGCCGCACCGATGAGCCGTGACGAGATGCGCACCCGCTACCTCGTGCTGGAAGGGCAGCTCGACGCCGTATTGCAGGGGCTGCGTTCCGACTACGCGGAGGCTTCCGCTGCGAACCCCTTGCTGGCAGGGACGATCGGACCACCAGTCGAGCGCATGCTGGCCGCGATCGACGCGTATCGCCATGTGGCTGGTGCCGCGGTCGATGCCGGCTCGGCGGTGGACACGCTTGCCGCGCTCGACGCCGCACAGCAGCGCGTAGTAATGAGCGTGAGCGAGGCGTGGAGTGTGACCGCCAATCAGCTCGAAACACTGCTGCATGAGCGCGTGCGCGGCCTCTTTGAGCGCATGTGGCTGCACCTCGGCACGGCGCTATTCCTCCTGTGCGCGATCCTGAGCATGGTGTATTCCGTCGCACAGCAGATTTCGCGGCCACTGCGCCAGCTCGCGCGCGTGATGGACACGGTGCGGCGCACGGGCGACCATTCGCTGCGTGCCAGCTGGCATAGCCAGGACGAGATCGGACAGCTTGTGCGAGGCTTCAACGACATGCTCGCGCAACTCGACCGCGAGCGCGACGTGCAGAAGGAACTCGCGGCGACAGCGCGCGCGTCGGCCGCGCAGCATGCGCTCGTCGAAGCGACCCCCGTGCCGATGGTCGTCACTGCGATCCCCGGGCACGAGGTGCTGCACGCGAACACGCCCGCGCTCTACTGGTTGAATGGCTGCACGGTCGACCCGTGGGCCTTCGGTCTCGACTCGGAGGTTCGCGCTCGTTTCTTCCAGCAACTCTCCGACCGCGAGGCCGTCGACGAATTCGAGGTGCACTGGAAGGCCGCGAGCGAACCCACCTGGGCCATGCTGTCAGCGCGGCGCTTCAACTTCCAGGGACGTGACGCCGTGCTGACCGCGTTCACGCCGATCAACCAGATCAAGCTGATGGAGCAGCGCCTCGAGCTGTGGGGCAAGGTGTTCGAGGCGTCATCCGAAGCAATCCTGATTCTCGATGCGCAGCGGCGGCTCGTGACTGCCAACGCGTCGTTCTATCGTGCGACGGGGTATCGTGCCGACGACGTGGCGGGCAAGGAACCGGCTTTCCTTTTCGGCGCGCAGGAGCACGACGACATTTTCCCGACCGTTATCGATTCCGTCGATCGCCTGAGCGCATGGCATGGCGAAGCGCACGTGCGGCGGCGCGCGGGCAGCGACTATCCGGCATGGCTGATGCTGAGCGCGGTGCGCGACCGGCGCGCGAACCTGTCCCACTACATCTGTACGCTGATCGACATCACGGACCGCAAGAAGAGCGAGGCGCGCATCCAGTTCCTGGCCGAGCACGACGTGCTGACGGAGCTGCCGAACCGCGAGCTGTTCGTGAAGCGCCTTGGCGTCGCGCTCGGCAACGCGCGCCGCACGGGGCAGCGCATCGCGGTGCTGTTCATCGATCTCGACCGCTTCAAGAACGTCAACGATTCGCTGGGCCATCACATCGGCGACAATCTTCTGCGCTCAGTCTCGCGGCGCCTGTTGCAGGCCGTGCGCAGCAAAGACACGGTTAGCCGCCTCGGCGGCGACGAATTCACGGTGATCCTGAACGGCGTCAGCAACGCGGCCGACGTCACGCGCACGATCGATGAGCGTTTGCTGCCGCTCGTGCGCCAGCCGCACGAACTCGGCGGCCTCACGCTGCAGGTGTCGTGCAGTATCGGCGTGGCGCTTTTCCCCGACGACGGCGAGGACATCGAGACGCTGATGCAGAACGCCGACGCCGCGATGTACCAGGCGAAGGGCGCGGGACGCAATCTCGTCAAGTTCTTCGCGCCCGACATGGCCGAACGCGCCCACTACCGGCTGACGCTCGAAGCGTGTATGCGCACCGCAATCGAGACGCACGAGTTCCGGCTCGAGTACCAGCCGTGCGTGGATGCGCACACGGGCGAACTGGTGGCCGTCGAAGGCTTGCTGCGCTGGAACAGCCCGCAGATCGGCAAGGTGTCGCCCGCGCAGTTCATTCCGGTCGCGGAAGATACGCGGCTCATCATTCCAATCGGCGCGTGGGTGATAGACGAAGCATGCCAGCAGATCGCCGCGTGGGATGCAGAAGGACTGATGCCGCTGCGCGTCTCGATCAACCTGTCAGCGATCCAGTTGAGCGGGCCGGACCTGATCGGGACGCTCGCGGACAGTCTCGCGCGGCATCGCGTGGACCCGTGGCGTCTCGAACTCGAGATCACCGAGACCGTGCTGATGGACAACGCGGAGAACTATCTCGCCACGATCAACGCGATCCGCGCGCTCGGGGTCAAGCTATCGCTCGACGATTTCGGCACCGGTTACTCAAGCCTCAGCTATCTGAACCGCTTTCCACTGGATCGGCTCAAGATCGATCGTGCGTTCGTGCTCGACATGCTCGATGCCCCGGCGGATCTCGCCATCATCCGGGCGATCATCGAGCTCGGCCACGAACTGGGGCTGCGCGTGGTCGCCGAGGGTGTCGAGAGCGAGCATCAGGCTCGCATCTTACGCACGATCGGTTGCGACGAGCTGCAGGGCTTCCTGTTCTCGAAGGCGTTATCGCCTGCCGATTTGTGGTCCTGGACCAACACGCGCGAGGTGGCGTGAGCGGCGCGGCAGCTTCTTTCGTGGCGGTGGGGTGGTACGGATTCAGGAGAAGGCAGGAAGGCAGTCACGGCATTTGCGGCTAATCCGGCAACGACAAACCGTGAACGCTCACACTTCAGATGCGCGATGTATTCGTAGCGGAAGAAGCGTTGCCGCCCCGAAAGCCAACAAGTGAAAACAGGAGAGCATCACAAAGGCCATCAGGAATTGCCGTGGCTGAGCGTTCGCCGGCTTGTGCATCGTCAACGAAATCACCACGGCCAGGAGCGTGGTCGCAACTGGACCGCCAACCCTTTGTGCAATGTTCAACGCGGTGTTCGCGACGGCAAGCCGCGCTTTCGGGATCGATGAATAGGCTGCCGATATCGACGGTATGCTGATCGTTCCTTGACCCGCCCCGGCCAGGAAAAGGCTGACCACGGCCCACGCAACCGAGAACTGATGTCCTGTCATCCAGAGGAACGTGATCGTGCTCAGGAAAGCCAGCAACGCACCGCCCGCCGAGACTCCGCGGCAGCCATATCTTTCTGTCATGAATCCCAGAAGTGGAAACGAGCACATCATGCCGACACCCGTCGACGCGATGATCCAACCCGCATGCGCGGCGGGCAACCCACAGCCTGCGATCAGGTACAAAGGAACGACAAGTTGCCGGCCAAACAAAATGCCGTTGGCGAAAAATTGCGTGGCGGCAGCGACGGAGAAAGTCCGGTCGGCAAAGATCCGCACATCGATCAGCGCGGAACTGCCCTTGCGTTTCGCGTGCCGCAAGAATCCCGCAAGAAACACGGCGCCGGCGAGCAGAACCCATCGTCCCTCTGTGTGCGACGCATTTTGAAGCCCGTAGATGAGCGCAACGAGGCCAGGTGAAATCAGCGCGAAACCGAGGAAATCGAACGGGCGCTTTTGTAGAGAGATGGCGTCGCCCGGAAGCAGCAAGAAAGCCAGCCCGACACCGAGAATGCCGACCGGTACGTTGAGGTAGAACAGCCAGGACCACGTGGACACGCCAAGAATCGTCCCGGCCAATACCGGACCAAGGATGGGACCAAGCAGAATAGGCAGAGCGGTATAGCCCATCACACGCGCCATGTTTTTTCCCGCCACGCGCGCAATCATCATCTGTGTCATGGGCGCCAGCACGCCGCCTACCAGACCCTGGAATACGCGGGCACAAATCAGCTCACCCATGGTTCGGGACGCCCCGCATAGAATGGAGGCCAATGTGAATGTCGCGAAGCCGATGATGTAGAGGCGCTTCGCGCCAATGCAGTCCACGAGCCAACCGTTGAGTGGCAGCATCAGCGCCATTGCCAGCAGGTAGCCGCTGATGATCCACTGCGCAGTCGCAATCGACGAGTCGAGCGTGTGACTGATGGTCGAGAGCGAAACGTTGACCACGGTGGAATCGAGCTGCGTCATGAACGGCCCGATCACGGCGACGAGGGCCACTTTCCAGACAGACGGATCAATCCCGCCAGGCGCGTTGGCACTCTTCTTCATCTCGTTTTTCATTCGCTTTTCATGCGCCTATTTCTCGGCCAGCCTCTTGATGATCCCGGCAGCCTTGAACAGCGTGTCTCGCTCCTCGGCATCGAGTTCCGCGATCACCTGCGATAGCCACATCTGCTTCGCCTCGCGATTTTTCTTGCGTAACCGAACACCTTTCGGCGTCAACGCGATAAGCATCTGCCGCCCGTCGGTAACATGCGGCGTACGTTTTACGATACCCATTTCCTCGAGCGAGGTAATGGTCGTTCCCATGGACTGCGGCTTCATCCCTTCGGCGCGCGCGAGTGCCGCGATAGTGGCGGGCCCGTCATTAGCCAACCGCGACATGACGACAGATTCCGTCATCGAGAGCTCACTCGCATGGGATTCGTTGCGGGTACGCCGTACGAGCAGTCCTACTGCTTGCATCAAGTCGATGACGGCTTGCTCGAAAGTCCTGGTAGACATGATTTTTCAAACGCGGTCGGGTTGAGTGTGTGTCAAGGATGAATGTCATCAGTCAAACTTGCAAGATAAACTTGCAAGTTTGACTGGTTAGTGCGAATCTTGACCTGTGCGTTGGCCGGCCGTCGGCATGATGAATCGGCAGACGCGCCACGGACCACATTGACCACCCGCTTCGCGGCACAAGGCGGTCTCAACAAATACTGTTATGACGATTGGAGAGCCATCAAATGTCCTGGTATCAGTACCTTTCCTACTTCCTGGGCGGAGCGGTTGTTGCCAACGCGATTCCACACGTCGCAAGCGGAATGATGGGGCGATCTTTCCAGAGTCCATTTGCCACGCCATCGGGCAAAGGGTTGTCCTCGTCAACCGTTAATGTCTTGTGGGGAGCGTTCAACGTCGCGCTGGCGTACCTTCTGATCTACCGGGTTGGAAATTTCGATATACGCGTCACGGCGGACGCCGGCACCGCGGGTCTCGGTGCATTGTTGATGGCGATCTTCGCCGCCCGGACGTTCGGGCGGTTTCATGGTGGCTTCCCTGCCGCCAGATAACGGGCTAGGTGCCTGGCTGAGCGTGTCGGCCCCGACCTGAAGGTCAGACCACGGTGGTAGCTGGCAGCCAGGACGTTGACAGTGTTGACGCAGGCGACCGGTTACACGAATGCTTCCGGCACATAAACGGTTTCGCCCCTTTCCCGGAAGAGTCGGCACCTTACGGCAACCTGCATGTTTCCTGCTATCGAAAGAATTTTTAATTAGTTAGGCGCGGGACCCGCAAAAGCGAAAATCGTCTTTAGCTCAGGTTGCGAACATGCGCGCTTTTATGCGCAGCCGCGTTCGTGCCTGAAGATTTCGCCGCTTCCTTTTGCCAGGTATCCCGATGCTCTCTACCCCGACCCGGTCCCGCCTGCGTGACCGCACGATCTCCATCGCCGTCGCATCGATCGCGGCGTCGCTGCTGCTCCTCCAGAGCGGCTGCAATTCCCGCAATGGCGCCCCGAGCGTCGCGTCCACAAGCGGTGCGCAAGCCCAGAACGTGACGTATTTCAAGTATCCCGACAATCCGGCATTCGACCTCGTTTATCTGGCAGACAAGCTCGGCTACTTCGACGGTACGAGTACGCGTCCAAAGTATGTCGGGAAGGTCTCGGCGCCGCAGATCATTCCGCTGGTCGGCACGGGTGAGATCGACTTCGGTACACGCATGGTGCCGCTTGTCATCTCCGCAATCGCTAGCGGCGCCGACATCAAGGTCATTTCCGCCGGCGGCGAGACCCTGCCCGACGCACCGCACATGAAGTACTTCTCGCGCAAGGACTCCGGCATCACGCAGCCCAAGGACTTCGAAGGCAAGACGGTCGCGTTCAACAGCTTCGGCGCGTGCGCTGAGTTCGTCACGAAGAAATACCTGTCGCAGCATGGCGTGGATGTGTCGAAGGTGAACTGGCTGGTCGTGCCCGACAATCAGTCCCAACAGGCGCTGGTCACGAAGAATGTCGACATCGCGATCATTCATCCGCCGTTTTCCGGCGCCGCCGAACATGACCCGCAGCTTCACAAACTGTGGAGCGACTGGGACGAGGATCACGGCCTTGGCGGGATGGCGCCGTACAGCGTGAACGGTGCGTTTGCGCGTGCTCATCCGCAGGCGGTACGCGACTTCGTGACCGCCATTGCCAAGGCGGGGAACTGGGTCAACGCGCATCCGGACGAAGCGCGCAAACTGACGGCCGAGCGGCTCGGGATCGATGTCGACGTGGTCGAACGCTATGCCTACGTCAAGGACCTCGTCGTCACCACCCCGCCGATCCAGTATTACATCGACATCCTTGAACAAGCCGGCAAGATCCCGAAGGGCAAGGTCAAGGTCGAAGACGTGTACACCAACGAATACAACCCGTACGCGCAGCCGCCCGCACGCGCGAATGCGCCCGCGGGCTTGAGCAAGTCCGCATCGGCCGCGCCGGGTCACGACGCGGAAGCGGCATCGTGAGCAGCGTATCACCGCACCGCGACAAGATCGTCGCCGAGCATCTCGGCCTGACTTATGTTGACCAGGGAACGCCGGGGCAAGCGCGCAGGAATGCCGTGCTCCAGGATTTCAACCTGTCGGTGCGCGAAGGAGAATTCCTCTCGGTGCTGGGACCCAGCGGCTGCGGCAAGTCGAGCCTTCTCAACATACTCGCCGGACTCGTCCCGCAGACCACGGGCGATGTTCGCATCGACGGACAGATTCTGAGCGGCGTCAGCCGAAAGCTGGGGGTCGTATTCCAGGGATATGCGCTGTTCCCCTGGCGCACGGTCATCGAGAACGTGGAAATCGGCCTTGAGATCCGCGACGTAAAACGCGCCCAACGCCGCGAGCAAGCCGCGCACTTTCTTTCGCTGGTCGGATTGCAGGCGTACGGCAATCATTATCCGCACCAGCTTTCCGGCGGCATGCGTCAGCGCGCGGCCATTGCACGAGCGCTCGCCTACGGACCCGAAGTCCTGCTGATGGACGAGCCCTTCGGCGCGCTCGACGCCCAGACCCGCGAGACGCTCCAAAGTGAACTGCTTACCATCTGGGAGAAAAGCGCCAAGACCGTGGTCTTCATCACCCACAGCATCGATGAAGCAATCTTCCTCTCCGACCGTGTAGCAATCATGACGCGCGGTCCCGGCCGGGTGAAGGCGATCATCGACATTCCCCTGCCTCGGCCACGCGACGACACCGTGCGCAATTCAGCTCAGTTCCTGGAGTTGCGGCAGCGCGCGTGGGCGTTGCTAAAGACCGAGGTCGCCGAGACGCGCAGCACGACCGAGCGCGAAGATACAAGGACCATCAATGCCTGATCGATCTTCCGCGACGGCCGCCCTTCCCGCCAGCGAGCAATTCGCTTCCGACACCGCCGCCTCGCAATCGAAAGAACCTGCGCGGGCCGCAGCATTTTCACGCGTGCGCGCTCACACCGTGCGCATCTTCGAGCGCAGCGTCGCGCTGGTTGCGTTCCTGCTGTTATGGGAATTTCTGCCACGCGCCGGCATTGTCAACTCGGCCTATCTCAGTCCACCTTCCGCTGTCCTGGTCGCAATCGCGCATCTCTTCGAAAGCGGCGAAGTGTGGAAACACCTTGGCAGCAGTGCGTTTCGCTCTATCGCGGGCTTGTTGCTCGCCGTGACGGCCGGGATCATCGGCGGCTTTTTGCTGGGCTGGTTCCGTCGCGCTGAACGGATCGCCGATCCGCTTTATCAATTGTTGCGACAAGTCTCCGCATTCGCGCTGTTCCCTGTCTTCATGCTCTTCCTGGGCATAGGCGAATCGTCGAAGATAGCGATCATCGTGTGGGCCGCATTCTGGCCTGTGCTGCTCAACACCCTGTCCGGCGTTAAGCAAGTGGAGCGAATCTTTATCGATTGCGCACGGTCGATGGGCGCCAAGCAAGGATTCATATTTGCCAAGGTCATCTTGCCGGCAGCCTTGCCGCAAATACTGACCGGCATCAGGCTCGCCGGTGCGTACAGCATCACCGCGCTGGTCGCAGCCGAGATGATCGGCGCCCGCTCAGGGCTGGGTTTCTATACGCTCAACTCACAGGAAACATTCCAGATCCCCGATATGTATGCAGGCATCGTATTGCTTGCACTCTTCGGATTACTGATCAACTACGGCCTCTCGTTGCTTGAGCGCAAACTGCTGCGCTGGCGCGTCGGCATTGCACAAAATGGCTAGCGACGGAGCCGGCGCCGGTACGCTCGGTCCGCGCTATGGGACGAGGACGCGCAATCGTACGGCCGTTTTTCTGCTGGTGCTTGCGTGTATTGGCGCGGTATTGAGCCGGTTCGTCACGCTTGAAAAACCGTTCGCGGCCGCCAGCCTTCGCGGCCGGCTGATTGTCGCGGTGCCGCCCCGGCCCGCCCCTGTGTTGACGGTCGGGCACGTGGACCGCACGCTGCGATCGCCTGATCCTTTCTCGGCTGCATTGGCCGCGGATCTTGGACGGCGACTGGGACTGCCCGTCGATCTGTTGCTTAGCGAGCCCGATGCTGCGGCGGTCGCGGTCGCAACGGGCAAGGCCGATGCTGCAATCGAAGGCTTGCCGTTCCGGCCGGGTTCGACGCTATCTTTCTCACCCGTCTCCTATGCGAGCGGCCGCGGACAAGCGCTGGTCCTGCGTCACGGAAACGTACACGACTGGGCGGCCTTGCGCGGAGGCTCGATCTGCACATCGACAGGTAATGCTTATGGCCCCCGAGCCGCACGGCTCCATAACGTGCGTCTTATTACCTACGACCGGCCACTCGACGCGCTGCTGGCGTTCCAGGCCGGCGAATGCACCGCCCTGGTCGACGATGAGCTCGTCATCAAGTCGCTGTTGAAACAGCCCGACTGGAGCTATTACAGCGTGCTCCCCGGCAATATCGATCCAACGCCCTCGTTCATTGCGACGCGGGGCGGGGATGCGGCAAGCATGCGGTTCGTCGACGCCACCATCCGCGAGTGGCGCCAGAGCCGATGGCTGACGACAGCGCGCGAAAGCGTGGCGAAGCAGCTCGCGTTCGACATGTTCATCGCCGAGAACGACTTGTACTGCCATTGACTTGATGCACCGCTCAAGGTCTTGGAAACTATCCGGTCACCGGCTGCTATCCCAACGGCCAGACCGTGCCTTCACCCGAGGGGCCACTCGGCTTCAAACCGGGAGTTCACTCAGATACTCCGCGCCAAGGTGACATGCGCACGTCGTCACCCACCCGCCCGGCATGTCATCCGTGATCTGCCGGGAGAAGCCTCATGCCGTGAATCTCGCAGAAAACCCGCTGACGCAATTCAACCGTCGCACAGGGATGCGTCATCAAGGCCCAGTAAGTGCCGGGCAGATCGCGATCCTGTTGTCTGGCTCCCCAGATCTCGTACAGTTCGCACACGTCTGTCACCTCGCCAAAACGCGCCAACATCGCGCTCCAGCGATGGTCGAGCGCCTCATGCAGGATATCGGCAGCGGCTCCGCCTTCGGCGGCAAGCTGGACAGCGGCGTGATGCACTTCGAAATCACTGCGGCCACGCCAGCCGGGTCCGCTGAAATAACGAACGATGCCGTGCAGCACCGGGCCGCTGAGACAGGTTCCAAGGACCGAGCAGTGGAAATGCGGCTCCAGTTCAGCTAACCTCAGGCGCCCGTCGCCCGCGTCGGCAATCGGACCGTCGTCCGGATTTCCTTGATCAGTCGATCGATTGTTCCGTGCCGGACCGTACGTCGCACAATCGTCCGCCGGCGTCTGGGCACGCGGATGTGGCAAACCATGCATCGGGACACCTCTCACCGGATAATCAGCGCAGATCCAACGCGTGACGGGCCGCAAAAGATGGCTGGCTTCGTCGTTTCGTAATATACAGCCAAATATAACGTCTTGTCCCTTGTCCTGCTGCCTGGATAACCCACCGCAGTCGAGAGCCCGACCGCGCGCGGGCGCCGCTCCCTGCACAAGAGCAGTACAGTGAGCAAACAAACCCGCCGAGCGCGAGAAATCCTGGTGGCGGGAATGGCGACGGCTGTTGAAAACACATGCACCCGAGCGTATATGCATATTCCCAAACGTCATTTACCCGGTACATATTGTGGCCTGTAGACTACCCGGCAATTATCGGTGTCGCCTGGAGTGCTTGTGCGCCTCGGCCGCCCGCATAACAATTCACGAACTGGCACAAAGCGTCGCGATAAAGATATGAAAAATGGTATCCGGGGTTCAGTGGTCAAGCGTCTGGCGCATGCCATGGTTCTTTGTGGCGCTGCAATGCTCGCATGCACGGTGCATGCCGAGGGCAAGATCAGCATTGCGCAGCAATTCGGTATCGGGTATCTGATACTCGACGTCGTCCAGGATCAGCACCTGATCGAAAAATACGGCAGGCAGCAGGGGCTGGACATCAAGGTCGAGTGGCGCACCATTTCCGGCGCGACAGGCATGAATGAAGCACTGCTCGCCGGAGCCCTGGATGTGGTGTCGGCGGGCGTGCCGCCCATGTTGACCGTCTGGGACCGCACCCGTGGCAAACAGAACGTCAAGGCGGTCGCAGCGCTCGGCTCCATGCCCAATTATCTGCTGACCAACAACCCCAACATCAAGACACTCAAGGACTTCACCGACAAGGACCGCATCGCCGTGCCGGCGGCGGGCGTCGGCTTCCAGTCGCGTACCCTGCAGATCGAAACCGCGAGGGTCTTCGGCGACAGCGACTACAAACGATTCGACACGATCTCGGTCAGCCTGCCTCATCCGGATGCGACCGCCGCGCTAATTGCAGGCCACACGGAAATCGACGCGCATTATTCGAGTCCACCGTTTCAGTACCAGGCACTGGAGCATTCCAACATCCATAAGGTGCTGAGTTCCTATGACACACTGGGCGGTCACGCCACGTTCAACGTGCTGTACAGCACGCAGAAATTCCACGATGAAAATCCAAAGACGTACCGCGCCTTCTATGACGCGCTGGCGGAAGCGGCCCGCATCATCAACAGCGACAAGAATGCCGCCGCTGCAGCCTATATTCGCGTAGAGCATTCAAACCTGCCGTTGGCGCTAGTCCAGAAAATCGTCAACGATCCCGAAATCGAATTCACGATTTCCCCGCAACGCAGCTTCGTCTACGCGAGCGAACTCAACCGGCTCGGTGTCTTGAAGAACAAGGCAACGTCATGGAAGGATTACTTCTTCCCCGAGGCGTATGCCTTGCCGGGTAGCTGAGACGCGGCGAAGCGCCCGTCGTTTTCCCGGCCGCAGATCGCCGCCGCAGCGCCGGGTCGGACTCCTGAACTGAAGCCAGCCGGCTCCGGCTTTAGACGCGGCACCCGACCCGTATCTGCCGGTATCCTGCCCGTCCCACCCCACCGACTTCCCTCAATCGACGCACGCCCTTGATCTGGGTCAAGCGGGCCTACGCTGGAAACGCGCGAAATGGAGTGATGGCGCGGCATGAAAAGCCGCGTGAAAATCTCTCAGGGCGGTCACCATGACAGCACATAGCTCGATGCGCGAAAGGAAAGCGACGCATGAATGGCGGTTGATCGATACGGCACTGCGCCGCTCATGTACATATCGACATCCTGCCGGACAGATCCGCAGAATCGAAACGCATATATCGGTGATCTATCTGGCCGGGAGACACGCATACAAGGTCAACAAACCGGTGACGCTCAGCTTTGCCGATTTCACGCGGCTGACAACGAGACAGCATTGCTGCGAAGCCGAAGTACGGCTGAATCGGCGCCTCGCCAAGCGTCTCTATAGAGGCGTGATGCCACTCAGCCGAGTTGGACGTACCGCGAGGCTTGGCGGAGACCGATGCGTGATCGGCTATGCGGTGCACATGAAGCGTTTCAAGGACGGCTGCCTGTTCTCCGATCTGGTGAACGCGAATCGGCTGGGCGACACAGCAATCGAATGTGCAGCGGAGCGTATCGCCGGTTTTCATCAGTCCATTCCGGCGCTTGCGCCCCGGCGAGAATACGGATCCGCGCCTTTGTTCCACACACAGGTGAACGCTGTTCTCGACGGACTCGAAGGCGCTGGTGTGGGGGTTCCATCGGCCATACGCGCGTGGTGTCACTCAGAGCTTGAACGACTGGCGGATGACATCGAAGAACGCCGGCGCCAGGGCTTCGTTCGCGAATGCCATGGCGACCTGCACCTCGACAACCTGGTTCAAACAGGACGCGATGTGCTCGTCTTCGATTGCATCGCCTTCAGCGAATCGCTGCGCTGGATCGACGTGATGAACGACGTTGCGTTCCTCGTCATGGATTTGCAGGCGCACAAGCGGCCCGACCTGGCAGCCCGTTTCCTGAACCGATGGCTATTTTTGACCGGCGACTTTTCAGGGCTACGCGTCCTGCGGCTTTATGTGGTGTATCGCGCGCTGGTGAGAACCTTGGTCGAAACCCTGAAGACACGCGGCGACCCATCGGCGCAGCGCGCCCGTCGCTACCTCGACTGTGCGATCGAGGCAATCCAGCCGCAACATGCAACGCTTCTGCTGTGTCATGGCCTATCAGGATCAGGCAAGTCAGTGGCAACGGCAGAACTGGCGCCGTTCATCGGCGCGGTGCGGATTTCAAGCGATGCCGAGCGCAAACGTGATCGGCCGCTTCAGGCCGCCGGGGGCAAAACCCTGCCACGTACCGCCTACACACACGCCGCAATCGATGCTCACTACATCAGGCTCCGCACTCTGGCCAGCCGGGCTATCGAGGGTGGCTACAGTGTGATCGTTGACGCAAGTTTCCTCAAATACGACCATAGGCAGCGCTTTTTTGAGCTTGCCCAAGCGTTGTCAGTCCCGGTGCTTATCCTCGACTTCCACGCGTCCACCACCAGTTTGTTCCGTCGTATCAGGGAACGGAAATTGGACCCGCAAAGACTCAGCGATGCCGACGAGCAAGTCCTCGTGAAGCAACTGGCGAATGAGGATCCGCTGCTACCGGAAGAATGCGCGCGAACGCTGTTCTTCGACACCGATGTGCCCCAGACCAGGTTCGGCGAGCGCGCGTACTGGAAGCCGCTACTTTCATTTTCAAGCTCACGCGTGACGCTGCACACCGTTCATCCCGTTCATCCCGTTCATCCTGTTGAGCCGACCGCAAGCGCGCACATGAGGCCAGACGCAAGCTTGACTTGCATCAGCCATGCGAGTGCTGCAAATGCCTAGACTTCGCGAAGACCGTCGAGTGCTGCCTCGCGCCCGGTTGCAAAGATTTTAGAGTGCGGAACGTGCCGGAACTGATGCTTTAATTCCTCACCCCAACCGGTGACGGTCCAGCTGGCGCTTGTCACTTGCTCTTTGAGAGTCTTGGCGCCTGTCCTTTATTCCACCTATTCCACCACCAGGTGATCGACCACCGCGTGTACGCCAGGCGCGGACCACGCAGCGCCACGAGCGGCCTCCCGTTCGCCGTGGCTTCCTACCGTGCCACTCAGGGTCACGACACCGTCATGCACCTCGATGCCGATGTGTTTGGCCTCGCGCTCGGCGTGGCGCAGCAGGGCCCGACTGATCTGTTCACCGACGTCGGACGGAGCGAGACCGCCGTGCATCTTGATCATGTTTGTGACACCCGTCACGCCGCGCATGTGCGTAATGCGCCGTGCTGCGCGATAACGTTGCCAGTTCAACTCGACATCGCCACGCAGCGTTACCCAACCCTTTTCAACCTGGACCTTCACGGCGCCTTCCTTCAGCCCGACCGTCCATTGCAAGATCGAATTGGCAGCCCGGGCGATATCGGCATCGCCCATCACATCCTTGGGCGGCAGACGGACCTCCGCCTGGGCAACGGTGGCCTTGACACCAGACACCCGTTGCACCGCCTTTTCAGCGGCGAGTTTTTCCGCATAGCTTGCCGGATGACCGAGCAGAGTCACAATGCTGTCCTGCACTTCAACCACGAAGCTCGACGAATCGACTTCCGGCGTCCAGTCCAGTTCCTCTTCCACGTCCTGCTTCAACTGTAGGTCGGTTTTCATAAAATCCTCTGCGACAAATAAAGCGCGCGGCAGACCGCGCGCCAACGGCTTAACTGATCTGAAGGCGTTTTTGCTCCGATGGCGCCTTCTTCGGAAGCGTCAGTGACAGCACGCCATCCTGGTCAAGATTTACCCCCGAGGCGAGCGGGCGAGCGAATTCGGTTGCCATGATCGAGTCCTCATTCCGTATGAACCAAGGCGCGAAGAGCGCCGCATGGTCAATGTCAATTTAGGCGTGGGACTCGGCTGGCCGTTGACCTATATCAACCAGTCTGCCCGCGATGCGACGCCCGCTCGCACTTGATCTACATCAATCGGCGCGCAGTAGCAGCTCATAGACTTTCTTATCAGGAGTTCACGACCCGGATTGATGCGGGCGCCTTCACTGACTCACCCATGGAGCACTCGTGATGAGCTATAAGACAATCCTGGTACATATCGACGACAGCCAGCGCAGTGACGCGCGCGTGGCGTTCGCCGTCGACTTTGCGCTCAAGCACGACGCGCACCTGATCGGACTTTATGTCGTGTGTCAGGACCTTCTGCGGCCTCTGTTCAGACGTGGCGAAAGCCTGAACCTGGCCGTCAACGAAGCACAGAGCGCAGCACGGCAGCAGCGGGCTCAAGACCATTTCGCGGCTGAGGCTCAGCGCGCGGGCATCAACGGCGAGTGGCGCGCACCGCCCGGCCCTGCCATCGAAAACGCCACGTTGCACGCACGCCATGCCGACCTGTTGATTCTTGGTCAACAAGATCCAGCGGACCCGGCGGCGTATGTCGCAAGGCATTTCCTGGAAGACCTGTTGATGGGCGGCGGTCGACCGGCCATGCTGCTTCCGTATGCGGGGCGTGTGAAGCGTTTCGGCGACTCGGTGTTGATCGCATGGGATGGCGGGCGGGCAGCCGCGCGCGCGGTGAAGGACGCCCTTCCCATTCTGCAATGTGCGCGTTTAGTGAAGATTGCCTGCGTGATCCGGCATCTTGAAGAAGGGGAGACGGCCGGACTCGAACTGACGGCCTATCTGGAACGGCAAAACGTACGCGCCGGGTTTACTTTATTGCTGCACGTATCCGGCGTCAGCACCGGCGCCATGTTGCTTAATGCCCTCGCCGATACGAACTCGGATCTTCTGGTGCTCGGCGCATACGGTCACGCACGCGCCGAAGAACGGGTGCTTGGCGGCGTGACCAGAACCATGCTCGAAAGCATGATCGCCCCGGTATTCATGTCTCATTGAACGATGACGTTGCGTCACTTTTGGAGCCTGTCGATGCAGCCACTTCAGCTATCACGTCAGGCCGGTATCGCGGGTCTTTTACTGTGCGCAGGGATGCAAGCGCTCGCGTCGCCGGAGCCGGTCGCACTCGTCGATCAGCAACACTGCATGTTCTGCCATACCGTCGACTCACCCTTTCTTGCGCCATCGTTTCAGCAGATCGCGGAGCGTTATCGCAACGTTCCGAACGCCGCTCTGATGCTCGAAGAAAAATTGCGGGTCGGCGGCCCCGCACATTGGGGCGATATGGCCATGCCGGCGCCAGCGGATCGCGGTGGCCCGCTTTCGCGAGAAGACGCCCGCACGCTCGTGCAATGGGTATTGAGTAACTAACCTGAAGTTGCGGAGGACACAATGCGTATCACGATCAAGTTGGACCAACCCGCAGACCCCGACGCGTTTGCAGTCCTTTGGGTGGATCTGGAATTGCACCACTGGTCGCGGGAAATGCACAGCGGCGTCGACATTCCGTCCTGGGGCCTTTTGCGCACCGCGCCGAGCGCAACGTTTATCTGCGACCCGGATTCAGCAGACGCACTGTGCACCTTGACCGGACTCGATCTGGACGACCGTATTCGCCTGATCGAAGGCCAGTTTGGACATGTGGTGTGGCATGGCGAATCGAACTTGAAAGTGCGCCTGGATCGCTGGCATGTGCAATGCATCGAGTCCGATTCGATTGAAGCCGAAAACGAGGTATTTGACGAGTAAATGCGTGCACCTCAAAGGACGCCGGAGAGGGCTGTTCACCACTTCATCATCTGTTTCCCCCTCTCATGCGCAAGGGCAAAATTGATTCAAATCAATGCTGGCTCAAGCCACTGCCCGTAACAATGCGGGAACGCTCGGCGGGCTATCACAGCGCCGCTTGTCGTGGGCGTGTCAGTCTTTATCGCTCGCAGTGTCGAACGATCCCTGCCGCTCATGCGGCGATTCAGTATGACTGCCCTCGCGCAATGCCCATGAACAACCAAGCCAAAGAGTCGCCGCAACGAGACAGACCGCATGTCGATCTGCTGCTTGCAAGCGATGCGAGTTTCCGGATGTTGGTCGAGGCAATCGACGGCTACGCCATCCTGATGCTCGACATGTCGGGTGTCGTCGTAAGCTGGAATGCCGGTGCGCAGAAGATGAAAGGCTATCGCGCCGATGAAATTATCGGGCGCCACTTCTCGGTCTTTCATACGCCTGAGGATCAGGCGGCCCTAAATCCGGCTACCCAGCTCGCCAAGGCAGCCGCGAACGAAACGTCGGAAAGTGAGGGCTGGCGCTTACGCAAGGACGGTTCGAAGTTCTGGGCGAACGTGGTCATCACCGCGATCCGCGATCAGGCGGGCACCTTGATAGGTTTCGGGAAAGTGACGCGTGACATGACCGAGCGCAAACGCCTCGCCGACCTCGAACACATCAGCTTGATGTCAGCGAGCATCGAGGCTGCCCGGGAAGAGGAGCAGGTTCGCATCGCGCGCGAGCTTCACGACGATCTCGGGCAGCAACTGACCGCTCTCAAAATGGCCCTCGTCAATACGGAGCGCGACCTCGGGCCTGATCAACACTCGGAGCCGCGACGCAATCCTTACACGAAGGACATGCTCGACTTGCTCGATCGAACGATGGATTCGGTTCGAAGAATCGCAAGCGGCCTGCGCCCCATTCCACTCGACACTTTGGGCTTGCAGCCCGCGCTTGCATGGTTCATCGAAGATTTCACGAAACGACACGGCATTGATGTCCTGGCGCGCATTGAGATCGGCAACATGGATCTGGGCGAGCCGGCCCAGACATCCCTATTCCGAATCGTCCAGGAAGCACTGACCAATGTGGCCAAGCACTCGTTTGCGACGCAGGTAAGCGTTGAACTGGCGCGCGCGGGCAAGACGTGCGTCGTTCACATTGAGGACAATGGGCAAGGCTTGGCGACCGGAACCACGCCCAGCCCGACATCGTTTGGTCTGCTGGGGATGCGCGAACGCGTCCATCGGCTGAACGGCACAATCTCGGTCGGGAACGCGCCTGGCAGTGGGCTTCGCATCAGCATCGCGTTGCCTTTATGGTGATCGACGAAAGCGGTGAACCCCGAAACGGCGACCGTTATTCCAGTCCTGCCAGCCTGCGAAGTTTGCTGATGTCCAGCAACGTGATAAAGCGCGGTCCGTTCCGAAGGATTGCTCCTTGCGATTCGAGTGAATGAAGCGCGCGACTGACGGACTCGACTGACAAGCCAACGTAGTCGGCAACGTCATGCCGCGTCATTGGCAACATGAGTTCTCCGACGGGTTGACCGGGCGTCACATAAGCCCGCTCTATCCAGAGCAGGAAATTCGCGAGCCGCGCCGGACCGTCGTTCTTCGAGACGGTAATCGTATGATGCTGCGACTGGCGAAGTTCATGACACAGCTTGCAAAGCAAGTTGATATCCAGTCGCGGGTCGCGCTCGAGTATGGCCCCTAGCGCATCGATCGGAATCTTGTAGGCGATGACCGGCGTAAGCGACTGCGCTGTCGCAACATAAGTGCCATTTTCGCTAAGCCCCAGCAAGTCCCGGGGAAACAGGAAGGAGGTAATTCGCCTGTCCCCGTTTGGCTGAAGTTGGTATGTTTGCGCGACGCCACTCACGATGTTGTAGACGAACAGCGCCTGCCCTCCCTCCGGATAAAGCACGGTATGACGCCGAACGTTGATAAGCCTTGAAATGCCGATCAATTCATCCTGTTCGGAAACTGACAGCAACTCCACGGCAGCGCCATCGCCGCTGCGTTGAAATGGTGTTGCATAGATGGAAGGCCGAAAACCCTGGGCCGAGATGGAGTCGTCTGTCATTCGACGTTGTGCCCTAATCTTTCATGGTCCGATGGTTTATGCAACCAGGCGAATCGCATGATAACTGTGTTGTAAAAACATGCGTTCCGATGCATATCCGGCTTCGTCGAAGCCAACCGAAGGCAAGCAACCGAAGGCAAGCAACCGACTGCTGCGTTTGCAGCGTATAAGCTGACTCTACTTTGTCAATTGATTCAGATCAACTGATCGGATTCGCGGCCCGTGGCAAAGCTGTAATCCGCCTGGCTGACCACGCGCGCGACCAATGGCGGCGCACATTCCACCATCACCTGTCATGACATTGGCAGGGCCTTTCCCAGTCAGGATACGAGCGGCCAACATATGCCGCGAACGATAGCTTGCCGCCCATCTTCCCCGGCCCGGTAACGGGCTCGACAAGATCCATTACGTCAGCACGCCTACGGTCTCGCGAGAGCACTCGCTGCCGGGCCGCCTTGCCCGAGTTGACCATCCGTGTGCCCCCACGCGGCAGCCAGTGCGAGACGGGCCAGCGCCGGAAGCGATTTGCAGCCCGTTTTCTTCATGATCGCGGCGCGGTGGTTTTCAACCGTGCGCTGGCTGATGCCGAGAGCCGTTGCAATAACTTTGCTGGGCTGGCCGGCAAGGACACGATCCATGATCTCGCGCTGCCGGGCGGTGAGGTCCGCCATGTGATCGGCTGCGCTTTGCCGCCAGGCAATTGACTTGTTTGAATCCACCGACTTTTCAAACGCCCGGTCAATGCTCTGAAGAAGCTCACTGCGGCCAATGGGCTTTTCGATGAAGTCCAATGCACCCGCCTTCATGGCTTGCACCACCGTCTGTACGTCGCTGTGCCCGGTGATCATGATGACCGGCAACCAATGGCCCGCGTCGTGAAGTCGCTGCAGCAATTCGAGACCGCTCATGCCGGGCAAAGAGGCATCGAGCAGGAGGCAGCTTTCGCGCCCCGGGTGCCAGCCTTCCAGGAATGCCTCCGCGCTCGCGAAGTCCTCGACGCTCCGGCCCGCGTCCTCGAGCACGCTGCGAATTGCCCCGCGCACCTGAGCATCGTCGTCGACGACGAAGATGACCGGCGAATCTTTATCGCCTGCAGTCTCCACAGGCTGAGCAGCGGGCATAGGCGTCGCAGCTTGCGAGGTTGCCAGCAAACGCTGGATGACGTGCGTCAACTCCTCGAACTTCACCGGTTTGACGACCTGTTCACAATGGTGAAAGGCAATGTCGCGCAAGGTTTCCGTTGAGATGTCGCCGGTCAGAATAATCACGGGAAGTTCGCTACGCAGCTTATCGCGCATCTTCACGACAGCCTGGACTCCGTTCATGCCGTTTGGCAAGTTGTAGTCCGCCAGTACCAGGTCGGGCAGGACGCTACCGTGGGCCAGCCATTCGAGCGCGGCGACACCATCGGGTACGCCCACCGCATGATGCCCCTCTTCGTTGAGCGCGAGCTCAAGCGCCTCGCGCACCTCGGGATCGTCTTCGATGACCAGAATCATGCCTGGGCGGCGCGCGCTTCGAATCGCCTCTTGATCTGTCGCATACGAGGGCGTGCGTTGAGACTGCGGCGGGGTGCCCGGCGGCGGAAGATCGACCTCGATAGCGAATGCTGAACCCTTGCCGAGCTGGGAACGCACCCGCAATCGGTGACCCAGCAAATCCGCGAGTCGTTGGACGATGGACAGGCCGAGGCCCAAGCCCCTGCTCCGTTCACGCGCGGGGTTATCGAGTTGATGGTACTCCTGGAAGATCGCCTGAAGTTCGTCTTTGGCGATCCCCACCCCCGTGTCCCATACCTCGATGCTCAACGTCCCGTGGCGTCGCCGACAGCCCAGCAGCACCTTGCCGTGTGGGGTGTATTTCAAGGCGTTCGACAGCAGATTCCGGATCACTTGTTCGAGAAGGCGCGGGTCGCTGTATAGCGTGAGGCTACAGGTAGCGACGTGCAGAACGATTCCCTTTGCTTGCGCCTGAAAGCTGAACTCATTCTTCAGCCGGTGAAGCAGCTCGTTGACCGGGAAACTGACCATGTCGGCGTGGACCGTACCCGCTTCAATCTGGTTGATGTCGAGCAGCGTATTCAGCATCTCAGACATCGCGCTGATCGTTTCATCGAGCCGCGTCAACAGATCCTGCCCTTTGTCACCCTCGACCGTTTTCACCAACAACCCCTGGAGCAAGGCAAGCGTCTGGAGCGGTTGGCGCAGGTCATGGCTCGCAGCGGCAAGAAAGCGGGACTTCGCGATATTCGCCAGCTCGGCTTGTTTCCTGGCGAGTTCCAGCGCCTTCGCCGTACGCTTGCGTTCAGTGATGTCCGTAAAGGTGATCACCACGCCGCCCACCCCGCCGTCCTCAGTACGATAGGGCAGTATCCGTCGAGTGAACCACATGTCGCCTCGGGTTTCGATCTCCCGCTCGACCGGTACAAGACTGCGCAGCACCGTCTGCACATCGATCGGGAGCGCACCGTCGGTCGCAAGCGAATTCAGGTCCGCGAGCGGCCGGCCGATATCGCCTGGAATGACGCTGAAGAGCGATCGGGTAGCAGGTGTGAAGAAGCGGATCTTGAGTTCGGTGTCGAGGAAGAGCGTCGCGACATCCGTGCTGTACAAGACATTCTGGAGATCGTTGCTGGTTGTCCGCTGCCGTTCCAAGGTTTCCTGAAGTTGCCCGTTGAGAGCGGTAAGTTCTTCGTTAAGCGACTGCAACTCTTCCTTGGAGGTGAGCAATTCCTCGTTTGTGGACTGGTATTCTTCATTGGCCGACAAGGCTTCTTCGTTGATTGCCTTCTGTTCTTCGCTCGATATCTCAAGATTGCGAATGGCGCTCTGCAATTGCGCCCGCGTAGCTTCAAGTTCCTGCTCCAGTTCGGTAGCCTTTGCCTCGTTCTGCGGCTCGGTGGGATGAGCGCTTTCCTTGTGTTTCAGTTCGACTTGCTGCTGGTCGATGAAGCAGACCAGCAGCAACGCCTCGCCCTCCGTCATCACGGGCTGGACCTCAATGCTGAACGCCAGGGGACGACCATCGTAGGTCACTCGGCCGCCGTTGATGACGGTGCGTACGTTTCCCTGACTGGCCTGTTGGATCGCCGACCGGAGTTTGGTGCGCACGCCCGGTCGCGCCATGGCGAAGAGGTCGTGAGTGGGCTGCCCCGGTGCGACGCTCAGATAACGATCCGTCGCACCCAGCGAGTAGAGACACTCGTGCTGGTGATTGACCAACACCGCCGCCGGCGCATAACGCTCGATCACCAACCGTCGACAAAGCTCGGCGAGAGCGGACTGGCGCGCAGGTTCCTGGCCCTGTCCCGGACCTGCAGGAACTCGCATGCCGCCACCGGCAGGCATCGAAAAATTCAGATCCCCGGGCCCGCTGCGACCGATATGCCGATAGAGCCTTTCCTGCTTGGAGATCAGTTCGAAGCGGCCTTCGGCGTGGCTGATTGTCTCTGCATTACCCAGCAGCAGAACGCCTCCCTCGCGCAACGCAAAATGAAACAACGAAACCACCTTCTCCTGAGCCTCAGGGAGCAAATAGATAAGAAGGTTTCGACAGGAAACCAGGTCGAGACGGGAGAAGGGAGGATCTGCAAGCACATTCTGAACAGTGAAAACGATCGCTGCACGCAACTCGGGCAAGACCCGGTAATGGTGATCCTCCAGCGAGAAGAAGCGCGCAAGGCGTGCTGGCG
The DNA here is from genome assembly GCF_964253885.1 of Caballeronia sp. LjRoot31. Lineage (NCBI taxonomy): Bacteria > Pseudomonadati > Pseudomonadota > Betaproteobacteria > Burkholderiales > Burkholderiaceae > Caballeronia > Caballeronia sp. LjRoot31. Next base: position 1,949,116 of record NZ_CAXURX020000002.1, read on the forward strand.
ACACGTCGGCCTGGATGGTTTCAGGATATACACCCTCCCGAGCCGTGGTTACAGCATCCGGGTCCACGTCAGAAGCGAGTAACTGGACTTTGATATTGCGCTTCGAGACCGCAATCTCCTCGATGAAGAGCATCGCGATCGAATAGGCTTCTTCTCCCGTACTGCATCCAGCCACCCAGATTCGTATTGGGCGATCACCCGTGTGACTGCTGACCAGATCGGGAATGATTTTCTGCGCAAGGAAATCGTAGACCTTCGGGTCACGAAAGAAGTGGGTGACATTGATCAGAAGATCCTTCGCAAGGAGCTTAAGTTCGCCCGCGTCGTTTCCAAGTATTTCCAGGTACCGGTCGATGTCGCCGTTCGCCACTCCAGCCATCGCCATGCGTCGTTCGATACGACGCTTCAGCGTTCCCGGTTTGTAAAGCGTGAAATCGTGCGCGGTTTTTGTGCAAAGAAGTTGAATGACCCGCTCCAACGCGTGCGGCACGCCGTCCAGGTGTTGCCGCGTAATCAATGCCACCGAATCATTCTGCGTTGGCGTTGGCGTGAGCGTTATGCTCCGATCGTATTTGATCAGCGCTTCGGCAATCGCGGCCACCGGCAGCACCCGATCCACTATCCCGGTTGCGATTGCGCTGCGCGGCATGCCGTCATATTCGGCCTCGTCAGGATCCTGCGCGATAACGTATCCGCCTTTATCCTTCAACATTTTCAGCCCGATGCTGCCATCGGCACCCGTTCCGGAAAGGACGACACCGATGGAACGTGGACCCTCTTCCTCGGCCAGTGAATGCAGCAAAAAATCGAAGGGCAGACGCGCGCCGTGGCGCTCTTGAGGTTGAGAAAGATGGAGTGCGCCGTTAGCCACCGAGAGATAGGCTCCGGGAGGAATGATGTAGAGGTGTTCACGCTCGAGCGACATGCCGTCCACTGCCTGCACTACCGTCATTGACGTGCGGCCGGCGATTAACTCCACAAGCATGCTTTCATGCGTGGGATCGAGATGTTGGACCAGGATGAAAGCCATGCCGGTACCGGCGGGTAGCGCATCCATGAGCTTTCTGCAGGCCTCAAGGCCGCCCGCCGATGCGCCTATGGCAACGACCTGAAAAGCCGCCGACGCACTGTGCAGATGGCCGGCCGACAATGCGAGCCCGCCCCTCGATCGGGATTGACCCGTTCGCGGCTGATGCCGTGAGATGTTTAACATCACATATTCGTTCCGGAACGTGCCTCCAGACGGAAGGCGAGTGATCGGCAGGCGGCGTGATGCAATCGATCTTGAAACAGTATCTGTACGGGGCTAAGGCGCAGAAAGTCCAACGTTGGGTAATTCGACTAACCCTGCCCATAGCACTTTCCATCGCGAAGGCCCTATAAGCCAATGACTAGACGCCCGATGTCATGATTCCGGCCACGCTACATAGACTTATCGAAACGCGGTGCTACTAGTCGGAGGTTAGCGCCCCATTAAGAAGCGACGCAATCCTTCATCTACGATGGTGCCTATAGGTTTAATAACAAAGGTGATATAGAAATGCATTGACTCAAATCAATTCCCGGGGTCGCGTGAATCCGAATGGACGCCCAGAGCGGGCAGAGTGGATGCCTTCCGTGGCCGACCGATTGTTGCGTGGCCTATCCGTTTAGCACCTGCCTATCCCACAGTGGCATATCCGGAGACGTGCACTCCAATAAGAAGTGCAACCGGCCACACACCTTTTGGCTGGAGCCGTTCCACAGTTTGTGGCTCTTCTGAAATTACGAGAATTAAAACGGCAATTCACTTACGTTGGCATTCTTGAGTTGTCAGACCTTGAATGGAATGCCATTAAGGGCATTGCTCGTTATCGCGAAGGACGTCAGAGCCCCAGACGGCAATACGACCCCAAGCTTATTGTTAGTGGAATTCTGGAGAAGTTAGGTACAGGTCGAAGTTGGGCCGAAACCGAAATCCAATGGCCCAGCCGTTCCGCTTTAGGAGGTGCTTACTCGTACTTGAAAGAGACGGGAAGATGGGAAAACATGCTGGTCGCTCTTCGGAAGGTTCGAGCACATTCGGGACCGACTGCGCACCCGCACCAGACATAGATTTAATTTCGTGGCGCCGCAGGTTTGCAATTTTCTAGCCCGGCCGAACCGCTAACAAGGAACGTCCCAGCGAGGAAGTCGAGCGCGCGGGAAACGGAAGCAGCGAGGCTGGGACCCATCTCGCGAGACCGGACATGCTGAAATGGTGGGGCTGCCGGACGCGTTTGTGCCGGGGAGCGCCTCCAGCCATTGGACAAGGAAACCGCCGCGGTGGGAGTCGAAGTGACCCGGCCGCCTATTTATTTCGACAGCTGAGAATGCGGCCTCGGCATGTTCCATGCGTAAGCCCCCGCGGCCGGAGCATGTGCAACAGGCGCTCCGAGCGAGCCGCCCATAACACAGCGATACGACATCGATAACCATGCCTTCATTTATATACTACGGATAACTGATCATTAGATAAGTATCTTGCTGCTGCTCCCACCTCCACAACTACAAATCGTGATAATAGTGCTTCATGATCTGGACAGAATCGCTAGACCAACCTCTCCTTCTGGCCCGCGACATCTCCCTCAACTGCCTCCCCGATAAAGATCACGCATCTGAGCTGCCTGGTCACTATTCTGAAAATCTTCCAGCTCGCGCCTTACTTGCTCACGTGTTTTTCCCATGGAAACAGGAGCCGCCGGAGTGACAGCCGGAACCGCGACCGCTGGATCCTGCGGGGTGCTGCCAGCCACTACCGACTCGTTCTGATTGGTCGCTGATTGGGCGAAGCATCCGTCTGCCGTGACTCCCGCGATCAGGGCAAGACAGACGGCGATCGATTGATGAAGTTTCATGAGCGTTCTCCTTTGGAGTTTAAGAGATCGGCCTGTGCATCGTTTGCCGACCGACAGCGGTCCTCGTACAAGCCAAGGCAGGTTCGGCTCGGGCGACGGCCAACCCGATCCGGGTATGCTTGAAGAGTGCTCTCGCAGCGTTGCTGTCATATTCATTCTTGGTCAGCCGACACGCCGTCACAACGCACATGCGTAGGCGACGGACAAGGAACGCAGGTGAAAGATGTATGCACTCCCGTTCGCCGATCCAGGTGACGTATCAGCTAGCCGCCTTCCATGACCGAACTCCTTGCCAAACCGCCCAGTTGCGGGCACCGCGCATCATCTTGCCGATACATTTGTGGCTGATGGCAGGGATCGCGACCTGTTATTCTGCTTTTATCGCGCTGTGGCCAGGCATCAGGGTGTTGTGCACCCGTCACCACCCGCCGCTTTCGCTGGAATTTGCCGTCTTTCCGTTAGCCACGTTCAGTGGGAACCGGTCTAACCCGCGGTGCGCCGACCAAGCCTCTCAATGCCGCGCACTATCCGCCCACGGCGGCTTTCCTGATCAAGCAGCCTTATGAGATCGTCAGGCTTCGTAGTACGCAAGTTCAGGTCGGCGGCAATGGAGCGTGCGTTCCGTATGGACTACGCACGTCGCTACGCGGGCCAACGCAGGCTGGCTGGCGTCAGTCTCATTCTGCTATGGATCGCGGTTTTTGCCCGTGATTGGTTGCTGCTGAACACACTTGATCCCCGCATCCTCCTCCACGTTGGCTATGTGCGACTTGCAGGCACCGTGGGTATGGGTGTGCCGCTATGGTTGATGTGGGGACCACGCGCCTATGACGAACGCTGGGCCGTCAGATTACTGTGTCTAGTGACGCTAAGCTGCTGGGCCGCCCTATTGGGATTGGTGAACGTTTACCCGGCGGCCCGGATCGGACAGGAGGTTTTCCCCGGCTTTTTTGTTGTCCTTTTCCTGATATTCACGTTGTTCCGACTTCGCGCAATCACGGCAGCATGGTTAGTCGGACTATGCGTTGTCACCTTCCATTTTATAGAACTGAGTCGTTACATCTCGGGTAGTGTTTCCACGCCGTGGTCTCACTGGATCACCCGTGGGGCTATGGTGTTGACGATGTATCTCGCCGGCATTGTCGTCTGCATTCAGTTTGAACGCACCGCGCGGCGCGAATTTGTGTTCCGGCGGACGTTGCGCGCAGCCAAGGCACGCGTTGAAGCGGCGTCCCGGGCTGTCAACCAGCAGAATGAACGCATGAGAGAATTCGTTAGAGAGAAGGAGCGGTTTTTTTCATCGGCCTACCACGACATCCAACAGCCTCTCGCCGCGATCAACCTCTTCATCCGTAGCGCACGGATAAAACTCGAAGGTGAACACGCCGCGAGCCATGATCTCGACGTCATCGAGGAAACCGCGCGCGACATCCTCGCCATGTTCAAGGATATCCAGGACTATAGTGAACTAGGCTCATACGTCCCGCACCTGGCGCCAGTCGACACACAAGCCGTGCTCACGGAAGTCCTCGAGCAATACCTTGAACCGGCAAGGTCGCGGGGCATCGAGTTGAGAATCAGCGGGCGTCGGCACCCCCCGCCACCCATTGAAAGTGACCGCTCCTTGTTCAAGCGGGCATTGTCCAATTTCGTATCGAACGCGATCAAGAACACTTCCGCAGGGGGTGTCGTCATCGGCTGGGTGGAGATCGGGGAACAGCTTCGCATCGATGTGCGGGACACGGGCGTCGGCATCTCGCCCATGCATCGGGAGGCGATATTCACCGAGTACTATCAGATCGACAACCCGGGCCGCGATCGCTCGAAAGGCCTGGGGCTCGGGCTGTCCATCGTGCACCGGGTCATTGGCATTCTGCCGCAGCACAGCATGAGTTTCTGGTCGGTCGAAGGCCGTGGGTCGCGCTTTTCCCTCTACGCTCCGATTTCTGAAATGACACCTGCCACTAAGACGGACGATCCAAAGAGCGACGCATCCACGTCCGTCCTCAGGGGAAAATACGTCCTGCTGTGCGACGACGAACCGATCGTCCTGGAGGGCCTGCGCCGGTTGTTCGTTAGTGCTGGCGCGCTGGTGGATACCGCCGAGTCGATGGCGGGATTCGATGCCATTTTGGCCGATGACTGCCGCATACCCGACGTCATTGTCGCCGATATCCGGCTGCGAGTCGGCCCAACCGGTATTGAGGTTGCCGAACGAATCAGGCAGCATTTCGCGTGGGCGGGCGTGCTTCCCGTCGCATTCATCACGGGCGAACTGGTATCTCCCCGAACACTTCGCGATTTCGCCGAACCGTTCGTTCTGCTGCGGAAGTCTTCCGCGCCGGAAAGCACGCTCGCTGAGGTCAGTCGGCTCATTGCCGACAGGCAGCCGGCAGGCTTCGGTCACGTGCAGGATCAGTGACTGGCGGGACCAGCCTCGGATAGAAGTATGTCCCTATATTCCCTATATGCCCCTATTAGCCAGCGGCAGTACGAAGGCTGGCCGATCCGGGCAACGCATCAGGTAGTTGCCCTCCATGACCGAACTCCTTGCCGAACCGTCCAGGTGCGGGCGAGGACGCATCACGTTGCTGATACATTTGTGGCTGATGGCAGGAATCGCGACCTGTTATTCTGCTTTTATCCTACTGTGGCTACGCATGAGGGTGTTGTGCACCCGTTACCACCCGCGCCGCTTTCGCCGGAATTCGCCGTCTTTCCGTTAGCCGCGTTCGGTGGGAACCGGCTAACCCGTGGTGCGCCGACCAAGCCTCTCAATGCCGCGCACTATCCGCCCACGGCGGCTTTCCGAATCAAGCAGCCTATGAGATCGTCAGGCTTCGTAGTACGCAAGTTCAGGTCGGCGGCAATGGAGCGTGCGTTCCGCATGGACTATGCGCGTCGCTACGCGGGCCAACGCAGGCTGGCTGGCACTATCCTCATACTGCTATGGACCGCGTTTGTTGGCCGTGATTGGTGGCTGCTGAACACGCTTGATCCCCGCATCCTCCTCCACGTTGGCTATGTGCGACTTGCAGGCGCCGTGGGGATGGCTGTGCCGGTATGGTTGATGTGGGGGCCACGCGCCTTTGACGAACGCCGGTCCGTCAGATTACTTTGCATAGTGATACTAAGTTGCTGGTTCGCCCAATTGGGGGTGATGAACGTTTATCCAGTGACCCGGGTCTATGAGAACATTTTTCCCGAATTTTTTCTTCTCACTTTCCTGCTATTCACATCGTTCCGACTTCGCGCAATCACGGCAGCGTGGTTAGTCGGACTATGCATTGCAAGCTTTCGTCTTACCATTTACCTCTGGCTATGGGCTAACGTTTCCACGCCAGGGTTTCACCGGGTTTCCTGGGCTTCCCGAGGCAATACGGTGTCTATCATGTATCTCGCCGGCATTGTCGTCTGCATTCAGTTTGAACGCGCTGCCCGGCGCGAATTCGTGTTCCGGCGGACGTTGCGCGCAGCCAAGGCACGCGTTGAAGCGGCGTCCCTGGTTGTCAACCAGCAGAATGAACGCATGAGAGAAATCGTTAGAGAGAAGGAGCGGTTCTTTTCATCGGCCTACCACGACATCCAGCAGCCTCTCGCCGCGATCAACCTCTTCATCCGTAGCGCACGGATAAAACTCGAAGATGAACATGCCGCAAGCCATGATCTCGACGTCATTGAGGAAACGGCACGCGACATCCTCGACATGTTCAAGGATATTCAGGACTATAGTGAACTAGGCACTTACATCCCGCACCTGGCGTCAGTCGACACACAAGCCGTGCTCACGGAGGTCTTTGAGCAATACCTTGAACCGGCAAGGTCGCGGGGCATCGAGTTGAGAATCAGCAGACGTCGGCGCCCCCCGCCGCCCATCGAAAGTGACCGCTCATTGTTCAAGCGGGCATTATCCAATTTCGTATCGAATGCGATCAAGAACACTTCCGCAGGGGGTGTCGTGATCGGCTGGGTGGAGATCGGGGAACGCCTTCGCATCGACGTGCGGGACACGGGCATTGGTATCTCGGCCGCGCATCGGGAGGCAATATTCACCGAGTACTATCAGATCGACAACCCGGGTCGCGATCGCTCGAAAGGCCTGGGGCTTGGGCTGTCTATCGTCCACCGGGTCATTGGCATTCTGCCGCAGCACAGCATGAGTTTCTGGTCGGTCGAAGGGCGCGGGTCGCGCTTTTCCCTCTACGCTCCGATTTCTGAAATGACACCTGTCATCGGGACGAGCGATCAGCAGAGCGGCGTATCCACGTCCGTCCTCAGGGGCAAATACGTCCTGCTGTGCGACGACGAACCGACCGTTCTCGAGGGCCTGCGCCTGTTGTTCGTCAGTGCTGGCGCGCTGGTAGATGCCGCCGAGTCGATGGCGGGATTCGACGCCATTTTGGCCGATGACGGCCGCATACCCGACGTCATTGTCACCGATATCCGCCTGCGAGTCGGCCCAACCGGTATTGAGGTTGCCGAACGGATCAGGCAGCATTTCGCGTGGGCGGGCGTGCTTCCCGTCGCATTCATCACGGGCGAACTGATGTCTCCCCGAACACTTCGCGATTTCGCCAAACCGTTCGTTCTGCTGCGGAAGTCTTCCGCGCCGGAGAGCACGCTCGCTGAAGTCAGTCGGTTCGTTGCTGCCCAACAGCCGACAGACTTCGGTCATGTGCGGGATCCGTGACTGGCGGCACGCCGAGCTTGATCCCTCTATCAGCCAACATGACGATAAGTTCCGTACGGCGCCGCAGATTGAAATGCGTGAGCAGATGACTGACGTATTTTCGAACGGTAATGTCCTCGAGCCCCATTTTCAGGGCAATTGCCTTCGAGGGAAGTCCGCGTACCAGCCACGCCAATGTTTCAAACTCTCTCGGACTGAGCCCCAGATCGGATGCGCTACTCATGTCGGAATTACCGCTCGGCTGCGCTTTCCCAGGACCATTTGCCGGAGCCTCGCCCGTGCCCATGTCATGCCTGAGCCTCGCGATGCTGGCCGCAGGCAGGAACACGCCTCCGGCAAGCACTGCGCTTATTGCTGCATGAAGCGCTTCAGGAGGTGACGACTTTGGCACATATCCCATGGCGCGAAGTTCGATGCAGCGACTGATGGTTTCCACGCTCTCGTCGGCCGAAATCACAATCACCGGTAACGACGGTCGCGACTCCCTCAATTCGGCAAGTGCGTTGCAACCGTAACCGTCAGGAAGGTCGAGATCGAGAAAAACGATGTTCAGGAGTTCGCCAAGCGCATGCTTCAAGCCCTGCGACAACGTACTCGCGTGCAGCAACTCGATCCCGGGAAAGAGGTCTCTCAATAGCAACGCCAATCCGGCCCTGAACAGTTCGTGATCGTCGACGATCAGTACGCGCATTCCATCGTCTCCCAGGAACACATTCGAGGCGAGCTGCCGTTATACCTGCCGTTACATCGTTACACCATTACGCATTCGGATACTACACGCAGTACAGCCATTTCAGTTGCCTCTGAAGTCAGCCATTGATCAAGCGAACGCTTGATCTGGTTGATCGCGCGCTCGCGCAGCACGGCTCGTGCCACATACCTAAGACACGAATGGCAGCTTCACATCGCGCGCCGCATCCAGCATCGACACCGTGATCTTGCGGACTTCCAGCTTGCTCTGCGTGATATGGGCACGCAACAGGATGGTCGCTTCGGTCAGCCGGTTGCGCTCGATGAGATGCAGCATCGTCGAGTGCTCGTCGTAGGTCGCGCTGGTCCGATGAGGCTTGAGAAAGTCGAGCCGGCGCACGATGCGGATACGCTCGGTGACGTCGTTATGAACGCGCACCATCTCCGCGTTGCCGGTCGCGGCCACGATCTGCCGATGAAAATTTTCGTCCATGCCGAACATCTTCACCGGATCGGCTTCGCGCGCTTTCGCCTCGACGCACCAGATTGCCTTGAGCGCCTCGATAGCCTCACGCGCCCCCTCGCTTCCCGATGTCAACCGTTCAAGCGCGGCCACTTCAAGCACGATGCGCAAGTCGTAGAGCTGATCCATCTGGTCGAAGTCGATTCGCGCGACCTTCCATCCCCGCCGGAAACCCACCTCCAGATAACCCTCGCGTTGCAGCCGGAACAAGCCGTCGCGCATCGGCGTGCGCGATACGCCGTAGTACTGCGCAATCCCGTTCTCCGAAAAACGATCGCCCGGAAAAAGCCGGAAATTGAAGATATCGTTTTTCAGCCGCTGGTAGACCTGCTCGGCAAGCGGGTTGGCGGCGTTCGGCTCGATCGCTTCCATACCTGTTTCAATTGTGTCTTCCGGCATGCGGGTTCCCCTTTGTTCTTATTATCGGCGTTTCAAGGCCCGGGAATAAGGCTCACGTGCGCGGCGACGATTGTGAAGCCTTTGGCAGGACCGAGGCGCGCCCAGGTCTGCATCTGACGTCCGACCAACGGCGTCGCGTCGCTGGTGAATTCCGTGCTCACAGTCGCGAAGTCGCGGCCGAATGTTGTGATGACAGTCCGATGCAACATGCGCGAGGCGGGCACCGGCGCACATGTTTCGCGCCATTGGCGAATTGCCTCGCCGCCATGCTGGATTTCGGCAATGCCATAACGCACCGTCTCCGGTGCGTTCCAGAACAGTGCGTTCATCGTTTCGATATCGTTCGCCACGAGCGCGCGCTCATACTCCACGAACGCCGCACACACCTCGGCGATGACGTCCGGCAGGTTGATGTCCATCGTCGGTAGGTTCCTCACGCAGCGGTAAAAGATGACAAAGGCGCGGTCCATCCAACAATACCGCCTTGGGAGCGCACCATTTCCAGAGTCGCCTGCTTGAACGCCGGAAAATAGCTGGCGGTTGCGTCCTCGACAAGCAGGCAGTCGTAACCGCGATCGTTCGCTTCGCGCATGGACGTCTGCACGCACACCTCCGTCGTCACACCGGCGAAAACAAGATGCGTGATATGCCGCGCCTCCAGTTCCTGAGTCAGCAATGTCGCGTAAAATGCGCCCTTGCCGGGCTTATCGACGACAAGCTCGCCTTCGGCCGGTGCAAGTGCATCGACGATCGCATTGCCCGGTTCCCCCCGAATCAGGACGCGGCCCATCGGACCTTCGTCACCAATGCGTGCATTGGGCGCGCCGCGAAGGCGCTTGGACCGCGGACAGTCCGACAGATCCGCCGCGTGCGATTCGCGCGTATGGACCACGAACCACCCGCTTTCACGCGCTAAAGCCAGCAGCGCGGAGACAGTCGGCACGATCTGCGCAAGCAGCGATACATCGTTGCCCAGCGACTCGCCAAAGCCACCGGGTTCAATGAAGTCCCGCTGCATGTCGATGATGACAAGCGCAGTTGTCGAGGGCTCGAATGTAAAGGGACTGGGTAACGCCGGTATCGTGATCGTCATGGCCGTTCCCCGCAACGGTTTAGTCTCATTCGATGACCTCCTTCAACGCTTCGGCAACTGGAGCAACCTGGGCCGTCGAGTCGCCATGCCCCGCCATGTAGTGGCCGAGCGTCGCGCGTTCGGCACTCGCCGCAGGCGTCTCATACACGAGTTCCCCCTCCGCGATCACGACAATCCGGTCCGCCAGTTCCAGCAATTCGTCGAGGTCTTCGCTCACGAGCAGGACCGCCGCGCCGGCATCGCGCGCCGCCATGATGCGTGCGTGAATATCTGCCACCGATGCGAAGTCGAGACCGAACACCGGGTTCGCCACAATCAAGACATCGACCGGCTGACCCAGTTCGCGAGCGAGCACCGCGCGCTGGACATTGCCGCCCGACAGCGTGCCGATAGCGCGTTCGGGCAACGGCGGGCGGACGTTGAAATCGTCGATGAGAAGCGCGGCGCGATCCCGCATCGCGCGCCGGTCGAGACGCCAGCCGCCGCGACGCAATGGCGTGCGATCGAAGTCGCGGAGAGCCAGGTTTTGCGCGACGCTCATGTTCGCCACGCACGCGTTTTTAAGCGGCTCTTCAGGGATGGCGAACACACGGCGGCGCGTCATTTCCTCGCGCGTGGCGTGGTACGCGTCACCGGCTATCTCCATCTCACCCGTCTTCACGCGGCGTTGCCCGACCAACGCCTCGACCATCTCTTTCTGACCGTTGCCCGATACCCCCGCGATCCCGAGTATTTCGCCCGATCGAACCTCGAGCGACGCGCGTCTGACCGCGGCATGGCCCCGGTCATCGTCGATAGATATATTCCTCATGGCAAGGCGTATTCGCGCTGCGGGGTCCACCGGCTTGCGCGCGACCCGCTCGGCATTGACCGCGTCCATGACCGCGGTGTCGCGCGTCTCGGCGGCGCCCATCATCAAACCAGCGAGCGCGTCGCGGCTGGTCGCCGATACCGCGCTCGTCCCGACCTGCCTGCCCTTGCGCAGCACGGTCACGTCGTCGGCATACGCCATCACTTCGCGGAACTTGTGCGTGATCATCAGCACGGTCAGCTCGCCGCGCATCGTCAGGTCGCGCATCAGGCCGAGCACTTCATCCGCCTCTTGCGGCGTCAGCACGGAAGTGGGTTCATCGAGAATCAGGAAACGCTGCCGGAGATACAACTGCTTGAGAATTTCGAGCTTCTGCTTTTCTCCGGCGGCAAGGCCAGATACCGGCGCGTCGAGCGGCAGGCGAAACGGCATGCGCTGCATGAACGCATCGAGCGCTTCGCGTTCCGCGGTCCAGTCTATTTTCCAGGGCAGGCTCCCGCGTGCCAGCAGCAGGTTCTCCTCCACCGACAGCCCCGAGGCCAGCGTGAAATGCTGGTACACCATGCCGATACCCAGCGCTTGCGCATCGCGCGGGGAAGCGATGTGAACCTCACGGCCATCGGCCGAAATCTGGCCTTCGTCGAGCAGGCCGTAACCCACCAGCCCTTTCACGAGGGTACTCTTGCCCGCGCCGTTTTCACCGAGCAGCGCGTGAACCGTGCCCGGCCGGACCTTGATGGACACGTTATCCAGCGCACGAAAGGCACCGAACGACTTGCCGGCGTTGTGCACTTCCACCCCTAACGCATGCAAAGGAGTCGACATGGTCAGCCGCCGAGCGTGGTCAGGAGTGCGTTCGAATCGGATACCGCGCCGAACACGCCGCCTTGCATCGTGATCATGTGCAGCGCCGCCTGATGGTTGGCGGGGTCGGTCGCACCACAGCAGTCCGCGAGAACGGTGCATTCGAAACCGCGGTCGTTCGCTTCGCGCATGGTGGTATGGACGCAGACGTCCGTGGTGATCCCTGTCAACACCAGGTTCACGATACCCCGCGTGCGCAGGATCAGCTCGAGATCGGTCGCACAGAACGAGCCCTTGCCAGGTTTATCGATGACAATTTCGCCCGGCAACGGCGCCAGTTCACTGATGATTTCCCAGCCCGGCTCGCCACGCACGAGGATGCGGCCGCACGGGCCGTCGTCGCCAATGCCCACGCCTTCGGTGCCCGCGCGGCGGCTGCGCCAGCGCTTGTTCGCCGGCAGGTCCGACAAATCCGGCCGATGCCCTTCGCGCGTATGAATGATCGTGAAGCCCTGCTCGCGCATCATGGCCATCACGCGCTTGATCGGCTCGATCGGCGCGCGGGTCAGTGACAGGTCATATCCCATCTTGTCGACGTAACCACCGTGGCCGCAGAAATCCGTCTGCATGTCGATCACGACAAGCGCCGTGTTATCCGGGCGCAGGTTGCCATCGAAGGGCCAGGGGTACGGAGAGGCATTAATGAATCGGTTCATGGTCATGGCCGCCTTGAAAATGGGTAAGCAGGTCGTTCAGCGTGTAAGACTCAGCTCGCCCGGTGCGCCGGCAAGCGTGCGGTCCGGACGGCAATTGATGATCATGATGGCGAGCGTGAGCACGTAGGGCGCGGCGTTATACAGGTAATAACCGCTCGTCACGCCAATCGACTGCAACGCTGGCCCGAGCGCCCCCGCTGCGCCGAAAAGCAGCGCGGCCCACAGGCATCGCAACGGTTGCCAGCGCGCAAAAATAACGAGCGCGACGGCCATCAACCCTTGCCCGCTGGAAAGCCCTTCGTTCCAGCTTCCCGGATAAACCAGCGACAAATATGCCCCGCCGATCCCCGCAAAAAATCCGCCCACTGAGGTTGCGATTATGCGAATCCGCGTGAGCGGATAACCCATCGCACGGGCCGTCTCGGCGTGATCGCCGACCAGACGCAAGGTCATGCCCCAGCGCGTCGTGCGCAGCCCCCACTGCAATACGAACGCCAGCACCACGCCGATCACGAACAGCGGGTTGATATGCAGCGCGTTGTGCAATTGCGGAGAACTCGTCCATGTGCCGAGATCGAATGATTGAAGACCCGGCGCCTGCGGTTCGATAAACGGCTTGCCCAGATAAAACGCGAGCCCCGTTCCAAGCAACATGAGCGCGATGCCGAACGCGATGTCCGACACCCGGGGCAGCGAACAGACAAGCCCGTGCAGGCATCCGAGCAGCAAGCCGACCAGCCCGGCCGCGAGCACCCCGGCCCACGGCGAGCCGGTCAGGAAAGAGGCGGCATAACCGCTCATCGCGCCCGACACGAGAATACCCTCAAGCCCGAGATTCACGCGCCCGCCCTTCTCGGTCAGGCATTCGCCCAGGCTCACGAACAAATACGGCGTGCTGACGCGGATCGCGCCGGCGAAGAGGGACAGCAGCAGGATCACGAAGGGCGAATGTGCGTCAGGCATGGGTCTGCTCCATCGGCAAGTTGATGTCGGCGAGTGCGGCGGCTTGCAGTTGCACTCGCCACGCGGCGATCCTCCCGCCCAGCGCTTCCCATGCGAGCAGGTTCGCGAACAGCAAGCCTTGCAGCACGAGCGTGGTGGCGTCGGGAAGATCGAGCCGGCGTTGCAGCAGACTGCCGCTCGCTTCGATCCCGCCGATCATCAACGCGCACACAATGATCGCGAGCGGATTCTGGCGGGCGGCGAAGGCGACGAGAATGCCCGCGTATCCGTAACCGGCGAGCAGCGATGCGTTGGCGCTGCCCTGCACCGCTGCGACTTCGAACATGCCGGCAAGACCCGCCGCCGCGCCGCCGAGCGCGCAGGCGGCCAGCGCGAGCAGGTTCACCGGCAAGCCGACCAGCCGCGCCGCGCGATTGCTGCCGCCGACCACGCGCATCGCAAAGCCCTTGGTGCTGTACTTGACGAAGACCCACGCGCCGATGCACGCAAGAACGCCCCACAGGAGGCCCCAGTGGACCTCCAGGCCCGGGAGCGACCCAATCATCATGGAAGGGGGCACGGGGAGCGTGGAGGGCTTGTTGAGACTTGCCGGGTCGCGCAACGGCCCTTCGACCAGATGCTTGAACAGCGCAATGGCGATGTAAGCCATCAACAGGCTGCTGATGGTTTCATTCACGCCGCGCCATTGCCTTAGCGCGCCGACCGCGCCAATCCAGATCGCGCCCGCCAGCATGCCCGCGAGCGCCATCAACGGCGTGGCAATCAGCCATGGCGTACTGGCCGGGAGCATCTCCGGGACGATGGCCGCGCACATGCCGCCGAGCGCCAGCGCGCCCTCGCCGCCGATCACGATCAACCCGACCTGTGCGGGCAACGCGACGCACAGCGCAGTCAGCATCAGCGGTGAAGCGCGCAACAAAGTGCTTTGCCAGGCGAACGACGAACCGAACGCGCCCTGGAAAATCAGGCCGACGGCATCGAGGACCGGCTGGCCCTGCACCAGCAGGAATAACGAAAACAGCACCAGGGTTCCAACGAGCGCGAGCACCGTCGGGATCGCCGGCAACAAGGCGAGCAGAACGCGGGCAGTCTGGGCATGAGGACGCATCACGGCTCCTTCAGGAGATCAGTATGACTAATCATCAGATCTGGCCGGCCACGCCCGCCACGAGATAATTCATGCTCTCCAGCGTGTAGTCGGTCTGTATGTGGCTCGTTCCGGAGGCGATCGCGACGCCGCCCTTGTTGTCCTTCATCGGCCCCTTGAAGATCACGAAGTCGCCCGCCATCATGCTGCCCTTGATCGCGTCGGCTGCCGTCTTCGCGTCGGGCGTGACCTTCGCGCCGTACGGCGACATCTTGACGAAACCCTCCTTGAGACCGCCGCGCAGCACGTTAGGCTGAGGCTTGCCGGCCTGCGCATCGGCGACGAGCGCCTTGTACGGTGTCGCCCAATCCCACTCGGCGCCGGTGAGATAACCCTTGGGCGCGAGAGCAGCCTGGCTCGCGTGATAGCCGCAACTCATCACGCCGCGCTTCTCCGCCGTTTCCACCACGACCTTCGGACCATCGACGTGGCAGGTGATGACGTCGCAACCCTGATCGACGAGACTGTTGGTCGCTTCCGCTTCCTTCACGGGCATCGACCAGTCGCCGGTGAAAATAACCTGCGTGGTGATGGCCGGATCGACGGACTGCGCGCCGAGCGTGAACGAGTTGATATTGCGCAGCACTTGCGGAATCGGCTTCGCCGCGACAAAGCCGAGCTTCTTGCTCTTGCTCATGTGCCCGGCCACCACGCCATTCAGGTACTGGCATTCATCGATATAACCAAAGTAGCTCGCAATGTTCGGCGGATTGCCTTGCTTCCATAAGCCGCCGCAATGCGCGAACCGGACGTTCGGATACTTGGCGGCCATCTTGAGCACATGCGGATCGAAGTAACCGAACGAGGTCGCGAAAACGAGCGTCGCGCCGTCCTGTTCGATCATCGCTTCCATGGTCTTCTGGACCGCGATGGTCTCGGGCACGTTCTCTTCTTCCACGACCTTGACGTTGGGCAGTTTCTTGATGATTGCCGCCGCCGACGCCTGCGCCTGGTTGTAGCCATAGTCGCCACGCGCACCGACATAGATCACGCCAACCGTTGTGTTGCCCGCGGCAAACGCCGACCGGAACGGGGCCATGGTCGCGAGCGCCAACAGGCTCGCGTCTTTGATAAAAGTGCGGCGGCTAGTCATGTCATTCGACTCCTGGTTAGCGGTTATCGAGCTGTTTTCTGAAGACTGTAGAGATAGGCGATCCAGCGCCGAGAGCCGGCATACCGTACGCGCCACAAGAGCGGCTAACAAAGCCGCGACGCGTGAACGGATTGAATGGATCAGAGGGTCTGGACATGAATTCCGTCTTGAATACAAGATGGAATTCATCAATGCAGGAGCTATGCCAGGAGAAAGGCGCGCTCGCGTTCAACCCCGCCAAGCGTCACGGCACAAGGCTTTGCGCCAATCACGCGGGCTCCGCGCATTGGCTTGCTGAGTGCCCGGTGCTTTAGCTGCTGGTGCGCGATGCACCGTCGAGTAACGTGCGCGCACAAAAGCGGCGCTTGTAAGCGCCGAGAATCACAAGCCATCCTGAACAGTTCGGGTCAGGACGCCTGGTTCGCTCGCGAGGACGCGAGCGCACTTCGTCCCGTCAGGAATTTCCCCAGATAAATCGACGGACGCTCCACCACGAAGTGAGTCACGGCGGCAACGGGAATGACAAGCAACGCCGCTGTCATGATCGAGCGCCATGCCGGAACCGAAGCAGGCATTAGATGGATTACTGTAAGGAGAACGACAGTATGGGTCAGATAGAGACTGTAGGAGATCGTGCCCAGGAATACGATCGGGCGTCTGGCCAGCGCCAACGTGAAGCGCCTGGATACGATTGCCGTACAGGTGATACCCGCAGCACCCGCCACGACACACCAGTCGAAAATGTACTGGCCCAGGACACCCGACGTAATCGACATTATCGAGCGCGACAGGAAATAGAGCGTGACCGAAGCTGCGAGGACGAGCATGGTTCGATCGCCCTTCGCTAGCCATTGTTGCCAGCCCACGCGGTGGAAAGCCAGCGTCGCACCGACGATGAACATCCCCAGGTAATGCGCCGTCATCGCCCACTCGCCACTGAAACTTGGGCTGCTGGTCACGTCCGTATTTCGCCCCATCGCGAACGCGAAGGAAACCAGGGAAATACCCAGCGCCGCCGCCAGACACGTGCGTGCAGAAACGCGCCTGACGCAATATACGACCAGCGGCATCATCAATGAGATACGCATTTCGTAGATCAAGGACCAGATAACGGGAAGCACGCGATTGGCTTTATATTGTCCGATGAATAACAAATGCTCCAGTATTTCGCCGCCAGAGAATGATCCGGTCCATATATGGTTGAACCATGAACCGGCCCATTTAACGGGCTCTATATTGATCAGATAAATGGCCGAAAAAGCGGCAAACAACACAACGAGATAAGGCAGGTAGATCCGGCAAATCCGCTTGATCACATAGTCGCGATACGTAATGCGGCGGTCCGATATTAACTGGAGGGTCAGGACAAATCCGCTAAGTATGAAGAATAAGATGACCGCTTCATGGCCGAGCGCCAGCACGCGCAACGGTGACCTGGGTATCCACCGGAGCGGGCCGACCAATACAAAATGATTAATGACGACCATCAGGGCAGCTATGCCGCGCAATGCATCCAACTGAGGATAATGGCGACCGCGAAAAGGACTTGTTTCATTCATCCGATAAATACCTTGAAGTGGTGGTTATGGGTGAGTGATGCCAATGTTCGGTTGATACGCTCTACCAAATTAATTATTTGGTAAAGGAAAGTTTAATTGGCGGCTGAATAGCCAATTCGATCCGTATTACTTTCTAATATTTTTTTACTTTATTGCCGATGAATCCGGCACGAACACGCGTAGTTTTTGCCAGCGTGATTCAGGCAGCTTCATATTGGAACCTGGAGTACGTCGGCATGACCGTGACGCAGACGTTCAAGACGTGGACCGTGTGCGAAACGATTATTTCGGTGTTCACGCCGGGGTTGTCGATGGTGCCTTGTTGCGGATCGTATGGAACAACGTCTCCTGGTCTTCGGTATTGATCTTTCTCCGCAGCCGGCTTATCGGCAGATGCGCGCCACATTGATCAAAAATGCGGACGCATCCCACCGCAATCTGCTGTCGAGACCCAAGGAACAGCCCGCAAGCCCGCACCCCCTTGGTGCTCCAAGTCATCAAAGGTTCATTCAACTCGTCCACTGTCGCGCCGTTAAGTCAGTCAGATCAACGGAATTCCCATGCAATTCTCTACCCTCCATGTCACACACGGCGCGCCATCGACGGTCGACGCGTTGATTGCCGACCGTGCGTTGTGGGCGGTATTTCAGCCTATCGTGCATCTTTCCGATGGCGAAATTGCGGGCCATGAAGGGCTCATCCGCGGCCCGGCGGACACCTGGCTGGAAACTCCGCGCGGCTTGTTCGCACAGGCGCAGCAGGAAGGGTCGGCACACCGGCTGGAGATAGCGGCGGCACAGGTATGTTGCGAGTCCTTTGCCCGCCTCAACGGCAGCGGCCTGCTGTTCGTCAACGCAAGCGCCGCCGTAATCGAAGCAAGCATCGGCGAGGGCGACGGCATTGCCAATCTGCTCGGCGCCAGTGCGCTTGCGCCCGAGCGCGTCGTGATCGAACTGACCGAGCAGAGCGTCATTGCCGACCTTGATCGTTTCGACGCGACCGTTCGCGCATTGCGCGCAAGCGGGGCCGCGTTCGCGCTGGACGACTACGGCAGCGCGAACGCGAACATGAATCTCTGGGTACGGCTCGCACCCGGTTACGTGAAGATCGACCGGTTTTTCATCGACAACATCGCACTCGACCCGATGAAATTCGAGGCCGTCAAAGCGATGGCCGCATTTGCAAGAGCCAGCGGCGCCGAGCTGATTGCAGAGGGCATCGAGCGACCAGCAGATCTGGGAATTGTCCGCGACCTGGGCATTACGTATGGACAAGGGTTCTTGCTGGGGCGCCCGGCGGCACTGCCCAGTCAGGCATTGCCCGCGCCCATCCTGCACTTGCTGCGCTCGTCCCGGATCACTGTCTATCCCTCGCATACCCATACGCACCGCGAGTCACGCGCGAGCGGATTTGAACTCGACCGGATGCTGATTCTCGCGCCCTCGTTGCCGCTGGACGCGCGCAACGATCACGTGGTCGACCTGTTCAACGCGGCGCCGGACTTGCACGCGGTAGCGATCATCGACGACGGCCGGCCGGTCGCGCTTATCAATCGCCGCGCCTTCATGGACCAGTACGCGCTGCCTTATCATCGCGAGCTGTTTGGCAAACGGCCTTGCCTTCAGTTTGCCAATCCGGCGCCGCTGGTGGTCGAGCGTTACGCCACGCTGGAGCAGGTGGCGCATATGCTTGCCAACGACGACCTGCGTTATCTCTCCGACGGTCTCATCATCACCGACGCAGGCCGCTACGTAGGGCTCGCCACCGGGGAGCGGCTGGTGCGCGCCGTGACGGACATCCGGCTGGAAGCGGCACGTTATGCCAACCCGCTGACGTTTCTTCCCGGCAACGTGCCGATCAATTCGCATGTCGAGCGGCTGATCGACAATGGCGTCGACTTCGTGGCGTGTTACGTCGATCTCGACGACTTCAAGCCATTCAACGACTGCTATGGTTATTGGCAAGGCGACGAAGTGCTCAAGGCGGCCGCTGCGGCGCTACGCTCGGTCTGCGAACCAGCGAGCGATTTTCTTGGGCATATCGGGGGCGACGACTTCCTGATGCTGTTTCAAAGTGCGGACTGGCGCAACCGCAGCCTCCAGGCCATTGACCACTTCAATCAAGAGGTCAAACGTTTTTACTCACCGGAAGACCGGCTTGCGGGCGGCATCTACAGCGAAGACCGGAGCCGGCACCGGCAGTTCTTCGGCTTCGTCACCATGTCCATTGGCGCAGTCAGGGTAGCTGCGGGAACGGCGCGCATCTGCGAGGAAATAGGCACAGTCGCGGCTGTTGCCAAGCGTCGCGTCAAGAAGGAAAAGACCGGGATCGTCGCGATCGATTTTGCTCATCACCGGTCCGTCTGATTATTCCGCACGCGGCGTCCGCTGCATGCTTACACTAAAGTTACATGCGCGCCGTTGCATCGCTCCCCGACCGGTCGGACGTTTTTTCTCCAGTATTCTGATGATCGCGAACGGAGCGGCCGCTCGCATGCGTGAACCAAGCCTGTTTAAAGCGTAACTGGTATAACGACATACTTAGCGTCGCACACGGCCCGCTCCGCGGAGCGCAATTCTGACAGCAAACTCGCGATTCCTTACGCACCATGACCACTCAAACTCATTCAGCCGCGCCCGATCTTCCTGTCGACATGATCATCTTCGGCGGCGGCGGCGACCTGTCCGCACGCAAGCTCCTGCCCGCTCTCTACATGGCGCATTTGCACGGCAACCTGCCTGTGCAGACCCGCATTATCGCGATCGGCCGCCGTGACTGGTCGCGCGAGCAGTACGTGCAATTCGTGGAAGAGCAATCGAAACCGTTCGTCGACAAGAAGGCGCTCGATCCGCAAGCGTGGGACAGTTTCCTGGCGCTCTTCGATTACGTGCGCATCAACATTGATTCGGCAAGCGACTATCTGCGGCTGGCGGAAGTTGCGCGCAGGGAGGTATGCCGCGTGTTTTATCTCGCGACGTCGCCGGACCTGTTCACGACCATCTGCGACAACCTCGCGGCCGCCGGTTTGGTCGACGGCAACTCGCGCGTCGTGCTGGAAAAACCGCTCGGCCATGATCTTGCCTCGGCGCAAGCGATCAATGCTTCCGTCGGCCGTCATTTCGCCGAAGCGCAGATTTATCGCATCGATCATTACCTCGGCAAGGAAACGGTGCAGAACCTGATGGTCCTGCGTTTCGGCAACGCGATCTTCGGTCCGCTATGGCAGGCTCCGTATATCAAGAGCGTGCAGATCACGGTGGCGGAAACGGTGGGCGTGGGCAGCCGTGCGGGCTTCTACGACCAGACCGGCGCGCTGCGCGACATGGTGCAGAACCACTTGCTGCAACTGCTGTGCATCGTGGCCATGGAGCCGCCTGTGTCGCTCGATCCCGATGCCGTGCGCGATGAAAAGCTCAAGGTGCTGCGTTCGCTGCGCAAGATGACCGTCTCCGATATTGCCCGCGATACCGTGCGTGGCCAGTACAGTCCGGGCGCGATTGGCGGCGAGCCGGTCAAGGGTTACATGGAAGAGGACAACGTGCCGGTGGAGAGCCGTGCCGAGACCTTCGTCGCCATTCGCGCGCATATCAACAACTGGCGTTGGGCGAATGTGCCGTTCTTCCTGCGTACGGGCAAGCGCTTGCAGAAGAAGCAATCGGAGATCGTGATCGACTTCGCCGACCTGCCGTTCTCGATCATTCCCAGCGGGCCGCGCAACTATGGCAACCGGCTGATCATCCAGTTGCAACCGGAGGAATCCATCCAGTTGCAGATGCTCGCGAAGGAGCCCGGCAGCGGCATGCATATGCTGCCGGTGAATCTGAATCTGGATTTGCAGCAGGCCTTCACCGAGCGTCGCGCGGAAGCGTACGAGCGGCTGTTGATCGATGTGATGCGCGGTCGCCTGACGCATTTCATGCGCCGTGATGAACTCGAAGCGGCGTGGGCGTGGGTGGAGCCGATCCTCGACGGCTGGAAGGAACTGAACGACCGGCCGCGCACCTACACGGCCGGCACGTTCGGCCCGGCCGCCTCTTCGGCGCTGATGGCGCGGGAGAACATGGCCTGGGCTGAAGAGGCTTAAAAGGGGTTTTCGTTCGCACTCGGGTTGGGTTTTTTGGGGGCGATGCTGGGTTGCGGGTTGGCGGGCGGGGTTTTGGGGTGCCGGGTTGGTCGGTTCTGGGGTTAGTGGTCGGGGTCAATGCCGGGTTGGTGCTTTCAGTGTTAGTGGTCTGCGAGAGTCGGATTTTCTCTTTATCACTATTAGCCACTGTGCGTGGCGGCACGTCATTTCTTTGTCCAAAGCGACAAAGAAACGAAGCAAAGAAAACGCTTTTAAACCACGCTACCCTAAGTGTCCACAGCGTGCAGTTTTCATTCATAGGTGCCCCAAAAGCACGGTGCTCGCCAGAGCCTGGAATGTTTGAACCCCTCCTTCTCGCGAATCCTGACACGAACACGCTTCGCCCCGTACGCTCTCGGGCAAGCACAATTGCTAAGGAACCCGCTCGGCCCCACCCGCATTTAAGGCTTCGTTTCTTGGTAGGTTCGGTGAGTGGCTTGCGCTGGAGGACCCCCGTGGCCAACTTCGCCAATCACAGCCTAATGTGTATTTACCGCTTCAACCTTCGGCTGGTCGGTTGCATGGAATTCGTCCGTTACGGCCTCACGCATCCTGCGGCCTCGTTTCAACGTAGGTTGGCGAGGTAGTTCGTCGTGCATACAAATTAGTAGTCGGTCGTCCGCGGATAGCGCGGGGTGCTCCTTGGGCAGGTTCAATCACTGGTGGCGAAGCGTGTGGGTATCGGTGTTCGGAGAAAGAGGGGTTCACACATCCGTGGCTCTGGCGAGCACCGTGCTTTTGGGGCACCCATGAATCAAAACTGCACGCTGTGGACACTTAGGGTAGCGTGTTTTAAAAGCGCTTTCTTTGCTTCGTTTCTTTGTCGCTTTGGACAAAGAAATGACGTGCCGCCACGCACAGTGGCTAATAGTGATAAAGAGAAAATCCGACTCTTGCAGACCACTAACACTGAAAGCAGCAATCCGGCATAGACTCAGACCGCTAACCCTGGAACCTAGCAACCCAGCACTAACCCCGACCGCTAACCCCAGAACCGACCACCCCGGCACTGACCCCGGACCACTAACCCCAAAACCGTCCCCCCGCCACCCCAACTCCCCCGAGTGCGAACGCCCCTAAAGCGAAAACCGCACCTCGGCCGCAAGACCCTTGCCACCCGGGCCGTCATCAAGCCTGATGCTCGCCCGGTGCGCCCGCACGATCTCACGCACGATGGCAAGGCCTAGCCCGCTGCCCTCCTCCCCCGATGCCCTGAAGAACGGCTCGAACACGCGATCGCGGACATCGGCGGGAATGCCAGGACCGTCGTCAGTGACGGCAAGCACAATCGTCTTCTCGCGCCGCTCGATCAGCAACGTCACGTGACCTGACGCGGGGGTGTATCGAATAGCATTGTCGACCAGGTTGAACACCAGCACCGACAATAAACGCGCGTTCCCTAATACGATCGCGTCGTCGGCAAGCTGCGCGGCCAGCTCGATCCCCCGACGTTGCGCCAGCAGCGCCAGCTCTTCAATCACGGTTGTCGCGACTTCGCGCAAATCGACACGCTCGCCCTCGAAATGGCTGTAATCAGCGGTCTCGGCTTGCGCGAGCAACAGCAACTGATTCGTCAGCGACACCAACGCCCCATTGCTCTTGTGCATGGCCGACAAGGTCTCTTTTACCGTGGCGAGATCGTCATGGCGTCGGGCGTATTGCAGTTGCGCACCGAGCAACGTCAGCGGCGTTCTCAACTGATGCGCGGCATGCGCAATGAAACGGCGCTGCATGGCGGTCTGCCGCTCGATCCTCGCAATGCACTGATTGATCGCATCCACAATAGGCCGCAGCTCGCTCTGAAGATGCTCCGAGCGCAACGGCACGAGTTCGTTCGGCGCCCGGTCGCGCACGTCGTTAGTCAGCGCCATCAGATGCCGCAACTCGAACGTCAGGCCGACGCACACCAGCACAATTGCAATCGCAATGATCTCCGCGAAATGCTGCAGTTGCGGTCGCCATAACTCGGTCGCCAATGCATCGCGCTCCAGTTCCGTACGGCCCACCGAAACAAGGATGCGCTTGCTCTCGCCAGAGTCGTACATCGGCCGGATGATGGAAACTGCCCGCACCGGTTGACCGTCGATCTCGGTGTCGTACCAGCCGGCTGAACTCGGCGGCTCGACCTGCTCAAGATCCGACGTGCCCGCAATCGCCGGTCCGTCAATCACGCGGATACGAAAAAACACCCGGTCGCCATAGGGCGAACTCAGGATTTCGATTGCGCTCGGCGAGATGTCGGCGTGCAGGAAACTGTCGTCCCACTTGACGTCGCCGGCCATCACGCGCGCAGACGCGAGCAACGCATTGTCCTGGATCAGGCTCGCGGTTTTCTGAGCGCCTTCACGGGCCATGTAACCCGCGGCGAGCACATAGACCGTCAGCGGCAGCAGCAACCACAGCAGAAGCCGCAGGCGCAGGCTATTCGTCATCGCTGCTGGCTTGCAACAGATAACCCAGGCCCCGGAGCGTAATGATGGTGGCGGTACTTTTCTCGAGCTTCTTGCGCAGCCGGGAGACGTATATCTCGATGGCGTCTTCGCTCGTGTGGGTAGTCGAACTGCCGAGGGAATCGGCCAGCATCGGCTTGGAGACCGTTTTCTTGGCCTTGAGGATCAGGGTCTCTAGCACGGCATGCTCTCTCGGTGTCAGGCTCAGCACTTCGCCCGCTACCGAGAACTGCCGCCGGTCGATATCGTAGGAAAGATCGCCGCAGCGCGTGCTGTTGGAACGCGAAGGCAACTGCCGCCGCACCAGTACCTTGACCCGTGCGACCAGCTCGCGCGCATCGAACGGCTTGACGACGTAGTCGTCCGCACCGGCGCTCAGGCAAATCACCTTTTCATCCACGGAACCACTGGCGGTCAGGATCAGCACCGGCGTGTGGTCGCCCCGTTCTCTCAGCCGCCGCAACACGCCCTTGCCGGACAGGTTAGGCAAGTTGAGATCGAGCAGCACGACGTCGTAGCGCGTGGTGCGCAGGAACCGGTCGGCCGCGTCGCCGTCGCTGACGCGATCGAGCACAAAACCATCGTCTTCCAGAATCTTAGCGAGCCAGTGAGCCAGTTGCTCATTGTCCTCGACCAGCAGTAGCTTCATCACGTTCACCGCGTTATGCGTGGGCATTGTCCGTCGACCCGGCATAGGCGTGATTCGAATGAGCCTCACGCCACGCCGGTCCACGGCCCTCAGGCGAAGTGTATCTCGCTCGGGGCGTGGTCATGGCGTCGTGCGGTGCCCGTCAAGCGGTCTTGTACTGACTGCGCGCTTCCGTGGATCGATACAGCACCAGCGTCGCGATCAACCCGCAGACCGCGGCAACGGCCATCCACGCGCCCGGCGCCGCCTTGTTGCCGGTCGCGTGAATCAGATACGTGGAAATGGCAGGCGTGAACCCGCCGATAGTCGTCGCCAGGCTATACGCCAGCGAAAAACCCGTCGTCCGTACTTCGACCGGCATGACTTCGGTGAGCGCCACGACCATCGCGCCGTTGTAGCTGCCGTACAAGAACGAGAGCCACAACTCCACGCCGAGCAGGCGCAGGAACGATGGATCGGCGACCAGCCACTGTACCGCCGGATACGACGTGAGAATGGTAAGGACCGTGAAGAACAGCAGCACCGGGCGGCGTCCCACACGATCAGACAACGCACCCGAGAGCGGCAGCCAAACTAGGTTCGACAAGCCCACGAAAACCGTCACCACCAACGCATCGATAGAAGAAAGCTTGAGCACTTCCTTGCCGAAGGTCGGCGTATAAGCCGTGATCATGTAGAACGACACCGTGGTCATGATGACCATGCCCATGCCGGCGAGCACAATGCCCCAGTTCGAGAGCATCGACTTCATGATCTCGCCCATCTGCGGACGATGCTTGCGTGCAAGGAACTCTTCAGTTTCCTGCAGCGAACGGCGAATGATGAACAGGAACGGAACGATCAGGCAGCCGATGATGAATGGCACGCGCCATCCCCAGGAAGTCATCTGGTCGGGCGGCAGGATGCGGCTCATGCCCACGCCGATCAACGCCGCAAACACCACGGCCACCTGCTGGCTACCCGACTGCCACGAGCAGTAGAAGCCCTTGTTGCCCTTGGTCGCGATTTCGGAGAGATACACCGACACGCCGCCGAGTTCCACGCCGGCCGAGAAGCCTTGCAGCAAACGTCCGAGCAACACGATGATCGGCGCCAGCACGCCAATGGTCGCGTACCCCGGAATCACCGCGACCAGCAAGGTGCCGGCTGCCATCATGGCCAGCGTGAGGATCAGGCCCTTGCGCCGGCCGTGATGATCGATATACGCACCGAGCACAATTGCACCAATTGGCCGCATCAGGAAGCCCGCGCCGAACACGGACAGCGCCAGCATCAGCGACGCAAATTCGTTACCGCTCGGGAAGTAGGTCTTGGCAATGGCCGAGGCGTAATAGCCGTAGACCATGAAGTCGTACATTTCGAGGAAGTTGCCGCTGACGACCCGAAATACCGATTTGAATTTCGAGTCGTTGGCAGACGTAGCGTGTGAGGACATGAACTTGACCTTCTCAAAGGATGCGGCGTGCCGGCGCACGATGGCGACAACAGTCACTGCATTCGATAACAATTAACCACGGCCGGCGCGAGTGCGACGGACGCATTGGTGATGCCTATCCAATCATCAATACCGACTTGCCCACCTGGCGCCGTGCCTCAAGCTCGGCATGCGCCTCTTCAACCTGATCGAACGTATAGCGGGCGCTGATGGAGATGCTGAGCGAGCCATCGGCCAGCGCGGCGAACACGTCGTCGGCGCGGCGCTGCACGGTTTGCGCGTCGGCGAGATGATCGGCCAGCCGCGGACGCGTCAGGAACAACGAGCCGCTTTCGCCCAGTTCGATGGGATCGAGGTCGTTCAACGAACCCGACACCGATCCATAATTGACAACCAGTCCACGCACGCGCGTCGCGCGGAAACTGTCGCGCAGCGTCGTGCGGCCGACTGCGTCATACACCACATCCACGCCCCGGCCGCCGGTCGCTTCCCGCACACGATCAGCAAAGCGGCCATCGTCGTAAAGCATCACGTGGTCCGCACCGAGCTTGCGCGCGACATCCGCCTTCTGCTCGCTGCTGGTAGTGGCAAACACCGTCGCGCCGCGACGCTTGGCAAACTGGACCAGCAACTGGCCGATACCGCCGGACGCCGCATGGATCAGGCACGTGGTGCCGGCGCTCACATGGCCGACATCGTCGATCAGGTAATGAGCAGTCGATCCCTGGAAGATAGCGGCGGCGGCGAGGTCAAAGGGAATCCAATCGGGAATTCGCGCGAGCCGTGCTGCTGGTACGACGGCATAATCGGCGTAAGCGCCCCACGAAATACACCACGCGACTCGCTCTCCCAGTTCGAACGACGTCACGCCCGGGCCGGTTTTAACCACGTCGCCGGAACCTTCCATGCCAAGCGTGCACGGAATTCTCACGGGGTACGTCCGCGACGCCTTGTATTTCCCCTGGCGCGTGTGGATATCCATGAAGTTGATACCGGCGCATCTGACCTTGACCAGCACCTCGCCATGCCCCGGTTCAGGAACTTCGATATCCTGACGAATCAGGACTTCGGGGCCGCCGTACTGTTCTATGCGTATCGCTTTCATGGCATCGCTTCGAATAGAGGGAAATGAGTCGCCGGTTCCACGTTATTGTTTCGACGTTATTGTTTCGACGTTACTTGGCGCCGAGCTGCACGCGATCCACGAACTCGTTCGTGTAGGTCCTCGACAGATCGATATGGCGCGGATCGATCGACGAGTTGGCGAGCGTGAGCACCTTCAGCACGGCCGCAGGCGTACCGTCCGGCATCCGCCCGTCCTTCGTAAACATCGGCAGGGAGGACTTCAGGGCGCTGATGTAAAGCGCCTTGCCCGGTCCCGGTCCATAAAAATCGCTTGGCACCTTGGCCGTTATCTCTTCGGCGCTATGGCTCGTAATGAACGCAAGCGAACGCACCATCGCGCGCACGAGCTTCTGCGCTTCATCGTGGTGCGAGTTGACCCAGCTTCGCTGAGCGTAGAAACACGGGCCGGCATACGGGCCACCCAATGCCGCCACCGTGCCCGCCGCACTGCGCATGTCGACCAGCACTTTCGCATCGCCGCTGGCCAGCAGCCGGCTCGCGACCGGCTCCTCGATCATGCCTGCGTCGATACCGCCCTGATTCAACGCCGAGATGAAACTGTCGTCGGAACCCACCGGCAATATCGAGTATTCCTTCGGCGACAACCCCGCGCGCGCGGCAAGATAATGAGTCAGGAAGTTGGTAGACGATCCCAGCCCCGTCACGCCCAGCGTCTTGCCTTTCGCGTCAGCCATGGTGTTGAAACCCGCCGCGGATTTCTTCGAGACCAACTCGACCAGCCCCGCGCTCTTGCTGAATACCATGAGCGCTTCAACGTCCTTGCCGCGGCTCTGCAGGTCGATGGTGTGATCGTAGAAACCGACCGCTCCCTGGATCGCGCCGGCGAGCAGTTCCGTCGCGGTATCGACGCCGGCCGGCTGGGACAGGATCTCGAATTCGAGTCCTTCATCCTTGAAATAACCAAGTTGCGACGCAAGGATCAAGGGCAGATAGACGATTTTGGAGGTGCCTCCCGCCATCAGCGTCAGCTTTTCTGCCTGCGCGGGCGGCGCGGCGCACATCAGCGCGGCCAGCGTGCAAGCGAGCGTGAAAAGGCGGGGCGAAAACTGCATCGAGAAACGTCTCCTTCTATCCCTGGCAAACCGGCATCTTGTTCTAATGTGCGCAAGTATAAGAAGGCAAAGCCTTCTGCCTGCTTTCTGCCAGGGTGGAAAAATATCGGCGTTTACCCTTGGCGGGTGGAATTGGCCGCGTTTTATGGGCCTTGTTTTAAACGACTACGCGCTCAAACCCGTAAGGGAGAGAGCGCGTTTTATATCCAGACTTTGTTACGGCGTCTTGCCTGAATCCGGGCTTACCAGGCGGCGATCACCGCGCCCGCGTACTTCGCTTCAATAAACTGCTTCACTTCGGGCGAGTGATAAGCGGCCACGAGTTTCGCCACCCACGGCTTGTCCTTGTCCACGGCGCGAATCGCGATGATGTTCGAGTACGGGCCGTTCGGATCTTCAATCGCGATCGCGTCCTGCTTCGGCTTCAATCCGGCTTCCATCGCGAAGTTCGTGTTGATCGCGGCGGCGTCCACATCCGCGAGCGAGCGCGGGATTTGCGCGGCGTCGAGTTCGACGATCTTCAGCTTTCTCGGGTTATCGATAATATCGAGCGGCGTTGCTTTCAGGCCTGCATCGGCGCGCAACTTCAGCAAGCCGTTCTTTTGCAGCAGCAACAGCGCCCGGCCACCGTTGGTCGGATCGTTCGGCACGGCAATGCGCGCGCCCACCGGCAACTCGGCCAGCGTCTTGAACTTCTTCGAATAGATGCCCATGGGGAACGTGACGGTATCGGCGATCTTGATCAGCTTGTAGCCGCGGTCCTTCACCTGCGCGTCGAGATACGGTGCGTGCTGATAGCTGTTCGCGTCGAGATCGCCCGAGGCCAGCGCCGCATTCGGCTGGACGTAATCGGCGAACTCGACAATCTTGATGTTCAGGCCGTTCTTCGCAGCTACCTGCTTCACGATTTCCATGACCTGCGCATGCGGACCACCGGTCACGCCCACCTTGATGGTTTCGTCGGCTTGCGCGACGTTGGCGAGCAAAACCGTTGCGCTGAAAACAGCGGCCAGCTTGAGAATGAATCGACGTTGCATGAACTACCCTATGAGCTTTATATGAAAAATTATTTGTGGCTGATTATTTGTGACTAAGACGACGCACGAGCCAGTCACCGAGCGACTGCACAAGCTGCACGAAGACGATCAGGATCACCACCACCGTCAGCATCACTTCCGGCAAGAACCGCTGATACCCGTAGCGAATGCCCAGGTCGCCCAGACCACCGCCGCCGATTGCACCGGCCATGGCCGAATACCCCACCAGTGACACGAACGTAATCGTCAAACCAGCCACCACCCCCGGCAAGGACTCCGGCAGCAACACCTTGAATACGATCTGGCTTGTGGTCGCGCCCATGGCCTGCGCCGCTTCAATCAAGCCGCGATCGACCTCGCGCAGGGCAGTTTCGACCAGCCGCGCGATGAACGGCGCGGCCGCGATAGTCAGCGGTACAACCGCGGCCAT
Source organism: Caballeronia sp. LjRoot31 (assembly GCF_964253885.1). Lineage (NCBI taxonomy): Bacteria > Pseudomonadati > Pseudomonadota > Betaproteobacteria > Burkholderiales > Burkholderiaceae > Caballeronia > Caballeronia sp. LjRoot31. Next base: position 1,978,802 of record NZ_CAXURX020000002.1, read on the forward strand.
CGTCCCGATCGACGAGCCGACCACCAGCCGCGTGAACGGGATCACCGCGACGAGCAGAATGATAAACGGTGTCGAACGCACCGCGTTCACGACGCCGCCCATGACCCGGTTCACGGCGAGATTGCGCAGCACGCCGTCGCGGTCGGTGAGATACAGCAGCACGCCCAACGGCAGCCCCAGGGCCGCGCCGACCAGCCCGGAAATGCCCACCATCACGAGCGTTTCCCAGAACGACTGGACGAACATATCGAACATTTCACTCAACATGGGACATCTCCTCTACCACTACACCTTGTTCACGCAGATAAGCAATGGCCTCGGCCACGTTCGCCGGTTTCCCTGCCGCGAGCACCGCCAGCGAGCCGAACGCCTGGCCCTGGATCTCGTCGATCTGGCCGTGCAGGATGTTGAAATCAAGTTCGAAGCGGCGAATTGTTTCGGACAGGATCGGCTGGTCGACGCCGGAGCCGGTGAATGCGAGCCGCAGCAAATGGCCGCTGCCCGTTTTCAAACGCTCGGCCACACGCAGCTTCAACGCAGGCGGCAATTCATGCGCGATCACGTCACCAATCAACGCGCGCGTGACTTCGTGATGCGGCTGCATGAAGACATCGACTACATTGCCCTCCTCTACCACGCGGCCGGCGTCGAGCACCGCGACGCGATCGCAGACCTGCTTGATCACGTCCATCTGATGCGTGATCAGCACGATCGTCAGGCCGAGCTCCTTGTTGATCTTGCGTAGCAGATCAAGAATTGAGCGCGTGGTTTCAGGATCGAGCGCGGACGTGGCTTCGTCGGAGAGCAGCACTTTGGGCTTGCTGGCAAGCGCCCGGGCGATCCCCACGCGCTGCTTCTGGCCACCGCTGATCTGGGCCGGGTAACGATCTTTTTGCGTGGTCAGCCCGACGAGTTCCAGCAGCGGCAACACGGTCGCCTCGATCTCGCCGCGTTTCATGCCGACGAGTTCGAGCGGCAGTGCGACGTTGTCGAACACCGTGCGCGACGACAGCAAATTGAAGTGCTGGAAGATCATGCCGATGTCACGGCGCGCCGTGCGCAATTGCGCAGCGGGCAGCGTGGTGAGATCGCGGCCGTCCACGATCACGCTGCCTTCGCTTGGCCGGGTCAGCAGGTTGATGGTGCGCACCAGCGTACTTTTACCGGCGCCGCTGCGCCCGATAATGCCGAACACTTCGCCCGGCGGGATCGTCAAATTGACGTTATGCAGCGCTTCGATCCAGCCTCGTGGGCCCGCGAAGCGTTGCGAAAGATTGCGTATTTCGATCATGTAAACAAAAAAAGCGGCGGACTCCCTGTTGAGCGAGTTCGCTCGGGCAGCCGGCCGCCGTTCATCCCTGGTTCGTGAGAGGCGAAAGTTTAACGTAACCCGCGTCGCGGCTTAATAATCTATTGCGCAAGGCTAATTACTTATCCGTATGTACGTTGCGTGGCGGGGCCGTCAGGGGCGTTGATCGTCCTTGAAATACGCAAAGCTCATATCGATTCAAGCAAAGCTCGGTTCCATCGCGCAAAATCGCTCGATAGAATGGCTCGCCGAGATGGCGGGTTGATTCTGATTTGATCATCGCGCGATAAAGCTGCGGTGCTTTGCGTACGAACAATGCGCACGTGGCTCCACTGCAATCCTGGGAGTATTTCGTTGAAGAGCTTTGAATTTCGCCGGCCGCTTGTGGTTGGCATTGGCGGCACGACCCGCGCGGCTTCATCGACTGAACGCGCGCTTCGTCTCGCCCTGCTCGGCGCCGAAGCCGAAGGTGCACGCACGCGGCTGTTCGGCGGCACGTTCCTGCACTCGCTCCCGCACTATGCGCCCGAACATGGCGAACGCTCGGCAGAACAGCTCGAATTGATTGAGGCGGTGCGTGAAGCGGATGCGGTCATCATCGCGACGCCGGGTTATCACGGCGGCGTCTCGGGGCTGGTCAAGAACGCGCTGGACACGCTGGAGGAACTCAGTGACGACAAGCGTCCCTATCTCGACGGCCGTGCGGTGGGCTGCGTGGTGACGGCATATGGCTGGCAAGGCGCCGGCGCTGTGCTCACGTCGTTGCGCTCGATCGTGCATGCGTTGCGGGGCTGGCCGACGCCGTATGGTGCTGCGGTCAACTCGCTGGAAACGCGCTTCGAGACGATTGATTCCTGTTCGGACCCGAAGGTGGCGGAGCAGTTGGCGACGGTGGGGCGGCAGGCGGCTCAGTTTGCGCTGGCGTTCAACGCACGCGATGCGCTGGGTGAACTGGGTCTGCCATTGACCATATCCGATTGAAAGTTTCGCTCGCGCCGGTGGACGGGTTTTGGGGGGATTTGGGGGTGGGGGGTGGGGGTGGGGGGTGGGGGTGGGGGTTGGGCGTGGGGTTGCCAGGTTCTGGGGTTAGTGGTCGGGGTTGATGCCGGGTGGTTGTTCCTGGGTTTGTGGTCAGGGTCTATGCCGGGTTGGTCGGTTCTGGGGCTAGTGGTCGGGGTCAGTGCCGGGTTGCTGCTTTCGGCCGTGGTGGTCTGCGTGACTCGGATTTTCTCTTTATCACTATTAGCCACTGTGCGTGGCGGCACGTCATTTCTTTGTCCAAAGCGACAAAGAAACGAAGCAAAGAAAGCGCTTTTAAACCACGCTACCCTAAGTGTCCACAGCGTGCAGTTTCTATTCATAGGTGCCCCAAAAGCACGGTGCTCGCCAGAGCCACGGATGTGTGAAACCCTCCTTCTCCGAACACCGATACCCACACGCTTCGCCACCAGTGATTGAACCTGCCCAAGGGGCACCCCGCGCTATCCGCGGACGACCTCCCACCGAATTTGTATGCATAACGAACCACGTAGCCAACCTTCATAGAAACGAAGCCGCAATGGTGCGCAGGCCGTAGCTGGCGAAAAGAATCGTGCAGGCCGCGCAACAACCCGCCAAACGTGAAGCCGTAAATATGCGTTCGGCCGTGTAGCGCACCAAAAAGCAGCGCACGCTCGGCCAACGCACCAAGAAGCGCGGCAGCGAATGCGCGTGAGACAGTGCTCATTCGTGGGCGTTCGTGCTTGCCCGAGAGCGTACGGGGCGAAGCGTGTTCATGTCAGGATTCGCGAGAAGGAGGGGTTCACACATCCTCCGCTCTGGCGAGCACCGTGCTTTTGGGGCACCCATGAATCAAAACTGCACGCTGTGGACACTTAGTACTACAGCCGTAGATACTAACTGACAGGCGGGGTAAAACCACGGCGTCGGTAATGGGACTGTTGTGCGCGCCACTGGTGAGTACGTCGCCAAATTGACCATGCAATCACATGATTGATCGGATGGACGGCGCGCCATAACAGGCGGCATAACAGTCGACGAATTTCCTGCGGGCTGAGAGGCATCATGCCTTCAGGAGTTTTTTTTACCCTCGATCCGAAGGGTGACAAGTACTGCGTGCGCCAGAAGTGCCAGGGTGATATGGCGGTACCACCCGCGCCATAGACGCACCTCATACTGATCCAGGCCGCACTCCCCCTTGGTCGCCTCGAAGCCAGTTTCGATTTCCCATCTGCGTCCTGCGACATTCACCAGAATCTGCAGTGAAGCTTTACTGCATGGAGCGTAGACGACATAGTAGGCATGCTCGCGCTTTTCATCCAGACTGCGCCGTACCAGCAGGTAGTGTCCGAAGCTATATTCCTCGGCGGTGATCTGCAGCCTCCACAGTGGCGTCATTGCCCAATCGTACAGACGTTCGCCTTTGGCGCCCACGCCAGCCGATAGGCGCTCCCATGCCGTTGACGGCAACGCTTCGGCTATCTTGTCTGCGCGAACGTACTTCGGCCCTTGCCACCATAGCGGCTCATTCTTTGCGACTGCCAGCACGAAGGCCTGCCCGCGTGACTCCAGCCACAATCGCAGGTCACGGTCACCACCATAAACCTCATCACCTGTGACCCAGCCGCATGGCAGGCCGGCATCCAGCGCACGCTCAAGCATGCTGCGCGCGAGCTGTGGCTTCGTTGCAAACTCCAACGTCGGCGGGACGCCGGCTGCTTTGCAGCGAGCTGGGTCATCGGTCCATGCCCGCGGCACATACAGCTCGCGGTCGATGAATGCACTGCCGCCATGACCGGCATAGCAGAGGAATACGCCGACCTGGCAATTCTCGATTCGGCCCGCCGTGCCGCTGTATTGGCGTTGCACGCCGGCCGAGTGCTCACCTTTCTTGACGAAACCAGTTTCGTCCACGATCAGCACTGCATCACGCTCGCCGAGTCGTTCACCCACGTATTGGCGCAGTACATCGCGCGCGGCGTCGGCGTCCCACTGTGCCCGCTCGAGCAGGTGCTGCACGCCGTCCGGTGTTGCCTCGCCAATCCATTCGGCAAGTTGCCAGCCGTTCTTGCGCTCGACTGTGCCCAGCAGCCCCTTCATATACGCCAGTGAGCGCTGCCGGGGTTCAGGGCGTCTGAACAGGTGTTCGAGACGTTCATGCAATGCGTACAGTTCACGTTCCCACGATTTCGCAATTGCTCGCATCGGTTTATACTCACATAGTAGTACTAATGAATTATAGTAAAAAAATCTACGGCTGTAGTATTAGAGACTGTTGCAGAATTAAGTTTGCATATTTTTTAGCCGGGTCCAGCAAGTTAAAGCGCACGCGAGCGTGAGGAAGGCTTCGTGTATGTGCGCATATTTCTCGTAGCGCATCTTCAGGCGGCGATAGGAGTGCAGCCAAGCGATCGTACGCTCGACAGGCCAACGTGTTTTGCCTAGACCACTGCCATGGGGTGAGCGCAGTTTCGCGAGTTCAGGAGTGATGCCGCGTTTGCGAAAGCGTCGCCGATGTGGCTCAGAGCTATAGCCTCGGTCGCCCTGAACAATTTTGGGCTTACGCAAGGGCCGTCCTGGCTTGCCTCGAATTGGCGGAATGGCTTCGACCAGTGGGTCAAGCTGAGTGACGTCATGGCGGTTTGCGCCCGTCAGGATGACGCCGAGCGGGATGCCTTGCGCATCGACGATGATATGGTGTTTGCTGCCGAGTTTGCGCCGGTCCGTGGGGTTTGGGCCTGTTTTTTCCCGCGTACAACGCGCGAATGGAGGAGCTGTCGACCAGTACTCTGGCCATATCGAGTTGGCCCCGACGGCGCAGTTCCGCCAGCATCGTTTCGTGCATGCGTTGCCATACGCCCGCTTTATGCCACTGGTCCAGGCGCCTCCAGCAAGTGGAGCCCGACCCGCAGCCCATTTCCTGCGGCAGCAAATTCCACGCGAGGCCTGCGCGCAGCACGAACACGATGCCTGTGAGCACGGCGCGATCAGGTATTGGCTTGCGTCCTGCATACCGGCGATTGCGCGGCGCAGCTTTGGGCAGCAACGGTTCGATGAGTGCCCATAATTGGTCGTCTATAAGTTCCTTAGCCATGGCTTCCTGTCAGGGAAAACAAGACAGAAGTTAACACCAGAGCCAAAAAGTTAACAGCCCCTTTTTGTAATTTCGCAACAGTCTCTTAGGGTAGCGTGGTTAAAAAGCGTTTTCTTTGCTTCGTTTCTTTGTCGCTTTGGACAAAGAAATGACGTGCCGCCACGCACAGTGGCTAATAGTGATAAAGAGAAAATCCGACTCTCGCAGACCACTAACACTGAAAGCACCAACCCGGCATAGACCCCGACCACAAACCCAGAAACAACCACCCGGCATCAACCCCCACCCCCAACTCCGTCCACCGGCGCGAGCGAAAAACCCTTGGCTAATCCCTGAACGGTAACTCCGGCGTGAAAACAAACGGATCGAGCGCGTAACCCGTGTGGAAATAGCCGCTGCATGCACACGTTGCGATGCGTTCAAGGTCGTACGGCTCGCGTGCCGCCCCGCGCGACTGATCAACGGCCACCGTACGCCGCTCGCGCCAGTGCCGCAGCACTTCACTCCCCCAGTTTCTAAAAATAGCTCTCGGTTCAGACATCGCAGTTCTCCTTGAAAGCGTTCCGGTACGGGCTACCGCTAAGTACAAGGTAGGTCAAACTTAAACGTACAGGAACCATCTTTTATTCATTTGGATATCTGACGATGAATAGAAAACCTATCGATCCGGAATCGATCCCTATTAAGCCAGCGTCACGGAGTGTCATTAAGGGTCCCTCATAAACGACCCATGTCCGGTGTGTAAAGCAAAGTCCAATCGCTTCGTTGCCGCGCCCGCGCACGGATGCTTCAATTTATTGCCGCTGCATTTTTCCGCCTGCCCCAGCGCGCAAGCATCCCGATACACAACGATCGACAACGATCAACAACGACACCCGACAATATCCAACGATTCCCCAAGGAGCACCCGATGACCCTCATCGCCACGCCTGCCGTTGCCGCCGAATCCTCAACCGCGCTGGACCTCGACGTCCATGCAGTAGGCGGCCGGATCGGCGCCGAAATCCGCGGCGTACGCCTCGGGCCGGATCTGGCCGACTCGACCATCGCGGCCATCAACGCCACGCTGCTGCGGCATAAGGTGATCTTCTTTCGCGGTCAGTCGCATCTGGACGACGCCGCGCAGGAAGCGTTCGCCAGCCGCTTCGGCGAAACCGTCGCTCATCCAACGGTGCCATCGGTTGCCGGCAGCAATCGTCTGCTCGAACTCGACTCGAAGGACGGCACGCGCGCCAATTCCTGGCATACGGACGTGACCTTCGTGGAAGCCTATCCAAAGATCTCGATCCTGCGAGGCGTGGTAATCCCGCCCGCTGGCGGCGATACGGTCTGGGCCAACACTGCCGAGGCCTACGCCCGTCTGCCGGACCCGCTGCGCGCCTTGGCGGACTCTCTGTGGGCCATTCATACGAATACCTACGACTACGCGGCGAACCGCAGCGCACCCGCCACCGACGCCGAGCGCGCGTATCGCGAACAGTTCACCTCGACGGTCTATGAAACCGAACATCCGGTCGTGCGCGTGCATCCGGAAACAGGCGAACGCAGCCTCGTGCTGGGGCATTTCGTGCAGCGCTTCGTCGGCTTGTCACAACGCGATTCGGATCGCCTGAAAGAGCTCTTTCACGATCACGTCACGCGCCTCGAAAACACGGTGCGCTGGCGCTGGACCCAAGGCGACGTGGCGATCTGGGACAACCGGGCAACGCAGCACTACGCGGTAGCGGATTACGACGAGAGCGCACGCCGCGTGGTCCGGCGCGCGACGGTGCATGGTGATGTGCCCGCGGGTATCGACGGCCGGCGCAGCCGCGCGTTGCGCGGTACGCCTGCACCAAACTGATCCCGCCCCCGGCAGCGTTGCAGGCCGCGCTGCCTTTCGCTTCCCCTTCATTGTGTCTTCCTTACGAATTCAATGACCCTACGATCCCTTCTGCATTCCCTCATTGTCACGCTGGGCATGGTTGCCGCCACGAGCGTCCTGGCTGCCGCCCCGGCTGTCGTCCGGATCGGCGTGGCGACGCAAGGTTATGGCGATCCGCCCGTGTTCGGCGGCTCGCCGGCCGCGACCGCCCAGTTGCAGCACCGCGTGGAAGACGCGCTCAAACCCGACGGCGTCAAGGTGGAATGGCTGTTCTTCAAAGGCGCCGGACCCGCGGTCAACGAGGCGTTGGCGAATCGTCAGATCGACTTCGCCTACCAGGGCGACCTGCCCGCCGTGCTCGGCCGCGCGAATGGCCTCAAGACAAAATTGCTGCTGGAATCCGGCGTGCGTACGGGCGTCTACCTGGCCGTGCCGCCCGACTCCGACATCAAAAGCGTCAAGGACCTAAAGGGCAAGCGAGTCGCGATCTTTCGCGGCACCAACCTGCAACTTGTAGTCGATAACGTCCTGAAGGCGAACGGTCTCTCCGAGCGCGACCTGCGCGTGATCAATCTCGACGACGCCGCGTCGCAAGCCGCGCTTGCATCGAAGGGCGTGGACGCCGTGTTTCTCGACTTCAAGCTCTTCAAGCTCCAGCGGCAGGGTCTCGCGAAGATCATCTACGCATCGCGTGACGGTGGCTTGCAGTACACGCGACAAGCGCATCTGCTGGTCCTCGACGACTTCGACCATGACCACGCCGACATCGTGCAAAAGGTAGTGACGTCCGTCGTGCAAGCGTCGCAGTGGTCCTCGGACGAAGCCAATCGCAGCGCGCTTTTCACGCTGTGGGCGAAGAGCGGTGTGCCAGTGGAATCGTGGCAATCGGAGTACGCGAACCAGACACTCAAGGAGCGCACCTCGCCGTTGATCGATCCGTTTATCGTGGCGCGCTATCAGGCCGTTGCCGACGACGCGCTGCGTCTTAACCTGATCCGTCAGCCCGTGAGCGTGAACGGCTGGTTCGAACCGAAGTATCTCGATCAGGCCTTGAAAACGCTAAAGCTCGAGAACTACTGGCCCCGTTTCGATCCGTCCGGCAAGCCGCTGGCATCGTGAACGTCTGAACTTTTCTGGAGAAGCCGGTCATGGCGAACAGCATTGCTCGCACTGTGTCTCCCAACCGCCGCCAGGCTTCGCTCGACAACGCGCACGGTCACGCGGCGAGCGTGGCGCGCTCGCTGGGCTGGATCGCGTTGCCCTGGCTCGTGCCCGTGGCTTGCGCCGTGTTGTGGGTGCTCGGGTCCCACTACGGCTGGATCTCGCCGCAAATCCTGCCGTCGCCCACCCTCGTCTTCGATACCCTCGGCGGCCTCGCCAGCACCGGCGAACTGTGGATGCATATCGGCGCGAGTCTGTCGCGGATCGCGGTCGGATTCACCGGCGGCGTCGTGCTCGGCTTGCTGCTTGGCGCATGGCTGGGACTGTCGCGCACAGCCGAGGCTTACATTCTGCCCAGCTTCAATGCCGTCGTGCAGGTGCCGGTACTGGGATGGCTGCCGTTTCTCATGATCGTGGTGGGTATCGGCGAGCCGTTGAAGTATTTGCTGATCGGGCATGCCGCGCTCGTGCCAGTCACCTTGAGCACGCTGCAGGGATTCCGCCGGACACCCCCCGCGTATCTCGATGTTGCGCGCGTGTTCCGTTATTCACGCCGCCAGACGATCTTCAGCGTGATCCTGCCTTCGGCCGTGCCGGTCATCGGCACCGGTATTCGCCTCGCGTTCACCAAGGCATGGCTCACGCTGGTCGTGGTTGAACTGGTGGCATCGTCGGAAGGGCTGGGTTATCTGATCGTGTACGGACGGCAGTTGTTCCAGCTCGATCTGGTGCTTGCATCGGTGCTCATCGTGGGTGCGATCGGGTATGCGGCGGATCGCCTGCTTACGGTTCTGGAACACAAGCTGTCGCCCGCGCGGCCGGCCTGAAGGAGTATCGAAATGGCCACGTCGTCTCTTGAACTCGAAACCGGCTCCGCGGCTATCGCAGCGTCGGGCGAACCGGGCAAAACGGGACGCTGGCGCGGCTGGGTCATTCCGGCTGTCGCCCTGTTCTCCTGGTGGTTTGTCTCGCGTCATGTGGTCGCCGGGCACGGCATGATGACTTCGCCTGCGCAGGTGTTGCATACCGCTATCGATCAGGCGCGAAGCGGTGCGCTGTGGCGGGCGCTCTCGGCATCGCTTGCACGCGAACTCACCGGCTTCACGCTCGGCGCAAGTCTTGGGCTCGTGCTGGGTGCGTTGCTCGGTGTCTCGCCCTTCGCGAACCGGCTGATCGGACCTAGCTTCAATGCGTTCAAGCAGGTCTCCCTGTTTGCCTGGATACCGCTGATTTCCGTATGGTTCGGTCTCGGCGATGTCGCGAAAGTCGTGTTCCTTTCGCTCGCCGCGCTGGTGCCCGTGGTCGCGCATACGAGCGACGGCATCCGCGCGGTCTCCCCTGCGCTGCTCGATGTCGCCCGCGTGTTCCGCTACAGCAAGTTGCAGACCGTCAGACACGTCGTGCTTCCCGCTGCGTTGCCGTCCATCTTCACCGGCATCTATCTCGCGCTCATCTATTCGTGGCTTGCAACGCTCGGTGCGGAGTATCTGCTGGTCGCCGGCAGCGGCATCGGCAACACGCTGGTCGACGGCAGCGAACAGTTCCGCATGGATCTCGTGGTGTTCGGCGTGATCGTGATCGGCATCACCGGGTGGGCGTTGAATGCGTTAGCCCGTGCCATCCAGCAACGCTGGTTTCGCGATCCGGCCATGTGATTGCGCATTTTTAATATTTCATAAAGAGTCCATATCATCATGGCGACTGTCCCCAACACCCGAACAAGCGATCTGAACCTGCATCACGTCTCCAAGCGTTTTGCCGGCGACGACCACGCCGTGCCTGTGCTCGATCGCATCGACCTGTCGGTGAAGAGCGGTGAGTTCGTGGCTATCGTGGGGGCCAGCGGTTGCGGCAAATCCACCCTGCTGCGTCTGATTGCAGGACTCGACGACCAGTTCGATGGCGATATCGAATTCAGCGGCGAGCGCGTTCGCACCACCGATCTTGCGCGCGGTATCGTGTTCCAGGATCACAGGCTGTTTCCGTGGCTCAACGTCGAGCAGAACATTGCGGTTGCGCTGAAGAATTCAGGGCGTAGCAAGGAAGAGAAACGCCGTGCGGTCGCCGAGCATATCGCGCTGGTCGGCCTGAAGGGCAATGAAGGGCATCATCCGCATCAGCTTTCGGGCGGCATGGCTCAGCGCGTGGCAATCGCCCGGGGGCTCGTCAACCGGCCGAAGCTCCTGCTGCTCGACGAGCCGTTCGGCGCGCTCGATGCGCTCACGCGCAGCCGCCTGCAGAACGAGTTGCGACGCATCTGGGAACACGAGCGGATCACCATGATCCTGGTCACCCACGACGTTGACGAAGCCGTGTTCCTTGCCGACCGCGTGGTCGTCATGCAGGCGCGGCCGGGGCGTATTGGCAAGATCGTGAAGGTCGATCTGGAACGGCCGCGCAATCGCAGCGATGCCGCGTTCGTGCGCTTGCGCGATGAAATACTGGCGGACTTCAGCGTGCCGCAGGACGTGGCCGCCTGATCAGGCGCGTTCTCTCATGCACATGCTTCGCAACTTTTTCTTCTTTCCAATCCCTGGCTGCAACGGGTTTGCTTTTGCCAAATGCTTGTTTCCATTGTCTTGCGAGGCTCGTTAATGTGGGGCACATGCATTCCACTGCATTGTGTACCGGAGGAAAAACAAGCATGCATTACAAGGGTTATGAAGTCGCTCCCGCGGCACAAGCGCTGCCCAGCGGATTGTTCGCCGCCAATCTCGTGATTCAGGACGAAGCGTCGCTGCAAAAGCGCGCTTATGTATTCGACGCGCTCGACTACTTCTTCGAATCCGATCTCGCCATTGCTTACGCTGCGCGCTGGGCTCGCATGTGGATCGACAACCGGCGGCTGCCGCGCGCCTGACGTTGGTTTCCATCCATCCCCCCGAATTCACGGAGGGGGGAGTTCCGTAACCGATTTCAGTTCAATGCCACGGCTGCTGCCGCATTGACCGGCGACCCTTCCAGGGCGACCGAAGCACGACCGTCCGGTCCCACCGGCACGTCGCCCACCAGCGTTGTCCGATACAGTTGCCGGTCGAACTCCAGGTCGAAGATATCCGATGGCGCGAGGTGCGCCGTCGACCGGTTGTCCCAGAACGCTATGCTGCCGGGTTCCCATTTGAACCGTACCGTGAACTCCGGACGCGTCACGTGCTCCCACAGCAGTTCGAGAATCGCCTGACTCTCACGCGGCGTCACACCAACAATGTGCTTCAGGAAACTTGGGCTGACATACAGCGCCCGCTCGCCGGTTTCAGGATGCACGCGCACCAACGGATGTTCAGTGACCAGTGCGCGTTGCTGCACGGCTTGCTCAAATGCGCTGGTGGCACTGGCCCCGGCGGGCGCCGTAAATTTATGCACGCCGCGCAAGCCATCGACAAAATCACGCAGCGGCGCCGAGAGTTTTTCGTACGCGGCAACAAGGCTTGTCCATTGCGTGTCGCCGCCATAGGGCGGAATGGTGACACCCCGCAGGATCGATGCGAACGGCGGATTGACGGCAGCCGTTACGTCGGTATGCCAGCCGGTCCACGGACGCAACAACGCCTGTCCTTCGAAACGCGTTGCCTTGCGATACTTGGAAATGGAATAGATCTCGGGGTGCCCGTCAACGTGCCCAAACACGGGATGCCCCAGCGTAAGCTCGCCGAACTGCGCGGAGAACGCCACGTGCTGCGCGTGCGTGAGGAACTGCTCGCGAAAGAAGATCACGCGCCACTTCAACAACGCCGCGCGAATCTGCGCAACCTGATGGGTGTCGAGTGGCTGCGATAGATCGACGCCGCTGATTTGCGCCCCTATGAATGCCGACAGCGGCGTGACCTGGACCGACTCCGTAGTACTTGCGACGGCTGCGTTCATTATGTGTCTCCTGAAAGGGGATCGCCAGCTTGAGGGTGGGGATATTCGGGTCTTACGATTGAAGCTCAGGCATGCGCGGCGGCATGACAAAGGACCCCGACGTTTCGATATGCACCTTACGACCGCCTCGCAGTGGCCTCAACCAATCGATCCGCATATACAAACCACGCCGAACGCAAAAGATGGCCGAAGACTAGAATCAATCTCGCCATGTCGAATAACGTTATCGTGTTTTCTTCCTTTCCAATCGCCACGAGCCGGTCTAACTTCACCGCCATGAACTCAACCATCCAGTCACCTTCCAGTCTTCCGCATGAACAACCGCCGGTCGCGTGGATCGCCGGGGTCGGCGCCAGTGCGGGACTGGGCGCAGCAGTCGCCCGGCGCTTCTCGGAGGGCGGCTTCACGGTCGCCCTCACGGGACGCACGGCCGAACGTGTGGAGAGCATCGCCGCAGAGATTCGCGCCTCAGGCGGCGTGGCCCACGCATTGCCTGGCGATATTTCGGATGAAGCAACCGTTGCCGAGCTTGCCGAGCGCGTGCGTGAACTTGGTCCGCTAACGGCGGCCGTATTCAACGCAGGCGGTGCAAGCCGTGCGCCCACGCTTGAACTGAGCGCAGCGGACTTCGAGCAAGCGTGGCGTACCGGCGTGCTCGGCGGTTTCCTGTTTGCGCAGGCAGCGCTGCGCCGGATCTTGAACAATGGACTGAATGGCGGCAGTTCAACGGGGCGCGGCACGCTGCTGTTCACGGGCGCTACGGCCGCGTTGCGCGGCAAACCACCCTTCGCGGCGTTTGCTGCTTCGAAGGCGGCGTTGCGCTCTCTCAGCCAGACCCTCGCGCGCGAGTTCGGCGCCCAGGACGTGCATGTCGCGCATATCGTGATTGATGGGGGTATTGACGGCGAGCGTCTGCGGCAATCCGCGCCGCAGCGCGTGCAGCAGGCCGGTGACGATGGCTTGCTACATGCAAGCGCCATAGCAGAGAGCTATTGGCAGTTGCACCACCAGCATAGAAGCGCATGGACGCAGGAACTTGATCTGCGTCCGTTCAAGGAAACGTTCTGAACAACGAGCCGCGCGTTGAAACGTTGCGCGCCGTTCGCTTTGATTTCGCTGTCATGCGTTGCTTGTGGGCGCGCATGCGGTCATTTACTTCCTCTATTTATCCCCTCATGTCTAAACGCCCCTTCCTCCTTGCGTTGGCGCTGTGCGCTGCGCTCGCTCCATTCAGTGCCCGCGCCGCTGGTGCAAACGAACTGCGCATCGGCTTCGTGCCGGGGCCTTACGCCGATGAATTCAAGGCCGGTGTCGAACCGCAATTGCGCCAGAAGGGTTACACGATCAAGTACGTGGAATTCAGCACGGGGCTGGAGGCTAACCAGGCGGTGTATCGTGGGGAGATCACAGCCGATGTCATGCAGCACGAGGTTTATCTGAAGTCATACAACGACCGCAACGGAACCGATCTGGTTGCCGTCGTGCAAGTACCCACGCCGCCAATGGGCCTTTATTCGAAGAAGCACCATGCGTTGACGGACGTCCGGGCCGGCGCGACAGTGGCCGTGCCCAACGATCCGGTCAACCTGGAGCGCGCGCTCAAGATCTTGCAGCGGATCGGCTGGATCAAGCTTCGTCCGAACAGCAATCCAGTGGATGTGACCGAGCGTGACGTGATCGCGAATCCGGCCGGCATCAAGATTGTTCCGCTTGAAAATGCGCAGGCGCCGCGTGCGCTCGATGACGTCGATTTCGCCGCCATCCAGGGCAATTTCGCGATCTTCAGCGGTTACAAACTCACCGACGCGCTCGCCCTGGAGCAGATGACGCCGCCGTACATCAACCAGGTCGTGGTGAGGGCTGTGAACAAGACATCGCGCAGCACGCGGGACATTGTCGATGCGTATCAGTCGCCCGCGTTTCAGCAGGCCATCCTGAACAACCATTTCTACGATGGTTTTCGTCTTCCCGAATACTTCGCCAGCAAGTAGGGTTATCGCCATGCCGACCGAATAACCTTATGGAATTTTATTCGTTCAGCTTCGAGTCATGCGGGTATAGCTTAGAAAGTTCTGACTTCCAGGCCGAGGAACGACCATGAGCACCGTATTCGAAGAACGTCCGCGCGCAGAAACACTGCACGCGGTAGAGGCTGAACTCAATTATTTGCGTGCTGGCGAAGGGCGGCCGGTGAGCTACACGTTCGAGCCGCCGCCTGGCGTGCCCTGGACTTCCGGCGCACTCGAACCCCGGCGCGTGACGATCCGCGACGCTCGTCCGCTCGCCGCGGCGGGAGAGCTATCGCTGGATAAAAGCGGCTTTGAACGCATCGCGCACGCGAGCGCGCTGACCGACTTCAGCGACGACGCCGCTATCCGCTCGATCTACTACAACGAATCCGCACAGGTCCTGATCAAGGCGACGGGCGCCGAGAAGGTTGTGGTATTCGATCACACCTTGCGCGACAGCTTGAACGGCTCGCGCGCCACCTCGTCCTTGCGCGAGCCTGTGAGGCGTGTACACAACGACCAGACATTCGTCTCCGGGCCGCGTCGGGTGCGTGACCATCTGACCGCCGATGAAGCCGCTCAACGCCTCAAGCACCGCTTTGCGATCATCAACCTGTGGCGGCCGCTCGACGTAGTCGAGCAGCTACCCCTCGCCCTCTGCGACGCACGCTCGATCGCGGCGAGCGATCTGGTGCCAAGCGATCTTGTGTACAAGGACAAGGTCGGCGAGACCTTTTCCTTCACGCATAACCCGGCGCATCGCTGGTATTACTTCCCGAAGCTACGGCCCGACGAAGCGCTGCTGCTCAAGATCTACGACTCTCGCGACGACGGCACGGCCCGTCTAACCGCACACACGGCGTTTGAAGATCCGACCACACCGGACGGCGCCGCGCCGCGCAGAAGCATCGAATTGCGGGCACTTGTTTTCTGGAAGGAATGACAAGCGACAACTAGCCGGCAATCGGTGCATGCCAACCCTGTTTCTCGCATGCACCGGATCTTAGCTAAGCTTTCAAATTTGCATAAACACATGAAAACAGAATGGTTAGGCTAGTGCGCAAGTCATGAGAGGATTCGCGCCTGCCAACCAGAAAGAGTTTCAACATGCATCGTAGAACTGTTCTTGCAAGTATTGCCTTCGTCGCACTCGGCGCTGTCTTTGGCGTCGCCCATGCGGAAGACGCCCCGCTTAGAATCGGCACCATGAGCGGCCCCGACGCGCAGATCTGGACCGAAGTATCCAAGGTTGCGGCGCGCGAAGGCCTCAAGATCAAGGTGATCGAATTCAACGATTACATCCAGCCCAACGCCGCCCTTGACGCTGGCGACCTCGATGCAAACGGCTTCCAGCACCAGCCGTTCCTCGACAGCCAGATCAAGCAGCGCGGCTACAAGATCGTCAACGTGGGCCTGACCTATGTTGCGCCAATGGGCTTCTACTCGAAGAAGTTCAAGTCGTTGAAAGACCTGCCGCAAGGGGCGAAAGTCGGTATCCAGAATGACCCGTCGAATGGCAATCGCGCGCTGTTGCTGCTGCAGAAAAACGGCATCATCAAGTTGAAGGCCGGCGTGGGTAAAGATGGTGTGAACGCAACGCCGCTCGACGTGATCGAGAACCCGAAGGGCATCAAGCTGATCGAACTCGACTCGGCGCAATTGCCGCGTTCGCTTGACGACCTCGCCGCCGCGTCGATCAATACGGACTACGCCGTGAAAGCGGGCCTGTCGCCTACGAAAGACGCTATTGCCATTGAAGACCTGAAGGGTCCTTACGCCAATCTGATCGCCGTTCGCACTCAGGATCGCAACGCACCCTGGGTCAAGAAACTGGTCGCCGCGTATGAGTCGCCGGATGTGAAGAATTTCATTAATACTCAGTTCAAGGGTTCGATTATTCCGGCGTTCTAAGCGGGATATCCTCGCTGCGGGCGAATCGTATCTGCTTGAACCAGGCTAGCGTTTGACGTGCTTAGGTCGTGGGCTTTTATTGGTTCGCCGTGGCGGCGGTTTTCATTATATTGACCGGTCACTAAAAATTGCATCAAGATCACCGGGATCAATCGATCGAACTTCGCCAGGGGCAGTTGCGACGAGCCTGCGCGGCGAATTGTTGGTCGGGGTTAGTGGTTTGGGGGTTAGGTTCCGAGGTTTGCGGTCAGGGTCGGTGCCGGGGTGCTAGGTTCTGGGGTTAGTGGTTGGTCGGGGCCGGGGTGGTCGGTTCTGGGTTAGTGGTCGGGTTCAGTGCCGGGTTGCTGCTTTCAGTGTTAGCGGTCTGCCTGACTCGGATTTTCTCTTTATCACTATTAGCCACTGTGCGTGGCGGCACGTCATTTCTTTGTCCAAAGCGACAAAGAAACGAAGCAAAGAAAACGCTTTAACCGCTCTACCCTAAGTGTCCACAGCGTGCAGTTTTGATTCATAGGTGCCCCAAAAGCACGCTGCTCGCCAGAGCCACGGATTTGTGAAACCCTCCTTCTCCGAACACGGATACCCACACGCTTCGCCACCAGTGATTGAACCTGCCCAAGGAGCACCCCGCGCTATCCGCGGACGACCGACCACCAATTGTATGCATGACGAACTATCTTGCCAACCTACGTTGAAACGAGGCCACAGGATGCGTGAGGCCGTAATCAACGAATTCCATGCAGCCGACTCGCCGAAGGTTGAAGCGGTAAATAGACATCAGGCTGTGATTGGCGAAGCTGGCCACGGGGGCCCTCCAGCGCAAGCCACTTACCGAACCTACCAAGAAACGAAGCCTTAAATGCGGGTGGGGCCAAGCGGGTTGCCAGGTGAATGGTGCTTGCCCGAGAGCGAAATTAGACCATTACACCTCCAGCGCAAGCCACTCACCGAACCTACCAAGAAACGAAGCCTTAAATGCGGGTGGGGCCGAGCGGGTTGCCGGGCGAATGGTGCTTGCCCGAGAGCGTACGGGGCGAAGCGTGTTCGTGTCAGGATTCGCGAGAAGGAGGGGTTCAAACATCCTCCGCTCTGGCGAGCACCGTGCTTTTGGGGCACCTATGAATCAAAACTGCACGCTGTGGACACTTAGGGTAGCGTGTTTGAAAGCGTTTTCTTTGCTTCGTTTCTTTGTCGCTTTGGACAAAGAAATGACGTGCCGCCACGCACAGTGGCTAATAGTGATAAAGAGAATATCCAACTCTCGCAGACCACCACGGCCGAAAGCAGCAACCCGGCATCAACCCCGACCGCTAACCCAGAACCGACCACCCCGGCCACTAACCCCAGACCCTAACCCCCGCCGCCCCTCAAAGCCTCGCAATAGAAACCTCCGTAGACTTCACAAACGCAATAACTTCACTCCCTACCTTCAGTTCGAGCTCATCGATCGACCGCGTAGTAATCACCGACGTGACAATTCCATACGGCGTTTCCACATCGACTTCCGAGACCACCGAACCGCGAATAATCTCCTTGATATGCCCCTTGAACTGGTTGCGTACATTGATCGCCGTAATGCCCATGGTAATGCTCCGTATTGATTAAATAGTGCCGGGGCCAATAGACAGCGGCAATGAGTGATCGATAACCAAATCTAGCCCGGCTGCGCACCGTTCCTGAGAACACGCGACAAGACCTGTTCTTCCAACTCGGCAAACCCTTCCGCCGTGCGCAAACGCGGACGCTGCAAGGTGATGGCGGCATCGAAGGAAATCTTCCCCGCTTCGATCAGCACAATCCGCTCGCCCAGCGCCACCGCTTCCTGCACATCGTGCGTGACAAGCAGTGCGGTAAAGCGATGCTCGCGCCACAAACGCTCAATCAACGCATGCATTTCAATGCGCGTCAGCGCATCAAGCGCGCCCAGTGGTTCATCCAGCAACAACAGGTCTGGCCGGTGCACCAGCGCACGCGCAAGCGCCACCCGTTGCCGCTGACCACCCGACAGTTGCGCCGGCCAATCGCCCTCCCGCGCGCTCAGGCCCACTTCAGCCAGCGTCGCCCGGGCATCCTCACGAGACGAACGCGGCAAGCCGAGCATGACGTTTTGCAGCACGCTTTTCCACGGCAGCAAACGTGCATCCTGGAACATGATGCGAGTCTCAAGCACACTGGATCCCGCAGCCGCATTACGCTGAACAACACCACCGGTCGCTTTTTCAAGCCCCGCGATCAGGCGCAACAACGTAGACTTGCCGCAGCCGCTGCGGCCGACTATCGATACAAAACTGCCTCGTTCAATGGCGAAATCAAAGCTCGACAACACCTTGCGCTCGCCGAAATGCTTATCGACGCCTTGCAGCGAGACCGCCATGTCAGCAGGGAGCTCACGGGGCGCAACCGCCGCCGGTGCACGTCCGCGTGTGGCAACGTCCAACTCGCCATCTTCCAGCAAGACTTTGCCCGATGCATACGATGCATAGCTTGATGTCACGGTTTTGCTCCCTTCTGATACGCAGGATGCCAACGCAGCGTTGCGCGCTCGATCGACTTCGCGAGCATGTCGGCGAGCTTGCCGAGCAGCGCATAAAGCAGGATGCCGACCACCACCACATCAGTCTGCAGGAACTCGCGCGCATTCATCGTCATATAGCCAATCCCCGATTGCGCGGAGATGGTCTCAGCCACAATCAGCATCACCCACATCAACCCGAACGCAAACCGCACGCCCACCAGAATGGAAGGCAATGCCCCCGGCAGAATCACGTCGCGATACAGCGCAAAGCCCGAGAGTCCGTAGCTGCGAGCCATCTCGATCAGGTCTGCATCAACGGAACGAATGCCGTGATACGTGTTCGTATAGACAGGGAAAAATACGCCCAGTGCGACCAGGAACAACTTCGCTTCCTCACCGATACCGAACCACAGGATCACCAAGGGAATCATCGCGAGCGCAGGGATATTGCGGATCATCTGCACGGTCGAGTCGAGAGCGATCTCAGCCGGCTTGAAGAGTCCTGTCCCCAGCCCGAGCACGAAGCCGATACCACCGCCGATCGCGAAGCCCGTCAACGCGCGCCATGCGCTGACCTTCACGTTCGCCCACATGTCGCCCGACTGGATCAGCTCCCACGCCGCTTTGACAACAGCCAGGGGCTCGGGCAATACCCGCGACGACAAACCGCCCGTGCGCGCAGCCAGTTCCCATGCGATCAGGATCAGGATGGGCACGAGCCATGGCGCGGCCTGTACACCGGCGCGGCGAAAAAACGGGGCGACGTTCATCGGACCTCCGGGTTCAACTTTGCGACGCGCGCGGCAAATACGACGTGCCGACGATTTCACCGAACGGCCCCGACAACGGTCCCGACGTGCGCTCTTTCTGTTCACGCGGCAGCAGCGGGAATACGAGTTCGGCGAACCGGTACGACTCTTCAAGATGCGGATAGCCCGACAGAATGAACGTGTCGATACCGAGCGCCGCGTACTCTTTCATCAAGCCCGCGACCTGCTCCGGATTGCCCACCAGCGCCGTGCCCGCACCGCCACGTACGAGGCCGACACCGGCCCACAAATGCGGATAGACCTCGAGCTTGTCGCGCTGACCGCCATGCAACGCGGCCATGCGCCGCTGGCCTTCCGAATCCATCTTTGCAAACGATGCCTGAGCGCGCTGGATGGTTTCGTCGTCGAGCTTGCTGATGAGCCTGTCCGCGTCGGCCCACGCTTCCTGTTCTGTCTCGCGCACGATCACATGGAGGCGAATGCCGAACTTGATCTCGCGGCCTTTATCGGCTGCGCGGCGACGGATATCGGCGAGCTTCTTTTCAACTTCAGCAGGCGGTTCACCCCAGGTCAGATAGGTATCGATATGATCGGCCGCGATCTCGTGCGCAGCCGGCGACGAGCCGCCGAACCACAGCGGCGGATGCGCCTTCTGCACGGGCGGATAAAGTACCTTGCCGCCCTTCGAGCTCAGATGCTTGCCCTCGAAATCGATCGTGCCGCCTTCATGCGACGACTCGAGCAGACCGCGCCAGATCTGCAGGAATTCGTCCGTGACTTCATAGCGGGTGTTGTGGTCATTGAACACGCCGTCACCGGCCAGTTCGATCGGGTCACCGCCCGTCACCACGTTGATCAGCAGACGGCCGCCGGAGAGCCGGTCGAAGGTCGACGCCATGCGTGCAGACAGCGCAGGTGAGGTCAGACCCGGGCGGATCGCGACGAGGAACTTGAGGCGTTTCGTGGCCGGAATCAGGCTGGATGCAACCACCCATGCGTCTTCGCAGGAACGCCCCGTCGGCAGCAATACGCCCTCGTAGCCGAGCGTATCGGCGGCCACCGCGATCTGGCGAAAGTAGTCGTAGTCCGCGGCGCGCGCGCCTTGCGTCGTGCCGAGATAACGGCTGTCGCCGTGGGTCGGAATGAACCAGAAAACATTCATTGGGGGCTCCTGCCTTGCGGGTGTAAGTTCAAGTTTCGAGTAGGAAGCGAGCGCAGACGCGACGAACAAAAGTGCGGCCCATGTTCGTGCGAACGAGTCACCCGTCCCCGTTCAGATGATTCATCTTAGCGATGCCCACTTTAGGCATGAACGATTTATTTAAGCTAAGGTTCTCGCCAATTCTGCTTATGCGTCTCTAGTGATGCAGGAGCGCAATATCCAGCCTAAACGACGCTCCAGCGCGCATCGGTCACCACCAGCTTTTTCGGAATCAGCTTGAGCTCGGTGAAGGTATCGGCAATCTGTTGCTGGTACGCAAGGGTCTCCGGCGTGATCGGCTGCACGCCATAGGCCGTCCGTTTCAATGCGCGTTCAAGCGTCGGCTGATCCAGTCCGACCAGCGGTGACAAAAGCTTCGCGGCATCCGGGACGTTGTCGCGCCCCCATCTGTCGACGTGGTCAAGTTCCTCCAGCAGCGCATGCACAAGCTGCGGCTGGGCGGTCGCGAACTTACGGGTCGCAAGGTAGTACTGCGTGTTGCGCACCAGCCCGGTGCCGTCCGCAATCACGCGTGCGTTCGCCTGACGTTCAACGGCCGCGAGATACGGGTCCCAGATGACCCACGCGTCGACGCTGCCCTGCACGAACGCCGCGCGCGCGTCGGCGGGAGCCAGATAGACCGGCTGGATATCCGCATATGAAAGCCCGGCTTTCTTCAGCGCAACGACCAACAGGTAGTGGACATTCGAGCCCTTGTTCAAGGCCACTTTCTTGCCGCGCAGATCTTCTACCTTACGGATAGCCGAATCGTGCGGCACGACAATCGCTTCGCCTTGCGGTGCAGGCGGTTCGTTGCCAACATAAACGAAGTCCACGCCCGCGGCCTGAGCGAAGATCGGTGGCGTTTCACCTACCGTACCGGCATCGACCGCGCCTGCGTTGAGCCCTTCCAGGAGCTGCGGTCCGGCGGGGAATTCAAGCCATTGCACGGTGACGCCTTGCGCCGCGAGCCGTTTGTCGAGCGTACCCCGCGCCTTCAGAACGACGAAGTTGCCGTACTTCTGATAACCGATGCGGAACGTTTTCCCCGACTCCTCGGCGCGTGCCGTCTGGCTCGCCAATAGTGCGGCGCCGCCGGTCAGGATGCTGGTGGCTCCGGCGCTTAAGGCGGCTATCTTCAGCAATGTACGACGGCGTGATGGAATGGCCAGTTGCGGTAACGTTTCGTTTTTTGTTCGGTAATGGTCGGACATGCTTTGCTCCTTGATATTCAGAGGCGGCCGGGACGTGGATCGGGTACGAAACAGTCACAGTTCGGCATCCTTACTTTTTGTAGAGACTGTGCATCGAGCCGCGCGTCGGGCGGCGCAATGCCGTTCTGATTCAACAGGAATGCGCCAAGCGCATAAACCTCGTCAGCCGACAGGGACTCCGGCGCGTTATAAGCCGTGACGGCCGGCCGTAGGGATGTTCGAGGATCGGTGCACCGGGCGTCTTCGACCATGATGCGATCTCAAGTGGTTTGAGTAAGTCGGCAGCGAGACTGCCGAGCGGACGCCGGCGTCCCGGTGAAGGTGAGAACTGACGGGAGGTCATCGGAAAATTACGGCTGTGTGGCGGCCAGCGATGCCGTCGCCACATTCGCCGCGACCGCCTTGCGCGCGGCGAAGTCCCAGACGAGCGCACCGGCGGTATCGACGGGCTTGGGCAGCAGCTTCGCCTGATAGAAGATGTCGGCAATCGCTTGCTGCTCGCCGAAGTTCTTCGCCACGACCGCACGCACGACGTAGGTGCGCCGCGTGTTGGCGCGCTCGACCGTCGCCTGGTCGAGACCCCACACCGGGGCCAGGATCTTCGCCGCTTCCTGCGGATGCGCCTTGGTCCAGACGCCCGCTTCAACCAGTTGCTTGAACACGATGTCGATGATCTGCGGATGCGCTTGCGCAAAGGGCGTGGACGCAAGGTAATACCGCTGGTATGACGCAAGCCCGTCCCCGCGAATCAGAATGCGCGCGCCCGGATCTTGCTCGACGGACGCCACGTAAGGGTCCCACGCGAACCACGCGTCCACGTCGTTGCGCTCAAAGGCCGCGCGCGCGTCGGCGGGCGCCAGGTAGCTGATCTTGACATCGGCAGGCGAGAGTTTGGCACGTGCCAGCGCGGCGAGCAGCAGGTAGTGGCTGCCGGCAGCCTTCGTCACCGCAATGCGCTTGCCCTTCAGATCGGCGAGCGTGTGGATGGGTGCATCGCGATGCACGATCACGGCTTGCGCCGAGGGCGACGGCGTTTCCTGCGCGACGTAGACGAAGTTGGCGTTGGCTGCCTGAGCAAAGACCGGGACGGTATCTGCCACGTCGGCGCTGAAGTCCACCGCGCCCGCATTCAGCGCTTCGGTAAGCGGCAGCCCGCTCGCGAATTCACCCCATTCAATGCGCACATTAAGCGGCGCCACGGCCCGTTCCAGGGTGCCGCGCGCCTTCAGGATCGCGATCAGCGTGGAGGATTTCTGAAAACCGATTCGCAGCTTGACGGGGTCGCCCGAAGGCGTTTGCGCCATGGCGCTCGTAGCGCTCAGGGCAGTCACAGCCAGCGCGAGACACGCGGCCAGACGGATGAAGATTTTCATGGGGGCATCGCAGGCAGATTAGGCAGCCGACCATACTAACAACGCACGCGTCCAGCACTAAACGATCAATCGTGATATCGATTGCAGCGCAGATGCTGAGACGGCTGCGCGCCTTGGCGCGGGCGCTCTCGGCTGCGGGGCATGGGCTCGACGGGCTTGAAATAGCCGCAAGAATCCCGCATCTCATGATCCATTTATCCGGAGCACGATCATGGGAAGCCGTCCCCAATTCATCGATGATCTCTCGCGCGGCCCCGCCGGCGCCGCGTTCGCAAGCCCGCTCGGCGACGAGGCCCTGCTGGACGCTTACTCCCAGACCGTGATCAGCGCACTCGAACGCGTGCAGCAGGCGGTCGCCTTTATT
This sequence comes from Caballeronia sp. LjRoot31, assembly GCF_964253885.1. Taxonomy (NCBI): domain Bacteria; kingdom Pseudomonadati; phylum Pseudomonadota; class Betaproteobacteria; order Burkholderiales; family Burkholderiaceae; genus Caballeronia; species Caballeronia sp. LjRoot31. Next base: position 2,002,450 of record NZ_CAXURX020000002.1, read on the forward strand.
TCAGTCGAACGACGTTTGCCCGGAGACAAGAGCGGCCGCGGCGCGCATGGAGGTTCGGGCTCGGGATTCATCTTCACGCCCGATGGTTATCTGCTGACGAATAGCCACGTCGTGCACGGCGCCACGCAGATCCGCGTGACGCTCGCGGACGGCGCGAAGTTCGATGCCGACCTCGTCGGCGACGATCCAGACAGCGACCTCGCGGTGCTGCGCATTGGCTCAGCCGATGCTTTGCCGCACGTCGAACTGGGCGAATCGGGCAAGCTGCGAGTCGGGCAGATCGCGATCGCCGTGGGGAATCCTCTCGGCCTCGCGCAGACGGTCACGACGGGCGTAGTCTCGGCACTCGGACGGTCCCTGCGATCGAACTCCGGACGCATGATCTACGACGTGATCCAGACCGACGCCGCGCTCAATCCCGGCAACTCGGGCGGCCCGCTGATCAACTCGGCGGGTCAGGTGATCGGTGTCAATACGGCGATCATTGCCGGCGCCCAGGCGATCTCGTTCGCGACTGCAATCGATACCGCCAAATGGGTCATCATGCAGCTCTTCGCGTATGGGCGCGTGCGGCGCGCCTATATCGGCGTGGCCGGTACGACAATGCCCATCTCGCGCCGCGTGCAGCGTTATTTCGAGCTGCCGGCGGCAAGTGGCGTACACGTAATGGAGGTCGTGAAAACGAGCCCGGCCGCACTCGGCGGATTGCGTACGGACGACAGGATCGTCGCCATCGACACGCTGGCGGTAGATAGCGTGGATAGCCTGCAACGCTCGCTGGATGCTTCACGTATCGACCGGGCGGTGAAAGTGACCGTGTTGCGCGGCACGCAAAAGCTGGAGCTGGACGTGACGCCGGTCGAACAGGCTGGATAAAACGACCGGCGTGGTGCGACAGGCAGGCCGTCTAGTCGCGGCCCTTCGCCATGCTCGAAAACACGCCGTCGCGTCGAATCAGTCCATGGAACAACGCCGCGGCGAGATGCGCGAGGAAGGTCGCGAACAGCAGCAAGGCGAGCACCGTATGCGCTGATCGGAGCAACGCATACAGGCGCACGTCCTGCGGGACGATGGGCGGCAGGTTGACGGGTCCGAACAAGTGGATCGGAAAACCGCCGGCCGACAGCATCGACCAGCCGACCAGCGGCATGGCGAACAACAACGCGTAGAAAACCCAGTGCGACAGATGCGCAATGTGCTGCTGCCAGCGCGGCATGTCGTCGGGCAGCAGCGGTATGCGATGGGTTAGCCGCACAATGAAACGCACGCTCACCAGCACAAGAATTGCAATGCCCAGCGGCTTGTGAATCGCGAGCAACGTCTGATGCCATGAAGATAAAGTGGCCACCATCCCCACGCCGATGAACAACATTGCAATGACGAGCGGCGCCATGAGCCAGTGCAAAAACCGCGCTGACGGGCTGAAGTGCTTTCGATCGGCGCTCATTCGTGACCCCGTGCCGGTGATTGAGCGGAGGCCAGATGCTGCGCCTCCTCATGCGTGCGGCGGTTGTAAGAGACCGCATAAGCGGAAGAGCGCGCGGCCAGCAGCGGATCGGCCGATGGCTCCAGGCCATCGGGAAGAATGGTCGGATCGTAGTTGATGTCCCGGCAATCGCCGTCGCTCTGCGCGCTCTCGTGCTCTATCACCAATGTTCCTGCGTCAATGTGCGGCCGATCTTCGGGCCACGCTTGAGTTGCGTCGGTGGTTGGGTCGCCGGGCTTGGCCACCGTCAGGATCAGGTGCCAACGCAACGGACCGCTTGCCAGCCTCCCGCGCAGTTCGTTATCGAGAAAGTCGTGTTCACCCGTCTGTTCCGCGGTGACGGGTGCGTATGGCGCCTCAGGCACCATCGACCAGCGGACGAAGTGAGTCTTGCCGCTTGCATCGATTGCACGAAATGCATTGATGCCGTAATAAGCCGCATTGCCGAAACTGGAAGACGGCGGATGGTTTTTCACCCAGCTCTGGAACGGCGCGGTCTCGGGATGCGCCGCAAAGAACGCCTTGAGCTTTGCCGGATCGGGCTTGCCCGTGACAGGGTCCGGCTTCGACGCCACCAGTTGAGCGAAGAAAGCCTGCGGTGTATTGACGATAAACACCGGCGTATTGTTCATGCCCGTGCGCCATTGCTGACCGTCGGGTAACTTGAAATCCAGTGCCATGCTGCGCACCGGCACGCTGGCGTCCGGAGCTGATGGATCGCTGCCCGGTATGGCGAAACGTCCAATGATTGGCGTCCGCACGGCCTTGAACACGTCAGCGCGAGAGATGTCCGACGCCTGGTCATTGCCTTCGAAATATCCCGACACGCAGACGCCCTTCGCATGATTGCGGCGGAATCCGGGATGAACGCCCGAATTCGATTCGAAGGTATTGATAATGCGCTGCGGCGTCAGGCGATGCGGTGTCGCGAAGCCGGCAACATAGACAAAAGCGCCGCCGACAGCCGCCACGACCGCGCCGATAGCCGCAAGCCTGAATAGCGGAATGGTTTGCCGCCCGCGAGGGCGAGGTGAGAATGGGTCAGTCGTCATATGGAGTGATCCGGTTTGTTGCCCTTGCCATTAATTCGATATCCTTATCGATTCGAATTTTCAAAGAGCGCGCAATTTTCTTCTATAAGGGGGTTCTACAATGGTAGTGAACTACTTTGCGTAGCCGAATATTCCGGGGCCTGTGCAATTAACCGGCCAACGCTGCGCCCCGGAACAGATACAGTCACTTATTGCGTAGACACTGAAGCGCCCGAGGGTGCCTTTGCCCCGCCCATCGCGGTCAACTGCGAATAGACGTCGTGTGAGAGGTCAAGCAGCACCTTGCGGTCGATCGCGCCGGACACGGCGTAGCCAAAATCGCCGTCGATCCAATAAAACACGTTCACCGAGCCGTCCTGATACAGCTTGAACGCGGTCGTGTCCGAGCTGATCTTGCGATGCGATATACACAGCGTAATACGCTCGCCCTTCGCGTCGTGGTACATGAACTGCGCTACCGGGCCGTCGTCGCCAGGCAGCAAGCGGCCGCCCATCAACTCGAAGCCCGAGCGGGTCAGTACGGGCGGACGCACGTCCGTACCCAGCCGGTTCGAGATCCACTGCACCAGTTCCTGCTCCCGATCCGCGCCCACTTCTACAGGCCGCACCACTTCCGGCGCGTACATGACATGAGCGATCGCCGATTGCCGCGCGAACGATTCGCCAACGGCATAACTTGCACGTTCCACCGATCCCCCGCCGCTTCCGGGCATCAAGGTGTCGTGGCCCATGGTCCCTGTCATGCCCGCCACGCCAATCCCGACGCCCAGCACAAGCGCCGCCGCCATGCCCGCAAACTGCGGCCAGTTGGCGGCAGCACGCCAGCGCTTGGGTTCGGGCGGTAGCAGACGCTGCGGCACGGGTTCACTTAGCACGCGGTCATAGCGGTCATGAAACATGCTGTTCAGCGAGAAATAGTCGCTGACCTTCGTAGCCAGTGCCTCGTCGCGTTCCAGCAGGCGATCGATCTCCTCGCGGCGATGTTCCGCCAGCGATCCGTCGACATAAGCGTGAATTTCGTCTTCACTGATGGGTGTTTGTTGGTCGCTCATCGCACCACCTGTAATTTAGCGCCCGGTTGCGCGCCGGCCATCAACGCGCGCAGTCTTTCACGTCCGCGCGAGAGCCGCGACATGACGGTCCCGATCGGGATTTCCAGCGCCTGCGCCACATCGGCGTAACTCATTTCTTCCAGTCCTACCAGCAGCACGACCTGCCGCTGGTCAAGCGGCAAACGCTGCAACGCGAAGTCCAGATCGCGCATTTCAAGCGACTGTGTTTGCGTGCCCGGCACGGCAAATTCGCGCTCGGAAATGTTCTCGTCATCGACGGAAACATGCACCGCCTTCACGCCCGCCCGGCGCGCCTGATTCGCGAACACGTTGTGCATGATCGTGAACAGCCACGCGCGCAGATCGGTCCCGGACTGAAACTTCTCGGTATGCCGGAGCGCGCGTTCGAGCGTGTCCTGCACCAGATCGTCGGCGAGATCGCGATTGTTGATCAGTGCTCGCGCGTAGCGGCGCAATCGCGGCACATGTTCCATTAACTCGTCACGGACGCCCATCGGCCTTCCTTCATTTTGTAAGCTTACGCAACGTTCGATAAAACGCCGCCCTGAAGATGGACTAACACCGGGTCGTGGCAAATATTCCCGTTGTCGGCGTGCTTTTTTGCCGAGTGCGCGATTATGCCGTCGGCAACTTCATGGCAACGGCTTGATACCTAGCTGCCCGTCATCAGGTCGGCGGCCAGCATCAAGCCGCGAGTCTTCGCACGACCCGCCAGCACGTAACGCTTGCCACCCGCCGTCCATGCAAGCAAGCGGCTCGCGCCCACGCGATGGGCTCTCCATTGAGGCTGCGGCTGCGCAAACGGGCCCGGCGCCATAAGCAGCACGGCGGCCTCGCCGCCTCGATTGCGGTAGACGAATTCGGTTGCCGAAGCGAATGGCCCCACGGACATTTGCCGGCGCGCAACGGCACGAAAACCGACACCTGACAGATCTGGGGCGCTCGCCAAAACCTTCACCGAGCTTTCATAGCCCACCGCACCCGATGCCATCTCCTGGGCGGCGACGGCCTGTTCGAGCGCCATCATGGAGGCATTGTCGAGCGCTGAATCGGAAATGTCGAACGCAAAGATTGCTGCGGCAGCGACTGCCAGCATCATGACTGCCGCGACCAGCAGCGCACGAAGGCTGCGTCTTGACATGCGCCTCACCGGAGCCGGCGCAGGTGGCGCATCTTCGTTGTCGGTTTCGTGAAAGGCGTTCTGCATCTGCCAGTTCAGGCGACCGTAAAACGCGACCCGATCCGCCTCGTCAGGGCGGCTCTTCAAATACGTTGCTACGCTCGCGGCGCGTTTCGGATCCAGCATGCCGTCGGCGAATGCCTGGACGTCCGACTCCGAGAGCCTGGGTTCCGTTGGGGGTTTTGTTATGGGCATGATCTGGCAATGTTTGGCTGTTCGTACAGGGGCGAACACGAAGTGCCGGAGTTTATTCCACGCCAGGCGTAAAAATCCCCTACGCGCGTAAACACCGTCTCCAGCGGGTTATTCCGCGTCTCCTCAAATAAATTTTCATTCTTCCGAACATAAAAATAATCAAATTCATCGGGAATATCCCGATGCCATTCCGGGTTCTCTCCATTGCAAGCCGCACACATTCAACCTCGCAGGAGAGAGCCATGAAAACCCTTAGCGTCGCAGTACTGTTTCTCGCCACTATTGCCTCGGCACACGCATTCGCTCAAACCAAGACCCGTGCCCAGGTCTATCAAGAGTTGATCCAGGCTCAGCAGGACGGCCGCGATTTTGTCACCGATACGTCCTACCCCGACGTCAACCCGATCTTCGCGCATCAACTCGAACAGCAACAAGAAGCGCGCCTGGCACAAAACCAGACGACCCACGCCAACTCGGTAGCCAGCGCAACGGCCGGCAACTCGTCCAGCGCAGCGAACTGATTCATCGCGTCAAATCAGCCCATGCAAGCCGGTTAAACAAATCGGAATCCTAACTTTATTATTGAGGTCATCATGAAAAAATTCCTTATTTCGGCTCTCGTTATCTCGTCGGCACTGGCCGCCCCTGCCTTCGCTTTCGCGCAAAGCAACATCCCCGTCACCCGCGCCCAAGTCGAAGCCGAACTCGTTCAACTGGAAAGAGCCGGCTACAACCCGGGCGGCGAAGACGTCAACTACCCGCAGGACATTCAGGCCGCAGAACAACGGGTCGCCGAACAACAAGGCATTGCGTCTTCGTCGTATGGATCGGCGGACAACGGCACGTCGGCATCGGGTACCCGCGTGCAGGTTGCGCCGGACGACGCCACTCAATCGACCTACTTCGGCCATTGAGCCGCATGTGCGGCAAGACCGCAGCGCGCGACGATCACCGCCAGCATTTTCCTCGTCCGATCCGCGCGCTCGATGTCTGCCGAAACCCGCTCCAGCCGATAAACTTCACAGGCACGCGCGACTCTTTCCCCAATCGCGCATTCCCTTCCGGAGACATCGACATGAAGCAGGCGCTCCATCATCTGAGCGTGCCCACACGCACGCGCGGACTGCACGAAATTACCCGCGACATCCATCGCTGGATCGATCTTCAGGACATCCGCACCGGTCTGCTGACCGTGTTCCTGCGGCACACCTCGGCTTCCTTATTGATCCAGGAAAACGCCGACCCCGACGTCCGCACGGACCTGGAACAGTTCTTCGAGACCATTGCGCCGGAAGCGCCCGGGCGCTACGTCCACGACGCGGAAGGTCCTGACGACATGCCCGCGCATCTGCGAACCGCCCTGACGCAAGTCCAGTTATCCATTCCCGTCGATGCCGGCCGGATGGTCCTCGGCACGTGGCAAGGCATTTATGTCTTCGAACACCGGCGCGCGCCAAGTAGGCGTGACGTCGTATTGCACCTTTTCGGCGAGTGATTTAATATACGCATCGCGTACATAACCACCTACGGAGCGCCCATCGTGCAAGCTCAACAGCAAACCCTCCTGCGCGATGCCATGCGCCGCCTGAACATGACCCGCGACGCGTTCGCGAACCGAATTGGCGTGACGCGCCGGGCATTGGACACCTGGCTGCTCCCGGACGAATCGGCGGAATCGCGGGCCATGCCCGAGATTGCGAGCCGCTACGTCATGGAGCTGGTAGAAAGAATCCCATCCGGCGACGAATATACACAACGCGTATATTCCCCATCCATTCTTCACGAAGGGCGGCCGCATCTGCTTTCCGTCGATCAGTTTTCCCGTGATTCGGTCGAAGCGCTGTTCCAGGTCGCCGACACCATGCAACCCATCGCGCGCCGCCAGAAGATCACGCGCGTGCTCGAAGGCGCGGTGCTTGCCAATCTGTTCTTTGAAGCCAGTACACGCACGCGTGTCAGTTTTGGTGCGGCGTTTTGCCGGCTGGGCGGCTCGGTGTGCGACACGACCGGCTTCACGTTTTCGTCGATGGCAAAAGGCGAGTCGATCTACGACACCAGCCGCGTGATTAGTGGTTACGCTGACGCGCTCGTCGTTCGTCATCCGGAGAAAGGCTCGGTGGCGGAATTCGTGCGCGCGACCAACGTACCCGTCATCAATGCCGGCGACGGCCCCGGCGAACACCCCAGTCAGGCGCTGCTCGATCTCTACACCATCCAGCGCGAATTCTCGCGCGTGGGGAAGATCGTCGACGGTTCACATATAGCAATGGTGGGCGACCTTAAATACGGCCGCACGGTCCATTCACTGGCCAAGCTGCTGGCGTTGTATCGAGGACTGAAGTTCACGCTGATCTCGCCCACCTCGCTTGAGATGCCCGCTTCCATCCTCGATCAGATCACACGCGGCGACCATGTGATCGAGCAGACCAACGACTTGCAGACGGGGTTGAAGGGCGCGGATGTGGTGTATGCAACGCGGATTCAGAAGGAGCGTTTTGCGGACGAATCCATTGAAGGTTACACGCCGGATTTTCAGATTAACCAGGCGTTGGTGGACAGCGTCTGCGGGCCTGATACCTTGATCATGCATCCGTTGCCGCGCGATGGCCGACCAGGGGCCAATGACCTGAGCACCGACCTCAATCACGATCCAAGGCTGGCAATCTTTCGGCAGACAGACAACGGCATTCCGGTGCGCATGGCGATCTTCGCGGTGCTATTAGGCGTCGAGCGCCAAGTCCAACATTCAATGCGCGACGCCGCATGGAAGTCGCCGGCTTACATCGGACCTGACGACGCGGTATTCCACGGCATCGATTAAGCGATCTATACAGCGCCGCAAGCAATATTAACGCGGCGTTTACACGCAAAAAGATACGCTGCAAGTGAATCCCGAATACAGGAGCTTGCAGCGTAATGAACCTCGTCCTTGAAAGAATTTCCGGCTCGGCTACATCGAAAAGCCCCGCCGCGCAGGAAGCGATCTCTGCGTCTTGCGTTTCCCGCGTCCATCTCTCAGCCGTCCTGCACAGCCGGCAGGATGAGGCGGCACGCGAGCGTATCAGGCGGCTATTCCATTCGCCGCTGGGCGTGTATGTCAGCCAGGCGTCGCGCGACCACGACGACCTCCGGCTGGTCTTCGACGTGGCAATGGAAGACCTCGACTTCACGGTGCGCACGCTGCATCAGGTCCTGCCCGAAGCAGTAATCGAAGCCGTGCGTCCGCGGGTGTTTACGCATCGCCACGAGCATTGAACCGCAGCTTCAACGCCTGATCGCTCACGCTTGCGCCAGCGAGAAATCGACGGCGGCGCGGGCGTGAAGCGCGGTGGTATCGAGCAATGGCACGGGACTGTCGGCTTCGTTCACCAGCAGCATGATCTCGGTGCATCCCAGCACGATCGCTTCCGCGCCACGCGCAGCGAGCCCGTGAAGGACATCGCGATACAGCTTGCGGGAATCGTCGTTGACGATCCCGAGACACAACTCGCGATAGATGATGTCGTGAATGACGGCTTGCTCGGCGGGCTCGGGCAAGAGCGTGGAAATGCCATGCCGTTCTTGCAGGCGGTCGCGGAAAAAGCTTTCGCGCATTGAAAACGCCGTGCCGATAAAACCGACCTTGCGTATGCCCCTCTTTTGCGCTTCGATGCCCGTCGGATCGACGATATGCAGGAACGGCACGGACACCGCTGCGGCAATTTGCGGCGCAACGAGATGCATGGTGTTCGTGCAGAGCACGATGCAATGCGCGCCGCCCGCTTCGAGATGACGCGCGGCGTCGGCCAGCCGGATGCCCGCGATGTTCCACTGTCCGTCACGCTGAAGTTGTTCGATCGGTGCGAAATTCACGCTATGCAGCAGGACTTGCGCGGAGTTCAGGCCGCCAAGGCGCGTGCGCACATCCCGGTTGATCAGCCGATAATATTCCGTAGTCGATTCCCAACTCATGCCGCCGATCATGCCAATGGTTCGCATGCTGTTCATGATGCCCGTCCTGCAAATCAGATTGGTCGAAGCGACATAGTGCAGCGAAGCGGCATGGAGGGCTAGGGCAAAATTTGGTTCTGTCGCGCCAAGGCGTTGCGGTAAAATTTTGTCGACCCGAATAGACAAAATCGCAGATGAGCCATTGCCTGACACGGCGTGCCGGAGACCGGCATCGCCGTTATGTTCATTGCGATCGAAGCGCGTTATGATGGAACGCAATGTGTATCAGAAGAAAGCTATGTCGCATGCAACCCAGCAAGAATTTTTAAAGTCGGTGAAGGACCCGCTTGGCCTCACTTGAGTTGAAAAGACACAAAGGTGAATGACGATGAAAAATTATGGCGTAACGATTAAAGTTCGAACCTCACCTCAGCGGCCTGTTGAAATGCAGTTGAAGGGTAGTGAGGGATCGCGGGTGGTGATGAGCGCTGCAAAGCGTGTTATCGCGACGCACGAGAAGGTAATCAAGGCTCTCGCGAATCGATGATAGACGCCCAGCAAGTCGTTGAGATTCACGACCTGATCTTGCGACAAGAGCCGGGACTTGCGGGTGGTCACGGAGTCGGCCCGCTTGAGGGCGCGCTGGCACGCGTCGCGAGCCGCATGCTCTACGGGCAGCTCTCGGATGTTTTTGATATCGCAGCAATGTACGCAGTAGCGCTCGCCAGGGGGCACGTCTTTAACGATGCAAACAAGAGAACAGCGTTGGTAACTGCGTTGACCTATCTCGCTTTGCAAGGCTACGACGTACCAAGGTCCGACGTGCTGGAGGACATCATGGTGGACGTTGCGGAAGGCACGTTGGATGAGAGCGGCCTTGCGACCCTATTATTCTCAATCGCCGTCGAATAGCACCGAAAACGGGACACGCGTATGTCGGTGGTCTATCGCTTGCTCCGGCAATTCTATTTCCTCGTTTCCTACTCCATCGCCAGACCTATTTCGAACGCGCAATGGCGCAGGTATGGTCCTGCAACTCCTCCGACGACCCGAAGTCGCCCGTATCGCGTTGTACGTGGTCGTTGAGAAGGAAGAAGGCGGGCTTGCCGTCGGGCGCCGTGGTACCCGCGAGCAGCAAGGTCTGGTCAGCCATGACCTGACCCTCTCTCGCCACGTCGGGGGCCAGGAGTTTGAAGGGATCGATAGACACAAGGTCTGCGTCATCAATACGGCGAATGCGATATGCATGCCCGCGTAATAGCGTGGGGAATGCAGTCCATTCGGTGCCGATCTTCGGGCCTTGCTCACGCAGTGCGCGAACCACATCCGGGGCAAGACAATCAATATGGATGTGCAACTGGTTTTGCGTTCGCCCGCTGGTTGAGTTGATGGCGAGCGAGAGTTCGTCGCGGGGGAGGTCTTGCCCTAGCTTCGCTTCAACAAAACGTCGTGCTTCCCACGCTGCACGCCAATAATTCGGCGAACCCGGTATCAGCAGATCGGGACTTTCAATGCCACCGATGCGAGCAGTCGGAATCAACAAGTACTGGGCAATGCCATTGATATCCTTGAGGATCGCGAAACCGCCAGACGGATCGACATCGACACATTTCTGCGGGACATCGGCACCGCGCGCGGCGGGCTCACACGAGTTGTGAACGATCTGCCATAACGCGTCGGGGTTGCCCGCGTGAGCGGCGGAGAAAAAAAGCGCGGCAACGGTGAACGAAGCTAAGCGAACGAGGAGCCGGACATTGCGCATGGGATAAGCAGTCGACACGAAAGCGTGCATCGTAACAAGACTTCGTGACGACGGCGTGCAACTCAAGCCCCTACATCACCGGCAAATGCAGATGATGAGGATGTTCGACAGTGTCCGCAATCAGCCTGAGCGCGTCTTCACACTCATCAAGATTCTTCGGACCGCCAAGGCATACGCGAATGGCTTCGGGCGGATTGCCATCGGTCGCGAAAGCCGACGCGGAAACCGCGCCAATCCCTTGTGAGCGCAACTGCAATGCAAGTTCGGACGCGTTCCATCCGCAATCCGCCGGAATGGGCATCCACAAATGGAACCCGGCCGGATCGGCGTCGAACTTCCAGTTGGAAAGCACGCGCGCCGCCAGCTCCTGACGCGCCGCGGACTCGGCACGAATCGCATCGAGCATAAGGTCTGCCGTACCGTCGCCGACCCACTGCGTCGCCAGCAGCACGGTGAACGGACTCGCCATTACCGTCGTCGCGCGCAGCGCTCCGGCAAGATGCTGGGAGCGCCGGGCGGACGGCGCACGAATGTAAGCCACGCGCAGACCGGCGCCAAAACTCTTGGAGAACCCGGTGACGTAGTAAGTCAGATCGGGGGCGAACGTAGCCAGCGCATCGGGCGCCTGGACCGGCAACATGCCATACGCATCGTCTTCGATAATAGGCACGCTGTACCTTAGCGCGACATCGGCAAGCGCCTCACGCCGCTTCGACGACAAGGTCACCGTGCTCGGATTCTGGATCGTCGGATTGCAATAGAACGCGCTGGGTTTGTCGCTCTTGCACAGCGCCTCGAACGCATGGGCCAGCGGGCCGTCGTCGTCGCGTGCCAGCGCCTGCAAACGCACACCCAGTTGCGCCGCAATTGCCTTGATGCCCGGGTAAGCCAGCGTATCGAGGCAAATGGTCCCGCCCGGCCGCGCAAGCTGCGAGACCAACGCCACCAGCGCGCTATGAATGCCGGGACAGACCAGGACCTTGTCCTCATCGCAATCGTCGAAACGACGCTTCAGCCACTTCGTTCCGGCAGCACGATCGTCAGCAGTGCCACCGAAATCCTGATACCTCAGCAGCCGATACGGGTCCGTAGCCGACAACAGCCGCGCTGCTGAATCGCGCAAGCGCGCGGCGAGTTCCGCCGGCTCGGGCGGCATGTTCATGGTCATCTCGACACTGCTGCCGCCGGACAGCGGCAGCGTCGCGGTCCGCCCGCGTACGAACGTGCCACTGCCGGCACGGGAGTCAAGCAACCCTCTTTTGCGCGCCTCGGCGTAGGCCCGCGCCACGGTCGTGTAATTGAGCTGCAGTTCGTCAGCCAGGTCGCGCAGACCCGGCAGTCGATCGCGCGGACGCAAACGCCCGCTCGCCAGATCTTCTTCAATTAACTCGGGAATCAGCAAATAAGCCGGCTTGCGGCTTTCTGTCAATTTTCTGATCCAGTGATGAGTAAGACTGGCCATGAAACGCTCACGAATAAATGCGGTTTAAAAACGATAGCACGCCGGCGCTCGAAAAAAATAAATTGATCGCTTATGTGACATTAAGTGATCGTATGGAGAATCCGATAAATCAGGGGCCAATGCACATATCCGGTGTTTATTGCACCAGACGGGCGCGGCTGCACCACTGTGATCACGCCATGCTGGTGCGCGCTCATTGCCTCACCGGGCCTGAATTCAGGCCCTGAAAGGCTTCCGGGGATCATCGTAAAAAAATTTCACTGCTCCGCGTGCAATGATCGTTTGAATGATCGGGCATTGATCGCATTAACACGGTCATTGAATGGCATGCCCGTTGCATTAACAGCTTCGTATCTCGCGGTTTGGCGCCGGGTTAAAAACTGCGGCGCCACTGATTAAATTGCCTATTTACTGGAGATTAGAATGCCTGCCGTCAATATTCCGATGCACAAGAAAGGCGATTACCTTGTCGATTATGAAGAAAAGGTGTTTGAAGACGTCAAGGCCACGCCGGGCGAGAAGGCGCTGGTGACATTCCACACGGTCGCGTTCGAAGGTTCTATCGGCTTCGTCAACTTGCTGCAAGCCACCCGGCTGCTGCGCAAGGGCTTCGAAACCTCGGTGCTGCTGTATGGGCCGGGCGTGACGCTCGGGCTTCAACGCGGCTTCCCGACGCTCGGCGACGAAGCATTTCCCGGCCACCTGAACTTCAACAAGCAGATCCAGAAGTTCATGGAGGAAGGCGGCAAGGTCTATGCGTGCCGCTTTGCGCTGCAAGCGCTGTATGGGCAGGGAGAGGCTTCGCTGATCGAAGGCATCAGGCCAATCAGCCCGCTCGACGTGCTCGACATCCAGTTGCTGCATCGCAAGGACGGCGCGCTGATCATCAACACCTGGACCGTCTGACGCTTAAGTCCGAAGCCTTTCATCAACACGGAACGACCATGCCTGACAAGAGAATCGTCCGCGCCGCCGCGGTCCAGATAGCACCGGACCTCGAACGGCCCGGTGGCACGCTCGAGAAGGTCCTCGAAACGATCGACGACGCCGCACGCCAGGGCGTGCAGCTCATCGTCTTTCCGGAGACCTTCCTGCCTTACTACCCGTACTTTTCGTTCGTGCGGGCGCCGGTGGCGTCGGGTCCCGAACACATGCGCCTCTATGACGAAGCGGTAGTCGTGCCCGGTCCGGTGACGCATGCGGTCGCGGAGCGGGCGCGGCGGCATGGCATGGTCGTCGTGCTCGGTGTGAACGAGCGTGATCACGGCAGCTTGTACAACGCACAACTGATCTTCGATACCGACGGCGAGTTGCTGCTCAAGCGCCGCAAGATCACGCCGACGTTTCACGAACGAATGATCTGGGGCATGGGCGACGCAGCCGGCCTGAAGGTGGCGGAAACCAGCATCGGCCGGGTGGGTGCGTTGGCCTGCTGGGAGCACTACAACCCGCTCGCGCGTTATGCGCTGATGACCCAGCACGAAGAGATTCATTGCAGCCAGTTCCCGGGCTCGCTGGTCGGTCCCATCTTCGGTGAACAGATCGAAGTGACCATCCGGCATCACGCACTGGAATCCGGCTGCTTCGTGATCAATTCCACGGGCTGGCTGACCGAACCGCAGATCGAGTCGATCACGAAAGATCCAGGCCTGCAGAAGGCGCTTCGCGGCGGCTGCAACACGGCGATCATCTCGCCCGAAGGCCAGCACCTCGCCCCGCCGCTGCGTGAAGGCGAGGGGCTGGTGATCGCTGACCTGGATATGTCGCTGATCACCAAACGCAAACGCATGATGGATTCTGTCGGTCACTACGCGCGGCCCGAACTACTGAGCCTCGCCATCAACGACCGGCCGGCAGTCACATCGGCACCCATGAACAGCTTCTCACCTTCAACCGGGGGATTGCACCTTGAACGCGAACGAGACCTTGTCGGCCGTGAGCCGGCAATTGATGACTGAACTGCAATCGGCGGGCTTGCGTCTCGCCGATCCGGGCTCGGGTGCCGGTCTCAGCGTGGCCAGCCGTCGCGGCGGCGCGGGTCCGTCCGATCACAAGGCGGTCACCATCGACGGCGTGACCATCATGGTGCCCGTGCATACGAACACCGCATGGCACTCGCCGTTCGTGGCATCCGCGCCCGACGCTCACGGCAGCAGTGCGTTGCTGCGCGGCTCGATCCCGATCGCGAGCATCAGCTTCCCCAAGTCCCCGCGCTTCTATGCCATGCAGACCTTCGACGGCGTGCCCTACTCGCACATCGCGACGCTGCATGGGTCGGACGTACTTGCCACGACCGTGCTGCAAACCTGCATCCGGTATGAAAGCCGCAAGAAGACCTGCAAGTTCTGCGCGATCGGGCAATCGCTTGCGGCGGGCAGGACGATCGCCCGCAAGACGCCCGAGCAACTGGCGGAGGTCGCACGGGCCGCTGTATTGCTCGATGGCGTCAAGCATATGGTCCTGACCACCGGCACCCCGCCGACCAAGGATCGCGGCGCACAGATCCTGTGCGAAAGCGCGTTCGCGATCAAGGCCGCGGTCGACCTGCCGATCCAGGCGCAATGCGAACCCCCGGATGACGATAAATGGTTCGAGCGCATGCGCGCAAGCGGCATCGATACGCTTGGCATGCATCTCGAAGTGGTCACGCCGGCGCTGCGTGAACAGATCATGCCGGGCAAGGCGAGCGTGCCCATCTCGCGCTACATGGAAGCCTTCAGGGCGGCCGTGGCGGTGTTCGGCCGGGGTCAGGTGAGCACCTACATCCTCGCAGGTCTCGGCGATACGGCAGAGGCCATTCTCGCGATCTCGCGCGAGCTGGTCGATCTCGGTGTGTATCCGTTCGTGGTCCCGTTCGTGCCGATCAGCGGCACGCCGCTCGAGGATCATCCCGCGCCTTCGCCCGAGTTCATGAAGTCGGTCCTGCAACCATTAGGCGCGATGGTATCGGCAGGCGGCATGCGCTCCGCCGACATCAAGGCGGGCTGCGGCAAATGCGGCGCGTGCTCGTCGTTGTCATCCTACGAGGTCTGATCATGCTTGCCGATACCGAAGATCTCGCGCGCCTTTATACCCCCTCCAGCTACACGATCAAGTGGACCACGCTGCCGTGGGAAGCAAACGAAGCGTACAAGCTGCGGCGGGCGGTGTTCTGCATCGAGCAGGGGATTTTTATCGGCGATGACCGCGATGAGATCGATGAACGCGCGCAACTCCTCGTGGCGGTGAGTTGCATTGGCGGGATGCCTGAACAGGTGGTCGGCACGGTGCGGATTCACGAGGATGAACCCGGTGTATGGACCGGCTCGCGGCTCGCCGTGCATGCCGCGTTCCGGCGGCACGGCAAGCTTGGCGCAACGCTGATCAAGCTGGCAGTCAGCAGCGCACATGCGCTCGGCTGCACGACCTTCCTCGCGCATGTGCAAAGCCAGAACGTGCCGTTGTTTCATGCGCTGCACTGGACCACGCTCTCTGAAGAACTCATGCATGGGCGGCCGCATCATCTGATGCAGGCGGACCTTGGCTTTTATCCGCCTTGCGTGACACCGCAGAGCGGTTTCACCACGCATCAGTCGCCTGCGCGGAGCACTTTATGACGTTGACGGATCTCGTCGCCGCGCTAAGGGAAACGCGCGGCTTTCGCCACAAGACCGATATAGCGGGCGTGATGTCGTCGCTTGCCCGGTACATGCCGCGTGACGCTTCCGACGGTTCGCAAGCGATCGCCATCGGCGACGACTGCGCAGCCATCGCCGACGGAGAGTCCCACCTGCTGTTCGCCATTGAAGGTCTGGTCAGCGACTTCGTGCGCGACATGCCCTGGTTCGCCGGCTATAGCAGCGTGATGGTCAACGTCAGCGACATCTACGCGATGGGCGGCCGCCCGATCGCGGTCGTTGACGCACTCTGGAGCGACGGTTTGGGCGCGGCTGAAGACGTGCTCGCAGGCATGGCGGCGGCATCATCCGCGTACGGCGTGCCGATCGTCGGTGGCCATAGCAATACGCGCAGCGATCAGGCTCAACTGGCAGTGGCAATTCTTGGGCGCGCGAACAAACTGCTGTCCAGTTTCAACGCCCGTCCGGGCGACCGCCTGATGATGGCGGTCGATCTGCGCGGTGCGTTCGAAGATCCGTATCCGTTCTGGAATGCCTCGGTTGGGGCACCTCCCGCGCGCCTGCGTGCCGACCTCGAGTTGCTGCCCATGCTGGCCGAAAGCGGTCTCTGCGATGCAGCCAAGGACATCAGCATGGCCGGCGCACTCGGCACCGCGCTGATGCTGCTCGAATGCTCGGGCGTAGGCGCGAGCATCGATCTTTCGTGCCTGCCGTCGCCGCCTGGACACGATCGCCTGCGCTGGTTAAGCGCGTTCCCCAGCTTTGGCTTCGTGATGTCCGTACGCGAAGAACACGCGGCTCAGGTAGAGCAGTTGTTCGTTGAACGCGAGCTGGCGTGTGCGGTGATCGGTACGGTCGATGCCTCGCGCAAAGTGGTGCTGCATGAAGGCGGAGGATCGGCCGAGCTTTGGAACTTCAACGATGACGCGTTCATCGTCGGAAGGTAAGGAGCCGGACATGACACCCATTGCGATGCGGATTGCCCTCACCACGCACTCGGTCAATCCACGCGGCGGGGTGGTGCATGCACTCGAACTCGCGAGCGCACTTGTTGACGAAGGCCACGACGTAACGCTTTTCGCGCCGGCCGCAGCCGGAGAAACGCTCTTCCGGGAGCCGCCATGCCGCGTGATTCTCGCCACTATCGAAGGGTCGCAACACAGCACGGTCGCGCTCGTCGACGCACGGCTTCGCGCGCTCAAGGCCAGCGTGAAGGCCTGCGATCCGCGCAGCTTCGACGTGCTGCACGCGCAGGACAGCATCAGCGGAAATGCGCTTGCCGAGTTGACGGCGGAAGGTGAAATAGCGGGTTTTGTGCGAACCGTTCATCACCTGGATCACTTCGACAACCCACGCCTCGCCGCCTGGCAAACGCGTGCATGGCGCGATGCGGATCGTGTGCTGTGCGTGAGCGAAGTATGGACGCGCGAGATGCGCGACACGCACGGGATTGAAGCGGCGACCGTGCCGAACGGCGTCGATCTGAAACGCTACTCGACACAGCGCACGCCCCACGACGAAAGGTTGCGGCAACGTCTTGGCATCGACGGTGACGGCCCGGTCGTGCTTGCGGTCGGTGGCATTGAAGCGCGCAAGAACACGCTTGGTTTGCTCGACGCTTTCGCGGAACTGGTCAAACATCATCCCCATGCGCGCCTGGTGATTGCGGGCGGTGCAAGTCTGCTCGATCACGATAGTTACGCGCGCACCTTCATGGATCGCGTGTCCGGGTTCGGGCTGTCGCAGGCGGTGAGTGTCACTGGTCCGCTCGACGACGCCGACATGCCCGCGCTTTTCCGTTGCGCCGATGTCCTGGCCATGGTCTCGCTGCGCGAAGGTTTCGGTCTCGTTGTACTCGAAGCGCTTGCATGCGGCACGCCGGTCGTCGCCTCAAACATTGCGCCATTCACCGAGTATCTCGACAACTCGCTGTGCTGCTGGGCCACGCCCACCGATCCCGCGTCAATAGCTGACGCGCTCGCACGCGTGATCGATGGCCGTCATCGAACCGACTTCAACCATGCCGTGCCTGCGCTGCTCGATCGAATGAGCTGGCAGGCATCGGCACGAAAGCATCTCGACATCTATAGCGCCTTGCTTGCAAGCCGCTCTCTTCCAACACTTTAGGAACCCGTCATGCCGGTCATGCATTTTCGAATCCAGTGGCCCGATAACACTGAAGCAAACTGTTATTCGCCCTCGCAAGTGGTCAGCGATTTCTTTACGGCGGGCCACGATTATCCCGTCGATGACTTCGTCTCGCGCGCCCGTGAAGCGCTGAACATTGCATCCGAACGCGTGCGCGAAAAGTACGGCTTTGCATGCTCGGCTGCAATGGATCAACTCGCGAAGATTGAAGTCGAGGCCGAACGATTTATCGGTGAGCCGAACGCGAAGGTCAAGGTCATCGCGCTCGTCTGAGCGCCACACTTTTCGAAAGGACAAGTCATGTCACAAACATCGGACAACACGACGCACACCAGCGTCATTGTGGTGGGTGGCGGTCAGGCGGGATTGTCGGCCAGCTATTACCTGAAGCAGGCGGGAATCGATCATCTCGTGCTGGAGAAAAACACCGTCACGCATACATGGCGCACGCAACGCTGGGACGCGTTCTGCCTCGTCACGCCGAACTGGCAATGTGCGCTGCCCGGCTACCCCTACACCGGCGACGATCCGCATGGCTTCATGAAGAAGGACGAGATCATAGAGTATCTCGATGGCTTCATCCGGACGGTCGACGCCCCCGTTCTCGAGCACGTGGAAGTGCAGCGGGTCGCGCGTAACAGCGAAGGCGGCTTCAGCGTATCCACCAGCCAGGGGCAGTTCACGGCGGACCAGATCGTGGTAGCGTCAGGCGGTTATCACACGCCAATCGTGCCGCGCATGGCGGAACGCCTGCCGCGTTCCATCAAACAAATCCAGTCGTCGGAATATCGCAACCCGCAGTCTTTGCCCGAGGGAGCGGTACTGGTGGTTGGGTCAGGGCAATCGGGTGCGCAAATCGCGGAAGACCTGCATCTGGCCGGACGCAAGGTGATCCTCGCCGTGGGCGAAGCACCGCGTTGCGCGCGCTTTTACAGGGGCCGCGACGTGGTCGACTGGCTCGCCGACATGAAGTATTACGACATGCCCGTCGATCAGCACCCCCTGCGTGAAGGTGTCCGCGACAATACCAATCACTACGTAACCGGCCGTGATGGCGGCCGTGATATTGATCTGCGCAAGTTCGCGGCCGAGGGCATGGAACTGTACGGCCGGCTTCAGGATCTGCAGGACGGCGTGCTCCATTTCGCCCCCAACCTGACCGAGAATCTCGACAGCGCGGACAAGACCTTCAACGGCATCAACGCGGGAATTGATTCGTACATCGAAAAGAATGGCATCGATGCCCCGCCGGGATCGCGCTATGAGCCCGTTTGGTCGCCCACGGAAGAACGCACCACACTCGATCTGCAAGCGAGTGGAATAGGCTCGATCGTCTGGTGCATCGGCTTCACGCCGGACTTCAGTTGGCTCGATGCGCCTATTTTCAACGGTCGCGGTTACCCCGCGCATACGCGTGGACTGACGCCGCTCGACGGTCTCTATTTCGTCGGATTGCCGTGGCTGCATACATGGGGATCGGGCCGCTTTTCTGGCGTTGCCCGGGACGCTGCGCATGTTGTGGAAAAGATCAGCGCTTGCCGGGAGGCGAAAGCGCGTGCGCACGACGAAGCGACCGTCTGACTAGACAAAGACTCTATATTCCGGGCTTAATGCCCAACAAACGCTTCGTTACATGAAAGCAAAAAATAACCGGCGCATCGAGCGCCGGTTTGTTGTGACATTACCTTGAACCTCACGCCGCCTTCACGACCTTGTCGCCGGCACGATGGATTGGATGCGGTTCCTTCAGGTGGTTCGCGATCCGTGTGGCATCGAAATAAGCCCCGTTCGGCGGACGCTTCAGATACTGACCCGCCCCGCGCACTGCGCGCAGATCGCCGTCCGTCCACGCAAGCGCACCGCGCGTCAGCGTGTGAGTGGCCACACCTTGCACGGTCATGCCTTCGAACACGTTGAAATCGACCTTCTGGTGATGAGTCTTGACCGAGATCGTCCTGGTCGCCGCCGGGTCCCACACCACGAGATCGGCATCCGCGCCCACCTGAACCGCGCCCTTGCGTGGGAACAGATTAAAAATCTGCGCGGCGTTGGTAGAGGTCACGCGCACGAACTCATTCGGAGTCAGCCGGCCTTTATTCACGCCGTGGTGCCAGAGGATCGACATGCGGTCTTCCACCCCGCCGCAACCATTGGGAATGCGCGTGAAGTCCTCGCGGCCCATCGCTTTCTGCGATGCACAAAACACGCAGTGATCAGTCGCCGTGGTGTGCAATTGTCCCGATTGCAGGCCACGCCACAATGCTTCGCGATGCTCGCTGGTACGGAACGGAGGGCTCATCACGTGCGCAGCCGCCCTCGTCCAGTCCGGGTCGCTATAGACCGATTCATCGATTACCAGATGGCCCGGCAAGACCTCAGCGAACACGCGTTGACCTTCGCTGCGTGCACGCGTGATGACATCGACGGCGTCTTTCGACGACACATGCACGATATAAATGGGCACGCCCAGCACTTGCGCAATCCTGATCGCACGGTTCGCCGCCTCGCCTTCCACCTCAGGCGGCCGCGACAACGGATGTGCTTCCGGCCCCGTGAAACCTTTCGCGAGCAATTGCTTTTGAAGCTGGAACACGAGCTCGCCATTCTCCGCGTGCACAGTGGGCAGTGCTCCCAGTTCCAACGACCGTGCGAAGCTGTTCACGAGAACTTCGTCGTCGGCCATGATGGCGTTTTTATACGCCATGAAGTGCTTGAAACTCGACACGCCATGTTCATGCACCAGCGTGCCCATGTCGCGATGCACCGACTCGTCCCACCACGTCACCGCCACGTGAAAACCATAATCGGCCGATGCTTTCTCCGCCCAGCCGCGCCATTCGTGAAACGCTTCCATCAGCGGCTGCTTCGGACTGGGAATCACGAAGTCGATAATGCTTGTCGTGCCGCCCGACAACCCCGCTGCCGTACCCGTATAGAAGTCGTCGCTCGCCGTGGTGCCCATGAACGGCAACTCCATGTGCGTATGCGGATCTATGCCGCCGGGCATTACATACTGGCCCGATGCATCGACCGTTTCGGTACCTGCCGGAACGTCGAGATCGAGGCCGATCTGCAGGATCGTGCCGCCGTCCTTCGGGTCTGCGCACAACACGTCCGCACGGTAGGTACGGTCCGCGTCAATCACCGTGCCGCCGCGAATCAGGATCGTCATCTTGCTGTCTCCCAGAGAAATCACGCGAAATCAGGCGCTGGCAATCCGCGCCGTCGGGCGCTTGCCCATCTTCATCCATGCGCCATAAACAATCGATGCCAGCGCGAGGCCCACGAACCATGCATAGGTATAAAGCGTGTTGAAGAATGCCGGCACGTTCGGGAACGACGCGGGAAATGCCGTGTGCAGGAAGCCGGGCAAGTTGGGCAATACCCCCACGAGCAACGCGACCACAGCAGCTATATTCCAGCCGCCCGTGTAGCTGTATTCGCCGTTCTCGTTGAAAAGTTCGCGCGTGTTCAGACGCGTGCCGCGGATCAGGAAGTAGTCGACCATGAGAATACCCGCGACCGGTCCGAGCAGCGCCGAGTAACCCACGAGCCACGTGAAAATATAGCCCTGTGTAGTCGCCAGGATCTTCCACGGCATCATCACAATAGCGATAAACGCTGTAATCATCCCGCCCACGCGATACGAAATACCTTTCGGCCAGAGGCTCGAAAAATCATAGGCAGGACCGACCAGGTTGGCGGCCAGATTACAACTCATGGTGTCGAGCGTCAGGATGATCAGCGCCACGCCCACGCCAATACCGGTCATGCGGCTGGTCAGGTCGATCGGGTCCCAGATCGCCTTGCCGTAGATCACGACGGTTGCCGACGTCACCACCACCGAGATGACCGACAGCAGCGCCATGGGGGCCGGCAGACCGATCGTTTGCCCGATGATCTGATCCTTCTGCGAGCGGGCGAAACGCGTGAAGTCCGGAATGTTAAGCGCGAGCGTGGCCCAGAACCCGACCATGGCCGTGAGACCCGGCCAGAAGGTTGCCCAGAACAAACCCTCCTTCTTGCCGCCGGCCACGAACTGCGAAGGCTGCGCGAGCATGGAGCCGAGACCGCCCGCCTTCGAGGTTGCCCACCACACCAGCGCAAGGCACATCACCACCTTGATTGGCGCGGACCAGCTTTCGAGGAAACGAATGGAGTCCGTGCCGCGCAAGATGAAATAGACCTGGATCAGCCAGAAGAACAGGAAACACGCCAGTTGCCCAAGCGTGATGTCCAGGAAAGGTAGCGGCGTACCGGGCGTCGAGTTACCGGTGAGGATATTCAGGAGCGTATGGATCGCACTGCCACCGAGCCATGTCTGGATTCCGTACCATCCGCATGCGACGATCGCTCGTAACAATGCCGGCAGCCTCGCGCCCTTCGTACCGAATGACGAGCGCACCAGCACTGCGTACGGAATGCCATGCTTCGCGCCAGCGTGACCGACCAGCAGCATGGGCACGAGCACGATCATGTTGCCGAGGAGCACGGTCAGCACCGCCTGCCACGGCGACATGCCTTCCTCCGTGAGCCCGGCCGCGAGCATGTACGACGCAATATTCATCACCATGCCGACCCACAGCGCCGCAAAGTGATACCACTTCCACGTCCGTTGCGCGGCCGTGGTTGGCGCCAGGTCGTCGTTATATAGACTGCCGCTGGCGCCGGCCGCGAACTGCGGGTCGACAGAATGCGCTGTCTGCTTCATCAGGTTGATCTCCTCAAGATCGTTGCGGTCCGCGCCCGCGGATCAGGCTGTGATTCCAGTCCGGGCGTCGGGGGACGTTGGTGGACGTAAGCGACAGGCGCTACTTTTTATACGGGTTCCAAACTCTATGCGGCCTTCACACTTTCTTCAACGTCGGCGTCCACGCGTGCGGGAT
Organism: Caballeronia sp. LjRoot31; assembly: GCF_964253885.1. Taxonomy (NCBI): domain Bacteria; kingdom Pseudomonadati; phylum Pseudomonadota; class Betaproteobacteria; order Burkholderiales; family Burkholderiaceae; genus Caballeronia; species Caballeronia sp. LjRoot31. The sequence continues at coordinate 2,025,241 of NZ_CAXURX020000002.1, forward strand.
TGTTCGGATGGGTCGTCCAGTTCGCATATTCGCCGGCATCCACGCGTTCCATCGTGATGCATTGCTCGACCGGGCACACATGCATGCATAAATTGCAGCCGACGCATTCTGAATCGATGACTTCAAAATGCCGTTTGCCATCCTTCTCGCGCATGATCGCCTGATGCGCCGTATCTTCGCAAGCGATGTGACACAGGCCGCACTCAATGCACTTGTCCTGGCTGATGCGCGCCTTGATGTCATATTTCAGATTCAGATACTTCCAGTCAGTCACATTCTGCACCGCCCGCCCGCGGATATCGTCGAGCGTGGCGTAGCCTTTTTCGTCCATCCAGTTCGACAGACCGTCCACGAGATCGGAGACAATGCGAAAGCCATAGTGCATGGCCGCCGTACAGACCTGCACGTTGCCCGCGCCCAGCACCATGAACTCGGCTGCATCGCGCCATGACGAAATGCCGCCAATGCCGGAGATCGGCAAATCGGGCGTTTCCACGTCGCGGGCAATCTCCGCGACCATGTTCAGCGCGATCGGTTTGACCGCCGGGCCGCAGTATCCCCCATGCGTACCCTTGCCGTCGACTGTCGGCATCGGCGCCATGAGATCCAGGTCCACCGCGACAATCGAATTGATCGTGTTGATCAGCGACACCGCGTCCGCGCCGCCCTTGTAAGCCGCGCGTGAGCTGGTGCGGATGTCGCTGATATTCGGCGTCAGCTTGACGATGCACGGCAGCTTCGTGCCTTCCTTTACCCAGCGCGTGACCATCTCCACGTATTCGGGCACCTGGCCGACCGCCGCGCCCATACCGCGCTCGCTCATGCCGTGGGGACAGCCGAAATTCAGTTCGACGCCATCGGCGCCGGTATCTTCCACCAGCGGCAAGATCCACTTCCAGTCGCGTTCGTTGCACGGCACCATCAGCGAGACGATCAGCGCCCGATCTGGCCAGTCGCGCTTGACCTCGGTGATCTCCTTCAGGTTGATGTCGAGCGGCCGGTCGGTGATCAGTTCGATATTGTTCAGTCCTGCGATGCGCTGGCCATTCCATTGCACCGCGCCATAACGCGAACTCACGTTCACCACATGCGGGTCGAGTCCGAGCGTTTTCCATACGACGCCGCCCCAACCCGCTTCGAAGGCGCGATTGACGTTGTAGGCTTTATCGGTGGGCGGTGCGGATGCGAGCCAAAAAGGATTCGGCGACGTGATGCCGGCAAACGTATTGCGAAGATCGGCCATGAGCTGGCTCCCTTATTGTGGGATCGTGGGGGTGTTTTTATGCGGCCTTGATGGCCGTTGCCGCGAAGAACGCGTGGATGGACTCGGCCGCAATCTTGCCGTCCTGCACCGCTTGCACCGTCAGGTCGAGCCCGCTGGTGGCCGCGCAGTCGCCGCCGGCCCAGACGTTATCAAGCGACGTACGGCCATTCGAATCCACCGCGATACGGCTGCCGTCGAGCGTGAGCATGTCGCTCTCAAGACCCTCAGGCACGAGCGTTTGCCCGATCGCCTTCAGTACCATGTCGGCTTCAATGACGTAGCGATCTCCCTTCGGAGTTTCGAACTCAACGCCGGTAACCTGGCCACCTGTATCGGTTAAACGCACAGGCTTTGCGTGCGTGATGATCGTCACGCCGTTGGTCTGCGCGAACTCCCGTTCGGCCCAGGTGGCGCCCATGGTTTCCACGCCGCGACGGTATGCCATCGTCACTGTTTCAGCACCCAGCTTGCGGCTTTGCACCGCCGCATCAATTGCCGTGTTGCCGCCGCCGATCACCACCACGCGACGCCCTACCGGCACGCTCCCGAGAGCATCCGCCTGACGCACCTGCTCGATGAAATCGACCGCGTTGTACACGCCTTGCAACGTCTCGCCTTCGAGTTCGAGCGCGCGCACGCCGCCCAAGCCGATGGCGAGAAACACGGCGTCATGCTGCTTTCGCAAGTCGCTCAACTTCACGTCGCGGCCGAGCATCACGTCGTTCTTCACTTCGATACCCCCCACCGAATACAACCACTCCACTTCGCGCTGAGCGAAATCCTCGACCACCTTGTACGCCGCGATGCCGTATTCATTCAGGCCGCCGGGCTTGGGCCGGGCGTCGAAGAGCGTCACCCGGTGACCGTCGAGCGCAAGGCGATGCGCACAGGCCAGTCCCGCCGGCCCCGCTCCAACCACCGCCACGTGACGCCCCGTATTCGCCGCGCGCTTGAAAAGCGGCTCGCCGCGCGCCATTGCCCAGTCGGTGGCGTGACGTTGCAATGCACCGATCTGAACTGGTTTGTCATCCTGATGATTTCTGACACATGCTCCTTCACAAAGGATTTCGGTCGGACACACGCGTGCGCATGCGCCGCCCAAGGGGTTGGCCGACAAGATGTCCATGGCCGCGCCCTTCATGTTGCCGTTACCGATCTTGCGAATGAAGCTGGGAATATCTATTTTTGTGGGGCACGCGTTGATACATGGTGCGTCGTAGCAGTAGTGGCAACGGCTCGACGCTGCAGCCGCCGCGGTGGCATCGAGTAACGGCGCAACATCTGAAAACTGACACGACAGTTGCTCTTGCGACAGCCGGTTCGATGCTATGTCGCCAATGTGCTTCATGGTCATACACGTTCCTTCTTCAAGGTGGGGACGCAATGGTCTTTCGACTAGAACCAACCCAGGCTTAACGGCCCGCGCGTTCGAGCATGGCGTGGAGCAGCACGTTTGCGCCCGCCTCGATCCATTCCTCCGAGGCATCCTCGATCTCGTTATGACTGATCCCGTCGACGCAAGGCACGAAGACCATCGACGTGGGCGCGACCTTCGAGAGGTAACACGCGTCGTGTCCTGCGCCCGAGACCATGTCCCGATGCGCATAACCAAAGCGCTCGGCGGCTGCGCGCACGGACTTCACGCAGGCGGCGTCGAAGGCGATAGGCGCGTAATAGAAGATCTGTTCAAGCTGCGTTTCGAGGCCCGAAGCGCTTGCGATTTTCTCCACGCCCTCGCGCAAGGCGGCGTCCATTTTTGCGAGCACGGCGTCGTCGGGATGACGGAAATCTACGGTGAAAAACACCCGGCCCGGGATCACGTTGCGCGAGTTCGGATGCACCTGCATCATGCCGACCGTCGCGCACGCCAGCGGCGCATTGTCGAGCCCAATGCGGTTAACCAGTTCGACCACCCGCGATGCCCCAAGCAACGCATCGCGACGGCGCGGCATCGGTGTCGGGCCCGCATGGGCTTCCTGACCGGTCAGCGTGATCTCATACCAGCGCTGCCCTTGCGCGTCGGTGACCACGCCGATCGTCATGTTTTCCGCTTCGAGAATCGGCCCTTGTTCAATGTGCAGTTCGAACGCTGCGTGCAGCTTGCGGCCGCCGCACGGCTCATCGCCTGCATAACCAATGCGCTTGAGTTCCTCGCCAATCGTCTTGCCATCCACGTCCTTGCGGGACAACCCGTAGTCGAGCGTGAACTCGCCGGCAAACACGCCGGACGCGACCATGGCGGGCGCGAAACGCGAGCCTTCCTCGTTGGTCCAGATCACGACTTCCACCGGATGTTCAGTCTCGATACCTCGATCATTGAGCGAGCGAATCACTTCGATGCCGCCCAGAACGCCGTAGATGCCGTCGAAGCGACCGCCTGTGGGCTGCGAGTCCGCATGCGAGCCTGTTACGACCGGCGCGGCATCTGCGTTACGCCCGGCACGGCGCATGAACACGTTGCCCATCTGGTCCACCTTGACCGTGCAACCCGCTTCCTTCGCCCAACTGACGATCAGGTCGCGCCCTTCGCGGTCGAGATCGGTAAGCGCAAGCCGGCATACGCCCCCCTTCTTTGTCGCGCCAATTTTTGCCATCGTCATGAGGCTGTCCCAGAGACGTTTGCCGTTGACTCTGATCGACGTATCCAGCGCTGAATCAGTTACCGCGTCCATTTCGCGTTCTCCTTGCGTATTGCTCGATTTAGGGTTTTGACTGATACGAATCTGGTGCATCGGCGTCGGCTTTTGGGGCGCTGGCGCACGGCAGCGGTGCAACCTTTATCCGCTCACCTTGTCCGTTTCCTAGCGGTGAATCCATCGCAATCCGCCGCCTCTCAAATCCTGTCCAACTGGACAGGTTGTAGCCGATTAATATTTGCAAATCAACGTCTTTCGGCGTTTCCGATTAGAGTAAAAGCATAGCGAGAAGCGTGCCATTGCAATGCAGCAGAGCCTTGGGAACGGGAAACGACGGGCTATGCAGCGGTGGCGTCAAAGCGCATAGAATGAGGCGCGATCAAGATGGAGAAGGCGCACGGCGCCATGCAAGGAAAACGATGAGAGATGACGAAGCAACAGCCGAGGCGACGAAAAACGATGTTGCGCCCGTTCCATTGCGGCGGCGCAAGGCACACATTCGCGAGACTAATGAAGCGCATCTTTTAGCGTGCGCCGAGGCCGTGTTCGCCGAGCGCGGACTCGAAGGCGCGAGTACCGCGATGATCGCGGAACGTGCAGGCTTGCCGAAAGCTAACCTGCATTATTACTTTCCGACCAAGCTGGCGCTTTATCGGCGCGTGCTTGAGGATTTGTTCGAAGACTGGCATCGTGCTGCCGATACCTTCGAGTCCAGCGATGACCCGGTCGAAGCAATCGGGGGTTATGTACGCACGAAAATGGAGTTGTCGCGGCGGCGTCCGCTCGGCTCGAAGGTGTGGGCAAGCGAGATCATTCACGGCGCCGTGCACATGCAGGACATCTTGAACGAGCGCGTCAAGCCGTGGCTTGACACGCGGGTGATCGTGATTGATGGCTGGATCGAGCGGGGCTTGCTCGCACCTGTGGACGCGCAGACGCTGATGTTCATGATCTGGGCCACGACCCAGCACTACGCGGATTTCGATGCGCAGATTCGCGCGTTGAAAGGTAAGCGGGCGTTTTCCCAGAAGGCCTTCGATGCCTCCACTGAGGAAGTGGTCAAGCTCGTGATTCGCGCATGTGGTGCGAAATCAGCGAAGTGACAAAGTTGTTTCGCTCGCGCCGGTGGACAGGTTGGGGGTTTTGGTGGGGTTGGGGTTAGTGGTTGGGGTTAGTGGTCGGGGTCCTGGTTCCAAGGTTCGCGGTTCTGGGTCTATGCCGGGGTGGTGCTTTCGGCCGTGGTGGTCTGCGAGAGTCGGATTTTCTCTTTATCACTATTAGCCACTGTGCGTGGCGGCACGTCATTTCTTGGTCCTTAGCGACAAAGAAACGAAGCAAAGAAAACGCTTTCAACCACGCTACCCTAAGTGTCCACAGCGTGCAGTTTCTATTCATAGGTGCCCCAAAAGCACGGTGCTCGCCAGAGCGGAGGATGTTTGAACCCCTCCTTCTCGCGAATCCTGACACGAACACGCTTCGCCCCCAACGCTCTCGGGCAAGCACAGTTCGCCAAGGGACCCGCACGGCCTCACGCGTCTTCACTGCGTCATGGCTTGGCAGGTTGCAGGCGTAGTTTGCGCCGTCGTCTTCGCGGGTTACGGTCGGACGCATATTTAAAGCTTCGTTCTTTTTGGATTACTTGCGTGGCCTGCACCTTATTTTCGCCTACTATGGCCTCGCGCATTTCGATGCGCCTCGTTTCTGCGCGGGTTAGTGATATGGTTCGACATGCGTACTAATTCGGCGGGAGGTCGTCCGCGGATAGCGCGGGGTGCCCCTTGGGCAGGTTCAATCACTGGTGGCGAAGCGTGTGGGTATCCGTGTTCGGAGAAGGAGGGTTTCACACATCCGTGGCTCTGGCGAGCACCGTGCTTTTGGGGCACCTATGAATACAAACTGCACGCTGTGGACACTTAGGGTAGCGTGGTTTAAAAGCGTTTTCTTTGCTTCGTTTCTTTGTCGCTTTGGACAAAGAAATGACGTGCCGCCACGCACAGTGGCTAATAGTGATAAAGAGAAAATCCGACTCTCGCAGACCACTAACGCTGAAAGCAGCAACCCGGCATAGACCCCGACCGCTAACGCCGAAAGCACCACCCCGGCACTGACCCCGACCACTAACCCCAAAACCCAGCACCAACCCCAACCGCTACCCCCAACGACCGGGCATCGCCCTAAGCCACATCAGACAAGTCCAAAACCGAACCCCGAGTGCGAACGAAACCCAATTCCGCGACGACTCCTTATGCAATTAATGACACGCTAGCGCGCTCGCCCACGCGCAGCGTATAGTTTGATGCTCGTGCAATCGAGCCAACCTGGCGCGTCCACTCCCGCAGTCCGCGCCCCGGATTCCACCTTCTCAGGAGAGTCGCGATGACGTCGGTGTTGTTTCGCAACGGCGCGCTGCTGGACCCGTTGCAGCCAGAACTAATCCCCGGCCACGAGGTATTGGTCGAAGAGGGCCGAATCAAGGAAGTCTCCGACCGCCCGATCAAAACCGCCAATGCCCGCGTGATCGATTTGAAAGGCAAGACGTTGATGCCCGGCCTGATCGATCTCCACGTGCATGTCATCGCGGTCGAGTTCAACCTGCCACGCGTGGCAACCTTACCCAACGTGCTTGTCACGCTACGCGCCGTGCCATTGATGCGCGCGATGCTGCGTCGCGGCTTTACCAGCATCCGCGACGCCGGCGGCGCCGGCTACCCGTTCAAGCAGGCCGTGGAAGCCGGACTGGCCGAAGGCCCACGCATGTTCGTCTCCGGCCGCGCACTGAGCCAGACCGGCGGTCACGGCGACATGCGTACACGCACCGACTACATGCCACCGGACGCGCCTTGCGGCTGCTGCGTACGCGTCGGTGCGCTCACACGGGTAGCGGACGGCGTGGACGAGGTGCGACGCGCCGTTCGCGAAGAACTCCAGATGGGCGCGGACCAGATCAAGATCATGGCATCCGGCGGCGTTGCCTCGCCGACCGACCCCGTGGGTGCATGGGGATACTCCGAGGACGAGATCCGCGCGATCGTTGCCGAGGCGCGCGGCCGCCAGACCTACGTACTGGCTCACGCCTACACGCCCGACGCGATTGCACGCGCGGTGCGCTGCGGCGTGCGCACGATCGAGCACGGTAATCTCATCGACGACGCGACTGCACGTCTGGTTGCCGAGCACGATGCCTTCGTGGTTCCCACGCTGGTGACGTACGAAGCGCTCGCCAGCGAGGGCGGCAAATACGGCCTGCCCGAAGCGAGCTTGGCGAAGGTGGCCGACGTCCACGAAGCCGGCCTCAGGTCGCTCGAAATCATGAAACGCGCGGGCGTGCGCATGGGCTTCGGCACGGATCTGCTGGGTGAATCGCAACGTCTGCAAAGCGATGAATTCCGGCTGCGCGCCGAGGTTTTATCGCCGGCTGAAGCCATAGCAAGTGCAACGATGGTAGGCGCCGACGTGCTTGGCATGACGGGCAAACTCGGCCGCCTCGTGCCGGGCGCGTTCGCCGATGTGCTGGTTGTGGACGGCAATCCACTTCGATCCATCGACTGCCTGCTCGGTCAGGGCGAACACATTCCGTTCGTGATGAAAGGCGGTCACATCCACTTCGATGAACTCGAGCACGCCTGACTCGAGCACGCTTGGACCCCCAGCCGAATCCGTTCATTCCTGACAGCGAGGCGCGTTACCCAATGTCGACGATTTCCGCCCGTATCGAACGCATGCCGTTTTCTTCGTTTCATCGACGGCTATTGCTGATGGGCGGTCTCGGCTACACCTTCGACGCCATGGACGCCGCCGTGCTCGCGTTCCTGCTGCCGGTGCTGCGCACGCAGTGGTCGCTCAGCAGCGTGCAGACGGGCGTGCTCGGCAGCGGTACGTTCATCGGCTATTTCCTCGGGGCGATGCTCGCAGGCATGCTCGGCGATCTGATCGGACGGCGGCGCGTGATGATGGTTGCGCTGGTGATCTACTGCGTCGCATCGCTGGCCAGCGCAACCGCCCACGACTGGCCGTTCTTTCTCGCGACACGCATTGTCGCCGGACTCGGCACGGGCGCCGAAAGCGCGATCGTCGCACCGTTCCTGTCGGAGTTCGTGGCGCGCCGGTATCGCGGTGCGTTCACGGGCAGTCTCGCCGGCTTCTTCTCATTTGGCTTCGTGGCTGCTGCGCTGCTTGGTTATCTCGTGATTCCGCTTGCACCGAACGCGTGGCGCGTGGTGATGGTAATCACCGCCTTGCCTATCGTAATGTTGCTCTGGTGGCGACGCGCGTTGCCCGAATCGCCGCGCTGGCTGGTCGCGCGCGGGCGGCACGCGGAAGCCGAGGTAATCGTCGCGCGGGCGGAAGCCGAATTGATGGCTGCGGGCGTGAAACTGGAACCCCTGCCGGCAACCGATGCGGCCGCCGAAGCGGAGGTTCCCATCGCGGCGCAACGTGCTTCGGTGCTCGCGAACGTTAAGGCCCTCTGGTCGCGCAAGCTCGCGCGCATCACCACCATGACGTGGCTCATGTGGCTTTCGATCACCTTCAGCTACTACGCGTTCTTCACGTGGATTCCAAGCCTGCTCGTGCAGAACGGCATGACGATCACACGCAGCTTTTCTTACTCGCTCGTGATCTATATCGCGCAGATACCGGGTTATTTTTCAGGCGCGTGGCTGAACGAAAAGATCGGCCGGCAAGCGACCATTGCGTCGTACATGGTGCTGGGAGGCGTCTCGGCATTAGGACTTGCGCTCACGCGTAGCGACGGGGGCATCATGCTATCCGGCGTGCTGCTGTCGTTCTTCATGAATGGCACGTATGCGGGTGTCTACGCCTACACGCCCGAGGTTTTTCCAACCGATGTCCGCGCAACCGGCACGGGGCTGGCTTCATCGATTGGTCGGCTAGGCGCTATCGCCGCCCCTATCCTGGTTGGGTATGTGTATCCGTTGCTGGGCTTTCCAGGCGTGTTTGGGGCGACCACATTCGTACTGCTGATCGGTGCGGCGGCAGTGGTGCTGATGGGCGTGCCAACGCGCGGACGATCGCTTGAAGACATCGCGGCGCAGCAGTTGCGCGATTAGCGAGAGCGCGGGGCTCATGCGCGACTCAAGCGAAACTCAATACACGTCCCGCACATAACGCTTGTCCCTGACCATGCCACTAACATATTCCTGAGCCTTGTCGTCGTTCATGCCGGCATGCTGAGCCACGACAGACTTGAGCGCTGCGTCAACGTCCTTGGCCATGCGGCCCGCGTCGCCGCAGACATAGAAATGCGCGCCGGCCTCAAGCCACGACCACAGCTCGGCCCCGCGTTCACGCATACGATCCTGCACATAGATCTTGTCGGCCTGGTCCCGCGAGAACGCGAGATCGAGACGGTTCAGCAGACCCTTGCGGCGCATCTCATCGAGTTCATCGCCGTAGTAATAATCCGTGGCGGCATGCTGCTCGCCAAAGAACAACCAGTTGCGGCCGGTGTCGCCGCGCGCGAGGCGTTCATGCAGGAAGCCCCTGAACGGGGCCACGCCGGTGCCGGGGCCGACCATGATCATGGGTGCATCGCCACTATGGGGAAGATGGAAATGCGCCGATTTCTGCACGAACACCGGCACGCTGGCATCGCCCGCGCGATCGGCCAGAAAGGTCGAGGACACGCCCTTGCGCTGACGCCGGCCGTTGTTATACCGGACCGCCGACACGGTCAGGTGTATCTCGTCAGGGTGTGCCTTGGGACTCGATGCAATCGAGTAAAGGCGCGGCTGCATGCGCTTGAGCATGCCGATCAGTTCCGTGGCTGAAAGCTCCACCGGGAATTCATGCAGCACGTCAGCCAGTTGCTGACCCCAGAGCCATTTCTTCAGGTCCGCCTTGTTGTCCTCGCGAAGCAGCCTGCCCAATGCATTATTCGCACCATTCGCACCCCCTGCACCGTTGTGCGTCCGGGCTGCGATGAACGTCAACGCGTTGTGATTCGGCCGCGCTATTTCATAGTGCTTGCCGAGCGCGTCGGCCAGCCGCATCTCACCCGCGCCCGCCACATTGACGGCGGCATCGGCGCTAAGGCCACTCAGTCCGATGAGTTCATCGACCAGTTCGGGACAGTTTCTCGGCCACACCCCGAGCGCATCGCCGACCTCATAATCAAGACCCGAGTCAGCGGTATCCAGCGAGAAATAACGCGTGTCCTTCGTCGCGCCCTGCTTGTTCAGCCGCAGATTCTTCACCAGCCGCGACGCTGCCGGATGGGTCTTCGAAGGCCCGGCGCCGGGCAGCACGGCCGGAATCATGCCGTCGGCCGGGACTGCATGCAGCGCCGCATCTTCTTCCTTGATACGCGCGACGATTCGCTCGAGCCAAGCGTCGGCTGCGGGCTGGTAATCGGCATCGCAGTCGACCCGCTCCAGCAAAGGTATCGCGCCGCGTTCGAGCAAACGGGCATCGAGCTTGCGGCCGTGACCGCAGAACGCATCGTAGTTGCGATCACCAAAAGCCAGCACGGCGTAGCGCACGCCATCCAGGCGCGGGGCGTTATCGGCACTGATCCCGGTCCAGAAACTCGCGCCGTTATCGGGGGCATCGCCGTCGCCGAACGTACTCGTCATCAGCAAAACGTACTGCGCTTTCTCCAGGTCGGAAACCGCATAGTCGGCCATGCACGTGGTGCGTATTTCGAAGCCGGACTCCATCAACTGGGTCGCATATCGCTCGGTCAACGATTCGATATTCCCCGTCTGAGAAGCCCACAGCAACACGACTTTTGGCCGCGCCCGCGCAATGCGCACAGAGGACTCGGCGATGGTTGCTGCAACCGGTGCGGTCAACGTAGGCATAGCCGTTTCAGCGCGGCTGAAGAGCCCCGCGAGGACACCATCGAGCCAAAGCCGCGTAGCAGGGGCGATGGGCGCACTAAGCGGCAACGTCGGTACGCCACCTGTTCCGCGGCCTTCCGTCGAGCGCAGGCCGCTCATGAAACCGTCGATGTAGATGCGTTCGGTCTCGCTAAGTTCGGGGGGCGGCGTTTTCGGAATACCGAGCAGCGCGGCAAGGGCATCAATACGGGACATGTCCAGTTCCTGGTTCGGACGGGCGTGATCGGCGGCGACGGGCTCGACGCGTTCCGAGCTGGCGGCATCGTCACGCGTCTCAGGATTCGCCGTGTCAGCTTTAGGCGCTACGCGGCTGAGCGCAACAGCACAGAACTTGAATTCAGGCTGCTGCGATATCGGGTCGATCGCGTCATTCGTCACGGCGTTGATGCAGAGTTCTTCGCCAAAGACGTCGTTCCAATGCATGGGGGCAAAGCAGTTGCCGGCACGAACCCGATCGGTGACCACCGCCGGCAAAACGGCGCGGCCGCGGCGCGAGCGAATCTCGACCGCGTCCTTCGCCTTGATACCCAGCGCCGCCGCATCTTCGGGATGAATTTCCACGAACGGAGCAGGATTCAGCTTGTTCAGCATGGGCACCTTGCCGGTCTTGGTCATGGTGTGCCACTGGTGCTGCAAGCGGCCCGTATTCAGCACGATAGGCCGTTCACTGTCAGGCATTTCCGCAGGAGCCACATGCGAGCGAGCGAAGAAAACGGCCTTGCCGGTTGAAGTGGGAAAGCTCAGGCGCGGGCGGCTGCCGTCAGGCATTTGCCTGAGCGTCTGGCTCACGCCGTCGTTGATATAACGCACCGGATTGCGATCGGCTGCAACGTCCGGTGCACAGGGCCATTGCAACGGCGTCTCGCGCAAGCGTTCATGGCTCGCACCGCGCAGGTCGTAGCCCGTCTTGAGATTCGACGTCCGGGTGATCTCCGCGAATACCTCTTCTGCCGATGCATAACTGAATGCATCGGCGAAACCCATTTCACATGCGACGCGCGCGATGATCTGCCAGTCCGGCAACGCGGCGCCCGGCGGCTCGATGGCCTTCTGCGTGAGCGTCATGTTGCGCTCGGAGTTGATCATCACGCCTTCGGCCTCAGCCCACAGCGCGCCCGGCAGAAGGACATCGGCGTAGCGATTGGTTTCAGTATCGAGGAAGGCGTCCTGTGCAATGACCAGCTCCGCGGCCTGCAACCCCGCAATCACGGTCTGCCGGTTCGGCACGCTTGCAACAGGATTGGTGCAGATGATCCAGCAGGCCTTGATCTCGCCGGTCGACATGCGCGAGAACATGTCCACGGTGCCTTGGCCGAGCGAAGTCTTGAGTGTGCCCTTAGGGACATTCCACAGGTCTTCTATGAAATCCCTATCCTCCGCTACCAGCACCGAACGCTGGCCGGGAAGCCCGGGTCCCATGTAACCCATCTCGCGCCCGCCCATGGCATTAGGCTGGCCGGTGAGCGAGAACGGCCCGCTGCCCGGCCGGCATATCTTGCCCGTGGCGAGATGCAGGTTGCAGATGGCGTTCGTATTCCAGGTCCCGTGCGTGCTTTGGTTGAGGCCCATGGTCCAGCAGCTCATCCACTCGGGCGCCTCGCCCATCCATTGCGCCGCTCGGCGAATGTCCGCTTCGGGAATACCGGTGATCTCAGCCACCTTATCCGGCGCATAGTCCTCCAGAAAGGCAGGCATCGCGTCCCAGCCCTCAGTCGATTCGGCGATGAAATCAGCATCGGCATGACCGTTCCGATGCAGCAAATAAAGCAGGCCGTTCAGCAACGCGAGATCGGTGCCCGGCTTGATCTGCATGAAGAGGCTGGCTTTGTCGGCGGTCGCGTTGCGGCGCGGGTCCACCACGATCAGCTTCGCGCCGGCCTTCACGCGATCCATCATGCGCAGGAACAGGATCGGGTGACAGTCGGCCATGTTCGCGCCGATCACAAAAAACAGGTTCGCTTTATCGATGTCCTCGTATGAGCCCGGTGGCCCGTCAGCACCCAGCGAGAGTTTGTAGCCGCTGCCGGCGCTCGCCATGCAGAGCCGCGAATTGGACTCTATGTTGTTGGTGCCGACAAACCCCTTCGCGAGCTTGTTGACGAGGTACTGCGCCTCGATCGACATCTGCCCCGACACATAGAACGAAAGCGCGTCCGGGCCGTGCTCGTCAAGCAGCCCACGCAGGCGCTGAGCGGTGTCGGAAATCGCTTGCGCCATGGGTAACGGGATCGGGTCGCGATCCCGTTCGCGGCGAATGAAAGCGCCCTCCAGACGGCCCGATTTGCGCAAGACCACATGCGCCGACGAACCCTTGGTGCACAGGCGTCCAAAGTTGGCCGGATGCTCCTTGTCACCGGACACCTTGACCACTTCTCCCTTCTCGACTTGCAAGACCATGCCGCAGCCAACGCCGCAGTATGGACACACGGTTTTTACGCTGCCGGAGATCATGACCGACGCTCGAACCCGCTCACCTTGGTCATACCGCGACCCACACGTGGCCGTCCTCTACGCGCGCGGCAAAAGCGTTGACCGAGTTCGCCGGTATCTCGATGCATTCGCCCGTGCGAAGATCATAGTGATGCTTGAAGATCGGCGATGCCACCACAATGCGCTCGCCCAGATTGCCGATCAGTCCACGCGACAGTACAGACGCCTGTGAGCCCGGGTCGAAGTTATCGATCGCGTACACGCTTGGGGTTCCATCGAAGAGATGGAACACGGCGACCTGCTCGCCGTTGATAAGCGCACAGACGCCGGTGTTCGGCACGATGTCGTCAAGCGGGCACACAGGCACCCATGAGCTTGAGATTCGATCGTTGTTCATGATGATGTCCTCAGTGTGTTTCACGTGCGCTTCAAACCGTCTCGACAACCACCGGAATGTCGATTCGCTTCAGGTGCCGTTCAGCCGGCGTCGCGGGGCGAATCTGGCCGCGCTCTTCGACGAAACTCACGTTCGCATCGGCTTCATCGCTGTTCACGAAATGACGGAAGCGCTTGCGCGTGTCCGGATCGTTGACTGCCTTTTTCCACTCGCATTCGTAGGTGTCGACCACGTACTGCATCTCCGCTTCGAGTTCCGCGGCAAGCTGAAGCTTGTCGCGCACCACGACATCGATCAGGTATTCGAGCCCGCCTTCCAGGTTGTCGCGCCAGACGCTCGTGCGCTGCAGGCGGTCCGCGGTACGGATGTAGAACATCAGGAAGCGGTCGATGTACTGGATCAGCGTGACACGGTCGAGATCGGAGGCGAGCAGCTCGGCGTGGCGCGGTTTCATGCCACCGTTGCCGCATACATAGAGGTTCCACCCCTTCTCGGTCGCAATCACGCCGATGTCCTTGCCTTGTGCCTCCGCACATTCGCGTGTGCATCCGGAGACGCCGAACTTGATCTTGTGGGGCGTGCGCAAACCCTTGTAGCGGTTCTCTATGTCGATCGCGAGACCGACCGAATCGCCCACGCCATAGCGGCACCAGGTCGAACCCACGCAGGACTTCACGGTCCGCACCGACTTGCCGTACGCATGACCGGACTCGAAGCCGGCCGCGATCAGTTCTTCCCAGATCAGCGGCAGCTGTTCAACCCGCGCGCCGAACAGGTCAACACGTGCCCCGCCCGTGACCTTGGTGTACAGGCCATACTTTTTTGCGACCTGGCCGACGGCGATCAAACCGTCCGGCGTGACCTCGCCACCGGGCATCCGGGGGACGACGGAATAGGTGCCGTCGCGCTGGATATTCGCGAGATAGTAGTCGTTCGAATCCTGCAGGCTTGCATGCTCTTTCTTCAGCACGAACTCGTTCCAGCACGATGCAAGAATCGCGGCGGCAGCCGGCTTGCAGATATCGCAGCCAAGACCGTGGCCATGCTTCGCGAGCAACGCGCCAAACGTCTCGATGCGCTCGACGCGCACCATGTGATAAAGCTCCTGACGCGAGTAAGGGAAGTGCTCGCACACGTGGTTATTAACTGCGAGCCCTTGCTTTTTCATCTCGGCCTTCATCACCTGTGTGACCAGCGCCACGCAACCGCCGCACGAACTGCCAGCCTTGGTTGCGGACTTCAACGCACCAATGCTGGTTGCACCCGCGCAGACCGCTTCGCATATCTGCCCTTTCGACACGTTGTTGCACGAACAGATCTGCGCAGCTTCGGGCAGCGCTTCGACACCAAGACCAGGCTTTTGCTTGCCATCGGCGGAAGGGAGAATCAGGAATTCCGGAGCGTCAGGCAACTCGATGCGGTTCAGCATCATCTGCAGCAGCGTGCCGTATTCGCCTGCGTCACCGACCATCACGCCACCGAGCAAATACTTGCCGCACTCGGACACCACCAGTTTCTTGTAGACCTGCTTGCGTTCATCGCTGAACTGGTATGCACGGCTGCCCGGCGTCTTGCCGTGCGCGTCGCCAATACTCGCCACGTCCACGCCCATCAGCTTGAGCTTCGTGCTCATATCGGCACCGGTGAAACCAGCCTGTTCGCCAGCCAACTGTTTTGCAACAACACGGGCCATGTCATAACCCGGCGCGACCAGCCCGAATATCTGCCCGTTCCAGAGTGCGCATTCGCCGATCGCATAGATATCGGCGTCACTCGTGCGGCAGTTGTCGTCGATCACAATGCCGCCGCGCGCACCGACTTCAAGGCCGCTGATTCGCGCAATCTCATCGCGCGGGCGGATGCCGGCGGAGAACACGATCATGTCGGTGTCGAGATGGCTTGCGTCGGCGAACTCCATGCGGTGCGTGCCGTTCTCGCCATCGACTATGGCTACGGTGTTCTTCTGCGTATGAACCGTCACCCCCAGCTCTTCGATCTTGCTGCGCAATACGCGCGCGCCGCTGTCGTCAACCTGCACGGCCATCAAGCGCGGCGCGAACTCGACCACGTGCGTCTGCAAGCCCATGTCGCGCAACGCCTTGGCGCACTCAAGCCCCAGCAGTCCGCCGCCTACCACCGTGCCCGTTTTCGAGCGTGCGCCGCATTCCTTCATGGCTTCGAGATCTTCAATGGTGCGGTACACGAAGCAATCACGACGCTCATTGCCCGCCACCGGCGGCACGAACGGATAGGAGCCGGTTGCGAGCACCAGCTTGTCGTACGCCAGCACTTCGCCGGTCGACACCGTCACGGTACGCGCCGCGCGATCGATCGACACCGCCTTCGCATTGAGCTCAAGCCGCACGCGCGCGCGCTCGAAGAATCCCGGCTCGACCAGCGACAGGTCCTGCGCCGTCTTGCCCGAGAAGAACTCCGACAGATGCACGCGGTCGTAAGCCGGCCGCGGCTCTTCGCATAGCACGGTGATATCAAGCTCGTGCGCTGCGTTTTCAGCGAGGCATTCAAGGAGTTTATGGCCGACCATGCCATGACCGACGACGACGATTTTCATGATCAGGACGCTCTCAATTGGCAATGCTGTTATTGACACCCAATGCATCTGCACGCAGCGCGGCTTCCTGTGCCTTGTGCTCGGAGCTAAAGCGCACGGCGAGTGCGCACAGCGCGGACAACGTGACCAGCACGCCGAGCATGGCGAGCGTCTGCTGGACGCTGCCGAAGCCCTTCATCAGGAAGCCGGCGGCCACCGCACCCACGTTGCCGCCCGCACCGATAATCCCCGCCACGCCGCCCAGCGCCTTGCGATCGATGAACGGCACAAGCGCATACGTCGCGCCGCACGCCATGTGCGTGAACAGGCCGAAGCTCAGCATGGCGACCACGGCGAGCACCGCGCTATCCGCATGCGAAAACCATAACAGCCCGAGACCTTCGCCCGCTATGAGCGCGAACAACAAAGTCGAACGAATTTCCAGGCCGCGACGTGCAGCGGCCTTGTCCGATATCCAGCCGCCGAGCGCACGGGCGAACAGGGCGAGCAGTCCAAAGCTGCCGGCAGCGGCACCGGCGGCTTTCAGCGAGAGATGAAAGTGATCGACATAATAGATAGCGGCAATGTTGTGGATGAACACTTCGACGCCAAAGCAAGCCGCATAGGTAATGAAAAGCATCCATACGCGATAGTTCGCGCAGGCCGTGCGAAAGCTCGCCCAGCCGCCTTTCTTGCCACCATCGATGGTGATGCCTTGCGCGCGCAACTGCGTGAAGTTGCCTTGCGGGCAGTCCTGCGTGAAGCGCCAGTAGAACCAGGCCATCACCGGCATGGCCAGCCCGGGAACCACGAGCGCCAGGCGCCATGCGGATGCATCTGCGGCGCCGAGCGCGAGCATGCCCGCGAGCAGCAACGGGACCAGTATTTGCGCCGCGCCGGCCCCGGCATTACCCCAACCGGCGCTGGTCGCATTGGCCGTGCCGACCACGTTCGGCGCGAACATCACAGATGTGTGGTACTGCGTAATAACGAAGCTCGCCCCCACCGCGCCAATGCCCAGGCGGCACAGCAGGAAGCTTTCATAACCGCCCGAGAGCGCCGCGCCGAACACGGGGAATGCACCCAGGAGCAGCAGCCCCGTATAGACCTTGCGCGGACCGTAGCGGTCGCACATCGGGCCAATGATGAGCCTTACCAGGATCGTCGCGGCAACTGCTGCGATATTGATATTGGCGACCTGATCGATGGACAGGCCGAACTCGCGCTTGATCAACGGCATCAGCGGCGCACAGGCGAACCACGCGAAGAAGCAGACGAAGAACGCCATCCATGTGAGGTGGAAGGCACGCATGGGCACGGTGCGCAGGCTGAAGAGATCGATCCGGGTTGCTTTGTCTGCCATTGTCTTTCCACAAAACAAAAAGGCGTCCCGTGAACCCAGCCGATGACTGAGTTCAGGGGACGCCATTGTCCAAAAAGCCCGTCATGGGCCGCTGCTGAAGCCTTGCGATGAAACCGGACCGCCGTTGGTCCATGGACGCTCTCGTTGCAAGGGCCATGCCATACGCGGCGTTTCTATATTTGGCGGGCGTTTGCGCTCGGCGGCGCGTTTGTCAGCCGATTACGGGCGATGCATTTTGATGCAACGCCGCACACTCGCGGTGCGACGCGGCACTGTCCGCGTGCGAGTGGGACGGCACCCTGCTTGGGGCGTTCCGGTCCGCTATGCAAGATCAAAGAGGGCCTTCTTCGTGCGGGCACGCTTAAGGAGCGCAGCTTCGCGCGGCGGACGCGTTATTGCCCGCATCGTTCGTTGCCGGGCGCGCCAGGGCAATACTCGTCTGGCCTGGATATTGCCTATCACTGGCTGTGCGCGGCAACGATGTCGGGCGCTTGGATACACAGTTTTATCGATTGAATGCCGGTCACCATCGGCGACTCAGGACAACGGCGTCCCTTCGTGCAAGAGCACGAGCGGATGCCGTTTTTCGTTGGAGCGCCGTGTTGTCGCATTGCCCGAATGCAGGTCATCTGATCTGCGCGACGCGCGACCCATGCGGCTCATTCCGAACTTCGGTCTTTTAAGCAACGCGGCGGTGGCTGCGCTTTTCTCAAGCTTTCTCAAGCCGCCAAAGGACATCACGATGACAACTGGCAAGGTCACCTTGCTTAGCGCCGGTCCCGGCGATCTGGACCTGCTCACGATCAAAGCCGCCAAAGCATTGGCGCTGGCGGATATCGTGTTGCTGGACGATCTCGCCAATCCCGACATCGTCTCGCTTGCGCCCCGCGCGCGCGTGATCCGCGTCGGCAAGCGCGGTGGCTGCAAGTCGACACCGCAAGCGTTCATTCAACGGCTGATGCAACGTTATGCCCTCAAAGGGTTGCACGTGGTTCGCGTGAAGGGCGGCGACGCGCTGCTGTTCGGACGCGCGGGCGAAGAACTCACAGCACTGCGCCACGCGCAGATTCCGGTGGAGATCATCAACGGCATTTCGTCGGGCTTTGCAGCGGCCGCGAGTCTAGGGATATCACTGACGCATCGGGAACATTGCCAGGGAGTGACCTTCGTCACGGCGCACAAGCAGGATCATGGCGAACCCAACTGGGCCGCACTCGCTGCAACCGGCACGACGCTCGCGATCTACATGGGCATGACGCGCATCGAAAGCCTCTGCCATGCGCTGCTCTCGGCGTTACCGGCATCCACCCCTGCCGCCGTGGTTCAATGGGCCGGTACCGCATCCGAGCGACGCTGGCTTGGACCGCTGGACCGCCTGGCTATCGACGCCGTGAAGGAAGGGCTGGGAAGCCCCGCCGTGATCCTCGTTGGCAATGCGATCAGCGAAGCGGTAGATTGGGTGACTCACAACGGAAGCGGCGCTCTTGCCGTGGACAAGCATGCCGCCTTCAACGCATGGCAAGACATCACTGAAGCGGTTCAGCATGCAGCCTGACCGGCGCAAACGGCATCGAGCGGCGAAAGCGGTCTTTATGGCGCGCGCTGATCGTCCGCCAGAGAGCGTTGCGTCAAGCATTCCATGCATGAGCTATCCCGGCGCCTGACCCATGCTTCGCGTACTGCTCGTCACCGACACCGACAAACCCATTGGCGATCTTCGCCAGGCACTCGCACGCCTGGGCTACGACATGCTGGCCGAGGTCGCGACCCCCGCGGCATTGCCCAAGGTGGTGGAGGAACAGCGCCCGGATGTGGTCATCATCGATACTGAATCGCCTTCACGCGATACGCTCGAACAACTTGCCGTGATGAACGAGACCGCGCCGCGCCCGGTCCTGATGTTCAGCAACGACGGCGACCAGCAACTGATTCACGCCGCGGTCGGTGCAGGCGTGAGCGCTTACCTTGTCGAAGGCCTGGAGGCCGCGCGTCTCGCCCCCATTCTCGAAGTCGCGCTGGCGCGTTTCGCCCGCGAGGAGCAATTGCGCAAGCGGCTCGCCAAAGCCGAAAATGAACTCGCCGACCGCAAGCTGATCGACCGGGCCAAGCGCCTGTTGATGGACCGGCGCAAGATGTCGGAACCTGAGGCCTACGCCATGCTGCGCAAGCGCGCGATGGACGAGGGACTGAAGCTTGCCGAGGTTGCGCGCCAGTTGGTGTCGATGGTCGATTTACTAGGGTAGCCCTACTACATGAATACGCCCAAAGCCGTTTTGAACCGCGCGTCCGCGCAACCCGAGAAGACCCACATTCGCCTGGGTTTCGTGGCGCTGAGCGATGCCGCCCCGCTCGCCGTTGCCAAGATCCTCGAGTTTGGCCACAGCCACGGCCTGACGCTCGAGTTGTGCCGGCAGCCTTCCTGGGCGGCTGTACGCGACAAGCTGTTGTCCGGCGAGATCGATGCGGCGCACGCGCTGTACGGGCTCGTGTACGGCGTGCAGCTCGGTATTGGCGGGCCGCAAGGCGACATGGCCGTGCTGATGGTGCTGAACCGCAATGGCCAGGCCATCACGCTGTCGAACCCCCTTGCCGATGCGCTGAGCAGGAGCGGCAATTTGAAGGAGGCGCTTGCGACGCTCGGCCGTCCTCCGGTTTTCGCACAGACCTTTCCGACCGGCACGCACGCGATGTGGTTGTACTACTGGCTCGCAGCTCTTGGCGTGCATCCGCTGCGCGACATTCGCAGCATCGTGATCCCGCCGCCGCAAATGGTCGATGCGTTGGCCGAAGGCCAGCTCGACGGATTCTGTGCCGGTGAGCCGTGGAACGCGGTTGCCGAGGCGCGTCACGCGGGCAGGACCGTCGCGATTTCGAGCCAGATCTGGCCGGACCACCCGGAAAAGGTGCTTGCCAGCCGGCGCGATTTTATCGCCCTTTATCCGAACACGGCACGCGCGCTGGTCCAGACCATGCTCGAGGCGTGCCGG
Organism: Caballeronia sp. LjRoot31; assembly: GCF_964253885.1. Classification (NCBI taxonomy): domain Bacteria; kingdom Pseudomonadati; phylum Pseudomonadota; class Betaproteobacteria; order Burkholderiales; family Burkholderiaceae; genus Caballeronia; species Caballeronia sp. LjRoot31. The sequence continues at coordinate 2,045,729 of NZ_CAXURX020000002.1, forward strand.
TGGCTTGACGACCCCGCGCATCGAGCCGAGATCTCCAAGTGGCTCGCCGCGCCGGAACTGTTAGGTGTGCCTCAGGAATTGATCGCGCCGCGGCTGCTCGGTGAGTATGACGCAGCGCAATTCCCCGGGCAGCCGCGCCCGCTCCCCGTTCGCTTCTTCGATAAAGGCGCCGTCAACTATCCGCGACCGTCCGATGGCCTGTGGTTCCTGACGCAATATCGGCGATGGGGTTTGCTGAGCGGCGCTCACGACGACGCCGCCATTGCATCGGCAATCAGCCAGACGGCGCTGTATCGCGAGGCCGCTGCCTTGGCGGACGTTCGCGTGCCGGACGAGATTCGCGCGGACATGCTGATCGATGGGCGCGTCTGGGACGGACAAGATCCCGCCGCCTATCTCGACGGATTCGCCATACGCGCCTGACGTTGTGGGCGCGTTTGTCCGTTTGTCCGTTTTGTCGCCGGCTGCAACGGCTCGGCGACGCATGTCACCTCGTGACGGCGTGGCGTTCATTCGTTCATTCGCCCATTCACATGCCCACATGTGCCCATTCCCGCGCCGATTGAAAACCCCACTGCCCCCAAACGTAGAACTACGTAAAACAAAGTTAACGATTGGTGACGAAAGTGCGCGCCAAAGGCATCCGAACGGCCTATGAGCCCGATTTGGGTTGCCAAGCTGCGACGGGATGACGGATGCTCCATGAGTCCCGGCGCGCAGTGGCGCGATCGCAGGCTTAACGGCCGTGGGAACGCATCGTGCTCCGACGCGTTACAAACCGTCAAGATCATCATTACCATCAGCGAAGTTGAGGTTTCCATGAGCACATTGTCCACCGAGAAAATTCAGGCTGCCGTGAAAAAGGACGCATCCTGGGTGATGGGCGCGCTCAGGAAATTTGGCGAGGATCGCTGTGCCGCCATGGCGGCGAGCATCGCGTTCTACTCCGCGTTTTCGCTGGCGCCGACGCTGGTCATGGTCATCGCCGTGGCCGGCTGGGTGTTCGGGGCCGACGCCGCGCGCGGCCAGTTGTTTCATCACGTCAATGGACTGCTCGGCGATCAGGCCGCGGCGAGCGTGCAGAGCATTGTCGAGAATGCCCACCGTAGCGGCGGCACGGGAGTCGCCGCCGTGATCTCGTTCGTGTTGCTGGCGCTGGGTGCATCGGCGACATTTTCATCGCTCAACACCGCGCTGAACCTCGTATGGCCACTTACCGGCGAGCAGAAATCCAGCGTTTTCGCGCTGGTGCGGGTGCGGCTGATCTCGTTCGGCCTGGTGCTGGGGGTGGCGTTCCTGCTGATCGTCTCGCTAGTCCTCGATACCGCCATCCAGGCCGTGGGCAAATGGCTTTGGGGTAATTCGCCGTTCGTGATCGTCGGCGACATCGTGCAGTTGCTGGTCGGACTGGTGATTCTCTCGCTTGCGTTCGGAGCGCTGCTGAAGTTCCTCCCCGACGGCCGGGTGCAATGGCGGGACGCACTGGTCGGCGGGTTTGTTGCCGCGATCCTGTTTTCGGTCGGCAAAAAACTGTTTGCGTTCTACCTGACTCACGCGGGCACGGCGAATTCATTCGGCGCGGCGGGCTCGCTTGCGGTGTTGCTGATGTGGCTGTACTTCTCGGCAGCAGTCCTGCTGCTTGGCGCGGAGTTTTCAGCCGCGCGAGCACGTTTGCACGATCCCCGCGGTGCGTGGGGCCAGCAAAGCACCCGGGTCCCCCCAGGCAGCCGCGCCAAGATCGGCTCGATGCTGGCGGGCTCGACAGTTCCCGGAGCCGGCCGTGTGGACACGGACAACCCCGGAAACACAAAAGCCTTTACGGTCGTGCCGGGACGTTCGCGAGCATCCATCGAAAGAAGGGCTGAACACGCGCAGCATTTGACGCAGCAGGCGCGCAAACGGGTATCGGCGTTGAGCACCGCGTTGACCCTCAGCCGCAAGCTGGCCCGTGCGGAGACCGTGGCTACCCGGGTGACGGCGCAAGCCATGCGGGATTGCGGGCGCAAGGCGGTCCAGGCAAATGACCTGGTGAAGCGGTATCCGTGGCGCGCCGTGTTGCTGGCCGGCGGCGCAGGTTTGGCGCTCGCGCTGTTATCGGGACGTGAAACCGGACGCGAAGCCGGACGTGATCATCCTGCGGCAAACGACGAATAACGCCGTCAAGCCGAGCGGGATCAGGAGCGGAATCAAGTCGCAAACCAGAGTAATCCGCGACACGACAGTTTTCCGTGTCAAAAGCTTGACTGCCGAAACTTCGTCAAGTCGCATGGACTCGCCGCGACGAGTGAGCACAGCGCGTTTGTTGCGCTGGACGCAAAAATGGCGCTCTCAATGAGTAAAGGTGTTGGTAATACGCCACGCGCGAACTCATCTCGCGGTGTCGGACGCTACGCGGCTGCGTCGGGCCGCCTCCCGGCGTAAACCCTCGCCGAGCCATGCGCAGCGCTCCTCTCGCCTGTAAAAGCCTTCCTCGCAAGGGCCTCCCGGCATACCTCGCTTATAACGCCGAATTAGTAAAAAACTAATAAAAAGCGCCCATTCTCGCTGAACCAATTGCGTTAAAAGGAACTTTATGACGGCATCCATGCTAATGCGCTTTCGCTAGATGAATCAACGGCTAAAGCCTTGACAGGCTTGCCTTACAAGACATCACACGGTCGACCATAAAGTGTCTTTTTTTCGAGACATGTTTTAATTTTTCAGTTCTTAAGTTTTGTAACGCTGCGTTATTCTCTGCGCCGGCAACAACGAATTTAATCCTAGCGTGGAGAACCTGATGAAACGTTTCGCACTGACTTCCCTTTCGCTGGCATTGCTCGGCACGGCTGGCGTGGCTCACGCGCAAAGCAGCGTAACTCTGTATGGCTTGATCGATGAGGCTGTTGGTTATGTTGGCCACGCGTCCGGCAACGAGAAGCAGGTCGGCCTCTTTGCCGGCAACTTGTCCGGTGACCGTTGGGGCGTGAAGGGTACGGAAGACTTGGGCGGTGGTTTGAAGGCAATTTTCCAATTGGAAAACGGCTTCAACCTCAATACGGGCGGATTGGGTCAAGGTGGTCGCGAATTTGGCCGCCAGGCATTCGTCGGCTTGACGGCTGATAAGCTCGGTACCGTCACGATCGGTCGTCAATACGATCCGCTCGTCGACATGGTGCAAGGCATCACGGGTGACAACTACTGGGCGTCGATCGTCGGTACGCCGGGCGACGTTGACAACTACGACAACAGCTTGCGTGTTTCGAACACGGTGAAGTATGTTTCGCCGAACTACGCCGGCCTGCAATTCGAAGGCTTGTATGGCTTCAGCAACCTGGCTGGCACGACGGGTCAAGGCCAGACGTGGAGCGGTGCAGTTGCGTATAACAACGGCCCGTTGGGCTTGGCTGCTGGTTACTTCTACGCAAGCAACCCGAGCGCAGGCCGTACGGCTGCAGCAGGATCGGTCTGGAGCGCCAACCAGTCGTCGGACTCGATTTTCGACGGTCCGATCAACAGCGGCTACACCTCGGCTCACTCGCTCAGCATCGCTCGTGCAGCAGCTCAGTACGCTATCGGCCCGGTAACGCTCGGCGCTTCGTACAGCAATGCGCAATACGCTCCGGACGCCTTGTCGGCATTCACGTCGACGCAGAAGTACAACATCGGCAGCGTGTTCGCGAACTACCAGCTTACGCCGGCTTTGCTGGTCGGTGCAGGCTACACGTACGAGAAAGCTAGCGGCGACACGGCTGCCAAGTACCATCAAGTGGGTATCGGCGCGGACTACACGGTGTCCAAGCGTACGGACTTCTATGCAGTCGGCGCTTACCAGCACGCAAGCGGCACGCAAGCTGTGTACACCACGAACGCAGCAGGCCAGACGGTTCGCGTAGACCAAGCAGCCCAAGCATCGATCGGTTCGTTCGGCTTCGCCGGTACGAGTTCGCAAGAAATGGTGCTCGTCGGTATCCGTCACAAGTTCTAAAGCCGGACCCGGTGCGCAGCAGTTCAGTGCATAGCGCGCCGATTTCGACTGCGGTTCAAAAACAGCCATCGGCTCCGCCGATGGCTGTTTTTTTATGCGCGCAGGGTATTGACCGGCGGTTCACGGCGATCAATATGCCAAAGCCAAAAACAAGAACGGCCCAATCTGCGTAAAGCCGATCGGGCCGTTCTTGTTCAGGCTACCTGTCTTGCAGAGTTTCCAGCACGCGCTCTCAAACCGCCTCTACTAATCTACTAAATTACCAATCCCAGTCCGGTTCAATGCTGCGACTGCCCGCTTTCCGGCTGCATCAAGGTCTGAAACGGCGGCGCTGACGTATCGGGTTCGGCCCGCAGATCGCTGCCTGTCACGCGCGGCACGTTCGATACCGTTTCGCGCGCCCGTAGCGGCACATTGGCAGGATCGGCCCAGGTCGGATTAGGAATCTCCCCGAAAATCTGCCGCAGCCGTTCACCCCAGGTGCGATGAATCATCTGGAAATAGTGGTTGTCGTTATCGATTGTGGAGAACCGCGTGACCCGCAACGCGTCCTTCTCATACACGAGCAGATCGAGCGGTAATCCCACTGATAAATTGGACCGCAGCGTGGAGTCCATTGACACCAGCGCGCATTTCGCGACTTCGTCCAGCGGCGTGGACGGTGTGACAACGCGATCGATGATCGGTTTGCCGTACTTCGATTCACCGATCTGGAAATACGGGCTGACCTGCGACGACTCCACAAAGTTACCCGCTGAGTAAATCATGAACAGGCGCGTATTCGCCCCGCGGATCTGGCCGCCGAGAATGAAGCTGCAATTGAAGTCGACGCTGAATTCCGCAAGCGTAGCCGCATCCCGCCGATGTACCTCGCGCACCGCATCGCCCACCAGCCGCGCCGCTTCCGCCATGGTAGGTACGTTATACAGCGTGGGTTTATCTTCGGGCGCCGGTTCCGACAGCAGTTGCATGACTGCCTGCGTCAGGGCGAGATTGCCCGCGGCGAGGAGCACGAGGACACGGTCGCCGGGCTGCTCGAAGACTGCCATCTTGCGGGCTGCGCTCACATGGTCGACCCCGGCATTCGTGCGGGTGTCGGACAGGAACACCAGTCCTTCGTCGACGCGCATTGCCACGCAATAAGTCATGCGTCCAATTCCTGAAAGAAGCAAATACGTATTGTAATCGGGTAATCGGGTCATCGCCCGGATCGGGCTGATCGAGGTGACTCGTGCACAGGCATGAGTCCTCCGCCAAACGCGCCGCCTCCCGTCACCCGGTCAAGGTGCGGTAAACCAGGCCGCGCCACCTCACCTTCTAATAGTTATCGGCAGATGGGGGCGCGGCTTGAATGTTCCGGCGGCGCCGGAGGAATACGAGCGCCGCGACCGACGTGTCACTCACTGGTCGGCCGAGGCCTGCACGGAGACGTCAACGCTCATGCGCTCTTCCTTGCCGCCCACGCGCGAGCCGCGCACAGGTGCGGCCGCCTCATAGTCGCGCGCAACCGCGAGCCGGCAGTAGCGGCCGCTGGCGAACGCTGTGTGCGTAACGTCCACTGACACCCATCCGTCGTCGATCCACACATCTACCCAAGCGTGGCTTGCCGCGTGCGGGACATCGCCTGGATCGATGTAACCGCTCACATAGCGCGCCGGGAGGCCCCGGGCGCGGCAGCACGCCAACATGATGTGAGCGTGATCCTGGCACACGCCGTTACCGAGCTGCAGCGCCTGAGCAGCCGTGCTCGTGACCTCGGTTACGCCCGCCTTGAACTGCACCCTGGCTTCAATATTCTCCGCCAGCGCAATCAGCGCCGACGGTGAGTCGAGCTTGGGCACCGAGTTCGCGAGTTCGCGGATCACTGCGTCCGGCTCGGTCAGCGCGGTCGCACAGGTGTAGTGCTGGAGCGGAATCCGGCCGGGACCGTCGTTGAGGCGGCCGCCGTCGAGCAACGTGGTTTCCACCTGACCGGTCACGGAAAGATGGATCTCCATGTGCGGTTTCGTCAGCACCAGCGTATGCAGCGTGTTGGCGTAGGCATCGCGGGTGACGTCGAGCTTGCCCACTGTGTCGATATTCCAGCGCCGCACCATCTGCGCCGACCCGTTGGCGGGCGTCATGCGCAGTTGCTGGATGGAGTACTGCACGGGCACGGCGTAACGGTAGCTTGTGTGATGACGAATGGTCAGAAGCATGATGGTTTCCAGGACGGATGCGGGACGGACGCGTTCAGGCGAGAGGCAACATGAGGAAGGTGCGCATCACGCGAACACCGAGCTCATCGACCCGTTTCAGGAATTGCGTCAGATAGGCGTGCACTCCGGTTTCAAGGATCTGGCGGATATCCATGTACAGCACGTCCGCGCGCAGCTTGCCGGCGAAACGTTCACATTCGTTCGAGCCGCTGGTGCGCAACTTGTCGAGCGTCGCGCAGACCCCGTCCAGCGACGCCAGCAGCGAGCGCGGCATCTGCGAGTTGAGGATCAGCAGTTCCACTACTCGCGACGGCGTCACGACGTCGCGATACACCTTCCGGTAGATTTCCAGCGCGGACACTGAACTCAAGATGGAGGTCCAGTAGTAGAAGTCTTCCAGTTGACGGGCGGCTTCGCGCGAGTTCGGTTCGGCATCGGCGAAACGCACGTCCAGGATCCGCGCCGTGTTGTCCGCGCGTTCCAGGTACATGCCGAGCTGGATGAACCAGAAGGCGTCGTCCTGAAGCGCGGTGCCGACCATCACCCCGCGACACAGATTCGAGCGGTACTTGACCCATTCGAACAGCATGTCGGGGCTTTTTCCCAGCTCGCCCACGGCGAGTTTTTCGCCGAATTCGAGCCACGTGAAATTGATGGTCTCCCACGCTTCCGTGGTCAGGGTCCCGCGTACGGCACGCGCGTTTTCGCGAGCCGCGTGCAGGCACGAAATGATGCTCGACGGATTGCCGGTATCGGCGACCATGAAGTGCAGCATGTCTTCGCGCGAATCCGAGCCCGGGAAACGCTCCTCGAACCTGGATTCAAGTTCCGAAATACGGAGTACCGAGCGTTGTGCGCGGGCGGCCTGATCCGGCGTCTGCGGCAGCAGCATGCCCTTCAGGTTGATGTCGAGCATGCGGGCGGTATTTTCCGCTCGCTCCATGTAGCGAGCCATCCAGAAAAGGTGATCGGCTGTGCGGCTTAGCATCATGATGGCGTTCCGTTGTTGTGTGGCGCGCGCGGGCGCAGCGCTTGGAAGCACGCCCGTGCGAACAATCCCGGTGGGTGCTTAGTCCACCATCCAGGTGTCTTTCGTGCCGCCGCCCTGCGACGAATTCACGACGAGAGAACCCTCCTTCAACGCCACGCGAGTCAGGCCGCCGGCGGCCATCGTCACTTCTTTACCCGACAGCACGAACGGCCGCAAGTCGATATGGCGCGGCGCGATACCCGATTCCACGAAGGTCGGGCAGGCGGAGAGCGCCAAGGTAGGCTGGGCGATATACCCATCCGGCCGCGCGATCAGGCGTTCGCGGAACGCCTCGATTTCGGCTTTCGTCGATGCCGGCCCGACCAGCATGCCGTAACCGCCCGCGCCGTGAACCTCCTTCACGACCAGCTCGGGCAGATGCGCGAGCGTGTAGGCGAGATCGTCGGGCTTGCGGCACTGGAACGTCGGCACGTTGTTCAGGATCGGGGTTTCGCCGAGATAGAACTCGATCATGTCCGGGACGAACGGATAGATGGATTTATCGTCGGCGATACCCGTGCCCATCGCGTTGGCCAATGCCACGCGGCCCGCGCGATACGACGTCAGCAGGCCCGGCACGCCGAGCGCCGAGTCAGTGCGGAACGCGAGCGGGTCCATGAAGTCATCGTCGAGCCGCCGGTAGATCACGTCGACGCGTTTCGGCCCTTGCGTCGTGCGCATGAACACGTAGTTTTCATCGACGAAGAGGTCCTTGCCCTCCACCAGCTCCACGCCCATTTGCTGCGCGAGGAACGAGTGCTCGAAGTACGCCGAGTTGTACATGCCGGGTGTGAGCACCACCACGTTGGGGTCGTCCACGCCGGCGGGTGCGATCGAGCGCAAGGTTTCGAGCAGCAGATCCGGATAATGCGCGACCGGGGCAATGCGGTTTTGCACGAACAATTCGGGGAAGAGCCGCATCATCATCTTGCGGTTTTCGAGCATGTACGACACGCCCGACGGCACCCGCAGGTTATCTTCAAGTACGTAGAACTCGCCCGCGTCACCCGCGCGCACCACGTCCACGCCAGCGACGTGCGCGTAGACGTCGAGCGGCACGTCCACGCCCTGCATCTCCGGGCGATATTGCGCGTTCGTGTACACCTGCTCGGCGGGAATCTTCCCCGCCCGGACGATGTCGTGATCGTGGTAGACGTCGCGGATAAACATGTTCAACGCGCGTACCCGCTGTCGGAGGCCAGCTTCCAGCTTGCGCCATTCATCGCCGGGGATGATGCGCGGGATCATGTCGAAGGGAATCAGGCGCTCGGTGCCCGACAGATCGCCGTTCACGGCAAACGTGATGCCGACACGCCTGAACAGCAGATCGGCTTCCGCACGCTTGCGTGCGATGGTTTCGGGGCTTTGAGTGGAAAGCCACCGGGAGAAACGTGCGTAGTGCGCCCGCACGGTTTCCTCGTGACGCATTTCGTCGTAGATCTGCATCTTGCGTCCTTTTTTGATCGCGGCCTGGTGCCGCCTGTGCGTGGAAATGCCGCTCGATACCGCTCTTCAAGCTGGGCCACGCCTGTCCGACGCTTCGGTAGTTTCAGTATCTACAATTAAGCAACAGACGTGCCATTTTTTCTACTACTTGTTTTTACTCATTGTTTTGGCGGGTTAGGGGGGAGTTTGCTTCAAATGAGTGCGGTGGGGGCGGTGGGGTGGTTGATGGGGTGGAGGGGGCGCCCTGTTTTGGTGCGGGAGGGATGTTCGTTCGCACTTGGGGTTGGGGTGGTCTGGTTGGGCGGTTTTGGGGTTAGCGGTCGGGGTCAATGCCGGGGTGGTGCTTTCGGTCGTGGTGGTCTGCGTGAGTCGGATTTTCTCTTTATCACTGTTAGCCACTGTGCGTGGCAGCACGTCATTTCTTTGTCCAAAGCGACAAAGAAACGAAGCAAAGAAAACGCTTTCAACCACGCTACCCTAAGTGTCCACAGCGTGCAGTTTTCATTCATAGGTGCCCCAAAAGCACGGTGCTCGCCAGAGCCACCGATGTTTGAACCCCTCCTTCTCGCGAATCCTGACACGAACACGCTTCGCCCCCAACGCTCTCGGGCAAGCACCAGTTGCCAAGGAATCGGCACGGCCTTAACTGTCTTCGCCAAGTGTTTTCATCGTGCTGTCTGCCCCCTCACCGAACTCCCACCGCCTCCGGTGTGCCCTGCCATCCGCCTCCCAGCGCCTTATATACAGCGATCAGATCCGTCGTCACACTTACCGTCGATTGCGCCAGTTGTTGCCGCGTCTCAGCCAACTGCCGCTCCGCATCCAGAACAGTAATGAAACTCACCAGGCCCTTCCGGTAACTGTCGGTCGCAAGCTGCAAACTGATCCGGTTAGCCTCCACCGTACGCGTCAGCGCCTCGCGACGGTCCTGGTCCGTCCGGTACGATACCAACGCATTATCCACGTCCTGCAACGCCTTCAGCACCGTCGAGCGATATTGCAGCGCCGCCTGACCCGCCTGCACCTTCGCTATCCGCACGTTCGCCCGCAACGCACCACCTTCGAAAATCGGCAGCGAAATGCTAGGCCCGACCGTCCAGAACAAACTCGACCAGTGCGCCAGATATTTCGCCTGAGTAGCACGCGTTCCCACAGTCCCCGTCAACGATACATCCGGGTACATCTGCGCCACCGCCACTCCAATCTCAGCAGTCGCCGAATGCAAATCACTCTCCGCACGACGAATGTCAGGACGCCGCCGCGCCAACGTGGACGGCAAACCAATCGGTACGCTCGGCGGCACCGGCGGCACAGCCCCCGCCACCTCCAACTCCGCATCCAACGCCCCCGGCGCACTGCCGGTCAATACGGCAAGGCCATTCATCGCCTGCGCAATCTGTGCATCGAACTGCGGTAACTGCGCCTGCAACGATCCCACCTGCGCTGTCGCGCTCTCCACGTCGCTCTCGCTCGTCAGCCCCACCCGTGCCTGTTCACGGGTCAGATCAAGGATCTGCTGCTCCGAATCGATCTCGGCCAGCGTGATCCGCTTCAGTAGTTGCGCCCCGCGCAGCTGCGAATAGGTCTGCGCAACCTCCGCTTCGAGCGAGACAAGCGCATCGTTACGGTTCTCTATCTCCGACTCCGTCTGCGCATTCGCAGACTCCACCGAGCGCCGCACTCGCCCGAACAGATCAAGTTCCCAGGAGGCATCGAAACCATCCTGGAACAGGTTCACCGGAGCCGTCAAGGAATTCAGGGCGCTGGTCGCGCTCGCGCTGTTCGACCCGAGCGCATTGACCTTGTCGTAGATACCCTGCGATTGCAGCAAACCCTTCAGGCCCAGTTGCTCACGCTTATAGCTCGCGTTCGCACTGACTTGCGGCAACCCCTGCGCGCCCGATACCACCGCCTGTTCACGCGCCGCCGCAATGCGCAGCACGGCGCCCTGCAAATCCAGATTGCCCGCCGCCGCACGGTCGATCAGCGAGTCCAGCGTGGCATCGTTGAATTGCCGCCACCAGCGAGGATCGGGGTCCGCATTGGTATCGACCAGCGACGGCACGCTGGCATGGGGGAAACGCATGTCATCGGGCGGGTTCTGCGCGCGCTGCAGATCGTGCCAGTTGTCCCGCGCTTTTGCGTCGGGCGGCGTGAAATTCGGACCGACCGAACACGCGCCGGCGAGCATGGAAAGCAGCAGCGGAATCAAGCGTTTGCTCATCTCAATGCCCTCCCCCGCCACCCGCGGCTTTCACCGGCGAAAAGAAAAAGGTGATCGGCACGAAACACAACGCAAAGATCGCCACCGCGCCGAACACGTCCAGATAGGCCAGGATCGTGGACTGCGAAATGTATTGCTTGTACATCAGACCGGTTGCCGTGGTCATGGCCTGCTGCATGGTCTGCCCCATGTCCATCAACGTGTGCGTGAGACGTTGTATCGAATCGTTGTAGTTCGGGTTCAACGGCGTCATATGCACGGCCATGTGCGCCATGTTCGCCTGCGTGCGCTCGACAATCGCAGCGGTGGAGAGCGAAATTCCAATCGATCCCGCCACGTTGCGGAACATGGTGAACAACGCGGAAGCATCCGCATTCTCCGATGCTTTCAGCGTCAGATAAGCCAGCGTGGTGATCGGCACGAACAGGAACGCGATGGCGATGGATTGCGAACTTCGCATCATGGTCAACGTCTTGAAGTCGATGTTCGGCACCAGGTGATGCGTATAAAACAACGCACACGCCATGAGGAAAAAGCCGAAACCGACCAGGTAACGGGTTTGTATGATCGGCATCAGCTTGCTCACCACCGGAATGATGGCCACGATCATCATCGCGCCCGGCGACAACACCAGCCCCGCGAGCGTCGCGGTATAACCCAGTTGCTGCTGGGCAAGCTGAGGCACAAGCACCGCACTTCCGTAAAGGATCGTTGCAAAACCCGCCATGCATACCGAACCCAGCGCAAAATTCCTGTCCTTGAATACTCGTAGATCGACCACCGGTTTCTTCGCGTAAAGCAACCAGAAGATCGCGCCGACTATGCCGATCGCCGACAGGATCGCGAAGGTCGTGATGAAACCCGACTTGAACCAGTCGTCGTCCTCGCCGCGATCGAGGAACACTTGCAGGCAGCCGAGACCCAGCGCAATCAATCCAATGCCGATGAAATCGAGCCCCAGTTCCTTGCGATCCTTTTTCCGCTCCCACGGCGGGTCTTCAACAAACTGCATCACGGCAATGGTCGTGATCACGCCGATCGGCACGTTGATCAGGAACACCCAGCGCCACGTGAGATTGTCGGTGATCCAGCCGCCGAGCGTCGGCCCAATCACCGGCGCCACCACGATCGCCACGGCCGAGATCGAGAACGCCCGGCCGCGCTGCTCGGGCGGAAAGGTATCGAGGATGATGGACTGCTGGTTCGGTTGTAATCCACCACCGAAGAAGCCTTGCAAGACCCGGAATACGATCAGTTGCCACAGGTCGGTGGCCAGGCCGCACAGCAGCGAACAGACCGTGAATGCGCCGATGCAGATCAGGAAATATCGCTTACGTCCCAGCAGTTTCGAGAAAAAAGCGGAGATGGGAAGCACAATGCCGTTCGCGACAAGATACGCGGTCAGCGTCCAGGTGGCTTCGTCGTAACTCGCGGACATCGCGCCCGAAATGTGCGGCAACGCGACGTTCACAATGGTGGTGTCGAGCACTTCCATGAACGCCGCAAGCGTGACCACGACCGCAATCAGCCAGGGGTTCGACTTCGGTTTCCAGCCGGAATGGTCGCTCATTTCAACATCACCTTCGGCACCACGGAAAGTCCGAGCGGCAGCGGCAGGTCGGGCTGCATCCCACTATCGATCAGGATCTTCACCGGCACGCGCTGCACGATCTTCACGAAGTTGCCCGTCGCATTCTCAGCAGGGAAAGCCGAAAAACGCGAGCCGCTGCCGAGCTGGATACTATCCACGTGACCGTGCAGTTTCAGATCAGGATAGGCATCGACGGATACATCCACCGGATCACCCGGGCGCATGCGCTCGAGTTGCGACTCCTTGAAGTTGGCCGTGACCCAGACGGTGGTAGTCACCAGTGAGAAAATCGACGTGCCCGCCTGCAGGAAAGTGCCGTACTGCACGTTGCGTTTGGTGACCCAGCCGTCCGCAGGCGCGCGCAGTTCCGAGTAAGACAGGTTCAACGCGGCCGCTTCCACCTGCGCCTCGGCCTGTTCAACCTGCTGCCGGCGTTCCTCTACCGTTGCCTGCGCCTGGCTGATTTGCTGGGGAACCAGGCTCGCGGTTTTCACCTGCGCCTGTGCCTGCGCGACGTTGGCCAGCGCGCTCTTTTGCTGGGCCGTCGCGGTATCGATGTTTTGCTGCGATGTCGCCCGGACATCGACGGCACGCTGCCGTTCGTAAGCCGCGCGGGTCTGCGCCAGGCTCGCTTGCGCGCTTTGTTCCTGAGCCTTCGCCTGCGTCAGTTGGGCTGGATATTGCACGCGGGCAATATCCAGTTGCACTTGAGCCGCGTTGAGTTGTGCCTTCGCCAGGCCAAGTTGAGCGTTCGCCTGGTCCAGTTGAGCCTGATAGTCGCGCGGATCGATCTTGATCAGCAGATCGCCCTTGTGGACGAACTTGTTGTCGCCCAGGTTCATGACCACGACGTAGCCCGAGACCTTCGGCGCGATCATCACTGCATCGCCGTCGGTGTACGCGTCGTCGGTACTGACCTGATTGCGGGTCGAGAACAACCAGATCAAACCACCCAGGATCAGCAGCACCACAACGATCGCCAGGATGATCAGCGGCTTTTTGCCCGGGCCTTTCTTTTCCCCGTTGGATTTGTCGTCGGATTTGTCGTCGGATTTGTCGTTGGACTTGTCCTGGCCGCCGTTTTTATCGTTATCGTTTTTTTGCCCGCCGCGGTTTGAATCATCCCCGGCCTTGTCTTCGTTATGGTCAGGTCGTGCGTCTTGATCTGGCATCAGGCCCTCTCTCACTCATTGAAACGCGGAATGACACAGGTGTCTGGCCACTCCCCAGGTCGCAGGTCGACAGAATGGGAATCTCTTGCTGTTGAACTTTTTTCTTCTTTTCACGCGACGATTCAGCGTAAGGGCAAGCCTTAAGCAAGCCACGTGCCGTCGTTACTGAGTGGCGGGTGAGCCGCTTTCAGTTTGTTTTCAGATGGTTATACCCGCGCCGGGGACATTCAATTCGGCCCGGGTTTCAAGCGTCTTTATTGTGTTGCCCCTGTTTTGGCGCGAAAGCCGTACGGCTTCCACACCTTTTATGCTTGGCTGGACGCTCTGCCTCACTGCGATCGTTTCAGGTAAATGGCCGCGTAAATGTGACATTGACAGCGCGTTCCTACCCGCGCTTTTTATCCGGCATCGGTGTTGCTTTCCTTCTCGAACTTCCAGCGCAGCATTGCGTGTGGGTTCGAAAACTATCTCGCCGCTTTTTCTTCGAAGGATTTCGTCATGCTGACCGACCAGGAAATCTCATCGCTTCAAGACGTCGTGCCGCACCTTCTCAGTGAAGCTAAAACTGCTTCGCCCGATAACGCCAGCTTCATCTTCACCATGGAACTCGGAACGCATCTTCAGCCTGGGCTGCGTATCCGCGCGCCGAATTTTTCCATCGATTCCGCGCCGCCGTTTCCGCTGAATCTTTTCGTCGGCATCCCGATAGACGAACTGCGAACGCTCGCGCATGCAACTCCCACACAACGCGATCAACTCATCGCTCACTTCGGCGTCACGTTCTCGCCTCGCCTCCTGCGCGCGATCCAGCGCTTCGATGCGCATACCATCGACTATGACGCGGGTTGCCAAAGTGAGCCGGGACCGTCGACGGTGATCCTTGAAGAGCCGGTTTGAGCCGAGCCTTCGCGCCACGCTAAGCCACACTTTGTTACGCGAAACCCGGGCAGAGCTCGACAGGAATTGCTGTTTGGACATCAGCCATCACGTTCGAACGTCGTTGTCATCCAGCCTCGCATCATCGGAAGAAGGCAAAAAAATGGCCGGTTTCCTCGCGGAAACCGGCCATTTTTTTTCGACTACGGTTCGCCTCTACTCCTGCGCTGCCATAGTCCTTCGATGCTGTTCCGTCAGCTTACGCTGCGGCGTCCTTCAACTTCTTCAACGCACGTGCCTTGATACGCACGCTCGCCGGCTTTGCATCGAACCAACGGTCTTCACCCGAGAACGGGTCCTTGCCGAAGCGCTTCTTCTTCGCCGGCACGACTTGCGCTGTAATCTTCAAGAGGCCCGACAGCGTGAACTCGCCTGCACCCTTCTTGTGAACCGCACCGAGGATGGTGTCCTCGAGTGCCGACAAGACGGCCTTCACTGCTTTCAGGTCGACAGTCGCACGGTCCGCCAGATGCGCGGCGAGCGATGCCTTCGTGAACGTGTCCTTGATCGGCGACAGCGTTGCCGTCGTCTTCACGGCCGCTTTCTTCGCCACAGTAGCCGGCGTCGATGCGGCCTTCTTGGCAGCTACCTTCTTGACGGGCGCTGCTGCAGTTTTCGTTGCAGCCTTGGGAGCAGCTTTGGTCGCAGCTTTCTTGGCGGCGGTTTTTGCGGAAGTCGGCATGTTTCTCCTACCTGTTGAGGTCAGTGTTTTTAGAATACGGTCGCGTGAATGCATCCGTATCAACGCCGGATTCTACAAGCGCCATTGAACTTCGTGCGAGTCTTTTTGTGTTTCTAAGCCTTTTTTTAAGGGGTTTTCGTTACAACCGTCTTTTTTAAGGCGACAAGGATAGCTGCGCGATCAACTGATAGTGATCCGATACCACCTGAGACAAGCGAACTTCGATGCACATCCACCCGTACAAGACGCTCGCCCGGATGCGGTCCAAAGTGAACAATGGATGGCGGGATCCGCAGGATCACGACGACGATCAAGCCGCGTTTTACCCCGATTCGCTGAACTTGTTCACTCACGCTCCCGTCACGCGCCGCACGATGTCGCGACCGGGCCATTGGCCCATCAGATAGCTGACCGCAGCCGTAGCGAGCGTCCCGCGAGCGCATAAAAGCTGCCCCAGGCTGCGTCAAACACCAGACCCGTGGATGTAGTCAGCAGCGTGATCGCCACGGATATCGCTGCGGTCAGCACGTAAGCTGGCACGATCGCGAGCGGCGCGAGCGCCAAGACATCGATACGTTGGGCCACTTGTGTGAGCGCTTTCAGATTGAGCGCATCGCCCAAGCGGCGTCCAATGCCAGGCCGCCGCAAAACCGACGATCGCCATCGCGAGCAACGCAAACCCGCCAATCAAACGACGCGGCGTCTCGACCGGCACGAACTGTCCAACGCATTCGTCCGGCTCGACCGGTTTCTCCGGATCGATCAACGCTTCGGGCGGCACAGGATCCCGCGCGACTTCACATACTCGAGCGCGTGAACCCTACCGTCTCCCCCGATATCGATCGGCTCGTCGTCGATCACCATCAATTTGCTGTGCACATTCACGCAACCCGTTTCAAGCGGCGGCACGCTCGGCAACGTCAGGCGATACCGGTCGTGAGAAATCCGTGCAGCCGTGCGCGCAGCACGCCCATTGTCATTTCCTGGAGCCAGCCGCGCTGCTTGCCTGCCGCGACAATGGCGAGATCGAGACCATCGGGCTTCTCAAGGGTCTCGCTCGCAAGCGGCCCGATGGCGCGCGCGGCGTCGCCGTCGAACATGGTATGGACATCGTGAAAGAGTTGATACGGTTGCTCGTTCACATCGCGGCGATGCGGATTCGCAACGGCATGCTCAGGAGTGTCCCGGCGCGAACACGTCAGATCGAGGCCGCGGACGAATGCAAGCTTGTCGTCGATCATCACCCTCTTCTGGTGATGCCCCCATTGGATGTTTGCCGTCCATCTGGAACGAGACCCGCCGGTGCGTCCGCCATCCCATCTTGCAGACCGGCAACCACTCGCGCCCGAACGCATGAAGCATCGCGAAATCCCACGCGGGCATGTCAATGCGCAGCCGTTTTTGGGTCGCCGCAACATCATGCAGGAAGCCGCCGAGCGCGTCGGGTAACCATCGCCGGCAGCTTTCGGCTTGAATTGCATGCGGCTGTCGATATCCCAGCCGAAGATGAACACCATGCATGATGGCCGCGTGATCGCCTTCGTAAGGATAGGAAAATAATCCGAGCCGTCGATCGGCGGGCTAAAACGATCAGCTTGCCGAACGCTGTCGCAATTGCAGCCCGGTTGAAAAACGCTTCGGTGCTCATGCGGCCACCGGGTTCGAACGGATCCTCGAACGGATTTGTCGGCCGCAAAAAGCGCTGAACGTGGGATGGATCGTGTCGATCAAGTAAGAGTTCCTATGACAATTTTTTGCAAGCGCAGTGCCCGATTGCGCGCTGTGCGCAATCGGGCACACCGTACAGGAAATGATTCAATCATCTGTACCGGTACTGTACAGATCACATCTCATACACTGACGCCAGCGGATTACCGATCCGACTCAGTTCTCGTCTCAGGGAAACACCAGGAAACACCATGCATCTCGACACTGCCGCCTTGCTGACAGCCCTCCCCGCCGCCGTGCTGTTCGCGCTCGTCACCACTATCACGCCCGGTCCGAACAACACCATGCTGCTTGCGTCGGGGGTGAACTTCGGATTGCGCCGCACGGTGCCGCATGTGCTTGGCATCAGCGTTGGCGTCGCCATTCTGATGGTGCTGGTCGGTCTCGGCGTGGGGCAGGCATTTGCGCGTTTCACCTGGGCTTACACGTTGCTTGAAACCTTAAGCGTGGCGTACCTGCTGTATCTCGCGTGGAAGATCGCGACCTCCGCGACCATGCAGGTTCGCGACGGCGAGCGTCGGCCCATGCGGTTTATCGAAGCAGCCGCGTTTCAATGGATCAACCCGAAGGCATGGATGATGGTGCTGACAGCCGCGACCACTATCCATTTGCATTCAAGCTTTTCGCTCAATGCCGTCTTCATGGCGGTGGTGTTCATCGTCGTCGGATTGCCGTGCATCACCCTGTGGGCCGCGTTCGGCACGTCCATGCGGCGCCTGCTCACGCAACCGCGCTGGCTGCGCGCTTTCAACTGGACAATGGCTACGCTGCTCGTGTTGTCGTTGTATCCGATCGTCGAGCGTGCGTTGGCGTAATGGCATGGTTACGTGATAACGGACGTATTGAAGTAACCACGTAACCAGTGGTTCCGGCGTTGCACGCGCGGCGCGCCGATTTGGTGGTTCCGGGTTCAGATCCAGCCTATTTTTTCGTAGGCGGCGCATACTGGTTCATGCCTGCCCGTCGCGCAAAATATGCAGCCTGATTGCAACTTTGGCCGTAAAAAGCGGCAAGAAATGCGCACACTCCGTTATCCCGGGGGATCGACAGGCATGTACGAAGCTTGCTGCCCGATCAACTCGCGCCGCTGTTGGCGCAGCTTTGAAATCTCCCAAGGAGTTACGCCATGTCTGGAGCAAACCGCCCGTCCGGTCCCGCAACACGCAAGTCCCTCGATCTCGCCGATCAAATTGAACGCGATGAACTCGAGAACCAACTGCCGGATGCGCTAAACCACGCCGACGATGACGACCTCGACGACGAACCCGACAACGGCAAGCCCCGCCGATAACATTTCTCCTCCATTCCCGCGCCGGTTGGCGCGTCTTCCAAAGCCGCACTCGCGCAACGCAGTGCGGCTTTTTTGCGCGTGGATCTTTTTGCGCCCTGTTTTCCGAGGCGAAGGGTTCTGGGCACGGCGGTTGCTCTAAATTCGGGCGTCGCGGGATACAGCGGCACACTGGCGGCACAGTTCAAGCAGTCAAGGCGGCGAAGGCGTCAAGCCAGCACGCAAACCAATCCGATAATCGACCCTTTGGAGGGCTTCATGCTTCGATACGCTGTCATCTTTTTCATCATCGCGATCATCGCGGCGTTTTTTGGCTTCGGCGGTATTGCGAGTGGTGCAACCGAAATTGCGAAGATCCTGTTCTTCATCTTCATCGTGATCTTCCTGGCAACGTTGTTGCTCGGCGTGTTCCGGAGATGAAGCAGCAGGCCGGCGTTTGATCGATTGATCCAATGCCCGAACGCTGGTCGCACAGGACGAAAAAGCCTCGCTTGAATCTCGATTCTCGCGAGGCTTTTTCATTTGGCGGATCAGCCGATCATGGGCAATCACGCTTTAGCGTTCGATCCACTTCTCGATAAACCCCCACAACGCGTCGTCGGTGGAATACGGCACGTTGAAGCGAAACCAGTTGCTCGCGGCATCGCCTGGACGGAAGTACGAACCTGGCGCGAGCCAGATGCCGTCTTCCAGCGCCTGCGTAGCCAGGTCGCTCGCTTGTTCGGGTTCAACCGGTAACCGTGCCCACACGAACAAGCCTGCACGCGGCCGATGAAACAGCTCAAGCCCGAGCGCGTCCATCCGGTCCTCGACCTGCGCGTGCGCGTCCTTGAGTTTTTCGGTGACGGATTCCACGTGACGCGCATAACGCCCTTCAGTCAGCACCTTCTCGACAATGCGTTCCGTCGCCGCCGATGAAGTCAGCCCCACCGCCATCTTTGTACGCGCCAGTTCACGCAGCACATCACGCTCGGCGACCACATACCCGCAGCGCAATCCCGGCGTGATCGTCTTCGAAAATCCGCCGACGTACAGCACGCGGTTCAAGCCTTCCATGGCGGCCAGAAGCGGCGCACCGGGCGGCGCGAGTTCGCGGTTCACATCGTCTTCCACCACCCACAGGCCATAGCGTTCCGCGATCTGCAACAGGCGAAACGCCGCCGCCATGCCGAAGGTCGCACCGGTCGGGTTCTGCAGCGTCGTGTTGAGAAAGATGGCCTTGGGACGATGCTCGATCACCAGTTGCTCAAGCACGTCGTTGTCGATTCCTGCCGGCGTGCGCGGCACGCCTCGCACGACGAGACCACCCAGTTGCAGGATCTGCAGCAGATTGCAGTAACCCGGATCTTCCACAATGACCGTATCGCCGGGACGTAGTAACGTGCGCACAATCAGGTCGAGTGCCTGCGTAGCCCCGGCGGTCAGCAACACGTTCGTAGCCGGGTCGGCGGGCAAACCATAGCGGTCCAGTTGCTCGGCAATCCGCTCGCGCAACGGCGCAAAACCGTACGGGTGCCCGTAGTCGGCCATGCGCGCCGCCGGCACGCGGCTGATCGAGCGCAACGCGTGATGCAGCCCGCTTTCATTGACCCATTCGTTGGGCAGCCAGCCGCAGCCGGCTTTGATCGGCACGGAATGATCGGCGAAGACATCGGACAGGAGCCAGGTCGCCGTGAGGCTCGGCGGTTGCCATGCCACGGCGCGCTTGTGAGCGGCCGGCGCTCGCGGCGCCACCCGATAACCCGAGCCGCGCCGCGCGATGACGAGGCCCATCGACACGAGACGTCCATACGCTTCCGTTACCGTGAAGGTGCTCAGCCGCTCGGCCTGCGCGAGCTGGCGCACCGAAGGCAGCAACGCGCCGGCGCGCAATGCCTGCTGCTCGATGGCGCCGGAAAACGCCCGCACCAGTTGTTCGACGAGCGTCGCCTGCGCACGGTCACGGTCCAGCTGAAGTTCGATCATGAGTCGGCAGGAAGAGGATGATCAAGGGATGATCAAGGTTGACCGCCCAAAATGGATGACCAATACAGTTTGCACCATTTTGCCAGCACAGTTCTCTCCGCGACAGGACAACTGTCTATGCCGCGGGTTTTTATCGAGGACTACATTGCGTGTTCTAACAGGAGATTTCCCATGACTTCGCGCCCCGTCATCGACGACCTTTCGTCGTTCTGGATGCCTTTCACCTCCAACCGGCAGTTCAAAGCTGCACCGCGCCTGATCGAGGGCGCCAAGGGCATGTACTACCGCGCGACCGATGGCCGCGAGATTCTGGACGGCTGCGCCGGCCTGTGGTGCGTGAATGCAGGCCATTGCCGCGATGAAATCGTCGCCGCGATCCAGCAGCAAGCCGCCACGCTCGACTTCGCGCCGACCTTCCAGATGGGCCATCCGCTCGCGTTCGAAGCGGCCACGAAGGTGGCGGCGATCATGCCGGAAGGCCTCGACCGCATCTTCTTCACGAATTCCGGCTCCGAATCCGTCGATACCGCTCTGAAAATCGCCCTCGCTTATCACCGCGCACGCGGCGAAGGCCAGCGCACGAAGCTGATCGGCCGCGAGCGCGGGTATCACGGCGTGGGATTCGGCGGCATATCGGTCGGCGGCATTGGGCCGAACCGCAAGACGTTTTCAGGCGCGTTGCTGCCTGGCATCGACCATCTGCCGCACACGCACGCGCCTGAACACAACGCGTTCTCGAAGGGCCAGCCCGTGTGGGGCGCGCATCTCGCCGATGAACTCGAACGCATCGTTGCGCTGCACGATGCATCGACAATCGCTGCCGTGATCGTGGAGCCGCTGGCGGGATCGACGGGGGTGCTCGTGCCGCCGCAGGGTTACCTGCAAAAGCTGCGCGAAATCTGCACGAAGCACGGTATTTTGCTGATTTTCGATGAAGTCATCACGGGCTTCGGCAGGCTCGGCAAAGCGACAGCGGCCGAATATTTCGGCGTGACGCCGGACCTGATGACGCTGGCAAAAGCAATCAACAACGCTGCCATTCCAATGGGCGCGGTGGCTGCGCATCGCAACGTGCATGACACCATCGTCAATGCAGGCGCGACGAACAGTATCGAGCTGTTCCACGGCTACACGTATTCGGCGCACCCCATGGCCGCCGCCGCCGCGATCGCCACGCTTGACCTCTACGCACGCGATCAATTGTTTGAACGGGCGGCATCGAAGGCACCGAAGTTCGAAGCCGCCGCTCATGCGTTGCGCGATGCGCCTCACGTGAAAGACGTGCGCAATCTCGGCATGGTGGCCGGTATCGAACTGGAATCTCGCGATGGCGCGCTGGGCGCGCGGGCCTACGAAGCGTTCGTGAAATGCTTCGAGGCAGGCGTTCTGGTGCGCTACACAAGCGATATTCTTGCGTTCTCGCCACCGCTGATCATTGAAGATGACCAGATCGAGCAGATTTTCAGCACAGTTCGCAAGGTGCTCGAAACGGTGAAATAACGCGGTTTCGATAGCCGCATACGGTCATTGATCCATGCGACTGCGAGTGATTCACAAGCTGTTGTACAAGCTCAAAGGCCGTTCTGGCGCGATCCGGAACGGCCTTTTTCTTTGCGAAAGCAGCGAATGCAACCTGCTTACGTACGAACCGCTGCACGAACCGCGCTCTAGCGCGCATGCCGCGCCGCGCCCGCCTTCGACGCCGCCTTGCGGCGCGTCTGCCAGCCCTTCTTGGCGGAAGCCGAACGGTCAGCCGCGGAACGCCGGCTTGCGCTCGCATGCGTCTGCTTCGACAGCGACTCGTGCGAAGCGGCCTTGGTGCCCTCACGTTTGAGAACCCGCGTGGACGTCGCGGAACGTTTCGACTTCGATTCCGTGCTCGCGCTGCGTTGGGTCTTGTGCTGACCGGCGTGAGTGTCCTTCGCGGCTTTCTTGCGAGTGGCCGCAGACGCGGCGCCCTTCTTCGGCGCTTTCACGCCCACCCCCGACCTGCGCGCCTCCGATAACCCGATCGCGATCGCCTGCTTCGCGGATTTCGCACCGTGCTTGCCTTCGCGCACGTGATCGATCTGTTCCTTCACGAACGCGCCAGCCTGCGTGCTGGACGATTTCCCCGCACGTTTGGCCGCGTGGGCACGTTCGATGGTTTTCTTCTCAGGCATGATCACACTCCTTTGAGAGAACGTCGTTGGATTACCAGTAACGAGCGCAGCAACGCGCGTGCCATATCTCGCTGTTGGGAGGTTGAGGCCTAAGCGGTTTTCTCAACACATCGCTCATCAATGCCCAGTTGTTCTTTGAGCCCGGCCCATCCTTTCGGCGTCACCTGCAAGGCCCGGGAATTTTTCAAGCGGCGTAGCCACCCCTTCGCGCAAAGCTGCGTCATGAACGCGACCGCCCAACGCCTGGAATGAGCCCGGTTTTGTTGGCGCTTGAAAGATTCGGCCGGCCGCGCTGGTGCCGCGCGGATTCACGCGCGCTAGTGGACGGAGAATGATGCCCGCGGCAAAATCAAGGTGCCGGACCTCCGCTGCAAACGAGAAATCCTGGCCGCCATGGCGAAATCCGCACAGCACTCCGCCGGTGTGAACCCCTCCTTCAATCATGCCCAAATCATCCCGCACTGTGACACCCATCGACTTCAACGCGCCGTCCGAACAGGTCGCGCGCCGCCTGATCGGCGCGATCTTCACCGTCGATGGCGTCGGCGGCAGGATCGTCGAGACAGAAGCCTACGATCGCGAAGATCCGGCCTCGCATACCTTCTCCGGGCTCACCCCGCGCAACGCTGTCATG
The DNA here is from genome assembly GCF_964253885.1 of Caballeronia sp. LjRoot31. Classification (NCBI taxonomy): domain Bacteria; kingdom Pseudomonadati; phylum Pseudomonadota; class Betaproteobacteria; order Burkholderiales; family Burkholderiaceae; genus Caballeronia; species Caballeronia sp. LjRoot31. The sequence continues at coordinate 2,068,749 of NZ_CAXURX020000002.1, forward strand.
TTCGGCCCGGCTGCCCATGCATATGTGTATCGCTCATATGGAATTCATTGGTGCCTAAATTTCGTTTGCCGCGAAGAAGGCCACGGTGCGGGGGTATTGATCCGCGCGATCGAACCACTCACCGGTCTCGATGCCATGCGTCAACGTCGCGGCCTCGAACCGTCAAGGCTCTTGTGCTCGGGACCAGGACGCGTCGCGCAAGCATTGGGGATCACGCACGGCAACAACGGCATGTCGCTGCTCGAAGCGCCGTTTCATATCGAAGCGCCGGAGGAGGAATTTCCGCTCGCGATGGGGCCGCGCATCGGCATCACCAAGGCAATGGACGTGCCCTGGCGTTTCGGACTCGCCGGATCGAAATTTCTCAGCAAGCCGTTCCCGAAAGTCTGATCAAAACAATTTAATAAGGGTTCCGAATTACTTCCAATTCTCCATCAATTGAGCCAGCGCCTTGAGTTGCAGACCATCGGGGTCGGCAAGGTCGTAGAGAATGGAAAAGTGGTCTGCTCCAGGCACCGGCACGTAAGTCACACGCTCACCCGCCTCAGCGCACGCGTGGGCATAGTCATGCGAATGGCGAATGAGTTCGGGCCGTTCCGCGTCGCCGACGGAGACGACCATCGGTGCTCCGTGAGCGATGTGCCGCATCGGGCTGAAGCGCGTGATTTCCTCCGCCGATAACCCGAGCTTGTCGTTCAGCCGCCCCGCGCTGATGGGTTCGAGATCGAAGAGGCCGCTAACGGGCAGTGCGTATTTGACCGCCGGATGATGACGATGCATTGCCGTGAGATGACCGCCCGCGGAATGGCCGCCGAGTATGAGTGTCGTGTGGCCTTGCTCGACGAGGAAGTCGAGTAATCGTCCGATCTCGCCGGCAATTTGCGTCATCGGAGCGGTGGGCGCCAGCGTGTATTCCGCTACGACCACGTTCATGCCACGGGCAAGCGGTCCCTGCGCGGCGAAGGCACAGAGCTCTTTATCGCAGCTTTGCCAGTAACCGCCGTGGACAAAAACGAAAGTCGGCGCGGAGGATTGATCGCCGTTCGACACCGGGAAGAAGTCGAAGCGCTCGCGAGGGGCGGGTCCGTACCTGACGTCGAGTTCCCCCGGATGCGATGCGTAGAAGGCTGCGCTGCGGGTCTCAAAATCGGCGGGGGGATCGCCATTGCTGTAGGCGGCGTCGAGGGTCGCGCGGTCCATGGTGCGCCACGGGGATTGCATGTGGTTTATCTCCTGGAAAAGTGCGGGCGTGAGGAGAGTTTACAGGTTGCGAGGGGTTCTCAGTTTCTATCGTTGCGCGCAAAGCAACGCGTCGGATGCAGCTTGAAATTTTGCCGGGTCACAGCCCCAGACAAACCGCCCCAGCCGCGACGATCACGCACGCGATCCACCGCTTTCCACTTACCGCTTCCCGCAGAAACACCCGCCCGATCAGCACCGCGAACACCACGCTGGTCTCGCGCAACGCCGATACCGCGCCCATCGCGCCCGACTGCAACGCCCAGATCACGATGCCATACGCCGCGATCGACACCAGGCCGCCGACGAGCGATGAGCCGATCGCCATTGGCGCCGCCCGTACCGGTGTCCACAGCGCCGCGAGCCCACGCATCGCGACGAACAACACCGGCATCAGCCAATAGAACAGGAACATCCACGCGGTATAGGCGAGCGCCTGGCCGCCGGATAACCGCACGCCGATGCCGTCGATCACGGTATAGAGCGCGATCGTCGCGCCGGTCGTCAGCGCGGCCAGCGCACCTGCGCGCGATACGTGACGTCCCTGTAGCGCGAGCGCGATGATGCCCCCCGATATCATCGCGATGCCGAGCGCGTGCAAGGGGCCGATCGCCTCATGTGCGAAGAGCGCCGCGCCGATCGTGACAAGCAGCGGCGACGAGCCGCGCGCGATCGGATACGCCTGCGCCAGATCGCCGCGTCGATACGACCGCACGAGGCTCACGTTGTAGACGATATGCACGAGCCCCGATGCGACGATGTACGGCCAGGCCGCATCGGCCGGCCACGGCGTGAACAGGACCACAAGCGTTGCGACCGCCGCAATGGCGATGCTCATCCAAGTCATGGACAGGAACCGGTCGCGGTTGCCGTGCAGCATCGCGTTCCAGCTCGCGTGAAGCAGGGCGGCAAAGAGGACGAGACCGCCGGTAAAACTGAGCATGCGGCTCCGGGCCGGAAAGGGTAAGAGAGATTGGGCTTCGGGGGTACCAAGCAAGCATCGCGAAGTGTCAGCGGACTCGAAGATGCCTTTCCGTCGTCGCTCGCCGATTTATGGCTGCCAACGCCAGAATCGGCGCTGCTGTAAGCAGGATATCTATCTTATGATCGACTAACAAACCAGATAAATTGGCTGTTCGAGTTAGATAAACTATCTCTAATGAAATAGGGAGCGCCTTGGCTCATGCATTGCATGCCTTCGAGACGGCGGGCCAACCCGGCCAGGAAATGCTTGGCGCAAGCCGTTCGAGCGCAACTGCGAACGCTTCGGGCGCGCAGCTATAATCGTGGTCGAACTTGGCTAGGGAAGTTTTATTCGTGAAAAAGATCGTTGCTTTTGCGCTCGTTGCGCTTGTGCTCACTGCTTGCTCGTCCCCCGAAAAACAGGCGGCGCAAGCGCAGCAATTCCTCCACAACGAAGCGGGCCTTACCGACGCTCAACGCAATGCGGCTGTCGATTGCGAACCGGCGAACTGCGACGCCGCCTGGGCGCTCACCAAACGCTACATCGAGCAGCATTCCGATACGCCTGTGACGCGCGCGGACGCGGTCGCAATCGACACCGATGTGCCTTCGGGTTCGGGCAAGGCCAGCTTTTCGGCAACTCGTGCTGCGAAAGGTGCGAGCACGACGCTAACCCTCTTTGCGCAGTGCCGCGGTATGTATGGCCCGGACAGCGCGAAAGGGTCGGACTATGACAAGTGCGCCGAAAAGATCCTCAAGACCCAGAATGGGTACGCGGCGTTTCTCAGGGCACACGCGTCGGGTCAGTAATTGCCTTAAGTACCTCGGGCCGCAACCACTTGGCCGAGACGCTGCGTGTAATTGGCAATCGATGTCTCGAGGCTGGCAATGGCAAGTGCAATGTGGAAACGTTTCATAACGTGAGCCAGTAGTCGAGCGCCGGGCCACTCTATATAAGCCCGCGCACGACAACCAGCCTGAGCGTTTATCCCGCTATCGCTGATACCGCGCATCGGGCAACCATCGCCGATGGAACGGCTCTTGCGCCGCTTTGCATGTCACTCACTCAAGGAGGACGACATGACGGACAAGCAGACAGACACCAACTACGCAGGCCGATCGCAAGAAGAACGCCGGGCGCAACGCAAGGGCGAAAAGCAGCGCGCGCGGGAACAACCCGGCGGTCATCTTGCGCAGGAAGGGACGGAACCGGATAAGCATCACAGCTCCGGCAAGCTGTCGGAGGAAGGGAAAAAGGTCTGGCAGACCGGCTCGGGAATCGATGGCGGCGGGAAAACTTGATTACCCGCCTGACTAACCCCGGCATACCCGACATCCCACCGGGGTCTTCCATGCGGTAAAACGTGGAACAATGAGGACTTCATGACTTTGCACCCTGCATCTGGAGCCCTCGATGAGCGCCACGCGAAACTCCCCTAACGCATCTTCGGACATCCACGATCAAACCGATCACGCCGATCGTCCGAGCCGCGAAGAAGCCGAAGCCGCCGTTCGCGTTCTAATCCGCTGGGCCGGGGACAACCCTGCCCGCGAAGGACTCATCGATACCCCTTCGCGCGTCATCCGCTCTTACGAAGAGTTCTTCGCGGGTTATTCGCAGAATCCTCGCGAGATCCTGGCCCGCACCTTTTCGGAGGTCCAGGGTTACGACGAGATGATCGTACTCAAGGACATTCGCTTCGAAAGTTACTGCGAACATCACATGGTGCCGATCATTGGCCGGGCGCACGTGGCGTATTTGCCGCGTGAGCGAGTGGTCGGTATTTCGAAGCTGGCGCGTCTGGTCGATGCCTTCGCGAAGCGTCTGCAGATCCAGGAAAAGATGACGGCGCAGATTGCCGACACACTCGAAGAAGTCCTGCAACCGCTAGGCGTTGGTGTCATCCTGGAAGCCACGCATCAATGCATGTCCACGCGCGGCGTGCATAAAGCGGGTGCGTCGATGGTGACATCGCGGATGCTGGGCACGTTCCGCGACGACCCTTCAACGCGCCGCGAATTCCTTTCTATCGTCGGACATCCGAGCGCGTTCAGCGTATCGAACAGCTAAAAAGCTCGCTGAGGCTTATGTAACGTTCACGCGCCGCGGCCATCGTCCGGCGCGTCGCCTGCACCGCCTTCGCGGACCTTGCCTTGCGAGACGTTACTGCCCGGCGGCACGCTATGCGTAAGCCACACGTTCCCGCCGATCACCGAACCGCGGCCAATGGTCACACGTCCGAGAATGGTCGCCCCGGCATAGATCACCACGTCATCTTCCACTACCGGATGGCGCGCGTTGCCCTTCACCAGCACGCCGTCGTTGCCCGCCGGAAAACTCTTCGCGCCCAGCGTCACTGCCTGATACACCCGCACGTGCTGGCCGATCACCGCCGTCTCACCGATCACCACGCCCGTCCCGTGATCGATGAAAAAACTTGGCCCGATCGTCGCGCCCGGATGGATGTCGATCCCCGTAGCCGAGTGCGCGATCTCGTTGATAAAGCGCGCGAGCAAGGGCACGCCGAGCTTATGCAAAGCATGCGCCAGACGATGATGCGTCATGGCCCAGATGCCGGGATAGCAAAGCAGGATCTCCGTGATGTGCTGCGCGGCGGGGTCGCCCGCGAACGCGGCCTGGATATCGCTTACCAGCAGCGCCCGGATGGCCGGCAACTGCGTGCCGAATTCACGCGCCAGTCCGAACGCGTGCGCGCCGAGTTCGGCATCGCTCAGGTCGTGGTTCTCCGGCAGGAAACGCAAGGCACGGCGGATCTGTTCGGAGAGCAGGCGCAAGGTGCTCTCAAGCGTGTGGCCGACGTAATAGTCCACGCTTTCGGCGGTCAGGTCGGCGGCGCCGTAATGGGTGGGAAACAGCGCCGAGCGCAGCCCGTTGACGATCTTCACGATCGCTTCACGCGACGGCAATTCGCGGATTCCAAGCGGATGGCGCGTGCGATGCAATTGCTCGCGCGATGCCCGCAAGTCGGCCACGATCTTGTCGAGGCCCCATTCGTGGGAGGGCAATTGATCTTCTACGGAAACAGTCTTGGGCATGTCGGGAGCTTGGGCGGATGACGCCGCGTTGAACGGCACGATCTGAACGATGCCCCGAGATTAACCGTTTTTCTGCAAGACTGCCGCCTGTTCGCGAAACCCGTTCGGGCGCGCGCTCAGGACTTGGGGTCGACCTTCACGTGGCTGGCATCGATCCATCGGACCGCCCAGTCGCGGGCATGCGCAATGGCTTCGTCGGCGTTGCCAAAGCGCAGGTCGGCGGGGAAAAAACGATTGGCCACGAGTTCACCGTCGCTCGATCGCGAGATGACCACGTAGGGTTGGAAACAACCGTCGCCCTGACGTGCCGGTGCACAATTGAGTAAGTAGCCGCGATGTGAAAATGCCGCGTCAAATTGCATGAGTCACCCTGATTTTAAGTGCCCCGCTGGATTCGCGATGGTCGTCTCCCGCTCGCTTGAAACGCGCGAATCCGGCAAGCGGCACGGGGCCGTCCGGTGGCGCACGCAGGCCTGGCGAACAACAAATCATACTCTTGAGAAAACTCTCGTTGGGTTGAAAAAAATCAATTTGGCTTAGAACATTTACTGCTGTTTTATCCCGTGGTTTATTCCAATGCGGGGTTGACCCGGCTCCGTCATCCGGAATGTTTCTTGCGTGATGTCTCTTTGTTAACCTGAACCAGGCGGAGCGAATCATGAACAACGCACAGAACAACGAATCGCAGGACAAGCAAACGCAGCGCGCGGCGGACAGCCCGCTGAAGAAGCCTGAAACTGAAACCGCCAAGGCCAAACCCGGCGATGTGGCGGCAGCAGCGCAGGGACGCGAAGCCGGGCTCGGGCAAGCGGGTGTCGGCACATCTGATTTATCGCTGGAACATGCTGGGCCGGTCGGCAAGACCAACATCGAACATCAGGCAATGGATGTTCTCAACGACGGCACGCTGGACGATACCGTCGATGCCGACGGAAAAAATCGCGACGCCTCGCGCGACGAAGCCATGCTCGAGTACAACCCCAACGCATATGTCGGCGTGGATGCAACGCTAGTGAATTCGCGCTTTGAACAAGGTGACGGCCTGGGCGGTTTCGACAGCCGTCCGGCGCGCAACGGGCTGGCGCTCGCATTAGAGGAAGGCTTCAGTGTGGTGGATAAGGGCATGGTCGCGCCCGACGTGGAAGAGGTGGAGCGGCAGTATGAATTCGTCGAGCGCGATCCCCACGGTTACAACTTGCGAGGCCGCAAGCATTTCGCCGTCAATCATGTCAGGCCATCGCGCCTGATCGAGATCCAGCGGCGCGAGGAATAACTCGGCGCGGTTTGTGAAAGGAAAGGACCGGAAGCAGCTAGTCAATGCGGCTTCCGGTCCTTTCCTGTCTTGGAGATTTTCCCTTATTTCTTTTCGCGCTTGCCCTTCTCGTCGTCGGATTCAATCCGTGTCACGCCGCCCGTCGAGGGTGGATCGCTGGCGGGAAAGGTATCTTCCACGGCGCGATCAACGTCCTCCTCCTCTCGATGCGAATGCGGGTGCTGTTCCTTCGGTTTCGTCGTGGTCATGCCGGACTCCTGGTCGGTGGACTGTGTAAAGCCTGCCATCGGATGCAGCATCGTTGCAATGTCGTGGCGTCGTGTCGCTGCTTTCTGCGTTGTTTTGCCCTGTAGTCCCAATAAACCCGCGAAAAGAGCGGCGGCCTTTCGTCAGGCAAATCGCCGCCGCGCGGACTCCAGGTAATTGAAAGCAAGCGATGTTCCCAGCGTTCGTGCGATCTGGCACGACCCATGCATAAGACTTCCACGAATCAGACGAATGCAGCACGATGCATCGAAAAACCAAGCGGCGGGGGTCGGCATGAACACAACCAATACGTATTCGAATGAAGCGTTACAGCAGACGCAAAGCGTGCGCGCACCGTGGCGTGAGCGTGCGCTCTCCACTTCACTGGTGTGCCTCGGGCTGGCGTACACCCTGTCATGGGCCGAGATGGGGCTGGCGCTGATGACCGGTCCGGGCGAGCCCGTTGCCGCGCTTATTGCATCGCGTGCGTTGATTGGCGGCTTGTATATTTGCGTGGCGTTCCGCCTGCAATGGGCACGCTGGATTACCGTTGTGCTCGGCTTCGCATCGGTCGTACTGGTTGGCCCCATGCTTGGCGCTGAATGGCGCGCCTTCCCCGTTGCCGCGCTCGTGACCGGCGTCGTGCTGGTGTTCAAGCTGGCGGCATCGATCTTCCTGCTCTCGCCGGACGCGTCGCACGCGACCCGTTGACGTTGAAGTCCGCTTGAGAAAGACCGACGGGATGCTTGTTCAAGCCGCCTGTAAAACGCACAATGAGAGCCCGTTTCTTCTTCGATGAGCCTCTCATGAAAATTGCCGTCATTGGTGCAACCGGCACAGTCGGCCGCGCCGTCTTCTCCGAATTCCAGCCGCGTCACGAAGTCATCGAGATCGGCGCCACGCGAGGCGCGCACCGCGTCGACCTGACGAAGATCGACAGCATCCATGCGCTGTTCAAATCGATCGGTCAGGTCGATGCCATTGTTGCCACTGCCGGGCATGTCCACTTCGGCGAACTCTCGCAGATGACTCCCGAGCAATTCCGCATTGGTCTCGACGACAAACTCATGGGCCAGGTCAATCTCGTGCTGGTCGCGCAAAGTTATCTGAACGACGGCGGCTCGTTCACGCTGACCAGCGGAATCGTGGGCGATGAACCCATCAAATACGGCGCAAGCGCGGCGGCGGTTAATGGCGCCATTGAAGGTTTCGTGCGGGGAGCCGCGATCGAACTGCCGCGCGGCCTGCGCATCAATGTCGTGAATGCGACCATGCTCGAAGAAGCACGTGAAGCGTTCGGGCCGTATTTTCGCGGCTTCGAAGCGGCGTCCGGTGCGCGCGTTGCACTGGCATACAGCCGCAGCGTGGAGGGTCTTGAAACCGGCCGTATCTACAAGGTGCGTTGAATGGCTGCCGAATGGTCGAGGGACGATTATCGCGTCACCACGGACATCACGACGTTCGACTTCGACGTTGTGCACCGCTACTTGAGCGAGGTCGCTTATTGGTCACCCGGCATCTCGCGCGAGCAGGTCGAGCGGGCTGCCGCGCATTCGCTGGCATTCGGCCTGTTCCATCGCGACACGCAGATTGGTTATGCGCGTGCGATCACGGACACCGTGAGCTTCGCATATCTCGCCGATGTGTTTGTGCTTCCGGGCCGTCAACGCGACGGCCTGGGCACATGGCTGGTGGAATGCTTGCTGGCGCATCCGGATTTGCAGGGCTTGCGCAAGATGATGCTGACCACCACGAGCGCTCACACGCTATACGCCCGCTTCGGTTTTGTCGTGCCTGCGCAGCCGGAAAAGCTGATGGAAAAACACGCGCCGGCGTGATGTCGGGGTGACGTTTCAGCCGCCGATCACGCCCTGCGTGTTGACGTAAAGCGAGTACAGGCCGTGACTCGCCGCCATGAACAAGCGGTTGCGATAACGGCCTCCAAAACACACGTTGGCGCAGCGCTCGGGCAGCGCGATATGTCCAATCGCCTCACCTTGCGGCGTGAAGATCCTGACGCCGTCCAGTTCGTCACTGCCCATGCCCCAGCCGCACCACAGGTTGCCGTGCACATCCACGCGAAAACCATCGGGCGTGCCCTGCCCGGCATTAATCAACTCGCGCTCGTTTGTCAGCTTAAGGCCATCGTTAGAGACATCGAAGGCGAGGATCTTGCGCGGCGACGCACGCGAATCAACGATATAAACCACCGACTCGTCAGGCGAAAATGCGAGTCCGTTCGGGCCGATCAGCGTGTCGGTCATCAGGGTGATCTCGCCGCTCTTGCCATCGACGCGATACACCGCCGGTTTCAACTCAGCGTCCTTGCGCTCGCCTTCATAAAAGCCGTCGATACCAAAGGTCGGGTCGCTGAACCAGATCGAGCCATCGGATTTCACGATCACGTCGTTCGGTGAATTGAGCGGCTTGCCGTTGTATTGATCGGCAAGCACGGTGATCGAACCGTCGTACTCCGTGCGTGTTACGCGGCGCGTGAGATGCTCACACGTGACCAGCCGTCCTTCACGATCACGAGTGTTGCCGTTGGCATTGTTCGAGGGCTTGCGGAACGGGCGGACCTCGCCCGTTTCCTCGTCCCAGCGCAGCATGCGGTTGTTGGGAATGTCGCTCCATACCAGCGTGCGGCTGTCGCCGAACCAGACCGGGCCCTCCGACCAGCGAGCCCCCTGATACAAACATTCGACCGACGCCATGCCGACACGCAGCGCGTTAAAGCGCGAGTCGAGTACTCGGACGGCGGGATCGGGATAACGGCGCTCCATCTGTTTTCATCTCCTGGTTGTTTGAGTTTGATTCGTTTGATTCGCGTGTTCAGTTGGGCCCGAGTTCGCCATCGCGCAGGCGCCACAGGTTTAGCGGATTGTCATCCTGAAGTGCAAGCGGCAGCAAAGCCTGCGGCAGGTCCTGGTAACACACCGGCCGCAAGAAGCGTTCGATCGCCATCGCGCCAACCGAGGTCGCGCGGCTATCGGAAGTTGCGGGATACGGTCCGCCATGCACCATGGCATACGATACTTCAACGCCGGTCGGAAAACCGTTCGCCAGGATCCGCCCGGCCTTGCGTTCTAGGATGGGCAGGAGGCGGCGAGCGAGCGGCACGTCGTCGCTTTCCATTTGCAGCGTCGCCGTTAACTGGCCTTCAATACGCCGTGCCAAGTCCAGTAGCTCGTCCTCGCTGCGGCAAGTCACGATCAGCGACGTCGGTCCGAATATCTCATCCTCGAGTTGCGGCGTGGCGAGGAATTTCTCGGCGCTCACGGTATAAAGCGCGGGCAGCGCCGGACACGACGCATCGGATTCGGCGCCGGTTGCAACGCGCTCCACGCCCGACTCATCGCGCCGCGCAATGCCTTCCTGATACGCGGCTGCGATGCCCGCCGTCAGCATCGTCTGAGCGCCCTTCTTTTCGAAAGCACTCACGGCACAATCGATAAACGCCTGCAAATGCGGTCCCTCCAGCGCCAGCACCAGACCCGGATTCGTGCAGAACTGACCGACCCCGAGCGTCACTGAATCAACGAAACCGTTCGCGAGCGATTCGGCCCGCGCCGCCAATGCACCCGGCAGCACGAAGAACGGATTGATGCTGCTCATCTCGGCAAACACGGGAATCGGTTCGCGCCTCCTGGATGCGATCTCGATCAACGCCAGGCCACCCCGCCGCGAGCCCGTGAACCCGACCGACTTGATAGCCGGATGCGCCACCAGCGCTTCGCCTATCGCGTTGCCCGCGCCAACTACGAGCGAGAACACGCCGTCGGGCAACCCTGAATCCGCCACCGCTTTCTGGATCGCGCGCCCGACCAGCTCCGATGTTCCGAGATGCGCCGGATGTGACTTCACGACCACGGGGCATCCCGCGGCAAGCGCGGCAGCTGTGTCGCCGCCGGCTACCGAAAACGCCAACGGGAAATTACTGGCGCCGAACACGGCAACCGGTCCAACGGGAATCTTCTGCAAACGCAAGTCGGGACGCGGCAACGGCTTGCGTTCGGGCTGCGGTGAATCGAGGGTGGCAGAAAGCCAGCGGCCTTCGCGCACGAGCGATGCGAACAGTTTCAATTGCCCGATCGTGCGGGCGCGCTCGCCTTCCAGGCGCGCTTTCGGCAACGCGGATTCGGCTTGAGCGCGTTCGATCAGCGTATCGCCGAGCCCAGCGATGTTGTCCGCAATCGCTTCCAGGAATTGCGCACGCGTTTCGAGCGGTGCGAGCCGGTAGGTATCGAATGCCTGCTCGGCAAGCTCTGCCGCGCGCGCGACTTCCAACGCTCCGCCGCCACCAAAAGCCGGCTTCAAGTCAACGCCGCGCGCCGGATCGAAGGCATGCAGCGTAGCGTCATTTCCGCGCACCGCCGTGGCACCGATCAGCATTTCTCCGGTGATCTGCATGTGAACTCTCCTGAAAGCAGCATCTATCGCGAATCGCGATGGGCGCCGCGGGTGAAAAAACAGGTGACGTGAAGCGTAAGCGAACTCGCTTTTTGCCGTGGACTATCACGCCGCACAAAAAGTTTCAGCGTCGTGCGGGTGGTTTCAACGCTTGATTCAGCGCTATCAAAGCGAACCACCGGCCCCGACATGGCGCATCGGATCTTATCGGCATGGTCATGATGCGCGGCCCGCATGACGATACGGCGTGAGCCAGCTCAGACCGTCGGACGTGCCTGCGCGCGGCCGATATTCGCAGCCGATCCACCCGCCATAGCCGAGTGAATCGATGAGATCAAAAAGGTACGGATAGTTGACTTCGCCAGTATCCGGCTCGTTGCGGTAGGGCACGCCGGCAATCTGAATATGGCCGATACCCGCGTTGCGCCGTTTCATGTCGCGGCGAAGCTTGACTGCCAGATCGCCTTCGACAATCTGGCAGTGATAGCAGTCGAACTGGACTTGCAGATTCGGCAAGCTGATCTCTTCGCAGATCGCTTGCGCGTCATCCTGCCGGTTCAGGAAATAGCCGGGCATGTCACGCGTATTGATCGGCTCGATCACGATGGTGACACGAGCCGTTTGCGCCATGCTGGCGGCCAGCGTGAGGTTCTTGATATAGACATCGCGATGCTGTTCGCGCGAATGCTGCATTGCGTGCGGCGTTTCCATCAGCCCCGCCATTACATGGAGCCGGTCGTTGCCGAGCGCCGCGGCATAGTCCAGCGCGATCTCGATGCTCCGGCTGAACTCCTCCTCGCGTCCCGGCAACGATGCAAGGCCGCGTTCACCGCCGGTCCAGTCGCCCGGTGGCGCGTTGAACAGCACCTGTTTCAGGCCGTTGTCCACGAGCTGGGCCTTGATCTCCGCTGGCGGAAATTCATAGGGGAACAGGAATTCCACCGCCTTGAAACCATCACGCGCCGCCGCGCCAAAACGGTCGAGGAACGCGTGTTCGTTGTACATCATGGTGAGGTTGGCGGCGAAACGCGGCATGGTGAACCTCCTGCTGGTCAGGGTAACGCCGGAGCGGACGGCGTCGCGCGCACGCATTGCCGAAGCGGCGCGCAAGACAGCGTGCGCAACTCCCGCGCCCGGTTTGCCCGTGGTCCGTTTTACCCTTCGAAGCGATGATATTCCCGGACACCACGCCCCGAATGATCGGTAAAAACCCTCGTCATGGCGAAACCGGATGGTCGATCAGCGCGAAAGCATCGCGGATTTCCGATGTACTTTTCGGCCGTACGACCCGCCCGACCTCCAGCCCGTTGTCGAGGAAGATCAGCGTTGGCCAGAGTTTGACCCGGAATGAGCGGCCGAGCGGGCGGCCGCTGCCATCCTCGATCTTCAAATGCCGGACACTGGCGTGGTCCTGGAAGGCTTCCGCAATCAGCGGCTGGGCCGCACGGCAATAGCCGCACCAGGCGGTGCCGAATTCGATCACTGTCGGCCCGGCGAGCGCGTCGATCTCATCGCGAGACGGCGCAGTAAGCGCGAATTCAGTGGTCATCGCCATCAGTTCTTTCTCCTCGAAACGAAACTCAGGCCATTCTATTCAGCAACGGCCAGACGCGCTCGATGCGGCTTTTTGCCCGATCACAGCGACGCGGCAAAGGTCCCGCTCCACTTCCCAATACCGCCGCTTGCGGGCGGCAAATTCACTTTCCGCGATGTTCATGCCATCCTTGTCTCCAAGGCCCATGCCCGCAACCGGCCCGGCCTTTCACCTTCAAAGCCGGTGCCGGTCTAGAACTGCCCGAAACCGGTCAGCCCGATCAGGCTGCCCAAGGCCAGCAACCACAGCGGATGCAGCTTGGTCTTGAACGACAGGAACGCGATGACCGCCGTGATGGCCGCGAGTATCCAGCGGGTGTCCGATGCTTCGGCAATCAACGACGCACTCGCCGCGACCAGGCCGGCTGTCATCGGTATGAGACCGAGTTGGACGTACCGCCGCCATGGATGGTCCTTGAAGCGTTCCCAGGCGTGCATGGCCGCGACCGTCACGATTGACGACGGGCCGAACTTGGCAATCGATGTCACCAGCACGCCCGGCCAGCCGGCCACATGCCAGCCGATCAGCGTCACGATCATCATGTTCGGTCCGGGCGCAGCCTGCGCGAGCGCGAACAGCGCGGAAAAATCCGCCTTCGACATCCACTGATGTATGTCCACTACCTGCCGCTGCATCTCGGGCAGGATGGTATTGCCGCCGCCGAAAGCGAGCAGTGAAAGCTGGCTGAAAATGGCCGCAAGCGAAACGAGATCGTGATTCATTGGCCCTCCCCGCGCTTCGCTTCCCGATTCGCTTCGGGCTTCACTTCGCGATTCACCCGCGACGCGATGAAAATTGAAACCGGTGTGAGCACGAGCATGACCGGCAACAACGGCAAGCGCAGCAACGCGATCGCGATGAACGCTACGGCTGCGATCGCCGCCATGGAGAGTTTGTGCCGCAGCGGCCACGCTACCTTGATCGCCATCGACACCAGCAAGCCCGCGGCCGCCGCAGCGAGTCCCGCGAACAAATGGCGGATATGAGGGTCTTGATGCGTGCGTTGATACAGCACGCCGAGTCCGATCACGATCAGCGAAGGCCCCACGATCAACCCGAGCAGCCCGGCCAGCGCCCCCGCCACGCCGCGAAATTTCATGCCGACCGCAACCGAGAAGTTGATCACGTTGCCGCCCGGCAAAAACTGGCACAGGCCCAGCAGATCGACGAATTCGTCGGGGGTGAGCCACTTGCGCCGATCGACGATTTCGCGCCGTGCAAGCGGCAACGCGCCGCCGAACGCGATCAACCCGAGCGTGAGGAAGCCGATAAAAATTTCCGCGACAGTCGGCGGGGCGAGCGGCTCTTGCAAGGCATGATCGTGCATGGTTCGGCGAGCGTTACTTTTGAGAAGCGCAAAGCGTAACGCGTTATGCCCGTTGCTTCAAAGTACGGAATGACTGTTTAAAGCGCGATGCGGATTTTTTCAGGCAGCGAGGCAACAAAGGCAACAGCACGGCATCCATCCCGTTCTCATCGCCCGATTCGGCTTACGAAGCCTTGACGTCGCCACGTTCGCGGCGGGATTCGTAAGCTTTCAAGTGCGTGTAGGCCGTTGAGAAAACCGGCGTGCTGATCGGTCCCTGGACATCTTTAGCCCCTTTGGCACGCGCAATCAGATCGCCCACCACGTGGTCCGCTTCGATCCGCGCGCCGTTCTCCAGATCGCGCAGCATCGAGGCAGTGATCGTGGAACCGGCCTCCGTGAACATCCCCCGCGCACGCGCGACCACGGCTTCCCCCGGCGTAAAACCGTTCGCGGTTGCAATGGCGCGGGCTTCATCGAAGAGATCGAGCAGCAGTTTCTGGCCGCCCGGCGCCGCGATGATGTCGCCGACCGGTGCGCGCATCAGGCATGTGCCGGCCGCGAGCGTTGCGAGGAACACCCACTTTTCCCACATCGATTGAATGATCTCGGGGCTGGCTACCGCGTCGAATTGCGCGCCTGACAATTGCGCCGAGATGGCTTCAATTCGCGCGGATAAACCCCCCGCGCGCTCGCCGAACGCCATGGAATGCAGCTTGTTCAAGTGAACGATGGTGCCGTCGGCATCGAGCGTCACGGCCGCGATGCACTGACCGCCAAGCACGCGCTCCGCACCGAATTGCGCTTCGAGCACATCGAGATGATGCATGCCGTTGAGCATCGGCAGGATGGCGGTGTTCGGGCCGACCGAGGTTTTTATCGACTCGATGGCGCCGTCGAGGTCGTAAGCCTTGCAACTAAGCAGGATCAGGTCGAACGGCTCGCGTACGTCTTTCGCCAGCACGATGGGCGGATTGGGTATGGACAGATCGCCGTTCGGGCTGCGCACGTTGAGGCCGGTCTGCGCGAGTTGCGCGGCCCGCCGCTCGCGCACGAGGAATGTCACGTCGCGGCCCGCGTCGAGCAGCCGTCCACCAAAATAGCCGCCAATCGCGCCCGCACCCACCACCAGAATCCGCATGTCCCGCTCCTTGCATTTAGTCTGATCAGAACGCCGGCCGCGGATGCGACGGCGCCGCCTGGTTTCTACGCCTGCCAGACGCCGTATCCGGCTTCCCGCAAGCCAATTGCCAATTCCACTTCCATCTCCCGCGCACCTTCGTAAGGCATCGGGTTATACAGTTCGTAGAGCCGCGGCAACAGTCGCAGCCCGAATTCCCGCGCATACCGGTTCGACTGGATGCCGGCCTTGTGTTTGTCGAAACGAACGTCAGGATCAATACCCGTCATGCCTACGTAAACGAAGGGCATGCCGAGCACGTAATCCGGATTCGCGCGCCGGAAACGCGCTTCGTTCCAGACGGTGTCGGCCAGTTCGATCACGTAGACGTGGTAATGGTGAGTCCTTGGGTGAGTCTTTTCCTGAGTCTTTTGCTGAGTCTTTTTCCGAAGCGCCATGCGGTTGCCCTGTTTCGCCTGGGTTCAAGCGAGTCGCGCCGCGCCTGGAACCGGTCGCGGATGCTCATTCTAGACCGGTGTCAGGCGTGTTGCCCGGTTGCGGCCAGCGTACTGCCGACGTGCTGTCCAACCGCTGTCCGGTCGTGCGGGCGCGTGCGATGTCTGCCAGCGCCGTGTCAAAGTGGTAATCTCGCTCCGTCTGCGCGTTCCGCGCGGCGTTCGCGCGAGAAAAGCCAGCCAGGCTGGCCGATCGCGTAGTGTCCGTGCCGCTTTCGCCACTGTTTCCCGGCGCGAGAGCCTGTCCGGAACGCCGTCGCGGGCACCGCCCCAATTGACAAATCGCATCCGTCGCGTGTGTAGCCACGAGCCGCCCGCGCTTCGGTCATTCGGAGAGAAACATGAGCAAGCAAGCAATCGGCGTTGTAGGCCTCGCCGTCATGGGACGCAATCTGGCGTTGAACATCGAGAGCCGCGGACATGCGGTATCCGTGTACAACCGCAGCCGCGAAAAAACCGACGAGCTGATAGCCGAGCATCCCGACAAGAAACTCGTGCCTTCGTACACGCTGGAAGAATTTGTCGAGTCGCTTGAAAAACCGCGCCGCATCCTGCTGATGGTCAAGGCCGGCCAGGGCACCGACGCCACCATCGACTCGCTACGTCCTCTCCTCGACAAGGGCGACATCCTGATCGACGGCGGCAACACCCATTTCACCGATACCATCCGCCGCAACACCGACCTCGCCAAGTCGGGGCTGCACTTCATTGGCACCGGTGTGTCCGGCGGTGAGGAAGGCGCGTTGAAAGGTCCGTCGATCATGCCGGGCGGCCAGAAGGAAGCGTATGACCTGGTGGCGCCGATCCTGACCGAGATCGCTGCCAAGGCGCCGGACGGCGAACCGTGCGTGGCGTACATGGGCCCGGACGGCGCGGGACATTACGTGAAGATGGTGCACAACGGGATCGAATACGGCGACATGCAGTTGATCGCCGAAAGCTACGACGTGCTCAAGCGCGTGGCAGGCTTGTCGAACGAAGAACTGGGCCGCGTGTATGTCGAGTGGAACAAGGGCGAACTGGATAGTTACCTGATCGAGATCACGTCGAAGATCTTCTCGAAGAAGGATGAAGAGACGGGCAAGGATCTGGTCGATGTCATTCTCGACCGTGCAGCGCAAAAGGGCACGGGCAAGTGGACCAGCCAGAATGCGCTTGACCTTGGCGCTCCGTTGCCGCTGATTACGGAAGCCGTGTTTGCGCGCGTGCTGTCTTCGCTGAAGGATCAGCGCGTTGAAGCAAGCAAGCAGTTGACGGGACCGTCGCCGAAGTTCGATGGCGATCGTGACGCGTTTGTGGAATCCGTGCGACGCGCGTTGTTCCTGAGCAAGATTGTCTCGTATGCGCAGGGGTTTGCGCAGTTGCGCGCGGCGTCGGAAGAGTACAAGTGGGACCTGCAATATGGCCAGATCGCGAAGATCTTCCGGGCGGGTTGCATTATTCGTGCGGGCTTTTTGCAGAAGATCACGGACGCTTACAAGACCAACCCGGACTTGCACAACTTGCTGCTCGATCCGTATTTCACCGACATCGCAACGAAGTATCAGGGTGCGTTGCGCGACGTGGTCGTGGCCGCGGTGAAGGCGGGTGTGCCGGTGCCGGCGTTCTCGTCGGCGGTGGCTTATTACGATAGTTACCGGTCGGAGACGTTGCCGGCGAATCTGGTTCAGGCACAGCGCGATTTCTTCGGTGCACACACGTTCGAACGCGTGGATAAGAAGGGCAGTTTCCACGCCGACTGGTCGTAAGAAGCTGAGGCCGCTGAAAAGCGGCTGGTCTTTCCGGTAGTTCTGCGCCGACGCATTCGCGTCGGCGTTTTCTTTTGCCCTGAGCAAAGCGTCAAATTTTGTCGCAGCGAATTTTTCCACAAGTCGAAAAATCGTGTTTCCCCTATGCTTTCCTGTCGATGGATAACAGAACTGCGGGAAGATCATGGCAACAGCGCTCACAGCAGTAAATCGGGAATCGGAGTTGAGTTACGCTTACCTCCACGCAATTGCATCCCACGCGGGCGTCAACTGCAAGACGAGCAACCGGCACGATGACAATGCCGGGATCGATGCCATGCTCACCGGTTGGGAGCCATTTCCGAATGGCGGAAGCCTGACCGAAGTCGACATCAAGGTCCAGCTGAAGGCAAGCATCAAGCCGCCATTCGACGATGGCGACTCGCTCTCCTATTTCCTGTCCGGCACGCAGCAATACGACGATCTGCGCCGCGAAACACACGCGTCGCCGCGGATACTTGCCGTGTTGTTCCTGCCGCCGAAAGCCGAAGACTGGCTGACACACTCCCACGAGCAACTCGTGCTGCGAAAATGCGCGTACTGGGTCAGTCTGCGCGGCGCGCCGCCCACAGACAACCACGCAGGCGTTACGGTAAAAATTCCGAAGAACCAAGTGTTCGACGGTACCGGTCTTATGAAACTCATGGCGAGCATCTCGCGCCGAGAAATTCCTGCTTATAAAGCGCCCGCTTATCGAGTTCCTCATGGCGATTAAAGATTTATCACCGTCAGGCCTGCGTGATTTCGTGAAATCGCTGGGATGGGAGTCGCTGCCCGATGGCATCGTGGACCGTCTTTACGTCATGCATCACGCCGCCGCGCCGCGTCGCCAGATCGTTATTCCGATGGATCAGGATGCGCCGGACTACGCCGAGGCATGCGAACTTGCATTGTCCAAGCTCGCAGACCTGCAGGGTATGAAGCTGGCGGACCTGGTTCAGCTCGCTGCCATCTCGCGTGACGACTCCATTTACTACCGCGTGACGAGCGGCGGCTCGGTTGATGACGGCCTGCCCTTGTCGTTCGCCGCTTCGTTGCTGCTGGGCGCTGAGCAGATTTTGCTCGCGTCGGCCTGTACCGTACTGCGTCCCCAGACTCATCATCCGCGTCTGCACAGGGCGGAAGCCACACAGCTTGCCGGTCATGCTCGGTTCGGACATACCGAGCGAGGCAGCTTCGTGGTCCGCGTGTCGTGTCCTGTCGACGCTATGGAAACGCCTTCCATGCCCGACCTCGCGCACGCGAACGACTCGTTTGTGCGCATGACCATGCTTACCGCCAGAAATGGCGTGCGCCAACTCGTCAGGGCCATCGAAGAGGACGGGCTGAGCCGTTTCGTTGATTCGCAAAAGGCAGCGGCCTCGCCAGTCGTTTCGTCGAATCTTTGCGAAGCGCTGACTCGTCTTCACAATGACGACGTGCGCAACAACATCGATATGTCGTTTCGTTGGGCGACAACCGTGGCCTTACCGCAGGACGCCACGCCCGGTGAGAACATCAGGATTCGAAGCGATTACTTCGGGCGTATTGACGACGTGCGCCGGGAACTGCGTGCGGTCGAGCGTGACCGCGACGACGTCTTCATCGGAACAGTCGAGCATCTGAACGGTGAATTCGATATTGAAGGAAATCGGGCCGGCGAGGTAGTCGTGGCGCTGCTCTTGCGTGAGGGCGAGATCATCAAGGCCCGCGTTGTACTCGATCAGGAACAGTATGCGAGAGCAGTCACTGCTCACCTTGATGATCGCACCCTGGTTCGAATCGCGGGACGCCTGCGTCCCGGTCGTCAACCGCGTACGATGACCGACGTGACGAGCTTTATCCTGATTGGCCCGGGTCTTGGCTAAGAAAATTCGGGGTCGGCCTGGAGACAGGGTGATCGACTGGCGTTCGGTGCTTCAAGACCCGGGTCTTGAGGCCCGAGTCTTAAAGCCCGAGTCTTAAGGCCCGAACCCCAGCACCTCCCGTATTTGCTCACCGTTCGCGCCGCTTCCCGCGAAGTCATCGAACGCTCGATCCGCTACGCGAATAATATGCTTGCGGATATAGTCCGCCCCCTCCCGCGCGCCATCCTCCGGATGCTTCAACGCGCACTCCCATTCAAGCACGGCCCAGCCGGGAAAATCGTACTGCGCCATCTTCGAAAAGATCGCTCCAAAGTCGATCTGCCCGTCGCCCAGCGACCGGAATCGCCCTGCCCGATCCACCCACCCCGAATAACCGCCGTACACGCCCTGCCGGCCGTTAGGGCGGAACTCGGCGTCCTTCACATGGAAAGCCTTGATGCGTTCGTGATAGATATCGATGAACTGAAGATAGTCCAGTTGCTGCAGCAAGAAGTGACTCGGATCGAACAAGATGTTCGCGCGCGGATGATGGTCGACAGCAGCAAGAAAACGATCGAAGGTCACGCCGTCGTGCAAATCCTCACCCGGATGCAACTCGTAGCAAACGTCCACGCCAGCCTGATCGAAGGCGTCGAGCAACGGCCGCCAGCGCCGCGCCAGTTCCTCGAACGCGGCCTCCACCAGACCCTGTGGACGCTGCGGCCACGGATACAAATAAGGCCACGCCAACGCCCCGGAAAACGTCACGTGGGCGCTCAACCCCAGGCGCTTCGATGCCGCCGCCGCGAACCCGACCTGTTCGATCGCCCAAGCCGTGCGAGCCTTGGGATCGCCGCGGACATGCGCGGCGGCAAAACCATCGAAGAGCGTGTCGTAGGCTGGGTGAACCGCGACAAGCTGCCCCTGCAAATGCGTCGATAACTCCGTGATGCTAACGCCCGCGTCTTCCACTACGCGAAGCAGATCGTCGCAATATGCATCGCTCTTTGCAGCCTGCTCGAGATCGATCAGCCGCAGATCGCACGGCACCTGGATACCTTCGTAACCCAGGCCCTTCGCCCAGCCCGCAAGATGCGCGAGGTTATCGAAGGGCAAGGTGTCGCCTAGAAACTGCGCCAGGAAAATGGCGGGGCCTTTGATGGTTTTCATGAGCATCGATCCGCTAACGTAGCTGTGTTCAAACCGCCCGGAATTCAGAACGGCGAATTCGGATAATAGAACTGTTTGGCGTTGTCTTTCGTGATCAGCACCGAAGGAATGATGGTCGTCGGTGGCAACTTTTCGCCCTTCAAACGGGCTTCAGCTGTGAGCTTGATCGCGTCATAGATGAACTTGGGCGAGTACGACACATCCGCCTGGACCAGCTTGTCACCGTCCATGATCCGCTTGACCGCTTCCTTCGATCCCGCGCCGCCAAACACCTGCTTGATGTCCGTACGCTTCGCCTGATCGATGGCCTTCAGCACGCCGATCATCATGTCGTCATCGGCCGCCCAGACCGCGTCGATATGCTTGAAGCGCGTCAGGTAATCCTGCATGACCTTGAACGCGTCGTCGCGATTCCAGTTGGCGTATTTGGCATCCAGGATCTTCATGTCGGGATGCTGCTTGATCACCGATTCAAACGCAGTCCAGCGTTCGTTATCGAGCGTGGTCGGGATGCCGCGCAACGCCACGATATCACCCTTGCCGTCCATCGTCTTCGCCAGATATTCAGCCGGCAGCTTGCCGAATGCGGTGTTGTCGCCGGCTACGTACGCGTCCTGCGCGCTGGTATCGGTGAGCCCGCGATCCACCACGGTGACGTACACGCCCTTCTTCTTGACCTGCGCCACCGGCTGCGTCAAGGAAGCCGATTCGAACGGGAAAATCACCAGCGCGTTGATCTTGTTCACCGTCACCAGGTCCTGCAACTGATTCGCTTGTTCCGGCGCGCCGGCCGCGGTCTTGATGATGATCTTCAGGTCAGGATGCGCCTGTTCCAGTTCCTTTTTAGCCTCGTTGGCCCACCAGACAATACCGCCGGTGAAGCCGTGCGTCGCCGTCGGGATAGCAACGCCGAGCGTGACTTTATCGGCGGCGTTGGCCGAGACGGCGCCCGCCGCCAGCGCTAATGTAACGAGTGGGGCGCCGAGTGCGCGAAGAATGTTTTTCATGCTGTGTCTCCATTGTTTTGACAGGCGCCTGAGAGGATGTCAGGGCACGGTTCGAACACACTTCAACGACGTCCACGCTGTAAAAACGCTACGAAAATAATCACGGCGCCTTGCACTGCCGCGTTGAGATACACGCTGATGATGCTGGTGAGATTCAGGATGTTCGCAATCACCGACAACAGGATCGCGCCGATCACCGTCCCGATCACGCGCCCTTCGCCCCCCCTTAACGCGGTTCCGCCAACGACCACCGCCGCAATCGCTTCAAGCTCCCAGAGCAGGCCGGTCGTAGGGGTTGCGGACCCGAGGCGCGGCACATACAGCACGGTCGCCACGCCTACACACAGTCCAAGCAGCACATACGTGACGATCTTCACGGTATCCACGCGAATGGCCGCATAACGCGCGACCTGTTCGTTCGACCCGATAGCCTGCACATGCCGCCCGAACACGGTCCGGTTCAGCACGATCACGCCGCCCGCTGCGACGATCAGGAACACCCAGATCGGCACGGGAATGCCGAAGAGGCTGGCGTAATACACAGGGCCATAGAGATCGGACAAATTGTTGTCGAGCGTGAGCGCGCCTCCGTCCGCGAGCCACGTCAGTACCGCACGAAAAATGCCGAGCGTCCCCAGTGTCACGATGAACGGTTCTATCCGTCCCTTGGTCACGAGCAGGCCATGCGCCAAACCGAAAAGACCCCCTAAAACAAGGGCTAAAACGATCCCGACAGCGATAATGGCGAGTGGCGCAAGGGTGCGTCCGCCCACGCCGTGCGCGAGCGCGTTCATGATCCAGATCATGCTGCCCGCGATCAATGCGGCCATCGATCCGACCGACAAATCGATACCGCCCGAGATGATCACGAAGGTCATCCCCACGGCAATGATGCCGATGAACGAGGTTCGCGTGAGGACGTTCATCGCGTTGTCGAAGGTGGCGAAATCCGGGTTCAGCAGCGTGCCGCCTATGCATAGCGCGACCAGCCCGAGCAGTGGCCCGACGCCGTGCAGCCGCCGCGCGATGTTGCCCAGCCGGCTCGATCCTTCAACGCCTTCAGTGTGTGCCGGTCGCATGCGCGATCAACCTCTCTTCAGTCAGATGTCCGGGCCCAAGCGTGGCGACAAGCTGGCCGCCGCGCATCACCGCCACGCGATGGCATAAACCAATCAGCTCGATCAGTTCGGATGAGATGACGATCACCGCACGGCCTTCAGCGGCGAGCGCGTGGATCAGGAAATAGATATCGCGTTTCGCGCCGACATCGACACCGCGAGTGGGCTCGTCGAGAACAACCACGCGTGGATCGGGATGCAGGAACTTCGCGAGCGCGAGCTTTTGCTGATTGCCGCCCGACAACATGCGTGCGCGGCTCGCCAGATTGCCCGTGCGGATACCGAAGTCGCCGACCGCCTTTTTAAGCGCATCGCGTTCCGCTTGCGCGTCGAGCAGCGGATGCGCGTAGCGCTCCAGCGTCATCATGGTGAGGTTGTCCTTCAACTCCATGTCGACGTGCAGGCCACGTCCCTTGCGGTCCTCGCTCAGATACGTGATGCCATGTTTCATCGCGGTGCGGGGATCGCGCGGATTGATGCTCTCGCCGTCGAGCATGATGCGTCCCGCTGTGCGCGCCCGCAGGCCGACCAGTCCTTCGAAGAGTTCCGTGCGTCCCGCGCCCACAAGTCCCGCGAAGCCGAACACTTCGCCTGCCCGCACCGAGAAGCTCACGTTCTCCGCCCATCCCGGCACATAGGCGTTATCGACCTTGAACACAACGCGGGCATCGGCGGCGAGGATGGGTTTATCGGGGAACATGTCGGACACTTCGCGCCCGACCATCAGGTTCGCCATCTGCTGGCGCGTGGTCTCGGCAGTCAGCCCGCGCGTGACGAAACGGCCATCGCGCATCACGATGACCTCGTCAGTGACAAGCTCCACTTCATCGAGCTTGTGCGAGATATAAACGATGGTCACGCCGTCGTCCTTCAGCCGCGCCATCAACGCGAACAGGCGTTGCGTTTCAGCGGGCGTGAGCGTGGCGGTGGGCTCATCCATGATCAAGAGGCGGGCATCGCGCAGCATGGCCTTGGCGATTTCCACGAGTTGCTTCTCCGCGACGATCAGGTCGCGCACGCGTGTATCCGGGTGCTTGTGCAGGCCGACATCGGCGAGACGCGCGCGTGCGTCTTCGCGCATGGCGGGTTCATCGAGGAAGAAGCCGCGCCGTTTCTCATGACCGAGAAACATGTTCTGCACAATGCTCAAATGATCCGCGAGGTTCAGCTCCTGATGGATCAGCACGATGCCTGTGGCTTCGGCATCGCGCGAACTGTCGAAGGACTTGACGACGCCGTCGATGGAGAACGTGCCCGCGCTCGGGCGTTCATAGCCGGCGAGGATTTTCATCAACGTCGACTTGCCCGCGCCGTTCTCGCCAAGCAAGCCGTAGATGCGTCCAGGTGCGAGGTCGAAGCTCACGCCGTGCAGCACGCGAACCGGTCCGAACTGTTTTTCGATGTTGTCGAAGCTGACGGCCAGGCTCATGATCACGCGCTCCTTCTTATCATCAGCTTGTGCGGGAGCAGCACGCCGGGCACGTGTACGTTTGGTTCGCGCAGGCGTTTGAGCAGCAGGCGCGCGGCGGTTTCGCCGAGTTCGCGCATGGGTTGAGCGACCGTCGTCAGCGGCGGATCGATTTGCGCGGCGACGGCGATATCGTCGAAGCCCATTACGGCCATGTCGTCCGGCACGCGCAAGCCGACGCCCCGCAAGCCGTTGATTACGCCGATGGCGAGGGTATCGGAGACGGCGAACACAGCAGTCGGTCGGTTGCGCCGCAGGCGTGTCAGCGTGCGCGCGGCGCTTTCGCCGGCCGCGTAATCGAGGGTATCGAGGTCGATTTGCCAGGCGGCATCGGCGTCGATCCCCGCAGCGCTCAGCGCATCGCGGTACCCCTCTGCGCGCTGGCGGCTATATAAATAGCCTCGGCCCGAATTAATCAGCGCGATTTTCCGGTGGCCTTGGCTGAGCAAGTAGCGTACTGCATCGCCAGCGGCTTGATAGTTGTCGATGCCTACATACGGCACGCCTGCCGCGGGATCAAACTCGCAACACGCTACCCAGGGCAGCGTGGCAGTTTCCTCGACTAGCGCCTGCTGAATGGCGGCAGGATCGAGACAGATGGCGCCGTCGGCGCGGCGGCCTCGCAGCAGGTCGAAGTAACTGCGCTCGCGGCCAGGATCGGCGCCTGTATCGCAGAGCAGCATGAAATAGCCGTTTTGACGGGCGACGCTGTCGATACCGCGAACGATGGCGGCATAGAACGGGTTGCCGAAGTCGGGAACCATGGTGAGCAGCATGCGGCTTTCGGCCGTGCGCAAATTGCGGGCGAGTTCATTGATTCGATACCCGCTGGCCGCAACCGCTGCGAGCACTTTGTCGCGGGTGGGTTCACGTACGTTGGTGTGGCCGTTCAGGACGCGGGAAACAGTCGCGACCGATACGCCCGCCTTCTGGGCGACATCGGAGATCGAGATTTCATCGGCGGTGCGAAATGTTTCCGTCATTTGTTTCAACTCACAGCCCGCAGGATGTAATGGATTACATTATTGGAGTGGAGGCCGGCGGGCGCGATAGGGACAAACACGAAGGAAGGTCGTTCACACGAACACCCAAAACAGCAGGCACGCGGGACATCCCGGCCCCCGACGCCCAAACTGGCGCATACTACGTCCCCGTCTCCCCGCGCGGCTTCACTTTGCGCCTCCCTGATGCCCGGTTACCTGACCAAGCAACAAAACATCGCCGTTGCTGGCGTTGAAGACCTCATCATTCGCTCGCTGCTGGACCTTCAGCAATTCTCCGACCCCACCGGCGACGCCGAGCGAATCGGCATCTCCTCCGCCATGTGGCCGCTATTCGGCATGCTGTGGCCATCCGGCGCGCATCTCGCCGCACGCCTCGCCCTGCGGCCAGTATTGTTGGACGAACGAATTCTCGAAATCGGCTGCGGACTGGCGCTCGCCAGCCTCGTCGGACACCGTCGCGGCGCGGACGTGACCGCCAGCGATTGCCATCCACTGACCGCAGACTTCCTGGACAAAAACCTGCGCCTGAATCACCTGCCGCCCATGAAATACCGGCACGGCAACTGGTCCATTCCTGAACTGGAAGACACGCTGGAAGATGAAGCAGGACGCCGTATTGTCGATGGCCGCTTCGACCTGATCATGGGCAGCGACCTGCTCTACGAACGCGATGCCAACGCAACGCTCGCCGCGTTCATCGGACTGCATGCGTCGGCGGCGGCCGAGGTCTGGATCGTGGACCCCGACCGGGGCAATCGTGCCGCGTTCAACCGGCAAATGGGCGACCGCGGCTTCCAGATGCGCGAGGAACGGCTGGATAAAATCGCCTTCGACGATACCGCCGCCTATAAAGGCCGCCTGCTGATTTATCGCTTCAACGACGCATAAGGCGGCGCCCTATGCGTCCACCGTTCGTGGCTCAACCAAACGTGAATGCATACGCCTCGACACCAGGATCCAGGAATTCAATGGTAAACGTGCGATCTTTTACATCGCCCGGCTGGCGTACGAGTTGATATAAGCGCTGCTCCGTGATCGTGCCGGTGCCATCGGCCATCACATCCGACCCGTGTGCGTTGCCCGGCGCCGCGCCGTCGATGCTGACGCGGAACCTCACCGGCTTGTTGTCCTTTCCTGGTCCCAGCACGAGATGCAAGTCACGCGCGTGGAATCGATAAACAATAGTTCCCGTCGATGCCGCCAGCGTCGCTTGCTCGGCTTCTACCTTCCATGCACCCGCCAGACCCCAGTCGTTAAGCGCGAGTTGAGCAGGCGCCGCATACGTGTGAACGCGGTCATGCGACTCGCCGCCGCCGTCAGCAAAGTTCTCCGCACGCTCGTAGCCTACATAGGTTTCCGGCGACTGCATGTCGGCGTTATCGGCGGCCATTTGCACGCCCTTCGCTACGGTGTCGTCGCTGACCATCGCGCCCGCATTCGCGTGACCGGCTTCCGCGAGTAACTGCTGGATCACCTGTTCCGAATGCGCATAGTCACCTTCGCCAAAGTGATGAAAGCGAATCTGCCCCTTGGCATCGATAAAATAATGCGCCGGCCAGTACTGATTCCCAAATGCACGCCAGATTGCGTAGTTGTTATCGATGGCAACCGGATAGTCGACACCCAGATCGTGCGTCGCGCGCTTGACGTTGTCCACGTTGCGCTCGAATGCAAACTCGGGCGCATGCACGCCGATCACCACCAACCCCTGATCACGATACTTCTGCGCCCACGCTTTCACGTAAGGCAGCGAGCGCAGGCAGTTGATGCACGAGTAAGTCCAGAAGTCGACGAGCACGACCTTGCCGCGTAAATCCTGCGCCGTCAGCGGCGGTGAATTGAGCCATTGAACGGCGCCGGACAACGACGGCAATTCGCCCTCTACCGGCAGCGACAGCGGCGCGTCGGCGGGAGCGGCTGCACGCATCATCGCGGGTCCGGCGGCGGCATCGGTTGCCGTGGCGGTCTGGGCGGGTGTCGCCGTTTCGTTGTTGACAGCCTTGGCCTGCGCCGTACCGCCTGATAACAGGTCCACCAGTTTCTGTTCGATGCCGCCCGTGGCAACAGTCGACACGCGCGCGAGCACGCCGGTATCGAGTCCTAACGAGATGGCGACAACACCGAGCAACATCGCAGCGCCAATACCGCGACGAATCCACTCGCCCGCCCCCAGCGAGCGTTTCATTGCAGCAAACACCCGGCCGCCGATGAGCAATGCCACCGCCAGCGACGTCGCAGCCCCTGCCGCGTAAGCGACCAGCAGAAGTGTCGTGCCGACACTTGCGCCGCGCAATGCCGCACCGGTCAGTACAAGGCCCAAAATCGGGCCGGCGCACGGCGCCCACAGCAAGCCGGTCGCAATGCCCAGCAGGAACGACGAACTCGCGCGCACTTGTTGTCCATCGGCCTGGGCGAATTCGGTCAGCCGGTTGCCCGCGCTGACAAACGGTCGCATCAGGCGTTCTGCGAAACTTGGCAACAACAACGTCAAGCCGAAGATGCCCAGCAACGCGACAGCAACCCAGCGGCCGTACTGGTTCGCCTGCGTCACCCAGCCGCCGCCCACTGCCGCGAGCGTCGCGACCGCTGCAAAGGTGATGGCCATGCCGGCAAGCAAGGGCAGGCCGCTACGCACGAACGGTTGATCCGCCCGCGAGAACACGAAGGGCAACACGGGCAAGATGCAGGGGCTCAGGATAGTGAGCGCGCCGCCAAGATAAGCCAGGACAATGAGTAACATGAGCGTGAAGGTTCTTAGGTCTTTGGGTGGTCGGGATTCAGCGCAAAGCAGTTTCGGTAGCTTGTGCAGCGGATCAGGCGGCGTACTCGGGTAACGCTTAGGTGACGCTTAGGTAGCGCTCAGGCAGCGGCAGGTTTGAACGTCATTGCCAGGCCGTTCATGCAATAGCGCAAACCTGTGGGTTTTGGACCGTCATCGAAGACATGGCCCAGGTGTCCACCACAACGCCAGCAATGCACCTCGGTACGCGAGACGCCGAAAGACAAGTCCTCATGCGTTCCCACCGCGTGGTCGAGCGGTGCCCAAAAGCTCGGCCAGCCGGTGTGGCTGTCGAACTTCGTACGCGACGAAAAGACGTCGAGCTGGCATCCGGCGCACGCGAACGTGCCGCTACGATGTTCGTCGTTCAACGGGCTGCTGTAAGGACGTTCTGTGCCTTCCTGCCGAAGTACGTTGTATTGCGCAGGCGTCAGCAGGCGGCGCCATTGGTCGTCAGGGTGAATGACCTCGAACGATTCATCGGCGGTGCTGGCGTCTTTTCCGGTCGCACCTAATACTCGACGTTGATTGAACGCGGCAAACGCCGCTGCCGCAAAGACGCTGCCTGCGAAAATAAATCGACGCCGGGTCTGCATGATGTGCTCCTGAACAAAACCAACTTTTCAAGGAAGGCCGTTCTTGTATGAATCGGCTTTCCGGGTCGCGACAGGGAACTGCGGTTGTGGTTCTAACAGGCAAACACTCCAATCACGGCTTTAATCCCTCGGAACGGAAAAATCGTGATGAATTTTGAAGGGCCTGTCGGCTATTTCAACCGGTTTGTGGCGCGGTTTATCAACCCCACTATTCTCTGCGCGTCTGTTTGTTAGTTCGTCCAGGGGTGATGGCCGGTTACACGTGACCGGTTAAATTCGTTTGACCGGTCTGTGGATACCGCCGCGGGTATTTCGCGTTTTTTTGCTGCGCTATATTTTTGTAAATATAGCGTAATACGGGTGGTATTGAGTTGACATGACATGCTTAGGGGCTCAGGGTTGATGCTTTCAGGGGCTGTGGTCGGGGCTGGGTTCTGGGGTGGTGGTCGGGGTCTATGCTGGGGTGCCTGGTTCCGGGGTTAGCGGTCGGGGTCAGTGCCGGGTTGGTGCTTTCGGTCGTGGTGGTCTGCGAGAGTCGGATTTTCTCTTTATCACTATTAGCCACTGTGCGTGGCGGCACGTCATTTCTTTGTCCAAAGCGACAAAGAAACGAAGCAAAGAAAACGCTTTCAACCACGCTACCCTAAGTGTCCACAGCGTGCAGTTTTCATTCATAGGTGCCCCAAAAGCACGGTGCTCGCCAGAGCGAAGGATGTTTGAACCCCTCCTTCTCGCGAATCCTGACACGAACACGCTTCGCCCCGTACGCTCTCGGGCAAGCACCCTTGCTAAGGAACCCGCACGGCCTTACAGGTATTTACGGCTGCGGTTTTTTGACAGGTTAGCTACCTGGTCTGTGTGACCGTATTCATAGGTCACAGCTTGATGCGTGTTTGTGGTTACTGCTTCAGTTCTTTGTGAATTGGCTGCGCGTTCTGTACAGCTATTTTCGTCGGTTACGGCCACCCGCATCTTTGCGGCCTCGTTTCTTGGCGGGTTGGCGACGCGGTTCGAGGTGCGTACACATTTGGCGGGAGGTCGTCCGCGGATAGCGCGGGGTGCTCCTTGGGCAGGTTCAATCACTGGTGGCGAAGCGTGTGGGTATCGGTGTTCGGAGAAGGAGGGGTTCACACATCCGTGGCTCTGGCGAGCACCGTGCTTTTGGGGCACCTATGAATCAAAACTGCACGCTGTGGACACTTAGGGTAGCGTGGTTGAAAGCGCTTTCTTTGCTTCGTTTCTTTGTCGCTTTGGACAAAGAAATGACGTGCCGCCACGCACAGTGGCTAATAGTGATAAAGAGAAAATCCGACTCTTGCAGACCACCACGGCCGAAAGCAGCAACCCAGCATTGACTCCGACCGCTAACCCCGGAACCGACCACCCCGGCATAGACCCCGACCACCACCCCCAGAACCGACCACCCCAGCATAAACCCCAACCACTAACCCCAAAACCCCAAAACCCAACCCCGTCCACCGGCGCGAGCGAAAAATCACCGCACCATATACCCACGGTCAGTCATGCATTCGCCATATGATCGCCAGTACTGAACCATCGGCGGCTCAGGCGGTGGCAACGCGGGCATAGGTGCATCGGCGGACGTCGAACTTGCGTGCGCGGCCGCGCGAGCATCCGCAGCAACCCCGGGCGTGGGCGTCGAGGATGCCTCCATCGCCGATGCAGCAACCGGCGCCGACCCAGGCGAAATCGCAATCGCCGACGATGGCAACGGCGCCGCCACCGCAACCGGATGCACCGCACCAGGCTTCACGGTCTTCGGCTTTTCAGGTGCCTGGGACACCCGTGCCATCACCACGCCGGTATGTTGATTGGCGTAGCTGTAGCACATGGCGGTATCGATACTGGTTTGCGCCGGACTCTGGCTGCGCATCGGAAAAGCGATAGGTTGTTGCGCAAGCGCGCTGGTGCTCAGGAACAGCACGGCAATGCCGGCGGACAGGGAGATTCTCATAGCTCGTGCACTCCGAAAAACAAGAATGACGACACCCAGCTCTAGCCGATTCCTAAGGGCCGCCAAACGAGCTTTCACCTTACTGTCCGCGTCCCGTCCCCATGCGAAAGACTATCGCTGTAATCCGCCAACTTCTCGCGTTATTCGTCCGCTTAGCGCGCTGGACCGCGTTTCTCCAACAATCCTGAGCGATCCGGGAGCTGTCAGTTGCCGTAAATGGTGAAAAAATACGCCTTGATTTAGTAGGATTTTTTAACGATCGCTATCACCGGCCCGCGTGACGCGAAAGCGGCAAATGCCATTGCTTGTGCCGCAGAACATGAAAATCGCGGAGGCAGGATAGTGCCGCCGACGACAGATAGGCCGTGCGCGTTACAGTTAGACCGGCGTAAGTTCCCCACCCTGAATTCCGTGTACACCGAACGACAATTCGTGCTTAACCGGGCGCGACGGTACGTCGCCACCGGAGGGAAGAGGAATTTATATGTCAACCGTTCGCCTGGCCACGCGCGTTGCGGCGGATAGCCTGGGGCGGTTGACCGAAGGCTCGCAAAAACGCCCGACGCATTCTGTCGGGATCAGCAAAACCGGTTTCTCGTGCAACGACGTCAATTGGCAACCTTCCCTGCTCAACCATGAGACGCGCAGCTTCTAGCCGCAAATTCTCGACAGCCTTCGCGGGTGACTGCCCCGTCTCCTCACGAAATGCGCGAGTGAACTGCCGCACGCTCAAATTGGCAGCTTCAGCGAGTCTGTCGACCGTCAGTGGGGTGTGCAAATTGCTTTTCGCATAGACCAATGCGGTCTGGATTCTATCGGTCTTCGCATCGAGATCCAGCAACGTCGAGTGCTGTAACTGTCCGCCGGCACGTCGATGGAACATGACCATTCGCTTGGCAATAGTCCGCGCTATTTTTACACCAAGATCCCGTTCTACCATCGAAATCGCGAGATCAGTTCCCGCGGTCATGCCCGCAGATGTCCATACCGGACCATCTACGATAAATATACGATCCTCTTCGACGTTGATTCTCGGATACGTCGTTTGCAATTCGCGTGCGTGCGCCCAGTGGGTCGTGGCGCGCCGATCGTCAAGAACGCCGGCCTGAGCCAAAAAGAAGGCTCCCGTGCACATTGATGCAACGCGGCGAGTGTTTTTCACCGCTCCTCTTAAATAATCGACCAGTGCGGGGCTCGCCGCGTAAACGCCATCAATGACGCCGCCGATGATTACCGTGTCGAAACCGCCATCATCGAAACTGTCCGTCAAAACCGAATATCCAAGAGAACTTCGAACCGGTCCTCCACCTTCAGATATCAGACGTATGTCGTAGTGCGGTTCTTTAGTCATCCGGTTCGCCATTTCAAACACCGTCAGGCCGCCGAAGATCATGACCTGGAAGTTTGGAACGACGATGTAGCCGATGCGCAACATGACAAATCCTGGAAGGTTGTACAGCCAACTTTAAGCCTTGCATGCCGGCGCAGTGCGCGAGCCGTGCCGGCTGTCGAATCACATTGATCAGCGATATCACTGATGCGAACGCGCCACATCTGCCAGCTTTCACAATAATTCCACTGGTGCGGCTGGCAACCGGCGCTCAGGCATTGCTTTCGCGATCACGCCTGACGCGCGGCGATTCTACTGTCGATACTGACGTGATGCGCACGACTGCGCAAGTATGGCCAGAATTGTCGGATATACGGCCTTCCGACTGTATTGCCAGGTTCTACCATGAGCGGGTTCCCGAGTTCACGCATCCCTATTCGAGGCAACCCTATGGTTGGCAATATCACAGCATCCGCTTCAGTTTCCAGGTCAATTATTTCTCGCCGCACGTTCCTCGCGAGTGGGACTGCCGTTGCTGCAAGCCTGCTGCTGGGTCAACAGGCTGAAGCAGAGAGCCCTGGCGGCGACGAGGGCCTCAAGGAGTACGACATTGCTACCAATGGCGTCACCTTGCACGTAACTGAACAAGGCGAAGGGCCTGCCGTTCTCTTCTGCCACGGATTTCCAGATACCTCCTATACATGGCGCCGACAGATGAAAGCGATCGCATCTGCCGGATATCGAGCAATTGCTCCTGATATGCGCGGCTACGGACGCAGCTCGGCTCCGGCGGACGCAGCCTTGTACACGCCACTGCAAACGGTCGGTGACCTGGTTGGTCTGCTCGATGCGCTGAAGATCCCGAGTGCCGTCCTCGTGGGTCACGACTGGGGTGCAACCCACGTATGGCAAGCGGCGCTGATGCGTCCCGATCGATTTAAGGCTGTGTTCTGCCTCAGCGTGCCTTTCGTTCCTCGTGGGGATGTCAGCGTCTTCGAGAAGATGCGGAAGTCCGGCCATCAAGACGATTTCTACATGTTCGAACAGATCCGACCGGACGCCGATCAGATCTGGGCCGACGCCACGGTGACCATTCCGGGAATTCTGTATTGGGCCTCGGGCTCCGCTCCGGCAGACACGCGGTGGAGTCCCATGGATTCCGCACGAAGCCTTCACCGTGCGGCCCCCGGACCGTTGCCGTCATGGGCGGAACCTGATTACGTCGCTCATAACGTCGCGGAATTCCAGCGCACCGGCTTTCACGGTGGTCTGAACTACTATCGAGCCGCCGAACCGTACTTCTATTTGTCCGCTCCGTGGAAGGGCGCCAGGATTACCCAACCTTCATTTTTCATTTGGGGGAAGGCGGATGGCTTGAAAGAGCTTTATCCGCTTACCGTGGACCAGATGCGCGCCGGCGTTCCCGGTCTCGTCGGGGGTCTCGAACTCGATGGTGTCGGCCACTGGGTACAGCACGAAGCCCCCGACGTGGTCAATGACCAACTCGTGAAGTTCCTGCGAACCGTCATCCCCACCTGACTCGCAACGGGATGGGTACCCGGAAGAGACATCTATCCGGTGTCATGGCATTAATCCCGAGTACCTTGTACCAGAGGAAGTTCAGGCAATCAGCGCGCGCGACGCCGGCGAACGCGGCGGACCAGACCCGGAGCAGGTGAGTCCGCAGGCCTTTCCTATAATCAATCGTGACTAAATGGGACCTCCCTATGTCAGCTATGTCAGCTATGTCGCGCCGCGCTCTCCTCGAAAGTGGAACCGCCTTTGGTGCAAGCCTGCTGATGAGTAAAGCAGCTTTTGCGGCTGGATCTGTCGCCGCCGGCGGCACGGTTAACCCCGCCGCTAATTCAAGTAACGTCTCCAACCTGACCGTACGTAGCTTCAGCACGCGCCGCCACACGACACGCTACCTGGAGGCCGGCCCGGCCGACGGGCCGTTGATAATCTTTCTCCACGGCTGGCCCGGGATCGGCCTCATGTGGCGCACGCAGATCGAGGCCTTCGCGTCCGAAGGCTGGCGCTGCGTTGCACCGGACATGCGTGGCTACGGCGGCTCATCGGCGCCGGCCGCCTCTGAGTCCTACGCCTTGAACGAGATCGTCGACGATATGGTCGAGCTTCACGATCATTTGGGCGCGCGCCCGGCAATCTGGGTTGGCCACGACTGGGGAAGCCCCGTGGCCGGAGCGCTGGCCGCGCACCACGGGAAGCGCAGTCGCGGCGTGGTGCTGATCTCAGTCC
Source organism: Caballeronia sp. LjRoot31 (assembly GCF_964253885.1). Classification (NCBI taxonomy): domain Bacteria; kingdom Pseudomonadati; phylum Pseudomonadota; class Betaproteobacteria; order Burkholderiales; family Burkholderiaceae; genus Caballeronia; species Caballeronia sp. LjRoot31. The sequence goes on from NZ_CAXURX020000002.1 coordinate 2,102,791, forward strand.
CTTACTTTCCGGAGGGCTTCGCGCTGCCTAATCTCGTGCCGCTGATCGACCGTCAGTTGTATCCCGCCGATCAATATCCGGACGGGCAGTGGGATTACTTCCGCTTTTACCTGACGCACTTCAGCCAGACAGTTAGCGATTTCGAGGCGGACATCCCGGCAACCCTCGCGTCGATCTATCGGCGCGGCAATCCCGCGTCCGTGGGCCAGGTCTCGCCATCCGCCTTGATCACAGAAAACGGAGGGCGTTATGGCTCGGCTCATCGCGCTCCGGCAACACCGCCTGACCCAGCGCTCTGGACGCCCGCTGACTTTAACGCCTTGGTCGCGGCGTTCCAGGCCAGTGGTTTCCGTTCGGTCAATGCCTGGTACCTGAACGACACCGCCAACATCGCCTATGCCCATGCCGCACCCGATGGCGGCCGCATAAGCCAGCCTGTGTTGTTCGTCAACAGCGATTGGGACGCTATCTCCGACATCAACCGCAGTCGCCTCGGAGAACCCATGCGCGGCGCCTGCCAGGACCTTTCCGTAACGAACCTGCCCGCCGGCCACTGGCTCCCGCTCGAGCGCAAGACCGAACTTGTCCAGGCGATCCGTTCGTGGCTTGAGGCAAAAGGGCTATAGAAGGCGACGCGGCCTGTTGTTTCCCTCGTCTTGTCGAGTCGTTCATCAAGAGGCTCAGGTAAGTTACACCGCTTGACGTTTGACGATTGTGCGAAAGACATAAGCTGCGACGTCACTTCTCGTTCCCTTCATTGAGGATCGACTGGATGTCGCGGACCAACTAGAATTTTTTTGGAGATGCTCCATGACTAACCGGACAATTTTTGTAGCGGGCGCCACAGGCGATACCGGCGGGGCCGCGGCGGATGCGCTTCTGCTTGCGGGTGAACTGGTTCGGACATTGGTCCGGAAGGAAGACAAACGGTCTGAACGGCTGAAGGCACGGGGCGTCGAGATCGTCGTTGGAGACCTCTCGGATATCGACGACGTCTGCGGCGCGCTCGACGGAATCTATTCTGCCTATTTTGTGTTCCCTATCGAATCAGGCGGCGTCTCGGCCAGCGCTTATTTTGCGCAGGCTGCGCGCGAGACGGGGATCAGCGCAATCGTGAACATGTCACAGATTTCCGCGCGCCGCGAGGCGAAGAGCCATGCCGCGCTCGATCACTGGATTTCCGAAAGGATCTTTGACTGGTCCGATACACCGGTTACGCACCTTCGCCCTACCTTTTTCGCGCAATGGCTGACCTATCCCGGGCAGGTGGCAAGCATCAAGAAGGATGGCGTGCTGCAACTTCCTTTCGGCGAGGGGCGACATGCGCCTATTGCAGCGGAAGACCAGGGCCGCGTCATTGCAGCCATCCTCCGGGATCCTGCGCCGCACGCAGGAAAGATATATCCATTGCATGGCCCCGTAGAGATGAACCACTACGAGATTGCAGCGGAGATGAGCAAAGCCTTGAAGCGCGAAGTGGCATATCGGCCAATAGACCTGGAACTCTTCAAGAAACGGCTAGATAGCGATGACAAGTTCAGCGACACGTTTGCCCAGCATTTAATGTCAGTCGCCGTCGATTACCAGAACGGGGTATTCGCAGGCACGAATACGGTCGTCAAGGATCTTACCGGCACGCCACCAATGACCGTCGAGGCGTTTATCCGAAAGCACGCCGCTATGTTCGACTGACTGAGTAGGCTCGAACCGCCGAAATGCCCGGTACGATCGGCTGGAGTTCCGGCGTCGGCCACTGATCGCCTTCCCGCAATCACCGGGTGGGGATCCAGGGTGCGCGCCCGGTCGAGCAAGTTGGAGCGACCGTGCGCTGAACTCGCCCTCGCCCACCCGGATCAAACGCTTTCCAGCGCCAGCGCAATACCCTGTCCGCCGCCGATACACAACGTCACCATCGCTCGCTTGAGTCCCTCGCGTTTCATCGCGTGGACGAGACGCGTGACCAGCACCGCGCCGGTTGCGCCAATCGCGTGGCCATGGGCAATCGCGCCGCCTTCGGGGTTCACGACGTCATCAGGCAAACCAAGCTTGCGCGCAACCGCGATCGGCACGGCGGCGAACGCTTCGTTAATTTCGATACGTTCAAGATCTCCCAGCTTCCAGCCTGCACGATCCAGCGCCTGCTGCACGGCAGGCACCGGTCCCAGGCCGAACATGCCCGGTTCGACCGCCGCGATGCCGTACGCGACCAGCCGCACCGATGGCTCGATCCCCTTGCGCTCGGCAAACGCGCGATCCGCCACGAGCATCGCCGCCGCGCCGCTGTTCAGGCCCGGCGCGTTGCCTGCGGTGATCGTTCCGTCGGGGCGAAATGCAGGCCGCAGTTTGCTCAACGTCGCGAGCGTGGTGTCCGGCCGCGGCTGTTCGTCGATATTGAAGATAACGTTTTGCTTGCCCGCCTTCACCTCAACGCCGACAATCTCCGCCGCGAACCAACCCTTCGCCTGCGCTGCAGCGAAACGTTGCTGCGAGCGCTCGGCGAAGCGGTCCTGCGCTTCGCGCGTGATGTCCATCTGCAGGACGAGATCTTCCGTGTGCCAGCCGGAATGCTTGCCGGAGAACGCGTCGTCGAGACCATCGCGCAACATGCTGTCGTGGATTTCCGCGTTACCCATCCGATACCCGAAGCGGCCGTTATCGAGCAGATACGGCGCACGGTCCATGTTCTCCATGCCGCCCGCCACCGCGAGCTGCACGAAGCCGGCGGTGATCTCGTTAGCCGCCGATACAATCGCCTGAGCGCCCGAGCCGCACACGCGGTTCACGGTCAGCGCAGGAACTGCCACAGGCAAACCGCCGTTCACGGCCGCCTGACGCGCCGGATTCATGCGGTTGCCCGCCTGGATCACGTTGCCCAAGGTGACGGAGTCCACGTCCTGTCCCGCAACCCCGGCACGCCGCAGGGTTTCACGGACAACGGCCGCGCCAAGCTCCGTCGCGGGCGTGCCTTTCAGCGCGCCGTTGAATGCGCCGATCGCGGTCCTGACCGGCTCGCACAGCACGATTTCACGTTGTTGGCTCATGGTTCTTCGCTCCTGGTTGATCTGCGTATCTCAATGCGCCGGCGTGAGATAAGCAGGTGTTGCCGACGACAACGACGCCTTCACGCTGCGGCCGACTTCATCGACGAGAATCTCTTCCTTGCCCTGCTCGATGCCTTCGAGCACCTGCCGCACGACCTCTTCCGGCGATGTCTTCGGCGCGTCGATCCCCGCGGTCATATCGGTATCGATAAACGCCGGATGCACGCCGACCACCAGCGTGTTCTGCCCGCGCAGTTCGGTGCGCAAGCCGTTCGTGATCGCCCACGCGGCCGACTTCGACGCGCTGTACGAACCCGTGTTGTCGATGGTCAGCCAGCTCAGCACCGACAGGATGTTGACCACCGCGCCGCCGCCGTTGCGCTTCAGGATCGGTGCGAAGGCCTGGGTGACGGCAAGCGGACCGATCGCGTTGGTCTCGACCTGCGAGCGCACGGCGTCGATCGACGCGGCATCGAGCAACGAACCGCCAATGATCGCGCCGGCATTGTTGATGACGACCTGCACGTCGGTCAGACGATCGGCCGCAGCGGCAATGCTCTGCGCATTCGTGACGTCGAGCTGCACTGCTTCCACGCCGGGCACTTTGACCTGGTTTTTATCGCGCGCCGATGCATATACCTTCGATGCCCCCGCCGCGAGCAACGCTTTCGCAAACTGCTCGCCAAGGCCACGATTCGCGCCCGTTACCAATACGACTTTTCCTTTGATTTCCATGCCAATCTCCGTAGTGCATATGCACTTAATGAGGTAAAAAAACGCCAGCCATCACGGCCGGCGACTGTTTCATTCCATCGATGTCAGTTCAAGCAGCGACTTTCTCAGTTCCCCGGCGCGTTCCCGGCCGAACTTGTCCTCGAATTCCTGTTGCGCCTCGCGCCAGCGCAGCGATGCCTCGCCGAGCGTCTTTCTGCCAACATCGGAAAGGGACAACGCAACGGCGCGCGTACTGGCGTCTTGCTGGGCGGCCGTGACCAGGCGGTCACGCTGCAACGGTTTCAACGCCCGGACCAGCGTGGTGCGCTCCATCACCATGGCATCCGCGAGTTCCGCCATGGTCACGCCCGGCCGCCGATGGATTGCCGCAAGCAGCGTGAACTGCGCCGCCGTCACGCCTGCCTGGCTGACGTGGCGCTCATAAAGCTGCGACACAAACCGCGCCGCCTGACGGATGGCGAAGCAGTTGCAGTCGAGGTAGGACAAATCGGGGGTAGTCATACACCTAATGATAGTTGTGTATATGCACTTTGTCAAACCAGCAACATGGCCGGCCATTAGAACCGGCCCTCAATTACCCCTTGGGATACGCCACGACATCGCCTTCGACCGACAGCACGATGCGCTCGCCAACACGCGGATGCGAATGCCCCGCCACGCGAATCTGCACACCGCGCTCGCCCGTGAGGGAACGCAGCATGACGCTGGCATCGTGGCCATAGAACACGACTTTCTCGACCACTGCGTGAACACCATCGCCGTTCAAACGATGATCGGAAACAATCCGGATCTGCTCCGGCCGGATCATCACATCGACATCGCTCGCGGCCATCGCGCGTGCGATCGGCAAGGTGCCGAACTCGCATACCACCTGCTTCGAATTCGCATGATCGATCGATCCCGGCACGATCACCGCGTCGCCGACAAAACTCGCCAGCTCACGCGATACCGGCCGCCGATACACCGCTTCCGGCGAATCCGTCTGCACGAGACGGCCACGCCACAACACCGCGACCTCGTGCCCGAGCGACAACGCCTCGGCCTGATCGTGCGTGACCAGCACCGCAGTCGCACCCGTGGCCGCAAGCGCATTCACCACGGCTTCACGCGTTTCGATCCGCAAGGCGGCATCGAGGGAAGAAAACGGTTCGTCCAGCATCACAAGCGAAGGCGACGGCGCAAGCGCGCGCGCCAGCGCAACGCGCTGCTGCTGTCCGCCGGACAATGCCTGCGGCGGCCGATCACCATACGCCGCGGGCAGGCCGACCAGCGCCAGCAATTCGTCGACTCGATACCGCGCCCGACGCTGCTGCCGCGGCAAGCCGAAGACGATGTTATCGGCCACAGAAAGATGGGGAAAAAGCGCGCCTTCCTGCGGCACATAGCCTATCCGCCGCGCTTCGGACGGAACATGAATGCCCGGCCCCGCCACGCGCACGCCATCGATTTCAACGGTGCCGCCGTCCGCCCGCTCGAAGCCGCAGAGCACGCGCAACAGCGTGGTCTTGCCGCTGCCGGACGGTCCAAGCAACGCAAGCAACGTGCCGCGCTCCACCGATAAATCGACGCCATGAAGCACGGGTTGACCATCGAAGGATTTGGTCAGGCTGGTAACGCGAAGTTCGCTCATATCGATTTACTTGTCAGGCGGCGAACCGGCCTGTAGACCTTCTTTTATAACAGCCGCACGCCCCGCTACCGCCGATCGACCGAGCAACGTGAACAGCGCGATCGATGCCGCCAGCGAAATGCCCACGAGCAATGCGGCATAAGGCGCAGCGGCAGCAAACGCGAGCGTGGACGTATCGATCCAGACTTGCGTGGCGAGCGTGCGTGTACCGCTGGGCGACAGCAATAACGTGGAATTGAGTTCGGTGACGACCGAGATGAACACCATCGTCGCGCCCGCGCCCAGACCCGGACCGGCCAGTGGCAAGAGCACGCGCCGCACGGTTTCGCGCCAGCTTAGCCCAAGCGATCGAGCGGTCTCTTCCAGACGCGGCTGGGCTTGCGTAAACGCCGCGCGCACGCTGACCAGCGCGAGCGGCAAGAACAGAATGGCGTAGGCCACGACGAGCAGTTCAGCGCTTTGATACAGGGGCCTCAACGCGTGCACGGCCAGCGACACAATCGCCAGCGCGACCACGAGGCTTGGCAAACCCTGCGCGAGGAACACAATACGTTCGAATGTAGTCGCGATCCTGCTGGGAAAACGGACCAGGAGGAACGCCAGCGGTACGCACGCGAGCGTAGTAACGACCGCCGCAGCGCAACCATAACCAATCGATGACAACGTCGATTCGAGCAGCAGTTCCGGCGACACTTCCGCCGGCGTGATGGCCGCAGCGCCGCTTTGCGTCAGCCAGAAACCGATCATGCCGATAGGCACGCCCAGCGTCACGATCGCCAGCGCGACAAACGCGGCGACCACCGCCCATCGCCATGCGCCGAGTTCGTAGCGCAATGCGGCACGCCTCACGCCCCGATCAACGCGTTCATAGCGCGCGCCGCCACGCACGCGCATTTCCAGCGCGAGGCAGAACAGGCACATCGCGATGAGAATGCAGGCGAATACCGACGCGCCGCTGCTGTCGAAGCTCGTCCTGTATTCAGCGTAGATCTGGGTGGTGAAGGTCCGAAAGCGCAGCAGCGTGAACGCGCCAAATTCTGACAGCACGCCCAGCGCCACCAGCAGCATTCCGCCGAGCAGCGCGGGCCGCAATTGCGGCAACACCACACGCACGAACACGCCAACACGGCCGCAACCGAGCGAGCGGGCGCTTTCTTCGAGCGCCGGGTCCATGCCCCGCAAGGCGGCGGCGACCGGCAGATAAACGAGGGGAAAATACGCGGTGGAAATCACGAGCAACGCGCCCGCGAAGTCCTGCAAATCGAGGCTCAGCGAGACCCACGCGTAACTCGTGATGAACGCAGGCATGGCGAGCGGCGCGACCGTAAGCGCAGCCCAAAGACGCCGCCCAGGCAAACGCGTTCGTTCGATAAACCATGCGGCCGCCGTCCCCACCACCGCTGACACGAGCGTGGCGCTCACGGTAATGGACAGCGTGTTGATAAGCAGCTCGCCCACCAGCGGCCTGAAAATCAACTCGATGGCGTCATCCCAGCCGAACGTCACGGCGCGATACACCGTGAAGGCGAGCGGCATCAGCACGAGCAGCGCGCACAATCCAGCCGCCACGAGCAAACCCCGCGGCGCGCGTTTGCGGCTGCGGGGTTCAGGCAGCGCGGATACGCCAACCGCCTTCACGACATCGCTCATACTTGCATACGCTTACAGTAATCCGGCCTGGCGCATCAGCTTCGCGGCCTTGCTGTCATCGCCGAGTTGTTCAACCGTCAACGACGGCGGGCTCAACTGGTCGAAAGGCTTGAGCAGCGGATCGGGAGAAACACCGGCATGCAGCGGGTATTCGAACGCGATCTTGCCCTTGGCCATCAGGTCCTGCGCACGTTCGCTGACGAGATACGCCAGGAATTGCTGCGCCTCCTTCTGGTTCTGGCTCGACTTCAATACCGCCGCGCCCGATACGTTCACAAGCGCGCCCACGTCACCGTTGCCGAAGTGATAGATCGCGCTGCGAGTCGCGCTGTCGCCGAGTTGCACGTGCAGGCGCGCCCAGTAGTAGTTGTTCACTACGCCCGTCGCCACGCCGCCGCGATTCACTGCTGCCACTACACCTTCGTCGTCATCGAAGATCTGCGAATTTTTCTTCAGGCCCTTGAGCCAGTCCAGCGCTTGCGCTTCGCCCTTCATCGCGATCACTGCGCTGACCACCGGCAGGAAATCGCCATCGCTCGGTGCAATGCCAACCTTGCCTTTCCATTCCGGCTTGGCCAGATCCATCAGCGATGCCGGCAGTTGCGCCGCATCGATCTTCTTCGTGTTGTAGACCAGCACGTTTTCACGCGCGAGCACGCCGACCCAGTCGCCCTGCGGCGAGTTGTAGCGCGACGGGATGGTCGAGAGCGTGGAGGCATCGGTCTTGGCGAGCAAGCCTTTCTCGTCGAGCAACATCAGTTCGGGCGAATTCTCGGTGAAGTAGACATCGGCGGGAGAAGCCGATCCTTCCGCGACCAGTTGCGCCGCCATGGCAGGGCCTTCGCCGTTACGGACCTTCACCGAAATGCCGCTTTGCTTCTCGAAGTCCTTCGCCAGCGCGGCCACGACCTGCTCGTGTTGCGCGTTGTACAGGGTCAGCGTCGCCGCTTCCGCGTTCAGCGGCAGTGCCGCTGCGGCAGCCAGCACCGCGATGCCACAAAGCGTGCGCAGCACGGGCAGGGAGCGTGTGGTGTTCATTAAAGTCATTCCTTTTGTTGTGGTGCGCCGGCTTGCCGCCGGCGTGTGCTTTATTACTTCAACTTGCCTCAATTCAGGCTTCAAACAGCCCCGCGCCGATAAACGACCCCGGCCGCACGCCCGGCGGGCACGCGAACACCGCGCTGCCCACGTGCGTGGTGAACTGATTCATCATGTCGAACTTCGCCAGCCGGTCATTGATAGGAATGAAACCGGTGCGCGGATCGGCTTGATGCGCGACGAAGATCAACCCCGCGTCGTACTCGGTTTCCTGGCGCCATGGCGGCCACCGCTCGATATAAAAATCGGTGCCGTCGTTGTAGGAATACGAACGGCGCAGGATTTGCGCACCGTTATTCGTCGCCTGGTTCGACAGACGCACATGCGAGTTTTCCGGGATCACCTGGTTACCGTCTTTATCGGCGGCATCGAGGTCCAGCGCATCGAATTCATTCTTCTTGCCGATCGGCGCACCGCTGTATTTCTCGCGGCCCATCACCTGTTCCTGGAACCCACGTTCCATTGTGTCCCAGTGTTCCAGCGTGATACGGATACGGCGCACGACCGTGTACGTGCCGCCGTTCATCCACGGCGCGTCGGGCGCGTTGGCCCACACGAACTGATTCATCAGCGCCGGTTGCGCGGTCGACGGATTGTTGGTGCCGTCCTTGAAACCCATCAGGTTGCGCGGTGTCTGGCCACCCGGACCGGAGAGGAAACCCGCCTGACCCCAGCGCATGGCGACAATGCCGTAGCCCATGCGTGAGAGTTGGCGCACGGCATGGAATGCAACTTGAGCGTCGTTGGCGCAAGCCTGGATCAGGATGTCGCCGCCGGTTTTCTGCGGCAGCAACTGGTCGCCGTTAAAGCGCGGCAGGTCGACCAGCGCGGCAGGCCGGCGCTTCGCCAGGCCGTAGCGATCCTTGCCTTCGTGCGTGAAAAGCCCCGGGCCGAAACCGAACGTGATCGTGAGGCCCGCTGCACCGAGGCCGAGGATATCGCCGGAATCGGGTGCGGCTTTGTCGTCGGTCGGCAAAGGCTTGGCCGTGTCGCCACGCGACATGCGCGCGGCCGCGTCCGTCCACGTTTTCAGAAGGCCGATCACTTCCTCACGTTTGTCGGTCGTCAGATCGAGTGACGCCACATAGGTGTGGCTCTGCTGCGGCGTCACGATACCCGCCTGGTGCTCGCCGAAAAACGGCTCGACCACGAGCATCGGGTCGACGGGCTGCTTGAACTGTGCCTTGGTCGCGGCGTGCGCGACGGAACCTGCGCCTAACGCCGCGCCCGCAGCAACGCCGGCTTTCAGAAAGCGCCGGCGTGGTGAATCTTGATCGTTTGCCATGATGTCGCCCTGCTGTGCTAATTACTTCGCTTTGCTTGACTTTACTTGCTTTGCGTTACTTCGCCAGGACCAGCGTGTTTACATCGTCCTGTACGTAATAAAAACCATCGCCTTCAGGCGTCATCGCGATGCCGAACAGGTCACCATTGCCCGGCGGCGATTGCGCTTTGTCGGTATCGATCCAGCGTGCATACAGTTGCTTGCCCGTCGCCGGATCGATCTCCACCACCTGGCCGTTCAACGCATTCGTGACCAGCAAGTGACCGTTGGGCGCCGTCACCATCGCGAGCGGCCGATGCAGGAAACCATCGGCGGTCAGTTCGCGGCCGACACCCGCGCTGGTATCGCGGGTCATGGGTTCATCGATTTCCGTCACGCGGTTGCCGATAGCATCGGACGCATACAGCAGCTTCTGATCCTGCGATAACGCCAGGCCCGTCGGACCGACCAGGAACACGCCCTTGTCAGCCTGCGCGCCGAAACCGCTGGCGATCACCGTTTCCTGCTTGACCACCGGCGCCTTGCCTTGCGGGATATCGAGGTCAAGACGCAGGATGGTCGCCTGCTTGAACACCGGCGGGTTGCCGTCCGCTCCGCCCACGCCGAAGCCCGCATTGCTCACGAACAGCGTCGCGTGATCGCCGTTATCGACAACCGCCATGTTGCCCCACGGGTCATTGATGTTCGCGCTCACAATAGTGGACGCCACCTTGCCCTGGTTGTCGAGCACGATCAGGCAGCCCGCGCCCTTGGTGCCGGTCGTTCCATCATTGCTCGGCGTGCTGCCGATGATCACCCAGCCCGACTTCAGCATGGTCATCGCGGTGGAGAGGCCGATACCGCCCGGACAATCCTTCAGATCGCGCGGCACGGTGGCGAACACCGTCATCTGATTGGTGTCGGGATGATAGTTGATGATCGTGCTGCCGGTACCCTGCAGGTTCGCGGCGTTGTTGAAGTTGCCTACCAGCACGTCGCCCTGCTTGACCGTGCCCGATGATACCGGCGCGACCACGATTGCATACGGGTTCTGGTCGCCGTTGGACGGCACGGTATTGATGAGCGTGGTGTGCTTGTGCAGCGTCTCGAGGAAGCCGATCGGCGCTGCGTGCGCCACGCTGCTGACAAGACCGCCAGCCAAACCGCCCGCCAGCAACGCCGCTGACGTAAGGGCCAAACGCGTGGTCGAAAGCGTGGCCGAAAGCGCTCTGGATTTGATAAGTTGTTTCATACAAAAGCCTCGGGTGCGTGCGTTCAAGATCACGCCGATCAGAAAGTGATAGTGGTGCGCACGCCGACGACGAGCGTGTTGCGCAACGGCTGCGTGGGATCGTTCGGATTCTGGCCGGCGCCCGCGTTGAAGGTGTATTGCAGATCGCCCTGCATGACCCACCACGGGTTGACCTGGTACTGATAGGTCGCCTCGACCGCGGTTTCCTGCGTGCGGATACCGTACGGGCCGCCGCTTGCGGCTGCAGCCGCGATATCGAGGTCATGCACGTGGTTGCCGACCTTGATGTAGGCGAGGCCAAGGCCCACGCTGTCGTTGTCGCGGCCGGCGAACGGGGCTTTCATCACAATGCCCGCGTTGGCGCTGAAGCTCACCAGATTGCGGTCGCCCGGCGCGCCCATCACGCGCGCAAACACGCCGATGCTACGCGGTTCGTCGGGGTCCGGACGCCAGATCATCTGATCCGCGACGGCATAAAAGCTGTAGTTGCCGTTATGGTTTTGCGGCGTACCCGTGCTCAGCGGATTCGCGAGCGACAGGCCGGTGTTGTCAGTACTCTGGTCAGCGAAGCGTTCGTTGTTGTACCAGAAGCCGATCTTGTACGTCCCGGGCAAACCGTTTTGCGGCACGCCGACCATCTCGCCGTCGGACGGCTGATTGATCGAGTACTGCAATTCGCCGATATACATCGCGCCGTTATGCACGTTGAAGTTCGTGCCGCTGAGATTGTTCGGGTTGTTGCCGAGCGGATCTGCGTCGAACACGCCTGCGAGCGCCGTCAATGAAGGCGAGATCTGGCCGCGTACGCGCACGCCAAGTCCGGACAGCGGATACGCCGGACCGCCCGAAGGCATGTCATACGACGGCAGGCCCGGCCAGCCGAACATGGTGTTCACGAACGTGGCGGCATAGCTGCTGACCATGAACTCCTGGTCAATACTTTGCTGGCCGACCTTCACGTCCACGCGTTTGTTCAGGAACGACTGCTGGTACCAGAGCTCCCACAGCCGCGTGGTGTCCTGCGCTTCGATCCCGCTCGCGGTGTTCAGCGTACCGAGGTTGAACTCGCTCAGGTTACGGCCGTGAATTTGCAGCGCGCTCGCATTGAACGTGCCGCCCGGCAGGCCGAAGGCCTTTTGCGTATCGAGACCGAGGGTAACGGTGGTCAGCCCGTCATACGTGCCGCCGGTTTTCAGGCCACCGCGCGTGTTGTCCAGATATTCCGATACTTCCGTCGCTTGCAGCGTCACGCCGTATTGGCCGAGGAATGAGCGGATGCCACCCATGTCGCCGAGCAGGGTGGAGCGACCCCATGTGCCGGTCCACTGACCCGCCTGTTGCGCCTGGATGTTCAGGTCGGCTTCGGGGGCATCGGAAGGGGTTGCGTCCGGATTGGCCGGCGCGCCCGCGGCAAATGCTGCCGAGAATGTCGCCGATGAAGCCAGCGCGAACAACGCCAGGCTGGTACCGAGCACTGCCCGGCGAAAAGGCGCGCCACGGCGCTGGTTGGCAGCGCGCAGGGTCGCGTCAGGGCGCGAATCGTGTCGCGATTCACGCGAAGCGAGCTGGACGGGTTGCATCGAAATCCTCTTCTTGTTGCGACGGCTGCTAACGCGTCGTGTTGATTGTTCTAAAGACGTTGCGACGACATGCGCGATAACCCCGCACATCAGCGCTGAAACGTCCTCCGGGCCACCATCCAGAAGGCACCGGCGAAGCGAATCGTACCCACGCAAAGTTTGAACGTCAATATAAATGAGAACGATTCTCATTATAATTACATAGAGGTGAAAAATCCCTTACAAAAGCAATTTATTACGGCTTACTAACATATTTATTTGAAATAATTTAGTAATGTATTCGATATATATGAATAACAAGGAGATCACGCGTCTTTGCCGTTTAAGCGCGTTCGGTTTGTGCCGCAATCTTCAGGGTCTAACCGGGTAGGTGATCGGGTGCATCAGGGTATTGCCGGAGCACGTCAACCACGGCGGCGGCAGTGCCAGCTCCGTGAGCCTCGGCAATCCGCTTAAACCCGCTATGCCGAAATCCGCATTGCCGATGCGATGAACTGCCAAGACGCCGCTAATTTGGCTTCCTAAATTGCATCTGCTGCTGGTCGTCCGCGAGTTCGTTCAACAAGCTCAACCGGTTTTTTCGTCCACACGATAATGATGGCGCACGGGCAAACCCCGTCTTGCTTGCGGGAAGCTCGCCGTGGTGCAGTCGTGTATCGGGAAATGGAGTTGAAAACGTGTAGATAAGACCAAAACGCGAAAGCGAAACTTAACCGCCCTGCTCGCCGGACCTGTTCAACCCCGAAGGAGAATAAAAATGCATCTTCGAACCAATCTCAAACCGCTTGCCTGGATTCTTGCGTGTGCCGCCGCCACCTTGGGCGGGTTGCCGCTGTCCGCCGCTGCCGACACGTTCGACGTCAAGGTCGGCTTTGCCGCCCCGCTGACGGGCGCGAACGCCGGTTACGGGAAGGACCTGCAAAACGGCGTGCAACTGGCGCTGGATGAAGCGAATGCAAAGAAGATCCAGATTGGCGGCAAGACGGCCAACTTTGTCATTCAGGCGGAAGACGACCAGGCCGACCCTCGGATCGGCGTGCAGGCGGCGCAAAAACTGGTGGATGGCGGTGTAGCCGTTGTCGTCGGCCACTTCAATTCGGGCACGACGATTCCGGCGTCGCAGGTCTATCAGACCGCCGGCATTCCTGTGATCGATCCTGCGGCAACCAATCCGACCATTACGCAGCGCGGGTTCGACAACGTCTTTACTGTCATTTCCAGCGATGCCCAGAACGCCGGTACTGCCGGGACGTACGCGGTGACGGTGACGAAGGCGAAGAAGATCTCGATCATCGACGACCGGACGGCCTTCGGCCAGGGTGAAGCCGATGAGTTCGAGAAAGCGGTGAAGGCGGCGGGCGGCACGATCGTCGCGCGTCAGTACAGTGATAACCAGACCGTCGATTTCAGCGCGCAACTGACGGCGCTGAAGGGTGTGGGCACCGACCTGATCTTTTTTGGCGGCCTCGACCGGCAAGCGGCGGCGGTGGCGAAGCGGATGAGACAGCTTGGTATTAATGCGCAGTTCGTGGGCGGTGGTGGCGTGATGGACGCGGATTTCCTGAAGCTTGCCGGCGAAGCCTCTGATGGTGCGATGGCGTGGGAATACGGCAGTCCGCTTGAGAAGCTGCCGCAGGGCAAGGCGTTCGCCGAGAAATTCCAGAAGCATTTCGGTGTGGCGATTCTCTCGTATGCGCCGTTCGGTTATGACGCTGCGTGGGCCGCGATCAATGCCATGCAGAAGGCTAATTCCATCGATCCGAACGTGTATCGTCCGGTGCTGAAGGCTATTTCGTTCCCGGGCATTACGGGCACGATTGCCTTTGACAGTAATGGCGCGTTGAAGAATGCGTCGTCGACGATGTATCAGGTCAAGGGCGGCGCGTGGGTGCCGATCGTGACGAAGAGCGGGACGTAACCAGGGGGCGCGCGCAGCGCGAGAGGGGGGGGCGCTGCGCGAGGGGGTTTTCGTTCGCACTTGGGGGTGGGGGCGGGGTTTTGGGTGTTAGTGGTCGGGGTCGATGCCGGGGTGGTCGGTTTTGGGGTTAGCAGTTGGGGTTAATGCTGGGGTGGTCGATTCTGGGGTTAGCGGTCGGGGTCAATGCCGGGTTGGTGCTTTCGGCCGTGGTGGTCTGCGAGAGTCGGATTTTCTCTTTATCACTATTAGCCACTGTGCGTGGCGGCACGTCATTTCTTTGTCCAAAGCGACAAAGAAACGAAGCAAAGAAAACGCTTTCAACCACGCTACCCTAAGTGTCCACAGCGTGCAGTTTTCATTCATAGGTGCCCCAAAAGCACGGTGCTCGCCAGAGCCTGGAATATTTGAACCCCTCCTTCTCGCGAATCCTGACACGAACACGCTTCGCCCCGTACGCTCTCGGGCAAGCACATTTGCCAAGGAACCTGCACGGCCTCACACGTCTTTATTTACTGTCATGTCTTGGTGGGTTGCCCGCGTGGTCAGCGCAGCTCGGTGGGCTATACGGCCGACCCATATTTAAAGCTTCTTTTTTTACAGATCATTTGCGTGGCCCGCGCCTTATTTGCGCCGGTCATGGCCTCACGCACTTTGCGGCCTCGTTTCCAGGAGGGTTGGCTACGTGGTTCGAGACGCGCACAAATTCGGCGAGCGGTCGTCCGCGGATAACGCGGGGCGCCCCTTGGGCAGGTTCAATCACTGGTGGCGAAGCGTGTGGGTATCCGTGTTCGGAGAAGGAGGGTTTCACACATCCGTGGCTCTGGCGAGCACCGTGCTTTTGGGGCACCTATGAATCAAAACTGCACGCTGTGGACACTTAGGGTAGCGTGGTTGAAAGCGCTTTCTTTGCTTCGTTTCTTTGTCGCTTTGGACAAAGAAATGACGTGCCGCCACGCACAGTGGCTAATAGTGATAAAGAGAAAATCCGACTCTCGCAGACCACTAAGGCCGAAAGCAGCAACCCGGCATTGACCCCGACCGCTAACCCAGAACCGACCACCCCGGCACTGACCCCGCCCACTAACCCCAAAACCGCCCCCCACCCCAAGTGCGAACGAAAATCACGCGCTCATGTAAGCCAAAAGATTCGCCCGCGTCACCGCAGCCTCCTCCTCAAGCCATTCAGCAAACTCCCGCAATACCGGCGAAGGCGCCGGCCGCTCCGGATAGATCAGATAATACGAAGCCCCGCTAGGCACACAAAGCGAAAACGGCGTGATGATTCTCTGCGCCCGCAAGTCCTCCTCGATCAGCGATAAATCCCCAATCGTCACGCCCAAGCCCTGCATGGCAGACGAAATGGCAAGATCAAGCGTATCGAAATGCTGCGCTTTCGCCGACGGCAACCCGTGATACCCATACGCTTCCAGCCACCTGAGCCAGTCCCGTCGATCACGCGTTGGATGCAACAAAGTCTGATTGGCAAGATCATCCGGCGTAGCTGCGCCGGCCCGCCCCGCTTTCCACAAGCCCGGCGCGCACACCGGCGTGAGCACTTCATCGAACAGATGATGCGAACTCACCCCCTTTAACGTCGGCCGCCCGAACACAATGGCGGCATCGAACTGCTCGGCATTGAACTCCACCCCGTGCGACACGGCCGCCGTCACCTCGATCGCGAGCTCCGGCCGCTCGTTCTGCAACCGGATCACACGCGGCAAAATCCAGCGCATCGCGCACGTGGGACATTTCACCCGCAACGTGCCCGACTGCGCCCCGCTACGCTCCAGCGCCTCAGTAATCTGCGCCAGTGCCTGCTGCAACGGCGCGAGCAGCATCGCGCCATTCGGCGTCAGCGCAAGACCTCGCGGCTGGCGCACGAACAGCGCATAACCCAGATGCGCCTCCAGCCCGGAAATCTGCCGGCTGACAGCGCCTTGCGTGATGTTGAGAACATCGGCGGCACGGGTAAAGTTCAGTCGCTGTGCCACGACCGCGAAGGTTTTAAGCACATCCAAAGACGGCAGCGGTTTCATTGTCGGATCTCGTAAGCCATGAGCTGGATTCATGGCTAGTATGACAAACTTTCGATTGTCCGTACTTTATTGCTGCGGTCGAATGACAATCGATACTTGAATTCAGTCCTCCGGAGACAACCGCCGTGAAAAGTGCCTGGACCCCCGCGTCGAAGCTGCCGAATGTCGGCACGACCATTTTTACCGTGATCGGCCAGCTCGCCGAGGAACATCAAGCGCTGAATCTCTCGCAAGGCGCACCGAATTTCGCGTGCGATCCGAAACTGGTGGACGACGCCGCCCGAGCCATGCGCGCCGGGCATAACCAGTACGCGCCCATGGCCGGCGTGCTGGCGCTGCGCGAAGCCCTCGCGCTGAAAACACAGCAGCTCTACGACGCCACCTACGACCCGGGCAGCGAAATCACCGTGGTGGCAAGCGCCAGCGAAGGGTTGTACGCCTCGATCAGCGCACTCGTCCATCCCGGCGACGAAGTGATCTACTTCGAACCGTCATTCGATAGCTACGGCCCCATCGTGCAATTGCAGGGCGCCACGCCCATCCCGATCAAGCTCTCGCCGGTGGATTTTCATATCGACTGGGATGAGGTGGCCGCGGCCATCACGCCGCGCACGCGCATGATCATCATCAACTCGCCGCACAATCCGTCCGGCAGCGCGTTCACCACGGAAGACATCAATCGCCTCACGGCACTGACGCGCGATTCGAAGATCATCGTGTTGTCGGATGAAGTGTATGAACACGTTGTGTTCGACAGCGCCCTGCATCAAAGCATGGCGCGTTATCCGGCGCTCGCCGAGCGCAGCGTGATCGTGTCGTCGTTCGGCAAGTCGTATCACGTGACGGGGTGGCGGGTCGGTTTCACGCTCGCTCCGGCCGAGTTGACCAACGAAATCCGCAAGGTCCATCAGTTCATGACCTTCGCCGCCGATACCCCCATGCAGATCGCGTTCGCGCAAGCACTCGGCGACGCATCGAGCTATCTCGGGCTCGGCGAGTTCTATCAGAAGAAACGCGATCTCCTCGCCGAAGCGCTGAGCGGTTCACGCTTCGAACTCTTGCCGAGCGCTGGCAGCTTCTTCATGCTGGCGCGCTTCGGCGCGTTCTCCGATGAATCGGACAGCGACTTCGTGCTGCGCCTGATTCGCGAAAACCGCGTCGCGACCATTCCCTTGTCGGCGTTCTACACCGACGGCACGGACAACCGCATCATCCGACTCAGCTTCGCCAAGGACGACGACACGCTGCGCGAAGGGGCGCGCCGCTTATGCGCGGTTTGACATTGCCCGCCTTATGCCAATTCAACTTCTACCAATAAAGAGACGCTCCAATGAAAAACACCGCTCGCGTTCTGTCGGCCGCCCTGTTGCTGGCCTCGTCGTTGTGTAGCGCCGCCGCGTACGCCGCCGAGTCCAACACCCTGCGCTACGGCGTGGAAGCGCAATATCCGCCGTTCGAATCGAAGGCGGCATCCGGTGAATTGCAGGGGCTGGATATCGATGTCGGCAACGCGGTGTGCGCCGCGGCGAAAATGAAATGCGTGTGGGTCGAAACCTCGTTCGACGGTTTGATTCCGGCCCTGCAAGGCCGTAAATTCGATGCAATCAATTCCGCGATGAACGCAACCGATCAACGCCGCCAGGCCATCGAGTTCACGACGGTTGTGTATCGCGTGCCCACGCAACTGATTGCGAAGACGGGTAGCGGGCTTGAGCCGACGCCGGCGTCGCTGAAGGGCAAGAACATCGGCGTGTTGCAGGGTTCGATCCAGGAAAATTTCGCCAAGGCGCATTGGGCGAACGCGGGCGTGAATGTCGTGCCGTACCAGGATCAGAACCAGGCTTATACGGATCTGAAGGCCGGCCGTCTCGACGGCACGCTCGTCCTCTCCGCTGCCGGACAAACCGGCTTCCTGTCGAAACCGGACGGCGCGGGATACGGCTTTGCCGGCGGCCCGGTCAGCGACGACAAGATCCTGGGCAGCGGCATTGCATTCGGCATTCGCAAGAGTGACGACGCGCTGAAACAGCGCTTGAACACGGCTATCGCGAAGCTCAAGGCGGACGGAACGATTGCGCAGTTCGCGAAGAAGTATCTCGGCGACATCGACGTGTCAGCTAAATAAAGCTCGTCTGAAACAGGGATATCCGAAGTTGATGGAAGGGCCGCTTAAAGCTTGATAGCTGGATGAAAGCCGCAGCGCGATCAGCGAGGTTTTTTGAACGCTGGCACACTGCGGCCTTCGTTGTTGGCACAATCGGCCGCTGTGTTGCATCGGGTGGCCGCTTTATCCGGATATCCCATGAGCACTGCGCCTGCCGCGCTGCCTGCGCCCTCCCCGCCGCCGTTGAAAGGCGGCCAACTGGTTCTCGCGACCATTGCCGTGGCGCTCGCCACGTTCATGAACGTGCTCGACTCATCGATCGCGAACGTCGCTATCCCGACTATTTCCGGCAATCTCGGCGTGTCCGTCGATGAAGGCACGTGGGTCGTGACGGTGTTCGCCGCGGCCAATGCCGTGTCGATTCCGCTGACCGGCTGGCTGACTCAGCGCATTGGGCAGATCAAGCTGTTTGTTGGCGCAATATTGTTGTTCGTGATTTCTTCGTGGCTTTGCGGGCTTGCACCCACACTGCCGATCCTGCTCGCCGCGCGGGTTTTGCAAGGCGCCGTTGCCGGGCCGCTGATTCCGCTGTCGCAGGCGATCTTGCTGGGTTCGTATCCTAAGGAGAAAGCGTCGATGGCGCTCTCCCTTTGGGCGATGACCGCCGTTGTCGGGCCGATTGCCGGGCCGGCTTTAGGTGGCTGGATTACCGACAGTTATAGCTGGTCGTGGATCTTCTATATCAACATTCCCGTCGGATTATTCGCCGCCAGCGTCACGTGGTTCATCTATCGAAAACGTGAATCGGCGACGCGTAAGGCGCCTATCGATACGATCGGGCTTATTTTGCTGATTGCCTGGGTTGCGTCGCTGCAGGTCATGCTCGACAAGGGACGGGACCTTGACTGGTTTTCATCACCGGTAATCGTATGGCTGGGCATCATTGCGCTGATTGCCTTTGCGCTTTTTGTGGTGTGGGAATTGACCGATGCCAATCCTGTCGTCGATCTTCGGCTGTTCGCCGGGCGGAATTTCTTCGGCGGAACGGTGGCTATTTCCGTGGCTTACGGGGTCTTCTTCGGCAACCTTGTTTTGTTGCCGCAATGGCTGCAGGAATATCTGAATTACCGTTCCGTCGATGCCGGGCTGGTCACCGCGCCATTGGGGATCTTTGCGGTGATTCTCACGCCGGTCATGGGACGGTTTTTACCGCGGAGTGACGCGCGTGTTGTCGCGACCATGGCGTTTATCGGGTTCGCCATTGTGTTTTACATGCGCTCGAAGTATGTGATTGAGGTCGATACCTGGCACTTGGTGTTGCCAACGCTTTTGCAGGGCATTCCCATGGCACTGTTTTTTGTGCCGTTGACGTCGATTATCTTGTCGGGGTTGCCGCCATCGAAGATCCCGGCTGCTGCGGGGTTATCGAATTTTGCGCGGGTGTTTTGCGGGGCGGTGGGGACGTCGCTTGCAGGCAATGAGTGGACGAATCGGATAGCCTTGCATCATGAGCGGCTGACCGAGCAAGCCAATGCAAATAATCCGATATTCTTGCAGTCAATGCAGGCGTCGCAGGGGGTGCTGAATATCAACGAAGCTCAGGCGCGCGGGTTGTTCGATTTCACGGTGAATACGCAAGCCGCGATGATGGGGCTGAACGATATCTTTTTCGCTTCCTCCATTATTTTCATTCTGATTATTCCGCTTATCTGGATTACAAAGCGGGCGAAAGGCGGTGGAGGCGGAGCGGCGGCAGGCGCGCACTGAGTTTCGCTCGCGCGGGGGATTAAGGTGGTCGTTTGGCGGCCCCGCGCGATCCGGGTTCGGAAAGCGAGAACGATCAGTTTAACCACTCATTGCGACGTGTCAGCCGCAGCTTGGGCCACGTCGCTATGCTTTATCTTTTCCTAGTCGCCAATCGCGATAATCTGGTTCAACTGCTCGCACGCTGCGGCAAACACCTCATCGGATGCACGCTTCCACGGATGGGCCTTCGCTCCTCGCGCTCGCCAATCGAAAGACTTGGGCTGGTGTCCAAGCACGTAGCTCGTAACGTTTCTCGGCCCCTGGAATTTGATTGCAAACGGATTCGTGTCGTTGAATGCCGCTGTCGTCATTGGAAGCCCGATGACGATCCCGGTGCGCTCGTTGAATGGCTTCGGTGACAAAACCAGCATGGGGTGCATATCCTTCATCTCGCGACCGACCTGAGGGTTGCAATCAATCCAGATAATGTCGCGTCGATCCGGCGCCCACAAAGCGACTGCCATCAAAACTCCTCCACACCGATGCGGCCCGTGGCCATCGCTTCACCACCGTGCGTTGCAGGATCGAACTTCGCCAGTTTCTCCGCGAGCGTGAGCTTGCGAGGACCCACCGGCTTCACCGTCACGCCGATCTCGTCAGTCGTCACCTCGACCTCCTGACCGACCTCGAAATGCGCGGAGCGTGCAATAGCGGCGGGGATACGGACAGCCAGACTGTTTCCCCACTGCTGGATCGTGAGCGTTGCTGTTTTCGCCATGATGCCAACCTCCCATTAACGTTGATACAAGTATATACGTTGCATAGCGAGGTTTCAACATGTCTAAACGGCCAAAACGCGCTTGGGGTCAGTGATATGCCTGGGGCAAAAGCCCGTGTGCTGCCCGTCGATTTTCAGGCCGGTTGCAAACGCCCTGTCAATGATGTTCGACAAGTAATACCCACCCCCTACCCCTTCCGAAAGGTAATGTGCGAAACCCTCCGCACCATCAGCACCGCCGATAACGCCGCCACCGCGGTCAGCGCCACACCAATGTGAATGGACTGCACGAGCACCTCGCGGGCGCTCTCGATCAGCGCCGGCCCATCCAGCCCGGCCGGCACCAGATCGGCCAGCAACTTCCCCCGCAACGCGGAATCAATCAGGATTCGCGGATCGTCAAATCTTGGCAGCCACGCGGTACTCGCCGGTTCGCCGAGCACTCGCAGCGTGCGCGTAATCACGTCCCGGTAATGATGCTGCACGATCACCGCGACCACGCTCGTTCCGAGCATCCCGCCGACCATTCGAGTGGACTGCAGCAACGCCGTGGTAATGCCAAAGCGCTCACGCCCGGCAATCTCCTGCCCGAATACGTTCAGGTTATTCAGCACGAAACCCAGGCCGATACCAATACCCGCCATCGGAATCTCGATCCAGATATGCTGCGTGGAAGCATCGGCAAACGCCAGCGCAATGCACGCGAATAGCAGCAACGTGAATCCAATCGACAAGATGAATGTAGGCTTACGCAAATGAATCACAATGCGCGTGTTGATAAAACTGCCGATGGCAATAAACATCGCAATTGGCGTAGCCAGTAATCCAGCCTCCTGCGGCGATAAACCAAAACCACCCTGCAGCAAAAGCGGCGCAAAAAAGATCAGCGAAAACATCACGAAACCTGACAGCATCGACAACGTGAATAACGTAACAAGCTGCGGGTCTTTGAAGAGGTCGAGGGGAATGATCGGATGCGTCGCGCGACGCTCGCAGATCAGCAACGCCACGGCGGCGCCCGCCACGCACACAGCCAACACCACGTTCCCCGTGGTCAGGCCGCTCTTCGGCACGGCTTCAATGAATGCCTGCAAGCCGCCGAGCACGAGGGCAACCAGCACCGCGCCCAGCCAGTCGATCTTCACCGCACCCTCGCGCGGCCGATGGAAATTCGGCAAATGCGCCCATATGAAATAAAACGCGGCAATCCCCACCGGCAGGTTGATCAGGAAAGTCGAGCGCCATCCCCAATGCTCACTCATCCAGCCGCCCAACGACGGCCCCGCCGCCGTCCCGATTCCATATGACGCCGCCATTACCACCTGCCAGCGCACCCGCAAACGCGGATCGGGGAAGAGATCGGGAATCGACGCGAACGCCGTGCCGACCATCATCCCGCCACCCACGCCCTGCAAACCGCGCGCGATGACCAGGAACAGCATGTCGTTGGCCACGCCGCACAACACCGAAGCCGCCGTGAACGTGATCACCGCGGCAATCACGAACCACTTTCGCCCGAAATAATCGCCAAGCCTGCCGAATACCGGCACCGTCACCACCGACGCCAGCAAATACGCGCTCGCAATCCACGCGTAATACTCGAAACCATGCAATTCCGCGACAATCGACGGCAGCGCGGTACTGACCACGGTCTGGTCAAGCGCAACCAGCATGTTGACGAGACCGATGCCGAGCATGGCGAGAAGAGCGTTGCGGAAAGGCAGTGGAGCGGGGGATTCGGGATCGGACGGGGAAGCGGACTGAGGAGCAGATTGGGACACGGGCTGGGACTAGGAGAGTAAAAATAGAAGGAATCGATACAAAGACCACGTTCCGGATTGTATGACGACATTATTTCGTCCGGTTGGTCAGGATTGAAGGGTTGTCGACAAAGAAGAACATTAATCGGATTATTACTGTCGTACATTTGTAAGCCGAACAATCAGACGCGACCGTTTTCATCGATTAAAAACCGTCGCTTGCATTTCAACCGCTGAAGGAGAACCGTATGTTCAAACGAATCGTCGTGGCTATTGACGGCAGCCACACCTCGCGCCGCGCATTCGAATCCGCGCTCGAACTCGCCGCCACGCACGGCGCGGTGCTGCAGCCCTATTACGTGGTCGCGAACGCATCGGTCTATTACGACGTGCCGGGCTACGACCCATCCAGCCTGCGCGACGAGCTTGTCGACGAGGGCGCCAAACTCGCCAGCGAGGCCAACGCCGAGATGAAACAGCGCGGCGTGCAAGGCGCAGTGGTCATTGCCGAAGGTTCGTCGGTGGATGATGTCGCGGAGATGGTGCTTGCCGCCGCAATCGCGTTCAACGCGGACCTGCTCGTGATGGGCACACACGGCCGCAAGGGCTTCCAGCGGCTGCTACTCGGCAGTGTCGCGGAAAGGTGCCTGCGCCAGGCAACGTTGCCGGTGCTGCTGATTCCAGCCGCCGCCGGGGCCGAAGCACCCGAGTCAAAGGAATAAACGCGGCGGGGAGAGCGAGCAAGCGCGCAAGCGAGCAACAGCGTTCTCACGCGACGTTTTGCCACCCGGGGGCGGATCGCATCGATGGGACAATTTCCTTGTTCCAGATCAAAACGAACCAAAAGCGAGCGAGCCATGCAAACCGTCCACGAGACCTCAGTTCCTCTGCCCAGCGCCCCCTCGCGCCACGCCGCGCATTGCTCGACCTGCGCCTTGAAGCACTACTGCCTGCCACAAGGCCTCTCTTCCGACGACGTCAACAGGCTCCAGACGGTCATCGTCAACGCTCGCACGATCAAGCGGGGCGAAACCCTGTTTCGCGTCGGAGACACCTTCGACACCCTCTACGCCATCCGTTCCGGCTCGATCAAAACGGTTGTATCAACACCGAACGGCAACGGCCGCGAACAGGTCATGGGTCTTCATCTCGGCGGCGATGCGCTCGGCCTCGAAGGATTCGATAATGGCCGGCACGCATGCCACGCCATCGCCCTCGAAGACAGTTCGGTCTGCCTGATCCCCTACGTGCACTTTGAGCGCGCCTGCCGCGAGACCAGTTCCCTCCAGCGCCGGCTGCTGCAGTTGCTGAGCCGCGAAGTTGTCCGGAAGGCGACGCAAACACTGATCCTCGGCACATTGCGCGCCGACGAGCGGGTAGCCGCCCTGCTGCTTGATCTCTCCGCCCGGCTGGCCCGCCGCGGTTATGCGGGCAACGAGTTCAACCTGCGCCTCACGCGCGACGACATGGGCAGTTTTCTCGGCATCACGCTGGAAACGGTCAGCCGGACGTTGTCGCGTTTTCAGGCAAAGGGCCTGATCGATGCAAACGGCAAGCTCATCCAGATCCTCGACTTCGACGGCCTGCGCGCGATCTGATTTCCGGCCGCTTCTCCGGCCCGCCTGGCGATCCAAGCAGGCTTGGCATGTCCTCTGCTACGATTTATCGTTCTGCATCGGCCCATGCCCGGAGACAAGAGCGAAATGAATCGCGAACCTACCCCGCTGCATCCGCTGCTCGCCCGCCTGCGCGAAGCGCGCCAGACTACTGACGCGTTGTTCGGCATCGTCAAATCCGAATTCCTGTATGAACGCCCGATTTCCGAGCGGCATCGGATCGTGTTCTACATCGGGCATCTGGAGGCGTTCGACCGCAATCTGTTCGATCAGCGGCTCTTCGACCTGCCCAGCCGGAATCCCGAGTTCGACCAGTTGTTTGCATTCGGCATTGATCCCGTCGATGGGGGTCTGCCAAGCGACCAGCCTCAAGACTGGCCGACGCTCGACACGATTCGCGCCTATGTGCAGCGGATTCGCGATGACATCGATGCGCGTTTCGATTCCGTCGAAATTACAAACCGCGAAGATAGCCATGACAATTCCAGCGCTCCGGAAGCTGCGCCCGAAACGCTGCTGGAGGTCGCGATCGAGCACAGGCTGATGCACGCGGAAACGCTCGCGTACATGTTGCATCAGTTGCCGCTGCATCAGAAAACCGGACCCGCGGTCACCGAAGACACTGCGAAACACCCGCTCGACGAGACCCTGCCAAGGGAAATGGTCCATGTGCCTGCAGGGGTAGCCACGCTGGGGCTTAAGCGTGATAGCGGCACGTTCGGCTGGGACAACGAGTTCGGTGAACATAGCGTGGAGGTGCCGGCATTCGAGATGGACCGCTACATGGTGACGAATTCGGACTGGCTGGATTTCATCGATGCCGGCGGTTACGCGCATCGCGATTACTGGCGCGACAGCGACTGGGCGTGGAAAGAACGTGAGGGCATCGAAAAGCCGGCGTTCTGGGTACGTGATGAATCGTCGGCGGAATCGGAAGACTCCGCAAAGCGCTCACGCTGGAAGCTGCGGACCATGTTCGCCGAGATTCCGCTGCCGGCGGACTGGCCGGTGTATGTGAGCCACGCTGAAGCCAGCGCCTATGCGAAGTGGGCGGGCAAGTCGCTGCCGACCGAAGCACAATGGCAACGCGCCGCCGAGGCGGCCCCACATGCCCAACAGGGCAATTTCGATTTCCGCCGATGGGAACCGTCACCGGTCCAGGCTCACCCGGAGAATCACAGCGCGGCGGGCGTGGTGGGACAGTTCGGCAACGGCTGGGAGTGGACGTCGACGACCTTCGGGCCGTTACCCGGGTTCGAGCCGTTTCCGTTCTACCTGGGTTACTCCGCGAACTTCTACGACGACCAGCATTTCGTGCTCAAAGGCGGCTCGCCACGCACGGCGGCTTGCATGCTGAGACCGAGTTTTCGTAACTGGTTTCAAGCGCATTATCAGTACGTGTATGCCGGGTTTCGGTGCGTGCGGGGGTGACTACTTAAGCAATAGTTGACTCTTGATGTCGCTTATTGCTTTACCGTGAAAAATTGCCAACTATCGTTCGGCCGCAAGACGTGTCATTTGCCAATCGACTAGGATCATCCGTGTATGAGCGCGACTTATTCTATTGGTGCGTCGAGCACGCTCTGCGGCGTCAATATCGAAACCATCCGTTATTACGAGCGCGTGCGGCTAATGCCCATGCCAGCGCGCCGCATTCAAAGTCGGTTCGGTGTGGCCGGGCACGTTTGAACGCGGTCCAGCGCCAGCAAGGCAATGCGGGGCGCCAAGACAAGACGCCGCCACATTGCCGTGCAACCGGCGTAACGGGCGTTACTGTTTCATCAGCTTCACGATGGTCAGCGTCCCATCGATATTCTCCACGCGAACTTTGACCTTCTCACCCTCCTTCGCCTGTTTGATCATTGACGCGTCCTTCGCCTTGTAAGCCATCGTCATCGCCGACATGTTGATGTTCTTCAAGGCTCCATGCTGAAGCGTCACCATGCCGGTGGATGGATCAACCTTCTTGACGACCGCATCGGTGAGCGCCGAGTTGTCCGGCGCCATGGCACTCATTGCGCCATTGTCCATCTTCATGCCCGCCATGTTGTCGGCCGCCAGCGCTGCGGTGGCCAGCGTGAAGGGGGCACAAAAGGCGGCGGTCAGGGTTATCAACTTCTTCATTGGCTTTCTCCAGAGTGAGTTTGCGGCACGAGCGTGCCAGTGGGTACTGCGTGAGGTTGAAGCGTTTCCTTGGTGTTTCGATTCGCGCGCGCGACGCGTCGGCGTTGCAGCAGGAGCCAGGCCGCCGGAATGATGAGCATGGACAAAAGCGGTGCGGTCACCATGCCGCCAACCATGGGCGCCGCGATGCGCTGCATGACTTCGGAGCCGGAACCATGGCCCAGCATGATGGGGATAAGGCCCGCCAGTACGACGGCGACCGTCATCGCCTTGGGTCTCACGCGCAGGACGGCGCCTTCACGGATGGCATCGATGAGCGTTGCTTCGGTAAAGGGCTCGCCTTCTTCTAGCCGACGATTAAGCGCGCCCTTCAGATAGAGCAGCATCACGACACCGAATTCCGCCGCCACGCCCGACAACGCGATGAAACCTACCGCCGTGGCAACGGACACCGCATGTCCCAGTATCCAGATCAGCCAGAAGCCGCCGACCAGTGCAAAAGGCACCGTCGACATCAGCAACAACGCATCGGCCGCCGAGTTGAACGTCAGGAAGAGCAACACGAAAATAACGACGAGCGTCACCGGAATTACCGTCCGCAACTTGGCCGCCGCTCGCTCCAGATACTCGAACTGCCCCGACCACGCGATCGAATAGCCGGGCGGCAGCACGACATTCTGCGCAACCGCGACCTGCATCGCCTTCACGGCCGATTGCAGGTCCGTGTCGCGAATGTCGACGTAGACGTAACCCGTCAACCGCGCATTTTCGCTCCGGATCATCGGCGGCCCATCGGAAATCTTCAGGGTGGACACGTCGCCCAACGTGATCTGCGCGCCCCGGTCCGTGACGATCGGTAACTGCCGCAGATTGTCAACGGAGTTCCGGATCTCCCGTGGATAGCGGATATTGATCGGAAAGCGCTCGCGCCCATCGATGACCTCACCGACGTTATCCCCGCCGACAGCGGACGACACGATGGATTGAACGTCAGTAATCGACATGCCATAACGGGCGGCCGCCAGCCGGTCGATATCGACGTCGATGTAATGCCCGCCGTTCAGACGTTCCGCCAGTGCCGACGTCACGCCCGGGACGTTCTTGACGGTGGACTCGACCTGCGTCGCGATCTTGTCGATCTGCCCGAGGTCGGGACCGGAGATCTTCACCCCCACTGGTGTCTTGATGCCGGTCGACAGCATGTCCAGGCGATTGCGGATCGGCGGCACCCAGACGTTCGACAAACCGGGAATCTTGACCCGCGCGTCGAGTTCATCGATGAGCTTCTGGGGCGTCATGCCGGGGCGCCATTCGCTGCGCGGCTTGAACTGGATGGTGGTCTCGAACATCTCGAACGGCGCGGGGTCGGTCGCGGTGTCGGCACGGCCCGATTTGCCGAACACGGTCTTCACTTCGGGCACCGTCTTGATGAGCCGATCCGTCTGCTGCAGCAACTCGGCCGCCTTGTCTGCCGAGATGCCGGGTAACGCGGTCGGCATGTAGAGCAGGTCGCCTTCGTCGAGCGGCGGCATGAATTCGCCACCGAGCCGCGACACGGGAATCATCGTGACACCGAGCGCGACGACCGCCAGCGCAATCGCAATCCATGGCCGCCGTAGCGTCGCTTCGAGCAATGGGCGGTACAGCCGAATCAGCACACGATTGATCGGATTGGCGTTCTCATGCGGAATCCGGCCGCGGATCAGAAAGCCCATCAGCACCGGCACGAGCGTCACGGATAACCCGGCCGCTGCGGCGATCGTGTAGGTCTTGGTGAACGCCAGTGGTGCGAAAAGCTTCCCTTCCTGACCTTCGAGCGAGAACACCGGGATGAACGACAGCGTGATGATGAGCAGCGAGAAGAACAGGGCTGGCCCGACCTCGGCTGCGGACTCTGCAATCAATTCCCATCGCTGGGCGTTGGTGATCGGTACATCGGGGTGCTTATGATCGTACGCTTCCAGATGCTTGTGAGCGTTCTCGATCATCACGATAGCCGCATCGATCATCGCACCAATCGCAATCGCAATGCCGCCTAGCGACATCAGGTTCGCGTTGACGCCCTGATAGCGCATGACGATGAATGCGGCCAGCACGCCCAGCGGCAACGACAGGATGGCAACGAACGCACTGCGCAAGTGGAACAGGAACACCGCGCAGACCAGCCCGACGATGATGAATTCCTCAAGAAGCTTGTCCTTGAGGTTGTCGACCGCACTGTTGATCAACTGCGAGCGGTCATACGTCGTCACGACCTCGACGCCCGGAGGCAGCGATTTCTTCAGGTCTGCGAACTTCGCCTTGACTGCGTCGATGGTCGTCAGCGCGTTTTTGCCCGAACGCATCACGATCACGCCGCCCGCCACCTCGCCTTCACCGTTCAATTCAGCGATACCGCGGCGCATTTCAGGCCCGATCTGGATGCGGGCGACGTCGCCAAGCAGCACGGGCGTCCCTGCGTCATTCGTGCGCAGCGCGATGTTGCGGAAGTCGTCGAGCGAATGCAGATACCCGGATGTCCTGATCATGTACTCGGACTCGCCCAGTTCGACGACGGACCCGCCCGATTCCTGGTTCGCCTTGCCAATCGCCTCCCCAACGGTTGCCTGTGTGATGCCGAAGGCGCGCAACTTGTCCGGGTCCAGGACGACCTGATATTGCTGCACCATGCCGCCGATGCTGGCAACCTCCGAAACGTCCGGCACCGATTTCAACTCGAATTTGAGGAACCAGTCATTGAGCGCGCGAAGCTGTCCCAGGTCATGCTGGCCAGTTCGATCGACGAGCGCATATTCGTAGACCCAGCCGACACCGGTCGCATCCGGTCCGAGCGACACGGTGGCTCCCGGTGGCAAACGACTCTGCACCTGGTTCAGGTATTCGAGCACGCGTGATCGTGCCCAATACTGGTCCGTCTTGTCATCAAAAAGCACATAGACGAACGCGTCCCCGAACGAGGAATACGCGCGAATGGTGGTCGCCCCCGGCACACCCAGCAGCGTCGTCGTAAGCGGATACGTCACCTGATCCTCGATCACCTGCGGCGCCTTGCCGGGATACGAGGCCTTGATGATGACCTGCGTGTCCGACAGATCCGGAAGCGCATCGAGCGGCGTCTGGGTCAGCGAATAAAAGCCCCATGCGGTGACGAGCACGGTTGCGAGCAACACGAGGAAACGGTTGTAAATCGACCAGCGAATGATGCGTGCAATCATTTCACCCCTCCGACCGGCTCGACCTTCGTCAATTGATATCCGTCATCAGACTGCTTGAAGACGAAATGCACGGCTTCACCTACCGAGACGTCCGGGAAAGCCGTTGGAGACGGCTTGTCGAAGGTCATGGTCATCGCTCCCCATCCCAACGCCGGCACGGGTTGATGCGAGAACGTAATGTCACTGGAAGTGACTTTCTCGACCTTTCCAGTCGTTTCGTAGGTTTGCGCGACAGCAGGCGTGGAAGCGGAGGCAGCCGCAGGTGCCACGGCCGGTGCCGACGCGCCGGGAGCCGCGCTTCCTTCGAGCTTCGGCAGCACGGAGGTCAGACTCGCTTCCGAGTCGATCAGGAACTGGCCGGAGGCGACAACCTGCTGACCTTCAGTGAGCCCGCTCGCGACTTCAGTGCTGTTGCCGCTATCGTTGCCTACGGTGATCTCCACAGGCTGCAGCCGACCGTCGCCATTCCTGACGATAACAATCGACCGCTTGCCGGTCGTGATGACCGCTTCGGACGGCACGAGCAGGCGCGATACCGGTTTCGCTCCACTGACGCGCGCACGCATCAACATGCCCGGGGTCAGTTTCAACCCGGCGTTATCAATTTCGAGGCGCGCCTGCAACGTGCGGCTGTCGGCACTGATGCCCGGCAGGATTTCGCGGATGTGGCCGCTGAAATGCTGTGACGGGTCGCCGGCGAAAGTCGCGTCTACCGTCATGCCGGGCTGTGCCTGCAACGCGAGCGACTCGGGTATTTCCACGATCAGCCATAGCTTCGACAGACCCGCGATCTTGGCGAGCGTTTGCCCCGGCGCGACCATCGCGCCGTCGCGGACATTGAGCTCAGTCAACACACCCGCGTCCTGAGCAAACAGCGTCACGTGCGTCTGCGCTTTGCCGGTCCGGTCCAGGCTTGAGATGAGCCCTTCCGGAATCGATAGCGCCTGCATGCGTGCGCGTGCCGCGGCAAGCAGGCCGTCATCCATGCCACCGCGCTTGAGCGCCAGATATTCTTCCTGCGGCGCCAGCCAGTCCGGAACGAACAACGACGCGACCGGCGCGCCCTTGGCCACCCGCTGCATCGGAGCGCTGGCATACAGGTGATCGATATAACCGGTCACGCGCGACTGGACGACGTCCGCCATCGACTCGTCGAACTGGGTGGTGCCGACCGCGTCGAAACCTTCGGCCGTGTCCTGCCGGCGCACCGTTGCGTATCGGATGCCGAGATTCTGTTGAAGCCCGGAGTCGACCTTGACGCCGCTTGAACCGCCTTCGTCCGCAAAGACGGGCTGAAGCTCCATGTTCATGAAGGGAGATTTTCCGGGCTTATCGAAGTGCTGGGCCGGTACCATCGGGTCGTGCCAATACAGTACTTTGCGGCCCGTCTTCGGATCGATGTCATTTCCTGACGCCGGCGTGGCGGCGGCCACGGGGGCTTCTGTTGCGAGACGATGGGTGCCGGCCACATAGCCGGCACCGAGCAGCGCGGCGGCAACGAACACCGCTGCAACGGCACGTACGAGTAGTTTCTGATTCATGTTTTTTCTCTTCATTGGCTGGCGGTCACGTCAGGCGGCAGAATCTGATATTCGAGCTGCGCCCAGATCAACGAAACGTCCCGTTCGACGTTCAACACCTGGAGGTCCGTTTCGAGCTGCATGTGCCTCGCGTCCAACGCATCGGAGAGCGTGCCGGAACCAGACCGATAGGCGGCATTGGCAAGTTCCACTTTCTGTTCAGCGGCGGGGAGAACGGTTTGCTTCAGATTGGCCAGACGCTCTCGGCCGCTGGCGAGCTTCGCCGTCAAACTCTGGATATCGGCCAGGACTTGTCGCTCGGTATCTTCGTAAATGAGCCGCGCTTGCGTACCCATCTCGGACTTCTGCTGGACGTCGCGATCCTCGACATTCCTGCGGTTGATCGGCAAAGGGATGGAAACCCCTACCGACACGTAGTCCGGAAAATTCCCGCCGCTCTTGAAGTAGGTCAACCCCCAGGTCCAGTTCGGGCTTCTATTGCTTCGGGTCACGTCTGTGTCGGCGTCCGCCAGCGAGATGGCCGAGCGGGCCGCGATCAATGCAGGCTGAACCTGATCGAGTTGCTCGGTGCTTAAACCGGACACTTGCGATTCAAGCTCGGGCGGATCTCCCGCGACCTCCAGCACGTTGCCTCTGGCGGTCCAGCGCGACAAGACGATCAACGCGATCTTCTCGTCTTGCTGCGCATTGATCAGTTCGTTACGCGCATTGCCGAGGGTCAGGTTCGCCTGGGCGACATCGACCGCAGTCCCTTTTGCGCCACGATACGACGCTTTTTTTGCGGCAAGTTCCTGGCCCAGATGGTCCACCAGGGCCTGGTTCAAGGCGACAGCCTTTTTCGCATAGATGGCGTTGAGCCATGCCATCGCCGTTTGTTGACGGACGTTGGCCACGGTCTCGAGGTAAGTCGATTTATCGCGGTCCACAGCCCGATTCGCCATCGCCGTTTGTAGCCTGCGCTTGTCCGCGGACACCCATTCCTGTTGAATGCCGACGCCACGCATCGTGAAATTATCTTGTCCGATGGTGAAGGCATTACGTCCATTGATCGGCAGGTCCTGAACACTCAGGTTCAAGGTCGGATTAGGCAGT
This sequence comes from Caballeronia sp. LjRoot31, assembly GCF_964253885.1. Taxonomy (NCBI): domain Bacteria; kingdom Pseudomonadati; phylum Pseudomonadota; class Betaproteobacteria; order Burkholderiales; family Burkholderiaceae; genus Caballeronia; species Caballeronia sp. LjRoot31. The sequence goes on from NZ_CAXURX020000002.1 coordinate 2,134,971, forward strand.
TGTCCGGCTTTGACGACCACATCGGATGTGCCCCGAACCGAGGCTTGCGAAGCCTGGATCGACGAAGAGTTGCTGGTCGCTATTTGAAGCGCCTCGTTGAGCGTCATGCCCGCGTCCTGAGCGTGCGCGGCGCTGCCTGCAAAAATACTGAGCGTGAAGAAAACGGCACGCGAGTGTGCCGAGGCACGCCAGTATCCCGGCGTGCCGATAATTGAAAGCATGGTCTAACCCCGAATGGTCGAGCCACGCATGACCGCACGAGCGGACATACGGACTCACGTCCTGAGAAAGGACGACATCACCGCGTCAAAGCGGCGAACCAGAATGATGGAGTTAGAGAGACCGCGGAGGACGCCAGGGGCCATCCGGCTCGCGGACGGAGAGCGACTCTGCGTAGTGGAAACTGACGGGGACAAACGACCCGACGGGCCGGACAACGGTGGGAGAAGAGACCGGGTGATAGAGGCTGCCCATCTGACACTGGGCAGTCACCTTGCATAAAGACGCTTTCGACTTACCGTGCTCGCTGGACGCTGGTGTCATCGAATCACAATTCGGCATATCGGCCGACATGGCAGCGGTGTCGCCGGTCATGTCGGCTTGCATCGGGCACTGTCCGGTCGTGCCGCTCGCTGCCAGCCCGCTCAGGGGCAGCATTGCACACAGCAGCAAGACGAGAAGTGTCCGGAGAATTTTCATCGCAGCAAGTATAGCTCAGCAATTTCGATCTGATTGGCGGCCGTTTAACTCGACGAGTCAGTGTTCCGCGCAGGCGTTGCAATGACGACGCAGACGAAGATTCAGCGGACTCCATTTTCGTCTGCGTCTCTACGTCGTTGGTTGCTTATAGCCGGCTCGACCTGCTTTCGCTTGAGGACAGCAACTTGCTCGCTTGTGGCGCGGCAGTGCTGTCCGACTCAACGGGGCGCTGCATGAACCACATCATCAGCAGCATCGACAACGGACACAGCATCACTGCGGCGAAAGGCGCCAAAGCCAGGATCCCGGCGCGATACTGAGGCAGTGCCCAATATGCGATCACGAGAACCGCTGCCAGCGCACCGGCGACTCTAAACAGGTATTTCATATTGCATTTCATGGAAGACTCCAGCCTCGGGGCCGATCGGCCCCGAGGCGTCAGCAAAGCTCAGTTAATAAAGTGATGCGTCGACCTCATCCAAAGCGAACCGCTGCGGATCGATACCGCCTCATTGGACGGGTCTCGCTCTCAGTTTTTGCCGTTCGCGCGCTGCTTGCCCATCATCGGACAGTCACCGTTGCTCATCATTGGACAACCGTCCATGTTCATCCCGCTGCTGGCCCCGGATCGCATCATTGGGCCCGCGTTATCGACGGCAAGGGAATCGGTCGGATACGCTCCACCACGAGGTCCACCGCCGTTGGCCATGGCCAGACTGGCGAAACCAGTGATAAACATGAGCAGAAGGGACATTGTCAGTCGTTTGATATTCATTTTGAACTCCGGAAATGAGAGGTAATTCGGGTTGCGTGTTCGAGACAGGAGCGCGCGGGACCAGGCAGGGATCGCGACTAGGCTGAACGCCCGGCGAGCGTTACACGCGCTCCGATCGACAGACGGCCTGACGCACGGCAGCGTCGTCACGGCTCTGTTTTACAGGGGGCGGGGTTAAGCGGTTTGTGGGGGGCGTTGGGGCGGTTCGGGGACGAACTGCGCATTGAGGACGCGGCTCATAGGCCGGTAGGAGGGCTCCAAAGCCGTCGCTGCAATGAATTGATAGGGTGGTGAGGCAAGCATGCCCAACGGGCCGCAGCAGGGACTATATGTGCCGGTTTGACACGCTGTCTGCATCTGGACACATGGTGCTTTGATGCCATCTGTGTGCCGGTCCGAATCGGCCGTTGCAGACAGGTGCTCGTGGCTGGAGGAAACCGCTATCGAATTCCCGGAACAAACCGGTGCCTGCGCCGAGTAGCCGACGAGCGGCAACCAGGCAATCAGAAAGCAGGCCATCAGTTTGATCAGGAATTTCATGGTCTCAGTCAAGGCACCGCATCTTCGCCCACTGCGTCAGGTCTTTCTGGATACTCAACCTTCCCTCGGTGGGAAGGTCAACACTTTTTTCAAACTGCTTTTGTCACGTCATTTCGATGATACTTGAAATATCGAAACCAGTGCTTTAAGGTTCAACGCATGGACTCCAATCTCGTTGTACGCGCCCTGAGCGCGCTCGCCCATGAATCGCGTCTCGCTATCTTCCGCATGCTGGTCGTAGCGGGGCCGGACGGCATGGCTGCCGGTGAAATCGCACAGCAGCTCGGGCTTTCCCCTTCAAGCCTGTCGTTCCACCTCGTATTCTTCTCGGGCAGGTGCTTCCCCAGTTCTTTCAGGCGATCGGCCGCATGGAAGTGGCACAGGTCAATCTTCCGGTCGGCGTGCTCATCTGGGTGATGATCATTCCGATGCTGGTCAAGATTGATTTTGCCGCGATGACTCAGGTCAAAAGTCAGTGGCGTGGCATTGGCGTCACGCTATTTGTGAACTGGTTCGTCAAACCGTTCTCGATGGCGTTGCTCGGCTGGATCTTCATCCGCCATGTGTTCGCGCCGTGGCTTCCCACTGATCAGCTCGACAGCTATATCGCCGGCTTGATCCTGCTGGCCGCGGCCCCTTGCACGGCAATGGTGTTCGTCTGGTCGCAGCTCTGCAAGGGCGATCCGTATTTCACGTTATCGCAAGTGGCGCTGAACGACTCCATCATGATCGTGGCCTTCGCGCCGCTCGTCGCGTTGTTGCTTGGTTTGTCGGCCATTACGGTGCCGTGGGATACGCTGATTATTTCGGTCGGCCTCTACATCATCATCCCGGTCATCCTCGCTCAACTGCTGCGCCGAATGCTGATGGCGAAGGGCGAGGCGCATTTTCGGAAGACCGTCGCACATCTCGGCCCTTATTCGATCTGCGCGCTGCTCGCGACATTGGTGCTGCTCTTCGCCTTCCAGGGGCAGGCGATCATCGAGGAACCGTTCGTGATTGCGATGCTCGCAGTGCCGATCCTCATTCAGGTGTTTTTCAACTCCGGCCTCGCCTACCTGTTGAATCGCCGGCTCGGTGTCGCACATTGCGTTGCGGGACCGTCCAGTCTGATCGGTGCGAGCAATTTCTTCGAGCTGGCCGTGGCGACGGCAATCAGCTTGTTCGGCTTTCACTCCGGCGCGGCGCTGGCCACCGTGGTCGGCGTGCTGATCGAGGTCCCGGTGATGCTGCTCGTCGTCGGGGTCGTCAATCGATCGCAGCATTGGTATGAAGCGAAACACAGCATCAAAGGACAACGTGTATGAGCGTCACGATCTATCACAATCCGGATTGCGGCACGTCGCGCAACACGCTGGCGATGATCCGTAACGCGGGCATCGAACCGGAGATCATCGAGTACCTGAAAACCCCGCCGAACAAGAGCACGCTGAAGGATCTGATCTCCCGCGCCGGTCTCACGGTACGCGCTGCGCTGCGTGAAAAGGGCACGCCTTATGCCGATCTTGGCCTGGGCGATCCGTCAGTAGGTGATGAGCAATTACTCGACGCGATGCTGGAACACCCGATCCTCATCAATCGGCCGCTGGTCGTCACACCACTTGGCGTACGCCTGTGCCGGCCCTCCGAAGTCGTTCTCGACATTCTGCCCTCAGCGCAAAAAGGTGCTTTCACCAAGGAGGACGGCGAACCTGTCATCAATAGCGAAAGACGCAGGGTCCACGAATGACACAGGATCGTCCCAACGTCAGCACACCACACGTCGGCACGCGCAACTCGTGTCGTGGGGTTCGATCTATTACGCGTTCTCGCTGTTTGTCGGGCGGCCGGTATCAAACTGATTTGCGACGCTCGACGCCAGTTCGTCAGCGGCTCTTGTCGTGGCCTGTTGGCGCCTTTGCCAGCTATCGTCGAAATGGATCACGGAGGGATCGCGTTCGCCCCGAGGACGCTCATTAGAGTCTTCGCGTTACGCTGTCCTTGGTCCTCCTGATCATTGGCCTATATGCCGCGCGCCGCTACCGTTTAACAGTTGAAGGATGGGCCTCGACCGAGGTAGCGGCCCGTTTAAAATCTGTATTTCGCCGCGATCCGAAGGCGGTCCAATTGCAGAACCGGTATCGCCCCCGAGAGCGCGCGACATCCCGCAAAACTGCCTACCAGATCCTCCTGCCACCTGCAGGCGATTTACTTTCAAGACCAAGTCAATTCCAACATTTCATTTCATTTGTCGTATAAATTGGATTAACTGCTGGTGCCGCCATGCATTCGACGCGACCTTCGCACGGAGCATCAAGCCCGACGGAACGCCCTTGTCAGGAGACGGATCGCGTGAATTTCAATTTCTATGGGCTCCCGGAATTTGTCTCTTACAGCATCTTGCTGGGGATCTCTCTTGTCCTGATCAGGCAAAAGCGGGAGGTCCGGCTGCGATATTGGCTGGCCGGTTGGCTTCTCGTCCTTTTGCACGCCGGCATTTTCATGCTTTTGCCGCAAAGTTTTCCGTTCGACGTGCTTGCCCGAGGGACCCTCGCTTTAGCCGGGCAGGTATTCGTTCTCGCCGCCTATTATCAAGGGCCGACGATCGACTCCTCCCGGCTCATTCCGAGGGTGGGCCTTTCGGGAGCATTGAACCTGACCTTTGCGGTGGCGTGCGCGGCCTATGCCGAATTGCAGCCGGCTGGCCAACAAGTGGGGCCGTTCTATCTACTGACGGCGCTGGGAGCAGCCAGCACCGTCTGGCTCGCCGCTGCCGACAACGCGGAAACCAGCTGGCATCCTCGCGTCTCGGTCGCGCTGGTACTACTGGCGTACGCGCTCCAGGCCTGGGCGCTGCATGCGTATGGTATCGCCATGGCCAGTCAGTGGTTGATGTGCTGGACCTATCTCGCGGTGGCGTATTTCTTCCTGCGCCAGACGCCAAAGCTGACCATGGGCGTCGTGTTCATCGCACTAAGCTTCGTCCTTTGGGGCCTGGTTTTCCCTGTCTACTCACTGCTCAACTTGCATGCCCCAACGATTTCGAGTCACATCGAAGCGGAAGTCTGGAACCTGCCGAAATTTCTCGCTGCCGCCAGCATGATTCTCGTGCTGCTGGAAGAGCGCGTGGACCTGGCTACCCATCTTGCCGCCCATGACGAGCTGACCGGTTTGCCGAACCGTCGCCTGTATGCTGACCGCTTCGACCAGGCCGTGGCACGAGCCGCCCGTGACGGTTCCGGATTCGGCTTTCTGGTCATCGATCTGAACCGCTTCAAGCTGGTGAACGACACGCTGGGCCATCAGGCCGGGGACGATGTGCTGAAAGGGGTCAGCGATCGGTTCCGTAAAGTCCTGCGCGGCGTTGACACGCTTGCACGAACCGGCGGGGACGAGTTCACCGTGATCCTGGACGGTATCAGCAATTTGCCTGATGCCGAGGCTGTCGGCGATGCGCTGCGGAAAGCGCTCGATGCTCCGATCCTTCTCGCGGAGGGACCGTACCATGCGAGCGCCAGCGTCGGCGCCGCCGTCTATCCCGGCGACGGATTGACCCAGATTCAGTTACACGCTGTCGCGGACGAACGCATGTATGCCGGCAAGGAGCAGTACCGCATCGAGTCGGCGCACTACGGAAAGGTAATCAACGATCCAGACCGCGCTTAGGATTGCGCCGGGCGCGGGATCGATTTCACCGCGCCCGCCCCTTCTCAGCCGTTCAGGTCCGCGCGACTTGAATGGCCGCTCGAAAACGAACTGTGGAATCTCCCTGGAAAGCTTAAAGAGCAAGCTCCGCCAGCAAAGTTTCAAGTGCTTGCGGCACGAAGCCGTCCGCCTTCAGCATTACCAGTCCATGCAACTGGGCCCACACCGCCGTGGCCGATCTCAATGGCCCGCTACGGCCACGGACCGAGACGCCCGCGAGCAGCAATTGGTAGCTTTCCTCTGCCGCCTGGCTCAGCGGGCTATCCGGCGCGGCATCGGGAACCAGGCGCGAGGCGAACATCAATCGATAAAGTTCCACATTTTGCTCGCCGAACCGCAGGTACGCCGCAGCCATAGGCCTGACGTAACCATCGTCTCCTCCAGATTCCGCCGCATGGCGCAGCGCCGCTGAAAACTCATGGAATCCTTCCACCGCCACCGCAAACAGCAGGTCATCCCGGTCCACAAAGTGGCGGTAGGGTGCCGACTGAGCGACGCCGGCACGCCGTGCAAGTGAAGCGAGCGTCAGACTCTGGGCGCCGTTCGCCGTGATCTCTTCGCGCGCGGCGTCGAGCAACGCCCGTCGCAGATCGCCATGGTGATAGGTCTTGCGGTCCCGGGATCGTTTCTCGGGCGTCTTTGTCGTCGTGTCTTTGCTCATAACCATGTTTTGAGGTCGATGTGATAGATCATAACTTTTTCTTGACTCCCGACTGGGAAGGGCAGCAAAATGATACCTCATCACATTACGAGTAGCGACCCAAATGACACCAATGACACCAATGACCCACGAACCCGTCCACCCCATCTCATCGGGAGAAACCTATCTGTCTGGCAATTTCGCGCCAGTCGAGGTCGAAACGACCGCTTTCAATTTGAAGGTAACGGGGAGCATCCCCGAGGAACTTAACGGCCGCTTCCTGCGAATCGGCCCCAATCCGGTGACGGTGCCAGATGTGGCTCGCTATCACTGGTTTGCTGCATCGGGCATGGTGCATGGCTTGCGGCTTCGCGACGGCAAGGCTGAATGGTTCCGGAGCCGCTTCGTCAAGGACGCAGATGCGTCTGCGGCCTTGGGCCGTGAGCCAATACCAGGCCCCGCGCCGCAGCACCGTGACGGGCCGGTAAATACAAATTTCACGCGAGTCGGGGACAAGGTGTATGCGGTCGTCGAAGCTGGCAACTTACCGGTCGAACTCGACTACGAACTGGAGAGCGTCGCCCGCTCTGACTTTGACGGGACGCTGGAGACCGGCTTCACAGGGCACCCCAAGTTCGACCCCATCACCGGCGAACAACACGCTTTGACGTACGAGCCCGAACAGCCGATCCGGTACGTTTCAGTCGACCGAAACGGCCGCGCCACCACCAAGGCACGTATCGACTTACCCCACATCCCGCTCATTCACGACGTTGCGTTCACGGCATCATTTATCGTTGTGCCTGACCTGCCCGTGACCTTCCAGCCGCAGACCGCGCGAACGGCTTTCCCGTGGATATGGGATGAAAGTCGCGATTCCAGAATCGGTCTGCTGCCACGGGACGGCGACGTGTCGCGTCTTCAATGGTTTTCGGCTCCTCGCTGCTTCGTCTTCCACTTCGTCAATGCTTATGACGAGAGCGATCGCACGATCATCGACCTCATCCGCCATCCGCGCATGTTCGAGCGCGATCATCACGGTCCCAACGAGGGCGTGCCGGTTCTCGTCCGCTGGACGCTCGAGCGCAGCAGCGGCCGGTTGAGCGAAACCGTACTTGACGATCGCGGCAATGAATTTCCGCGCATCAATGGTCGCTTTGAAGGGCAGGCCTATCGGTATGCCTATACGGCGCACTGGGGCGATCAGGTTTCGTTTGGTCCGGCCAGGAAGCACGACATGCTGCGCGGCACATCTGAAGTGCATGACTACGGCGCTGGCCGAATGACGCTTGAGCCGGTGTTCGTGCGACGCCCGGGCGCCGTTCAGGAGGACGACGGCTGGATCATGTCCTACGTCTACGATGGCAACCGCAACCTCAGTGACGTGGTCATTCTCGACGCGCAGGACTTCGCAGGCGACCCAATCGCGACTATCCGCCTACCGGTTCGCGTGCCATTCGGTTTCCACGGCGGCTGGGCCGCGGATACGGGTCCGTCCTCGTGATGCATCTGACGCATCAGACGCATCGCCCTTGAGCGGACATTGCCTCGTGCGGGGCGAAAAGCGTCTGACCGACTGGCTGACATTGCGCGAAGACTCATTCGAGTTCCTCGGAACACATGTTCATTGCGCAGAACGTCATGAGCCGGTTGAACAGGGGCTCAGGGCGAACTTATGAAAAAAGAAAGGTATCCTGATTACATCATGCTCACTCAACAACTGCGCAAGAGCTCGTTCCATGCGGGTTCATCGATCACGGAGCGCGCACGCATGAATTTCCACGCGCCGTATTTGAAGTAGTCGAAGTCGAGCGTCGATATTTCGTTCTGAAGCATCGACCAGGTCGCCCATTTCAGATCCGCAAGCGCCTTGTGCACGGTGACACGCGCCAGGTTCGCCGGGCTCACGCTGCCGAAGTAGGACTCGACCATTTCTTCTTCGACCTCACGCGTAAAAAACATCTCGCCGCTCAACGCGCCCAAGTCGTAGCATCGGTCGTTATTCGATGCGTATTCGTAGTCGATCAGAAGGATTGTCCCGGCTTCATCGCGGAGAAAATTGCCTGGCATGGGATCGTTGAAACACGGGACAATATCCAGTCCCGATGCTTCCAGCGCGGCACGTGCGCGGGTGTATTCCCTATAGAGCAGCGGGAAATCGGCGGGCAGCTTGCCACCCGCCTGGCGCACCTGCTCAACATGTTCATCGATCAGATCGAAAATGGTCTTGGTCAACGGCAACAATGGCGAGGCATGTAGCGCGCGGTATGCGTTCATGACGGAAGCGCGAACCGGCGCATCGAGAAAATCGCGGTTCGAGCACGTGGTGCGCCCCTCCACGAAGTCGTTGATCTCCACGCCTAGCTCCGCCGCATAATCATATAAGCGCGGGCCGATGCCAATGCTTTCAGCCTGCTTGCTCGCCGCGAACGCCGCCTTCCGGTCGATGAACTGCTCTGTTCCGCGGCCCGGCACCTTGACGAAATAACTGGACACTTCGCCGTCCAGCCAGACACGCCAGTTGCTATTGCTGATACCGCCCGCTACGGGCGCATATCGCAACGCGCGGCCGCTCCAGGGTTGGACGCTGCGCAACACGGCTTCAATTTCCCGTTCGGCGTCGCTTGAGCCAGCGCCCAGCATTTTTGTCTGCATCGTCATCGCCCTTTCAGATCAGCTTGAGCAAGCCGTCGGCATCGATACGCGACGACGCCATCGAGCAACGCAGCAGACGCCATTGCGCATACTTCAGGAACTCTATATGGCGCCGTGGCGACGTTGCGTTCATCTTCAATCCCCACAGTCCCCAGCGCAGGTCGTCGGCGAATGCGTAGCAACGGCTGCGCGCGAGCTCCGCGTCCGTGACGTGGCCGTTTGCCATTTCCAGCGCTGCCGGCCACGCAGAAAGCGCCGGCAGGATTTCATTTAACGTCACGGCAAGATCGAATGCGGGATCGGTGTTGGCGGCTTCGTCGAAATCGACGAGTTGCAACGCGCCGTCCTCACGCAGCATCACGTTGGATGTCACGCCGTCCGCGTGACAGGGGCACATGTCGATGCCGGAAGCGGCCATGGCGGCGCTCATGCGCGACGCGGTCGCTGTCAATGCTGCAAGGTCTGCCGTCAACGTCATGGAAGCGGCGAGACGGACGATGCGATCGAAGACGTTCGAATCGCGTTCGAACTGCGGGAGCGCATGGATCGCGCGCTTCGCCGCGAGCAGTTTTTCAAACGTGGCCGGCACGGCGAGGTCGTCGAGATGGGCGGTCTGCCAGGTTTCGTCGAGCAGATCGAACACGGTTATACCGAACGCTTCGTTTGAATGACGCGGGCCTGGCGTGAGACCGATTGCGGCCACGGCGGCAGCGGCGCGAAACGATGCCCCCGTGTCCACCGTTTCAGCCAGATCAGGATGCGCTATCTTGACGAAGAACACCGGTGGCGCGTCGTCGATACCCACGCGCAAGCACTCGCTCGACACGCCGCGATGCATCGGCGACATGACCGGCGAAAGCGCGTGTTCATAGCTGATCCGGCGGTTCGCCCAGGCATCGATTGAATGGAGCGCGGCGTCCACGCTTGGCGATATGGACATGGAATCAGCCTCTCGCCGCTGCGATCACGGGGTCGCCGCCCGACTGGCAGAGACGGGTGGCCACGTCCATGAGCACCGTCATGCCTGTATCGAGATCGTCCGTGTGCGTGTCCTCGTTTTCGTTGTGCGCAATGCCGCCGATGCTCGGCACGAATACGAGTCCGGTGGGACATGTGTCGAGCAGGCTAAGTGCGTCGTGACCGGACACGGTATCGATCTCCCGGCTGCGCACGCCCGCTGCCCGCGCGCAAACCTTCACGAGTTCGCCCACCGCCGAAGGCAACACCCGAATCGGCCGGCTCGTGCGATTGACGATCTCGAACGTGACATTAGCGAGCCGCGCGGCCCGCTCGATTGCCTGGATCGCGATGGTTTCAGCTTCCTGGAGAATACTGTCCTCGATAGCGCGCATTTCTATGGACAGTTCCGTTTGCGAGGGCACCACGTTAGGAGAGTTGGGCTGCACGACGAGCCTTCCCACCGAGGTATGAATGCGGTCATGCCACTTGTGGGCGATCGCGCGCACGTCGCAGATCACCTGCGCCGCTGCAAACAGAGCGTCGCGGCGCGCGCCCATTTTTGCAGGACCCGTATGCGCCTGCTCGCCCTTGAACGACACATCCATCTTCGCCGCGCCCCAGTTGCGCGTGACGATTCCGATAGGAACGTCGTCCGCTTCCAGCAGCGCGCCCTGCTCCACATGCAGTTCCACGTAGCAGGAAGGCGCGGGAGGCGGCGCATCCTTGCCACGGTAGCCTATCGCAGCGAGAGCGTCGGCGAGCGTCACGCCGTCGTCGTCGCGACTCGCGAGTGCATCGTCCATGGTTATCTTGCCGACGAACGTCCCGCTGCCGAGCAAGCTCGGGCGGAATCGCGCGCCCTCCTCGTTGGTCCAGTTGACCGCGCAAAAATCGCAGTCGAACGATGCTCCGGCGTGCTTCGCAAGCATCAGGCGACGTCCCGCCTCGAATGCCGCCAGCACGCCCAGCACGCCGTCGAAGCGGCCGCCCCGCGGCTGGCTGTCGAGATGCGAGCCCATCATCACGAGCGGCGCACCGGTGCGATGCGCCAGCCTGAAGATGCCAAACTGATTGCCAACGCCATCGGTGAGAACCTCTGCGCCTGCCTCACGCAGCAGCGTCGCGAACGCATCGCGCGCTTCTCCGTCCGCCGCGCTTGCACACAGGCGAGTCACGCCGCCCGTGGTTAAACCGCCAAACTGGGCGAAATGGGCAAGCAGGCTGGTGAGCTTGCCCGTTTCAGATGTCTCAGGAATGGATGAGTTCGATGTCATGCTCTGCAAAAATTTCCTTGAATGGCGCAGATGGCGCGCGGTCACAGACCACCGTCACCTTTTCGGTAATGGGAAACGTATTCAGGTAAGCCTCGCGCCCGAACTTGTCGATATCGGCGAGGATCACCGACAAGCGCGCTTGTGACTTCAGCACGCCGCGCAGGTTCGATTCGTGTTCTTCGTAGTCCATCCAGCCGTGCTTCAGGTCGCATGCAGCGATCCCCATGAACGCGGCATCGTAGAAAAAGCGCCGCGCGTACGAGAGCGTCTCGTAACCCACAAGCGCGTTGTCCTTGCCGCGCAACATGCCCGGCGTCAGGTTCACGCGGCTCACGCTGGTGCCGAGCAGCAGCGCAATGTCGATGGAATTGGTCGTCACCGTCACGTTGCGCCCGATCAGCCGGCGCGCGAACGCAATCGTGGTCGTGCCCGAATCGATGAACACCGACATGCCGTCCTCGACCAGCGTCTGCGCCAGTTCCGCGACGCGCGCCTTGCCGCGCACATTGACCTTGCCGCGCTCGGTCACGGGACGTTCCACGTCGAGCCGTGGCGGCACCGCGCCGCCATAGATACGCCGCAGCATGCCGCTTTGCTCCAGTTCCTTCAGGTCGCGGCGGATGGTTTCCTCCGACACGCTCAGCAGCTTCGCAAGCGGCGTCACCGAGACGCGCCCATTGTCCCGAAGCCGGGTCAGGATCTCCTGATATCGATGCTCGGACATAACTTGTTCTGTTCCTGCGTGTTCACGATTGCACCATGGCGTGGATTGCACCATGACACGATAGCGGCCGTCCTCACGGCTGCAGGACGGGCGTTCGCCGGTGAGCCCCGGCAGTTTCGTAATCGTAAGCCATCGCGAGCAGCGCCGGCTCGCTCCATCGGCGGCCGACGAAGATCAGGTTGAACGGCGAGCCCGATTCGTAGTATCCGGCCGGCAGCGTCACCCCCGGCAGCCCGGCAATATTGATCTCGCACACGGTCGTTTCGTGCAGCGTTTCCGTGCCTTCGCGCGGCGGCAATGCATCGCGCAGTTGCGGGAACACGAGGCCGTCAAGTGCGTGCTTCGTCATGACGTCTTCGAAGATCGAAAGATAGGTTTCGCGCAGTGCATAGAACGCACTGATCACCGGTGGAGCCGCGGCATTGCGCAAGTTCGCTTCCATGTCGGGCAGCGTCGACATGTAGGTCAGCACGCCCGACGGACCCAACGGATCTTCGGCGCGGGTGGCATTGACGAAATCACTCCACGTCCTGATCGTATTACCCGGGCCGAGGCGTTCAAGGTACTTCTGCATGTCGTACGGGAGGCTTTCCATGCCGCGTGCATCGAAGTGATCGGAGCCCGGCGCCGGCTTGCCGAGCGCCGCGAAACCGCTGCCCGCAAACGGGTCATCGACGAGAATCGCACCGCGTGCTTCGAGCTCTTTCTGCGCGCGCTCATACAGCGCGATGGTTTCCTCCGATAACGCCCGCGCGCGCCATCCCGGTCCGTAAAGCCCGAGCCGCTTGCCCTTGAGCGCGTCGTCGCGCAAGTCCGCCGCGTAACCGCCGCGCGGCTTCATTCCCACGCCCGCCACGGTCTTCAGGTCTTCCTCGCAGAAACCCGCGAGCACGTCGAGTGTGAGCGCCGCGTCCCGCACGCAACGCGCGATAGGACCGACTACGTCGCGCGTGCTGCCGGCAAGCGGCATCACACCCGCATTGGGCACGAGCGCGAAGGTTGGCTTGATGCCGACCAGCGCCTGCGCCGATGCAGGATTCTGGATCGATCCCCCGGTTTCTTCGGCGAGGCCAAGAACGGCCATGCTCGTGCCGACCGCCGTCGCCGTGCCCGCGCTGCTGCCGCCCGGCATGAACGATGTGTCCACCGAGTTGAGCGTCGGGCCGGCCCAGCTATCGTTCGCGTGCGAACCCGTGGCGCTCAGTACCGGCACGTTCGTCTTGCCGAGAATCACGCAGCCGGCCGCGCGCATGCGAGCCACGACCGGCGAGTCCGTGGCCGGCATCAGGTCGACGCCGCCCGTCGGGCTGTAAAGAAGCGTCCAGCCACCGGTCGTGGGGAAACCGGCCATGTCCATGGTGTCCTTCACCACGACCGGCACGCCCGCGAGCGGGCCGAGCGCTTCGCCGGCTGCGCGGCGTGCGTCGATGGCGCGAGCGTCGTCAAGTGCCTGGGGATTCAGGAAGATGATCGCGTTATAGCGCGGATTGATTTGCGCAATGCGTTCGAGGAACGCCGCGGTCAGCGACTCGGAGGTCAGTGCGCCGCTCGCAAAGCCGGACTGGATTTGCGCGACGGTGAGTTCGATGACATCGGGGGTCGTGTGGGTCATGGAAAAGTTCCGGTTTCAAACGAGCGATGAATGAGTGAAATGGATCAGGCAATGCCGGCAAACTCGTCGAGCATGGCCGGGTCGGTGACGATCTCGGGCGGAATCTCGCGCGTGACCGTGCCCTTCTGCAGAATCAGGATGCGCTGCGACAGCGACGCAATGAAGTTGAGGTTCTGCTCGACCAGCAAGATGGTCAGGCTGCGCTGCTCCGCGACGCTCTTCAGCGTGTCGATGATTTCATCGATGATCGAAGGTTGAATCCCTTCTGTCGGTTCATCGAGCAACACGATGCGCGGGCCGCCGCACAGGCATCGCGCGAGCGCCAGCAATTGCTGCTCGCCGCCCGAGAGCGCACCGCCCGCCCGGTCGAGATACGCCTTCAGCCGTGGAAACAGCTCAAGGATTTCCGCGATGGTCTCGCTCTCGCCACGCTTTGACAGCAGGCAGCCTACGCGCAGGTTTTCCATCACGCTCAGGGTCGGGAAGATCTCACGCCCCTGCGGCACGTAGCCAATTCCCGCTTTGGCGCGCGCCGTTGCGCTGTCATGCGTGATGTCAACGCCGTTGAAACGCACCTGCCCGGACGTGGTCGGCAAGTGCCCGGTCAACGTGCGCAGCAGCGTGGTCTTGCCCATGCCGTTATGGCCGAGAATGCCCACGCGCTCGCCCTGCTTCACTGAAAAATTAACCTCGTTGAGAATCGGGATGCGCCCATAACCGGAACACAACCCGGTCGCCTCGAACAGCACTGCGCCTGCGTTTTCATCGATCATGCCGCACGCCTCCCGAGATATACATCTTTCACGCGCTGGTCCGACAACACGGTATCCACCGACCCTTCCACCAGCACCGCGCCCTGCGAGAATACGGTCACGGTACGCGCGATCATGCGAATGAACTGCATGTCATGCTCCACGACCACCAGCGCCTGCGTCTTGTTGATTTCCTGGATCAGTTCCGCCGTGCGATGCACTTCTTCGTGGTTCATTCCGGCGGCGGGCTCGTCGAGCAAAATCAGTTCGGGTTCCTGAGCAAGCACCGTTGCAATTTCCACCCACTGGCGTTGCCCGTGCGCGAGTTGGCCGACGATCCGCTCGGCGATGCCGTCCAGCTTGAGCCGCGTCAGGGTTTCATCGACGATACGCCGGGCGTGAGCCAGCGACTTGCGCCGGCCCGCACCAATGAACACGTTCTCGCGCACGCTGAGTCCGTTGAATACATTAGGCACCTGCGTCTTGATGCCCACGCCCAGGCGAGCGATCTGATGCGGGTTGCTGCCGGTGATATCGTGGCTGCGAAAATGGATGCTGCCCTCGGTCGGCTTCAACTGCCCGGTCAGCATCTTGAAGAAAGTACTTTTACCCGCGCCATTCGGGCCGATGAGGCAGCGCAGTTCGACTTCCCGCAAGGTGAAATCGACAGCACGAACGGCAGTCACACCGCCAAAGCGCATGGTGACGCCTTGTGCCTGGAGAAGCGGAGGAAGCGCATTCATCAGCGTGACTCCGGTTTGGCGGCGGATGATGAAGTAGACGAGGAGGTAGACGAGGAGGCCGTATTTCCCCTGGATGGCGAAGTCACGCGCAGCAACAGCGCGCGTGCGACCGGCACGACGCCTTGCGGCACGAGCAGCACGAACGCCACCAGCACGATGCCCAGACCCAGGCTTGGATCGATGACATGCTGCGTGCCCGCAATGTTGATCAGATACTGGATCGCGACCGCACCGAGAATCGGCCCGATCAGTGTCCCCAGTCCGCCGATCAGCACCGAGATGATCACCTGCGCCGACATGGTGAGCGCGAACACGGTCGGGCTGATGAAGCCGCCCCAGTTCGCGAAGATGCAGCCCGCCGCGCCGGCAATGCCTGCGCCAACGACGAACGACAGCAGCTTGTACATGCGCGGGTCATAGCCGATCAGCATCGCCCGCGTTTCGTTCTCGCGGATAGCCACCACAACCCGTCCGAAGCGTGACGCAAGGATCCATTTCAGCAGCGCGTACACCACGATCAGCGCGCCCATTGCGATATACCAGACGCCGATCTGGTCAAGCGGCTCGTCCGGTTTGCCGGGCGGCGCGAACACCGGAATGGCGGGGATGCCGTTGAAGCCGCCCAGCACCGCATCGCCGATGTGATACTGGCTGCCCGAGGTCGAGTTCATCAACTCGAACAGGATCACGGACACAGTCAGCGTGATCACGCCAATGTAGGCATCGGAGATACGGCCGTAGAACATGAAGTAGCCAAGCAACGCCGCGAACAACATGGGCGCGACGATCGACAACGCGGCGGCCAGCGTGGTGTCGCCGAGATTGATCGCCGCAATGGCGTACGTGTAGGCGCCAATGCCGAGAAACGCGGCCTGCCCGAACGACAGGATGCCCGCGTAACCCCACACGAAACCCTGGCTCAGGCCGTAGATCGCCATGCCCGCGAACAGCGTTGCCTGCATCACGCCGAACGCGCTGATTGTGCGGGGCAGCGCGAACATGACCACGAGGCAAACGACGACCACCAGCGTGCCGCCTGAAAAGGTCCTTGAACGAAGCGATTTCATGAGCTGCGCCTGAGGAAACGTCCCGTAATGCCCTGCGGCAAGATACGGATCAGCAAGACCGCTGAAGCCAGCAGGGCGATATCGCCAATGACCGGCGTAGACAGGAACGAGACGATTTCATTGATGGCGCCGAACAGCCCGGCCGCGAGACCCGTCCCCGCGATGATCGCAGGGCCGCCGCCCAGCACGGTAATGAACGCCTTCGCAATGTACGCGCCGCCCATGCCCGGCGACACGCCCGAGATGGGCGACAGCACGCCGCCCGCAAGACCGGCAAGCGCCGCGCCAAGTGAGAACGTGGCCATGTAGACCGCCGATGGCCGCACGCCGAGCGACGCCGACATGGCCGGATTCTGCATCGTCGCGCGCAGGATCAGGCCGAAGCGCGTGCGGCGCAGCAGCACCAGCAGCGCCACCAGCACGACCACGCCAACGCCGATGATAACCAGGCTATACGCGCTCACGTGGTACTGCCCGATCGAAAAACTACCCACGGGCATCTGCACCGACTTCACCACGTTGCCGAAGATCGACGTGATGAGGCCGATGAGACCCAGACTGATGCCCCAGGTGGCGAGCATCGTGTCCATCATGCGGCCGTAGAGGAAACGGATGATGGTCCGTTCCAGGACCAGACCGACGAGGCCGACAACAATGGGCGGCAGGATCAGCATCGACACCCAGATGTTGATGCCCGCCGTGCTGGCGGTCACGGCCGTGTAAGCCCCGAGCATCATGAACTCGCCGTGCGCGAGATTGATGATGCGCATCATGCCGTAGATGACGCCGAGGCCGATCGTGATCAGCACAAGCGTGGCCACGCCGGTCAGCACATTGAAGGCGAGTAGCCCGGTCATATCCATGAGTCGCGCCTCCTCAGGCCGGCGTGAACTGCTTGTTCGTGCGCGGTGACTTGATGAGATCGCATGCGCCGCCCGTGTCGGAGGGAAACTGGTTCGGGAAGGTCTGCAGGATCTCCCAAGCCTTGTCTTTCGGACGCGCGAGATAGGCGTTGCGAATGGTATGGTGCGTCGCCGGGTCCATCTTGACGGTGCCCGACGGCCCTTCGATCGTGATGCCGGTCTCGAGCGCCGTCACCACCTTCGCCTGTTCAACGGAACCCGCCTTCTTCACCGCCTCCGCCCATAGCATGATGCCTTCGTAGGTAGCGGTGTCGAGTTCGCCGAGGTCCGTGAGGCTCGGTCCGTACTTTGCCTGCATGCCCTTGATGAACGCATTCGCGTTGGGCGTGTTGAGGTTGTTGTAGAAGCCGAAGCAGGTGATGATGCCGTCGGTGGTCGCGGCGTCCATGGTCGTGAGTTCATCGCCGAGACCAAACACGGTCGCGCCCACCGGGATCTTCGACTTCATTCCCGCCGCCGCCCATTGCCGGTAAAACCCCACGTGGTTTGCACCGACCAGCGCCGAGAGCACCATGTCGGGCTTCGCTTCCTGGATGCGGCTGATGGTGGAGGAAAAGTTGGTGACGTCCAGCGGGAAGAAATCGGTATTCACCACCGTGCCGCCCGCCGCCTTCACGAACTTGGTCATCCAGCTCGCGGTGATGTGGCCATAGTTGTAGTCGGCCGCGATGATGTACACCTTCTTGCCCCAGTTCTTCATCGCATATTCGACGATGTGGTCCACCGTCTGCGCGGGCGTCGTGCCGGTGCAGAACACGTTGCGGTCGCAGACGCCGCCTTCGTATTGCGTATTGTAGAAATAGAGCGTCTTGCTGCGGTCGAAGATCGGCCGGATGGCTTCACGCGACGCCGACGTGATGCCGCCCTGGATTACATCGACCTTATCCTGCAGTACCAGTTGCTGCGCGTATTGCGTGTAGAGCTGGATGCTGCTTTGCGTGTCGTACGCAATCAGCTTGACCGGCCGTCCGAGCAGGCCGCCTTTATCGTTGATCTGGCCGACCGCGAATTCGGTTGCCTGGATCATGCGCCGGCCTTCGAGGCCAAGTGCTCCGGTTCCGTCGAGCAGGCTGCCCAGCTTGATCGGCTCCGCCGCCGATGCGTTGCGCGTAACGTACGGTCCCACCAGGACGCCCGCTGCGGCCGCCGCTCCAAACTTCAACGCTTTACGACGAGATCCGGATTCCATAGTCATCGATTTGCTCCGCATGCGATTGTGTTTGATTTGCCCGGTTCCAGTGTAGGCAACCAAAAATAAGCAAGATATTTATCAAAATAACCAACACATCGGGCAAATCGGGCATGATCAGGCAAAATAAAAGGTGCTGGCGGCAGCACCTTGACGCTTGAGCGCTTCACGCGAAGCGCGTTGCGTTGTTTACCTCGAAGGCAAATCTCGAAGGCAATCGAGGTGGCTCCGTCATCGCCGCAACTTCAGCGCGAACAGCCCTTGCGGCCTGAAATACAGCGCGACAATCACGAGGAGCAGGATGCTCGCCTTGGCCATCGAACCGCTCAGGAGGAGTTCGAACATCGACTGAAGCTGGCCGATCGCGAATGCTGAAAGGAAGGTTCCCAGCAAGCTTTCGATCCCGCCGAACACGACCACGATGAACGTGTCCACGATGTACTGCTGCCCTGTTGCGGGACCCGTCGACGCCAGCATGGTCAGCGCACTGCCCGCGATCCCGGCGAGCCCGCAGCCCACGGCGAACGTCACGGCGTCGACCCGTTCGGTATCGATGCCGGCCGCGCCCGCCATCGCGCGATTTTGCATCACCGAGCGAATCCGCAGCCCCCATCGGCTACGGAAAAGGAAGAGGTAAACCACGAGCGCCACCGCGAACGTCAGGAACAAAATGAAGATGCGGCTGAGCGGCAGCGCAATGTTGGGCGTCACGTTCCAGGCGCCCTGCAGCCAGCTCACCGTCGGGACGCTGACATCGATCGGCCCGAATATCTGGCGATACACCTGCTGGAGCACCAGCGAGAGGCCCCAGGTTGCCAGCATGGTGTCGAGCGGACGATGATAGAGACGGCGGATCATGACCCGTTCGAGCACGAAACCCACAGCCGCGGTCACGGTGAAGGCAATCACGATCCCCACCAGGAAATAGGCGCCCATCAGCGAGGGAAGCCAGCGCTCGAATATCACCGCGGTCAGATAGGTCATATACGCGCCCAGCGCCATGAGTTCGCCGTGCGCCATGTTGATCACGCCCATCAATCCGAAGACGATGGCAAGGCCGACCGCCATCAACGCAAGGACCGTGAATAGCGACAAGCCGTTAAATACCTGGACGAGAAAGGTGTCAAGAGACATGGGGCGACCCTGTAAGCGAACATCGGGAGCACAAGGAAACAAGGCTCCCGATGTTCTTCATCAAGCGACTTAACCGAGCTTCGGGAAAGGGTTCGGTTCGATCAGCGGCGATTCGTAAATGATGTCGACCTGGCCATCGGGTTTGAACATCCCGATGAGGGAATGCTTCCACAAGTGATGGTTGCTGACATGGAAATGCACGTCCCCTTCGGGCGCGCTCCAGCCCAGTCCGGATGACGCGGCCACCACCTTGGCGACGTCGGTGCTCTGCGCTTTCTCTACACCCAGCTTCCACAAATAGACCGCCGTATAGGCCGCTTCCAGCGTGTCGCCCAGCACACGGTCCTGTCCATATTTCGCCTTGAAGGCCTTCACGAATTTTTCGTTCTGGGGGTTCTTCTCGCTCTGGAAATAGCCCATGCACGAATAGACTCCCACCAGATTGTCCGTGCCGATACCGATCGCCTCTTCCTCGGTCACGGCGAGCGCCATGATTGCCTGGTTCTTGCCCGTGATGCCTACCGAGTTGAGCTGCTTGTAGAAAGCAACGTTCGAACCACCGACAATCGTCGAGAGAATCACGTCCGGCTTGGCCGCCTTGATCTTGCTGATGACCGACGAGAACTCGGTTGCGCCCAGCGGGAAATAGTCTTCTCCGACCACCGTGCCGCCGGCCTTGGCAATTGCCGACTTGGCAATGCGGTTGGTCGTGCGCGGCCAGATGTAGTCCGAGCCGATCAGGTAGAACTTCTTGCCCTTGTTCTTCGCCAGCCAGTTGACCGCGGGAATGGTTTGCTGCGTGGCTTCCTGCCCGGTGTACATGATGTTCTTCGACATCTCCAGCCCTTCGTAATACGTCGGGTAATAGAGCAGGCCGTTATAGCGCTCGAACACCGGCAGCACCGCCTTGCGCGAGGCCGAGGTATAGCAGCCGAACACGGCCGCCACCTTGTCGCTCTCCACGAGCTTCTGCGCCTTTTCCGCGAAGGTCGGCCAGTCGCTGGCGCCGTCTTCGACAATCGGCGAAATCGGCCGGCCCATGACACCGCCGGCGGCGTTGATCTCGTCGATAGCGAGTTTTTCGGCATCCACTACATGGGCTTCAGCGATCGCGATCGTGCCGGTCAGCGAATGCAGGATGCCCACCTTGATCGGGTCCGCGGCGTTTGCCGCGCGTGCGCCCAGCATGAGCGCTCCCGGGATCGCACTGGCGGCAGTCGCGGCGGCGGCGGTCTTCAAAAAGTCGCGGCGAGAATTCTTCATGGTGCCTTCATCGAGAAAAGGTAAACGAAAAAAAGCCCGCAACTAAGGATGACTTAGTTGTCGGGCTTTTTGGCCATTGCCGCAAATGACACCTTTGTCACATGCGGCGGAATTCACTATGATCGGACTGCAGGACTGGCGTGCTGCTCCAGATCACGAACGTTAGTCAGCAAGGTTCGTGCCAAAATGGCCGCATCCGGATTCGATTCGGCCAGCCGCTTGGCACCGCCTTATACATTGAATGAACGACGACGCGGCAAGCTCATGAAGTCTCCATTTTCGTCTGGCCGTGCCTGCATCCGGCACGCCAATTTGTGGCAGACGCGCACTTCAACTGTGCGCATCACGGTCCCTGCGCACAAGTTTGGGCGAATCGAGGCAATAACGAAAAGGCGCGTCGGCGCAACAGGAAGCTCACTATGTCTTCGCCCATGTATGAACCCGTGAAAATCGGTGTGGTGTATTCGACCACGGGGGTAACCGGTCTTATCGAATCCACGCAGCAGAGCGCCACCCTCTTCGCGGCCGACGAGATCAACCGGGCCGGCGGTATCAACGGACGGCAGATCCAGCTATATCTGCGCGATCCGGGCTCCATTGCCGCGAACTATGCTTCCATGCTGGAACAACTGATCGTGGAGGACGGCGTGCGGCTCTTCATGGGCTGCTACATGTCCAGTGGCCGCAAGGCCGTGATTCCAGTGGTCGAGCGGCACAATGCGCTGCTCTTCTACCCCACGCTTTACGAAGGCTTCGAATACAGCCGCAATGTCTTTTGCACGGGCACGCTGCCCAACCAGACCTGCGTGCCGCTCGCGGACTACATGCTGGAGAACTTCGGTTCGCGCGTGTTCATGATCGGCTCGGATTACATTTACCCGTACGAGACGAATCGCATCATGAAAGACTTCGTGTTCGAGCGCGGCGGCGAAACGGTCGATGAAATCTACGTACCGCTCGACGCGAGCGAAGACAGTTACCGGGCCATCACGGACCGCATTGCCGCGCTTTCGCCGGACTTCGTTTTCTCGACGGTGGTCGGCGTAGGCGTCGAACGCCTGTACCGCAGCTTCGCAAAAAGCGGCCTCGACCCGAACGCCATTCCCATTGCCAGCGTGACGACCTCGGAAGCGGAAATCGCCGCCATGGGCGCGCATCTCGGCGAAGGCCATTTCACCTCGGCCTCCTACTTCCAGTCGGTTGATACCCCTACCAACCGCGCCTGCATCGACAATTACCGTCGCTTCATGGGCGGCGACGCCGTCACCAACATGTGCTGGGAGGCGGCTTACTTCCAGATGCACGTGCTCGCTAACGCCATGCGCAGCATGGGGTCATCCGGCAGCGACAACCCGGTGTCCCTGTTGCGCGTTTTACCGGGCATGGAGTTCGATGCGCCGCAAGGACGCATCCGCATGGACGAGGAAAATCACCACGCTTATCTGCATACGCGTATTGGCCGATGCAACGCGTCAGGGCAATTCGACATCGTCGCCGCGATGCCCGCTCGCGTGCGCGCCGATCCCTTCGTGATCGCGCACAAGCCGGCCGAGGGCGGTCAATTCGAAAGCTTCGCCCCCACGGTCGCCGGGAGCCGCTGATGACGCGCAGCCAGCCCACGCTGCAGTCCTTGCAGGACATACGTTCGCTGCGCATAGCGGTCGTGCACCCGCCCGACCAGGACCGGGATGAACTGCTCGGGCACCTGAAGCGGATCGGCTGCAAGGTCCAGGTGTGCTGGCCCAACCTGGACGCGGAGCTCCACGATGTCGACCTGGTGATCATGGCGGTGAATCCACAGACTGCGGCATGCCATTTCGAGTGGCTCGGCCAGGAAGGCGCGCCGCCCATCATTCCAGTGGTCACCTATGAGAACCCCGTGGTGATTCAGGCGGTCATGCAACTGAATGCGTTCAGCGTGATTCCGTCGCCGGTGCGTTCGTTTGGCATACTGACCGCGATTGCGGTGACGCTCGCGCAGCACAAGACGCAAAAAACACTTGAGAAAACCATCAGGCGGGTGGAAGAAAAATCCGCCAAGCAACGGACGATCGAACTCGCGAAGTCGATTCTCATGGAGACCCAACAGATCTCCGATAAAGACGCTTACCTTCTCCTTCAAACGCAGGCGCGCGTGAATCACTTGCACATAGAATCGGTAGCCGACGAAATCGTGAGAGCGGCCGCTGTCAGGACTTAAGACTTCACGCATGCAGTGCGATGCGCACCAAAGCAATCCGAAGACGCACCTCGATTGCACATATGATCCAGGCGCGAATTTGATGCACAAGGGCTCGCACTACACGCAGCATCAGTCAGCACAAGCGTCGGTAGTAAAATCGCCATGACCCAAAAATGTGGGCATGCTTGTTGCATTAAGATCGACGCACCACGTATTCGTTTCTGTTGATCGAAGCGGAACGGAAGCAACAAAGCACACCTTCTTGATACCGAACGAGACAAAGACGTCTCGGACGGTAACGGCCAAAAAGCCCGATTTGCCAGTGTTCCTGGCGATCGGGCTTTTTGCGTTTTGACGCGTGCCACACGTCGGTTCGGTCTGGTAAAGCGGATGCCGGACCGATCGGCTTGCATTGGCGCTCCGACATTAATAATTCGTAATCCTTCCAAATTTCTTGAAGAGGATGAACCCATGATACCGATTCCGAAGAAAGGAACGCCGGAACGCGATCGGCTGATCGCGCTTCACAAGGAATGCACCGAGTCCATGCATGGCGTGGCGGGCTTTTCGGTCCTCAAGTGCGGCACGCCCGGCGACACCACCGTCGTCACCGGCGGCACGCACGAACACGCCGATCTCAGGCGCGTGCTGCTGCGCATGCGCGGGGCATCGCCGAAAAACAAACTGGTGATCATCTGCACGAAGGTCGATGCCGAATGGCGCATCGGCCGCCTGTCAGGCATTCGCGGCGTCCCGCCCGTGTTCGCCACAGACGATGTATACGCGAGCGAACAGGACATCCAGCACGCGATCTTCCTGATGCGCCTGGACGAGATGCCCGAGACCGACGGCATGCCGGAACACTATACGCAGGGCTACAAGCGCCGCGACGACAACTGGCCGGTGACCTGATTCGCGCGCATAGCAACGTCCCTTTCAATGCTGTATCCCTACGACCACCGCTCAATGAGCGGCATGAAGGCAGGAGCCAATTACCATGTGTGCGATGCGACTCACCGGCTACGCGGACAAATTCAGCGTGCATCCGGGCGACACGATCAAGTTCTATGTCAACTGTGACGGCCCGGCGCAGTATCGCGCGTCGATCGTGCAAATGATCAACGGCGACACCAACCCGCGAGGCCCGGGCTTTGTTGAAAAAGCCGTCATGGCGGACTGCGAAGCCACCTACGATGGCCGTGCGCAAGCGGTCTACGGCGGCTCTTACGCCTATGTGGAAGACGCGCCGCAACTGCGGGTCGAGAGCTTTACGCTGCAATGCTGGATCTGGCCGACAACACCTTGCACCGACGCGCGCTACTGGAAGCATGGCGCGCAGGGGCTCATCACCAAATGGTCCGACGATGCGGGCTACGGCCTGTTCATCAACGAGCAAGGCTGCGCGGAGTTGCGCATCAACGGCAGGACCTTCACGACCGGTGCGCGCCTGCGCGATCACGCCTGGCACTTTCTCGCCGCCACATTCGACGCAAAGACCGGTGCGGTCATGCTGTATCACGAACCGCAGATCGTCTATGCGCTTGATCCGGTGATTGCGCCGGTCGAAGCACAATTCGCCGATGCCATTGCGCATGCCGACTACCCGCTCGTCATTGCGGGCTATGTCAAAGGCCTGGAAAGCGGCCCTATCGGCCGCTCGTCGCTACCGCAAGGCGTGTTGATCGGCGGCCATTACAACGGCAAGATCGACAGCCCGCGCCTGTGCAATCGCGCGCTCACGCGTGCCGAGATCGAGACCATGAAGGCAGGCGTTCAGCCGGGTCTCACCGAGCGCCGCAATTCCGGCCCGACCGGACCGCTTTCGGAATGCATTGTCGCTGCGTGGGATTTCTCGGATGGCATCGACACAATCGTTTGCCGCGATCAGGGTCCCTACAAGTTCAATGCATCCCTCGTGAATTGTCCGACCCGCGCGCTCACCGGCTACAACTGGGCCGGTCGCAACTTCGACTGGAAGCATGCGCAAAAGGAGTATGGCGCGATCCACTTTCACGACGACGATCTCGACAACGCACGCTGGGATGTCAGCTTCGAATGGACCGTGCCGGAGGACATCAAAAGCCGCTTCTACGCGGCGAAACTGACCACGTCCGAAGGCGACGAGGATTACATCCCCTTCTGGATCGTGCCGAAGCTCGGCGCGAAGAAGTCGAAGATCGCGGTGATGGTGCCGACCATCAGCTACATGGCGTACGCGAATGAACACGTGGCCTGCAACGCGGGCGGGGCGGAGCTGTTCGTGTACCGCGTGCCGATCATGCAACAGCAGAACATGTTCCTCTCCGAGCATCGCGAATATGGCGGATCGATCTACGATACCCACACCGACGGCAGCGGCATCTGCCTCTCCACGCGGTTGCGTCCGATCCTGAGCATCCGGCCCAAGTACGACCACTTCCTCGCCCAGGCGCCCTGGCAATATCCGGCCGACCTGCATCTGGTGTACTGGCTCGAGACGCTCGGTTACGAGTACGACGTCTTCACCGACGAAGACCTGACCTACGACGGACTCGCGCGGCTCGAGGACTACAACGTCATCATCACGGGTTCCCACCCCGAGCACAATTCCGGCGCGCAACTCGACGCGTTGCACGACTACACGCAGCGCGGCGGCCGGATCATGTACATGGGCGCGGACGGCTGGTACTGGGTCCATTCGTATCACCCCGCCTACGAGGACGTCGGTCGTGGCGTCGTCACGGAAATGCGCCGCTGCGAGTCGGGCATACGCACATGGCGCGCGGATCCGGGCGAGTACTACCATCAGGGCACGGGCGAGCTCGGCGGGATGTGGCGCTATCGGGGACGCTATCTCCATTCGGTCGCGGGCACCGGCATGTCATCGGAAGGGTTCGATATCTCCAGCTATTTTTCGCGCACGCCCGAGAGTCTGGACGATCGCGTCGGCTGGGCGTTCGAAGGTATCGAGTATGACGAAAAGCTCGGCAACTTCGGTCTGGTCGGCGGCGGTGCGGCGGGACTGGAACTGGATATTGTCGATACCATGCTCGGCTCGCCGCCGCATATCCTGACGGTTGCGACTTCGGCCGGACGGCACACTGAAGCGTACCTGCTCGTCATGGAAGACTTCGGCTTCAACCAGCAAGGTCTCGACGGCACGGTGCATCCACGTGTGCGCGCCGACATCACCTTCCATGAGACCCCGAACGGCGGCGGCTGCTTTGCGTTCAGCTCGATCGCGTATTGCGGGTCGCTGCCCTGGAACAACTGCGACAACAACATTTCGCGGCTCACCCAAAACGTACTCGACCGCTTCAGCGCCGATGGTCCGCTGCCCGCCGCACCGGACAGCGCGATCAAGCATCGGGGACGCGCGGATTATGAATCGCCGGCCGTCGTCACAACGAGCTGATCTTCCGGGAGACCCGCCATGAGTGCAATCGTTGCCCCACGAATGCACGCCGATGCCTACCATTCGCTGGCGTTCGCCCGGATCGAGGATGAAACGATCTGGACCCGCGAATGGCTTTGCATCGGTGTCGACGAGGATATTGCCGGCGCGGGCGACTTGTTGCCCTTCACCGCCGGCGATCACGCCGTGCATGTTCAGCGCCTCGCCAGCGGCCGCCTCGCGGGACGCTTTAATCTCGCGCAGCACGGCGGCTGCCGCGTCGTACCCTTGCAGTGCAGGCAGGGCGCGAAGACGTCATGTTCGTTCACGTCATGCGGACACAGCCGCGATCGTCCGCCCTTGCTGGCGGACGCCGCCAGCCAGCCCAGTGCGCAGATGCACCAGTATCTCGGGCTGCGGCCCGAGCGTCTCCTCGGGGTACGGACCGCCGTGGCGGGGGCCTTGCTGTTCGTTCATCTGGACCCGGCCGGCAGCGCATTCCAGGCGACCTCCGCCCCGGCCTTTTCTCATCATGCGCCGTCCCGGCAGGGTCACGCGTGGCTGGAAATCGAGGGCAACTGGAAGCACGTCGGCCAACGTATCGCGGCAGGAAAGATCGCGCCGGGCGACACGGATCGATGCGCGTCCTTTCATCGCGTCGACGGTACGGTCAACGCATCGTGGTTCTTCCCTAACCTGATCGTCCTCACGCATGCGGGGAGTACGTGTGTTGTCGTGCTTCAACCTATCGCGTTGCAGCGTACGGTGTGCCGCCTCAGCGTATATGGCACCGATTCGCTGCCTCTGTGGCACGACCGCCTGCTGCACGCCTGCATCCCGCCCTGTTCCCAAGCCGATGAATCCGATTCGCGCCGCTGGTTCGAGACCCTGCTGGACGCGCGCATCGCTCATCGCATGGACCTTACCTTTAATGGAGACGACCTATGAACCCTGTCAAGGAAGCCAGTCTGGCCGATGCCGTGACGCACTACACGAAGGGCCGCTTCAACGAAGCCTTCGTGTTATTCGAGGCCCTTGCTCACGACGGCGATCAACACGCGCAAGCGTGGCTCGCCGCGTTGTACGCGAACGGCGAAGGCGTCCCGGCCGATCTGCCGCGGGCGATCGAGTGGTACAAAAGGGCCGCGATCCAGGGCCATACGCAGGCGCAAACCAATCTCGGCGCGATGATGTTGTCGGCGCATGAGGCCTTGCGGAACGAGGTCGAGGGCGTGCGCTGGATCACGATTGCGGCCGAGAACGGGGACCCCTTCGCGCAGGCGAATCTCGCGGGCCTCTATACAAAGGGGCGCGGCGTGGCCCAGGACGATGCCGCTGCGGCGAGCTGGTACCGGCGGGCGGCGGAGCAAGGGCATTACCCTTCGCAGGCGCGATTGGGTTTCAGTTACGCGACCGGACGCGGTGTGGAACGCGACCGGGTGCAGGCGTTCGCGTGGCTGTCGCTTGCCGCGCAGCACGGTGTCGGCACCGCACTCAATGCACTTGAAAATGTGCTGACCGATATGTCGGTTGAAGAGAAGCGCGCGGGCGCCACGCTTTTCGATCAATGGCGCTCGCGCACGGCAAGCGGCGCGTCGCCCGCACGCCTGATGCCGTTGCCAGGCTAGCCGCAGGAGACGACGATGAACTACAGCGTGCAGCAGATCAAGTTCGAGTGCTTCAGCTATATCAAGGAATTCGGCGCCCGCATGGAAGACTGGGTGATCGGCGCGGCCAGCGATCCGGACAGCGCGCTGTTCGAGGAACTTGCGCTCGATCGCACTGACGATATCTGGATGTGGAAGCCGGCGTTGTCGCCGGCAGCGGCCCGCGCGGTTATCGAATTCATGACGTCGCGGTACCGGCTGGAACGCGCGTGGCCGACTATCGGCGATACCCCCGCGCGCTTCGTGTTCATGTACAGGAAGCGTACGGTCAACGCGTGATCACGTCACGCGTCTGAGTGCGTTTGCGAGTCCGGCGGGTTCGGTCAGCAACGCGAGGCGATTGCGGCCGAACATGGCGGCCGCCACATCGAGCGAGGCAACATCGGGCGACAGGCACGCGCAGCGAATCCCCTGCTCTGCCAGTTCGCCGATCGCGCGGCGCATGTCATCGCGCAGATAGCGGGGGTCGAAGCTGTCGATGTCATAGGGCACGCCATCCGACACCACACATACCGAGGCCGGTAAGCCTGTCGTCATCTGCGGCCGGAGTTGCTCGCCCATATGCCGGAGCGCTGCGCCAAAACGCGTCGAGAGGCCGGGTGTCGCGCGCATCAATCGCTGTTCGATGGCGGGATTCCAGGCATCGTCGAAATCCTTGAAGAGGTGAATCAGCACGCGCTCACGGCCATCGGAATGGAAGCCGTACAGCGCGAAGCGGCGCTCGCTCGCGGCGAGCGCGCGTCCGAGCACGCAACTCGATGCCAGTGCGCCCTGCATGCGCCCCGCCGTTCCCGACGATGCTGACAGGTCGAGCAGCACCGCCAGCGGCCCGCTCTCCGGGCGCATTCGCCGGGTGACAAACGCCTTGAAGTCGTCGGCTGCGCCACGTCGCGCATCGACGCGGCCTGCGATGCAGGCATCGAGATCGAGCACGTCTCCTTCGTGCGCACGCGTCCTCCCCGCCACCACGCGATGCCGTGCCGCCCGCAACATCGCGCGCACGCGGCGCCCGGCGGCGTCATCCGGCTGCGGCGCGACGATCGTCGCATCGGGTGGCTCGGCGCGCCGCATCTCGACGCGGCACCAGTTCGCCCGATAGCGCCGGATCACGTAGTCCCATTCGCGATACCGCGCGACCGACACGACAGTGAACGGCGTCTCGTCGTCGCGCCCATCCGGTCCCGACGCGTGAACTTCACCGGGGCTATCGGCGACCTTTTGGGGCGGCGTGGCATCGTCGGCCTGCAGGTTGCGCAGGTCCCGCGATGCCTGCATCGACGCATTGCGCTCAGCCGGTGCATCGTCGGGGGCAGGCGCAATCGGCGTCGGCTCCGCGTGCCAGACGAGGCTGTTGTCGTCGCGATACGGTGCTTCCGGCGCATAGGTCTTCGCATTGAACTGCACGCGCATCTGGCCCAGATCGTTGCCAAGCAGATTGCCGAGTTCGCGCGATATCAAGGGGTCCAAACCATTCGTGTCGCGGAACGCGCCGTCGAATAGCGTGCGGCCTTTGTTCACCCAGCCGTCATCGTCGGCATAGAGCGGATCGAGCAAGGCGCGCGACAGACGCGCCATCAGCGCCGTCGCCGTCTTCACGCTGCCCGGGCCGGTCTGGTGAAACGGCAGCCACCAGTTGCGCAGCCCGGGATAGCGCTGTATAGCCAGCCGCTCGACCCGCGCGTCCTCGATCGCACCGACCAGCGCCACCTGGAGCGGCCGGAGCTTGCCGCGCTCGTAACGCACGGTGGACCACGTCAGGTGAGCGGCCGCGTGGGCGGCACTGGCAAGATAGAAGCGCCGTTCGTCGACCCCGCCATCGCACGCAAGATGGGCGTCGGGCAGAAACAGGACCGCATCGGTCAGCACCGGGCGATCCGCGCGCAGCTCGCCATCTTCCCGCGCGGCCATCAATGGCTGAACCTGCGCCGCGACGTTCCAGGCCGCCTTGAGGTAGAAGCCCAGCACGCGCGTCGCGGCATTCACAGAGCCTGGTTCGGCGAGTGCCATCGCCGTCACCTAGCCGACTATGCCGGCTGCCACCGCGATCAGCGCGGCGCTCAGGTCCGGGTCGTCGGTCAGCGGCTGGATCACGCCGATACGGCATGCCGACGCCGCGTCCATCCCGCCCGCGATCAGCGTCGCGGCGTAGATCAGCATGCGCGTGGAGGCGCCTTCGGGCAGCGAAGCGTCATCGAGCGCGCGCGTGCGGCTGGCGAGCGTCACGAGTTGCCGGGCGACGTCCACGCTCACGCCCGTTTCGTGCGCCACGATCCCGGCCTCCACGTCCGCTTCCGGCCAGTGCATGTCGATGGCGACAAAGCGTTGCCGCGTGGAGGGCTTCAGGTCCTTCGATACATGCTGGTAGTGCGGATTAAACGAAATCACGAGGGCAAAGTCGGGATGCGCCGCAATCACTTCGCCGCATTTATCGATGGGCAGGATGCGACGCGAATCGGTCAGCGGATGGATGACCACGGTAGTATCCGTACGCGCTTCGACGACTTCATCCAGATAACAGATCGCACCGTGCCGCACGGCTTGCGTGAGCGGACCGTCCTGCCAGTAAGTCCCGTTGCCGTCGAGCAGATAGCGTCCTACCAGATCGCCCGCGGTCATGTCCTCGTGGCACGCAATCGTGACGAGCGGACGCCCGAGTTGCCACGCCATGTATTCCACGAGCCGCGTCTTGCCGCAGCCGGTCGGCCCTTTCAGCATGATCGGCAGCCGGGCGTGATAAGCCGCCGTGAACCACTCGGTTTCCCGATGCACGGGGCAATACCACGGCTCGCGCGAAAGCCGCCATGCGTCGAGCGGTTCGGTAGCGGACGCCAGGTGAGGTCGGGTCATGGACGCTCCTTGAGTTGAATGCGGGCGGACATGGCGTCAGGACGGCAACACGTGGCGCGCCGCATCGATCGCGCGCGCCAGCGTTGCGCGCAACGACTGGCTGTCGATCGCGAGGATGCGCGCGAACGCGCCGCAATGATTGGGCAGCAGGCCCGCGCCCGCGTAGAACGCGTCTTGCGTGGCGCGTTCCAGCGCATCGGCGACGGCGGCGGCCTCGGCTTTGTCGAAGGTCAGCACCATCAGGCCACCGTGCGCGGTAAAGACCTGGCGCACGCCGCCAAGGGGCCGGTCGGACGCGCCATCGAGAAAAAACCGGTCGCGCGCAAGCAGGCGACCCGCGCCGTTGCGCACGGACACTGCGGCATCGAGCGAACCGAACGCACGCGTGCCACCGCCCGGATCGTGCGATGTGTAGCAGTCGGCCACCAGGATGCGCGCACCCGGATGCAGGTTCACATCGATATGACTGACCAGTCTCGCCCCCGGAAAGAGGATCGACGGATGCGGCAACCAGTCGAGACGCGCGCCGTCGTGCACGTCGATACCGACGCGCGAAATCGCGTGGCCCCGCGTCATGCTATGAACGATGGTCGCCGCCGCCGTTTCCACCCGGGCATGCGCACCGGGGGCAGCCACGAGATGCTGGTGAACGTCGTCGTCCTCGAACAGGCCGCCTGAGGACGACTGCACGATCACGCGCGCGCCGCCCTCGTCCGTAAGCAGCCGTCCCACGTGAAAGGGGTACCCCGCGCGCTGCCGCGACAGATACGTCGTCCCTGACGGCGCGCGCGAAAAGCACAGGTCGAGTTGCGGGCGAGCGTGGCCGAGCGCGGCCGGCGGCGCTTCAAGTCGCATCGAAGAGCACGTTCGCCACGATCGCATCGACGACCGCATCCACGCCCACGCCGGTCGCGCAGTTCGTGAGCGATACCGCGCGCTGGCCCCGCACCTCAAGCGCCTCCTTCACCATGCGATCGAGGTCGACACCCACATACGGCGCGAGGTCGAACTTGTTGATCACGAGCAGGTCGCACGACACGACGCCGAGACCGCGCTTGCGGGGGATATCGTCGCCGGCGGCGACATCGATCACGAAGATCCAGTAGTCCACCAGGTCGAGCGAGAACGACGACGCGAGGTTGTCGCCGCCCGATTCGATCAGCACGAGTTGCAGGCCGGCAAACTGCGCGTCGAGTTCATCGGCGGCCTGCAGGTTAAGCGTCGGATCCTCGCGGATCGCGGTATGCGGACACGCACCGGTCTCGACCGCGAGCACGCGCGCCGGATCGATCAGGCCGCTGCGACGCACGCGCTCGGCGTCCTCGTGCGTCACGAGGTCGTTGGTGATTACAGCAAGGTCGATACCGCGCGCCGCGAAACGCGGGATCAATTGTTCGAGCAAGCGCGTCTTGCCGGAGCCCACCGGACCGCCGATACCCACCCTCGCCGCCCGTCCCGCAGGCAGCGTGGTTTGCTCAATTCCGAAAACTTCCATTTCACCTGGCATCAAATGTCTCCCTGGTCCTTCAGCGCAACATGTAGCGCCGTGACAGCGGCACTTCGTGCGCCGGGTCGCATCGAATGATCTGCCCGTCGATCATCACGTCGAACGTCTGCGGATTGACCGTGAGGTTCGGGCAGGCGTCGTTGTGCAGCATGTCGCG
Organism: Caballeronia sp. LjRoot31; assembly: GCF_964253885.1. NCBI lineage: Bacteria > Pseudomonadati > Pseudomonadota > Betaproteobacteria > Burkholderiales > Burkholderiaceae > Caballeronia > Caballeronia sp. LjRoot31. The sequence goes on from NZ_CAXURX020000002.1 coordinate 2,167,338, forward strand.
CTTCGTGAGCTTCCGCGTGCCATGGGCGCCGACCAGTTGGCGCGCAAGCCCGAGCTTGCCGGCAGCGCCCGCATCAAGCGCGAGCGGACTGACGAAATTGACCGCCAGCGAAGACGGCGCCCGGCCGAAGGCACCCCATTGCGGACGCATGGCGAGCGGTTCGCAGGTCATCAGCGAGGCCGCCGAATCGCCCATCGCGCCCCACGCGATAAACCCGCCCTTGATCACGACCTCCGGCTTGATGCCGAAGAACGCCGGACGCCACAGCACGATGTCAGCGAGCTTGCCGTCTTCGAGCGAGCCGACCGTATCGGCGATGCCGAACGTGCGCGCCGCGTTGATCGTGTACTTCGCGATATACCGCTTGATGCGCTCGTTGTCGCCCCGCGCCGTGCGCTCGGTGGACAGACGCCCGCGCTGGTCCTTCATCTTCGATGCAAGCTGCCAGGTCCGGCAGATCACTTCATTGATGCGCCCCATGCCCTGGCTGTCCGAGCCGAGCATCGAGATCGCGCCCAGGTCGTGCAGCACGTCCTCGGCGGAGATGGTCTGCGCGCGCACCCGCGACTCGGCGAACGCGACGTCTTCCGGCACCGCCGGGTTCAGGTGATGGCACACCATGATCATGTCGAGATGTTCATCGAATGTGTTGATGGTGTACGGGTTGGTCGGATTGGTGGACGACGGCAGGCAGTTCATGCGTCCCGCCACCGCGATGATGTCCGGCGCGTGACCGCCCCCCGCGCCTTCGGTGTGATACATGTGGATGGTGCGGTCCTTCATGGCCGCGATGGTATCTTCGAGAAAGCCCGATTCGTTGAGCGTGTCCGAGTGCAGCTGGACCTGGAAGTCGTATTCATCGGCCACGGTGAGACAGGTGTCGATGACAGCCGGCATCGCACCCCAGTCCTCGTGAATCTTGAGCCCCAGGCAACCGCCGCGCAGCTGGTCGACGAGCGAGCCCGGCTTGCTCGAATTGCCGCGTCCCAGGAAGCCGAAGTTGATCGGCCAGTGCTCGGAGGCCTGCATCATGCGCCCGACGTTCCACGCCCCGCCGCAGTCGATGCCCACGGTGATAGGCCCAAGCGATCCGCCGATCAGCGTGGTCAATCCCGATGCCAGCGCGTGCTCGCATAGCTGGGCCGAATCGAAATGCACATGCACATCTATGCCGCCCGGCGTCGCGATCAATCCTTCGGCATCCTTGACAGTTGTCGCCACGCCGCACACGAGCTTCGGGTGCACGCCGTCCATGACCTGCGGATTGCCGGCCTTGCCAATGGCGACAATGCGCCCTTCCTTGATGCCGATATCGCCCTTGATCACCCCGAGCACCGGATCGATGATCGTCGCGTTGCAGATCAGCATGTCGAGCGCGCCGTCAGCGCTGTCATGCCCCGCTTTCAGGCCCATGCCGTCGCGCAGGGTCTTGCCGCCGCCGTGCAGGCATTCATCGCCGGGCACCGCGAAGTCGTGCTCGATCTCGGCGAGGAGCGAGGTATCGCCGAGACGCACGGCGTCGCCCGTTGTCGGACCGAACATCTCGGCGTAGGCCTTGCGTGTCATCGTGACCATTCACGCTCCCTTGAAGCCGCGCGCAGCCGCGCGGCCGATCGCGGCTTCACGCAAGCCCGCTTCGCCCACGGCGCCGTCGGTCAGGCCATTGAGGCCGAATATTTCGCGCGAGCCGCCGAAGGCAACCAGCGTGACTTCCTTGTTGTCGCCGGGTTCGAAGCGCACCGCGGTGCCCGCGGGAATGTCGAGCCGCATGCCGAACGCGGCCGCGCGATCGAAGCGCAGCGCACGATTCACTTCGAAGAAGTGAAAATGACTGCCGACCTGGATCGGCCGGTCGCCGGTGTTCGTCGCGGTCAGCACGGCCTTCTCGCGGCCGGCATTCAGTTCGATATCGCCATCGGCGGCCAGCAGTTCGCCCGGCACGAGGGTGTCGGCGGCCGGTGGCTGGGTGCCCGCGCGAATGGGTTGATGCACCGTGACGAGCTTCGTGCCGTCGGGGAACGATCCTTCGACCTGCAGCATCGGCAGCAGGTCGGCGACACCCGGCAGCACATCGTCTTCGTTCAGCAGCGTCGAGCCGTAGGCAATCAGGTCCGCCACGCTGCGGCCTTCGCGCGCGCCTTCCAGTATCTCGTCCGCGATGATCGCGACCGCTTCCGGATGATTGAGCTTGAGGCCCTTGTCACGATGACGGCGCGCCAGTTGCGCAGCGGTAAAGAGCGTGAGGCGTTCATATTCGGTCGGTGTCAGCAACATCCGCGCATTCCTCTCGGTTCAGTTGGCAAAGAGCCGTGCTTCGTGGCGATGGCGCCGCATGACGGCAATGTCGGCGGCGAAGGTGCTCGACCAGAGATCGTCCATGGCGGGCGCCGGTGCTTCCAGCACGCTCGCGAGCGGCTCGCGCAGGCGCGTCAGGATCCGCTGCGCATCGAGATGCCCGACGATACCCAGCCGCACCGCCGAGCTCACCGCGCTCGTGCACGCTGCGTGCGCCGACATGGCGCGCGCTTCGTCCCGGCCGATGCCGAAGCTGCGCCACAGTCGTCCCTGCACGGCGCAAAGATGCCCCGGCGTGTGCCCCGCGATGATCGCGGCGCGCAATTCGGCGGCAACGGGCGAGTCGAGCCGGACGTGGACATCGGCGAGCGTGCGTCCGAGGCGGTGCGCCCCTTTTCGCATCGGTTCGGGCAAGGTCACGGTCTCGGCGAGCGCATCGACGTCGAGCCACGCATCGAAGGAATCGGCCTGCCACGCGGCGCAGACAATGCCCTGATCGAGACTCGCCCAGCGCGCGAGCGCCTGTCCTTCGACAAACACCTGCAACGACGGTGCGTCTCTGACCAGTCCGTCCTGCAGCAGCGCTTCGAGACCCCATGAGAAGGCCATCGAACCGCTCGGAAAGAAGCTGTCCGAATGCTGGAAGCTCGCGAGCAGACTCGTGAACTCACTCATGGGCATGCGCGTGATCGTGATGATGATGAGGGTGCTGCTCATGCTCATGCATCAGCTCGACGATCCGTCCCGCGTCGAACAGCGGGGCCAGCCGCGAACGATAATCATCGACTGGTCCCTTGAGCGCGACCTCCAGCACGTTGCCGTCGAAACGCACCGCCCAGTGCATGTTGCCCGCGAAGTAACCGAGCTCGAGCGCAGCGGCGGCGTCCCGCGCGCGCAGGCGCAGCCATCGCGTGTTCTCAGTCCGCACGACAAGCGCCCGGTCGGCATCGAGATGCAGCACCGCGCCGTCGAAAAGATGCGTCTGACGATCGAGCGCGATGCCGCATTCGTCGCCGCCTTGCGTGTGCACTCGCAAACGGTGGCGGCGGATATCGTCGGCGGCGAGCGTGACCGTGTCCACGCCGCCGCGATGCGCGAGCGTATGCAGCAGATCAGCCACACGCGGGTCGGACGCACTGCCTACGATGGACGTGTAAGTCCTCATGGCGCGTTACCGGTGCGTGAGGTCTGACGGGTTCGGAATGCCCGGGATCGGGCATTCCTCGGTGCCGGGCGTGCTGCGCGTCAGGTCCTCGACCATCTTGCGGGTCGCCTCGGGGTCCGTGATCCACTTCGAATAGAAATCGAACGGACACTCGGCCACGCCGTTGGCATCCTCCCGCGAATTGATCTTGCCCGTATAGCCGCGATGCAGGAGCTTGTACAGGTGGTTCTCCGACTGCATATTCTTGCGCGCATCGCGGATCAGGCTCTTCGAGAGCGCCGCGTACTGGATGCCCATTTCCTCGGTGCCGCATTCGCCGAGCGTGCGCCCGTCGAAGCCGACAATCGATGAATGGCCAAAGTACGAATACACGCCGTCGAAACCGGCTGCATTCGCCACCGCCACATATACGTTGTTCGCCCACGCCATGGACTTCGCCATGACGATCTGCTGTTCCTTGGCCGGGTACATGTAGCCCTGGCAACGGATGATGAGCTCGGCGCCCTTCATTGCGCAGTCGCGCCAGATCTCCGGGTAGTTGCCGTCATCGCAGATGATGAGACTCATCTTCATGCCCTTCGGTCCTTCCGATACATACGTGCAATTGCCCGGATACCAGCCCTCGATCGGCACCCACGGCATGATCTTGCGATACTTCTGCACGATCTCGCCCTGGTCATTCATCAGGATCAACGTGTTGTAGGGCGCCTTGTTCGGGTGCTCCTCATGACGCTCGCCGGTCAGCGAGAACACGCCCCACACCTTGGCGCTCCGGCACGCCTCCGCAAAGATTGCCGTCTCTTCGCCGGGCACGGCGGCGGCCGTGTCGTACATCTCCTGCTGGTCGTACATGATCCCGTGCGTGCTGTACTCCGGAAAGATCACAAGGTCCATGCCGGGGAGACCGGACTTCATGCCCTTGAGCATCTCCGCGATGTTCCGGGCGTTCGCGAGCACCTCCGCTTTCGTATGCAGGCGCGGCATCTTGTAGTTCACGACCGCAACGCCGACCGTATCGAGACTGCTTGAAATATCACCATGCATCATAGCCATCTCCTCGTGGATAGTGGGCGCCTGTCGGGGCGCCTGGGAAAGCAAAGGGTCAATCAGATAGTCAGGTAGCGCATGATGCGGTCCGCATCGACGTTCTCGCGCCGGTCGCTGTGCACGAAGCGTCCCTTCTCGATGATCAGGAAACGGTCCGCAATCTCAAGCGTGAAAGTCAGTACCTGCTCGGAGACGATCAACGCAAAGTCGCGCTCCTTTTTCAGGCGGTTCAGCGCCCGCGCGATGTCCTTGATGATCGACGGCTGGATGCCTTCGGTCGGTTCATCGAGGATCAGCACCTTCGGTTCCGAGACCAGCGCGCGCGCAATCGCCAGTTGCTGCTGTTGTCCGCCCGACAGGTTGCCGCCCCGGCGGTGACGCATCTCGTGCAAGACGGGAAACGATTCGAAGACGTAATCGGGAATCACCGGCCGCTTAAAGCGATCCATGCCCGAGAGGATGTTTTCTTCCACGCTCAGGTACGGAAAGATCATGCGGCCCTGCGGCACGTAGCCGAAGCCTGCGCCCACGCGGTCATAGCTCTTCGCCTTCACGAGGTCGCGCTCGTTGAGCGTGATATGGCCGCTGCGCGAAGGGATCATGCCGATCAGCGCCTTGAGCAGGGTCGTCTTGCCCATGCCGTTGCGTCCCATGACCGCGACGGTCTCGCCCGCCGCAAGATCGAAGCTCAGGTCGTGCAGCACATGGCTCTCGCCATAAAAGACATTGAGGTTATCGACAGAAAGCATGGTCAGTGTCCCAAGTAAACTTCAATGACCCGCGGGTCGTTCTGAACCTCTTCCATCCTGCCTTCCGCGAGCTTCTTGCCCTGGTGCAGCACCGTGACCTTATGGGCGACCGATTTCACGAATTCCATGTCGTGTTCGATCACGACCACCGAGCGGCCCTCGGCAATCTTGCGCAGGAGCACGCCCGTGAGTTCGCGTTCCTTCGCGCTCATGCCCGCAACGGGTTCGTCCAGCAGCAATAGTTCGGGATCCTGCATTAGAAGCATGCCGATCTCCAGCCACTGCTTCTGCCCGTGCGACAGCAAGGCGGCCTTGCGATCGAGTTGATCGTCGAGAAAAATCATCGCCGCGATGCGATCGATTTCGTCACGGACCTCTTCGGTCCGGTTAAAGAAGAGACAGCCGATGACATCGCGTTTCTTCGGATAAGAGATCTCGAGATTCTCCGCGACGGTAAGGTCCTCATAGACCATCGGGTTCTGGAATTTCCGGCCCACCCCCGCGCGCGTGATCTGGTACTCCAGCATCTTTTCGAGGTACAGCCCTTTGAACTCGATTCTGCCGCTGGTTGGCTTCGTCTTGCCGCAGATCATGTCCAGCAACGTGGTCTTGCCAGCGCCGTTCGGTCCGATCACCACGTGCAGTTCGTTCTCTTCCACGTAGAAATTGAGGCCATCCACGGCCTTGAAGCCATCGAAGGAGACAGTAAGGTCTTCCACCGCCAGGATCATCGGCCTCATTGCGCGCCTCCATGATTTTTATCCTGACGGATCTGCTCGCGGTCGCGTAACCAGTCGATGATCCCGGCCAGTCCCTTCGGCAGGAACATCGGCACGAAGATAAACAGCGCGCCGATGAAATACACCCAGAACCCCACAAAATTTTCAGACAGGAAGCTCTTCGCCGCACCCACGATGACGGTACCGTACACCGCGCCGACGAGCGACAGCCGGCCGCCGACCGCCGCATAGATCACCATTTCGATGGACGGCACGATCCCGCAGACGGACGGCGAGGCAAAGCCGACCTGCAGCGTGAACATCGCGCCGCCGACCGCGGAGAACAGCGCGGCAACCGCAAAAATAAAGCCCTTGAAGAGCGCGGGATCGTAGCCCGAGAAGCGGATGCGGTCTTCTCTGTCGCGAATGGCGATCAACACCTTGCCCAGCCGGCTCCTGAGAATGAAGCGGCCCGCAAGCACCGCGCACAGCAGCAGCACACAGGTGACGTAGTACATGATCAGCGTCGCCGTGTTGCTCTGGACGCTGTACCCCATGAAGGTCGGCAGATTGGTGATACCGTTGACGCCGCCCGTATACCCCTGCTGGCCGATGATCACGATCGACATGATCGACGCCAGCGCCAGCGTGACGATCGAGAAATACACGCCGCCCACGCGCTTCCTGAAATTGGCATAACCCAGCACGAATGCGATGACCGTCGGGATGATCAGGATCGCCGGGAGTGCGAACCATCCGTGCTCGAACGGGGCCCACCACCATGGCAGCTTGTCGATGCTGTTCCACGTCATGAAATCGGGCACGGGTGGACCGCTGCCCCCGAACACGGCGGCCGCCGGATCGTTCGAACTCGCCTCGAGCTTCATGTACATCGCCATCATGTAGCTGCCGAGCCCGAAGAAGATACCCTGGCCAAGACTGAGAATGCCGCCATAACCCCAGGTCAGGACGAGTCCGACGGCACAGAATGCGAAGCTCAGATATTTCGCGAAGAGGCCCAGACGGAACGCGCCCGTCAGCGCCGGGATTGCAATCAGCAACAGCAGCGCCAGGATCAGGACCGAATACTTGTCCAGCAAGAGCGCGCCGCGCCAGCCTGCAGGCGGTGCCACTGCGTTCGTTGCGTCCCCGCGTGTCGAAGAGAGAGGAAGATCTTTCATGTTTCTGCGTTGCCTCGATTTCAGTGTGTCCGGTGGACCGGAAGTCAAAGCGCCAAAGCTTGCGTACGCCTCTGTATTGCGCTTTGATCGCCTGCGGACGCGGAAAAAAAAGCCCGACAGCCAGGGCTAACCTGGCTGTCGGGCTTTTTGGCCGATGTCACCCGAGACGCCTTTGTCTCGGGTGACGGAATGGATGTGAACCCACGGGTGAAACCGCCACCGGTGCGCTCGGCGCGAGGGGACTATCGGCGGACCGACCGTACACTCACGCGCTTTTTGTTTTGCAAGAGCCGTGCCATCGGCAATCGGCAGTGCTGGCCGGGGTCATCGCTGGAAACGGGTGAAGCGGGATCACCAAGCTGGGGTTTATGCGCACATTAGTCGTGCGCCCTACGCTTCATTCTGCACAAAGAAGGAAAGTCGATACACATCAGAAATGCAAACTCTCATGCGCCTTGATGATGATTTCCGCGGTCGCTTCGAGTGACTGCCGCTGCTCCATCGCGCGCGAACGCAACAGCTCATAGGCGTCCGGTTCAGTCAGCTTGCGTGAGCTCATCAGGATCGATTTGGCGCGCTGGATTTGACGCTGGTCGGCGAATTTTTCCGCGACGCGTTGCGCATAGCGCTCGAGCGCCAGGCGGTTTTTATGCTGATGAAGCGAGACGGCGATCGCAGTCAGTACGCCAAACGAGCGCACCGGCGAAGGCACCGTGCAATAAGCATTCAATTGCATGACCACGTCGATGAAAATCGGATTCTCGTAGCTGACGACCGGGATCACGGGTGGTGCATCCGGGCCCTCGAGCCACGCCGGCTTGCACGCCAGCGCCTCTGGGCGCACCGCTATGAAGACAATATTGGTCTCCGCCGGAAGCATCGCCGGTGCGGGCCAGAAACGGCACACGCGGCAGCCGATACGGCGTAGCTGCGCCAGCAACTCCTCGCCGTCCTGGTCGAGCGGATGGATAGCCACGACCTTCAGCGAGCGAATATCGCGAAGGCCCTGAGGCGTGTTCGGCAAAGGATGGCGTTTCATCGCTGCACCTCCTGACGGTTTTCGTCTCGCGCATTGAAGACGAACAACTGCGTCGACCAGTCTCTTGCGAGTGACAATGTTTTCATCTGCGTTCGGCCCGCAGGGAAGGTTCGGTATGAAGTGATCCGGCGATCGGCCGATGCACCTTGGTGAAGCGCGGCGGCGTTGCCGGAGCCCGGTCGCGCCAACGGGCGAAAGCTGTGCCACCGCCCTCGTCCGCTTTTCGCGGCGACTCATACGCGCCGCTAAATCGGGAGAGCCAGGAGGCTGGCACAGCGCTTGATGCTGGCCAATATACTGGCGCCATCCGCCTATATAAGCGGAATGTCAGGCACTGACAACCGGCGGACAGGCTTGCGCTCTTGCGTTCACCCTCCGGCTGTTGGCAACTCCCTGCTCGCCTGGATTCGCCGAACCTTCGCTGACGCGTAGTATGCACACGACGTTATTGTCATGCAATATTAATTCCTGCGGTGAAACCTCGCAATTACGCCGCAGCGCTTGCCGGTCTTGCGATGTTGATAATAATAAGGCCGCCCCGGTCGGCGCCCGCGGAGAACACACCGGTGGCGATGGAAAGCCAGGAATAGGCGTTTCGGTTCTGTCGCAGTAAGGAAGGCGGGCGTGCATAAGCAATTTATAACGTTATTTTCGCCCGCACCGCGAGATGGGATTCGAGTTCCCGTATTCTGGGGTTAGCGTTCGGGCTGGTGCCGCCGTGCTTGCATCCCGTCCTAAAGATCCAGCACGAGTTCGCGGCTTGACGCCCTCGATACGCATGTAGTCAGATACTCCTGCTTCTCGTCGTCGCCGAGAATGCAGTCGTTGTGCTCGACCTCGCCCGATAAATATCGCACCTTGCATGTGCCGCACAATCCGGCCCGGCACGAAGTTTCAATCGCTACGCCCGCCTCTTCCAACGCATCGGCAATGCTCTGGTCGCCTGACACCGGTATCTGCTGGCCCGTGCTGGCAATCTTCACAATGAACTCGCCCACAGCCGCCGCCACGGTTTCGCTCACGGCCCGTTCGGGCGCCTTGAAATGTTCAAAGTGAACCGTTCCGGGCGTCCAGTGCCCGGTCGCCGCAGCGCACGCTTTCATAAAGCCACCGGGACCGCAGTAATAGACGTGCACGCCGGGCGCGGTCTCGTTCAACAAGCGCTTTAAATCCAGTCCCTTTGAAGGATCACCGTTATCGAAATGAAATTGCAGCTTGCCGCTTGCATGCATGGGTGCAAGTTCGGCCGCGAATGCCGTACAGCTTTCATCCTTCGCGCAGTAGTGCATTTCATAGTCGATGCCCACTTCTTCCAGCCGATGCGCCATCGATTTCAACGGCGTCACGCCAATACCGCCGGCCAGCAGAATGACCTTGCTGGCATCGGCGGCGAGTTCGAAGTTATTGCGCGGATAGCTCATGCGCACCTTGTCCTGCACGCGCAATCTGTCGTGCAACGCTTTCGAGCCGCCTCGCCCCGCTTCGTCGCGCAAAACCGCAATCACATAGCGATGACGCTCGTTGGGTGAATTGCTCAACGAGTATTGACGGACGAAGCCATCGTTCAAGTGGATATCGATGTGCGCGCCCGCGGTGAACGCGGGTAACGCTTCGCCTGATGGATCGACGAACTCATATGAGTTGATGCCCCTGCCTTCGAAGCGGATCTGGCGCACCATCAACTTAAGGATGCGAGCGTCCGCCGGTTTATCTGAACTTGCCATTACCATTTCCTTGCACGACCTGGCCCGCAGGTCTTTATAAGGGCCGGGCAACTCGCGTTGCCCGGCCTCTTTAGCAAAACCCGTTCAACCCTTGACCGACGCCTCGAGCGCATCGAACTTTTCTCGCACAAACGCGGCCCGCTCTTCGCCCTTCAGCGTCTCGCTGTCCGTCAGGATCGCGACGATACGCTTCGTCACAGTGCGGCGATTCGCCACCTCCTGTTCGACGGTCTCGCCTTCGGGAATATCGAACACATTGCCCGAGCAATAACTATTCGGCGCGCCCGCGTTGGCACGGAACCATTCAGCAAAGTTATCCGCCGACGCGGCCGGGTTCGTACCCCGTACCGCATCACGCAGCATCTTGCGGAACAGGAACAAGCCGGCGTCGAACTTCGTCGGATTCTCCAGCGCATGCACGGCGATCGGCCGCTGGCTGATGATGGCTTCGTAATCGCCGGGCGCGTACTGAGCGTCCTTGTAGTTCTCGCGCTCGCGATGGTTCGGCGGAATGGGCGGCAAGTCCTCCAGCTTGTATTTGCCGAAGCGCTCAGGACGACGCATTGCAACTTGCCCTTCAAGGAAGTCGATCGACTCGTAGCCGACCAGCGATTTATCGCAGATGCCGCGCGTATCAATGCCCGGCCCCATCACGCGCCAGCCGATCATCTTGCTGTTTTCATCGTCGACAGGAACGGTCCAGCGAATGATGTGGAAGCGGCTGAACAGCTTCTTCGCGGAACCATCTTCCGACGTATAGGCATGCAGGCTGAGATTAGGCAGGACCTGATGCTGGACGCGCACGAACAGCCTGTCTTTATCGACCCGGCGTGCCCCCGCGCAGGCAAGACTGCGGCCTTGCTGCACCGGCACGAAATGCATGTCGGGCGCGACTTCCATGGACTTCGCGCCGACTTCATCGAACGTCGTGCCCTGATACTTGCCGTTCACCACATTCTTGCCTGCGTGAAGCGCAGTCGGATGGTAGTTGTCCGCGGCATTGTCCTGGACCTGCAGCCAGTTGCAATGCTGGAAGTTGCTGTAGGCCACGAGTTCATCGCCGGGCGCGACGGTGAAGTCACCTTCCCATTCCGGGAACGGCGGCTCCTTGTCGGGCGGCCCCATGTACGCAAACACCAGGCCGTTGCGCTCGACAGCCTTGTACGCGCCCTGCTGGATCGAGCACGCATATTTCTCGGCTTCCTTTTCTTCACCATTCGGAAACGGTACGTGAAGACAGGTGCCGTCCACGTCGAAGACCATGCCGTGATAGCAGCACTTGATGCCGTGCTCCTGGATCGCACCATATTCCAGCGACGCCCCGCGATGCACGCAATGCGCATGCAGCACGCCCACGCGACCGCTGCCGTCGCGAAACGCGACCAGCTCTTCGCACAGGATCTTCAGGAAGCGCGGGGTATCGGTGAGTTCGATCGACATGCAGACGGGATGCCAGAACGCCCGCATATATTCACCCATCGGCGTGCCGGGGCCTGTCTCGGTCAACTCCGGATCGTGGCCCGGAACCTTGCTGGTGTAATAGCCGCCAAACGGCACCAGCTTCTTCTGTACCACACCGCCACCTGCACTTTTCTGACCTTCTGCTTTGTCTGACTTGATGTTCATGGGGATCCTCTGCTGGGTTTATCCAATCGTGCCGAGGCGGGTTGTGGTCCGTCTCGCTTGTCTTCGTTCTCTTCATGCTTTAAATTCTGAACTCCGAACTCTGTATACAAAGATACAATTCGCAATGCCGCCCTGTCTCTACAGGTAAACGCTTGGTGCCCTTGGTTTCCGCTATCCAGTCAATCCGTTTGACGCTGTCCGGCACCAGCCTGTAACCTGTTGAACTCAGTATCCAAACTTATCGAGAGCCATCATGGTCGCCAAACTTCTGAAGCTTCAGGCACGTACCGACTATGTCGATGAAGTCTATAAAGTGCTGCTCGACGCCATCAGCGAAGGATCGCTCGCACCGGGAACCCGCATCACGCAGGAAGAAATTGCCGAGCAGCTTGCCGTGTCCCGGTCGCCCGTCTTGCAGGCGCTGCGCCTGCTCAAGAAAGACGGGCTCGTGCAGGACGCGCCGGGGCGCGGACTTCTTGTCACCCCGCTCGATCCCATCTGGATCGCCCATCTCTATGAAATCCGCGGCGCGCTCGATTCCCTCGCCGCGGGTCTTGCGGCGCAACGCGGCGCGAGACTCGATAAAGCGCTGATTACGCAAGGCCGCCGCGCGTCCAAGGGCGACGACGTGAAAGCCATGATCGATACAGACTGGGCTTTTCATTCCGCCATCTACCTCGCATCGGGCAACCCGTTGATTGCGGAAACTGCCCATCTTCACTGGGTTCATCTGCGACGTGTGATGGGCGCCGTGCTGCAATCGTCGGCTCAACGCAAATCCATCTGGGATGAACACGCGGCGATTGCCGAGGCTATCGCCGGAGGCGACGCGCACCGTGCCTCGGAACTCACCGACCTCCACACCAGCCGCGCTCGCGAAAACCTGGTACGACGGCTGGGTGAAGTGTTGGGCGAAGAACTCGAGGACGCGGCGCACTTGCGTTGAACAACCCGTTTTAAGCCCGTGTCTGCGCGCCACTTTCGATCACGTGTTCCATGTTCTTCAACGCTTCGCGCTTGCGGCTGTTCACGAGTTTGGCGGGCACCGTGAACACGAGCGCGCTGCCAATGATCAAGCTCACTGCGAGCCCCAACACGCCGTTTCCTGTCGATCCCGTCGCGGTCTGGATCAACCCGATCACATAGGGGCTGACCACACCCGAGATGCTGCCTACCGAGTTGGCAACAGCCAGCCCGGCCGCTGCGGCCGCACCGCCTAAAATGGCTGGCGGCAGAACCCAGAACTGGGAGATCGTGGTCATCACACCCATCGTGCCGACGGTCAGTGCAATCATTGCAATCGGCGTGGAATGCGCATAAGAGACGCTGAAATACAGCCCCAACGCTCCCACAATACCCGGCAACGCAAGGTGCCAGCGGCGCTCGCCGCGAGCATCCGAACTGTGGCTGACGAGCAGCATGGTGACGGCCGCCGCGGCATAGGGAATGGCACTCAGCAGGCCGATGTCCAGCGGATCGGCCACGCCACTCGCCTTGATCAGCGTAGGTAGCCAGAAGCTCACGCCGTAGAGGCCCATCGTGAAGAAGAAATAGATCAGGCTGAGCAGCAAGACCTTCGGATGCAGCAGACCATCCTTCACGGAATGCAGCACGTGCGCCGAACGTTCCTCAATCAATGCGCTTTCAAGGAAGGCTCGCTGTGGTACGGAGAGCCACTTGGCATCGCTGACTTTGTCGTCGAGATAAACCAGCGCGATCAGCCCGAGAATCGCCGTCGGAATGCCTTCGAGCACGAACAGCCATTGCCATCCGGCAAGCCCATGCGCGCCGCCCATGTGGTTCATGATCCAGCCGGACAGCGGACCGCCGACTACTCCCGACATGGGGATACCGGTCATGAACAACGCCGTCACCTTGCTGCGTCGTGACGAGGGGAACCAGTACGTGAGATAGAACAGGATTGCCGGAATGAAACCCGCTTCCGCCACGCCGAGCAGGAAGCGCACGATGTAGAAACTCGTTGGCGTGGTGACGAACATCATGCCGGCAGAGATGATGCCCCACGTGATCATGATCCGCGCGATCCAGCGCCGGGCGCCCACTTTCAACAACAGCAAGTTGCTGGGCACTTCGAACAACAGGTAGCCGACGAAGAACACGCCCGCGCCTGCGCCATAGACGGCATCGCTGAAATTGAGGTCCTTGAGCATTTGCAGCTTGGCAAACGCCACGTTGATGCGGTCCAGATAAGCGCACAAATAACATAGGAACAGGAACGGTAATAGTCGCCACGTAATCCTGGAAAACGTGGACGCTTCGTCGCGTTTGCTGAATGCGGCCGGACTAGCTGGATTCATGTCTTGTCTCCTGGGGACGGATAAAAGCGGGACGCCAGCCCTCTCTTGACGGTGGCTGTGTCGTCCCTGCTAAAGCGATACGGGCTGCGTGAACTACGTTTCAAGCATGGCGCGATCGATCAGTCGAACATGTCGGGCTGTTTGGCAATGAGGTCATTCCAGATCGTCTGGAAATGCAGCCAGCCGATGTATTCGCTACCCACATGCTCGCGGCTATAGCGGGCGCGTTCCGGCGTGACGAGCCTCGGCGCAACGCCGGTTGCGTCGATCAACAATTGCTGCTGGCAGCACCGTTCCAGCGCAATAAACCAGAACGCGGCGGACTCTATGCTGTGACGGCTCGCCGTCAGCAACCCGTGATTCTGGTGAATGGCCGCTTTCACGCCCTTGAACGCATTCGCGACTTTGTGGCCCGCCTTCACTTCGACCGCGACCTGGCCGGCTTCGTCGCCGATCACCACGTGGTCTTCGAAAAATGCAGCGGCATCCTGCGTAATCGGCTCGAGCTTTTTGCCGAGCGCCGCGAACGCGGTGCCATATACCGTGTGCGCATGGCACATCGCCACAATGTCCTGATGCATTTCGTGAACGGCTGCGTGCAACACGAAACCCGCCCGATTGATCGCATGATTGCCTTCGACCACACGGCCTTCGTGATCCGCGCAAATCAGGTTCGACACTTTCACTTGCGAGAAGTGAATCGCCATCGGATTCGTCCAGTACAAGCCGGGGTCTTCGGGATCGCGCACGGTCAGGTGACCGGCAAAGCCATAATCGAAGCCCTGTTGCGCGAACGCCCTGCACGCTCCGACCAGGCGTTCCTTCAAGTGCTGCCGTTGCGCCGCCGCGTTCGCGAACGTGGGCAACTCCGGGAAGATCAGCTCTTCCTGCTCCGGCTGATAGATCGATACCTTGCCGTCCTTCACCAGCTTTTCCGGCGCGTCGGGACGCGCTTCCATGACAACTGCCATTTGTTTATCTCCTGTAGAACAAGTGGGATTGTTTTCAGGGCTTAATGGTCGTCCGCGTGACCCTCATTGACAAACGATGACTGTTCATAGAAAGATGAACAGGATTCATGCATTGACGAAAAACATTCCAACGGAGACGGCACGCGCATGCGACGGATACCGAATTTCGTGCTGCTGCGCGCTTTCGAAGCGGCTGCGCGACTTGAAAGCTTCACGCTGGCAGCGGAGGAATTGCATCTGTCGCAGTCCGCGATCAGTCATCAGGTCAAGGAACTGGAGACGTATTTCGGCTTGCCTTTATTTCATCGACGCAACCGGCGCGTTGAAACCACGGCCGAAGGCAGAAGGCTTTTCGACAGCCTCGGGCGCGTATTCGATGTAATCGAGGCCGCGTGCAGCGAAGTCGCTTTATCGCCCCAGGCACAGGTATTGGCCGTTCATTGCGCACCGAGTCTTGCGGTGAAATGGCTCGGTCCACGCCTGCCTAAATTCATGCAGGCACATCCCGACATCACGATCCGGCTTTCATCGGGCGCGGAGCCGATCGACCTTACGCGCGTGCATGAAGTCGACATTGCCATCTCTTACGGCATGGCGGTCGAGCGTCCCGGTCTGCATGTGTATCCGCTCGGTGCGGAGCGGATCGTGCCAATGTGCTCACCCGGCATGTTGCGCGAAGGGGTTTCTCTCGAGCAACAGATTGTCGACTTCACGCTGATCGATTCGCAACTCAGCAGAGTGACCTGGCGAGACTGGTTCACGCTGAACGGACTGGCGTTCCCGAACAAGCCTCGCCCTTCGTTTGATCGCGGAGCACTGGCCATATCGGCCGCGGTCGACGGCATGGGTATCGCGCTGGAAACCACGCGTCTCGCCGAACGGGAATTCGCGCGCGGGGAACTGATCGAGTTCGGCGAAGGACACTTCAAACCCTTCCTGCGCGAGACGCATTTCCTGTCGTACCGGACGAACGAACGCAACCTCGACAAGGTCAAGTTGTTCAGGCTCTGGCTCGCCGACATAGCGGGAATGACTGCGCAGTGGCAAGCCGATACCGCGTTGTAAGCAACTCTCGCCACGAATGTGGTTTCATTCCGCGCCCTCATTCCTGATATTGCATTTCTAAATATAAAAATGCAAAATAGGGCGCATGGAAAACACCCGCAGTTTTATCTCTGATGCGCGGTTGGCGGCCGGTAACGCGTCTCTTCGTTTTGTCGACCTGCCGGGCATATTCGGGGAAACGCTCTACCGGCTACCCGTCGTACTGCGCCTGCTGCTCGAGAACGTGATTCGAAATATGAGTGGCGATGAGCGTCGGCTTGCGGTCGAGGGCATCGTCAACTGGCTGGAAAGTGGCACGAGCGAAGTTGAGATCGCTTTCCAGCCTGATCGCGTGCTGATGCACGACACGACCAGTACACCGGCGCTGGTCGATATCGCCGCCATGCGCGACGCGCTGGCCGAAGCCGGGGCAGACCCGGGCGCGCTCAACCCCGTTCTTCCGGTCGACGCCTCGGTCGATCACTCCCTGGCAGTCGAGTATTTCGCCCGGCCTGACGCCGCGCCAATGAATCTGCAACAGGAACTTCGCCGCAACGCGGAGCGCTACCGCTTCCTGCGCTGGGCATCTCGGGCATTGAGCGGAGTGCGCATCCATCCCCCCGGCACCGGGATCATGCACACCATCAACCTCGAGCAACTGGCGACCGTCGTATCGGTCCAGGAACGCGACGGTGAGTCTTGGGCTGTCCCAGACACGCTGATCGGTACGGACAGCCACACGCCCATGATTAACGGCATTGGCGTGCTTGGTTGGGGCGTGGGCGGCCTCGAAGCGCAGACCGTGATGTTCGGCATGCCGGTCATGCAGCGCATTCCGGACGTGGTGGGTGTGCGCCTGACGGGTGCGCTCAAGCCTGGGGCGCTTGCTACCGACCTGGCGCTGACGGTGACGCAACGGCTGCGGGAGATTGGCGTTGCCGGCGAATTCGTCGAGTTCTTTGGGCCGGGCGTCGCCACGCTGACGGCCGGCGAACGCTCGGTCGTGGCGAACATGGCGCCGGAATACGGCGCTTCCACGGGCTTTTTCCCCGTCGATCAATCCACGCTCGATTACTTGCGCATGACCAATCGCAGCGCGGCTGCAATCGAGCTCGTCGAAGTGTTCACCAAGCGGGCGGGCCTGTGGTTCGATCCTGCCGCCCAGCCGGTTTTCACGCGCACCATCGAGATCGACCTGAACGCGATCGGCATGCATGTCGCCGGTCCGCGGCGCCCCCAGGATCTGCTCGATTTCTCTGCCACATCGGCGGCACTCGAAACGTTAGCGTTCGTGCCTGAGGCCAATGTGCCCGGCATGCCGAAGCACTCTGTCGCAATCGCTGCCATCACGAGTTGCACGAACACGTCGGACCCGGCCTTGCTCATCGCTGCCGGGCTCGTGGCCCGCAAAGCGCGCGCGCTGGGCCTAAAGGTGCCGGGCTGGATCAAGACCTCGCTTGGGCCCGGCTCGCCCGCAGCGGCGTTGTATCTGGAGCGCGCCGGGCTGATTGACGATCTGTCGGCACTGGGTTTCGATATCGTAGGTTACGGCTGCACCACGTGCATCGGCAACTCGGGCCAGCTCACCGAACCCGTGAAAGCCGCGCTTGCCGCCAAGGCAATTTATCCGGTCGCCATGTTGTCCGGGAACCGGAATTTCCCCGGCCGCATTCATCCCGATCTGGATATCGGCTTCATCATGTCGCCGCCGCTGGTCGTTGCATTTGCGCTGTCGGGCGACGCGCAAGCTGATCTCAGCCGCGACCCTCTGCAGACCACACCGGACGGCACACCAGTCTTCCTGAGCGATCTATGGCCTACGCGAGAAGAGATCGCGACGCTGCTTGAACAGGCGGCGGAACCGGCCGACTATCCGCGCGCGTTCGCGATCGCCAGCGCGAATCCCGCGTGGCATGGCATTGATGCTCCCACCACCGCGCAGTTCCCGTGGGATCCGCAATCGAACGCGCTAAGGCGTCCGCCGTTCGCAGCCGTGACCGAAGGCACGCAGTTGGGAACGTACAGCGCCTACCCATTGCTCGTCCTCGGCGACGACATCACGACCGACCATATCTCGCCTGCCAGCGCCATCCCGAAGGACAGCTTCGTTGCGGACTTCCTCGTTGTCCGTGGCGATGACCGCGACGACCTGAACGTCTTCGCGTCGCGTCGCGGCAACTGGGAAGTCATGATCCGCGCGGCGTTCTATAACAAGTCGCTGGTCAACCTCCTGCAACCCGGCGCGCCGGTCGCCCATACGCTGCACGTTCCGAGCGGCGACATCAAGCCGATTCACGAAGTCGCCGCGCGGTATCGAGCACAAGGCGATGCGGTCGTGCTCATCGCAGGCGAACGATACGGCACGGGTTCTTCCCGCGACTGGGCGGCAAAAGGCCAGCGCCTGCTTGGAATTCGCGCCGTGCTGGCGGCAAGCTTTGAACGGATTCACCGGTCGAACCTGATCGGCATGGGCATCTTGCCGCTTCGATGGCCGGCGGGTATCAACCCCGCCACGCTGAACATCCAGCCCGGCGACAAGGTGGAAGTGACCGCGCCGCCCGATACCCTCGCGCCGCGTTGCAGGGTCGATGTAAAGATCGTGCGCGCGGATGCAAGCGTCGAATCATTCGTCGTCACGGCTGCAGTCGAAACGCAACTGGAAGTCACATTACTGCGCTGTGGCGGCGTCATTCCGCTTATCTTGCAGAAGACCCTGGCGGCTCAAAGCGAAAAAGAGAAGCATGAACGATAGATCGATAGCCGCGCAAATCGTCGAGTGGATCAGGACCGAAGAGATGAAAGTGGGCAGTCATCTGCCCGCGCAGAAGATAGCGGACCTTCTTCGGCTGTCCCGCTCGCCGGTCAACGAAGCCCTCTCGCTGCTGCATGAAAAGGGCGTGCTGAGCCGCGAGCGCAATCGCGGATTTTTCGTGGCAGACCTTGCGATTGAATGGGTGACGGAAACCGCCGGCGCGACCGGTTTGAGTGACCCGGACGCGGTCACGAACGCGTATTTCCGCATAGCCGATGACCGCCTGAAAAGTGCGTTGCCCGACGAGGTGTCGGAGCAAATGCTGAAGACCCGTTACGGCCTCACGGCGACGCAGCTCACGGCCGTTCTGGGACGCATCGCGCAGGAAGGCTGGGCCGAGCGCAAACCGGGATATGGATGGCAATTCTCGACCATGCTGACGACGCCCGACAGCTTGATGAAATCGTACCGCTTGCGTCTGGCGCTCGAACCGGCGGCGCTTCTTGAGCCCGGTTACCGGCTGGAGCCCAAAGTGCTTGAGCGCTGCCGCGCGGCGGAACGGCATCTGCTCGACGGCGGTATCGAGACGGACACAGCGGATCAGTTGCACGATCGCGGCGTCCGCTTTCACGAATCGCTGGTCGAGGCGTCCGGCAACGCGTTTTTTATCGACACGATCAAGCGCGTGAACCGCGTACGCCGACTGCTTTCATATAGATCGATGCAGCACCGCGGGCGGTACAAGAAACATTGCAAGCAGCATCTGCATATCCTGGCGCTGCTTGAGAAGGAACGTAACGAAGAAGCCTCCGAGGCGCTGCGCGAACATCTTCAACACACGCTCGACGCACTTTCGTGCATCGGCGACATTCTCAAACCCTAGGTTCGGTTTACGCCAACCTTCCATTGCTCAAGACTCCATGACAACCGACTCATCCGTGCTGTCCGCTTTCGCTCCCACCGGCACGCTGCGCGCGTCCATCAACCTGGGCAATCCGATTCTCGCCAACAAGGATGCCGTCACCGGCGAGCCGGCCGGTGTTTCTATCGACCTGGCGAGGGAACTCGGCAAGCGGCTGGGTCTATCCGTGGATCTCGTGGTCTTCGATACCGCCGGAAAATCGGTTGAAGCAGTCAGCGACGAACGCGCGGATATCGGGTTCTTTGCAATCGATCCGGCGCGAGGAGCAAGCGTTGCGTTCACTGCGCCGTATGTGCTGATCGAAGGCTTTTATATGGTCCGCAGCGACTCAGCAATACAGCACAACAGCGAGGTCGATAGCGCCAATACGCGCGTCGCGGTCGGTAAAGGCAGCGCTTATGATCTGTTTCTATCGCGGGAACTGAAGCACGCACAGATCGTTCGCGCGCCTTCGTCGCCCACCGTGGTGAAGGCGTTTCTCGAACAGGATCTGGAGGTCGCAGCAGGCGTAAAACAACAGCTCGAAAGCGATGCCGCCAGAACGCCGGGCCTTCGATTGCTCGATCAACGCTTCATGGTGATCCAGCAAGCAATGGGGTTGCCGAAGAGCCGTGGTAATGCCGCGGCTGACTATCTCCGGCGTTTCGTGGAAGAGATGAAAGTCTCGGGCTTCGTTGCGGACTCGTTGCAGCGGCACAAGATCAACGGTGCATCGGTGGCACCGGCGTCCTGATCACGTGCGTGTGGCTGTCCACGCATCAACGCGGCCAAGCACGCGAAGATACAGCGATTCAATCACGCGCATGCACCTCCCAACAAAGCCACGGCCGAACGCGCCCAACGCGACAAGTTTTCCTTTCACGGAATATCATGGTTTCAGTTGAAGATTAAAAAATGAGTGAATTATTTAATCTGGTTTCCTAACTTATTATTCAATATCCTTCCCGGCCGAGCACGGCATCTGATGGGGGCAGATTGAGATAAAACAGGGGTGCGGTCTCAGGATAAACCGGACATCAAACACGCATTAAGCAATGCCGCAATCCTAGGTCGAAAAAATTTCGAAAGGAAGAACACTTCTGACGATCATGATCTGCATGCCCGATATCCTGTTTTCCCTTGCTGCACAGCCACTTCGACCCAGCGTCAGGCCACATCAATAAACGCGCGTCTAGTGCTGTTTTCCCGGGCGATCCGAATATCGGCCGCCGATCGGCAGGACTGCTCTTCCCAACGCGAATATGAGCTTCTACGATCGCTTCCTATCCATTCATCGCATGGTTGTAGCGTTGTGCAATCCCCTTCCCGAAGGACTTTTTGATGGCAATTCCCGCGTCTCCCACCCCTCGCCAGCTTGTAGCGCGCCGCGTGGGAAATCGTTGGGCTTCGTCCATGAAGCGCGCAGCAATGACGGGGGCGCTGGCAGTCCTGGCGGCCCTGCCCGCCAGCGGATGGGCACAGCCAAGCGCCGCTGCCCCGGCGTTTCCTGAAATCCGTTTTGCCATCAACACCGACACCACGACGTCCATGCCGGGCAACGTGTTACGCAATACATTTACGGACGAAATCCTCGCTAACGTGGTTGAGTCGCTGGTGGCGCTCAAGGGCGACTTGTCGGTGGCGCCCATGCTTGCTGACAGTTGGGACATTTCGCCGGACGGAAAACAATACACGTTTCACTTGCGTCACGGCGTGCTGTTCCACAACGGCACGCCGTTCACCTCCGCCGATGTCAAATGGAGCTACGAGTACTTCATGAAGCCGCAGTCCGGCTACGTCTGCCGCGGCAACTATGACGGACACCGGGGTCCGAAGGTGCTGGCCGTGACCACACCCGATCCGCATACCGTAGTGTTCGAACTGGACCGGCCGTCCGCACTCTTTCTCACTCACATGACGGAACCGCGCTGCCCGCTCGCCATCCTGAGTCCTGCAAGCCTCGACAAGAACGGCGCGTGGCTGAAGCCGGTGGGAACCGGCCCGTTCGTATTCAGCGAGTGGAAACAAGGGCAGTACGTCCTGCTGAAACCGTTCGCGCAATACCAGTCACGCACTGAGCCGCCAAGCGGACTGGCAGGCGCGCGTCATGCGCGGGCGAACGTGCGCTTCGTGGCGATTCCGGACGAGGCGGCGCAAGTCTCCGCGCTCATGTCCGGACAGATCGACGAGATGAACATATCGGAGAACAACCTGCCGCCCGCCGATCCTCACTGGCATGTGATCGTAGGACCGGGAGCCGATCCCGCCGCATTGCTGATGCAAACACACGACCCCTTGCTTGCCGATGTCCGCATCCGGCGCGCAATCGCGCTTGCTGTCGATCTGCCGGGCGTGGTGAACGCGGTCAGCGGCGGCCTGGCGCGCTACAACTCATCGCTGACCCCGGATGCCGAAGCGTTCTATACCTCCGGCGACGCAGTGGGATATAAACAGGACCTGCCCGAGGTCAAGCGTCTGCTCGCGGCAGCCGGTTATGCGGGCCAGACGCTGACGCTCGAAACCAATCGCCGTTATCCGCACATGTACTCGGCCGCGGTGTATATGCAGTCACTGCTCTCGCAAGCGGGGATCAACGTGAAGTTGCTGGTAGTCGAATGGGGCACCCAGGTGAACGACTTCCGCTCGGGGCATTTCCAGTTGATGTCGTTTGGTTACTCGACGCGCATCGAGCCTGCGCTGATGTATGGCGATGTACTTGGCGACAAGTCCAGGAATCCCATGGTGCAATGGGAGAACCCCAAGGCGCGCGCGCTGCTGCGCAGTATCGACGGCGTGACCGACCGCACCGCCCGAAAGCGGGTCTTCGAACAGTTGCACCAGATGATGATGGACGACGTGCCCATGATCGTGCTGTACGACTCACCCGACCTGACACTTGTGAGCGACCGGTTGCAGGGGGTCACGACCTGGCCTCTGCGCCTGAAGCGTTTTTCCAACGTGACGAAGAACTAGGCAAGCCGATGCTCAGCTACATCATCAAGCGACTATCGATGGCGGTCCCGACAGTCTTCATCGTGACCCTGCTCGTATTCGGCATGATCCGCGCCATTCCCGGCGACCCGGCTTCGCTCATGCTCGGCGACCTCAACGACCCGGTGCTGCTGCAGCAAATGCGCCATTCGTTTGGTCTCGATCAGTCCATCCCCGCGCAATTCGCGATCTGGGTTTCGCATCTGCTCTCGGGCGACTTCGGTATGTCGATCGTCCGGCATCAGCCTGTGCTGGAACTGATCCGCGAAACCTTTCCGGTGACCGCCGAGATCGTGCTTGCGGCTACTTTCCTCGCGTGTCTGATCGCGATTCCCGCCGGCTTGTTCGCTGCCTGGATGCAAAACCGCCGTGGCGATCTCGCGGTGGTCATGGGCAGCATCATGCTGGTATCCATACCGAGTTTCTGGGCCGGCATCATGCTCATCTGGTTGTTCGGCGTGAAGCTGCACCTGCTGCCTACCTTCGGCTACCAGTCGTTTTCGCAAGCAGGCTGGGGATCGTTCAAATACCTCGTGCTGCCGGTCATAGCGGTCACGCTGGGAGAAATCGCGGTCGTGACACGCATGATGCGGGCAAGCAGCATCGAGGTCCTGCGGCTGGAATATATCGCTCACGCACGCGCCAAAGGTTTGTCGGAACGGCGCGTGCTGTTGCGCCATACGCTACCTAACGCGTTCGGCCCCACGCTCACCGTGATCGGTCTTGTGCTCGGCCATCTGCTCGCGGGAGGCGCCGTGATCGAGACGGTATTCACGCTGCCGGGCATGGGCCGCCTGCTCGTGGAAAGCATTTATTCGCGCGATTATCCTGTCGTGCAGGGATGCCTTCTTGTGATCGCGCTGCTGTATGTGCTGACCAATCTTGTGGTCGACCTGCTGTATCCGATCTTCGATCCACGCCTCAAGCTCTGACTCGCCCATGCCCTCCTCTCCCAAGCGCGCCCGGCGCGCCAACCTCGTGATCGGAGCCGTACTCGTCGGCCTTCTGCTGCTCATCGCGGTGGTCAATCTCGTCTATACGCCCTACGGTCCCCTCGACGTGAACATTCATGCGCGTTACGCGCCGCCTTCGCTGCATCACTGGTTCGGCACCGACGAATTCGGCCGTGACATCCTGTCCCGGATCATGTCGGGCGCTGGCGTCAGCACTACCGTCAGCGTCTGCTCCGTGCTGTTCGCGCTGCTCGCCGGAACATCGATAGGCGCCGTCTGCGGTTACGCGGGCGGATGGTTCGACCGGCTGGCAGCCATGTTGATCGATGCACTGATGGCGTTCCCTGGCTTACTGCTCGCGCTTGGCATCATGACGGTCGTCGGGCCGTCGAAATGGGGCGTGGTGGTCGCGCTCGGCCTGGCTTATACGCCGTCAGTCAGCCGCATTGCGCGCGGCGCGGCGCTGTCTTTGCGCCAGCGTGACTTCGTGGTCGCGTCGCGAACCATGGGCAATAGCGGCGCATGGACCCTTCTTCGCCATGTCCTGCCGCATTGCGTGGCGCCGTTGCTGGTGTTTTCCACTTCACTGTTCGGCTCGGCCCTGCTTGCCGAAAGCGCGCTCAGTTTTCTCGGACTCGGCGTACCCGCGCCCGAACCGACCTGGGGCGGCATGCTTGCCGACGGCCGCACGGCTATCGATCAGGCGATCTGGGTCGTGCTATTTCCGGGTGCGGCTATCTCGCTTGCCTTGTTCGGCATCAATCTGTTCGGCGATGGCGTGCGCGATCTGCTCGACCCGCGCATGAAGGGGGGAATGTGATGACGGCTCCTGTTCAACACCCACTGCTGACGGTGAGCAACCTGACCATCGGTTTCCCCGACAAAACAGGCGTGATCAAACAGGTCACGCACGACGTGAGCTTCACGTTGAACGCAGGCGAGTCGCTTGCACTCGTGGGCGAGTCCGGCAGCGGCAAGACCATGGTCGGCCGCGCGTTGCTCGGCTTGTTGCCCGAACGTGCGGAGATCGTCTCGGGGACCATCCGCTTCGAGGGGCATGACGTCCTCGGCAATACGCCGGCGCAATGGCTGGCTACGCGCGGCACAGGCATTGGCATGGTGTTTCAGGAGCCCATGGTCTCGCTCAACCCGGCCATCCGCATTGGCGACCAGTTGACGGAAGCGCTCATGCGGCGGCGTTCCATCGCGCGCGACGCGGCCCGTTTGCAGGCTATCGCCATGCTCGAACGGGTTCGCGTGCGGGATCCGGTTGGCTGCATGAAACGATATCCGCACGAGTTTTCCGGCGGCATGCGGCAACGCATCCTGCTCGCCGCGGTCATGTTGCTGCGCCCCAAGCTTCTCATCGCGGACGAGCCGACGACAGCCCTCGATTGCGTGGTGCAGAAAGAAGTGCTCGACCTGATGATCGAACTCACGCGCGAGGAAGGCACCGCGCTGATCTTCATCAGCCACAATCTTGCGTTGGTAACGGCTTATACGGAACAAGTGCTCGTGATGCAACGCGGGGCCGTCATGGAAACCGGCGCGGTGGCGACGGTACTGGCACGGCCCTCGCATGAATACACGCTGAAGCTGCTCGAAGCGCTGCCAAGGCGAGCCGATACCGAGGACGCGTTGAGCGCACCAAGCTCATCCGCACCGCCGGTCATCGAAGTGAAGGACGTGGCGATCGATTACCGGGTGCCGGGCTTGTGGTTCAGGAAGATTCTCGCGCGGGCCGTGCATCCGACATCGTTCAGCGTGCAGGCGGGTGAGACAGTGGCGATCGTCGGTGAATCGGGCAGCGGGAAAACCAGTATCGCCAAGGCGATCCTCGGGCTTGCGCCCACCGCGCAAGGGCAGATCCTGCTCAACGGCCTGCCGTTTCTCAACGCCGGACATGACGCCATGCAAGCCGCGCGCCGCTCGGTCCAGATGGTGTTCCAGGATCCCTACTCCTCGCTCGATCCACGCATGCGGGTCGACGCGCTCATTAGCGAGGCGCTACGCCTCGACAAGACCCTGAGCCGCGCGCAACGCGCCCAGCGGGTCGCGGACGCGCTGGATGACGTGGGCCTGGGTGAATTCGCCAATCGCCTCGTCCATCAGCTCTCCGGCGGCCAGCGCCAGCGTGTGGCGATTGCACGCGCGTTGGCGAGCAGACCTGCCGTGATCATCGCGGACGAGCCGGTGTCCGCACTCGATGTCACCGTGCAGAAGCAGATCCTCGACATGCTCGTTTCGCTGCAGCAGCGCTACCGGTTTGCGTGCCTGCTGATATCGCATGATCTCGGCGTGGTCGAGCAGATTGCCGACCGCGTGCTGGTGATGTTCCGGGGCCATATTGTTGAAGAGGGAACGCGCGATGCCGTCTTCGATAACCCGGTGCACCCCTACACCCGCAGACTCCTGCAAGCCGTGCCCGAGCTGCGAGGCAATCGCGATGATGGCTTCAAGGTCATCACGCGCACGGTCCCTGACGACATCGATCCGTCCCGCAGGTATTTCAACGCCGAATTGACGGGCCGCGACATGCCTGTGCTGGTCGACGTCGCAGCGCCTGCGCTCAGGTCCACACCAACTTTTGTGGATCACCGCATCGCGCTTGAAGCAGTGCATTCGTCATGACGCTGATCCAGCTTCGGGCATTTTGCTCGGTCGTCGAACAAGGCAGTTTTCGTGCGGCAGCAAGAGCGCTCGACATTGCGCAAAGCACGCTGACCCAAGCCATCCAAAGCCTCGAAGCGGAGCTGGGCGTCATTCTGCTGAACCGGTCGCACCAAGGCATCAGCCTGACCGCTCTGGGTGAAAATTTCCTGGTCCGCGCCAATGCGATCATCCGCGATTGTGAGCGTGCCACGCAGGACATGAGGCCTTTGACCGAAGAACCGCAGGGACACATCGCACTCGGCGTGACCTCCGAGCCGCTTGCGGAATTCCTGCTGCCGGTACTCAAGCGTTTCATCGAACGGTTTCCGCGCGTGCGGGTGCATGTGTCCAGCGGCTACGCGAAGATGCTGATCGAAAAAATCCGCGATGGCGCGCTCGACTTCGCGCTGTGTCCGCTTGCACCCCATGTAAGCGATGTCGATCTCAGCATCGAGCGCATGTACCGGTCGGACGCGGGCGTGATTGCGCGCAAGGGTCATCCGCAAGCGCATGTCACCACGGTGCGTGAGCTGGTGGAATGCGACTGGGTCAGTATCCGGCCTGCGGGCATTGCCGGTGGTGCGGAAAACCGTCTGATCAGTCTCTTCAAGGCGGAAGCGCTTGGGGTCCCACGAATCGTCTTCACGGCGGAGTCGTTGCTGGAAACGCTGCACATTGTTTCCGAAACCGACTGCCTGACCATCGAGCCAGCGGTACTCTCGGAGTTCAAGCTGTTTTCACCGTCGCTCGTCACCATCCCGATTCGCGAAGCGTTCGATCCGCGTGACGTCTGCCTCATCAGCCGCCGCGCATCGCCATTGACCACGGTTGCGCATGAGCTTGTGAGCATGCTCTTGTCTTACTCGCGCCTTCTGCGGGGGACGAGCGCCTGATCGCGATGGCGAAACAAACCCGCAATCTGGTTCGTGCGGCGGGCGATCTGCCAGCCTGATCCCGATCGGTCAGACCGCCTTCTGCGCCGCGTGAACTCCCCGTAAGATGACCTTGCCGCCACTACGAGCCCTTTTTCTTCCCATGAACAGCACTTCCCATGCCTTGCCCCACGCGACTGCTGGCGCCGCGTACCATCTGACAAGTCAGCAGTTCGGGACGATTGGTAACAAGAAGGTATACATCCAGGCCGGCCTGCATGCCGATGAAACGCCGGGCGTGATGGTTGCACTCACGCTGCTCGAACAGTTGCGCCGCCTAGAAGACGACGGCAAGCTTCGGGGCGAAATCGTGCTGGTCTGCAACGCCAATCCGCTTGGACTGAGCCAGTGGTTGTTCGGCGCGCCCGTCGGCCGTTTCGAGTTCGCGAGCGGCCGCAACTACAACCGCGACTTCCCGATGCTCGCCGGCAAGATTGCGGCGACGCTCGAAGGCAGGCTCACGCAAGATGTGAACGAAAATCTCGTCATCATTCGTCAAGCCTGGAAAGCAGCGCTGACCGCGCAGCAACCGGCCACATTGTTCGACGGCTTGCAACGCCAGCTCATGCTGTTGGCGCACGACGCGGACGTGGTGCTGGACCTGCATTGCTCGCGCGAAGCCGCCATGCATATCTACACCGGTCAGGCGATCTGGACCGAGGCCGAACCGCTTGCGCGGTATCTCGGTGCGGTGGCATCGCTGCTGGCGTATGACTCCGGCGCCAACTCCTTCGATGAAGCGCAGAGCCTGACATGGTGGCAACTGAAGCAGCAATTCGGCGCCCACTATCCGATTCCGACCGGCACGGTGTCCGTCACGCTCGAGCATCGCGGGCAGCGTGATGTTTCGTATGAGATGGCGCGGCAGGATGCGCAGGCGATCATCGACTTCCTCACGCATCAGGGCTTCATAGACGGCATTGCGCCGCCCTTGCCCGAGCTTGCCGGCCCAGCAACCCCGCTTGCCGGCAGCGAACAGTTTCTCGCGCCCGTAAGCGGCATCCTCGTGCATCGCGCTCAGCTTGGCGACGTAATCGAGGTGGGCCAGCCACTCTTCGACGTGATCGACGCAAACACCGGCGAGACCACCACCGTCCACAGCAAAACCCGCGGCGTGTTCTACATGCGCCGCGACGTGCGTTTCGTGAAGCACGGCGATCCGCTTGGCCGCGTCACGGGTGCCACGCCTCAACGCACCGGCAAGCTGCTCGGCGCCTGACTTCCGAACCCGGTAAAACGCAACGCACTTCAACACACCCATGTAGCCCCTCAAGTTCATTTCATCGTTCAGGAACGCACCATGACTCGATATATCGACGTCAACGACATCAGGCAACTGCTTCGCACCATCGGCCCGGAAACCTTCATCCACACCCTTGCCGACTACATCCGCGCCGACTACCTGCGCTGGCCCGAGTTCGACAAGTCACCTCGCACTGCAGCGCATTCGCCCGAGGGTGTCATTGAACTGATGCCCGTTGCCGATCACGCGCTCTACGGCTTCAAGTACGTGAACGGGCATCCCAACAATACCCGCGCCAACATGCTGACCGTGATGGCGTTCGGCGTACTCGCCGACGTTGCCACCGGTTTCCCCCTGCTCCTCAGCGAGTTCACCATCATGACGGCGCTGCGCACGGCGGCCACCTCCGCGCTCGCCGCAAGTGTCCTTGCGCGGCCGGGATCGAAGTCGATGGCATTGATCGGCAATGGCGCGCAAAGCGAGTTCCAGGCGCTGGCGTTCAAGAATATGCTGGGCATCGAGCATATTCGCGTTTTCGACACGGACCCTGCCGCTACCGAGAAACTCATTCGCAACCTCTCCGGCATCAAGGGACTGACGCTCACGCGCGCGGCGTCGATACGCGAGGCCGTACAAGGCGCCGATATTGTCACCACCGTGACCGCCGATAAAACCAACGCGACCATTCTCACGCCCGACATGATTGAAGCGGGGATGCATATCAACGCCGTGGGCGGTGACTGTCCCGGCAAGACCGAGTTGCATGCCGACGTGCTGAACGGCGCCCGCGTGATGGTGGAGTTCGAACCGCAGACACGCATAGAAGGCGACATCCAGCAGCTTCCCGCCGACTCGCCCGTGATCGAGTTCTGGCGCGTGCTGGCCGGTGAAGTGCAAGGCCGCGAATCAGATGCACAGGTGACCGTATTCGATTCAGTCGGGTTCGCGCTGGAAGACTTTTCGGCGCTGCGTTACCTGAATGATCTCGTGCGTGCCGAGGGAATTGGCACGCGGATCGACCTGATCGCGCAGCCGTCGAACTGCAAGGACCTCTACTCGCTCGCGGCATCGCCCAGCTCTGCTTCTCAAAGCGACGAACGCGTACACGGTCTCTTTCAGGCTGCCTGAGGTATCGGGGCATCGGGGCATCGGGATTCAGCGGTACACGTTGGCTTTCTGGACGGCTATGCTTGGCACAAGCCGAACGCATCGCTCCGGCCCGCATGGCATAGGACGGGGCGAGCGTTGCACTTATTCCAGAGGGTTTTTTCATGACGTTGATCCAGCTCCGGGTGTTTTGCGCGGTCGTGGAGCAAGGCAGCTTCCGTGCTGCCGCAAGAGCGCTCGACATCGGGCAAAGCACCCTCACGCAAGCTATCCAGAGCCTTGAAGCCGAGCTTGGCGTGACGCTGCTGAACCGTTCGCATCAGGGTATCAGCGTGACCAGCCTGGGCGAGACCTTCCTCATTCGCGCGAACGCGATCATTCGTGATTGCGAACGCGCGATGCAGGACATGCAGCAGTCGTCGGGGGAACCCGAAGGACAGATCGCGCTCGGTGTCACGTCCGAGCCGCTGGCAGAATCCCTGCTGCCGGTACTCAAGCGTTTTATTGCCCGCTTTCCGCGCGTACGCGTGCATGTGTCCAGCGGCTATTCGAAGATGCTGATAGAGAAGATCCGCGACGGCCGGCTCGACTTCGCGCTGTGTCCACTCGCGCCGCAAGTCAGCGATGTCGATCTCGACATAGAACGCCTCTACCGGTCGGTGCCGGGCGTGATCGCACGCAAGGGTCACCCCCAGGCGCATGCCACCTCCGTTCGCGATCTGAAGGATTGCGACTGGGTCAGCATCCGGCCGGCGGGAATTGTCGGTGGGGCGGAGAACCGCCTGACCAGCCTCTTTCGAGCAGAGGGACTGGGGGAGCCCA
This sequence comes from Caballeronia sp. LjRoot31, assembly GCF_964253885.1. Taxonomy (NCBI): domain Bacteria; kingdom Pseudomonadati; phylum Pseudomonadota; class Betaproteobacteria; order Burkholderiales; family Burkholderiaceae; genus Caballeronia; species Caballeronia sp. LjRoot31. The sequence goes on from NZ_CAXURX020000002.1 coordinate 2,197,569, forward strand.
GGATCGTTGTTACCGCGGAATCGCTGCTGGAGACGCTGCACATTGTTTGCGAATCCGACTACCTGACCATCGAGCCGCGCGTGCTGGTCGAGTTGAAGCTGTTCTCGAATTCGATCGTCAACATCCCGATTCGTGAAGTGTTCGATCCACGCGATGTCTGTCTTATCAGCCGGCGGTCTTCGCCGCTGACCATGGTCGCGCAGGAGCTCGCCAGCATGCTGGTGTCCTATTCACGCCTGCTGCATGGCGCCGGTTCGTGACGCGTGCCATGGGCTTACTTTCCTTGTTGGTATCGGCCTAACTCGCGACTGAGCCGGTCAAATCCTCATGCCGCAACGCACCGCCGTTGATGTTCACTTCGCGCTTGAACGTGATTGTCTTGCCCGAGAATTCGCAGATCACCGTATCGCGAAAAGCGGTCTCGGGGAAGATCCAGGTCATTTGAAGGCGCGTGTCATCCAGCCAGCATGCACCGGCGACGACCGGACTGTTATGGAACTGGTAACCGTGGTGAAGATCGCTGCCGGGCATGTCGGTGCGGCCCTCCAGCCACCGGCCTAACCCGGCGGCAATGACATGTTCACCTTGCGCGTCGATAAGACGAAATACGCATGTCTCGCCGGTGAATTCGAATTGCAATTCGCTCACGCCCTGGTGGTTAGGCTGCATCAGGAAGCGGTCCGCCTGTCCGGGTGCGCGTACTCCATCCGTGACAGCACCGGCCCGTTGAAAAGGCTCTTTCCACGTTGCCGGGGCATCCGGACTTTGCCAGTCGGCAAGCCTCGCTTTGAGCCGCGCATCGCCAGAGGCGCCGTCTTCCATGTGATCGCCAATCTGATCACGAAAGGCCGCCGGAAAATACCGGTCGATATGCGAGAACAACTTCGCGCTGCCCTTGATTGCGCCGGTAACGGCAAGCGTTGCGCCGTGCAACGGGAACACCGTCGTCATCTGGACGAACTTGCCAATTGCGCTATATGTGCCATCGGGCCGGGTCCACCAGTGATAGCCGTATTTCACGGGCTCGCCGTGCGCCTTGGTTGCGGCAGCGACCCAGCTTTCGGGAAGCAGCCGCCGGCCCTCCCATACACCGTTTTGCGCATGCAGCACGCCGAGTTTCAACAGATCCGCGGTTCGCGCGATGAGGCCGTTGCCACCCGGATTGACGCCGTCCGGGCCGATATCCCAGGATTCCCCTTCAATGCCCATCGGCTCGAAGATTCGCGGCTTGAGATACTCATGCAGCGTCACGCCCGTCACGCGACTCAGTATGGCTGACAACATGTAGCTGGCAGCGCTCGTGTACAGGAACGCCGTTCCCGGTTCTTGCACGATCGGGATCTTGAAGAACTCCGCGATCCAGCTTGTGGTCAGTGATCGCCACTCTGCCCCGGATGTTTCGCCCGCGTGACCTACGCGCATCGTCAGGAGGTCTTCTATGGTCATCTTCGTCAGCCAGTGCTGGACCGGTTCCGCGATGACCTCGGGGAAAAACGAGACCACCTTATCGTCGAGCTTGAAAAGCCCGTCCTCGAGCGCCAGCCCGATCGCACAGGCGGTGAAACTCTTGACGATGGAGTGCAGGTTTCGCGGCCGGTCAGGCCGATACGGCCAGCGCCAGCCCTCGGCAACCACGTGGCCGTTGCGGTGAAGCATGAAGGCGTGCAGGTCGAGCCCGGCTGCTTCAACGTCGTTCAGGAAGGCGATGATGGCGTCGGCATCCACGCCGGCCACGGAAGGGTCGGCGCGCGTCAGGCCATCGGCTTGCTGAGCCGCGATGAGGTTCGCTTCAGACGCTGCGCCGCACTCCACGAAATTGTCCGGCATCGTCCTCTCCTGGTGTTTGAAAAATGGGGCTGGCTTTGAGCGTCGGCTCGGTTTGTAGTTGCAGCATCGCCGGGGTAAGACTGCACGCATCACGCGATGCTATGTGCAACAGCACTCTCAAGGAAGCCCGTTTCGACCGATCACTGACGGAAATCCTGATCACCGGTCGGTTGATTTCGCTCGCGCCGGTGGAGGGTGGCATGACTTCCGGCATGATTTCGTGTCGCGCTTGGTTGTGGCGGGCGTCCCAATCAACACCGTCCGGGACTTGCTCGGCCACGCCGACATTACGATGACGCTCCGCTAGGCGCACCTAAGCACCGATTGCCGCGCGGTGGCAGTCGAGATGCTTCGCGTGCATCCGGGACAACCCGCGCAAGCAGACCACTACGCGATGGCCGCGAAACGCCGGATTTAGCACGTTTCCGCTCACACACAGCCCTTCACGCGAAGGGCTTTTTTCGTCCGTCATCGGGAATGACCGCGCTTGGCCGCTAATTCCCGTACGTGCCCTTTGGGAAGCGGCGCAATACCCGCCGTACGCGTCAAACGTGGAGACTTTAACGCGCTACATTGAACCCCAAGCGCCACCGGCACACGCGAGCGCTTACTAACGGACGAGGGCCGCGCCATGACTGACACAATCCCGGAAAAAGTCGCTTACACCATCAATGAATTTTGTGCGCTCTATCACATAGGCCACACGCACTATTACGCGCTGCAAGCGAGCGGCGAAGGCCCGGTCGAACTTCGCGCCGGGCCGCGTAAGGTGTTGATAACTCGGCGCAGCACTGAAGCGTGGGAATGGCGTTTTGAGAAGCAACCCGCTAACGACGATAGCGCCAGCGACGCGGCATAGGCTCGCCACGCCGCAAGCAACGTGTAGGCGGACTACCTGAAGCCGCTTTACGCGACGTGTTCAAGCGACTTGCAGACTACAACCAATTCCGCGCCGATAGACGGCTCCAAGACAAGCACGGTCAATTTCTGCTGCCGTATCTCAATTATAAAGTGCTCGGCCTGTTCATCCGTCATTGTGTATTCCCAGCCCTCGCGGCTTGCTGCCCAATTGATACGTTCGCGGATATCGTTCGGTTGAAATTCCCTCTCTGACGAAATTAGCAAACGGGAAGTGACGTTCTGCAATCCCATCTCGCCAAGCCGAAACACCGATACTTCCTCGCAACAAACGACCGCCAATTCACCAGTCACAAGCTGAAAATCTAGCGTTAAGCGTCGCTCGGCTCGTGTGTATTGCAGGCCGATAAAATCTGCGTCATGGTAATTTTTTTTCGTGTTCATTTCGCTTTGTCTCTGCTGTGTTACCACGGGACGAGGGAGAAACTACGCCCTGTCTCGCGGTTGAGTTCACCCAATGGGCCGGGTGGCCCGTAGTTGTGCGCGTGCGGAACCCCTTGACCGTGATCGTGATCGAAGTCGAAATCGACAACAGGCGCACCGGTATCGCCATATAAACGCATTTGCCCACTTCCGGGGTTTGTGTACCAAGTTCCCGGCTCGCCACGATTAGGCGTTTTCGCAATGTCGAAACTATCGCCAAAGCTGGGCATATCGCCAAGCTCAAACGGCGAGGCATCGCCTAACGGCGTTGACCCGGTGCTAGCGTCTGTTACTTCGCCAAGTTCGAACGCTTGATCCGCTGAAGATGTGAAGGACGCAACTGACGCAAGCAAGGCCGATGCAGCGCGGGCGGCTATGTTTCGCGCGCCAGCCTCGGCTATCGTTTCGATGTGCTTTGGAAAGCCCGACTCGCTCGAAATCGCCGCGCGTTCGCGCTTCTCGATTGCCAGAGTTTCCGCGCGCCGCTCGGCGTGATATTGCGCTGACCACGCCTCGTAGTCGCGCGACGGCGTGTCTCGCCTCGTCTCGCGCGCTGGCGGGTCAAGCGTAAAGCCGCCGTTCTCGAAAACGCTGGTGGTCGCGCCCTCTTCCTCCATGACAATCACCGCGCCATCACGCACGTAAGAGAGCAACGTTTGAAGGGTTTCCCGTGCGCTTTTCGGGGATTTCGAATACCACGAGAAGCCTCCCTGCAAGAACGATTCGACGCGAGCCACAAGCAATGCATTCGATTCCCAAACGTACATATCGGCGTACATCAGCATAGCGCGGCCCGCTTTGATTTTTTCGGCGCCGTCGGTGAAGCTTCGCCCCTTGCGTAGCACGTACCGATAGCCGTTATAGCGGGTCAGTTCCGTTGTCATGCGGTTGCGTCTCCTTTGGTTGCAACGGGGCTACGCTAACGCACTTTACGCTGCCGCCATCCCAAAAAGACAGCCGGCAAACGGCAACGCTAATCAGGCGACGGATCAGCCGATCCTGCTATGCCGCCATCGGGCGCTGGTGTGACGAAAACATACTGTTTTAGTTCGGGGTGCGATACAACCAGCGCGGCGATAAGACTAGCGCCTAGCCGTCGTGCGAATTCGTCATCGAGACGATGGTTAAATTCATCCAGAAAAATCGGGAACGTAAGCTTTTTTATATCCAGCGCCTCGATCGGGGCGCTCTCCATATTCTGAATTTTGATCGCTTCGTCGTCCGGCGAATAGGACACGACGAGCGAGGTTGCTGCCAATGTGGTCATACTAAAATCCCCTGCACGTTTGATAGTCTTGAAAAGCATTTTGCTTGCACAGTGCCAGGCCGCGCATTCCGCTGCCCATCATGCCCGCGAGCGCATTACATATGTCCATATCCCTTTCGTACTGGTAGAAGCAATCCGCCTCGACTGACTCGCCAAAGCCGCGCGCCGCCATAGACAATACATCACCACTGCCCGTGCTCTTGATGAACTCAAACGGCGCGGCATCGCCTAGCGGGGTTGACCCGCCGCCGATGCCTGTTACCTCCCCTATATCAATTCCGCTTCCTGTCTCGCTGGGCCGTATCACACCCATGCTCGCCAGCGTCGCGAGCGCTTGAATACCGCCTACGAGCGCATCCAAGCGCCCGCCACCGCTCGAAACCGCGCTAACGGCGCTTTGTGCGTAAGATGCCGCACCTGACGCCACGCCGCCAAGCTCCCCGCCGTATCCCCCCGATTGCGCCGCCAAGCCCGAACGAGCAAGCGCGCCTGACCCGAACGCCTGCCTTGGCGTCATCGCACGCGGTCGATACACCGGCTCGGCTGGTGGCACTGACCCTCCTGAATACGACCCCGCGCGGCCTCCAACGGGATTTTCTACCACCAGAATATCGCCCCGTCGTATCCCGATGCTCACTTCAAACACGGTTGACGATGCGCTCTGCGTTCTGTTCGAAGTTCTTAGATAACGCTTCGCGTGTTTGATGAACTGTTCATTCTCAGCCAGACGAAAAGAGTTCACCCCATCGAACATCTCTTGAGCGGCCTTTGATTCGGCAAGGACTTCTGCGTTGTGTCTGTAAAAACACGCTGATTCCAGCTTGTACCGCGTGCCCCGATAGTGGAAATAATCGTCCGTCATCTCAGTTATTTTGTTGTTGCGACGGGTTGACGCTAACGCACTTTCCCGCGCGTCCATCTCAATAAAAGGACGGGCGCGGGCAGGTAACTTACATGGGACTTTGCATCAAGGGTTTTGCAGCAACGCGCGGATGGCATCGACGCGCCAGAAGACGGACCGAGAAGGCAAGCCGATGGCCCCCCGCGGTGGAACCGTGTCGATGCTCGCGGAGGCCGTCGCGCCCTTTGATGCGGCGGACACTTACGAGGAACACCTGGCGGCGCGGGAACCGCCGATAACATCGCCTGATATCGTCGCCACCTCCCCAATTAACCGCCCTTGCCTTTCGCCAGCGTGCCAGCACTGTCGGTGCCTCCGAACAGTTGCGTCAGGTACTGCGAATTCTTGTTCATCGTCGCCATGACCGTGTTAAGCGCGGTGAACTGCGCCTGGTACTGCTGAGTCAACTGGGCCGCGTAGCTCGCCAGGGTGTCTTGCTGCGTGCCGATGCCCTTGAGGTCCGCGTTGAGCGGGTCCTGGTTATTCGCAATCAGCCCGCCCTCTCCCAGGAATCCATTAAGGCTCTTTGTCATCTTCGCGGCCACGCCCGTCGTCGAATTGAACAGGGCCGCCATTCCCTCCGGATTGCTCGTCAGTTCGCTGGCCATCTTCGTACTGTCGGCGGTAAGCGTCCCGTCCTTGTTTAGAGCAATGCCGATTGCGCCGAGCGAGATGCTGGAGCTGCCGTTCTTGACGCCACCGCTGATAATACTTGCGAGCGTGCTCTTGATCGTGTTGAACATCGAGTTGCCGAGCAACGGGCCGCCTTGCGCGCCTTTGGCTTTCGAACTGTCGAAACCGGCAACCTGGCCATAGGTCGTGACCAGGGTGTTATAGAGGTCGACGAAGTTGTTGATGGCGGTCGATGCCGACGTAGTGTCCTGTGCCACGGTCAGCGTCTGCGGCGTGCCGGCAGGCACACCAATGGCCGCCGCAGTCAGGTTCAGCGTGACACCCTGGATCGCGGTGGTCACCGTGTTGCCTGAACTCGTGCCAGCCGTGCCGTCGATGGCGAACATGGCATCTTTGGCGGATTCGGTCTGCGTCCACGGACTGGCGGCCGACACCGACGCAATGGTCGACGGGTCCGCGGCGCTGGGACCGGCCGTGGATGTTACGCCGAGACTGGACAGCCCGGCATCGTCGGTCACGGTGCCCACTGAAACGTCAATCGTGTTCGATGCACCCGTGGCCGACGAACGCAAGATCAAGTGCGCGCCGTCCGTGCCGCTCACGACAGTTGCCGTGACACCGGGATTGCTCGACGACAAGTTGATCGCGCTCGCAATGCCACTCACGGTGTTGTTCGCCGACGTGATGTCGACGCTCATCGACTTGTCTCCGACCGAGACGTTCATCGTGCCGGTGCCCAGTGCGGTTGTTGCGCCGAACGCGGCCGACGAGAGCGTCTGCGCGCTGGCAATTTGCGTCACCGCGATGGAATAGCTGCCCGTCGCCGCGCCGCTGCTGCCGCTCGCCGTCAGCCCCGTGCCATCCGCAGTCACGGTGAACTGCCCAAGAGCAGTACCGTTCGACAGCGGCGCAATGCCCGCCTGCAACGCCGACAACCCGGCCTGCAAAGCACCGATCGCCGAGAGTTTGGTGTTGTCGTTTCGCTGCCGTGCGATCAGCGAGCCAGTCTGGCCCGCCACCTTCGCATTGACGAGGCTCGTGACCAGCGACGACACATCCAGTGACGCGTTGCCCGTCGAACCGCTGATGACGGACTGCGCGGCCGATGCCCTGGCCGCGTTGGCGGCAGCCGTCGTGTCGGCGGCAGTCGAGATGGCGTTGGCCGAGGTGGGTACGCTCGAAGCGCTGGACGCGCTGGAAATCGTCGACATTAAAATGCTCCGTACGTCAGGTTTGTTTTTGAGCCTGCATGAGAACCGCCCGTGGACTGCCCGCTGGAGGCAAGCGTCAGGAAGCGCGATGCGACATGGCAGCCGCGTGTTGCCCGGGCTGGACATCGTGTATTCACGCAGTCATGGTTGCGCACTTCCGCCACGGGTGAAACGGCGAGCAACGCGCGCCTCCCGCAGGTTCTTTCCAAATCTTTAAAAAGATTTCCACGCGTATGTCCAAGCGGCTCGAGTCAGTCAGTGCCCGACGCGACAAGCGATCCGCGGCGGTAACAAGGACCCGCTTCCGCCGCAGCTTGTACCGACGCAGCCGCTTTTTCGAACGTGAACCTGCCGATCACCCACGCGTTCCTGCTCGGCATACTCGAAGCTTTCACGGCGGCAACGTTCAGTCGCTTTTTGATTGAGGCACCGTTCTTGCGGCTCAAGGACCGTCTCGCGACCAGCCTTTCAGCGCAGTCCGGTGAGCAAGCAGGATCGAATGAACGCGCCATCTGAAGAAGTGCGGCCAAAGCCGGCGAAGTAAAATCGGCGCGCGCCTGCGTGCGTTTCGCGTAGGGCGCGTCTAAGCGATGCAACCGGTCGCACTGAATTGTGACGTCCGTTAGTTCGCTTTTACAAATCGCGATAAAACAGCAAATGGAAATAAACTTGCGGCTTTGAGGGCCGCGACCATAAGCGAACGAACTTCTGAAAATTCAACCGCTTATGCGGGAATCGAAGACGGGTAAACTGACGCGTCGCCGTTTCGGCGGCCGTATCCGGCAGTCGCCTGCCCGGTGCGATCGGGTAAAGCGGTCGATCGTCGTTTGTTTGTTTTCGAAGCTGACCCACCAATCCAGTACACTTATTACATCGAAAGCAATGGTCCAGACCAGAGATCCTTGGTCCGGTGTTTGATAGTTAAGAGGGAGAAACGTACGTGGCTAATGACAAGATGCTGGCGCAAATGAGTAACAAACCGGGGTTTATCGCGGCCCTCGACCAGAGTGGCGGATCCACCCCCGGCGCCCTGCGGGCGTATGGAATTCCAGAGAGCGACTACAGCGGCGACGCTGAGATGTTCAAGCTGATGCACGAGATGCGGGTACGCATCATGACCGCACCCGCCTTCACCGGTGACAAGGTCATCGGCGCCATTCTCTTCGAAGCCACCATGGACGGACAGGCAGAAGGAAAGTCCGTTCCGGCCTTCCTGTGGGAAGACCGTGGCGTCGTTCCTTTCCTGAAAGTGGACAAGGGGCTCGAAGCAGAAGCGAACGGCGTGCGTCTGATGAAACCGATCCCCGGGCTGGACGCGCTGCTCGAGCGGGCGGTCAAGCTGGGCGTGTTCGGCACGAAGATGCGCTCGGTTATCGACCATGCGTCGCAGGAAGGGATCGCGGCAATCGCCAAGCAGCAGTTTGAAGTCGCGGCGCAAATCCAGGCGCACGGTCTCGTGCCAATCCTGGAACCCGAGGTGTCGATCAACAGCCCGGACAAGGCGGCAGCGGAAACCATCCTCCTGGCTGAGCTGCTCAAGGGCCTCGCGGCATTGCCCGATGGCAGCCAGGTCATGATCAAGCTGACCATCCCGGACGTGACGGATCTCTATCGCCCGCTGATCGAGCACCCGGCCGTCGTCCGCGTGGTGGCGCTCTCCGGCGGCTACGCGCGGACCGACGCATGCACGCGCCTCGCGAAGAATCACGGCATGATCGCCAGCTTCTCCCGGGCGTTGATCAACGAACTCAAGAAGTCGATGAGCGACAGCGAGTTCGACGCAACGCTGGCAACGTCTGTCGATGAGATCTATCAGGCCTCGGTCGTAAAGGTCTGATTTTTAGGTTTCAACGCAGGTTTCAACGCAGCCTTCAAAGCAAGGTTTGATACAGGCCGCACTCGAAGCATGAGTGCGGCCTGTCTGTCATGCCGCGTGAGCAACCCTCGCTTGCGGCAGTTCAAGACGGCGCGACCACGTGGCAAGGTGGCGGAAAGCGACTGGCGGTTTGCTCAGAATCGCGCTGTCGTACAGCTTGCCCGCGAACCTGACGAAGTTTTCTATCCGGAAGCCCTGGCCCCGGTAAAACGCAATCAAATGTGCAGCGGGTTGCGGTGTATCCAGCGCAAGCTCAGCGTAACCGCGAATGGCGGCCCAGTGATCCGCATAGGCCAATAACGACTTCCCGATCCCCCTGCTCTGATAGGCAGGATCGACGCCGAACTGGCGAACGCTCGCAATATCATCCCGCCGATAAAACCCGCATAACGACTCGCAATCCTGTGCGTAAAGCGTCATGGTTCCAACCAGCCGTCCGTTGCATACCGCGACATAACAGTCGCCGCGCATGGCACGCGCGCGGGTAACAAGCGCGGACTGGTCAACGCATGTGCAATTAAGCCCCATGCCGCCAAGCCGCGCAAACGAGCGGTGCAGCATCAGGGTCAACTCATCGAACGAATCACACGCTGGATCAAAACGCCTCAGTACTACGCTGCCTACGCCCCGATGAACGTAGCTGATACGCGTGTGATTCTTCGTTGCTGTGCGTTGCTTCGACATGACACCTCCGGCCTCATCAGTTGCCAGAAGTGTAGGATTGCTCGTCGGTTGATAACAAGAAAAAATCCCGTAAATATTCGCGTTTTACGGCATATATATGCAGGCCGTTCAGGACTTTACGGAATTTTTATTTGCGATGGCGCAGGTCTTTATTTAAACGATGTAATGCCGAATGCGTCGGCATTGTCTCGCGGGCCTGAGGGTGCTTGCGCCCATCGATCTTCCGGTCCACTGCCTGCGCCAATTGCATCGTTTTACGCGAGCGCTCAGGAAACGCGTACGCTTTCCGCGTTCATTTTTTCGACAGTGAGATTCACCGATCGCGGAGTCAAAGGGCTGGTCCGATGCCTGACGCCGGCCGGTACGGTCAACATCTCGCCCGGCTTCAGCTCATATCGCGCGGTTTCCAGTTCAACAAGCAAGACCCCCTCGAGAACGATGAACACTTCGTCCGAGTCAGGATGGAAATGCCAGAAAAATGGCGCATCCATCACGCTAAGGTGAACCGCGTGATCGTTCACCTCAGCCAGGACCTGATTGAAGTATCCCGCTTTAGTCTGCGCCGCCACTGCGCTCAGGTTTATCGATTTAGCGTCCAAGATCGTCTCCTCCCTATCCACGCGGCGAAGTGCATGAGCCACGGCTTAAGATAGCGCGCGTGTCTGCCGCTAGTCACAAGCCTAACCATCCTGAACCAGCGCGCAAAGCGAGAAATTTTCACCGCGACGCGAGGTAAATTCACAAAGCGTCAACGCCTCAGTGCCTATCAGGATCAAGAGACGAAGGTACGAAGATGTGCCCTTCCATGAGCCGGCGCGCCGTCCGGCTCATGATCGCCTTGGTGACCACCCACATACCGTCACGCTGCTCGGCTTCTGCACCCACCGCCATTACGCCCGATGGATGGCCGAAGCGGATCCGGCCAGCCGTCTTGTTCGCCAGAAGCCGATGCACGACCGTGCCGGGAATCACGCCTGCAACCGCGACCGCGACCGCTCCGGTACCGGTCATGGCGTGGTGTAACTTGCCCATGGAGAAAATGCGTGCGTTGATATCGAGCGTCGCCGGGTCGACCGGCTTGCCGCTGGATGCCACATAGGCGGAAGGGGTCGCCACGAACGCGAGTTTCGGCGTGTGGGGCCGAAGGGTCGATGCTTCGTCCGCAGTCCGGGACAGTCCCATTCGAACAGCCGCATGCGCGCGAATTGCCTCGGCCTTCCGTAGCAAATCCGCGTTGCCGTTGATGTCCCGCTGCAGTTCGTTGCCCTTCAGCCCGAGTGTCGCGGCGTCGATGAAAATAGCGGGATTGCCGGCGTTGATCATCGTGAGTTCGATGACGCCGACACCCGGTACGTCGAGCGTGTCGATCGGATTTCCCGTGGGGAACATGCCGCCGCCGGCATCATCGCTGTCGTCTTCGCCCTCGCCGCCGGGGTCCAGGAACTCGATCCTGATTTCGGCCGCGGGGAAGGTCACGCCATCGAGTTCGAAGTCGCCTTCTTCAAGCACTGCGCCATCTTGCATCGGTACATGCGCGACGATTTTTGCATTGATATTTGCCTGCCAGATACGGACGGTAGCGGTGCCGTCGCGCGGCGCATCGACCAGACCCTGCGCGATCGCGAACGGACCCACCGCCGACGTCAGGTTCCCGCAGTTGCCGGACCAGTCGACGACCGGCTTGTCGATCGCCACCTGCCCGAACCAATAGTCGACGTCGCAGTCGTCCCTCGCGGACGGGCCCACGAGTACCACCTTGCTGGTGCTCGACGTAGCGGCGCCCATGCCGTCGATCTGCTGGCCATACGGATCGGGACTGCCGATCACGCGCAGCAGGATGCGGTCGCGCAGCGCCCTATCGGACGGGAGTGAATCCGCCCGGAAAAAGACACCTTTGCTTGTGCCTCCACGCATATAGGTTGCCGGAATCTTTCTTTGCACCTTGATCTCCTGAGATTGAGCCCGCGTGCTGCCGGGGCCGGTCGCTTTACTTCAAGCGACAGAGGAAAAACGGTCTGCGACGCAAAACCGTGTGAGGCCCCGAGGCACTACCTCAAGAATGATAAGCCTGTCTGGCGGTGACAGTTCCCTGTTAGTTAATGGCACAGCTCCCTCGCCCCATCCGCGATAAAGCTCGCCGTAAGGTTTGCCGGCTGATCCGCAAACTGTGAACGAGAACCAAACGAGAACCCGCAGCGTGCGGAACATCACGAGCGCATCAATGACAAGATTCAGGCGTACGCTGTCATAAAACTCATCACGTCGCCTGAACTTACCGTCAAAGGATCCCCTCATGCGAATCGAAACGTCATTCCTGTTCGACCTCGACGGAACGCTGGTCGACAGCGTGTACCAGCATGTACTTGCATGGAAAGAAGCGCTCGATGCGGAAGGTATCGAGCTGTCGGTATGGCGCATCCATCGCAAGATCGGCATGAGCGGGGGCCTCTTCACGAACCAGTTGCTGCGTGAAACGCACGGGGAGATCAGTCCCGAGCGCGTGGAGCGTTTGCGCCGCACGCATGCGGACGTTTATCAGCGCCTGCGTGCACAGGTTTGCCCGTTGCCCGGCGCACGCGAGTTGCTCGCCGCGCTCACCGAAGCGGGCACGCGCTGGGCCATTGCGACCAGCGGCCGCATGGAAACGGCGGCCGTGAATCTAGAAGCACTCGGTGTCGATCCGGCGAAGTCCGTGGTCGTCACGCGCGACGACGTGAAGTACGCCAAACCTGACCCCGACCTCTTCATTGCAGCGGCGTCGCGTCTGGGCGTGTCGATCGAGCATACCGTCGTGGTGGGCGACAGCATCTGGGACATGCTCGCCGCGCGGCGCTGCCGCTCGCTCGGCGTGGGACTGCTGTCCGGCGGATACGGAATGGATGAACTGGAACGCGCCGGCGCGCTGCGCGTGTACGAAGATCCGGCGGACTTGCTGCTGCATCTGGATGAAGTTGCTGCAAGACCTTAGGCCTTGAAGGCGAAGGGCCGCCAGCCAATGGGTTCCGCCGTATGGACAGGCCGTCGCACCGAAGACGCGTGCACAGGTCTGCCAAGCGCTTGTGCATGCAGAGCAGGATGGCCAGCTTGCTTATCTGGATGCCGCGCTTTATTCGCATAACTAAGCATGAAGGTATGGCTCTCGCGATTCCTGTCGGGCCTGCGAGACTCTAGCAGGAACCCGCTCAGTAAAGCGTTGCGCTGCCCAGCGGCAAACGAATCTGGTCGAAACGTCACCCATGGATCGTCAACGCGCGCTGATCAACCAATCGCCAATCAGACGCTATAAGCAAGTCGCAATCCGCCCCAATGACGGCCTGCGACCATGATCGGCGCGGACACGTCTTTCATCAGCGCATATTCCCCGGCACCCATATCGCGTCGATACGTCTGCAACAGGAACGGCTTGGTGTGCGACCCCGAGGCCAGGCCGGTACGGTCATTGAAGATGCGCCGGTTACGCGAATGAGCGGCGTTCCAGGAAGGATCGGAGCCTTGAGATTGCGAAAACTTCTTGTTGTGCGTGGGCAAGTAACCCTTGGTATCGACCGCTGCACAGAACACCACGCGTTCATCCAGCGCCAGCAAGGGCTCCTGGATTTCCGGCAGGATGCGATCGGCAAGCTGAATGTAGCGGGTCGTGAATTGCTCGGGATTGGTACCGGCAATCGGGTTATAGGCATGATCGAAAAGGTCCGCAGCCGAGATCTCACCGCGCGAAATGGCATGCTCGAATGCCCGGCCGATCTTCTGCGCGGCGGTCATGACCGCGTCTATAAACCGCGTATCGGGTGTCTCTATCCCCGCTTCCGCCGTCAACTCGATCAAGGTTTCGGACACGCCCAACAGCTTGCTCAACTGATCGCGCGCCTTCGTGAAGCTGCCGCTTGACTGCTCGACGCCTCCGACCATCTCGGAGACTTGAGACGCAAGCCCGCTGCATTGCTGGTCGATTGCTTCGGTCTGCAAAGCGATTTGCTCCGCTTCAACACTCAACTCAGTGATCGCTTTCCCCGTTGCCAATACAACGTCGCCGATCGCATGCGTGCCCTCCTTGACTCGCTGTGCACGTACCGCGCTGGCGGACCCTTCGGCCATCAGCAGATCGGCCTGACCCGACAATCTGGTGAGTGTTGTCCCGATCTCCGACGTGGCCTGCGCGGTCTTGGCGGACAACGCCTTCACTTCAGCCGCGACCACGGCAAAGCTTTTACCGGACTCGCCCGCACGTGCCGCTTCTATCGCGGCGTTCAAGGCCAATAGATTAGTCTGACGCGCGATGATCGAAATTTCTTCGGAGATCTTGCTGACGTCGCTCAATGACTCTCGCAAGGTCTCGATCTCCGCCGCCATCACCGAGACGCTGTCCACCAGGCTATGGATGTCTGCCAGCGACACCCTGACCGTCTCCTGGGACTGGCTGACGCCGGATGCGGCCTGATCTGCCACGATACGCATCTGACGCGCCGCCGCGGCAATCCGCTGGTTGCCCTCCATGGTCGACATTGCCGAACGCTGCAAGCCGTGGCACAAATCCGCCTGACGCGTAGCGCGGGCCGCCACTTCCTCGACGTGCCCCGATACATCGCAAATCTCGATACCCAGCTTGCCCGCATGCTCGGCGATCTTGCCGACCGCCGTCAGCGTGCGCCCGCGTTGTCCGAATCCGAAACCCGTCATCCCTTGCCTCCGGTGTTTTAATTTGCGTGGAATTCCCCGGCTGCGTCTCGACATGCCGGGTTCGCGAATTCCGCGTGACGTCCCTCGGTATATCGTCCGATTGCAGGAAAAACTAAAGGGGTGCGAGGCAACGGATGCGATACATCGGGTTTGCCCGGGGGTGCGGGCGACGGCTCGGCTCACCGGCTTCATGCAGACCGCCGGATTCAATCGCGATCGGCAGGCGCTCCCAGCGGAAACAACGGCCGATACGGCCGCGCCTCGTCAACCGCGCGCGCGAATGACGGACGCGCCAGCAGTCGTTGCCGGTATGCAATCACGTGAGGAAACGACGCGTCAATGCGATGTGTCCAGTCTGCATAAAACAGGAACGGCGCGGCGCCGCAATCGGCCAGGCTGAAGTGATCGCCAGCGGCCCATTCGCGCGCGGCCATGAGTCCATTGAGCCAGCCATAAGCGGTGTCGAGCATCGCGCGTGCGTCGGCCACGCCTCGTGGATCCCGTTCCGTTTGCGGCCGCAAGCTGTCGCCCACGATCTTCTGCTGCGGAGTCGAGATGTAGTTGTCGAAGAAACGATCCATGCCGCGAACTTCCATTGCGCTGCGGGCATCTTCAGGCAGCAGCGGCACGGGGCCCGGATGATACAGCCCCAGATGCTCAATGATAATGCTCGCCTCCACCACGGTGCGTCCACCATCCACGAGCACGGGAAAGCGATTCATTGGCCAGAGCGCCGTCAGCTCCGCCATCGCTTGCGGGTTCTCATGCGACAACGCACGCCATTCGAACGGCGTGCCATTCTCGTACAGCGCAACCAGGACCTTCTGGCAGTAAGACGAGAACGGATGGGCGTAGAGCTTTAATGTCATTGGATCACCTCGGGTTGAGAAAGGCTGGTTTCTCTAACGACGAACGAGGTTGCCGAAAATCGACATCCACTCTGAAGCATTTTAAAATCCCTGCCGCTGCAAGCGGTTTTCTTTACAAAGCTATTTCGGAAGCAGGGCTTATAGCGAAGCAAAGCGAACGCCGGGAAGTGTTCGCTTCATCCTGGCGGCAAATGACCCGGGCTTGAGAATGCCGCGAGACACGCCAGCCGCACCCGCTCGACAGCCGTGGACCAACTCTCATCGGCGGCTTGCCGGAACAGCCGCAGCGTCTGCGGATACCACGGCGAATCTTCGCGCTCGCGCATCCAGCGCCAGTCGATGTCTTCTCGCGGCAGCAACACCCAGCACGGCTTGCCCAGCGACGCAGCAATATGCGCCGCGGAGGTGTCCACGCAGATCACCAGATCGAGCTCTCCGATGATGGCAGCGGTATCGGCGAAATCGGTCAGGTCTGTCCCGAGGTGCAACAGCGGAAGACCCGCAGGCGGCGACTGTCCCTCTTCTTCTCCCTGCCCTTTTTGCAGGCTCACGAAGCTGACCCCGGGCACGCTCCAGAGAGGCGCAAGCGTTGCAAGCGACGGCAGCGAACGGTTGGCATCGTTGTGATGTTTGGGATTGCCTTTCCAGACCAGACCGATCTTGCGGCCGGGTGGAAGCGTCGCCAGCCGCGCGCGCCAGTGTTCGACGAGTAATGGGTCAAGCGTCAGGCGGATGGGATCGGGAATGGTGTCCGTGGTCGTGCGCAGATGCAGCGGCACGCTCATCGGGCTCGTCCAGTAGTCGTACCCAGAGGCCCGGCTTAGCGCGGCTTCGTGGTCGAGGACCGCATCGACGCCCTCCAAATCCGCGAATAACCGATGCAGCGCAGGCGCGCAGGCAAATGCGATATGGATCGCGCCCTGTGCCTTGAGCAACGAGAAGTAGCGGCCGAACTGGACCATGTCGCCAAGACCATCTTCCTGCCAGACCAGCAACGACTTGCCCGCAAGCGCTTCGCCTCGCCATCGCGGACACTGCAGCAGGGACTGCGTCTGGTGATGAATGAATCCCGGCTGATCGTAACGGGAATCGTAAAGCTGCCATCCCTCTTCGAATTCGCCCATGCTGAGCAGCAGCGTTGCAAGACTGACTTTCGCATCGTGATAGTCGGCACGGATCGCAAGTGCTCGCCGGAAAGCTGCCTCGGCGTCGGTCAGATTGCCGAGTTCCTTCAGCACGTTGCCGAGGTTGTGGTGCGCTTCGGCGAGATCGGGGCGAAGCGCAAGCGCTCGCCGGTAAGCCGCAACGGCGTCAGGCGAACGACGCAGTGCCCACAGCACGTTGCCCAGGTTGTTATGGGCTTCAACAATATCCGGGCGAATCAGCAGCGCGTGCCGGTACGCGGCCTCGGCCTCGGGCAGCCGGTCGAGCGTCTGCAACACGATGCCCAGGTTGTAGTGAGCTTCAGCATAGTCGGGCCGGACTGCGAGTGCCTGCCGGTAAGACGCCTCGGCTTCCGGAAGACGGTTTAGGGCACCCATCAAGGCGCCCAGGTTAAGGTGAGCTTCGGCGTAATCGGGGCGGATAGTCAGTGCCATCCGGCAAGCGAACTCGGCCTCGGGCAGGCGGCCTACTTCCTTGAGCACGTTCGCCAGGTTATTGAGCGCTCCGGCGTATTGAGGCCTGAGGATCAGCGCCTGCCGATACGCCGCCTCGGCTTCCGGCAGGCGGGCGAGTTCCTTGAGCACGTTGCCCAGATTGTTGTAAGCCCCCGCATCGGGCGATAGAACCAATGCCTGCCTGTAGGCACTTTCCGCTTCGTGCCAACGGCGCAGGTCATAGAGCACGATGCCCAGGTTGTAGTGAGCCTGCGGATAATCCGCACGGATCGCAAGCGCATGCCGGTAAGCCGCCTCGGCGTCATGCAGGCGTCCGAGATCGTAGAGCACCGCGCCGAGGTTGTTGCTGGCCTCTGCAAGGTCCGGGCGAATGTCCAGCAGTTGCCGATAGACAACCACCGCCTCCGTCAGAGAGCCAAGTCCCTTGAGCAGCATGCCGAGGTTGTTATAAGCATCGACGAAATCAGGCTTGGCCTCGATAGCCTGCCGCCAATACGCTTGCGCGTCGGCCAGTTGGCTCAGGCCTAGCGAAGAGACCGCCGCTATATTCAAGGCCTCCGCCAGCGCGCTTCCCGTCAAAGCCGGATGCGGGTCAAGCATCGGCTTAACCATCGACAACGCTTGCGCATAGTGTCCGGCCAGGCATAGCGAAGCAGCCGACTGATGCCAGTCCGCAGTGGAAGGTGCGCTTGTTGGGACAGTTGTCATGGGTCAATCGTCGAGGCTTGGGTTCAGTGGATGCTGCCGGGGTGCGATTACCTTTTTCACCCGGCATGGAATTGATGCGCCATGGTTCGAACGTCTGCGGGAAAGGGAAAGCGCCATCACATCACTGAGGTTACGACAGTTGCTATCGGCGTGACGGCGGGAAATGAGCGCATTGCTGCACGCTATTCGGAGGATGAGGGCGCTAAAGAGCGTTTAGATAGCCTTGGCGAGGTAGCGCAATAGCGCCTGGTCCGCGGCTTAAAGGTCTTGGTGAATGGCAATCGCCGGATTCAGCTTGGCCGAGTCGAAGCTTACAAACATGCTTAAGGATTCTTCGAAACAGCCCAATGCGCAGACGCACCATTTCGTTCTCCCTTCAAGAACGATCGTCTGCGCTTGAAGGGAACGCGTCGGCATCGGGTTGCTTACTACACGATCGCTTAGTGCTGCGCGCCGCTCGTTACGCCATAACGCGCCGCCGGCAGCCGACGCGAAAGGTTAGGCACCAACGCCTGGCGAGCCGCCTCGAACGTGTTCCAGTCGGCCGCTTCCGGCAGCGAAGGAATTGTGACCAGCTCGCCCTGATCGAGGCCAGCAAGCGCTGCGTCCACCATGTCTTCCGACGTCATCACGATACCCTCCGGCAGATAGCTCACCGGCGTGCCCGCAATGTCCCAGAACTCCGTGCTGGTTGCGCCCGGCAACACGGCCTGGACCCGCACGCCCTTCGCGCCAAGTTCATGGTGCAACGACTGTGTCAACGCGAGCACGTACGCCTTGCTGCCGCCGTACACACCGTTCAGCGTCTCCGGCGACACAGCGACAATCGATGAAATGTTCACGATCGTTCCGCCGCCACGCGCGACAAAACCCGGCACGACAGCCTTCGTCAAATGCGTGAGCGCGACCACGTTGAGCGTGATCATCGCGTCCATTTTGTCGATGTCCGAGTCCACGAGCGGCGCGGTCGCGCCCACGCCGGCATTGTTCACGAGCATCGTGATGCTGGAGTCATTACGCAGGACGTCTTCAATCTTCCGCACGCCTTCAGGCGTGCCCAAATCCGCGACGACAACCTCGAAATTCCGTCCGGTGGACGTTGTGAGCGTCGTTGCCAGCGCGTTCAGGCGGTCGCGATTACGCGCCACCAGGATGACGTCGTAGCCGCGTTCGGCAAGCCGTTTCGCGTAGATCGCGCCAATGCCAGTCGAAGCGCCCGTCACCAAGGCCGTGCCTTTGTTCGCTACATTGCTCATTTCCGTTCTCCAGTTTTTCAAGTGTTCCGGCGGAAGCGCCGGTGTGTGAACGGAATAGTAGAAGTATGAGATCATGTCCTCAATGACATAGATGCAACTTTTTAGGACATCAATCGGGAATTCCGTTCCCGGTACGCAGGAGGCCATGTGAAAACGATCGGAATCATTGTTTATCCGGACTTTCAGGTGCTGGGGCTGGCGGTCTCGACCGTGTTCGAATTTGCCAACACAACCGTCGGACAAACCGCGTACGAGGTGCAGTTGTTGTCGGAACACGGCGGCTCCGTGCGCTCCTCGTTAGGCTTCGGCATCGAGACCGCGAGTTTCAAGGGCAGCGAGTTCCACACCCTGATCGTCACCGGCGACAACATAGGCACGCCGCATTCGGCCGGCGTGGCGGCATTTCTTCGCGACGCCCTGAAGACATCACAACGCATTGCGGCGACCTGCACAGGCGCGTTTGTACTGGCCGAGGCGGGCTTGCTGGACGGCCGCCGCGCCACCACGCACTGGTACTACGCGCGGGCGCTTCAGCGCGCGTATCCGCAGGTCAGGATGGAGGAGGACCGGATCTTTATCGTCGACGGCCCGATCTGGACGTCCGCCGGTGCGAGTGCCGGGATTGATCTTGCGCTGGCGCTCGTCGAGAAAGACCTGGGTACGGAAACGGCGCGGCTCGTGGCGAAAAAACTGGTGGTTTATCATCGTCGCGCCGGTGGCCAGTCGCAGTATTCCGCGCTGCTCGAACTCGACGCGAAATCGGATCGGGTGCAGACCGCGCTGGCTTATGCAAAATCCAACCTGACCGCGAAGTTGTCGATTGAAGAGCTGGCGGAAGTTGCCCACCTCAGTCCGCGCCAGTTCAGCCGGGTTTTCACCGACGAAACCGGACAGTCGCCCGCCCGGGCCATAGAAAATCTGCGCGTGGAAGCCGCTCGCCTGATGATGGAAGCGGGACGGCATTCAGTCGATGTAGTCGCACGCGAGAGTGGTTTCGGTGATCGTGAACGAATGCGGCGTGCATTTCTGCGTGCGTTCGGGCAGTCGCCGCAAGCAATGCGGCGGATGACGGAATCGCAGCTGGTTTGATGAAGGGCCGGTTTTGCGCGGCGGATGGATCATGGACTGATTAAGGAGCCGTCAAACACGCTCGCTGAATCAACAAGGGTTGAGCTCGCGTCTTCATACCCTGGCTGGCGCTTATACCGCGGGCGCCAACTGTGTGAGCACGGTCGTCATGCTCATGACCTGCTGGTCACTATCTGAAATTCCCGCGTCGTGGGCAGCCTTGGCCAATTGAGCATTGGTTAGTCTGGCAAGGCCGTCGAAACTATCGCGGACAATTGTCGCAGTCGTGGCAGGGCTGGTCCGACGCTCCCACGTCTTGTCTTCGACAAGCCGTCGAAGCACGTATTCGCGAGCAGCCGTTTTCGCGGCAAGAATGCCGCGCGCTTGTTCTTCCGTCATGGTGTTCTCCCCGAGTTCGCCCTCGTTTTATAGCAACGCGGCGTGCCCCTGGCGGTTCGGAAGAACACACTTGGCTCAATTTTTTTCCGGGTGCGCTCCCGGGCAATGATCTTCTTCGGGTCACTAACCGTATTCCGCGTATTCCGGCTAACCCGAAGAAGACCTGCAGACTGCCTGCCCGAGTCTTTAGTCCGAGGCCAGACGTGCGATCGCACGCTCCACGCCACCGCGCCCGAACGGAACACCCTGCACGGTCATGGCGGCTTCAACGCCGCCGAGACATCCAAGGATCATCGCGGGGTTAATGTCGCCGAGATGCCCGATACGAAATGCGCGGCCCGCAAGTGGCCCGAGACCACCGGCGATGGCGACTTCGAAACGCTCGCGTGCGACGCTACGGATTGCTTCCGGATCGATCCCCGCACTCACCTCGATGGTCGTCACGGACACCGAACGCGCAGCCGGCACCTCGCAGAAAAACCGCAACGCGCCCGCCTCGCTCCAGCATTCCACCGCGGCATGCACCGCTTCCGCGATTCGCCGATGGCGTTCCAGCACCTCGGTCAAGCCTTCCCGGAAGATCAGCCCGAGCGACGCCTCCAGCCCTGCGATCAGGCTTTGCGGCGGCGTGCCGCAAAACTTGCGGTACGACAGCGGACTTCTCCGCCGCTCCCAGTCCCAGTAGAAACGCGGTGTGGAGTTGCGGCGCGAGACCTCCATTGCCGTTGCGTCGACCGCGACAAACGCGAGTCCGGGCGGCACCATCAACGCCTTCTGACTGGCGCCAAGAACCACGTTGATGCGCGTTGCATCCATGGCGAACGGCGCCGCTGCAAGCGACGCAACCACGTCGACCACGAGCAGCGCCGCGTGATCGGCCCGATCGATCGCCGCCCGCATGGCCGGCAGATCGTTGGTGATGCCGCTTGCCGTGTCCGTGTGAACGATGAAGACCGCGACGATCTCGCGTTTCACGTCGTCCCGCAGCACGGCTTCGATATCCGCCGGATCGATTGGACGTCCCTCCACCCAGGGTGTCCGAATCACGCGACCGCCCATTGCCTCGGCCTGCACCGCCCACGATTCCGAGAAGTGGCCCGTGCCAGCCACCAGCACCGCCTGACCCGGCGCAATCAGGTTGGCGATGACCGCTTCCCACGCACCGTGCCCATTCGCGGCATAGAGGAATACGTCCGACTGTTCTGTCTGCAGTACGCGCTTCAGGCCGGCTTCACACGCGGCAATACAGCGATCCAGCCTCGGGTCGGCCAGATCCATCGGCTGACGGCTCATTGCGTGCAGGACTTCATCCGGAACGCGGCTAGGTCCCGGCGAATGCAGAAAGCGGTGGCCGGGCAAACGGGCAAAGTCGTTCATGCGAGAAGGATTCGAAATGAGTGATTGCCGCTGGAGTTTGAGCGCGCTTGAGCTTTGTCGTCAGTCAGTTTCATTGCAACCCTGGCTAATTGTTGGTCAAAAAGATTCTACAGGGCTGCGCGGGCGCATGCACTTTCGATTCGCTTTAGCGATGCATGCGGGACCGCGCTTTCGCCCTAAAGCTCGAAGCTTGGGCACAAATGCAATCTGATGAACACGTCGCGCCTGTTCGGCGTTATCGCGATCCCAACGCAGGGCGGATACAATGAATGCCAGAAATTCGCGGTCTACGGCGGTCTACAAATACACCGAGGCGTTGCGCATGGGACGGGAGAGGGAGGATGTGTCTGTGAGTGCTGCCTGTGTTTATCCCGGCGGTGTTGCGACCCGGATCGCAACCGCGTCACGGGCGCTGCCCCCGCAGGGCCGGTTCTTAAGTGACAATGGAATCGCTCCAGACGATTGCAGACGGACCGCTGACAACACCTGCTTCCCAACTCGCCCAATAGTCGCGATGAACACATGAACCGCGAACGACTCACCCGCGAGCAAGCCCGCGAACAAACGCGCCAACGTCTGCTCGACGCTTCTCAGATCATTTTCACAAAGCAAGGATTCATCGCGGGAAGCGTTGAAGAGATCGTATTGGCCGCAGGTTATACGCGTGGCGCGTTCTATTCGAATTTTCGCAGCAAGCAGGAAGTGCTAATCGAACTTCTCAAACGCGATCACCTTGCCATGCAAGCGGGCTTGCACGACCTTATGCAAGGACAAGTCACGCGTGAGGATCTGGAAGACCGCGCATTGCTTTTTTACAGCCATTTATATCGTGACAACAAGAACTTCCTGCTATGGGTCGAAGCGCAACTGCTGGCGTCGCGCGACGCTCACTTCCGCGTTATCTTCAACGCTTTCCTGCGTGAAAAGCTCGACCAGTTAACTTTACATATCCGCGAGTTTTCAGTGCGCGCGGGTACACCGTTGCCCGCTGAAACGCTTGCGCTTGGGTTGATGGCGTTATGCAACGGCGTGCGGTTCTTCTATTCGATCAATCCGCAGGCCGTAACGGGGGAGCTGGCTGAATCCGTTCTGGCGCACTTCTTCTCGCGCGTGGTGTTCGGACGCAGCATGCAGGTCATCGAAGGGGCTATACCCGTTCGCCTCGCCGGGCAGTGATGCGTGGCTAAGCTTGCAACATTCATGCTGGTCCACGGACAGCGTCGCGATCAATCGCGTTCATGGACTGAGGATGGGCGCCTTGTACGACCGTCCTTCATTGCCAAGTGATTCCCAATGATCGTAGTCCGAACGATATCCGCGCACATAGACCATGGTGTTGACGGCGGATGACCCCGCCAATGCCTTGCCGCGCGCCTGATAGCCCTTACGACCGTCAAGGCCCGCCTGCGGCACCGTTTCGAACACCCAGTTGTTGAGGTGAGTCAGCGCGCGCCACGCCGCGGCCGTTTTGTTCACGTCATACGCTTGATCAGCCGCAGCATCAGGTCGAAGGTCTTGCCGTATGGAGGATGGAAAAGACGGGTGCCATTCAGGCGCGCCTGGTAGAAAACCGGTTTCTCTTTGCTGAATGTACGGAAACCCCATTCGCCGTGGTAAGCGCCCATGCCGCTCGGGCCGACTCCGCCGAACGGCTGCGCTTCCTGCGCCAGATGCCAAAGACAATCATTGATGGTGACGCCGCCTGACACGGTCTCGTGCAGCACCCGGTCGCGATTGACGACGCTCCGGCCGAACCAATAAAGCGCGAGCGGCCGGTTGCCCTGGTTCACCATCGCAATGGCCTGGTCAAGCCCGTCATATTCGACAATGGGCAGCAGCGGACCAAAGATTTCCTCTCGCATCAGACGCGAGCTTGCGGCCGCGCCGACCACCAGCGTCGGTGGAAGTTTTCGCGTACCTTCGTCGAAACGTTCGCCGGCCGGATTGACTTCGACAATGCGCGAACCGCCATCACGCGCTTCCTCGAGTATCGCAAGCAGCCGCTCGCGATGCCTCGCGCTGATGATCGCCGTATAGTCCGGGTTGGAGATCAGCGTGGGATAGAGGCGCGTAATTGCCGCCTTGAGCTGATCGGCAACGCTGTCGGCCAGACCCGCCGGCACGAGAACATAGTCCGGCGCAATGCAGGTCTGTCCAGCGTTCAGGAACTTGCCATAGGCAATGCTCGCCACGGCGGCAGCAATGTCGCAGGAGGCATCGATTATTGCAGGTGATTTCCCGCCGAGTTCCAGCGTCACCGGCGTAAGGTTTGCCGCAGCGGCCTGGGCGACCTGCCGGCCGACCTGGGTCGATCCGGTAAAGAACAGGTGATCGAACGGCAGACGGGCAAAAGCCTGACCTACGTCCACGCCGCCGTTCACCACACTCAGCTCATCGGGCGCAAACGAAGCGCGAACCAGCCGGTCCAGCAATTCGGAGAATCGGGGAGTGAGTTCGGAGGGTTTGAGGAGCACCCGGTTGCCAGCGGCGATGGCCGCCAACGCCGGCCCCAACGATAATTGAATGGGATAGTTCCACGGCGATACGATACCGACCACACCAAGCGGTTGCCGCAACAGGCGGTTATAGCCAGGCCGAAAGTGCAAACTGGTCGCGACTCGTTGCGGACTTATCCAGTGCTTCAGGTGTTTGCGTGCGTGACGGATTCCGGCGCGCACGACAAACAACTCGGCGATCCGCGTTTCATGAGCGGACCGCCCGCCGAAGTCGTCATCGATCGCGCACACAAATTCACTCTCATGATCCTCCGTCAACGCAAGCAGCCGGTTCAGCCGGTCCATGCGAACGCGCAGCGGCGGATTCGATTCCGCCGCGAACGCCTGGCGTTGCGCCTCGAAGCGTTCTTCCATGAAAGAAGGCGGGCTGACCTGCATGGTCTGTTTCCTGTGTCTGAAATGACGCTAGCTTACCCGTTTCATACCGGCGGAAGTTGCAGCGTGCGAGCGCACCTTGGCTCCCTTTGAGCTACTCGCGCAACTGATGCGTGACCACCTTGAGTTTTATCCAGCAGGACATTGTTGGGCGCCATCTGCCGCGAGCTGCACGCGTTATGCGACCGGTCCGATTCGTCAGTCCACGCAAAAGATCCAGTGTCCGGGGATGGCTAACTCAGACTCTCGATTGCAATCCATTCATCAGTAGACCAAACATAATCTATTCAGTCTTTGTCTTATCGAGCAGCAAACTGTCTATCCGTTCCCGGTTTTCATCGCCCCAGGCACAGAGTGGCATGAGCGCTTTCGCCAGCGTCTTGCCGAACTCGGTCATTTCATAATCGACCCTGGGTGGCACTTCCCGATAATCACGCCGCACGATAATGCCATCCTCGGCCAACTCGCGAACTTGCTGGATCAAGACCTTTTCACTGATACCGGCGACAAGACGCTTCAATTCGCCGAACCGACGCGGCCCACTGTTCAGATGAAACAGCACGATCGGCTTCCACTTCCCGCCGACAACCGAGAGTGCGATCTCGAGTCCGCAGCTATATACCCGGTTTTCCATAAAAAGAATCTCCACACATACCTTTAGGTAGGTACTAGCCTAACAGAATGTACCCGACCATAATGAATCTTCAAACTCGATCAGGAGATTTCAAATGGGTAAGCTCAGTGGAAAAGTGGCCGTGATAACGGGTGCAAACAGCGGAATCGGCCTCGCGACGGCCAAGCGCTTTGCACAGGAAGGGGCGCGGGTTTTCATGAGCGGCCGGCGCCAGAAGGAACTCGATGCGGCCGTTGCCGAGGTTGGAGAAAATGCGCGCGGCATTCAGGGCGACGTGTCCATCCTCGCCGACCTCGACCGCCTGTTCGCCATCGTAAAAGAGGAAGCAGGAACGATCGACGTCCTGTTCGCCAACGCCGGCGGTGGAGAATTTGCAGCGCTTGGCGAGATCACGGAGGAGCACTTCGATAAAACCTTCGCGACCAACGTAAAGGGCACGCTTTTCACGGTGCAGAAGGCGCTTCCATTGCTCAAGGACGGCGGGTCGGTCATACTCACCGGATCAACTACCGAGGTCACTGGCGCCCCGTCATTCAGCGTCTACAGTGCGAGCAAGGCAGCGATCCGCAACTTCGCGCGAAGCTGGATCCTCGATCTCGCGCCGCGCAAGATCCGCGTCAATGTGCTGGTGCCGGGCGCCACCTCCACACCGGGATGGCATGGCCTCGCCACCTCGGAAGCGGCGAGCAAGGAGATGATCAAGTTCGTGCAGACTACGACGCCGCTTGGCCGCCTCGGTGAACCCGCGGAGACCGCGAGCGCGGCACTGTTCCTGGCTTCCGACGACAGCAGCTTTGTCACCGGAAGCGAACTGTTCGTCGACGGCGGGTCCGCGCAGATTTAGCGAACACGCGAGCCGCAAGCGGTCCACAAGACCACGGTTCACGAATGCACTCGAACCATGAGCAAAAAACCGTTTGCCTGCTATTGCAGGCATCCGGGGTTTCGACCGGCCTATCATGCGTGTCGAAAATACTCAGTAAAATCCATCCTGCACGGGCAATGCCAACCTGCCGCCCATCCTGGATACTCCCGCCACTGTGACAAGCACACTAGAACAACTTCGCGCCGGACAACTAGCCGGTACACAACGGCTGGCGCTAGCCTGCGGCCTGACCGAATTTCCACGCGAGATATTCGATCTGTCCGACACGCTGGAAATCCTCGACCTGTCCGGCAACGCGCTTTCGTCGCTGCCCGACGATTTGCCGCGCCTGACCAGATTGCATACGATCTTCTGCTCGAACAACCGGTTCATCGAGCTGCCGGAAGTGCTCGGGCAGTGCACGCAATTGAGCATGGTCGGGTTCAAGGCAAACTGCATACGCAAGGTATCCGGCGCGTCATTACCGCCTCAACTTCGCTGGCTGATCCTGACCGACAATGAAGTTGAGGCGCTGCCGCCCGAGATTGGAAACTGCGCTCAGCTACAAAAGCTGATGTTGGCCGGCAATCAGTTGCGCACGCTGCCAGTAGAGTTAGCCGCATGCTCTCGCCTCGAATTGATCCGGCTGGCAGCTAATCGGCTTGCCGAACTGCCGGTCTGGATCGCGTCCTTGCCCCGGCTATCGTGGCTGGCATACGCAGGGAATCCATTCAACGAACAACGGGAAGCCCAGGCAATAACGGATACGCCCGTTGCCGATATCCCCTGGCAGGCGCTGTATCTGCAGCATCGGTTGGGCGAAGGCGCATCGGGCGTCATTCATCGTGCAGAACATCGGCCGGAATATCCGGCGACTAGCAGCGAAAACGTACCCGTCGCAGTCAAGCTATTCAAGGGCGCTGTCACCAGCGATGGTCTGCCGCACTGCGAGATGGCTGCTTGCATTGCTGCGGGTACGCATCCCAATCTGATCCCGGTGCTCGGCAAGATAAAGGGCCATCCCACTGGCGTCCATGGCCTCGTGATGACGCTGATCGACCCGCAGCTCAGGAACCTTGCGGGGCCGCCGAGCCTGGCGTCCTGTACGCGCGATATCTATGACATCGATACCCGCTTCGACCTGACTTCAGCGCTAAGCGTTGCACACGGGATCGCATCGGCAGCATGGCATTTGCATCGGCAGGGCATCATGCATGGCGACCTGTACGCCCACAACATCCTGCATGGCGGACAGGGTCAGGCGCTGATGGGAGACTTTGGCGCGGCATCGTTCTATGCAACCGACGATCAAGCGCTGGCCGACGCACTCCAGCGCCTTGAAGTAAGAGCGTTCGGTTGCCTGCTCGAAGAATTGATCGATCGATGCGATGCGCAGGCGTCCGCGCAAAGCAGCATGGCGGTGCTCGCAAGCCTGAAAAACAATTGCCTGGACGAGCAAGCCGCCGACCGGCCGCTGTTCGGCGAAATCGTGAATACCTTGTCTGTGCTGAGGGATTCACATCGAAACGAGGCAGCTTCAGCTTAAATTCAGGCGCTTTAAAACGGGCTTTAAACCGTATACTCGTCCTCGGTGGATGGCGGGATCCGCAGTGGACAGGACATGCTGAAAGCGGTGGCGCTCGGCGCAAAGGGCACGCTGATCGGCCGAAGTTTCCTGTACGCGCTGGGCGCAATGGGTGAGGCGGGTGTCGAGGGACAAGAACTTTCATGCGACTTCCACTCAATGGGTTCAGACCACGCGAACGCTTCCTCTCGCTCGATCAACCATTTCAACTCCCCGAAATATCGAAATCGAAATAGCGGTGCTCGATTTTTTGATAGGTTCCGTCCTTCATCATCGCGTCGATCACGTGGTCCAGTAGCAACGCCACACCAGCAAGTGCCTTTTTCATGGATGCTCCAGTTCGATGGAATAGCCGCATCGTTGAATGCGTTGCCGCCAAGGTTGATAAGACCGCTGCTAAAGCGGGTCGCGCGATGTAGCCATGCGTGGATTCAATGCGTGCCGTGCTTGGCTAGGCTGTCTGCAATGCCAGGAGCCCACGCTCAAAAATCTGTCGCGTGCGTAGCTGGGTGAGTTCGCGCCAGTCCCGATCCGCGGGGTAGAAATGTTCCGCCAACGCAGCCTTGATCCGGCGTCCCGTTTCGTCTTCAGGATCGCCGTACAGATGCAGCCAGTGATCGTCTCTTAACGTGCGATGTCCCCGGACGCCGTCATAGGTCCCGCATTCGATAACCAATTGCATCAGGTCGGTGCCGGGCAGTGAATCCAGCAGCGCCTGTGACGTATAACCGGTCGCAGTCGCCGCGATTCCTGAATCAGTCGTCGCAGCGGGTCCGGTGATGACCGTGTAAAGCCATGGGCCGAAAACCGACTGTGACCTGGCGAGTGCGGGGTAGCTTTCCTGCGCCACCGCCATCAACATGGCATGACCGAACGCGCCTGCTCCGGTATGCAGGTCGAAACACATTGCTGTACGCGCGCCTTCCATAAAACGCTTCGCGATGGCGCGCAACGTACGGTTGCTCCAGGTGGCATGCTGACCACCGAAGAAGATGCCGTCGGCATGAGCGTACTGCCCCGCCTCGATAATGCTCATTACCGTGGCGAGACCTCGTCTTTCGATCTCATCGGCAAGCCGTTCGTCCGCACGGCGGCGAGCGGGACCGTCAAGGTCGCGGCACAAATAGAGAGTGTGAAAAGCCTCATAGCGCGCGTTGTCCGGCAGCGGCGCGTTAAACGCGACGTAGTTCCGGTTGAGGTCGACGTTGTCCTCATTCACCCGACGTAACCAGGCCGTTCCCCAGGGATTGATCAGGTGCACCATGACCACGCAGACGTCGGCTGGCAGCGCGCGTTTTTGCAATGAATGAAGGAATGCGATCTGCGATTCGGAGCCGTAATACCCTTCAATGCCATGTGTGCCAGAGACGACGATGAACCGCTTGGGCGCAAGCGGATCGCCGATCACCGCTACGTCGGTGGCGAGCATTTCACGGCGAGGGCCGCGCATCGGATGCTCGAACTCCGTAAGCTCGGCCCCGGCAGCCCGCGCGGCCTCGATAAAACGCTCACGCTGAGCGGTAAAGCCTGGGGCTTCAATAAAATGCCGATTCATGTTCTCGTTCCAGAATTTATAATCGCTGGCGGAAAATTAGTTTGCTTTACTAATCAAACCACTCAACCAATGCGTAGAGTGACAGCGGTCGACGGCCGTGCACAACACAGCAACACTTCGCCGTCGCGCGGTTCATCGAGCGGTTGCTCGAAGTATTCGACCGTGCCATCGATCAACTGGCTGGCACAACATCCGCACAATCCTGCGCGGCAACTGAACGGCGGTTTAAAGCCCTCAGCTTCGGCAAAATCCAGCAATGAATGGTATGACCGATCCCATGCAACGGTCTTGCCGGAGGGCGCAAAACAAACAGTGGGCACGGACGTATCCAGTGCGACCGAAGGCTTGGGCGAAGACGGCACGTCGACCTCGTCCAGCTCAAGCATCGAAGCGGGCCCGAAGAATTCATGCCGGATACGGGCTTGATCGACACCAAGGCTACGCAGCAAACGCCAGTTCGTCTGCATGAAGGGCGTTGGGCCGCATAGATACACGTCATAGTCGTCGAGCGGCAGCAGGCGTTGCATGGTCTCGCGCGTGATCAGACCCTCACTGTCAAAGCGCTGCTCCACGAGGTCCAATGGTTCAGGCATGCGATAACAGATATGCGTCAGGACACCCTCCCTGCTCGCCTGCAAGCGCGCCACTTCATCCCGAAACGCATGCACGGCGCCGTTTTCGCATGCGTGGATAAAATAGACACGACGCCTCGATGTCGCACACAGGCGATGCAACATGCTAAGCATCGGCGTCACGCCAACACCACCGCTTAACAATACGACTGGGCGATCGCCAAGCTCATCGAGTACGAACGCACCGGCTGGACCCGCGACATCAAGCGTAGCGCCCGCCTCGATACCCCCATGCAGATGACTCGATACCAGCCCGTCAGGCAGTTCGCCCCGATCCGCCGGCGCCAATTGATGCTTGACCGAAATACGCCAGCGTGTGCGTTCGGCAGGATCGCCAGACAGGCTGTAATGCCGCAACAAGCGCTGCCCGTCCGGCCCGGTGAGACGCACCTGAACAAATTGTCCCGGCAGGAAAACCGGCAGCAATGTACCGTCCGCCGCTTCAAGCACGAACGACTTGATGACGCTGCTTTCCCGCTGTACGTCAACTACGCGCATCCGCTTGAACGCTCGCGGTTCTGTAGCGTCTTGCATGGCTATCGGACGCAGTCGAGCGTGGCAGGTTCCTGAGCCTGCATCTCCGCCTCGATCAGCCGTTGCAGGCTGCGTCGAAAGCGCAACGGCCCGGCGTCAAGCGGCAGGTCGAGATTAGGCGTTTGCCTGTTCGCCATGCCCGCGTGGACGGCCGTCAGGATCACGCGGTCCTCTTCGAATGCGTGACGGACGTCCTCGTTGAACTGACGCGACACGTTTTCATCGCGTTGATCGAAGTTGCGCATCTGGAACCAGAAATAGCGCGTGTTCGATTCGTCGATCGGCGTCATGAAGTTGTATGAGTTCATCAGGAAGACGTGCTCGTGCAGCGGACCTTCGTCGGTACCCGTGCCTGCCGGCGTGAACACCGCTTTGATGATCGCATGCGATGGAAACCGCACTTCGTAATGCTGCTTGCGATCGCAGCGTCCCGAGAATTTCACGAAGCGCGCATAGAAGGGCGCCACGTCCACGTCTCGCATCCAGCGCGACACGATTACGCCTTCATCAGTCACCGTGGTTTTCAGCGGCTCGGATTCGCATGCCGCGTTGCCGAACGAGGACGGATGAACCCATGCGACATGTGACGGATCAAGCAGGTTATCCGTCACATACAGATAGTTGCACGCGACCGTCATTGCATCGCCCTGGTTCATGCCCCAGGCAGGATCGTCCCATTCCTCGACTGCGAAAATAGTGTCTGCGTTCGCCTGCTCCGGCGAGCCCATCCAGATCCAGACCAGACCGTAACGCTCTTCGACAGGGTAGCTTCGAACCCGCGCGGCCGATGGAATCCTCGCCATGCCCGGTGCTCGTACGCAGGCTCCCGAGCAATCGAATGTGAGGCCGTGGTAACCGCATTCAATCTGTCCGTCCTGCAGGCGTCCCATCGACAAAGGCAGCTTCCGGTGCGGGCAAGCGTCTTCAAGTCCAACCAGCGCGCCTCCGGGTTTGCGATATAAAACCACCGGCTCGCCAAGCAGGATCAACGGATGCAGGCCGTCGCCAATCTCGCTGCTCCATGCCGCCACGTACCATGCATTTCTTAAGAACATTGCCCCCCTCCGTTCCATTCGGAAGACAACCGTTGAGGCCGTTCTATCCGTTCTCATCCCTTGGGACTTAAGCTTAGAAACCCAAAATTGAAAAGAACAGAGGGCTTGAACTTTGACATCGTTTAGAATTTCTAAAACGACCTGGGCCCCACCCGCTAATCATGGACACACTTCCGCCACTGCGAGCGTTACAGGTATTCGACACCCTGGGCCGTTGCGGAGGCGTAGTCGAGACGGCGCGCCGCCTCGGCGTCTCGCCGGGTGCGGTCAGCCAGCAGATCAAGATCCTGGAAGATTCCTTGGGCATGCGGCTGCTGGCGAGAGAAGGCAAACGGCTGCGTCTGACCGCAGCCGGCGTGCGTTACCACGAGACCTGCGCAGCGGCGTTTGAAAGCCTGCGCGTGGCGGGCGCCGAGATCGAGCGAGTCAGGAACAGGCGCAGCTTGAGCGTGAGCGCGCTGCCCTCGCTACTGACAAAGTGGCTCGCGCCGCGCATCTACGAGTGGCAAAGCGAGCATCCGGAACTGGATGTGTATCTGGACGGCACGCATTCGGAGCCGTCGCCCGATGGCCCCGAGATCGACTTCCGCGTTACCTACGGCGAGCGCATCGATCATGCAGGCACGACGGTGGAGTTGTTTCGTGACAGTGTCGTACCCGTATGCAGCCCTCGGTTGCTCAACACCGGGCGACCGCTCGTCAAGCTGGACGACATCCTGGCTTACCCGTTGCTGTCAATAGACTGGTTTCCCAAGTTCTCCTCGCCGCCGTCCTGGCGCGAGTGGTTTGCGGCCAAAGGCATTGATTGCCCCGAGGATGTGCGCAGCAATCGCCTGGTGTTTTCGTTGTCAGGACT
Organism: Caballeronia sp. LjRoot31; assembly: GCF_964253885.1. Taxonomy (NCBI): domain Bacteria; kingdom Pseudomonadati; phylum Pseudomonadota; class Betaproteobacteria; order Burkholderiales; family Burkholderiaceae; genus Caballeronia; species Caballeronia sp. LjRoot31. The sequence goes on from NZ_CAXURX020000002.1 coordinate 2,229,889, forward strand.
CGCGATACAGGCCGCTATTGAAGGTCATGGTTTCGTGCTGGCGCAGACATCGATGATCGTCGATGACCTGAGCGCAGGGCGCCTCGTGTTGCCGTTTCCGGTTGGCGTTGCGCTGCCCTCGCCCTATTTTTTGACCTGGCAGGCCAGCAGCTTCGACCAGCCGCACTGCCGCGTTTTCCATCGCTGGATTCTCACGCGCAGCCGCGAACAGCAAGTGATTAACGACCGGTTGCTCGGTCCTGGGTAAGCGCCGTGCCAAGAAGCTTTCAGGATGCAAACGCGCAGATTGCTGCCCGCGACCTTCCCGGACGCCCTACATACTGCCCATGAATTTACTGAGGCAGTACTTTCCATACACCCGGCAATAGCCGGTGACGACCCAGTGTTTTTCAACGCTGATAGGCGACTGCGCCGATACCTGAATCAGGTTGGAAGTAAATGACCGCGTAGTGGGATTGAGAATGGCGACTAGCAGAAGAACAAGCAGCCCTATGAGGCGGCGCGCCAGGCTGATTGTGCGGCCAAGCTGATTTTGGTCCATCACCAATCCTTCGTCGGCTATTGCATTGATTGCGCGCTTCAATAGAGCGGACATGGCACCGTCATAACGAACGGAGCCACGCCCGCGCATTGCTCCTAGTGCAACCAGATCATCTGCACGACCTTTACCACCACCAGCCCAACCGCCACGATCAGGTAACCGCGAAGCACACCCATCCAGATCCGCTTTGTCAGCGTGAGGTTCGGCGGCAGCAGCTCATTCAGAGGCGGCATGCGCCACGTATCCCGCGTTTCCTTCAGATAGCGCTGCTCCGTGCGCCCTTGTGTGCCATCCGATACTTCGTGGCCACGTTTGCGAAAGACCACCATGGCCAGATATCCCACCACGGCCAATGCAGTTCCACCACCCAGCAATTCAAGAATAGTCTCGCCGCCGATGTCCGGATACACAACGGATGCCGTCAGGATAATCGACAACATCACCAGGACCCAAATAACAGCGCCCGTGAAAACGTTGAGCTTCTTCGAGTTGGCCCACGGTCCCAGCACGGCTTGGTCGTTGCACAATAACAGCAGGAAAACCGTTGCGCCAGGCAACAAAACGCCCGCGAGTGTTTGCACGGCTTCCGTCAGCAGTCCAAGCGGGCTGCCGGGAATGAGCACGAGTGCGGCAGCAGCCGCCACAATGCCGAAATAAACCAGATAGAAACCCTTTGCGTCCGACACACCACGATGCAGCGAGTGACGAATCTTGAATACGTCGCCAATGGCGTAGGCAGTCGACAGCGACACCGCAGCAGCGCCAATGATGCATGCGTCAAGCAAGGCCACGGCGAACAGCGTGGCGCTCGTGCGTCCCGCGTATTTGCTCAAGTCCGCAATCACCCCGCCGGCATCGGTGAAGTTACCGAACTCGGACTTGCCGGCGTACAGCGCCGCGCAAAAGGACATCATTGCCACGCCGCCGATCATCACGAAGACAATACCAATCCACAGGTCGGCTTTCTCATACTTCATGAAACGCGGCGTAATACGCTTGTCGACTATATAGCTTTGCTGGAAAAACAATTGCCACGGTGCAACGGTGGTGCCAACAATACCGATCACGAGCAACATTACGTCGCTCAGTTTGGAATGTGCCGGCCAGGTTGGCACAAAGAAATTGCTTGCCATCTGCGACACGGGCGGATGGATCGATACGAGCACGGGAACAAGCAGCAAGCTCAACAGACATAGAACAATCGCAAAGCGCTCGAAACGTCTGAAGCTTCCCGTACTGACGGCCGCCATGGTCAGCGCTGCGGCAATGCACACACCCAGTATTTTGGAAATGCCGAAGAAATCGAGGACAAACGTGATGCCGATAAATTCGGTCACAATAGTGAGCGCGTTGAGAATAAACAGGTCGATGACGCTAAAGGCACCCCAGAATTTTCCAAAGCGTTCGAAGATCAGGCGGGCGTGACCGACTCCGGTAACAGCCCCCAGACGCAGCACCATTTCCTGGTTGACGAATAGAACCGGAACCAGCAGCAGCAACGTCCATAGCAAGGTTGTTCCGTAGTTCTGACCCGCTTGTGTATAGGTGCCGAAAGCGCCGGCGTCATTGTCGCCCACCATCACGATCAGGCCGGGGCCGAGAATGGCCATGAGCGTGCGGATGCGTGCCCACCAACTGGTGCGTGCGCCTGTGTCGTGTTGGGCGATCGTGCCGAGTGCACCCTTGATGTCGCCAACGTGCGCATCATCGAGCACAGCGCTGCGCGGTGGTAGAACCTGGGATGGAGTGGACATTATTATTTTCCAGAAAGCGTGGGTGGCCGATAGGGATGTGCCGTACTTATCCCGTGTACGAACGACGCGAGTCATCCCTTGATGAAGCCCAGGAGACCCCGCGCGGTGTACACGGGAACGTTATTAATCAGGCGTGAAAGATGAATTTTCGAAATGCGCGCCATGCGCTAGCGCAGCGATGCCGGCGGGTGGATTCCAGCGACAGCATGGCGTTGTCGTGAAGGGGTGATTCCTGGACGTGCGGACGGTGTGAGACGAGCAAACCGAAGTTCATGATGCTTCTCCGACTATTGGCTTTTCAGTGGTTGGAAAGCCAGCAGAACGGTATTCGGACACGCAATGCGTGCGACGAAAAGGATCTACTCGCCTTCCCTGGCAAAAGTGAAAGTACTGCGGCGTATGGGATAACTGTCACTGTCCGGCATGGCGGCTCCTTTGTTGCGTATGCACGCACGTCATCATCCGCACGGCGCACTTTCTGTTTCAAAAGCGCGAGCGGAACCAGTCACGAGTGTTAGCTCGCAACGCGATTCGTATGGACGCGAGCAATCCCGACGTCAATACGCTTGTTTCAAGGTGCACGGGGTATTCACTGCGGCGCGCACCGTCTGCCTGCTGGCAAGACGGCGGCTAGGGAATCAAGCGCGAACGTCCTGCCGGTCAGGCAGAGAAAAACTTCGAAGGTCGACTACTACAACTGTCCAAGGCATTAGCCCCGTTTGTTACGATGCCCGGATTCTAGGCGCGCGTTAAATGTCAAGTCAACCCCATTCGTTAAGCAGAGCAGAAATAGTTTTAACGCGTTGTCGATGCGTGGTTATTACATCCTTAAGACTTCATTTTTCGCACCAAAAGCAATACGCGGGCAATGTATGCGTAAGCATAATGAAACGAATTACTGGCTGACGTCGGCGTTGCTCCCGACTTAAAGGGAATGTCGATTGTGCTGCTTTTCACTGAGTTGAACGCCAGCTCGCTGCCGGCGATCTCTTAGTGGGTACACGCGTAGAACTGCCGCTCGTCGGATGAAACCAATCGGCGTATGGTGGAGTAACCCGTGGAGCACGCAATAAGGACACGCGTAAGGAAAAGGCGAGACACGGCCCGCGCCGCAATCAACCGAAGGAGGCGACCATGAACATCGCGAATTCGTCCGCCGCGCCGCTCGATGCAAGCGCCGGTGTGCTGCGTTATTCATCCGCGCAGATCGCTCTGCACTGGGTAATCGGGTTGGCGATCATCGTCATGCTCGGTATTGGCCTCTACATGGCCGGGCTGCCGAAAGGCCTCGCTTTCAAGTCGAGCCTGACCAACTTCCACAAGTCGCTCGGGATGACCGTCTTCCTGCTTGTGCTGATTCGCATCGTGGTTCGCCTGGTTGCAGGCCGGCCTCCGCTTCCCCCGATGCCAGCATGGCAACGCGTCGCCGCGAGCATGACCCAAGGTCTTTTATACGTGGCGATGATCGTCATGCCGCTGACGGGTTATCTCGGCTCGTCATTCAACAAGTTCAGCACGCGCTTCTGGGGCGTCCCGCTGCCAATGTGGGCCTGGGACGACCCCGGCTTGCGAAAGATTTTCTTCACGGTGCATATGGTCAGTGCCTGGGTGTTGATCGCGCTGATCGTTCTGCATGTAGCCGGTGCGCTCAAACATCAGTTGATGGACCGCGATCGACTGATGGAAAGGATGCTGCCATGACGAGGCCCGACAGATCCTTGAGTGACGGACACAGCAAGGGTCCCGTCGGATGAAAATGGAAATGCGTGGTTCGTCTGAACTATTTCGCAACCCTTATTAATTTATAAAAATCTCTGCCATGAACAATCCCCTCGTTTCGACGCGCGTCCTGGCATCGGCACTCGCTGCGCGGCTGCCGGCAAAGACCGCCGGACGTCCCCTCCATGCGAGGCATTGAACGCGGTCGCGGCAAGAATCTCCACGCACAAGAAGGAGCGCCTTGCCGCAGCCAACCGCAATCCGCTACTTCAACTCATATAGCCAAGATGCTCGGCCAGGATCACCGACCCGATAACAACAAGAATGAGCCCGCCCGCAATCTCCGCGCGCTGCCCCACGGCCTTGCCCAGAAAACGCCCGACCATCACGCCCAGGGTCACCATGATCAACGTCGCCAATCCGATAGTCGCGGCGGTCGACAAGATATTCACATCGATAAAAGCGAGTCCCGCTCCCACCGCCATCGCGTCGATACTCGTGGCGAACCCGGTGAACGCCAACAGCCAGAAACCGTGACTGTTGGGCTTCTCGACGTCCGGCGTGGGCGCGCGCAGGCCGGACGTGATCATACGTACGCCGAGCACGAGCAGCAGGCTGAACGCGATCCAGTGATCCCATGAGGCGACATACGGAGCGGCGGTCTTGCCGAGCGCCCAGCCAACCAGCGGCGTGATGGCTTCAATCACGCCGAAGATCAGGCCAGTACGAAGCGCCTCGCGAATCCGCGGACGATGCAGTGTGGCGCCCTTGCCGACCGCAGCGGCGAAGGCGTCCGTCGACATGGCGAAGGCGAGCAGGAGAGTAGAAGCAATATTCATGGGGATGTCAGGATGTCGTTATGGCATTCGGGTCGGGCGAGAACATGCGATGCAGCGGCGAGCCCGACCGGTCTCACCGACACATCGATGGTCTTGCCAACCCAAAAACTAACGGCTGCTCATGCCACGGTTCGATCGAACCAAGCGTGTTGACATGAGCGCTTCCAGCAAGTGGAAGCCGGCTACTCCCCAAAGACGGACGGAGGCTACCATGCCCGAAATGAATTTGTAAGCTTTCCCCGATAGGGCGAAGGGACACTCCCGGGCCGCTTCCGTCATGCCCACTGAGACGGATCAAGGCTCCGCACTGGTCCACACCGCGGACAAACCCAGATAATTTTGCCGGACGGCAAAGCTGTCACCAAAGTCCAGGCCAATACAACGCGGCCAGCCGAGAATGGCAAGCTTCCCGATCGAACCGCCGGGCAATGCCAATCGCCGACAGCGCCCAGACCCGCTCCCGCAATAGCAAACACATGATTTGCAAGGATTTTTCTCGTCGGTATAATGCGACCTTCCTTTCCAAGGCCACTTTCCCATGAGCAGACTCCTTTGGCTTGCTGCGCTGACGTTCGGCGCGATGCTAGGACCGGTGCAGGGCGCGGTGGCTCAGGAACGTGCCCCTGAAGCCGCCCAGCAAGACGCAGCAGCCAGCGACGCCACCGCCGAGGCCACTCATCAGGTCTCCCGCCTGATCTCCCAGAAGTTCGGCGTGGCGCGCGCAAAAGCGGAGCAGATTTCAGCCGCGGTCATGTCAGCCGCATCGAAATACTCGCTCCCTCCCGCCCTCCTCCTCGCCATCATCTCCGTTGAATCCCGCTTCAAGGAAAAAGCCCGAGGCGCCAATGGCGCAACCGGGCTGATGCAGGTCGTGCCGGCCGCTCACAGGCAGCTCGTGCGCAACATCGACTTGACGGAAGCAACCGCGAATATTGAAGCGGGATCGGCGATTCTTCACGGTTATGTCCAGTCCGCTCGCGGCGATGTGGGTGCGGCCCTGAAGAGCTACGGCGGTTCGAAAGCCTACGCGGAAAAAATCAGCCTGCGAGCCAAGGCGTTCGCTCCTCAATTCGGCTCCGATGCCGATGCCGGTACCGATGCCAACAGCAACACCGGAACGACCGGCGACTGACTCTCCGCTTCAGCGCTCTGCAGTAACGTAACCACCACCGATCAACTCCCTCTCATTGCCCGGCGCGAAGCGATCCTTGCTGATCCGGCAAAGGGCCGCCCTCACCTCCCATGGGCATCGATGAGGGAAACAATAATCCCATTGCCGCCGTCCCTGTCCGACTCGGGATGTCTCGGACTACTCAGCAATTTTTTCACGCCGAATACCGCACCGATGAGTTAGCGCAGCACCAGTTCCCGCAGTTCGTCGATATTAAACGGCTTCGCAAGAATGGTCACCCCGGTGTGACGCGCGCGCTCGAATTCGTCGGCATAACCGGTCATCAATACAATCCGTTGCAAGGGCCAGGTACCGCGCACTTTCTCAGCCAGGTCGATGCCGTTTAACCGGCCAGGCATTTGTATATCCGACAACACCAGGTCGAAGCGGCTGCCTTCGCTGAGCAGGTCGAAGGCTTTGTCGGCGGTGAGTTCGTGGCGCACATCGCAGCCAAAGGTGGCGAGCACCGCCGCCACACCCGCCGCCACTTCCTCGTTGTCTTCCACCAGCAAGATCGAACCCGGATGCAGCCGCGCGGGCGCAGCCTTGTCCGGCGAATCCAGCGTACCTGGCGAATCCGCCGGGTACGCCGCGTCGTCCGGCGCAGTCACCGGCACGGCGGATGGAGCGTGGTATCGGGGCAGATAAATCCGCACGGTCGTGCCGCGTCCCGGCACGCTGTCAAGGCGCGCGGTACCACCCGCCTGCTCGCATGCCGCCAGCACTTGCGCCAACCCCAGGCCCGTGCCCGAGCCGCTGAGCTTGGTCGTGAACAGCGGCTCGAATGCACGCCGTGCGGTCGTTTCGGGCATGCCCTCGCCGCTGTCGGTGAAGGCGAGCAGCGCATATTCGCCGTCGGGCAAAACGTTGTCGGCGGTCACGCGAACATTCTGGCTGCGGATGACAAAACGGCCGCCGTGGGGCATCGCATCGCGGGCATTCACAACAATGTTGATGATCGCGAACTCGAGTTCGGTAGCGTCCGCGCGAACCTGCCACATGTCCGGCGGCACGTGCACTTTCACCTGGACCTTCTCCCCCGCCGCCGTTTCGATCAGCCCGGCCGCCGCGGGCAGCCAGACAGCGAGGTCGATCGGCGCCTGCTTGAGCGGTTGCTTGCGTGCGACGCTGAGCAAGCGTCGTGCGAGCGCTTCGGCACCGGCGGTCGCGCGCTCCACTGCCAGGACTTCCCTTTCAAGCCCATTGAAATTCTTGCGCCGTGCAAGCTCCATATTCGCCGCCACCACCATCAGCAGGTTATTGAAGTCGTGCGCCACGTTGGCCACCAGATTGCCGAGCGCACCCATGCGCCGCAATTGCCGGCTGGATGCCTCGGCCGAAAGCCGCATGGCGACTTCCGCCTGCCAGCGCTCCCATGCAACCTGCTGGGCCCGCAACTGGCGCAGCGAAAACAGCACGAGCAGCCAGACCGCGATGCACGGCGCCGCCGTGATCACCGCGATCAACGTGTAGTACTGCCGCCATTGCGCGAGGATTGCGGAGGCTGGAATGGCGCTTGTCACGTAAAGCGGGTAGTCCCCCACACGACGAAACGCCACCACGCGCTCCACGCCGTCAATACTTGAGCGTATCCGCAAGCGCCCGAACAGTTCGTTGTTGCGCATGGCGCTGGTGAAAGCCGTGTCGTGAGCGTGGGTAATGCCGGCGCGGTTGGGCGGCTCGCGCACGAGAATGCCGCCGTCGCGGCGAAACAGGCCGACGCTCATGCCGGACTCACCATTCGACAGATCGCGATAGAAGCCCGCGAAATAATCGCGTTTGAGCGCGATCGACACGACGCCGGCAAAACGGCCGTCGTTCAGGCTGCGCCCGACGCTGGTCGTGAATACGTCGGCTTGCTGGACGCTGCCGAGGAGCGGCAGGGAAAAATAGGGGTCCGGGCGGATGGAGCGAGCAGCGGTAAAGTCCTCGCGATCGGCAATCGACACGGCCGGCACCGGAAAATAGCGGTTGCTGGCGAGCATCTCACCCGTCACGCCGAAAATGGTGATGCCCGCTACTTGGGCGAACGATTCGCCGATCGCGCTCAGGCGGTCGTGGATGGCTTTCTGATTTGCGTGGATCTGGGCGTCGTCGCTATCGGCGAGCATTTCGACAATACGCGTCGAGATTTCGCGGTTGAGGTCGAGCACCTTGACGGCTTGTTCATCGGCGACACGGGCCACGCGATCGGCAATGTCATTGGATTCGATCATGCGGCGCTGGTAATCGTAATAACCGTAGCCAAGCAGGAACACGATCGGAAAAAGGATCGATGCCGCCAGCACGACCAGCAGGATTCGCCGGGTCGCGGCGAAATTGCGTAACGGCAATGGCAAGTCGAGTGCGGCGGAATCCGAAGAGTGCAAAGCGTCAGGGCTCCAAGGTTGGTTCGCTCGCGCCAGGGTTGGTCAGCAACGCGCTCGGGGCGGATCTGCCGGCGCTCAGCGACCGGCAGAATCCGTCAGCCCGATTCCCCAAGGACCCAGGCGAAACACCCAACCCTGTTACTGCGGCTTTGACATTGTCCCACTACCATTTGGTGATGCAGCGGTCGAGTTGTTATTTGTGCTCGAACTATTCCCCATGTTAGGCGTGGAGCCTGTCCCGGTTCCCATCCCGCCGCCCACTGCGGTGCCTCCCGGCGCACCACTCATTCCCGCGCCGTTGGCGCCGCCGGCATTGGCTCCGCCCACCCCTCCTCCGCCGCCGCCCACGCCTGCACCACCGGCCGACCCGCCACCTGATGAACCACCGCCCGCACCGCCACCGCCTGCACCACCACCTGCGCCACCTCCCCCACCCGCCTGCGCATAAACACTGCCCGCACCACCCGACAGGCCCAGTACCAGCGCAGACACCAAAATCTTCTTCGTTACGTGTTTCATTGCAGCCTCCTTGAAATACCGTTGAGTGCGTTGCGCAGGACTGACGTCGCAACGCTCGCTCTCATTCCAGTGCAAGGGGCATGCCGCGCAAGCGGCTGTTCCACGGGCGGTAACGCTTGCCTGGCGGGCATTCCGGGGATCGTGGGCCAGCAGTATTTGTGACCTTGGATTGGTTTTTTGACCAGCTTTTGCCCCACACGTCGATTCGCGCGGGGACTCGGCAAAATAAAAAACCGGGCTTGGCGGCCCGGTTTTGTCATCTCGAAGTGATTCGGTTTTACCAGCCTTGTTGCTGGTAATAACCCTGCTGCGGCGGCGGTCCGCACGGTACATACGCACGGCGGTAATTATCGAAGCAGTATCCCGGCGGCGGGCCAGGTTGCGCGTAGGCTGGCTGTGCATAGACGGGTTGCGCATAGACCGGCTGATATACCGGCTGCGCATAGACAGGTTGTGCGTACGTCGGCTGAGCCACAGCGGCCCCCACCACCGCGCCAATCACCGCGCCGCCCAGCAGCGCGCCGACTACCGCACCACCGTCTCCGCCACCCCCGTGTGCGGACGCCTGACCTGACATGGCAAGACTTCCGGCCAACACCAACACTGCTGCTACGCGTTTCATTTGAGTTCTCCAGATCCCGCGGTCGGGACTATGGAACTGATCTTATGCGGGTACAGAAGAAATAACTGATGCAGTTGGTAACGGATCATTTCAGCGGATACATATTCACGAGCGGCTATTCACGCACAAGGGCCCGTGCGTCCTTCACGCCTCGGTCGATGCCCGCCGGATAGCACGCTCCACCGCGCCGGTCTCGCCGTGCGGCACGAAGATGTAGCCCTGTCCCCAGACCGTCTGGACATAGCGCGGATCGGATGGATCGGCTTCCAGCAAGCGTCTCAGCCGCCATATGGATACGTCGAGGCTACGGTCCCGGTACGTTCCCGCCTGACCGCGCAGCTTCTCGTTCAATTGCGCACGCGTGAGCACGACCATCTCGTTTTTCACGAAGATCTTCAGCGTGGCGAATTCACCGGAACGCAATGGCACACGTTCGCCGTTGTGACGCAGTTCACGCGCGGCAAAATCGACTTCATAGGGACCGAAGCGATAAGGCGGCCGGTCCTCCGGCGCACCGGGCGACGCCGCGTCGCGACGTCTCAGGACCGTGCGGATGCGGGCGAGCAGTTCGCGTGGATCGAAGGGTTTGGCGAGGTAATCGTCCGCGCCCAGTTCGAGACCGATCACGCGGTCGATCACATCCGAGCGCGCCGTGAGGAAGATCACGGGAATGTCGTCGCCCGCCGCCCGCAATTCGCGCAACGCACTGATGCCGTCCAGCTCCGGCATCATCACGTCGAGCACGACGATGGATGGCCGCTCGACGTCAAGACGTCGTTTAAGCCCCGTACCGTCGTGCAGCACCGACACTGCAAGGCCATTGCCTTGCAGGTATTCGCGAACGAGGTCGCGCACTACGGGGTCGTCGTCGACGAGAAGAACATGATGGGTCATGCGATTCATTCTAAGACGCCGACACGCCTTTTCGCGACGCTGATTCCTTTCCGCTTCTTTCATCGAATTGCACGGAAAACGAGGGCTCGATACGTAGGATCAAAGCGCCGAGCCGCCCGGGTCAACGCATACGGGCTTTTCAAGCCGCCCCGTCGGGTCATTTTGCGGGAGCTTCGAGTAAGAATCGGTAACCATCTTTGAGTGGATGATTGAGTGGATGAAAAACCGTACTTTTACGATGCCAGCTAAAATTTCACCATGACTACATCTGTATTGATCGTCGATGACGACCCGGCGGTATGCGACCTGCTCAGCCGCTTCCTGAAAGCGCGCGGACTGGACGTTTCCGTCCTTCACGATGGCGCCGGCCTGCGCCGGGAGCTGGAATATGTACGCCCGTCCATCGTGGTGCTCGACGTCATGATGCCGGGCATGGATGGCCTCGCTGCGCTGCGCCAGGTGCGCGCCGCCGGTGACGACATCCCCGTGATCTTCGTCACCGCGCGCGACAGCGTGACGGACAAGGTGGAAGGGCTGGAACTCGGCGCGGACGATTACCTGCCGAAACCCTTCGACCCGCGCGAACTGCTCGCCCGTATAGACACCGTGCTGCGGCGGCGCGCGCCCGCATCAACAGGACGGCCGGAAGCCTGCGCGAGCGAACGCTTCGGCCGCTTCGAGCTCGACTTCGTCACGCGTGCGCTGGTGAGCGGCAACGAGCGCGTTTCGCTGCGCGACAGCGAATTCGCGTTGCTCAAGGTGCTCGTAAGGCATCCGTACAAAGTCCTGTCCCGCGTGCTGATCCACGATCTTGTACATCGCGACGACAGCACCTTCAGCGACCGCAGCCTCGACGTGCCAATCTGGCGGTTGCGCAGAATCATCGAGGAAGATCCGGCCAGCCCGCGCCATGTGCAGACGGTGCGCGGCCAGGGTTATGTGTTCATTCCCGATCCCGACGGCGCGCGCAACACGCAGCCGGCGCCCGCCACGCCCGATCACGCGTCTACGGTATGAGACTCTTCGGCACGGCGCGGGGTCACGATTCACGCGGCGGCAAACTCGTCCGCGCCGGGTCAGCTCGCGTCTGGAATCGCAACGGATCGGGTCGCGGCAATCCGTTCAACACGCTGTTCGGTCGCATGGCGCTTATTTCGCTGGTCGTGCTGTTTGCCGTGCAGGCCTGCTGGTTTGCGGTGCTCACCGTGCAGCGGCCGCATCACGACGCGGAAGGTTACGCGCGTGGATTGATGCTTGTACTCGCCGCAGCCAACGACGACGCGCGTCAAGGCGTGCGGCTCGCGCCCGCGTTGAGCGTGCAGTTGGTGTTGTCATCGAACCTGCCCGAAGGCATCACGCTGCGCGAGCCCGACAACGGTCCTGTCGTGCATTTGTTGCGTGAGTTGAGGAACGTGCTGCCGCCGGGCACGCGCCTCGCCGTCGATGGCCCCCGGCACGCGCAGCGTCTCTGGGTGCGTTATCCGAACAGTCCGAACTGGATCGTGACGCCGGTCGACCTGCCGCCCGCGCCGCCTATCCTGATTGAATCGGTGGGTATGTTGCTGGCGGCGGTCATCCTGTCGCTGGTCGCGGCGTGGCAATTGCAGCGGCCGTTGTCGCGCGTGGCGCAAGGCGCGCGTCAGTTCGGCGCGGGCGAGCGGCCGGTCCCGGTAGACGAGCGTGGACCGCGTGAGCTACGCGACCTGATCCGCGCGTTCAACCAGATGATGCGGCGGATCAACGACGCCGACGACGAGAAAGCCGTCATGCTCGCCGGCATCGCGCATGATCTGAAAGCGCCGCTCACCCGGCTAAAGCTGCGGGCGAGCGTCCTGGTGCAGGACGACGCCGAGCGCTCGCATTTCATTCGCGACATCGACTCCCTGACGCGCATCGTGCAGCAGTTCCTGGAATTCGCGGCCAACGCGCCGACGAGCGGACCGGCTATCAACGTGGACGGTTTTCTCGCGGAGCAGTTTGCGCAGGACGAAGCAGGAGACACGCCCCTGTTCCGCCTCGACCTGGGCGCCGGCGACGCATTTCACTTGCCGCGCACCTTGCTGGACCGGCTGGTGACCAATCTGGTCGATAACGCGCTGGAACACGGCGCCCCGCCCGTCGACATCAGCACGGGCAAGCGCAACGGCGAGTGGTTCATCACGGTGCGCGATTACGGCGAGGGGATCCCGCCCGAGCGTCTGGACGATGCCCGCAAGCCGTTTGTGCGCCTGGACCCGGCGCGCGCGGGCGATGGTCATTGCGGACTGGGACTCGCCATCGTCGGACGCCTCGCGCACGAACTTGGCGGCCGCTGCGATATCGGCAACGCGGCCGACGGTGGCCTCAGCGTGAGGATCGTCATTCCAATGGCCGAACCCGCCCGCGTGGGCTGCGCCGCGGCTTTACACACCGGCGGCGTGCCCGAGGCCGTCATGGCTTCCTGAACACCGCCTGTTCGAGTTCATCGAAGTTGAATGGCTTCGGCAGCAGGGTCGCGCCGCTCAGCTCGTCGCCAAGCTCAGCCGCAATGCCCGTCCCATAACCCGATGCCAGCACCACATGCACGCGCGGCTGCAAACGCTTCATCGCGCGTGCCAGGTCGAGGCCCGACATGCCGGGCATGCGGACATCGGTGAGCAGGACATCGAATAATTGCTGGGCGATCAGGTCAAGCGCGGCCTGTGCACTGTCCACCGCCAGCACTTTCGCGTCGAGCAATTCCAGCAGTTCGCGCGTCGCTTCGCGGGTGTTGGCGTCGTCCTCCACAATCAGGACCCGTAGTGGCTGAGGCTCAAGCGGCTCAGGCAGCTCAGGCGCGCCGGGCGCGTGAGGCACCTCCGGCGAGGCCGGCATATCGGGCGCGTCATAAACCCGCGTGCGGAACATCCAGCGCACCTTGCGGGCCAGTGCATCCCGTCGATACGGCTTGCTGATCAACGCCACCCCCGGATCGAGCCGGCCACCGTGCACGATCGCGTTTTCGGTGTAGCCCGATGTGAACAGCACTTCCATCGCCGGCAGCATTTCCTTCGCGCGCCGAGCCAGTTCGACGCTGCGCATCGGCCCCGGCATCACGACGTCGCTGAACAGCAAATCGACGTGCACGCCGCTTTCGAGCACACTCAGCGCGCTCTGGGCATCCACGGCTTTGAGCACCCGGTAACCCAGCTGGGTCAGCATGTCCACGGCGGTCGCGCGCACGTTCGGATCGTCCTCCACCACCAGGATCGTTTCCCTGCCGCCCGTCACCGGATCATTCGCGGCTTCCACGCGCACAGCCTCGTCTTCCATCGAGCGCGGCAGATAAAGCTTGACCGTCGTACCGTGCCCCGGCTCGCTATAGAGCTTGATATGGCCACCGGTCTGCTTCATGAAGCCATACACCATGCTCAAGCCCAGGCCGGTGCCTCGGCCTTCGGCCTTGGTCGTATAGAAGGGCTCGAAGGCGCGCGCGAGGATCTCCGGCGTCATGCCGCAACCGGTGTCGGAGACGGCGACCATCACGTACTGGCCGCTCGCCAGGTCGTCGTGATGACGGGTGTACTCGTCGTCGAGCATCGCGTTGCCCGCCTCGACGGTCAGGCGGCCCGCGCCGTCCATCGCGTCACGCGCGTTGATCGCCAGATTCACGATCACGTTCTGCAAATGATTCGGATCAGCAAGCGTGTTCCACAAGCCGCCCGACACCACCGTTTCCAGTTCGATAGTTTCGCCGAGCACGCGGCGCAGCATGTCGTCGGAACTGCGCAGCAGCCGCGAGATATCCAGCGGCACCGGTTCAAGCGGTTGCCGGCGCGCGAACGCCAGCAATTGCGACGCGAGCTTCGCGCCGCGCTCCACCGCTTCATGCGCGCTCGCGAGGCGCCGCGTCAGGGTTTCGTTGCCATTCGATTCCTGCACGGCGAGCTGCAGGTTTCCGCCGATTACCTGCAGCACGTTGTTGAAATCGTGGGCCACGCCGCCGGTCAGCTTGCCGATAGCGTCCATTTTCTGCGACTGCGCCAGCGCAGCCGCCGTTTCGCGCTGTTCTGCTTCGAGCGCCCGAAATGCCTTCGACACCTCATCAATGCGCTCCTCCAGCGTCTCGCGATGCCGTTCCAGCGCCTCGCTCAAGCGCTTTTGCTCCTGCAACGCGGCATCGAGCGAACGCAGGCCGAGCACCCGCTCGGTGATATCGCGGGAAATCGATACGAACCATTCCACGCCATCCGGCCCGTTCACCGGCGACACCGACACATCCCAGTATTTCAGCGTGCCTTTCGCGGTCGGCCGGAGCGCTTCGAAGCGCGAGTGACGGCCTTGGGCGGCGTTATCGAGCGCTTCTACCACCAGATGCCGCGATTCCTGCGGCCACAGCGACGCCCACGACTCGCCCTTGAGGGGCGCGAAGTCATCGATTTCCATCAGGCAGATGCCGTTGGCGTTCATGAATTCGAGCGTACCGTCGAGCCGCAGGATCTTGATGCAGTCCGTGCTGCCGTTCAGCACGCTCAGGAAAAACCCGCCGGAATCGCCCGAAAAGGCAGCGTTGTTATCGGACAGGTGATCAGTAGCGGGCTCGGGAGCGGCCGGTATGGCGCCGTGAAAACCGAACGGCTTGTCGGCAGGTGCCTCAGGCTCGGGCTGCTGGACCGGCGGCGGAATGCTGTACGCACCCGTGTCGTCGAGACGTGCGATCGCGGGATCGGGACTAGCTGAGTCGGTCATGAATCGGGCACTGAAGAGAGAACGGCGAGGACAGCGCGAAGCATTTTTCAAGTCGATGCGCTGCAACGTGATCGGGAATGGAAAGCAAGCATTGCGCCAGTGGAGAAAGCGGTGCCGCACGCGTCGCTGAGGCTTTCGCAGCGCCCGCTTCGTGCGGGGATCGCCCGACGGCGTTTACACGGCGCGTGTAAAAACTGACGGGGGCAGGTAGTTATTGCGTGATTGCCCAATTTCGGGATCGCTTCAGCGTGATATTGGAGACACCGGTACAGTCGGTTACGTCGGGAAATTTGTTGGCCTGACCTCGACCTCTTTTCGTAAATGTAAATGTCCTGGCGGCTTTTGCCGGGCGGTGCATGAAAGGGCGTGTTTCGGATCGTTTAGCCACGTCACCGCGGTACGATGCGGGTCCTTGAATCAGGAGACGGAGGCGCCGTGCGCGCTTCTTGCTCACCTAAATGCTTCGCTCCCCGATCGCGCGGCGCCTGTCGCGGCCGTCAGGGCCGGAACGCCGATCGCCCCTTTCTCGTCAGGTGTTTTTCGACGCGTAATTCTCGTCATGAATAACCCGCCGCGCACGCTGCACCGCGGCAACATGGAGACGCCTCATGCCTCAAGCCACGACGCAGGCCGTTCAGTCGCCGCGCTTTTCCTCCCCGTTTGCCGCAGCCGTTCATGAAGGCCTCACGCACGCGCCGCAAAAAGAATTGCCATCGATGTATTTGTACGACGAGGTGGGCTCCGCCTTGTTCGAAGTCATCACCGCGTTGCCGGAATACGGCGTGACGCGTGCTGAAGAGCGTGTATTGAACGCGCATGCCGCTGATATCGTCGCCGCGTTGCCGCGTAACGTGACCGTTGCCGAACTGGGCAGCGGCAGCGGCCGGAAAACGCGGCGAATCCTGGAGGCGCTGTGCAAGAAGCGGCCGACCGAATACTGTCCGATCGAAATTTCGCCTACCGCGTTGCAATTGTGCCGGCGGGAGCTGGGCGACATCGAACGAATTTCGATCGTGGGCTATGAGCGCGATTATCTGGCCGGGCTGGCGGAGGTCAGTGCCAACCGGAAAGAGGGCGAAGTATTGCTCGTGCTGTTTCTTGGCAGCACGATCGGAAATTTTGCGCGGCTGGCAGCCACGCGGTTTTTGAAGTCGATTCGCGCCATGCTCAAGCCGGGCGATTCGTTGTTGCTCGGGATGGATTTGCTCAAGCCGCTGGATGTGCTGATTGCGGCGTACGACGATCCTATTGGCGTAACGGCTGCGTTTAACCTGAATCTGCTTGCGCGGGTCAATCGCGAACTGGACGCGGACATTCCGCTGGACGCGTTCGAACATCTTGCACGCTTCAATCCCGATGCCCGCAGCGTGGAGATGCATTTGCGGGCAAAGCGCCCGGTGAGGGCCACCATTCGCGCAGCGGGATTGAGCGTTGAATTCCGCCAGGGCGAGACGATCTGGACAGAGAGCAGCCACAAATATCTCGCCGGGGAGGCGGGGCCATTGGCGGCGGATGCGGGATTCGAATGCACGAGGCAGTGGCTGGACGACGAATGGGGATTTGCCGAGAGTTTGCTGGTAGCGCGGTAACGCGGTTGGTTACTCGCGATGGACGTGGAGCGGGGGTTGAAGGCATAGCCCCGGGCTTGTTCGAAGCCCGGGGATTTCGTGTTGTTGTTTTGATTCGATTAACGCCCGCTTTGGATAAGTCTGCTTGATGTCACGAGGGTCACGAGGGTCACGAGGAATGTAGAAGCGCGAGTCGCTTGAAATTCTACGCCCAACGCTCAGCATTACTGACCAATATGCTACTCTGGTTGATTCATCTTCCCGGCATTACCGATACGACTTAGCCTTCGTTCATACCTTCGTAGAACGAACCATGGCCGATGCAGTCCCGGCGGCGACGTAAACAGGAATAGCGAAGATACAGGCTCGAAAAAGGCAAAAGGCCGCACGGGGCGGCCTTCTGTCTCTTTGGCGTCATAGGGTCCTGAGGGCTGTCGGAAAACCGAGAGCAAAACAAGACTTATTCCCAGCGCTTACGAGGAGGATCATACCGCAATGAACAGTTTGAAGCAAATCCACGTTGCGAGCGCGGTGAAGGCGTTATCTCACGCAAGGTTAAGTAACTACCGCACTTTTTTTGCCGCTGCCGACGACCGCGCGGCCTACGGCCTCTACTGCTGGAACGAGGCCATCTCCTCTGCACTCTCGAAAGTACTTGGGTTTACCGAGATCGCGCTGCGCAATCAATTTCACGCGGCCTTGAGCAGTCGCTATGGCGTGGGCACAACGCTCTCGCGCGACTGGTACACACATCTTCGCTTAAACCAGAAATCAGCGGATTCGGTCCGCAAAATTACGCACGGGCGCCGCCGGGTGGGAGGAGCATTCCAACTGGTTCCACGCATCCCGGCACCTTCCCCTGATGACGTCGTATCGAAACTCACCTTCGGTTTCTGGCCGCATATTCTCGACGTTACCCACGACAACGGCAATCAGTTGCTGGACTGGTCCGCCATCCTGGTTGATGTTGCGCCAGGACATCGACACAGCTCCAACGCGTTTTGGAGCCGGCAAAAACATCGAGATGCATTGTTTGCACGGATCGATTTTTGTAAAGACTTGCGAAACCGCATTGCCCATCTGGAACCGGTGTGGAAAGCCGGTCCGCTGATGACCGAGGGGCGCCCCCGAACAGGCGTGGTTATCCGTGTGGAGCATTCGGCGCCATCAACACCGGGCGAGGCCTTATCTCGTCTGCAAACGGGATATGACCGCGTCCTCGACTTATTAAAGTGGCTGTCACCGGACCTGCACAATGTCTATATGGCGGGGGAGGCCCACCCACGTTTCACGGCGCTCAACCAGATCCCCGCGCTCGAAGCGTACAAGCGACATGGTGGTCATCGGCGCGTTGCGCCCGTGGATTTGAACGCCCATCGTTCGTTGCGGCGCTTGAAGAAGGCATTCAGGAACGTGAGCCCGCGTCATGGCGCCGCTGAAGTTTGTCACAATGGACGGCCAATCGCCTGGTGGATTCCGATTGGATAACCGGCGGAGTAGCTAGTTGAGTAACTAGCTGAGTAACCGGCACACGGCGAAAGTCGCCGGCATGCTCAAACAACCCTTTCAGTGCTGCTCAAACCGTTCAAACCGCTTCTCGATATACCGCTCCTCGCTGGCCAGATCCGTGACCCGCGCGTGCGGCGGTCCCCTGCGCAGCCATTCGAGCATCAGGTCGACCTGATTCGCCGGTCCCTGGATCATCGCTTCAACCGACCCGTCCTCCAGGTTGGCCACCCAGCCGCGAACACCCAGCGCATGCGCCCGGCGCACCGTTGCGTGGCGGAATCCCACGCCTTGCACCAAGCCCTTCACGTGCACGTAATACGTCTCTATTCGAGTATCCAGGTCTGGACTCGGCATCTTTGCTTCTCCCGATTAGTGCTGATTCGCCACGCCGCCAGATTTGTGCCGAAGGCACACCCCGGCAAACGCCATCAGGCCGCATTTTAGACAAGACCAGAAAAACCGGCAGTGCGCATGGGATAGCGGCGTCCGCACAACGCGAAATCAGTGCAGGGGCGAAGGAAGGGCCGACGAACCCGCAGCGTCACCCCAGCCGGAACGGCTGCGCACCCTCGGCCGTGTCTCCGCCCACCCGCCGCGCCACCGCTTCGCGCGGCAAGGTCACTTCGAATACCGTGCCGCTCTCCGCGTCGGAGCGTACGTCCACTCGCCCGCCATGCATCTGCGTAATCTCGCGCGTGATGTAGAGCCCAAGTCCAAGGCCGCCGGTTTCCTGCTGCGGCCGCCCCGACCGATACGGCGCGAAAATGGTCGGCAATACATCGACGGGAATCTCGCCTGCGTTTTGCACGCTGATCAGAACGTCGTCGGCAGCGTCGCCGTTCAGACGTACCTGAATAGCCGAGCCGTCACGCCCGTGCGTCAGCGCGTTGCCGATCAAATTCGAAAACACCTGCGACAACAGATCGCCATCGCCCTGCAACAGCGTATCGCCATCGCGGAAAATGAAGATGCGGCCCTTACCCACCCGTGCTTCGTATTCTTCAACAATATTCTTCGCCAGCGTCATCAACTCCACTGACCGCGGCTGCAGCGTCACACGCCCGCCGCGCAGCCGCGCGAGATTGAGCAACTGGTCGACCATGCGCACCATCCGCATGCCGCTGCTCTTGATGCGCGTGCCAATATTGGCCACGTTCTCATCCGGCACGAACCGCGCAAGATATTCCGCCGATGCAATCACCGCCGACAACGGCGTGCGCAGGTCGTGGCCGAGCACGGCCATGAGCATTTCGTTGGCATCGAGAAGTTGCTGGACGGTCGCGAGTTGCGCGGCGAGCTGCTGCTTCTGCTTCTCGATCTGGATGAACACATCCACCTTCGAATTCAGGATCCGCGAGTCGTACGGCTTGTACAGGAAGTCCACCGCGCCCGCTTCATAACCGCGAAACGTGCGCCCGGTGTCCTGCGCGGTCGCGGTCAGGAAGATGATCGGCACATGCGCGGTGCGCGGGCTGCCGCGCATCAGTTCGGCGAGTTCGAAGCCGTCCATGCCGGGCATGTTGACATCGAGAATGGCGAGCGCGACTTCGTGCTTGAGCAACAGTTCGAGCGCCGCCGGCCCCGAACCGGCCGCGAGCACCGAGATGTCCGGCCGCGCCAGCGACGCTTCCAGCGCAGTGATGTTGTTCTGCACATCGTCCACGATCAGGACGTAAATGGGCGGCCTGAGCGGCTGCCTGACAGATTGCCTGATGTGTTCCATTAGCGGAGTTCCATTAGCGTGTCAGCTCCAAGTCAACCGGGTTCGCGGCGCGTGCCCGCGACCATGCGCGCCAGACGAGCAGCCATGACGTCGAGCGTGAGAATGTCGTGCACGCCGCCGCGCGCGATGGCGCCGCGCGGCATCGCGTCGGCCACGGCGGTATGCGGGTCTTGCACCCAGCAGCGCCCGCCCGCCCGCGAGATCGCGACCAGCCCGCGCGCGCCGTCGTCGTTGGCGCCGGAAAGCACGACGCCGAGCAGCGTATCGGCGAAACATAGTGCCGCCGATTCAAACAGCACATCGACCGATGGCCGCGAA
Source organism: Caballeronia sp. LjRoot31 (assembly GCF_964253885.1). Classification (NCBI taxonomy): domain Bacteria; kingdom Pseudomonadati; phylum Pseudomonadota; class Betaproteobacteria; order Burkholderiales; family Burkholderiaceae; genus Caballeronia; species Caballeronia sp. LjRoot31. The sequence continues at coordinate 2,250,142 of NZ_CAXURX020000002.1, forward strand.
AACCGCACGGGCGGATCGACGGAAAGGGAGATCGTGCAGTCCGGCTCGACCAGCATGTGATACCCCGGCGGCGCAACATAGATCGTCCCGCCGGCGATCTCGTCCTTGTCGTCGGGCTCGACGACCGGCAACTGGCAACGCGCGGAAAACAACGCGGGCAGCAGGCTGGGCGGGGCACTCCTGACATGCATGACCACCAGCACGGCAGGGCGAAAATTGGCCGGCAGCGCGGGCAGAAGGTGGTTCAACGCCTCGACGCCCCCCGCCGATGCCCCAATCACGACAGCTTCGATTGCATCCAGGTAATCGGTCGACGGTGTCATCGCTAGACCTTTTGATACAACCGCTCGCGCGCATCGAAATCGGCGAAACTGCCCGCGTGTTTTGAAAACCGCAGGCTCTCTTTGCTGCCCAGCCCGAGAAACCCGCGCCGCACCAGCGAATCGCTGAACAGACCCAGCGCGCGGTCCTGCAACGCGCGGTCGAAATAGATCAGTACGTTACGGCACGACACGAGATGCGCTTCGAGAAACACGCTGTCGGTGGCGAGGCTGTGATCGGCGAACACCACGCGTGACTTGAGCGTCTGCGAAAATTTCGCCGCGCCGTAGGCCGCGTGGTAGTAGTCGGAGAGCGAGCGTTTGCCGCCCGCCGCCAGGTAATTCTGGCTGAAACTGGCCAGCCGATCCAGCGGGTAAATACCGCTTTCGGCCTGGCGCAAGGCGTCGGCGTTGATATCGGTGGCGTACAAAACCGTACGGTCCGCAATGTTCTCCTCAGCGAACAGAATCGCGAGCGACCACAGTTCCTCGCCGCTGCTGCATCCCGCCACCCACACCTTGATCGACGGATAGGTCTGCAAGATCGGCACGACCTGTTCACGGATGGCGCGAAAATACGTTGGGTCGCGGAACATCTCGCTGACCTGCACCGTCAGGTACTGGAACAAGCGCGAGAACAGCGTGGCGTCGCGGAGAATCCGCTCCTGCAACTGCGAAAGCGTTGTAAAGCCCAGATCGCGCAGCGCCTGCGTCAGGCGGCGCCGCAGCGAACTCACCGAATAATGGCGAAAGTCGTGCTGATACTTCAGGTAAACGGCTTCGAGCAACAGCTTCAACTCGATGTCGAAGATCGCTTCTTCCGTGTGCTTGAGGGTTCGATGTGGCATGACGAAAACGCGGCTATCGTTGGCGCAGCCAGACACGACATAACGACACCAGCTTGTCGACGTCGATCGGCTTCGAAATATAGTCGTCCGCGCCGGCTTCCAGACACTTCTGGCGATCGCTCGCCATCGCTTTCGCGGTCAGCGCGATGATCGGCAGCCGTGCATGGTCGGCGTTCTTGCGAATCTCGGTCATGGCGGTGAGCCCGTCCATTTCCGGCATCATGATGTCCATCAGCACGAGGTCAATGTCCGGATGGCGGGCAAGCGAATCCAGCGCCTCGCGGCCATTACGCGCGATTTCCAGCTTCGCGCCCAGCGGCTCGATCACATGCGACAACGCGAAGATATTACGAACATCGTCTTCGGCCAGCAGGATCGTGCGGCCCTCGAATACGTCGTCGCGCTGGCGCGCCGCGCGCAACATGCGCTGCTGCTCGGGCGGCAACGCGCTCTCCACGCTGTGCAGGAACAACGTCACTTCGTCCACCAGCCGTTCCGGCGACTTTGCGCCCTTGATGATGATCGACCTGGAATAACGGCGCAGACGCTGCTCCTCGTCCGGCGACAACACGCGCCCCGTATACACGATCACCGGCGGCGACGCATGCTCGTGCGACGTGGATACCCGTTCCAGCAAGTCATAACCTGAACCATCCGGCAAGGCCAGGTCCATCACGATGCAATCGAAGGTCGCGCGGTTCATCTGCTCCAGCGCCTCTGCAATCGTCCCGGCTTCCACGATCTCGACCGTCGCGCTTTTCAGCAACGCGTGGATGCTCTGGCGCAGCGCGGGGTCGTCCTCGACCACCAGCACGCGCCGCGTGCCTTGCGCCGAGCGCGCTTCGAGCTTGCGGATCGCGCCCGCCAGTGTGTCGCGTGCGCTCGGTTTGAGCGTATAGCCGATCGCGCCGAGATGCAGCGCGACATCGGCATGATCCGTCGACGAGACGATGTGAATCGGAATGTGACGCGTAAGCGGATCGTGCTTGAGCCATTCGAGCACGGTCAGGCCCGACTGGTCGGGCAAACCGACATCGAGCAGGATGCCGTTCGGCTGGAGGTCGCGGGCCAGTTCCACGCCTTGCGACGCGGTGGTCGCGTGCACGAAGTCGAATTCGAGTTCATGCGCGAGGTCGTGCAGGATGTGCGCGAAACGCAAGTCGTCTTCAATCGCGAGGATCACGCGATCCGGGCGCTTGCGATTGGCGCGGTCATCGGCTATGGGTTGCGGCGCCGGGTAGCTCGCATTCGGCGCGCGCCAGGACGACGGCTCAAGAGAGGACGAAGCCGACGCCATTGCCGCGAGGTGCGCCGGCGCGTAGCTCTGTACAGGAGCGACACTCGCCGCCACGGACGTATCCGCTTCCAAGCCAGCCTCCGGCTCGCTCATATGCCCGATCACATCAAGTTTCGCGGTGACCGTGCCTTCTTGAACGGCCAGCGGCAGCGTGACCGAAAACACGCTGCCCTTGCCCGGCTCGCTCGATACGCTCACTGAACCGCCCAGCAACCGCGAGAATTCCCGCGATATCGACAAACCCAGCCCGCTGCCGCCGTACTTGCGGCTGGTCGTGCCATCGGCTTGCTGAAACGCCTGAAAAATGAGGTCCTGCTTGTCGCGCGGAATGCCGATGCCGGAATCGCGCACATCGAAGCGCAACGCGTGGTCGTCGTTGCTCGCCTTGTGCACGGAGACCGTCACCTGACCGTGCTCGGTGAACTTGAACGCGTTCGACAGCAAGTTGCGCAGGACTTGCTGAAGCCGCTGGTTATCGGTGACGAAATACTCCGGCACGCCTTCCGCGCGCTCCGTCACGAACGTCAGGCGCTTCGAGTCGGCGATCGGCGCGAAGGATTGCCGCAACGACTGCAACATCCCGTCGATGGCAACCGGCGCAAACTGCACGTCCATCTGCCCCGCTTCCACCTTCGACAGATCCAGGATGTCATTGATGAGCGACAGCAGATCGCTGTTCGACGAATGAATGGTCGCGGCGTAACGCACCTGTTCGTCGGAGAGATTGCCGTGCTTGTTGTCCTCCAAAAGCTTCGCGAGGATCAGAGAACTGTTCAGCGGCGTGCGCAATTCGTGCGACATATTCGCGAGGAATTCGGACTTGTACTGGCTCGCCCGCTCCAGCGCCAGCGCATTCGATTCCAGTTCCTTTTGCGCGCGCACCAGTTCCGTTTTCTGCCGCTCAAGGTGCTGCGTGTATTCCTCAAGATGCACGTTGGTCTGCTCGAGTTCGGCCTGCTGCGTTTCCAGCCGCGCCTGCGTTTCCATCAAGACCCGGCCGCGCTCCTCAAGCTCTTCGTTCGATACCCGCAGCTCTTCCTGCTGAACCTGCAATTCCTCACTCTGGCGCTGCGTTTGCTCCAGCAGCTCGACCATCCGCGAGCGATACTGCGCCGAGCGCAGCGCCATGCCCATGGCTTCGGCGGCGTTTTCGAGCAGCTCGCGGGTATCGTCCACCGCGTTTTCATCGCCGATAAAACCCACTTCCAGCACGCCGATCACGTCGCCATCGGCCATCATGGGCGCGATCACGCAGTGGGTCGCGGGCGCCGATGCCAGCGCCGAGCCGACCGTCAGGAAATCCGATCGCGCGCCCCTGATCTCGATCGCCCGTTTCTCGTCGAGCACTTGCCCGAGCAGCCCCTGGCCTCGCGCGATCCGCTGCGGCGCGGCGTTTTCGTCAGGCAGCGCCCACGCAGCGATGCGCTCGAGCGCATCGCCTTCACGGGTGTACAGCACGGCGACATGCGCGCCCACATAAGGCACGAGCGAGTGGAGAATGCCGTGGCCGACCGCCGCAGGGGCGAGATCGCCGCGCATCTGCAAGCCGATCTGGACTTCGCCCTGCTTGAGCCACGCGCTGCGTTGCAGGTTCAGCCGCGTTTTGATATAGAGATGCCCCACACCGGCAAGCACGAACATCACGATCACGCCGATCACGCGGTTGAGCTGCAACACGATCGGGCCGGTGAGCGCGTCCGCGTTCGAAAGGATATAACCCGTGAACATCAACACGGAGGCGACGCCGGCGGTGATAAACGGTACGTTGGGGCGGTCGACCCACATGCAGAGCGCGACCGGCAGGATGTAGAACACCCAGATGGCGACGCGCAGCGGCGTGAGCCAGTCGACCGCAAAGACGATCAGCAGCAACATCGCGATCGCGAAGTACAGCCATACGGATCGATTTCGACTGTCTATGAACATTGGCTAAAGATTTTCTTTAAATTTGAGGTCCGGCGGACTTAAGTAGCACCGGACCATAGCACGAGCCGCAAGCCCTTGTCACATATGGGTTGGCGGCTGATCGACACGCTTCGGAAGACGCGCAACTGTTACCTTTGCAAGACCAACAAGAGGCAAAAATGACTGACCCGTTAAGTGGGTTCGCCCGTGGGCGCATGCTGGTCACCGGCGCATCCGGATTCGTCGGATCGGCGGTCGCGCGCATCGCGCGGGAACGCGGTTTTGACGTGCGCGTAGTCATACGCAAGACCAGTTCCCGGCAAAACCTCGAAGGTCTCGACGCCGAAGTCGTGATCGGCGACATGCGCGACGAAGCCTCCATGCGGGCCGCGATGAAGGGCGTGCGCTACTTGCTGCACGTTGCCGCCGACTACCGTATCTGGGCACGCGATCCGGGCGAGATCGAGCGCGCGAACCTGGAAGGCACCGAGGCCACCATGCGCGCGGCGCTGGCCGAGGGGGTCGAGCGGATCGTGTATACGAGCAGCGTGGCGACGCTGAAGGTGAGCCCGGCAGGAGATATTATCGATGAAACGAAGCCTGCCGAGGCTCATCAGACCATTGGCGCGTACAAGCGCAGCAAGGTGCTGGCGGAACGCGCGGTCGAGCGCATGGTCGCCCATGACGGTTTGCCGGCGGTGATCGTGAATCCGTCCACGCCGATCGGTCCGCGCGACGTCAAGCCGACGCCGACCGGGCGGATCATCGTGGAAGCGGCGACGGGCAAGATCCCCGCCTTCGTCGATACTGGCCTGAACCTCGTGCACGTGGACGACGTGGCGAACGGTCATTTGCTGGCGCTTGTGCGCGGGGTGATCGGTGAACGATATATTCTCGGCGGCGAAAACCTGTCGCTGCAGCAGATGCTGGCGGACATTGCCGGCCTCGCCGGACGCAAGCCGCCGACCATCAAGCTGCCGCGCGGCCCGCTGTATCCGCTTGCATTCGGCGCGGAGCTTTACGCGAAGTTCAGCGGCAAGGAGCCGTTTGTCACCGTCGATGGCTTGAGGATGTCGAAGAACAAGATGTACTTCACGTCGGCGAAAGCGGAGCGGGAACTGGGCTATCAAGCACGGCCGTATGGCGAAGGCCTGAGCCACGCGCTGGACTGGTTTCGCGCGAACGGCTATCTGAAAAAATGAAGCAATGACGCGTGGCGCGCATTGCCTGTTGTTTTGATGGCATTTTTAGCGTCATACACGCATTTTGTTACAACGTGTGGCGTCGTTGCCCGGTACGCAGCAGTTAAAATCGCAGGTTCGACGCAAGGCTAGCAAGGCAAACAACGCATGAACTTAACCGACCAGCTCGGCGCGCTGGAATCAAGCCTCGATGAGCTGATTCTGGCCGCTGCTTCCATTCCAGCTTCTCCCGAATCTTCCCCTGATTCTGTTGCTGACTCTCTAGCTGACGCGGCTGGTGAACCGGCAACGGCGGCAGCACCCGTAGTTGAAGGAAAACCGCTCGTGGCTGAAGAAAAACCCACGCTGAACGTCTCGCGCCCTGAAAAGAACGTGATCGAGATGACAATCGGCGGGAAGTCGGTGGCGTTGAGCCCCGAAGGGGTATCGGAGTTGATCGAGGAATTATCGAACGCGCGCGCTTCGATGGACGCCGAACAGCCAGGTGGCCTGCCGCCCGGCTGGCGCTTTGTCGCGACGAAAAACCCGGTGATGGCTACGCAACGCTATGCAAACGGCGATCAGTTGCTGGTGTTGCGCCATACCGGACACGGCTGGGTGCCATTCTCTTTCTCGCCCAACATGGTGATCGAGATGTACGCGATGCTGACAAAGCGGTGAGTTGAACCGTATGGGTGGAACCGCCCATACGACCTATCTTCACTCTCGCTCAAGGCGCCTGGACCCGCGCCTTCCACTGCCCGCCCTTCCCGCGCCAGAACCGTATTGCCGAGCCAACCGTCGCGCTGACATAAAACAGCGCGATCACCGGCAATAGCGGCGCCCAGAGTATGGAGCGGCGGTAGTAGCGCAGCATCGGCGAATACGCGCAGCACATGGCGAGCCACGCGAGCCACGCCGGCCATCCCTTCGCGCCAAGTGTCAACGCGAGCACCGGCGGCGCGAGATAGATCACGCACATCGCGAGCACCGTCCCGACCAGCAACAGCGCCGAATAACGCAACTGCGTGAACGCCGTGCGCGCAATCATGTTCCAGACTTCGCGCCAGTTGTCGTAAGGCCGCAGCGATTCGCTGTCATCGGCAAGATCCAGACGGATCGGCCGCGCCGCGTTCACGCCGTTGCGAAACTTGATGCGCGAAGCAAGGCTGCAATCGTCGATCAATTCGCCGCGAATCGATTCGATCCCGCCCGCCTCCACCAGCGCCGCGCGCCGCAGCATCATGCAACCACCCGCAGCCGCCGCCGTGCGGTTGCTCACGTTGTTCACCCACGCGAACGGATACAGCTTCGCGAAGAAGAATACGAACGCGGGAATCAGCGCTTTTTCCCACGTTGAGTCGCAGCGCAGCCGCACCATCAGCGAGACCAGATCGCGATCTTCCAGAATCGCGCGCGCGACGAGTTGCGAGGCGGCGTCTGCCGGGTGGCGGATGTCGGCGTCGGTGAGCAGCAGGTAATCGGCCGGAAAACCCAGCCCGTCGATAGCCGCAATACCTTGCGACTGCGCCCACACCTTGCCCGACCAGCCGGACGGCAAAGGTGCGGCCGTCAGCACGGTCAGGCGGTCTTCGAAACCGCCGTCGCGCGCGGCGGCCTGAGCGGCGTCGGCGGTGCCGTCGGTGCTGTGGTCGTCGACGACAATCAGATGGAACGAACCCGCGTAATCCTGTGCGAGCAGCGATGTCACCGCGCGGCCGATCACATCGGCTTCATTGCGCGCCGGCACGACCGCGACCACCGCCGGCCACGCGCCGCGACGCGCGATCTCCGCCTGGCCGACAGCGTGAACCGTGCTTTCGCTGAGCGGTTCGAGGGCTTGCGCGCGCCAGAAACCGCCGCGGCCAAACAGCAGGACAAGCCAGATGAGGAGGGACAACCAGGCAATCAGGAGCATCGTCAATTCAGGGCAGGTCGATGAAGCAGGTCAATGAGTAAGCAGATTCAACATCGGGAGGGGCGCCAAACCGGATCAGGTCAGCTTTCGACCGAGCGCAATTGCACACCCACCCGGCCACGCAGCCGCATCGCGAGCGAGCGCACGCCGATTACCACCCAGTCCGGGCCTTTCAGCACCGGGCGCTTGCGGAATACGTCGTAGCCGGCCTGTTCGATTTTTTCGAGGACTCGCAAACCGCCGTGCACGACGCTGCACAGTTCCAGCCCGAACCGGCCGGGCATGCGCACGGCAAGCGCCGCGCCGCCAACGATCATTGCGCGCGCGTGGTCGACTTCGTGGCGCATCAGCGCGCGCCAGGCGTCGTCGCAGATTTGCTCGTCGATATGCCGTTCGGTTACGCCGAAACGCTCAAGGTCGGACAGCGGCATGTAGATTCGGCTCTTTTTCCAGTCGATACCCACGTCCTGCCAGAAGTTGATGAGCTGCAATGCGGTGCAGATTGCGTCGGAATCGGCAAGATTCTCGGGCGTGCTGGCGTCGAAGAGATGCAGCATCAGCCGCCCGACCGGATTCGCCGAGCGCCGGCAATAGTCCATCAGCGCAGGCCAGTCGGCGTAACGCGTGGTGTCGATATCCTGATCGAACGCCGAGACGAGATCGTAAAAGGGTCCGAGCGGCAGCCCGTATTGCGCGACGGTGCCGGCAAGTTTCTCGAACAGCATGGGATGAACCGGCGCCGGATGGCCGGCGGCGACGGCGTCCAGCCCGGCGCGGAAATCGGCGAGACGGGCGTGGCGTTCAGCCGGGTCGAAGACGCCTTCGTCGGCAATGTCGTCCGCCGTGCGCGCAACGTGATAAATCACGCCGACCGGCGCACGCAGCCGTTTCGGCAGCAATATGCTGGCTACCGGAAAATTTTCGTAGTGATCGACTTCCATAAGACGGTCCAGGTATTCGACACGGCGCGCGGATGCCAAAATGGACATCGACGCACGCAGGTCGTGCGTGGCGGATCGCTGACGCGTAACAACATTCCGCTCATAAACCGGCGAAAAAACCGGCGAAAATGTTGGATAAGCGCAACGACTCGACACGGTATAAATTCTTATCGTGCGCTGCCCGAAAACCCGTTGGAGAACAGACCCGGCGCGGACCCCAAGCGAATCCGGTTCGCTCATGCCACCCGCTCATGCAACTTATGTGGCATCCGCCCCAATGCGGGTCGGGCTTTGCTTTCGCTTCGGCTTTCGGTTTAATCCTGCTGCCAGGATCAATGCTTCGACTGCCGCGGACCCCGGGCGTTCTGCCCGGCGAGCCGCTTGTCCGGGGTTTTCATCGTGCCTCGCAGCGCCCGCCCGGCCAACTCCCCAGCACGTGGTATAGCCGCTTGAAAGCAGCCTCAAAGGCCACGTCAAGATCCGGTTCACGGCAACGCCATGGCGGCCTCAAGGCCGCTTCGCGGGAAAGCGGCGAAGCGCTAGTTTACCGGCTTCCGCGTCCGCACAGTAATTCAACCCTGCCGGTAGAAACGGAAACACCCTCTTACAAGCATCCAAAAACTGAACGAGTTAGAATACGCGGTCAAGTTCGGCCTTAAAGTTGAAACGAATGGCGCATTTGCAGCCAATTGTTTCCCAAAGCTTTTTCCGAGAAGCTTTAATTTTGCTTACAACAAATCAACCGGATTTGATCGAAGCTTATAGCCGGTTCCATTCGAAACCCGCGCCAGTCGGAGTTCGCCCGAATATGCGTATTATCCTTGCTCAACCCCGCGGCTTTTGTGCGGGCGTGGTCCGCGCGATCGAGATTGTCGATCGCGCTCTTGAACGACATGGCGCGCCCGTCTACGTGCGCCATGAGATCGTTCACAACCGGCACGTCGTCGACAACCTGCGTAGCAAGGGCGCGCGTTTCGTCGAAGAACTCGACGAAGTGCCGCACGGCGCCGTTGCTATTTTCAGCGCGCATGGCGTAGCGCAAACGGTGGAAGCCGACGCGGAAGCGCGTGGTCTGGACGTGCTCGACGCCACGTGCCCGCTGGTGACGAAGGTCCATGTACAGGGCCGGCAATATGTCGCGCAGGGCCGCACGCTGATCCTGATCGGCCATGCGGGGCACCCGGAGGTGGAAGGGACCATCGGCCAGATTCCCGGCACGGTGGTGCTTGTGCAAAGCGAAGCTGAAGTGGCAACGCTCGCGCTGCCTGTCGATGCCCCCGTCGCGTATGTCACGCAGACCACGTTGTCGGTGGACGATACGCGCGACATCATCGACGCGCTGCATCGCCGTTTCACGGACATCGTCGGCCCGGATACGCGCGACATCTGCTACGCCACGCAAAACCGGCAGGCAGCGGTGCGCGAGCTGAGCAAGCAAGTGGACGTTTTGCTCGTGGTTGGGGCAACCAACAGTTCCAACTCGAATCGGCTGTGCGAGATCGGCGCCGAAACCGGCGTGCCGAGCTACCTCGTGGCGGACGGCTCGGAATTGAAACCTGACTGGTTTGCGAACGCGCAGACTGTCGGGATTACGGCCGGTGCGTCTGCGCCGGAAGAAATGGTCAAGCACGTTATTAATGCACTGCGCGCGCTGGGTCCCGTCGAAGTCACGACGATGTCCGGCCGCGAAGAGAAAGTTGAATTCAAACTCCCCGCGAAGCTGACGAAGCCGCTGGCTGTGGCAACGGCATCCGCCGGCGCCCTTCGCGAAGATTAAGGAGCACACGCAATTGTCTATTCCGATGCTGCAAAAAGTCCGGGTTGGCGCTTACATCGCGCGCCAGCATTTCATGCGCAACAAGCGCTATCCGCTCGCGCTAATGCTCGAGCCGCTGTTCCGCTGCAACCTGGCGTGTAACGGCTGCGGCAAGATCGATTATCCGGACCCCATCCTGAACCAGCGCATCTCGATGGCGGACTGCCTCGCGGCTGTCGACGAATGCGGTGCACCGGTCGTGTCCATCGCCGGCGGCGAACCGCTGCTGCACAAGGAAATGCCCCAGATCGTGAAGGGCATCATCGCACGCAAGAAGTTCGTTTATCTCTGCACGAACGCACTGCTGATGGAAAAGAAAATGGACGACTACGAGCCGAATCCGTACTTCGTCTGGTCGGTTCACCTCGACGGCGACAAGCAGGCACATGACCATTCGGTCTCGCAAGACGGCGTGTACGAGAAGGCCGTTGCCGCGATCAAGGAAGCGAAGCGCCGTGGTTTCCGCGTGAACATCAACTGCACGCTGTTCAACGACGCCGACCCGGAACGCGTAGCGAATTTCTTCGACACGCTTGGGCCCATGGGTGTGGACGGCATCACGGTGTCGCCGGGTTATGCGTATGAACGTGCGCCGGATCAGCAGCACTTCCTGAACCGCGAGAAGACGAAGTCGTTGTTCCGCGACATCTTCAAGCGCGGCGATAACGGCAAGCGCTGGTCGTTCAGCCAGTCGAGCATGTTCCTCGACTTCCTGGCGGGCAACCAGACCTATGAATGCACGCCCTGGGGCAACCCGGCGCGTACCGTGTTCGGCTGGCAGCGTCCGTGTTATCTGCTCGGTGAAGGGTATGTGAAGACCTTCAAGGAATTGATGGAAACCACCGAGTGGGATAAATACGGCACGGGCAAGTACGAGAAATGTGCTGACTGCATGGTGCATTGCGGCTTCGAAGCCACCGCCGTGATGGACACGGTTGCGCATCCGCTGAAGGCCGCGCTTGTCGCCTTGCGTGGTCCGCGTACCGAAGGCGCTTATGCGAAAGACCTGCCGGTCGACAAGCAACGACCGGCGGAATTCGTATTCTCGAAGCACGTCGAGATCAAGCTGGAAGAAATTGGCCGCGCGAAGGGCAACAAGGGCGGCAAGCAGACGACGATCGCGGCTTGAGTTTGAATACGTGAGCTCGGGCTGCGGTGTGAGGCTCGAGCTTATGGCTGCGGCAAAAGGAACGGGTGGATAAGGTCGCGATGAGCGGCGTTATCCACCCGTTTTGTATTTCAAGATGCGTGTGTGGCGCACCCGTGTAGCATCGCGGGTTTTCAAAGCAAACAAGCAGGAAGCAATGGCTGACTTCAGCGTAATGATCAATCTCGGCAAAGCCGATCTGGACGACTACTCTCTCTTGGCGAAGATACTGCGCAAGACCGGCTTCAGCGAGACAAAAGCGGCGCAAGTGGCAGCGGACTATCGGCTGTTGCCCGCTTCGTTCAGGTACTCCAGCGAGACCGAAAACATGACCGCGGTAAGAGAGAAAGCGCTGAAGTCAGCGAAGAGCGTTTCATCGAAGGCGATGGTGCTCGTGTCGGAATGCTGAGGCGGGGTTAAGACCGCGAGCGCGAAACTTGCTGCGCATAAAGTTTCGGTAGTGCCTGGGGGCGGGAGTTTGCCAAGCAAGTTAACGTGCGTATCCAGACACGATCACCATGCCGCCGCCCAGTCATCTTCTCCCGCTGGGTCCATCGGATTGTCGTAACGCAATAGCGAGCCGCGTAGAAGATCGAGCGGGTCCCGCGCATCCGTTTGATACGGCCGCAACTCCAAGGTTGGCTGCCCAAGGTCAGTCACGATCAAGCTCTCCCCCGATGACTCCACCAACCTGAAGAATTCAGATGCTTTCGCTTTGAATTCGGATTTCGATACTCGTCGATTTGGCATTTTGTGCTCGGGGCATAAGGTCGATGCTCATCTTGGCGGATGAGGCGAGACTTTGTAAGAGCCATTAGCGTTAAAAACAGCGGCGCAAAAAAAGGCGCTCCCGCTTGTCGCCAGTTGCGCCTGTTGGCCCCGCTACTCCGTAGTGCCTCAGACTCGCTCACCCACGCTTCATTTGCGAATCCAGGCTCTACCCCTTCCTCACTCCGCCGTCCGCGCGTTATGCGCGGTCAGGAACTTGATCAAGCCGTCGACGCCACCCTTCGACAACTGACCCGCGAATTGCGTCTGGTACACCTGGATCAGCCACGCGCCCATCATGTCGATGTCGTAGATCTTCCAGCCGTCCGGCGTCTTTTCCAGGCGATAACGCACCGGGTTATCGCCGCCGCTCGAGTACACGTGCGACTGGACGACAGCGTCTTTCCCGCCAGCATCGAGCGTCGGGGCGTCGAATTTGAACTTGACGTCTTCATCGCGTAATTGCGACAGCGACGAGGTGTAGGTGCGCACCAGCAGCGTCTGGAATTGCTCGTAGAGCGCCTTCTGCTGGTCGGGCGTCGCCGTGCTCCATGCCTTACCAACGGCAATCCGCGTGGTGCGCTGGAAATCGGTTGCCGGCACGAAACGCGTCTGCACCAATTGCGTGATCTTGGCCATGTCGCCGCCACGCGCGGCAGGATCAGCCTTCATCGCGTCGACAGTGCCTTCCACAGCGCTTTTAACGACGGCATCTGGGCTCGTCTGTGCAAACGAAGCGCTGGAAAACAACGCCGCCGACAAAGCCAGGGCGAATAGGGCAACACGGACAGGCAAATAGCGTTTCATACGACCGATATCGAGTAATGGAGGGCGGCGTTCAGCCCGACGCGCCGGCTTAGCTGAAAAACGCAGTAAGTATATCGACCCGCGCCAGCCGTGACAGTTCAGCACGTTCGAAGGATTGTCGGTCTGCGGCTGGCGCGGGAACCAGGGGAAACGAAAAATCGCGGATCACTGGCTCTTCTGCGCCTCGCGGTTCTTGAGAATCTGTTCCAGCCGCCGCGAGTCGGTAAACATGGAGGCGACCGCAGCGGCTTAGTTAGCGCGCTTCCTGGCGGCGGATCGGCATAGGGTCATCGTGTGCGGCGAAGCCGCCACGAAATGCGTTGAGGTTGGGTTTACGGCGAGTCGGTCTTGACGCCACCGTCAGTCAAACCTGCGGGCTCGGCCCGCGCTCCAGATATGTCGTCAACGCGATGTAACTGCGCGTGCCGGTGAACCCTTCTATCGAATGAATACGCTCGAGCAGATGTTCGAGTGTTTGCGTGTCACGGGTTCGCACTTTCAGCAGCATCGCGCTTTCGCCAGTCACCGTATGGATCTCTTCGACGTCCGGAAACTCGGCCAGTTGCAGTAATTGACGCGTGACGGCCCAACTGGAGGTATCGACGTGAACAAATGCCAGCAGCGGCCGGCCAACGCTTGCGCCGTCCAGCGTCGCCACGGTCGCCTTGACAACGCCATCTTGCTTCAAGCGCTTCGCGCGTTCGTGAACGGCGGGCGCGGACAAATGCAGCAGGCGGCCAAGCTCGGCGTAGGTCCGCATGGCATCTTCGGCGAGCAACGCCAGCAGCTTGCGATCGGTCGCGTCGAGAATGGCTTGCGGCTTGCGCTTGGGCGGGGCCATCTCCGAGGTCATTCGCGGGTCCTCATGGCTTGGCCGAATTGTTCAGACCCGGCAACCCTGCCCGTAATTCCTTGCGCATCACTTTGCCGGTCGGCGTCATCGGCAACGCGTCGACAAACCTGACCTCGCGCGGATATTCATGCGCGGCCAGCCGCGTCCTGACGTGCTGCTGAAGCTCACGCACCAGCGTTTCATCCGGGACGAATCCCGCATTCAGCACGATGAACGCCATCACGATCTCCGTGCGCGCCGCGTCCGGCGCACCCACAACCGCCGCCATGCTGACGGCGGGATGGCGCAGCAAACAATCCTCAATAGGCGCAGGACCGATCCGATAACCCGCGCTGGTAATCACGTCGTCGTTGCGGCCAACGAAGCGGATAAAACCATCGGCATCGCATGAACCGAGGTCGCCGGTCAGCAGGAACTGGCCGCGAAATTTATCGCGCGTGGCCGGCTCGTTGTTCCAGTAGCGCAGGAACATGACCGGGTCGGGCGCGGCAATCGCAATATTCCCCGGTGTGCCGGGAGGAAGTTCTGTGCCTTCATCGTCGACGATTGCCACGCGATGTCCCGGCACGCCGCGCCCGATCGCCCCCGGGCGAGGCTCGAACAACGCAGAACACGACGACACCACCACGTTGCACTCGGTCTGCCCGTAGAACTCGTTGATGGTCACGCCAAGCGCCGCCCGGCCCCAGGCGATCAGCTCCTCGCCCAGCGATTCGCCGCCGCTCGCCACCGCGCGCAACGACAACCGCCACTGCTCGGGACGGGCCACCGAGCGCATCATCTTGAGCGCGGTCGGCGGCAGAAAGGTGTGCGTGACGCCGTGACGCGCCATCAGGTCGAAAGCGGCCGGGCCATCGAATTTTTCGAAGCGCCGCGCGAGCACCGCCACGCCGTGATGCCAGGCGGGCAGCAAGACATCGAACAGGCCTCCAATCCACGCCCAGTCGGCGGGCGTCCACATCAGCCGGGCGTGCAACGGGAAAAGACCTTGCGACATCTCGACGCCCGGCAAATGACCGAGCAACGCCCGATGGGCAAGCAACGCTCCCTTGGGCTTTCCCGTCGTGCCGGAGGTGTAGATGATTGCGGCGGGGTCGTCGCAGGAGGTATCGGCGGGAGTGAAGACGTCCGTTTCCGCGCGCAGCGAATCCCAGAAGGAATGGGCGTTTGCGTGGGTGGTGGTATCGACGCAATAGGCATTTTTCAGGTCTGGCAGCGTCTCGCGAACCTGCTCCAGCTTCTCGAAACCCGCGTGGTCGGTGATCAGCGCCGCTGCGCCGCTATCGGCGAGCCGGTACTGGATGGCATCGACGCCGAATAGCTGAAACAGCGGCACCGCGATATAACCCGCCTTGTAGATGGCCAGATGCGCGATGGCCGTCTCCGGCGATTGCGGCAAGAATATTCCCACGCGGTCGCCGCGCTTCAATCCCGCGCGGGCAAGCGCGTTGGCGAACTGGTTGGAGAGCGCCTTGAGGTTATCGAAGGTGAAACGCGTTTCCGAGCCTTCGCGGGTCTCGTAGATGAGCGCGAGGCGGCCGGAACCGTCGGCCCATTTATCGCAGGCGTCCACGCCGATGTTGTAGTGCGCGGGCACCTTCCACGTGAATGTCGTGGCGAGGGTTTCATATGAATCGGCTGCGGGAAGCATCGCTTCTCCCTGGTTTCTGGTTAAGGCTCATTCGACGGCGGCTTGATCGTCGGATCTGTCTTCGGCGGCGAATTCCTGCAACCCCGCAGGCGGCCGATACCGCGAAAACCCGTTGAATTCCAGCGTACGCCCAGCGGCCGCCAAGGGCCACGAATGCCGTGCGTTCGGCACGCCGCCATCGACGCGAATCACCGTCCCATTGATGAACGCTGACGCCTCAGAAAGCAAAAATACCGCCGCCGCCGCGAGTTCCGATTCGGTCCCAAAGCGCTGCAACGGCACCTTGTGCTTGAGTTCGCGCAACAACGCACGATAGCGTTCGTCGTAACTATCCATGCCCGCCGATGCAATCCATCCCGGCGCCACGGCATTCACCCGCACGCCGGCGTAACCCCATTCGCACGCGGCCGTTTCCGTGAAGTTCCAGACGCCGGCGCGCGCGGCGCCCGAATGGCCCATGCCGGGCATGCCGCCCCAGATGTCCGCGAGCATGTTGACGATCGCGCCGCCGTGATCGCGCATCCATTGCGTAAAACATTCGCGCGACATCAGGAAAGTGCCGTGCAGGTTGTTGCGCACGACAGCGTCCCAGCCATTCAGGGAAATCTTGTCGAGCGGCGCGGGGAACTGGCCGCCCGCGCAATTGAAGAGGCTGTCGAGCCGGTTGAAATCGGCGAGTGCGGTAGCGACGACTTGTTTGACGCTCGCTTCGTCGCGGATGTCGCAGGCGTAGCAGCGCACGCGTTCGACGCTTTCAGGGTAGTCCTCGGCCAACTCGTCGCGCACGGTTTCCAGCTTCGCCAGGGTTCGTCCGATCAGGATCACCGAAGCCCCCAGCGACACGAGTTCGTGCGCTGTGCATCGGCCCAGACCGCTGCCACCGCCCGTCACCATGACAACCTTGCCGGTGAACAATCCGGGACGGAAGACGGAGCGGTATTGATGCTGACTACGGGGATCGTTCGGATTGGATTCCATGATTCTCAACCTGCTTGGACGCATGCGTTTCAATGAGATTGAGTAAAACTCAACTACATGGCAACGTCAAGCCGGTTAAACCTTGATCTCTCTCATAAATCTGCTGCAATTCCACTATTAATCCGATTGAGCTAAACTCAAAATATTACTTCTGACGATCGACTTTCAGCGCCTATATGACCCAGTCGAAAACCCTCCCCGTACGTCGCGCACCGTCGAGCATCAAGTCTGAACAACGCATCAAGGACATCCTGCTCGTGGCGCGGCAAGTGTTCTCGGAACGCGGATATGCATCGGCGACGACGATCGATATGGCGCGTCGGCTGGGGGTATCGGAGGCAACGGTGTTCACGTATTTCTCCGGCAAGCGCGACCTGTGCGTGCGGGTGATCTGCGACTGGTACGACGAGATCATCGCGGAGATCGAAACCACGCTGCCGCACATCACGGGCACGCGCGCAAAGCTGTTTTTCCTGATCCGTACGCATTTGTATCGGCTGATGATCGATGGGCCGGGGCTGTGCGCGCTGATCCTGTCCGAAGGGCGCGCGAAAGACGACACATTCGGCGATGAAATCGTGCAACTCCAGCGGCGCTATACCGCGCCGCTGATGCAAGTGCTGTCGGACGGCGTGGCAGCCGGCGATATCCGCGACGACCTGCCCTTAAGCCTGCTGCGCTCCAGCATCTATGGGCCGATGGAACACGTGCTGTGGGACGCGATCAGCAAGAAAACGGTGGATATTGAAGAAACGTCGAAACGATTGTCCCTGCTCCTTTGGCAGGGTTTGCAGCCGCCCAATCCCAAAGTCGCCGCCCTCGGGCAATTGCAGCGCGACATGGCGGCGGCGCTCAGGGTGTTTGAGGACACCTCACGCTCACCTGAATGAAAGCTCTGTTTTCGTAGCTTTCATCCGATGATTACGGTTGACCGCGACCTGCGCGACAACATCCGTGGCCTTCCATACTCCGGCATAACCCCTCTTATCCCCGCCCCATAACGCTCCGCCCTCCACGGTGCGTTTTATTTCCCTCGATAAAACCGCCCCGCAAAAATCGCGGGGCCTTTGTCCGTCAGCTATCCGCATAGTTCCCGATATCGTATTGAAAACAATTCTTAACTGTGTAATGATATTGATTCGTATTTCGGAACTACTAAGGGAAACGGCGCGCATCTGTCGCAACGATGGACTGCTCCTTCGGCCGCGCCCTTTGCCAACCGCTCACGCCGCCGCGGGCATCGCGGAAGTAATTGACCGGCATGACGCAACAGCGCCGGCTTTTCGACCATCCAATACTCGGGGAAACACATGTTGAGGAAGACACCGCTTGCCGCGGCGATCATGACCGCGCTGGCGGCTCCTGCTGCCATTCCGCTCTATGCTCATGCGCAGGCTGCGCCGGTCAGCAAGACCGATCAAACCGCTCAGGCGGAACAACCCGAACAACCCGCACAAGCCGCACCTCTCGTCGAAAACGCCGCGCTACCGGCCGTGCATGTCTCCGGCCAGGCCATCGGCACGCCCGATTTCCAGCCCGAAAAATCGAGCGTCGGCGCCAAGGTCCCCACCGCGTTGCGCGATATCCCCCAAGCGGCCGTGGTGGTCCCGAAAGCCGTGCTGCAGTCCCAGGCAGCCACGTCTTTCTCCGATGCCCTTCGCAACGTCCCCGGTGTCACCATTGGAGCCGCGGAAGGCGGACAGATCGGCAACAACATCAACTTGCGCGGTTTCTCGGCGCGCACCGACATTTATCTCGATGGCTTCCGCGACCGCGGCCAGTACTATCGGGACACGTTCGACCTTGAATCCATCGATGTGCTGTATGGCCCGTCCTCACTCTATTTCGGGCGCGGCTCCACGGGCGGTGTGATCAACCAGGTGAGCAAGCAGGCGGAGCTGAAAGCGCACGCATCGGTGTCCGTGATGGCCGGCACGAGCGACCGCTACCGCACCACGGTGGACATCAACCAGCCGCTGTCCGATACATCCGCCGTGCGGCTCAACGCGTTCGGGCAAGACCTCGGCTCGACCCGCGACGTGATGAAGAGCAAGGACTACGGCTTCGCGCCGACGGTGCGCTTCGGCATTGGAACGCCGACGGAAGTCACTTTGTCAGCGTTGATCCAGCACAACCGCGACCAGCCGGACTACGGCATTCCGCCGGTGAACGGTGCGCCGGTCCCGGTCAGCAAGAGCCAGTTCTACGGTTTCGAAGGCGATCGGACGATCCAGGACGTGCAGACGTTCTCGGCGCGGATCCAGCATCGTTTCGACGACAACCTCACGCTGCGCAACCAGACCCAGTTCAGCCACTACGGCACCGAAGCGACCGCGACCAACGCGGCGGCGGTCCTGACCGGACCGCTCGGGACATCGACGGCACTCGCCAACGGGAATTACACGTCGTTGCCGTTGTCGTCGTTGTACGTGAAGTTGCAGGGCAAGGACCGCAACATCAACGATCACTCGGTCTACAACACGACCGATATCGATTACAAGTTCAACACCGGATTCCTCAAGCATGAGGTGATTGCAGGCATTGACCTGAGCCACGAGACCTACAGCAACCAGTCGTTCACCGCGACCGCGCCGGGCCTGCCGTCGAACACCATCGCGATCGTGCCGCTGCTCAATCCGCAATACACCACGCGACCGGCCAACACGCAGGAAGTGGCGACCAACCTGGCGGAATCGAGTGCGAACGGCGTGGGCATTTATGCCAACGATACGGTCTCTGTCGGCCAGTACTGGAAGGTGGTGGGCGGCTTGCGCTGGGACCGTTACGAAGCGTCGATCAAGAACACCCTCAACGCGCCTTCTTACGCTACGCAGACCAATTACTTCACCAGCGTGCGCGGCGGGATCATTTTCCAGCCGACCGACTGGCAGTCGTACTACGTTTCATACGGCACGTCGTTCAATCCGTCGCTGGAAGCGCTGACGCTGACCAACAACCAGCAGAACACGCCGCCGGAATCGAACCGTTCGTATGAAGTCGGCACGAAGTGGGACTTGCTGAACGGCGGGTTGTCGGTGACGCAGTCACTGTTCAATATCGATAAAACCAATGCCCGCACGCTCCAGGCCGACGGCAGCTACACGCTCGACGGCGACGTGCGCGTGCGCGGTTATCAACTCGGGCTGGCTGGCCACATCACCAACAAGTGGCAAGTCTTTGGCGGCTATACGTACATGAACGGCCAGGTGGTGAAGGCGCTGGACAACACCAACGGCAAGACCCTGGCGAACACGCCGCGCAACATGATCACGTTGTGGACGACGTATGACCTCACGCCGCACTGGACCTTCGGCGGCGGCCCGGTGTACACATCGTCGCGATATGCCGCCAGCAACGACTTGGTGCAGGTGCCTGCGTACACGCGCTGGGACGCAATGGCGGCGTTCCACCAGAAACATTACGACGTCCAGTTCAACGTCCAGAACCTGACCAACAAGCACTACTACGACGCGCTGATTCCATCGGATGGCGGCCGCGCGGTGCCGGGTTACGGCCGGACGTTCCTCGCGACGCTAAACTACCGGTTCTATTGATCGACTGCAGGACACGTGAGCCGCGCGATGCAAATCGCGCGGCCGCTGCCCCCCCCAAAAAAACATGATCCTTTCGATACCCAACGTCCTCAGCCCCGAGGTCGCCGCCGCCATGCGTCAGCGGCTTGAAGCATCGGATGCGTGGGTGGACGGCCGCGCGACGGCCGGCTATCAGGGCGCACCGGTGAAGCGCAACCAGCAGATCGCGCAGGAAGCGCCGATTGCGTTCGAACTCGGCGATGTCATCGTCGGCTCGCTGGAACGGCATCCGCTGTTCATCAGCGGCGTGCTGCCCAACAAGCTGTATCCGCCGCTCTTCAACCGGTACGAAGGCGGAATGCATTTCGGCAGTCATGTGGATGGGGCAATCCGGCTCGTGCCGGGACATGGCACGCGAGTGCGAACCGATGTATCGATCACGCTGTTCCTCACACCGCCGGAGGACTACGACGGCGGCGAACTGGTAATCGAGGATACCTACGGTGTGCAGGAAGTGAAGCTGCCGGCGGGGCATGCGATTGTTTATCCGGCGACCAGCTTGCATGAGGTACGGCCGGTAACGCGGGGAATGCGGGTATCGAGTTTCTTCTGGGCGCAGAGCCTCGTTCGCGATGACACCCGCCGCAGCCTGCTATTCGATATGGACAACGCCATTCAACGGCTGAACGCACAGAACGCCGACGACGCCGCGAGGCGAACGCTCGTGGGCTGTTATCACAATCTGCTGAGGCTTTGGAGCGAGACGTAGGGGTTGGCGTTGGCTAGACGGCGAAGACTTCCTGCAAGGTCCGCAATGCGACCGAGAGCGTATTAGCCGGTACAACGCCGAGCTTCTTCACCAGACGGGTTTTATCGATCGTGCGAATCTGATCGAGCAGGACCAGTCCTTTCTTCTGGCTGAACACAACGGATACACGGTAAGGCGCGGGCCGGCTTTTGGTCGTCATGGGCGCGACGATCACCGTGCGCAAATGGTCATGCAACTCAGGCGGCGATATCACCACGCAAGGCCGGGTTTTCTGAATCTCGCTGCCGACAGCAGGGTCCAGCTCATCCAGTTTAATGAGCCAGACCTCTCCGCGCACTACCACGCAAGCTCCGAATCATCGGCGTTCGGAAACTCGCCCAGCACAAGCTCGTCGTCGCCGGCTTGGGCTATTGCCTTGCTTGCGTCAGACCACCCTTGGCGGGGCTTCTTTTGCGGCTTTCTTAAAACAATTGCGTCGTTTTCCACTTCCATCTCCACTTCGTCCTCCAGCCCAAGTTGGGCCAGGATGGGTTTCGGAATCAACACGCCTTGCGAATTACCCATCCTGCGAATCGTTGTTTTCATCGCTTCACCGTAATGACAATGTTAGTCCGAAAACGAACTGAGCGGCCGCACAATGTTAGTACAATTTGCCATTAAGTGTGCGCTGACCTCGGTGCCTATCCGGACCCGGCTCGCAATCGGCTAAAGCGATCGAAAAATTTTTGTCCGCCGGCCACGCCAGCCCGCAAACCGTAGCGCGAACGCGCCTTCTGCAAGCATCTCCTCACGCCCGGTATACTCACGCGGCGCCTCACGGCCCCCTGTCCAGACAGCCAAACATCAGAACAAGCCCTCCGAGGCATCCGTCTTCATGCTCACGCCTCTCATTGCCCGTCTCGTCACATTATCGATTCGCCGACCCGGCTGGATCATCGTTTTGTCGCTGCTGATCGCCGTGCTGAGCGGCTATTACGTGGTACATCACTTCAAGATCAGCACCGACATCAGCCAGTTGATCGAGACAGAGCCCGACTGGGCCGCGCGCAGCCACGCGATTGACGAAGCCTTTCCGCAACGGGGATCGACGGTGCTCGTGGTGATCGAAGCCCAAGCGCCTGAATTCGCCGACGCCGCCGCCAACGAGCTGGCCGCCGCGCTGACCAAGAACACGGTTCACTTCACGGCGGTGTCGCAACCCTCGGGCGGCGACTTCTTCGAGCACAACGGCCTGCTCTACCTCTCCACCGATAAAGTCGCCGACACCACCCAGCAACTCGTGAAAGCGCGTCCGCTGATCAACGCGCTGGCCCACGACCCCACGCTCACCGGCCTTGCCGGCACGCTCAACACCAGCCTCAACCTGCCGTTGCAACTTGGTCAAGTGACGCTCGGGCAAATGTCGAAGCTGCTGGGCCAGAGCGCAGACGTGCTCGATAAAGTCCTCGCCGATCAACCTGCCGTGTTCTCGTGGCGCAATCTGGTCGATACCTCGGCCACGCATCCCGCGCGTGCATTCGTCACCGTGCAGCCGGTGGTGGACTACAACGCGCTGGAACCCGGCGCGAGCGGATCGAATGCAATTCGGGCAACGGCAAATGAGCTGAAGTTATCGGAGAAATATGGGGCGGTCGTGCGGCTGACCGGCGAACAGCCGCTCTCCGATGAAGAATTCGCGTCGCTGAAAGACGGCGCCGTGCTCAACGGCATCCTGACGTTCATCGTCGTGCTGGTGATCCTCTGGCTCGCGCTGCGCTCGGGAAAGATGATCATCTCGGTGTTCATCACGCTGTTCGTCGGACTGACGATCACCGCCGCGCTCGGCCTGCTCATGGTCCACGCGCTGAACCTGATTTCGATCGCCTTCATGGTGCTGTTCGTCGGGCTCGGGGTGGATTTCGGCATTCAGTTCGGCGTGCGGTATCGCGAGGAACGCTTCAAGGACGACCGGCTGGACGTTGCGCTGGTGAATACCGCGCGCCACGTTGGCGTGCCGCTGACGCTCGCCGCCGCCGCGACAGCCGCGAGTTTCTTCTCGTTTTTGCCAACCGCGTATCGGGGCGTGTCCGAACTCGGGCAGATTGCGGGCGTCGGCATGCTGGTCGCGTATTTCACCAACATGACCTTGTTTCCGGCGCTGATCAAGGTGTTCGCGCCGGTTGGCGAAGCAGGCTCGCCGGGCTTTCCGAAGCTCGCGCCGGTGGACGATTTTCTCGCGCGCAATCGCACGCCGGTGCTGATCGGTACGCTGGCAGTCGTGATCTGCGCGCTGCCGTTGCTGCTGCATCTGCGTTTCGACTTCAATCCGCTGAACCTGAAGGACCCGAAAACGGAGTCCATGGCCACGCTGCTCTCGCTGAAAGACGCGCCCGAAGCGGCCGTGAACGACGTGAAGGTGCTCGCGCCGTCGCTTGAGGAAGCGGACAAGATCGCGGCGAAGCTCGAGAAGCTGCCGGAAGTGGAGCGCGCGACGACCTTGTCGACGCTCATTCCCGCTGATCAGCCGCAAAAGCTCGATTTGATTGCCGCTGCGGCCACTCAGCTTTTGCCTTCGCTGGACCAGCGGGTTGCAACGCCTGCCAACGATGCCGTGCGCGTCGCTACGCTCAAGCGGCTATCAAACTCGCTTGCCCTCGCCGCCGACGAACATCCCGGCCCCGGCGAAAACGAAGCGCGTCACCTCGCGGCGGCGCTGAAAAAGCTCGCCGCAGCCGATGCCGCCACCCGCGAGCGCGCCGAGCACGCCATGTCCGACCCGCTGCGCATTGCGCTGGGCCAGATGCGCGCGCTGCTGCAACCGTCGCCGATCACGCTGGCGTCGCTGCCTAAGTCGATGACCGAAGGCTGGCTCGCCGCCGACGGCCACGCCCTCGTGGAAGCGTCGCCCAAAGCGCTGGACGGCAAGAGCCGCGACGACGACAAATCGCTCGCCCGCTTCGCGAATGCCGTGCAGAAAGTCGAGCCGAACGCGATCGGCGGTCCGATCTCGGTGCTGCATTCGGCCAATACGATCATCAAGGCGTTCGAGCAGGCGGCGGCGTTGTCGCTGATCGCCATCACGATCCTGCTGTGGCTGACTTTGCGCCGTATCGGCGATGTTTTGAGAACTTTGATACCGTTGCTCGTTTCCGCCGTCGTCACGCTGGAGTTATGCGTGGTGTTCGACATGCCGTTGAACTTCGCGAACATCATTGCGTTGCCATTGATGCTGGGCATTGGCGTGGCGTTCAAGATCTATTTCGTGATGGCGTGGCGCTCCGGACAAACCGGCCTGCTGCACTCCAGCCTCACGCACGCCGTGTTGTTCAGCGCCGCGACCACGGCGACGGCGTTCGGCAGCTTGTGGTTTTCGCATCATCCAGGCACATCGAGCATGGGCAGGCTCCTGGTCCTGGCTCTTTTTACGACGTTAATCGGCGCCGTGGTATTTCAGCCGGTTCTAATGGGAAAACCCCGGGTGCAGCCAAAAGCGGCCGACGCCGTTTAGACCGTCCCTCTTTGAACCGTCCCATAACGCACTAACCACTCACGCACGACCCTAAGGAAACCGACCCATGAGGATGGCAAAAACGCCCGATGCCGCCCGCACTTTGCGAGCGTGCTCCGGCGGCGTGCTGCTCGCCGCTGCTTTCGCCCTGTCCGGTTGCGCCACCGGCCCCACGGCCAAGCCGGGCGATCCGCTGGAGCCGATGAACCGCGAGATTTTCAAGTTCAACGACGCCGCCGACAAATACGTCGCCCGCCCGATTGCGACCGGCTATGTGAAGGTCACGCCGGCCCCGATCCGCACTGCGGTCAGCAGCTTCTTTTCGAATATTGGCGACATTGGCAACTTCGCGAACAACCTGCTGCAGTTGAAGATCACCGACGCGACCGAAGACCTGATGCGCCTGGTGATCAACTCCACGTTCGGGATTGGCGGCCTGATCGACTGGGCGACGCCTGCCGGGCTGCCGAAGCACAACCAGGACTTCGGGCTGACACTGGGCCATTACGGCGTGCCGTCGGGACCGTATCTGGTCTTGCCGCTGCTCGGGCCGAGTTCGGTACGCGATTCAACGAACTGGATCGCGAGCTATCCGCTCAATCCGGGGACTTATTTGAGTACGGAAGCGAGTGTGTCGTTATTCGTCGCGCAGTTTGTGAGCGCACGGGCCGATCTGCTGGGTGCAACCGATATCCTGTCGCAAGCCGCGCTGGATAAATATGCATTCGTCCGCGATGCCTATACGCAGCGCCGACAGTATCTGCTGACGGGCGCGGCGAACGCCGCACTGCCGGATTACGGCGATGAAAGTGGTGCCACCGCAGCGCCGGCGGGTGCCGCGAGCGCGACGGCTGCGCCGGCGAAGCCGGGCATGGGTGGGAGCAGTAGTTCGCAAGGCTTGCCGAACTACTCCGATCCGGCAGCCCCGGCACCGGCCGGCAAGTAACCCGGTTTGCGATACGGCGTGCTCGCCGTATCGCAAATTCCTTAAATCGAGTGTTGCGCTTGGCGTTGCCGCCGTCGTCTGATTGGAGAAATGTTTCCATTCGGCGAGGCGGCGGCGCGTATTGGTCGCGAAGTACCGTTCGCGGAGTCTCCTTGCTTGTCATTCACCAGCACTTGCTGATTGCCATCGGCGTGAAAGATATCCGCAAATGCGGGCCGCTGACAGACAAGTGTCCGACATGATGCTCAACTCCGAAGGAACGGCAGCGCACACTCGAGCAGCAACTCGGGCGCTTCCTCCGGAATGTAGTGACCGCATGGCAGCGAGTGGCCGCTGACGTTATCGGAGAAATGACGCCACTCGGCGATAGGATCGAAGCACTTTTCGATCACGCCTTCCGCACCCCATAGCGCGAGAAAATCGCAGGTTATCTTTTGGCCCTTCGCCAACGAGTCGCGGTCGTGTTCCAGGTCGATGGTGACGCTCGCGCGATAGTCCTCGCAGATGCCATGAGGGGTTCCCGGCTGTTGCAGGCAGCGCAGATATTCCGCGTACGCCTCGGGCGTGAACGGCTTCAACCCCGCACTGCGCGCGCCGATAGTTTGCTTCAGATACAGGTCGGCGTCCGCGCGGATCAGTGTCTCGGGGAACGGCGCGGGACGGACCAGGAAAAACCAGTGCCAATAAGCGCGAGCGAATTCGAACGAGGTCTTCTCGTACATCGCGAGCGTCGGCGCTACGTCGAGCGTGATCAGTTTCTTGACGACCGCTGGATGGTCCAGCGCCATGCGCACCGCCACCCGGCCGCCGCGATCATGAGCGAGCACCGCGAACGACTCGTAACCCAGCGAGCGCATCAGGTCGACCTGATCCTGCGCCATACGGCGCTTCGAATAATTGCTGTGATCGGGGAGGCCTTCTGGTTTGCCGCTATCGCCATAACCGCGCAGATCCGCCGCCACGACGGTGAAGTGTTTCGTCAGCTCGGGCACGACCTTGTGCCAGATCGCATGGGTTTGGGGATGGCCATGCAACAGCAGCAGCGCCTGCCCATTGCCGCCTTGTATCGCCTTGATCCTGACGCCATCGATCGTTGCCGATACGTCCTTGAAGTCATTGAACATCGCTGTCTCCCGCAGTTTTATGAAGTTTAATTGATGCATTGGCCGATATAGTATCTATTCGGGCAATCCAGACTTAACTTCCAGGAACTAATCGATGGACGGCTTTTCGGACCTCAACCTGTTCACGCTCGTCGCACGGCATCGCAATCTGGCGGCGGCTGCGCGTGATCTCGGCGTGACCCCGCCTTCCATCAGCAAACGTCTCGCGCAACTCGAGCGACGGCTCGGCGTACGGCTTTTAAACCGCACCACACGGCGCGTCAGCCTCACGCCCGAAGGCGAGTTGTATCTGGCGAACGGCTCGCGCATCCTCGATGAACTCGCCGAACTGGAACAACTCGTCACGAAAAGCCAGGCGGAGCCGACGGGTTTGCTGCGTGTGAATGCATCGTTTGGATTTGGGCGCAGCCGGATTTCGCCGGCGGTGTCGAAGTTCATCGAGCGCTATCCGGCGATCAAGATTCAGCTTCATTTATCGGACCGGCCGGTGAATTTGCAGGAGGAAGGTTTCGACCTGGGCATCCGTTTCGGCGATGTCCCGGACGCCCGCATCAACGCGCGTTTGCTGCTCAGGAACCGGCGGATTGTGTGTGCATCGCCGGGATATGTGGCGAAATACGGGTTGCCCGCGACGCCCCACGACCTGACGAGGCACGCGTGCCTCGTGCTGCGCGAGAACGAATCCGCTTATGGGACGTGGCATTTCACGCGCGGCAAAAAGGTGGAGACCGTCAAGGTCGATGGCCCGCTCAGCAGCAATGACGGCACCGCGGTGCTGCAATGGGCGCTGGACGGACGCGGCATTGCCGTGCGCTCGCAATGGGAGACGGAGGCGCTGGTGCGTGACGGGAAACTTGTCGTTCTGCTAAACGACTGGGCGCTGCCGAATGCGGATATCCACGCAATTTATTTAGAGCGGCATCAGTTGTCCGCGAAATTGCGGACGTTTGTGGAGTTCCTGGGGGAAGAGTTACGCGCGACGGTGGGCCAGACAAGCGCTGCTCAATATCGATAAGTCGAACTTGCGCGTGTCTTGGGACAACGACGCGAGACTACGAGCCACTTGCCACCGCCCGATGCGTAATCGTTTTCATGAGTGACGTTCGCCAATCTTTCATCGCCAGGGATTGTTTTATTCGATGCGACTGTCGACCGGGCAAATTGGGCAGGAAAAGGCAGCGTTTAATTAATTGATTAAACGCGATGGTTCGTATCGCAAATGAGCAATGCGGATATTTAACGCGCCCGCTTTTCGACGGGCGTGTTTTATCGATACCCGGACGGTTTGTTTCAAAGCGGCTTGGCGTTGACTTTCGGTTTGGACAGCCAGATTTATGCGGCCCGATCGAAAGACTGCTGCATTACTCGCTGTTGCGGCGCATGCCGACGTTCGTCTATTTCCGCCATGCCATACGCAAGGGCAAACTTACGGGCATCGACAGGGCACGGGAAATGGCCCAGCACGCCAGTCGCGCGCTGCATACCATCAACCTCCCTGACGATAAGCATAGCTGCGTACAAGCCATCGTCGTACGCGGCCAGCGGAATCAAGACGACATTCTCGTAAGCGATCTCAGCGTATTGCATGACTGAATCCCCCAAGTTGACGACTCACTACTCTCTCAGCGCACCAGTTGGTCTGGCACGACATTGTGTTTAGGCATTATCAATAAGCAGAAAATAAGAATCAACTGGATTTTCCCTATTACGGGTTTATACGTGGAATTACCCCGATGTTATGTGGCGACTACTTCATTTTATTCATTTATTTGGTGCATGCAGCAGGTGAAAGGACGCTTGTACAGACAGAGTATGTCAATTTGATGAGATACGTGGGTCAACGCATGGAGGCACTGTTGTCGTGCGGTTGATGCTTATGGTGGCGGTTGGCTGTTTCTTGCGGTTGGGGCTGGCGGAGGGTCTGGGCGTCGTCGAGCTTGGATTTGTCTTGGCGCGGAACCGGGCGTTTGCGGGTGTTGCGGTTCCCGGTCGCTTCGAAGACATGCAGCGCGCTTCGCGCAGGGAGATTCTGGAATGCCGTTTTATCTTGGCGAATGTGACAACGTTTGGGGGCGCTTTGATCTCGATATCAGGCACGTGATATGCGCGCAATCCTTACACCGACAGCAATGTCCTGATGATCTATGGGGGGAGCTTGTGAAACTCGATCCGACTGCATGGTTTCCGTTGAGCGATTACACACCGGTGCGCGACGGATGGTACGAGGTGCAACTCGCGAGCGGCGAAACAGCATTCGCGAAGTTTGGTACGGACGGATGGACCGAAAAACCGATGCTCGTATTTACTCACTGGCGCGGTCTTTCTGGCGATCCGGGTAAGGTGGATGGTGCGGAGAGTATTGATGCTGAAGCGACCGCAGCGGAAGGAGTTAGAGCGGTTTGGGATACGTTCTTCCCCGGGTCAGGAGCGGAGCGGCATAAACCGCTGGACGCGGGGCATAGTAAATAGGAGCGGTGTAGTTTGATGACCCGGTAGGGATGGATAGACTGGCGACCGTGGGGGGCTCGCCAGTTTTTTAGGTTTTGGGTTTGTTGCGGTGAAGGCGGCAGGCAAGTGGCTCCTTGATTTTAAGTTCTGCGCGCGCTGTTACTGTGCGGAAAAGACCCTATCAGCGTTGAGAGTTCGGGAAGATGCAGCCTCGATGCAAATCCGGTACGAATAGTCCCAATAGACGACGGAGCCGATGACGGCAAGTAACGCCGCGACTCCGAGAACTGAAATCACACGTTTAATCAAAATTGCCATTCTTTATAGCGGCCAACCCGGTTAAAAATCACGTGCCCGTCACAGCCCGGTCGCGTAAGACTTCAGTTCCTGGACAATGAAACTCGACGCGATCTGGTTATACGCAATATCGGTACCCGCCAGCAGCGTAATCGGCACGCTCTGTCCGGCTACGGCATAGGTTGCGGCATACACCCCAGCGTTTAGTTGTGCATAGCCAGATGCTGGTGCGTTCCCGCTCATGCCTGTCAGATAAGAGACGTCTCCTAACGTAGCGACCGTTCCGCCAAACTGCTGTTGCAGTTGCGCAAGAGTTTGTGAATTGGCGACCGCCCCGCTTTGCACGACGAGCATCGGCGCGCTCGCGGTGATTTGCGTTGAATAGCGAATCGATCCGCCTGGCATTGCCGCCGTGTCTGTGGCAAGCACATGCGCGACGCCGCCATCCGTATCATTGGCCACGGCCGAAATCGATTGGCCGGAGACGTCCGATGGCGTCAGCGTTGCCCGAAAGACATCGGCGGAGCCGCCAAGACCGAACGTGAAACCGGTCGAATCCTGGTCGAACATCTGGATGTCGTTGCCAATTCCCAACGTGCTGAAATCGCCGGCCGCCGTGACGATTGTCTGGCGTGCAAGCGTCGCGTTGTATTGTCCGATGACCGCGCTGGTTTGCTCGTTAAACACGGTGCTGCTTGCGGTCGATATCGACAGTTGCTCGCTTGCGACGCCCGTGTATTGAGAGGACGTGCTCTTGCTGCTGACGAAGCTGACATAACCGGTCCCGCCTGGCTGCAGAAATATCGATGAGATAAATGCCGATGCAGAACTTGGTATAGACCCGCCTGTGGCGCCGCTGGCGCCCGTCTCGGCCATATTGTTGACGTTGCCATTATTGCCGGTGTCTCCACCGCCTCCGCATGCCCCGAGTGCGCTTAGCGATATCGCGGCAAATAACCTGGAGAGGGGCAGAGCGAAATAGCCTGACGAAGTTTTTCGTGATGTCATGGTTGTTCAGTATTGGTAGATGACCTGGATGCCGGCGGTCGCGCGGGCCGTCGGATAATTCGATGGCTTGTATACCGGCGTGCCCACGAAGAAGTCGTAGCTGACGGCACCGGCAACGCCGGCCTTGCCACCGCGAATGCCGAGCACCGCACCAGCGAGTTGCTTGCCAAGCAGCGCGGCGACGCTGGGCCCGTACACATGGCCGTAGTCAAGGCCCACATACACGACCTGACCGCTATTGCCCACCGGCAATTCAAGATCGTTGCGCCAGTAGAAGCCCTTCTCCGCGCTCAGGAGATATTCACCGTCGAATCCGCGCACGCTATAGAAGCTGCCGATGGAGATATCGTCGATATAAAACAAACGTTGATTCGTGAACTGCCCACGGAAGGTGCTCGCGTATCGAAACGGAACGTCGCCGAGTTTGAACGGTACGGACAACGACGCATCGAGCGTCGCCATTTTGTAGAGATACGTCTGCGGGAGCGTCTGCCCGCTGTACGGATCGTGGAGATCACCTTGCGCGCCGAACCACGGCACACCTTGCTTATAGGCAAGTGTTGCGTCGAGCGTGGCGCTACCCGCATGCTGACGACGCGTCAGGCCAACCTCGAAAAACGAGTTGTCGCGATGTTGCGCATCGATCTCCGTATCTTCGATGAAGCTGCGTCCATAGCGGCGGGAGAGTTGCATTTCGACGCCTGTCTTGCTGGTTTGATCGCGATACAACAACCGGTCGATACGGAAGTTGAATGACTTCGTATCGCCTTGGGATATGAACGTCTGATTCGCGCCCGCTATATGCTGAAAGTAGCTGCTTTTGTTGCCCGAGAGCGAAAAGCTCCAGTTTCCCCAAGGCACCGAGTAATACGCGTTCAGTCCATGTGTGCCGTACTTCTTGTCGGTGAAATAGAGGTCGTTCGATACGCCGATACTGAGAAGGTCGTTAAGACCAAGCGGATTGTCCAGGCCGAACGTGGCGGTCCCCTGAAACTTGCCGGTCTCGCGGGTTCCGGAGTTATCTATTCCCAACACGAGCTTCCACGGTTTTGAGCGCTGCACCTCGATGACGATGTCACTCGTCCCTGCAACGGCCGCCGGCTCGATCTTCATGTCCGCTTCCTGGCTCGCGACACGCTTCATCTGCTCCAGGCCCTGTTCGATGTCACGGAGGTTCAGCAAATCACCGGGACGGCTTGGGAAGGCCGAACGCCACGTACCGCGGATTGTGGGATCGGCAAAGCGGATATCGTGGATGGTTCCCGGCAGCAGTTCGAAGCGCAAAGCGCCCTTCGACAAGTCTTGATCCGACAGCAGCACGCGAGTCGTTACAAAGCCGCGTGCAAGGACCTGTGCGAGCACGCCCTTGCGCAGGAGTTCGATGCCGTGTTGCCCGACGCACTGGCCCGCGTACCGATTTAGCCACTGGCGTGCGAAGGGAAACGCGTCGTGTAGCGAGGCGGGATCGTTGAAGGATTGGATGCGATCAGGAAGGGTCGCGGGGACGTCGAGCGTTATGGTGTCGAGTTTGAAACACGGCGCTTCCGATGGCAGGACAGCGGGGATCGGCTCGCTGCTTACAGGAAGCCGGACGTCCGGCGTCTGCCATTGGCGGTCCCGCTCCTGCGCTCGCTCGCGTTCTTGCTGCAGTTGATCCTGAAGTGCGGAAGTACGCGCTGCTGCGACTGCGTTTGGATCGGGTTGCGTTTGGGCAAGCGCAATCAGAGGCATCGCTAGGAGAGCCATCGTGATCGGGCGATATACGTGTCGCGACATTGTTATGGGTTGTGTCTTTATGTTTATAGTTTTGGCGCGATGTGACCAGCGATCCATACCCATTGCGAACCGTCCCAATGCCAATAACCACCGACCCACGCGACGCCTGGCAAGTTAGGCGACATCTCTGCGATGGGGGATGGCTTTGGGGGTGCGTTTGGTGGAGCGGATTCGCATGCGGAGAGTAATGCCACGGTGACTGCGATCAAGATGTTTTTGTGGAGGCGAAATGTAAAAATATGTATTCCTAAGTCTTAAGTTTGGATTGGAAAACAAAACGGCGCAGAGGCGTTAGCGAAATCGCGCGCTCCACGCGGGAGTGTCTGAATTTTTTTGTTTCAAGCCAGCTACAGGGTCTGCCGTGTAGCACGGCCAGCGATCGTATTTTACAAGTTGCTTCTGGTAAAGCGATCCTCTACGAGGATCGCTTTACCACGCCGAACTCATAACGTTTGATTCCGGCCTGCTGCGAAGCGGGCCTTTAACGCCTTGCACGCAAAAATACTGACAGTCCCGGTGGATGCTGGTCCACCTAGTCCCAGTGACAGGCACCTTTTTCTGCATCTATTACAACGGGTTTATCTCTGACGAGAAAACGGACAATGCCTACGGCCCAGCGCCGCACACGGATATTCCAGACATCGACTCGCCATCTGAAAAATCGCTTTAACGACGGACCCATGACGAAGTCAGCAACGCGCGTGGTTCGTTGTCTTCATCACGGCTTGCTTCCAATACGTCTTATCCGACAGAAGATCGAAAGACATGGGTCATGTCAGAACTCATCGACGCCATCGTCTGCCGTTGACTCCTCCAGCTCGCGGCGAACTTTCCGCAGAAAGCGAATGTTCCGAACGCTCCAACCAAACATAGCAACCGTAAAGATCGCCATCACCGACGTAATAGCTGGCCGATCCCAAAGCCTGGGCGCCATCATGCAAAAGCCTAAGATGCTCCAGATACAAAGGAAAATTGGCCCACTCTCGGGTTCGCATACAATCTCACCGTCCTCATGGTTGCGCCAACCAATCAGCGTCTGCCAGTTGCCCGCTTCCGCGAGATAAGCGGTGATCGTCATTCCCGACACGACACGGGGCTTGCCTGGTGCAGCTACGGAGTACTCCTTGCGGTGTGCACTTTCGAACCCGAATAGAGTGACCTGCTTGCGGTTCTGCGACGTCTGCACGACGCCAAAGACACGATCTAGATGAACGGTTTCAAGCGGCATTCCGTTAGCGATTTCTGGTGTAATTAAGTAGTTGATTGACATACCGTGACCTCCGGCCGTCCACTTGCAGTCTGTCACCAATGGTAGTTTCCTCTTGCTCCGACTGGGAAACGCATAATTGAAACTGATCAAGGGGATCGCCAACCTTTGTCACGGTCAAGCCATAGCAAGTGTGCTTGCCGCGATTGATGTATTTTCCGATCACATCGTAGGTTGCAACGTACGAGACACCGATAACCTGATTCATTACGTTGGCAAAAGCCCCTGTCGCAAATGCGGCAAGGATGATTGCTGCGATTGCGCCTGTTATCCAGGACTCGGTGAGTCCAAATTGACGTTCCTCCGATGCATACCGTGGTTTGTACCAGGAGCCAATCAAGGCCCTTTGGAGGCGCCACGTGACGAAGATTGTGGTAGGTATCGTAACTGGAGCGACCCAACGCCAATAGTCGCGGCTTATCCGGACCGCCGGACCATCAAACGACGAACCCCAGGCGAGCGCAATTCCGACCACAAAAACCGATGAGAGGACGCCGTACGCGCTGCGACTGGTTGTTACGAACACTGATTCTTTTGATCCCATCACTTTCCTATGCTCGAGAGCTCATCGCGAGCGACGCACGATTAATGGATGCTTGCGTGTCGGTCATCGACTTGCTTCGGTCGCTGGCACGCAGGCGAAACAGGTGTTGCAGTTCGCTTTTGAGGCCGCCCTTCGTAGCTCTTCCGGGCCTTTTTAAGAACCGTTACATCTTCTAAGGTCTAGAACGCGGATATCTTTGTTGTAGCCCCAACCGAAGATGACGCCAATTATCAGGCAGACAAAGCCAACGATATTGATCACTAACTTCGTTTCCTCGGTGTGAGGCTGACGGACTACCAATATACAAGCGAGGACACCGGCCAACGCTGCATACGAGAATATGCGATATGCATGCTTCTCGAAGGAGGTCAAATTGTCATTGTTTGGTCGATCGCGCATTTTTGGTTCTCAAGCAAGGAGGCGTGAACAAATCATTTCTGACTCGGAATAACGTAGGGCTGTGCTACCGACGTTCCAAACGTAAAGAATGTCTGCACGCCGCGGCCTTGCGGAATAGCCAAGCCAGCAAACGTCGTAGCAATGTCATACAGAATTGACGACGAACTCGGTGGACTAAGTGCGTAGTTAGCGGATTTCAGCCCAGCAGCACCGACTAAGGCACCGACATCAAAGGGCGGAGGGAGCCAGATGGCAGCCACCCCCATCGCAGTAGAACCAAGGTCCGTTGCCGTCGCCAGTTGCCCTCTCGTTGGAGGATTGACTGTCGTATTGACCGTCGTATTCACAACGCCGCAATTCCCCCGTGGACAAACGCTCCCCGAGGATCCAGTCGAACCATGCTGTGGTCCGATCTGCGGCTGGGTGGGCGAAGCCGTGTAACCACTCACTACGCTCGGCACAGCGCCAGGTGCCGCTGACGCGTAGTTATTTACGATGTACGCCTGGAGCTGAGGATCAACCGCTTCGTTGGTCTGAGTCAGAATTGGCTTGCCGTCAGCGGTCAGGCCCGCGGACAACCAGCCTGCACCCACATCGGTTGGCTTCTGACCGATCAGCGTATCGGGCGCGCCGCTCTCGACCGTACCGTTGACCGTCGCGCCCATGATCCGCATCTGATCTTCAACCTGTGCCGCCGTATACTTGCCGCCGCTCTTCTGCGCTATCTGCTGCGCAAGCGTCTTTTCTTCGGGGTGAAGTTGCCGATTGTAGATTTCGTTGTTGGACGCCGACCCTGCGCCTGCTAACGCCCCTTGCGAGCCACCCGCCATCGCCCCCGCAGCCGCTCCACCCGCTGTCGCCACCACGTCGTTCAACGCATTCCGTGCTGCTTGCTGCGAACCCGGTGGTAATCCACTCACCGCCTGATCGATGATCGGTTTCACCAGCGCCGTCAGCGCATCGCCCGTGAGCGAGCCGCCAACTGCACCCGCAATATTGCCGCCTGAGATTGCCGTGCCGATGGCAGCAACCGCCGCATGCATCGCATCCCGGCCCGCTCCGCCTTCTCCAAACAGAGCAGGATTGGTTCGTTCCAGTTGGTCCGCCGCCTGGCCGACCGCATACGTCGCTGTCTTCCCAAACGCTTGCGCGAACGCCAGATCATTTTGCGTCTGCTGAAGGTTGAACGTGTTTTTCACGGTCTCATTGGCGTTCGTCGTGTCACGCGATAGCCCAGCCGTGCTATCCGTGCCGCTGGCTTCATCCGACTTCACCGTGATTGTGCCGGGGCTGATCGCCGCATACGTCGTGCCGTTCTCCTTATCACTCGTTTGCGCTGCCTGCGGTCCACCCATCGTCCCCGTGTTCAGCGTCACGCCCGTCGTCGATCCCGACGATTCAAACGTGTTGTCGACGTTACTGAAGCTGAAGCTGCCGGTTGTAAACGTGTTCTTTGTGGCATCTGCCGCACTCGCAATCTGCGCCCCATTCAACTGCGTATGCCCGGCCACATTGACATCAAACCCACCCTCACCCGCAACGATCCCCGTCTGCTGCCCCACCGCATCGAAGTTGCTATCGATCTTCGTATGGCTCGCCGACATGCTGCCCGCGAATCCTCCCGCACCGAACGTATAGCTCAACCCGCCACTCACACTACTCTGTCTATCAGCGTAGTTAGACGTGTCCTTTGCGCTTGTCATCGTCAAGTCGCGGCCTACATCAACACTCACCGCATTGCCTGACGCTAACGCGCCGTCAAGCGTCGTATCCCGCCCCGAGTGGATCGCGAGTGCATTACCTGCCGCCACCGTCGTGTTCTCCTGCGTCACGCTCTCGCCGTTGCCATGCCCGCTCGCCGCATAACCGCTGGCAAACACGCTGATCCCCGCACCGCCCTCAGAACTCACTCCAATCCCCACCCCGGCTTTCCACCCGTTCGAACCATTCGTGCTCGAATCGATTTGCGTACTCTGCGCACTTTTCATCGTCACATCGTTGTTCGCCCACATATCGACGTCCCTGCCCATCACGTTCGCACCGGTCATCGTGATATCGCCCGTTCCTGCCGCGCCGTTTTCTCCGGTCGCCGTAATACTCACGTTACCGTTGCCAACAATCGATGACCCACGCGCCGTCGAGATCGACGTGCTCGACGCCTGACTGTTCTGGCTCGATCCAATGCTCAACTGCAACTGAACACCCGATGCGTTCGCAACATTGCCGCCGCTCGCCAACGCGTCCGCCGTACCTGCAATCTGGCCACGATTCTGATACGCCGCTTCCGCTGCCGCCAGCCCTTGCACCGCAGCCAGGCGCGAATCGCCCGATTGCGTCCCCGACTTCACATCGGCGACCATGGTTTGAGCCGTATCCAACACTCCGCCGCCGATGCCCACCGTCAGCCCCGACTGCTTCGACCTTTGCGTCTGCGCATCCTGATACGTGTCGTACGCAGCATTCACCGTGACGTTCTGACCTTTGATCGCCACATCCTGACCCGCCACCACCTGGCTGCCCGTGAGCGTCACATCGTGACCGGCGGTGATCGAAACATCCCCTGCCGATGCCCCGATTGTGCTGCCATGGTTCGTCAAGCTCGATGATTGATCCGTCTGCGCCAACGATTGGCTACCAATCGTCACGCCCAAGCCGCCGCTACCCATCAAGCCTGACTTACTCGATTCGTACCCACTGCTTTGCGTGTCCGTGCTTTGCGACGTGGTGATATTCACATCGTGACCTGCTTGCAGCCCCACAGCGTCGGTACCAACCACAGCGCTTCCACGAACGTTGATGTCGTGACCCGCGCCAATCGCCACCGAGTCACCCGACACGAGCGAGCCCGTCGCGTTGTCGCCGGTAAACGTTCGTTGCGTATCCGTTGTTGACCGCGACAACAAGCTCTTTGACGACGAGTGCGATGTGTCGCTGAAGCTGGTCTTGTCGTGCGCTTCGACCACGTTCACATCGCCCGTCGCCCCCATCACCACCTGACTGTTTCCCGCGCCATTCGTGCCCGCAACAATCGACGAACCCTGAAGGGTCAGGTCTTTCGCCGGTGCACTTCCAGCACTCGGCAAGACCAGATTACCGTTCGCATCCGACTGCGCACCGGCCAGTACCGTGACATTGCCGCCCGCCGACAGCGAGCTGGCCGCATTCGTCTCGACGCTCGAATGCACCGTCTCCCAGGAGCGGCGAGATTCCGAGTGCCCATCGTTCGTGGTCGTGTTGGTCGCGCTCATAATGCTCACGTTCCCAGCTCCCGCGACCACCATGCTCCCCCCGGCGTTCAACTGACTGCCGGCTACATTGATATCGCCGCCGCTGACAACGCCAAGATTTCCACCCGCCGATATCGGGCTTCCCGCTGCCTGCGTCGAGACAGTGTGCTCAGTGTTTTTGCCCGCCTGCGTGCCAATGTCCGAGCCCGTGTCCACCGCCACAAGATTCACCGCATGTCCCGCCGACATCCCGATCCCCGCACCTGCCGTAATCTGCGCACCTTGAACCGTGATGTCATTGCCTGCGCTCATCAACGTCGTCCCGCTCGACTGAATCTGCGCCACTTGCCCAATCGACGTGTGGGACGAAACGCCGCTCGCTGACGTCGACCACTCCGTGTCCGTCACAGATCGATTGACGATGTCATGCCCCGCCTGCATCCCGACGTTACCGCCCGAGATCAAGCCACCGATGTTCTGGATATCGTTATTCGCCACCAATACCGTGTTCTGCGTGCTGCTGATCGCGCCACCGTTGTTCGTGATATTGGCGCCACTGATGCCAACCGAGTTGCCTGCGATCAACGCGCCGGTCGGCGAGAGCGTGGCGTCGTCCGTCCTGGCGAGATAGACCTGTGGCACGAGAACGGTTTGCCGGGTGCCATCGGGCATGGTCACCGTCTGGTTGACGAGCCATACGATGTCCTCAGTCAACGCAGCCATCTGCGCGTCCGTGAGCGCTACGCCCGGTTGCAGGCTGAACTGCTTTTGGACCGCCACACCGTTCAACATCAGTTGCTGATATTGCTGCTCGGCACTGGTGTCGCCAGGCAGATATTTGCGCCCTGTCAAACTCGTTACCTGATTCTGAACCAGTTGCGTCTCATAGAAACCATCGCCCAGGCGCTTTTGCGTCTGCTCGGGATTGATACCGAGCAGACTGAGCATGTAGTCACTGGAAATGAATGTGCCATAGCTCGTGAAACGTGGGTCGGTCTGCACCAAATAGCTCTGGCCCGGCGTATCGCTGACTTTATACAACCCACTCGTTGGCAGTACCGGACTCAACAGGGCGGCACGCGCACCATCGACGTTTCGTACCGCACCCGACACCGCCGCGGCAGCGCTCGCGCCACCCGTTGCGTTGATCGTGCCGGTGTTGGTCGTCACCGCACCCTGGGCACCATTGGCCGCGCTGCCTGCTGCACCGGCTGTGCCCGTCCCTCCAATCGAACCGCCCGCGCCAGCGGCACCGGCCGTGCCCACCGAACCCGATGCACCCGCCGTGGTGATTGTGTCACCTGTGCCCACCGCGCCTGCGAGCGTCACATTACCCAGGCCCAGTGCCTGCGCGCTGGCGCCAGCAACACCACCCGCCGCCGACACGCTGTTGTTCGTGATGTCGCCACCGTTGATCGACACGGTCTGATTGCTCGTGATCGTGCCGCCGGCAATGCCGGTGTTTTGGGTAATGGACGGATTGGTCCACGTGACCCACTGAACCGGCGCAGTCGGATCGGACGCCCATGGGCTGCTATAGCCCGAGCGATTAGAAAATGAATACGTCGTGCTGAGTTGCGTGCTGGTGTTGTTGATCGCTGCGTTGCTGCTGCCGTTCGTGCCATTGGCGACCTGCTGCTGGTTGACGTTCAGGTCCCCGCCCGCAGCCACCGTGCCGTTGTCGTTATTAAATTGGCTGCCAATAACCAGGTTCATCGCCGAGCCGGCGGTCATCAGCGCGGGTGCACCGCTCGCGGCAGACAACGTAGTCTCCGCGACGGTCTGCATCGCTTGCCGCTCGACTTCTGTCGGATACGAACCCGGACCACTGCCCGCGCGGCGCTGCTCGGTCGACTTGATGATCTGCGTAGTCGGGTCCGTGTAACCCGGATATGTTTCAAGCCTCACGCAGGAGGTCGTGCAGTCTCCGTATTGATTCGAATAGGAAATGGTACCGATCTGGTTGGAGACCGTATCAAGGCCGTGATCTGGAAACGCGGTGCTTGCGCCGGTCTGGTCCGGGTTCGACTGGCCGGTGGTCTGGCTGTAGACGTACAAGACAACCTGTCCCGCGGACACGTCCACTCGCGACTGCTGCCCGTATTGGATGTTGCCGCCGCCGTTGGGTTGACCGTAAGTCAGACCACTCTGCTGCCACTGAAATACCGATGCGTTCGCGGGCAAGTTGACGACCACACGCTGCACGATATAACCATCGGGTGTCACAACGGGCGTTGAAGACACAATATCCGACGGACTCACGTAATACGCGGTTTGAATAATCGTGTTCGCATCCTGGAACGGGGCGGTGTTACCGGGCTGCCCCGGGTGCCACCACGGCAGCTCGTTCATCACATATGTTTGGGTGCTTGTCGTGGTCGTTGTCTGGATATTCTGGCGGACGTTATTGATCTGGTTCGCAGCCGCATTCAGATTGGCGCCGGCTTCAATCGTCGATGACAAGTTATTGATGGTCCCGGTCTGATTGATCAGGGTTCCGTTCGCATCGGTGCCGCTGTTCGCGGCCACGTTGACGTCGCCGAGACTATAGATGGTGGCGCCGTTCTGATTGTTGACGGTACCCGGCACCCATAGGTTGACCTGGTCAGTGCCCGCGATAATCGCCGCAGCGCCATCGTTGGTCAGCGTGTTCGCGTTCGCAGTAATCGTACCGCCGATAATCGTCGCTGAGTTCTCGAGCGTGTTGCTGATCGTGGTGACGGTATTGCCTTCAATACGCCCGGCGTTGTTGATGTCGCCCGCGCCATTGCCGGCGATCAACGTCGTTTGGCCTGTCGTGGTATCGCCTGCCGTGCCCGACACAATGTCTGCGCCAGCCGTGTTCACGATATTCGCCGCGTTCACGGTCACGCCGCCCGCTGCGGACAATGTCTGCTCGTTCGTGAGCGTGCCGGTTGTGGACAACGTGAGGTCGTGGTTCGCCGTGATCAGGTTGCCGGCGTTGTACGTATAGTCGCCTTGCAGCGAAACAGTTGCGTCATGGCCGCCGACGATCTTGCCATCGCCGGTAAGCGTGTTGGCAGTTATCGCCAGGTCACCACCGCTTCCCACCGAGCCGCCGTCATTCTGCAGCGCTCCCGTGGAAATCGTAACGGTTCCGGTGCCACCCAATGGATTCGCAATTTGCCCGTTCGTGTTGTTCAGGCTAGCCGTCGTCAGCGCAACGTTGCCGCCGCTTACCGTTCCGCCAACGTTAGAAAACACAGCGCTCGGCTCGTTGAGCGTCAACGTGCCGCCAGAAACAAGTTGGCCACCGTCGTTGACAACATTGCCCGGCATGGTCAACGTCAATGCCCCGCCCGCCGCCGTCTGAGCGCCTTGGGTGTTACTGAAATTTGCACCCGAGATGGCGACATCACCGTTTCCACCGATCATGGCCGCCGAGCCAGCGTTTGTGATCGCGCCCGTCGCGTTCACGCTCGTCTGGGCCGTTCCTGTATTAGTTAGGATACCGTCCGTGTTATCGATCGAACTGCCTGCGAGTGTCAGTGCACTGGTTACCCCAAGGCTTTCGATTTTTCCAGCTACATTCGACACCGCGCCCGCCGCCGCGACGGCAAGATTGCCTTGGGTCGCAATCGTGCCGCCATCATTAACCAAAGACGATTGTGAAGCGATGCCGACGTTGCCAAGGGCGGCTATCGTGCCTGACGTGTTGTCGATTGCAGCCGCGTTCACCGATACGTCCGCAGCACCACCAATCGTGCCGGCACGGTTCGACAATGCCTCCGCTGCAACCACCGCGACAGCGCCACTGCCAAGTCCGTGGACAGTGCCGCTGTCGTTATCGATCGATTGCGCGCTTACCGTTGCAGCGCCCGTTGCCGCCTCGATCGTCCCGCCTGTGTTAGTGACTGCGCCCTGACCCGCAGACACCGCAACCGACGATCCGCCCATGTATCCGCCCACGCCACCA
This sequence comes from Caballeronia sp. LjRoot31, assembly GCF_964253885.1. Lineage (NCBI taxonomy): Bacteria > Pseudomonadati > Pseudomonadota > Betaproteobacteria > Burkholderiales > Burkholderiaceae > Caballeronia > Caballeronia sp. LjRoot31. Next base: position 2,291,334 of record NZ_CAXURX020000002.1, read on the forward strand.
AGCGCGCTGTTATCGACACCGGTCTGCCCCGTCAACGACTGCGTGCCAAGCGCCGATATCTGGCCGCCACGGTTCGATACAGAACTCGCGTTGACTGTCGACGTGCCGTTGGTGCCGAGCACACCGCTGTCGTTATCGAACGCACCGGTTGCTACGTTGAGACTGCCCGACCCCGCGTGCGTGATCGATCCGTTCACGTTGATCAGCGTCTGCGGCGTCATCGACAAATCTGTCGCCGCGATTTGTATCGAGCCCGCAGTGTTATCGAGCGTGTTCGCGACATCAAGCGTGGCCGTGCCGCCCGATCCTGTCTGCGCGATCTTGCCACCGGCGTTGGTCAGGTTGTTCGCATGAAGGCTCGCCGATGCAGCGTTGACCCAGCCATCGGTGTTATCGAGCTCGTCAGCGGTGATCGTCACGGCACCGGCAGCCGTGGACGTTCCCGACTGAATGGTGCCGCCCGCGTTTGTCAATTGCGTGCCGCCCTGCACCGTCAGTGTCCCCACCGATGCCAGCGTCCCGCCGTTGTTATTCACTGCCGTACCAGTAACGTCAAGCGTGCGCTGAGCGCTTATCGTCCCGCTGTTGGTAATAGTGGTTGCGCTTAGCGATGCAGCGCCGTTGCCAGAGATCGATCCTGCGTTGGACAAAGCGCCGGTTTTAATATCGAGCGTGCCGGTGCCCGCGTGGGCGATGGTCCCTTGAGCGCCGTTAGTCAGCGAGCCGGACGAGATCGTAAAATCCTGGCCGTTGCTTTGAAGCGTTCCCGCCGAGTTGTCCAGCGAGCCCGCAACCGAAACGGTGGTGTTACCCGTCCCGCTTTGACTCACGACTCCGGCGTTATTGATGAGATTGCGCGCCTGAACCTGAACTGACTTACCCGATGCTGTACCACCCGAGTTATCGAACGTGTTGACCACCGCGATGCCCAGATCGGTTGCAGCGCTTAGCGTTCCGCTATTCGTGAGTGACCCGGCCATGATCGATGCAGCGCCGTTGCTGCCGATCACCCCGCGCGATCCATCGGCTGCGGCGGCATTGCTCAACTGCCCAGCAACGTTGAGCGTCATCGCACCCGTGCCCAGCGAAACAATGCGTCCCTGGGCGTTATCCAGCGATCCGGCGGACACGCCGAGCGGACCACTCGCATCAATCTCCCCGCCGATGTTCGACATCGCACCGGGTGTCGAAATGGAGAGCCCGCCCTGACTGATGATTGCGCCGCGATCGTTAGTCAGCGAAGACTGCGACGCAACGTTTAGCTGACCAAGGGCTGTTATCGTTCCTGCTGTACTGTCGATCCGAGCAGCGCTGACCGATACGTCGCCGTTACCGCCGATCATGCCACTGCGATTCGAGACGGCGCCGCTCGTGGTCACCGTGACGGCGCCCTCGCCCAGCGCGTGGACGGTGCCGCTGTTGTTATCGAGTATCTGTGCGTTGAGCGTTGCCGGACCCGTCGCTGCTTCGATCATTCCCCCAGTGTTCGTCACGCTCCCTTGCTGCGCCGACACGGCAACGCTTGCGCCACCGATGTAGCCGCCCACACCCGCTAAGGCGCTGTTATCGACGCCTGTCGTAGCCGTTATCGATTGCGCGCCAACGGCCGAGATCTGACCTCCACGGTTCGACACCGATGACGCGCTGATCGTCGATGCGCCGTTCGTGCCAAGCACACCGCCGTCGTTGTCCAGCGCGCCGGTCTGCACGCCAAGCGTGCCGTTACCAGCGTGTGCAATAGTCCCGTTAACATTGGTCAGCGTCTGCGGTGTCAGCGTGAGATCGACCGCTGCGACCTGTATCGACCCGGAATTGTTATCGAGCGTGTTCGACACATCAAACGTGGCCGTGCCGTTTGTCGCTGACTGCGTGATCTTGCCGCCGAGGTTCGTCAGGTTGACTGCGTGAATGCTCGCGGAACCTGCATTGATCACGCCCTGACTGTTATCCAGGTTGCCGGCAGTGATCGCTACCGTGGCCGGCGTAGAGGAAGTCCCCGAGCGTATCGTGCCGAGTGCGTTGGTGAGCTGAGTTTTGCTCTGCAACGTCAAGTCGCCGACGGATGCGAGCGAACCACCATTGTTATTTATCGATACCGCCGTCACGCCGAGTGTGCGCTGAGCGCTCACTGTGCCGCTATTGGCAAGCGTCGTCGCGTTAACCACGGCATCGCCATTGGTCGTGATAGCCCCGGCGTTTGACAATGCGCCGGTTCGGATATCGAGTGTTCCGGTTCCGCTGTGCGCGATCAACCCTTGACCGCCATTGGTCAGGAACCCTGACGATATAGTCAGATCACGCCCATTGGTTTCGAGCGTCCCTCCCGAGTTGTTTAACGAGCCTGCGACTGAAACCGTGGTGTTATCCGTTCCGCTTTGACTGATGACGCCGGCTTGATTGACGAGGTCATGTGCCTGAACCTGAACGGTCTGTCCGGACGCGATGCCCTTCGAGTTATCGAACGTATTGGCGACGTTGATACCCAAGGTGGTTGCCGCGTTGAGCGTTCCGTTATTCGTCAACGACCCTGCGGAAATGGCGGTCGCTCCATTGCTGCCGATCAGGCCATTCGATCCGTCCGCGGCCGGCGCGTTGATCAACTGCCCGCTGACGCTCACCGTCAAGCCATCGGCGCCCAGCGCTGCGATGCGGCCCTGCGTGTTATCCAGCGATGCAGCGGATACGTTGAGCGCGCCACCCGCATCGACGCTTCCGCCGACGTTTGAAACCGCACCTATAGATGCAACGGTCACGACGTTCACAGCAGAGAGTGCTCCGTCTTGATTACTGATTCCCGATGCCTTCACCAACAGCGCGCCATTCGATGCGACCACGCCGCCCTGATTGTTCAACGCACCGGTCGTCACGGTCAGCTTGCCGGACCCCGCGAGTTGCACCTTGCCACCGGCGTTTGCTATAGAGCCAGCCTGCAGCGCGAGGTCGGCCGCGTTGGTGGTCAAGGTGCCACCCGAGTTGTCGAATTCGCCCGTGATTTGAATCGATGTATCAGCGGTACCGGTCTGGTTGATCAGGCCGCCTCTGTTAGTGAGGCCTGCCGCGTTGATGTTGATCTGGGCGGCATTGATTTGCGCGAGCTCGTTTGCGCTTTGCGCGTCGTTGCGGACCGTGCCTGAAGGCGCATTGATGTCGATTCTCTGACCTGCGTTCGTGTTGGCGCCCGTCAGATTCACGTCGCCGTTCTGAGCCAGCAGCGACAGGTTGCCGTTCGCCGTGGTCGTCGACCCCGAGAGATCAAGCGATGCGCCCTGCAGCGTCGCGTTGCCTCCCGCGAAGTTCCGGCCGTTCGCAGCAAGCGCATTGCTCGCGACGACGATCAGGTCGCCGGACTGGCCCACGTTGCCCGATGTATCCACCCCGGCAGCCAGGCTGCCCGTGGATGAAACGTTCCTGCCGTTGACCACGACCTGGGCCTGTCCCGCGATCGTGCCGCTGTTCGACACATCGCCCGGTGAGTTGACGGTCGCCGACTGAAGTCCGTAGATCGAGCCGCTGTTCTCTACGCCGCCAGCCGCCGATAGATTCAAATTGCCCGACGCGTTCGTGTTGCCCGTGACGACGAGCTTGCCTTGGCTTGAGAGCGTCAGGTCACCCGACTGCGCGGCGATGGTGCCCGCATCATTGACACCGACGCCGCGCTCGGTCCCGACCAGCCAGATATGCTGAGCGTACATGCCACCCAGTTGGCTCACATCGACGCTGACCGAAGGCGCCGTCCCGGTGCCTGCGATGGGGGTTGCTGCCAACGTCGAATGATCGACCTGATTGGCGCCGGTGATCACGTTCAATGAGTTCGCGTACACGCCGGCGTTCACCGACACAGCACGCGCGATGACATCGACCTGATCCAGATTCGATGCGTTCAAACCGGCGCCCGTGAGCGAGACGGTGCCGCTCGTGACGCGGAACGCATCGAGACTCCCGCTCGGTCCAATGACAGGCATGCCGGTGGTGAGAATGCCCCGGCTGGTATTGATAAAGCCGCACCCCGAGCATGTGATGCCTGCGGAGTTTGCAATCACGACTTCGGCCTTGCGTCCTGCGACTTCAATCTGCCCCGCGAGCATGGACGGGAGATTGCCGGTCACCTGATTCAGGATGATCTTGGCTGGTGATGTGAGGTTTGCGTTGCCGGGAATCCAGCCCGCGAGTTGGCTCTGAACGGAGGTCGGTGAATTGTTTAATACCGCTCCGGCACGGCCGACGGAGAATTGATCGTACTGGTTGTTCGATACACCCGCAGCCGATGGGCGCGAGATCTGGACGAGTGGAATGCCTGAGGGCGTAGTCGCGACAGTCGGTTTCTGTGCTCCTGCGTTTGGATTCGGAACGATCTGCGCGGCGACCCATACGGGCGTCAAGCCAAAGACGCAGAGGGCGCCGAATGCTGCCACTCTGAGTTGCCACACGAGGGGCAGCGGGCGGGACGATGTAGCGCCAGAATTTCCGCTGCTTGAACACCTTCCAGATACCGTCTCCGCGACCGCAACTAATGCGCCTTGAACACGGCTGAAAACAACACGGAAACAGTTCTTATTCATTTCATTACACGCGTGGCAATCCTAACGGCCGGCGAGTGTAATGGTTACGTTTATGAAAATTGATACAAAGTGTCAAGGTAAGCTAATTATTGTTGTCGTGTTGGATTTACATGTTTTTTCCGACGACGCGGTTATCTCGTTGACCCGGTCTTTTCAGAATATTCTGAATTTGGCGCATTTGTCTGCATCGTCGGATAGTGCAGATTGGGACACGCGATAAGAACATTTGGCAAGTTTTTGATCGTTCACTTTGTTCAGTACGGGCTTGGTCGAGGATGTGCTCCCGCACGCTCACATTCAATGGAAATCCGAATCGCGAAAGGGGTACCTGTCTACGTTGTGTGACAATCAAGTTCTCACCCTATAAATTACAGCACGGCGGAAGCTCATGAACACCAACAAGAAAGTGACGTATCTGGTCAGCATCTTTATCGGTACTCCGACGCAGCAGCACGCGCAGATCAAAGACATCGCGGCGCAAGTGTCAAGTGACGACTATGAGTTCTTGCATCTGCATCAAATGGGCGCGTTCCTGGTGCTGAACACGGATCGCAACGCCAAGGAACTGGCGGGTTCGTTTTCGCGTGCTACGGCGGCGGATGATCGGGTATTCATCTGCGAAATGGGCCAGGACTGGCACGCGCTTGGGTTGAACAAAGCGATGTTCTGGTTGCAGAACCATCTGGCGACCAAGACGCAGACGCCAGCGACGAAGAAAGGGAATCCGTTTGGGGATGCGTGATTGGATGTGAGATGAGCTTTTGGGCGATTCTTGACCGAGGTTGCGATTGACGGTGGTTGCGCGCGCGGCAATAGTACGGACTTTCCGTCGAACGCCCGCCCGTCGGCTATAGCAGTCATTCCGCGCCGGAAATCAATGCTCGTCGAGCGTCGGTACCAAACACTATACAAATGAAGAACTACTAGAGACAAACTAATGACCGGCATGATTTCCAAAGCGCTTCAAATAGGCGTCATCACACTGACCTTTGCATTAGCGGCATGCGCGCCGCCACTCGGCAATCGCAACGCCGCCATGTCCGGTCCTTTCACCATCGCGCAACAGGGCAGCTTTTTCGTTGGCGGCCACGACATTCACTCTGACATGCTCTCCACGGTTCCCAAATACGCGGCATCGGGAACCGTCACGGTCGACCAGATGTATGTCCACTACCAGATTCCTGTCAGGGCGAATCCCATTTCTCTTACGCTGATCCATGGCTGCTGTTTGACCGGGATGACATGGGAAACTACGCCAGACGGTCGCATGGGATGGGATGAGTATTTCGTGCGTCGAGGGTATTCCACTTACATCATCGACCAGTCTGGGCGCGGACGCTCGGCGACGGACATCAGCGTGATAAACAGCGTGAAAGCAGGCAAGACGCCTCCGTCGCAGTTGCCCGCCGTATTTGCTGCGAGCCATGAGTCAGCATGGACCATCTTCCGGTTTGGCCCCGAGTATCCGAAGACCTTCCCAGGCGAGCAGTTTCCTATTGAAGCGCAAGCTGCGCTTTGGCAGCAAATGGTCCCCGACTGGAGCGCGTCGCTGCCTACGCCTAATCCAAGCGTGCCCGCACTTTCGCAACTCGCGATAAAGCTGCGCAGCACCGTACTCATCAGCCATTCTCAAGCGGGAATTTATCCATTCCAGGCAGCGACAATCGATACGCAAGGCATTGCCGGCATAGTCGCGATCGAGCCTGCCGAATGCCCATCGGCAAGCGGTGACCTTGTGCCGTATACGAAGATGCCAATCCTTGTTCTGTTCGGTGACAACGTCGATCAGTCCACTCGCTGGGCGCCGCGACTGAAAGCGTGCCGAGCATTCGTTGCAGCGGCCAATGATGCGGGCGGCAAGGCACAGTTGGTCCTTCTGCCCGACGAGGGTATCCACGGCAATACGCACATGATGATGCAGGATAGAAATAATCTCGACGTCGCAGACTGGATCCTGAGATGGATCGATACGCATGTTCGCGTGGCGTCGTAATGATGTATGTCAGCGCGACTGCGATACGTAACGGAGTGCCAGTGGCGACCGATAGAGAATGAAGGCCACGCCTTCGAAATGCCGCCGCCGAACCTCTAATTTCGTGCTCAGGTACGGCAAGGCAGGAAGCAAGATAGAGCCGACTGCATTGCGTGCATTGCCATACGGTGCAGCGGTTATATGGGAAAAAACGCGGTGTGATGGGCGCCTCCGGGGACCAATAGTCAACATTGCCGGCAGGTACTCCGATAGCTAGGCTCGGGATCATCATCCACAACGAGCGTGCCGATCCCCTCAAGACGCCGTTCGTCGAGAGAAATCGGCTGTGAGTTCCAGCCGTCAAGCGGCGTCTGAGTGCAATTGCATGGCCCTGCGGCGAGCGATTCTGCGCGCAACGCGATCTTAGTGAGAGTGAAGCATCGAGGTGATTCGGTGTTGTGGGCATAGAATGCCTGATTTTTTCGATGGGCCTGCAAACCAGAGGGCGGGGGCGGCTGATCGACCAGAGCCGCCCTTCTAAGCATCACACATCCTTTCGACCATGAACGGGCCACTTTCGAGAAATCGCAGCGCGTATGGTCGAATCATTGTGAACCTATAGCATTTTGCCCGCCGGGGTACCGTTCATCATTTAGCCGAGGATCTCCCCCAATCAAACATTCCGTCGGCTACCGTATAGTGCGGTCAACAAATTCTAATCATGCGCGCTATGAACGATCAACACGAATCCGATCATGTACGTGATGTCTACGCACATTTTGGCTTAGCAATTTATCTCGCTCAGTGTCTGGAACAATCGATCTTTCAGCATTTGCTGTTTTTTGACCATTTTCCGAAAGCAGTCGCCGAGTTCAAGTCCAAAGATGCTTGGATCGACGCCTTTGATGCTTTTGAAGCGCGAGAGCTAGGCCATACAATGGGTAAGCTGATACGCCGAATTAAGGACGTAGGAAAACCCACCGAAGTCATTCAGGCCTTGCTTTCGGGCGCGCTTGAGCAGCGGAATTGGCTAGCGCACAGATACTTCTCTGATCGTGCAGTTTCGTTCACGCAGGAATCAGGACGTGACGCAATGATTGCTGAGCTTGGGGTCATACAAACTTTGTTCCGTGACACTGCGCGCGAAATTGACGCTCTTACGATGCCTACCGCCAAAAAGTACGGTCTCACAGACGAAGCTTTGGAAAAGGTAATGGCGGAAATCGGTCGAGAACAAGATACCTAAAATTGGCACCCTCCATCAACGTGCCCCATCATCTTCAGCAGCGCTTAAGGCGCGCTTACGCACCGGAGGGTTGCACAGGGTGTCAAGCCGCTCATCTTCGGCCTTTCCGGTCATTCGACGTCCGCTCGTTGAACGACCGCTCAGCGGCGGCAGAAAGCGGACAACGATTTCAAACGGACGCCTCAGTCGGTTCTGACATCGTCACCCAGCTTTTTTATGCTGGGACGCTCCTGCATACTTGCGTACCAAGCCTGAAGAGCCACGCCGCGCAATTTCGCTGACAAGACTTGCTGCGGCTTCTGTCTCGACCCTGCCTGGAGGAACTCGGACAACCCGTACGCTCTTTGGGCTGACTACCCTTGGATAGCCGCCTTGCTGGAGTATGCGAGGGTAGCCTTGGCTGCTGCGTAAGCAATGGTGGCTTCCGTAATGGCAAACCCCCGCCGGATCGACCTCATATGGATAATGACGCTCGATGCCTGTTTGATCACAGAGGGCAGCAACGCTCAGTCGAGATGCACCTCGGAAAGGACGCTCAGGGCCACCGTGGCGCAGGCTCGACCGGGCCGGCAATCTTAGAAGGAATCGAATAACAAATGGACAAAGTGTCATCCGAGAAACATGCCAAGTTTCTTGATATCGGGGGAAAACAGGAATCAAATGATGCGAACGCGGATTCCGCCAGGACGAGCGAGACAGCTTCGATCGGCGCGGAAACCGGTGCCGCTGAGATTGACCAACCGCTCGCAGCTCGCCGGCTTCTTGGCTGGTACAAGGAATCGATCGCACTGGCGAAAGACACGCTCGATGTCGTCTGGAAGTTTGTTCCGATCTGTCTATTTTTTCCCGCCGCGATGTTATGGAACTACCTCCACAAGATTGGCTGGGACAACCTCTTCTCGGACGCTGTCGTGACCGTGCCTGGTTTCATTGTCATGATCGTCTCGTCGTGCGTGCTTTTGTTGGGAATTTTCCTCCAGTTTTGCGTTCCGTCGATTCTGACTGGACCGGCCGCAACCCTTTTCAAAGAAAAGCCAGGCCATGTAAAGAAGGTTGCGGTGCTACATCTCTTGCCGTCGGTGGTCTGGTTCACGGCGATCGCCGTCCTTGCCCTGGCCCTCGACCTCAATTCCGGAATCGTGACCGTGGGATCGCTTGCGTTGACGGCCGCAACTGCAATCGCATGCGTGATCGCCTTCCGAGGAAAACTTCTGCCCATCCGTGATAAAGGCAAGGATGCTGCGCTGCCAACTTGGGGTGCTGTTCTGTTGCTGGCCCTGTGCCCCACGTTGGCTGCGATGGCGACTTCTGCTCCGTTGCTGCTATGTTTGAGCCTCATTAGCGGGTCCAAGTTATCAGCTTGGCTGTCGGTCCTTATTTTCCTGGCGTGTGGGTGCGTAAGTATGCTCGGAATGGCACCAGGACTTGCGTATCTGCTGGCGAAGGTCGCAGGCAAGTCAACACATCGAGCCTGGCGTGCAACGGGTCTCATGTGCCTGCTTGTCGGCTATGTCGTGCTGAGTGTGACTTTGTACTTCGCTCCCGTGTCGACCGTAATTCTCCGGATTGCTGGCGTCATTGACCAACGGCCGCGAGTCTATCAGGTGTTAAAGCCTGATTTGGTGCCGGCGATGCGAGCGGTTGGCATCTATGTTGCCCCTGTCAAGCGGTCCGCGTATAACGGCGAGCAAACGACGTATTTCATCGGTGCCTTTAGCAGATTCAGTTTCAACAATGTCGAGCTATTGTGCAGCCATCCATTTAGCCTTGAAGACGCCGACGCTTCGACGTGGGCCAACGCGAATGTTGAGGAGACCAGGCGGCGTAGTTTGGTGGGTGGTGACTTTTGTGTGAAGGTGCACAGCGACGAACTTAGGCCGCTGCGGCGCAATCGGCCGTAGGAAAGCTCGTTGTTTTGAGCGATTGGAGGCCGGAGCAGCGTGTCGAAATTCGATTTTCGCACCGAGTCAGCTTGCCGATCGTAGGAGACGGCAAGCCGCGAGCGGATTGCCCCTATGCGCCTAGCGTCTTGAGGTATTGGAGATAGAGGCCCAGCTTAGGTTTAATCTCAGCCAGTGCGGGATGGAAATATCGGCCGCCTTTGAACGCTATATATTCGTGCAGCGGCAGCTCCATTCCGCGTTGAAGTTGCCGATAGAGTACGATCACGCGCCCCACACCTAGAGAGGCGAAGTCTGCCGCCGACAGGTTCTCACTGCTCGCGCATTTGATAGCCCAGTTCATCGTGGCGCCGATATTTAAATTGAGGGTTACGCCTTCGGGCCCTGGCGCCACTGTGACCGTAACTGAACCCGGGCCTCCGACAATTCTCTGAAAATGCTCGTCCGGACGCTCGTCAAGATGACTCGATCCCTGGATTTCAGGGATTTCCTCATCCGGCTTGTGATTTAACCCCTTGTATAGCTCCGTTGCATACGAGGTCCGCAACGCACGGTCGCCGAACAGGCAATAGGCCATGCCAATCGCGAGCTTTGACATAAAGCGAATGTCGTACTTCATGTAGATCGAAAGACGGTTGTGCCGTTGCTGATTGGTCGTACAGTTATCCAGAAAAAACTCCGTGCGGAGTCTATCGAGGCCGTCAGGCTCGGAAAATCCAACATCCTTCGGATCCAGTCCACTTACGGCGGTGCAGGTAACCTTCCTCACCCGCTTGCCCTGGAATGAATCGCGAAACGCGCGCAATGTCAAGAGTGGGTCTTTGTCCGTGCGTTCCCCGAACAGGAAATACGCGCGGGTACGGACATCCTTTGCCGTACGTGGATTGCCGCCAGAGTACCAGTACATGCGCTCATCGTGCCGACGAATCCAGTAGACCTGCTCGCCGAGCGGTCCCAGCCACGACTCGCAAATCTCGTCTGAACGCATCTCTGGCGGTGCAAGGTCTGACCTGCCCATGCAAACTAAAGGCAGACCTACATTGCTATCTGGGTCGTATGACTCAAACGCAAGCTCACGCAACCTGTGTGAAACGAAGTGATCCTTCTCGAACCCGGCATCGACGAAAAGTCCCAGATTGTTATTGCAGAACTCGCAGACATCGCGAGTTTTGAACCGGTCTGGCGCGTACGCGCCTCCTAGAAACTGAGGGATGACGTGCTCGAGCGTGAACTTCGACAGCGGCTTCATACGGCGGCAGTAGATACAGAGTTTCATCTGGGCGGAAGAAGGGACGACAGGCCGGACGAGCGAGGAACTTCGAAGCGTGCCCAATTATACTGCTGCAGCGACGTCCATGGCCAAGCGAGATATAGGTCTCGGTCGCTGCGGAGTCGGCAGGGCCACAAGAGGCCTATGCCGGCTTACGGCTGGCAGCCATGACAGCGTACGCGCTGCGTTCAGTATAGATGCTTGCGAGTTTCGGTTGGTCCAGCTCGGTCAATTCGCCGAAATCCGGCGCATCGGCCATGAGCTCTAGCAGTCGCTCCTTGGGCGTTTGCCTGTAGCGTTCAAAGAAGAAATCGTACAGCTATAACGGCGTTTTCTCTATCGTGCTTCGTTGAGTGAGCCCGCCGAAAAAGGTACCTGGATGTCGCGGCCACACTGCCATTTCTTGGTCAGAGAGTGGGCAGATGCAAAGCCGTCTGGGAAAGCCGCTCGATTTGCCGGGACGGTCCGACTAACGCGGCTTACATGCTCGGCATAATCGCGGAGTTGATCGCGACGGCGACGGTAATCGACGCGGACGTCAAACGGTCAATCAAGCCCCTGAGGTGCAGCCGGGTGCCGAGTGGGTGCTTTTTTTTGAAGGACCTCGCGAATCCAGCCTTAATTCGGAGCCCTCGGAACGTCGCTTCCACGAAACATGATGATCGAGAGAAAAGCGGAAATTATGTCAAGCATGCTCGGACATGGGACGCCGTGGAGCCCACTCGATAGCCTGGCTGTCTGCAGCGGACAACGAGTTCTTTCCATAATCACGAACTTTGCATAATCGGCCAGTGCAGCCGTTGGCGAGCTCGTCCCAGTCTTCGCAAATGTCAGCTTCAGGGGCCTTAGCTGAACTGGCGCTATCGGCCAATGGAGACAGTCATAGTGACCTACGCTCTTAAGCTTCATTCCGGCCGGGATAGCGATGAAGCGTCTATCGGCGAACGCAACCCCGGTGCATCGAGTGCATATAGATACGCTAGGCTGCCTGGGCGATGCCTGCACGGTGCCGGTAATGTAGTCACCCGCGATGAAACCACTATGCTGGCGAGCGGCTGTTGGGGCTATGTACAACGTGAGGCCCCTAACATATCCTTCTGGCGGACCTGTTACTTATGCTCCTGAAACATCCGCGTTAAGGCTCTGAATTTCGACCATCTTTAGGTCGCGTTACTACCCCTGGATCATCATGTCGGCCAAGAAAAAACTTCAAGTATTTGTCTCATCCACCTACAAGGACCTTATGGTGGAACGGCAGGCTGCAGTTGAAGCCATCCTCAAAGCAGGACACATACCCGCCGGCATGGAACTCTTCTCGGCCGGAAGTGAATCACAACTACAAACCATTCGTCGCTGGATAGACGAGTCCGACGTCTATATGTTAATTCTCGGAGGTCGCTACGGCTCCGTAGATCCGAAAACATCCCTCAGCTACACCGAGCTTGAGTATGACTACGCTGTGTCTCAGGACAAGCCCGTTTTCGCAGTGGCGATCACTGAGGCTGCTCTTGACGCGAAAATCCGCGCTGAAGGAAAGGACGTGGTGGAGACAGACAACCCGAAGGAACTTAAGTTGTTCCGGGAGAAGGTGCTCACTCGAATCTCATCCTTCTTCTCGGATCCGAAAGACATCAAGCTCGCAGCCCACGAAACGCTCGCGGACATACAGGCACGATATGCGTTGGCCGGCTGGGTTTCGGCGAGCGACCTGCCCGATGTTTCATCAATGCTTGAGGAAATGAAGAGGCTAAGGGCAGAGCGTGACGAGGCAGCATCACAGTTGGCACAGTTGAAGGCAAAGACCGAAAAACAAGCGGCCCGACCGTCATCTCGCTGGTCAGACGATGAGTTCAAAGAGCTAGGCTCGCTTCTCAACAAACTGGAGATCAACACCAAGGTCTTTAATGAAATGGAGACGGATCCGCCCTTGAAGCTAAATGTACTGAAAATTCTTGACGTCATGCGAGACAACCTAATTACTGGTGTGACAAATCGGGCCAACGTCAGCGATCATGAGAGTCTTCTCTTTCATAACATTTGTCCAAAGCTCGAAATGCATGAACTTGCCGCTGTCGAGAAGGTATCCGGCATGGCTTGGCAACGGTATCGCCTGACGGCCAAGGGAAAGGCGTTATTGATCTACCTGGACAAGCGCAAGCATGCGGTGGCCCAGATTTCGGATAAGCAGTCGTCAGTACCCGACTGCCCGCCCCCAATAAAGGCCGATACAGCCCCTCATAGCTCGACACCTACGCGTCGCCTGCGCAAAAAAGCGGAGGTCTAACACTTCGCACTAGCGGACTGCCGCCGAGCCCACGCGTAGGGTATCGTCACAAATGCTAGGATCGCTATTATCGTCGTAGCGTTTATCGCACTAGTGTCAGCGTTGAACGGCGGTCCTCTGTAAGCCCAAAGGACCGCTCAGGATCAGCAGGCTCATTCGAGTTTCTCGAAAGCCGACGTTCGCAGCGAGGGGTGAACGGCAATTCCGGGCGGCAAGTGCACACCAAGCCACAGCGACGACTCGCTCTAGACCCGCGACGAACATCGGCAAGCGATTGACCGCTGCCGAACGCAGAGATTGCCCAGCGTCTTGTCCGATTCCACTGCGCCCAAGCGTGTCTGTCCACCGAACATCGTTCGGCAACACCAACCTCAACGTACTCCGCACCCTCACATCATCGAACCGCATTCGTTTCTGCAGTCCCACTGACTCGCCAGCGCGTCGCTTTGCTTACCATCCCAAAGTGACCACCTCTCAAAGCCTCCATCCATGGAATTCGATACCAAAGTAGCCATCATCATCCTCGACGATCTCGCCATCTGGCAGAAACTCAACGTAACCGCCTTCCTCGCAACCGGCATCGCCGGCGCGGCCCCTGACGCAATGGGCGCCCCCTACATCGACTCAGCCGGCAGAACCCACGCCCGCCTCCTCGGCCAGCCCATCATGGTCTACCAAGCCGACACCACCGGCCTCCTCCGCGCCTTCCGCCAAGCAATCGAACGAGAACTAACCCGCGCCGTCTACGTCCGCGCGATGTTTTCAACCGGCCACGATGAAGCCAATCGGGAAGTGTTTCTAAAGGAGCCGGCTGATGCGCCCGATCTGGTCGGACTGGCCGTAAGAGGCCCGAAGAAAGCAGTCGATAAAGCCATCAAGGGCTTATCGCTGCATGGATGATTGAAACAAGATTGAACCAAGATCGAAACGCGGTCACACGCCAACCCACCGACCGCAATTCCCAACTCAGCCGCGCAACGGCCAAGGCAAAAAAACAAAAAACACTAACCCCCCAACGCCCCCGCCGCGCCCATAGCGTGCCGCGCCTGAACCAACGAAGTCCTTGCCGCCCGCGCATCCCCCGCGACCTTCAAAAGCGCACCAAGCTGCGAGGGCTCCTTCAACAACTCCCTCAATATCGGCAGAATCGTCGTAGTCCCATCATCCCGCAACCCGGCCGTCGCGGCGCTCGGCAAACTCCGCCAAGCCGGATCAACAATCGCCCGACAAACCGCAAATGGCAATCCGCGCGCCGTAGCAATCGCCCCGGCAATATGCGATTCCATATCCACCGCAAGCGCCCCAGTAGCCCGATAAAGCGAGCTCTTCTGCTGCTCGCCGGTCAAAGGCGCCGCCACGCCGGCCATCGTCCCTCGAACCGCCTTCGCCTCCAGCGGCGTCCCGGCAAAAGCCGCAAACAGTCTTGCGGACCATTCCGGATCGGTATCAAGCATACCGAACGGTCCCGACACAGAACTGGCGATAATCACCGTCCCCGGCTCCAACTCCGGCGAAAGCCCTCCCGCCGTCCCGAAACTGATAATCCCGGAACATCCCCGCGCCAACGCTTCGCTAATCGCACGTTCAAGCAAATCCGACCGCGCCGCAAACACCGACTCCACCCCAGGCCCACGCGCAATACGCGCTTCAAACGCCATCCCCGTCACGGCAATCACGGGCAGACGGGCATCTTCCGAGCCAGAGGAGCCGGAGCCAGAATTAGCCCCAGAGCCAGAAGCAAAGCCCGGTCGCGAACTCACATGCCCGCCGTCACGCGTGACGTACCGTCGCGCATCATGTTCCTGTACCGTGCCAGCGCCCAAAGCGGGAAGAATTTTCTATACCCGTGGTATCGCAGATAAAACACTCTCGGGAATCCGGTCGCGGTAAATCGCGTTTCATCCCACAGGCCATGTTCACGCTGCGTGGCATGCAGATACTGCACGCCCTTCGCCACCGCCGGATGATCGACAAACCCCGCCGCCATCAACCCCAACAACGCCCACGATGTCTGCGAAGCCGTGCTCGGCGCCGCTTCATATCCGCGATAGTCGAGCTTGTAACTCTCCCCGCCTTCACCCCAGCCGCCATCGGCGTTCTGAATACTGATGAGCCAATCCGCGGCGCGTTGAATGCGGCTATCGGTAAGAGGCAATCCAGCCGCATTCAACGCACACAGCGCCGTCCACGTCCCGTAGATATAGTTCAGCCCCCAACGCCCGTACCAGCTTCCATCGCGTTCCTGACCACGCAGAATATAGTCGAGCGAACGCTTCGCCGGCTCACTCGTCGCGGGCAATTCACCCAACTGCGCGAGCATCGAAAGACAACGCCCGGACACATCAACAGTAGGCGGATCGAGCAACGCGCCGTGATCGGAGAAAGGAATGTTGTTGAGGTAATACTGCGTGTTTTCAGGCTCGAACGCGCCCCACCCGCCGTCGCTGCTCTGCATGCCGACGACCCATTCCCACCCGCGCGCAATCGCTTCGCCATACAACGCGGTCCCGTTTTCACGATCGGCACGTTCCATCGCCATAGCGACCACCGCCGTATCGTCGACATCCGGATAATGCGGATTCGCGAACTGGAAGGCCCACCCTCCAGGCCGGATATTCGGCCGACGTGAAATCCAGTCGCCACGTACATCCAGAATCTGCAGCGGCACCAACCAGTCCAGACCACGCGAAACGGCAGCGCGCGCCTTGGGCGTATCGGCTTCGAGCAACGCGTGCGCGACGAGCGACGTGTCCCATATCGGCGATAAACACGGTTGGCAATAAGCCTCGCCGTCCGGCGCTTCATCGATGATCAAAAGCTTCTCAATCGACTTGCGCGCAATCGCCCGGTTCGGATGATCTTCCGGATAACCGAGCACGTCGTACATCATCACGGAGTTGGCCATCGCCGGGAAAATCGCGCCGAGACCATCTTCGCCATTCAACCGTTCATCGACGAAACGCACCGCCGCTTCGACCGCGCGTTGCCGCGTGTGGCGCGGGAACAGCGGATCAGCGGCGCGCAGCACGGCATCCACGCAGCGGAACAGCACGAACCAGCCCTGATGCTGATGCGGCGCACGCGCGGCCATACCGGCGTTCACGGGGGCATCGAAGAACAGTTCATCGATGCGCACGCCCTTCGGATTACGCGCGCGCGGCCGCTTCGCGTTGAGCACGAGCAGCGGCACGATCACGGTCCGCGCCCAGTACGACACCTTCGACAAATGGAACGGGAACCACTCGGGCAAGAGCGTGATTTCCACGGGCATCATGGGCACCGCGCGCCACGACACCACGCCGAACAGCGCCAGCAAAATCCGCGTGAACACGTTCGCTTTTTCCGCGCCGCCGGCCGCGATAATCGCGCGGCGTGCCCGCTGCATGTGTTCGGCTTCAGGCGAATCGCCGATCATCTTCAGCGCGAAATACGCCTTCACGGTGGCGCTGACGTCCATCGCGCCATCGGTGAAAAGCGGCCAGCCGCCATCGGCGCGCTGGATCCTGCGCAAGTACCGCGCGATCTTCGCTTCGAGTTCGGGCTTCGGCGTTTCGCCAAGGTAATGCACGAGCAGCACGTACTCGGCGGGAATGGTGGCGTCGGCTTCGAGTTCGTAGAGCCAGTAGCCGTCGGGATGTTGGTCGGCAAGAATGGCATCGGCGGCACGCGCCACCGACGCTTCCAGCGCCGCCGCCGTCACCGGCTGGATACCGGGCGGCTGGACAGTTTCGTTCATCAGCGTTGCACCGAGAAATCAATCGAGGGATTCATAAGCAGGTCCGCAGCCTTCTGGCCGGAGCGGATCGAGCCTTCAATGGTGGCAGGCAGCCCGTTGGCCGTCCAGTCGCCGGCCAGCATCAGGTTGGACCAGCGCGTCCGCGTGCCCGGCCGGAGGTTTTCCTGGCTCGGCACGGCCGCAAAGGTCGCACGCTTTTCCGTGACAATTTGCCATGTCGGCATGCGCTCAACGGGCAAGCGCGCCGCCTTCGCCACTTCTTGCCAGATGGTCTGGGCCAGGGCCTCGCGCGGGGTATCGAGGAGACGATCCGCGCCGCTGATGGTCACGGAAAGACGTCCATCGAACGCGAACAGCCATTCGGCGGTGCCGTTCAACAAACCGGTCATCGGCTCGAAGGCGAGCGGCGGATCAATAGCGAAATGCGCATTGACGATCGCGCGGAATTCGTTCGGCGCGGTAAGCCCCGGCACAAGTTGTTGCGCGACGTTGGGCGGTACGGCAAGCACCACGCCGTCGTGAACACCGATGTCCACGCGGCCATCGTCGAAATCAAGCGACGTGACGCGCGTCTTCGAATCCGTACCGGCGAAGCCGATCTCACGGACCCGCGACCCGAGCTTGATCTCCGCGCCGCCATATTGCAGCAGACGCAACGCGGGATCGACGAACGCATGGCCCAAGCCATTGCGTGCGACCAGCGGACGGCACGCCTGACCGCCAAGCAGCAGCGATTCCTTCAGCACGTTGCCGGCAAGCACCGCGCTGCCTTCACGCGGATCCACATTCAGCACGGCCAGGAACAGCGGGTTGATCAGCGCGTCCCACAAGCGCCCGTTCGTGCGCATGGTCTGCTGCATCGTGCGGCCGGGTTTGGCGAACAGCAGTGGCGCCAGCGACAAATAATCCGCGGGCATGGTGCCCGGAACACGCGCGGCGGAATCGAAGATCCAGCCCGGCACGCGGCCCGGCGATAGCTTCACGGTCCAGCGCGCGCCGCTGCGCAAATCCATGAACGGAAACTCGGGCTGGGTCGGGCCAACGAGTTCATCGGCCGCGCCAATCGCCTTGGCATAACTCAGCGTGGCGTGGTTGCCCGATAGCACCAGATGGTTGCCGTTATCGATCGTGGCGTTGAGTTTAATATCGAAGTAAGAACGGCATCGGCCGCCGGCGTGCGGCGCGGCTTCGTGCAGGACCACACGCGCGCCACGGCGCTGCAACTGGACCGCGGCGGCGAGTCCCGACAACCCGGCGCCAATCACATGAACGAGACGCGACATCAGAAAATATGTCGCGCAACGATCCACAGCAACCGCGAACGCGGCGTGCGGACGTGGTTGCGCGGGAGATCGAAGCCGCGCTTCAAATTCGCTTCAAGCACGCACCGGTACGCACCCGACATGATGCGCGGCGCCCGCACCTGAACACGCGGCGCGGTCGCCATGATTGCGTCGGATTGCGCGTAGTGGGAACGGGCGCGATCGGCAAGCGTCAGGCAGACGCGCGGCAAGCGGGCATCGTTGACGATGGACGCGATGTCGGTCGTGGAAATGCCTTCGCGGGACAGCAGTTCTCGCGGCAGATAAACCCGCCCAATACCGGCGTCTTCATCAATGTCACGAAGAATGTTCGTGAGTTGCAGCGCACGGCCGAGGTGGTGCGCGAGACGCCGTCCGGCATCTTCGTGCATCCCGAATATCCTCACCGATAACCGCCCGACCGCGCTCGCCACGCGGTCGCAATACAGGTCGAGCGTGGCTTCGTCGGGCGCGACGATGTCTTCGGCGGCGTCCATCGCCATGCCGTCGATCACGGCAATGAAGTCATCGCGCGAGAGATGAAAGCCCTGGATATGGTGAGTCAACGCGGCCAGCGACCTGCGCGGCTTGCCGGCGTAGCAATCGTGTATGTCCGCGCGCCATTGTTCGAGCGCGGCGGCGCGTTCGCCGCGCGGCAACGTGCCGTCGGCAATATCGTCAACCGCGCGACAGAACGCGTAGACCTGATACATGGCGTCGCGCTGCGCAGCCGGCAGGATGCGCATGGCGAGATAGAACGAACTACCCGACGTTACCTTGGCAACGTCGGGAGCAGGATCGTCGGCGATAAGATTGGAAACGGCCAAGACGGACTCCGCTGTGGCGCCCCCAAGGGCAGCAAGTGTTAAATCGGGCGCCGGGCATCCGGCTTCATGGAACATGCTTTGAAGCTGAATGCAAGCCCGGCATGGCTTGGACACCGGCTTCAGGCGGCGTGCAAGCCATGCCGGAAGCGGCGAAAAGTATATCAAGTTTGTGAAGCGTTGCCCTGAGGTCGCCTGCCGCGTACTTTCAACACGCTTTCCACGCGCCCTCCGCCGGCCTCAACCTTCGTACGAAACATCGGCCGTCAGCATATATCCCTCGTTGCGCACCGTGCGGATCAGCGCGGCGCCGCGCGCCGTATCCTTCAAGTGCTGACGCAGGCGGCTGATACATACATCGATAGAACGATCCAGCGGCGTGTGGTTCTTGCCGAAAACTTCGTCAAGCAGATAATCGCGCGAAAGCGGCCGGTTGGGGTGATCCAGCAGTGTGCGCAATGTCCGGTAATCGGAACCGCCGAGCGTGATCACCACGCCCTCGGGCGACAGCATCTGCTTCGTGCGCGTGTCGAGCCGCCAGCCGGCAAACGTGATACCGGCGATGGAATCCGCCGGGCGCGCATTGGGCATCGCCCGGCTGCGCCGCAATACCACCTTGATCTTCGCGACCAGTTCACGCGGGTCGAAGGGCTTTGGCAGATAATCGTCGGCGCCCATTTCCAGGCCGAGCACGCGGTCGAGCAGACCACCGCGCGCACTCAGCATGACGATCGGAACCGTGCTGCTGCGGCGCAATTCCCGCGTGAGATCAAGGCCGTCCTCGCCGTCCAGCATGAGGTCGAGCACGACGAGGTCAATGCGCGACGAATTGATGATCTGCTTCATCTGCGCGCCGCTTTTTGCGGCTTGCGCGCCATAACCCATGCTGCCGAGGTAATCGAGCAGGAGTTGCCGGATGTTCGGATCGTCATCGACGACGAGTATCTGGTCCATGTGTTCTTTCTTCTTGCCGTGAACGCTGGGTGAACGCTATTACGCCGCGGCTGGCGTGTCTGATTCCGCGATGGACATAGCGGCCAGATCCCGCGCCAACACGTTCCATTGCAAAACAGCCCCACTTCGATATAGCCGTATTGCATCGGCCCGGTAAAGTCTGGATTGCAAATCGCAATCATTCTTATTCAGCAGGGTATCACATGTCGGTTTTACGGATTTTGTCGCCGTATCGCTTGGCTGGCGTGGCTTTCGCGAAGAAAACCATCCGGTTTTGATCGACGATCCCGCCAATCGATCGCGCATCGCCGGCCAGGTTTAGAGCACGTCCCGGCGCTGCCCCTGAAGCCGATATTGCTCGCCAACTTTACCCGGTGCGCCGCTTTTTACCGCCTCGCGTCTCCGCCCGTCCGAGCATTACCTCTTCCCAATCCGTGCGCTTTAAACGTCGATGCCGGGTAGTTGGCAGCACATCGATTCAGCGGCGCAAAGGCACGATTTATGCACGCATTCTCTCTCCCGAGCGCGGGCGACAACCAAACGAACGGCTAAAATGCGCGCAATTCCGCGTGCCGCATTCGCTGCCTTCATCGGTGCATAAAGATGCCGCGCTCAGCCATTCACATCGGGACGACGAATCACCATGACGCCGCAACGCGAGGAATCGGGCGCTGACCATTGGCAGGACGAGCCGCCGTTTCCCGTGGTACCCGAGCGTAACTTCGCCGCCCAGCGCATGACCCTGCGGGTCCTGCTGATCGCGGCCATCGTTTTGCCCTGCCTGTATGTTGCGGCCATGTCGTGGAGTGACCTGAAAGGGCGCGAAGCCGATGCCGCCGAGGTGGTCGACCGCAACGCGCATGTGGCCGAAGAACATGCGCTGAAAGTCTTCGACATGAACGAGACGCTCAACGCCCGCGTGATCGACCTGATCGACGGTGTGGACGACGACACCCTGCGCCGCGAAGAACTCGCCGTTCACAACAAACTGGCGGCCATGGGCGGCGGTTATCCGCAAGTGGCGGCGGTGAGCATTATCGGCCCGGATGGGCGCCTGATTGCCACGAGCCGCGTTTTCCCCTCGCCGGATGTATCGATTGCAACCCGCGACGACTTCGTCGGCATCCGCGACAACAAGATGTTTGAAAACGTCTCCCGCGTGATGTTCGGCAACGTGGCGGGGGAAACCGTGTTCAACACGGCCGTGCTGCGCAAAACCCCGGATGGCCGCTTCGCCGGCATTGTGACCGTCGCGCTTCGTCCCAGCTACTTTGGCGCGTTCTATCGCGAGCTGCTGGGCGAACACTCCACGGTGTCGCTCGGCCTCACGCGCGCGGACGGCGCCGTGCTCGCCTGGTATCCCGCGCGGCCGCCCGAGCGCATGGAACTGGCCGCCAGTTCGCCATTGCGCGAAGCGTATGCCTCGGGAGAGCGGAACGGCGTCGTGCGAATGCGCTCAGGGCTCGACAATCAAATGAAGATCGTGGCGTACCGCAAGGTGGGGAGTTATCCGGTGTATGTGTCCAGCGGATATCCCCTCGCCACCATCTGGGCGGCGTGGTATCGGCATGTCACCGTATTGATGCTGTCCTTGTTCGCGCCGTGCGTGGTGTTGTGGGGCGTGATCTGGTTGTCGCTGCGCCGCCTCGCGAATGAAGAAGATGCCTGGGAGCGCTGGCAAGCGGAAGCGTCCATGCGTCGTTCTATCGAATCGGCTTACCGGCAGGCGCGCAAGATGGAAGCGCTGGGCAATCTGGTCGGCAGCGTCGCGCATGACTTCAACAACCTGCTGATGATCCTCTCAACGAACGTCCAGATTGTCCGGCGACGCGGCGCTACCGGACTGGATCGCGAGTTGTCAGCCATGGAACGTGCGCTTAAAAGCGGCCAGTCGCTGACGCGCCAGTTGCTCGGCGTCGCCCGCAAGCAGCCGCTGCGCAACGAGACCATCGCGATCGGCAAGTGGCTGCCGGCTTGCCGCGAACTACTGAAAGCATCGCTGGGCGCGAAGGTCGCGCTGAATCTCGAAACGAATAGCGACGTGTGGCCCGTTCGCGTCGATGCAGCCGAACTGGAGCTTGCGCTGATCAACGTGGCCGTGAACGCCCGCGACGCCATGCCGAACGGCGGCACCTTCTCGGTCCGCGCGGACAACGTGCATTTTCGCCACGAGGACGGGTTTCCGATCATCGGCGAATTCGTGCAGTTGACGCTGGAGGACACGGGCGCGGGCATGGGTCCGGAGATCCTCGGCCGTGCGTTCGAACCCCTGTTCACCACCAAGTCCAAAGGCATGGGCACCGGGCTGGGCCTGCCGCAAGTGTTCGCGTTCTGCGAGCGGGCGGGCGGCGTGGCCACTATCGACAGCGCGGTCGGTGCAGGCACGTCGGTGCGGCTCTATCTGCCGCGCGCGAGCGCAACCGCACCCGAAACGCTCGACGCGCAACACGACACGGCCGCGGCCAGCGAATCGCACGGGCTGCGCGTACTGCTGGTGGAAGATAACGAAGAAGTCGCTGCCGGCACCGAAGCGTTGTTGTCGATGATGAATCACGACGTCACGCATGTCTTCAACGCGGACGGCGCTATCGCCATGCTGGAGGCGGCCCGTCGCGACGTCACGCATGACGGTGCGCTGCCATTCGACGTCGTGCTCTCCGATATCCACATGCCGGGCAAACTGAACGGCATCGACCTGGCCGAGATCCTGCAAAGCTGGACGCCGCGCGTGCCGGTGATCCTGGTGACGGGTTATGCCGAAGAGCTGGACCGGGCGCGTCAGGTCGATGCGCGCGTGTTGTCCAAACCGTTCGATATCGCCCTGCTCGATTCGCTTCTGCAAGCCATTCGCGAAGACTTGAGCGCACGCGCCGACAATCGCGAGCACGGCGAAGCCCCGCACTGAGTCGAGCCGCCTTTTCCACACGGTTTGTAAAAACATCCGCTCGCGGGCGGGCATCGGGCGGAGTCGTCCGGGGCTTTGCATGGCGTCGCAGCGCGCACGCACGCGACCCGGCACGCGAGTTGCGAGCCTGATAGGGAATTGCGGCGAATCCGTCTGAAGCGTCGCAACTCAATCAGGCCACTCAGGAGGCAGCCATGCGACACACCGTTATTGGTATCTTCGATACCTACGACCAGGCCGAAGTGGCGCGCAGCGCACTAGTCGCGTCGGGTTTTGCGCGTTCCGACATCGAACTCCAGGCCGCGCCCGAACCTTCCTCGCCCGATGACCCGGCTCTCGCGCCCGGCGCCGGGCAGCCGCCCGAAACCGGCGGCGTGCTGGCGAATATCGAACGCTTCTTTTCGATGCTGTTCGGCGGCCGCGATCAACCGCCCGAAGTGGCGCATTACTCCGAAGCCGTGCGGCGCGGGGCGGTGCTGGTGGCCGTCGATACCGCAACCGAGACGCTCGCCAACACCGCGCGGCAGACGCTCGCTGAACAAGGCGCAATCGATATAGACGAACGCGCGGCCAGTTGGGGCACGCTGAATCATTCACGCACGGCAGGGACGACACGGCCAGTAACCGATGAAGCCGGGAGCCGCGATCATTCGCTGCTCGACGAACTCGGCCTGGGCTCAGGCAGCGCCGTACCGGGACACGCGCCGGTGAATCCGCCGGCAGATCCACTTGACCCCGTTCGCGCCGATGCCAACCGGGCACGCGCTTATCCGCATGCGGATCGTGACGATCCGGCTGTGAGGCCGCTCGACCCGATCAGCCCGGTCAGCCGCGATGTATTTGCCGGCGGCAGCGATTCGTCGTACCGCGCAACAGGTGGCGATCCGATGACCAGCGGCACGGTCTGGCAAGACACGAAGGAAACGACATTGCGCGCGGCCGGCGCGGAGGACCCGTTGACCGGAACGACTCCCGCCCAAGGCTGGCGCGCTGTTGACCCGCTTGATCCGCTGGATGAAACCGAAGCGTCAGATCGAGTGGGTGCCGCACGCGCCACCAGCACGAGCATGCCGGGCACGCCGGTTCCGGGGTCACTGAGCCAGACAGGGGACTCCTTGCTCGGAACGCGCCGGGGCGAGATGAGCACGATGCCGGACGAGTACATGGAGTACGAGGATGAGTTCCGCACGGACTACGAATCGAAGTACGCGGCGACGGGTACGAGTTACGAAGAGTACGAGGAAGCGTATCGATACGGCGTCACGGCGGCCAGCGACGAGCGTTATCACCGCCGCAACTGGGACGACACGATGGAAACCGAACTGCGCCACGACTGGGAAGGCCGCAGTTCAGGCGGCCATGACACGTGGGAGCGCTTCAAGCTTGCGGTGCGTCATGGCTGGGAGCGTGTGACCGGGCATCAACATCACCTGTAACCCGCGCTGCTCATCGACGCTGCTCATCGATTCAGCGCGTTAAAACGCCAACGGCCCGCTAAAGCGGGCCGTTGGCGTTTTGCAGTCTAAACCGTCGCAAGGCGCTGAACCCACGCGACGTATTTATCGACGAAATTCTGCAGGAACTTGCGCGTGTCCTCGTTCACGATCGTGCCGCTGGCATCGATACGGTTTGCATCGTGCTTGACGAACATCTCCGGGTGACCCATCAGCGTCACATCGAGGTAAGCGAGCACATTTCGCAGATGCGCCTGCGCGAGCGCCGTACCGGTCGCACCCGGCGACGTGCCGAGCACCGCGCCCGGCTTGTTGCCCCACGCGCTGTGGCCCCACGGCCGCGAACCCCAGTCCAGCGCATTCTTCAGCACGCCGGGAATCGACCGGTTGTATTCCGGCGTCACGAACA
This sequence comes from Caballeronia sp. LjRoot31, assembly GCF_964253885.1. NCBI lineage: Bacteria > Pseudomonadati > Pseudomonadota > Betaproteobacteria > Burkholderiales > Burkholderiaceae > Caballeronia > Caballeronia sp. LjRoot31. The sequence goes on from NZ_CAXURX020000002.1 coordinate 2,316,149, forward strand.
GCAAGCCATTCGCCGCCAGTATCTTTTCCTTGAAGGTTCGCGCGACTTCGGGGAAGTCGCTGTCGTAGTCCTGGCTATAGAGCGGCAAGCTCGCGATATCCAGGAACTCGAACGAAAAATCCGCCGGCGCAAGCGACGTTACCGCGTGCGCAAGCTGCTTGTTGAATGACTCTCGGCGAATGCTGCCAACAACAACCGCAATCTTGTAGGTCATGGCTTGTCCCGGTGACTGAATGAAGCGGAGGGATGAATTGCATCCACGAATGTGACGCGTACCCGCCGATCCATCATAGGCGTTCGACCGGGGCCAAGGCTATCCGAAATGGGTTGGATTGACGCCCGGGCCGACATCTGGCGGTACACATTTCTTGCCACGTTCTGCTTCGAGCTGGGCATTTCGATCGATACCGGGCGACAGGCCCGTTTCAAGCCATTTTCGAGATGATTTCCACAAAGTTGTCCACAGAAACTGTGGACAACTTTGCAGATGTTTAATAATTCGCACTAAACCGCCAGATCGTTGGCGGAATAAGGCTAGACGCGGGGGCGAAAGCCGGCAGGAGCGCTGTTATTGCCAGCGGTGGTCAAAAGTCATTGACCGAAGAACCCATTGCAGGAGAACGCAATGATTGAAGTGCTGCGGCCGGGATGAGCGAGCGGTCATCTGCGCGCGCCGACATAGAACTTCACATTCATGCGCAATGAACAACAATATGTTTTCTCAATCGACATTGGTCATCGATAGTGATTTGAATAGACTGCTTCACATCGATGGCGTGAAACGCGCCGTCTCCAAACAGTCAAGGATTCGTCATGAAACGCGCGCTTATCGGAAGTTTGTTTATCGCCGTAATGGTCTCGTCGGCACCCGTCTTTGCTCAATCCATCGACACCGCGCAGCAAAACGCCTACGCGCCGAGAACGCGGGCCGAGGTGAGGGCCGAACTGATCGCCGCGCAACAGAGCGGTGAGCTCGACGCGATCCACACGGAAAGTTATCCCCAGTTATTGCCCTATCAAGCCGCGCGGTTCGAACGCGTCACATCGGGTGCGGACACGACCGTGACGCAAGCGAACGGGATGCGCGTGAGCGCGCAATAAGCGCAACCGGCGAGTTGGCAAGGAGAAGACTCAGCAACGCGGCGGATTCGATTGCTGATGCTGCGTTATGTGTCGGAAAGTCGCTCAGATTGTGGGCGGTTCCACCCAGGGGCCGCAACCGCTTGGGCGTCTAACGTGCCTTGTGCGAGAAGGCCCCGTCTGGGTTCGCATATGGATTGGTTTCCTTGCGGCGTTCCAGCCCATTTGAGTCTGAGAGTCCAGCCTGCTCACGCAGTGGCGCAGGGACGCTCTTGCCGGGTTTGGCATCGGGCCGGATGTCTTCAAGACCTTGCCCCCAGGCATCGAGCATTCGTTTGGCCACTTCCTGAAATCCTGGAAAACGATCGACACACTCTCGTACAAGAGGCACGACGCCCTGGACTGCCGCAGTGACGTGCTCCACGCTATCCGTCATGTCGGCCGTAGTCAGGCCTAGCCACGCGCCGCCGTAACGTGCAAGCGCTTTGCCGGACGCCCATACACGCTTGCCGTACAGAGGCAGCGCTGGAAGATTCGTCCTGTAACGCGGATAGACCGTAACCGTGACGATGTCATAGACGGGGGCCAGGTGGACATCCTCTGCGCTGGTATACGTCACGGCGAAATTCTTCAGGTGTGCGTCCGCATTTCTCAGCGCAATGTTCACGAGGTGCAGCGTAAAGAGTTTGCGGGCGCTCTCCTTGACGTTGTCACCGCGGCTGAACTCCTGTGTCAATTTAGCCAGGTCTTCAAGGCTTCCCTTGCGATACTTCTCGATAGGATCCAGCCCCTTCAACGCGCAGTAGTCTTCGACAGCCAGCCACTTCCCGTCTTTCGTGCGGTCGAATCGGCGGATAGCGAGAACCTGACCGTCATCCGAGAGCCTCGTTTCTGGAACCTCCAGTCCGGATTGGCGCGCGACCTCGAGGCAAAGGTATTCGTTGACGGATAGCCACGGAATATCGTCGAAGCCCGTCTTCAGGATGAATTCCTCCGTCCAGACGGTTGCCTTGTCCTCGGGTCTGGCCAGCGCCTTCGGCATGACACCCGAAATGCCCTCTGTAACCCCCTCGTCCAAAAGACGCAGGAGGTTCTCGCGCGAGTCAGCGGACGCGAGCAGATCCGAGATTTTCGCGTGACCACCAGCCACTTCAGGCGAGGTGCCGCGCGGCACGACCTGAACACGCCCAATACTGTTCGCTCCCGTCAGGGCAAGCAGACCCATATCAGTCACATCCGCATGGGGACCCAGTGTTTCGCGGATGCGATCTTTCTTGTAGCCCTCGGGGAGGTTCATCTGGAAAAACGGATGTAGTCCCTTTTTCCAGACGTAGGATTCGGCGCGAACCGGCATCAGCAGCGAAACGAGGCGCTCAGCCGGGACGTCAGGCAGGTAAGTGAACACACCGCTGCCGGCTTCTTCCGTCAGCGTACCAACGAGCTTCGAATCAACGTAAACGTCAAGGACCGGTCCGCTCATTGGGAAGCCTTTCCGGTACCGGTTTTCATGAGCCGCTGGCTCGCGCCCAGCCGTACCCGCTTCCGTGAGATGGAAGCACGATCTTCATCCGGCTCGCTCAGTACGTCATCAAGCGTCCGCCGATGACCAGCCGGCCGCACGAACGTCTCAAGTCCCACTGCGTTGAACAGGCTCATCATCTTGACGGCCCCCAACTCGGCCAACGCGCCCGTTTCAAAAAGGCTGATGCGTGCACGCTGAACGCCGCTTCGCCGCGCGACCTCCTCCTGAGTCAGATTCGCCTCGATTCTGGCCCGCTTGAAGGCTTCGCCCAATTCAGCAAGATTCATGTTCAATATACCTTACATTAACGGATATTTCCGTCTTAACGTATTCTATATGAAACATTACCGCAGTGTTGATTAATGTTCAATATTCAGAACACAAACAGCGTAATGAGCCATTATGTTCCTTATATTGAACGTAACGGGCGGCCCGGAGAACGGTAAATTGGAGTCCCGTCCGTATTTCCCACGGCCCGGACAGCACTTTGGATCGGCTCTTCAGACTGGTCGAAAACGGCGCGAATAGCTACTTTCAGCCGATGGGTGCCCCAACGACAGTTAGCGCGACTGGGCGCTTGCAATCGCACCGCGAGATGCATGACTCAGATCGATGCCTTGCCATTTGAATGTTGAAACGCCGAACACGATGCAGCCCACGAAAGTCGTCACGGATATGAGCGACATGATTTTAGTTTGCGAACCCATGCGTGGTCGCGTGGTCGGGAAACAGATGAATCATCCGCTTCCGGTTTCGCCATAACCGGGTCTTGCGATGTCCGCGATCAGGTCAACACGGCAAGGCACACCGTGACCGTGACGAGCGAGATGACCGTGGAAAACAGAATGGCGCTGGACGTCACTGCCGCTTCCCGCCGATAAAACTCCGCCAGCATGAACGGCCCCGTCCCCGTGGGTAACGCGCTGAGTATGACGGCGGTCTTCGCCCACAACACCGGCAACGCGAACACATGAAACGCCAGCCACCCGGTCAGCAGCGGTTGCGCAGTGAGCTTGGCCAAGACCAGCATCGTGGTGGTTTTCGCCGCGCCGCCTTCTGACTTCTCGCCGAGGAACAGCCCGAGCGCAACGAGTGCGCACGGACTTGCCGCTGCGCCCAGCAACTTGAGAAACGTGTCCGCACCACCCGAGATAGTGAGTCCCGCTCCACTGCATAGCCACCCCGCGAACGGCGCGAACAACAACGGATTGGTGACCAGCGACCTGACCACCTTGCCAAGCGTGGCGACAAACTTCTTCTCCGTCTGCAGCCCCAGTTCGATCAGCACAATAGCCACGGCGAACAGCACGCACACCGTCATGATCGTGGCAATCACCGCGGGCGCAAGGCTCGCGTGACCGAAGGCAAGCGCGCATAACGGCAAGCCGATGAAACCCGCATTCGGATACGCGGCGTTGAGACCGTCGAGGCTGGCATCGGCGAGATGACGTGATTGCTTTAATCGAACCAGCACCGTCAGCAGGAATATCCCGCCCGCTCCCAGACCAAACACTGCTATGAACGCAGGCTGATCGAGCGCATGCCACGGCGTGGTCGCCATGATGTCGAAGAGCAGCGCGGGCAATGCCAGATAGACCACGAATCGATTCAGTTCCGACGACGCATTCGGCCCTAGCCGATTGGTCTTGCGACACGCGTAACCCGCGAAGATCAACGCGAACACAGGAAGAATGATTCTCAGAAGCGGGGTGAAAAGCGATGAGACCAGCGACGACATGAGCAGCGGAGCCAAGTGAACGAGCCCAAGAGCATAGCGGCTGAATCCGCTTGCCGCAGAGCGGACTTTATAAAGGTGAGCGATTTCGGGAGCCGCGCGAGGTGAGTTGCATGACCCGGCAAAAACTCACGCTTAAGGCTGTTTTCAAGTATCGCTAACTAGATCGAAGAGCTAACCATGCCTCAGCAAGTGCTTGAGGTATACCGCTGTGAGCCTTTATCTATAAGACTTTCACGGCTTCGCTTCTACATCGGCTTGAGATCTTCATTGCGTTTCGTATGGGTGATACGCGACATGGACTCGACACTCCGCTTGCCCGAGCGTGAAGTGAGTGACGCGATAGGTGAGGTTATACGGGAGGGTGATCCTTCGATGTTGAGAAAGCACATGAAGTGCTTCGAGCGAGTCTTGCAGCATGCTGCATGCGCCACGTTAAAGTGTTCTCTATCAATGAGTTGCGGCCTGTTGTTAAAACAGTTGATACAGGTGAAGGTGAGCTTTAAGTGCTTGCTGCCAATGCTTTCCGATGACTTCATCACGCTATAGGTGAGGCTATGCGGGACCCAAAGCAACGGAACGAAGCTTGCTCATACAGCGACGCTTACCGCTTAAATGCCGCTTCAACACAACGAGGACCATCATGAAATTCAAACGATCCGTCACCATCGGCGCAACGGCTTTGCTGGTGATCGGCGGACTGGGACTGCTGGCCGCAAGCACCAAGGCCGGCGGCAAAAAGAGCGGCAACGCGCAGGTGCCCGAGCCTGCGAAGCCGGTCGATGTCGATCGTTACCTGGGCCAATGGTACGAATTTGCACGCTATGAGAACCGCTTCGAACGCGGCTGCGAAGCGGTCACGGCGAACTATGCGAAACGCGATGACGGGCTGGTTTCCATCATCAATTCATGTCGGGACGGCGGAGTGAATGGAGCATTCAGGTCGTCCGAAGGGAAGGCGAAGATCGTGCCGGAAACGAACAACGCGAAGCTCAAAGTGTCGTTCTTCGGACCGTTCTACGTGGGCGACTACTGGGTGCTCGATCACGCCGATGACTACACATGGTCCATCGTCGGCGAACCAAGCGGCAAGTACCTGTGGATCCTGACGCGTGAAGCGAAGCCATCGGCTGAGCAACGCACGGCATTGGTCAATCGCGCACGCGCGCTCGGCTACGACGTGACCTTGTTGCGGGAGACGCTGCATTGAACACCGCATTGAACGCATCACGCGTGAACTTTTTCGAAGCTCACGGGGGAGGTGTTCAAGCGGAAGGTGTTCAAGCATCAATCAGGAAGCGTTCCTTGTTGCGCCCTGCCAGCCAGGCGGGTGGGCGCCCGCGCCCGCTCCATGTTTCGCCGGTCTTCGGATTGCGATACTTCGGCGGCAGCGGCGCCTTTCTGGCCGGCTTGCCGCGCCTCGCGGAAAAGCCCAGCTCTTCCGCGGTCAGATCGTAGTCAACGATCTTGCGCTTGATATCCTCGATCACAACCGCGATTTCCTTCTGCTGCGCAATCGCAACTTCCTTATGCAGTTTTTCGAGTTGGGCGGTCAGTTGCTTGTAGGTGGCCATAAGCTGCTCTCTGGGTTCGGCATGTGCCCGAATTGGAGATGGCGTGATAACGCCAGTCATCGGTTCTTACTCGTCACCGCTTAGTCGTCGATGGCGTCATACAGATGGCGCTCGAACACGGCTGCCATCGGAAAGGGTTCCAGACTGCGTCGCTGAATCAGCATGATGCCGATCATGTTTTCCACCGGATCGGCGAACCAGCTTGTGCCGAACGCGCCGGGCCAGCCGAACGAACCCACGGAACGATAACCGAGTGTGCGTTGTTGCGCAGGATCGTCCACGATAGCCAGGCCCAATCCAAACCCTTGGCCTGCCCACGCGATCTGGCCAAATGCCGGAATACGGCGCTGGTCACGCGACAGAAAATTCGTGCGCATGAGGTCGACCGACCGATGCGACAGCAGACGCGGACCGCGTGCGCGTTCATCGGCATCGCCTTGCAGACGGCCGCGGCCGAGCAGCAGGCGCGCGAAACGCAGATAGTCGTCGGCAGTGGAAACAAGACCGCCGCCGCCGTTTTGAAAACGCCCGGGTTTGGCAAAGCGGCTCGATGCCGGATGATCTTCCACCACGCGTTGTCGCGTAGCGGGATCAATGGCATAGGCCACCGACAAACGCGCGAGTTTTTCAGGCGGCACCACGAAGCCCGTGTCTGCCATTGCCAGCGGCTCGAAGATGCGCGTACGGAAGAATGCTTCAAGCGACACCCCGCTGATGCGCTGGATCAGCGCGCCGAGGACATCGGTCGAAATGCCGTAGTGCCAGCGCGTGCCGGGTTGGAACATCAGGGGCAGCTCGGCCACGCGGTTCAGCCATGCGCCAGGATCAACCGATGCATCGACGTCGTTGAAGATATTGCCGTAAGCGCCGGCTAACGCGCCGAACGCGGTGAAGTGATAGGCGAACCCGGCGCGGTGCGTGAGCAGATCCAGCAACGTGATGGGTACACGGGCGGGTTCTGTACGGTCGAGCGGCGCGGAGGGGTCGGTGAGCACCTTGAGGTTGGCCAGTTCGGGCAACCAGCGTGACACCGGGTCATCGAGCGCGATGCGGCCTTCCTCCACCAGCATCAAGGCAGCGACGCTTGTCACGGGTTTCGTCATGGAAGCAATACGAAACAGCGTGTCGCGTGTCATGGGCGTGAGGGTGTCGCTGTCGCTGTGGCCCAGTGTGTCGACCCGGGCTGTTTCGCCATGCCGCCAGACCAGGGTGACACAGCCGGCAACGTCACCGGTCTCGACGAACTGCTGCATCGCGGTACGAGTGCGCTGAAGGCGCGTGGTGCTGAATCCCGCGTCTGACATTCAATATCCCTCTTGGTACGCATTTCTCAGCACATCATTTAAGCACGCCTGAAATGGGACTCCAGGGGAAGAGTTACCTCGGGTTGTAACTCCATGACACAAAACGGGAAAAATCAGACCATCGAAATCTTACACCAGCTTTAAACCAGCGAGCAGTTCAATCCGATACTGGCTTCGAGCTGTTCGAGCCGGTCGTTGACTCGCTGCATGCGGGATTGCTGAGCGGGCACAAGCGCACAGGATGCGACCAAATCAACCCGGTTACGCCAGTAAGACAATGGGATACGGTCATCAGCGGAAATTCTTCCGATTACCTGCTCCAGATGGAGAATATCCGTTTCTATTTGCCGATGATTCATTCACTACTCCAAGGTAGATGTTATTTTTACTTTTTATGAAACGAATTCGAAGCGACACACGGAACAGATAACCGTTTTCCGGTGTCATAAACTGGATGCCATGAGTTCGAACAATACGCGGCCCGGGCCGCCGGAAGGAGGCAGCACAGGCCGTGGAAGGACTTCCTGCAGAGTATCGAAACATGCGGGGTGCTGTATATTCCGCAAATGCGGAACAGTAAAAATGCAATAAGCCGGCGTGTCGGATCGGCAAATTATCCGCATGACAGGAGGAAATGGATGCTTTTTGAAAGCGACCAATACGATCAGGCTGTCAATGCGATATATGAAACGCTTGCGCGTCCTCGCGCGTGGCACGCTGTATGTACTGCGATTGCCGGCTTGATTGGCGCCCGCGCAGTCTGGATAACCGTCAGCAATAAGCAACCTGCTAATTTGCATTCCGAAAATGTGGGATATCCGGAGAATACGGATTATTACAACACCTCCGGATATCGGCCGGCGGAAGTGGCGAAGAATTCAATTGAATCGTTTGCGCGCTTCAGATCGGATCAGAAGCGTGCTGATTCCGCGAACATAAGCGCGTCGGGACATATTTCAAACCGGCATATTCTCGATACCAGCGAATTGCTGATCACGCTGGTCTGCGAGTTTGTATCGGAGGGGGAGGCGCTAACTCAGTCGGAGCCACGCTGGCTCGATCGCCTGATGCCGCATCTTTCGCGCGCTGCACAACTTCAGGACGCACATTATTTCGCGACGCCCGAGCTTTTCGCCCGTGTTCCCTTTCTCGATGAATGGCGCCAACCGGCCATGCTCGTCGCACTGAACGGGAAGGTGCTCCGCTTTAACGACGCAGCCACCCAGATGCTGGGACGGACCCGGTTGATTCAGGTTGTCGACGGATTGCTTGAATTGCAAGGCGCGGCGCAACGGCGGATTCTGGATGAATGCGGCGCGGCGGCAGCCATGGCGCCGGTGTATCGAATGCGTCGGCTGACGGAAGAGCCCCACGGGGAGCCTGCGGGTCAAGACGCGCTATATGTGTTTTATCACCCGGTCGCAATGAGCCGCGGGCATGCCGCGCTGATCACGTGCTATCACCCGGATTCACCGCCTATTGTCGATCCCGATCTGCTCGCGAGCGCGTTCGACCTGACGCCGGCGGAGTGCCGCGTGGCCTGTCATATCGCGGAAGGGCGCACGCCCAAGGAGATAGCCGGGAAAATCGGCGTGCAGCACGACACCGTGCGCAAGCAGTTGCAGGCGATCTATCAGAAGACGGCGACCAATCGTCAGGTCGATCTGATTCGCCTGCTGCTCAATCTGCCCGCGCACCCGGCGCGGAACTAGAGCCTTGGCCTGGATGAAACAAGGGCGGGCCTTATTTCGCCCTGCACGCGATCAACAGGCTGTTCTGGCCGTCGTCGCTGCTTTGATCGAGAACGTCGTAACTGCCTGCGCACAATGCGCGGGCATTTTCCTGGCAATTACTCCAGCCGCCGTTAGTCGGGCACTGGATCATGCTGGTCGGGCGGCCATCGGATGAAAAGAGCGGCGGCGCGCTGCTGCACGCAGACAATACCGACACCGCAGCCGCAAGCGGCAACAGCGCCAGAAAACGCGATGCTCGTACGCTGGAAATCTTCATCCGGAACCCCTTTTAACGCTGTTTTTATTGATTCCGCGAGTATGCCACGCGGAGCTTTCTGCTTGCCTCCTTAGAGCGCGGATCCTGCGCTCTCCGGGCATCTTTCCGGATACGTTCGCGCTACTTTTGAAGCCCCCAGATGTCGCTGTCGATCATCTCGACGCGGGCGTCGATCTTCGCTTTTACATCGGCGAGTGCCTGGTTGTAGAAATGCGCGCCAATGATCTTCGATAACTCATCAAGCCATTCCTTCGCCTCGAACTGACCAAGCCGCGCGTCGAAGCGTTCTTGCGCCAGCCGCTGCAACTGGTCGATAGCCAGCGCCTCATGCTCGCGGGATAACACCATCTTGTTCGTGTCTTTGCTCATGTTTTTTGCTCGTGGTTCAAACGTCTATGCCTAGTGCAACGATCTTCTTGTACATCGTCGCCCGGCCAATGCCAATCCGCTGCGCCGCCTCGGCCACGCGGCCGCCGCTTGCACGCAGGGCTTCCGCGAGGAAACGCTTTTCGAAGCCCGTCATGGCTTCGGCGTAGGACGTCGTATCGGTTTCTTCGGGCATGCCTGCGGATTCCGGCGACGCCTCTGTACCCATGAAGGCGCCGAGCGCGCGGGCATCGATATGTTCACTGTCCGACAACATCACCGCGCGCTCCAGCACGTTGCGCAATTCGCGCACGTTGCCGGGCCACGAATACGCGGCGAGCACGCGCAGTGCGTCGTCGTGGAGCACGAACTGGCCGGCGTGACGCGGGCGGGCATCGGCGGAAAGCTCTTCGAGCATGGCGTACACCAGCGCCTCGATATCCCCCGCCCGCTCGCGCAACGGCGGCGCGTGAATGGACAGCACGTTCAGCCGATAAAACAAGTCCGCGCGAAACCGGCCGCTGGCGACCAGCGCCGGCAAATCCGCCGACGTCGCCGCAATGATCCGGACATCCGTGCGCACGATCCGATTCGATCCCAGCGGTTCAAACTCCTTCTCTTGCAACACGCGCAGCAACTTGCCCTGCAGCACGAGCGGCATGTCGCCGATTTCATCGAGGAAGAGCGTGCCGCCATCGGCCAGTTCGAACTTGCCCACACGGCCTTTGCGATCCGCGCCCGTGTACGCGCCCGCCGCCGCGCCGAAAAACTCCACTTCCAGCAAGGTGTCCGGAATCGCCGCGACGTTCACGGTCACGAGCGGCCGCGCCGCGCGCGTGGATGCGCCGTGAATCGCATGCGCCAGCAATTCCTTGCCCGTGCCCGTTTCGCCGGACAGCAGCACGGGCGAATCGACCTGCGCCGCGCGTCGCGCCTGGCGCTTGACATCGAGGCTCGCGGCGCTCGTCCCCACGAAACTCGCGAATGTGTATTTGGCGCGCCGCGCCTGCGCGAGCGATTGCCGTGTCGCGATCAGTTCCTGCTGCATGCGCGAGTAATGCGAAAAGAGCGGCGTGAGGGCCTTCATTTCGTCGAAGAGCGCAAACCCGATTGCGCCGACCGTCTGGCCGAAATCGTCCTTCAGCGGCAGGCGCGTGACAACCAGCGGCTCGCGATCCGTTTCCAGCAGATCGAGCAGGATCGGCTTGCCCGTTGTCACGACTTCGCGCATCAGGCTGTTAGGAATCACCGCTTCGCAATCGCGGCCGATCGCCTCTTGCGGGTCCGAAAACCCGAAGCGCGCCGCGTAGCGTTTGTTGATCCAGACAACCCGCGCTTCTTTATCGACGATAAACGTGCCTTCGCTGAAATTCTCGAAGGTCTTGAAAAGCGAATCCATCGCGCGACGCAAAACGTCGCTGTAATCGACGGGGACATGCGTCCAGTCGTTGTGCATCCAGTGTCTCGCGGGGGTTTCTCGATATGGAGACAGGATATCTCGAAATGTGGAAATCCGGCAAGATGGCTGTCAAACATTATGTGACCGGCCGTTCGGGCGAATTTTGCGTCAGGGCGTTGTCCCGATTTTGTCTCGATAGGTAGACATTATTCAAGACGCATGGAGCGCATTGGACCCGTATTCCCTTGCTGGGTAACGCTTCCGGGTCCTTGGCATGAATGCTGCGTAGAGGGCGCACCTGATTTACAACACCACAACAACTAACGGAGACTTAATGTCGTTCATCATCATCCTCGCGGCCCTGGCGTTTCTCATGCTGGCCGCGTATCGCGGATACAGCGTGATCCTGGTGGCGCCCCTTGCCGCGCTCGCAGCAGTCCTTCTGACCGAACCCGCCGCCGTCGCGCCGGTGTTCTCCGGCATCTTCATGGAAAAGATGGTCGGCTTCGTGAAGCTGTATTTCCCCGTGTTCCTGCTCGGCGCCGTGTTCGGCAAAGTGGTGGAATTGTCGGGATTCTCCGAATCGATCGTGGCCGCCGCCATTCGATACATCGGCAAGACGCGCGTCAATGCGGTGATCGTCGCGGTGTGCGCGTTGCTCACCTATGGCGGCGTGTCGCTGTTCGTGGTCGTGTTCGCGGTCTATCCGTTCGCGGCCGAAATGTACCGGCAGAGCAATATCCCGAAGCGGCTGATGCCCGGCGCCATCGCGCTCGGTGCGTTCTCGTTCACCATGGATTCGCTGCCGGGTACGCCGCAGATCCAGAACATCATTCCCACGACCTTCTTCAAGACCACCGGTTGGGCCGCGCCGTGGCTCGGCACCATTGGCTCATTGTTTATCGTCGTGGTCGGGCTGACTTTCCTCGAGTGGCGCCGCCGTTCAGTCATGGCAACGGGCGAAGGCTACGGCACGTCGCTCGTGAACGAGCCGGAGCGCGTGGAAAGCGCGCATCTGCCGAATCCGCTGCTCGCCGTTGCGCCGCTGGTGCTGGTGGGCGTCGCGAACTTCGTGCTGACGAAGCTGATCCCGGTCTGGTACGGCGCGAGTTATTCGGTGGCTGCCGACGTGCTGCCGGGTGTTCACGCACCCGTCGTCACGCCGATCAAATCGGTCGTCGCGATCTGGGCCGTGGAAGGCGCGTTGCTGCTCGGCATTCTGCTGGTTGTGCTGACCGCTTTCGGTCGCGTGCGCGAACGCTTTGCAGTGGGAACGAAAGCGGCGGTTGGCGGTGCGTTGCTCGCCGCGATGAACACCGCGTCCGAGTATGGCTTCGGCGGCGTGATCGCGGCGTTGCCGGGGTTTATCGTGGTCAGCGATGCGCTCAAGAGCATCCCGAATCCGCTCGTGAACGCGGCTGTCTCGGTGAGTTCGCTGGCAGGCATCACGGGTTCGGCGTCGGGTGGCATGAGCATCGCGCTGGCCGCCATGTCCGATACGTTCATCAAAGGCGCGGAAGCGGCACATATCCCGCTGGACGTGCTGCATCGCGTGGTAGCAATGGCGAGTGGCGGCATGGACACGCTGCCGCATAACGGCGCGGTGATCACGCTGCTGGCCGTGACCGGACTGACGCACCGCGAGTCGTATCGCGACATCTTCGCCGTGACGATCATCAAGACGCTGGCCGTGTTTTTCGTGATCGCGGTGTATTACACGACTGGACTGGTTTAAGGCTTTTGGTATTTGCATCGGCGGCGTACGTTGAAAGCCGTCGATGCAAACCAACGTCCCTTACCCGCATCTGGCAAACTTTGCGGCAGCCGCTTTGCCTCCCCGTTCCTCCCTCACAGGACTTCCCACATGACCTCATCCGCAGCAACACCGCTCGCCGGTAAAACCGCGCTCGTCACCGGATCGACGAGCGGCATCGGCCTTGGAATCGCTAACGCGCTGGCGCTTGCCGGTGCGAATCTCGTGTTGAACGGCTTCGGTGACGCCTCCGTCATTCAAAGCGCCATCGCGCAAATTGAACAGCACGGCGTGAAGGCCGTGCATCACGGCGCGGACATGTCGAAGTCCGCTGAGATCGAAGCAATGGTCGCCTTCGCCATCGAGCAATTCGGCGCCGTTGATGTGCTCGTGAACAACGCGGGCATTCAGCACGTGGCGACTATCGATACCTTCCCCGTCGACAAGTGGGACGCGATTATCGCGATCAACCTGAGCTCGGCATTTCATACCATGCGCGTGGCGCTGCCCCGGATGCGCGACAACGGCTGGGGCCGCGTCATCAACGTTGCGTCGGCACATGGGCTGGTCGGCTCGGTGGGGAAATCGGCTTACGTGGCGGCCAAGCACGGCATTGTCGGCCTGACGAAAGTGGCTGCGCTCGAAAACGCGCGCACGGGCGTGACGGTGAATGCGATCTGCCCGGGATTCGTGCTGACGCCGCTGGTGCAAAAGCAGATCGACGATATCGCGACGCGCGACAACATTTCGCCGGACGCGGCGCGCTCGAAGTTGCTGGGAGAGAAACAGCCGTCGGAACAGTTTGTCACGCCGGAACAGATCGGCAAGCTGGCCGTGTTCCTGTGCTCGGAAGGCGCCGATGAAATGCGCGGTGCAGCGCTGCAGATTGATGGCGGGTGGACGTCGCAGTGAAGCATGCGATGAGCGGAGCGCGTGCCTGCCGTGGCAACCGTTGGTACTATCGGGGTTCGTAGAACGGAGACTCTGATGACGGCCGAACACAATCGAACAGAAGAAGCGCGGGCGATGGAGCGCATCGTCAATGCCACGCGGCAGGTGCAGACCGCGTTCACGGCGTTGCAGGGGCACTTTCCGCCGGGAGGTGATGGCCGGCCGTCGCAGATGGCATTGCAGACCTTCGATGCCGCGCTCCAGGAGCTGGAGGAAGCGCAAGCCGCGTTCGACACGATGTTGAACGACCTGTTCGACGGAAACCGCTAAAAGGGTTTGATTCGTTCGCGCGCGGGATGACGGGCCGGCAGCCGCCACCCACAGCGCGAACGAAACTCTCAAGCCCCCCGCAATACCGGAACGATGGGCGCCTTCCCCTTGGCGCTCTCAACCTCTCCCGACACAACCGCGTCCGGCGGATTCAGCCCCTCCCACGAAACACCGTCGGTGGACTGCTGCCGTGCCGCGGCCACACATGCCTCGACCAACTCCTTGAACGACGTAGCCGCCGAGGTCTTGCGAATCACCGCCTCGCCTTCCAGCGCGCTCTCAGGCAGGACCAATCCCACGATCAGATCCGCTGCAGCCGCCCGCTGATGCAGGCGCCGCAGCAAATTGCGCAAATACGGCGGCGATTCGGCGGCATCGAACGAAATCACGCAGATCAGCGATACGCCCGTCAAGTCGACCTCGTCGAATCGCGTGCGCGAAAACCGCTCGTAGGGCGCCAGATCCGCGCCCAGGCCATGCTTGCGGAACAGTTGCACCGCGATAGTCGCCGCCAGATCGTCAAGCACACCGCGCCCGGCAATGCACAGCACGGACGCCGTATGGCCTTCGCGGGCGGCATCGAAGTGAGATGGCGGCGTTTCGTGCAGGATGCCGGCTTCGTTATCGGACATCTCCAGGCTGGCCGGCGGGTCCTGCTCCTGCCTGACCGCCATCACCACGTCCTCCACTTCCTCGAGCCCTTCGACAATGTCCATCGCCGATTCGTTGATGCGCCGCAACTGGTCCGCGGTCACGACTCCGCGCAACACGTCGTTGTGCGCGATTCGCAAACCCTCCAGCGCGACTTCGTCGTAATACGCGCTGAGCGAGCGCTCCTTCAACAGCGACTCGGCTTGCACGAGCGCTTCATCGGGATCGTTGGCGAGCAGCCGCTGATAGAAATTCTCCGCCGGCGTCAGCGCTGGACGGTCGCCGAACAGCACATCGAGGAATTCTAGCCGGTCCACATGCCGCCCCAGGATCACCAGGCACAAGGTCAGCGGCGTCGATAAAACCAGCCCGATCGGTCCCCAGATCCAGCTCCAGAAAATCGCCGCAACAATCACCGCGAACGGCGAAAGCCCCGTGCTGTGTCCATACAGCAGCGGTTCGACCACCTGCCCCGCGACCACGTCGGTGACGCCGAACAGGACGATGGTCCAGATCATCATCGACCAGCCGGGTCCGACGGCCGCCGCGAACACCACGGCCAGCAACGCCGCGATCCAGGTACCCACGTACGGCACGAAACGCAGCAAGCCGGTGAGCACGCCGAACAGCAACGCGCCGGGTACGCCGATGATCGCGAGCCCGACCGAGATGACAATGCCCACGCCCATGTTGATGCCGAGCTGCGCGAGGAAATAGCGCGACAGCCGGCGGGCGGCTTCGTCCATGGCGGTAGTCGCGCGATGCAGGTCGCGCGAACCGAACAGCCGGATCAGCCGGTCGCGCAGGTCTTCTCGCTGCAACAAGATGAAGATGGCGACCACCAGCACGATGCCGGTGGTTTCCAGCGGACTGATCACCGGTGATAGAAATCGCTGCGCCAGCTCCACGGGCGATGGCGACGGTTCGTGCACTTCGACCGGCATCGGGGAATCGATAGGCGAGGCCGCGGGATTCTCTTCGTTCTTGCGAATCTCGTCCTGGCGATTCGGCGAAAGACGCTTGAGCGCCGTAGCCGCTTTTCCCAGAAATGCATCGGCCCGGCCGATGGTCCTCTGCTGCACGGCGTCGATCTTGCGCTCCACCGCGACCTGATACTGCGGCAGGTCGCCGGCCAGTTGCGCCACCTGGGCGCCGATCAGCGCGCCAACAGCGGTCAGCACCGACAACGCCACCAGCACCGCCACGATCACCGATGGCACCTGTCCGAACTTCAGCCGCCGCAGCAAGTCGACAAACGGCGCGACCAGAAAGCTCAACAAAACGGCGAGGATGATCGGAATCAGCACCGCGCGGCCGAAATACAACACGCAAATCACGACCACACCGGTAATTAACGATGTCAGCGCCCGCAGACCCGGTCCTTCGGGCGGCAAGACCGTGGTTGACGGCCGACGGGGCACGGGATCTGGATTCATGACATCGTTCTCGTTAGTGACGGGGTAAGGACATACAGGACGTTAAGGTCAGTGCGGATCAAAGGCAGCAACGCACTCGCTGGTCCGGGCAGGATTGCGGTGCGGGCGCACGTTTCCGGTTCTGGAGTGCTACGAGCCGGTGTCCGGCTGCTCGGGTATCGAAGGAACATCGACATGTCTGAGCAAGGGACATGCCATTTGCGCCGAAAGGTGAGCCTTTGCGGGAACAAAAAAGGTGAGTCTTTACAGGAGCACGGGCCACCCCGTAACGGCTAGTCGTCCGGGTTAGTCGTCCGTCAAGCCCAGCGTGACCATCCTGCGAATCCGGCTCGCCATGGATTCCAGCGTGAACGGCTTGGTAATCATTTCCATGCCGGTATCGAGGAAACCATTCGTGCGGGTCGCCGCTTCAGCGTAACCCGTCATGAAAAGCACTCTCAGCCTGGGCCGCGTCGCCCGCGCGGCGTCCGCCAGTTGCCGGCCGTTCAGCCCGGGAAGCCCGACGTCGGTCACCAGCAAGTCGATACGCGCAGGCGAATTGAGGATGATCAATCCCGATGGGCCATCGAACGCTTCGAGCACCTGGTAATCCAGATCACGCAGGATCTCGCACACGAGCTCACGCACGGACTCGTCGTCTTCCACCACCAGGATCGCGTGCCGCCCGGCCGCACGATGCGCCTCGTTGAGTTCGCCGGCAATTTCCTGCGTGCCCGGATCGCCCGAAAAACGCGGCAGATACAGCCGGATCGTGGTGCCGGCGTCGGGCGCGCTGTCGATTGTCGCAATCCCGCCCGACTGCTTCGCAAAACCGTAAGCCATCGATAAACCCAGCCCCGTGCCCTGGCCCAGCGGTTTGGTCGTGTAGAACGGGTCGAAGGCGCGCGCCTTGACGTCGGCCGGCATGCCCGCACCCGTATCCGACACCGATACCACCACGTAGGACCCCGGGGCTACATCCGGATGGCGCGCGGCGAAGTCGTGGCCGAGTTCCGCGTTACCGGTTTCAAGCGTCAGGCGGCCGCCTTCCGGCATGGCGTCGCGCGCGTTGATCGCGAAATTCAGCAGCGCATTTTCAAGCTGGTTCACGTCGCAGCGCGTGAGCCAGAGGTGCGGGTTCGGCACCACGCGCGTATCGATCGCTTCGCCCATCGTGCGCTTGAGCAGATCGTCGATGGAATGCAGCAGCTCGTCCGCGTTCACCGGCTTCGGGTCGAGCGGCTGACGCCGCGAAAACGCCAACAGCCGGTGCGTGAGCGATGCCGCCCGGTTTGCCGCACCGGTCGCCATTGAAATGAACCGGTCGATGTCGTTTGTCCGGCCGAGCTGGGTGTATCGGCGGATCAGTTCGAGCGGCCCCGTGATGCCTTGCAGGAGATTGTTGAAATCGTGCGCAATCCCGCCCGTCAGTTGCCCGAGCGCCTCCATTTTCTGCGCCTGGCGCAGCGCTTCCTCGGTTTGCTGAAGCGCTCGCTGAGTCTCCTTTTCGCTGGTGACGTCGCGGCCGTTGCCATAAAGCGCGTCGCCTTCGGGCGCGGCAACCCACGACACCCATCGATACGAGCCGTCCTTGTGACGGTTGCGATTCTCAAACCGCACCAGCCCCGACCGGGCCGCCGACAGCAGCGCGGCTTCGGTGGCCTCCACGTCGTCGGGATGAACGATTTCCGCGAACGATTTGCCGATCAGCTCGTCCTCGCGGAAGCCGAGAATATCGGTCCAGGCTGGATTGACGGCGCGCAGCACGCCCGCGCTGCTCGCGACAATGAACAGGTCGCGCGAGTTGCGCCAGATGCTGTTGCGCTCGCGGGTGCGGGCGTCGACTTCGGCGGCCAGCGAATCGTTCAGGCGCCGCAATTGCGTCTCGCTGACACGCAGGCGTTCTTCAAAGCGCTTATGCCCGGTGATGTCGTAAATCACGCCGAGATAACGCAAACCGCCCGCACTGTCCTCAATCGCTTCGCCACGGCGAGCCATCCAGCGCTCCTCGCCGTTGTCGGGGCGACGAATCCGGTACTCCAGATAATCGAGCGCACCAGCGGGCATGTCGAGATGGCCGGCGCGTACGCGCTCGCGGTCATCGGGATGCACGAGTTCCAGCAGGTCGTCGAGACGGTATTCATGACGGGGCGTCAAACCCCATTGCCAGCACAGTTCTTCGGACACCGCCAACCGCCCGTCATGCGGAAATATCTCGAAGGTGCCGATCCCGCCCGCCTGCTGCGCAATACGCAGACGCTCTTCGCTTTCGCGCAATGCCCGATCGCTCGCATGGCGCTCGATGGCGAGCGCTGTCACGCTCGCCACTTGCGCGATGTCGTCCAGTTCCTCCGGCGATGGCGTTTTCGGAACCGAGTAATAGTTGGCGAAGGTACCGAGCAGCCGGCCGTCGGCCGCGTGTATGGGCATGGACCAGCAGGCGCGCAGGTCGTACTGCCGGGCAATATCGCGAAACGCTGCCCAGACCGGATCAGTCTGGATATCTTCCACAATCACCGGCTCACCGCGGAACGCCGCCGCCCCGCACGACCCCATCAGCGGCCCGAATTCGAGGCCATCCACGATGCGGTTGTACTCATCGGGCAAACTCGGCGCAGCGCCGTGAACCAGGCGCTTCCCTGTGGCATCAACGAGCAGCACGGAGGCGCGCAACGGCTGTTCAGAGCGATTTTCCACTCGATGCACCACATGCTCGAGCACCTCGCGCAACGGCATGCCTGCAACGACGCGCCCGAGCACGGCCCGCTCGAATTCAAGCTGGCTTAGCGTGGAAAACAAAAGGGGTTTCTGCATGGTCGTCAAGCAAAAGCCGGTATGTCGGGCACAGTGCAACGAGCGAAGTGTTCCAAATCTTAGCACCCGGTATCGCCGGATCTCCGGTTGCCTTTTAAGCACAGCACGGGGCGCGCCTATTGTCCCCATCCAGATTATGTTTTAGGCCCACGGGCATGCATCGTGCGAGATTTATGGCGTTGAAATAAAGCGTACGCGCACTGGATTTGTAATGGCTGTGGAGTCGCCCTGCATCAATATCTGCAAATTCGATGGCAAAACCGGGCTATGCACGGGTTGCTTGCGAACCAGGGACGAATGCAAGCAATGGAAAAAGCTGAAGAACAAAACCCGGACAAAAATTATCGATGACCGGCCCAAACGCGCGGCTAAGCTTAAGAAAGCGACACGATAAAACGCGTGCCTGATTGACGCGACAAGACGACAAGGACACGAAAACCCACTTACTCAGGGAGTTCAGTCATGACCATCATCGTTAGGTTGAAACGCGTTTTATCGGTTTGCGCAGCCGTGCTCGTTACATCGTTTGCCACTCAAGCGGTCTATGCGCAAACCACGAGCACGGGTTTGAGTCCGAATGACGACTTGCACGCACCGGCTAACAGCACGAGATTGATGCCGAACGCGCCGCTGGGCAGCGAATATCCGACGCACGGCAATCGGCAAGCGGGTGAGATGAACCTGAATCCGACCGATCCGCGCGCGCAGTTGAGCAATGGCTTGCCCAATAACGCGCAAAGTGGTGGTTATGGCTCACCGCTGGCAGGGAACAAGTCGAATGTGCCGCAGGGGTACTAGGTTTCCAGGTTTGCGGTTCGATGTTGAAGGCCGCGGTCGCTCGCCAAGGTGGTCAGTTCAGGTATGCGCAAGAACATTGACGAGCTTGCCGAACGGATCGCGGACATAGAAACGTCGGACGCCCCAGGGTTCATCGACGGGTCCGTATTCAATGGGGAAACCGGCTTCTTTCATGCGATCGAAGGCGGCGTCCACGTCATCCACCTCAATCGACAGGTCCGGCACCGGCGTGCCGGATCCGCCTTCCGAGGCCACGCTGACCTGAACGCTCATGACTGTCCCGGAACCAAAAGTCTGAATCCAGCCGTGATCCATCAGCACGTCCAGACCCAGCACGTCCTGATAGAAACGGCGGGCCTGGGTAACGTCCTGCGTGCCAATGTTGGCGACTATTCGCTTGACCTTCATCTCACCTCCTTTCCTGGTCTTCGACTTTATGGTGCCAAGGGTGGATACGGTAAAGGTTTCGTCCTGGGATCGGTGGTCATGTTGTCGATAACCTTGTCGACATCTGCCGTTTTCGCCAACTCGGAGAGGAATTTGTCCCGGTCGAAAGCGGGCGATACACAACCTTGCACGTAGATAAACCTGCGCTGCAGCACCAGCCATAACGATGATTGTTCGCGCCAGTGCGTGGCGATATTGATCGTGCTGAGCCGGCGTTGAACCGCTTCGGCTATCTCGGCATCGTAGCGATACGAATTCGACAAACGACACCGACCCTCCACCCAGCAGCTATTACCGCGCTCGATCCGGTAATGCGCTTCGCCTACCCATTCCTGCTCCGTCTCCAACGGTCCCAGAGGAACTGGACATTCAGGAATTGCTTTGGAAATCTGGAAAAACGGATCGTTTCCGCGGTTACTGCGCAGGTCGTCGGCAAGCGCCGGCTGGCTTGCTATCAATGCCAACAAACACCAGGCGCAGAGTTGAATAAGCGATCGCATTTTCTTGTGTTCCTGAGCGGCTGCCTGGAGACCACATTAAAAGGCTGCCTTAGGCGCCGTAACGAATATAACCGATCGATTCAGCCCATCGGACCACGCAACCATGCGACTCGCAGGGACTTCCCTTCCTGCTTCCTTCCGCGTTTTCCCTATGTCACTGCGCGTTGACATTCTTCCCGGCAGCGACCAAACTTGCCTGAAAGTGTGATCACACATCACAACTAGCTTTATCGACGATACGGCGCGCAGGCGCATCCTCGCCGTGAATGTGGGCTGCCCAGGAGCGCAGCGCAGTTCGCTTAACTATCAGGATCACTAATCAAGTGGGGCAACGTCAGGCGGCCTGACGTTGCCCGAACCATGACTGAAGAGGAAAAACAATGAGCGTTTTAAACATGCTTCAACCGCGTTCGGACTTGCGTGTATTGGTGACCGGCGGCGGTTCAGGCATCGGCCTTGTCATCGCCCGAGCGTTCGCCGAAGCGGGCGCCCGCGTGCACGTCTGCGACGCAAGCCAGCAGGCGCTCGACGCGTTGCGTTCGGACCGGGCCAATGAAGCCATCTCCACCACGCTCGGTGACGTCTCCGATAAAACCGCTGTCGCCCGCGTATTCGCCGACGTGGAAAGCAAGCTCGGCGGCCTCGATGTGCTGCTCAATAACGCGGGGATCGCAGGCCCGACTGGCGGTATCGATGAGATGGATGTGGAGCAGTGGGAGCAGACCGTCGCGATCAACCTCAACGCGCAGTTTTACTTCGCGCGCCTCGCAGTGCCGCTGCTCAAGAAGTCCACGCACGGCGGCGCGATCATCGCGATGTCTTCCGTGGCGGGAAGACTCGGTTATGCATTCCGTACGCCCTATTCCACCACCAAGTGGGCGCTGATCGGCCTCACCAAGAGCCTTGCGATCGAACTGGGACCGCACGGCATTCGCGTCAACGCAATCCAGCCGGGCATTGTGCGCGGGCCGCGCATGGAGCGCGTGATTGCCGCTCGCGCCGAGCAGCTCGGCTTGTCCTACCCCGAGATGGAAGCGAAGTATCTGGAAAAAATCTCGTTGCGACGCATGACGACGCAAGAAGAAATCGCGGCAACCGCGCTGTTCCTGTGTTCGCCGGGCGGTAGCGGCATCTCCGGCCAGTCGATCTCCGTGTGCGGCAACGTCGAAGTGCTCTGACACGCTTTCTCGCTCTCCCATTCTTGAAGGAATTCACCGTGGCCTCAACCCGCAAAGTCATCATTACCTGCGCGCCGACAGGCGCCATCCATACGCCGTCGATGTCGCCCTACCTGCCGGTCACGCCGCAGGAAATTGGCGATGCCGCGCTCGCCGCCGCAGAAGCCGGCGCCGCAATCCTGCATCTGCACGCTCGCGATCCGAAGGACGGCCGGCCGACGCAAGACCCGGCCGTGTTCTCGGAGTTCTTGCCGCGCATCAAGGCCAACACCGACGCGGTCATCAACCTGACAAGCGGTGGCAGTCCGCATATGACCGTGGCGGAACGGCTTCGCCCCGCCCATCATTTCAAGCCGGAAATAGCGTCGCTGAACATGGGCTCGATGAACTTCGGCCTGTATCCGATGCTCGACCGCTTCAAGGACCTCAAGCACGATTGGGAACGCGAACATCTCGCCAACAGCCGCGACCTGGTCTTCAAGAATACGTTCAAGGACATCGAGTTCATCCTGACTTCGTGCGGCGCGAACGGCACCCGCTTCGAGTTCGAGTGCTACGACATTTCGCATCTGTACAACCTGGCCCATTTCGTCGAACGCCAGCTCGCCAAACCGCCGTTCTTTATCCAGAGCGTATTCGGCTTGCTCGGCGGTATCGGGGCTCATCCGGAAGACCTGATGCATATGCGCCGCACCGCCGACCGGCTGTTCGGCAAGGATTACGTCTGGTCGATTCTCGGCGCCGGCCGCAACCAGATTCCGCTTGCGACGTTAGGCGTGGCGCAAGGCGCGAACGTTCGCGTGGGCCTTGAGGATTCGCTGTGGATCGGGCCCGGCCAGCTGGCTGAATCGAGCGCGGCACAAGTGCGCAAGATCCGGCAGGTGATTGAAGGGCTGTCGCTCGAGGTCGCTACGCCGCAGGAAGCGCGCGCCATGCTCGGACTCAAGGGCGCCGACAACGTGAATTTCTGAGCCGGGTTTCACCGGCCTTTTCACTTTCACAACAAAAAAATCAGCAGGAGACAAAGACGATGCGGATCGAAGGAAAGAACATCAGCGGCACCGGAAGCGGCGGCATTGGCAACAAGCGGCCGCTTCGCCGATGTCCAGGTGTGCACGCCCCATGCACCCCAGGCGCTCAACGCTTGTTCACTGGACGCCTGGCGTTCCGTCGATCCTGATCGGAGTTTTCCATGTCAAGACCTCTAGCAAAATCGCAGTCCGCCACGCCGCTCGCGCACGCGGCCGTCACGCAGTTGATGATCCGCAAGCTGATGCCGCTGCTCGTTATCGTCTATGTGATCAGCTTTCTCGATCGTACGAATATCGCGCTCGCCAAGCATTCAATGAGCGTGGATCTGGGCGTGTCCGCTGCCGCCTACGGGCTCGGTGCAGGATTGTTTTTCCTGTCGTATGCGCTCCTCGAAATCCCGAGCAATCTGATCATGCATCGGGTCGGCGCACGCATGTGGATCACGCGGATCATGATCACCTGGGGCCTGCTCTCCATCGCAATGGCGTTCGTGCGCGGGGAAACATCGTTCTATGTGCTGCGCTTGCTGCTCGGCGCCGCCGAAGCCGGTTTGTTTCCCGGCGTGATGCTGTACCTCACCTACTGGTTCAATCGCGAGGAACGGGCGCGCGCCACGGGCTATTTCCTGCTCGGCGTGTGTCTGGCCAACATTGTCGGCGGACCGCTTGGCGGTGCGTTGCTCGAGCTCGACGGCCTGCTCGGATGGCACGGCTGGCAGTGGTTATTCGTTGTCGAAGGGCTGCCTGCGGTATTGCTGGCATTCGTCGTGTGGAAGGTGTTGCCGGATGGACCTGCGTCGGCACGATGGTTATCGAAGGAACAGGCTGAAGGGCTCGAACGCCGCCTCGCGGCTGAACGCGAAAGCCAGGCAAGCGGTGGCCGCGGTAGCCACTCGCTGCGCAGCGTGATCGGCGACAAACAAGTGTGGCTCGCGATCTTCGTGTACTTCTGCCACCAGCTCACCATCTACACGACGATCTTCTTTTTGCCAGGCATCATTGGCGCGTCGGGGCATTTTTCGCCCTTCGCTATCGGCGTGCTGACGGCCTTGCCATGGATCGCCGCGGCTATCGGCGCCGCCACCGTTCCACGCTTCGCCAGCACGTCTTCCCGCAGCCGGCAGATCCTGACCGGCGGGCTGATCGTGATGGCGGCTGGCCTCGTGATCGCCGCGTATTCGACGCCGGTCATCGGACTGCTCGGCGTGTGCGTATCCGCGTTCATGTTTTTTGTGGTGCAGTCGATCATCTTCACGTTTCCGTCGTCGCGCTTCAACGGCCCGGCACTGGCCGGCGGGCTCGCACTGGTCAACTCATGCGGCCTGCTGGGCGGCTTCGTGGGACCGACGGTCATGGGACTGATCGAGCAGTCGACCGGCAACCCCATGAACGGCCTGGTGATCCTCGCCGTAGCGCTTTTCATTGCAGCACTATGCAGCCTGCGATTGCGTCACGGCGCCGAGGACCGCGCAACATCCACCGATGGCAGGCCCGCAACGGGTAAGGCGATCTGACGGTTATTGGTGAGGGTATTCCGGACCGCTCGTCTCTGCGAGCGGTTCGTCCTTCGTTGCGCACCCGGGCAAGATGTTCGCCTTTTTATTTTTTGAAACATCCGCGCCCAATTACGCAATCTCTTGACGCGTTGGCCGATGGCAAATCGTATCAGGTCGTGGCTGCCCGGCACATGCACGGATTATTAGTAAGCCTAACTCTTTGGTGCGCTTTGGCGTGATGCGCCAATCTGATTTTAAGTCACATCGTGTCGGGCGACCCTGTGCAATAAGCTAAACACCCCGACGCTTATCGACACGAAGCGTGGTCATTCTCACCTTCACGCGGCCGATCTTGGCATTGATGATGCACTTGGACGGGACCGGCGCCTGCTGCCCGGCAGAACGCAGGTCCCTTGCATGACGCCGGATTATTTGACCAGCAAGCGCGTTCGGATAAAGCCAGGTTCGCGCGCCAGCATCTGTATCAACTCGCTGGATGGCGTTCTATCCAGGTCCGTTACCACGTAGCCGGTCTCGCCCTGCGTCTGCAGATGCTGAGCGACGATATTGGCCCCCTCCCCAGCAAGCCGCGTGTTGAGCGTCGCCAGCGCACCAGGCGCATTGCCGTGGACGTTGAGCAGACGCGCGGGCGCGTCCAGCGGCCCCGGATTGACATGCGGAAAATTGACCGAACCCACGGTGTCGCCGGTCGTTAAAAACGAAATGAGTTTCGTCGCGACTTCGGTCCCGATGTTCTCTTGTGCTTCCTCCGTGCTGCCACCCACATGAGGTGTCAGGATCACGTTCGGCAAATGCTGAAGCACGCTCTTGAAGATATCCGCATTGGTCTTGGGCTCCTCCGGGAATACGTCGATAGCAGCACCACCCAGCCGCTTCGCCTGCAGCGCTTGCGCGAGTGCATCGATATCAACCACCGAACCGCGCGATGCATTGATCAGGATCGCGCCGGGTTTGAAGCACGCGAGCGTTGTCTCGTCGATCATGCGGCTCGTCTGAGCCGTTGCGGGCACGTGGAGCGTCACTACGTCGGCATGGGCGACCGCGTCGGCGAGCGATTGTGCCGCACGGGCGGAGCCCAGCGAGAGCCGCGCCTGCACGTCGTAATACACCACGCGCATTCCCATGGCTTCGGCAAGCACGCCGACCTGCGAGCCGATGTTTCCATACCCTACTATCGCAATGGTCTTCCCCCGCGTCTCGAACGATCCGCTTGCGCCCTTGGCCCACGTTCCGGCATGCGCCAGCACGCTCTTCTCGGGCACGCGGCGCAGCAGCAGGATAGCTTCGGCGATCACCAGTTCCGCGACCGAGCGTGTGTTCGAAAACGGCGCGTTGAAAACAGGAATTCCTGCGTTCGCGGCCGCGTTCAGATCGACCTGGGACGTGCCAATGCAGAAACAGCCTATTGCGAGCAGATGACGCGCGGCATCGATTTCCTCACGCCCGAGATGCGTTGCCGAACGAATCCCGACCAGGTTATGCGCTTGAAGTGCACTCGTTAAATCCATGCCGGCGAGCGCGCCCGCGCGGCGCTCGACCTCCAGTTTCGCTTCGCTGAAACGAGCGACAGCGGTGTCGTGGATATTTTCGAGTAGAAGAACAGAGGTCATAGAACGCTTATGTGTCAGTGACGTGGGCCATTCATATGCCCAGCAGGTGGTGTCCGGGTAACACTCGCAATTTCGTCGCGCTCGATCACGCCGGACGAATCGACGCCCAATCTTCAAACGTCACGTTGATGTTACCGCTTGCCGGGCATTCGTATTTTCTACCCTACTGTCCATGGGGCCTTTGGGTTTCCGCATTCTTTCGGATCACGTCATCTGCGGGCTAAAGGCAGCTCGTCGGTCGAAGCGGTATGCTTGACGCTTGTTTCTTGGGGATCGGACTGGTATCGGACGCGGATCTTCGGTGCGCCTTAAGCCGACGCCGATCAGACCGGCCAAGACAAACCAACGCTATTTTCCTTACGATGGCCAACACGCATTCCTTACCCACGATTGCGGCATTCCGTCGTCTCTCGAGCAATGAACCGTTGAGAACGTCAGCCTTTCTGCAGAACCTGCACAGGAGTTGGTGCCAATGAGCGCACTCGCCAAACGTACGTCCCGGACCTATGCGATGCCCGAGCGCAGCGATCGCCTCGACTTCTACATTCGCGACCAGACCTTGCGCTCGGCGATCACAGAACCGCACAAGCACGACTACTTCCAGATCCAGATCAATCTGGGCGGCGACACGAAGCAGCAGATCGGCGACGTAACGCGTCCGTTCCCAACCGGTTCAATCGCGTTCATCGCGCCTCACCGGGTGCACATGATTCCGCACCCTGAACACTCGCGGTTCATCGTGATCAATTTCGCGCTGGACTTCCTTGGCCTGGATGTCGATGCAGTCGATGGCCGGATCGACCTGGGCAGTATTCCCATCATCCGGTTTCCGGAGCTGGCACCCTTTCGCTTCCAAGATGAAACAGATTTCAAGCTGACGGGCTCCGATCTGGCTGAAGTCGAACGCATCGTTATCCTCATGATGGAGATAGATAGTGCGCGCGGGTTTGGCGCGACCAGCCGGCTTCGTGGTTACCTCCTGCAATTGATCGGACTGGTTTGTGCAAGATATGGGGAGCCGCTTATGCAACTGGCGGCGCTCGGCGAACGCGCAGTCAGCCGCCGCGACTCCATCAGCAAAGTGATACGCCATGTTCTGGAGCACCTGGAAGACGACACGCTTTCGCTGGGGTCGGCCGCACACGCCGCGGCGTTGACTCCCGGCTATGTAGCCCGTCTGATGAAAAAGGAGACTGGCAGGACGTTCGTGCAATGGGTAACGGATCAAAGAATCAGCCGGGCGAAAGCATTGCTTGCAGACGATACCCGCCGTGTGAAGGACATCGCATTCGTGGTCGGCTTTCGCGACGAGGCTTATTTCACCCGACGCTTTCGGCAGGCGGTTGGGGCATCGCCGACAGAATATCGCGCGTCGCAATTCGAGCTATAGGCTCTTGCGCAGCCTTTCACTAGCGCGGCTTGGAATAGAGCAATTTAATCCAGGACGTAGGACGGATTTGTCCTGCATGGAAGGGTAGCCGAGGCATATTGTTGGGGGGTGTCGCAGTGGTCTGCGCCAAACAACCTCCACCTTCGAGCTCGCCGATATGACCGAATACGTCTTCCCCGCCCCTCAAACTGTCGTTGTGCCCGTCGCCGGCTCGAACGCCTCCTTCGCGGTACGCCGCGTCTTTTGCGTAGGGCGCAATTACGCCGATCATGCGCGCGAGATGGGAGCCAACCCTGACCGCGAGCCGCCATTCTTCTTTACGAAACCCGCCGACGCTGTCGTGCCCGCAACGGGAACACTCGCATACCCGATGCTCACCGAGGACCTGCATCACGAGATAGAGATGGTGATTGCCATCGGAAAAGAGGGACGAGAAATCGAGCCGAAGGATGCACTGTCGTACATATTCGGCTACTCCGTTGGCGTGGACCTCACGCGGCGCGACCTGCAAGCGGTCGCAAAGAAGATGAGCCGGCCGTGGGACTGGGCCAAGGCCTTCGACGAATCCGCGCCGGTCACGGCTATCCGTCCTGCGACGGAAATCGGTCATCCGGAAAGTGGCCACATCTGGTTGTCGGTCAATGGCGAGACACGGCAAACGGGTGATCTCGGCGACTTGATCTGGCCGGTTGCGGACATCATCAGCCAGGTTTCCAGAGCGGTTGTCATCAAGCCCGGTGATCTGATTTTCACCGGCACGCCTGCGGGCGTCGGGGCGTTGAAGCCCGGCGATAAGGTCGCTGGCGGTGTCGATGGTATTGCCGATTTCCACTTTGAGATCGGCAAGGTTCTGCGCTGAAGTCAACGTTGATCGCTTGGTCTAAGTAGTCCATCCGTACGCTCTACTTATCAACGTACGGTTTTCTTGGCTCAGGTCCGAGGCGAAGC
Source organism: Caballeronia sp. LjRoot31 (assembly GCF_964253885.1). Classification (NCBI taxonomy): domain Bacteria; kingdom Pseudomonadati; phylum Pseudomonadota; class Betaproteobacteria; order Burkholderiales; family Burkholderiaceae; genus Caballeronia; species Caballeronia sp. LjRoot31. The sequence continues at coordinate 2,344,412 of NZ_CAXURX020000002.1, forward strand.
CAGCACTACCGCTTGCTGGCTTCGCCATTTCATGACAACGGTGCTCGTGTCTTTCGCGGCCCTTATCCGCCCAATGTACAACGCTCCCGAATAACCTCACCCAAGCGTCGATAAGGCAACGCCACCCGCCTCCCGCATTGTTTGGATAAGCCGCGTTAAGCCGCGTTAGGCTGCGATCTGCTACGGGCAAGTCTTTTTCATGACTGCAACGCTTGCGCGGACTGTGTATAACATCGACACATTTCCGTTAATCGCCAAGCGAGAGAGCAAAACATGAATAGCCCCATTCCGCGCGACGAACAGCGCAAAGACAAACACCACCACTTACGTTTTCATCTGCCATACGTACACCTTTCGTCAGTGTTCGGTGACGACTGGTTCGCGCTAAAAGCCGAGCGTTTTGCGCGTTTCTTCGGAACACCGACTTTCCTCGTCGGGCAGACGATTATTGTTGCAGCCTGGATTGGCATCAACGTCGCCGGCCTGACAAAGTTCGACGTTTATCCTTTCATTCTTCTAAACCTTGCCTTTAGTCTCCAGGCCGCTTACGCCGCGCCGTTAATTCTGCTTGCGCAAACGCGACAAGCAGATCGCGACAAGGTCAATTCCGACGCCGATGCGCGGCATCGTGAAGACCTCGCCTCAGCGAATGAGGAACGCCAGTTGCAAGCGGCTCGACAGACCGATCAGCTCGTTGCCTTGCTTGAGCAAAATACCAAATTGACCGAGATCACGAAGCAAATGAGCGAACGTATCGAGGCATTGACGCGCGAAGTGCATAACCGGATAGAGCAGGCAAATATAAAACCGTAAGTGCTTTGAGGGCTAGCCTTCAGGTCACCGATGCAGTTTTCAGAAAGCTCAAAAGACGACAGCGACGATCAAACCGCGGAGGAGGTTGAACGTCGCTACGATATAGTCTGTAATCCGAATTGAAACTGGCTCCAGCGCGTGGACGCATCGGGCGTTCAAACAGAGGGGTCAGAAAATTCGGTTCAACGGTTAAAACAGAAAGTCAAAATCAGCAGGCCGGTTGGTCGACAATCAAGCCTCGCCGAGCCGATCAATCCTTGGTCGGGACGCGCGGGCCAATTCGCTTCCAATAAATCTTGGTCCCGGTCAGCCCTCCATGCGGCTTGAGCGCATAGTCTGGAATCTCCCCCGTAAGAGTGAACCCGAGACGCTCGTAGAGCGTCGACGCTCCGCCATCGGTCGCGGTATCCAGGACCAGCAGCGTGCGTCCCCGTTTCACGGCCAGATTCTCGGCCGCCTGCATCAACGACGCCGCCACCCCTCGCCCGCGATGGCTGAGACAGGTCATCAGTTTGGCGATTTCCGCACGGTGCGGCTGGTTGGGCGGACAGTCGAGCAACAGGGTGACGGTTCCGACCAGTCTCTCACCGTCCCATGCACCCAGAACCATTCGTTCGCCGCGAGTTGCGGCAGCCAGCGCATTGGACCAGAACGCTTCTGCTGCTTCAGGCCGCAGCGGATGCATGAAGCTGACCGAACCGCCGTTTGCAACAGCCTCGATCAAGAGTCCACTGAGCATCGCGCGGATCATCGGCGAGGCGCTTAGTTCACTGATTTCAATGTTTGACATGACGGCTAAGTCCGGGCGAGAACAACGAGGTAGGTACAGGTCGAGGCAGTCTCGTTAGCCAGGGTTACCTCGGAAGGCGGACCGAATCCCAGGCAGTCGCCGGCGCTCAGAGCGTACCGCCCCCCGCCTTCCAGGATCACGAGATCGCCCACTAACACCCAAACAACCTGACGGATATGGGCATAAGACGATGGCGGTAACACCACCTGTCGTCCTGCCGGCAGATCAACCTGAACGATCTCCACCGGGTGGTCCGGATTGTTGAACACCTGCTTGCGGAGATAGCCTGTCTTGGGATCGCGCCAGAGCGGTTGATCGACGGCCCGCGACAAGCGGTCTCTATTGCCTTCTGCCCTCACCAAAAGGCCCGCGAGCGTCAAGTCGAAGGCCCCGGCCAGTCGCACCAGCGTGACCGCGGTGGGGCTTATTTCCTCGCGTTCAATCTTGCTGATGGTTGCCTTGGCGACCCCGGAGAATTCGGCCAGATCCGCCAATGACCATGCGCGCGCATTTCGCTCAAGCCGAATACGGCGAGCGATGCGAGGTCCAGTGTCGTCTATTGATGATGTCATATTGTCCATCATAGTAGACGATAGGGTCGTGCGCAAGACGCGCTCAAAGCGTGGGGTTTAGTGCGTTGGCGGGCTTGGAGTCGGGTGTCGGGTTTTGTCTTCCAGAGCGACCCGTCAGTAAGTAGTGTGACCGACTACTTGCGAGCAGACAAAACCACCTTTGCTCCGCGTAAGACAACGGTCATCAGCGCACGCGGTCGAGACCATAAGGCAAATTATTTACGGGCTTGTGTGGCGGTCGCCACGGTATGGCTCCCCCGCGATGTCCGCTGGACTCAGGCCCGAGCTCGGCAATGTAGGGGCTTGCGGCTTTCTTAAGGTGAGCTGATACGGGAGCTGTTCGGGAAACATCTGAAGCCAGGTCAGCCAATGAGTCTCGGTGCCTTTTTGTGGGGCAGATTTTTAATCCGGAGTCCATATTAGATGAGGAATCACGATATATGCGGCGAAGGGGCGAGCGTCGACACGCCGAGATTGGCAGAGTCGATGGAATACCTTGAGGCGCTTGAGAACAAACCACGCGACCCGTCTACGATTCTCCTTACCGTGCAATCTCGAATGAAGCACGACTAGCGTTTCAACGCCCGCCGGGAGTTGTCACCAAAACCTGACTCGTAGCTGAAACCCCAGCGTAAAGGGCAAATCGCTAGAGGGGATCGGCGGAATCAGGATGATGTTCGCGCCAATACGACCGTACTCCGCCATGATGAGCGGCGCGAGGACCGGACCCAGTTTGTGATCGTGGCCGATACCCCATTTGCCGTAGTCATATCCCGATATCAAGCCGCCCATTGCGGCCAGTCGGATGTATCCCCAATGCGCGAATTCCGGCGCCCAAACGCCGCCGCCATAAAACGAAGGCGCCGTCAGCGAGTTTCTGAAGTACCCGCCTGCCAGCGCCCACTGTGGGTCAATCCAGCATTCAACACCAATGCCGGGGTTGAATTGATCAAAGTGTTTTTTGGGATGAACGTGATATGAACCGATCATCGCGTCAGCCCATAAGCCGTCATTGCAAACTTCGGCTGCCGAGACGTTCGATGTCGCACCTAATGCCATCAGGGCCGCCAGCAGTAGGGGGACACGGATCTTTTTTAAGACGGTTGCTGACGTTTTCATTCGGCTCAAACCTGTGCGTTCTGCCGTCGCGGTCTCGCCGACCACGCCTTTTTATATGAAGTTCGAGCGAAACTTTACATGAACGTCGTGGGCATTTGTGTGAAATTGGGGAACGAGATTTCGGGAATTCAGAGCGCGTGTGGATTTGATAATTAACTGAAATCTTCCGGCTTTTTAATGACTTGATAGCTGGACCATATCCTTTTGTCGATTCGTAGTTCTCGACGCTAGATGGCCCGCAGAGTGTTGGCTGATGGGACGGGAGATTAGTCGTTTTCAATTAGCGCGATCCCAAGTCACATGGATTTCGGCGCGGCAGGTGTCAAGGGTGGCCGGAACTTGATGCGCATAAAGTTTTCCGGCTGCGCATCAAGGAGGGGACCCAACAGGCAAAAGCGCTTGGCTTCAAAAACCGGCGCTTACGCAAAGTTCAGCTTTCCAACCCGATTAGTACAAGAAGCTAGGTAAGCCATCCAAGCTTGGCCGGATGGTCCCCAAACTGATGGAGAATTCAGCAAGCCGGCTGTCGATAACGGTCAGTCCTGGCATGCGCAACGGTCATCGCGACGAAGTAAACAAAAAGAAGCCGTTCCAAATCGCTTTAGAACGGCCAATCACTTTTAAAGGCGGCAGTTGTTAATGCATCGCGCGACCAGCTACCCGCCACTGCCCGAAGTGATCCATCAAGGTTTTTTGAACGCGTCCTTTACGTCTTCGCGTGCATCGCCGACGCCTTTTTGCACCTTACCGGCTGCCTGTTGCATATCGCCCTTTGCTTCCCGGCTCTTGTTGCCGGTTACCTTGCCGACCGCCTCGTTGACTTTGCCCTTGGCCTGATTCACCACGCCGTCTTTCTGATCCTTGTTCATCTTGATCTCCTTTCGTATCGAAGCGCGAAATCCCGATCTCCTGAGATTCGCGGCGTCATGTCAGGGAAAGCGCCCTGAACGTGTAATCAGAATGGCGATTTCGAACGCAGCAGAACAGCCGCACACGTCTGATTCCCACGTAGGCGGAATCGCACATACGCGCGGAGCACTCAGCGCGACGCTAGAGGAACATTGCGATAAACACTGTATGTTTGTACAGTACACATCTTGGCGCAATGGCATGAATGGAGGAGAACACAATGGACTTCGACGAAGATCGTATGGACACCCCCGAATTCGCACGTACAGTGCGCGACCTTGAGCGGATTACGCGCGATATAGCGGAGCGCTACATCGTGCAAGGTGTTCCTTTGACTTGGCGGTTACTGCTCGCCATTGAAGCGGAAGCGCTCGCCGATCTCGGTTTTGCAGGCCGACATGAGTCCGCACTCCGCGCGCTCTTTGCGCGCCCGGACGACATGACTTTTCCCGAAACGGATGATCTTGTCGATCTCGGGGCGTCAAATGCTTTACCGCCGGTGTTTGTATTTGCCGTCGATGCCTACGACTGCGCCGCCCGTGCTGGACACCCTGAACTGGCAAAAGCCGTGGTCCATTGAGATATGAACTCGAGGGTGCGCGAATTGGAAGCATAGCCGCCGGGAAACCAGCGGCGGCCGTTACTGTTTCAACCGCGATTCGAGTTTGTAGCCAGATCCAAAAACGTTGCGTCGCATGTCATGCCGCGAGCAAACCAGAATGCCCGCCGCCAGAGTTCCTTGTGTTACCGGCGCGGGTCAACACGCACCGTCATGAAATCCCCATCGCCGCGAGCACCTGGCAATACGGCTTTGAACTTGCGGCCGACACATGGATGAAAGCTGAACCTCAACATCGCCGGCCGCTTTCGCGTAATCTCTAGCGTACGCGTTTTACAACTAACGGATTCTCAAGCCAATGGCCGCTCCTGCGGAAACTCACGAAATTTTCGATCATGAGCGCACCAATTGGTACGCCGATCCGCGTAGCGCGTTCGATTCCTGGATGGCCCATCAAGCGTTCAAAGCGTCTTCCGCGGATGTCTACCGGGCGCAATGGGGGCTCTTCCTCGAATGGCTGAGCGTTAAACGAATCGATCTCCGCACGGTTGATCGACTTGCCATCGAACAGTTCGTCACCCAATTAAAGATTCGAAAGCCACAGCGCGTTCGCTATCTGCGCCTTATCGAGCGAGTACTCGACCATGTCCGCAAGATCGAAATGGCATCGACGAATCCAGCTCGCTTCATTGCCCAGGACGGCGAGGCTCCATGGCGAGACGCGCGTGAAAACGAGCCAACAGGATTTCTCGCCCACGGTGAACGAGCGGCCCTGATCAGGTATCTTTTTTCTCCAATCGGCGATCTACCGGCGGGGCAGCGCTGGCGAGAGCGCCGCGATCGTGCGCTGGTCGGCGCATTCCTGGGCGGCGGGGTAAAAACGGGTGAAGCAGCAGCGTTGACCGTTAGTAGCTATTCATGGAATCAGCCATGGCTTGCTGTCGAGGCTACGAACTCCCCTTTAAATCGAGAAACCCGGCTCGCACCGTTTGCGATCGCGTTACTCGACCATTGGATCAGCGAGCGCAAGACAGTGCGATTACTCGGCAACCTGCTGTTCCCGTCCGCGCCATCGGGACGCCCGATGCACAAGGCCACCATGCTGCGCGCGATCGATGCCGTGATCGACGCCGCCGGCATTGCCGATTCACGAACGGCACGCGCCAGTCCGCAAACCTTGCGCAATACCTTCGCAGCCGACTTGTTCGAAAGTGGCACAGCGCCCGAGCGAGTCGGGCAATGGTTAGGTTTCCAGCAACAAATCTCGGCGCACCGGCTGCATCGAGCATGGCAAAACTGGACCGGTGAGGAAATACGGGAGCGGGATTTGGCGGAGGCGCAAGAAAGCGGCGGCGAGGAAAGCCACGAATTCGAGTAGCGTTCCGCTCCCGAAAAATCTCACCTCTCGGTTTGTTCTCCGGCCTCGGCAATCTCCGGCGAGTGAAATCGGGCTACCGCGAGCAACCGTGACGACGCGGCGCCCGACGACCGATCGCAATCCGGACAGGACAACTCAAACTTATCATCGTGCTGGGCAAGTTCAGGCTCGCCGGTGACACACGTGGGGCAGCAGGCCGGCACTGCGACAAAACCATCGATGTCCGTTCCCAACGTCCCCATTTCCTGCACGGATAGCCGTCCTGCCTCAACCATCGTGCAGATTAGCCGGGCGACGTTTTCACTCATTCCGTTTTGTCCGAGCAACGCGTCACGTTCGATGGCCAGCGCGTCGATCTCGTCCGATTGCTCGCGAATTCGCAGCTCTAGCCGATCCGCGCGTGCCTTGGCGATGCTAAGTTGTTGAATAAAATCGAATTCCTTCTGGCTTGCCTGACGCACTCCCGCTTGGTAGGTTGCCGCCATGCCACGCAAGGAATCAAGCTCCACGAGCATGGGCTTCACTCGCCGCTCGGCCTCGCTGATTGCATCCTTGATCTGTTGCGCATAATGCTCGGTGTTGTGTCGCAGTTCACCGTTCAACGCATCCACACGATCGCGCAGCGCGGCGTTAGCCGTTTGCTCTGTTTCGAGCCGCTGAGTCAACGCGGCGTGTTCCCGTTCCAACCGATGAATCGACGCCTGCAAACTGCTTTGTGCCTCCAGTTCGCGGCCACGAAGGGATGCTAATTCGATCTCCAGCGCGGAATTGCGTGCTAACGCAGTATCGGCGCGTGCCTCGCTGCGGTGAAGCGCCTCATCGACCGTCGCACAACGTACTTCTGCGTCGCGAAGCCGGCTTAGCGCAGCATCGACGTCATCTTTCGCGGCATGGCGCTCATCTTCGAGCGATCGAATTGCAAATTCCTGCGCTTCCAGGAAAAGCTGCCCGAGCAATTCACCGGCTCGTTCCTGCAGTCCTTCTGGAATCGCTCCACTTTCGATCCGAACGCGCGACGCGGATCGGATCCGAGCCCAGAATGCGTCGATATCCTTTGGGATATCGCTGGCGCTACCGGTTTGCGTGAGATCTCTGACCGTGGCCATTGATGGGCGAATGCCGAAATCGAAGAAAAGCCGCTTGCAGGCATGCTGCGATAGATCTTGTCGACGGGCACCGTTGGTCCGCATCGTCGCGAGTTCAGCCCGCAGTGCAAGGCGTTCTGCATCGTTCATACGAAGCTCCAAGTCAAATTCGTTCGTATAATAATACTTTACGTATCAAATGCTACATATTTAGATTGAGCACGTGGGCTAACGCTTGGAGCTACTCTCTTTTTATCTAAATAGCCTATATCACGTATCGATCGCAGTGGCATCCGTGAAACATGTCGAGGTTAATCCGTCAAGCTATTGATTACTAGCATCTTTTTCCGACTTGACCATTTCTGCAGATGTTCCACGGAGTTTTTGTTTCACGATTCTCTTCCTTGGATCTCTCGCTTGCTTGAGAGTATTAGAAGTAAACACCTTTGAACCCTAGTTAAAGACGTTAACGCCACGGCAAAGCCTTACCAGATAAGGCTTTCCGGGCGGGTCGGTGAGGGTCTGCGGGATAGTAGGTGAGATAACACGGGGGCTATCGGTGTATAGGTTCGGGGGCCAGCGTGAGGAGTCACGGGAGCAAGCGTGAGCGAGTTCGGGAGGCGGGTGTTTTGGGAAGGTGAGGAAATACAGGGGCTGCCGCGGCTATCGTCCATATGCGGCGGCACAGCACACGTCGACCCGCCAATTTCTGCAGTGAGCGTTTGCAGGATACAGAAAATGCGAAAATTCCAATAGGAAAAAGGTAATTATTACCTGTAGGTGAGGTTTTACAGGGGTCAAACCAAGTCCAGGGTGAGACTATGCGGGTGCGAGCAGCTCAGAATCCCCGGTTTGCGAGGCGCGCAAACCGCAACGGTGAGGAAATACGGGAGAACTGCGCGGCGGTATTTCGACCTGCCTACTTTGCCGATCCCACTGGTTTTAAGGGATATTTCTGCAAAACCGGACCGGAGGTGAGAGTTTTCGGGAGCAGTTTTTGGTTCGTCGAGGATCGTACTGACAGCTCTGTCGAACTCCAAAGGTGAGGCTTTTCGGGACAATATGGTCTCGATCTTAAGGCATGAAGATCCTCCTCGGAAGACACCTTATCGACCAATATTATATTAAGCACATGATTTAAAAGGATTTTATGTGCGCCGAGTGCGCGCATATCGCAGCAAAGGTGAGCATTTTCGGGAGTGGTGAACTGCTGTTCGCCGTTATCTCCTTCGCGTGAAAAAATGGCAAAGGTGAGCTTTTACAGGACTATATTTGGCCGAATTTAGGTGCCAAGAGAGCCCCGACGATGCTGAAATCCAGAAAATCGTTCGCTTGTGACTCTAAAGGTGAGTGTTTGCGGGGGGCCAGTGAGGAGCAAGTATCGATGCCGTCGACCGTGGGAAAGTCTAAAGGTGAGGTTATGCGGGAGGCTGGATCCTAGGTTCGAGAGCCTGTTTTGAGGCTGCAACTTGGCTGAATAGGGCTCCCCGGCAGGTTAAAGGTGAGCTTTTGCGGGAGTAATTGAGCGGGATCTGGCGTGCTATCGAGGGTTAAAGCCTTGATAACTCGACGTTTACAGCAATTTCTCCGCGCTTTCACGAATTTTCGCCTTCCGGGAAAATTTCGTAAAAACCACAGGGGCGCGTAAAAAAATTTCAGGTGAGAAGATACGGGATCGGGCTTGAAGCGGTTCGATTTGAATCCGCAAGCGCTCAATTCGTTTACCCGCATGGCACGGGGCATAAATGAGATGAGGCGTGACGGTGAAGGTGAGAGTTTTCAGGAGCGCACCTCAGTGAGTTTTGCGCGTGACATCCGCTTCACCACTACAGGGTGAGTGCGCACCTGTAGACGAGCTTCACCGTCATGAGTATGCTTTCCCAAAATTCTCCTGACTCCAGC